>NZ_JAOBQJ010000002.1 GCF_026162425.1 Flexivirga meconopsidis | reverse complement strand
TGCCCAACCACCTCTCATGCTCGAACTGATACGCCGCAAGCTATGTCATATTTCATGGCCTGACCATCCCCGCGGTGCTATCCCCGGGGGTAGCCCTGAGACTGTGCAAACTCTGCCGTATAACCGGGTGGGTGCTCATCACGATCATGACGGCGGGGCTGGTGACCGCGCTCTGGGCGACCGCACAAGGCACCCTCACCAGCCTTTTCAACACCGCCGTGCACAGCGTGACCGGCGGCGGAAACTGACCCGATGCGATCTGGCGGCCGGCTGCCGTCCGACGCCGAACGTGGCTCTGCCGTGGCTGAATTCGCGATGGTCGGGGCGTTGGTGGTCGTCTTCTTCCTGGCTGCCTTCCAGGTCGGCTTCTCGCTCTATGTGCGCAACACCCTGATCGAGAACGCCGCCGAGGGTGCGCGCTACGGGGCTCGGGCGGATGCGACGCCGGCCGCGGGTGCCCAGCGCACCCGCGATCTCATCGGCGCGACGCTCTCCGGCCGCTACGCCGACCATGTCTCGGCGACGGTCGAGACCGAGGGCGGAGCGCGGGTGGTGCGGGTGACCGTGCGCGCACCACTTCCGGTCGTCGGCCCGTTCGGACCGTCCCAGTCGCTGACCGTGTCCGGCCGGGCGTTTCAGGAGTCCCAGTGATACGCAACGCGATTCGGCATACCTGTGACACGATCCGCCGCCGCACCGGTGACGCCGAACGCGGCAGTGCCCTCATCGAGTTCATCGTGATCGGGATACTGCTGACGCTGCCGGTCTTCTACCTGGTCATCACGCTGGCCAGATTGCAGGCGGGCACGTATGCCGTGGCAGCCGCGGCGCGTGAGTCATCACGGATGTTCGTCACCGCCCCGTCGGATGCGGCCGGCGCGACCCGCTCCCGAGCGGCGGCCGCGATGGCCTTCGCCGACCAGGGTTTCGGCGGGCGCGGGGGCGTGCGGATCTCGTGCAGCCGCACCCCCTGCCTCAGCCCGGACGGCACGATCAACTCTGTCGCCGACCTCGACGTCGACCTGCCGCTGATCCCGGACTTCCTGCGTGGCGCGGTGCCGTCGTCGGTGCATCTGCACTCCACTCACGTGGAGTCGGTCGATCGGTATCGCGCGCCATGAGTGGTCGGCTGCACGCGATGGCGAGCAGGCTCCCGCGCCGCGAGGACGACCACGGCCGGGTGGTGCTGCTCATTGCCGGGTTGTTCGCGGTGCTCGGCATGCTCATCGTCGGCGGCATCAACGTCACCGCACTGCAGCTGGCTCGCGTGCACGTGCTCGACGCGGCGGACGCAGCGGCTGCCGATGCCGCCGACACGATCGACGAGGGTGCCGTCTACCGCGGCGGACTCGGCGGCGCACTGGAACTGTCCGATGCCGGCGTGCAGCGCACCGCGGCCGGCAGTCTTGCCCGGCAGCAGTTGCCCGACCACGTGCTCGGCTGGCAGGTGGCCGGCGGCACCGGTGCGGCCGACAGTCGCACCGCGGCAGTGCGGGTGACCGCCGTCGTACGACCGCCGATCCTCGGTGGGCTGCTGTCCGGTGTGTTCGGCGACGTGCACGTGAGCGTGCAGTCCCGGGCGCGCGCCGACGTGGGCTGAGGCGGCGCCGTTCGGCATCCCGGACCCGACGCCGTACCCTGTGAGGTTGTGGCTACCGACTTCCCCGCAGAGATCAAGGCGTTGCGCACGACGATGGACTCCGTCCGCGACGTGACCGACCTGGACTCGCTGCGCACCCAGATCGCCGACCTCGAGCAGCAATCGGCTGCACCGGGCCTCTGGGACGACCCGGAGTCGGCTCAGCAGATCACCAGCCAGCTGTCGCGCGCGAATGCCGAGCTGGAGCGGGTGGAGACGATGGACAGCCGCATCGACGACCTTGAGGTGCTGGTCGAGATGGGCCAGGAGGAGAACGACGCCGACACGCTCGCCGAGGCCGAGAAGGAGCTCGCGGCGGTGCAGCAGGCGGTCGGCGAGCTCGAGGTGCGCACGCTGCTGTCCGGGGAGTACGACCAGCGGGAGGCGGTCATCACGATCCGCGCCGGCGCCGGTGGCGTCGACGCCGCCGACTTCGCCGAGATGCTGCTGCGGATGTACCTGCGCTGGGCCGAGCGGCACGGTTACCCGACCAAGGTCATGGACACCTCGTATGCCGAGGAGGCCGGCCTGAAGTCGGCCACCTTCGAGGTCAACGTGCCCTACGCCTACGGCAACCTGTCGGTCGAGGCCGGCACCCACCGCCTCGTGCGGATCAGCCCGTTCGACAACCAGGGCCGCCGGCAGACCAGCTTCGCCGCGGTCGAGGTGATCCCGCTGATCGAGCAGACTGACTCGATCGAGATCCCGGAGAACGAGCTGAAGATCGACGTCTTCCGCAGCTCCGGCCCCGGTGGGCAGTCGGTCAACACCACCGACTCGGCAGTGCGTATGACGCACATCCCGACCGGCACCGTGGTGTCGATGCAGAACGAGAAGAGCCAGATCCAGAACCGCGCCGCCGCCCTCCGGGTCATGCAGTCCCGGCTGCTCCTGCTCAAGCGCGAGGAAGAGGCCAAGCAGCGCAAGGAGCTGGCGGGCGACTCGACCGCCAGCTGGGGCGACCAGATGCGCTCCTACGTGCTGCACCCCTACCAAATGGTCAAGGACCTGCGCACCGAGCACGAGGTCGGCAACACCTCCGGTGTCTTCGACGGGGACATCGACGCGTTCATCGAGGCCGGCATTCGCTGGAAGCGCAACCAGGAACGCGCCGCCTGATCAGTGCGGTAGCTCAGGCTCCGGGGCAGCTGGGCGCCTTCTTCAGGTCCGCCGCGGCGGCCTCGTAATTCTTCAACGGCTGCTTGGCCGCGCTGACCCGGTTGAACCACTCGCCGTAGTAGGCGTTCGGGTCGTGCTTCTTCTGTGTGGTGTGCGTCATCTGAGTCTGGTGCGCCCTCCACTGGGAGTTGAGCACGGACCCGGTCGAGGCGACCTTGGCGAGCGCGGTCGCGCGTTCGCTGCACTGTTGCATCGCGGTGCGTTCCGCCGCCGGGATCGATGCGGTCCCGTCGCAGCCGCCGGCCTTGTCGTAGGCGGCCTTGTCCGCGTCGAAGGTCTTGATGTGACCGGGCCCAGCGGCCTTGGTGTCGGCCCAGATCTTCTTCGCCTTCGGCTCCGGGACCTTGCCGGCGTCGTAGTCGATCTGGGTGTAAACGTGACCTGACCAGTCCTGGTAGACCGCTTCGGCAGCCGTGGACAGAGCGCTGCCGGCTTTGACCTTGGCGCGGCATCCCTCCAGGGCGGCGGACGTCGCCGGGTTGCTACCGCTCGGGCTCGCTGCGCCCTGAGGGCTCGTCGAGGCGCTCGCGCCGTCCGTCCCCGGCCCGGCCGTGCGCGTTGCGGGGCGGTCGGACGCGGCCCGCGACGAGCCGTCGCGGTTGACCGCGAACGCCCAACCACCGATGCCGGCCGCCAGCAGCAGGGCGATGATCGCCGCGACCACCCAGCCGCCCTTGGCGCTCCCGCCCGAGCTCTCTGGCGCTCGGTGCCGACCTCTAGTCCTGTCCGTCACTGGGTTCCTCCCTCAATCTTTTGCCGGACCCACATTAGTCATGTGTCCAATTCCGTGCATCGAAATGGGGGCCGTCGGTTGCCTGCTCGGCGCGCCTGCAGGCCGGCGGAGATCCTGCGGCATACGGTGTTGGCGGCCACTCCCTGACCCGAAAAGGCTTCGCCGCGCACATGATTCGTCTCGAACACGTCACCAAGAGGTATGACGGGGGCGGCGCACCCGCGCTGGACGACGTGACCTGTGAGATCACCCGCGGCGAGTTCGTCTTCGTCGTCGGCGCCTCCGGCTCGGGCAAATCCACCTTGATGCGGTTGATCACTCGCGAGATCTCGCCGTCGCAGGGGTCGGTGCTGGTGGCCGGTCGCGACCTGGTGGCGTTGCCGGACCGGCAGGTCCCGGCGCTGCGCCGGGAGATCGGCGTGGTGTTCCAGGACTTCCGCCTGCTGGAGGGCAAGACGGTCTACCAGAACGTCGCCTTCGTGCTGCGCGTGCTCGGCACCAAACGGCACCGGATCAAGCAGTTGGTCCCAGAGACCCTCGACCTGGTCGGTCTGGACGGCAAGGCGGGCCGGCTGCCGCACGAGTTGTCCGGCGGCGAGCAGCAGCGCGTCGCCATCGCTCGTGCTGTGGTCAAGAAGCCGCCCATCCTGCTCGCCGACGAGCCGACCGGAAACCTCGACCCGGAAACCAGCGCGGAGATCGTCACGGTGCTCGACCGCATCAACAAGACCGGCACGACCGTCGCGATGGCGACCCACGATCAGGGCATCGTGGACGACTTCCGCAAGCGGGTGCTCGAACTCGCCGACGGGGTGCTCGTGCGGGACGAGGCGAGCGGCGGCTACCTGCGCGACGCGGACCGCTACGACGACCTGGAGGACGAAGCCTGATGCGGGTGACATTCCTGCTCGGCGAGGTCGCCAACGGCATCCGCCGCAACGCCTCGATGATCATCTCGGTCGTCCTGGTCTCGATGGTCTCGCTGTTCTTCCTCGGCGCCGGCCTGCTCGCCCAGCGTGAGGTCAGCGTCGCAAAAGGCTTCTGGTACGACAAGATTCAGGTGTCCATCTACTTCTGCACGAGCCAGTCGACCGGCACGCCGTCATGCACTGGCGGTGAGGCGACCAAGGCGCAGCAGGACCAGGTCAAGAGCCAACTCGAAGGCATGAAGCCGCTCGTCGAGCGCATCTACTTCGAGTCCTCCGGCCAGGCTTACGACCGTTTCAAGCAGCAGTTCAGGAACAGCCCCTACCTGTCCGACGTGTCGGCCGATTCGCTGCCTGCGTCATACCGGGTGAAGCTGTCGGACCCGGACAAATACTCCGACGTGGTGGATGCCTTCCGCGGGCAACCAGGGGTCGAAGCGGTCAGCGACCAAAGCCGGGTGCTCGGCACGTTCTTCAAACTGCTCAATGTCGTCAGCGTGGGCGCGGTCGGGCTCGCAGTCGTCATGGTGATCTGCGCAATTCTGTTGATCACCACCACTATTCGACAGGTTGCGTTCTCCCGACGTCGGCAGGTGAGCATCATGCGACTGGTCGGTGCCTCGTCGACGGTGATCTATCTGCCGTTCGTGATCGAGATCCTCATTGCGACGCTGCTCGGCGCTGTGCTCGCCATCGCGTTGCTCTGGGCACTGGTGCACTACGGCGTCGAGGGGCTGTTCAACACCCGCGGAGCCGGTGGCGATCTGGTCAGCATGATCGGCACGCAGGACGTGTGGGACTTCGCTCCCTGGTTGGTCGTCGGTGCGGTCCTGATCGCCCTGGTGACGGCGTGGTTCACCCTTCGACGGTTCCTTCGGGTGTAGGAGATTCGTATGTCGTTCGCACGAGCCAAGATCCGGCGCCGCGCCGTCAGCGTGGCAGCGGGTGCCACGATGGCCGCCGTCCTCGCGACGACCGTGCAGGGGGCGGAGGCGAGCCCGGACGATCAGAAGCGCGACGTCGACAAGAAGATCACCAAGACCCAGCAGAACCTCGACGACACCTCAGCCAAGCTGGTCAAGGCCAACAACGCGCTGAACGCCACGAACGCGAAGGTGAAGACCGCACAGACCACGTTGACCAACGCGAACACCCGAGTGACGAACGCGCAGAACCATCTGGCCGACATGCGCTCGCAGTTGGCGATCGCCAAGGCCGACGAGACCAAGAACCAGAAGACGCTCACCGCCAACGCCAAACAGCAGGCGGACTCCAAGGTGCTGGTCGGCGGAATCGCCCGGCAGAGTTACATGTCCGGCGGGCTCGGCAACTGGCAGCTCACGCTGAACATCCTGTCCAACCGGGGCGACGCGACGTCGCAACTGTCGATCGCGGACGTGGTCATGCGGCAGCAGAGCGGCGTGCTGACCAAGCTGTCCAGCGAGGAAGCCGCCGGCACGGCGGCGGACGACCGGCTCAGCGCAACCCGGCGGCGCATCTCCGACCTGACCGTGAAGGCGACCAACGCCGAGACCGCCGCCAAGACCGCGCAGACCAATGCGACCAACGCGCGAAACGCCCTGCTCGCTCTCCAGAAGACCCAGAAGACGCAGCGCGACGACCTGAGTAAGCAGAAGACCACCGAACTTGCCGACCTGAAGTCGCAGAAGGCGGAGTCGACTCGGCTGGCCGGCATCATTCGGGCCCGCAACATCGCGGCGGCGAAGGCCGCCAAGCGACCTGCGAAAACTGCGACGCAACCGGCGAAACCGCCTGTGCAGGCTGCCAAGCCGGCCAACGACGCACCCAAGGCAGTGGCGGCCGCTCCCAAGGATCCCGGCACGTCGGCAGGAGGGGGCGTGCTCGCCGCGCCCATGTCGCTCGGTTCGGCCGCCTCCGGCTTCGGGTGGCGGGTGAACCCGGTGCTCGGCGTGCGGCTGTTGCACGAGGGTGACGACTTCCCCTACGCCTGCGGCACCCCGGTGCGCGCGGCGGGCGCGGGCACCGTCGTACGGGCCACCTACGACAGCGTCGGCGGCAACAACGTGTTGATCGACCACGGCTTCCAGAACGGCACCAACCTGGCCAGCTACTACGCCCACTTCCAGTCACCGGCGGTGGTCAGCGCCGGGCAGAAGGTGACGCGCGGACAGCTCATCGGCTACTCGGGTACGACGGGACGATCGACCGGCTGTCACCTGCACTTCGGGGTGATGGCCAACGGAGTCTTCGTCAACCCGGGTCCCTGGATCAGCTGAGTTCGCCTGGCCCGCGCGGCAATCCGGTCTAAGCGCCGTTCCGGGGCGACTCGCGCAACGGCGCGACAGGGGAGTGCGCTCCGACCGGGCTGACGTGGATTGTCGCGGCGGTTAGTCGAGCGATCGTTGCGGTCAGACGTTGTTCGACGCGGTGGGCGATGGTGTGTGCGGTGGCGAGGGTGACGGCGTCGTCGATCGTCGCGTCGGCTTCGGCGTACAGGCTGTGGCCGATCCAGCGCAATCGAACCGAGCCAACGCCCACCACGCCTTCGGTGTCAGCGATAACTCGCCGCGCTGATCCGACCAGGCCGGGGTCGACCGCATCCATGAGCCGGGAGCCGACCTGCTTGACCGCAGACCGCAGCACTCCGAGGATCGCGACGGCGATCAGCAGCCCGATGACCGGATCCGTCCACGACCAGCCGACTGCGACCCCGGCTGCCCCCACGACTACTGCGAGGGAGGTGAATCCGTCCGTGCGCGCGTGCAAACCGTCGGCGACCAGCGCAGCAGACCCGATCTGGCGTCCGACGCCGATGCGGTAGCGAGCCACCAACTCATTGCCGGCGAAACCGATCAGCCCCGCGGCTGCGACCGCCCAGAGGTGCGACACCGTCTGCGGATGAAGTAGCCGCTGGATGGCTTCCCAACCGGCCAGCAGGCTCGACAGGGAGATCATCGCGACGACGAAGAGGCCGGCCAGGTCCTCGGCACGGCCGTACCCGTAGGTGTAGCGATCGTTCGCGGGCCGTTTGGCCAACCAGAACGCGATCAGCAGCGGTATGGCAGTAGCCGCGTCGGCGGCGTTGTGCATGGTGTCGCCCAACAGCGCGACCGAGCCGGTGAAGAAGACCACGACCGCTTGCAGCGCCGCGGTGATCACCAACGCGGCGAGGCTGATCCACAGGGCGCGGCGGCCGCGGGCGTCGGCTTCCAGTGCTTCATCCACCTGCTCCGCGGCGTCGTGCGAGTGGCCGCCGAACACGTCGGATACCGCGTGTCGAAGCCGACCCCACAGCCCATGGCCGTGACTGTGCGAATGCTCGTGATCTCGCCCGTGGTCGTCGTGCGGATGGTCGTGCCGGCTCATGACACGCCGGTGAGGCGGTGGTGCGCAGGAACGTCATCCAGTAGGTGCTCCACATGGCCGACGGTGTCGATCACCAACTGGCGCACGTGGCCGTTCTCCACTCGGTACAACACCGACGTGCCCTGCTTGCGGGTGGTGACCAGCCTGGCCATCCGCATCTTGGCGAGGTGCTGTGAGACCGCGGGCGCCGGCTTGCTCAGTGTCGACGCCAGCTGCGAGACCGACTTCTCCTCATCCAGCAGAAGTCCGGCCAGCTGCAGTCGCGTCGGATCGGCGAGGACGCGCAACACCTCGACCGCCAACGTGACCACATCGTCGCCCCACACCGGAGGATGCGTATTTGCGTGCATGCGCAGATAGTAGCGCTGTAATCCGGTTGTCCCGCGTCCGTAGACTGGTGGGATGGCCAAGAACGCGAAGAAGTCGGCGAAGAATGAGCCGGCCAAGAAGGTCGTCGCGACCAACCGCAAGGCGCGTCACGACTACCTGATCGAGGACACCGTCGAGGCGGGCCTGGTGCTGACCGGCACCGAGGTCAAGAGCCTGCGGATGGGTCGAGCGTCCCTGGTCGACGGGTTCGCCTCCGACCGGGGCGGCGAACTCTGGCTGGAGAATGTCCACATCCCGGAGTACCTCAACGGCACCTGGACCAACCACTCCGCCCGGCGACGCCGCAAGTTGCTGATGCACCGGCACGAGATCGAAAAGCTGCTCGGCAAGTCCCGCGAGTCCGGGCACACCTTGATCCCGCTGTCGATGTACTTCAGCGACGGCGGGCGGGTGAAGGTCGAGATCGCGTTGGCCAAAGGTAAGCGGCAGTACGACAAGAGGCAGGCGCTGCGGGAGCGCCAGGATCAGCGCGAGGCCGAGCGCTCGATGTCGTTGCGTCGAGCCCACTGAGCTGTCGGGTTCGTCACAGCTTGGCGGTTTATGCTCGGGTCATGAGCGGACTTCTCACCCGCCGTCCCGCACTGCGTTGGGTCGCTCCCGGCGCGGCGCTCGCAGTCGTGGCCACCGGTTCCCAGATCGCGGCCCACTGGCCGGCGGACGCTGCCACCAATCTCCCGCCGCGCACCGCCCAGCAACTTCTCGTCGACCTGCAGCGGGCGCAACCGAGCGCGCTGTCCGGCACGGTCAAAGCCACGTCGTCGCTCGGCCTGCCCCAATTGCCCGAGTCGGTGACGAGCGGCACCGGAAACTCATCGCCGCTGGCCCTGCTCGCCGGCAGTCACACCGCCAAGGTTTGGTATGACGGCAAGACCTCCGCGCGCGTGGCATTGCTCGGCGACGGCTCGGAGACCGATCTGGTGAGCAACGGCGGCGGCCTGTGGTTGTGGCAGAGCGCCGACAAGTCGGTGCTGCACGTGCCGGCTCCGTCCGGCGGCACTCAGCGTTCGACCGATCACGACAAGGATCCGCAACTGCCCGCCGAGCTGAGCACACCCGAGGGCGTGGCATCGTGGGCGCTGCGCATGCTCGACCCCTCGACTGCGGTCACCACGAGCAGCAACGAGCGCATCGCCGGACGCGCCGCCTACCAACTCGTGCTCACCCCGAAGACCGCGGGCACCAAGATCGGTTCGGTGCGGATCTCGATCGACGCCGCGAACCAAACTCCGCTGCGGGCGCAGGTTTTCGCCAAAGGTGCGAGCAACCCGGCCATCAACGTCGGCTTCACCTCCATCGACTACGGCAAGCAGCCGGCCAGCAGGTTCGACTTCACCCCGCCCCCCGGTGCCAAGGTCACGCAGGCCACGCCGCACCCGGGGAAGCCGAAGTCCGGTGATGCCTCCGCGGCCACGACCAACGGCTCGGCAACGCCGCCGAAGGTCGTCGGCAAGGACTGGGCCAGCGTGGTCGTCGGCAAGCTGCCCCCGAAACAGACTGTCGCCAAGGACGACTCGTCGTTGCAGCAGGCGCTACGGCTGCTGCCGGAGGCGTCCGGCAGCTGGGGTCGTGGGCATCTGCTCAACACCGCACTCTTCACCGCGGTGATCACCGACGACGGCCGATACGCGGTCGGTGCCGTGCCTGCGTCGTCGTTGTATGCCGCCCTCGGTCGCAGCTGATCCCGCCTCCGCAGTCGCGGACGGGGGATCGGGCGGCGCGCCATACGCTGTCGAGACGCGAGGACTGACAAAGGTTTTCGGCAAGCAGCGCGCGGTGGACGGCATCGACCTGCGGGTGCCCAGCGGCAGCGTCTACGGCTTCCTCGGACCGAACGGCTCCGGCAAGACGACGACGATCCGGATGCTCATGGGTCTGGTCGCACCGACGAGCGGCGACCACGACATCCTCGGACGACCGATGCCCGCGGAGCTCACCAGCGCTCTGCACCGGGTGGGTTCGCTGATCGAAGGCCCGGCGTTCCACCCTTACCTGACCGGGCTCGCCAACCTGCGGCGGCTGGATGCTGCGGACGCCCGGTCCGAGGCGCGCAGCAGTGCCGCACGCATCAACGCCGCCCTGGAACGGGTCGGTCTGGAACCTGCTGCGAACAAACGCTTTCGGGCGTATTCGCTCGGCATGAAGCAACGCCTGGCGATCGCGGCCGCACTGCTCGCGCCGCGTGACCTTCTCGTGCTCGACGAGCCGACCAACGGACTGGACCCGCAGGGCACCCGTGAGGTGCGACATCTGGTGGCTGGGCTCGCCGCGGACGGCATCACCGTGCTGATCTCCAGCCACCTGCTCGCCGAGATCCAGCAGATCTGCACCCACGTCGGGGTGATGAGCGCCGGCAAGTTGGTGGCGCAGGGTGGCATCGACGACTTGCGGGCGAGTCAGACCGCGCAACTGACCGTGCACACCCCGGACCCGACCGATGCCTTACAGGTGCTGCGGCGAGCAGGGGTTGCACGGTTGGCCGCGGACGGCGAGGTCGTCACCGGCGAGCCGGGCCGGCTCGCGCCGGAGCGGTTGGTGGCCGACCTCGTGACGGCCGGTGTGCGGGTGCAGCGCTTCGGCATTGACCGGCCCAGCCTCGAGGACCTCTACGTCTCGCTCACCGGCGAAGGTTTCGAGGTCAGGCAGTAATGCGCGGGCGGCGGTCATGAGGTTCCTGCTGTCGGAGCTGCGGCTGATTGCCGGGCGGCGGCGCAATCAGGCGGGTCTGCTCGTCCTGATCGCCATGCCGGTGCTGTTGGCGGTCGCCGTACGCCTCACCGAGGACAACCCACGTGGTGGCGGACCACCCGGCTTCATCGATCAGATCGTCGGCAACGGCGTCTTCGTCGCGTTCGCGGCGCTGACCTTCGAGATCACCATCTTCTTCCCGCTTGCGATTTCGATGATCAGCGGCGACGCGATCGCGGGGGAGGCGCACTCCGGAACACTGCGCTATCTACTCACGGTCCCTGCCGGCAGAGTGCGCGTGCTGATCGTGAAATACCTTGGCATTGTTGCTGGTTCGGTCGTCGCGGCCCTATCGGTTGCGATCGTCGGCGCTGCGGTCGGCGCGGCGATCTTCGGCACCGGCCCATTGCTGACGTTGTCCGGCACCCAGATCCCGCTCGGCACCGGCCTCGGTCGACTCGCTCTGTCGGCCCTGTATGTCGCACTCGGGCTGTGCGCCCTCGGTGCTGTCGGTCTCTTCCTGTCCACGCTCACCGAGCAGCCCATCGCGGCGACCGTCGCGCTGATGGTCGTGACCTCCGCCATGTGGGTGCTCGACGCCATACCGCAATTGTCGGCTCTGCACCCATGGCTCTTGGTCGACAGGTGGCCGGCGTTCGCCGACCTCATGCGAGACCCTGCGGACTACGCGGCAGTCACCGAGGGCATCCTGGTCGACCTCGGCTACATCGTGGTGTTCCTGCTGGCGGCCTGGGCCCGCTTCGCCGGCAAGGACATCACGAGCTAGCCGACCTCGCGATTGGGTTGTGGAGCGTGCCGACCAGTTGCAGCGCCCCGGCCGGGTCGGCGAGATCGACCATCTGCTGGTTGTTGCGCAGCTGCAGCCGGTTGAGGCAGGACAGCGCGAACTCCTCGGCGAACAGGTCGAACCGGTCGAAGCGTTCCTGCAGGTCGGGCTCGGATCGCTGGTCGTCCCTTGCCACCTCGGCGACCGTCGTCCAGAACTCGTCGGCAGGAAGGGTGCCCTCGGCGTGCAGGATCGCGCTCAGTTGCCGCAGGAAGCAGTCGAAGACATCGGTGAAGATCGACAACAACTGCAAGTCGTCCGGCACGTCGACCCGCACGCGTTCGACCTCCTCGGGCAGAGGCGTGCTGGTCGACATGACTGCGATCTCTTCGGCCAGGTCCTTCATGATCACGCGTTCGACTGCGCCGTCGTTGAGGACGAGGATGACGTTCTCCCCGTGCGGCATGAAAACCAGACCGTAACGGTAGAAGCAGTGCAGTAGCGGCACGAGGTAGGCGTCCAGGTAGCCGCGCAGCCACTGGGCGGGGGCCAGGGCGGATTGCTCGATCAGCGCGCCCGCGATCGAGTCGCCGTTGCGGTCGACGTGCAGCAGGGCCGCCATCGTCGACAACTGCTGTCCGGGCTCCAACTGAGGCACCGGGCTCTCCCGCCAGAGTGCCGCCAGCATCTTGCGGTAGGGCGAGTATCGGTCGGTGGCATCCTCGAACTGCGTTGCGCGGTAACCGATTGCGGCCCGTTCGCGGATGATGCTGACGCCGGTGCGTTTCAGCGAGTCGTCCGCCGCAATCACGTCTGCGAGCCAGTCGTTGATCGCCGGTGTCGCCTTCATGTAGGCCGCTGACAGGCCTCGCATGAACCCCATGTTGATCACCGAGAGCGCGGTCTTCACATAGTGTTTCGACGGGTCGCTGACGTTGAAGAAGGTGCGCACGGACTGCTGCGCGCGATAGGCGTCGTCTCCTTCGCCGAGTAGCACGAGGCGCTGCTGGGCGACTTCCGCAGCGAACGTGACCGACAGCTTGTTCCACCACTGCCATGGGTGCACCGGGATCAGTCGGTAGTCGTTCGGGTCGAGGTCACGCCGGCGCAGCTGATCGTCGAACTGCGTGGTTTGGTCGCCGAGCTCGGCGTGGATGAACTCGTCGTAGGACGTATCACGACTGCAGGTGAAGGTGGCGAGGTCACGCCGGGCGGCGAGCCAGAACAGTTGCACTTGCTGCGCGGACTCCGGTGCGAATGCTCGGTATTCGTGAGAGCCCCAGCCGACGCGGCCGCTGTTGGCGATGAAGCACGGGTGCCCGCTGAGCATGCCCGCCTCGATGTCCTGGAACCCCGCTGCGACGAGCTGCCGGCTGGTCATGGGCGGGACGGACAGCTTGAATGCCACCGCGGACAATGTCGACGCGATCTCCTCCAGGTAGACCGGGAGGATCTGGTCGGTCAGTCCGAGCGCGGTGCGGAAGTCGAGCACGAACTGCATGAGATCGAGTGGACAGCCGGTGTCAGCCGAGTTGCAGATCACCGAGTCGGCGTCGATCTGCCAGTGGTCCAGGGGGAGCCGCTGCGCCGCGAAGGAATAGGTGGTCGCGCCGTCGTCGGCGGTGACCGCCCAACGGCCGTCGTCCAGCTCGACCGGCCGCAGGAGTCGCTCGTGGCTGAACTCGGACAGCGCCTTGGCCAGCAGGAAGCGATTGGCGGCCGCCCAGTCGTGCGGGTTGAGGTGGCCGACTGCGTCGTGGGGCGGGGTGCGGTATGGCGTTGTCATCTCTAGAGATTCGCTGGTTTTGAAGTCTTCTCGGGTGCACACGCTGAGCAGTGCCGTCTTGGCCGGCAGGGTGATCTCGCGCAGCGGCACGAAGCCGACGGCCGCGTTGAGACGGTGCACGGCGGTGTTGGCGATGTCCGGCTCGACGACCACGCGGCGCACGGCATCGTCGGCGAAGATCATCGACAGCACGGCGGTGATCACCGACCGGGTGAAGCCGTGCTTGGGGGTGTCGGTGGGGGCGACCAGGAAGTGCATTCCGACGTCACCGGGTGCTGCGTCATACGCACCGACGAGCTCGACGTGCGCGGGGTCGTAACGTTCCATCAGGAACGCCGGTTGGCCGTCGACCATGCCGAGGAACGCCTCGTGGTGCGGATCGTCGTCGATGCGCCGATATTCGGCGGCGACGTCCGCGATCGAGGCGTCGGACATCATCCAGAACGACGCCTTGGGGTGGGTGACCCAGGCGTGCAGCAGTGCCGCATCGACGTCGGGTTCGACTCGGCGGAGGGTGAATTCGCCGTTGCGGTCGCGGTAGACGGTCGGCGACTGCAAAGTCATGAGGCCACCCCCGCGGGCGCGCCGAACTCCTGGAAGGCGATGGACTTCTCCACCGGGTACACCTCGCGGCCGGTGAGCTCGCGCACGATGCACGAGTTGCGATAGGCGCCCATGCCGAGGTCCGGTGAGGAGACGCTGTGCACGTGCTCCCCGGCGCTCTGCACGAACACCTGGCGACCGTGTTTGTCCACCGTGTAGTCGCGCGCGATGTCGAAGCGGCCGCGACTGTCGAGGCGCAGGCGGTCGTGGATCGGGGCGAGAAAGCTCGGCATCGGGTAGTGGTAGCCGGTGGCGAAGATCAGGCCTTCGGTCTGCAACGGGAAGCGCCGATCCTGCTCGTGGTGATGCAATCCCAAGGTGTACGAGCCAGATTCGGCGTCGTACGAAGCGCTCTCCAGCGTGGTGTTGGTGAGTAGCCGGGTAGGTGGACTCGAGTGCAGACTCTGTGCGTAGAGCTCGTCGAAGATGTCGTTGATCAGGTCGGCGTTGATCCCCTTGGACAGTGCCTTCTGCTCCTTGGTGAGGCGATAGCGGTCGTCTTCGGGCAGCCCGCTGAAGTAGTCGATGTAGTCGGGTGAGGTCATCTCGAGCGTCAGCTTGGTGTATTCAAGCGGGAAGAATCTGGGTGATCGGGTGACCCAATTCAGTTGGTAACCATGAGCTTCCCGGTCGCCGAGCAAGTCCGCGTAGACCTCCGCGGCGCTCTGTCCGCTGCCGATCACGGTGATGCTCCGCTTGGCCTGAAGCGCCTGCTTGTGCGTCAGGTAGTCCGAGTTGTGCAGTGCGTCCCCGGCCAAGTCGGTGGCCGCGCGCGGCAGACGGGGAGTGCTGCCGGTCCCGAGCACCAGCCTGGGTGCGCGGTGCTCCACCAGGTCCCCGGATCCCGACCGGCGAGAAAGGACGCGGTAGGTGGCGTCGCTTTCGTCATACGTCACCGTCTGCACGTCGTGACCGAACCGGATGCTGGTCAAACCGTCGGCGGCCCAGCGGCAGTACTCGTTGTATTCGCGGCGGAGCGGGAAGAACGACTCGCGGATGTAGAAGGGGTAGATCCGCCCGCGCTGTTTCAGGAAGTTGAGGAAGCTGAACGGCGAGGTCGGGTCAGCGAGGGTCACCAGATCGGCGAGGAACGGCACCTGCAGTGTCACCCCAGGCAGCATCATGCCGGGGTGCCAGTCGAATGCCGAGCCGCGCTCGAGGAAGACCCCGTCGAGCTCGTCGAGCGGCTCGGTGAGACAGGCCAGGCCGAGGTTGAAGGGGCCGAGGCCTATGCCGATGAAATCGTGTGTGGTCATTGCGTTCTCGACCCTTCAGGAGGCGAACGACGATTGGGCGGGCAGGTGGGCGGACGCGTAGCCGGCGATGAGTTCGACGACCTCGGCGACGTCGGAGATGGTGGTCCGTGGGTTGAGCAGGGTGAACTTCAAGAAGGTGCGGCCGTCCACGGTCGTGCTTGCGATCATCGCTTCGGCGTTCGCTGAGAGTTGTTCGCGGGCAACGAGGTTCGCGGCGTCCGAGCCGGCGTATCGGAAGACGACGGTGCTGAGATCGGATGGCGCGAGCACCTCGAACCGCGGGTCCGCCGCGATCAGCTGGTAGGCGTCGTCGGCCAGCTCGATCACCCGGTCGAACAGCTCGCCGATCGCTTCGGCGCCCATGACCCGCAGCGTCAACCACAGCTTGAGGGCATCGAAGCGGCGCGTCGTCTGCAGCGACTTGTCCACCTGATTCGGAATGCCGGCGCGCGCCATACGAACCGGGTTGAGGTAGTCCGCGTGGTGCCGGCCAGCGTCCATCCATTCGGCGCGACGGACCAGGATCGCGCTTGCGCTGACCGGTTGGAAGAAGGACTTGTGGAAGTCGACGGTTGCCGAGTGCGCGTGCTCGATGCCGCGCAGCAGGTGACGACGCGTCGGGGAGGCCAGCAGGCCGCCGCCGTATGCCGCATCCACGTGCAACCACACCGGTTCCGGCTGCTCCTGCACGATCTCGGCGATCGAGCGCACCGGGTCGATCACCCCGAAGTCGGTGGTGCCTGCGGTGGCGACGACGGCCATCGGAATCGCGCCCGACGTGCGTGCGGCGGTGATCGCCGCGCGCAGCCCGTCCGCGCGCATCCGGCGGTGCTGGTCGGTCGCGACGGTGACCACGGCATCCGGGTGCAGACCGAGCAGGCGCGCGGCGGTCCGCACGCTGAAGTGGCTGTCGGCAGAAGCGAAGACCCGCAGCCGCGCAAGGGCCTCGACGCGGTCGGCAGACTGCGCGGCGATGGCGTGCTCGCGGGCGAGGTAGAGCGCGTGGAGGTTGGACTGGGTGCCTCCGCTGGTGAAGACTCCGTCGGCGAGCTGCGGATCGAAGCCCAGGCGTTCGCAGGTCCAGCCGATCAGCCGCTGCTCGATCAGCGTCCCGCCGCCGCTTTGGTCCCAGGTGTCGAGCGACGAATTGACAGCGCTGGCAATGGCATCCGCGACAACCGCAGGGGTCACCACCGGACAGTTGAGGTGCGCGAGGTAGCGCGGGTGGTGGAAGTAGACCGCATCGCGCAGGTAGAGGTCGTCGAGTTCGCGCAAGGCGGCCGCGGTGTCGCCGAGCGGCCGCTCGAGATCGACGGCGTCGACATCGCGGCGCAGCGCGCCGTGGTCGGCTCCCGAGAAGGCTGCGGTGCAGTTGCCGAACCGTGCGGACACCATGCCAACGGCACTGATCGCGTCACGTTCGTAGTGGGCCGGGCCCCGTCCATCGAGCAGATGGTCGGCCGGATCCGGGAGCAGGGACATCGCGTCCTCTCGTCGCTGGCAAAGGCAAGGCTAACCTAACAACAAAACGCCTGTCTGATGCAAGATGCCACGCGTCACACCCTCGCGTCGGGCGGTGGAGAACCGCGAAAGGCCCTGGGAACGTTGCGTTCCCAGGGCCTTTCGGGTCGGTCGTCAGTCGGTGGACTTGCGGGTCAACCGCCAGAGAGTGATCGCCGAGTAGATCGCGGCGAGCACGAGCAGCATCACGATCGACAGCGTCCACACGCCGGCGGAGTGCTTCCACAGCGGGTCGTCCTGGGAGACCAGGATCGACCGCACATCCGTGGTCGCCGCCGACGCGGCATACCCCCATCGGGCCGGCGTCAGCCAGGAGAACTGCTCGAGGCCGAGGCGACCGTTGACCGGGAAGAGGCCGCCGCAGAGTGCGAGTTGGGCCATGATCGAGATGACGAGCGCGGGCATAGCCTGCTCCGACGTACGCACCACACTCGACAGCAGCAATCCGAGCGACGCCGCCGCGAACGCGGTCAGCCAGCAGGCGACGATGATCTCCAGAGTCGGTGACCCGAGCAGGATCGCGCTGTCGGGCATCGGCTTTCGCAGACTCACCAGCAACACCATGAGGGCCGACTGCAGGAGCGTGAGCACCCCGAAGATCGTCAGCTTGCCCCACAGGTAGGCCTGGGGTGAGAGCCCAACGGCCTTCTCCCGGTTGTAGATTGCGCGTTCTCCCACGAGTTCGCGGATCGTCGCAGCGGTGCCCATGAAGACTGCGCCGATGATCAGGAAGACCAGCAGTTGCAGCGGCTCGGTGGTGTGGAAGCGCACCTGGCCCGGTCCGACGCCCATCGGCGGTTGCTGCTTCAAGCCGTAGCTGCCGGGGACCAGCATCGCCACGAGCGCGAGCGCGATCGGCAGCACCAGCATGAAGATCGAGTAGCCACGGTCGGCGAGTATGACGCGCACGTGCCGCCGCGCCAGCGTCGACAGCTGGGACGGGATGCTCTGCTGCCGGGGCGGCTTCTCGAGCGGGGGAGCCTCTCGGCGGGGGGCGCTGAGCGGGCCCTCGACCTGCTCGTCCTCCATCGGTGACTCGCGGAAACGCTGCTGCGCGCCGTCGGGGTCGGCCGTGACTGCGTTGAACACGTCTGCGTAGTCCTGCGCGCCGAAGAACCCGAGCAGCTCGCCGGGCGGGCCGAAATAGGCGACCTTGCCGCCGGGTGCGAGCAGCAGCACCTTGTCGCACACATCCAGGTTGGCGACGCTGTGGGTGATGACGCCGACCGTGCGTCCACCGTCGGCGAGCCCGCGCAGGGTCTGCATGACCTGCTTGTCAAGGCCCGGGTCGAGGCCCGAGGTCGGCTCGTCGAGGAAGAGCAGCGACGGCTGGGTCAGCAGCTCCAGGGCCACCGACGTGCGCTTGCGCTGGCCGCCCGAGAGCTTGTCCACCCGGGTGTCGGCGTGCTCGGTCAGCCCGAGCTCGGCCATCACCTCGTCGACCCGCTTGTTGCGCAGCTCGTCGGGCAGGTCGTCGGGGAAGCGCAGCTCCGCGGCGAAGCGGAGCGCCTGCTGCACGGTCAGCTGCCGGTGCACCACGTCGTCCTGCGGGACCACGCCGATGCGGTGCCGCAGGTCCTGGAAGTTGCGGTAGAGGTCTCGGCCGTCGTAGTAGACCTCGCCCTCGGTCGCCGGTTGCGAGCCGATGAGCGCCTTCAGCATGGTCGACTTCCCGGCACCCGACGGGCCGATGATCGCCAGCAGGCTGGAGCCCTCCAGCGCGAAGGACACGTCGTCGAGCAATTTCTTGCCGCTGTCGAGCGTGAAGGTCAGGTGGTTGGCGACGAAGTTGACGTCGCCTTCGTCCACGCTGGCGACCAGCTGCCCTTGCCGAACAGTGAAGCGGGAGTGGCCGATCGCCAGCAGGTCGCCTTCGCCGAGCCGGCCGGTCGCGACTCGCTGACCGTTGATGTACGTGCCGTTCCGGCTGCCGAGATCCTGCACCTCGAAGCCGCCGCCGGACGGCACCAGGCGCGCGTGCTGACGAGAGGCCAGTAGGTCGTCCAGGACGATCTCGTTCTCGAGTCCACGCCCGATGGTGATCGCGCGTCCCGCCCCGGCACCACCGGGTGCCGGCTCCACCGGCATGACTTGCGGGACCGAGCCGGTGACGGTCGCACGACCGCCCGCGGCGACCGGGGTGCGCTGCTGGATCGGACCGCTCGGCAACGAGTAGCGGTCGAACACCACACCGGTGTTGCTCGGTGACTTCGGCAGCGGAGCAACCCCCTGCTTCTTGCGCGGCAGCGGCTGGCTCATCGAGGACTGCGGTGCGGACGTCGGCGCCGGCTGCGTGCGGTGCACGTGCTGGGTCGGTGCCGGGGCAGCTGGTGCCGGCGTCGAAACCCCCGGCATACGTGCGGCGACGCCGGCCGGTGCGGAGCGCGCACTCACCTGCGGGCCTGCCGCACCGCCGAGCCGCAGCTGACTGCCGGGGCCGAGGGCGACCGGGACGGTGATGCGTTCGCCGTCGACGAAGGTGCCGTTGGAGCTGCCGAGGTCGGTGACGGTCAGCGTCGCTCCGTCCAGGCGCAACTCCGCGTGCCGACGGGACGCGAGGGCGTCGGTGATGACGAGGTCGCAGTCCAGGTCGCGGCCGATGACCGCATTGCTCCCGGACGCGAGTGAGATCGTCCGCCCCTCGCAGGTGATCTCGACGGTGGTCGTTGTGGCCACGGTGACGCGTCCCCCATGTAAGTGTCGACTCGGGCGCGTATGGCGGCGCGTCCCTTCCCGGCTGCACACCTTAGTGCGGACGGAGCCAGGTCGCCTCGTCGTCTCTGAGGGGGCCAACCCCTACTCAGATGTTGAGCAGCCAGCCGTCTCGCACTTCGAAGGTCGCCGCGCCGATGCCGATGCGGTCACCCTCGGACAGATGCGTGCGTTCGACGCGGCGTCCGTTGACATAGGTTCCGTTGCGACTGCCGAGGTCTTCCAGCACCAGGCCCTCGGCGTCCGCGGTGATGCGGACGTGCTGCCGCGATACCAGCATGTCGTCGAGCACGATCGAGTTGTCGCGTCCGCGGCCGATGGTGAGTGCGTCGTCGCCGGGTTCGTCCTGCGGCGTCGGCTCCGGCACCGCGGGCGTGGTCACCGTCGGGGCATACGCGATGTCGGCGTCCTGCCGTGGTGCCGGCTCTGCCTCCCGAACAGGCTCGTATGACGGGGCTCGCTCCTCCGACGGCTGCTGCTGCTGCGGGGAGGGGGGCGCCTGCCTCGCCTCCGGCGACTGCTCTGCCGGCTGCGGCCGGTAGGGCTCCGGCGGGGCCGGCTGCTCGGCCGGAGCAGCGGGGGCGGCGCCGTGCGATGCCTGCCAGTCGCCGACGACCTCCTGGGCGGTCGGCGCTGCGCCGGCCGAGACCCACGGCTGCTGCGGTGCGGCCGGTTCGGGTGCGGCAGCGGGGGCGGGCCGCTCGGGTGCGTCCTGCGCCGGGGCGTCCTGCTTGGCTGCCTCCGGAGCCGGAGCCGGAGCCGGAGCCGGAGCCGGAGCCGGAGCCGGAGCCGGAGCCGGAGCCGGAGCGGTCGCGGCCGGCGCCGACGCGAACGCCGCCGGACCGTCCCACGCGGGCGCTCCCGATGCCGGTTGCGGCGGACCCCACTGGATCTGGGCCGGTGCGGCCGGAGCCGAGTAGCCGTAGTGCGGGGTCTGGCCAGAACCCTGTTGGCCATAACCCTGTTGGCCGTACGCCTGCTGGTCGTAACCCTGTTGCCCGTTGTCCTGCGGCGGCTGCTGGGCCCACGGCTGGTCGGCCGGTGGACGGCCGTATTCGCCGCCCTGGCTGCCGTATTGCGGTTCGCCGAAGCCCGGGGCGGGGGCGCTTCCGTCATACCCACCGGGCTGCGAGGGGTGGGGCTGTTGTCCCCACTGCTGCTGCGAGGGGTCGTGCGGGTTGCTCATCGATGCCTCCGGGACGAGTCTGCGTGGGCTCCGGCAAGGGTAGCTCTCAAGTGAAAACGAGCACATCTTGCACGAAATCGGAAGTCGAGCCCGGACTCAGATGTTGAACCAGAGGTAAACCGGCCCATGCGGGCACTAGCGTGGGAGGGCCGGTTTCGGACGACCTAGGGGTCGTCACCCGACGGAGGTAGGTGCAGATGTCTGAATTCAAGCAAACACAAGGCAACTCGGCGGCGATGCCGGCTCACGGTCACGTGCCGACCGGTCGGCACCGGGTGGTCATCATCGGCTCCGGCTTCGGTGGGTTGTTCTCCGCCCGGGCCTTCGAGCACGCCGACGTCGACGTGACCTTGATCTCGTCGACCACCTACCACCTGTTCCAGCCGCTGCTCTACCAGGTGGCGACCGGCATCCTCTCCGAAGGACTGATCGCGCCCTCCACCCGGGAGGTGCTGGCCAAGCAGAAGAATGTCGAGGTCGCCTACGGCAAGGTTGTCGACATCGACCTGCAGAGTCAGACGGTCACGGCGAGCGCGCTCGGCACCGACACCATTTACGACTACGACTCGCTGATCGTGGCCGCCGGATCGGGCCAGTCCTACTTCGGCCACCCGGAGTTCGCGGTCTACGCACCCGGCATGAAGAGCATCGACGACGCGCTGGAGCTGCGCGGCCGGATCTTCGGCGCGTTCGAACTTGCAGAGATCGCAGCGGCTTCCGGGCGCCACCAGGACCTCGAGCGGCTGATGACCTTCGTCGTGGTCGGTGCCGGCGCGACCGGTGTCGAGATGGCCGGGCAGATCGCGGAGTTGTCCAAGCGCACGCTGCCGCACGACTTCCGCAACATCGCCTCCGAGGACGCGCGCATCATCCTGATCGACGCCGCCGACGCAGTGCTGCCCGCGTTCGGTGACCACCTCGGAGCCAAGGCGCGCAAGAAGCTGGAGTCGATGGGTGTCGAGGTGTGGCTCGACACCAAGGTGACCAACGTCGACGCCGACGGCATCGAGGTCGAGACCGCGGCCGGCAAACAGGAGCGCATTCCGGCGCTCACCAAGGTTTGGGCGGCGGGTGTGCAGGCGAGCGAGCTCGGCAAGACGCTCGGCGAGCAGTCGGGCGCGGAGCTCGACCGCGCCGGCCGCATCAAGGTGCAGCCCGACCTGAGCCTGCCCGGCTACCCCAACGTGTATGTCGTGGGCGACATGATCTCGCTGGACAACCTGCCGGGTGTCGCGCAGGTCGCTATCCAGGGCGGCAAGTTCGCTGCCAAGCAGATCCTGCACCGGCTGAAGGGTGAGGCCACCGACGCCCGGTTCAAGTACTTCGACAAGGGCTCGATGGCCACCATCTCGCGGTTCAGCGCGGTGGCGAGCGTGGGCAAGCTGCGTTTCTCCGGCTTCATCGCCTGGTTCATGTGGCTGGCCGTGCACCTGTTCTACATCATCGGCTTCAAGAGCCAGCTCGGCACGTTCTTCCACTGGGCGGTGTCGTTCCTCGGCCGGGCGCGCGGCGAGCGCACCTCGACAGAGCAGCAGATCTTTGCTCGAAACGCGTTGGACGAGAGCGGTTTCCAGGCCAAGGTCCCGCTCGGTAGTGGCCGAGCTCTCCCGGAGCGCACCCCGGACCCCAAGCGCGACGCCGGCTGATCGCGCGCCGGTCGCCATACCTCCCGACGGGGAGCATCAACGAGGTATGACGACCGGCACGCGGCGGGTCAGCCCTCGTGGCCCTCGAGCGCGACCAGGACGCCGGCGGTCGCGAAGTACTTGTTGGAGCCGAGGTCACGCACGGTCTTGATGCCGAGCAGATCCTTCAATGCCTCCGTGTGACGCGGGGTCAGTCCGGCGAGGGCGTCGACCGGCGCGTCGAGGATGTCCTTCAGCTCCTTGTCTTCGTAGGCCTTGTCGAGCTTCTTGGCGAGGTTCACCGAAACTGCCATGAGCATGCCTCCTGATGGGGAGTGGAAAGCGCGGCCGGGCGGTCCGGCGGTGCCAGGTCGATCGTGCTCCAGGGGGTTGCCGCGAACAAGGGCCCCGGGTGAACTCCCAGGAGTTGTTCAGCCGGCATGCCGCGTAGGGTGCGGGCATGCGGCCTGACTACCCGATCGCCACGCACCGGCTGGACAACGGCCTGCGAGTCGTCGTCTCACCGGATCACTCCGTGCCCACGGTGGCGGTCAACCTCTGGGTCGGTGTGGGGTCGCGGCACGAGCAGTCCGGACGCACCGGGTTCGCGCACCTGTTCGAGCACCTGATGTTCCAAGGCTCGCAGAACGTCGCCGAGGGCGAGCACTTCGCGGCGCTCATGGCGCAGGGGGCGCAACTCAACGCCACGACCTGGGTCGACCGGACCAACTACTTCGAGCAGGTGCCCACCGGCGCGCTCGAGCTCGCGCTCTGGTTGGAGGCCGATCGCCACGGCCGACTGCTGCCCGCGGTGACCCAGGCCAACCTCGACAACCAGCGGGACGTGGTCAAGGAGGAGAAGCGGCAGCGCTACGACAACATGCCCTACGGCAACGCGTTCACCGAGCTGACCGAGCTGGTCTTCCCCGACGGCCACCCCTACCACCACTCGACGATCGGTTCGATGGACGACCTCGACGCGGCGACTCTCGACGACGTGCATGCGTTCTACCGGCAGCACTACCGACCGGACAACACCGTGCTGACCCTGGTCGGCGACATCCAGCCGGACGACGGATTCGCCCTGGCCGCAAAGTATTTCGGCGAGCTGACCAACCCGGACCATGCGCCGGCGCCGCCGCTCGACCCGCCGCTGCCGCCGCTGGAGAGCCCCGGCCGATTGGAGCGGGTCGCCGACGTACCGGCAAACCGGGTGTATCTCGGTTTCCGGTTGCCGGCAGGCAACACCGACGAGTTCATCGCCGCCGAGGTGACCTTCGACGTCCTGGCGGGCTTGGCGACCTCCCGTCTCTACCGCCGCATGGTGCGCGGTGAGCAGGTCGTCACGCACGTGTCGCGCAATGCCGGCGGCCGGGTCGACGGCACCTCGATGGGTGCGCTGGTCTTCGACGTGGCCGACGGGGTGCCGGTCGAGCAGGCCGAGAAGATCGCCGCCGAGGAGCTCTCCCGGCTGGCCGCCGAGCCGCCGACCGACGCCGAACTCGAGGCGGCCCGCGCCGACGTCGAGCGCTGGTGGCTGCAGAGCCTTGCCCAGCAAGACGAGCGTGCCGACGTGATCAGCGCCGGGATGCTGCTGTATGACGACCCGAATCAGCTCAACACCTACCTGGACCGGGTTGCGGAGGTCTCGGCCGAGGATGTGCGACGCATCGCCGGCGCCTACGTCCGGCCCGAGACCGCCGCGACGGTCGTCTATCGCAAGGAGCAGAACTGATGGTGCAGCCCCGCCCGGTCGTCGCCGCAGCGGAACCATGGACCTTCCCGACCGGGACCCAGCACACGCTCGACAACGGGATGCGCGTGCTGCTCTACAACCGTCCCGGGCAGCACATCACCTCCACTCGTCTGGTCCTGCCGGTGCCGCTCGCGGTCGAACCCCGGCAGCTGGAAGGAGTCGCCACCCTCGTTTCGCGCACGATGGACGAGGGCACCGCGAGCCATTCGGCAGACGAACTCGCCGAACTCTTCGAACGTGACGGCATCGCCCTCGCTGCCGGCTATGGCGCGAGGGGTATGACGGTCGAACTCGAAGCAATGGCAAGCCGATCCGCGCGCGGCTGGGAGCTGCTGACCGAGTGCCTGCGCGAGCCGGTCTTTCCGCAGGAAGAGGTCGAGCGCCACCTGAAGCAGCGGCTCGCGGAGTACGAACAGGAGCAGGCTTCGCCAGGAGCCCGGGCGGCGCTGGAGTGGGCGGAGGCCTTCTACTCGCCCGACTCGCGCGCCTCGCGGTCCGCCGCGGGCACACCGGAGACGGTGCGGGCCATCAGCCGTGACGACGTTGCCGGTTTCCATGCCGACTGGGTGCGGCCGAACGGCGCGACCATCGTCGTCGCGGGAGAGCTGGACGAGGCCGCAACCGTCGCCGCACTGAACGCGACGCTCGGCTCCTGGCAGGTGAACGGCGAAGCGCCTCAGTCTGATTCGCCCGCCGCGATCGTCGCCGGCGGTGGCCCGCGCATTCGCTTCGTCGATCGACCGGGCGCGGTGCAGACCGAGGTCTACGTCGGTTCGTTCGGGCCCGACCGGCGCGACAAGCACGGCTGGGCGCCCTATCCGGCACTCGGTTTCGCCGTGGGCGGCTCGCCGGGGGCGCGGCTGGACGCGGTGCTGCGCGAGGAGAAGGGCTACACCTACGGGTTTCGCGCAGGCTTCCGCCCGCGTGCGGTCGGTGGGGTCTTCGTGGCCTCCGGCTCGGTGCGCAGCGACGTCACCGTCGAGGCGACCGAGCTGACCTTGTCGATCCTGGACGAGGTGTCGGGCAAGCCGCTCACCGCGGAGGAGACGCGGTCGGCGGTCGACTACATCGGCAAGACCGCCCCGGCGCGTTACGCCACCGCGGACGCCGTGGCGGACGAGGCGGCCGCGCTCGAACTCGACGGGCTGTCAACGGAGTTCGTCTCGTCATACCTTGCTCAGCTGGCGACTCTGACCCCCGACGACCTGAACGCCGCGTGGGGCGCCTACGCAGGTGAGCCGCGCACGGTCGTCCTCGTCGGGGACGCCGAAGCCCACGCGGAGGGCGTGCGCGGACTGGGCCGCGGCGAGGTCACCGTCGTCGGGTGACTCACCCGGCACGGTGACGGCGCGACCGTGACGACCGGGCGGTCAGCGGACCGACCAGTCGTGGGCCGGACAGCCGCTGCTCGAAGCGCCGCGCCTCCCGGCTGAGCGGCTGGGCGAAGTATTCACCGAGGATCACGCCGGCGCCGAGCGCGATGGCGATGACTGCCGCATTGACCAGCTCGATGAGGCCGCGCGCGGAATTCTCCGACAGGATCGCCAGGCCCCGGTAGATCGCCAGACCGGGCAGCAGCGGCACCACCCCGGAGACCACGATCGCGAGGGTCGGCACCCGCACCCGGCCGGCAATGGCATAGCTGATCAGACCGACGAGGACCGCGGCCAGTGCGGACGGCCAGGCCACGCCGAGGCCGCCGAGGAAGCCGAGCGCGAAGGTGGTGCTCGCGAGGCCGCCGACCAGGGCGATCGGCAACAGCGACCGCAACGGCGCGTAGGAGGCGAACGCGAAGGCGGCGGCCGTCACCGCCCCACCGATCGTCATCATCGGGGTCGCCGAGTAGATCGAGCTGCCCGGCGTCACGCGCGGCATCTCCAGCCCGACCGCATTCGCCAGGGTGAGGCCGCCGCTGACGCCGGCAATGGCGCCCGCCGTGGCAAGCGTCGCCTCGAGCAACCGCGCCATCGAGGTCAGCGGGAAACCGGTGAGGGCGTCCTGGACGGCGCCCATGAAGCTGACCCCGGCGAGCAGCAGGATGATGCCGGCGCTGATGATCCGACTCGGTTCGTCGCTGAGGTCGGTGGACGAGACCAGCACCGCCAGCACGGTGGCGAGCAGACCGCCGGCGACCTGCTGGTAGAAGACCGGCAAGCGGCGACGGGCGAGCGCGCGGGTGCTGACGTCGATGAGGATCGCACCGACGAACGCGGTGAGGACGACGATCGGGGTGGCGCCGAGCATGAGGCCGACGCCGCCTCCCATGACTCCCCAGCCGAGCGTGGCCGCCCGCCGGGATCGGGTGTGCCCCGAGGAGACGATGCGGGCCAACTCGGCGCGCGCGCCGTCCCGGTCGATCCGCCCGGCCACCAGATCGCGGACCAGTTGGTCGACGAGAGTGAGGTCCTCGTAGTCGATCTCCCGCTGCACGACGTTGCGCATCTGGAGGATCGGCGGCTGCTCGGGCGACTCCTGGTGAGTCAGTTGCAGTTCGGTGAACGTCACGCTCGAACTCACGCCGCGTAAGCCGCACGCCAGCGCGACGTTCTGCATCTGGATGCTGACATCGGCCGCACCGGCGCCGGAGGAGAGCAGTAGTTCGCCGACGCGTAGGCCGAGATCCAGCGTCAGATAGGTGTCCTCATTGGTCATCGCAGGCAAGTGTGACCGGTTCCATGCCGCGAGCAAAAATCGCCCGGTATGACGCGGGTTCCGGACCGCTTCGACGGCCTATGGAGGTGTCGCGCGGGCCGTCTCGGTTTGACGCTGGAGGTCGTACTTGAAAACGTCGTGTGGCCCATTTTCGACGTACTAGCGCCAAGGAGCACCCCCGGAGTGCAGACTCTCGAACCACTCGAGGAACCTCAGGACTACGCCGTCAGCGACGTCGTCGTGACCGAACCCGGCGTCATCCGACGGGCGATCGGTGCGGCTGCCGTCGGCAACGTCACCGAGTGGTACGACTTCGGCGTCTACGCCTACTTCGAGCCGACGATCAAGGAGGTCTTCTTCGACGGCCTCAGCGACGCGGCGGGCACGATCGCGACCTTCGGTCTCTTCGCGGTGGCGTTCCTGGTGCGTCCCTTCGGCGGCATGTTCTTCGGGCCGCTGGCCGACCGGATCGGCCGCAACAAGGTGCTGGCGATCACGATGGTGCTGATGGCGCTCGGCACGTTCGCGATCGGATGCATCCCGAGCGAGAGCTCGATCGGGATCTTCGCGCCGTTGCTGTTGTTGGTCGCGCGGCTCGTGCAGGGCTTCTCCACCGGTGGTGAGTACGGCAACGCGATGACGTTCATCGCCGAGTACGCGCCCGACCGCAAGCGCGGCTTCTGGGGCAGCTGGCTGGAGTTCGGCACGTTCACCGGCTACCTGTTCGGCGCGATCATGGTGACGGTCGCGGACGCCGTCCTCACCCACGACCAGCTGGTGTCGTGGGGCTGGCGGATCCCGTTCTTCATCGGCCTGCCGTTGGGGCTGGTCGGCGTCTACCTGCGCACCAAGCTCGCGGACACCCCGGCATACCTCGCGCTGGAGAAGGAGTCCGAGCAGCGGGAGAAGGAGAACAAGACCGGCGGAGAGCTGCGCAAGATCCTGCAGCTGTGGCCGTTCATGCTGGTCTGCATGGGCCTGGTGCTGGTCTGGAACGTCACCAACTACATGCTCACGTCATACATGCCGACCTACGTGACCGACACCTTGCCGGATGACGGCGCGGTCTCCTCGTCGACGTCGCAGGTGATCCAGATCGTGGTGATGGCGTTGGCATTGCTCACGATTCCGTTCCTCGGCATGCTCTCGGACAAGGTCGGCCGCAAGCCGGTCTGCTGGGTTGGCGCGATCGGACTGGTCGTGCTCGGCCTGCCGATGATCGCGCTGGTGCGCTCGCAGACGACCGTCGGTGTCTTCGCCGGACTGCTGATCATGGCGCTGCTGCTGATCTGCTTCTCCTCGACCATGCCGTCGACACTGCCCACGCTCTTCCCGACGCAGGTGCGCGGTGGCGCCCTGTCGATCGCCTTCAACGTGTCGATCTCACTGTTCGCCGGTACGACGTCGGTCGTCGTCGGTGCACTCGTCAGCGCGACGGGAGATCTCAACTGGCCGGGCTACTACCTGGTCGCCGCCGGTCTGATCGGCATCGTCTCGGTGGCCTTCCTCGCCGAGCCCAACGGTCGCAAGATGTGGGGCTCGCCGCCCGCGGCCGCGACCAAGGAAGAGGCCAAGGAGATCGTCCGCGCCCTGCGCAAGCGGTTGCCGAAGCGGCCCGGCAAGGGTCCAAAGGACGGCCCCGCCACGGCGTAGGGCGTACGCGTCCACCGGTAGGACTGCGAAGAAATGTTTGCAAACACCTCTTTGCAGTCCTAACCTGCGGGTATGACGAACCGCTCGCCCGATGCGAACCCGCCGACCCGGAGCGCCCGTGTCGAGCCTGATCTCGGGCAGCTCAAGGCGCTCGCCCACCCGGTGCGGTTGCGCATGCTCGGCATGCTGCGCATCGACGGGCCGGCGACCGCGTCGCAGCTCGCGCAGCGCCTCGGCGTCAACTCCGGTGCGACCAGCTACCACCTGCGGCAACTCGCCGAGGCCGGCCTGATCACCGACGACGACTCGCGGGGCAGCAAGCGCGACCGTTGGTGGAAGGCGGCACACCGGACCACCAACACCGAACCGTCGGCGGTGGACGATCCGGAGGAGCGGGCGGTGCTGGGCAGCTACCACGCGCTCGTCGCACGGTCTGCCTCCCAGGACATCGAGCGGGCCGCAGCCGAGGTCGAGGAGTTGCCGCGCCAGTGGCAGGACCTGGTCGAGGCGAGTGACTGGAACGCGCGGCTCACGCCGGATCAGGTCCGCCGGATCAAGGACGCGGTGCACCAGGTCCTCGCCGAAGGCACCGCGCAGGATGCTGAGACCGACGACGCAGCGCTGGTGACCTTCCAGTTTCACGCCTTCCCGCGGCCGGGCACCTTGGTGCACCCTGACGACGACGAATCATGAGCAGCCGCAAGCCGTTCGTCGGACTGGCAGTCGCCGAGACCTTCTCGGTCTCGGGCACCCGGCTCGCGCAGATCGCGGTGCCGTGGCTCGTGCTGACCACGACCGGCTCAGTGGCTTGGACCGGCATCGTCGGCTTCGCGGAGATGCTGCCGTATGTCGCGGCCAAGGCGCTCGGTGGTCCGGTCGTCGATCGCGTCGGCGCCAAACGCGTTGCGGTCACTGCAGACTCGTGCAGCGTGCCGATCGTGGCGCTGGTGCCGGTGCTGCACTGGCTGGGCTGGCTGCACCTGGCGGTTCTGGTGCCGATCGCCGTGCTCATGGGTCTGGTGCGCGGGCCGTCGGACGGTGCCAAACAGGCGCTGGTGCCCGCGGTCGCGAACGCGGCCGGGTTGCCGTTGGAGCGAGTGACCGGGATCTCCGGAGCGATCGAGCGGCTCGGCGGCACCGTCGGTGCGGCAGCCGCGGGAGCGGTCGTGGCGTTCGTCGGTGCACCACAGGCGTTGCTCATCAACGCGTTCACCTTCGCCGTCGCCGCGACCTGCATCGGCCTGCTTGTGCCGCAATCGGACCCGTCCGCTGACGGTCGGGACGCCCGGTCGTCATACCTCGTCGACCTGCGCGCTGGGTGGCAGTTTCTGCGCGGTGATTCGGTGCTCGTCGGCATCACCATCATGGTGTCGCTGACCAACCTGCTGGACCAGGCGTGGAGCGCTCTCCTGCTGCCGGTCTGGGCCCACGACACCGGGCGCGGTGCTGGAGTCGTCGGCCTGGTGCTCGCCGCGCTCTCCGGACCTTCGATCCTCGGCTCGCTGACGGCAGCGGCGCTGGGGGAACGGCTGCCGCGGCTGCCGGTCTACCTCGCCGGATTTCTCGTGGTGGGTCTGCCGCGCTTCGCGCTGTTCGCGTTCGACCTGCCCGTGTGGGTGATGACCGTCGTCCTGACGGTCGGCGGATTCCTTTCCGGCTTCTGCAATCCCGTGCTCGGTGCGGTGATCTTCGAGCGGATCCCGGCGCCTCTCGTGGGTCGGGTGAGCGCGCTCAGCACCTCGTTGTGCTGGTCGCTGATCCCTTTCGGCGGATTGCTCGGCGGGGTGCTGGTGAGTGCCGTCGGGCTCCGGGCGGCGGTGCTCACGACCGGCGTCGCCTACTTCGCGGTGTCGCTGATGCCGTTGTGGCGCAGGAGCTTTCGCGAGTTCGGTCGCCAGAGCCAGCACGCTCGCCCGGTGCCGCGGGTAAAGGTCAGCCGAGCTCGGCGAATGCGTCGCCCAGCACCTGCAGCCCCTCGACCAGCAGCTCGTCGCTGATCACCAGCGGCGGCAGGAGGCGGATGACGTTGCCGAACGTGCCGCAGGTCAGGATGATCACGCCCTGCTCGTGGCAGCGCTTGGCGACGGCTGCCGTCAGCTCGGCGTCCGGATCCTTGGTGCCCGGCTGCACGATCTCGATCGCCAGCATGCCGCCGCGGCCCCGAATGTCACCGATGGCAGGGGTTTTCGCCTGCAGCTCGCGCAGCTTGGCGGTCGCGACCCGCTCGATCTCGGCAGCGCGGCCAAGCAGACCGTCCTGCTCCATCGTGTCGATCGCACCGAGCGCTGCGGCGCAGGCGACCGGGTTGCCGCCATACGTGCCACCGAGTCCGCCCGGGTGCACGGCGTCCATCAGCTCGGCGCGACCGGTCACCGCGGCGAGCGGCAGGCCACCGGCGATGCCCTTGGCGGTGGTGACCAGGTCGGGCACCACGCCCTCGTGATCGACCGCGAACCACTCGCCGGTGCGTGCGAAGCCACTCTGCACCTCGTCGGCGATGAAGACGATGCCATTGGCCTTGCACCAATCGGCAATAGCGGCAAGGAAACCCGGCGCCGGCACGATGAAGCCGCCCTCGCCCTGGATCGGCTCCATGATGAACGCCGCGATCTGGTCGGCACCGACGGCCTTCTCCGCCATGGTGATGGCACGCTGCGCGGCCTGCTCGCCCGTCATGCCCTCCGGGTCACGGAACGGGTATGACGTGGGCACCCGGTAGATGTCGGACGCGAACGGCCCGAAGCCCTTCTTGTAGGGCATCGCCTTCGCGGTCAGCGCCATCGTGAGGTTGGTGCGGCCGTGGTAGGCGTGGTCGACCGCGACGACCGCCTGCCGGCCGGTGGCGTAGCGCGCGATCTTGACGGCGTTCTCGACCGCCTCGGCACCGGAGTTGAACAACGCCGACTTCTTGGCGTGGTCGCCCGGCGTCAGTTCGGCGAGCTTCTCGGCGACCGCGACGTACTCCTCGTAGGGGCTGATCATGAAGCAGGTGTGGGTGAAGTCGGCGACCTGGTCGCTCACCTGGTCGACCACGCGCGGTGCGGAGTTGCCGACCGTCGTCACCGCGATGCCGGAGCCGAGGTCGATCAGCGTGTTGCCGTCGACGTCCTCGACCACACCGCCACCGGCGCGGGCGACATAGACCGGCAGCGTGGAGGAGACGCCACCGGCGACCACCGACGAGCGGCGCGCGGCGAGCTCCTGCGACTTCGGGCCCGGCAGCGCCGTCTTCAGCTCACGGCGCTGGGGGATCTCGGTGGACGTGACCGTCATGGCTGGCTCCTTCGAAACATGCGGTGGGACGCCGCGGCGGGGCGCTTCCGACCCCGCGCTGGGACGCTCCGGCCAGTGTGCCACGCAGGTGTTTCGAAATCGAAGTCGTCCCGGGAATGGGGTGCGGGGAGGGTTTCGGGGGATCGCGTGCATAACTCGAAACGGTTGCGGGTTGCGTCGGGTTGGTGTGCATAAGTCGAAACGGTTGCGGTTTGTGCGCGGGGTGCGGCGGGTTGGTGTGCATAAGTCGAAACGGTTGCGGTTTGTGCGCGGGGTGCGGCGGGTTGGTGTGCATAAGTCGAAACGGTTGCGGTTTGTGCGCGGGGTGCGGCGGGTTGGCGTGCATAAGTCGAAACGGTTGCGGTTTGTGCGCGGGTTGCGGCGGGTTGGTGTGCATAACTCGAAACGGTTGCGCCTTGTGCACGCCGCCGCGCCGCCGCCGCGCCGCCGCCCCCCCGGCCGCCCGGGCCTGCGCGCGCCTCAGCCACCCAGCCGCGCGAGCACTTGGTCGTGCAGCAGTCCGTTGCTGGACAGCGCGTTGCCGCTCCAGGGGCCGTCCGCCCCGTCCAGGCCGGTGAACCGGCCGCCGGCTTCGGTGACGATCGGCGCGAGCGCGGCCATGTCGTAGAGCTCGAGCTCCGGCTCCGGCGCGAAGTCGACCGCCCCCTCGGCGACCAGCATGTGCCCCCAGAAGTCGCCGTAGCCGCGCACTCGCCAGCACTCGTCGAGCAACTCCACGAGTGCCGCCCGGCGGCCGAGCTCGCCCCACGTCGACCACCCCGCGATCGAGGCCGAGGCATCCGACAGCTTCGAAACCCCAGAGACCGCAATACGTTTGGCACCCGACAACGACCGGCCGCTCCACGCGCCGGTGCCGATTCCGGCCCACCAACGACGTCCCAAGGCTGGCGCGGCGACCAGACCGACGACCGGCACACCGTCGTCGACCAGGGCGATCAGCGTCGCCCACACCGGCACTCCGCGCACGAAGTTCTTGGTGCCGTCGATCGGGTCGACTACCCACTGGCGCGGGCCGCTGCCCTGCAGGCCCTGTTCCTCGCCGAGCATCGCGTCCCGCGGGCGGCTACGCCGCAGTTGCGATCGAATCGTCTCTTCGACGGCAACGTCGGCATCGGTCACCGGCGTGAGGTCGGGCTTGGCGCTGACCTGCAGGTCTTCGGCCCGGAACCGGTCCATCGTGATCGGCTCCACGGCATCGGCCAGCACGTGGGCGAGGCGCAGGTCATCGTCATACGTCGGCATAACCCAAGAACCTACGGCCCCGAGGCACTAAACCAGCGGCCAGCCCTTCTTGGCGAGTCGGGCGCGCACCCGGTCCAGATCGTCCTCGCTCGGCGCGACTCCGGCCACCTGCTGGATCAGCGCCTGCGCGTCTTCCTCTGAGATCGGCGTCTTGTCGGCACCGTCGACGCCGGCGCCACCGGCCTTCTCCCCGGCGATGAGTTCGCGGGCGACCTGCTTGACCTCGTCCTTGGTCAGCCGGCGTTGCAGCAGCGCAAGGATCGGCGGGAAGTCGGTCGGTGGGACGCCGTCCGGGTAACCCGCACGCAACCATCCGAGGATGCGCTGGAAGACCGGTGGCCAGCCGGAGCCGCTCGGGTCGTCCTCTTGCTCGTCCGGGATCGACAGGGGCCAGCCGACCGCGGCCAGCCGCGACGCGATCTCGTTGATCTCCTCGTCGCTCGGCGGTGCGTCCTTGATCTGCTGCACCGCACTCGCGACGTGCTCCCGGGCGATCGCGCCGTCCGGGTTATCGGCGATGACCTGCGCGCAGACCGCCTGCACCTCTTCCGGGCTCAGCGACCGCTGCAGCAGCGCCAGCAACGGCGGAAAGTCTTTGGGCGGAATGCCTTCCGGGTAGCCCTTGCGCAGCCAGTCGACGACCGAGATGAGTGGGTTGACCGTCATCAGAAGAGCTGGATGCCGAGGTAGTGGTCGATGCTCTTCTGGGTGATGTAGAGCACGCCGATCACGATCGCCGCGGCCACGACCGCGAAGACCGCGTACGCGGCGTACAGCGCGGCGGGCTTGCCCGCGGTCACCGTGCCGTCGGCGTGCTCACCGCCGGAGCCGATGTCCCACAGGCGGATGCCGAGCGAGAAGAGCAACGGCAGTCCGGCGCCGAAGAGCAGGCCGGCCACGATCACCTTGCCGGTGCCGTCGGCGATGGTCGCCCAGTCGATGTCCATGCTTCCTCTTTCCGTATGACGGGGCGCCCTTTCAGGCGACCGGCACCTTCGGCTTGGTGGACTTGTCCGCCGGCACCACGCTGTTGGAGTCCTCGTCCCACTCGGCGTTGACGTTGTCGGCGTTGACCTTCTGCTGCTGGGCGCGGTGGTAGATGTAGCCGGCGAGCGCCACCAGCAGCAGGAAGATGACCACCGCGCCGGCGGCGCCGCCGACGAGGTGGCCGATGAAGTAGGTGACCGCGCCGCCGATGGCCGCGCACGGCAGCGTGATGACCCAGCCCGCCGCCATTCGCCCGGCGACCGCCCAACGGACCTTCGCACCCGGCTTGCCGACGCCGCTGCCCATGATCGAGCCGGTGGCCACGTGGGTGGTCGACAGCGCCATACCGAGGTTGCTGGAGGTGAGGATGATCGCCGCCGACGAGGCTTCGGCCGCCATACCCTGCGGCGCCTCGATCTCGACCAGGCCCTTGCCGAGGGTGCGGATGACGCGCCAGCCGCCGATGTAGGTGCCGAGTGCAATCGCGCCGGCGCACAGCACGATGATCCAGACCGGCAGGCCGTTCTGCTCGATCTCGGCGTCGCTCAGCGTGCCGTGGGCGATCAGCGCGAGGGCGATCACGCCCATCGTCTTCTGGGCGTCACCGGTGCCGTGCGCGAGCGATACGAGCGACGCAGTCGCGACCTGGCCCCAGCGAAAACCGTGGTCCTTCTTCTTCTTTCGGACGTTCTTGGTGACCGCGTAGACCAGGAACGTGCCGACCGCCGCGACGCCGCCGGCGATGATCGGGGAGAGCAGTGCGGGGATGATCACCTTGACCACGAGGCCGTCCCAGTTGATGCCGCTCGATCCGATCGCGGCCAGTCCGGCGCCGATGAGGCCGCCGAAGAGTGCGTGCGAGGAGCTGCTCGGCAGGCCGAACAACCAGGTCAGCAGGTTCCACAGGATGCCGCCGATGAGCCCGGCAAAGATGATGAACATCGCCTTCTCGGCGTCGAGTCCGTCGATCAGGCTGCCGGACTTGTTCTGAATCTTCAGCACCGACGTGGTGACGGTAACCGCGACTTCGACCGAGAGAAAGCCGCCGATCAGGTTGAGCACGGCCGACAGGGCCACCGCGACCTTGGGCTTCAGGGCCCCGGTCGCGATCGAGGTCGCCATCGCGTTGCCGGTGTCATGGAAGCCGTTGGTGAAGTCGAACCCCACCGCCGTGACGATCAGCAGGATGAGGATGAAGAGTTCAGCACTCACAACTATTGAGTATGACGGGGGTCCCTCGGCGTGGTGCAAGTTGGGAACATATGACTCCGTGGTAGTTCACCGATTGTTCAGGTGCGGCGAGACCTGCGTCACCCGCGGGTGGCGACCTCGCGGATCCTGCGCAGTCCGAGCGCGATCGTGTGAGCGTCCACCGGGGTCGTGCCGATCGGCGGCAGCCCGGCGATGAGACGGGCGAGCAGCCCCGCCATCCGGTCGGCGTCGATGGCCGCAGGCGGGTCCTTGGTCCAGCACGCGGCGAGCACCACGTAACTCAGCTCGTTGAGAGCGGTCTCCAGCTCGCCCCAGTCGACCAGCTGGTCCGGCAGGTCGGTCTGCGCGATCTGCAGGATGCGCGAGCTCTGGAGCTGCTCGAAGGCGAGGTCCCGGCGCGCCTCGTAACCGGCAGGCGAGGAGGACGCACCGTCCGCGATGGCGAGGAGCAGGCGCTCCAGCGAGCGCAGGGTCCGCCGAAACTGCCGTCGTACCAATGCAATCGGAGCGCGATGCCCGGTGACCCAGATGACGGCCACCGAGACACCCGCGCCGACCAGCGTCTCCAGCATGCGCTCGCCGACGACGTCGCCGATCGGCTTGTAGGGATTGGCGGCGGTGCTGATCATCAGCGCCATCGGTGTCACGAAGATCACCGCGAGCGCGTAGTTGCGCACCGCGAGGAGCTGGATGCAGAAGACCAGCACCAACGCGATCACCACGATCGCCGCGCCGCGCGGGTGCAGCGCGTGGATGAGGAAGAACGCGCCGATCCCGACGACCGTGCCGGCCAGCCGGTGCAGGGCCCGGTGGGTGAGCGACAGCCGATCGGCGGTCACCGACATGACCAGCGCCGTCGTCATCACCGCCCAGTACGGATGGCCGATGTGCAACCCGTAGGAGATCGCGCAGGTGATCAGCACCGCGGCGCCGATGCGACGGGACGCCAGCCACGGCAGCGACGACCGCGACATGCCCCACCGCAACAGGTAGGTCAGGTCGGGCCGGCCCAGGTAGCGACGCTGCTCGACGCCGCTGACCACGACCTCGCTGCCGGGCAGATGCACCTTGGCCACCTGCTGGATGATCGCCAGGTGCAGCTGACGCAGGTGGGCGTTCATCCGACGCCACTTCGCCAACCGAGGCTGCCGCCCGACGGCGTCCTCGAGGATCATCGATGCGACGAAAACCGCTGCGAACGCTTGGTCCCGCAGCCGCGCCAGGTCCTTGCGCGGGGTGACCCGCCGGTCCGCGTCGACGTATGCCGCAGCCGCCTCCTCGGCTGCATCCAGCGCCTCCTGCTCGGCCTGCCGGGGCCGGGCCAGCTGCAACAGCAGCGAGGCGATCGACGCGCTCACGCAACCGATCGCCGCGACCGCGATGATCTTGCCGGCGCCCAGCCCCGCGGTCGGCAGGTAGGACGCGATCGCAGGCCCGATGATCAAGAACATCGCACCGGGCGGCTCGGCCACGAGCGTGTTGTAGACCAGCACCGTGGTGGTCGCGATCGCGGTCAGCACCAGAGTGAGCAGCAGTGGGTCGCTGCCGACTGCGGCCCCGAGCGCGACGCAGACGACATACGTCGCGTCCATGCAGGCGAGGATCGCGAGGCGGGAGCGGATCGGGCGGGCCGGGGCGACGATGCCGAGGAACGCGCCGGTGAGGCCGACCAGCCCCAGGCTGGGGCCGAGCAGGAAGCTGATCAGCACCACCGCGACCGCGGTGATCGCGGTCGCGTGCAGGGCGAATTTCCACCGGCCCGGTGCGGGTTTGACCTCGGCGAAGGCGAGCAGCTGACGACCGACCGCGTCTGTGACACCGGACGCCATCGGGTCAGCTGTCCTCGGTCTCGTCGGCCGTGTCCGTCGCGCCGGACTTGGAGCGCAGCAGCCGGCGCAGCGACGCCAGGCGGGTGGCGCCGGAGGGCCCGGCGTGCCCGTCCTCGACCCACTGGTCGAGCGCGCAGTCGGGCTCGAGGTGGGTGCAGCCGCGCGGGCAGTTCTGCGTGCCGGCCGCAAGATCGGGGAAGTTGGCGACGATCCGGGCGAGGTCCACGTGCGCAAGGCCGAACGACCGGACCCCGGGGGTGTCGATCACCCAGCCGCCGTCGGGCAGCGGCAGCGCGATCGCCGAGGAGGAGGTATGCCGCCCACGCCCGGTCACCGCGTTGACGTGGCCGGTGGCGCGGTCGACGCCCGGCACCAGCGCGTTGACCAGCGTCGACTTGCCGACGCCGGAGTGCCCGACGAGCACGGTCATCCGGTCATCGAGCCGGTCGCGCAACTCGGCGAGACCGGTCACGTCGTCGGTCGATGCCGAGGTGATTACGTGCGGCACGTCCAATCCCGAGTAATTGGAAAGGAATTCGTCAGCCGGTGCCAGGTCGGCCTTGGTCAGGACCAGCAGGGGTTCGACACCTGCGTCGTATGCCGCGACCAGGCACCGGTCGATCATGCCCGTGCGTGGGGGAGGGTCGGCGAGCGCGGTCACGATCGCGAGCTGGTCGGCGTTGGCGACGATCACCCGCTCGTAGGGATCGGTGTCGTCGGCGGTGCGGCGCAGCACGCTGCTGCGCGGCTCGACCCGCACGATCCGGGCCAACGTGCCGGGGTCGCCGGTGGTGTCGCCGACCAGTGCGACCCGGTCACCGACCACTGTGCTGGTGCGCCCGAGCTCACGGGCGCGCATCGCGATGACCTCGTGATCGTCGACCAGACAGGTCCAGCGGCCACGGTCGACCGTGGTCACCAGCCCGATGCGGGCGTCCTCGTGCTTCGGGCGCTCCTTGGTGCGGGGACGGCTGCCGCGCCGGCTGGGCCGCACGCGGACGTCGCTCTCGTCATACGACCGTCTGCCGCGGGGCACGCCTCAGGCCCCGACCAGCTGCGTCCAGCGCGACTGGAAGTCGGGCATCGTCTTGGCGACAGTGCCGGCGTCGTGCACCACCAGATCGGGCACGCGCAGCCCGAGCACAGCAGCCGCCATCACCATGCGGTGGTCGCCGTAGGTCTGGAAAAGACTGCCGTGCAACGGTTTCGGGCGTATGACGAGGCCATCGTCCAGCTCGCCGACGTCACCGCCGAGCCGGTTGAGCTCGGTCGACAGGGCGGCCAGCCGGTCGGTCTCGTGACCGCGGATGTGCGCCACGCCCCGCAGGTATGACGGGGCATCCGCAAACGCCGCGACCGCCGCGACGACCGGGGTCAACTCACTCGCGTCGTGCAGGTCGAGGTCGACCGCCTGCAGGCTGCCGGTGCCGCGCACGGTCAGGCCGTCGCGGCCGAGCTGCATCTCGGCGCCGAACTGCTGCAGGATCTCCCGGATGTGGTCGCCGGCCTGGGTGGTGGCGTGCGGCCAGCCGGGCACGGTGACGCTCCCGCCGGCGACCGCCGCAGCCGCGAGGAACGCCGCCGCGTTGGACAGGTCGGGCTCGACCTCCAGGTCGAGGGCGTTGATCTCGGACGGCTCCACCCGCCACCGGTTGGGCTCGGAGTCGTCGACGAGCACGCCGGCGTCGCGCAGCACCTCGACAGTCATCGCGATGTGCGGCAGGGAGGGGAGTGGTTTGCCCTCGTGGATCACCGTGATGCCGTCGTCGTATCGGGCTCCGGCCAGCAGGAGCGCACTGACGAACTGCGACGATCCGGACGCATCGATGCGCACGGTGCCGCCGCTGATTTGCCCGTTGCCGGTGAGCTGGAAGGGCAGCGCGTCGCCGCTCACGTCGACGCCGAGGCTGCGCAGCGCCTCGAGCACCGGACCCATCGGCCGTCGGCGGGCGGCTTGGTCACCGTCGAATTCGACTGTGCCGTCGGCCAACGCGGCGACCGGCGGCAGGAATCGCATCACCGTCCCGGCCAGCCCGCAGTCGATTGCGGCAGGGCCGTGCAGCTGGGCGGGTTGGATGATCCACTCGGTGTCGTCGTCGGTGGTCTCGATCTGCGTGCCGAGTGCCTGCAGCGCCTCGCACATCAGCGTGCTGTCCCGCGAGCGGAGGGGCCGCACCAGCCTGGAGGACTCCTTGGCGAGGGCGGCGAGCACCAGATAGCGGTTGGTGAGCGACTTGCTGCCCGGCACCGTGACGACCGCGTCGAGCGGCTGCCGGGCGAGCGGAGCAAGCCAGTCGCCCGCAGCGACGGTGGCGGTGGAGGTCGGATGCGCAGGATCAGCACTCATGTTGCGCTACAGGCTACCGATTCTCCGGCGCGGCGCGGTGGGCGTGTGTGCGGGCTGAGCGGCCGGGGCCGGGGGCGTGGGGCGTGCCGGGGGCGTGCATAAGTCGAAACGGTTGCGGGGTGTGCACGCTCTGGCGGGCTGGGGGCGTGCATAAGTCGAAACGGTTTCGGGGTGTGCACGCGCCCCGGCATACGCTGGCACCCATGTGTGGCCGGTATGCCGCGAGCTTCGCACCAGACGACCTCGTCGACGACTTCGAGATCGACGTCGACCGCACCGACGAACGCACCCGGTCGGTGCTGGTCAACCCGCAGGACCCGCCCGCGGGCACGCCGGACTGGAACATGGCGCCGACCAAGCAGGCGCCGGTCGTCCTCACGCGGACTCCCCGCGACCAGCCCGACGCGGACCCGCAGCGGCAGCTGCGGCTGCTCACCTGGGGACTGGTGCCGAGCTGGGCCAAGGACACCAAGGTGGGGTTGCGGATGATCAACGCCCGCGCCGAGACGCTGCTCGACAAGGGTGCCTACGCCAAGGCAGCGCTCGCGCGGCGCTGCCTGGTGCCGGCCGACGGCTGGTACGAATGGCAGGCCAGCCCGACCGCCACCGACAGCAAGGGCAAGCCGCGCAAGCAGCCGTTCTACATCCACCGCGCCGACGACGAACCCATAGCGTTTGCAGGCGTTTACGAGTTCTGGCGGGACAAGAGCCTCGCCGACGACGACGCCAACGCCTGGCTGGTCAGCTACGCGATCGTGACGACCGCGGCCGAGCCCGGGCTCGACCGCATCCACGACCGGCAGCCGCTCGTGCTCGACAAGGACCGCTGGTCGCACTGGCTCGACCCGGCCACCACCGACCCCGATGCGGTCCGCGCGCTGCTGGAGCCCGAGCCCGCCGGCCGGTTCGAGGCGTGGCCGGTCGGCAAGGCCGTCGGCTCCGGCCGCAACAACGGCGCCGACTTGATCGCGCCGGCCCCCGCCGACCAGCTCGACGGTGTCGTCGACCCGATGACCGGCGAGGTCCTGCAGCCATGAGCACCCCCAAGCCGCGCACGATCGACACCCCGCACGGCCCCGCCCGGGCGTATGTCGAGCGTCCCCCACGGGCAACACCGGCCCGCGGCAGCGTGGTCGTCAGTCACGGCGCCGGCGGCGGCATCGACGCCGCCGACCTCGTCGCCCTGCGCGCACTGGTCGACGACGGCTGGACCTACGTGCGGGTCGAGCAGCCGTGGCGGGTCGCAGGCAGGAAGGTCGCGACACCACCGAAAACCCTTGATGCTGCGTGGATTCCGATTATCGCCGCGCTGCGCGAGGGCCGTTGGGCCATCCCCGGTCCGCTCGTGACCGGCGGTCGTTCGGCCGGGGCGCGGGTCGCCTGCCGCACCGCCGCAGAGGTCGGCGCCGACGCCGTGCTGGCGCTGTCCTTCCCGCTGCACCCGCCCGGCAAGCCCGACAAGTCGCGGGCGTTCGAGGCGCAGGAAGTGCTGCAGGCGGGGCTGCCGCTGTGCGTCATACAAGGAAGGCGGGACCCGTTCGGCGACCCGGGTGAGGTGCGCGCCGCGCTCGGGCCGGCGCCGACCATCGCGCCGGTCACCGGAGACCACTCCCTGGCTCGCGGCGCCGACGAGGTGCTCGCCGCCGCCCGCGACTGGCTCGCCACCATCTCGTAAGCGGGGGTGCGCCCCGCGTCACGGTCGCTTACGGGACGCGCGGGTCTCCGGCGTACGTTTGACCACATGACGCTGACCATCGGATACAAAGCATCCGCAGAGCAGTTCGCCCCCAAGGAGCTCGTCGACCTGGCCGTCGAGGCCGAACGCGTCGGACTGGACAGCGCGTTCGCCTCCGACCACTTCCAGCCGTGGCGGCACGAGGGCGGCCACGCGCCGCACGCACTCACCTGGATGGCCGCGGCCGGCGCCCGCACCGAGCGGATCAAGCTCGGCACCTCGGTGCTGACGCCGACCTTCCGCTACAACCCGGCGGTGCTCGCCCAGACCTTCGCCACCATGGGCTGCCTCTACCCGGGCCGCGTCATCGCCGGCTTCGGCACCGGCGAGGCGCTCAACGAGATCGCGGTCGGGCAACAGGACTGGCCGGAGTTCAAGGAGCGGTTCGCCCGGCTGCGCGAGTCGGTGCGGCTCATGCGGCAGCTTTGGACCAAGGGCCGCGTCAGCTTCGACGGCGACTACTACCGCACGGTCGACGCGACCATCTACGACCGTCCCGAGCAGCCGATCCCGGTCTACATCGCAGCCGGCGGCCCGACCGTCGCCAAGTACGCCGGCCGGATGGGCGACGGGATGATCGTCACCTCCGGCAAGGGCATGGAGCTGTATGCCGACAAGCTCGTCCCCGCGATGCGCGAGGGGGAGGAGCTGGGCAAGCGGGCGCCGGGCTCGGTCGAGCAGTTGCTCGAGGTGAAGATCTCCTACGACCGCGACCCCGACCGCGCGCTGGAGAACACCCGCTTCTGGGCGCCGCTCGCGCTCACCCCCGAGCAGAAGCACAGCATCGACGACCCGGTGGAGATGGAGCGGGCGGCCGACGCGCTGCCGATCGAGCAGATCGCCTCACGGTGGATTGTCGCGTCCGACGCGCAGACCGTCGTCGACGGCGTCCGCCCGTATGTCGATCTCGGCTTCACCCACCTGGTGGTGCACGGACCCGGGCAGGACCAGCGCCGTTTCCTGGAGCAATTCAGCCAGGATGTCGTGCCCGCGCTGCGCGAGGAGTTCTGACCGGGTGTGAGGGCCGGGTGACAGCGGGCCGTCAGGCGACGCTGGTGCGGCGGGCTTCCTCGGCCAGCTCCGCATCGGCGACGACCGGCGCCACCGTGGTGACCGTGGCCTTGTCGCGCGCGGCACGGCGCTCGGTCCACAGCGTGCTGCCGAGCAGGGTGGCCACGAACACGATCGACACCGCGTAGATGGCGGCAACGGCGTAGATCACGAAGGTCACGATCGAAGAAATTATCGCCGGCTCGCACGGTCGTCAAGGCAGGTTCCCAGGAACGTGTGCAGGGTCACGTGGTCGCTGGCGGCGGGTTTGCAAAAGCGGTCGATTATTTGCAAATTAACCGGATGTTCGCCGCCTTTGGCACACCTACTATTCATCTGCCGTGGGCTCACCCGCGGGCCGGCGGGGCGCCCGGTGGAATCTCGCGGGAATGCCGAGCGGGTGCCGCGACGTTGAGGGCAGTGTCACGACCAATGGACGATCGCTTCCAGGAGTCAAGCTTGCTGCACGCCCCGATGACGCTGTCCGAGCCGAGCGGCTCGGGTGCCGGACCGTTGACTGCCACCGCCGACCCGCAACGCGCGGCGGGACTAGGGTTGACCCCAATGACCACTCAATCCGGTGAGACCCAGGACCGGCCCGCCGAGGACCCCAACCTCGACGTGTCCGCCGAGTCCGAGGCCGAGCGCGCCACTCGCTTCGAGCGTGACGCGATGCCCTACCTGGACCAGCTCTACAGCGCCGCGCTGCGCACCACCCGCAATCCGGCCGACGCCGAGGACCTGGTGCAGGAGACGTTCGCCAAGGCCTTCGCGGCGTTCCACCAGTACAAGCCCGGCACCAACCTCAAGGCCTGGCTCTACCGCATCCTGACCAACACCTACATCAACAGCTACCGCAAGCGGCAGCGTCAGCCGCAGCAGTCCGACGCGGCCGAGATCGAGGACTACCAGCTGGCGCGGGCCGAGGCCCACACCTCGCGCGGGTTGCGGTCGGCTGAGACCGAGGCGCTGGACCACCTGCCCGACAGCGACGTCAAGCGCGCGCTGCAGGAGGTGCCCGAAGACTTCCGGTTGGCCGTCTACCTGGCCGACGTCGAAGGATTCTCCTACAAGGAGATCGCCGAAATCATGGATACGCCGATCGGCACGGTGATGTCGCGACTGCACCGCGGTCGCCGACAGCTACGCGAACTGCTCACCGATTACGCCGTCGAGCGCGGATTTATCAAGGAAGGGGCGTCTTCCTGATGGGCGCCGAATGCAGCGATTACGTTTCGCGGATTTTCCAGTACCTCGACGGTGAGTTGGACGACGAAGGTCGCACTCGGCTCAAGGAGCACCTCGACGGGTGCCCGCCGTGCCTGGATGAGTACGAGCTCGATGCGTTGCTGAAGGCGCTCGTGCGTCGTTCGTGCGCATGCGAGCAAGCGCCCGACGCACTGCGCGCGCAGATCCTCACCCGGATCACCAGCGTGCAGGTGACGACCGTCCGGGTCCGCGAAGCCTGACGCCATACCTAGACGAGAAGGGGAGGCACACCGCACGGTGTGCCTCCCCTTCTCGTCTGTATGACGCTGTTGCTTCGGGGCGCTCAGGCGTTGGGCTTCTTGCCGTGGTTGGCGGCCTTGCCCTTGCGGGAGCGACGCTTGCGGGCGCGCTTGCTCATGACTTCTCCTCGGGATGTGCTGCGGCAGATCGAAAAGCCGCCCGAAGGCGGCGAACCGCACCATCATCGCACACCGACCGCACCGTAAAGAATTGGTCAACTCCTTGCCTGTGAGCGCTTACGCGGTAGGAAGTTGCGTCCGGCCGTGAGACGATTGCCGTGCCGAGGTTCTCGGCCGTTTACGTGGGTAACCGGTCTGCCTTCCGGTTTCCCCTCCTGGGTGCGCGGAAAGGATGATTTGTCTGATGGACGCTGCGACTCTGCAGGCACTGCTGCTCGCCGGGCTGGCCGGCAGCCAGACTGTCAATCCCGACACGGTCGGTTGGAATCCGACGTAGTCCGAACTGCCTGACGGTGCCATCCTGGCAACCGTGAAAGCCCTGCCGGACACCGACGACGTAGCGCGAGCGTGAGCAAGAACACCGCGGCCTGGCGCGTGGTCGGCGGTCTTGCCGGCACCCTCGTCATCCTGGTGGGCGGCTACGTTGCGGTCGCTCACGGACGCTACTTCGACCCGGTGCCGGCCCTGCTGCTCGCGCTGCTGGCGTTCTTGTTGCAGGCGACCAACCTGCGCGCGGTCGAGGCGAACGTCTCGCTCACTTCGATCCTGCTCGGTGCGGCGATCGCGCTCAGCGGACCGCTCGGCGCGGCGGTCGTCGGGCTCGCCGCGCCCTGGGGGATGTTGCGGTCGACGCCGTTGCTCCCGACGCTGTTCAACGCGCTGACCAATGCCTTGATCGGCGTTGTCGGTGGTTTTGCGTTCCTTGCAGCGCGGGGCGTGATCCAGCCGAGCCGCGCGCTGTCTCCGCTCGGTCTCCTGCAGCATGAGTTGTTGCCGCTGACCGTGGCCACCATCGTCATGCTGATCTGCAACGTGCTGTGCGTCGGGCTCGTCATCTCGGTCACCGGCGGACCATCGACCCTGCTGACCGCACGTCGCGTCGTACAGCAGGTGTGGCGCACCTACCTGGGGTATGGCGTGGTCTCCTTCCTCGCCGTCGTGCTCTGGGATGCCGCTGAACTCGGGCCGGCGTCGATGGTGGTCATCCTGGTCCCGTTGGTCTTCGCCCAGTGGTCCTACCTGCAGCAGCGCGCGGAGGCGATCTCACACGAGCGGACGGTGGCGAGTCTGGTTGCGGCGGTCGACGCGCGCGAACCCGCGCGGCGCGGCCGCAACCAGCAGGTTGCGGCGGTGTGCGAGTTGATCGGCGACCGGCTGCGGCTGACCCCGAGCCAGTTCGAGGCGCTGCACTTCGCCGCGCTGCTGCACGACGTCGGGATGATCTCGCCGGCACCGGACCGGCGTGAGGGCCGCCCGCAACCGCTGCCGGACGACCTCGACCGCATCCGTCGGCACCCCGATCGCAGCGTCGAGATGCTGGCCTCCATCGCCTTCCTGGCCGACTCAATCTCGGCGATCCAGGCCCACCACGAGCGGTGGGACGGTCGGGGCTACCCCGGCGGGGTGCGCGGTCCCGCCATACCGCTGTTGGCTCGGATCCTCGCGGTCGCCGACACGGTGTGCGCCCTGGTGTCCGCCGACCCGGCAGGCGGGGTCGACGCGGCCGTGGAGCAGGTGCGCGCGCGGGCCGGCTCCCAGTTCGACCCCGAATGCGTGGCCGCACTGGGTCAGGTGACCGCCGACGTGCGGCGGGCGCTCTGCGGGGAGGGCGGCCGCCGGCCCGCGGCCAGGACGCCGCTCGTGTGGGATCACGATCTGCCGTCGGCCTCCGACCTGTTGGCGTCCCGCGCGCCGGCGCACGGATGAGTGCCATGGCTCGATTCGATGCTCGACCCGGCCCGTCCACGATGCTGCTTGCTCTCGGGATGGTGCTGTGCGTCGCGGCGGCCGTGCTGCAGGACGTCCTGACGACCGGTCGCGCCTGGGTGGTCCTGGTCAGTTTCGTGATCGCGATCGCGCTTGCTTCGTTGCTCCACCTGACGAGCGGAGGCGGTGAGGCGTGGTCGCCGGTGGCCTCGTCGGTCGTGTTGGCGTTGGCGCTGACCGGGCCGCAGCCGACCGGTGCGCTGGTGCCGGACACCTGGATGCAAGTGCTCGGCACGGCCGTCGTCGGGCTCGCCGCAGGTGCGGTGCTCATCCGGCTGACCGGTGACGCCTGGCCGCATCCGTCGGCGTTCGCCGGGCAGTTGGTCGCGCTCGGGGTTGCGTTGCTCTGTTATCGCGAATTGCCGCTCTACAGCGGCGAATCGGCGTTGCATCGCTATGACGAATGGGCCGGCGAGCGGTGGAGGTCGGCCGCCGCGATGGCGCTTGCCGGTGTGCTCGCAGGAGTGGTGCTGTTGGTGAGCACGATGTACCGGCGTCGCGAGGGGCAGCCGATCCGGCAGGTCCTGCAGCGGGTCGACCCGATGGAGGCCGCGCTGATCGGCGCCGTGGTGTCCACTTCCGTTGCGATCGGCCTCGGTATGGCGCCGCTGGGCGTGCTCGCCATACCCCTGATGTCCGCACCGCTGATCCTGCTGCGTTTCGCCCTGGGGCAGCGAGTGGCGGTGACCGAGACGCGGCGGCAGACGATTGCCGCGCTGTCCAGACTGACCGACGTCGCCGGCTACACGGCGGCCGGTCACTCGGAGCGGGTGGCGTCGTTGTGTCTGCGCATCGGGCGGGCGCTGCAGTTCAGCGACCAGGAGCTCAGCGACCTGGAGGATGCGGCACGCCTGCACGACATCGGACAGGTTTCACTCCGGTCGCGGATCCCGGGCGGAGCCACGGTGGACATCGCGCCGGCCGATCAGCGCGGCATCGCCGATCAGGGGGCCAACATCGTGCGCCGCACGGAGGTGCTGGACTCGGTCGCCGACATCATCGAGGCGCAGGTCGTGCAGTTCCGCCAGGTGCAGGAGTATGGCGAGCCGGTCCCGGTCAGCAGTCGAATCATCAAGGTTTGCAACGCGTTCGAGGATCTGACCGGCGGAGACCCCGGGCTGCGCGATGCCGCGATCGAACGCATGACCCTCGGCATCGGCTACGAGTACGACCCCAATGTGCTCGACCTGCTGATCCGGGTGACCGGTCGCGATCGACTTGTCACGTAGAGCCGCACTTGTCACGTAAACGTGGACTTGTCACGTAGAGGTGGACTCGTCACGTAAAGATGGACTTGTCACGTGCTCTAGCACGTGACAAGTCCACCTTTGACTGTACGAGTTCGCCCTCAGACGGGGTCGGCGCCTGCGTGCGGGCGGTGTTTGCCCGCGCCACCCTCGCCCGGCGCACCGTCCAGCGGGTCCGGGTCGTATGCCGCAACCCGCGGGTCGTCGGCGTCGGCGAAGTAGTCCACGACCACCGTCTCGTCCTTGCCCTCCGGCACCTTGAGCGCACGCAGGATCAGCGTCAGCACGACCGCGACGATGACGTTGAGGATCACCGCGGTGAACGCGATGTAGCCGAGCTCGCCGATCACCGGGATGTCTGCGGTCGATCCGCCGAAGTGCTTGGTGGCGGGGGAGGCGACGTCATACGCCTGCTTGGTGCCGTAGATCATCGCGACTGCCCAGCCGGCAAGCAGCGCCCAGCGGTCCAGCCACCGGGTGTAGAGGCCGATCACGATCGCCGGGAAGGTCTGCAGGATCCAGATGCCGCCGAGCAGCTGCAGGTTGATGGCGTTCTGCTTGTCCATCGTGAGCACGAAGATCAGCGCGAACACCTTGACCACCAACGACGTCAGCTTGGAGATGCGCGCCTCCTCGGCGACCGTCGCGCCCGGCCGCAGCCACTCCTTGTAGATGTTGCGGGTGAAGGTGTTGGCCGCGGCGATCGACATGATCGCGGCCGGCACCAGCGCGCCGATCGCGATCGCGGCGAAGGCTATGCCGGCGAACCAACTTGGGAACTGATCCTCGAACAACTGCGGCACCACGAGCTGGGCGTTCGGCTTGCCGTTGAGCCCGATCGGCTTGGTGCCCGCGGCGATCGCGACCCAGCCGAGGAGGGCGAGCAGCGCCAGCACAAAGCTGTATGCCGGCAGGATCGACGCGTTCTTGCGGATCGTGTCGCGACTGCGCGAGGAGAGCACCGCGGTGATCGAGTGCGGGTACATGAACAACGCCATCGCGGAGCCGAAAGCCAGTGTCACGTAAGCCCATTGGGCCTTCGGGCCGACGGTGTCGGAGAATGGCGCGGCGCCCGGCTTGGGTGGTGTCTGTGCCTTGTCGTGCGCGGCGTTGAAGATCACATCCCAGCCGCCGACCTTCTGCGGCAGGTAGATCACCGCGACGATGATCACCAGGTAGATCAGGATGTCCTTGACGAAGGCGATGATTGCCGGCGCCCGCAGACCGCTGGTGTAGGTGTAGGCCGCGAGCACCACGAACGCGATGAAGAGCGGTGCGTCGTTGGCGAGCCAGTTGCCCGTGCCGCCGACGCCCGCGACCTCGAGCACGGCCTGGATGCCGACCAGCTGCAGCGCGATGTAGGGCAGGGTCGCGACAAAGCCGGTGATCGAGATCGCCAGCGAGAGCCCGCGGGAGCCGTAGCGCCCACGGACGAAGTCGCCGGCGGTGACGTAGCCGTGCCGGTGACTGACCGACCACAGCCGCGACATGAAGAAGAAGATCATCGGGTAGACGATGATCGTGTAGGGCACCGCGAAGAAGCCGCTGACCGCTCCGGCGCCGAACATCGCGGCCGGCACGGCGACGAACGTGTATGCCGTGTAGAGGTCACCGCCCAGCAGGAACCAGGTGATCCAGGTGCCGAACGACCGGCCGCCAAGGCCCCACTCGTCGAGCGAGTCCAGCGATGCCGCGCGGCGCCAGCGCGAGGCGAGGAAGCCCAGCACGGTGACCAGTAGGAAGATCGCGATCAGGACGATGAGCGCAGGCAGGTCGACCCCGTTGCCGGGGCGCGACGGGTCGGCGGCGGCGGGCAGGAGCGCGAGCTGCGTCATACTCACTCACCGTCCCTGTGGGCGGCGTGCTTGCCGACAGGTTCGAAGGGCACATGCGGCCGGGCCTTCTTGACCAGCGCGTAGGCGATCGAGGTGCAGATCGCACAGAAGAAGACCAGCGCCATCTGGTACCAGATGAAGAACGGGAAAGAGCCGAGCTTCGGGTCGGTCTTGGCGTACCAGCCGACCGGCACCAGGGCCAGCATCGGCAGCAGCAAGACGACCCCGGCGACGACCTGCAGGCGCCGATCGGCCGGTGGCGCCTGGTGGGGATTCGGGTGTTGCGACATCGTCCAACTACCTCCGGGTGACGGATGTGAAGCAGCCGTGAAACGTTACCGCTGTGGCGGGTGTTACTGCCGGGTTTTACCGAGGACTGGTCCGCAGCGGGGGCACTTGTCCACCAAACGCGGACTTGTCACGTGTTAGAGCACGTGACAAGTCGCCCGTTGGTGGACCAGTGCCCGGTTGGTGGACAAGTCGGCAGTCACTGGACAAGTCGCCGTCACGTGGACAAGTCGGCACTCACTGGACAAGTCGGCACTCACTGACAAGTGCGACCTGAACGTGACGAGTCAGGCCGGCATCTGCGCCCACGAACGTCGCTGCCGGATCGCTTCGCGGATGCGCCGGCTGAGGCGCTCGGGGTCGGCCAGATCGGACCAGATCACGCGTATGACGAGCCACCCCTGCTCACGCAGGGCATCCTCGCGCGCCTTCTCGTCGACGACCGCGGTGCTGCCGTCCTTGCGATACTTCACCGCGCCGTCGAACTCGATCAGGATGCCGACGTCGGGCAGTGCGAAGTCGGGGAAGAACTGGCCGATGCGCGTCGGGATGCCGGGCTGGCTGACGAACCGAAGCCCCATTCCGAGCAATACCAGTCGAGTCCGCGTCTCGCCGGGCGACTCGGCGGCCGGGTCGGTCAGCTCGAGCATCCGACGTGCGTGATTGATGCCGGGCCGTTTCGGGTTGGCGTCGACAATGCGCCGCAGCTCGGCGAACCCGACGAGTTGCTGGTGCAGCGCCGCGTCACACGCGACGAGCCCGGACTCGGTGCCGTGCCAGACGGCGGTGGACACCACAGCGAAGGCCGGGTCGAGCGCGGGCACCCCGTCATACATCGCCCATGAGCTGGGGCCGAAACTGCGGTGCACGCGCACTCCCGACCAGCCGTGCGAGCGGCCGGCGCCGACTCGCACCACGTGGGTCGTCCGGTCGACCGGCCACACCGGCAGCCGGTGTATGGCGAGGGCGGTCTGCTGACCGGCGACCACCGATGGCGGGTCGGTCATCAACGACCGCACGCAGGCGCGCGCCTCGAGCAGACGACGCTCGTCGAGGCCGGCGGCGTCGAGGAGGCTGCCCTCGACGTAAGCGCCCCGCTGGACCCGGCGCAACGACCCCTCGCGCACGAGGCGGGCGGTGTCACGGCTGCTGATCCCGATCGCGCGCAGGTCGCGTGCGGTGATGATGCCGCCCAGGGTCGTGAGGCGGGCCCGGAGTGCGGTGCGGGCGACGATGCCGAGCCAGTGGTCCTGGGCGGCGAGTGAGATCTTGCGCGATGCGGTGGACATGCCGATCGAGTGTGCTCCGATCGGGCGAGCCGGCTCGGCCGTGGCGTGCTGGGGTGTGGACAACCGCGAGTCGGGGCGACTCGTCATACAAAAAGTGGACTTGTCACGTGCTCTAGCACGTGACAAGTCCACTTTGGACGTGACAAGTCAGCCGTTACCGGACCAGTTGCCGGACGGTCACCGACCCAGTTACCGGACCCGTTGCCGACCCGGCCGGCGGCCGGCGCCGCGTCAGGCCTTCTTGGTCTCCCAGAAGATGTTGGAGATCTCCTCGATCTTGGCGAGCAGGTCGTCGGCGGTCTTGACGTCCCACGACGCCTTGGTGCCGCCGGCACCGGCCAGCTTGGTGGCCTCGTTGATCAGCGTGTGCAGCTGCGGGTAGCTCTCGAAGTGCGGCGGCTTGAAGTAGTCGGTCCACAGCACCCAGAGGTGCTCCTTGACCAGCTGCGAGCGCTGCTCCTTGATCACCGTGGCGCGCATCTTGAAGTCGAGGTCGTCCGGCTTCTCGTTGACCTTCTGGACGATGGCCTTGATCGACTCGGCCTCGATGCGGGCCTGGGCGGGGTCGTACACGCCGCACGGCAGGTCGCAGTGAGCGCTGACCTCGATGGTGCGGGCGAAGATTCGGCGAAGCATGTGCGGTCCTTCCGTCGGTTAGCTCGGACGTATGGCGGAGCCTGCCGCTTCAAGCGCGGTTGAAGTCAACCGACACCCTCGAAACGCGGGCGGCCCGCGCACGATTCGAACCTACTCGCGGGGAGGGTAGCGATTGAACCCGACTGCGCCACATGCGAATCCGTCGCATTTAACGACGTCGGCGCGGCCGCGGCAGGCGGGCCAGCACAACCCCCAACACATCCTCCCGCGGTATGGCGCCAACCAGCCACGAATCGATGCCTTCGCGGGGGTTGTCGCGCTCGGCCCACCAGCCGGAGCCGTCCGCCCGGGTGATCCGTTTGACCGCGATCGGCCGCGGCCCGGCCGGACCGTCCGGCAGCCGGATCACGTGCGCACGTCCCGGGCGAGGGCCTGCGCCATACAGCACGAGGAGGCGGTCGCCGCCTGTATAGGTCGGCTCCATCGACCGCCCGCGCACGACGGCGAGACCGAGCCTCACTCGGCCTGAGCGCCCGCCGACTGCCCGGCGGCCTCGCCGCCGTCGGGCCCGGCGGCCCCGCCCTGCGGCACAGCGGATTCGTTCTGTTCGGCGAGGATCCGGCGCAGGAAGCTCTTGGTGCGTTCGTGCTGCGGATTGGCGATGATCTCGCGGGCCGGCCCCGACTCCACCTCGACGCCGCCGTCCATGAAGACGACCCGGTCGGCCACGTCGCGGGCGAAGGCGATCTCGTGGGTGACCACGATCATCGTCATGCCGTCGTCGGCGAGTTCGCGCATCACGTCGAGCACTTCGCCGACGAGTTCGGGGTCGAGCGCCGACGTCGGCTCGTCGAAGAGCATCAGCTTCGGCTTCATCGCCAGCGCTCGCGCGATCGCCACCCGCTGCTGCTGTCCGCCGGACAGTTGGCTCGGGTAGTGGTGGCTGCGTTCGCCGAGCCCGACGCGCTCGAGCAGCGCCATACCCTCGGCTCGGGCGGTGGCCTTGTCGACACCCCGCACCTGCACCGGGGCCTCCATCACGTTGGCGATGGCGGTCTTGTGCGGGAAGAGGTTGAAGCGCTGGAAGACCATGCCGATCTCCCTGCGCTGCTTGGCGATGCGCTTGTCGTGCAACCGGAGCAGGCGGCCGTTCTTCTCCTCCAGGCCGAGCAGCTCGTCGTCGACCCAGATGCGGCCGCCGTCGATCGTCTCGAGCTGGTTGATGCACCGCAGGAAGGTGGTCTTGCCCGAGCCGGACGGCCCGAGCAGGCAGACGACCTCGCCGGGGGCGACGTCGAGGTCGATGCCCTTGAGCACCTCGACTCCGTGGAAATGCTTGGAAACGTTGAGCGCTCGCACCAACGGGCGAGGGTCACGGGTGTCGGTCACTTGCCACCACCTCCGAGTTGAGCCAGCTGCCGCAATCGTCCGGGTGCGCCCTGCCGTGAGTTGCTCGACTGGCTGCCGAAGCCGCGTCCGAAGTAGCGCTCCAGGTAGGTCTGTCCGATCATCAGCACCGAGCAGACGACGAGATACCAGATCAGTGCGGCCATCAGCGCCGGCATGACCAGGTAGGTGGAGTTGGCGACCGCGTTGGCCTGGAAGAACAGCTCGGTCGAGACCGGCACCGCCGACAGCAGCGAGGTGTCCTTGACCATCGCGATCGTCTCGTTGCCGGTCGGCGGCACGATGACCCGCATTGCCTGCGGCAGGATGATGCGGCGCATCGCCTTGCCCCGGCTCATGCCGAGCGCGGACGCCGCCTCCTCCTGGCCGGTGTCCACCGACAGCAGGCCGGCGCGGGCGATCTCGGCCATGTAGGCGGCTTCGGACAGCCCCAGGCCGATGATGCCGACGATGATGCCGCTGCTGATCGACTTCACGTCCAGCGTGTAGAACGTCGCGCCGTCGTCCAGGCCGATGAAGTGGCCGAGCTCCTTGCTGAACGGCACGCCGAAGTCCAGTGTCGGGTAGAGGTAGAGCACGCCGACGCCGAGCACCACCAGCAGCACGTAGCGCGGCACCGCCCGGAAGAACCAGATGTAGACGAACGACACGAAGCGCAGCACCGGGTTGGTGGACAACCGCATGATCGCCAGCAGGATGCCGAGCACGATGCCGACCACCATCGAGGCGACCGTGCAGATGATCGTGCCCTTGACCAGACCCTCCAGGACCGGGCGGTACTCCATCACCCGCCATACGAAGCTCCAGTCCCACTTGGAGTTGGTGACGAACGAGTTGATGAGCATCGCGGCGAGGATCGCGATGACGACGACGCCGACCCACTGCCACGGGTGACGCACTGGACGGGCATCGATCGCGCCGGGGCGCTCGGCCGAATCTTCCCGTCCCTCAGGGGTTTTGGTCATGTCACTCATCCCGCCACCGCCGGGTTGACCGCGAACATGTCCACTGCTCCGCTCTGTTGCGCCCACTTGGCGAGGATCTTGTCGTAGCTGCCGTCGGACACCATCGCCGCGAACGATTGGGCGAAGGCGTTGCCGAGATCAGTCGCGTCCTTCGGCATCACCAGGCCGTATGGCGCAGCTCCCGTGATCTTGCCGACGGCCTGCAGCTTGTCGCCGGTCTGCTTCACGGCATACAGCGCGACGGGGGAGTCGGCCGCCATCGCGTCGACCTTCCCGGCGAGCAGGTCGGTGGTGACCTTGGACTGCAGGTCCTCGATCACCGGCTTGATCGGCTTGCTCTTGCACTGGTCCTTGTTGATCGCGGCAACCTCGTCGGCCTGGGTGGTGCCGGTCTGCACGCCGACGGTCAGGCCGCACGGGTTGGTCGGGTCGATCTTCTTCGGGTTGCCCTTCTTGGTGACCCATTGGGTGCCGGCCGAGAAGTAGCTGACCATCGTGACCTGCTTGAGCCGGTCGGGCGTGATCGTGAACGACGACGTTGCCAGGTCGTACTTGCCGCCCGCGACGCCCGGGATGATGCTGTCGAACTTCGCGTTCTGGAATTTCAGCTTCAGCCCGAGTTTCTGCGCGGCGGCGGCGAGCAGGTCGATGTCCATGCCCTGCACGGTCTGCCCGTCGCGGGCGAGGAATTCGTTCGGTTGGTATGACGCGTCGGTGCCGACGGTGAGCGTGCCCTTGGCCTTGATGTTGCCCGGCACCAGCTTGGCCAGTTGCTCGGACACCGAGCCGGACGGGCCGGTCTGGTCGGCGCCCCCACCCAGGCCGAGGGACGTGGTCCCGATGCCGCAACCGCTGAGCGCGATCGCGAGCCCCACCGCGCCGGCAGCGGTCAGCTGCGCGCGCTTTGCAAACATGACGATGAGTTGCCTTCCTGCACCCGGAGCACCCGGGGAGCCACCCGAGTGTGCCGCACATCGTCCCACCCGTGGTGCAGGTCACGCCGCGGACCTGGGAGAAGTCGTGACCGAGCTGTCACCCGCGCAAGCGGGTGGTGAGCGCACTGGAGAAGACGCCGTGCGGGTCCAGCCGGTCCAGCGACGCCCAAGCGCTGTCCCACTGCGGGAAAGCCGCCGGGATCGGTCCGCGCATCGCGGCGTCGTCGGTCCAGGCGCCGGCCGCGGTCGTGGCCCAGCGCTTCGACCATTCGGGCCGCACCACGGCATACGAGGCGTAGTTGTTGCGGATGAACTGCTCGGTCTCGGCGTAGAACTCGAACTCGTGCGGCGTGCCGGGCATGGTGAGAATGTCCAGCCAGACCACCGTGTCGAGGTCGGGGCGGTCGTCGACCGGACGGGCCGGTGACAGTTCCGCGACGCGGGCGCCCGGGGTCGCGACGTCGGCGGGGTCGTCGATCCCGGTGATCCGGATCTCGACGCAACTGTTGACCGGGAACTCCCGTCGTGCCTGGTATGCCGACAGCCGCGCCTTGAATGCCTCGGTGAACTCGTGCACCACCCGCTGCACGTCCGCGCGGCGGCAGACGACGGCCTGGCTTCCGGCGCTGACTCGCAGCGTCGTCGGCTTGACGAAGTTGATCGCGTTCTTGGCCGGGCCCCACAGGTCGCGCGCGAGGGTCGCCGTGAGTCCGGTTGCGGTGGCTGCGAGCACGGCATTGCCGAAAGCCGGTGCCACCCATGACATTCCGGCGATCAGTTGGCCGGCGAGTTGGGGCACGGGGTTGGGCAGGTTGTCGGCGAAGGCGAAGTTGTAGGGCCCGGTCGTCGGGCGCGACCAGAACGGCCTGGTCGGCGCCGGCGTCCAGACCTGCACCCAAGGGTGGTCGGTGAAGGTGTACCAGATGACACCCACCCGGCCGGCCTGGTCGAGCAGCGAGGTCAATGACCGGGAGGTGACGTTCGACGGGTCGGCGAAGAGCTCACTGGTGCGGATGTCGGTGTAGGACTGGCAGCGCAGGTTGTAGTCCGGGACGGTCTGCAGCAGCACCTCGGTCACGAAGGCGCGGCCGAGATGGGTGAGCAGCGCCCCGGCTTCGGGGTCGGAGCGGGAGATCGTCTGCTCGGCATACTGCCCGGTTGTGTCGCGCCAGGCGATGACGCGAAATTCCAGCACCTGATTGCTCATCGTGCCGAAGGACCGTCCCGGTCCGTGCGCCTCGTCCTTGGCGGGTATGGCGCTGCCGTGGCCGCCGACCGCGAGGACACCCCCGACGGAGACGTCCCCTGGGGCCGGGGCCGCAAGCAGCGATCGACCCTGGCGGTGCAGGAAGTCGAACAGGGTGTCCATTCGGGCGCCCGCCTGGACGCGCACGTTGTCGCCTTCCATCTGCATCGCGGTGAGCCGCCGGGTGGTGTCGATCAGAAGCGTCTGCTGGTCGGTCGCGTCGTCGGCGACGGTGAGCGGTGACCAGCTGTGCCGGAACCCGCGGGGTCGCAGACGCCAGCCCGCCGTACGAGCCCAGTTGACGATGTCGAGCAATGCCGCGCTGCTGGCCGGTGCGCACGTCCAGAGCGGCGCCGTGGTCACCACACCGTCCCAGTTGCGGAAGACCTCGCGGTAGAGCGAGGTCCCGGGCGGGAATCCGCTCGGCAGGTCGGCCGCAGTTGCGGCCTCGATGCCGACCACGGTTGCGAGACCGGCCGCTGCGCCGCCGAGCAGCGTGCGACGGGGAATGGGAACCGATTTCGGCATGACGGACCTCCGGAAAGAACGGGCGAGCAAGCCCGCATTTTGACGCATGACTGGTCCTGACTGCGCCAATTTGCCGTAAGTAATGCGTAAAGATTCGGGTGGAGTTGGACGTCCGACTTATAGCTGTCGCCTGATTCATCTCATAGCGCGGCTACTTACCTTGACGTATGTCTACTTCAGCCGTAAGGATCGGCCCCGTCCGGTCGGGTTGAGCGCCTTTGATGTGCACCCGTCTCTTGTCGACAATGGGGAGATCGACCTCGGCAAAACCAGGGCAATTGTGTGTGAAATCTCATTGTCATCGGTTGATGACGACCGCTCGAGAAGAAAGCTGAACATCAGATGAATGTCTTCCTTCGCAGCACGTTGGCCGCGACCACCGCGGCGGCCGTGATGGTGCCGGCAGGGGTCGCCATGGCGGCACCGGCCCACGCGACCACAGCGCCGGTCGCCACCGCCTCCTACCTGCCCTCCGCGGTGTCGACGACGACCACCCCGCCGAAGCCGATGAGCATGGACAACCCGATGCCGCCGGAGTCGGAGCTGGACGAGTGGATCAAGATGATGCCCGGGATCCTCGAGCCGCAGGCGCCCATGGGCCCGATGCCGATCCCGATCTGCGGCCAGAGCCCGACCTACCTGGGCAAGTGGCTGTTCATCGTCTTCGGCGGTCACTACGAGGACAGCGTCGAGTGGGCCAATGCCCAGGGCAAGCTCTTCAGCGACATCGTCACCTTCAAGATCGACCCGGTCACGGCGGTCTTCAAACTGGGCGAGGCGCTGCTCCAGCTGCCGGTCTACGCCGCCAAGGTCGGCTGGGCACACATCCCGCCGACGATCGCCTACGTCCTCAACGGCTGCAAGGTGTAACTCCTTTGCAGCAGCTGCAGATGGCGCCCGGTCGGTCTCGACCGGGCGCCAGGTCGTGTGCTCAGCGCTTGCGCAGCTCCTCGTCATACGCCAGGCAGTCGGCGTATGACGGCAGCAGTCCGTCGGCCTGTGCCTGCGCCAGGGACGGCGCTGCGGTGTCCTTCGGGGACAGCACCGGCTCGATGCCGTCGGGGAAGCGCAGCCCGATCTGCGGGTCGAGCGGGTTGATGCCGTGCTCGCGCTCCGGGTTGTAGGCGGCCGAGCACAGATAGACGGCGGTGGAGTTGTCCGCACGGGCGGCCAGGCAGTGGCCGAGTCCTTCGGACAGGTAGACCGCACGTCGGGTCTCGGTGTCGAGCTCGACGCTGGTCCACTGCCCGAAGGTGGGGGAGCCGACCCGGATGTCGATGATGTAGTCGACGAACGAACCGCCCACAGCCGTCACGTATTTCGCCTGGCTGGGCGGCACGTCGGCGTAGTGGATGCCGCGCACTGCGCCCTTGCTGGAGACGGAGATGTTGGTCTGCACGACGTCGAGCCGGTGACCGAGGTGCTCGGCGAGCTTGTCGCCGCGGAAGCCCTCCATGAAGACTCCGCGGTCGTCGGGGAACTGGCGCGGCGTGACGACATACGCCCCGGCGATCTCCAGCGGTGCGATCTCCATCAGCGGGGTTCCTCCAGCAGGCGTTGCAGGTAGACGCCGTAGCCGCTCTTGGCGAGCGGTGCGGCGAGGGCGGCGAGTTGGTCGTCGGTGAGCCAGCCGTTGCGCCAGGCGATTTCCTCGACGCAGCCGATCTTGTAGCCCTGCCGCTCCTCGATGACCTGCACGAACTGCGCTGCTCCCATCAATCCCTCGAACGTCCCGGTGTCGAACCACGCGGTCCCACGCGGCAGGACTGTCACCGACAGGTCGCCGCGCCGCAGATAGGCGTCGTTGACCCCGGTGATCTCCAACTCGCCGCGCGCGCTCGGGGTGAGCGCGCTCGCGATCTTGACCACGTCGTTGTCGTAGAAGTAGAGCCCGGGCACGGCATACGACGATTTGGGTGAGGCGGGCTTCTCCTCGATGGAGAGGACTGTGCCGTCGCCGTCGAACTCCACCACGCCGTATGCCGTGGGGTTGGCCACGTGGTAGGCGAAGACGTGGCCGCCGGTGAGGTCCTCGTTGCCGCGCAGGGCGGTGCCGAGGCCGGTGCCGTAGAAAATGTTGTCGCCGAGCACCAGCGCGACACTGTCGTCGCCGATGAAGTCGGCTCCGATGACGAATGCCTGCGCGAGACCGTCGGGGGAGGGCTGCACCGCGAACTGCAGGTTGACGCCCCATTCGCTGCCGTCGCCGAGCAGCCGGCGGAATTGGTCGGCGTCGTGCGGGGTGGTGATGATCAGCACGTCCCGGATGCCGGCCATGAGCAGCGTCGACAGCGGGTAGTAGATCATCGGCTTGTCGTAGATCGGCATGAGCTGCTTGCTGATGCCGCGGGTGATCGGGTGCAGACGTGTGCCCGAGCCCCCGGCGAGAATGATCCCCTTCACGGCGACGACCATAGCCGCATCCCGAACGGCGTACGGATGCCGACCGGGGTTGCCGGTACAGTCTCCGCGTGCGAGTACTGGTTACCGGGGGCGCCGGTTTCATCGGCAGCAATTTTGTTCATCTTACGGACACCTCGCGGCCCGACGTGGAGGTGACGGTTCTCGACGCATTCACCTACGCCGGCGACCGCGCATCGTTGGACGGCGTCGACGTCGAAATCGTCTCGGGCGACATCTCCGACGCAGCACTGGTCGACCAACTGGTCGCCGGCAGCGATCTCGTCGTGCATTTCGCCGCCGAATCCCACAACGACAACTCGCTGGCCCGGCCCTTCCCTTTCGTGCAGACGAATCTGATCGGGACCTACACGCTGCTCGAGGCGGTGCGCAAGCACGACGTGCGCTACCACCACATCTCCACCGACGAGGTGTATGGCGACTTGGAGCTCGACGATCCCGGGCGTTTCACGGAGGCCACGCCATACAACCCGAGCAGCCCCTACTCGTCGACCAAGGCCGGCAGCGACCTGCTCGTGCGGGCGTGGGTGCGGTCGTTCGGCGTGCGCGCCACGATCAGCAACTGCTCCAACAACTACGGCCCCCGGCAGCACGTGGAGAAGTTCATTCCGCGCCAGATCACCAACATCCTCGACGGCGTGCGGCCGAAGCTGTATGGCGACGGACTCAACGTGCGCGACTGGATCCACGTCGACGATCACAACCGCGCCGTCTGGACGATCATCGAGCGCGGCGAGATCGGTCAGACCTACCTCATCGGCGCGGATGGCGAAGAGAGCAACAAGCGCGTGGTCGAGCAGATCCTGGTCGCGATGGGCAAGGACGCAAGCGACTACGACCACGTCACCGACCGTGCCGGCCACGACCGGCGCTACGCGATCGACTCCACCAAGCTGCGCACCGAGTTGGGTTGGGAGCCGGGCTTTTCCGACTTCGCAGCGGGCCTGACGGACACGATCGACTGGTATCGCGCTAACGAGTCGTGGTGGCGTCCGCAGAAGGCTGCGGCCGAGGCGAAGTATGCCGATCAGGCCGTGATCGGCAGTGGTCGCTGATGCGCTGGCTGGTCACCGGTGGCCGCGGCATGTTCGGCACCGACCTGACGCTGCTGCTGCAGGAGCGCGGTGAGCAGGTGGTGCCGGTGGGCTCCGCCGAGTGCGACATCCGCTCGCTCGACGCGGTGCGGGAGACGATGCGCGACTTCGACGTGGTGGTCAACGCGGCGGCCTGGACGGCGGTCGATGACGCCGAGACACACGAGGCCGAGGCCTTCGCCATCAACGCGACCGCCGCCCGCAACGTCGCGCTCGTCGCCCGCGAGACGGGCACTCGGATGGTGCAGATCTCCACCGACTACGTCTTCGACGGCACCGCCACCGAGCCCTACGAGCCGGACCATCCGCAAAATCCCCAGTCCGCCTACGGCCGCACCAAGGCAGCAGGGGAGTGGGCCGTGCGCGCGACGAACCCGGACGCGCTGATCGTGCGGACCGCGTGGCTGTATGGCGAGCACGGCCCCAACTTCGTCAAGACCATGCTGCGCCTCGCGGGTGAACGCGAGACGCTCAAGGTGGTCGACGACCAGAAGGGCCAGCCCACCTGGACCCGCGATCTGGCCGCCTACGTGCTCGATGTCGTCGACACTGGTGCACCGGGCGGCTACTACCACGGCACCGCGGCCGGCCAGACCACCTGGCACGGCTTCACGCGCGAGATCTTTGTGCTCGCTGGGATGGATCCGGACCGCGTGCAGCCGTGTACCACGGCTGACTTTCCGCGTCCTGCCCCGCGGCCCGGATACAGCGTGCTTGCGCACGACGACCGGCAACGCCGCAGTTGGGACGAAGGGCTCCGCGCGATGGGCGTCACGGCGAATGCGGGCCGGCCATGAGTGACAGACCTCGCGTCGCGGTCATCGGCACCCGTGGTTACCCGAGCTATTACGGCGGATTCGAGACTCTGGTGCGCCAACTCGTGCCCCATCTGACGTACAACGGCTGGGACATCGACGTTTACAGCCGGCCAGGTCACGTCGCGGACGAGCCGCTTCCGGACGGCGTCACCCAGCGCTTCACCAAGGGCGTCGAGTCGAAGTCGGCGAGTACGCTTTCCTTCGGCATGACTGCGACCGCCGACGCCGCCTGGCGCAAGCCCGACGTCGCGCTGGTGATGAATGTCGCCAACGGCTATTACCTGCCGATGTTGAAAGCGCGTGGCATCCCCGTGGTCCTGAACGTCGACGGCATCGAATGGCACCGCGAGAAGTGGAGCCCGACCGCAAAGCGAGTTTTCCGCACAGGCGCGAGGCTGAGCGCGAAGTTCGCCGACACCCTGATCGCGGACTCGGTCGAGATCGGCCGGTATTGGAAGCAGGAATTCGGTCGTGAGACAACCTTCATCCCCTATGGAGGGACTGTGCCGGACTCGTCGAACGAGCGACTGGTCAAGGAGCGTCTCGACCTCGCTCCCGGTAGTTACGTGCTGGCCGTCGCTCGCTTCGTTCCGGAGAATTCGATGCATGAGTTCTTCGAGGCCGTGCGCTTCCTCGATCCCTCGACTCCGGTCGTCGTGGTGGGCAATGCCCCGGCAGGCGATCCGATCCAGTCGGCGGCTGATGCACTGGCGGCCGAACGAACTAACGTGCAACTGCTCGGCCACCTGAAGGACGACGAACTGCTGCACGCCTTGTGGTCGAACGCCGGCGTCTACTTCCACGGTCACAGCGTGGGCGGCACCAACCCCGCTCTGGTTCAAGCAATGGCCTGCGGAGCGCCCACGGTTGCACGTCGGACCGCGTACAACGATGAGGTCCTCGGGGGAAATGGCCGACTAGTGGAGCCGTCTGCGCCCGCAATCGCGGCAGAACTTGAGAACGTCCTCGGTGACGAAAGAGTGCGAAAGCATCTCTCGAATGCTGCGCTCCAGAGGGCACAAGCCGGATATGGTTGGAATTCAGTTCTGGCCGATTACACCGACGCGCTGTTGTGCGCGACTGGACGGTGGGAGTCATGAGTGCCCGTGCTGAGCCAAGCGTCGGTTGTGTGATGGTCACGCATAATGGCGCCCGGCATTTGACCGAGCAGCTGGACTCGATGCACGAACAGACCGTCTCGCTGGACGAGTTAGTCGTCATTGACGACGGCTCTGTAGACGCGACGACCGACGTAGTCCGGGACCACCCGATCACGCGTGAAGTCGTAACCCATGTCGTCCCGGCACCACCAAGGACCGAGTCCATGCCGCTGTACGACCGTATCGCGGCGAATTTCTCGCTTGGAGTTAGTTTGTGTGGCTCCGAACTGATCGTCCTCGCGGATCAAGATGATGTCTGGTACCCGCGCCGTGTGGCGGCGCACGTCGACTGGTTTCGGACACATCCGCAGAGCGCAATGGTCGCGAGTAATGCCGACCTGATTGATGCTGAATCAGCTCCGCTGGGACGCACCATGCGCGATGACTTCCCGGTCCCAGCCGAGTGGTCACACTGGAGCCCACAGCACCGGATGCGTTATACACTCGCCAAACCGGTCGCGACTGGCGCAGCGTCGGCGATTGTTCCGCGACGTTTGGTTGGTCACGGCTCGGTGCCTCGGGGCTGGCTGCACGACCGTTGGTACTCGCTCGACGCAGTTGCCAACAATCTCCTTGATATTGACCCAGTGGCACAGATTGCTTACCGCGTACACAGCGACCAGGTTCTCGGAGTTGCGGGATCTTCGGCGTCGCGCACTGCCAGGGGTCGGCTGCAGCGGCGTGCCAGCCAACCGACACTGGCAGCCCGGAAACTCTGGCAGCTGAGCCGTCTAGCGCTCGCCACGGACTCGCGAAGCCGTTCAGCATTTATGTTCCCCCGGTCGGTTCCGGCGATTCTAGGGCGGGAACCGAAACCATGAGGACATCGGTGAACAATTGGTCATCTGCGGGCCCACAAGGCTCTGCGTACACGCCGCTCATAGACGGGATCGCTTGGTCTGTGCCTCCTGGGACGAGCGCGTATACCCGGCCTGTGCAACTCGTTGAGCAACTAGAACAGCTCGGGGTCATTGCCCCCGAGACGCAGTTTGTGCACGCGGGCAAGGCCCCATCTGCAGACTCCCTCCACCGGAGAGCACGATGGTCATTCTTGCCGACCCGGCCATCCGGCTCGGATGCATGGGCGGTGTTGTCTCCGGTCTTCTTCGGCTCTCGAAAGGTCGTCTGGACTGACTTCTACGACGACTGGTCGATCGCGCCCGACATTAACCCTGTCTACCGTCAAATAGCCCGCGTTACCTACCAGTCTGTTAGCCGTGGACATCGGAACAGCGCGATCATGACCGTAAATACGTCATATATGGCGAGTCGGCTGAGGCTGCCCCCTGCGAGTGTCGTCCCTAACGGTGTCGACCCTGCACTGGCGAACGTCGCGCGCTCGGGGGACGCTTCTCGTCGCGTCATTCTCCTCGGTCGTTTTATGGAGGGTCGTACGGATTGGGCGCTCATGGACCGAATTGTGAGATTTGGGGGCTTCGATGAGGTGGTTATTGGAGCACCCGGCGACTCGATTCGTATGTCACAACTCATCGCCTCATGGAGAACCACTGGGTCGGTCCCTTCGGTACTTGTCTATCCATGGTTGGACTCGACAGCTCTCGGCGCATTGATCGGGGAAAACACCGCTTGTCTGATTCCGCACGTTGTTGATGACTACACCCGCAGTCAAGATCTCATGAAGTGCTATCAAATGGCAGCGCTCGGTGTCCCAGTCATCATTCCTCCCGAGTTGTGGCCGGAACGTTTGGTGGTTCCAAATACGCTGCCAATCGAGCGGGCCGCTGCCGTTGGCTCGTCGCGACTGCTGACTGATCAGGAACGAGCCGACGTCGTTCGGAAGCACTCATGGCGAGCGCGAGCAGAACAGATCGCCAGCACTATCCACCAAGGCGGTCGTGAGGCGTCGTGAGGATTGTCTACTTCGCGGTGCACGACACCGACTACCCGCGGAACAACCTCATCCGTAGCGAGTTCGTCCGACAAGGCCACGAGGTTGTCGTGATCGAGCGAAATTTGCGCGAAGGGATTGCCCGGGGATCGGTACATCTACTTCACCGTGCGGTGCGTGAAGCGGGATGGCGGCGAGCGGATGTTGTCATCCTGTCGGAGTTAGCCCTCCAATACGCGCTTCATGCTCGACTCCTGGCATTAATGCTCCGCGCGCGGTTGGTCGTAGATGCCTTTGTCGGTATGCACGAGACCAACGTCGGAGACTGGGGCGAGGTGCCAGTCACGTCAGTGCGCGCGCGTCTCTACGCCGCTTTCGACAAGATAGCGGTGCGGGTGGCGGATCTCACGTTAACGGATACGGAGGTGAGGGCTCGCCGCTGGAAAGAACACGGAGCCCGTGACGTCAGCGTGGTGCCAGTCGGAGCGCCCGACTGGGCGTCTCCGACGCGTGCGCCAGAAACTGGGCCCCTGCAGGTGCTCTACTACGGAAACTACATCCCGTTACATGGACTAGATTACGTCGCGTCTGCAATGACGTTTCTGACGGATAGGACGATCGAATGGACATTTATCGGGAACGGATCCGAGCGGCCGTTGATTGAGTCACAACTACGGCGTGCCGCCGACGGCATGCCCACGAGGTTCCTGGACCATGTTTCAACATACGAGTTAGCGCGACATATCAAGGAGTCGCACGTTGTGCTCGGAGTATTTGGATTGTCAGAAAAGGCAGGGAGTGTAATTGCCAACAAAGTTTGGCAAGGCCTTGCGGGGGGCCGCGTCGTGATAACCCGATCCTCCGATGCGCTACGAGAACTTACCTTCGTTTCAGTGGATCAGCTAATACAGGTCGATCCGGAGTGCGCGACGGACCTGGCCGCTCAACTTGACCGCCTCAGTAGGGCGCACTCGACAGGGGAACTCGATACTTTTACCGAGACCTCGGAATGGCTCGAGACCTACGTTAACTCGAGAGCGTCTGCCGTGGTCCAATCCCTCGCGGAAAGAATGTTAGAACGTGGCGAGGGTAGGACTCTCCGATGAGGGCGATTGGAGAGCGCGTCCGTACGGGAAAGAAACGCCTCGACCTGGAGATTAAGCAGCGTCAGGGGCGTCGATACGTCGCTTCGCACGCGCCGTTGACTTGGTTCCCATTCTCTGAACTCGCTGACACGAGCTGGAGTCTCGTTTGCCTCCGGCCGGAGCCTGCGGCCCGCACCCATGTGTCCTTGCTGTTGCCGGCACTCGGTCCAGACGCCCTATATGCAGGTGTCCGGACCGCCTTGGCTACCGCAGCGCAGGTGGCACTCATTAGGGATCTACCGATCCGCGTGATCAGCTACGGCTCGATTCCGACTGCATCCGACAAGTCGTGGCTGACTAGGTTCCTGGCCGAGGAGTTCGGGTATAGCAGGGCGCCAGTAGAACTTCTATCCGGCTGGAGCCTGCGCGATATGGAGGTGTCGACCAGGGAGATATGGATAGGTACCTACTGGACTACCGCACATGCCCTTCAAGTTGCCGCTAACCTTGGTGTGGTTCGTGCCGATCAAGTTCTTTACTTGGTTCAAGATTATGAGCCTGATTTCTTCCCTGGATCGACAGAATCAGCCTTGGCTCAATCGACGTACCATGCTGGATTCAAGTGTATCATTAATTCGACCCCCGTTCAGCGGGCGTTACGTACGCACGAAGGAATCGATGTTCCCGACCATCTGGTCTTCAGGCCCGAACTCGATCTCGGTAGGCTCCGCCGCACGTCCGATCGGCGACCGCAACGCGCGCCCCGTCGAGTCGGCTTCTATGGGCGTCCCAGCAAGCCACGCAATTCCTTCGCGCTCGGGATCGCGGCGCTGCGCCACACGGCCGGCCTGGCCGAGTCCGCGGGAATCGATCTTCAGTTTGTGTCAATGGGCGAGCCTCATGCGCCGATACGTCTAGCTGAAGATGCCGAACTTTCGGCCGTTGGCAAGCTCTCCTGGGAGTCGTACTTCGACGCTCTGAGCGAGATCCCGGTCCTTCTGTCGCTCCAGCAGAGTCCGCATCCTTCTCACCCACCGTTGGAGGCGGTCGCGTCCGGTGGTTTCGCGGTGACGAATGATGTTGACCAGACAAGATTTGGGCTGAGTTCACGACTTCGTGCAGTGCGAAATGATCCGATTGAACTCGGCGAGGCCATATTTGAGGCTGTGATAGATACCTCGGCCTACGTAAACGATGGCGTCGACATGGGTTTTATGCAAGGGCTTGGTGGAGAATTCAGTGAATCGATCGCTGCAGCGGCGGGCGAATTAGGGCTGTCATGACACAATTGCGAACACCGCACACAATGGCCTCTGGCAGGGTGAACCCGGGGCCGGAGCCAGGCGTTGGTCGCGAAGGTTCGAACATTGGGAGCGGCGCTAAATTTCAGATCCCATTGATCTCCTTGGCTCTTCTCCTCATCGGTGCCTGCGCGTATCTTGCCGATCAGCCTGCGGGTGTTACCATCTCCGCGATTGCTGTCTGCTGGTTCACAGTACATTTAGAGATTCCGGCCCGCTGGGTCTGCGGGTTTAGTCTCGCTGCCGGGATGTCCCTCCTGCTCGTATTCGGGACTGTGAACGTGCCTCGAGGCGTGGCGCAGTATGCCACGGCGGCGGCGATGCTGGGGTGGGGGATCGCATACCTTCGTTCTCGGCCGGTCGCTAGTCCCACATTTGACGCACGGTCGTACATTGTACTCGGTTCAATTCTCGTAATGGCATTCGTGAGCGGTGCCGCGACTCAGGATTCGTCGCTCTTTCGATATTCAATCCGTTTTATCTTGCCGATGCTGATTGCCTTCTATTTGGCGCGACGGCTTACCGTATCCGAATGCCGCGCATTTGTGACGACGGTTCTTGTATTTACTTGCAGCCAGCTATTAATAGGTGCCATGGAAATGGGGGGGTTGCGAATTGCGCCCTACCCATCTTACACCCGGTCAGACGTCACCTTCGGAAATAACATCACCGGGGGTGACCATAGGGCGGAGGCGTTCTTGAGTCACCCGATACCATTTTCAATGCTCATCGTCTTTGCGCTCTTTTTGGCCTGGACGCCATTTGGCCCTAAGAATAAAGTTCTCAGGTTGCTATTCTCGGTGGCGTGCCTCGGTGGCCTCGTCATCTCCGGTTCTCGAACCGGTTTCGTCGCAGTGGCGTCGGTCGTTCTGATTTCTGCGATCGGTCCTCGAATTAGCAGCCGGGCGCGAGGTGCGGCAATAGCCGCCGGCGTGATAGCCGTTGGGGTTCTCGCATACTCAACGACGGTCCAGGAATATATGAGTGAAGCTATCGCCAAGTTGGGTAACAGTGGCTCATATACTCATAGGTCGAACTCAATTAGCTCAATACCGCAAATTCTAGACCTACGGAGCGGCTGGGACCTACTGTTCGGAACTGGCATTGGAAGCGAGAAGCGGCCGCCATACGTCGATATTCTCAATGTTGCCAGGTTCACCAGCGTCGATAACCAGTTTACATCAACCCTCGTATGGGGAGGTGTGGTTGCCCTTCTTGCCCTGGCGGTCGCGGTTGGAGTAGCGATTATTTGGGGGTCATCTGTTGGTCGCGGAATACTAGTTGTGCTGGTAGTTTACATGTTTTCGTTCGATTTGCTTCTGTGGGCGGGTGAAAGTGTAATGCTTGCGTTCGGTTTGGGCCTGGCCGTCAACGGATTCCTTGCGCCCGGCAAAGGCGGGTTTCTAGCGCCCAGCAAACTTCACCTTGGCCCGCAAGACTGAGAGAGGTAGGCTGACAATTCGTGTGCGGCCTGGGGGCTGTGCTAGCTAGATTGTGTGTCTCGACCCGTCGAATGAGCGTGAATAATGTCTGGCGCGCGGACGTCGGAGTGACCGGAACTGAATTAATAGACCGCATGTCTCGGCCAGTATTTCGCCCGCAATGGCGCCTTTCGGGCCAAAGGCGACTGCTCCGGGCGCGATAGTTGCAACTCCGACGATCGCCGAAGGGACTATCGCCCAGGTGATGTCGTTGGCGCGGTCCCGGGCTATCAATGCGAGTCCTTGGCTAGTGGAGAGGACAATCGTGAACAGCAAAATTCCTCCCATTGGGGAAAGCGTGTAGGGAATATCAATCTTCCCGGAGAAGAGGTAATGGCTGACAGGCGGTGCAAATACCGTGAAGCCAAGCCCGGCGACGACCGCGGTGAGTGCACCGATCTGCTGCGCCTTGCGAATCCGGTGCTCTTTAGCCCCGGGGGGTGCACTCCCGATCCAGCTTTGCAATCTGAGCGGAATCGCGCTGAGCACCGTAACTCCTGTTCGCATTAGCCTTTCGCTCGCAGCGAAGAGACCAAGTGCAGGCGGCGCCACAAGTCCAACTATGAACACGGGCAACGTCGTGTAAACGACGCTGACTGCGCGTCCGCTGCCGATGACGGCCTGTGCTTTGGCGATGCGCGGGGCGGCGCGCCAGTCGGCGCGGGTTGGTGCGGAGTAGTCATCGATCAGACGCGCGGCCGCGAGTTGTGCGAATGGAACAGTCGCGAGCATGAGGATGCTGTAGACGACCACCGGGCCGCCGGCAGCGACAAGTATGGCCGAGAATGTGGTGACCATGATTCTCGGCAAGGATTCGGACCAGAGGACGTTGAGAGGGCGATTGATGCCGATGAAATACCAGGAGGGCGTCATCCCCTGGGCCGTGAGTGCAAAGGTGAAGATCGCGCTCGCTATCTTCAACTCCGGGACTACGAAGTAGCAAACGGTACCCGCTAGGCAAGCCGCCGGTAGGACGATTATTAGCCGGGACGGTATTGAGAGTCGGTAGTAGGCGGCGCGTTCCTGTGGTGGCAGTCCGGCCACTCGCTGGGGGCCGACGACACCCCAGCCCATTTCAGCCGCAGTCGATATCGCCAAGCCCAGGGACATCGCGACGGCCAGTGACGACCAACCTCGTGCGCCATACCGAGCACTCACTGCTGGGATGAAAAGGAGAGGCGAGAGAAAATTCAATCCTGGGATAAGCAGGTACAGCGAAAGTTGTTTGGCGTGCTGCAATGCCCGCATTTTGCGTTGGTCGCCGGTTCAGACGCTGTGAGTCGCAGACTGCGTTCGTAGCTGAAGGATCTCAGACCGGTTTGCGTCGAGGTAGTCGTAGGTCAGTTTCTCATACTTCTTGAGCACGTCGTCCGAGGGCCACGGAGCATTGGGGTTAAGGTTGCCAATGACGCCGATGCCCTGATCGGCGTCGATCGTGTAGAACTCAAGATCGGGACGCTCGACCTGAATATACGCGCCGATCTTCCAGACGTCGCCGTTCCATGCCTTTCCCTGGACGAAGACGTCCTGAAGCTCCTTCGTCTTCGGATTCATGTCGTCGAGGAGAATTACCCCTCCTGGCGCAGAGTAACGCTCAATGTTCAGGACATCACGCAGCGCCTGCTGGAACCAGTGAAGTCCGTCGACCAATCCCACATCGACGCGTCGGTCGCGGAGAACCGTGCCGGCATCCTCGGCAAAGAAGTCGTCTGACGGCTTGTTGAAGAACTGTTCACCGTCGCGGAGCTTCGTCATCGACTTGTGCTCGTACGGGTCAACGCCGATCTTGCGATCGGCGGTGACTGCGCGGAAACTGTCCCCGTCACGGACACCGATCTCCAAATAGACGGGATTTTCACGCGCTTCGAGCACTTGTTGTGTGTAGGTCTCTTTGCAGTCGGCGGGCTTGAGACGGCGGCGGGCACGGCGCTTCAAACGAGCGATCATCGGGTCCATGGCCAGAAGGGTATCGGCGTCAGACCGCGTGTGCGCAGCAGCCCTTCTGAAGACTCGGAGAGTGTCAGGAGTCGAGCCGGAGCCAGCTCTGCCAGCCGGCGTGCAGCACGAGCCAGGCGATCAGGCCGTAGCCGGCCTGGCCGGGGTGGATGCCGTCGCCGGATGCCAGATCCGCGTGCCACTGGTCATGGCCGAGCAGTGGGCGGAAGCAGTCGACGTAGGTCACGCCGCGGCGTGAGCAGACGTCGGCCTGGGCGTCGACCAGCACCTGGAGGCGGTCGTTGGTCTCCGGGTCGACGGTCGGTGCGGGACCCACGACATACGTCGAGATGGCGGCGCTGGAGGCGTCGTCGAGGATATTGGCCAGGTTGAGCCGGGACCGCGCAGTCGTCATGCCCTGGGCGATGTCGTGCAGGCCGAAGCCGATGACCAGGCGCCGCTCGTTGACCGGGTGCGCCCACCGCAGCTCGCTCTCCTGCTGCCAGCGCCCGAGCACGTCGGTCGAGCTCTGGCCGCGCACCCCGAGGTTGTAGCTCGCTAGGTCGACGCCGGCGTGCGGCGTGCGGGCGACCACGCGGGAAACCCAGCCGAGCGCCTTGGGATCACCGAGGCCCGCGACGAAGGAGTCTCCGACGAAACACAGGCCGACATGCCGATTGCCCTCGGCGACCTGGAAGCTGGCGCTGGGGCTGAAGTCGGGTTCGCTGCCTTCGTGCGGGTAGGTCACGGAGGACATTCTCACTCATCCTCGTCATCGAGCCGGGCAAGCCAGGTCGCGAGTCGCTCAACGGGCACCTCGAAGTCCGGATTGAGGTCGACGAAGGTGCGCAATTGGTCGGCCAGCCAGCCGAGGGTGACCTCCTCGTCGCCGCGCCGGGTGGCGAGCTCCTCAATGCCACGATCAGTGAAGTACATGGGCGTCCTTGCGATGGTCGGGAAACTAGTCGGGCCGCACCCGGTGCAGGATGCGGCCCGACTCACTCGGTGCTGATCAGCGGTCGAAGGCCTGCTTCATCAGCTCGGCGCTCTGCGCCTGGTGCCGCTTCGACGAGCCGGTCGCCGGGGCGGCGGACGCGGGACGCGACACCACCCGCAGCGGGCGGTGCTCGCCGAGGGCCGCGAGCTGCTCGGGCAGGTTGAGCGCCATGAAGGGCCACGCGCCCTGGTTCTTCGGCTCATCCTGCACCCAGACGACCTCGGCGTGCGGATACTTCGCCAGCTCGTCGGCGATCTCCTGCGCAGGGATCGGCGCGAGCTGCTCGACCCGCACGATCGCGGTCTGGGCGTCGCCGCGCTTCTCGCGCTCGGCCTCCAGGTCGTAGACGACCCGCGACGAGGCGAGCAGCACGCGGGTGACGTCCTCCGGCTTCGGCGACTGGTGGTCGGCCATCACCGGACGGAACTTGCCCTGCGTGAAGTCCTCCGGGTTGGACGTCGCGGCCTTGAGGCGCAGCAACTGCTTCGGGGTGAAGACGATCAGCGGCTTGCGCGGACGGGCCGCCGCCTGCCGGCGCAGCAGGTGGAAGTAGCTGGCCGGGGTCGACGGGTAGGCGATCGTCATGTTGTCCTCGGCGAAGAGCTGCAGGAAGCGCTCGATGCGCGCCGACGAGTGGTCGGCACCCTGCCCCTCGTAGCCGTGGGGGAGCAGCAGCACGACCGACGACCGCTGGGTCCACTTCTGCTCCGAGGAGCTGATGAACTCGTCGATGATCGTCTGCGCGCCGTCGGCGAAGTCACCGAACTGCGCCTCCCAGAGCACGAGCGCGTCCGGCCGCTCCACGGAGTAGCCGTACTCGAAGCCCATCGCGGCATACTCACTGAGCAGCGAGTCGTAGACCCAGAACCACGCCTGGTCCGGCGAGAGGTAGCGCAGCGGCGTCCACTCGTTGCCGTTCTTGTGGTCGATCAGCACCGAGTGCCGCTGCACGAACGTGCCTCGGCGGCTGTCCTGACCGGCCAGGCGCACCGGGGTGCCCTCCATCAGCAGCGAGCCGAAGGCGAGCAACTCGCCCATCGCCCAGTCGATGCCACCCTGCTGCACCATCTCCGCACGCCGCTCCATGAGCTTGGCGAGCTTCGGGTGCACGGTGAAGCCCTCGGGCGGGTTGACCCAGGTCTGGCCGATCGTGTGCAACTCGTCGCCGCTGATCGCGGTGTCGAGGCCGCTGCCGTCGGCGCGCTCGTCGTCCTGCTCCTGCGCCGACGGACGCTCCAGGCCGCCGTGGCCCTCGGCGTCGGTGCCGGCCGAGCTGTCGGACGCGGGAGCGCTCGCCTCCTGCTTGGCGGCCTTGGTCTCGGCGAAGACCCGCTCCAACTGCGCCTGGTAGTCCTTCAGCGCGGCCTCGGCCTCCTCGGTGCTGATGTCGCCACGACCGATCAGGGCTTCGGTGTAGAGCTTGCGGACGCTGCGCTTGGCCTCGATCAGCTTGTACATCATCGGCTGCGTCATCGAGGGGTCGTCGCCCTCGTTGTGACCGCGACGGCGGTAACAGATCATGTCGATGACCACGTCGCGGTTGAACTTCTGCCGGTATTCGTACGCCAGCTCCGCGACCCCGACACATGCCTCCGGGTCGTCACCGTTGACATGGAAGATCGGCGCCTGGATCATCCGGGCCACGTCGGTGCTGTATGTCGAACTGCGGCTCTGCGACGGCGCGGTCGTGAAGCCGACCTGGTTGTTCACCACGATGTGGATCGTGCCGCCGGTGCGGTAGCCGCGCAGCTGCGACAGGTTGAGCGTCTCGGCCACGATGCCCTGACCGGCGAACGCGGCGTCACCGTGCATCAGGATCGGCAGCACGGTGAACGCCGTGCCGGCCAGGTTGATGCGGTCCTGCTTGGCGCGGGCGATGCCCTCCAGCACCGGGTCGACCGCCTCCAGGTGGGAGGGGTTGGCCGCCAGGTAGATGCTGGTGGTGTTGCCCTCGTCGGAGGTGAAGGTGCCCTCGGTGCCGAGGTGATATTTCACGTCCCCGGAGCCCTGCACCGACTTCGGGTCCTGCTTGCCTTCAAACTCGTTGAAGATCTGCCCGTAGGACTTGCCGGCGATGTTGGCCAGCACGTTGAGGCGGCCGCGGTGCGGCATACCGATCGCGACTTCCTCCATGCCGTCGTCGGCGGCCTCGGAGATGATCCGGTCGAGCATCGCGATGACCGACTCGCCACCCTCGAGCGAGAAGCGCTTCTGCCCGACGTACTTGGTCTGCAGGAACGTCTCGAAGGCCTCCGCGGCGTTGAGCCGGCGCAGGATGCGCAACTGCTCGGCGCTGCTCTGCTTCTCGTAGCCGCGCTCCACCTTGCCCTGGACCCAGGCCCGCTGCTCGGGGTCCTGGATGTGCATGTACTCGATGCCGATGGAGCGGCAGTAGGCGTCGCGCAGGATGCCGAGGATCTGCCGCAGCTTCAGGAACGGCTCACCGCCGAACCCGCCGGTCGGGAAGGTGCGGTCCAGGTCCCACAGGGTCAGCCCGTGGTTGGTGACGTCGAGGTCGGGGTGCCGCCGCTGCTTGTACTCCAGCGGGTCGGTGTCGGCCATCAGGTGACCCCGCACCCGGTAGGCATGGATCAGCTCCTGCACGCGCGCGACCTTGTTGATGTCGTCGTCGTGGCTGACGTCGATGTCCTGCACCCAGCGGATCGGCTCGTAGGGGATCTTCAGTGACTGGAAGATCTCGTCGTAGAAGCCGTCCTCGCCGAGCAGGAGCTGGTGGACGACCCGCAGGAACTCACCGGAGACCGCGCCCTGGATGATGCGGTGGTCGTAGGTGGAGGTCAGCGTGATGATCTTGCTGACGGCGTTCTTGTTGAGGGTGTCGCTGCTCGCGCCCTGCCACTCGGCTGGGTATTCCAGCGCGCCGACGCCGATGATCGCACCCTGGCCGCTCATCAGCCGCGGCACCGAGTGCACGGTGCCGATGCCGCCCGGGTTGGTCAGGCTGATCGTCGTGCCGGCGTAGTCCTCGATCGCCAGCTTGTTGTTCCGCGCCTTGCGGACCATGTCCTCGTAGGCGGTCCAGAACTGCGCGAAGTCCATCTCCTCGGCGCCCTTGATGCTGGGCACGACCAGCGTGCGCGAACCGTCGGGCTTGGCCAGGTCGATCGCCAGGCCGAAGCCGACGTGCCCCGGCTTGATCAGCGTCGGCTTGCCCTTCTCGTCCTCGCCGAGGGCGTAGTTCATCTCGGGGATGAGCGCCAGCGCCTTGAGGATCGCGTAGCCGATCAGGTGGGTGAAGCTGACCTTGCCGCCGCGGCTGCGGGACAGGTGGTTGTTGATGACGATGCGGTTGTCGATCAGCAGCTTGGCCGGCACCGCACGCACGCTGGTCGCGGTCGGCACCTCCAGGCTGGCCTCCATGTTGGACACGATGCGCGCGGCGACTCCCCGCAGCGGCACGGTCTGGTCCTCAGCCGGCTCGACCTCCGGCACGGAGGGCTTGCCGGCATCCCGCGAGATCGGCCGGGTGTATGACGCCTCGGCCTCCTTCGGGTCAAGCGGCGCGGCGTGCCGCGGCTTGTGTTCCTCCGGCTGCTGGCCGACCTGCTCGGCTGCTGGTGCCTGCGGAGTGCCGCCCTTCGGCTGGCTCGCGTCGGCGGCCGGCGCCGCCTGCTGCGCGGCCGGCCCCTGCTTGGGGGCGCCCGAGGTTTGCGCCGGCGTGGTGGTTGCGCCATTGCTATTGCCGTTGGCGGCCGGGGACGCGTGCCCGTTGCCGGCCGCGGCCTGCGGCGTCGACGGCTTGTAGTCCTCGAAGAAGCTCCACCACGCCTTGTCGACGGAGTTCTTGTCCTGGCGGTACTGCTCGTAGAGCTCGTCCACCAACCATTCATTGGGTCCAAATGTCGCAAGTGGGTCCGGCGACTGGGATGACACGCGAATGCGCCTCTTTCATAAGGTCAACAAGCGGGATGTGAGCCGGTGGGCACGGTGCTTTCCGGCACTTCCCAGAGTAACGCGCAGGCGCCCGGCCGCGCGCACCTGGTCGGGCGTTGTGCTATAAGCGCGGTTGAGCCCCGTTGAGCGGCGTCGTACTGGCCGCGACAAGGCTGCCGACGAAGTCCGAAACGTCGGCCCGGAGGGTCGCGAACGGGATGCCCCACCACTGTTCGGCCACCTCGGTCACGGCGTCCACATCGAGACCTACTTCCTCGACGATCGACCACAGGTCGGCTGCGGTATCACGCAACGCGAGGGGCACCTGGCTTCCACCGGGCGTCAGGGGCAGCACGAAGACTGCGTCGGGAGACTCGGCTTGGCCGTCCTCGGTTGACGGCGCCGACCGATCCGCGGCCCATCGGGCTCGCGGATGTTCCCGTTCGATCGGCGCGACGGGGGCCTGTGTTGCTGGACCGGCGTCGCCTGGGAGTGAGACATCGACGGTGACCGATCCGCTGGCGGCCGGCGCCGCCGAGGGTGTGTGCTGCAGCGGAGTGATCCGAAGCGCGGCCGCCGGCCCGGACGCGTGGACGTCTCGGTAAGCGCGCAGGACGTTCATCGCCGCTCGTGGCGCCAGCGTTGCCGCTCGGCGTAGTCGCCGCAGGTAGGCGCGGAGCAGTTGTCGAGTGCCTTCGTTCGCGTCCGGATGGTCAGCGACGAGTTCGGCTCGTTTTGGGATGAGGGCTCGCACGAGCACGTGTAACCGCTTCCATCCGCGCGCCTGGGTTAGCAGCAGCATCCAGCTCTCGGTCCGACTGGGTCCGGCTTGCAGTTGCCAGAGCGCGAATTCCGCCGTGGGTGTGGCGCGCCGCTGCCGAGGAACCCCGAGTGATCGGAAGAAGTCGGCAGTGACTTCGACGGCGCCGGTATCGTCAACGAGCGAAAGTAGATCGGCACGCTCATCGCCGGAGAGTTCGTCGCGGAAGCTGATCCTCGCGGTGTCGACCTCGGTGGCGTTGCGCGCAAGCTCCGGGGACCGCAAACCGTGCAGCAGAAGAATGAGCCATTGGGCCAATCGACTCGGTGAGCTGACTTCGACCTCGGCGATGCTGTGGAGTTCCCGGTCGCACCAGAGGGTCTCGAAGACGTCGCCCGGGTCGGCGAAGAACCCTGGGAATCGGACGTGCACGTCGATGTCACACGGCCAGTCCGGGTGCAACAAGGTGGAGGAGTGCGTGACGAATTCCCGAGCGGCGGTTGACGTAGGCCGTTGACGCCACCCGCGCCGGCAGAGCGCGCCCACCAGGGCGTCATGGTCCTCCGGCCGGCACAGCACATCGACGTCACCAGACACTCGGCTTCGATCACGAAGTCCTTGCTGGGTAGCGATCGGGCCCTTGATGAACAGCACTCGGATGCCGACTTCGTCGGCAACGGCCTGGCACAGCGCGTGCGCTAGGCGCACGGCGTTCGACAAGGGCACTCGGACCTGGTCAGTCACGGGTCAGTGGGCCCCGTCCCGCTTGAACACGACGGCGATCGTTCGCAGCAGGATGGAGACATCGCCGATGACCGACCAGTTCTCGACGTAGTAGAGGTCCTTCTGCACGCTCTCCGCCCACGTGAGGTTGGAGCGACCACCGACCTGCCAGGGGCCGGTCACTCCGGGTTTGACGTTGAGGCGGCGGTGGACGTGCGACTCGTAACGGCGCACCTCGTCGGGCAATGGTGGCCGCGGGCCGACCAGCGACATATGGCCCATCAGCACGTCGAAGAGTTGCGGAAGTTCGTCGAGAGAGTAGCCACGGATGAACTTGCCGACAGGCGTGATGCGCGGGTCGTCGCGCATCTTGAACAGCACACCATCCGGGTCGTCGCTCGTCAGGGTGGTCCGCAGTTGTTCTGCGTTGACCACCATCGAGCGGAATTTGGACATCTTGAACAAGCGCCCGTTGACGCCGACCCGGGTCTGACGGAAGAGCACTGGCCCACGGTCCTGGAAGTACACGCACGCCGCGATCAGGGCGAATACCGGTGACAGCACCAGGATGGCGGCTCCGCTGAGCGCCACGTCCATACACCGTTTGACGACGAACTTGGTGCCCGAATAACTGGGTGACTCGACGTTCATCAGTGGCAGGCCCTCGACCGGCCGACGGTGGATGCGGGGCCCGGCAACATCGGTCATGGAGCTGGCCAATGCGAGTTTGGTCGGGGTGCCTTCGAGCTTCCAGCCGATCGCGCGGAGTTCGCGCGCGGTAATGGCGGCCTGGCCGGCGATGATCAAGACATCGACGTCGTGGATGGCCGTCGAGATGTCCTTCACCGAACCGCGGTTTGGCACCGAGGTTTCGTCGGCGAGTTCGAATACATCCTTCGGGTCTGATGCAACGGCGACAGCCGTTGTGACGTACCCGGCCGAGGGGTTGCGGCGGATCGCCTCGGCTGCGTGGCGTACCTCGGCAGGAGAGCCCAGGATCAGTGAGCGCTCGGCGTAATCTCCGTTGGCTCGACGCCGGATGATCCACTGCCGCACGAGGGAGCGCTCTACGAGGAGCAGGACCAGGCCGAGGGGAAAGGCGATCGCCAAATATCCGCGCGCGACGTCGATTTTGGCGAGGAGCGCAATGATCGCCAGCGCTCCGAAGACCCCGAAGGTTGCCTTGCCGATCCGCCGGTATTCCTCGGTGCCGATCCCGAAGAGCTCGGGTTTGTACGCCTGATTGAGTTGCAGGCTGAGCATCCAACTCGCGCAGAGCAGCACGGACACCATCGAGTAATCGACTGAACTGAACCCTTTGACCGCAGCACTCAGGGGACTGCCGAACCGGACCACTAACGCGACCGCGATCGCGAGCACGATCATCGCGAAGTCGAGCAGAGCTGTCGCCTTCTGGAGTTCGCGCCGCCATACGGTTGCCGGCTTGATGCGGTCGGCGGGAAGCGAGTCGCGCGAGGTCGTGAGAGCCACGCGTGCCTCCCTCCCGCGAAGCGCCGCATGACGTGACGCACCAACCCCTTATCGGGCGGAAACGATAGCAGCCTGGGAACTTCCGGGACGGCTGTCTTGACACTGTGAACATCGCGATATAGCGTGTTAATACGCGATATGTCGCGATCAAGATGAACCAACCGAGGGGTCGGGATGACCGAGAAGTGGCAGATCAGTGAACCGCGGACATTGGACGTCGGCGGCGAGGGCGAGCGGGTCGGGGCGCTGACCATCGGTCTGGTCGGCGGACACGTCGACGTGGTGACCCACGACGATTCGCCGACGGCCCGGGTTGAGATCCACGAGGTGGTCGGTCCGCCGCTCGAAGTCAGCTGGGACGGCTGCAAGGTCAAGGTGGCGCACGTGAAGGCCGAGGGTCAGAGCATCTGGGAGGCGCTCAAGAGCCTCGGTGGCGGGATGGGCCGGCAGGCGCGCGCTCGCGTGTCGGTGTCGATCCCGCAGGATGCGAAGGCCAGTGTCAGCACGGTCAGCGCCGATGCGGTGGTCAGCGGCATACACGCACCGACCAAGCTCAACACGGTCAGTGGTGACATCACCGCCGACGATCTGGTCGGCGACATTGACGTCAATGGGGTGTCCGGTGTCTTCGAAGGCCACGAACTGCGCGGCACGCTCAAGGTCAACACCGTCTCCGGGAGTATGACGGTGCACCGCAGCACGCTGGACCCCGTCAAACTCAACGGCGTCTCGGGCGACATCACCCTCGACCTGACCGAAGCCCGCACCAACATCGACTCCAACTCGGTCTCCGGCGACGTCACCGTGCGGCTTCCGGCGACCGGCGGTTACCGGGTGCGGGTGTCGACCATGAGCGGCGCCGCAATCGTCGACGGGGTCGCCCTCGGCGGCAAGCCGGGCAAGCGCGGGGGCGAGGCCCGCGAGGGTGACGAGTCGCTGCGGCTGAAGGCCTCGTCGGTGTCGGGGGACGTCGTTGTCCTTCGGTCCGCAGCGACTGCCGGCCCGGAGCTGGCCAAGGACGGGTCGGCATGAGCCCGGTCTTCGCGCATGGCCAACTGCGGCTCTACCTGCTCGCGCTGCTCGCCGAAGGGCCGCGTCACGGCTACGAGATCATGCGCGACCTGGAGCAGCGCTTCAACGGCCTCTACACGCCGAGCGCCGGCACCGTCTATCCGCGATTGGCCAAGCTGGAGGAGGACGGGCTGGTCCGGCGCAGCGACGACGGGCGCAAGGCGACCTACACGCTCACCGATGCCGGACGGGGCGAAATCGACTCTCGCCAGGGCGATCTCGGCGATCTCGAGCAGGACCTGGACCGGTCGGTGGCCCAGCTTGCCGAGGAAGTGCGCTCGCGAGTGAAGGGTGATGCCGCCGACCTGCGGGCCGAACTCAAGGCGGCGGCGCAAGAGGCACGTCGCACCGCCACCCCGATCTCGGGCTGGGGTGACTGGTCCGGTGCCACCGGATCCGGCGATGCTGACTTCGAGCGGGCGATCAACAAGCTGCGCCAGAGCGCGCGCAAGGCCTATCGCGCGAAGCAGGCCACCGACGACCTGAAGGCCGACATCCTCCAGGTCATCCGGGACGCGCAGCGGCTGATCGACGAGCTCGGCCGCCGCTGAATGTGAGCATCCGCGCCGGCGTGCCACCATGGGCGCCGATATGTGGGTGCAATGGATCCTCGTCCTGGCCGGTGTGGCGCTGACCGTCGGCACGGCGTTGTTCGTCGCCGCCGAGTTCAGCCTCGTCGCGCTCGACCGGCCCTCCGTCCAGCGGGCGTACGACGCAGGCGACTCCCGGGCCGGGGTGGTCCTCGGGTCGTTGCGGCGGTTGTCGACACAGCTGTCGGCCGCGCAGGTCGGCATCACGCTCACCACGCTGGTGCTGGGTTACCTCGTCGAGCCCTCGCTCGGCGCGATCCTGGAGTCGCCCCTGCAGTCGGCCGGCCTGTCCGAAGACGGCTCGGCCGCGGTCAGCACGCTCGCGGCCCTGGTGATCGCGACGCTCTTTTCGATGGTCTTCGGCGAGCTGATCCCGCAGTTCCTCGGCATCTCCGCCCCGCTGCCGGTCGCCAAGATCGTCGCCGGGCCGGTGCGCATCTTCTCCGTCGTGGTCAAGCCGCTGATCCTGGTGCTGAACGGCTCGGCGAACGCGGTGGTCCGCGCATTCGGCATCGAGCCCCAGGAGGAGCTCTCGGCCGCGCGCACCCCGCAGGAGTTGTCCTCGATGGTGCGTCGGTCCGCCGAGGCCGGCACGCTCGAGGAGGGGACCGCCCGCCTGCTCACCCGGTCGCTGCACTTCGGCGAACGCACCGCCGCCGACGTGATGAGTCCGCGGGTGCGCTCGGTCTACGTCGAGCGCGACGCGACCGCGGCCGACGTGGTGGAGCTGGCGCGCAACACCGGCCACTCGCGTTTTCCGGTGATCGACGACGACTGGGACGACGTCGTCGGAGTGGTCCACGTCAAGAAGGCGATCGCCGTGCCGCCGGACCGCCGGCCTGAGGTGCCGGTCACCGCACTCATGATCAAGCCGGTCTTCGTGCCGGAGACGATCAAGCTCGACCCGTTGCTGATCTTGTTGCGGGCCAGCGGTTTTCAGCTCGCCATCGTCGTCGACGAGTATGGCGGCACCTCCGGCGTCGTCACCCTCGAGGACGTGATCGAAGAGATCGTCGGTGAGGTCAGCGACGAACACGACCCGGTCGCCGACCCCAGTCGCCTGCTGCCCGACGGATCCTGGACGGTGCCCGGCATGTGGCGCCCGGACGAGGTGCGCGACCGCATCGGTGCGAGCGTGCCGGAGGGCAACTACTACGAGACACTCGGCGGCTTCGTGATGGCCGCGGTCGGACGGGTGCCGCGCGTCGGCGACGAGGTCGACCTCGACGGGTGGCGGTTGCGCGTGGTGTCGATGGACGGCCGGCGGGTCGACCGGGTGCGGATCCTGCCCGTCATACCTGCCGATGAGCGAGCGGAGGCGGCGCGATGAGTCTCTGGCTGGCACTGCTCTTCCTGCTCGGCAACGCGTTCTTCGTCGGCGCGGAGTTCTCCGTGATGGCGGCGCGGCGCTCGCAGCTGGAGCCGCTCGCCGCCGCCGGCTCGCGGCGCGCGCGGCTGAGTCTTGAAGCGCTGGAGAACGTTTCATCGCTGCTCGCCTGCGCACAGCTCGGCATCACGGTGTGCTCGGTGCTGCTCGGTGCGGTGGCCGAACAGGCGCTGGAGCACCTGCTCGAGCCGGTGCTGGAGGTGGTCGGCCTGCCGCACGGCGCGGTCACCGCGGTCGCGTTGCTGCTGGCGCTGCTGATCGTCGCCTATCTGCACGTGGTGGTCGGCGAGATGGTGCCGAAGAACCTCGCGATCGCCGGGCCCGACCGCGCCGCGCTGCTGCTGGCGCCCGCGCTGCTGTGGATCACCAAGGTGCTGCGACCGCTGATCCGCGCCGTCGAGGCCATCGCGAAGTTCGCCGTACGACGCCTCGGCGTCGAGCCGAAAGACGAAGCCACGTCGACGTTTTCGGCCGAAGAAGTCGAGCTCATCGTCGCCGAGTCCCAGCGTGAGGGGCTGCTGCACGAGGAGCAGTCCGCCCGGGTGCAGGGCGCACTGGAGTTCTCCGATCGCGTCGCGGCCGACGTCGCCGTACCCCTCGACGAGCTCGTCACCCTCCGTGTCGGCGCGACGCCCGAGGACGTCGAACGGCTGGTCGCCAAGCGCGGTTTCTCCCGTTTCCCGGTGCTGGACCGCACCGGTGTCATCGCCGGTTACGTGCACCTCAAGGACGTGCTCTACGCGACCGACGAGGCCTACACCGAGCCAGTGCCGCCGCGGCGGATCCGGCGCCTCGCGACCGTCGCCCCCGACGACGAGGTCGAGGACGTGCTGCTCACCATGCAGCGCAGCGGCGCCCACCTGGCTCGCGTGGTCGACGCCGCCGGAGCGGTCCTCGGCGTGGTCTTCCTCGAGGACGTGCTCGAGGAGCTCGTCGGTGAGGTCACCGACGCGACTCAGCGCCGACCCTGGGCAGACAGCGGACAGTGACCGTCCGCATCTGTGTCTAGCGTCGCCGCCATGCGCTACTGGCTCCTGGTCGTGTCCCGAGACCACGCCCGCCGCGGTGTCGCCGGCGGGTTCGTGATGGCAAACCACGGCAAACGTGCCCCGCTCGCCCGTATGACGGCAGGCGACCGCATCCTCATCTACTCGCCAACCACGGCGTATCCGGGCGGCGACCCGCTGCGTGCGGTCACCTTCATCGGCACAGTGACCGGCGAGCAACCGGAGCCGAGCGACGTCATCCCCGGCGGTTTCCGGCGCGCCGCCGAACTGCGCGAGATCGACCCGATCCCGCTGGCCGACATCCGCGACCACATTCCGACGGCGCGGCTGCGGTTCGGCTTCCTCGAGCTCGACCCCGTCGACGCCGAGGCCGTCCTGGGCAGGGCGGTCACGGCACGGCAAGCGCGGCAGCCACCTCTTCCATCACCAGGTCGGCATTGATCTGCGCGCCCGCCATGGCTCCGGCCGCGGCCGACGCGCCGACCTGTGCGGTCAGGTCGGTGACATTGCCCGCGGCCCAGACGCCCGGCACCTCGGTGCGACCGGTCGGGTCGACCGGCAGGTGCACGCCCATGCCCGACGGGTGCTCCACCAAAGAGACGCCGATGCCGGCCAGGAAGTCGCCGCGAGCGACCATCCGGGTCGCGACCACGATCACCCGCCGATCGACGATCGACCCGTCGACCAGCCGCACCCCGGCGATCTCGTCGTTCTCGACGACGACCTGCGCGACCGGGCCGTCGACGATGCGGACGCCGCGCGCACCCAGCTGTGCCTCCTGCTCGGCAGCGAGCTCGACGTCGCCGCGGAAGAGCAGCACGTCACCGCTCAGCTGCGAGAAGAGCAGCGCCTGATGCACCGACATCGGCCCGGTCGCCAGCACCCCAATTGGCCGGTCGCGCACCTCCCAGCCGTGGCAGTAGGGACAGTGCACGACGTCCTTGCCCCACCGCTCCCGCAGGCCAGGTATGGCGGGTAGCTCGTCCACCAGCCCGGTCGTCACCAGCAGGCGACGCGCCCGCACCCGGCGGCTGTCGTGGAGAGCGACCTCGAAATCACCTGCGATTCCTGACAATTCGGCCGCCTCGCCGTCGACGACCGTGCCGCCATACGACCGCACCTCGGCGACGCCGCGCCGCAGCAACTCCAGCGGCGGCACACCGTCGTGGCCGAGCAGCCCGTGCACCCCATCGGCCGGCGCGTTGCGCGGCACGCCCGCGTCGATCACCGCCACCGAGCGCTTCGAGCGCGCCAACATCAGGGCGCCGTTCAGACCGGCGGCCCCACCACCGATCACGATCACGTCATAGCCCGCTGCAAGTTCGTCGCTCATGCCGACGAGACTTCACCACCTCATCAGTCTCGGCAAATTGCTTTGCGGTTATGGCAAAATGGATCGCATGGAAGAACTCGACGAAACGCTCGCCGCGGTCGGTCCCCGGCTGCGCGCGCTGCGCCGTCGCCGCGACCTGACGCTGACCGAGCTCGCGGCATCAACCGGCGTCGCGATCAGCACGCTCTCCCGGCTGGAGTCGGGGGAGCGGCGGCCGACGCTCGAGCTGCTGCTCCCGCTCGCTCAGGTGTATGGCGTGACGCTCGACGAACTCGTCGACGCCCCACCGACCGGCGACCCGCGCATCCACCTGCGCCCGATGCAGGCCCACGGCATGACGATGGTGCCGCTGACGAGGCGGCCGGGCGGCATACAGGCTTACAAGTTCGTGCTGCCCGGCGTCGCGCAACCGCAGCAGCCGGAGCTGAAGACCCACGAGGGCTATGACTGGGTCTATGTGCTGAACGGCAACCTGCGGCTCGTGCTCGCCGAGCACGACCTGGTGCTGGGTGCCGGTGAGGCGGCCGAGTTCGACACCCGCACGCCGCACTGGTTCGGTGCCGCGGATGACAAGCCGGTGGAGATCCTCAGCCTCTTCGGCAAGCAGGGTGAGCGGGCCCACCTGCGCGCCCGGCCGGCGGGCGACTGAGCCGCCTGGTCAGGGCAGCATCCAGCCCAGCACGCTGGTCGACTGCAGGTAGACCAGGGCGCACATCACGACCAGGAAGCCGAGCGCCCACGGCAGCACCCGGCGCAGCAGCTCACCCTCCTTGCCCTCCAATCCGACTGCGGCAGCGGCGATTGCGAGGTTTTGCGGCGACACCATCTTGCCGAGGACACCGCCGGAGCTGTTGGCCGAGGCGAGCAGCTCGGGGGAGATGCCGGTGCCTTTCGCCGCTGACACCTGCAGCGTGCCAAAGAGCGCGTTGGAGGAGGTGTCCGAGCCGGTGACCGCCACCCCGAACCAGCCGAGGATCGGCGACAGCAGCGCCATCACGCCACCGCTGCCGGCGATCCACATGCCGATCGTGATCGTCTGGCCGGACAGGTTCATCACATAGGCGAGCGCTAGCACCGCGGCGACCGTCAGGATCGCCCACTTCAGCTGGTCGAGGGTGGCGCCGTAGGCACGCACCGTCTGCGAGGCCCGCACGCTCAGCGCGAGCGCCGTGAGCACGCCCGCGATCAGCAGCAGCGTGCCCGCAGCAGGCAGCCAGCCAAACGCGAAAACCGTTGCGGACGGCGACTTTCCGGCCGGGTTGCGGATGTCGAGCCCGGGCCAGTCGAAGGTGGTCGCGCCGTGCGCGAGCCATGACTTGACCGGCTCGACCTGGGCGAGCGAGAACACCACGATGATGATCAGGTATGGCGCATAGGCCTTCGCCACGTCGGCGCGACCGTCCTGCCCGGCAAACGCTCCGGCCGGGCCGCCGCCACCACCCGATCGCGCCTCCGGCACCCCGGCGAGCGCCACGTCTCCCGCGCCGACGATCTGGGCCGGCTGCCAGACCCGCAGCAACAGCACGATCGCGAGTGCGCCCCCGAGCGCGGCGACGATGTCGGTGAGGGCGACGAAAAGGTAGTTGGAACAAGCAAATTGGAGGATCGCGAAGACAAACCCGCCGACGACCGCCGCGGGCCAGGCCTGCCGCACCCCGCGCCGGCCGTCGACCATGTAGACCAGCGCCAGCGGCACGACGAGCGCGAGGATCGGGGTCTGCCGGCCGATCGTGGCGGCGAGGGTGTCCTCGGACAGGTTGGTCACCTTGGCCAGCGTGGTGATCGGCACGGCGATCGCCCCGAACGCCACCGGTGCGGTGTTTGCCACCAGCGCGACGGCGGCCGCCTTCATCTTGCCGAAACCGAGCGCCACCAGCATCACTGAGGTGATCGCCACCGGCGTGCCGAAGCCGGCGAGGGCCTCGAGCAGCGCGCCGAAGCAGAAGGCGATGATGACTGCCTGTACCCGCTGGTCCTGCGACACCGCACCGAACGACCGGCGCAGCACGTCGAAATGCCCTGTGCTTACCGTCATTTGGTAGATCCAGATCGCGTTGACGACGATCCACATGATGGGGAAGAGCCCGAACGCCGCGCCCTCGGCGGTCGCCGAGAGCGTCTGCCCGATCGGCATCTTGTATGCCGCGACGGCCACCACGATGGCGACCACCAGACCGGCCAGCGCGGCCCAGTGCGCGCGAGTCTTCCAGATGCCGAGCAGCGCGAAGACCGTCAGCAGCGGCAGGCCGGCGACCAGCGACGACCAGCCGAGCGAGCTCAGGATCGGGTCGTAGGTCTGCTCGAAGGGCTTGGCGGCAAGGGCACCGAAAGAGACCATCGTCACATCGTGCCCGAGCGGCGGGGCTCGTATGGCGTTCGCGCACGCTGAGATTCGCGCCCCGCAAGGGGGTGGGGCCCCGCACCGCGAGGCCCCACCGGTGGATCAGTTGATCCGGTTGACGTAGACGCCCCGGCCGTGGGTGGCGGCATACAGCCGCTTGCCCGAGTCGTCGAGGGTCAGCCCGTAGACGGCGACCTGCGGCATGCCCGGCGTCGCCAGCCAGGACGTGCCGCCGGCCGGCCGGGTGAGCACGCCGAAGTCGGTGCCAATGTAGATCGCACCGGTCCGCCAGTCGCGCTGCACCCCGGTCACCGGCTGGTCGCCGAGGTCGGACGAGATGTCCTTGCTGGTGACCGTCTTGGTCGCCGGGTTGTAGGTGACGTCGTAGACGTGACCGCCCGCGGCATACTCCGAGTAGCCGCTGTAACTGACGATCGCGTGATACGGATTGGCCGGGTCGAGCGAGATGCCGGAGATGAAGCGGGTGGGCAGCGCGTCTCCGGTCGCGGTCTTGTCGAGCCGGGTGTAGCTGACCGAATTCGCGTCTGCCGCATTGGCATTCGTGCTGATGAACAGCCGCCCACGCCGAGTCGCCGCCCACATGATGTTGGTCTTGCGCTGGGCGTGCACGACGCTCACCACGTAGTTGCCGGCACCGGCGTTGTCCGCGCCGTATGCCGAACCGGACAGATCGCCCTTCGCCCCGCCGAGCGCCACGAAGTCACCGCAGGTGATCGTGAAGTCGCCGGTCAGCTCGTTGCAGTGCTTGTCCAGGTCGGCCTGTTTGCCGCCGTTGTCGGTGGTGCGGAAGACGTGCTGCAGACCGGCATACACCGTCCCCGGCGCCGTCTTGTCGGCCTCCACCGGGATGTAGAACGACGACGCCTCACCGCTTGCCAGCAGCGGGTCGGCGATCCAGTCCCAGCCGGTCGCGCTGGACCCGTGGAAGTTCACGTCCATCTGCGGGTTGTAGTAGGTGTGGAAGCGGATGTTGGTGTCCGCCGGGTTGATCGCGGAGTTGCCGCCGTCGCCGCCGACCGTCTCGGCCCAGCCGCCGGGGTAGTCCGACTCCCACGTGCCGTTGTCCTGAGTGCCGCCCTGGACGATGCCGCCCTGCGTCGAAATCGACTGGTACTGAAGGGTTTGCAGCCCCTGGTTGACCTGCCGGTTGCTCGTCGGGATCGCACTCAGCCAGCGCTTGCAGTTGGCCAGGTCGGTGGCGCCGAGCCCGCGCGTGTTGCAGTCGGCCGACTTGTCGACGAACGGCCCGCTCTCGACGGTGACACCGCCGTCGTTGGTGGCCACCCAGCTGTTCGGGTTGTTCGGGAAGAACGCAAACCCGTGCTGATCAGGGTGCAGGCCGTTGTTGGATGCGTCGTTGGTCATGTCGGTGAAGGACACGCCCGCGTTCGTTGAGCGGATGATCGCCCGGCCGTTGCTCGGCTGGTGGGCGGTGAAGATCTCGTCGTAATTCATCGAACCCGACAGCGCCACGGTGTTCGGCTCGCCCTTCGGGGTGGTGACCGCCATGTCGTAGCTGCACTGGCCCTGGCAGAAGTTGTAGCTGTCGTAGCCGGTGCTGCTCTTGTCCGGCGAACTCAGCTCGGTCCACGCCGGCGTCGCCGCCTGCGCGTCGTCGGTGCGCAGCAGCCCCGCGACCGAACTCTTGTAACGGGTCGCGTCACCCAGGTAGATGCGCGTCTTGCCGCCGACGCTCGTGGCGTCGAACTCGATCCGGCTGCTGGGCGAGGTGGTGAGCGAGCCGGGGGTGCTGATCGTGTAGATCCTGCTGTATGCCGCGTCACCCGCCCCGCGCCGGTAGAGGCCGTAGTCGCTCACACTGGCGTAGGTGACTTTCGGGTCGTTCGGGTCGAACTCGACCTTGGTGACACCGCCCCGGAAGAAGTCGTTGCCGTTTGCCGAGGTCGGGTCGACCGCGTCCTGCTGCTCCTTGATGACCTGCTTCCAGGTCGCGCCGCCGTCGGTGGTCTCGAAGAGCCCGACCGGGGGAGCACCGGGCGGGGTATATCGCCCGCCGTTGACCGACGACGCACCGTGTCGGCCGATCTGCGTGCCGACCAGCAGATGCCGGCTGTTGGTCGGGTCGACCGCGACGGTCGCCACGCTGCGGTCCTGGCCGTACTGGTGGAAGCCCTTGACCTCCGACCAGCTCGACCCGCCGTCGGTCGACTTGAACAGGCCGACACCCGCCTCGCTGTCGGACGAGCCGTTGGGTTCGCCGGTGCCGGCATACAGCACCCCACCGGAGAGGGTGAGGGTGCCGATCGCCTGGCTCGGCAGACTGTCGCTGACCGAGTGCCAGTTGGGCGTGGCCGCGGTGATGTCGTCGGTCTTCCAGACGCCGCCGCCGGCCGAGCCGATGTAGGCGGTCGTGCCGTTCGGGTCGATGACCACCGACGTGGTGCGGCCGCTGACCTGGCTCGGTTTACCGGTGTAGGTGACCGGGTCCGGAACGGTGCCGGTGGTGTTGGGCAGCAGCGTCCAGACACCGAGCCCCGGAGGGCCGCCCTTGCCGTTCCTCGCGATCGCCTGGAACTGCGCACGGCTGGCGCTGCTTTGCGCCGCCGCGATGGTGGTGCGCGGGAAGGCCTGGTTCTCGTAGGTCTCCTGGTTGGGACCGCTCACGACCTCGCCGCTGCCGCCGTCCTTCTTCTCCATGATCACCGAGAGCGCCTGGGAGTGCCGGTTGATGCCCTTGTTCTCCTTGGCGAACTCGTGCAGGCTCTCGCCGCCGCTGTCGTGCTCGCCGCCGAGCGCCTCTTTCACCTTTTCGGGCCCGCCGGCGGCGACGACGGTGACACCGCCTGCGGCGAGCAGTGCGAACGCGGCGCCGCCAGCGATCAGCGCGGTGCGCTTCGGCCGGCGGGGAGGGGGCTGCGACGACGCGTGCTCGGGATTCGGGGACTCGGTCATGGGGACCTCCAGGGACATCCGAAATGCTGCTTGGGGGTGGGCAGCGACCGAAGCGTAGGACCGCGATAGGTCCGGTGGGGCGGTTACCGGCTTGCTTACCGTCCAACTGCGACCGGGTCGCGCCGCCAGGGCGTTGAACTGGGAATTTGCTGGCAGCGCAACGGGACTCAGCTGGATGTCGCCTGGGCGTGCCGGGGGCTACTGCCCGGGATGCAAGAAGGTCAGCCGCAAAGCGGCTGACCTTGTGGTGCCCCCGGGAGGATTCGAACCTCCGCTCCCGCCTCCGGAGGGCGGTGCTCTATCCCCTGAGCTACGGGGGCGTGCGGCGAACCGCGCTGGGCAACATTATCAGCCGTCCGCCGCTGCTCCGAATCGGCGAGCTCTCAGCAGACCACCCGCCGGACGAGCCGGTAGGACCGAACACGCCCCGCCGTATCGTGTCGCCCGTGACTTCCAGCCCCGACCTGCAGCAGGCGACCGCGGCCGACGTGTGGCCGGCCGGTCTCACCCGCGACTCCGAGGGCGCCCTTGCGCTGCGCGGCCGAGCCTTGACGGAGCTGGCCGCGGCATACGGCACCCCGGCATACCTGATCGACGTCGAGGACCTGCTGGCCCGTGCGCGCAGCTTCCGGGACGAGTTCGCCGCCGCGTTCGGCGCCATCGGCACACAATGCGACGTGTTCTACGCCGGCAAGGCGTTCCTCGCGACCCCGCTCGCGCGGCTGCTCGACTCCGAGGGCCTGAACCTCGACGTCTGCACCGGCGGCGAGCTCGCGGTCGCGGCGAAGGCCGGCTTCCCGGGCGCCCGCATCGGGATGCACGGTAACAACAAGTCGGTCGCCGAGATCGACGCCGCGCTCGACTACGGCGTCGGCCGGATCATCGTCGACTCCTTCGACGAGATCGAGCGGGTTGCGGCCTCCGCCGAGCAGCGCGGCATTCGGGCCAAGGTGATGCTGCGGGTCAAAACCGGTGTCGAGGCGCACACCCACGAGTTCATCGCGACCGCGCACGAGGACCAGAAGTTCGGCTTCTCGCTCGATGGAGGGGAAGTGGCCGAGGCGGCCGCGCGGGTGCTCGCACGCTCGAATGCCTTGGAATTGCTTGGTTTCCACTCCCACATCGGATCGCAGATCTTCGAGTCGGACGGCTTCGCGGTCGCCGCGCAGCGGCTGATCACCCTGCAGCTGCAGGTCGCGCGCGAGCAGGGCGTCACGCTGCCGGAGCTCGACCTCGGCGGCGGTTTCGGCATCGCCTACCTGCCGACCGACACGCCGCTGACCGAGGCGCAGATGGCCGGCCAACTCGCCACCATCGTGCGCGATGCCTGCGCCGAGGCGGGTATGCCGGTGCCGCGCGTCTCGATCGAGCCCGGTCGGGCGATCATCGGTCCTGCCGGCATCACTCTCTACGAGGTCGGCACGGTCAAGCCGGTGCAGGCGACCGACACGCTCGTGCGGACCTACGTGTCCGTCGACGGCGGCATGAGCGACAACCCGCGGCCCGCGCTCTACCAGGCCGATTACGCCGCGGCGCTTGCCAATCGGGGTGGCGACAGCGCGGACATGCTGACCCGAGTGGTGGGCAAGCATTGTGAGTCCGGTGACATCGTCGTCCGAGAGGCACAGCTGCCCGCGGACACCGCTGCCGGTGACCTGCTCGCGGTCGCGGCGACCGGTGCCTACTGTCGGTCGCTGGCAAGCCAGTACAACCACGTGCCCCGGCCGCCGGTGCTCGCCCTGACTGGCGGCGAGGTGCGCACCTGGCTGCGTCGCGAGACGATCGACGACCTGTTGGCCCTGGAGGGGGAGTAGTTAACGTCATGGCAGAGCCCTTGAAAGTGGCCTTGCTCGGCTGCGGCGTGGTCGGCAGCGCGGTTGCCCGACGGCTCGTCGACGACGCCGCCGACCTGGCAGCCCGGGTCGGCGCGCCGCTCGAACTCATCGGCGTCGCGGTGCGCGACCCAGCCAAACCACGGCCCGCGTCCGGGGTGTCGGCAGACCTGTTGACCACGGATGCCGAGGGTCTGGTGACCAAGGCAGACCTCGTGGTCGAGCTGATGGGTGGCATCGAGCCGGCTCGCGCACTGCTGCTGCGCGCCATCGAGCACGGCGCCAGCGTGGTCACCGCCAACAAGGCGCTGCTCGGTGCCGACGGGCCACAGCTCTACGAGGCCGCGGATGCCCGCGGCGTCGACCTGTCGTTCGAGGCTTCGGTCGCCGGCGCCATACCTCTGCTGCGGCCGCTGCGCGAATCCCTCGCCGGCGACTCGGTGCAGCGCGTGATGGGCATCGTCAACGGCACCACCAACTTCATCCTCGACAAGATGGACCGCACCGGCGCTGCCCTGCCCGACGTGCTCGCCGAGGCGCAACAACTGGGGTATGCCGAGGCCGACCCGACCGCCGACGTCGAGGGCCATGACGCGCAGGCCAAGGCCGCGATCCTCGCCTCGCTCGCCTTCCACACCCGCGTCTCGACCGATGACGTGCACTGCGAAGGGATCATGGGCATCACCGCCGATGACATCCGCGACGCGCGCAAGATCGGGTGCACGGTCAAGCTGCTTGCGATCTGCGAGCGGACCGCCGACGGCGTCAGTGCCCGGGTGCACCCGACGCTCGTGCCTCGGTCCCACCCGCTCGCGTCCGTGCGGGAAGCGTTCAACGCGGTCTTCCTCGAGACCGAGCTCGCCGGTGAGCTGATGTTCTACGGCCAGGGCGCCGGCGCGCAGCCGACGGCTTCGGCGGTGCTCGGAGACCTGGTGCAGGCGGCCCGCCACAAGGTCGACGGCGGCCGCGGGCCGGGGGAGTCGGCATACGCCGCCCTGCCGATCCTGTCGATCGACCAGGCGCGCACCAGCTACTTCATCCGGCTCGATGTGCAGGATGAGCCCGGCGTGCTGGCACGGGTGTCGAATGTCTTTGGAAATCAAGGAGTTTCGATCGAGAGCATGCGGCAGGGCGTCGTCCGTTCCGACGACGGGCTGGCCATGCTGCAGATCGTCACCCATCAGGCGACCGACGCGGCGTTGGCTCGCACGGTCGAAGGTCTACAAGCCGCCGACGACGTGCACGAGGTCGCATCGGTGCTCCGCGTGGAAGGTATGTGATGGCCCAACAGTGGCGCGGTGTGATCCGCGAATACGCCGATCGTCTGCCGATGTTGCGTGACGCTCCCGTCATCACCCTCGGTGAGGGGGGCACGCCCCTGATCCATGCCGACTACCTCAGCGAGCTCGTCGGCGCTGAGGTCTACGTGAAGTTCGAGGGGCTCAACCCGACGGGTTCGTTCAAGGACCGCGGCATGACGGCCGCGATCTCGATGGCCGCCAAATCCGGTGCGAAAGCAGTGATTTGCGCGTCGACCGGCAACACGTCGGCGTCTGCTGCGGCATACGCGATCAAGGCGGGTATGACGTGTGGCGTGCTCGTCCCCGAGGGCAAGATCGCGATGGGCAAGCTCGCCCAGGCGATCGCCCACGGCGCTGAGCTGCTGCAGGTCGAGGGCAGCTTCGACGACTGTCTCAATGTGGCGCGAAAACTCGCCGAGTCTTACCCGGTGGAGCTGGTCAACTCGGTGAACCCGGCCCGCATCGAGGGCCAGAAGACCGCCGCGTTCGAGGTCATCGACGTGCTCGGCGACGCCCCCGACATCCACTGCCTGCCGGTCGGCAACGCCGGCAACATCACGGCATACTGGAAGGGTTATCGCGAATCCGCAGCTCTGGCAAAGGGTTCCGACGGTCACGCGACCAAGTCGCCGCAGATGTGGGGTTTCCAGGCGGCGGGCGCGGCGCCGATCGTCAAGGGGCACCCGATCGACGAGCCGGACACCGTCGCCACCGCCATCCGCATCGGCAACCCGGCCTCCTGGCGACAGGCGCTCGCCGCCCGGGACGAGTCGTCCGGGCTGATCGACGCGGTCAGCGATCAGCAGATCCTGCAGGCGCACCGGGTCATCTCCAGCAAGGAGGGCGTCTTCGTCGAGCCGGGCTCGGCTGCGAGCATCGCCGGTTTGTTGATGATGCACGCGCGCGGCGACGTCCCGGCCGGGGCGACGATCGTGTGCACCGTGACCGGGCACGGCTTGAAGGATCCGCAGTGGGCGCTCCGCAACGCCGACGGCGAGGACGTCCAGCCGACCCGGATCCCGGTCGACGCCGTGACCGCCGCCCGCGCTCTCGATCTCGAGGGCTGAATTTCGTGGATCGGCAAGCTTTTTCGCCCGGTAGCTCGGTCACGGTGCAGGTGCCGGCCAGCAGCGCCAACCTTGGCCCGGGCTTCGACTCCATCGGCCTTGCGCTCGGCATTTTCGACACCGTCCAGGCGACGATCGGCGGCGACCAACTGGTGATCAGCGTCGACGGTCACGGCGCCGACGACGTCCCGACCGACGACGGTCACCTGATCTGGCAGTCCGCAGTCACGATGTGGCGACATCTCGGCATAGAGCCGCCCACAGGCGTGATCCTCAACTGCCGCAACGAGATTCCGCATTCGCGCGGGCTCGGGTCGTCGGCCGCGGCCATCGTCGCCGGCCTCGCAGTCGGGCTGGCGCTCGTGCGCGATCACATCGACGACGAAGCCTCGTTGGCGCTGCTGAACAATCTGGCCGGTGACGCCGAAGGGCACCCGGACAACGCGTCCGCGAGTGTCTACGGCGGGTTCACCGTCTCCTGGGCCGACGACCACGGCGGCGGATGGCGCACCGTGCGGCCGCCGCTGCACCCGGGGATCACCCCGACGGTGCTGATCCCGCATGCCACGCTCGCCACTGACAAGGCCAGGGCCGCACTGGGTGACACGGTCAGTCTCTCGGCGGCAGCGTCGACCGTCGGCCGAGCGGCGCTGCTGGTCGAAGGAATGACGCGTGATCCGCAGGTGTTGTACCCGGCAACGCGAGACTGGCTGCACCAGGAGGCGCGACGCCCGTCATACGCCGAGAGCATGGGCCTGGTGGACGTGCTGCGGTCGCGCGGCGAAGCCGCGGCGATCTCCGGCGCGGGGCCGGCCGTTCTCGTCCTCGGCACGCAGCCGCCCGCCCTCAGCGCGCAGGACCTCGGCGACACCTGGCAGGTGCTGCAACCTGGCGTCGCCACGACCGGCGTGCGGGTCGTTTCGCGTTCCACACCTTCCACGGTGTAAGTTGGGTGCTGCATCGAAGGCAGTTAGTCGGCCGCGTGACATTTTCGTCCCGGCTTCACTCGATGCCTCATCACCGAAGGCTCCGGGCCGATCAACTCGGTCCTTGCCGTATGGCGATGAGGTCGCCGCATCCAGCGCGACTCAAAGTGACACCCCAACACGATCGGCCCATCGAGAGGCCGGCACAGACGAGGGGGAAGGAACCTTCGTGACAGACACCACCGAACTCACTGCGTCGACCAACGAGTCTGCGCCGAGTTCCCGGGGCAGCCTCAGCACCATGAAGCTCGACGAGCTCAAGCAGCTCGCGGTGACGATGGGCATCAGCGGCACCTCGAAAATGCGTAAGAGCGACCTGCTCGCGGCGATCCGCGAGCGTGGCGCCGAAGGGGGCGCTGCGTCCGGGGGGACCAGCAACGGCGGTACGACGAGCGCGCGCCGCGCGCCGCGCCGCGCCGGCTCCGGCACCACGACTCCCGAGGAGCGCCCGGCCGAGCAGCCCGCGCCGCAGGCCGAGCCCGAACAGCGCGCAGCGCAGAGCCGGTCTGACAAGGCGGACACGGGCAGGGCCGACTCTGAGAAGGCCGACTCTGACAAGTCGGGCCAGGCTGGCGAGCAGGACAAGCCCGCCGACGGCGAGCAGTCCGACAAGTCCGACAAGGGTCAGTCCGACAAGAACCAGGGCGACCGCGGTCGTCGCGGGGACCGTCAGCAGGGCGGGGACCGTCAGGACCGTAACCAGGGCGGCAACGACCGTCACGACCGCGACCGCAACCAGGGCGGCGGCAACAACAACGACCGTCAGCAAGGTGGCGACCGGCAGGGTGGCCGTCAGCAGGGTCAGAACCGCCAGGGCAACCAGGGCGGCAACGACCGGCAGGGCGGCAACAACAACGACCGCTGGAACGACGACGGCAACAACCGCGGCGGACGCCGTCGGCAGCGGGGCCGCGACCGCAAGCGCGGGCGTGGCCGCGGCGACGACTTCGGCGACGTCGATCTGGCGGTGCGCGAGGACGACGTCCTCGTGCCGGTGGCCGGCATCGTCGACGTGCTCGACAACTACGCGTTCGTCCGCACCAGCGGCTACCTGCCCGGCCCGAACGACGTCTACGTGCCGCTGGGCATGGTGAAGAAGAACGGCATGCGCAAGGGCGACGCCGTGACTGGCGCCATACGGGCCTTGCGCGAGGGTGAGCAGCTGCCGAGCCGGCAGAAGTTCAACGCGCTCGTGCGGGTCGACACCGTCAACGGGATGACTCCGGAGAAGGCCAAGGAGCGCGTCGAGTTTTCCAAGCTGACCCCGCTCTACCCGCAGGAGCGGCTGCGTCTGGAAGACGACCCGAAGCACATCACCAACCGGGTGATCGACCTGGTCGCGCCGATCGGCAAGGGCCAGCGTGGCCTGATCGTCGCGCCCGCCAAGGCCGGTAAGACCCTGGTGATGCAGGCGATCGCCAACGCGATCACCACCAACAACCCCGAGTGCCACCTGATGGTCGTGCTCGTCGACGAGCGGCCGGAGGAAGTCACCGACTTCGAGCGCTCGGTCAAGGGCGAGGTCATCTCCTCGACCTTCGACCGTCCCGCCTCCGACCACACCGAGGTCGCCGAGCTGGCGATCGAGCGCGCCAAGCGCCTGGTCGAACTCGGTCAGGACGTCGTGGTGCTGCTCGACGGCATCACCCGCCTCGGTCGCGCCTACAACCTGGCCGCGCCGGCCAGCGGGCGCATCATGTCCGGTGGTGTCGACTCGGCCGCGCTCTACCCGCCGAAGAAGTTCTTCGGTGCGGCCCGCAACATCGAGAACGGTGGCTCGCTCACCATCCTCGCGACCGCGCTCATCGAGTCCGGTTCGAAGATGGACGAGGTCATCTTCGAGGAGTTCAAGGGCACCGGCAACTGGGAGCTGCGCCTGTCGCGTCAGCTCGCCGAGCGCCGCATCTTCCCGGCGGTCGACGTCAACCAGTCGTCCACCCGCCGCGAGGAGATCCTGCTCGGCCAGGACGAGCTGAAGATCATGTGGAAGCTGCGCCGCGTGCTCGCCGCGCTCGACTCCCAGCAGGGCATCGAGCTGCTGCTCGACCGGTTGAAGAAGACCGCGTCGAACACCGAGTTCCTGATGCAGGTGCAGCAGACCAGCTCGATCAAGCTCGACGACGAGGACTGAGCGAGCGACGCAAGTCATCGAGAGGCCCACGAAATCCAGCGGATTTCGTGGGCCTCTCGATGTATGCCCCGGTATGCGGCGGGGCGTGGAGCCGGGGGCGTGCGTAACTCGAAACGGTTGCGGGTTGTGCGCGCGGACCCGGCCCGGGGGCGTGCATAAGTCGAAACGGTTGCGGGTTGTGCGCGCGGACCCGGCCCGGGGGCGTGCGTAAGTCGAAACGGTTGCGGGTTGTGCGCGCGGACCTGGCCGGGGGCGTGCATAACTCGAAACGGTTGCGGGTTGTGCGCGCGGATCCGGCCTGGGGCGTGCATAACTCGAAACGGTTGCGGGTTGTGCGCGCGGATCCGGCCTGGGGCGTGCATAACTCGAAACGGTTGCGGGTTGTGCGCGCGGATCCGGCCTGGGGCGTGCATAACTCGAAACGGTTGCGGATTGTGCACGCGTCAACGCGCAGGCGCCGGACCCGCGCGGGATCCGGCGCCTGCGCCATACCGACGAGCGTCAGCTCACCCGCACGTCCTTCGCCTGCACGAACATCACCCGGTGGCCGAAGCTGACCATGAGATATTCGGTCTTGCCGACGATGTCGATGTGGTCGTTCGGGGTGTCGATGTCATAGGTCTTGGCCTTGTAGTAGTCAGTGGGGACGTCCTCGTCGACCACGACGTACGACTGACCTTCACCCCACACATAGCTGTATGGCGAAATCGCCTGCACATCCGTCGGATCGGAGTATGCCGAGGCTTCCGGATAGGCCCGGCCGTAGAGCGGCACGGCACCGGTCTTGGCGGTCGCGACACGAGCCTTCTTCACCACCCGCGCGGTCGGCGACTTCACCGGGTTGCGGAACCACGATTTCTGCCCGAGATACCAGATAGCGGTCCAGTCGCCGTAGACCTCGGCCACCACCCAGTCCGTGCCGGCCGTTGCGCGGGCGCTGATGTCGTCCGGCTCGGTCGTCGAGGCGGAACCGTCCGGGTGCCGGCCGATGTCGTCGACCAGGGGAGCACCCTCGTCCGGCTGCTTGTGCAGTGTGACGAAGTTGGTCGCCGGCTGCGGCCCGTCGACCACACAGATCGGCGGGTTGTTGGTGTCGCAACCGGTGACGACCTGCTCGTTGCCGTCGAAGCCGGGCAGGATGCGCACCACGTCGCCGGCGCGAATCTCCTTGTTGCGGAACGTTCCCCGGTCCAGAGGCGCCTTCAGCAGCTCGAAGTAGTGCTCCCAGTCCCAGAAGGGGCCCGGGTCCCAGTGCATCCCGGCGATCCCGGCGGTGGTCGTGGCCGGCACCTGGTCGTGGCCGATGATGTGCGCGCGGTCCAGCGGGATGGCGTATTCCCTGGCGAGATAGGCGACCAGTCGCGCGGAGGTGCGGTACATCGCCTCGCTGAACCATTTCGGCCCGTCGACCGCAAAGCCCTCGTGCTCGATCCCGATCGAATGCATGTTGACGTACCAGTTGCCGGCCTGCCAGCCGACATCCTTGCTCTCCAGGTGCTGCGCGATCTGCCCGTCGCTGGAGCGCACCGAGTAGTTCCACGCCAGGTAGGTCGGGTCCTGGACCAATTTGAGGCTGCCGGCGTAGTAGCCCTCCATGTCGTGGATGACGATCTGGTTGATGATCGGCGCCTTCGGCCGGCGGGCCAGGTCGTGGTTGCCGTAGTCGCCGGGAGTCGGTCCCGTCTGTTCGTATGGCGCAGGCACCCAATCGACCGCGAGCCCCTTCGGGGCGTCGATCGGCGACGACTGCCGGGCCTTGGCCGCCTCGGCGGCGCGCTTGGCGAACGGCGCCCGCTGACCGCTGACGTCACCGACCTTGGTGGGTGACAACTGCAGCTTCGCGCCGGCTGCCTGCTTGCTCACGCCCTTGCGCAGGTCGGCCACGACGTCGTCGGCGAAGCCCAGCTGCGTTGCGGCAGAGGTAAATCCGCTGGTGCTGGCGATCGCGGCATACCAGCTCGCCGGGTCGGTGCCGGTGCCGATCGCGTGCCCGAGCGCGCGTTGCGCGGCGGACAACACGGCGGCGCCTCCGGCGATGTTCGACGCCGGATCGGTCCGCAGGTGCTGCGTGTCGATGCCGGTGAGAGTGGCCGCCTGGGCGAGAGTGTCGACCACCGAGGGCGCCGAGTCACCCCGCGCGTTGTCGCGCAGGGACTGTGCCTTGGTGCCGTCGATCAGGTGCATCGGGCCGTAGCCGAGGCTGGTGCTCGGCCGGCCGGCGTGGTCCTCCCAGCGAGTCTGTCCGTAGGAGACGGCAGCGAGCACCGCGGGCGGCACGCCGTACTTGGCCGCGGCAGTTGTGAACAGGTCCTGCTCGTCCACCGCGAGCGCGGGCGCGGCGGCCGCGGTGAGCGGCACCGCGAGTGCGGCAACCAGGAAGTTTCGTCGGGAGAGCGGTCTACTCATGGTGTCTCCGAAGGGCACGGGCGCTAGCCGGGGGTGAACGCTGACTGATTCACCATGCCACCGATTGGTGGGTAAATGCTTTCCAATCGTCGAAGAACTTCGCGGCCGGTTCAGCTCACGACGACGTCCGCCGCCTTGACATACATCAGCCGGTGCCCGAAGTTGACCAGGTAGTACTTGGTCGTCCCGACGACATCGATGTGGGTGCCCGGAGCGTTGAGGTCGAACCCGCCGCTCTTGTAGTAGTCCGTTGGCACCCGCTCGTCGACAACGGCATACTCCTGGCCGACGCCCCACACGTAGCTGTATGCCGAAATCGGTTGCGCCGTAACGGAGCTCGGGTATGCCGAAGCTTCCGGGTAGGCGCGGCCGTAGAGCTTGATCGGCCCGGTCTTCGGGCGCGCCTTGCGCCCACCGGTCACCACTCGGGCGGTCGGCTTTGCCTTCGGGTTCTTAAACCACGCGAGCTGATCGAGATACCAGATCGCGGTCCAGTCGCCGTCGACCGCAGCGACCACCCAGTCGGTGCCGGCGGCGGCGCGCGCGCTGACGTCGGACGGGTTCGTGGTCGAGGCCGAGCCGTCCGGATGCGCGCCGATGTCGTCGACCAGGGGAGAACTGTCGCTCGCCAACTTGTGCAACGCGACGAAGTTGGCGCCCGGCTGCGGGCCGTTCGTGACGCAGAGCGGCGGGTTGTTGGTGTCGCAGCCGGTGAGGACCTGCCCGTTGCCGGCGAAGCCGGGCAGGATGCGCACCACGTCCCCGATGACCGGCGCGGTCGTCGTGGTGCCCGTGGTGAGCGGCTTGCCCAGCAGCTCGAAGTAGTGCTCCCAGTCCCAGAAGGGGCCCGGGTCCCAGTGCATCCCGGCGATCCCAGAGGTGGTTGTCGCCGGCACCTGGTCGTGACCGATGATGTGCGCCCGGTCGAGCGGCACGCCGTACTTGGTGGCCAGATAGGCGACCAGCTTCGCCGAGGTGCGGTACATCGCCTCGCTGAACCACTTCGGGCCGGCGACCGCGAAACCTTCGTGCTCGATGCCGATCGAATGCATGTTGAAGTACCAGTTGCCGGCGTGCCAGCCGATGTCCTTGGCCTGCAGGTGCTGCGCAATCCGCCCGTCGCTGGAGCGGACCGAGTAGTTCCACGCGACATACGTCGGGTCCTGGACCAGCTTGAGGCTGCTCGCGTAGTAGCCCTCCATGTCGTGGATCACGATGTGGGTGATCGACGGTGACGCAGGTCGTCGCGCGAGGTCGTGGTTGCCGTAACCGCCCCCGCTCAACTGCTCGTATGGCGCCGGCACGTCGTCCACGGCGAGCCCCGTGGGTGCATCGACCGCCGCGGCGGCCAGAGTCCGGCGCGCCGCGTCGGCACGGGCGGCCAGTGGTGCACGCTGCGCGGTGACGTCACCGACCTTGCTCGGAGCGAGCTGCAGCTTCGCGCCGGCCGCCTGCTTGCTCACGCCCTTGCGCAGATCGGCCACGACGTCGTCGGCGAAGCCCAGCTGTGTTGCGGCAGAGGTGAATCCGCAGGTTGCCGCGATCGCGGCATACCAGGTCGCTGGGTCGGTGCCGGTCCCGGTGGGGTGCCCCAGACTGCGCTGTGCGTCGGCCAGGACGGCCGCGCCGCCCGCGATGTTCGACGCCGGGTCGGTGCGCAGACGCTGCTTGTCGATGCCGGTGAGCGCCGCGGCCTGGCCGAGGGTGTCGAGCGCGCCGGGGGCGCTCTCGCCGCGCGCGGCGTCGCGCTGTGCGCGCACGGCCGCGCCGTCGATCAGGTGCATCGGGCCGTAACCGAGGCTGGTGCTCGGTGCGCCCTCGTGGTCCTCCCAGCGGGTCTGTCCGTAGGAGATCGCCGCCAGGACCGCGGGCGGCACCGCGTATTTCGTTGCGGCAGGTGCGAACTGGTCGTGTTGGTCCACCGCGAGGGCGGGTGCTGCTGCAGCGGTGAGCGGCACGGCGAGCGCGGCGACCAGGAAATTTCGGCGAGACAGCGGACCGGTCATGGTGACCCACCATGGCAGCGCCGAGGACGCGAAAGGTATTGCCCAGGTAAGGATTTCGCCAATTCGAGTTATCGGCCGGGTGTTCAGCCGCGGTGCGGCCGGTGCTCAAACACGGGGTGGGCCGGCGCCGATCCGGCGTCGCAGCTCGGCGACGGAGTCCGGCCCTTCCGGCAGCGACCACCATGACTCCACCCACCAGGTCGCGCCGGCCTGCGCCCAGTCAGCGGGCCCGCCCGGCAGGTCGAGGAACTGCCCGTAGGAGTCGGCCTCCAGGACCACGTCGTAGCCCTCCCACGGCAGACCTGCGTCGGCCCGCAGGACTCTCAGTCGGTCGACGATGTCGGCGAAGAATTCGGGGTTGATGCCGGAGGAGCCCTCGTCGACTCCGGCCACCGCCGGGAAGATGCCCTGGAAGCGCGCTGCCCGAGCCAGCGACGGCTGCCGCGCCTTGCCCGGCACGAGCGCGCCGACCACCCAGACCGGCGGGTGCGGCCGCTGCACCGGGGGAGGCGGCAGTAGTTCCTCAGTCGGGCGCACCTGGAAGTGGGTCCCGTCATACGAGAACGGCTGCCCGCGCAGCAGCCCGGTCACCACGTCGAGTCCCTCGTCGAGCTTCTGGGCGCGGACCTTGCGCCCCTCGTCGGGCTCGAAGGCCAGCCAGTTGGCATTGGGCGCGCCCAGTCCGGCGCCGAGGATCACCCGGCCGTCGCTCAGCCGGTCGACCGTGCCGATCCGCGCCGCGAGGTCCCACGGCCGATGCCGCGGCACCGGCGTCAGCAGGGTGCCGAGCCGGATGCGCTCGGTCGACACTGCCGCGGCCGCGAGCGTCGACCAAGCGTCGTGCCGGAAGACTGCCTCCCAGCTGAAGACGGCGTCCCAGCCGTGCTCCTCGCCGAGTTGCGCCAGCTCCACGAACTCGCGCTCGGTCGTCATCGGCACGACATAGGCAAATCTCATGCTCCGACCGTATGACGCCCCACCGACAGCCGCCCCGCGCGCGGAATATGTCGGGAACGCTTCTCGTTTGGACTGATGGTCTGCCACCTGGCAGAATCTTCGGTTGGCCCACCGGTTCACGTGCCGCACCAGCGATGCGACCCGGAGGGCAAGAGATCGCAAGGAGACTTCCATGAAGAAGGACATTCACCCGGCATACGGTGAAACCGTCGTGACCTGCACCTGTGGTGCGACCTTCACGACCCGCAGCACTGCGGAGTCCGGCCGCATCAGCGCCGACGTCTGCTCGCAGTGCCACCCGTTCTACACCGGCAAGCAGAAGATTCTGGACACCGGTGGTCGCGTGGCCCGCTTCCAGGAGCGCTACGGCAAGAAGGCCGCGAAGTAACTCAAGAGCACCGCCGGTCCCACTCCTTCTGGCCGAAGGAGTCGGGGCCGGCGTTTTGCATCCGCGCACCCCTCACCGAAGGCAGAGCATGAACGAGTCCGCAGCAGCCGTAGCCGACGAGTACGCCGACCTGGAGCGGCAGCTCGCCGACCCGGCCGTGCATGCCGACCCGACGGCGCTGCGCAAGCTCAACAAGCGCTATGCCGCGCTGGCCCCGACCGTCGCGGCCTACCGCACCTGGCAGCAGGCGCACGACGACCTCGACGCCGCGCGCGAGCTGGCCACCGAGGACGAGTCGTTCGCCGCGGAGATCCCCGGCCTCGAGCAGCAGGTCGGCGAGGCCGAGGACAGGCTGCGCAAGCTGTTGCTGCCGCGGGACGAGGACGACGACCGCGACGTCATACTTGAGGTGAAGGCTGGCGCGGGCGGCGCCGAATCTGCTTTGTTCGCAGCCGATCTGGTGCGCATGTATCTCCGGTATGCCGAGCGCTCCGGCTGGAAGGCCGAGATCACCGACGGCACCGAGTCCGATCTCGGCGGCTACACCGACGTCCGCGTGGCGATCCGGGCCAAGGGTCAGCCGGAGCCGGGCACGGCGCCGTGGGCGCGCCTGAAGTACGAAGGCGGCGTGCACCGGGTGCAGCGCGTGCCGGTCACCGAGAGCCAGGGGCGCATCCACACCTCCGCAGTCGGCGTGCTCGTCATGCCCGACCTCGACGAGGGCGACGACGACGAGATCGACTTCGGCCCGAACGACCTGAAGATCGACGTCTACCGGTCGTCCGGGCCCGGCGGTCAGTCGGTCAACACCACCGACTCCGCGGTGCGCATCACGCACCTGCCGACCGGCACCGTGGTGTCCTGCCAGAACGAGAAGTCGCAGCTGCAGAACAAGGAGGCGGCGATGCGCGTGCTCAAGGCGCGACTACGGCAGATGGCGCAGGAGGAGCGCGACGCCGAGGCGTCGGCCGCCCGGCGCTCGCAGGTGCGCACGGTCGACCGCAGCGAGCGCATACGCACCTACAACTTCCCGGAAAACCGCATCGCCGACCACCGCACCGGCTTCAAGGCCTACAACCTCGACGGAGTGCTCGACGGCGACCTCGACCCGGTCGTGCAGTCGGCCATCGAGATGGACGAGGCGGCCCGTATGGCGGCAGTCGCCGACGGGTCCGCGTCCGCCTGATGACCGGGTCAGCCCGATGACCGGCCTGCGTGCGGCGGTCGACGCCGCGACGGCGCAGCTGCGGGAGGTGGGCGTGCCGAGTGCGCGGGCCGACGCGCTCGCGCTGCTGGCGCACGTGCGCGGGGTGCCGGGCGCTGAGCTGCAGCGGCAGTTGGTGCTCGGAGCAACCCTCGACGCCGCCACCCGTCAGGCGTATGACGAACTGGTCGCGCAGCGCCGTGCCCGGGTGCCGCTGCAGCACCTCACCGGCACCGCGCCTTTCCGTCACCTCGAACTCGCAGTAGGGCCAGGCGTTTTCGTGCCGCGCCCGGAGACCGAGCTGCTGGTCGACCTGGCGCTGCGGGCCGTGGCCGATGTGTCGGCGCCCACCGTTGTCGACCTGTGCACCGGGTCCGGCGCGATCGCGCTCGCGATCAAGCACGAGCTGCCCGCCGCTGACGTGTCGGCGATCGAGCTCGACCCGATGGCACACGCGTGGGCGGCCCGCAACCGCGACAACCTCGGTCTCGACGTCGAGATCGACTGCGGCGCAGCCGAATCCGCGTTCCCCGACCTCGACGGGGGAGTCGACCTGGTCGTGAGCAATCCGCCATACATCCCGGTGGGGATGGTGCCGATCGACCCCGAGGTGCGCGACCACGACCCGGAGGTCGCGCTCTACGGCGGCAGTGAGGACGGCTTGCGCATCCCGATCGTGGTCGCGGCGCGCGCCGCGCAGTTGTTGCGCCCCGGCGGCGTGCTCATCATGGAACACGCTGATTCACAAGGGGATTCGCTACCTGCCGCGTTGCGTCAGCAGGGCGTGTGGAGTCGCGTCAGCGACCATCTCGACCTCACCGAGCGACCGCGTGCGGTGACTGCGGTGCGTCGAGCTTGGTGAACATTCGGCCGAGCGCGATGACCGGGAAGAGCAGGAGCCAGAGGTTGGGCAACCACCAGGCCGGGTCGAAGCTGCACCGGATCGCGTAGAAGTTGATCGCCATTAGTCCCGCTGCAGCGGTGGCGGTCAGCGAGATCACCATGAGCATGCGGCTCCGCTCGGGACTGCGCCGGGCCGTTGCCACGCTCAGCAGGCCCAGCGCGATTGCCAACAAATCGAGTCCGATGAACGACCAATTCCATTGGTGCAGAAACGGGTCCACGCCAACACTGATAGCGCCGCCGGCGGTGAGCAGCCAGTAGCAGAGAAAGCCGACGTCGGTCACAAACATGGTGCGCTTGGTGAGGGTGCGGTCACGCGTCTGCACGGCCGAGCTCCCGGTCCAACAGTTCGATCACGTAACGCTGGACGTCGCCGCTCAGGTCCTTGTCGGGTGCGGCGAGGCCAAGCGTCGCTGCGGCCCAGTAGCCGTCCATCGCGAGTCTGATCGTCATGCTCACCTCCGGGCGAAGCCCGTCGGCGTCGAGGAGTCTCTGCCAGCGGTCGTAGTGCGCTCGTAACGGCTGCAGGAGATCGGTGTCCACCGCGATTGCGGCGAGGATGCCCGCTGTCGGAGCGGTCCCTTCACCGGTGTCGTTCGGCGTGGTCGCAAACGTGCCGTCGATATAGGCGCGGGTGCGCGCTCCTGGCTCGCCGGCTGCCTCGGCAAGGACGCTGTCGAAGGCGCTCACGAAGTCGGAGACCAAGGCCTCGAGGAGGGCCCGCTTGTTGGCGTAGTGGTAGCGCACGCCGCCCACGGTCACCCCTGCCTCCGCCGCGACTGCGGCGAGGGTGAGCCGGTCGGCTCCGTCGCGCACGAGCACCCGGCGGGCAGCCGTCAGGATCCGCGCCGGAAGCAGGTTGTTCTTCATGGATTTACTGTACCGCACGTGCGGTACAGTAAATCCATGGACGGACGAACCGCGTCGTGGCTGATGCTCGCGGGAGCGATCGCACTCGAGGTCACCGCGACCCTGTCGCTGCGAGCATCGGACGGCCTGACCAAACTGATCTGGCTGATCCCGATCGCCCTCGGGTATGGCGGGGCGTTCGTCCTGCTCGCCCAGGTGCTCAAGCAGGGCATGCCGGTGGGCGTCGCCTACGGCATCTGGTCGGCGATCGGCGTCGCCGCGACGGCCCTGCTCGGCAAGGTGATCTTCGACGATCCGCTCACCTGGCGGATGGGCCTCGGCATCGTGCTGGTGATCGGCGGCGTCGCGCTGCTGGAGAGCTCGAGCGCCGCACACTGACAGCGTGATCCGCCGGCGCGGGCTGCATTTTTCCGACGACGGTCGCGCTGAAAGTGCGCGGGTGCGGCGCGGGTTGCATTTTTCCGACGACGGTCGCGCAGAAGGTGCGCGGGTGGGGCGCGGGCTGCACATTTCCGACGACGGTCGCGCTGAAGGTGCGCGGGTGGGGCGCGGGCTGCATTTTTCCGACGACGGTCGCGCTGAAGGTGCGCGAGTGCGACGTCGGTTGCACTTTTCCGACGACGGTCGTCAGCCCTTCACCCCGCTCAGCCCTTCACCCCGCCCGCAGCGACGAAACCGTCCCGCAGCCGCCGGCCGAGCAGCAGGTAGAGCAGCGCCACCGGCAGCGAGTAGAGGATCGAGAAGGCGGCAAGCTGGCCGTACTGCACCTGCCCGTATTGCGAGGAGAAGGTGAACAACGACACCGCCGCGGGCAGTTTGTCCGGTGACAGCAGCAGCATGAACGGCACGAAGAAGTTTCCCCACATGCCGACGAACGTCAGCATCGTGACCACCGCCGTACCCGGTCGCATGAGTGGGAGCACGATCGACCAGAGGGTGCGCACCATGCCGGCGCCTTCGGTCCAGGCGGACTCCTCGAGCTCGTGCGGCACCCCGTCCATGAAGTTCTTCATCAGGAAGATCGCGTAGGGCAGCGAGGATGCGGCGAGGAAGGCCGCCGCGGCGGGCATCGAGTCGATCAGGTTGACCTGCACGAACATCGCGTAGACCGGGATCATGATCGCGGTGATCGGCAGTCCGCTGGCGAAGATGATCGTCATCAAGAACGGCCGGGTCCCGCGGGAGCGATAACGGCTGAGCGGGTATGCCGCGAGCGCCGCACAGACCACGGTGATGATCGTGCCGCCGCCGCACAGCAGCAACGAGTTCCAGATCGGCCGGTAGGTCGTCTTCTCGTTGAGCACGCCGCGGTAGTTGTCGAAGGTCGGCGACCCGGGCCAGGACACCGCGAGCGAGGCGTTCTTGTCGAACGACGCCAGGATCACCCAGACGAGCGGGATGCAGAAGAGGAACGCGACGATCAGCAGGATGCCGCTGGAGCCGGTCTTGACCGCGGCCTCGCGAGAGCGGGGACGCTTCGCCGTACGCGGCAGGGCGGGTGCTTCGGTGCTCATAGGTCCTCCTTGGGCAGCACCTTCAGATAGGCGAGCGCGGCGACACCGCCGACCAGCAGCAACAACAGCGCGACGGCGGTGCCGTAGCCGAGTTGCCCGAAACTGAAAGCCTGTTCGTACATGTAGAGCGGCAGCGTCTGGCTTTCGGTGCCGGGGCCGCCGCCGGTCATCACGAAGATCAGGCCGAAGACCGACAGCGTCTGCAGCGTGGTGAGCAGCAGGTTGGTCATGATCGAGCGCCGGATCAGCGGCACGGTGATCGACCAGAAGCGGCGCATCGGTCCGGCGCCGTCGATCGCTGCACTCTCCTCGACCTCGGGATCGAGCTGGGACAGTGCCGCCGAATAGGTGAGCATCGAGAAGGCCGTGCCGCGCCAGATGTTCGCGAACGACACGGCCACGATCGGTGCGCTGATCAGCCAGTCCTGCGGTCCGAGCCCGAACCAGCCGAACACCTTGTTGAGCGAGCCGTCGCCGGAAAGGAAGGTGTACCAAAGGTATCCGGCGACCACCTCGGGGATGATCCACGCGCCGATCACCACCGTCCCGGTGATCCAGGAGACCCACGCCGCGCACTTGCGCAGCAGCAACGCCAAGGCCATACCGAGCACGTTCTGCCCGATCACGCCCGACACGACGGTGAACACCAGCGTCAGCCACATGGCGTTCCAGAAGTCGGGCTGTGAGAACGCCTCGGTGAAGTTGGCGAAACCGACCATCGACGTGCTGTCGGCGCCCTCGCCGCGGACTGCCTTGTTGGTGAAGGCCAGGTAGATCGAGTAGATCACCGGTCCGGCCATGAAGATCAGTAGCAGCACGAGGGCCGGGAGCAGCGGCATACCGCGGCGTGCGGTGCGTGCCGGGTCGCTGTTGCCGCTGCGCCGCGGATCCACTGGCATCGTTGAGGTTTCGGCGACGGCAGCCATCACGCACCTGCCTTCATGGTCTGGTCCCGACCCACGATGTCGATGAGCATCGAGTCGTAGGTGGCAGCGGCCGCCGCCGGGGTCTTCGATCCGATGAGCATCGCCTCGCAGGCGATCTGGATCGCGTTGGAGATCTGCGGGTATGGCGCGAGCGCCGGTCGGTAGGTGGTGCTTTTGACCAGATCGGTCATGAATTTCGTTGTGGGAGTGGACTTTTGGTAGGTCGGCTCGGCGGCGGTGTCTGAGCGCACTGCGATCTGGGAGTCCTTGATGCAGTAGTCGGTGTTGTTCTTCCGGTTGCACATGGTGCGCACGAAATCGAAGGCCTTGTCGGGGTGTTGCGCGTGCTTCGGGATCGCCCAGCAGAAACCGCCCGACATGGTGACCAGTCCTGGTGCGGCGCCGTGCTGGGTCGGCATCTTCGCCACCGACATGCTCTTGCTCCAGTCCGGCCACGACCCACCGATCCAGGCACCCGGGATCCAGCTGCCGTCGACCGCCATCGCGATCTTCTCGTTGGGCCACAGGACGTTGTAGAGCCGATCTCCCATGTTGGGGTCGAGCGCGTCCGACAGTTGCAGGCCGAGCTTCTCAGCCGAGACCGTCCGCATGAATTGCAGCGCGTCGACGAACCCCTTCGAGCCGGTGACCCACTTGCCGCGACTCTCGTCATACAGCGTGGAATCGGTGCCGTAGAGCAGCATCTCGAAGCCTTGCATCGACGTTGCCTCGCCCATCGCCTTGCTCGACCAGATGTTGATGGGTATGACGCCGGGCAGCTTCTGCTTGATCGCGCGCGCGGCGGTGAGGATGTCGTCCCAGGTCTTCGGCTGCCACGTCTCGGGCAGGCCCGCCTTGGCCAGCAGCTTGCGGTTGAACCAGATCGCGCGGGTGTCGGTGGACAACGGCACTCCGTAATGCTTGCCGTCGGTGTATTTCACCGCGTCCTGCGTGGTCGGGTAGTAGAGCTTCCAGTCCGGCCAGGTCGCCAGGTAGTCATCGATCGGCCGCAGATAGCCGGCCGCGACGTCCGAGCGCAGGATGAAGGTGTCCTCGTAGACCAGGTCGGGCGAGGTCCGGCCGCTGCTCATCATGAGCTCGGTCTTGGTGTAGTAATCGTTCTCCGAGGCGACCAACGGAATGAGGTCGACGGCCGACCCGGATCCACTCGCGGAGTATTCGTTCACGACACCGCGCAGGAAGTCGCCCATGATCGTGCCGGAGCCGAACTGCTTGTAGGTCAGCTTCACCGCGTCGCTGGAGTCGCTCCCGCAGCCGGCAAGGCCGAGCGGCAGGGCGATCACCGAGCCTGCGGTGAACCACAGGGCTGTCCTCCTGCTGACTCCCGGTTGCGGGTCGGGCATCAAGCATCACATCCTGACGAGCGGTCGTCGCGGCAGCCGTTGACGCGACGTGTGCCTACTGTGGCAAGAATTGCCTGCTCATGGGCCGATTTCGGTCGGATCGCTGGAGCGGTTCAGTCGGATCTTCGCAAAGGAAACACACAGGAAACACTGACCGCGTGAACAACTGCGGTCGATGATGTGGGCTGTGATGCCCCATCCACCACGCCGTCCCGAGCACCTGCGCGCCCTGACCGGACTACGTATCGTCGCTGCCGCGTGGGTGGTGCTGACCCATCTATCCGGTCGTTGGTGGGCGATCTGGCCGGAGCTGCCGGACAGCGCGATCACCAACAGCGGCTACTTCGCAGTCGACCTGTTCTTCGTGCTGTCCGGGCTGGTGCTCGCGCACAACCACTTCGAGGAGTTCGCTTCCGGGCGTGGCGATTACCTGCACTTCCTGCGCAAGCGCCTGGCCCGGATCTACCCGTTGCACCTGGTCACGCTCGTCGCGATGGTCCTACTGTTCATGCTCGGCGCGCATGTGGCGGACCCGACGCTGCGGGGCGCGATCGGAGACCTGACATTGGTGCGCAGCTGGTTCGGCAACGACATGGGCTGGAACCTGCCCGCCTGGTCGCTGTCCGCCGAATGGCTTGCCTACCTGCTCTTCCCGGCCGTCGTGGTCGTGGTCGCGCGTTCCGAGCGCGCTCGCGGCTGGCTGCTCACCGGACTCATCGCCGCGCTGGTGCTCGTCGACGGCTACGGGTCATGGGCCTACCCGGGTGTCGACGGACAGGCGGTCGCACCGATCCGGGTGCTCACCGCCTTCACTGTGGGAGTGGCGCTCGCGCGACTTGCGCCATACCTCAGGCGAGTGCGGGGCGCGGGCCTGATCGCATCTGCCGCGCTCATCGCACTGATCGGTGCGCTGCCACTGCTCGACGACCACTGGTGGGTCACCTCCGCGGCATTGTTCTTCTGCACGCTGGCAGTCGCTGGGTTCGGTTATGGCACAGGAGGTTTCGCGGCGCTGCTGGCGAGTCGGCCGTTCGTGTATGCCGGCAAGGTCTCGTTCGCGCTGTACCTGGTGCACGTGCCGTTCGGGTCGCTGATGGACCTGCTGCTGCCCACGGCGGTCGCCGGAGGCTGGAGCCAGCCGATCCGCATCGGGCTGGTGGCGGTCGAGGTGGTGCTCCTCGGTCTGCTGGCGTGCGCCGCTCACCACTTCATCGAGGCGCCGGCCGCACGGCGCTTCGGCCGCAGGTCCGAGCGCGCTTCAGTCGAGCACGACCACGCCGGTCAGCTCGGTCACGATCGCCCGGGCCTGCTCGGTCGTGATCAGCGCGCCCTTGAGCACCCGGAGCCGGTCGAGGTCGCAGGGTCCGAGCGAGGCGCCGCGTAGGTCCGCGCCGTCGAGGTTGGCGTCGTAGAGATCGGCCTGGGTCAGGTCGCAGCCGTCGAGGGTGGAGGACCGCAGGTCGGTGCCGCGCAGGATCGCCTCGGTGAAGCGACACCCGGTGAGATCGGTGTGCGAGAGCACGGCGCCGATCAGGTTGGCGGCGAAGAGGTTTGACCGCTGGATGGTGAAACCTAGCCCGCGGGTCTGCGGCATCGAGACGCCCATCAGGCGGCACCCGACGAACCGCGCACCGCCCATCGACGCACCGTCCAGACGTGCCTCGTCGAGCACGCAGTCGGTGAACGCGACCTCGGTCAGGTCGGCGTCGCGCAGGTCCGCGCGGGTCAGGTCGCAGCGCACCAGCTCGACCGCTTCAGTGGCATCCGCGAGCAGCCTGCGCAGTTCGGGCCCGGCATACGTCTGGTCGAGCAGCTCCATGTGGCCGAGTGTGGCAGCGGGCACCGACTGGTCCACGAAACCCCGACTTGTCACGTGTTCCTGCACGTGACAAGTCGGGGTTTGACGTGACAAGTGGGCGCTTCTGGGGAGGTGTAAACTTGGTGTATGACGCGCACAAACATCGAGATCGACGATGCGCTGATCGGTCGGGTCATGCAACGGCACGGCTTCCGCACCAAGCGAGAGGCCGTGGCGGCGGGCTTGCGCGCCCTCGACCCGGCACCGCTTAACTCGTCGGCACTGCTGTCGCTCGAAGGAATGGGTTGGTCCGGCGACCTCGACGCGTTGCGTGATCCGGAGATGCGCGACGGCGAATGATCGTCATCGACAGCTCGGCGTGGATCGAGTTTCTGCGGGGGACCGGATCCCCCGTTGCGTTGCGGGTCCGTGCACTGCTGCGTGATCCGTCCGAGTTGGCACTAGTGGGTACAGTCGCCCTCGAATTGCTCTGTGGGGCAACCAATCCGCGTGAGTTGGAAGCGGTGCGACAACTGACGAAAGCCATCCCCGTTCTCGCCGTGGATGAGCGGGCCGACTATGAGTCCGCGGCCGACATCTACCGGGCGGCGCGCGCGATCGGTCGCCCGGTCCGCAAGGTCAACGACTGTCTCATCGCTGCTGTCGTGCTCCGACACGGTGCGTCCCTGGTGCACCGGGATGCCGACTTCACGGCCATTGCGGAAGTGGTGCCGTTGCGCCATGAGTTCTGCCGCTGAGAGTTGGTAGCCACGTGACGCCACCAGCCCCACACTCCAGCCGTATGACGATCGGCATCCGTGACATCGGACCCGGCGATGACGCCTTCGCCTCCTGGCACGCCGCGATCCGGGAGGCGCATCTGGCCGACCGCGAATCGGCGTGGTGGTCGTCCGTCGAGTCGGTGCGCGCCTACTTCGGCCGCCCGAGCGACCGCACCCGGCACCTTGCGGTCGCGGCCTTCGACAGGGGGATCTGCGTCGGGGGAGCGGAGGACAAGTTGCCGCTGCGATGGGACGTGGAGACGATGTCAGTCGAGTTGGGCGTCAGCCCCGCCGCGCAGGGCCGCGGGGTGGGTGCGCGGCTTGCGTCATACGTGAAAGAGCTTGCGGTACAACACGATCGGCGCATCGTCCAGACCGAGCTCTACCTCCGGCCCGGCCTGGCGCTCTCGCACACTCCCGGCGGCCGGTTCGCCGAGAAGCACGGGTTTCGCACGGTGAACACTGAGGATCGCCTCGTGCTCGACCTGCCCGCCGACGAGGGCCACCTGGCCAGGCTCCAGCAGACATTCCCACGCGACGACTACGTCATCCGGTCATGGGTCGATCGCTGCCCGGACGACCTGGTCGCCGAGTGGTCCCGCATGCGCACCCACATGGACGAGGACGTACCGACCGGCGAGCTCACCCGCACCCCGCAGCCGGTCGACGTCGACCGCATCCGGGAGGCCGAGCGCAACTTCGCCGAGCAGGGCTGGACCCGGCTGCGCACCGCGGCCCTGACCGCCGACGGCAGGGGTGCCGGCTACACCGAGATCTACCTCTCGCGTCACGACACCGAGTTCTTGGTGCAGGACGACACCTTTGTCGACCGCTATCACCGGGGGCACCGCCTCGGCCTGCGGATGAAGCTGGCCAACCTGCGCCAGCTTCATGACTTGCCCGACCACCTGCGCGCCGGGCTCCGCTTCCTGCAGACCCACACCGAACGCCACAACACTGCGATGCAGCGAGCCAACGGAGCGTTCGGTTTCCGACGCGTCGATGTGCTGCATGAGCTGGAGACTGATCTGACAAACTTGCCCGCGTGAGCCCGGTCTTCGATTGCAGCACCCCCGAATCGCGTGAAGACGGCATCACCGCCGCAAGCGACGCCATTCTGCGCGGCGAGTGCGTGGTGATCCCGACCGACACCGTCTACGGGATCGGCGCCGATGCCTTCAATGCCGCGGCGGTTGCGCAGTTGCTGGAAGCCAAGGGGCGCGGTCGGGAGATGCCGCCGCCGGTGCTCATTCCCAATCGGCAGACGGTCGACGGGTTGGCGATGTCCGTCCCGTCATACGTATGGCGGCTGATCGACGCGTTCTGGCCCGGCGGACTCACGCTCGTGTTGCGTGCGCAGCAGTCCCTCGCCTGGGACCTCGGCGACACCAACGGCACGGTGGGGCTGCGGATGCCGGACGACGAGATCACCTTGGCGGTGCTCGAGCGCACCGGCCCGCTCGCGGTGAGCTCGGCCAACCGCACCGGCAAGCCGTCGGCCACCACCGTCACCGAGGCCGGATTCATGCTCGGCCACTACGTCGACGTCTACCTCGACGGTGGCGAGCGCGGCGCCGACACCTCCTCGACGATCCTCGACTGCACCAAGCCCGACCCGGTGGTGCTGCGCGAGGGCACGATTTCCGACGACGCCCTGCGCAAGGTGCTCGGAGACGTCGAGTTGATCAGCGGCCGCGCGGTCAATTCGGCGGTGCCCGAGCAGCCGCTCGTCGACCTCGACAAGCCGGCCGGGGACGACGGGTCAGCGGGCGCCGCGATCGACCTGGACAAGCCCGCGGACGCGGCGGCCGTCGCCCAGGCGGCCCCCGTCATACACGACTCCGCCGATGCCCCCGCACAGCCGCCGACCCTCGGCCAGCAGTGGGAGCACGACGCGCCCGGCGCCGCGGGTCCGTCTGCCGACCAGCACGCCGACCAGCCCGACCCCGAGAAATAAGGTGTCCGACATGAGCACGCCCTACTACGGCCCCGACTACGCCGCGCTGCAGGACTTCGACCCGGAGATCGCCGGGGTGCTGGTCGACGAGCTCGACCGCATCCGCGGCGGTCTGCAGCTCATCGCCAGCGAGAACATGTCCAGCCCCGCGGTCATCACCGCGCTCGGCTCGACCCTGACCAACAAGTACGCCGAGGGCTACCCGGGCCGCCGCTACTACGGCGGCTGCGAGGTCGTCGACGTCGCCGAGAACCTCGCGATCGACCGGTGCAAGGAGCTCTTCGGCGCCGACCACGCCAACGTGCAGCCGCACTCGGGCGCGAGCGCCAACCAGGCCGTCTACGGCGCGTTCATGCAGCCCGGCGACACCATCCTCGCGATGTCGCTCCCGATGGGCGGCCACCTCACCCACGGCACCAAGGTCAGTTTCTCCGGCAAGTGGTTCAACGCCGTCGGTTACGGCGTCGACAAGGAGACCGAGAACATCGACTACGACGAGGTCGAGCGCCTCGCCAAGGAGCACAAGCCGAAGGTGATCCTCGCCGGCGGCTCGGCGATCCCGCGGCTGATCGACTTCGAGTTCTTCCGCAAGCTCGCCGACGAGGTCGGCGCGATCTTCTGGGTCGACGCCGCCCACTTCATCGGTCTCGTCGCCGGGCAGGCGATCCCCAGCCCGGTGCCGTATGCCGATGTCGTCTCCTTCACCACCCACAAGGTGCTGCGCGGCCCGCGTGCCGGCGCGATCGTCTGCAAGGAGGAGCACGCCAAGGCGATCGACAAGGCGGTCTTCCCGATGATGCAGGGCGGCCCGCAGATGCACTCGATCGCGGCCAAGGCGGTCAACTTCAAGGAGTGCGCCACCCCGGAATACCGCGACTACGCGCGGCAGGTCATCGCCAACGCGCAGCAGCTGGCAACCTCGTTGGGGGAGTTCGGGATTCGCCCGACGACCGGCGGCACGGACACCCACCTGTCGCTGCACGATCTGCAGGGCATCGGCGTCACCGGGGCCGACGCGGAGAAGCGCGCCGACGCCGCGGGCATCGTGCTCAACAAGAACGCCATCCCTTTCGACCCGGCCAAGCCCAACATCGCCTCCGGCATCCGGGTCGGCTCGCCGAGCGTGACCACCCAGGGCATGGGCACCGACGAGATGAAGCTGATCGCCGAGCTGATCAACACTGCCATCACCAAGGGCGACGGCGACCCGGAGCATCAGGTCGCCAAGGACGTCCGCGCCCAGGTGACCGAGCTGGTCGGACGCTTCCCGGCATACCCCGCCCCGGGCGCCTGAGCCGGGGACCGCTGAGCTCATCACGTGCGTGAATACCTGCTCGTCGCCATCGTGGCGGCCGCAATCACCTTTGTGGCGACGCCCGGCATCCGCTGGGCCGCCATCCGGTGGAACGCGGTCACCCCGGTGCGCGTGCGGGACGTGCACACCGTGCCGATCCCGCGACTCGGCGGGCTGGCGATGCTGCTCGGTTTCGCCGCGTCGATCCTGATTGCGTCGACGCTGCCCTATCTCGGCAACCGGATCGACTACTCCAACCTGTTGTGGGTGCTGGTCGCGGCGGGCATCATCACCGTGCTCGGTGCGATCGACGACTTCCGCGATCTGGATCCGCTGACCAAGGTGGCCGGCACCGTGCTCGCCGCGTTGGTGATGGCCGCGCTCGGTGGGGTGCAGCTGCTCTTCCTGCCGGTCTTCGGCACCCAGACGATCCTGCCGCAGCAGGTGCTGCAGGGCCTGACCGTGCTCGTCGTCATCGCCACCACCCAGGCGGTCAACTTCGCCGACGGGCTGGACGGCCTGGCCGCGGGCACGGTCGCGATCGCCGCTACCGCGTTCTTCATCTGGAGCTACACGACCCGACCCAACGACGACCAGAGCGTCTTCACGATGGCGACGTTCATCTCGGCGGCGACCGTCGGCTGCTGTCTCGGCTTCCTGCCGCACAACTTCCATCCGGCCAAGCTCTTCATGGGTGATGCCGGGGCGTTGCTGCTCGGGCTGCTGCTGGCGAGCGCAACGATCTCGTTCACCGGCAACTTCGACCCGTCCTCGGACACCAAGCAGTCGAGTGTGGCGATCCTGTTGCCGATCGCGCTGCCGGTGGTGATCCTCGCGCTGCCGGTGCTGGACGTCGTGCTGGCGTTCATCCGGCGCGGTGGAAAGTTCTGGCACCCCGACAAGAAGCACCTGCACCACCGGCTGATGCGGATGGGTCATCCGCACCGCCGGGCGGTGCTGCTGCTCTACCTGTGGTCGGCGTCGGCGGCCGGGGGAGTGCTGGCCTACAACTACCTGTCGACGCCCTGGGCGACGTCCCTGCTCTTCGGCCTGCTCGCGCTCTCGCTCGGCCTGACCCTGGGACTGCCGAGGATCGGCTAGGCCCTTGCGGCAGAGCCGATTTCGCGACTCACAGGAGCTTGTGATAGTTTTCACAAGCACGAAGACAGGTTGTTCTGCAAGCAGTCCGAACAGTCTGTATGCCGCTTCGCGAGACGCCCCTCCGACGCCCACGACCCAGGCAGATTGAGCAGATTGAGTAGAGCCCAATGACGGACTCCGACCCCGCGGCCACGCCGGTGAAGCGTGGCGTAGCGCTCAGCAACCGCCCGTTCGCGGTGATGCTCCGGGCGGGTCTGCGGGCTTCGGTCTGGATGCTCCCCCTCGCGGCAGCGGGCTGCTGGGTCTTCCGCGGCGCCGAAGGCGGCTGGTCCGCGGCGCTCGGCGCAGTGATCGCCCTGGTCTTCTTCTCCGGCGGGCTACTGCTGATGGACAAGATGGTCGGCGACAACGCGCACGCGATGATGGCCGGCGCACTCGCGATCTACCTGGCCCAGGTGATTTTCCTCGGCATCGTCATCTTCGGCCTGTCCGAGGCCTCGTGGTTGGACGGTCCGGCGTTCGCGATCGGGGTCATCGCGGTGACCCTCGTCTGGCAGGCCGCCCAGGTGGTGGCGTTCATCCGACTGCGACAGCCGGTGTATGACGAGCCGACGGAGCCGACCTCATGAAGCAACTCAGCTTGCGCTCAGGTCGATGTGGCAACGGCCGCGTCCCCAGCACGGGTGACCGTCGGGTAGCGTACGCAGTGGCCAGCCACGTGCGCGGCGATTTCGCGGTGCCCGCAGTGCTTGCCCGACAACTTTTCCGGCGCGAGTTCGCGCCGACCCCAGCCCGACCGACCGACGTATCACTGGCCGAGGAGATCTTGTGAGTACAACCCTGGTGGCTGCGGCAGGCAGCCTCCGCGGCGCGGTGCCGACCGAAAGCTTCGAGACGCCGGGCACCAAGGATTTCTGGTGGCCGCTGATCGGCAGCGACACCAACTCGTTCACCTTCACCCGCCCGGCGCTCATCTGGATCCTGTCCTGCATCCTGATCTGCTGGTTCTTCCTCTCGGCGACCAAGAACCTCCAGCTGGTGCCGAGCAAGCGGCAGTGGCTGACCGAGCAGGCCTACGGCTTCGTGCGCAACACCATGGGGCAGGACATCATCGGCAGCAAGAACTTCAAGCCGTTCATCCCGCTGCTGCTGAGCCTGTTCACCGTCATCCTGCTCAACAACATCGCCGGCGTGATCCCGTTCGTGCAGTATCCGACGACCGGCCGCATCGCCTTCCCGATCGTGCTGACCGCGATCGTCTACGTCGTCTACCACGTGACGGCGGTCCGGCATAAGGGCGGCTTCGGCAAGTACCTCGGCTCGCTCACGCCTCCGGGACTGCCCGGCTGGCTCAAGCCGATCATGTTCGTGCTGGAGTTCCTGACCTACTTCGTCATCCGGCCGCTCACGCTGGCGTTGCGACTCTTCGGCAACATGATGGCCGGCCACCTGATGCTGCTGGTCTTCATCCTCGGCGGCGAATACCTGCTGCTGCACGGTGACAACCCGTTCATCAACGTCTCGGGCGCGTTCTCGTTCCTCTTCGCGATCCTGATGATGTTCTTCGAGCTGCTCATCGAGTTCCTGCAGGCGTTCATCTTCACGCTGCTGACCGCGATCTACCTGGCCGACGCCGTCTCCGACAGTCACTGAGACAGCCGAAGCAAGGCCTTACAACTTCACACTGACCCGCAAGAAACCCCAAGCGGCCCGGGAAAACCGTCTCAGGGCCACTCGAAAGGAAACAAACACAATGGGTGGAAACATTGCCTTCCTCGGCTACGGTCTCGCCGCCATCGGCCCGGGTATCGGCATCGGCCTGATCTTCGCCGCCTACATCAACGGCGTCGCCCGTCAGCCCGAGGCTCGCGGCATGCTGCAGACCATCGCCTTCACCGGCATGGCCCTGACCGAGGCGCTGGCGATCCTGGGTCTGGTCTTCGCGTTCGTCTTCCGCTCAGCCTGAGCCTTTCGAACGTTCCCGATTCCCTAGGTTCAGCGCTCCAAGGAGTGACCCATGTTGAGCATCGTTAAGGCGAGCGGTGGCGAGGTCGGTTGGCCCGAGAAGCTCCCGCTGCTGCCGCAGCCGGGAGAGATGATCGCCGGTCTGATCTTCTTCGCGATCGTCTATTGGTTGATGAAGACCAAGATCGTGCCGCGGATGGAGCAGATGTACGCCGAGCGCACCGCCGCCATCGAGGGCGGTATGGAGCAGGCGGAGCAGGCGCAGAAGGAAGCCGAGCAGGCCAAGTCGCAGTACGAGGCCCAGCTGGCCGACGCCCGCGCCGAAGCTGCTCGCATCCGTGAGGACGCCCGGTCGCAGGGCGCGCAGATCATCGCCGAGATGCGCGACCAGGCGGGCGCCGAGTCCGATCGCATCATCGACAGCGCGCACAAGCAGACCGAGGCCGAGCGTCAGCAGGCCCAGGTCGAACTGCGGGGCCACGTCGGCCGCTTGTCCACCGACCTCGCCGGCAAGATCGTCGGGGAGTCGCTGGAGGACGAGACCCGCCAGCGCGGCATCGTCGAGCGTTTCCTCGCCGACCTCGAGGCCGGCGACGTGAAGCCGCAGAAGGTCGGCAGCGCCGACGAGGGCGCCTGATGCAGGGCCCGTCCCGCGCTGCGCTGCTGACCTCGCGGCAGGACCTGACGGAGCTGCTCGCCTCCGGCGCCGACCCGGCGACCGCTGGCGACGAGCTCTTCGCGGTCTCCCAGGTGCTCGGCGGCAGCGCACCGTTGCGTCGGGCGCTCACCGACCCGACCAGTGACGCGGCCGCCAAGCGTGGCCTGGCCGACAAGCTGTTCGGAGGCAAGGTGAGTGACGGCGTGCTGGAGGTCGTGCGAGTCGCGGTCGGGCAGCGTTGGGCCGACGAGCGTGACCTCGGCGACGCGCTGGACCAGCTCGGAGTCGAGGCCGTGCTGACCTCGGCGGACCGCGCGGGTCGCCTCGACCAGGTCGAGGACGAGTTGTTCCGCTTCGAGCGGACGGTGGCCCGCGACTCCGGTCTGCGGGACGCACTCGGCGACCGTCGCCGCTCCGGCGCCGACAAGGCCGACCTGGTCGGCAAGCTGCTCGAGGGCAAGGCTGCACCGGAGACCGTGCGGCTGGCCCGCCAGGCGGCGGCCAACCCGGGCGGACGCCGTGTCGAGCGGGTGCTCGAGTCGTATGTCGGCGTGGCCGCGCAACTGCGCGACCAGTTGGTCGCCACGGTGACCGCGGCGGTCGAGCCGACCGCCGAACAGCGGTCCCGGCTCGGTAAGGCACTGGCCGGCCTCTACGGCCGCCCCGTGCAGCTCAACGTGCTGGTCGACCCGAACGTGGTCGGCGGCATGCGGGTGCAGGTCGGCGACGAGGTCATCGACGGCACCATCGCGACTCGTCTGGAGGATGTCCGCCGCAGCATGGCGGGCTGACCTCGTGGCGCAACTCACAACGGCATACACGCTTAAGCAGGACCTACGGGCCACCAGCCCCGAAGAGGAGAAGGAACAATGACGGAGCTTTCGATCCGTCCGGACGAGATCCGGGAAGCACTGGACGGCTATGTCCGGTCCTACGAGCCGGGTGCCGCGAGCCGCGAAGAGGTCGGCACCGTCGCCGACGCCGCTGACGGCATCGCGCACGTCGAGGGCCTGCCGTCGGCAATGACCAACGAGCTGCTGCAGTTCGAGGACGGCACGCTCGGCATCGCGCTGAACCTCGACGTGCACGACATCGGTGTCGTCGTGCTCGGCGAGTTCGGCGGCATCGAGGAAGGCCAGGAGGTCAAGCGCACCGGCGAGGTGCTCTCGGTCCCGGTCGGTGACGCGTTCCTCGGCCGGGTTGTGGACCCGCTCGGCCAGCCGCTTGACGGCCTCGGCGACATCAAGGCCGAGACCCGCCGTGAGTTGGAGCTGCAGGCGCCCAACGTCGTGTCCCGTAAGTCGGTCTTCGAGCCGATGATGACCGGCATCAAGGCGATCGACGCGATGACCCCGATCGGCCGCGGCCAGCGCCAGCTGATCATCGGTGACCGCAAGACCGGTAAGACCACGATCGCCACCGACACGATCATCAACCAGAAGGCCAACTGGGCGACCGGTGACCCGAACAAGCAGGTGCGCTGCATCTACGTCGCGGTCGGCCAGAAGAACTCCACCGTCGCCGAGGTGCGCCGCACCCTCGAAGAGGCCGGCGCGATGGAATACACCACCATCGTCAACGCGCCGGCCGGCGACGCCGCGGGCTTTAAGTACCTCGCGCCGTTCACCGGCTCGGCCCTCGGCCAGCACTGGATGTACCAGGGCAAGCACGTCCTGATCGTCTTCGACGACCTGACCAAGCAGGCCGAGGCCTACCGCGCGATGTCGCTGCTGCTGCGCCGCCCGCCGGGCCGCGAGGCCTACCCGGGTGACGTGTTCTACCTGCACAGCCGGCTGCTCGAGCGTTGCGCGAAGTTGTCCGACGAGCTCGGTGGCGGTTCGATGACCGGTCTGCCGATCATCGAGACCAAGGCGGGCGACGTTTCGGCATACATCCCGACCAACGTCATCTCGATCACCGACGGTCAGATCTACCTGCAGGCCGACCTGTTCAACGCCAACCAGCGCCCGGCGGTCGACGTCGGTGTGTCGGTGTCGCGTGTCGGTGGTGCCGCCATGACCAAGGCGATGAAGGCCGTCACCGGCTCGATCAAGGTCGACCTGGCGCAGTACCGCGAGATGCAGGCCTTCGCGATGTTCGCCTCCGACCTGGACGCCGCGTCCCGCCATCAGCTGGCCCGTGGTGACCGTCTGATGGCGCTGTTCAAGCAGCCGCAGAACGACCCCTACTCGCTGTCCAGCCAGGTCGCCTCGATCTGGGCCGGTACGACGGGGCAGCTCGACGACGTGGCCGTCGACGACGTGCCGCGCTTTGAGGCGGAGTTCCTCGACACGCTGAAGCGCGAGCAGAAGGGCACCCTCGACGCGATCGAGGAGACCACCAAGCTCGACGACGACGGCAAGCAGGTCTTCGAGGAGACCGTGAAGCGAGTCAAGTCGCAGTTCCAGGCCGGCCCGGAGCACGGCGGCGAAGGCGCTGTGTCGCACGACGAGATCGCGCAGGACCAGATCGACCAGGCGCAGATCGTCAAGCAGCGGTCCAACTGATCGCCGGCAGCTGACCGACCACGACTAAGACTAGGAAGGGGACGACATGGCAGCGCAGACGCGGATCTACCGCCAGCGCATCCGGTCCGTCCAGGCCACCAAGAAGATCACCCGCGCGATGGAGCTCATCGCCGCGTCGCGGGTGGTCAAGGCCCGCAAGCGGGTGGAGGAGTCGACGCCCTACGCGTTGGCCCTCACCCGGGCGTGCTCGGCGGTGGCCACGAACAGCAACACCGACCACCCCCTGACAACCGAGCGGGTGGACCCCAAGCGCGCGGCGGTGCTGATCTGCACCAGCGACCGCGGGCTGGCGGGCGCCTACTCGGTGAACGCCATCAAGAAGGCCGCCGAGCTCATCGAGCGGCTGAACAATGAGGGCAAGGAGGTCGTCGCCTACCTGGTCGGCCGCAAGGCGGTCAGCTACTACCGCTTCCGGCGGCGTGACTTCGCCAAGGAGTGGACCGGCTTCACCGACGGTCCCGACTTCGAGGTCGCCAAGGAGATCGGTGACGAACTGACTGCTCAGTTCATCGCCGGCAGCGAGGAGGGTGGCGTCGACGAGGTCCACATCGTCTACACCCGCTTCGTCAGCATGGTCACCCAGGAGCCGCAGGTCGTGCGGTTGCTGCCGCTGGAGGTCGTCGAGGGTGAGATCGACACCGACGGTGACGGCAAGCCCGACTCGGGTCCGCTGCCGCTGTACGAGTTCGAGCCGAGCGCCGACGAGGTGCTCGACGCGCTGCTGCCGAAGTACGTCACGGCGCGCATCTACAACGCGTTGCTGCAGTCGGCGGCCTCCGAGCTCGCGGCGCGCCAGCGTGCGATGAAGTCGGCAACCGACAACGCCGAGGACCTCATCAAGACCTACACCCGCCTCGCCAACCAGGCGCGGCAGGCCGAGATCACCCAAGAGATCAGCGAGATCGTCGGCGGTGCCAGCGCCCTGGCAGACGCGTCCTGACGTCATACGGAATTAAGGAAAGACATGACTGAGATTGCCCACGAGGTCGACGTCCTCGACAAGAAGGCTGAGGAAACCAAGCCTGGTGCCGTCGGACGCGTCGCCCGAGTCATCGGTCCGGTCATCGACGTGGAGTTCCCCACCGATGGCATGCCGGACATCTTCAACATGCTGACCCTCGAGGTCGACCTGTCCAACGAGGGCGGCGAGAACGAAGGCAAGAAGCAGATCAAGCTCGAGGTCGAGCAGCACATCGGCGACAACATGGTCCGCGCGATCTCGCTGCAGCCGACCGATGGTGTGGTTCGTGGCCAGGCGGTGCAGGACACCGGCGGCCCGATCATGGTGCCGGTCGGTGACGGCACCCTCGGCAAGGTCTTCAACGCCACCGGCGAGGTGCTCAACCTCGAAGAGGGCGAGAAGCTCGACATCAAGGAGCGGTGGGGCATCCACCGCAAGTCGCCCGCGTTCGACCAGCTGGAGTCCAAGACCCAGATGTTCGAGACCGGCATCAAGGTCATCGACCTGCTGACCCCCTACGTGCAGGGTGGAAAGATCGGCCTGTTCGGTGGTGCCGGTGTGGGCAAGACCGTGCTCATCCAGGAGATGATCGCGCGTGTTGCCCGCGACCACGGTGGTGTGTCGGTGTTCGCCGGTGTCGGCGAGCGCACCCGTGAGGGCAACGACCTGATGGTCGAAATGGACGAGGCCGGCGTGCTCGGTCAGACCGCGCTCGTCTTCGGCCAGATGGACGAGCCGCCGGGCACCCGTCTGCGCGTTGCGCTCTCGGCGCTCACGATGGCGGAGTACTTCCGCGACGTGCAGAACCAGGACGTGCTGCTCTTCATCGACAACATCTTCCGCTTCACCCAGGCCGGCTCGGAGGTGTCGACCCTGCTCGGTCGTATGCCGAGCGCGGTGGGCTACCAGCCGACCCTGGCCGACGAGATGGGTGAGCTGCAGGAGCGCATCACCTCAACGCGTGGTCACTCGATCACCTCGATGCAGGCGATCTACGTGCCGGCCGACGACTACACCGACCCGGCGCCGGCGACCACCTTCGCCCACCTCGATGCGACCACCGAGCTCTCGCGTGACATCGCCTCGAAGGGTATTTACCCGGCGGTGGACCCGCTCACCTCGACGTCGCGCATTCTCGACCCGCGCTACGTGAGCAAGGAGCACTACGACACCGCGGTGCGCGTGAAGCAGATCCTGCAGCGCAACAAGGAGCTGCAGGACATCATCGCGATCCTCGGTATCGACGAGTTGTCCGAAGAGGACAAGATCCTGGTCAACCGGGCCCGTCGCATCGAGCGCTTCCTGTCGCAGAACACCTACGTCGCCAAGCAGTTCACCGGCATCGAGGGTTCGACCGTGCCGCTGTCGGAGACCATCGAGGCGTTCAACAAGATCGCCGACGGTGACCTCGACGACATCCCGGAGCAGGCGTTCTTCATGTGCGGTGGCCTGGACGACGTCTACAAGAAGGCCAAGGAGCTGGAGCAGGAGGACTGAGCCTCTTCTCTCGAGCACGCGAAAGCGCCCCGGACTGATTCGGTCCGGGGCGCTTTCGCGTGTGCGGGACGGGTTCGCGGTTGTGGTGGCGTGCGGATGCCGCAACTGTCGTGGGCTGCACTTTTGTGACGACGGTCGCGCGGTCCGGCCGCGATTCGGCCGGGGGCGCACTTTTGTGACGACGGTCGCCCTAAACCAGCGCCATGTGGTCCCCGGGTGCACATTCGAAGTCGGCACATGCCCGAGGCAGTCGTCATTGCGACCGACTGACCCCTGCGCGGCCTACCCTGCGGGCATGACATCCACCCCGGAGAGCATCGAGGACTACTACGCGCGCGTCGCGGCGGCGACCGACGACGAGGGCCGGCTGCCGGTCGCGGTCGAGGAGATGCCGGGCTGGGACATCTTCCCCTTCGAGACCGAGAGCCTGCGGATCAAGCCGCTGCAGCCGCTGGCCGACGCCGAGCCCGACCGGCGCGGTGAGGACCCGGCCACCTGCGACTGTGCCGGACCCGACTCTGCGGACGACGGCCTGCTCGTCTGGTCGAACGATCGGTGGCGGCTGACGATCGTGCCCGACACCGGACTGCCGGTCGTGCTGTCGCTCGGCCCGAAGCGGCACATGGATCTGCCCACCATGCCTGCGGATTGGGCCGCCGAGTTCGGCCGGCTGATCGCCACGATCAGTGCCGGCATCGAGGCGCTGCCGAGCGTCGGCCGCGCGCAGATCGCCAAGTATGGCGACGGCGGCGCCCACCTGCACCTGTGGTTGTTCGGCCGACCAGCCCGCATGCTGCAGCTGCGTGGCTCGCCATTGCTGGACTGGGAGGAGAATCTGCCGCGCGTCCCGCGTGCGGTGGCCCAGGCCAACGCTCGGCCGATCGGTGAGGCGCTTGTCCCGGCATACGGTGGAGCGGTAGGGCGGCTCGACGGCTGAGGCGTCACTCCACCTCTGCCCTTCCGGCGAGCGCGAGACAACCGGCGAGCGTGACGGCGAAACCAATCGGCGCGACGATGACGAACCCGTGCCGCACCTGATCGCCGAGGAAGGCCAACCCGATCGCGGCCGGCACGATCGTCTCGACCGCGAAGGTGATCGCGGCGACGCTGGTCGTGCGTCCCCGGTCCAGCGCGAAGCCATAGGCGACGATCGCGACCGCCCCGGCGATCACCAACGCCCACAGCTGCGGCTGGGCGACGGAGTGCCACAACGGATCAGACGGCTCGAGCACTCGGGCGACGATGCCGGTCACTCCGAAGCCCAGCCCGCTGGCGACGGCCAGCACGACCGACGAGCGTGCGGGGGAGTGATCGAAGTAACCGGCCGCGAAGACCAATGCCACGAGCACCCCGAGCGCGAACAGCCACCAGCCGCCGCGGGTGCCGACGTGCCGCCCGGCGCCCTCCTGTGCGCTGATTGCCAGCAATACCAATCCGATTCCGACCACGAGGAGTGCACCGACCTCGCGGCTGCTGAGCCGCACGTGAAGCACCAGGACGGCCAGCACCGCGGTCACCGCGACCGACGAGGCGAGCATCGACTCGACCAGGAAGAGCGGCAGGGTGCGCAGCGCCGCAAAGGACAACACGAAGCCGAGGCCGTCGAGGGCGAGACCCACGGCATACAACTGACCGGCGCGCACCCGGGCGACCCAGCCGGACCCGGCGGGCATCGCCCCGAGCCGGCGCACCCCGATCGCCTGGAGGATCGTGGCGCTGCCGTAGGCGATCGCCGCGGCCACGGCCCCCAGGATCCCGATCACCGGGTCATGCTGTCACGCCCGTCGCATGACCCCGACTGATTACGACGCCTTGCTCTGGTCGGTCGTTTCGGTGACGTTGAGGCCGTTCTGCTTGGCAGTGCTGAGGATCGAGCCCAGGATGCCGTTGGTGGCGACCGCCGACGTCAGGTTGCCCGAGGTGATCTCGCCCTTGAGGTTGCCGAGCTTGTCGACGGCGTTGCTGATCGGCTGGTAGAGGTGCTTGCAGAGGGTCGGGTTGGCCTGGGCGTTCTTCTTGGCGTTGTCGAGCAGCTTGATGTCGAGCGCGGTGATCGCGGCGGCCTTGATGCCCGCCTTGATCCGGCCGTTGGCGCCCTTCTTGAACTGGCCGTCCTGGTAGGGCTTGTAGAGCCAGCGGTGGAAGGTGCCCGCGGCCAGTCCGAGGTCGGTCACGAAGCGGGTCTTGGCGAACGAGCGCGTGTTGGAGGTCGGGCACTGCTGCGTCGAGGCCGGCGATGCCGAGGCGCCGGCCGAGGCGACTGCGGTCGACGAACCGCCGGCGGCCGGTTGCGAACTCGCAGCAGACGATCCGGAGCCGCTGTTGCACCCGGTGATCAGCACGAGGGTCAGCGCGGAGGGAACTGCTGCGTAACGGGCGGTTTTCATGGACATGGGCGCCGACGCTAGGAGCGGACTCTGGGAGAAGGCTGGTCGCCGGCCGGTGATCAGCCGCGCCGTTTAGGTATGGCGGACTCCACGAAATAAGCTGGCCCGCATGTGTGGAATCGTCGGATACCTCGGCCCGGGCGGCAACGCAGCGATGCTGCAGCGGATGAACGACAGCCAGGCGCACCGTGGCCCCGACGGGCAGGGCACCTTCACCGATGGCGAGCTCGGCCTCGGCCACCGCCGCCTGTCGATCATCGACGTCGCGCACGGCCAGCAGCCGATGACGACCAAGGACGGCCGCTTCACCATCGTCTACAACGGCGAGGTCTACAACTACCTGGAGCTGCGCGCCGAGTTGGAGCAACTCGGCCACGATTTCACCACCGACTCCGACACCGAGGTTGTGCTGGAGGCGTTCGCGCAGTGGGGCAGCGAGGCGTTCGACCGCTTCAACGGCATGTGGGGCCTGGCGATCTGGGACGGCAAGGAGCAGCGCCTCACCCTGAGCCGCGACCACTTCGGCATCAAGCCGTTGTATGTCGCGCAGTCCGGCGGCACCTTCCTGTTCGCCTCGGAGATCAAGTCGATCCTCGCGTCCGGGCTCTACGAGAAGAAGCCGAACGACCGCACCATCTACCGCTACCTGCGCTTCCGCATCCACGAGGACGGTCGCGAGACGTTCTTCGACGGCATCGAGCGACTCGAGCCGGGGGAGGCGCTGACGGTCGACGCGAGTGGCGTGCAGCGCGCGCCATACACCCGGCTGCGCGAGGAGCTCGCGGAGCTCGCCACCGAGCAGCGCCCGTATGACGATGCCGCCGCCGCGGACTACAAGGCGCGGCTGATCGAGGCGGTCCGCCTCCGGCTGCAGTCCGAGGTGCCGGTCGGCACGTCGCTGTCCGGGGGGCTGGACTCCAGCGCGGTCGCGGTGATCATCAACCAGCTGCTCAACCAGGGCGACGAGACCACCAAGGAAGCGGTCGGCGCCCAGCAGAACACCTTCTCCGCGGTCTTCCCCGGCTCGCTCAACGACGAGGAGAAGTACGTCGACGCGGTGCTCGACATCTGCCGCGGGCATGTCGACGCGCACAAGATCCTGCCGACGGCCGACGAGTTCAAGGCCGACCTGCGTGACTTCATCCGCACCCAGGAGGAGCCGCTGATCTCCTCCGGTCCCTATGCGCAGTATCAGGTGATGCGTGAGGCGACCCAGCACGTCACCGTGCTGCTCGACGGCCAGGGCGCCGACGAGATGATGGCCGGCTACATCCCCTACTACTTCGTCTATCTGCGTCAGCTGCGCGCTCAGGGCGCGACCAAGGCCGCCGCCGAACTCGCCCGCAGCCTCGACGTCCTCTACCGGCTCGGTCGCTTCAAGCTGAAGGCGAAACTCAAGCGCCAGAAGGGGATTGCGGCCACGCAGCTGATGGGCGGAGACTTCGCGAAGAGTTACTCGGGGGAGCGCTACAGCGTCGAGGGCAGCAACCTCAAGAAGCGCCTGATCGAGGACCTCTTCGTGGGCTCGCTGCCGTCGCTGCTGCGCTACGAGGACAAGAACACCATGCGCTTCTCGCTCGAGGGACGCGTGCCGTTCCTCGACAAGGAGGTGGTGAAGTTCATCTTCAGCCTGTCCGACGAGGCGATCATCAAGAACGGCTGGAACAAGCGGGTGCTGCGCGACGCCACCCGCGGGCTGCTGCCTGAGTCGATCAACCGGCGCCGCAATAAGATCGGCTTCACCACCCCGCAGGGCGAGTGGTTCATGCGGCTGAAGAACCACTTCTACGGGATCTTCCTGTCGGAGTCTTTCGCGAACCGGCCCTACTTCGACCAGCCCGAGGTGCTGCACGCCTTCGAGGGCTGGATCAAGGGCACCAATGACGTCGACTCGATGATGTTCTGGCGGCTGCTCAACATCGAGCTGTGGCTGCGCGAGTTCTTCGACGAGCACGAGCCGGAGGACGAGGCGCCGGTCCGGATCAAGACCGACCTGGAGGCCAACGAGGGCAAGGAGCTCGACCTGGTCACCGCAGGTGGGGCGACCGTACGCCGCTACCCGCTGCGCACCGAGCTGTTCAGCCGGGAGGACGACCTCGACGCGCGCGTCGCCGACGAGGTCGACGGCTTCTTCAAGGAGCTCGACGCCGACCCGGAGCACGCCGCGCAACTGGCCGGAAAGCGTTGGTACTTCTTCATTTCCGAAAAGATCGTCGCGATCACCCAGGGCCGTTCCTACTTCATCTGGGACATCAACGTCGGCCGTCCGGCGCGGGTGCTGTCCAAGTACGTCACCCGCACTCCGGCCGGCATCGGGCTCGGCTCGCCGTTCACCATGCAGCTGGCGATCCAGGAGGCCGGGCTGCCGCGGGTGCTCTACGCCAGCGCCGGCGGCGCGGTCGGCAAGCTGATCGGCAAGCGCGGCATGTTCTACGAGCTGGTCGGCGGCGACATCCGCGCGATCGACGGGCCGACCGAGTATTCCGCCTACCCGTCCAACGTCTCGGCGAAGCTCGCGCCGAAGGACCCCGACGAGGTGTCGGCCCGGCTGTCGGCGCTGATCCGGTCGCGGGTGCCTGCGGCATACGCGCAGACCTTCGGGGGCACCGTGGTGATGGACGCCAACGACATCGGCCGCAACGTGCTCGGCACCGACGTCGCCGGCGACCGCACCCGGTTTGAGGAGATGTTCGCCGACAACCCGCTCGGTCAGGGCGGTGAGCAGACCCCGATGGCGATCGTGGTCGAGCGGTAAGGGCTACTCCGCCCCGTACTTGTTGTGCAGGTGCACCGGGTCGCTCGCCGGCTGATGCCGGCGGGCGGCCTGTCGCTTGCGGTAGGTCAGGTTGAGCGCCTCGACCGCGATCGCGAAGGCGATCGGGCCGTAGATCACGGCCTTGTCGAGCTTGACGTCGAACCCCTCGGCCAGCAGCGTCGAGCCGATCAGCACCAGGAAGCTCAGCGCGAGCATCTTCACCGTGGGGTGCTCGTTGACGAAGGCGCTGATCCGGCCGGCGAGGACCATCATCAGGCCGATCGACAGCACCACCGCCGCCACCATGATGTAGAGCTGGTCGACCATGCCGACCGCGGTGATCACCGAGTCGAGCGAGAAGACCATGTCGATCAGCAGGATCTGCACGATCACCCGGGCGAAGGTGGAGGACTTGCTCGGCGTCGTGTCAGCGCCGTGCTCCTCCACGCCCTCGAGCTTCTCGTGGATCTCGGTGACCGCCTTGTAGACCAGGAACGCACCGCCGACAATCAGGATCAGGTCGCGGCCGGACAGTTGCAGGGCCGAGGCGTCGCCGATCGAGATCAGCGTCGACTTCAGGCCGATGATCCACGAGGCGACCATCAGCAGCAGGATGCGCAGCACCAGCGCCAGGCTGAGGCCGACGAACCGGGCCTTGGGCCGCTGGTGCTCCGGCAGCCGGCCGGTGAGGATCGAGATGAAGACGACGTTGTCGATGCCGAGCACCAGCTCGAGCGCGAAAAGGGTCAGGAACGCGACCCACAGGTCTGGGCTTGAGAAGAAGTCCATAGTTACCGCCCCTAACGTCGCAGGTATGGCGTGCAGTTCCGCGCGATGGCGCGGTCAGCGCAGTATGCGTCGCCGGGTAGACTGGATGAAACTCCGCCGGCATCGCCGACGGAATGCCCCGCCATACCCCAAGGAGCTGTTGCCCCGTGAGCCTCAACGTCGAGATCGTCGCCCCCGACCGCAAGGTCTGGAGCGGGGAGGCCAAGCAGCTGTCCGCCCGCACCGTCGAGGGTGAGATCGGCATCCTGCCGGGTCACTCGCCGATGCTCGCCGTACTCGGCAACGGTGAGGTGCACATCGACCCGGTCGACGGCAAGCGCAGCACGATCACCATCGACGGCGGCTTCATCTCGGTCGACAAGGACCAGGTGCGCCTGGTCGCCGAGCGCGTCGACGCCACGGCCCTCACCGCCTGAGCACCGGATGGCCGCGACGATCGACTGGATTGGGGTCGGTCTCGCGTGCCTGGTGTTGCTCATCGTGCTGGTGCTGGCCGGCATGGTGCTGCGGCGCCGACTGATCGCCCGCGGCGAGCCGATGGCGCTGGTCGCGGTGGCGCGCGGTGAGGATGGTTGGCAGCTCGGGATGACCCGGCTGACCACCCACAACGTGCAGTGGTTTGCCCTCGTCGGACTGGGCCTGCGCCCGGCCCGGGTGTGGGCCCGCGGCGAGCTCGACCTCGGCTCGCCGGCGCAGATCACCGGCAACCGGCCGATCGCGATCATGGACCCGGTCCAGGTCGACTGTTCTGCCGACGGTTCCACCTTCCGGATTGCCGTGGCCCGCGGCGACTACACGGCGCTGCGCTCCTGGTCGGAGTCCGCGCCCCCGGGCCGGGGCGTCAACGTCGCCTGACCGGTCGCTCGTCAGGTGGCGGTCCGCGCGACCCTGACGGCGATTCCGACCGGTGACGGCGAGATCTCACCGTCACCGGTCGGACGGACCGTCAGCGTCGGCGAGCGGGTGCGGGTTCAGCCCTCGGGTTGGGACTCGCGGCCGCCGCCCGGTTGCCAGAGCACGTCGCCGCCGCGCGGCAGGTTCGCCACCCGTGCGGCGAGGAAAAGCAGATCCGAGAGCCGGTTGAGGTAGGTCGCGGTGAGCGGGTTGACGCCGCCGGCTCCGCGTTCGCTGCCGGCCGGGGCGGGTGCCTCGCCATACATCTCGACCGCGGCCCAGGCAGCGCGCTCGGCTCGACGGGCGACCGTGCGGGCCACGTGCAGCCCGGCAGCACCGAGCGTGCCGCCCGGCAGGATGAACGACCGCAGCGTCTCCACCTCGTCGGACAGCCGGTCGCAGTCCGCCTCGAGGTCGTCGATCCACGGCTGCCTGACCCGCAACGGCGGATGCTCGGGGTCTTCGACGAGCGGGGTGCACAGGTCTGCGCCGACGTCGAACAGCTCGTTCTGCACCCGGGTGAGCATGGTGACCAGGTCCTCTCGCAGGTCACCGCCGGCGAGCGCGAGCCCGATCGCGCTGTTGGCCTCGTCGGTGTCGGCATACGCGATCAGCCGCGGATCGTTCTTGCTGGTCCGGCTGAAGTCGCCGAGGGCGGTGGTGCCGGCGTCACCGGTGCGGGTGTAGATGCGGCTCAGGATCACCATGCGGTCATCCTCCCAGCCGCCGCCATACCGCCGAACAGCCGCCTGGCGTTACCGAGTCGTTGCCTGATTTACCGAAATGTGACCTCGAGGTGTTCAACGATTGGTGATCCTCGTGCGTCAATACATGCGGACGAGGAGATCAACCACGACAGGGAAGGTGGCAAGACGATGGCTCGATCGGGGGATCGCGAACCAAACTCGACCACCATTGAAGTACTCCAGCCCGGGGCCGAAATCGCCGTGCACGGAGCGCTCGACGTGCATTCGGTGGCGGATGTGCGCAACGCACTGAGTCGCGCGATCGACGACGGCGCGGGCGATCTGGTGCTGCATCTGGGCAGCGCCGAGATCGGCGACGCGACCGGTTTGGGCGTGATTGTCGGTGCGCACCACCGGGCGATGCGGGCCGGCCGCAAGCTGGTCCTGGCCGACGGCTCGGCCCGCCTTGAGCGCCTGATGCGCGCGACCAAGCTGAGCCGAGTCATTCCGCTGGGCCGCTCGACGCTGTCGCAGCCGGCCGCGCTGCCTGCCTGAAGCGTCAGGAGATCGCGGTCGCCGCTGCGCGCCGCGGATCGCCGGCAGCACCGAGGTCACCCTGGGCGGTGCGGTATGCCGCGCCGACCCCGCCGAAGTACATCGCCAGCGCCTGGTGCTCTACGTCGTCGTAGCCGAGCTGCCGGATCGCCTCGGTGATCGCCGGCTCCGGCTCGTGGTCGACCTGCACCCGCTCCCCGGTCAGTTGCACGTGCAGCCGGGGCGCGTCGATGGCCGCCTGCAGGTCGTCGCCGGTGAGGCAGTAGCGCGCAATCACCTGCGAGAGCGCGGTGGTGATCCGGTCGGCGCCGGGGCTGCCGATCGCAAGCGTCACGCCGTCCGCGCTGCGTGCGGTGGTCGGTGCCATGTTGGAGGCGAGCCGGGTGCCGGGCGGCAGGGCGTGCAACCCGAGGCGGTTGAGCTCGGGCTCACCGAGGCAGTTGTTGAGCACCAGGCCGGTGCCGGGCACGGTCACTCCGGAGGAGTAGCCGGCCGAGGTGGTGATCGCGCACGCCATCCCGTCGCCGTCCACCACCGAGACGTGCGCGGTGTCGGTGCTGGTCGGCAGCGACTCCAGGCCGGTGGTCTCCAGCGCCAGCAGCAACTCGCTTCCGGCGAATCGCAGGTCGTGGGCCAGGTCCAGGTGGGTCGCTCGATAGCCCAGCACCAGACGCTGGATCTCGATCAGCGTCATCGGGTCGTGTCCGCGCTCGCCGATCGACCGCAGCATCGCGGTGAGCACCGGCCCGCCGATCGACGGAGGCGGGTTGAGCGCGACATCCCAATGGCCGACGATGGCGCGGCTGGCCGGCCGGCGAACCGCTCGGTATGACGCCAAGTCTTCGCGCCCGATCAGGCCGCCCTCGGTGGTCATGTGATCGGCAATCGCCCGGCCGAGGTCGCCGGTGTAGAGCGCCGAAACACCTTCGGCAGCAATGACTTCCAGCGATCGAGCCAGATCGTCGTTGGTCAGGAGGGTGCCCGGGCCGACCGGCCGGTCGCCGTCGTAGTGCTGGGCCCGGGTGACCGGGTCGAAGCCGTAGAGCTCGGCGCCGACCAGCTGCAGGTAGCTGCCGGCCGCCTGGCCGACCCGAAAGCCGCGAAGCGCGGCGTCGATCGCCGGGGCGAGGATGTCCGCCCAGCTCGCCTTGCCGAATCGTGTGTGGGCGAGCCCGTAGGCGGCGAAAGACCCTGGCGTCGCTGCGGATCCGGCGCCGGCGAAGACGGTGATCCCGCCGCCGTAGTCGAGGTCGATCTGCCGCAGGCCGTGCCCGAACCGCTCACGGGGTGCGGCCCGCCCCGGCATCTCGCAGTTGCCGTCCACGACCTCCGGGTCGCTGTCGGCCGGCCAGACGTTGACGAAGGCACCGCCGAGGGCGCTGACGATCCCGGGCTCAGTGACGTAGGTGACTGCCTGCGCCGCGATCGCGGCGTCGACCGCAGTGCCGCCGAGAGCGACGACGTCGAGGCCTGCTTGCGCGGCGAGTGCGTTGGGTGCGGCGATCGCGGCTCTCGTCATACGGGATCCTGAGGTGCTAGAAGAGCCGGGCTTCGGCGTCGTCCATGCCCTTGAGCGCCTCGTAATCCAAGGTGACACAACGGATCCCGCGGTCCTCGGCGAGCACGCGTGCCTGCGGTTTGATCAATTGCGCAGCGAAGACGCCGGTCACCGGGGCCAGGTGCGGATCGCGGTTGAGCAACTCGAGGTAACGGGTCAGTTGCTCCACGCCGTCGATGTCGCCACGTCGCTTGATCTCCACCGCGACCGTCGCTCCGGCGGAGTCGCGGCACATGATGTCCACCGGCCCGATCGCGGTCATGTATTCGCGCCGGATCAGGCTGTACCCCTCGCCGAGGGTGTGGATATGCTCGGCGAGCAGCGCTTGCAGCTGCGCCTCGACGCCGTCCTTGACCAGGCCGGGGTCGACACCGAGGTCGTGGCTGGAGTCGTGCTGGATCTCGTGGATGCGCACGTGCAGCCGGTCCTCGGACTTGGCGTGCTGCACCGACCAGACCGCGACGACACCTTCCTCGCGCTCGTCGTCGGTCGGGTCGAGTTGCGCCATCGAGCAGGGCGGCGACATCCAGTTGAGCGGCTTGTAGGAGCCGCCGTCACTGTGGATCAGCACCGAGCCGTCGGCCTTGACCATCAGCAGCCGGGTGGCGAGCGGCAGGTGGGCGGTCAGGCGGCCGACGTAGTCGACGCTGCACCGGGCTATCACAACGCGCACGGTCAGCCACCCTAACCGCTTACGGGGCCGCGGCGGTCACGTCGTCCGACAGCCGTTGCGCCAGCCAGATCGGGATGATCGAGATAAGGATCATCACCACCGCGACGACGTTGACGATCGGTGCCTGGTTGGGCCGGAACATGTTGTTGAAGATCCACAGCGGCAGGGTGTCCTGACCGGCGCCGGCGGTGAACGTGGTCACCACGATCTCGTCGAAGCTAAGCGCGAACGACAGCAGCATCCCGGCGACCAGGGCGGTGCGCAGCTGCGGGAAGGTCACCAGCCGGAAGGTGGTCCACACCCCGGCGCCGAGGTCGGCCGACGCCTCTTCCAGGTTGCCGCCGACCTGCCGCAGTCGGGCCGCGACGTTGTTGAAGACGGTGACGATGCAGAAGGTGGAGTGCGCGATCGTGACGGTGAGGATCGACAATCGCAGGTCGAGGATGCCGCGGAAGGCGTTGTTCAGCGCGATACCGGTGATGATGCCGGGCAGTGCAATCGGCAGCACCACCAATAGGTTCACCCCGGTGCGGCCGAAGAACTGGTAACGCGACAGGGCGAGCGCGAGCAGCGTGCCGAGCAAGGCGGCGACGACGGTGGCGACGATGCCGACTTGCACGCTCGTCCACAGCGCCTCGCGTGCCCCGTCGTTGTGGATGGCGCGGGACCACCACTCACCGGTGAAGCCCGGCGGTGGCCACTCGAAGGCCTGGCTGGTGTTGAACGAGTTGACCACCACCAACATCAGCGGGATATACATCAACAGCAGGATGACCCCGGTGATCGCCGCGAAGGCGCGACGGGCTCCCTTGGACAGAATCATTGGTATGCCTCCTGATTCAGAGCCGGTCGAGCGCACCGGTGCGCTTGGCCACGACGAGGTAGATGCCCATGATCACGATCGGGATGATCGCCACCGCCGCCGCGAGCGGCAGGTTGTTGGCTGCGCCCACATCGGTGTAGATCAGCGTGCCGAGCATCTGCTTGGTGCCGCCGACCAGGCGCACGGTGATGTAGTCGCCGAGCGTGAGTGAGAAGCTGAAGAGCGAGCCGGCGACGATCGCCGGGACCATCATGGGTAGCACGACTGAGCGCAGGGTGCGACCAGTCTTGCCGCCGAGGTCGGCCGAAGCTTCCAGTAACGAGTTCGGCACCCGCTCGAACCCGGTGTAGATGGGCAGGATCACGAACGGCAGCCAGATGTAGGCCTGGGTGAGGATCACCGCGGTGACGCCGTATCCCGGTGTCCAACCGAGCACCTGCGACAGCAGGCCTTTGCCGGACAGCAGCGACAGCCAGGCGAACGCCTTGACCAGGTAGCTGGCCCACAGCGGCGTGAGCACGGCGATGACCAGCCAGCGTCGGGTGCGTGGCGCGGCGATCTTGCCCATGTAGAACGCGATCGGCAGCGCGATCACGACATCGATCGCGGTGACCGCGATCGCGATCCCGAGGGTGCGCAGGGTGACCGAGCGGTAGAGCTGCTCGGTGAGCACCGCGTGCACGTTGTCGAAGGTGAAACTGCGATGAAGCTCGCCGGTCATGTTGTCGACCGACCAGAACGCGGTCAGCAGCACCGCGAGGATCGCCACGACATACACGAGGCCGAGCCAGAGCAACGGCAGGCTGAGCAGCATGCCGAGCCGCAGCTTCGGTTTGCGGTCCAGCACGGACGACAACCGGCGGGCGGGCGACGGTGAGGGGGCCGACGGCGCGGTCGGCGCTTCACGGGTTTCGTTGACAATGCTCATCATTCGCACCCTTAGCCCTTCATTGCCGTCCACGCGGCGGTCCAGTCCGCGTAGTTGGTGCACTTGACGCCCTTGCGGCCGTCGAGGCACTCGGTGGTCGGAGTTCGCCAATACCAGAGCTGGTTGGCGTACTTCTCGTCGGCCGCGTGGTACTGCTCGCAGAATCCCTTCTCGGTGTACTTGCAGGCGTCGGCGTTGGCCGGCGATTCACCGAAGTACTGCGCTGATTCGGCGTTCACCTTCGGACTGGTGATGTAGTCGACCCACTTGTAGGAGCAGTTCGGGCGTGAGGTGTAGGACGAGATCATCCACGAGTCACTCCAGGCGGTCGCGCCCTCGCGCGGCACGATGCCTTTGATATTGGGCTTGTCGATTGCGTTGATCGTCAGCTGCCACGCGGTGCCGAGGACGGTGTCGCCGCCAGTGAAAGCCTGCTGTTCGGCGGCGTAATCCGACCAATAGGAACCGAGGTTCGGCTTCTGTGCCGACAGCAGCTTGACTGCCGCGTCGAGCTGGTTGCTGTCCAGCGCATACGGGTTCTTGATCTTCAGCTCCGGCCGGTGCTTCATCAGGTAGAGCGCGGCGTCGGCGATGTAGATGGGGGAGTCGTACGCCGTGACCTTTCCCTTGTACTTGCTTGCTTCGCCGAAGACCGAATCCCATGACGTGGGAGCGGGTTTCACCACATTCGTGTTGTATGTGAGCAGGTTGGCGCCCCAGCCCTGCGCGATGCCGTAGGGCTTGCCGTCGAACGTGGTCCACTCGGTGTTCTTCAGGAACGGGAAGATTTTCGGCCAACTGGTGAGCAGGTCGGTGTTGAGCGGTTGCACCTGTTTGCCCAGCCAGAGCCGTGTGGTCAGGTCCCCGGAAGCGGCGACGACGTCATATCCACCGCTGCGCATCAGGTTGAGGGCCTCGTCGGAGGTGCCGTAGTTCTTGTACTCGACCTGACAGCCGGTCTGCTGCTCGAACGGGGTGACCCAGTTGACGCTCGGGTCGTCGGTGCCGTCCTCGACGTATCCGGGCCAGGTGAGCACGACGACCTTGCCCTCGCCCTTGCCCACTTCGGTGCGAGGTGAGAGGACAGCCGTGCCGTTGATCGTGCCGCAACCGGCGGCGGTGAGCGCGAGTGCGAGGGTGCCGCTCACCGAAAGGGCAAGTCTGCGTGTGCGTTTCGTCATCAGCCAACGTCCTCCAGCTCGCGCAGGTCGCGTTCGGCAAAGCTGACCTGCACCGTCTGTCCGCGCCCGGCTGTGTCGCGCGAGTCGTGCGCCTCGACGACGGTGATCCGTGGTCCGCTCGTCAGGTCGACCAACACGCGCTGACGGCCGCCGAGGTAGATCGTCTCGGCGATGGTGCCGTCGGCCGCGATCCGTCCCTCGGTATGGCGCCCCGCGCGATCCTCGATCCGCACGTCCTCGGGGCGCACCGAAAACGCGCCCGGACGGCCGAGCACGGCCTGTGCGTCGTCGCCGGTGAAGATGTTCGAGGTGCCGACGAAGCCTGCGACATACGTATTGAGCGGGTGGGCGTAGATCTCCTCCGGGGTGCCGAGCTGGACGATCTTGCCCGCGTTGAAGACGGCCACTCGATCGCTGAGGGTGAGCGCCTCCTCCTGGTCGTGGGTGACGAAAATGAAGGTGATGCCGAGGCTGCGCTGCAGTTCCTTCAGCTCGACCTGCATCTGCTCGCGCAATTTCAGATCGAGGGCGCCGAGCGGCTCGTCGAGCAGGAGCACCTTCGGCTGCACGACGATCGCGCGTGCCAGCGCGACGCGCTGGCGCTGACCGCCGGACAATTGCTGCGGACGACGGTCGGCGAGGTGGTCCAAGCGCACCTTCGCCAGCGCCTCCGAGGCCCGAGCCCGCCGCTCGGACCGGCTGACGCCACGGACCTTGAGGCCGTAGGCGACGTTGTCCCGCACGCTCAGGTGAGGGAACAGCGCGTAGTCCTGGAACACGGTGTTGACGTCACGGTCGAAGGGCGCCGTGCCGGTGACGTCGTTGCCGTGCAACAGAATTCGGCCGTCGGTGGGCTGTTCGAAGCCGCCGATCATCCGCAGCACGGTGGTCTTGCCGGACCCTGACGGGCCGAGCATCGAGAAGAACTCGCCGTCACCGATTTGCAGGTCGAGGCCATCGACCGCAGCCACGTCGTCGAAGCGTTTGGTGAGGCCCTCCAGGGCGATCGCCGGTGGCGGCGACATGGTCTGCGCAGTCATGAGGTTCCTTCCGGATGCGCGGCGACGGAGCCGCCTGCGGTGCCTGACGTTGCGAAATCATATAGAGTTAAATAATAAATGTTAAGGGTCTGGCGGAACCTTCTTCGCGGTGCGACGTTCAGCAGCGTGGAGGCGGGTAACGGCAGGAAGGAACGACGATGGCGACTGGGGCGGCGCGATCCGGCACGCCGGCGCAGCCGCGCGCCCGGGCGGCGGTGTTCGGCCGCATTGGCGACGCGTCACGGATCGAGCAGGTCGAGAGCCGGCTCATCGAGGCGATCGTCTCCGGAGTCCTGGAGGACGGCGAACGGCTACCCAGTGAGCCCGAATTGGCTTCCCTGCTGGGGGTCTCGACGATCACCGCACGGCATGCGCTCAACACGCTGCGAGAGCGCGGCTTGATCGAGACGACCCGTGGCCGAGGCGGTGGCAGCTTCGTGCGGCGTGCCGGCCTCGACGCCGAGAAGATGCTGCGCGGACAACTCGCCGGTCTGACGCGAGTGGATCTGGACGACCGGGCTGCGTCATACCTGTTGATCGTGACGGGGTGCGCCGAACTCGCCGCCGAGTTCGTCGACGCGGACGACGCGGCGCTGCTGCGCGAGATCCTGCCCGGCGCGGACGAGGGTGCGGGTGCCTGGCGGTCCGCAGAGGCCGAACTCTTCGTCGCGATCGGCGCTCTCACCCGGTCGGCCCGGGTGACCCGGCAACTGATCGCCGTCGAGTCACTTTTCGGCTGGGCGTTCCGCCTTCCGTATGCCGAAGCGGACTACCGTGAGGAGACGCGTGCACGCTTCGAGGAGTTGATCGATGCGCTCGCCGCTGGCGACGGCGATGCTGCTCGCCGGTTGATGCGGCAGCACCTCGACCTCGCGATCGACCAGTTGCTCCGGCTGCACGCCGCACTTCGGAAGTGAGGGCAGAGGGCGACGTGACGACCACAGGGCACAAGAGCGAGGAGTTGGTGGCCTGCAGCCAGGAGGTGGATCGCTTCCTCGGTGAGCTGCTGGTCGACGTCCGCGCCATCGGCGCGGCGGCACGGGCCGCGTTCGGGGACTCTGCACCGACTGCCGGCCGCCTGACGTCTGCGGTGGAGCCGGGGGTCAACGAACTCATGGACCGACGCGATGATCTGCAGGGATGCGGGTTTGTCGTGGCGCCAGGCATTTTCGCCGATCGCGAGCTCTTCCTCGCCTGGTGGCAGGGACGGCCGCGCGCATTCCTGGGCGAGGCACGCTCGGTCACCGGTGAGGCGCTCGACTACACCCGGCAAGCCTGGTATCGCGCGCCGGCGACGACGGGTGCGGAGCAGGTAACCGGGCCCTACGTCGACTACGTCTGCACCGATGAATACGTCGTCACGGTGACTGCTCCGGTGGCGGACGATTCCGGGCGGCTGCTCGGTGTCGCCGGTGCCGATCTGCTGGCCGCAACGGTCGAGGACTGGGCGTTGCCGTTGCTACGCACCGTCGGCGGCCGGGCCACCCTGATCGGCACGACCGGTCGTGCCGTGGTGTCGCTCGACCCGGCGGTGCGACTGGGCAGGGCGGTCGCGCAATCCGCGATCCGGGAGCGCGTGGTCTGCCGGGTGGCTCCGATGACCGTCGCGCAGCTGTAGTCGGCCCGGCTGTCAGACTGACGGCATGGTTTCTGACATCTCCACCGTCGGTGTGATCGGGCTCGGCACCATGGGTGCTGGCATCGTTGAAGTCTTCGCCAAGGCCGGCAAGCAGGTATACGCGGTCGACAACACTGCCGAACTCGCCGAGCGCGGAAGGGGATTCGTCACCAAGTCGCTGGATCGGGCGGTCTCCAAGGGCAAGCTCGAGCAGGCGGTCCGGGACGAGACACTTGGCCGGATCACCTTCACCTGCGACCTGCAGGACCTGGCCGACACGGACCTGGTGATCGAGGCCGTGCCGGAGCGGATGGAGATCAAGAACGCCATCTTCGGCACGCTCGACGGCATCGTCCGACAGGACGCGATCCTCGCCTCCAACACCTCCAGCCTGTCGCTGACCGCGATCGCCGCGGCGACCGAGCATCCGGAGCGCGTCGTGGGCATGCACTTCTTCAACCCGGCGCCGGTGCTTGCGCTGGTCGAGGTGATCCGGACCGTGCTGGTCGACCCGCAGGTGGTCGACCAGGTGCGCGAGCTCGCCATCGGGCTCGGGAAGAAGCCGGTCGTGGTCGGCGACCGTGCGGGCTTCGTGGCCAACGCCCTGCTCATTCCCTACCTCGCCCGGGCGATCCGGCTCTACGAGACCGGCAAGGTGAGCCGGGAGGACCTCGACAACGCGGCCCGCATCGGCATCGGCCTGCCCATGGGGCCGCTCACCCTCAGCGACCTGGTCGGCCTCGACGTCGTCAAGGAGGTGTGTGACGTCATGTATGACGCCACGAAGCGCCCGAGCGACGCGCCCCCTGCGCTGTTGCAGCAGCTCGTCCTCGCCGGCCGGCTCGGTCGCAAGACTGGCCAGGGTTTCTACGACTACGGCGGGCAGGCCGCCGAGGAGCAGGCGCCGCAGGCATCGCCCTTCACCAGGGCGGCGGTCGTCGGAACCGGTGAGGTGGCAACGGCTTTCGCGGATGCGCTGCGCAAGGCAGGGGCCGAGGTCACCGTCGTCGACGACCCCGAGGCCGATGTCGAAGGACTGAAGGGGATGCCGCTGGTGTTGCTCACCGGTGGCGACGAAGCCGACTGCGACGAGTGCAACGCCGGCGCCTGCCTGGTGGCCGACGACGACGCGGATGCAAGTGACTGCGCCTGCTGCGGCGGCGCGGCGCCCGGCAACTGGTTCCCCGAGGTTGCCGAGGTGCTCGATGCCAGCAGTGTGGTGCTGGCCGCCGACGAGGCGAGCGAATTGGCACTCGAGGGAAATCTCGAAGACGGCGTCACGGTCCTGCCGGTGCGTCTGCACCAGGAGACCAAGGGCGGTCAGGTGGCCGAGATCGGCGTACCGCTCGACGCGACGGCGGAGCACATTGCGCAGGTTCGGGCGACGTTCGACGCCGCCGGGCTGGTGCCGGTGGTCGGTCCGGCGCGTCCCGGCCTCGTTGTCGATGCACTGCTCTTCCAGCACCTCAATGACGCGGTCGCGATGGTCGACGCGGGCTATGCCACCGCGCAGGACATCGACACCGCGATGACTGCCGGATGCGGTTATCCCACAGGGCTGTTCGCGATGCTGGACCAGCTCGGTGCGGTGCCGGTCGCCGAGGGACTTGCCGAGCAGAGCGCGATCGAGACAGCCGCCGCACCCGACCCGCTGCTGTTGGAGCATGCGGCCGCCGGACGTCCGTTCCTCGCCTGACGAGGCCAGCAGTGCCGCGCCGCAATCGACCGGACCGCGGACGGGGCGCGCGGGGTCGCGGCCCCGGTCCGACGTCGCGACCGGAGGTGTCGCGACTGCTGGACGCCGGCGTGCGCACCGAGAACTACCTCGGGCGTTCGTGGCGGGTGCGTGACCTACGCGGCAACAGCAACGGCCGCGCCTATGTGTGTCCGGGCTGCCAGCAATCGCTGTCGTCGGCACTTGCGCATGTGGTGGTGTGGCCGGATGACGGCCTGGGCGACGTCTCGGACCGGCGGCACTGGCACACCGCATGCTGGGCGGCGCGCGATCGCCGACCGCCCCGCGGATCGTGGAGATGATGAGGATCAGATGGCAGAACTTGTCGAAATACGAGCCAACACGGTGCTTCGCGCCGATCGTCGCGAGATCGGCCTGGAGACCGCCGACGGGTTGAGCCTCGTCGGAGAGTTGGCGGTGCCCGCGGACCGGCCACCGAGGGCAACTCTGGTGACCCTGCATCCGCTGCCCACGCACGGCGGCTTCATGGACAGTCACGTCTTCAAGAAGGCGTCCTACCGGTTACCCGCACTCGCCGACCTCGCGGTGCTGCGCTTCAACCTGCGCGGGGTGAGTTCCCCACGGGGCACGTCCGACGGCAGTTTCGGAGGCGGCAAGGATGAACGCTACGACGTGGCCGCCGCCATCGAGTTCGCGGAATTCTCCGAGGCACCTGCGCTGCCGAAGAGGTGGCTGGTGGGATGGTCCTTCGGCACCGACCTTGCGCTGATGTACGGCAACGACCCGTCGATCGAGGGGCTGATCCTGCTGTCCCCGCCCTTGCGCTTCTCGCAGCCGGAACACCTTGCCGTCTGGGCGGATTCGGGTAAGCCGGTGATCTGTCTGGTGCCCGAACTCGATGATTACCTGCGGCCCGCGGAGGCGATCGAGCGATTTGCCGCGATCCCGCAGGCCCGGGTGATCGGCGTCACCGGCGCCAAGCACCTGTGGGTGGGGGAGCACTACGTGCGCCAGGTGCTGGACGAGATCGTCCGAGCCGTTGCGCCGGAGGTGAGAACGCCGTTGCCGTCCGAGGCGCCGGCGGACCTGATCGTGAGCTGAATCAGACGGCTGCGGCCGGCTATTTCCGCAGCGTCGCAGGCCACCGCCCCGGGCCGAGAGCGCCCGCGACCCATCCCGACTGGACAATCGTCAAGCAGAGTCGATACGTTGCTTGACGGCCGTCCAAAAGGACGGCACATCGCTGACAGCTGGGAGGCTGCGTATGGGTGGGGCCAAGGAATCGTCCGGGATCAGTCGGCGCAAGGTGGCCAAGAGTGCCGCCTGGTCAGTGCCGGCCGTCGCACTGGCCGGCGGGGCACCGGCGGCGAGCGCTTCTCCCGGCTGCTCGGTGACCGTCTGCGATGTCTGCGCGGTTTGTGTCTCGGCGACCTCGGTCCGGCTGGATTTCACCGTGCAGAACGACTCCGCCGAGCAAGTCGTCACGATCAACTCCATCAAGGGCCCGGGCGCCAGCGTGTGGTCGGGTCTGCCCACTCAGTTCACCGCGCCTCCCGGGAGGTCGATCGGGGGAGTCACCGTCAGCGTCGCGCTGGCCGGTGATGGTGCCGCGACCATCACCTACTCGGTGTGTGGTCAGACGCGGACCGCGTCCGTCGACATCCGCCGCTGATCACGGCGCCCGCCTGAGCCGTCGCACTCGCCGGCGCGACTGTCTCCTGCCCGTCCGGTGTCCGGACGAATGACCAGGGTGAACTAGACGACTGGTCATGACAGCCGTATGGTCACTGGTTGCTGATTCAACCGGATCAGTAGCCAATCCGACCAGGGGTGGGAACTTCACATGGTCAACAAGTCCAGTCAGTCCAAGATCTCGCGACGAACGGTCGCGAAAGGCGCCGCGTGGACGGTGCCCGCTGTGGCCCTCGCTGCGAGTGCTCCGGCCGCCAGCGCGTCGCCGGCCACCTGCGACGTCAGGATCACTGGTGTCGGGGTGAAGTACCCGACCGAGAAGTCGGTCGAGTTCGACTTCACCGTCAACAACAACTCCGGTGCCTCGCAGGACATCACGATCGTGTCGATCGAGGGCCCCGCGAACACCGTGTGGTCCAACGTCAGCCCGGGCGTCGTCCCGGTGCCGGCGGGCGAGTCGACCGCAGTGGTCACCGCCGACCGCACGAACAACGCCAACGGTGACGCAGTGATCACCTACCGCGTCTGCGGCCAGACCTACACCACGAGCGCCTACGTCTCGATCTGATCGGTCCGCCGGTTGCAACAGCCGAGACCCGCTGGTCGGGTCCGCTCAGCGAGCGGGCTCGACCAGTTCGACCAGTACACCCCCGGCGTCCTTCGGGTGCACGAAGTTGATCCGGCTCCCGGCCGTGCCGCGACGCGGCTCGTCATACAACAGGCGCAGTCCGCGCTCGCGCAGCGCGGCGCTCACCTCGTCCACCGAACGCACCCGATAGGCGAGCTGTTGCAGACCGGGCCCGGAGCGGTCGAGGAACTTGGCGATCGTCGATTCGGGGGTAAGCGGCGCCAGGATCTGCAACGCGGCGCCCGGCTGGGAACCCGGAGCGACCATGGCCTCGCGGACCCCTTGATCCTCATTGGTCTCCTCGTGCGTCACCGTCATACCGAGCACGTCGGTGTAGAAGGAGAGGGCTGCGTCGTAGTCGGGTACTGCGATGCCGACGTGGTCGATGCATTCGAACAGGTCCGCGGGAAGAGCGCTCATGGGCACAGCCTAAAATGAGACGCATGACACAGCCTGACGCGTCCACCGACCGCACCCCCGTCCTCGTTGCCGGAGCCCGCACCCCGATGGGCAAGTTGCAGGGGTCGCTGGCGGGCTTCAGCGGCGCCGACCTCGGCGGCTTCGCCATCAAGGGAGCCCTCGACAAGGCAGGTGTGTCGGGCGACCAGGTGCAGTACGTCATCATGGGCCAGGTGCTGACCGCGGGCGCGGGGCAGATGCCCGCCCGCCAGGCGGCCGACAAGGCCGGCATCCCGCTGACCGTCCCGTCGCTGACGATCAACAAGGTCTGCTTGTCCGGTGTCGACGCAATTGCGTTGGCAGCACAGCTGATTCGCGCCGGTGAGTTCGACGTCGTGGTTGCCGGCGGCCAGGAGTCCATGAGCCAGGCGCCGCACTACCTGCCAGGCAGCCGTGGCGGCTACAAGTATGGCGATGTCACGATGAAGGACCACATGGCGCACGACGGCCTGTGGGATGCGTTCACCGACCAGGCGATGGGTGCGCTGACCGAGCAGGCCAACGTCGGCGACCGCCACGTCTCCCGCGAGGAGCAGGACGCCTTCGGCGCGCGCAGTCACCAGCTGGCGGCTCGCGCGTGGAAGGACGGCATCTTCGACGACGAGGTCGTCTCGGTGCAGATCCCACAGCGCAAGGGCGACCCGATCGAGTTCCGTGCCGACGAGGGCATCCGCGCCGAGACCACCGCCGAGAGCCTGTCCGGGCTGCGTCCGGCCTTCGCCAAGGACGGCACGATCACCGCGGGCTCGAGCTCGCCGATCTCCGACGGCGCCGCCGCGGTCGTGGTGATGAGCAAGGCCAAGGCCGACGAGCTGGGTCTGCCGTGGCTGGCCGAGATCGGCGCGCACGGTGTGGTCGCCGGCCCCGACTCCACGCTGCAGTCGCAGCCGGCCAATGCGATCGTCGCGGCGTGCGCCAAGGAGGGCATCCAGCCCGCCGACCTCAATCTGATCGAGATCAACGAGGCCTTCTCGGCGGTCGGCATCGTCTCGACCCGCGAGCTCGGCGTCGATCCCGAGATCGTCAACGTCAACGGCGGCGCGATCGCCATGGGCCACCCGATCGGTATGTCGGGAGCCCGCCTCACCCTGCACCTCGCGCTCGAGCTGGCCCGCCGCGGTGGTGGCGTCGGCGCGGCCGCACTCTGCGGCGGTGGCGGCCAGGGCGACGCGCTCATCGTGCGAGTGCCCCAGCGGGTCGAGCTGGACAGCGACACCTCGCTTTCCGGCCAGGCCTGAGGCCCGCCCTGAGCAGGATGTCCCGGCGCCGGCCCGATGTGCCGGCGCTTGTCGAAGCAGCCCGGGCGGGTCAGCCGCGCGCCGTCGCGCGGCTGATCACCCTGGTCGAGAACGCCGACCCCGCGCTGCGCGCGGTGATGGAGCGGCTTGCGTCATACACCGGGAACGCGCACATCATCGGACTCACCGGCAGTCCCGGGGTCGGGAAGTCGACCACCACCAGCGCGTTGGTCGGTGCGATGCGGGCACGGGGAATGCGGGTCGGGGTGCTCGCGGTCGACCCGAGCTCGCCGTTCTCCGGCGGTGCACTGCTCGGGGACCGCATCCGGCTGATCGACCATGCACTCGACGACGGTGTCTATATGCGGTCGATGGCCAGTCGCGGTCATCTCGGCGGCCTGTCGTGGGCGACTCCGCAGGCGCTGCGCGTGCTCGATGCCGCCGGCTGCGAGGTGATCTTCCTGGAGACCGTCGGGGTCGGGCAGAGCGAGGTCGAGGTGGCCGCGCTCGCCGACACCACGATGGTGCTGCTCGCGCCCGGCATGGGCGACGGCATCCAGGCGGCGAAGGCCGGAATCCTCGAGATTGCAGACGTTTTCGTGGTCAACAAGGCCGACCGGGACGGGGTCGACGTCACGATGCGCGACATCCGCGGCATGATCAGCCTGGGCGAGCGCAAGGAGGCGGGTGACTGGCGTCCGCCGGTCGAGAAGCTCGTCGCCGAGAAGGGTGACGGGCTCGATGACGTGGTCGCCGCGCTCGACAAGCACTGGCAGTGGCTGCAGGAGACGGGTGAGTTGCAGCATCGCCGGGAGCGTCGGGCCGCCGAGGAGATCGAGGCGATCGCGGTGCGCACGCTGCGGCAGCGCATGGGCAACCTGGACGGAGCCGGCGACCTCGCAGCGCAGGCCCAGGCCGTCGTCGCGGGGGAGCAAGACCCCTACACCGCAGCCGATCGCATCGTCGAACATTTGTAAGTGCGCGCGGGCGTGGCTTCCGGCATACAGTTGACCAGTGAAGCCTCCGCAGCCCGCCATCGTGCTCGTCGGCGACCAGAACGCCGAGCAGATGCAGCACGAGTTCAATCGCTACTCCGACGACTACCGAGTCGAGTTCGCCCGCGGGCTCGGTCCCGCAATGGCGCTCGTGCAGTCCCTGCTTGCCCAGCATGTCGAAATCGCCCTTTTCGCAGTCGAATTCAGCCAACCAGATGCACCCGGCCTCATCACCATGGACTGTCTGCACGCGGTCAGCGCGACATCGCGTCGTGTCATCCTCTACGGCTGGGGCGAGTTCAAGGTCAATCGGGAGACCTTCCGGGAGGCGCAGAGCGAGGGCCGCATCGAGGCCGCGCTCGCCGTGCCGCGCGGTGAGCGGGACGAGGAGTTCCACACCGCGATCACCGAGCTGTTGTCGGACTGGGCCTGGAGCTCCAGCAAGCCGGTGGTCGAGGCGGTGCAGGTGATCTCGCCGGCCGGCAATGCCCAGGCGGGCCGCATCCGCGACTTCCTGGACCGGCTCGGCGTGCCCTCTCGCAGCTACGAACCGGACGCACCGGTGGCGCAGGAGATCCTGGCCGACGTCGAGTGGCCGGACGGTGCGCCGGCATACCCGGTGGTGACCTCACAGGTGAGCGGACCGATGGTGCAGCCGGAGATCGCTGATCTGGGCCGGCGGCTCTACGCGATGGACGACTTCGACGAGGACGACGTCTTCGACCTGGCGGTCGTCGGCGCCGGCCCTGCGGGTCTGGCCGCGGCGGTGTACGGCGCGTCGGAGGGCCTGGCGACAGTCGTCTTCGACGCCGAGGCCATCGGGGGCCAGGCCGGCACGAGCTCGATGATCCGCAACTATCTCGGCTTCCCGCGCGGCATCTCCGGCATGCGGCTGGCGCAGCGGGCGCGCACTCAGGCGGCTCGCTTCGGTGCCAAGCTCTACTCGGCGCGGCCGGTCGAGGGCGTGGAGTTCGGCACCGACGGCGGCATGCACCGCCTGCGGCTGGCCGACCGCGACGTGCGTGCGCGGGCGTTGATCATCGCGACCGGCGTCGCCTACCGGCGGCTCGGCGTGGAGCGGATCGAGGACTTCGTCGGACTCGGCGTGCACTACGGCGCCGCGACCAGCGCCGCCCGCGACTGCCAGGGCAAGGACGTCATCGTGGTCGGCGGCGGCAACTCGGCGGGCCAGGCCGCCGTGCACCTGTCGCGCTTCGCCCGCTCGGTGAAGATCGTGGTGCGGCGGCCGGACCTGTCCGAGACGATGTCGGACTACCTGATCCGCGAGATCGAGGCCAACCCGCGCATCGGCGTGAAGGGTTGCGCCGAGATCGTCGATGCCGGCGGCACGAACAAGCTGGAGTGGATCACGTTGCGGGACAACGAAACCGGGGCGGAGTTCCAGAAGCCGTGCGCCGGGTTGTTCCTGCTGTTGGGCGCCACGCCGTCGTGCGACTGGCTGTCCGACGAGGTTGCGCTCGACGAGAAGGGCTTCGTGCTGACCGGTCGCGACGTGCCGATGGAATCCTGGGTGGACGGCTGTCCTCCGGAGCCGCTCGGCACCACCGTGGCTGGGGTCTTCGCGGCCGGCGACATACGGTCGGGATCGATGAAGCGGGTTGCGTCGGCCAGCGGTGAGGGCGCGGCCGCGATCCCGTCGGTGCACGCCTATCTCGCTTCGATCGCGCCCCGGGTCGAGCCGGTCGACGTCGCCCCGGCGTAGGTTTGGGGGCATGCTCTTCGCCTTCTCCATCGCACCCGGCACCACCGACGACCCGGACGGCTCGGTGAGCGCGGCCGTCGCCGACGCGATCCGCGTCGTGCGCGAGTCCGGGCTGCCCAACGAGACGACCTCGATGTTCACCACGATCGAGGGCGACTGGGATGAATGTATGACGGTCATCAAATCCGCATGCGAGGCGGTCGCCGCCCGTAGCCCGCGGGTCAGCCTGGTGCTCAAGGCGGATATGCGGGAAGGCTTCACCGGACAACTCACCGAGAAGGTCGAACGCATCGAGGAGCAGCTGCGTCATCCCGGCGCATGAGCGCCGACTTCCGCATCGAGCCGTTCGCAGACGCCGACGCACGCGAGCTCGCCACTCTGCATATGCAGGTATGGCGGGACACCTACGCCGGGATGCTGTCGCAGGCCTACCTGGACTCCATGGAGCTCGAGCCTCGAATAGCTCACTGGCGAAAGCGGATCGGCGTCGCCAATGCACGCGAGCACGAGGCGGGCGGTGAGGTCGGCGGGGTGCGCTATCGGTCGCGGCTAGCGCGTCACCTGCCGAGCGGACGGATCGCCGGTTTCTGCCAGGTCGGCGCCGCCCGCGACGAGGACGCCCCGGTGCCGCAGGAGCTCGGTGCGCTCAACGTGCTGCGCGACTTCCACGGCACCGGGGTCGCCCAGCAACTGATCGACGCGACGCTGGGGGAGCTGCAGGCATACCTCTGGGTCGTTGAGCAAAACCTTCGCGCCCAGTCCTTCTACGCCAAGGTCGGGTTCGTGCTCGACGGCGGCCGGCAGCGGGACGACGAGCTGGCAGCCGATGAGCTGCGGATGGTGCGTCGCGCTCAGCGGTAGAGCAGCGGCTTGATCTTCGGATCGTCGATGTTGGTCTTGTCGTACCAGAAGTAGCCGGTGTCGATCTTCTTCGGAAGAGGTTCGCAGCGCAGCGCTTTCATCGCCGAGGCGACGACCTGCTCACCGATGCCGATGGGGTTTTGCGTGATCGCGCCATACTCCAGCCCCGACCTGATGGCATCCAACTGGGCGCCACCTGAGTCGAAGCCGACGACGACCACCTTGGTGTTGCCGCTCTCCTTGACGCCCTGCACCACGCCGGCGGCGGCACCCTCGTTGGTGCCGTAGATGCCGGCAAGGTCGGGATGGGCGGCGAGCAGTGACTTGGCCAGGTTGGCCGACTTCGACACGTCGCCGGCGCCGTACTGCGGGGTCAGCAGCTTCACCTTGGGCGCGTTTTTCTTCATCCAGTCGACGAAACCGTCACGTCGGTCGATCCCGGAACTGCTGGTCTGATCGTGCACGACGAGGCCGACCGTCCCCTGATAACCGATCTTCTCCGCCAGGTGTTTGGCAGCCGCGGCTGCCGCGGTCCGGCTGTCAGTTGCCGCCGTGGTGAGCGGCACCGGGGATTCGACACCGGAGTCGAAGGCGATCACCGGGGTCTTGGACTGTTGCAGCTGGGTCATGATCGGGGCGACAGCCTTGGAGTCCAGTGCGGCGAAGCCGACCGCGTCGGGGTTCTTGGTGATCGCGGTCTTGAGCATGTCGATCTGCGCCTGGATCTCGGCCTCCGTTGCCGGCCCGTTGAAGGTGATCGTCGCGCCCTCCTTGGCTGCCTGCTTCTTTGCACCGGCATTGACGGCTTGCCAGAACTGATGCTGAAAGCCCTTGGAGATGATCGCAATGTAGGGCTTCTTGCCCTTCGCGATCGGCTTGCAGCCGGCCTCGACACCTGCGGAGTTGCTGCCGCTGCCGGCGACCTCCGCCTGGTAATCGCTGGCCCGCATGCAGCCGGCGGTGCCGGTGGCAAGGAGCGCCGCGGCGATCACCGCGGCCGGTCGCGTCATACGTGGGGACATCTCAGACCACCTCCGAGCTCTTCTTGCGCAGCATGTCGACGTAGACGGCGGCCAGGATGACGACGCCGAGGATGACGTACTGCCACTCCTGAGGGACACCCATGATCTGCAGACCGTTGTTGAGCACGCCGATGATGAGCGCACCGATCACCGAGCCGACGATCGTGCCCTTGCCGCCGGCCAGCGACGTGCCCCCGATAACCACCGCCGCGATCGCCTGCAGCTCCAACCCTCCTCCGGCGGTCGGGCTGGCGCCGATCCGCGCGGACGACAGGATCCCGGCGCACGCGGTGAAGATGCCGGCGACGGCGTAGATGATCAGCTTCCACTTGCGCACGTTGATGCCGGACAGCGCGGTGGCCTCTTCGTTGCTGCCGATGGAAACCGCGTAGCGCCCGAAGATCGTGCGGTTCAACAGCACCCACGCGATGACCGCCAGCACCAGGAAGATCAACACCGCGTTGGGGAATTTCGGGATGAGCGTGCCGCCGGAAAGGTCTGCGTATGGCGGGAATTGGCTGTTCAGGTAGATGGTCGCGCCGTTGTCGCTGATCACCAGGGGCAGGCCCTGACAGACCAGCATCATGGCGAGCGTCGCAATGAATGGCGGCATGCCGAGGATCGAGACATTGAAGCCATTGACGAAGCCGAGCAGCAGGCCGACGAGCAGCGTCATCAGCAGGCCGAGGCCGAGCGGCAGGTCCCAGGTGATCAGGAAAGTGCCCGCCGCCATGCCGGTCAGGGCGATGCCCCAGCCGATCGACAGGTCGATGCCGCCGGTCACGATGACGAACGTGGTGCCGATCGCCAGCACCCCGATCAGCACCGACGACAACAGCACGTTGTTGACCAGGTTGTCGTAGGTGAAGAAGTTGTCGCCGGCGACGCTGAAGAAAATGGTGATGATCACCAGGCCGGCGAACGCGGCCAGCTGTTGCAACCGCATGCGCAGTTGCGGACTCATGCCCCGCGCCGCGGGCGGTGGCTCCTCGGGCTTCTTCTGCAGTCCTACGCCTGCGGTCTCGGTCATCGAAGGGCTCCTCGATCAGCTGTATGACGGTGCTCGCGCCTCACGCAGACGCGGTGTCGTGATGGGTCATGGTGGCCAAGCTCATGACGGATTCCGGTGTGGCGTCGGAGGATTCGAGGGTGCCGGTGATGCGGCCCTCGGCCATGACGACGATGCGGTGGCTCAGCCGGAGCACCTCGGGCAGTTCGGAGGAGATCACGACGATCGCCTTGCCCTGAGCGGCGAGGCGTCCGATGAGCGCGTAGATCTCTTCCTTGGCGCCCACGTCGATGCCACGCGTCGGCTCGTCGAAGATCAGGACGTCGCAGTCCTTCAGCAGCCACTTGGCGATGACCACCTTCTGCTGGTTGCCGCCGGACAGGTTGCCGACGATCGATCGCACCGAGGGGGTCTTGATCCGCAACTCCTCGACATACCGCTCGGCGTCCTTCGCCGCGGGCCCGTCATTGACGAATCCGCTTCGGGAGAAACGGGACCCGAGAGAGGGCAAAGCGATGTTCTGCGCCACGGTCTGCTGCAACAGCAGGCCGAGGCCCTTGCGGTCCTCGGAGAGGTAGCCGATGCCGGCGGCTCCGGCCTGGGCCGGGTTCTGCAGTCGGAGCGGCTTGCCGTGCACGCAGATCGTGCCGGCGGTCCGGCGATCGGCTCCGACCACGGCGCGCGCCACCTCGGTGCGACCGGCGCCCATCAGGCCGGCGAAGCCGAGGATCTCGCCCGCTCGCACCGAGAAGCTGATGTCACGCAGGAGTTTCGGGGTGGCCAGGCCCTCGACTTGCAGCGCCACCGGCGCGTCCTCCGCAGGGGCGTCGGCGTGAGCCTGCTCGACCGGAGCCCGCTCGCGGCCCACCATCAGCGAGACGATCTCCTCCATGGACGTGGTCTCGGTGTCCATCGTGCGGATGAACCGCCCGTCGCGGATCACCGTGGTCCGCTGTGAGATGCCCTTGAGCTCGTCCATCTTGTGCGAGATGTAGATGACGCCGGTGTCCGGGGTGACAAAACGTCGGATCAATTCGTGGAGGGTCGCCACCTCGGCGTCATTCAGCGCGGCGGTCGGCTCGTCCATGATCAGGATCCGGGCGTCCAGGCTGAGCGCCTTGGCGATCTCGACCATCTGCTGCCCGGCGACCGACAGTCGGCCGACCAGCGTGCTCGGCCGCAGCGGGAGCTTGAGTCGCTCGAGAAGCTCGGTGGCGCGCCGCTCCAGGGCGCGTGGGTTGAGCAGCAGGCCGCCGCGCGGTCGCTCCCGGCCGATGAAGATGTTCTGCGCGACGGTGAGGTCGGGCATCAGGTTGAATTCCTGGAAGATGATGCCGACTCCGGCCTCTTGGGCCTCCCGTGGGGTGGCGAACCGGCGGGGGATGCCGTCGATGCGCAGTTCTCCGGCGTCCGGCTGGTAAACGCCGGACAGCACCTTCATCAGGGTCGATTTGCCGGCGCCGTTCTCGCCGACCAGGGCGAGGACTTCACCCGAGCGGAGGTCGAGGTGCATGTCGTCGAGTGCTCGAACGCCCGGAAAGGTCTTGCTGATCCCGGACATGGCGAGCAATTCGGCGGGGTGAGGCTCCGTGCTCATCGGCTCAGGTTAGCGCGAGACATCGGATGGATGTGCCATTTATGTGAGGTGGATCTCGTGGAGTCTCACAGCACGTCACGCAGCCCGGCGGCTGCCAACCGCAGTGCACTCTCCCGCGCGAGTGAGGGGCTGTCGGCGGCGCGGGCGGCGGTCGCCATCTGTTCGCAGGTCGACAGGGTGTGGCCGGCGAGCGCGAACCGCACCAGCCCGACCCGTGCCGCCGTCATCGACAGACTGGTGACCCCGAGTCCGACGAGGACACAGGCCATCAGTGGATCGCCCGCGGACTCGCCACACACGCCGAGCGGCCGGTCCGCTGCACGGGCACCGTCGGCGGCGTGGGCCAGCAGGTCGAGCGTCGCCGGCTGCCAGGGGTCGAGCAGCTCGGCGAGCGGCCCGAGGGTCCGGTCGGCCGCCATCGTGTACTGCGCCAGGTCATTGGTGCCCACAGAGCCGAAATCGACTGCGCCCAGGATGTTTTCGGCGCGCAGGGCGGCTGCGGGCACTTCGATCATCACGCCGACGCTGGACAGGCCCTGTGCGTGCGCCTGCTCGGCGAACCAGGTCGCCTCCGCGGTGGTGGAGACCATCGGTGCCATCACCCGCACGGGCGTGCCGGTGAGTGTGGCCGCTTGGGACAGCGCGCGGAGTTGACCGGTCAGCAGGTCCGGGTTGCGCGCGCTGAGTCGCAGGCCGCGGGCCCCGAGCGCGGGATTGCTCTCCTCGTCGGGTGCGGCGCCAGCTGCGGCCGCGAAGTCGAGCGGTTTGTCCGCGCCGGCGTCCAGGGTGCGCACCACGACTGGCCGGTCGCCGAAGGGCGCGAGCGCCTCGCGGTAGATCTGCGTCTGTTCCTCGACCGTCGGCGCGGTGTGGTGTCCGAGAAAGAGCACTTCGGTGCGGAAGAGACCAACGCCCTCGACGTCGGTCGCCGCCGCGACCTGCGCGTCCTGCGGGGTGCCGATGTTGGCGAGCAGCGCCACCGGGTGCCCGTCCTTCGTGCGCCCGGGGCCGGTATGGCGAGAGGCTGCCGTCATACGGGCAGTCGCCTTGTGCTGCAACGACTCTCGCAGCTCGTCGTCGGGGTCGACGGTGACCGTCCCGGTGTCTCCGTCGACCGCGACGACGGTGCCAGGAGCGAGGGCGGTGGCGCCGGCGACTTGCACCGCGGCCGGGATGCCGAGCTGTGCGGCGATGATCGCGGTGTGCCCGCCGCGCCCACCCGCGGCGAGGACGACGGCCTGGACGAGGTCGCTGTTCAGGGTCGCGGTGTCGGCCGGCGCCAGGTCGTGCGCGACCAGCACGCAGGGTTCGGTGAGCGGTGGCACGCCGGTGTCCGGGGCGCCGAGCAGCCGGGCGACGACTCGATTGCCGACGTCGCGCACGTCGGTAGCCCGGTCGGCGAAGTAGCCGCCGAGTGCGATGAAGGAGGACGAGATCTGCTCGACCCCGCCGGCGACCGCGGTGAGCGGACCGGACCCGGTGGAGATGCGTTCGTCGACCGCACCGCGCAGCGTCTTGTCACGGGCGATCATCGCGGTGGCCTGCAGCACGTCGCGGGCTGCGGCAGTCGCCGACTGGGCGCGGCGATCGAGCGAGGTGGCAACCGCCTCGAAGGCGTCGGCGACCCGTGCCTTGGTGGCGTCGACCGCGGTTGTCGGCTCCTCGTGGTCCGGCAACGGGGGAGGGGCGGCGACCTGCACGACTTTCCCGACCGCCCAGCCCGAGCTGACCGGCACTCCGTGCAGTTCGCGGCTCACCCGGGCGCGTCCAGGTCGGTCGCAAGCAGGGTGATCAGCGTGTCCAGTGCATCGTCGGAGTCGTCGCCCTGCACCGAGACCTCGACCATTTCGCCGTGCTTGGCGCCGAGGCCCATCACCGCGAGGATGCTGGTGCCGTCGACGGCCTCGTCGCCGGGGCGCCCGATCGTGACGGTGTCCCCAGTGGCGGTCGCGGCCTGCACGAAGAGCGCCGCGGGGCGCGCGTGCAGGCCTACTGCTGAGGCGATCTCGACGGAACGGGTCGGCATTGGACAAGTCTCCTTAGGCTCGCGCCGGGCGAGCGACGGTCGGGGCGTTAAGAGTGTGTCAGGCGATCTCGCACCCCGTGTGCCTCTGCGCCGATCGAGTTCATCCGGTTACATTCCCAGACCATGAGCGCGACCACCGGGCCTGGCTTCGACCCGATCCAGCGGGCCACCGAGTTGTGGCAGCAGCGATGGGGTGAGGACTCGCCGCACGCGGCGATGGCGAGCGCCACCTCGATCATGCGCGTCCAGCAACTGCTGATCGCCCAGCTCGACGCGGCCGTCGCGGCATACGACCTGACATTCGCACGCTATGAGGCGCTGGTGCTGCTGACCTTCTCCCGTCGCGGGGAGCTGCCGATGAGCAAGATCGGCGAGCGGCTGATGATCCACCCGACCAGCGCGACCAACATCGTGCAGCGGCTGTCGGCGGACGGGTATGTCGAGCGGCGCCGCAACCCACGCGACGGCCGGGGCACACTGGCCGCGATCACCCCGCGTGGCCGCGAGGTGGTCGAGCTGGCGACGGCCGCATTGCACGGGATCGAGTTCGGATTAGCGGCGTTGGGGGACGGGGAGCACGCGGCGCTCCAGGAGTCGTTGCGCAAGGTGCGCCGGGCGTCGGGAGACCTGCCCGATTAGCGGATACTAGGAAGTCCTAGTAAATTTGCGGTATGGGATCTGACGAGCAGCTGACCGGTGAGCAGCGGTGGCAGGCGGCGTATGACGCAGCCGACGCGAAGGGCAAGGTCCGCGACGCCGACTTCACGACGCTGTCCGGCATGGAGGTCGACCCGGCATACGGCCCCGACGAGGTGCCCGAGTCGATCGGCTGGCCGGGCGAATTCCCTTACACCCGAGGCCTTTACCCGACCGGATACCGAGGTCGGCCGTGGACGATCCGGCAGTTCGCCGGCTTCGGCAACGCGGTGCAGACCAACGAGCGCTACAAGCTGATCCTGAAGCGCGGTGGCGGCGGACTCTCGGTCGCGTTCGACATGCCGACGCTGATGGGACGCGACTCCGACGACCCGCTGAGCCTCGGCGAGGTCGGCCACTGCGGTGTCGCGATCGACTCGGCGGCCGACATGGAGGTGCTCTTCGAGGACATCCCGCTCGGCGACATCACCACCTCGATGACGATCAGCGGGCCCGCGGTGCCGGCGTTCTGCATGTACCTCGTCGCCGCCGAACGGCAGGGCGTCGACCCCGCGCAACTCAACGGCACCCTGCAGACCGACATCTTCAAGGAGTACATCGCGCAGAAGGAGTGGCTCTTCGGCCCCGAGCCGCACCTGCGCCTGATCGGCGACCTGATGGAGTACACGTCGTCGAAAATCCCTGCGTACAAACCACTTTCGGTGTCCGGCTACCACATCCGCGAGGCGGGCTCGACCGCAGCGCAGGAGCTGGCCTACACCCTCGCCGACGGGTTCGGCTACGTCGAGCTGGGGCTGTCCCGTGGCCTCGACGTGGACGTCTTCGGCCCCGGTCTGTCCTTCTTCTTCGACAGTCACATCGACTTCTTCGAGGAGGTCGCCAAGTTCCGCGCAGCGCGTCGCATCTGGGCGCGCTGGATGCGCGACGTCTACGGCGCCAAGACCGAGAAGGCGCAGTGGCTGCGCTTCCACACCCAGACGGCCGGCGTCTCGCTCACCGCCCAGCAGCCGATGAACAACGTGGTCCGCACCGCGGTCGAGGCGCTCGCGGCGGTGATGGGCGGCACCAACTCGCTGCACACCAACGCGCTCGACGAGACGCTCGCCCTGCCGACCGATCAGTCGGCCGAGGTGGCGCTGCGCACCCAGCAGGTGCTGATGGACGAGACCGGCGTGACCAATGTCGCCGACCCGCTCGGCGGCTCCTGGTATGTCGAGGCGCTCACCGACAAGATCGAGGCCGAGGCCGAGGCCATCTTCGACAAGATCCTGCAGATGGGCGGCAGTGAGCTGCGCTCGGCCGACACCGACGGGCTGCGTGCCAAGGTGGAGGAATCGAAGGGCACGTCCGGCAAGGACGCCTGGCCGATCACGGCCGGCCTTTTGCGCGGGATCGAGGACGGCTGGTTCATGTCCGAGATCGCCGAGGCGGCCTTCCAGTATCAGGTTGCCCTCGAGAAGGGCGACAAGAAGGTCGTCGGCGTCAACGTGCACACCGAGTCGCTCGCGAGCGAGCTGGAGATCCTGCGCGTTTCGCACGAGGTCGAGCGCGAGCAGGTCCGGGACCTGGGCGCGCGCAAGGCCGCTCGCGACGACGCCGAGGTGCAGCGCGCGCTGCAGGCGATGGTGCAGGCCGCCCGCTCCGAGGCCAACATGATCGAACCGATGCTCGACGCCGTGCGTGCCGAGGCGACCATGGGCGAGATCTGCGACGCGCTGCGGCAGGAGTGGGGCGTCTACCGCGAGCCCGCTCGGTTCTGAGGAAACCAACCTTCGGGGGCCGCGCCCGCGCGACTGATCGGTCGGTAAGAATGAGGGCATGACTGACCAGCCCATCACGCCCGCCTCGCTGCGCGGCGCCGTCGACCTGTCCAGCCTGGCTCGTCCGGCGGGTTCTTCCTCGTCCGCGCCCGGCGCGGGGGGAGCAAGTGACGACATCGTCATCTCCGTCGACGACGCGACCTTCGGTGAGGTCATGCAGACCTCGACGCAGGTGCCGGTCATCCTGGCGCTCTGGTCGGGCGCGCGGCCGAAGTCGAAGGAACACATCGATCTGCTGGCCACCGAGGTGCGTTCGTATGACGGCCGCCTCCAGCTCGCCACGGTCGACATCGACCGGGCGATGCAGATTCGGCAGGCACTGCAGGTGCAGCAGGTGCCAATGGTGCTCGCCGTCCTGCAGGGGCAGCCGTTGCCGCTCTATGCGGGCGATCAGCCGGCCGACGCGATCCGCCAGGTGCTGGACAAGGTGCTCGAGGCTGCGCAGGCCAACGGCGTGACCGGAAGGCTCGACGCTGCGCCCGCGGGTGAGCAGGCCGAGGCCGACGACGCCGCCGAGCCGGAGTTGCCAGAGACCCACCAGCGCGCCTTCGACGCGATCGAGCAGGGCGACTACGACGCTGCTGTCGTGGCCTACGAGGAGGCGCTCGCCGCCAACCCCGCGGACGACGAGGCGCGGCTCGGACTGGGACAGGTCAAGCTGCTGAAGCGCACCGACGGAGTCGACCTGACACAGGCCCGGGAAGCGGCGGCCGCCGCGCCGACCGACGTCGCCAAGCAGACGGTGGTCGCCGACCTCGACCTGCTCGGCGGGCACGTGGAGGATGCCTTCACCCGGCTCATCGACCTGGTCAAGGCGACGACCGGTGATGAGCGCAATGCCGCCCGCCAGCACCTGATCGAGCTGTTCGACGTGGTCGGCCCGACCGACGAGCGGGTGAAGAAGGCGCGCACGGCTCTCATGTCTGCGTTGTACTGACGTCCTCCGTGATTTTCACCCTGCCCGACGCCGAACGGCGTTGGCGCAGCGTCGATTTCGACTCGGTCGTCGGAGCCGGGCCGTGCCGCTGGCGGGCCGGGGAGTGGCGACGCCAGGTGACCGTGCGCAGCTGGCGGCTGGAATACCAGTTCGCGGCCCGGGACGGGCGCGGGCGCCGTCATACCTTGCTGGACCCTGCGGAACCACGGCGTGCCGACACCGAGTTCGGGGCCCGCTCGGTGTGGACGGCCGCGGACTACCGCCCGCCCGACTGGTTGACCGAGTCGGCCGTCGGCGGACGGCGGCAGCGGGTGACGCTGCCCAGTGCCCTGAGTGATCCGCTGCCGGTCGAGGTGTGGTCACCACACGGACTTCGGGGGCGCGCTGCCGCGCCGATGCTGTGGTGCTTCGACGGCTCGTCGTACGCCCGCACCGGGCAGCTGCTGCAGTGGGCCGGTGCGGCGATAGCGGCAGGCCGGCTGCCGGCTTTTCGGATCGTGTTGGTCGACGCGCGCCGCCGCATGCAGTGGTTTTCCGGATCCGAGCGGTTTCTGCGCAGCGTCGATCTCGGTGTGGCCGCCCTGCACGAGCGGTATGCCGTGACCGGACCGCTGGCGATGCTCGGCTCGAGCCTCGGCGGACTGACCGCGATGCTCGTGGCGATGCGACGCTCCAACGTGGGCGTCGTTGTCTCCCAATCGGGTTCGTTCTTCAACGCCTCATCTCGCGAGGGTGCGTGGCCCTGGCTGACCCGGGTCCGCAGGCTGGTGCGCGCCATACGGGATGACGAGCCGATCTGGGGCCGACAACGCGGTGACCACGGGGTGCTGATCGGGATGACCTGTGGTCGTCACGAGGGCAACTTCGCCGCCAACGAAGAGCTCGCCACCGCCCTTCGCTGGCGCGGGTACGACGTGACCTTCGAGCCCGGGCGCGATCTGCACAACATGGTCGCCTGGCGTGATCAACTCGAACCGATGTTGCCAAACCTCTTGCAGCGGGCGTGGTCTGCGACAGGATGAGCGGGTGAGCCAACGTGTTCAGCTGCCCGTGCCCGGGACCGACGCGTCCCTGGGTGTGATCCGGCACGGTCACTACGGTCGGCCCGTGCTGGTCTTCCCCAGCGAGGCCGGGCGCGCCGAGGATTTCGCCGCGAACGGCATGGTCGGCGCGGTGCAGGATCTGGTGGATGCGGGGCGGGTCAGCTTCTTCTGTGTGGACGCGGCCGACAAGTGGACCTGGTCGGACAACGCGGCGACCACCGAGGAGCGCGCACAACGCCATCAGGTCTACACCGCCTGGCTGGAGCAGTCGGTGCTGCCGTGGATCGACGAGCAACTGGGCAGCAGGCAACCGCTCGTGACGCTCGGCGTCTCCATGGGCGCCTATCACGCGGTGCATTTCACGCTGACGCACGCGCACGTCGCACCGCTTGCCATCGGCATGTCCGGCAACTACGACGTGTCGTCGTGGCACGGCCGCGGCTCGCGCGGGGACGCGACCTATTTCGCCAACCCGGTCGACTACGTCGGCGGCATGCAGGGTGACCACCTGCAGTGGTTGCGGGACCGCGCAAGCGTGCTGCTGGTGGTGGGGCAAGGACCCTTCGAAGTCGACCCGACGCGCGCTCTGCCGTCGACCACCAGTTTTGCAAACCTGTTGGCGGAGAAAGGGATTCCGCACCAACTGGATATGTGGGGATACGAGAGCGCACACGATTGGCCCTGGTGGCAAAAGCAGCTCGCCCACCATCTGCCCCGGTTCTGTTGAGCCACGTCGGAAAGGATCGAGGTATGACGGAGCACCTTGTCGGACTGCTGCTCGGCGCGGAGGAGGACTGGCCGCAGGCCTTCGAGGAGCTCATGCGCCGGGTCGGTCCGGTGACCGCCCCCGACGGCACCACACACGAGGTCCGCAGCGAGCGACTGACGATCGAGCCGTTCAATCTGCGTGACAAGCCGCGCACCGAGCTGGTCATCGACCGGCTCGCGCACTGGTATTACCACCCGCGCGAGTGGCTCAAGAAGGTGTCGTTGATGGACGACGTCTACCTGCTGAATTCGCCGTTCACCTTCCAGTCGATGGAGAAGCACTCGGCCTATTGCGCGTTGATGCGGCTCGGCATGCACGTGCCGGAGACCGTGCTGGTGCCCTATAAGAATCCGGTCGACAACGTGCGCTGGGCTTACACGTCGTCCAAGTACAACCGGTCATTCGACCTGGACTCGGTCGCCGCCGAGCTCGGCTATCCGATGTTCATGAAGCCGTTCGACGGCGGTGCCTGGCGCGGGGTGTCGATGATCCGGAACGAGGACGACCTGCACAAGAGCTACGACGACTCCGGCGAGATGCTCATGCACCTGCAGCGGGCGGTCGACGGATTCGAAGTGTTTGCAAGGGCACTCACCATCGGCCCGGAGACGATGGTGATGAAGTTCCGCCCGGACGAGCCGATGCACGACCGCTACGAGGTGGCCTACGACTTCCTGACGCCGGAGGTCGGTGCCGAGACCCGGACGATTGCGCAGACCGTCAACGCGTTCTTCCGCTGGGAGTTCAACAGTTGCGAGATGCTGGTCAGGGATGGCGTCGTCTACCCGATCGACTATGCGAACGCCTGTCCCGACGTCGCGGTGACTTCACTGCACTACTACTTCCCGTGGGCGATCAAGTCGCTGCTGAAGTGGTCGATCTTCTGCACGGTGACCGGCCGCAAGGGCTATAGCCAGGTCGACACCGGACCGTGGTTCGACATCGGCGACGCCGACACGGACTATCAGACGAAACTGGAGTCCTACCAACGACTTTCGGACGAATACTTCGAGACGGAGAAATACCGCGACTTCGTCGAGAACTCGCTCGGGCATGTCGACGAGATGGTGCTCGACTGGGTGCTGTCCGACGACTTCGACCGGTTGCTGGTCGAGACGGTGAAGTCCACCTACCCGCAGCACGAGCACGAGCGCTTCCTGGGCCACTTCCGGGGCCTGACCGGGCTCTGGGCCAAGGACGAAGAAAAGATCCTTGGGTGACCTCGTCATGACAGACACCACCACCGCGCCGGCACCGGCCGGCGTCGAGGCCAACGGGCTCAACGTCATCGACGAGTCGGAGCGGCACGGCAGCCCGGCGACCCTTTTCTGGCCGTGGTTCGCCTCCAACATCTCGGTGCTGGCGATCAGCTATGGGTCGTTCGTGCTCGGCTTCGGCATCAGCTTCTGGCAGGCATTGGCCGCAGCGGTGATCGGGATCGTGGCCTCCTTCTTGTTGTGCGGCTTCGTGTCACTGGCGGGCAAGCGGGGGTCGGCACCCACCCTGGTGCTGTCGCGCGCCGCCTTCGGGGTGCGCGGCAACAAGCTGCCGGCGGCGTTGTCCTGGATCCTCACCGTCGGCTGGGAGACCGTGCTGGTGGTGCTGGCTACGCTCGCGACGTCCACCGTCTTCGAGCGGCTCGGCTGGGGAGGTGGCACCGTCACCAAGCTCGTCGCGCTGCTCGTGGTCGCCGCAGTCACAGTGTTCGCAGGGGTTTTCGGCTTCGCAGTGATTATGCGGCTGCAGACGTTCATCACGATCGCCACCGCGGTGCTGACGATCGTCTACATGGTCCTGGCTGCCGATCACATCCACTGGTCGTCGGTCACCGCGGCGAAGTCCGGCGGATTTGCTGAGGTAGTCGGCGCGTGCGTCCTGGTGATCACGGCGCTCGGGCTCGGTTGGGTCAACTGCGCGGCCGACTACTCGCGCTACCTGCCGCGCACGGCATCAAGCGCCGGCGTAGTTGGTTGGACGACGTTCGGTGCTGCACTCGGGCCGATGGTGCTGGTGATCTTCGGGTTGCTGCTGGCCGGGTCCGACCCCAAGTTGGCGGATGCGGTCGGCGCCGACCCGATTGGCGCGTTGACCGGCATCCTGCCGACCTGGTCATTGATCCCGTTCCTGCTCGTGGCTCTGCTCGGCCTGATCGCCGGCGCGGTCCTCGACATTTACTCGTCCGGGCTGTCCTTGCTCAGTCTCGGGCTGCCGGCACCGCGCTGGGTGGCCGCGCTCATCGACGGCACGATCATGACCGTCGGGGCGATCGTCGTGGTCTTCTTCGCCGACGACTTCCTCGGGCCGTTCCAGGCATTCCTCGTCACGATCGGTGTGCCGATCGCGGCGTGGTGCGGGATCTTCCTGGGCGACCTGGCACGTCGTCGAGGTCCGTATGACGATCAGGCGCTGTATGACGCACGCGGACGCTACGGGTCGGTCAACCCGATTGCCTTGGCGTTGCTGGTGATCGGGACCGCGGTCGGCTGGGGCCTGGTGACCAGCGTGAGCAGCAGCACCGACTGGCTCACCTGGCAGGGCTACCTGCTCGAGCCGTTCGGGCTCGGCGGGAAGACCGGCCTGTGGGCGGGTGCCGGACTCGGTGTGCTGGCAGCTCTGGCGATCGGTTTCGTGGGCACGCTGTTCACCTGGCGTGGCGACCGGGGCATAGCGAAGCAGACCGGGTGACGCGGCGAATCCATCTGGTGCGACACGCAATGCCGCAGATCAGCGGTGAGCAGACGCCGGATCTGTGGCCGCTGTCGGACGAGGGGCGCGCGGCCGCGGCCGCTTTGCTCGGCTCGTTGCCGTCCGGCGCCGTGGTCTTGAGCAGCGGCGAACCCAAGGCGGTCATGATCACCGTGCGGCTGGACTGACGTCAGCGCGCCGTCACCGTGCGGGCAACCCCCACGACTGCGCCAGCAACTCGAACGATCGGACCCGAAGCGCCGGGTCGTAGGTGTAGGTCGTCACGATCAGCTCATCGACCTGGAGATCGGCGACGATCGTTTCGAGTTGACCGACCACCGTCTCGGGCGAACCGATGGCGCGGACCTGCTGGAAGTCGTCGACGAACGCGGCGACTTCCGGCGGCAGCACCTTCCCGATGTCGTCCACCGGCGGTTGCAGCGGCACCCGGCGTCCGGTCCGGATGCCCGCCGCCATCTGCTGCGCGGTCGTGAACAGCCGATGAGCTTCGTCGTCCGTGGGGGCGACCAGCACGTTGACACCGGCCATCGCGTACGGTGCCTGGAGCTCCGCGGTGGCGAATTCTGTCGAAAAGCGTTGGCGATAAAGGGAAAGAGCCTCATGGCGCAGCTGCGGCGCGAAGTGCGACGCGAAGGCGTAGGGCAGCCCGAGGTATGCCGCGACTGCTGCGCCGTCCATGCTCGAACCGAGCATCCAGAGTGGCACGTCGGTGCCCAGCCCGGGTCGTGCGCTGACGCCGTTGGGCGTCTTGCCGTCGCCGAGGTAGTGGTGCAGGTCCACCACGTCCTGCACGAAGGTGTCCGCTGCGGCGGAGCCGCGGCGCAGTGCGGAGGCCGTGATCGGGTCGGTGCCCGGCGCACGTCCGAGGCCGAGGTCGATGCGGTCGCCATACATCTCGGCGAGGGTGCCGTAGTACTCCGCGACCATGAGCGGGCTGTGATTGGGCAGCATCACCCCACCGGAGCCGAGTCTGATCTGCTTGGTGTGTTCGGCCGCGCGGCCGATCAACAGTGCCGTTGCGGACGATGCGAACGTCGCAGTGTTGTGGTGCTCGGCATACCAATAGCGTTGGTAGCCGAGCTGATCAGCTCGTTGGGCCAGTGCGACCGACTGGTTGAGGGCGTCCTGAGTCGTGCTACCGGCCGAGATCGGCACCAGGTCCAGGATGGACAGCGGCACCCGCAGATCACTCATAACGCCTCTTCGTTCGGTTCGGTGTCGAACTCGCTGGTGTCGACGACAGCCTCGTCCACCCGCTGCAGAATCTGCGTAATCGTCTGCGCCACCGACAGATTCGTGTTGTCGATCCACAGCCCGACGCGGCGCGTGCCGCGCTCGACCGATTCGACGAGCGACTCGACGGTGAAGCCGTCACGGTAGGCGTTCTTGCGCCGGCCCTCTTCGCGTTGGTAGATCGCGTCGACCGACGGTGTGAGCATCACCAGATGCAGCTGCGCCGGGGCGGCGATCGACAGGTAGTCATCCAGGAAGGTGCCGAAGATATTGTCCGCGATGACCGCATCGAATCCGGCCGAGCGATAGACGTCGGCCACGGTGAGAGCCCCGGCATACCGCAGGAAGAGCTGCTCGACGGCCTCGACGGTCGGCGACTCCGACATACTCGCCTTCCCGGAGGCGACCATGCCGCCGATGGTGTCGCCGTCGATGAAGACCGCCTTGCGCAGGCCTTCGGCCAGCGCTTGACCGACGGTGGACTTGCCGGCCGCCTGGGCGCCGGTGATCACGAAGAGTCGGCCTAGCTGTTCCGGTGCGCTCACCAGGCCGAGCCTAACGGGCGCGGGTTCAGCCGGCTCGCCGGCCGGTGCGGGGGAGCAGTGTCGACATACATGCGTGTTTGCCCTCGAGAGTGGACAGCTCGGCCTCGATCCGGTCGAGCGTCTCGCGGACCAACGCGACCGTCTTCGGGCAGTGGTCCAGCAGCGGCTCCTCGCCCCGGGCACACGGCAGGAGCTCGGCGATCGCAGCGGTCGAGAAGCCGGCTCGCAGCAGAGCCCGGATCTGTCTCACGGTCAGCACCGCATCAGTGCCGTAGCGCCGGTAACCGTTGGTGTCGCGTTCGGACTGCAGCAGACCATGCTGCTCGTAGTAGCGAAGGGTCCTGGTCGACGTGCCGCACTCGCGCGCCAGCTCACCGATCTGCATCGCGGCTCCTCACCGACTTGACCTTGACGCCGAGGTCAATGCTTAGCGTCCGCATCATGACTTCCATCAAGTATGACGAATCACCTCGCGGACTCGAAGTGGTGAGCGCGGGGCACGGACCTGGGCTGGTGCTGGCACACGGTGCAGGTGGCGGCGTGCGGGCGAACTTTGGTGGGCTCATGGACGCGTTTGTGCCGGGACGTCGGGTGGTTGGGCTCAACTACCCGGGCACTGAAGGCAGCCGGAGGACCACGGAGCCGCTGCAACTGGACGACCTCGCGGACGCGCTGGTCGCCGCCGCAGATCAGGCCGGCTTGCAACGATTTCCGGTGCTCGGGCTGTCCCTGGGATCGGCAGTTGCGGTGACGGCCGCCGTCCGCCACCCCGAGCGGGTGTCGGGGCTGGTGCTCACGGTCGGCCTGGACCGGCTCGATGCGCAATCCTCCGCGGTCACCGAGGTATGGCGCGCGCTGCACCAGGCTTGCGATCGGGCCGCGCTGGCGGCGTTGCTTGTCGACGTCGCTTCCAGCCCCACGACACTTGCGGCCCTGTCAGCTGCGCAGCTGCAGGAGGCGATCCGGCTGACACAGGAGGCCTACCCGGTCGGTGCGCTCGAGCACGTCGACCTGGTGCGACGCGTCGACATCCATGAGCAGGCCGCGAGGCTGGACCTGCCAGCAATCTCCTTCGTCGCAGGTCAGGACCGGCTCGTGCTGCCATCGACGAGTCGACGTCTCGCGCGCGCGGTGGGCGGCGAAGTCGTCGAATACGTCGACGCCGGGCACATTTTCACTGCGGATGAGCAGGCACGATGGATTGCCGACATCCGCGGTTTCCGGACCGAGGCGGCATTGTGACCGAGACCGCCATCCGGCCTCGGGCCGACGGCATCCGCAGCCGTGCGGCGGTGCCGCTGCTCGCCGCTCTGTTGTTCGTCTATCTCACCGCCGAGGTGTTCCCGGTCGGGGCGTTGCCGGAGCTGGCGGCCGGGCTGCACACCGGTGAGGGCGAGATCGGACTCCTCGTGTCGGGTTACGCGATCTTCGCGGCCGTCGTCGCGGTGCCGGTGGCAACGCTCGTCCGCCGCATCGACCGTCGCCTCGTGCTCGTGGGTTCGACGCTGCTGTTGGCGGCGAGTCAGTTCTTCCTGGCCGCCGCCGACAACCTCCCGATGGCGGTGCTCGCGCGGGCTTCCTCGGCCGCGACGCATGCGGTCGTCTGGGGTGGCGCACCCGTCGTGGCCGCCCGCCTCGCCCCCGCCGGGAGAGAGGGCCGAGCGACCGCGTCCGTCTTCCTCGGGACCTCGCTCGGCCTCGTCCTCGGCGGTCCATTGTCGGCAGCGGCGAGTCAGCTGCTCGGCTGGCGGCCGTCGGTGCTGTTGCTGGGTGGGGTCGCGATGCTCCTTGCCGGACTGCTGTGGTGCGGCCTGCCGTCGGTGCCGGCCGAGCCGGTGCTCGGCTCCGGGTCGACGTCCCGCGATCGGCGACTGCTGGTGCTGTATGCCGCCACGATCCTCCTGGTGGTCGCACACTTCGTCAGCTACCCATACCTGGCGCCCTTGGTGGAGCGAGTTGGCATCACGGGTGGTCAATTCACGTTGCTGCTAGCGCTTTTCGGCATCAGCGGCTTCATCGCAGTGCGCCCGGTCGGCGCCCTCATCGACCGGGCGGCGCAGGTCGGCGCGCTCGCCGTGCTGGGTGCGCTCGCGGCGGGCCTGCTAATGGTGGCCACCGGACAGGTAATCGCCGTGTGTGCAGGGGTGATCGCGTGGGCCGTGGGCGCTGTCTGCCTGCCCGTGGTGCTGCAGACGGCGGTCCTGCGAGTGGCGGCAGACGCGGACTCGGCATCTGCGACCTACGTCGCCGCCTATCAGGTTGGCATCGCTGCCGGTTCGGCCTTGGGTGCCGTGTTGATCAGCGCCTGGGGTGCCGCATCGCTGCCGCTTGTGTCGGCGGTTGTCGTAGTTGCAGTGGCCGTGCCGCTGCTGGCGCGGCGGTCACTCGCGTGACGGTCCGACCTCAGCCAAGCGCTGCCGAGACGATGTCGCGAGCCTCGTTCTGGACCTTTGCCAGATGCTCTGGGCCCTCGAAGGATTCGGCGTAGATCTTGTAGACGTCCTCGGTGCCCGACGGCCGGGCGGCGAACCAGGCCTTGTCGGTGACCACCTTCAGTCCGCCGATCGGTGCGTCGTTGCCGGGAGCCTTGGTCAGCTTGGCGGTGATCGGGTCGCCGGCCAAGGAGGTCGACTTCACGTCGTCGGGGGAGAGGGCGGCGAGCTTGGCCTTCTGCTCGCGATCAGCCGGAGCGTCGATGCGGGCGTATGCCGGATCACCGTGCTGCTCAACGAGTTTCGCGTAGTGCTGGCTCGGGGTCTGCTCGGTGCGGGCCAGGATCTCGGACGCCAGCAGCGCCATTGCCATGCCGTCCTTGTCCGTTGTCCACACCGTGCCGTCCTTGCGCAGGAACGAGGCGCCGGCGGACTCCTCACCGCCGAATCCGACACTGCCGTCGAGCAATCCGGGCACGAACCACTTGAATCCGACCGGCACTTCCCACAGCTGTGCACCGAGTGACGCGACGACCTTGTCGATCATCGACGAGGAGACGAGGGTCTTGCCGACTGAGGTGGACTTCCAGTCGGGGCGGGCTCCGCCATACAGATATTGGATGGCGACGGACAGGTAGTGGTTGGGGTTCATCAGGCCTGCGTCCGGGGTGACGATGCCGTGACGGTCGGAGTCGGCGTCGTTGCCGGTCGCGATGTCGTAGTCGGCGCGCTTGTCGATCAGCGAGGCCATCGCGTAGGGCGACGAGCAGTCCATCCGGATCTTCTCGTCCCAGTCGAGGGTCATGAAGCGCCATGTCGGGTCGACCAGGGGGTTGACGACCGTGAGGTCCAGGCCGTAGCGGTCGGCGATCGCCTGCCAGTAGGCGACGGAGGCTCCGCCGAGCGGGTCGGCGCCGATGCGCACGCCCGCGTCCTTGATCGCTTGGAGGTCAATGAGGTTCGCCAGGTCGTCGACGTATGTCGACATGAAGTCGTAGGAGCCGGCTGCGGCCCGTGCCTTCTCGAAGGGCGTGCGCTTCACGCCCTTGAGGCCGCCGCGCAGGTAGTCGTTGGCAGCCGCGGCGATGATCTTCGTCGCGTCGCTGTCGGCGGGCCCGCCGTGGGGCGGGTTGTACTTGAAGCCGCCGTCGGTGGGCGGGTTGTGCGACGGGGTGACGACGATGCCGTCGGCGAGACCGGCGCCGGTCGTGCGGCCGCTGTTGGCGCGCAGGATCGCGTGCGAGACCGCAGGGGTCGGGGTGTAACCGTCGGCGCTGTCGACGAGGAAGTTAACGTCGTTCGCGGCCAGCACTTCCAGCGCCGACGCCCAGGCTGGTTCGGACAGGCCGTGGGTGTCCCGGCCGACGAAGAGCGGCCCGTCATACCCCTGCGCGTTGCGGTAGTCGACGATCGCCTGCGTCGTGGCAAGGATGTGTGCCTCGTTGAACGCCGATCGCAGGCTCGAGCCGCGATGGCCTGAAGTGCCGAAAACGACCTGTTGGTCGAGGTTTTCGGGATCAGGTTGCAGCTCGTAGTAGCTGGTGACGAGGTGGGGGACGTCCACCAGGTCGCTGGGCTGTGCGGGCTGACCGGCTCGGCTCTGGCTCATGGGTCCCAGCCTGCCATGCGACTGGTGCACGGTGGCTGCCGAGCGGGCAGAATGGTGTCGACGTCGATGACGCGAGGGCGAGAGATGGGGCTGTTCGGTAAGCGCCGTGCGAGTGGGGATGACGCGGGCGCGGCGGGGTCGCGACGGGAGCCGGAGTTCATTGCCGGCGCGGGTGCTTGGCTGGTGACCACGAACGTGCGTGACGAGGTCGCTCCGGTCGCCTGGATGTATCGGGAGGAGTCGCAGCATCCGGCGGACAACGGCTGGCGGATCTTCAGTGCTGCGGACACCCAGGAGTACATGGACAGCGGCAACCCGTTCGTGATCATGGACTTCAACGAGGCGTGCGCCATGGAGCCCGCGCTCATCGGGATCTACGACCTGCCCGTTGGCTCGGATCTGGCAGTAGAGCGTGGCGAACGCATCACCGTCTTTGACGTCACGACCGGCCGGGAGCTTCCGCTGGTGTGAGACTGGGCGAGCGGGCCCGGGGTGGACGTATGCCGCCTCTTGTGGGTGAGGGTGCCGCTGCCGGTCACGGTTGCTTACGGGATGGCTGAGCGGGCGCTGCCGGTCGAGTGCATCCGCTCGCCTCGTCAGCGAAGTCGCCGCTCCCGTCCCCCTCGCTCACGAGCAGGCGCGCTGTCCGGATCGCCGGTTAGCGACGCGCGCCTGTTCGCACCCTGCGTGTGCTGGCAGAACGGGTGTCGTTGACGTGATGTCCGCTCACGAGATGCGCGCCGCAGCTGCGTCGCCGGGCGCATTCGCTCGCGCGAGCGGTGGTGGTTCTATGGTCCCGGTTGCTGACGAGATGCCCGACGTGGCCGACTACCTATGTGCTGCGCGGGTGCGTGATGCGAGCGTGCGGAGCAGGTTGGTCGCCTGGTCGGGTGAGGTAGGTGTAGCCGCCGGGGCTGGTCCAGGTGCACACCCCGTCAGCTGTCATGGTGACGGTCCAGCCGGCTTCGTGCTTCGCGCGGTGGTGGTGCCGGCAGAGGCATTGCAGGTTGTGCGCCGCCGTCGGCCCGTTGGGGTAGCGGGTGACGTGGTCGATATCGGTGAGGGTGGCAGGGCGGGTGCAGCCGGGGAAGCGGCAGTGCTGATCCCGGGTTCGGATGAACCGGACCAGCCGGGCGTTGGGTGTGTAGGTGCCGCAGCCGGTTTCGGCGGTGACGCCGGTGGCGGTGTCGACCAGCGCACGAGACGTGCTGGTGCCGAGCAGGCCGGTCAACTCCCGAATGGCTGCGGCGGGGATGGTGCCGATGCCGGGCACAAGCACGTCGCCGAGCGTGCATGGTGGTGGTTGAGCGGGTGGTTCGTCGGCTGGGCTCAGATACAAGCCCGGTGTGGCGAGAAGGATTTCGAGTTCTTCGTCGAGCAATGCTTCGGGTGAGTAGTGGCGTTGGTAGTCGATCCAGTCATTCGGATCGGTGACGGGATCGGGGATCGCAATGCCGTCGGCCCCGCCGGTGCTGGTGCTCGTGCTGGTGGCGAGTTGCTGGCGGCGGGTGTTGAGATCGGCGATCTGGTCGAGGTAGTCCTGGACGCTGATCGGGCACTCAGCCGACACCCGCACCTGCACGTGCGGGTGCGGTGCGGGAGCGTCCGGGGTGGTTGTCGGGTGGACCGGGACGTGGAAAACGAGTTCGGTGTCGACCCGGACGTCGGACAGCAGCAGGTCGGTCAGCGCGTCGACACGGTGCTGGCCGATGGTCTTGTCCGTGGTGGTTGACTTTTTCAGCAGGCGGGAGTGCGTGTTGACCGTTGCCATCAACTTCGCGGCGTCCGATGCGGGCAGCACCGCTGTGAGGGTGGACATGCCCGGTTCCCAGTGCGGTTCGCAGGTCACGTCGGTGTAGTCGCGGCGTCGGGCGACCGCAGCTTGGTCGGCTTCCACAGGTGCGTGCTTGGCCAGAAGCCGTCGTGCTCGTCGGGTGAGTGCGGTCGACGTGGACGTCTCGGGGCCAGAGGCGAGGAGTTCGTCCTCGATCGCACCAGCGGCGTTGCCTGGTGCATCGGTGAGCACGCTCGCCACGGCGGCGACCTTGCGGCCGTCCATCACCCCGGCACCGGCACGGTCCACCAGCCGCGAAGCATGCCGCACGGTGTCGCCCGCCTCTGTCAACCGGTTGGTTGCTTGCCGGTCGGACCAACCCAGGCGGGCACCGACCTCGAGCGGGATCCAGGTATCCGGGCAGTCAGGGTGTTTACGCAGTTCGTCCGCCGCGAGACGTTCTAGGCACACGGTTTGCGTCGCCCACGCAGAGTTCTGCACCCGCTGCGCGGCAGCCACCACCTCAAGCAACCCGTTGTCCGGTAGCTCGTTGCCTTCGCGTCCGTCGTCCGTCGGCTCGTGCGGCGGGGCGGTTGAGTCGCCGCGGGCGTGATCGAACGCGGCCTGCAGCAGCGTGTGTGCTGCCTCCAGTAGCTCGCGGGTGGACGCAGCACGGATCACCTCGGGGGTGAGCGTCAACTGCGGGTTGGACACGCGTCAACCATACACCTGTTCGATGGTTCTGGGAAGAGGTACACAGGACGAATATCGAGTGCTTCCAGTGTTATTCGTGGGATTTGTACGGCTTGTCAGTGTCGGCTGGGATGGTGTTGCATGGTGGAGTGGGTGGTCTCGATACGGGCTCCCCCGCTTCGCTCCTCCGCCCTACTCGACCACCGCCGCCTGCGCCCTACTCGACCAGCCCTCACGGGCGCCGCTCGAGCGCCAGCGAGCCGGCGATGCCGAGGTAGCCGACTCCGGTCGCCCGGTCCACTTGACGACGACGCCGAGTGTCGTTGAGTCGGCCGCGAATGCTGTTGCCCAACAACACATGACCGGCCGCAGTCATCGCCTCGACCCCGATGTAGGCGACGCCGACAACGCACAGTGACACCCAGTCGCGAGGGCCGGTGATGAACTGTGGCACGAACGCAGCGAAGAGTAGGTAAGCCTTGGGGTTGCTCATGGCGGTCAGGAACTCCCGGCGCACCGGTGTGTGCAGCGCGACGTTGCCCGCGCGCACGGCGTCATGCGGCTGCGGCGACGTGCCCGCATCACGAAAAGCCTTGAACCCCAGCCAGATCAGATAGCCGACTCCCAGCCACCGCAAGATCTCGAATGCCGCTGCCGACTGCAGCATGATCGCGGCGAGACCGGCTGCGACGAGGCCGACCTGTATGCCGAACGCCGCGAAGCGGCCGATCAGTCCGGAAAGCGCCGCACGCACGCCGAGCCGCGCGCCGTGCTGCAGGCTGAGCAGCTGGTTGGCGCCCGGCACGAGTGAGACGAGGACTGCCGCGGGCAGGAAGGCCGTCCAGTCGATCGAGGTCAGCATCGTTCGACGGTAGCGCCGGAGGCCGACGGCCGGTGGTTGTCGGCGGTCGCCGCTAGCGTCCGCGGGCATGGACGCATCGACCCTCGAACTCCGTGACGCGCACGACGTACTCGCCGGGGTCTACCGCGAGAAATTGGGCACGATCATCGACGAGATGCCGATCGAGCAGGCGGTGCTCGGCCTCTTCTGCGGCTGGGTGCGCGATGCGCCGGGGGACAACGTGATCGGCGACATCGGTTGTGGCACAGGCAGACTCGCGCCATACCTCGCTGCCTACGGTATGACGCCGCGCGGAGTGGATCTCTCGCCGGAGATGGTCCGCGTCGCGCGGGAGGACTACCCGGACCATGACTTCCGCCAGGCCGACGCGCGCGAGCTGCCCTTCGCAGACGGTGAACTCGCGGGCGCGATCGGGTGGTACTCCCTGATGTACCTCGACCCGCAGCAACGGCGCCGAGCGTTCGCGGAGCTGGCCCGCGTCATACGGCCCGGTGGGTACTTCGCCATGGCGTACAAGCAGGGGAACGACCAGCACCGGCGGGCGAGTCGGGCGAGGGCGTTCGGTGTCGACTTCGACATCTATTGGTTGTCGGCGCAGGAGGTCGAGTGCCGGGTGACGGAGGCAGGCTTCGGCACCCTTTTCTGGGCGGGTCGACCGGCGGGCACCGACGAACTGCAGCCGCAGGGTTACCTCGTCGCCCAACGGCGTTGCGACTCAACCAAACCTGAGTGAAACCTGGGAGTGCAGCGCGGCACACGGCCGGCCAAGCGTGGCTAATTTGGTTTCCGTGCGTGATGCACACCACACCCCCGGAAGGATCCTTCTTGATGCGTACAAAGCTCGCCCTGCTCGGCGCGATCACCCTCGTGGCCGGAGCGGCCGCAACGCCGGCGATGGCGGCCGGCAACCCCGGCAGCTCAGGAAACGCCAAGGGCCGCAAGGTCGTCGCGCACGCCGTGCAACGCCCTGGCAAGGCGCTCGGCGCCGCGGCTCAGAGCAGCACCACCAACTTCATCGTGACCTTCAGGTTGCGTGACGAAGCCGGTGCGGAGAGCTTCGTGAAGTCGGTCTCGGACCCGTCGAGCCCGCAGCACGGCAAATACCTGAACCCGCAGCAGTTCACCAGCCGGTTCGCCGCATCACAGGCCGACGTGTCCAAGGCACTCGCCTGGCTACGCAGCCAGGGGCTGAAGCCGGGCACCGTGTCGCCGACTCGCAGCTACGTCCAGGTCAGTGGATCCGTCGCCGCAGTCAACAAGGCGTTCTCCACCTCGATCCGGTCCTACCGGACGTCCGGGCGCACTTTCACCGCTCCGGCCTCCGCGGTGTCCGTTCCCACCGACGTCGGCACGATCATCTCCGGAGTGGTCGGACTCGACCGGTCCAAGCTGCTCGCCACCAGCAACTCACGCTCGGACGAGGCGAGCCAGCGGAAGGCAGCGGGTTCGGTCAGTGCGCTGGGTGCCAAGCCCGGCGGGAAGTCCGGCCGGAGCGACGCGTGCTCGTCCTACTACGGGCAGTACACCTTGCCCAACATTCCGAACGCCAAGTCGCCGCTGAAAGGCACCCAACCGGGTGCGATGTGCGGTTACACCCCGCAGCAGATGCGGGCCGCCCGCGGCATCGACAAGGTCAAGAACACCGGCAAGGGGATGAAAGTCGGAATCACGTTGTGGTGCAACGATCCTCGGATCGCCGACGACACCAACACCTGGGCGAAGGACCTCGGCTTCCAGAAGCTGAAGAACGGTCAGCTGCAGGTGATCGCACCGGCCGGTGGTTACGACCCGCAATACTGCGACGACAAGGACTCCGGCGGTGTGAACGGCGAGCAGGCCCTCGACGTTCAGTCGATCCACGGCGCCGCACCCGACGCCAACATCGTGTATGCCGCCGCGTCGCGTCCGTTCGATGACGCCCTGCTGACGTCGCTGCACACGCTGGTCGACGGAAACAAGGTCGACGCCATCACCAACTCGTGGGGCGGCGGCGAGGTCAACGACCCGGCGACCAACGACGCATACAGCTCGGTGTTCATGCAGGCAGCGGCGCAGGGCATCTCGGTCTTCTTCTCCTCGGGTGATAACGGCGACAACACCGGTGGTGACCAGGCGACCACGCCGCCGAGTCCCGACTACCCGGCGGCCAACCCGTGGATCACCTCGGTCGGTGGCACCTCGCTCGCCACCGGCAACGCGTCGGGCTCGAAGGTCAGCTGGGAGCAGGCCTGGAACACATCGCGCAGCGTGCTGCGCGATGACGCCTGGGGCACATGGAGTTACCGGTATGGCGGTGGCGGCGGCGTCAGCCAGTACCACCCCGAGCCCTACTACCAAAAGGGCGTGGTACCAACCCGATTCACCGGTGTCGACCCGCACCGTGCCTACCCCGACCTCGCCGGAGCCGGTGACCCGTACACCGGTTACCTGATCGGCTTCCACGACGGCGAGGCAGCATCCGGCAACTTCGGGCTGACGAAGATCGGCGGCACGAGCTGGTCGTCACCGTGGACCGCCGGCACCGTGGTGCTCGCGGGCAAGCGGGTTGGCTTCATCAACCCGGCGATCTACGGCGCCGGTCATGCCGGGTTGACCGACATCGCCGGCAACGAGCTCACCCACGGGTTCGAGGTGAAGGCGACCATCGTCCCGAAGGGCGGTGCGCCGTACACCGCATTGACCACGGTCGGGGTCAACTCCCAGGAGGTCCAGAACCAGACACTCACCTCCGAGAGGGGTTACGACAACCTCACCGGATTCGGCGTGCCGGCCTCGACGAAGGCGTTCCTCGCGGGGGTCAGCAAGTAGCAGGTGTATGGCGAAACCCTGGGTGGTCTCGATACGGCCTCGGCTAGCGCCTCGGCCTACTCGACCACCCGGGGTTCTCGCTACGTGCGATTCGGCGTCAGCCAGACCGCACCGAGCGGCGGCACGGTGACAAGCGCGGAGTAGGGCTGGCCGTTCCAGGGCTGCTCCTGCGCCTCGACGCCGCCGAGGTTGCCGCGGCCGGCACCGCCATACGTCTCGGCGTCGGTGTTGAGCACCTCGGCCCAGCGGCCGCCGCGCGGCAGCCCGACCCGCACGTCACGCGCCTCGACACCGCTGAAGTTGATCACCGAGGCGACCACGTCACCCGTGCGCTCGGAGTCTTCGAAACGCAAGTAGGAGAACAGGTTTGCGTCGGCAGCGTTGGCGTCGATCCACTGGAAGCCGTCCGGGTCGTGGTCGAGCTGCCACAGTGCCGGGTGCTCGGTGTAGAGCGCGTTGAGGTCGCGCACCAACTCCGCGATGCCGCGGTGGGCGGGCTGGTCGAGCAGCCACCAGTCGAGACTGCGACCGTCGGCCCACTCCGCTTCCTGCGCGAACTCCGAACCCATGAAGAGCAACTGCTTGCCCGGGTGGCTCCACATGTTGGCCAGGAACGCCCGGACGCCTGCCAGTTGCTCCCACCGGTCGCCCGGCATCTTGCGCAGCAGCGAACCCTTGCCGTGCACGACCTCGTCGTGGCTGATCGGCAGCACGAATTGCTCGCTCCACGCGTAGACGAGCGCGAACGTCATCTTGTCGTGGTGGTAGCGCCGGTAAATCGGTTGCTGCGCAACGTAATCCAGCGTGTCGTGCATCCACCCCATATTCCACTTGAAGCCGAAGCCGAGGCCGCCCTGGTCGGTCGGTTTGGTGACGCCGGGCCACGAGGTCGACTCCTCGGCGATCATCACCGTGCCCGGCATGCGCCGGTAGGTAGTCGCGTTGGTTTCCTGCAGCAGTTGCACCGCTTCGAGGTTTTCCCGGCCGCCGTGCTTGTTGGGCACCCACTGGCCCTCGCCGCGCGAGTAGTCGAGGTAGAGCATCGACGCCACACCGTCGACGCGCAGCGCGTCGGCGTGGAACTCCTGCATCCAGTAGACCGCGTTGGCGACCAGGAAGTTTCGCACTTGCGGACGACCGAAATCGAAGATGTACGAACCCCATTCGGGGTGCCACCCGCGCCGCGGGTCCGGGTGCTCGTAGAGCGGCGTGCCGTCGAACCGGGCCAGCGCCCACTCATCGGTCGCGAAGTGTCCCGGCACCCAGTCGAGGATGACGCCGATGCCGGCCTGGTGCAGCTTGTCGACCAGGAAGCGGAAGTCGTCGGGGGAGCCGAGCCGCGAGTTCGGGGCGTAGTAGCCGGTGACGTGGTAACCCCACGACGGCGGATAGGGGTGCTCCATCACCGGCATGAACTCGACGTGGGTGAAGCCGAGTTCGCTGACGTAGGAGACGAGTTCGTCGGCGAGGTCACGCCACGTCTTGCCCTGACGCCAGGACATCGGGTGCACTTCGTAGATGCTCATCGGCTGGGTGTGCGCGTCCACCGACGAACGCTTCGTCAGCCAGTCGCCGTCGCCCCATTCGTATGACGTGTCGGTCACGACCGACGCGGTCGCGGGTGCCACCTCGGCCTGGCGCGCCATCGGGTCGGCCTTCTCCCGCCATACGCCGTCGGGGCCGAGCAGGTCGAACTTGTAACGGGTGCCCGCTTCGACGCCGGGCACGAACAGCTCCCAGACGCCGCTGGTGCCGAGCTGTCGCATCGGGTGGCTCTGACCATTCCAGAGGTTGAAGTCGCCGATCAGCCGGACGCCCTGGGCATTGGGTGCCCACACCGAGAACGCCGTGCCGCGCACGTCGCCCAGCGGGCCGGCGTAACTGCGCACGTGCGCACCGAGGACGGTCCACAACTGCTCGTGCCGGCCCTCGCCGATGAGGTGCAAGTCGACCTCGCCGAGCGTCGGCAGGAAGCGGTAGGGGTCGTCGGCGATGTGGTCGACCCCGTCGTCGTAGGTGGTCACCACGCGGTAGTCCGGCACCTCGTCGACCGGCAGCCGCCCGCTCCATAGCCCCTCGACCTCGTGGGTCAACGGCGACCGCGAACCGTCCGGCAGTTGCACCTCCACCGACCGGGCGAGCGGGCGGAAAACCCGCACCAACACACCGGATCGGTCCTGGTGCGGGCCGAGGAGTTGGTGCGGGTCGCCGTAGCGGCCGGTGAGCAGCTTGGCCGCTGCGTCGTCGGGCAGGGCGTCGGTGGACGGGGTATCGGTCGGCATGTCGGTGCTCCTTGGTCTCGATACGGGCTCGCCCTGGGGGGCTCGCCCTACTCGACCGGCGGGGGTGAGGTCGGCCCCGGCGGGCTCGCCTCCACCGGCGGGGGTGGATTCGCCTCGACCGGCGGGGCTGGGCTCGCCCAGTAGCCGGTCGATCGCGCTGCGGGGGATCGGCAGCCAGGTGGGGCGGTTGCGCACTTCGTAGACGACCTCGTAGGAGGCCTTGTCGACCTCGAACGCATCGAGCAGCGCCCGGTGCGCGGCGAGATCGGCGCCCAGTTCGGTGGCGTAGCCGTCGAGGAACGCGGCGCGTGCGTCGGCGGCCCAGCCGCGCCGGTCGCCGTTGGTGAGCCCCTGCCCGACCAACTCCTGCCCGACCAACCCCTGCCCGGCCAGTTCCTGCTCGATCGAACCCGCCGCGTAGTCGAACGACCGCAGCATGCCCGCGACGTCGCGCAGCGGCTGGTCGAGCTGGGTGCGTTCGGGCAGCGGGCGCAGCGGCTCGCCCTCGAAGTCGAGCAGCACCCAGCCCCGCTCGGGGGTGTCGAGCACCTGACCGAGGTGGTAGTCGCCGTGGATCCGTTGCAGCGCAGGCCAATCCGAGTCGGCGGCAGCGGCAAGGAGCGCCTCGAACTCCTGCCGGCGCCCACCCAACTCGGGCACCGCAGCGGCGGCCGCAGCAAACCGGGCCCGCATGGCGTCCAGCGACCTGCGGGTGGTGTCGGCATCGGCAGCGGCGGTCGGCAGCGCCTGCGCGAGCTGGCGGTGCACCTGCGCGGTGGCAACGCCGAGAGCCCGGGCCGGCTCGGCGAACGAACGGTCGGCGCGTGCCGCGTCGAGCGCCTCGCGCCACGCGTCCCGCACCCCGGGGAAGAACTCCTGCGCGAAGGCCAGATCACCGGCCGGGCGCAGGTCGGTCGACTCTCCGGAAACGGCTGGCCATTCGCCCCGCAACGAGGCGATCATCTGCGGCACATGCTCGCTGCCGGCGGCGCTCAGCACGGTCTGCAACTCCACGTCCGGGTTGTCCCCGGGCTGCACGACACGGAACACCTTGATGATCAACGGGTCGTCACCGTCGGTCTCGACGATGATCGAGGTGTTGGATTGCTCACCGGACAACACGCGGCTCGCGCTGATCGCCGGGACGGCCGCATGCCGAAAACCACTGCCTCGCACGGTGATCGGCGGGTCCAGCAGTTCGCCGGTCGGGCCGCTGTCGTCGTGCACCTCGGCGGTCGCCTGTCGCCCGCCCGTCACCATCGCGCGCAGCAGGGTGGCCACGAAGACCGGGTCGTGCGGGCCGTCGTAGACCCACCGGCGGCCGAGGGCGGAGTGCTCGACATTGCCGATGAGCGCGTGCTCGCCGCCGGGCAGCGGTGCGCCGCGGTAGGTCACCGGCACCTGGTAGACCACCGGCTCGGCGCCCGACTCGTCGACCAGGAAGAGCACCTCGACACCGACCTGACCAGCCGGGTCGTCGAAGCGGTAGCTGCCGAGTGGGCGCAGCTTGGCGGCGCTGCCCTTGCCGACATACCAACGCTGTTCGCCGATCCAGGCCTCGACGAGGTCCTTCTTGGACGGCGTCAGGGTCGCGCGGTGGATGATCGCCATCGGTGCCTCAGTCTCCCTGCTGCGGGCGCACGGCCAGCCAGAAGAAGTCGCGGGAGCCGAGCGTCAGCGTGACCGAGCCGTCGTCGCCGACCGGAGGGAAGTAGCCGCCGCCGAACGTGTCGCGCAGCCGGGCTCCGGCGAACCGCTCCGGCAGCTGCACCGTCACCGACTGGGGACGACTCGACAGGTTGTTGACGCAGAGCACGTCGCGCACCTCGATCTCGTCGTCGGGGTCGTCCTCGGGACGCAACGACCTGGTGAACGCGAGGATCGCCTCGTTGTCGGTCTCCTGCGTGGCGTAGTCGCCGAGACCGAAGACCGGGTAGCGCTTCCGGATCGCGAGCATCTCCCGGGTCCAGTGCAGCAGCGACGACCCGGAGCCCATCTGGGCCTCGACGTTCACATTGTTGTAGTGGTAGACGAGGCTGGAAACGATTGGCAGATATAGCTTTCCGGGGTCCGAGGTCGAGAAGCCGGCGTTGCGGTCGGGTGACCACTGCATCGGCGTGCGCACCGCGTCGCGGTCCTCCAGCCAGATGTTGTCGCCCATGCCGATCTCGTCGCCGTAGTAGAGACACGGCGACCCCGGCAGCGAGAGCAGCAGCGCATTGATCAGCTCGGTCTCGGCCCGCGAGTTGTCGAGCAGGGTCGCGAGCCGCCGCCGGATGCCGACGTTGGCGCGCATTCGGGGGTCGGGGGCGTACCAGCCGTACATCGCGGCGCGCTCCTCGGGCGTGACCATCTCGAGGGTGAGCTCGTCGTGGTTGCGCAGGAACGTGCCCCACTGCGTGCCGCCCGGGATCTGGGGCGTCTCGTCCATCACCTCGATGATGCGGGTCGCCTTCTCGTCCCGCAGGGCGTAGTAGAGCCGCGGCATGATCGGGAAGTGGAAGCACATGTGGCACTCGGGATCCTCCGGGGTGCCGAAGTAGTCGACCACCTCGTCGGGCATCTGGTTGGCCTCCGCCAGCAGCACCCGACCCGGGTATTCCTCGTCCACCATCGTGCGCAGCTTGGCGAGGAATTCGTGTGTCCTCGGGTGGTTTTCGCCGTTGTGCCCCTCCTCGATGTAGAGGTAGGGGATCGCGTCGAGGCGGAACCCGTCGATGCCGAGGTCCATCCAGAACCGGACGATCTCGAAGATCTCCTCGTGCACCTTCTCGTTCTCGAAGTTGAGATCGGGCTGGTGGGAGAAGAAGCGGTGCCAGAAGAACTCCCGGCGCACCGGGTCGAAGGTCCAGTTGGAGACCTCGGTGTCGACAAAGATGATGCGCGCGTCGGCATACTTCTCGTCGGTGTCGGACCACATGTAGTAGTCGCCGTAAGGCCCCTCGGGGTCCGACCGCGACGCCTGGAACCACGGGTGCTGGTCACTGGTGTGGTTGATCACCAGGTCGGTGATGATGCGTATGCCGCGGGCGTGCGCCTGCGACACCAGCTCGGTGAACTCCGGCAGCGTCCCGAACTCCGGCAGCACCGCGCGGTAGTCGGCGATGTCGTAGCCGCCGTCCCGCAGCGGCGAGGCGTAGAACGGCGGCAGCCAGAGGCAGTCGACACCGAGCCACTGCAGGTAGTCGAGCCGGTTGATCAGGCCGGTGAAGTCGCCGGTGCCGTTGCCGGTCGAATCGCCGAAGGCACGCACCAGCACCTCGTAGAAGACGGCCTTGCGAAACCACTGCGGGTCGTGACGCAGACCGGGCTGCTGCAGGCTGAATCCCTGGACGGACAACGGTCTAGAACCTCCGGACTTCGACGATGTGCACCGGCTGGGCATCGGGTCCCAGCCGGACGTAGTTGTGCTCGCCCCACTGCCAGGTCGAGTCGGTCAGCAGGTCATGCGCGACGAACGAGTCACCAGGCTGCAGGCCGAGCGCCGCCAGGTCCAGGTGGATCGTCGACTCGCGTGTCGCGTGCGGGTCGGTGTTGGCCACCACGACGATGACATCGTCGCCGCGACGCTTGGAGAAGACCAGCAGCGCCGGGTCGTCGACCCGGTGGAAGGTGATGTTGCGCAGCCAGTGCAACGCCGGGTGCGCACGGCGAATCTCGTTGAGCTGCTTCAGGTATGGCGCGAGCGACTGCCCCTCACGCTCCCCGCCGGGCTCGTAGAGCTCCCACCGGCGGTCCTTGTACTCGTACTTCTCGTTGTCGATCTGCTCCTCGGCGCCGGGGCGCGCGACGTGCTCGACCAGCTCGTAACCGGAGTAGATGCCGTAGGTCGGCACGAGGGTCGCGGCCAGGGCGGCCCGCAGCTTCCAGGCGGTGGGTCCGCCGTACTGCATGTAGGGGGTGAGGATGTCGTGCGTGGTCGGCCAGAAACTGGGCCGCATGTAGGGCGCGTCCTGCGACGCGAGCTGCTCGACATACTCCTGCAGCTCGGCCGCGCCGTTGCGCCACGCGTAATAGGTGTAGCTCTGCTGGAAGCCGATCTTGGCGAGCGTCGCCATCATCGCCGGGCGGGTGAAGGCCTCGGCGAGCCACACCACGTCGGGGTGGTCGCGGGCGACGTCCTCGATCAGCCACTGCCAGAACTCCAGCGGCTTGGTGTGCGGGTTGTCGACCCGAAAGATCTTGACGCCGTGGTCGATCCACACCTGCACCACGCGGCGCACCTCGGCGTAGATGCCCTCTGGGTCGTTGTCGAAATTGACGGGGTAGATGTCCTGGTACTTCTTCGGCGGGTTCTCCGCGTAGGCGATGGTGCCGTCGGCCCGGGTGGTGAACCACTCCGGGTGCGAGGCCACCCACGGGTGGTCGGGGGAGCACTGCAACGCCAGGTCGAGCGCGACCTCCAGCCCGAGCTCACCGGCGCGGGCGACGAACGCGTCGAAGTCCTCGAACGTCCCGAGGTCGGGATGTATGGCGTCGTGGCCTCCGTCGGCGCTGCCGATCGCGTAGGGGGAACCGGGGTCGTGCGGCCCGGCGGTCAGCGTGTTGTTTGGCCCCTTGCGGTTGGTGGTGCCGATCGGGTGGATCGGGGTGAGGTAGACCACGTCGAAGCCCATGTCGGCAACGGCCGGCAACCGCTCCTGGGCAGTGCGCAGCGTGCCCGAAACCCATTGCCCCTTCTCATGATCGAAGTGGGCCCCCTCGCTACGCGGGAAGAGTTCGTACCACGCGCCGTAGAGCGCGCGGTCGCGCTCGACCAGCCAGGCGTAGGTGGCGCTTTCGCTGACGTAGTCGCGCAGCGGCGTCTCGCGCATGATGCGCTCGACCTCGCCGGTGGTGCCGGCGGCGAGCCGGGTGCCGGGCGGGGCCGTGGTGTCCCGCAGGGTGGCGATGGCGTCGGTCAGCACGGACTTGTCGGCGTCGGTGTGCGGCACCTCGGCGACGGCCCGCTCCAGGACGCGCGCCCCCTCCTCGAGCATCAGCTCGACGTCCACCTCGGCTGCGATCTTGATCACGGCGTCGTGCTCCCACGTGCCGTAGGGATCGGACCAGCCCTCGACCCGGTAGGACCACAGACCCGGCCGGTCGGCGACGAGCGTGCCCTCCCAGGCGTCCAGGCCGGGATTGGTCAAGGTCATCGGCAGCAGCGTCGTCACGTCGTCGGGGTCGGTGACCACGATCGTCGCGTTGACCGCGTCGTGTCCCTCGCGGAACACGGTGGCGGTGACCGGAAACTCTTCCCCGACAACGGATTTGGTCGGCAGCACGCCGCCGTCGACGGACGGCGCGACATCCTGCACCGGGATGCGACCGATCGGTCGCGCGCTCGGGGTCTTGCTGTGCGTAGGGGTTTTCGTGGTCGGCAGGGGACGGGCGATCGGCTCCTGGTCAGTCACCGCACCGACGCTACACAATCTCGACCGTCGACTGACACCTGTCGCCGCAACCTCCGGCCGCACGAATGAGCGGCTCGCCACATCCTCACCCTTTGGTGTCCGCGACCATGGGCGAGCGCCCTACCATCGGTGCTCGTGAGAGCCATCCGTCGCTTCAATGTCCGCACCGCGCTGCCCGAGCCGCTGTCCCCGTTGTCCGAACTTGCCACCAATCTGCGGTGGTCGTGGCACAGCCGCACCCGGGAGCTCTTCCGGGACATGGACCCGCAGGCCTGGGAGCGGGTGCACGAGGACCCAGTCGCGCTGCTGGCGGCGCTGCCTCCTGAGCGGCTGGCGCAGCTGGCCGCGGACGAGTCCTTCGTCGCCCGGGTCCGTGCCGCGAGCGAGGGTTTGTCGTCATACCTCACCTCGAAGGTCTGGTACGACGACTTCCGCGGCGAGCAGCAGGCGCCGGCGTCGATCGCCTACTTCAGTGCCGAGTTCGGGCTGACGCACGTGCTGCCGCAGTATTCCGGCGGCCTCGGCATCCTCGCCGGCGACCACCTGAAGTCGGCGAGCGATCTCGGCGTCCCGATCGTCGGGATCGGCCTGTTCTACAAGTCCGGCTACTTCAAGCAGCAGCTGTCGGCCGACGGCTGGCAGCTCGAGACCTACCCGCTACTCGACCCCGACGACCTGCCGTTGTCGCTGGTGCGTGAGGCCGACGGCACCCCGGCCGAAGTCGTGCTCGCCCTGCCCGGCGAGCGCACCGTGCGGGCCCGGATCTGGAAGGCGCAGGTCGGCCGAGTGCCGTTGCTGCTGCTCGACTCCGACGTCGAGGGCAACGACGCGGCCGCCCGCGAGCTGACCGGCCGGCTGTATGGCGGGGGCGGCGACCAGCGCCTCGAGCAGGAGATGTTGCTCGGCATCGGTGGCGTGCGGGCGCTGCGCACCTGGTCCCGGCTGACCGGTGCGCCGGAGCCCGAGGTCTACCACTGCAACGAGGGTCACGCCGGCTTCCTCTCGGTGGAGCGGATCAGTGAGTTGGTCACCCGGCAAGGCCTGGACTTCGACCAGGCGCAGCAGGTGGTGCGCGCCAGCAACGTCTTCACCACGCACACCCCGGTGCCGGCCGGCATCGACCGCTTCGATGCTGAGGCGGTCCGGGCACACTTCAGCGGGCACGGCGAGCTCGCCGGGGTGCCGGTCGACCGCGTGCTGCCGCTCGGCGCGGAGGACTACGACGGCGGTCAGCCCGGCATCTTCAACATGGCCGTGATGGGCCTGCGCATGGCACAGCGCAGCAACGGGGTGTCGTTGCTGCACGGCGAGGTCAGCCGCGAGATGTTCGACGTGCTGTGGCCCGGCTTCGACGACACGGAGGTGCCGATCACCAGCATTACCAATGGTGTTCACGCGCCGACCTGGATGGATCCGAAGGTGGTGGACCTGGCCCGGCGCCACCTCGGCGAGCAGGACGTGCGCGAGGCGATCGGCTGGGATCACGTCGACCGCATCCCGCGTGCCGAGCTGTGGGCGGTCAAGCGGGCGCTGCGCGAGCAGCTGGTCGCCGACGTGCGCACCCGCATGCGCAAGTCCGCGCGTACCCGCGGCGCAAGCGAGGCCGAGCTGGGCTGGACCGAGCAGATCCTCGACCCCGACGTGCTGACGATCGGCTTCGCGCGGCGGGTGCCGACCTACAAGCGGCTCACGCTGATGCTGCGCGACCCCGAGCGGCTGAAGGCACTGCTGCTGCACCCGGAGCGGCCCATCCAGCTGGTCATCGCGGGCAAGTCGCACCCGGCCGACGAGACGGGCAAGAAGCTGATCCAGGAGATGGTGCGCTTCACCGATGACCCGCAGCTGCGGCAGCGGATCGTCTTCCTGCCCAACTACGACATGGAGATGGCTCAGACGCTGATGCCCGGCGTCGACGTCTGGCTCAACAACCCGCTGCGGCCCTACGAGGCGTCCGGCACCTCCGGCATGAAGGCCGCGCTGAACGGTGGGCTCAATCTGTCGATCCTCGACGGCTGGTGGGACGAGTGGTATGACGGCGAGAACGGCTGGGCCATCCCGTCCGCCGACCCGACCGGCGTGACGGGCACGCCGACGATGGACGAGAGCCGGCGTGACGACCTCGAGGCCGCCGCGCTCTACGACCTGATCGAGTCGCAGGTCGCGGCGCGGTTCTACGACGTCGACGAGCAGGGCGTGCCGCAGCACTGGGTCGAGATGGTCGAGCACACGCTGCGGGTGCTCGGCCCGAAGGTGCTCGCAACCCGGATGGTGCGCGACTACACCACGTTGCTCTACACCCCGGCCGCGATCGCCGGGCGTGCGGCCAGCAGCGACGACTACGCCCTTGCCCGGGACCTCGCGGCATACCGGGAGAACGCGCGAAACGCCTTCTCGCACCTGCAGATCGAGCACGTCGAAGCCGAAGGCGTGAGCGACGCGCCGCTGGTCGGTGACCAGCTCACCGTGCGGGCTTACGTCCAGCTTGCCGGGCTCGCGCCCGACCAGGTCACCGTGCAAGCGGTGCACGGCCGGGCCAGCGACAGCGACGAGCTGCGCGACGTCGAGGTCGTCGACCTCGCAGCCGCGCAGGATCTCGGCGACGGCCGCTGGCGCTTCGACGGGTCGGTCGCGCTGCGCCGGTCCGGCGCATTCGGCTACACCGTCCGGGTGCTGCCCAAGCACCCCGCGCTGGCCAACCCGGTCGAGCTGGGCCTGGTGGTGAACGCATAGGAACGCCGGCTCCGTACGATGTCCGGGTGCTGCTGCCCCTCACCGTCGTACTTGTCGTGCTGCTGGCGGCGCTGGCCGGATACGCCGCCTACGCCACGATCGCCGGGCGGGCGATGGACAACCCGATGTTCTACCTGGCCTGCGCCGCCGAGCTCGCGGTCATCGCGCAGCTGGTGGTCGGCATCGCGCGGATCGGTGACAGCCCGGCGCACATGTCGCAGGGGCTGTTTATCGCCTACCTGGCGGGGCTGGTGCTCGTGCTGCCGGTCGCCGGCTTCTGGGGCATCGCCGAGCGGACCACCCGGTGGGGGACCGGCGTCGTGCTCGTGGGCGCCCTCGGTCTGCTGGTGATGGTCGGCCGCCTGCTGCAACTGTGGAACGGGAGCTGAGTCGGTGGCTCGAGCGGCAACATCGATCAACACCGGCCCGGGGCGGATGCTCGTGGCGGTCTACGGCCTCTTCGCGCTCGCGGCGACCGGTCGCTCGGTCATGCAGATCGCGCAGACCTGGCCCGACCAGCACCTGCCCTACTGGCTGTCGGCGCTGGCCGCCGTCGTCTACTGCGTCGCCACCGTTGCCCTTGCCCGCGGCGATCGCACCAGCGCGCGAATCGCGCTGGGAACCATAAGTTTCGAGCTTCTTGGCGTGATCGCCGTGGGCATCTGGTCGTATGTCGACAAGGCCGCGTTCGTCGCGGCCGGCCAGGCAGGGGACACCACCGTGTGGTCGAGGTTCGGGCAGGGTTACGGCTACGTGCCGCTCATCCTGCCGATGGTCGGCTTGTGGTGGCTGCGGCACACGGCTCGTCGGCGCGCGGCCACAAGCTAGGGTCAGCGTCCCCGCCATACGGCGAACGAGGCTGCGGTCATGGGATATTCGTCGCCGACCGCGACCTCCTTGCTCGGCACCTGGTCCGGCCGGTCGTAGCTGCTCTCCCAGACCAGGTCCCACGTCGTGACGCCGGTCTGCTCCGGCAGCCGCACCGGTCCGTCGTGCGCGGCACCGTGCAGCACCAGCAGCAGCCGGTCGTCCTGCACGTCGGTGCCGTCGAAGACGACCTGCACAGTGCGGGTCGACCCGTCGTTCCACTTGTCCGCTGTCATCACCGCGCCGTCGGCGTCGTGCCAGTGCAGCGCGGCGAGGGTGTCCCCGTCGATCGGGTCGCCCGGGAAGAACTCGCGTTGCCGCAGCACCGGGTGCGCGGCGCGCAACTCCACCAGGAACGCCGTGGTGTCCGCGAGATTGCGTTGCCAATCCTCGAGTTTCCAGTTGTACCAACTGATCTCGTTGTCCTGGCAGTAGGCATTGTTGTTGCCCTGTTGAGTGCGTCCGAACTCGTCGCCACCCAGCAGCATCGGCACGCCGGACGAGAGCAGCAGCGTCGCCAGCAGGTTGCGCATCGCCCGGCGCCGGTGCTGTTCGAGCTCGGAGTGCACGCCCTCGTGGCCCTCGACCCCGAAGTTCCACGAGTGGTTGTTGTCGTTGCCGTCCCGGTTGTCCTCGCCGTTGGCCTCGTTGTGCTTGGTGTTGAAGGCGGTCAGGTCGGCGGCGGTGAAACCGTCGTGGGTGGTGACGATGTTGATCGACGCCATCGGTGACCGCGACCCGAACAAGTCGCGGGACCCGGCGAGCCGGGTGCCGAGGTCGCTCACGCCGTGCGCCGGCTGACCGGCCAGGTCGGCCGCGACGTCGCACAGCCAGAAATCGCGCACGGTGTCCCGGAACCGGTCGTTCCAGTCGGCGAACGGCGGCGGGAACTGTCCGGTGCGCCAGCCGTGCGAGCCGACATCCCACGGCTCGGCGATCAGCTTGACCCGGGACAGCACCGGATCGGAACGCAGCGCCATCAGGAACGGGTGGTCGGGGTTGAACGCGTCGTCCGCGCCGCGCGCCAGCGCCGGCGCGAGATCGAAGCGGAAGCCGTCGACGTGCATCTCCTGCGCCCAGTAGCGCAGCGAGTCCAGCACCATCCGCAGGCCGGCCGGCTGCCGCAGGTCGACGGTGTCGCCGCAGCCGGTCACGTCGACGTCGTTGCCGCGCTCGTCCAGCCGGTAGTAGGTCGCCTCGGCCAGCCCGCGCCAGGACAACGTCGCACCACCGCCCGCGCTCTGCTCGGCGGTGTGGTTGTAGACCACGTCGAGAATCACCTCGATGCCCGCCGCATGCAGCAGCTTGACCATGCCCTTGAACTCGGCGATGACCTCCTGCGGCTTCGCCGCCGAGGCGTATGACGCGTGCGGCGCGAAGAAGCCGAGTGTGTTGTAACCCCAGTAGTTCGTCCGGCCGGTCTGCACCAGACCCGGCTCCGAGGTGAACGCGTGCACCGGCAGCAGCTCGACCGCCGTGATGCCGAGTTGCTGAAGGTGCGCGATCGTCGCCGGGTGCGCGACGCCGGCATACGTCCCGCGCAGGTGCTCGGGGACGTCCGGCAGCTCTTTGGTCAGGCCACGCACGTGCGTCTCATAGAGGACCGTGCGATCCCACGGAGTGTGTGGCGGCTTGTCGTCGCCCCAGTCGAACCCGTCGGCGACAACCACGCTGCGCGGCACGTATGGCGCACTGTCACGGTCGTCCCGGACGGCCCCGTCACCGGCCAACGAGTCGTCGACCCGATGCCCGAAAATCTCCGGACGCCAAGTGACTTCGCCGACGATGCCGCGACCGTAGGGGTCGAGTAGCAGCTTCGCGTCGTTGAACCGGTCGCCCTGCTCCGGCGCCCACGGCCCGGCTGCGCGGTATCCGTAACGCTGCCCGGCGCCGACGCCCGCGACGTGCGCCGCCCACACCCCGTGCGCGTGCGCGGTCAGCGGGAGCCGGCGTTCGGTGCCGTCCACGTCGAACAGACACAGCTGCACGGCGGTCGCGCGATCGGCATACACCGCGAACTCGACGCCGTCCTCGGTGATGGTTGCGCCCAGTGGGGGCGGTGCGTCGGGTGAGTTGCGGACACTGACGAGAGGGTCGCTGGCGGGCATGGTGGGGAGGGTACTGAGCGCCCTGCCGGTCAAGTAGCGTGGCTCACATGACTGATCCGACTTCGTTGCCCAACTTCCCGCCGCCCGCCGACGAGCACCCGCTGCGCGGCCGGGTCCTGGACGCCCTGCAGGACGAGGGCTTCCGCCCCGACATCGACTCCGACGGCGACGTCAGTTACAAGGTCGAGGGCCAGCAGCTGTTCGCCCGCTGCATGGAGGGCGAGCCGGCGATGCTGCGCATCTTCGGTCAGTGGCAGATCACCGACGACCTGCCGCAGGACGTCACCAAGCAGTTGCTCGCCGCCAACGACGTGACTCTCAGCCTCAACATCATCAAGACCGGCATCGCCAACGGCACGCTGGTCGTCACTGGAGAGCACCTCGTCGCGCAGAACGACGACGTGCGCTCGCTGGTGCAGTCGACCACTCAGATGGTGCTGCAGGCCGTGCAGCTGTGGCACCAGAGTGTGACCGGCGACGGCCCGCACGCGGCGACCTCGGCGCAGCCGCCGAACATCGGCCAGCCGGGCGCGGACGGCGAGCAGCCCCCGGCGGACGGCGAGCAGGCGTGACCGACACCGCCTTCGGCGAGTTCGTCTCGCTGAGCGTGCAGGACGGCATCGGCGTCATCCGCGTCGACCGGCCGAAGATGAACGCGCTGAACAAGGACATCCAGGAGGGGCTCGCCGCCGCCGCTGCGGCGGTGACCCAGGACGACCAGATCGCCGCCGCGATCGTGTATGGCGGGGAGAAGGTCTTCGCCGCGGGCGCCGACATCAAGGAGATGGAGCCGCTCGACCACGCCGAGATGGTCGGCCGGGCGGCCCGCCTGCAGGAGTGCTTCGCAGCGATCGCCGCGATCCCGAAGCCGACGGTCGCCGCGGTCGCCGGTTACGCGCTGGGCGGCGGCTGCGAACTGTCGATGACCTGCGACTTCCGGGTTGCCGCGAACGACGCGACGTTCGGCCAGCCGGAGATCCTGCTCGGCATCATCCCGGGCGCCGGTGGCACCCAGCGGCTGACCCGGCTGGTCGGCCCGGCGAAGGCCAAGGACCTGGTCTTCACCGGCCGTTTCGTCTCGGCGCAGGAGGCACTCGCGATCGGGCTGGTCGACGAACTCGTCGAGCCCGGCACCGTCCTGGAGTCGGCCAAGGCGAAGCTCGCGCCATACGTCGGCGGCCCGCGGCTCGCGCTGCGCGCGGCCAAGGAGGCGATCGACCGAGGTGTCGACGTCGATCTGGGCACCGGCCTGGCGATTGAGACCCAGCAGTTCGCGTCGCTGTTCGCCACCAAGGACCGCGCCGCCGGGATGAGGTCGTTCCTCGAGAACGGGCCCGGCAAGGCCAAGTTCGAGGGCCGCTGATCCGGCGCGAGGACCGCCGTTCCCGCTACTCTCGGCCCCGACAACCAGCAAACGAGGAGGCGCCATGAGCACCCAGGAACCCGTGCTGCCGGGCAGCGACGCGGCCGACCGCAGTCGCGTGATCGCGATCGTGGTGGCCCTGATCGGCCTGGTCGGCATGTTCGTGGCCCTGCTGGGCTGGACCGGGATGATGCGCGATGTCGACAAGACGATCGGCATCCCGCCGTGGGTGATCTTCGTCGTCGGCGCGGTGATCACCGTCGGTGCCGCGCTGTTCGACCTAGCGGCCGGCAGTCGCTCGGACGTGTTCGCGGTGGCTCCCGGGCAGCAGCTCACTGCGTTGCAGTTCACCCTCAACAAGCTGGCGCCGTGGATCATCGTGCTGCTGACGCTGGTCGGCATGCTGATCATCTGGCTGCGATACCGCTGACGGGGTGGCCCCCTGTCCACGCATTGTTACTGACGGGTAGCCTGACCGTCAGTACGTCCCGTAGTACCCGAATCACCCGTTCCCACCGAAAAGGACGATCGACACATGAACATTGTGGTCTGTGTCAAGTACGTGCCGGACGCCCAGGCGGACCGTACGTTCTCGCAGGACAACACGACTGACCGCACCAACGTCGACGGTTTGCTGTCCGAGCTGGACGAGTATGCCGTCGAGGAGGCGCTCAAGCTGGCCGAGGCCGGTGAGGGTGAGGTCACGGTCGTCACGGTCGGCCCGGACGGCGCCGCCGAGGCGATCAAGAAGGCCCTGCAGATGGGCGCCGACAAGGGCGTGCACGTGCTGGATGACGCGATCCACGGCTCGGACGCGCCCGCGACGTCGCTCGTGCTCGCCGAGGCGGTCAAGAAGGCCGCCGGTGGCAGCCCGGAGCTGGTGCTGATGGGTCTGGCCTCCACCGACGGCACGATGAGCGTGGTGCCGGCGATGCTCGCCGAGCGTCTCGGCCTGCCGCAGATCACCCAGCTGTCCTCGCTGGAGATCGCCGACGGCAAGGTCACCGGTCGCCGCGACAGCGATGCCGCGTCGGACACCCTGGAGGCGCCGCTGCCCGCGGTGGTCTCGGTGACCGACCAGATCAATGAGCCGCGCTACCCCTCGTTCAAGGGGATTATGGCCGCCAAGAAGAAGCCGGTGGAGACCTGGTCGCTCGCCGACCTGGGTGTCGACGCCGGTCAGGTGGGTCTGGAGAGCGCCTGGACCAAGGTCGAGTCGTTCACCGCGCGCCCGCCGCGCGAGCAGGGCGAAATCGTCACCGACGAAGGCGACGGCGGCACCAAGCTGGCCGAGTTCCTCGCCAAGGCCAAGTTGATCTGACCGCGAACGACTAGCGATACCAAGGAGATTCATCATGGCTGAAGTACTCGTTCTGGTCGACCACACCGATGGTCAGGTCAAGAAGAACACCGCCGAACTGCTCACCCTGGCCCGCCGGCTCGGCGAGCCGTCCGCCGTCTTCGTCGGTAAGGACGTTGAGGCTGCGCGCCCGCGACTGGCGCAGTTCGGCGCCGAGAAGGTCTACGTCATCGACAACCCGGACGTGACCGGTGCACTCGCCGCCCCGCTGGCCGAGGCACTCGCTGCGGTCGCCGAGCAGGCGAGCCCGGCGGCGATCCTGCTGCCGACCAGCGGCGTCAACAAGGAGGCCGCGGCCCGCCTGGCGGTCAAGACCGGCTCCGGTCTGATCACCGACGCGACCAACGTCGAGGCCGGTGACAGCGGGGTCAAGACGACTCAGTCGGCGTTCGCGTCCAACTTCACCGTCACCTCGACGGTCACCACGCCGACGGCGATCGTGACGGTCAAGGCCAACGCCACCGCTCCGCAGGCCGCGCAGGCCGGTGCCACCGCCGTACCGGTCGAGGTGACCGTTTCGGACGCCGGCAAGGCGACCCAGGTGACCGCATCGGAGCCCAAGCAGAAGTCGGGTCGTCCGGAGCTGACCGAGGCCCAGATCGTGGTCTCCGGCGGTCGCGGCACGGGCGGTGACTTCTCGCCGGTGGAGGCGTTCGCCGACACTCTCGGCGCTGCCGTGGGTGCCTCGCGCGCCGCGGTCGACGCGGGCTGGTACCCGCACTCCAACCAGGTCGGTCAGACCGGCAAGCAGGTCAGCCCGCAGCTGTATGTCGCGGCGGGCATCTCCGGCGCGATCCAGCACCGGGCCGGCATGCAGACGTCCAAGACGATCGTCGCGATCAACAAGGACGAGGAGGCGCCGATCTTCGAGCTGGTCGACTTCGGGGTCGTGGGCGACCTGTTCACCGTGCTCCCGCAGGCCAACGACGCGGTCAAGGCTGCCAAGAGCTGACCGTCATACCAACGCAGCGCGGCCCGGCACCCGATCAGGTGCCGGGCCGCGCTGCGTTCAGGGCAGGGGAGCCAGCGTGTCGGTGCCGTGCCAGGCCGCGACCACCTTGGAGCCGCCCGGCTTGTCCAGCTGCAACAGCGAAAGTCCTTTGATCGTGCGGCCTTTCGGCACCCAGAAGACGATGGTGTAGTTGCCCGACTTGCCCGGCTGCACCAGAGCGCTGGTGAGGTTCTCGCCCTGACTGCCGAGTTTGGAGCTGCGGCAGGTGTGGTGCCGGTCATCGACCAGCACGAAGGCCGCGCGATCGACGTATGCCGGTGCGCCCTTGGCGCTCACCTGCAGTGTGACGTCGATCGCGTCGACGTCGTTGGGCTGCGTCGTGCCCGGTTTGAACGCCCGCCGCGTCGGGTTCTGCGCCCGGATCGTCGCCGAGACGGTGCTGTCACCCACCGTCACCTGCGAGCCGTATGACGCAGCACCCTTGTCGCTCAGCTTCGATGTCGGCCCGTCACAACCCGCGGAGGCTGCGCTCGACGACGGGGCACTGGCGTCCGCGCGCCACTCGGCCGCCGCACTGCTCGCTCCCGGCGCGGCCAAATAACGCACCCGGAACGAGTCGGGGCCGAGCTGCTGCGGAACGAGGAACGCCACGGCGCCGGTGCCCTGGCTCTGCTCGTCGACGGTCAGTGCCGCGAACCCGTCGGACAGCGGGTTCACCGACGGGGTGGCGCACGTCTTGCCGTCGGCGCTCACCAGGACGAACTGGCCGCTGTTCACCGCGAACGTGCCGTTGGTGCGCACACTCGCCGTCACCGGCACCTGGATCACCTTCATGCCGTCCTTGCCGGCCGCCGCCGATGCGGTCGGCGTGCCGACCTGCACCTGGAGCGCGCCGCCGTTGCCGGTGGTCGCGGCGGCGCCATACGGCAGTGCAGTGCCGGAGAAGGTGGGCGCCGCCTTGCCGGTGCAGCCGGAGGGCAGCGGCGAGGTCGAGGTGTTGCCGGCGGTCGGTGCCGCCTCGTCCTGGCCGGAGGAGGTGCAGGCGGTGAGTGCGAGCGACGTGACGCAGAGTGCGGCGGTGGCGAGACGGCGAGTGGGGCTCACGCGCCATAGTGTGGCAAAGAGTGCGATGAGTCACGCGCGTAGGCTTGCTGGGTGAGTTTTCCCGTCTACCTGGACCACGCGGCAACCACGCCGGCCCGCCCCGAGGTCATCGACGCGATCGCGCAGCAGCTGGCGACGGTCGGCAATGCTTCGTCCCTGCACACGGCCGGCCGGGCCGCTCGCCGGGTGGTCGAGGAGTCCCGTGAGCAAGTGGCCGCCGCGCTCGGCGCCGGGCCATCCGAGGTCATCTTCACCTCCGGCGGGACCGAGTCGGACAACTTGGCGATCAAGGGCACCTTCTGGCGCCGGCGTGGCGACGACCCGCGGCGCGACCGTCTGATCGTCGGCAGCACCGAGCACCACGCGGTGATCGACTCGGTGGAGTTCCTCGTCGCCGAGCACGGCGCCCGCGTCGACTGGATCGAGGTCGACTCCGAGGGCCGCGCGGACCCGGAGCGGGTGCGCGCGCTCATCGAGCGCGACCCGGGCTCGGTGGCCCTGGTGTCGCTGATGTGGGCCAACAACGAGGTGGGCACGGTGCAGCCGGTCGCCGAGATTGCGGCGGTGGCACACGAGTTCGGCATTCCGTTCCACACCGACGCGGTGCAGGCGGTCGGGCAGCTCCCGGTCGATTTCGCTGCCTCCGGCGCCGACCTGCTGAGCGCCAGCGCACACAAGTTCGGCGGCCCGCAGGGCGTCGGTCTGCTGCTCGCGCGCCGGGATGCCCAGGTCGTGCCGCTCACCCACGGCGGAGGTCAGGAGCGCGAGTTCCGCAGCGGCACCCTCGACGTCCCCGGCATTCGCGGCCTGGCCGTGGCCATCCAGCTCGCGACGGCGTCGCTGCAGGACGAGCAGGACCGGTTGGTCGCATTGCGCGACAAGCTCATCGGGGGTGCGCTCGACGCGGGTCTCGACATACAGGTGACGGGGGCGCATGAGGTGGGTGACGTCACCCGGCGGCTGCCCGGCAATGCGCACCTGCGGGTGCCTGGCTGCGACGGTGACTCACTGCTCTATCTGCTCGACGCCGCCGGTATCGAGTGCTCGACGGGATCGGCGTGTCAGGCCGGGGTGCCGCAACCGTCCCATGTGCTGTTGGCGATGGGCATTGCCGAGGACGACGCCCGTGGTGCGCTGCGGCTGACCCTCGGGCACTCCTCGAGTGACGCCGACGTCGCCGCGTTCCTGGATGCACTGCCCGCCGCCGTCGAGCGCGCCCGCCGGGCGCGCGCCGCGAGCCGGGGTGCCTGATGCGCGTCGTTGCTGCCATGAGCGGAGGCGTCGACTCTGCCGTCGCCGCAGCCCGCATGGTCGAGGCCGGTCACGAAGTGGTCGGCGTCCACCTGGCGCTCTCCCAGTCCGCGGCGACCCTGCGGGAGTCGGCGCGCGGCTGCTGCACGATCGAGGACGCCGGGGACGCCCGCCGGGTGGCTGACCGGATCGGCATACCGTTCTACGTCTGGGACATGGCCGCGCGCTTCAAGCAGGACGTCGTCGACGATTTCGTCGCCGAATACACCGCGGGGCGCACCCCCAACCCGTGCCTGCGCTGCAACGAGCGCATCAAGTTCGCGGCCCTGTTGGACAAGGCGCTCGCGCTCGGTTTCGACGCGGTCGCCACCGGCCACTACGCCCAGATCGTCGACGGGCCCGGCGGCCGGGAGCTGCACCGCGCGGTCGACCCGGCCAAGGACCAGTCCTACGTGCTCGGGGTGCTGGACGCCGACCAGCTGGCCCGGTCGTTCTTCCCGCTCGGCGACACCACCAAGCCGCAGATCCGGGCCGAGGCCGCCGAGCGCGGCTTCTCGGTGGCCAAGAAGCCGGACAGCCACGACATCTGTTTCATCGCCGACGGCGACACCAAGGGCTGGCTGACCCGGCGCCTCGGCGAACAGCCCGGCGACATCGTCGACACCGACGGCGAGGTCGTCGGGCAGCACGAGGGTGCCTTCGCCTACACGGTCGGCCAGCGGCGCGGGCTCGGGCTGAAGGTGCCGCGCACCGACGGTGCGAAGCGTTACGTGGTGGACGTCGAGCCGCGCACCAACACGGTCGTGGTCGGCACGCAGGACCTGCTCGGGGTCGACCTGATCCACGGCGATCACGCCCGGTGGTGCGGTGCGGCACCGGTGGGGGAGCGCCGGGTCGGAGCTCAGTTGCGGGCACACGGCGAGGAAATCCCTGCCGTCGCAACGGCTTCCGGCGACAGCATCGAGGTGCGGTTGGACCGCCGAGCGCGCGGGGTCGCCCCCGGGCAGTCCGTCGTCCTGTATGACGGCACTCGTGTGGTCGGCTCTGCAACCATCAGCCGGGCTGGGCGCGTCTGAGGGTTGCGCCGCGGGATATCGTTGCGGCGCAACCAGAGGGAGACAAGCACATGCAGCCTGCACGAAAGTCCGCACGACGACTCATGGCCACCGGGGCAGCGGGAGCCGCGTGCCTCGCCCTTGCCGCCTGCGGCAGCGACGGGGGAACGGTGTCCGTCACGGCACCGTCGACCACGTCGAGCGCGCCGACCGCGCCGAGTTCGTCGCCGAACACCTCGACCGCCCCGAGTGAGCCGGCCACCTCGGCCGCGGCCGACTTCGCACCCGGTCAGTGCTACGACGACACCGTCAACTGGCAACTCACCCCGTGCGACCAGGAGCACAAGATGGAGATCACCAAGGTGGTCCCCACGTCGCAGTACAACGACGATGTCAAGAAGCGCTCGGTGCTGCGGACCTGGACGTGCAACGACGTCCTCGGCGACTACGTCGGCAATCAGGCCGGCTACTTCTCCCGGGTGCTGGCACAGCCGGTGCCGACCTCGGCCGACCCGAAGAACACCAGCCGCATCGTGTGCGCGACGGCGGTGACCAAGGACGACGACTCCGGCTACGAGAAGATCACCTACCCGATCAAGAACCTGCTGAAGGACAAGGGGTACGTCGACTACCGGGTCTGCACCCCCGATCGCCCCAGCCAGTCCGACTCGCCGACGATCGTGCCGTGCAGTCAGCCGCACGCCGCCGAGACGATCGGCGGCTACGTGATCGGGAAGGCCAACACGCCATACCCCGGTGAGGCGGCGACCGACAAGATCGCCTACGACAAGTGCAAGACCCTGGCCAAGACCTACCTCGGCGGCGTCGAGCGCAAGGACGTCGTTGCCGCGTCCAACCACTCCGGCCCCGGGCCGTGGGGCCGGGGTACGACGCTCACCGCCTGTTTCGTGGAGGCGACCAATGGCAAGTTCGTCAAGCCGCTGAAGGACATGAAGAATCAGCCGTTGTCGAAGTATCAGTGATCTGAGGGGGTTTCGTGAAGCTAGGGGAGCTTTCGCGAGGTGTGATGGCGGGGGCGGCAGTGGTCGCGCTGGTGACCGCTTGCGGGTCCGGCACGGCGTCGGTGGTGGTGGCGCCGCCGTCATCGTCAGCGCCGTCGTCATCGCCGGCATCGACGCCGTCGTCGAGTGGCGCCACGACGACGCCGACCCCGGAATCGACCGTGCGCGGACCCGGTCTCATGCGCGGGCTGAAGGTCGGCCAGTGTCTCGACGACGACCAGGTCGGCGGGTTCCAGGCGAGCGACTGCACGATGGGCCACACCTACGAGGTGGCGGCCATCGTGCCGAATGCCAAGCAGCCGTCGGACCTCAAGGAACGCAACCGGGTGCGCAACACCACCTGCATCACGCAGGTGGAGAAGTACATCGGCGGCCAGACCGAGGTGACCAGTCGGCGGTCGATCGCGGCATCGGTCTCCTCCGACCCGGAGGCCGACCAACGCATCGTCTGCCTGACCTTCCCGATGAACGCCGCGGGTGACAGCGCCGGGATGACCGCCAAGGTGGCCAAGGACGTGCTGCGGGACCCGAAACGGCTGCTGCGCGGGCGCGTCTGCCTGGACAAGCGGACCTTCGACAAGGGACAGACCGGCGAGACGGTGCCCACCTGCGAGGACCCGCACAGGGCGGAGGCGATCGCCAAGGTGCCGCTCGGCAAGCCGGGCGACCGCTACCCGGGCATCAAGGAGTTGGAGAAGCGCGCGAGGCCGTTGTGCACCACGGCGATGAAGTCCTACCTGGGTGGGGTGACCCGCAAGGACATCGAAGGCGGATTCAGCACCCGCACGCAGGCGCAGTGGGACCTTGGTTACGTGACCGCCATTTGCTTCGTCAACACCGCCGAGCCGGTGCGCGGTTCGCTCGAGGGCATCGGTAACAAGCCGCTGGCCGACTATCGTTGACCGGCGTGACTGACGCCAGCGCCATCGGTTCGCTGCCCGGTGAGGACATCGCCCGTGCCATGCGCACCGTGCGGGAGTTGTATGACGACAAGGGGATTCCCTACCTGCCGGAGCTGCCGGGCCGAGGACCCGGCGCCGATCTGATCGGTCGCACGGCGGCGCTCCTGGTCGAGCTGCCGGTCGATCTGCAGCCCTCGGGGTGGCGGCTGACCGACGCGCCCGGGCGGGACGTCGTGCGAGCAGGTGGTTTCCTGCGCCAGGACCTCGACGAGTTGGCCGAGGTGTATGACGGCTACTCCGGTCCACTCAAGCTGCAGGTGTGCGGCCCGTGGACCCTCGCGGCGACGGTGTCACTGCCGCGCGGCGAACGCGCGGTGACCGACCCGGGAGCGACCCGTGACCTGATCCAGTCGCTCGCCGCCGGCGTTCGGGATCACGTCAGCGCCGTGCAGCGGCTGGTGCCGGGCGCCGACCTCATCGTGCAGTGGGACGAGCCGTCGCTGCCCGCGGTGCTGGCCGGTCGGTTGCCGACGGCGTCCGGCTTCGGGCGGGTGCGCGCGGTCGAGCCGATCGCCGTGCGCGACGGGCTTGCCGTTGTCACCGAAAGCATTGCGGGACAGGTTAATTCGCAGGTGCTGCACTGCTGCGCACCGGACGTCCCGGTGCCGCTGGTGCGGCAGTTGGACGGCCTGGAGCTAGCGATCGACGTCGCATTGCTGAAGGCCCCGCAGTGGGACGGTGTCGCGGAGCTGGTCGAGTCCGGTCGTCGCCTCTGGGCCGGCATCGTGCCGACCGATTCGGTCGCGCGGCACCCGGGCGAGCACGTCGACCCCTTCGTCGATCGGTGGCGCCGGGTCGGCTTGGAGACGCGGCTGCTGGACGCAGTGGTCGTGACGCCGGCGTGCGGTCTTGCGGGGGCGGCACCGGCCGCAGCTCTCGCCATACAACGGTTGAGTGTGGAGGCGGCCGACCTGCTGACCGAGGCGGCGCAGCACTGAGGTGTCGGTGATTTACGGAATGATGACGCAACGTGAGTGAGATCGAGATCCCGGCCGACGCCCGCCACGAGTGGACCGAGCTTGCCGAGGAGGTGCGCGGCCACCAGTTCGCCTACCACGTCAAGGATTCCCCGACGATCAGCGACGGCCAGTACGACGCGCTGAACCGCAGGCTGAACGAGCTGGAGGAGCAGCACCCAGGGCTGCGCACCCCCGACAGTCCGACGCAGCAGGTCGGCGGGGCGGTCTTCAACACCGACTTCGCTGCGGTCACCCACGCCGAGCGGATGCTCAGCCTGGACAACGTGTTCAGTGCCGAGGAGCTGGCCGCGTGGATCACCCGGGTGCAACGCGACATCGGCGACGCGCGGGTGCACTTCCTGTGTGAGCTGAAAATCGACGGGCTGGCGATCAACCTCACCTACGAGAACGGCCGGCTGGTGCGCGCGGCGACCCGTGGCGACGGCACCACCGGCGAGGACGTGACCTCGAATGTCCGCACCATCGAAGGGATTCCGCACAAGCTGAGCGGCGACAACGTGCCCGAGCTGGTTGAGGTGCGTGGCGAGGTCTTCATGGGGATGGCGGACTTCGAGAAGCTCAACGCCTCGCTCGTGGCGGCCGGTAAGCCACCCTTTGCCAATCCGCGCAACACCGCCGCCGGCTCGCTGCGGCAGAAGGACCCGCGAGTGACCGCGAGCCGGGCGTTGAGGATGCTGGTGCACGGCATCGGCGCGCGCCGCGGCTTCGACATCCAGCGGCAGTCGCAGGCCTACGACCTGCTGCGCGACTGGGGTCTGCCGGTCTCGACCCACTCCAAGGTCGTCGACACCGGCGCCAAGGTGGCCAAATACGTCGAATGGGCTGGCAACAATCGGCATTCGGTGGAGCACGAGCTCGACGGAGTAGTCGTCAAGGTCGACGAGATCGCCACCCAGCGCGCGCTCGGGTCGACCTCGCGGGCGCCGCGGTGGGCGATCGCCTACAAGTATCCGCCGGAGGAGGTCAACACCAAGCTGCTCGACATCGAGGTCAACGTCGGTCGCACCGGCCGGGTGACACCGTTCGGGGTGATGGAGCCGGTGGTCGTGGCGGGCTCGACGGTGGCCAACGCGACCCTGCACAACGCCTCCGAGGTGCAGCGCAAGGGCGTGCTGATCGGCGACACGGTCGTGCTGCGGAAGGCCGGTGACGTCATACCCGAGATCGTGGGGCCGGTGGTCGACCTGCGCGACGGCACCGAGCGGGAGTTCGTGATGCCGACGCACTGCCCCGCGTGCGGCACCGAGCTGGCCTACGAGAAGGACGGCGACAAGGACATCCGCTGCCCCAACTCACGCACCTGCCCGTCGCAGCTGCGGGAGCGCCTGTTCAGCCTTGCCGGCCGGGGCGCCTTCGACATCGAGGCGCTCGGCTGGGAGGGTGCTGTCAGCCTGCTCGACTCGGGTGTGCTGACCGACGAGTCGACGCTGTTCGGGCTGACCCGTGAGCAACTCTCGCGGGTGCCGGTCTACACGAGGGCGGCCAAGAAGACCGACGACCCCGAGCACGTCGTCGACGGAAAAGTGTTGTCCGCCAACGGAGTCAAGCTGCTGGACAATCTGCAGCAGGCGAAGTCGCAGCCGCTGTGGCGGGTGATCGTGGGGCTGTCGATCCGGCATGTCGGGCCGACGGCGGCGCGTGCGCTCGCCGCCGAGTTCGGCTCGATCGAGGCTCTGCGTGCGGCGAGTCTTGAGGAGCTGGCGGCCGCCGACGGAGTCGGGGGAGTGATCGCCCAGGCGGTGACCGAGTGGTTTGCTGTCGACTGGCACGAGCAGATCGTCCAGCGTTGGGCGGCCGACGGGGTGCGGATGGCCGACGAGCGCGACGAGTCGATCGAGCAGACGCTCATCGGGCTCACGGTCGTGGTGACCGGGTCGCTCGAGGCGTTCAGTCGCGACTCGGCCAAGGAGGCGATCCTGGCCCGTGGTGGCAAGGCCGCCGGGTCGGTGTCGAAGAAGACGTCGTATGTCGTGCTCGGAGCCAATGCCGGCTCCAAGGCCGACAAGGCCGCCGAGTTGGGCGTGCCGACGCTCGATGAGGCCGGATTCGTCGAGTTGCTGGAGCAGGGCCCACCCGGAACACCCGGTGACGAGGAGTCAGCCGATGACTGACGCCGTCCCGGTGCACGCCGTGCAGGTGCACATCGACCGGGCGCTCGACGGCATGTGCGCCACCGTCCGCGCATTGGGTGACGACCTGGCCAACGCCGGCACCGGGCTGCCCGGAGGCAACACGGCATACCAGTTGTTGCGGCATTGCGCGGGGGTGCTGGAGTTCTGGGGCGGCCGGGTGCTCGCCGACCGGCCGATCGAGCGCGACCGCGATGCGGAGTTCGTGGCGTCTGGCCCGGTGCACGAGCTGCTGGAGCTGGTGGCGGCGCAACGCGCCCGATTTGCTTGCGATCTCGACGGATTCGACGGTGTGGCACCGCCGCGTGGCCCGCTGCGCGAGCGCGACCTGGACCGTGACGAGGTGCGCACCCAGGGCGGGGTGCTCATGCACATCTACGAGGAACTGGCCCAGCACCGCGGCCACCTCGAGCTCACCGCCGACATCGTCCGCGCGGCCGCCGCATCTCATAAGCAAGCGTGACGTCGGGCGCACTATCGCTTACGGGATGCGCGCAGTCCGGGAGACGCGGCTCTCAGGAGACGCGCTCCCCATCGCGGGGCCGTAAGCATCCGTGACGTCAGCGGCACTTTCGCTTACGAGACGTCAGCCGGCTGCGACGCGCTCGCCCTTCTTGGCCAGGAACGCCTGGTAAGCGTCGACGATCATCTCGATGCACTGACCCTGTTCGAGCAGCGGCGTGTTGAACTGCAGGTGGTAGAGCGACGGGTCGTTGATGTCGCGACCGTAGAGGTGGTGCACGTACTTCGCCCGGGCGGCGTCGGTCCGCTCCATGTGCCCGCGCGCCTCGTCCTCGCTCACCCCGCTGAACCGCATGGCCGCGTCCAGTCGCTGCTCCGGTGTGCCGTAGAAGCGGATGTGCAGGACGTCGTCACGGTCCTGGAAGGCGGCCGCGCCGCCGCGACCGAGGATCACCGCGCCCTTGTCGAGGGCGTCGCTCATGATCTTGTTGGCGTCCGTGCGGAACTCGGTCGCGCCGGCCTGATCGCTGCGCGCGATCTCGGCGTCGCCGGCAACGGTGTCGGCAAGCGGGGCGAGCGCACAGAAGAACCGGTCGGCAAAGCTCTGCTTGCGCTCGCCGTGCTGCGCCTCGTCGAGCGAGACCTGGAGGTCGTCCGCGACGCGGGCGCTGATCGCCCGGTCGAGCATGGCGACGCCGAGGCGCTCGGCAACCTTGGGTGCAACGACACTGCCGCCCGCGCCATACGCGGAAGAGATGGTGATGCCTGGCATGACGTCCTCCTTGGTGAACCACTTGAGAAGTTAGCTCTGCTATTCATTTCTATCACCGCGGAATGCCGCGTCATACACCGGCGTTGGTCGCTGGTGTGAATGCCGACGTGACGATCTACTGGCGACCTGGTTGTCCCTTCTGTACCAGACTCGAAGCCATCATCGGGGCCGATCGGAGCAAGGCGCAATGGCGCAACATCTGGCAGGACGCCGATGCTGCGGAGTTCGTCCGTAGCGTGAACGACGGCAACGAAGTGGTGCCGACGGTGGTCATCGACGGCATCCCGATGACCAACCCCGACCCGGCCGTGGTCAAAGAGGCTCTGGCTGCGAAGGGCTGATTCGTCCCTCATCGCCCCTTCGCGCCCCTCATGTCTATGGCCGTCCTTCGGCCGGTCTGGACCGCGAATAGACTGCGCGGCATGTCTGCGCTGTCCCGCGACGAGGTCGCCCACGTCGCCATGCTCGCCCGCATCCAGCTGTCCGACGACGAACTCGACCGGCTCGCCGGCCAGCTCGATCAGATCGTCGGCTTCGTCGCCACCGTCGGGGAGATCGCGGCCGACGACATCCCGCCGATGTCGCACCCGCTGCCGCTGGAGAACGTCACCCGCACCGACGAGGTGCGCCCCAGCCTGACCCCGCAGCAGGCGCTTGCTGCTGCTCCCCGCGCCGAGGCAGACCGCTTCGCGGTGCCGCGCATCCTGGACGAAGAGTGAGGCTGAACCACCCGATGACTGACTACACCCGTATGACGGCGGCCGACATCGCCGCCGCGCTCGCCGCCGGTGAGACCACCTCCGTCGAGGTCACCCAGGCTCACCTGGACCGCATCGCCGAGGTCGACGGCGACGTCCACGCCTTCCTCCAGGTCGACGCCGAGGGCGCGCTCGCCACCGCGAGGGCCGTCGACGAGGCGCGGGCCGCCGGCAAGGAGCTGGGCCCGCTCGCCGGCGTGCCGGTCGCGGTCAAGGACGTGCTCGCCACCGAGGGCCTCACCACCACGGCCGGCAGCAAGATCCTCGAGGGCTGGGTGCCGCCGTACGACGCGACGGTGGTCGCCAAACTGCGCGCGGCCGGTATGCCGATCCTGGGTAAGACCAACATGGACGAGTTCGCCATGGGCAGCTCGACCGAGCACTCGGCATACGGCCCCACGCACAACCCGTGGGACCTCGACCGCATCCCCGGTGGCTCGGGCGGTGGCTCCTCGGCCGCGGTTGCCGCGTTCGAGGCGCCGCTCGCGATCGGCACCGACACCGGTGGCTCGATCCGCCAGCCCGCTGCCGTGACCGGCACGGTCGGCACCAAGCCGACGTATGGCGGGGTGTCCCGATACGGCCTGATCGCGCTGGCGAGTTCGCTCGACCAGGCCGGGCCGTGCACCCGCTCGGTGCTCGATGCCGCGCTGCTGCACGAGGTCATCGGCGGGCACGATGTGATGGACTCGACGTCGATCGACGCACCGGTGCCGCCGGTCGTCGAGGCCGCACGCAAGGCCGACGTCAAGGGTCTGAAAATCGGTGTCATCAAAGAGATTTCGGGTGAGGGCTTCCAGCCCGGCGTTAAGCAGCTCTTCGACGAGTCGGTGCAGTTGCTGGTCGACCGCGGCGCCGAGGTCGTCGAGGTCAGCTGCCCCAGCTTCGAGAAGGGGCTGGCCGCCTACTACCTGATCCTGCCGAGCGAGGCGAGCTCCAACCTGGCCAAGTTCGACGGCATGCGTTACGGCCTGCGCGTCGGCCCGGAGGGTGTCGCCAGTCCGAGCGCCGAGCAGGTGATGGCCGCTACTCGCGACGCCGGCTTCGGCGACGAGGTCAAGCGTCGCATCATCCTCGGCACCTACGCCCTCTCGGCCGGCTATTACGACGCCTACTACGGGCAGGCGCAGAAGGTCCGCACGCTGATCGCGCGCGACTTCGCCGCGGCATACGAGAAGGTCGACGTGCTGGTCACCCCGACCGCGCCGACGACGGCGTTCAAGCTGGGCGAGAAGCTGGACGACCCGATGGCCATGTACCTCAACGATGTTGCGACGATCCCGGCCAACCTGGCGGGTGTGCCCGGCATGTCGATCCCCAACGGCCTGGCGGCCGAGGACGGTCTGCCGAGCGGCTTCCAGATCCTCGCGCCGGCGACCAAGGACGAGCGGCTCTACCAGGTGGGTGCCGCCCTGGAGGCCGCGTTGCAGGAGAAGTGGGGCGGGCCGATTCTCGCGCAAGCTCCGGAGCTGGCCGGAAAGGCGGACGCACGATGACCGACGCAGTCGTCGACTACGACGAGGCGCTGCAGACCTACGACCCCGTCATGGGTCTCGAGGTGCACGTCGAGCTCAACACCAAGACCAAGATGTTCTGTGGCTGCTCAACGGTTTTCGGCGCCGAGCCGAACAGCCAGGTGTGCCCGGTCTGCCTCGGGCTGCCCGGTGCGCTGCCGGTGGTCAACGCCTCGGCCGTCGAGTCGGCCATCCGCCTCGGCCTGGCTTTGCACGGCAGCATCGCCGACTGGAGCCGCTTCGCCCGGAAGAACTACTTCTATCCGGACATGCCGAAGAACTTCCAGACCAGCCAGTATGACGAGCCGATCGTCTACAACGGCTACCTCGACGTGGAGGTGCCGACCGAATCCGGTGACGGCACAGAGGTTTTCCGGGTCGAGATCGAGCGTGCCCACATGGAGGAGGACACCGGCAAGTCGCTGCACGTGGGTGGCGCGACCGGTCGCATCCAGGGCGCGGAGTATTCGCTGGTCGACTACAACCGGGCCGGCATCCCGCTGATCGAGATCGTCACCAAGCCGATCGTCGGCGCAGGCACCCGCGCTCCGCAGATCGCCCGTGCCTACGTCGCGGCACTGCGAGATCTGTTGAAGGCCCTCGACATCAGCGATGTGAAGATGGAGCAGGGCTCGGTGCGCTGCGACGCCAACGTGTCGCTGCGCCCGGTCGGCACCGAGAAGTTCGGTACCCGCACTGAGACCAAGAACGTCAACTCGCTGCGGTCGATCGAGCGCGCGGTCCGCTACGAGATCAGCCGCCAGGCGGCGGTGCTCGACGCCGGCGGCACGATCACCCAGGAGACGCGGCACTGGCACGAGGACACCGGCATCACGACCGCCGGGCGCCCCAAGTCGGACGCCGACGACTACCGCTACTTCCCGGAGCCGGACCTGGTGCCGGTCGCACCGGCCGCCGAGCTGGTCGAGAAGCTGGGTGGCACGTTGCCCGAACCGCCGGCGCAGCGTCGTAAGCGTCTCCAATCCGACTGGGGTTACAGCGATCTGGAGATGCGCGACGTCATCAACGCCGGCGCTGTCGACCTGATCGAGCAGACCGTTGCCGAGGGTGCGAGCCCGGCCGGTGCCCGCAAATGGTGGACCGGTGAGCTCGCGCGTCGCGCCAACGTCGAGGGCAGGACCGTCGAGGACTTCGGCGTCACCCCGGCACACGTCGCTGAGCTGGACGGCCTGGTCAAGGGCGGCCGGCTGAACGACTCGATGGCCCGTCAGGTGCTCGAGGGCGTGATGGCCGGTGAGGGTGCGCCGACCGCGGTCGCTGACGCCCGCGGCCTGGAGCTCGTGCAGGACGACGGAGCGCTGGAGGCGGCGGTCGACAAGGTGATTGCCGCCAATCCCGATGTCGCGGACAAGGTGCGCGGCGGCAAGCTCAACGCGGCGGGCGCGCTCATCGGCCAGGTGATGAAGGAGCTCAAGGGGCAGGCCGACGCGGCCAAGGCGCGCGAGCTGATCCTCGCCAAGCTCACCTGACGCTGCCCGGCTGCCGACGTGCACTTTTGTGACGACGGTCGGCGGGAATGGGCAGGTGCGTGCGCCGGTGGTGCACTTTTGTGACGACGGTCGGCGGGAATGGGCAGGTGCGCCGGACTCGGATCGTAGGCGGCGGCCGTAGCGGGTGTGACCGGTTTCGCACTACGTTTGTAGCGTGAAGTCACCGATCGACTGGCAGGAGCTGCGGCTGGCGCGGGCCTTCGCCGGCCAGCTCTACTCGGCGAAACTCAAGACCCAGCTGGACGCCCGGCTGCGCGGCGACCCGCTCGCCCGGGTCGGCCTCACCCCATGGCATGGCGACCCCTACCCGCTCTACGACCAGGTGCGGGAGCGCGGCGAGCTCAGCCGTGGACGGTTGCCGGGCACGTGGGTGACCGCGACCCATGCCGTGTGCAAGGACGTGCTGAAGAATCGCGACTTTGGCACCGTCGGGCGCGAGGGGGTGGGCCGGGAGTCGGACGAGTTCGACCTGTCGATGCTGGAGAAGAACCCGCCCGACCACACCCGCCTGCGCCGGGTCGCCGCTCCGGCCTTCACCCCGCGCCGGATGGCCTCCTACGAGACCAGCATCGACAAGACCGTGCACTCGATGCTCGACCGGGTGCCCGCCGGCGAGACGTTCGACCTGCAGCGTGCGGTCTCGGCACCCCTGCCGATCAACGTGATCAGCGATCTGCTCGGGGTGCCGGACGCCGACGCCGACAGGTTCACCCGCTACGGCACCGCGCTCGGCAAGGCGCTCGACGGCATCAAGTCGATGCGGCACGCTCATCAGGCGTATGGCGCCAAGCTCGCGCTCGAGCGGATGTTCTCCCGACTGCTGCAGGAGCGCGCGGCGGACCCGCGTGACGACCTGCTGTCGGTGCTCGCGGCCGAACGTGGCGAGACGATCCGGCCGGAGGAGATCCTGCCGTTGTGTCAGCTGCTGCTGGTGGCCGGCTTCGAGACCACGGTCAACCTGATCGGCAACGCGGTCCACGCCCTTCTGCGGCACCCGGGCCAGTGGCAGTTGCTGGTCGACGACCCGTCGCTCGCGGCGGCCGCGATCGAGGAGACCCTGCGCTGGGACCCGCCGATCCAGTTCACCTCACGCGTGGCGATGCAGGAGACCGAGATCGCGAACACCGTTGTGAAAAAGGGCTATTGGGTTGTCACCGCACTCGGTGGCGCAAACCGCGATCCGGCAGCCTTCGGCCGGCCCAACGATTTCGACATCACCCGCACCGACGGCGGCGACCACCTCGCGTTCTCCAGCGGCATCCACTATTGCCTCGGCGCGGGCCTGGCCCGGCTCGAGGGCGAGATTGCGCTTCGCGCGATCGCCGAGCGCATGCCGAGGCTCCACCTGGCCGGCAAGGTGCCGATGCGACGCACCACGACCATCCGCGGCGTGCGCTCCCTGCCGGTGCGTGCCTGAGCACCACTGCCGGAGGCGGACGATACCGTGCAACGCATGGTCGTGGTTTCCATCGCGGAGCAGGAGTGGGTCGAGCCGCTGAGTGACGTGCCCGGGGTGGAGGTCGTGCACTGGGACATGAAGGCCGACCCGCCGCGGGACGACATCGAAGTGGTCGTCCCGCCATACATGGGCAACCCGAAGCGCCTCGAACGCCTCGCCCAGCTGCCGAAGCTGCAGGCGGTGCAACTCGTGACCGCCGGTTACGAGCACGCCATCCCTTATCTGCCGGACGGGGTGCAACTCGCCAACGGCCGCGGCATCCATGACACCTCGACCGCCGAGCTCGCGGTCGGTCTCGCGATTGCCGCGCAGCGCGGCATCGCCGAGGCGGTTCGGGCGCAGCCCGAGGGTGATTGGCTGCGTATGGCGGGACGACCGTCGCTGGCCGACCGGCATGCCCTGGTGATCGGCTACGGCTCGATCGGTCGCGCGCTCGCGAAGCGGCTGCTCGCCTTCGAGGTGGAGGTCACGGCGGTGGCCTCCAAGCCGCGCGACGGGGACGAGCTGGTCGACCGGGTGCACGGCATCGACGAGCTGCCCGACCTATTGCCGCAGCACGACGTCGTCTTCCTGATCGTGCCGTTGACCGACGCGACCCGTCATCTGGTCGACGCCGACTTCCTGGCTGCGATGCCGCCGAATGCGTTGCTGGTCAACGTAGCTCGCGGAGGAGTGGTCGACACCGACGCGCTCGTCGAGGCATGTGCGGCAGGCCGGGTGCGCGCGGCGCTGGATGTCACCGAGCCCGAGCCGCTGCCGCAGGAGCATCCGCTCTGGCGGACGCAGGGTGTGCTGATCACCCCACACGTGGGTGGCGCGACGACGGCCTTCACCCCGCGGGCACTGCGCCTCCTTCGCACCGAATTGCGCCGCTACGCGGCCGGCGAGCCATTGCAGAACCCGGTGCGGTGAAGCAGCGCTCCCTCGGCGTCCGGGTGCTGTGGCTGGCGATCGTCGCGCTCGGCGTGCAGGCAGTCTTCGTGCTGACGTATGTCGGGGCATTCGAGTCGGGCGCGGACCGACTCCGGGTGACCGTCGTGTCGCCCGACCGGGGCTGGGCGGGCCTGATGGCCAACCGGATCAATGCCATTGACGGTGGGCCGATCTGGGCCGACATCGGCTCCGATCGGGCAGGCGCCGAGCAGTCGCTGCGTCAGGATGATGTGCAGGCCGTGCTGGTCTTCGACCCACAACGCAAGCAGGACCTGCTGCTGACCAGCTCCGCGCAGGGGCAAACGGCCGCAACGGGACTGCGGCTGGCGATCACCCAGGTCGATGCGAGCCAGGGACGCACGGTCCGCGCGCAGGACATCACGCCGGTGCAACCGAACGATCCCGGCGGCGTGACCGGCTATTACCTGGTGGTGTGTTGGCTGGTCAGCGGATACCTGTTCGCGGCGTTGCTGGTGACCAGCCGCGACATCGTCCGTCGACCGGAGCGCCGTCACCCCGCGTGGTGGCTGGTCGGATCGCTCGTATTCGCAGCAGCCGCAGGGCTTTCCGGCAGTTTCCTGGTCACCGGCTTGCTGAGTGCCTTCGACACTGACACGGCCCAGCTCGCCGGTCTCGGTGCCCTGGTCGTGCTGACCGGTGCCGTGCTGACGCTGGCATTGGCTCGGCTCTTCGGCGGGTTCGGGCTCGGCCTGTCGGTGCTCGTGCTGGTCGCGGTCGGTGGTCCGGCCGCCGGCGGCGCTTATGGCTTCGCGTTGCTGCCGCCGGTCTGGAGTGCGGTGGTGCGGTGGCTGCCCGGCGGCGCCGGCGTCGACGCCGTGCGGTCGATCACCTACTTCGACGGCGATGGGCTGACTCTGCCGGTCGGCACCCTCGCCTGGTGGTTGGTGCTGGGCGCGCTCGTCGTCGTGCTCGCCGGCGTCAACGCTCCAGCGGCCACCCGTGGCCGACCCGCACGTCATGGCGCCGCTCCCGCGCGTAGGTCCGGCCGACGCGGGTGAGCCACTCGTCGTCGGTGCCGGCGCTCGCCACCCGGTGCCACACGCCGAGCGCGTGCAGGCCGTCGCAGATCTCGACCCGGCGCCGATAGAGCCGGAAGTCCAGGTCGCCCACTCGGCTCCCGGCAGGGTCCAGAGCCACGTGCGGCAGGGCGCCGACGACGTCGCGCCACAGCGGTTCCAGAGCGCGGTGCGCGCGCCATACCGACCACCGGGTGTGGCACCACAGCACGTGTCGCCACCAGATGGGAGCGGTCAGGCCGAGCATCATGATCGTCGCTCCGACGCCGGTCAGCACAGGGGAGGCGAACTCGATGGCCAGGTCCGGACCGTGCACCAGCCCGCTGCCGATGACGAGCAGGCGATTGAGGGAGAAGAGCAGGTAGCACGCGCTGCCTAGGGTCGTCGCGATCAGCGCGCCGCGCACCAGCGGGGATCGGACGTGGTGGAGAAAACGGCGTGCGGAGACGGCCAACGCAACCAGCGCGACCGTCATCGACAGGTGGTAGATGCCCATCAGTGCGGCGACCGACCACTCGTGCGCGCCGGCCGCGGAGAAGCCGAGTGCCGTCTCGGGCAGGGCCGACTCGGGCAGGTTCGCCCTGACCCACAGCACGATCGATGCCGCTACGGCGGTGCCCGCGATCGCGGTCCAGCGGCGCAGGGTCAGCTCGGCGTCGGCCCGCGGTCGGCTCCAATAGAGCACGGCCGCACCCACGGCGAGACTCCAGACGATGCCGCAGATGTTGATCAACAGACGCGTGGTGTTGGTCTCGCCGACGACCCGGTCGACGACGCCATAGACCCGAGGTGCGCCGAGCAGGAAGGCGGTGCCGCGTGCGACGAACGAGACAAGGATTGCCGTGACCGCCGGATTGGGGTGACTACGAAGGAAATTCAGACAGTAGACCGCACCGCACCAGCAGAGCAGGGCCGGCACCAGGAAGGCGATGTTGAGCAGCATGTCACCTGCCGAGCAGCCCGAAGGAGTCCAGCAGCCGGTGCACCTGCGGATCGACGGGCTGCAGGTGCAGCGGATCGGCCGCGCGGCGCAGATGCTGACCCAGCAGTGAGGCGATGACCTCTGCCTCGTACTCCAGCGGATCGGTGTAGGTGCTGCGGGTGAGCAGGCCATGGGCCTGGTCGCTGTGGTCACAGAGCAGATGACCGAGTTCGTGCAGCAGGATGTGCTGCTGGTGATCGGGGCTGGTCTGCGACTCGACGATGACGTAGTCGATGTCCGCGGTGCGCACCACCGCGCCGTGCACCGTCGCCGCGTCGAGGTGGGTGGCCGACCGCACCAGCTGTCGTCCGGTGTGCTGCTCGACGGCGGCGCAGATGTGGTCGAGCTCGCGACAACGCCAGACTCCTGCCGAGCGCAACAGACTCCTGCTGTGCTCATGCACTCGCCGGGCGCGATCGCTCATCCGTCGCCTTCGGCTTCGTCGTCGACCGGCGGTAGACCCTGTAGTTCGCGCACGTGGTCCAGCAGCGCGAGCACGGTCGAGCGACCGACGTCATCGAGGCCGACCGCCCGGAGGGCGATCGAACGAACACCGAGCTCGTCCAACTGGTCGCGTATGACGGCGTCCGACTCGTCCGGCAGCTGCCCGTCGAAGAAGTAGGACACCGGCACCCCGAAGTGGTCGGCGATCGCGAGCTGGAGCTCGGTCGACGGGTGGCTGCGCCGCCCGGTGCGCAATGCGGACAGGTAGGCGCCGCTGACCTTCAGACCGGGGGAGGACCGTTTGAGCGCGGCCGCGAGCTCGTCATTGGTGAGCGGTCCACTGTCAGACGATTGAGTTGTCCGCCGGTTTCGGACGAGAGCATCGAGTCGCCCGCCCCAGGACTGGGGATCCGGTGCGACACGACTGGACACCTTCCCATGATGTGGGTGAAACACCCGTCAGAACAAGGGTTTCCGACGACCTTGCTGTGTGACTCGACGCACAGGACACGGGGGTGGCCAAATCGGCGAACACTCGACACAATTCAACTGACAGTTGATTTTGTGGTTTCAGTCAGTTTCCGGTTGTCAGCCAGATGGAGCCAGCCAGCGATGTTTCTGTCCGTACCGGCGATGATGATGCGCGGCGGCACGTCGCGCGCCATGTACTTCCTCAAGTCCGACCTCGACGCCACGCATGCCGACCTCGACGAGTTGCTGCCCGCGGTCATGGGCTCGCCCGATCAGTTGCAGATCGACGGGCTCGGCGGTGGCAGTCCGACCACCAGCAAGGTCGCCATCGTGAGCCCGTCCCGTGAGCCCGATTGCGACGTCGACTATCTCTTTGCGCAGGTGCGTCCCGGCGCGATCGGCGTCGACTGGAAGCCCACCTGTGGCAACGTGCTCGTGGGGGTCGCCCCGTTCGCGATCGAGCGCGGCCTGGTCGGGTCCCGCGGTGCGCAGACGCCGGTGCGGGTGCGACTGGTCAACACCGGTGCCCGAGTCGAGTGTGTCGTCAACACCCCCTCCGGCCAGGTGGAGTATGCCGGGAGTCGTCACATCAGCGGCCTGACCCGGCCAGCCGCCCCCGTCTCCCTCGCATTCCGCGAATTCGCAGGAGGCACAACGGGATCGCTCTTCCCGGCCGGCAGCCGACAGGGTTGCGTGGACGGGGTGCCCTTCACCGCGATCGACGCGTGCGTCTGCGCGGTGCTGCTGCGGGCCACGGACCTCGGGCTCACCGGCGCCGAGAGTGCTGCCGCGCTGAACGAGGACTCGATGCTGCTGCGACGCATCGAGACGCTGCGTCGCGCGATCGGCGAGCGGATGGGACTGGGTGACGTCAGCGGCTCGGTGCTGCCCAAGGTGATGGTGCTGTCCGCCGGTGCGGACGGCGCCATCCGCTCCCGCTACTTCGTGCCGGACCAATGTCATCCGGCGCACGCGGTCTCGGGCGCCATCTGCCTCGCCAGCGCTGCCGCGCTGCCCGGGACGCTGGCTGCCGAGCTGGTGCCGAGCCGCGCGACGAGCGTGGTGGTGGAGCACCCGAGCGGCTCGCTCACCGTCGGCATCGACGTGGACGGTGGTTCGCCGACCGTCGCCCGAGTCGAACGCACGGCTCGCAAACTCTTCGATGGCACCGTTTTCGCGCAGGTGGGCAGGTTGGCCAGTTGACCCGCTGGATGACCGTCGTCGCCGGCACGCTCGTGCTCGGCGTCACCGGAGATGTCCTGGGCGTGCAGGCCTCCTGGCTGATCGCGGCGCTGGTCGCCGGCGGCGCGGTGGCGCTCGTGGGCGGGGAGGAGCTCACGCCGCCCAAGCAGCTGCTGCGCCCGGCGCAAGGGCTGGTCGGCGTGAGTGCTGCCGCCCCGTTGTCGTTCGTGACCTGGCCGCAGCTGCGGCAATACCTCGGGGTGTCCCTGGTCTGTGTCGTGCTGACGTTGGTGATCTGTCTCGGATCGAGTGCGCTGCTCACTCGCATCGCACCCGAGGTGCGCCCGGCGACCGCGGTGCTGTCGACGCTCGCCGGCGGGGCCAGCGGCATCTCGACCATGGCGCCGGAGCTCGATGTCGACCACCGCTACGTCGCGCTGTCGCAATACCTACGGCTGATCGTCGTCACCCTCACCATGCCCGCGCTGCTCGCGCTCGCCGGTGGGTCGTCGGGAAGCTCCGGCGCCGAGATCGGGCAGTTCGGTGCGGCCTCGGTCGCGATCCTCGCCGTCCTCGTGCTGGCTGTGGGGTATGCCGGCCGGCGGCTCCATCTGCCGGCGCCCTTCCTGCTCACCCCGCTGTTGGTCACCGCGGCGATAGGCATGGCTGGGGGAGCGGACGTGGTGCCGACGGCGCCGGTCTGGTTGAGCGCGTTGTCCTACATCGTGATCGGCTGGCAGGCCGGCGGCGCGTTCTCCCGCTCGTCGATCCGCGTCTTCGTCCGATTGCTTCCGGTGACCGCCACGTTCATCGCGGTCGCGCTCGTGGGCTGCTTCGGGCTGGCCGTTCTCGTGCAGCACTGGCTCGCCATACCGCTGTCGCAGGCCTACCTCGCGACCACCCCCGGCGGCATCTACGCGGTGCTGGCGGTTGCGCACGGCTCCGGCTCGAGCGCGGTGGTGACCACGATGCAGGTGGTGCGGTTGCTCGCCATGCTGTTGACAGCGATCATCGCGGCCAAGTTGCTTTCGCGGCGTGAGCAGCGGGTCGAGTCCACGGCTCGCACACAGGAAGTGACATCCTCGTCGGTATGACCGCACCCCGGCAGCTCATCGTCATCCGGCACGCGAAGGCCGCAAGCCCCGAATCCACCACCGACCACGAGCGAGCGCTCACTCCTCGGGGAGTCGCCGACGCCAAGGCGATGGGCGCGTGGCTCAAGGAGCAAGGCATCAGCGTCGACCTCGTGCTGTGCTCGACAGCCACCCGCACCCGGGAAACCTGGGCGGCGATCGTCGAAGGCGGCAAGCTCGGTGCGCTCGTCGAGCACGACCCGCGGATCTACAACGCATCGGTCGAGCGGCTGATCGGCGTCCTCCGCGAGCAGGGCAGGTCGGCCCGTTCGGTGGCTCTGGTCGGGCACGCTCCCGGCATACCGGGTCTTGCTGCGACGCTCAGTGAGGGCCGCGGCGACGACGACGAAAAGCTCAAGATGGCAAGCGGATTCCCAACGTGTACGGCGGGGTTGCTCGAGGTGGAGGTGCCGTGGAAGGACCTGACCGCCGGCGCCGCCGAACTGAGCAGGGTGCACACGGCGCGCGCCGACGAAGCGTCCGATTAGTGGGATCCTCGTCCCAACAGGTGGACGCGGGCATACGATGCCCACATGACCGACACGCCGGATCCCAAGCCCCGTAGCCGCGACGTCACCGACGGTCTGGAGAAGACCGCCGCGCGAGGGATGCTGCGCGCGGTAGGTCTCGGCGACGACGACTTCGCCAAACCCCAAGTGGGAGTGGCGAGTTCGTGGAACGAGATCACTCCGTGCAACCTCTCCCTGGAGCGGCTCGCCCAGGCGGTCAAGGAAGGCGTGCACGCAGCGGGGGGTTACCCGCTCGAATTCGGCACGATCAGCGTCTCCGACGGCATCTCGATGGGCCATGAGGGCATGCACTTCTCGCTGGTCTCGCGCGAGATCATCGCCGACTCCGTCGAGACGGTGATGAACGCCGAACGCCTCGACGGATCGGTGTTGCTCGCCGGTTGCGACAAGTCCCTGCCCGGCATGCTGATGGCCGCGGCACGGCTCGACCTGGCGAGTGTGTTCTTGTATGCCGGTTCGATCCTTCCGGGCATCGCCAAGCTGTCCGACGGCAGCGAGAAGCAGGTCACGATCATCGACGCCTTCGAGGCGGTCGGCGCCTGTGCCGCGGGCCGGATGAGCCGCGCGGACGTGGATGCGATCGAGCGGGCCATCTGTCCCGGCGAGGGAGCCTGCGGCGGCATGTATACCGCGAACACCATGGCGTCGGTCGCCGAGGCGATCGGTATGTCGTTGCCCGGCTCGGCCGCTCCGCCGGCCACCGACCGCCGCCGCGACGGATTCGCGCACAAGTCGGGTGAGGCCGTCGTGGAGCTGTTGCGCCGCGGGATCACCGCGCGCGACATCATGACCAAGGAGGCGTTCGAGAACGCCATCGCCGTCGTGATGGCCTTCGGCGGCTCGACCAACGCGGTGCTGCACCTGCTGGCGATCGCGCACGAGGCCGATGTGGACCTGGCCATCGACGACTTCCAGCGGGTCGGCGCCAAGGTGCCGCACCTGGCCGACGTCAAACCCTTCGGGCAGTTCGTGATGACCGACATCGACCGGGTGGGTGGTGTGCCGGTCGTGATGCGCGCCCTGCTCGACGCCGGGCTGCTGCACGGTGACTGCCTCACGGTCACCGGTCGCACGATCGCCGAGAACCTCGCTGACATCGCGCCGCCCGACACCGACGGCAAGGTGCTGCGTGCGATGAGCAAGCCGATCCACCCGACCGGTGGCCTGACGATCCTCAAGGGTTCGCTCGCCCCCGAGGGTGCGGTGGTGAAGTCGGCCGGTTTCGACAGCGATGTATTCGAAGGAACCGCAAGGGTTTTCGACGGGGAGCGGGCCGCCATGGATGCGGTCGAGGACGGCTCGCTGAAGTCCGGAGACGTTGTCGTCATACGTTATGAAGGGCCGAAGGGCGGTCCTGGCATGCGGGAGATGCTCGCGGTGACCGGCGCCATCAAGGGCGCGGGTCTCGGCAAGGACGTGCTGCTGCTCACCGACGGCCGCTTCTCCGGAGGCACTACCGGACTGTGCGTCGGCCACGTAGCGCCGGAGGCGGTCGACGAGGGGCCCATCGCGTTCGTCCGTGACGGCGACCGCATCCGGCTCGACGTCGCCGGCGGCACGCTCGACCTGCTGGTCGACGAAGCCGAGCTCGACCACCGTCGGGCCGCGGGCGTGAGCCAGCCGGAGCCGAAGTACACCCGCGGGGTGCTGGCGAAATATCGCAAGTTGGTCGGTAGCGCGAGCGGCGGGGCGGTCTGCGACTGATGCCGGCCACCGAGCGGAGTGTCCACATGACGAGACGTGCGTCTCAGAATGTTGACCTTCGCTCGGTTGGCGGCGGAGACTGTCCGCGTGGCACGAATTCTCGTACTTCCCAGGCGCGCAAGCTGATTCGACGACTCAGCTAGCGCGCCAGCCCTCACTACCCGAAATCGGGATTGAGGGTTTTTTTGTGCTCAACGTCCGTTAACGAACCACGAGGGACGACATCGTGACAACGCAGATCCCGACCCCAGCAGAGGTCGCGGCAAAGGCCTCGGCACCGGCCGCCGCGCAGGAAGTGACCGGAGCGCAGAGCCTCGTGCTCGCGCTCGAGGCGGCCGGCGTCGAGGTCGTATTCGGGCTCCCCGGCGGTGCGATCCTGCCGGCATACGACCCGCTGCTGGACTCGGTGAAGCTGCGCCACATCCTGGTGCGGCACGAGCAGGGCGCCGGGCATGCGGCCGAGGGTTACGCGTCGGCGACCGGCAAGGTCGGGGTGTGTATGGCGACCAGCGGGCCCGGCGCGACCAACCTGGTCACCGCGATCGCCGACGCCTACATGGACTCGGTGCCGATGGTCGCGATCACCGGACAGGTCAACTCCCGGACCATCGGCACGGACGCCTTCCAGGAGGCCGACATCCGGGGCATCACCATGCCGATCACCAAACACAGCTACCTGGTGACCGATGCCGCCGACATCCCGGCGGCGGTCAAGGAGGCGTTCCACATCGCGTCCACCGGTCGACCGGGCCCGGTGCTGGTCGACATCACCAAGGACGCGCTCGTTGCCAAGACGCACTTCGAGTGGCCGGCTGACGTGGAGTTGCCGGGCTACAAGCCGGTGACCCGCCCGCACCACAAGCAGATCAAGGCCGCCGCGAAGCTGATCCGCGAGGCGAAGCGCCCGGTGTTCTACCTGGGCGGCGGCGTCGTCCGGGCCGGAGCCGCCGACGAACTGCGCGAGCTGGTCGACCTGACCCGGATCCCGCTGGTGACGACTCTGATGGCGCGGGGCGCGGTCCCGGACAGTCACCCCCTGCACCTGGGCATGCCCGGGATGCACGGGTCGGTCGCCGCGGTGACCGCGCTGCAGAAGGCGGACCTGCTGATCACGCTCGGCGCGCGATTCGACGACCGGGTGACCGGCGACCTTGCGTCGTTCGCGCCCGGCGCGAAGGTGATCCATGCGGACATCGACCCGGCCGAGATCTCCAAGAACCGCGCCGCCGACGTGCCGATCGTCGGCGACGCCCGCGAGGTGATCCGCGACCTCACGACCGCGCTGCGCACCGACATCGAGGCCGGCAACGGCGGTGACTACGAGGCGTGGCGACAGCGCACCAAGGGCTGGACGCGCACCTACCCGCTGGGCTACACGACGCCGGAGGCCGCGACCGCGATTGCCCCGCAGTACGTCATCGAGCGGCTCGGCGCTCTGTCCGGACCCGACGCGGTGTACGCCGCAGGCGTCGGGCAGCACCAGATGTGGGCCGCGCAGTTCGTGCAGTACGAACGACCGAACGCCTGGCTCAACTCCGGAGGGCTTGGCACCATGGGCTATTCGGTGCCGGCCGCGATGGGCGCGAAGGTCGGCGAACCCGACCGCACCGTCTGGTCGATCGACGGCGACGGCTGCTTCCAGATGACCAATCAGGAGCTGGCCACCTGTGTGATCAACAAGATCCCGATCAAGGTCGCGATCATCAACAACTCCAGCCTCGGCATGGTGCGTCAGTGGCAGACGCTGTTCTACAACGAGCGCTACTCCAACACCGACCTGCACACCGCCATCGGTGAGTCGCGCGTCCCCGACTTCGTCAAGCTCGCCGAGGCCTACGGGTGCGTCGGCTTGCGCTGTGAGAAGCCGGAAGATGTCGACGCCACCATTGCAAAAGCGTTGGAGATCAACGACGTTCCGGTGGTGATCGACTTCGTCGTCGAGCGCGACGCGATGGTGTGGCCGATGGTGCCGGCCGGCGTCTCGAACGACCTGGTGACGACCGCGCGCGCCATGACGCCGGTTTGGGACCGCGACGACGACGCCGCGATCAGCGAGGAGACCGCGATCATCGAAGAGGAGGAGCGCTGATGGCACGTCATACCCTGTCGGTGCTGGTGGAGGACAAACCCGGTGTGCTGGCACGCATTTCGGGGTTGATCTCCCGGCGTGGGTTCAACATCAACTCGCTCGCGGTCGGTCCGACCGAGCACCCCGAGATGTCCCGTATGACGATCGTCGTCGACGTCGACGAGACCGCGCTGGAGCAGGTCACCAAGCAGCTCAACAAGCTCGTCGAGGTGCTCAAGGTGGTCGAGCTGGAGACCAGCGCATCGGTGCAGCGGGAGCTGGTGCTGATCAAGGTCCGCTGCGATGCCACCTCGCGCGCCGAGATTGTTCAACTCACCCAGATGTTCCGCTGCAACGTGGTCGACGTCGGCCTCGACTCGGTTGTCATCGAGGCGACCGGCACCCCGGAGAAGCTCGACGCACTGCTCGCGGTGCTCGAACCCTACGGCGTGCGCGAGATCGTGCAGTCCGGTCTCGTCGCGGTGGGGCGTGGTGGCAAGTCGATCACTGACCGCGGTCGCAAGACCGCCTGAAAACCAAACATTCCCAACGAAGTTCACGCAACACTACAAGGAGATTCCAGTGGCCGAGATGTTCTATGACGACGACGCCGACCTGTCGGTGATCCAGGGTCGCAAGGTTGCCGTCATCGGCTACGGCAGCCAGGGCCACGCCCACGCGCTCAACCTGCGGGACTCGGGTGTCGACGTTCGCGTCGGCCTGCGCGACGGCTCGTCGTCCAAGGAGAAGGCCGAGAACGAGGGCCTGCGCGTGGTGCCGGTCGCCGACGCCGTCAAGGAGGCCGATGTCGTGGTCATCCTCGCCCCGGACCAGGTGCAGCGCACCCTCTACACGGAGCAGATCGAGCCCAACCTGCAGGATGGTGCGGCGCTCGTCTTCGGGCACGGCTTCAACATCCGTTACGACTACATCAAGCCCAAGTCCGACTCCGACGTGCTGATGGTCGCGCCGAAGGGCCCGGGTCACATCGTGCGACGCGAGTATGTCGACGGCCGTGGGGTGCCCGTGCTCCTGGCAGTTGAGCAGGACGCTTCGGGCAACGCGTGGGACCTGGCGAAGTCCTACGCGAAGGCGATCGGCGGCCTGCGCGCCGGCGGCATCAAGACGACCTTCACCGAGGAGACCGAGACCGACCTGTTCGGTGAGCAGTCGGTGCTTTGTGGCGGTGCTTCGCAGCTGGTGCAGTACGGCTTCGAGACCCTGACCGAGGCCGGTTATCAGCCGGAGGTCGCCTACTTCGAGTGTCTGCACGAGCTGAAGCTGATCGTCGACCTGATGATCGAGGGCGGCATTGCCAAGCAGCGCTGGTCGGTCTCCGACACCGCGGAGTACGGCGACTACGTCTCCGGCCCGCGCGTCATCGACCCGCACGTGAAGGAGAACATGCAGGGGGTGCTGAAGGACATCCAGGACGGCACCTTCGCCAAGCGGTTCATCGACGACCAGGACGCCGGCGCGCCGGAGTTCAAGGCGTTCCGGGAGAAGGGCGCGCAGCACCCGATCGAGAAGACCGGCAAGGAGCTGCGTGGCCTGATGAGCTGGCTGAAGGACAACGACACGGACACCGATTACGTGGAGGGTTCAGCCGCCCGCTGACAGCAGCGCGAGGACACGAGCGAGGTACGAGCGAGGCCCGCAGCGGTGCGCGGAAGCGGGCAGTTCTACACCGCCCGCTGACCCGTTTGAGGCGAAGGCCGCACCCGAGAAGCGTTCTCGGGTGCGGCTTTTCGTTGCCGGTCGTCAAGTGACATGAGGCGGGTGTCGGCCCACGGCACCAGCCGCAGGTCACGATCGTGGATCGCTGCAACCACGGTGGTGGCAGGCAAGTGCTCGCGGATCGCCCGTAGTGTCCTTGTGGCGGTGTCCGGGTCGAGGCCGTCGGTGGGTTCGTCGAGCAACAGCACGCGCGGCGCGGCCGCGACCGCCCGCGCGATCGTCAGCCGGCGCTGCTCACCACCGGACAGGGCCCGGGCGCCTCCGGCACCGACGGTGTCGTCGAGGAGCACGTCGGTCAGTCCGAAGTCATCCAGCAGGGCCCGTGCTTCTTCCTCGCTGAGTTGCGGGGCACCGAGTCGTAGGTTGGCCAGCACGTCCGCGCCGATCAGCGGATCATCGACTGCAACGGATACCAGGTGCCCGGGACGGAGCCGGTCGGTCGGCACCCCGCCGATCACCACGTCGGCAACAGCCTCACCCGCCAGTTGCCGCAGGAGCGTTGTCTTTCCGGCCCCTGAGCGACCGCTGATCACCAGCGTCCCGCCGGCCTTGACCGCCAGATCTAGCGAGTGCGCGCCGGGGACCCGCAACTCGGTGGCGGCCAGGTCGTTCTCCGCTGGTGCTTCGCGCGCGCCGGGCGCAGCCTCCTCGGTCCGCAGGCGCCGTGCGGCCCGCGTCGCCTCGGTCGCAGCGGCCGCCGCGGCCCCGAATCCCTCGACGAGTTGGAGTGTCCCGGCCGCGAGCAGCGCGATGAGTGCGACAGTCGCGACGTCGGTCGTGCCACCGGAGCGCACCGGGCCGAGCGCCGCGAGCACGGTCACGCCGCTGAGCACGCCGGCCCACGTGCCGGCCGCGGCGAGCCGTAGTCCGCGGGTCGCCTCCTGTGCGGTGAACCCGGCCAGTCTGCGTTGCGCCTCCTGCGCCGCGACGTCGGCCGCGCCGAGGGAGACCAACTCGGGCAACGCCTCGCCGACCGCGATGATGCGACCGCGCGCCGACGCGCGCAGCTCGGCCGGATCGGGGACTCGGCTTCCGGCTCGCCAGGCGAAGCCGGCGACGGCCACCACGCCGATTCCCAGCACGATCGCGGCGTATGACGAGAGTGTCGCGGTGACCGCGATCCCGGCCAGGCCGACCGCCGCCGTCGTCAACACCGGTGCCGCGGCGCTCGCCAGCAGTCCATCAAGCGCATCGACATCACGCATCGCCTGGTCCAGTGCGGCGCCGCGCTGCACCGCCGCGACCTGTGGGAGCGGGGCCCGGGCCAGGTCCAGAAAGAGCCGAACTCGCAGGCGTACCAGCCATTTCAGCGTCGCGGCGTGCACCAGGAGTCGCTGCAGGTAGCGGGTGGCGATGCGGGTGATCGCGAGTGCCCGCACGACCCCGCTGGGGGTCACGTAGGAAAACGTGGACCCGGGCTGATTGCCCGCGACCGCGCAACTGGCGATGAACCAGCCCGACGCGCCGAGTAGGCCGACCGCGCTCGCGTCGGCGAGGAAGCCGACCGTGACGCCGGCGAGCAACAGCAGCGCCGGTGCACCGCGCAACTGCCGGAGCGCTCGCAGTAGCGGGTGGCCGGTCACGTGCGTTCCTCCACGTGCACGGTGGCGCGCTCGATGCGCCATACGACATCGGCCCGCTCGATCAGCGCGGGGGAGTGCGTGGCGATCACGACCGTGCGGCCGGCGGATGCCGCGAGCAAGCCGTCGAGGACGTCCTGCTCGGTGCGCGCGTCGAGGTGCGCGGTCGGCTCGTCGAGCAGCCAGAGGGCGCTGCCCCGCAGGATCGCCCGTGCCACGGCGACCCGGCGGGCCTCACCTGCGGACAGCGGATGCCCGCCGTCGCCGACGGGCTCGTCGAGCCCGGCCGGCAGGCTGTCGACCAGTTGCGTCAGGCCGGCGCCCGCGGCAGCGCGCGCGACCCGGTCATCGCCTGCTGTCGGGTGGCCCAGGCGAATGTTGTCGCCGAGGGTGTCGGGGAGGATGACGGTGCGTTGGCCGATCCAGCTCGCTGCGCCTGGGGTCGGCTCGACGGATTGTCCGTCGCTCACCCAGCGGGTAATGCCGGAGGTCGGTATGCGCATGCCTGAGATGCATTGCAGGAGAGTGGTTTTCCCCGATCCAGATGGTCCGACGAGAGCGACGACCGCGCCCGCTGCCGCGGTCGCGGTGACGTCCCTCAGCACGGTGCGTCCGTGCAGTCGGACCGTCACTCCCGACAGTTGCACCGCCGGCGGCTCGGGCATTGGTGCGGCGCTGGTCATGGCGGGAGCATCGGCGTCGTGCATCAGCACTGCCGCGGCTGCCTGCGCGCGGTCCTTCTCGTGATAGCCGCCAGCCACCGCGCGCAGCGGCTCGTAATAGAGCGGCACGAGCAGCAGCACCGCGAGGCCGGTCGCCAGGTCGAGGTCGCCGCCGGGCAGATGCAGATAGCCGAGCAGGGTCAGGCCGACGTAGGTCGCCGCGATCGCGATGGCGAAGGTGACGATCGTGTCGAGCACGGCGGCCGAGACGAACGCACGGCGCAACACCCGCATCGTCGAACGACTGAGGTCGGCAGCGGCGGCCTCCACCGTCGCCGCCTCGCGTTCCGCGGCGCCCAGGGAGCGGAGCGTGCGCAGTGCGGCGAAGCGGTCGAGGAAGATGTCGGACAGCCGTCGTACGTCGGCCAGCTGACGCTCACTCGCGTCGCGCGCCGACAGGCCGGCCAGTCGGAGGTTGGCCGGGATGAAGGGCGTCGTGAGCAGCAGCAGGACCGCCACCGGCCAGTGCTGCCAGGCGACGACGATCAGCACGACCGCGCAGCTCGGCCCGGCGGCCAGCGCAGCGGGCGCGGCGGCGCGGTGGTATGACGCGACGTCCTGTGCCAGTTCGATCGTCTCGTGCGCGAGCCGCGCCGGTGACTCGATGGCGTGCGGGCGGGTGGCGGCGGCAAGGGTCCGGGACTGCACCCAGCGCGCGATCTGCTGCTGACCTGCGGCTTCGGCGCGTGCAGCGCAGGCCCGGCACCCTGCGCCGAGTAGGAGCGCGAGCAGGCCGAGTGCTCCCCAGAGCGTGAAGCTGCCGCCGGCGACCAGGTGTGCGACGCATTCCCACCACAGCACCAGGGCCGTGATCGCCCCGACTCGCCACGCCGCCGCGGTGCGAAGGTTTCCTCCGCCGGGTTTCCTTGCAAGAGTGAGGAATTGGTCGGCGTCGGCGGTCGATGTGCCGACCGGATCAGTCGAAATCGTCATCGTCGTCACTGACACGGCTGTGCCATGCCCAGACCGCAATGCTCCCGACGATCAGCAGGCCGATGGCGACGCGGGTGAGCAGTTCGCTGTGCACCTGCGGGTAGCCGCCGAACATGTCGATGCACATCGCGTAGAGCACGATGCCGAGCGCGACGAGCACCAGCACGCCGAGCCCGCGCAGCACGCGGCTCATCGGCGGTCACCTCCCTTGGTGGGCCGTATCGCGGCGCCGACCGGCGTCATACCCGATGGTCGGTGCTCTGCCGGCAGGCGGTACTTCCCACGGAACACGTGATGCGCATACCAGTTGTAGAAGAACACCAGCGGGATGTTGATGCCGACGCCGATCAGCAGGAAGGTCAGCGCGCCACTCGGGGCAGCCGCGCTGTCGATCGTCACGTCGGGTGGCACCACGAGCGGTGCAATGCCGACGAAAAGCGCTACCAGTCCTGCGATTTCAGCCGTCACCACCCCACGGAACGCCAGCGAGTCCGGGCCGCGGGCGAAACCGATCCAGGCGGCTCCGGCGGCCACCACTGCCACCACCACGAGCAGCCAGAAGGCGATGCCACGCGCGGTCGGATGCAGCTGGAGCGGCGCGGCGGTGGCGCCGGTCCACAGCGCGGTGATCAGGACGAATGGGACTGCAAAGACCAGCAATACGCGCCCGGAGGCCGCGGCGCGATGCTCGGTCGCGCCCTCGCTCTTGTGCTGCAGGTATGCCGCGCCGGCAACCGCATAGACCAGCACCGTCGAGATGGCGGTGAACACCGAGAACGGCGCGAAGAAGTCGAACGTGCCCCCGGCGAAAACCTGGCGCTCGACCCGCACGCCGTTGAGCAGGCCGCCGATCACGAAGCCCTGCGCCACCGCTGCGACCAGCGACCCCGCCCCGAACGCGAACGACCAAACGGCAGGCGTACGAGGCGAACTCGAGACCATTTCGATCGCGACCCCGCGGAAGATCAGTGAGAACAACATGATCACCAGCGGCAGGTAGAGCGCGGGCAACATGGCACCGTAGGCCGCCGGGAGCCCGCCCCACAGGGACACCCCGAGCAGCACGATCCAGGACTCGTTGCCGTCCCACGCGGTCGCGACGATCTCGATCATCGAGCGGCGGCGTTCGCGGTTCGGTTCGCCGAGCAGCAGGATGCCGATGCCGAGGTCGTAACCGTCGAGCAGGACGTACATCGTCAGACAGAGCGCGATGATCCCGAACCAGAAGTCAGCGGCCATCCGCGGGCACCTCCAACGTGTCGGGTCCACTGCGAACGGTGCGTATGACGTAGCCGATCCAGACCGCGAGCATTGTCAGGTAGATCAACAGGAAACCGACGAACGTCGCGATGACCGTGCCGGTCGCCAGGTGCGAGGCGCCGTCGGTGGTGCGCAGCTGCCCGTAGACCAGCCATGGCTGGCGGCCGGTCTCGGCGGTCATCCAGCCGCCGATGATGGCGATCACGCCGATCGGCATCAGCCACATCACGAAGGTGTGGAACCAGTGCGCGTAGTAGAGCCTCCGTCGCAGCCGCAGGACGACCGCGATCATCGCCGCCGCGAACATGAACATCGATCCGTAGAACATCATCCGGAAGCCGTAGAAGGAGCCCCACACGTTGGCCCGCAGGTCGGGCTTGACCGCATCAGCGCCCGGGGTGGTGCTCTTGCCGGACAGGTCCTTGGCGCCGATCGCGCTGCCCAGCCACGGCACGCCGATCTCGACAGCGTTGCGGTTGGCCTTCTCGTCGGGCACCACGAACAGCAGGTAGCTGTTCTGCGTGGAGACCCGATGTCCTTCGATCGCAACGATTTTCGCGGGCTGGTCGGGGCCGACGTAGTAGCCGGCGACGTTGTCGCCGAGCCACAGCTGCATCGGCAGGAGTATGGCGATGACGCCCATCGACCAGGAGAACGTCTTGCGGGCGAACGCGAGCGAACGTCCGGCACGCAGGTAGTAGGCGCCCACGCCGGCGACCAGGAACGCGGCCGAGATGAGCACCGCGAGCAGCATGTGCGGGAAGCGCCACGGGAAGGACGGGTTGAAGATCGCATGCCACCAGTTGGTCGGCTGGAACTGCCCGTTCACCATGCGGTAACCGGCCGGCGTCTGCATCCAGGAGTTCGCGGCAAGGATCCAGGTCGTCGACAGGATCGTGCCGAGCGCGACCAGGCAGCAGCAGATGAACATGGTGCGCTCGCGGACGCGGCCATCGCCATACAGCATGACGCCGATGAAGCCGGCCTCCAAGAAGAACGCGGTGACGACCTCCATGCCGATGATCGGGCCGAGGATCGGGCCGGTTGCGGCGGCGAACGGGCCCCAGTTGAGCCCGAATTCGAAGGTGATGACGGTGCCGGCGACGACGCCGAGCGCGAAGCCGACGGCGAAGATCCGTTTCCAGAAGCGGAAGATCTGCAGGTAGACCGGCTTGTGGGTGCGTAGGTAGGCGCCGTAGACGGCCGCGAGGAAGACCGACAATCCGACGGTGATCGCCGGGAAGGTCATGTGGAAGGCGATGGTGACCGCGAACTGCCACCGCGACATCGCGATCAGATCGGGGGAGAGATCTGCCGCGGCAAGGAGCGGGCCTGCGCTCGTCATACTGCCCCCGATCCCTAGCACTACGACGGGTGATCGCCGGATGAGTCATTCGTACCGCATCGAGCACCGCGGACGGGCGTGAACTTGGCAGTTGGTCCGGGCGGCCGGAATACCCCGCGGGGGTCTGCCGTTGGGCAGCAGTGTCGGTTTCGCATCGTGAGATTCAGATTCCGATTCATGAGACCACTTCAGGAGGCAGTCCGACATGAGCACCACCACCCCGATGATCCGGTTGGTCGTCGCCAGCACCCGCCCCGTGCGGGTCGGCGATCAGTTGGCCGAACAAATCGCCCCCCGGCTTGCCGCCGCGACGGGGGCGAACGTCGAGGTCACCGATCTCGCCGAGCTCGACCTGCCGTTCCTGGATGAGCCGCGGATGCCGGCGCTGGGTGACTACCAGCAGGAACACACCAAGCGGTGGGCGCAGCTGATCGAGGGCAGCGACGCGGTCGTCTTCGTCAGTCCGCAGTACAACGGCGGCTACCCCGCGTCACTGAAGAACGCCATCGACTTCCTCTATGCGGAGTGGGACGACAAGCCCGGCCTGCTCATCACCTATGGCGGACGCGGCGGCGGTATGGCGGCGGAGGCTCTGCGCAATGTCTTCGCCTTCGTCAAGATGCGGATGGTGGAGCCGCCTGTCGCGATCACGCTCGGGCAGGACGACTACGGCCCCGACGGCCGGCTGGTGGACGCGGCTGCAGTGGTCGCCCGCAACGAGCCGGGCCTCGCCGCGGCAGGGTCGGCGCTGGCCGCGGAGATGGCCGCCGAAGTGTCCGAATCATGAGAATCAGGTATCGCGAAGTGGACGACGCGGCGTACTCTTCGACGTTATGACGCGGTGGATCATCCTCATTCCCAGCCGCGGCGAGCTCTAGGTCAGCCCCTCGCCGCGGAGAACCCGCGCTGCGCTGACCACTCGCAATCGCCTTAATTTGCAACACCGTTCGGCTTCCAAACTTGGGGGATGAGCCGAACCGAGATCCCCCGGAGGATGACATGACCGAAGAACAGCAGGAGTCCCGCCGCGCGTTGCAGGAGTCGATGGACCTGCGCGACTGAGTTCTTTCGTTCGGCTCCCCGCGCGCCAGTCGCGGGCGGTCAGCAGTGGCCCGCTGGCTCGCTCGATCCGCCTGACGTAGGTCGTCGTCGGATAGCCCTGGGCGTGCCGAGAAAGCAACCTGCGAGAAGCCCTGAGCAGCCCGCGCTGCCCAGGGCTTTCTCATGCCCGGGCTGGGCCTGCGTCCTGCAGCGAAACTCACCGATTAGGTGAGTGTGCGGGTCCGGCTGCAGCGAAGCTCACCGATTAGGTGAGCGTGCGGTCCGGCTGCAGCGAAACTCACCGATTAGGTGAGTGTGCGGTCCGGCTGCAGCGAAACTCACCGAATAGGTGAGTGTGCGGGTCCGGCTGCAGCGAAACTCACCGATAAGTGGAGTGGCGCGCCGTCGGAGGAGCGGATCGCGGCGTGTCGGTCACCTATTCGGTGAGTTTTGCGGGGGCGCGAGGGATCGCGGGCTCGCTGGGGTCGCGCGACCGGCGTATGGCGCAACCCCTGCCCCCGTCGCAGCCCCTGCCGCCGACGCTGCGATCCGCCCGACGCCGACTCGTGTCCGACATACAAGACTCAGATATCGTATGGCGAGACGCGCGCCTATGGTGTCGTCATGACGACAGCGACTGGCGACACGATCAATCTGGCGGTCATCGGCGGCGATGGGATCGGCCCGGAAGTGGTGGCCGAGGGCCTGAAGGTGCTGGACGCCGTCTCCGACGCGAAGGTCGCACGCACCGAGTACGACCTCGGCGCCAAGCGCTGGCACGCAACTGGCGAGACGCTGCCCGACTCGGTGCTGGAGGAGTTGCGCGGTCACGACGCGATCCTGCTCGGCGCGATCGGCGATCCGAGTGTGCCGAGCGGCGTGCTGGAGCGAAACCTGTTGCTGCGGCTGCGGTTCGAGCTCGACCACTACATCAACCTGCGGCCGTCCAAGCTCTACCCGGGCACCGCCTCACCGCTCGACGTCGACCGCGTCGCACCCGACGGCATCGACTTCGTCGTGGTGCGGGAGGGCACCGAGGGCCCCTACACCGGCAACGGCGGGGCGCTGCGCGTCGGCACCCCGCACGAGCTCGCGACCGAGGTGAGCGTCAACACCCGCTTCGGCGCCGAGCGCGCGGTGCGCGACGCCTTCGCCCGCGCCCAGTCGCGCGAGCGCAAGAAGCTGACGCTCGTGCACAAGCACAACGTGCTGACCCACGCCGGCCACCTGTGGCGCCGCACCGTCGAGGAGGTCGGCAAGGAGTTCCCCGACGTCAGCCACGACTACGCGCACGTCGACGCCGCGACCATCTACCTGACCACCGATCCGGGCCGGTTCGACGTGATCGTCACCGACAACCTCTTCGGCGACATCGTCACCGACCTTGCCGCGGCCGTCACCGGCGGCATCGGCCTGGCGGCATCGGGCAACATCAACCCGGACCGCACCGCGCCCAGCATGTTCGAGCCGGTGCACGGTTCGGCGCCGGACATCGCGGGCCAGGGCAAGGCCGACCCGACTGCGGCGATCCTCTCGGTCGCGCTGTTGCTCTCCCACCTCGGGCGCGATGCCGAGGCGCAGCGCATCGAGGACGCGGTCACCGCCGATCTCGGGGAGCGGGGCGACAAACCGCGTTCCACCAGCGAGGTAGGCGACGCGATCGCCGCCCGCATCGGCTGACCGTCTGTGGCAGCGGCCACACCGCCGCGCAACCCCCGCCGGCGGTGGCTCTACCCTTAGTAGGAAGACCTACTAATTCCCGTTCCGGAACCGTCGGAGGTTGCCATGGCCCTGGAGTTCACCGTCACCGAGCGTGCCGACCGCGCGAGCGATGCGCAGCGCCAGGAGGTCCTCGCCAACCCCGGCTTCGGTGACCACTTCACCGACCACATGGTGCGCATCGAGTGGGATGCCGAGAAGGGCTGGCACGACGCGAATGTCGCGGCATACGGCCCCTTCCAGCTGGACCCGGCCGCAGCCGTCCTGCACTACGCGCAGGAGATCTTCGAGGGGATGAAGGCCTATCGGCACGCCGACGGGTCGGTCTGGACCTTCCGCCCGGAGGCCAACGCCGCCCGGTTCGCGCGCAGTGCCACGCGTATGGCGCTGCCGCAGCTGCCCGAGGAGGACTTCCTGCAGTCGCTGCGCGAGATCGTCTCGATCGACCAGGCCTGGGTGCCGGACGCCTCCGGCGGTGCCGAGACCTCGCTCTACCTGCGGCCGTTCATGTTTGCCTCCGAGGCATTCCTCGGTGTCCGACCGGCCCGCAAGGTCACCTATTCGGTCATCGCCTCCCCGGCGGGCGCCTACTTCGGTGGCGACGGGATCAAACCGGTCAAGCTCTGGATCTCCACCGACTACGCGCGCGCCGGCGAGGGCGGCACCGGCGCAGCCAAGTGCGGCGGCAACTACGCGTCCTCACTGGCCGGTCAGCTCGAGGGCATCGCCCACGACTGCGACCAGGCGGTGTTCCTGGACTCCTCGACGCACACCTACATCGAGGAGCTCGGCGGGATGAACCTCTTCTTCGTCTACAAGGACGGCCGCATCGTCACCCCCGAGCTGACCGGCACGATCCTGGAGGGCGTCACCCGCAGCTCGATCCTCGAGCTCGCCAAGGACCTTGGTCTGTCGCCGGAGGAGCGCCGCATCCCGATCCAGGAATGGAAGGACGCCGCCGAAAACGGTGAGTTGGCAGAGGTTTTCGCCTGCGGCACCGCCGCGGTCGTCACGCCGGTCGGTGAGCTCCGGTGGGACGGCGGCTCGGTCGACCACCGCCGCGAAGGTCACACCGACGAGATCGCCACCAAGATCCGGTCGACCCTGCTCGACATCCAGTACGGCCGCGCGGAGGACACCCGCGGCTGGATGACGCGCCTGGTCTAGCCCGGTGAAGCGCCCCCGGCTGGTCGCCAGCGACCTCGACGGCACGCTGCTGGCACCGGACGGGACGGTCTCGCCGCGCACCGCGGCCGCCTGGAGCCGGCTGCCCGCGCTCGGCATCGAGTCGGTGCTGGTCACCGCCCGCCCGCCGCGGTGGCTGCACCCGCTGCAGGACATCGTCGGCGCGCACGGTCTCGCCATCTGTGCCAACGGCGCCTTCGTGTATGACGTGAGCGGCCGAACCCTCCTGCAATCACAAGGGATCGAGCGCTCGCTCGTGTGCGAGCTGGTGGCCGAGCTGCGTGCGGAGCTGCCCGGCGTCGGCTTCGCGGCCGAACTCGCCGACGGGCTGCACATGGAGCACGAGTATCCGGACCTGCACTCCCAGTGGGTGCCGGCGGACGCGGTGCGGGCCCCGATGGACGACCTCGCCGACACGGCGGTGGTCGGCAAGCTGCTCGCGCGCAGCATGCAGGTGCCCGAGCAGTGGTTTCTCGACCGAGTCGCCGAACTCGTCGGTGACCGCGCGGTCGTGTCCTACTCCGGCGCCGGCGGGCTGGCCGAGATCGCGGCGGCCGGCGTCACCAAGGCGTCCGCGCTCGCGCGCTGGTGCGCCGCGCGCGGCATCGACGCGGCAGACGTGTGGGCGTTCGGCGACATGCCCAACGACCTGCCGATGCTGCGCTGGGCCGGCACGTCATACGCGATGGCGAACGCTCACCCCGACGTGCGCGCCGCAGCCGGCCACGTCTGCCCGAGCAATGCCGACGACGGGGTTGCGCAGGTGCTGGAGGGGCTCGGCGACGGATAGGGATCAGGTGTCTTTGAGCCGACCAAGCAGCTCGTCCCACTTCCCGGCCATTCGATCGGTTGCCTCGTCGACGAGGCGGGTGTGCTCAGCTGCCCGGTGCCGCTCAAGGATCGCCGAGCGTGCGACTTCCTCGGGCGGCCGGCCCTCGCGTTCACTGAGCTCGCGAAGTGCCGTCTCCAACGCGTCGTCGTCGAAAATCAGCTCCATCATCACAGCGTAGATTGCTTCTGTCCGGATCACGAGACACCCATTTCGCGCACCGGACGCGCAGTGGCAAGCTACGACCGTGGCTTCAGCACTGACCGCGGTTACCGCCGCACAGGTCATTATCAGCTAGCGCGTCGGACCCGGTCCGACGCGCAACCTCCCGTTACCCCGGGAGGTTTTTTCGTGTCCGGGCCACCCACACCCGATGCGAAGCCGAGGACCGGCCGACGCGGCCACCGAAGACACCGCGACGAAAACACCTGAAGGACAAGGCAATGAGCGACTTCCACGTCTACGACACGACGCTGCGGGACGGCGCGCAGCAGGAGGGGCTGAACCTCTCGGTCGCGGACAAGCTCGCGATTGCGGCCTACCTCGACGACCTCGGCGTCGGCTACATCGAGGGTGGCTGGCCCGGCGCCAACCCCAAGGACACCGAGTTCTTCCGGCAGGCCCGCACCGCGCTCGACCTGCGCAGCGCCAAGCTCGCGGCGTTCGGCTCCACCCGGCGGGCCGGTGCTGTTGCCGCGGACGACCCGCAGGTGCGCGCGCTGCTCGACGCGCAGACCGACGTCGTCACGCTGGTGGCCAAGTCGCACTCGCGGCACGTGACGGAGGCGCTGCGCACCACGCCCGAGGAAAACCTGGCGATGATCCAGGACACCGTGAGTTTCCTGGTGGGAGAAGGGCGTTCGGTCTTCCTGGACGCCGAGCATTTCTTCGACGGCTATCGTGCCGACCCGGCATACGCACTGGAGGTCGTGCGCACCGCCGCTGCCGCCGGCGCCGAGGTCATCGCCCTTTGTGACACCAACGGCGGCATGCTGCCGCCCCAGGTGACCGACGTCGTCGGCGAGGTCATCGCCGGCACGCAGGCGCGCCTCGGCATCCACTGCCACAACGACACCGGCTGCGCGGTCGCCAACTCCCTGGCCGCGGTGGAGGCCGGTGCGAGCCATGTGCAGGGCACGATCAACGGCTATGGCGAACGCACCGGCAACGCCGACCTGGTCACCGTGGTCAGCAACCTGCAGCTCAAGCAAGGCCGCGAGGTGGTCGAACCCGAGCGACTGCGCCAGGCGCTGCACCTGTCGCATGCGATCAGCGAGGTCACCAACGTGGTGCCCTACAGCCGCCAACCGTATGTCGGGGCAAGCGCTTTCGCGCACAAGGCAGGCCTGCACGCCTCCGCGTTGAAGGTCGACCCGGACCTCTACCAGCACACCGATCCGTCATTGGTCGGCAACTCGATGCGCACGCTCGTCTCCGACATGGCCGGGCGCGCCAGCATCGAGCTGAAGGGCAAGGAGCTCGGCTACGACCTCACCGGCCAGCCCGACCTGCTCGGCCGCGTGGTCGGCCGGGTCAAGGAGCTGGAGCAGCAGGGCTGGACCTTCGACGCCGCCGACGCGTCGTTCGAGCTCCTGCTGCGCGAGGAGGTCACCGGCGAGAAGCTCGACTACTTTGACGCCGAATCCTGGCGGATCATCACCGAATCCGGCGACCAGTCACCGTCACTGTCGGAGGCGACGGTCAAGCTCACGGCCGCCGGCAAACGGGTCGTCGCCACTGGCGAGGGCAACGGCCCGGTCAACGCGCTGGACCACGCGCTGCGCGAGGCCCTGACCGACGCCTACCCGGAGCTTGCGACGTTCGAGCTGATCGACTTTCGGGTGCGCATCCTGGACGCCGCGCACGGCACCGACGCGACGACCCGCGTGCTGATCGAGACCAGCGACGGCAAGGACAGCTGGCAGACCCTCGGAGTGGCGCCGAACATCGTGCATGCCAGCTGGACCGCGCTGGTCGACTCGTTCAGCTACGGGCTGCTCAAGCAGGGAGTGCTGCCTCGCAGGTGAGGAGCGCGTCGCAGGCAGAGACCAGCCGCGCCCGCAACGCTTGCCCTCGGTCGGCGAATGCCCTTTGCTGGCGGACGTATTCGGCCTTGCCCTCGGGCGTCTCGATCGGCACGGGCAGGTAACCCAGCTCGCTCAGATCGTATGGCGAGGCGCGCATGTCGAGGGTGCGCACGTCGCGGGCCAGCTCGAAGCAGTCGGCGACCAGCTCGCTCGGCAGCGCGGGCGTCAGCTTGTAGGCCCACTTGTAGAGGTCCATGCCGGCATGCAGGCAGCCCGGCTGTTCGTCGGCGACCTGCGTCGCCCTCGTCGGGGCCAGAGTGTTGCGCGGTCTGGCGTCGTCGGTGAAGAAGCGGAACGCGTCGTAGTGCGAGCACCGCACCGTATGCCGCTCGACCACCTCGTTGGTGCCGTCCTGTCCGAGCCGCAGCGGCCACGCCTCGTGCCGGATGTCCCGCGCCCGGTAGACCATCGCCCACTCGTGCAGCCCGAAGCAGCCGAGGCTGGCCGACCGTCCCGCGGTCGCCGACAGCAGCGACCGGACGAAGCGCACCGTGCTGCCGCGCTGCGCAACAAACGCGTCGACGTCGACCGACACCGCCCCATCAACGGCGCGGTAGAACTTCCACTCCGAGTGCTCGGGGGCATGGGTCAACGCCACGCCCGCGCCTGGGTGCCACCGGCGCAGCAGCCGCGGCCGATGCGAGTAATAGGTGAAGAGGAAGTCCTCGACCGGGTGCGCGCGGCCACCCGCGGAACGTTCGCGGTGTGCGCGGGTCAGGGCGTCGACGCGCGCCTGGTGAGTAAGGGCGCGCGGGCGCCATACCTCCGGCGCCAGGATCTGCAGATCAGCCATCCGGACCAGGGTAAAACGTGGCAGAGTAGCCGTGATTCGGCTCACTTCCGGGAGGAAATCCATGTCTCGTGCTCTGCGTGTGGCAAGTGCCCTGGCGCTCGCGACCGCGTCGGCAGGCGGCGCCGCAGTGTTCACTCAGTCGGCGAACGCGGCTCCCTCGTCGTCCGGCAGCTACTACGTGGCGCTCGGTGACTCGCTCGCCGCGGGTTACCAGCCGGGGCAGGGCGACGACAAGACCGGCGGCTACGTCGGCGACGTCCTGGCCCACCTCAAGCAGACCGAGCCGGGCGTGCAACTGGAGAACCTCTCCTGCTCCGGCGAGACGACCACCACCATGCTCGGCGGCGGCAAGTGCAGCTACCCGCAGGGCAACCAGGTGGACGCCGCCGTCGCCTTCCTCAAGGCCAACCCGCAGGTCAGCCTGGTGACGATCGACATCGGCGCCAACAACGTGCAGAAGTGCGCCACGACCAGCAAGGTCGATCTGCAGTGCATCGCCAAGGGGCTCGGTGAGGTCGCCGCCGACATGCCCAACATCCTGGGCAAGCTGCGCGCCGCCGCGCCGAACGCGCGGATCGTGGTGGCCAACTATTACAACCCGTTCCTTGCCGCGTGGTTGACCGGCACCAGTGGGCAGAGCCTGGCCAAGACCTCGGTGCAGTTGCAGGCACAGCTCAACGGTTCGATCGAGAGCGCGGCCAAGGGCATCGAGGCGCCGGTCGCCGACGTCGCCACCGAGTTCTCCAGCACCGACTTCACCACCACCAAAACCGTTGCCCCGTATGGCGAGCTGCCGCTCAACGTCGCGCGCATCTGTGAGTGGACCTGGATGTGCGCCAAGCAGGACATCCACGCCAACGACCTCGGCTACCCGCAGATCGCCAAGGCGGTCATCGCCGCGATCCCGGCAGCGCCGCCGACCAGCCCGAGCCCGAGTGGGTCCGGCTCCACGAGCACCTCCACCACCGCGAGCTCAACCGGGACGTCGACCACCACCGCGACGTCGACCACGACCGGGCCGCCGATCATCACCGACGGTGGTGCGGCCGGCGGGAGCAACGACGGTCTGCTGGTCGGTGCGGGCGCGCTCGCGGTCGGCGCGGCAGCGGTGGCGGGCGGTGCGGTGGTGCGCACCCGCCGGCGTCGCGACTGAGGCATCGCGACTCCCGTCATACGCACTAGGGTTGTCCGGTGCGCATCGCGAGATACACCACGGGAGACGATCCGACATACGGGCTGGTCGACGGGGCGGGGGAGAAGATCGCCCAGATCAGCGGTGACCCGCTCTACACCAAGATCGAGCTGACCGGAGTCACCACGACGGTCGAGCAGGTGCGGCTGCTCGCGCCGGTCATCCCGCGGTCGAAGATCATCGGCATCGGCCGCAACTACGCCGAGCACGCGGCCGAGCTCGGCAACGAGGTGCCGAAACAGCCGCTGATGTTCCTCATCCCCAACACCGCGGTGGTCGGCCCCGGTGACCCGGTGGTGATGCCGCCGCAATCGCAGCGGGTCGACTACGAGGGCGAGCTCGCCGTGGTCATCGGCCGGCTCTGCAAGGACGTCAGCCCGGACGAGGCGCGCACCGCGATCTTCGGCTACACCTGTGCCAACGACGTCACCGCGCGCGACCTGCAGAAGCCGGACGGGCAGTGGGCCCGCGCGAAGGGCTTTGACACCTTTTGCCCGCTCGGGCCGTGGATCGAGACCGACCTGGACCCGGGCGCGCAGCGGGTGCGGACCCGCGTCGCCGGCGAGACCGTGCAGGACGGCACCACCGCCGACCTGATCTTCGACATCCCGACGCTGATCTCCTACGCGTCGCACGCATTCACCCTGCTGCCCGGTGACGTGATCCTCACCGGCACGCCCGAGGGCGTCGGCCCGGTCGAGCCGGGTCAACGGGTCGAGGTCGAGGTGAGCGACATCGGCGTGCTCGACAACATCTTCGTGCGCCACGACGACGAGTGACTGCGGTGTGATCGGCGTGACGCGCCGAATGGTCATCCGTGCGTCGCCGACGTTTTACCCTGGACATCGTGTCTGACGCGCCGATCGGGATCTTCGACAGCGGGTACGGCGGTCTGACCGTCGCTCGCGCAGTGCTCGATCAGCTCCCGCACGAGTCGATCGCCTACCTCGGGGACACCGCGCGGGCGCCATACGGCCCGCGGCCGATCGGGCAGGCCCGCGCCTATGCCCTGGAATGCCTCGACCGGCTGGTCGCGCACGGCGTCAAGGCCCTTGTCATCGCGTGCAACACCGCGTCGGCGGCGGTGTTGCACGACGCGCGTGAGCGGTATGACGTGCCGGTCGTCGAGGTGATCCGGCCCGCGGTGCGGCGTGCGGTGCGGGCCACCCGCAACGCACGGGTGGGCGTGATCTCCACCCGCGGCACGCATCAGTCCGGCGCCTACATCGACGCCTTCGCCGCCGCGCCCGACCTGCAGGTGGCGAGCGTGCCGTGCCCGCGTTTCGTGGAGTTCGTCGAGGCCGGGATCACCGCCGGTCCCGAACTCATCGAGTGCGCCCGCGCCTATCTGGAGCCACTGCAGCGCGACCAGATCGACACCCTCGTGCTGGGCTGCACGCACTACCCGCTGCTCACCGGCGTCATCTCCTACGTGATGGGCGACGGGGTGACGCTGGTGTCCTCGGCGGAGGAGACCGCCAAGGACGTCTACCGCGTGCTCGCCGACGGTGACATGTTGCGCGACGACGCCCTGCCGCCGCCCGGGCATTCCTTCACGACCACCGGTGACACCGACGAATTCCGAAAGCTGTCAAGGAGATTCCTCGGGCTCGGTCCGGAGTTCGATCACGTCTTCCGGAACAACTTCCATCACGTCGGGGTCGAGGCGGGAGCGTCATGAAGTTGACCGTCGTCGGTTGCTCCGGCTCGTTCGCCGGCCCCGAGTCACCCGCTTCGTGCTATCTGATCCAGGCCGAGCACGAGGGACGTGACTGGAACCTCCTGCTCGACTTCGGCAACGGCGCCCTCGGGGTGCTGCAGCGCTTCCTGGACCCGGCCGCGCTCGACGCGATCGTGATCTCGCACCTGCACCCGGACCACTGCGCGGACCTGTCGGGGCTGCACGTGATCTACCGCTACCACCCGCAGTCCGACGAGCCCCTCACCGTGCCGGTCTGGGGCCCGCCCGGCACCGACCTGCGCGCGGCGCGCGCGGCCGGCGTCACCGACGAGGAGGCCGAGGACCCCGACCTGTTGCGGCCGGAGTTCGACTTCCGTGACCTGGTCGACGGCGGCTCCTTCGAGGTCGGGCCGTTCACCGTCACCTCCTACCGGGTCAACCACCCGGTGACCGCATTCGGGCTGCGCGTCGAGGCGGACGACGCGGTCCTGGCCTACACCGGCGACACCGACAGCACTCCTGCGCTGACACCGTTGCTCGCGGGTGCCGATGTGGCGCTGATGGACTCGGCATTCTGCGAGGGCCGCGACGACGAGGTCGTCGGAGTGCACCTGACCGGACGCCGCGCCGCCGAGGCGGCCGTGACCGCCGGGGGCGTCAAACGACTCATGCTCACGCACATCCCACCGTGGAACGACCCGCAGTGCTGCCACGACCAGGCCGCGGCCGTCTGGCCGGGCGATGTCGAGCTCGCGCAGCCGCTCACGTCATACGAGATCTGACAGGTATGCCGAGAGCGTCTCGGCCTCGGCACGCAGCGCCGCCGCGTGGTCGGGTGCGGCTGACTCGTAATCGGTTGCGGCCGAACGACGTTCGCTGATCTCGGCCTGAAAGATCGCGCGGATGTCGTCCGTGCCCAACTCACGCCTCACCGCCTCGGTGCTGCCCGCGCCCACGGAGGCCTGCTCGATCGCACCGGCCCTGGCGTCGGTCGGCACCGCTTCGGCGTTGTCGAGGGCGGCGAGGGCACCGCGCAGTGTGCAGGCCCGGTCGGAGTCGCGATCGCGCATCGCCTGCCGCAGGTCGGTTCGAAGGCGGGTCCGGACGGTCTCGATCGCGGTCATGCCGAGCACGGTAACGACGCTCGCCCTCGCGGCCCAGCGCATTTTGCGGCGGCCGACCTCTCTACCCTGGTCGGCATGAGCGAGAACGACGCAGCCCGGCACGACGGACGCACCCCCGACCAACTGCGCGAGGTGCGGATCACCCGCAACTGGCTGGACCACGCCGAGGGCAGCGTGCTGATCGAGTTCGGGCGCACCCGGGTGCTGGTCGCGGCGTCCTTCACCGAGGGCGTGCCGCGGTGGATGAAGGGCCAGGGCCGCGGCTGGGTCACCTCCGAATACGAGATGCTGCCGCGCTCGACCAACACCCGCTCCGACCGTGAGGCCCGCAAGGGCAAGGTCGGCGGCCGCACCCACGAGATCTCCCGGCTGATCGGACGGTCGCTGCGCGCCATCATCGACCTGAATGCGTTGGGGGAGAACACCATCGTGGTCGACTGCGACGTGCTGCAAGCTGACGGGGGCACCCGCACCGCGTCGATCACCGGAGCGTATGTCGCGCTCGCCGACGCCGTCGAGGACGCTCGCAAGCGTGGCCTGATCGCCGCCAAGGCACAGCCGCTGACCGGGTCGGTCGCGGCGGTGAGCGTCGGGATCGTCAAGGGCACACCGGTGCTCGATCTCGATTACCCCGAGGACTCCACCGCCGAGACCGACATGAACGTCGTGATGACCGGCGGGGGCGGCTTCGTCGAGGTGCAGGGCACCGCCGAGGGTGCGCCGTTCGACCGCGCCGAACTCGACGCCCTGCTCGGCCTCGCCGAGAAGGGCATCGCCGAGCTGACCACGCTGCAGCGGGCCGCGCTCGACGCGCCCGCGCGGGAGCGCCTCCAGTGAATGACCTCGACGTGAGGGAGGTCGTGCTCGCCACCCGCAACGCGGGCAAGCTGCGCGAGATGCAGGCGATCGTCGCCTCGGTGCCCGAACTCGCCGGGGTCGAGGTCGTGTCGGTCGCGTCGTTCGAGGGCGTGGACGACGTCGTCGAGACCGGCGTGACCTTCGAGGAGAACGCCGCGCTCAAGGCGCACGCGGTCGCAAAGGCGACGGGACTGCCTGCGATCGCTGACGATTCAGGTCTTGCCGTCGATGTGCTCGGCGGCTGCCCCGGTGTCTTCTCGGCGCGCTGGTCGGGCGCGCACGGCGCGGACCAGGCGAACATCGACCTCCTGCTGGCGCAGACCGGCGACGTCGACGCCGAGCGACTCGCCGCGCACTTCGCGTGCTGCGTCGTACTCGCCCTGCCGGACGGCACGCAGCGGGTGCGCTTCGGCGAGTTGCACGGGCGACTGACCCGCGACCAGCGCGGCGCGGGTGGTTTCGGTTACGACCCGATCTTCGAACTGCCCGACGGCCGCACCCTCGCCGAGCTGGATGCACAGGAGAAGAACGCGATCTCGCACCGCGCCAAGGCGCTGCAGGCGCTGCGGGCCGATCTGGCCGAGGTGCTGACTGCTTCCTGAGTCAGGTGCCAGGAATGCGTGACACGATCGGGCCATGCACCAGAAGGCACCGACCACCAAGCCGTCGTGGGCGCTTGCACCGCTCGGCGGCCTGCTCGCGGGTGTCGTCACGGTCGGGCTCGCCGAATTCCTGGCCGGTGTCGTGCTGCGCATGGGCTGGAGCAACGGGACTCCGTCACCGGTGCTCGCGGTGGGCGGCGCGTTCATCGACCGAACACCGCCCTGGCTGAAGACCTTCGCCGTCGACAATTTCGGCACTCATGACAAGCAGGTGCTGCTCGGCGGCATCGCGGTCGTGCTGGTGCTGCTGAGTCTGCTCATCGGCTGGTTGGCGCGGACCCGATTCACCACCGCACTCGTGCTCTTCGTTGTGCTCGTGGCGGTGGCCGCCGCGGCGGTGACGTCCCGGCCGCACGCCGGGGCGCTCGACGTCCTACCGCTGCTCGTCGGCGCGGTCACCGGTCTAGGCGTGCTCTTTCAGTGGCGGCGAAATCTACTAGTGCCCAACGCTTCCGACGAGCGCCTTGTCACGCTCGACCGGCGCCGGGCCGTGCTGCTGGCCGGGGGAGCCGCGGCCGGCGCGGTCCTGCTCGGCATCGCCGGCAGGGCGTGGAGCACCGGTGCCCGTGCGGTGCAGGACGCACGGCGGGCGTTCCGGGTGCCGCGGGTCGGACGGCCGGTGACGATCCCGGCGGGGGCGAGTGTCGGCGTGTCAGGGGTGACACCGTTCGTGGTGCCCAACGGCGAGTTCTACCGCATCGACACCGCGCTCACCGTGCCACAGGTCGACCCCGCCGGGTGGCGGCTCCGGGTGACCGGGATGGTCGACCGCGAAATCGAAATGGACTGGCAGACTTTGCTTTCCAAGCCGATGCAGCAAGCCATGGTCACGTTGATGTGCGTGTCGAACGAAGTGGGTGGAAGCCTCAACGGCAACGCGATCTGGACCGGGTGGCCGGTGCGTGAGTTGCTCGCCGAAGCGGGCATCCAGTCCGGTGCCGACATGGTCCTGTCGCGCAGCGTCGACGGCTTCACCGCGGGCACCCCGGTGGAGGCGCTGACCGACGATCGCAACGCGCTGCTCGCCGTCGCGATGAACGGCGAGGCGCTGCCGGCTGAGCACGGGTTCCCGGTGCGGCTGGTGGTGCCCGGGCTGTACGGCTACGTCAGCGCGACCAAGTGGCTCACCGAGCTCAAGGTGACGACCTACGCCAAGGACATGGGCTACTGGACACCGCGCGGCTGGTCCGCGAAGGGGCCGGTGAAGACCTCGTCCCGCATCGACGTGCCGCGCAATGGAGCGAAGCTGAAAGCCGGCACCGTCGCGGTCGCGGGCGTCGCCTGGCACCAGCACACCGGCATCGAAAAGGTCCAGGTGCGAGTCGATTCCGGCGACTGGCAGGACGCCCGGCTCGGCACGTCCGCCGGTGCCGACGTGTGGCGGCAGTGGGTCTACGAGTGGCCTGCGACGCCCGGGCACCACACGCTGACCGTCCGCGCGATCGACGCTGCCGGCCAGGTGCAGAGTGCGGTCGTCGCGCCGCCGGCGCCCGACGGGTCGAGTGGTTATCACTCGGTGTCGGTCACCGTGTCGTGAGTTGTTGCCCGAGCTCGTCCAGCGGCACGGACTCGTCGGCCAAGGCTGCTGCATCGACCTGAGCACGGCTCTCGATCAGGCTGCGGATGGAGTCGGCGGCGCCCCAGGAGTTTGCGTTGAGGCCGGCCTCAATCACGTTGTCCTGCAACCAGAACGCCATGAAACTGCTGCCGGTTGGGTCACCCCGCACGACCAGCCGGTGCGCCGCGTCGGGCCGACCGGTGACTTCGATGGTCACGTCGTACTGGGTAGAGAAGAAGTAGGGCACTCGCTCGTAGACGCCGTCCGCGCCCAGCATCGACGAGCCGGCGAAACCACCCTGCTGCATTGCGTTGTCCCAGTGCTCGACCCGAATGGCCTCCACATAGCGAGGATGATCCGCCCTCACGACGTCACCTGCGGCATACACCTCGGGTGCGCTGGTGCGTAGCTGGTCGTCGACCAGGACTCCACGGTCGACGCGGATGCCCGCGCGTTGGGCGAGCTCGGTATTGGGCTCGGCGCCTACGGCGATCAACACCAGATCGGTGTCGATGACGTCGCCACCGTCGGTGCGAACCCCCGTGACGCGGCCACCTTTGCCGTCGATGCCGGTGACGAGCCGACCGGCGCGCAAGTCCACTCCGTTGTCCGTGTGCCGAACGCCGAACGCCCGGCCGAGTTCGGCGCCCAGGACGGACTCGAGCGGAGCCGTGAGTGGATCGAGCACAGTCACCTCGGCGCCGAGGGAACGCGCCGTGGCCGCGACCTCCGAACCCACCCAGCCCGCACCGACGATGGTCAGGTGCACCCCGGGTGCGAGGCGTGCCCGAAGCGCATCGGAGTCGTCGATCGTGCGGAGGTAGTGCACGCCGTCAAGGTCGATCCCGGGCAGGGCAGGCGTGCGTGGCCGAGCGCCCGTCGCGATGAGCAACTGGTCGTAGACGATGTCGTCGCCGTCGTCCACGGCCAGTCGTCGCGACGCGGTGTCGACGGCGGTCACCCGCGTGCCGAGACGGAGGTCGACGTCCAACTCCCGGTAGCGATCCTCCGGGTGTACGAGCAGCTCTTCGGGTCCGTCCTTGCCCAGGAGGTATCCCTTGGACAGACCCGGCCGCTGATACGGCAGGTGCTTCTCTGCGCCGACGAGAACGATGGCGCCGTCGTGACCACGGTCGCGCAACGCACTGGCGGCGTGTGCACCGGCGAGGCTGGCGCCGACGATCGCGATTGTGCTGGGCATGGATCTGCCTTTCGTTGAGAGTTGCTGATCAGATCACTCGGAAGTTGGCCATCATGGCCATGTCTTCGTGCTCGGAGTTGTGGCAATGGAAGACGAATCGCCCTCGGTATGCGTCGAACCGGGTGATGACTTCGGCGGCTTCGCCGGGCCGGAGGTCGATGGTGTCCTTCACACCGGTGTCGAATACTCCCGGCTCCTTGCCGCCCCGGGACAGCACCTGGAAGCCCACCTGGTGCAGGTGGATCGGGTGGTGCAAGTCGGTGATGAAGCGCCAGATCTCGACCGCTCCCAGTCTTGGCTCCGCGGCGAAGTAGTCCGGGGTAAAGGGGCGGCCATTGATCACCCAACCCGCGTGCCCTCCGTGGACCTTTCCGGCGCGGAACGAAAACTCCCGAGTCACGGTGGCATCTGAGCGCCGGAGTGGCTGAATCCGCCTGAGCTCAGCCGGGATCCGGCTCTCGTCTGCGGCGCGGCGCGCGACGTTGAAGCGCATGACGCGGCTGGTCGTGCCACTGCCGAGAGAGTTGACCAGTTCGACCTTGGCGCCCACTTGGACCTTCGCGAAGTCGATGACGACATCGAATCGTTCGGCCGGGGCGATGACGAGGTGCTCATGCGCTCGCGGCCGATCGAGCAGGCCCTGGTCGGCGCCGACCTGCACGAACGGCACCGGTTTGCCGTCGACCCGAAACGCGAGGTCGTAGCGACGAGCATTGGAAGCGTTGAGGATGCGCAGGCGATAGCGTGCAGCGTCGACCGCATGCTCAGGCCAGGGCGCACCGTTGACCAGGATGACGTCGCCGAGAACGCCGTCGATGTAGGTCTCCCGGACACCGGGTGTGCGGGTCAGCGTCGGGTCCTTCGACGGATAGGCGAACTGCCCGTCAGCGGTGAACGCGCGGTCGGCGATCATCAGCGGCAGGTCTCGCTCCCCGGAGGGCAGCCCGAGGCCCTGCTCGCGGTCGTCGGTGACCACGTGGAACCCGGCTAGGCCGCGGTAGACGGCGGGGCCGGTGAAGTCCATCCGGTGATCGTGGTACCAGAGGGTGGCAGCCGGCTGCTGCAGGGGATACACATAGCGCCGCGATCCGCGGGCAAGGTTGGCGAGCCGGTCGCCCATTGGTGCAGAGCCCGGCCAATTGTTACGGGGCAGCACCAAATCAGTTGGGTATCCGTCGGATTCGGCGGGAGTGCGAGCTCCGTGGAGATGGACTACCGTCGGCACGGGCAGCTGGTTGTCGTGCTCTACCTCGGTCCGGCGACCGCTGCGGCTGACAATCGTCGGCCCTGGGAAGCTCCCGTCATACCCCCAGATCGGGGTCTGCACGCCAGGCAGGATCTCGGCGATCGCCTCGCGCTGCACCAGCCGGTAGCTGTCATGATCTGGCCCGCTGCTGACGGGGCGAGCGACAGGCGGGATGGGGAGCGGGAGCCGATAGGGCGCGGGCAGCTCCAGCTGACTGCGCACCAGGTGCCCGGTGCCGCCCGAGCCGATGACTGCCGGCAGACCGACTCCCGCGCCGACGGTCAGGCCCGCGCCGACGGCCCCACCGACGAACATGCGGCGTGATATGTCGGTCATGGCTGCTCCGATGAGCCGGACCGACGCTTCGACCGGAAGATCCACACGGCGAAGAGGACGACCCCGACGGCGATGCTGACCCCGAGTGGGATGTGCACGTAGAGCGCGCCGGCGACGCCGGCGAAGTATTGAGCGGTCTCCGCGATCACGATCAGCGCGGTGAAACCCGCGGCGGTCCACGAGCGGCTCGACCAGCCGAGCCCGAGGGTGCCGAGCAGCTGGAGCAGGCCGCCGTACCAAACCAGATCGGCGCCGTGCTGGTGCAGGCCGAGCATGTCGTAACGGCCGCTGAGGAAGAGTCCGGCGAACGATGCCTGCCCCATGACGGCGACGACCTGGATCACCGCGAGCACGCGCACGACACCGAGCAGCACTCCGGTCGTCCTGGACGGTCGTGCTTCGGGCACTGCGTCGACTGCGACCATCGTCCCTCCTTCGAAGCGCATCAAGATGCTTCGAAGTTATGTCGCAGCGGACATGACGTCCAAGACCAGTTGGGGTATGACGGCATGCGCCTCGGGCTATGAGGCCGGACCGTCGAGGGCCGCGGAGGCACGGATGAATATCGCGAAAACCGTTGGCATGGAACATGATTCAGCGAGTCATGGACGCGGGGTGACAGTGTGTGAACAGCACCTATCGTGCGGGTTTCCCGCGGCTTCATTCAGCGGGCCTTGTGGCGACGCCCAGGCGGCCCACAGGCTTTCGATTGGCCGATCGACCGGGGTGTGGCACGAGCGCGGTGTGGCTCCACGGTGGGTGCAATCAGATTTGAGTAAGGGGAGGACGAGATGTCGGAAAACAAGTTTCTGCGGAAGCCGGATCCGGGAGAGTTCGCACGCGAGTTGGATCTGCGAAGCCAGAATCAGGCGACCGTTGAGGCGTACATGGTCTGCACTGGGCAGGCTCGGCTCCGCCGGCATGAGATGTTCGCCGAGGATGGTGAAGGCGGCCTGTGGACCTCGGACAAGAACGAGCCGATCGTTACTAAGGGCCGCGACCGGCTTGCAGAGCACGCGAAGTGGTCACTGCGCTGCTTTCCGGACTGGCAATGGTACAACATCGAGATCTTTGCGACGCATGACCCAAACCGTTTCTGGGTGGAATGCGACGGGCGCGGCATAATTGATTTCGACGGCTATCCAAGGGGTTTTTATGAGAACCATTTCATGCATTCATTCGAGCTCGCGAACGGGAAGATCGTGCGCAATCGCGAGTTCATGAACCCGCTCAGGCAAATGGCTGCACTGGGAATTGACGTTCCGCAGATCTCCAGAGAGGGGATTCCGCTATGACGATGGATCTCATGCCGCGTGAAAGAACCGGGCCGCTCGCGTCGATCGAGGAGCGAATGGGGGCCGCCCTACAGCAACCGCAATGGCCCGATCCTGATCGGGTAGACGCGGTCCGTTCCGCGTTGCGGGGACGCCCAGCCTTGGTGCGCCCCGAGCACGTCATCGACTTGCAGACGCGATTGGCACGGGTGGCCGGTGGCGACGCAGTTGTCATCCAGGCCGGCGACTGCGCAGAACACCCTGAGGAGACGGATCCGATCTCAGTGGGCCGCAAGGTCGCCTTGATCAGTTCGCTCGCCGGGATCCTCAGTGCTGAGTTGGGTCGCCCAGTGATCAAAGTGGGCCGCATCGCAGGTCAATTCTCCAAGCCTCGATCGCGTGCGACTGAGTTAGTCGACGGTGTCGAGCTCACGGCGTATCGCGGTGAGATGGTCAACTCCCAGCAGCCAACGGAGTCCGACCGGCGTCCCGACCCGATGCGAATCTTGACCGGCTATCTCGTGGCTTCCGATGTCATGCGTCACCTGGGCTGGCTGACGCCGAGCCGCGGGGTCAGGAGCACTGCCAGGACGTGGACTTCGCACGAGGCACTGCTCCTGGACTACGAGCTGCCCATGGTCCGTACCGACGAGTACGGGCGTCTATTTCTCGCCTCGACCCACTGGCCCTGGGTGGGTGCGCGCACCCGGAACCTGAACGGTCCACACCTGGAGCTGATGAGCCGCGTCATTAATCCGGTCGCCGTCAAGATCGGGCCTGACGTCGGGGTTGCAGAAATTCGGGAGCTATGTCAGTTGCTGGACCCGCACCGGCTGCCTGGCCGGCTAACGCTGATATCGCGGATGGGCGCGGACCAAGTTTGTGAGGGATTGCCCAGACTGGTCGGCGCGGTTCGTGATGCCGGGCATCCCGTGATTTGGATGTGCGACCCGATGCACGGCAACACCATCACGGTCGCGGGTCGAAAGACACGAATGGCTCGGGACATCGTCGCGGAAGCCGAGAGTTTTGTCCGAATAGTCCGCAACGCTGGCGTACACCCCGGCGGACTCCACTTGGAAGCCACGCCGGACGCGGTCACCGAGTGTGACCTAGGTGACGGCACAGCTGACCCGGATGCGTACCGCACTCTGTGTGACCCCCGGTTGAACCCTGAACAGGCAACACGCGTTGCTTCGGCGTGGGCGCGGGGTGGTGTGCGGTGAACACCACAGCGAGCGGGGTCGGCTTGCCGATCATCGACAGCTACCGGTTGCCTGTCCACCGGCCGATGCTGCCGGTGGCGTTGGATTGGATCGTTTCGCCGGCGCGCACTCTCGTCCTAGTCCACGATATGCAGCGGTACTTCGTGGAGCCATTCCCCGAACAAATGCGAGCGGATCTCGTCGGCAACGTCGCCGCGGTCACTCAAGCGCTCCGTGAGCGAGGGGCGATCGTAGCGTTCTCTGCACAGCCGGGCGATATGACCAGCACCGAGCGGGGTCTGCTGAACGATTTTTGGGGTCCAGGGATGAAGGCCTCGCCCGATCAGCGTCAAATTATGCCGGAGCTCGCTCCTCACCCAAGTGACTGGCATTTCACGAAGTGGCGTTATAGCGCGTTTCACCGGTCGGATCTGCTCCAGTGCATGCGGGAGTCCGGACGGGACCAGCTGGTGCTGTGCGGGGTGTACGCCCATGTCGGCATTCTGGCGACTGCTCTCGACGCCTTCACCAACGACGTGCAGACCTTCATCGTCGCTGATGCCGTCGCTGATTTCTCCGAGCAGGAGCACCGGTGGGCCTTGGACTACGCCGGTCGCCGTTGCGCTCAGATCATTATGAGCACCGAGGTAGTCGCATGAATCTGCTGCAGCGAATCCTTAAATCACCGCCACCGGCCTTCGCCATCATCGCACGCGGTGACGACCAGACAGTCACTGTTCACGTGGGGGATGTCGCTTACCCCCGGACCATCGATGAACTGCCCGATGGCGACAGTGGGCCAACCATTGCAGTCGTTCCTTTTCGGCAGGTCTCAGAGCGAGGGTTTAGCTGCGTGGACGACGGCACCCCACTCCTTGCCATCCGATCATCCTCCCAAGAGGACATCTCGATGAGTGAGGCACTTGAAGCCCTGCCTGATGTCGACACCGAACTTTTGGACGGAGCATTCGACCAGTCCGACGACGAATACGCCGACATGGTGAACACCGTCAAACAGCACGTGATCAGTGCCGGTGACGGTGCGAACTTCGTGCTCGCCCGACAGTATGAGGCGCGCCTGGCCCGGCCCGGCGCGAATGCGGGTCCTAGCGTGTTGCGCCGATTACTGGCGAACGAGGTATCGGCGCACTGGACCTTTCTCGTGCACGCGGGCGGTCGCACCCTAGTCGGCGCGAGTCCTGAACTGCACGTGAGTTTGCGAGGCGGCGTTGCCGCAATGACACCAATCAGCGGCACCTACCGATACCCGGCGACGGGTCCGAGCGAACTGGGCGTCCTGCGGTTTCTTCGCGATCAGAAGGAGACGAGTGAACTCTTCATGGTTGTGGACGAGGAACTCAAGATGATGACTGAGATCTGCTCGGAAGCCCCGACTGTCACCGGGCCGTTCTTGCGCACCATGGCGCGCCTTGCTCACACCGAGTATCGAATCGAGGGCCGCTGCGAAGAGGACCCGCGGGTCGTTCTCCGCGAGACGCTGCTCGCTCCGACCGTCACTGGTGCGCCGTTGGAGAACGCTTGCCGGGTAATCGCTCGGCACGAGCCATCTCCTCGGGGGTACTACAGCGGGGTAGCCGCATTGATTGAATCCGATGACGACGGGACGGCGGCCCTGGATTCCGCCATTCTCATACGCACGTGTGAGATTGACTCGGAGGGCGGAGTCCGCCTCGGCGTCGGAGCGACCCTCGTTAGCGGTTCGGATCCCAGAACCGAGGTTGCGGAGACCCACACCAAAGTCGCGACTCTCCTCGCCTCCTTCGCGCGAACTGCACGGGCTCCCGACCTGCACACCGAGTCTGTGCAGCGCGCTCTTACGCAACGTAACTCACGCCTGTCTCAGTTCTGGGTCGGCGGACGCCCAGCGCGGTCGATGCAGAGGCGCTGCCGTGGCCTGTTGATAGACGCGGAGGATTCGTTCACCGCGATGCTCGACGCCCAACTGGACGCGATCGGGATCGATGTGCGCAGGCACCGCGTCGACGACGTCCAAGCTCTCGACGATGACTTTGACTTGCTCATTCTCGGTCCCGGCCCTGGTGACCCAACCGATCTGTCGTTACCGAAGAATCAGGTCCTTGGGCTTCTTGCGGACCGGATGCTGGCTTCGAGACAGCCAATGCTCGCCATCTGCCTCAGCCATCAAATCCTGTCGGCCAGGATGGGCCTACCAGTTCAACGCAAGCAGACACCAAACCAAGGGGTGCAGCAGGAGATCGATCTGTTCGGTGCGCATGAGCGGGTCGGCTTTTACAATTCCTTCGCAGCAATACTGGCCGGAGATCAGCCGCCGCCGGCCGGCCTGGAGATCGCCTTTGATCGCGCGACGCGCGAAGTACACGCCATGCGGGCGCCTGGCCTGTCGTCGATGCAGTTTCACCCGGAGTCCGTGCTGACGATGAATGGACCGGATCTTCTGGCTCGGGAGATCGATCACGTCTTGGCGACGTCACGGGTTCGCGCGGAGGCGGATTGATGAGGCGCTTTGTGACGGTCGACTGTTTCACCAAGACCAGGCTGCACGGCAATCCGGTGGCAGTCTTCGGCAACGCAGACGGGATGAGCGCGGAGCTGATGCAACGCGTCGCTCGGGAGATGAACCTCTCGGAGACCACTTTCGTGGTTCCCCGGCCACAACGTGGAGAGTTCTCGGTGAGGATCTTCACCCCGGTCAATGAGCTCGCGTTTGCGGGCCATCCGCTGCTGGGCACGGCGCTTGCGCTCGCAACGGAAGCCGAGGACGGCGAGCTCGGATTGCATACCCAAGTGGGGCGAATTCCGGTGCGTCTATCGGAAGATGACACTTGCGTGCGAATGACACAGCCCACTCCGACGGTGAAGACGTTCGACCAGTGGGAGGAACTTTTGGGTGCCCTCGGTGTGACTGAGTCCGCGATGCCGTTGGAGATTTACCACAACGGCCCGCGGCACGTCCTCGTCGGCCTGGCCAGTGTCGCTGAATTGACGAGCCTGCGGCCCGATCATCGTGCGCTTGGTGCCTTCGAAGATATGGCTGTGAACTGCTTTGCCGGGTCCGGGACGCAGTGGCGAAATCGAATGTTCTCGCCGGCCTACGGTGTGGTCGAGGACGCCGCGACCGGTTCGGCCGCTGGCCCGATCGCCATACACCTCGCCCGCCATGGAGCGGCCCGACTCGGCACGCCCCTATGCATCACCCAGGGTGTCGAGATAGGGAGGCCGTCGGACATGTACGCGTGTGTCTCACAAGACCACGAAGGGGGATCCCGGATGGTTCAGGTCTGGGGCCACGGCGTCCTGTGCGCGGAAGGTCGAATGCATGTCTGACCTTGCCGAACGCCACCGATCCGAGTCGATGACGGCCACTCGGCCGGCGGAGTTCCCCGAATATCAGTCACCGCCATCCGATCCAATGCCGTTGCTACACAGATGGATCGAGCGGGCCGCCGAGCTCGGAGTACGAGAACCGTTGGCTCTCGCGCTTGCGACGGTGGACGCTAGCGGCCACCCATCAAGTCGCATCGTCGTGGTTGGCGAAGTGACCAATGCCGGTCTGGTCATCGCCACTCACTCAACGAGCCGGAAGGCGCAGGATGTTAGGTCGAACGAGCGAGCCAGCGGCGTACTCTACTGGAGGGAAACGAGCCAGCAATTGCAGTTCGAGGGCCGAATGATCGCTCTCGATGAAGCATCGTCCGATCGACTTTGGGACAAGCGGCCGACCTTTACCCACGCGATGACGGTCGCATCCGAGCAGAGCGCGAACCTGACAGATCCCACCGAACTGCGTTCTCGTGCAGCCCGGTTGGCTGCCGAAGGACGCCTGCCTCGACCCGCGCGATACACAGCATACGAGTTCGTCATATCGACAATCGAGTTCTGGGCGAACGGAACAGACCGCCTGCACGAGCGACTGCGCTACACCCGGGCATCGGCCGGATGGTCCTGGGACCGACTTCAACCGTAGATCGGCGAAGGAGAGTGGCATTGAAACCTGGACTCGAATTGATTGACGCGTACCTCGACGTCAGTCACGAGGCGCGCCTAAATCGTTACCAGCTTTATGACGAGAACGGCTCTGCGTCGTTGTGGTTCACCGATCGCGGCAAACCGATCACGGTTCGTGGCCGCGGTGACCTGCGTAAGCACAACGAGCTCTCTATCCAAGTCCTGCCCGACTGGCAGTGGCACGATGTCGAAATTCATCTCGACGACAACGGCCGCACTGCATGGGTTGAATGCACAGGAGAGGGAACAATTCTGTTTCCCAGCTACCCCCGAGGTCACTATCGCAACAATTTCGTGCACCGGTTCGAGTTCTGGGACGGGCTGATTGTATCGACGCGTGAGTACACCAACCCGCTGGAACACATGCGAGCATTGGGAATCGCGATCCCACAGATTCGACGCGATTGGATACCCGAAGCATGACCGGGTCCGGCCAGACGGAGACATCTGTGATCGAACTCTTGACGGGTGGATGGCGCGCGCAACTGGCGCGCGTTGGGGTCGAGCTGCGCATACCCGACCTCCTCACTGCTGCCGATCGCACGGTCGCCGAGCTGAGTACCCGCACCGCCGTTCCACAGGACCTCATGTATCGGCTGATGCGCGGGCTGGACTCGATCGGTATCGCCGAGAGACTTCCGTACGAGCTAGGCAGGATCACCGAGGCTGGCGCGACCTATACGCTCGGACCGTTGGGTGTCCACCTGGTCGATGCGCCCGGGAGCATGCGTGACGCATGCCTGCTGTACGGCGGCGAATTCCACAGCGCGTGGGGCAACGCTCCAGCGGCCTTTGGCTCCGGCTCAACGGGATTCGAGGCTACCTACGGCACCGAGTTGATCCCGTATCTCGCGGCGAATCCACCTGCTGCTAAACGGTTCCAGAGTGCATTGGCGGCAACTAGCTTCTATTTTGATCTGCTGGCGGATGCGTTAGAGGTTCCCGTTCACGGTGTTGTCGTGGACATTGCGGGTGGAAGTGGCGCATTGCTCGCCCGGGTTCTGCAGGCCCGCCCGCGCGCCCGCGGCGTGCTTACCGACCTGCCGCACATGGTCGCGATTGCGGATGGCACCTTCGTAGATGCCGGGCTGACGGAGCGAGTGACCACGATGCCCCTCGATTTGTTCAGCGGACGCTTGCCGCAGGACGCGGACACCTACGTCTTGTCGCGGGTACTCGGCGACTGGAGCAACGAAGAATGCGAGCGGATACTCACGAACATCAAGGTCTCAATGGGTCATGAATCGCGACTGTGGATAGTGGAACGGCTGACCAGAGATGACGGGTCCGCGCCACTGGCGACGCTTTGGGACCTGCACCTCCACGTCATCAATGGGGGACGTCAGCGATCGATCCGGGAATATCAGCGGTTGGCCAAGGAGTGCGGTTTGGAGATCGTCGAGGACAAGCGCCTTCCCGCGGACAATGCCGCTCTGGCCCTACGGCTCAGGTAGTGCGTCGGCCACGTCGCCGTGACTCCTGCGCGCGATGGTTCATGAACGGCCGACTGGTGACGACTTCACGGAAGGCGACTGCGGAAGCGGGGAGTTCGCGGTCTCTGCGCCACATCAGTCGCAGGGTGCGGTGTGCGCCGGGCGAGGCGATGTGGGCCCATGCAACCGGCGCGTGAGTGCCGGCTCGCTGGGACATCGCGGGGATCAGGCCGATGCCCAGACCGGCGCTGATGAGATCTTGGGAGACGCCTGGTTCGTTGGACTCACACGCGATGGTCGGTTGGGCGCCGGCATCGGCGAAGAGGCGTTCCAGCAGTTCCCGCTGCCAGTGCCCGCGTCGCGTCGTCACCCAGTCCTCGGTGGTGAGGTCGGCAACGGGTATGGCGTCCTGGTGGGCGCGCGGGTGTGACTGTGGCATGGCGAGTAGCACTTCCTCGCGCACCAGCTCGACCGACTCGAGATCTTCGGCATTGACCGATTGGGATGCGATGCCGAAATCTATTTCCCCGGAGCGCAATTGGCGGCGCATCTCTCCGGCCGCCGCCTGCTGCAGGCGCACCCTAATCTCGGGCTTCACGCGACGAAAGGTCGAGAGTACGCCGGTGAGGGTGAGCAGCGACTCGGCTGCGACCACGACCTCGCCGCCGGCGCCGCCCTTCAGGTCGTCCAGGGCGCGGCGTCCGTCATCCAACTCGCTCAGCGCACGTTCGACATGTCGCAGGAACACCCGGCCGTTCTCGTTCAGGCGGACGCGGCCCTGTCGGGTGAACAGCGGCACACCCAGCTCGTCCTCGAGCCTTGCAATCGTGCGGCTCAGCGACGGCTGGGCGACGTGCAACTCGTCGGCGGCCCGGCTGAGGTGCTCGAGCCGGGCGACCGTGCGGAAGTATTGCAGTGCGAGTAGATCCATCCACCCTCCCTCAACGATGCGACCGTATCGGGTGAGCAGAGCCTGATGGACGGGAGCGGTGACAGACGTCCGGGGCGACGGGGTGGAAGGGGCGACCCGTCATACACGATCGAGCGGCGGCCGGTCCCGGCTCCGGACCGACCTGCCGCTCGACGTGTGACGTGCAGGATCTGACGACTTGTTGTTACAGGCCCTCGCCGTTGTTGTCCGCGCCCGCCCAGTTGTTGTCCCAGTTGACGTCGGTGGTGCCCGACGGGTAGCTGTCGATGTAGACCTCGACGTGCACCCGGTGCCACGGGGCGTAGTGGTAGACGCTCCAGTTGAAGGAGAAGGACTGGCCGGGGGCGAGCGGCTTCAGCGTGCGAAGGCCGTTGCCGTTGAGCCCGATCGGGAAGACGCTCAGCTCGCCGGAGCCCTTCGGCGAGACCATGGTCGCGTGGACCTCGTTGGGCATGCCGGGCATGTTCATCACGCCGTACTTCACGACCGTCCCGGCGGGAATGGTCGTGGTGCCGTTGTTGACGATCGAGGCGACGCCCCAACCGCTGATGCCCTGCATCTCGCCGGTCTGCTGCATCGTGACGGTCCCGTCGACCATCGTGTCTGCCGCGTGTGCTTGCGGTGCCGCCATCCCAAATGTGGCCAAGGCCGTTACCGCTGCGCCTGCGGTTGCGACTGCGACTTTACGTTTCATGACTTTCCTACCTCCGGGTGTGGGTGCCATCGTCGGACAACTGGACTAGACAGCTGTCCAGTCGCACAGTAGCGGGCGCTGAGGGGGCGGCGGGTTAACAGTTCGTACGGAGATCACCAAGAATGTGTCGACGCGGTCGGGCGTGCTGCCTCAGACGTGCTCACGTCGACGTGGTCACGGGTGGGACTCGGCCCGTACGTCCTGGAAGTGGTCGACCATCGGCACCGGGTCGTAGAAGTGGTGCAGGGCGGCACGCCAGCACTGATAGTCGTCGGACTCACGAAATCCGACGGTGTGGTCGGCGAGTGAGTCCCACTCGACGTGGAGCAGGTATTCATTCGGACGCTCGACGCAACGAGAGAGACGAAGACTGCGAAAGCCCTTCTGCCGCTTGATGATCGGCACAGCGTCTGCGAACGCCGCTTCGAACGCGGCCTCGTGCCCGGGGCGCACTGGCAGCACGACGGACTCGATGCAGGGTGCGTTGTCGGAGGTCATATCCGCACGCTACCGAGCCGGCTCACATCCGCCGTGGCAGTCTTGCCACATGACCCTGATCAAGCTGCCCGACGGACGTGACCTCGACATCCGGATCAGTGGAGCGGCCGACGGTCCGGTGCTGCTCTTCCACCATGGCACGCCCGGATCGCTGCTCCCGCGGTCCGCCATGGTCGAGTCGGCGAAGGAGCGGGGCATCCGTCTGGTCACGTATTCCCGTGCAGGGTATGGCGATTCGGCTCGCAAGCCGGGCAGGTCCGTGGCCGACATCGCGGACGACGCAGCCGCCATACTCGACCACCTGGGTGTGGAGAAGGCGATGACCGCCGGATGGTCCGGCGGCGGACCGCACGCGCTGGCGACGGGAGCCCTGCTGCCCGACCGCATCACCGGCATCCTCAGTATTGCGGGGGTCGGGCCGTACGACGAGCCGGATCTGGCCTTCCTCGAAGGCATGGGGGAGGGCAACCACGTCGAGTTCAATGCTGCCGCCGAGGGCGAGGAGGCGCTGCGGCGAGTGCTCGAACCGATGCGCGCCGAGCTCGCGGACGCCAAACCCGCGGACATCATCGCCGAGCTGAGCAGCCTGCTGCCCGATGTCGACCGGGCGGTCATCACCGACAAGACTGGTGATGAAGTCGCGGCCAACTTCGCCGAGGCGCTCAAGAACGGCGTCGACGGCTGGGCCGACGACGACCTAGCCTTCACCCAGCCGTGGGGATTCGAACTCGGCAGCATCACCGTGCCGACCTTCGTCTGGCAGGGCAGCCTCGACCTGATGGTGCCGTTCGCGCACGGGCAGTGGCTGGCCGCCAACATCCCCGGCGCGACCGCGCACCTGGTCGACGGCGAAGGGCACCTGTCGATCGGCATCGGCGCCACCGACGCGATGCTGGACGAACTGCGCGAGACGTTCTGAGTGAGGCTGACGTGACCACGCTGGGTGACTTCACCGCCGACCTGCTCGACGGCACGCCGCAACCCCTCGACGCGTATGACGGCAAGGTCGTCCTCGTCGTCAACACCGCCTCCAAGTGCGGATTCACCCCGCAATACAAGGAATTGGAGCAGTTGTGGCAGGACTACCGGGACCAGGGGCTGGTGGTGCTCGGCTTCCCGTGCAACCAGTTCGGGCACCAGGAGCCCGGTGACGCGGACGAGATCGGCGGCTTCTGCGAGCGCAACTACGGCGTCACCTTCCCGATGTTCGCCAAGGTCGACGTCAACGGCGACGACGCGCATCCGCTCTACGCCTGGCTGCGCAACCAGGCGAAGGGCGCGCTCGGCAGCAGCGGGATCAAGTGGAACTTCACCAAGTTCCTGATCGGCAGGGACGGCTCGGTGCTCGCGCGCTACGGATCGGCAACCAAGCCGGGCAAACTCGCCCAGCCCGTGGAGCGAGCGCTGGCCGGCTGAGATCTGTGCGCCACGGTTACACCAACAGCACCGAGCGGGTCGGCGACCTGGTCCTCAAGAGGTATGCCGGGCCGGACGCGGAGCATCGCGCGGTCGCCGAGAGACGAGCGCTGATCGCACTCGGCGGACGATATCCGGTGCCGGAAGTCGTTGCGACAGAGTCACATTCGCTGGTGACGCAGTGGGTCAGCGGTGACCACGGACAGGATCTGATCGACGCCGGCGAAGCAGTGACCGTGCTTGCGGCGTGTGGTGCTGTGTTGCGGGTGCTGCACGGACTCGATCGCAACCTGCTGTCCAAACGCGCGACCGGTGGCGTCATCAGTCATGGGGACTTTGGGCCGAACAACGTCCTGCTCGACGCAGGGCGACGCGTATGCGCGGTGCTCGACTGGGAGTTCAGCGGGATCGGTGCACCGATCACGGACGTCGCCTGGTGTGAGTGGATCGTCAGGATGCATCACCCCGACGCCGTCGGTGCCCTACCGGCCTTCTTCGATGCGTATGGCGAGCGTCCCTCGTGGCGGCAGCGGCAGGCAGAGATGTTGCGCCGGTGCTCCTGGCTGGAGGACTTCACCCGCCGCTGGGATCCCGAAGGCGCGGGCGTCCCGCTCTGGCAGGACCGGGCCGCCGTCACACGCAGGTGGCGGGAGTGACCCGAGCTCCCCGGGCGAGTCCGGCCGCTACCGCTCTACACATCGTGCGCCATACCGCACGATGTGTAGAGCGCCGGCCGCAATGTGCGGCCGGTGAGATTCGAACTCACACTGTCGGGTACCTAAAACCCGTGCCTCCTGCCAGTTGGGCTACGGCCGCTCCGCGGTGGAGTCTAGTTCGTGATTGTGGTCGGGCTGGACTTGGTCCAACGGCGCATGGCGAATGTTGGGCATTGGGAGTGGCAGTTGGGACACAGCAACCGGAGATTCTCCGCGACGTTGTTATTGAGGTCCCCATCGATGTGGTCGACCTGCAGGACCAGGGGTGCGCCTCGCCATTCCGGCGCGTCCTCGCAGATCGCACAGCAGTCCTGCCTGCCAAGCAGGAGCAGTGCCCGCTTCGGCCGAGCGCCGTGAGTGCGTGGCGACCCGCTGGGTCGCCGGACGAGAAGACTCAGCGGATCGGTCCGAGGGGTGCGGTCTAGGTGGCGCCTTTGACGGGTGAAATGGGACGTGTCGATGCCGTACCGCTTCAGCAACCGGCTGATATGAGCGTGAGTGCGCCCGCCTGTTGAAGTCCGAGGTTTCGCAGCACATCGGTTACTGAATCGGCGTCGCGCACGGCCTCGGTCAGCAACTCCGGGGTGTACTTCAATCTGCCCATGATCGAACGCTATTAGTCAGCGCCGACAACCGGACCAGGCGGCGGAGCCGCGTCATACCAGCTGGAGCGCCTTGCTCAACGAAGCGACGTGGCCGGTGGCCTTGACGTTGTAGCGGGCGAGCTCGACCGTGCCCTCCGGGCCAACCACGATCGTCGAACGGATGACGCCGACGACGGTCTTGCCGTAGAGCTTCTTCTCGCCATATGCGCCGTAGGCCTCAAGCACCTGCTTGTCCGGGTCGGCGAGCAGCGGGTAGGTGAGCGACTCCTTCTCCACGAACTTCGCCAGCTTCTCCGGCTTGTCGGGCGAGATGCCGACGACCTCGTAACCGGCGCCCTGCAGGGTGGCGAGCGAGTCGCGGAAGTCACAGGCCTCCTTGGTGCAGCCGGGCGTCATCGCGGCGGGGTAGAAGAAGATCACCAGGTGCTTGCCGGCGTAATCGGCCAGGGACACCTCCTTGCCCGAGTCGGACGTCAAGGTGAAGGCGGGGGCTTTGTCACCGATCTCGAGCCGCGGCATGGCATGTCCTCCTGGTTACGAACGGGGGTTCCTGCGTTATCGTCTCAGGCGAATCGCGACCCGCCTAAGGAGACATCATGGCTGACAAGGCCCCCGCGAAGCCCGCGACCCGATCCGCCCAGCAGATCGAGGCCGACCTCGCGGCGACGCGTGAGCGACTCGCCGGCACGATCGACGAGCTGAGCTTCCGCGCGCAGCCGAAGGAGATCGTCAACCGGGCCGTCGAGGACGTGAAGCTCAAGGCCAACGACGCCACCCGCACGCCCGACGGTGAGCTCAACACCCAAAAGCTCGGTATGGCGCTGGGCGGCGTCGCTGCAGTGCTGCTCACGCTCGGCATTCTTCGCCGCGCGCGCAGCTGACACCCCGTGGCTGACGCAGCTTCCTCGGGGAACCTCCCGATCAAGATGCTGCACGACCGGCTGCTGGTGTCCGCGGACGCCGAGTCGGGTGAGCGCAAGTCCGGCGGCGGCATCGTCATCCCGGCGACCGCCTCGGTCGGCAAGCGGCTCGCCTGGGCCGAGGTCGTCGCCGTCGGCCAGCACGTGCGGCAGGTCAAGCTCGGGGATCGGGTGCTCTTCGACCCCGAGGAGCGTGCCGAGGTCGAGCTGCAGAGCAAGACCTACCTGCTGCTGCGCGAGCGCGACCTGCACGCGGTCGCGGCCAAGCGCGTCGACTCCAGCAGCTCGACCGGGTTGTACCTCTAGTCGCTGGTTTCGATACGCGGCTCGTGCCTCGCCGCTACTCAACCAGCGGGGCTTTCCTCGCCGCTACTCAACCAGCGGGAGTTTCGTCGCCGCTACTCAACCAGCGGAGTCGCGGGCCTCGATGAAGGCCTGCACGCAGGCGCGCACGTCGGCCTCGCTGTGCGCGGCCGACAGCTGCACCCGGATGCGTGCCTTGCCCTGCGGCACGACGGGGTAGGAGAACGCGATCACGTAGACCCCGCGGGCCAGCATCGCGTCGGCGATCTGCGCCGCCTGCCGCGCGCCGTCCTCACCGGGGAACATGATCGGCGTGATCGGGTGGCTGCCCGGCAGCACCTCAAAACCGGCCTCGGTCATCAGCGACCGGAACAGCTCGGTGTTGGCCGTCAGCTGCGCGCGCTGCTGCGTCGAATTGCCAGCGATCTCAAGGGCTTTCAGCGACCCTGCGACGACCGATGGGGCGACGGCGTTCGAGAAGAGGTAGGGACGCGACCGCTGTCGCAGCAGATCGACGATCTCCTGATGCGCCGCGACATACCCGCCGGAGGCCCCGCCCAGCGCCTTGCCGAGCGTGCCGGTGATGATGTCGACCCGGTCCATCGTGCCGGTGAACTCCGGTGTGCCGCGGCCGCCGTCGCCGACGAAGCCCACCGCGTGGGAGTCGTCGACCATCACCAGCGCGCCGAATTCCTCTGCCAGGTCACAGATTTCGGCCAACGGCGCGTAGTAGCCGTCCATCGAGAAGACTCCGTCGGTCACGATCACCGTATGACGGGAGCCGGCGTCTTTCGCGGCCTGCAGCTGAGCCCGCAGATCGTCCATGTCGGCGTTCTTGTAGCGGAATCGCTTGGCCTTCGACAGCCGGATGCCGTCGATCAGCGACGCGTGGTTGAGTTCGTCGGAGACGATCGCGTCCTCGGGGCCGAAGAGCACCTCGAAGATGCCGCCGTTGGCGTCGAAACAGGAGGAGTAGAGGATCGCGTCGTCCGTCGACAGGAAGCCGGCCAGTGCGCGCTCGAGGTCGCGGTGCTGCGTCTGCGTGCCGCAGATGAAGCGCACGCTCGCCATGCCGAAACCCCACTCGTCCAACGCGTTTCGCGCCGCATCGAGCACGTCGGGGTGGTCGGCCAGGCCGAGGTAGTTGTTGGCGCAGAAGTTCAGCGCCTCGGAGCCACCGGTGGCGACGTGCGCCGACTGCGGCGTCGTCAGCTCACGCTCGTGCTTGGTCAGGCCGGCGTCGTCGATCTCGCGCAGCGTCTGCTGCAGCGCGTCCTTGTTGGCGTACATCCGTCAGCTCCAATCCATCACGACTTTGCCGACCTCGCCCGAGCGTGCGGCGTTGAAGGCGTCCTGCCACTGCTCCGCCGGGAAGCGGTGGGTGATCACCGAGGCGACCGCACGCTCCAGCTCCGGGGAGGATTGCAGCATCGAACTCATGGCATACCAGGTGTCGTACATCTCCCGGCCGTAGATGCCCTTGATCGTCAGCATGTGGGTGATGACCCGGCCCCAGTCGATCGCGAACTCGTCGGCGGGCAACCCGAGCATCGCGATGCGGCCGCCGTGGTTCATGTTGTCGATCGCCTCGCGCACCGCGGACGGGTTGCCGGACATCTCCAGCGCGATGTCGAAGCCCTCGCGCATGCCGAGGTCGTGCTGCGCGTCGGCGATCCGCTCGCGCGAGACGTTGACCACCCGGTCGGCGCCGGCGGCCTTGGCCAGGTCGAGCCGGTAGTCGCTGACGTCGGTCACCACGACGTAGCGGGCACCGACGTGCTTGGCGATCGCGGCGCCCATCACCCCGATCGGTCCGGCACCGGTGACCAGCACGTCCTCGCCGGCGATCGGGAAGGACAACGCGGTGTGGGTAGCGTTGCCGAACGGGTCGAAGACCGCGCCCACGTCGGGGTCCAGGTCGTCCGGCTGCACCCACACATTGGAGGCAGGTATGACGACGTAGTCCGCGAACGCGCCGTTGCGATTGACCCCGACAGAGCTGGTCCGGATGCACAACTGGCGACGCCCCGCCCGGCAGTTGCGGCACTCGTTGCACACCACGTGCCCCTCGCCGGAGGCGAGCTGGCCGACCTTGACGCTGGTCACACCCGGGCCGATCTCGACGACCTCGCCGAAGAACTCGTGCCCGATGATCAGTGGCGGATTGACGGTCGAGGCTGCCCAGTCGTCCCAGCCCTCCAGATGCAGGTCGGTGCCGCAGAGGCCGGCCCGCCATACCTTGATCTTCACTTCACCCGCGCCGGCAGTCGGCTCCGGAGCATCGATCAGCTCCAGACCGGGACCGGCACTCGTCTTTGCAAGTGCACGCACCGAACCAGTCTCGCATGCGAAAAACCCCAGGTCACAAGGGGACCCGGGGCTCTTCGAGGGTGGTGCGCCATCAGGGACTCGAACCCCGAACCCGCTGATTAAGAGTCAGCTGCTCTGCCAATTGAGCTAATGGCGCAACGAGGGAAAACCTTAGCAGGCAGTTGTCGCAGATCTGAAATCGAGCCGATCAGCGACGCATCTCGCGCAGGGCGACACCCGCGGCGAGCAGTGCGACGACCACCGACCCGGCGACGATCACCGTGCGCGTGGTGTCCGACGACCCGCTGACCGGCCGTCCCGACGCGGACGGGCGGTCAGTGGTGGACTGGCTGAACGACAGCGTCCCCGTGGATGACGAACTGCTCGCGCGACTGCTCGACGAGGTCGATGGAGCGTCCGGGGTAGTCGTCGCGACCTGGCCGGTGGGTGCAAGCACTGCCGGGCTCGTGCTGCTCGCGGTGTTCGTGCTGTAGGTCGGCAGCGGCGGCGCCGACGACGTCGCCGAGGAGTACGTCGGTGCCGAGCTGGTGGGGGAGAACGGCGTCTGGGTGGAGCTCGTCGGCTGCCACGGCGGCAACGTCGGCCGGGTCGTGGGCGGCCGGGTGGTCGGTGGGCGCGTCGTTGGGGGAGGCGTGCTCGGCTCGGTCGGGCCGGTGCTGCTGCTGGATGACGAGCTGCCGGAGCTGGACGACGAACTCGAGGAAGGTTCGGCAGGCTCTGCCGTCGCCGAAGTCGCGGCCACTGCGAGCGCGCAGCCAACGCCCACCATCAAGCCGGTGGCCGTCAGCCCACCCCTCCACCTCATGGCGTCATTCTGCACTGCGGTGGGCGCGCGATCTCGCATCTTGGCGAGTCCGGGCGCTAAGTTGCTGGGTCAGTGCCAGAAGTTACAGCCCCGATCTGCAAGAGGACATATCCGAATGTCGTTGCTGTTACTCAATGACGAAGAGGTAGACCGGCCGAAGGAAGACATTCCGGACGCCCCCGCCAAGCCGGACTGGAAGGTCGCGCTCAAGCGGGCAGTCAGCAAGTTCTCCACCGATCAGTGCACCGACAAGGCGGCAGCGCTGACCTATTACTCGATGCAGTCGCTCTTCCCCGGGCTGATCGCGGTGCTGTCGCTGATCAGCGTTTTCGGCAACGGCAAAGAGACCACCGACAGCCTGGTCAAGATCCTTGCCGGGATCGCCGGGAAGGACCCGAACGACAAGTCGCTCAGCTCGATTCGCGACTTCATCGGCAACATCAGCACCCAGGGTGGCGGCGGGATCGCCCTGGTCGTCGGTATTTTGCTGTCGATCTGGTCGGCATCGGGGTACGTCGGCGGATTCAGCCGCGCGCTCAACAAGATCTACGAAGTCCCCGAGGGCCGCCCGGTCTGGAAGCTGCGGCCGGCGCTCTACCTGGTCACGATCATCGAGGTGATCCTGATCATCGTGGTGATGATCGCACTCACCACGACCGGCAGCGTCGCCCGATCGATCGCGAGCGAGGTCGGCATCCCGAGCAACGTGGTCACGATCTGGGACATCGCCAAGTGGCCGTTCGTCGTGCTGATCGTGGTCTTCATCATCGGGATGCTCTATTGGGCGACCCCGAACGTACGCAAGACCAAGCGCGACATCTTTACCTGGGGCGCGCTCATCGGTTTCGTGGTCTGGGTGGTCGCCTCCGGTGCGCTGGTCACCTACTTCGGACTCACCCAGGGCGCCAGCTACCAGAAGACGTATGGCGCGTTCGCGGGCGCGATCATGTTCATGCTGTGGCTCTGGATCACCAACATCGCGATGCTCTTCGGGGCCGAGGTGGACGCCGAACTGATCCGCACCCGGCAGCTGAAGTCCGGTCTGCCCGCTGAGGAGATGATCCTGCTGCCGCCCAAGGACGACTCCGGCTTCGCCGGGCAGGACCTGAAGGCGGCGACCACACTCGACACGGCGCACGACCTGCGGCTCACCTCGATGAAGGAGGCGTCCGGCGACCCGACCAGTTACGGTCGCGCGTCACTGGCCGCCGGGCATGCCGCGCTGGTCAGCGGCGAAGCCAGCACCGCCGTGCGGGACAAGCAGTCCGGCATCGTCGGGCCGCGTGACGCGAGCGCACCGCGCGGCACCGGCAGCGCGTTGCTCACCTCCAACGACCGAAAGGCGGGAAACACCGTGACGTCATACAACCCACAGTCGGGGCCGGCAGTGGAGGAGGCGCGACTGCTGCGCCGCGACGCCGCCCTGATCAAGTCACAGAAGTCGCGCGCGGCGCGTGATCGGCTCGCCCGGCAGGAGGCCAAGGCCAAGGCCGCGGCGAAGGAGCGAGAGAAGAAGGCCGCGCAGGCACGCAAGATCGCCGAGTCACACATCACCCGTGAGGAGCGTTGGGCCTCGGTTGACCGGGTCCGCGCACAGTACGCACCGACCGAGACGGCCGAGCGCGATCAGGTCGCCGCCGAACGCACCGCCCGTCGCGCGACGTATGACGCGAATCTCGCTGAGCGGCAAGCGAAAGCGGCCGCCGAGCCGCCGAAGCCGCCCGAGCCGAAGAAGCCCAAGGTGAAGAAGCCGCCGATGCCGAGCGCGCTGCGCACCGAGACCGAGCAGGAGCAGCAGCGGCGCCGCGACGAATGGTTCGCCGCGCACCCACCGCGGTCCACTGATTGAAATCGAGTGGACCCGCTCCCTTTTGGATGTGGCGCGGATGGGGTAGACACGTTGGTGGCGTCGGCATCGGCCGCGCCCCCGCGGGTGGACAGCCCGCAGTGCACCCAACAGGTCCCTGATGGACCACGAGATTCGCAGGAGGACGCATGACTGATTCCACGCAGGACTCGTTCGGGCAGGAAGGTTCGACCGGGGGTAACGACAACCTCTCCGGCGGCCAGGACAGCAACACCGGCGGTTCCGGTGGCTTCGGTGGCTCGGAGGGTCCCGCTGACGGCGGAGCCTCGGGCCAGCAGGGTGTGCAGGACGGCGGTGCCGATGGCGGCGCGGCCGGCGGTGCTGGTGGCGCCGGCGGAGACGGTGGTGCCGACGGTGGCGCCGACAGCGGTGCCGAAGGACCCGCCGACGGCGGAGCTGCCGGTTCGACCGGCCAGGACGGCGGCGCCGACGGTGGCGCGGGCGGTGGCTCCGGTGAGGGCCCGGCCGACGGTGGAGCTGCCGGTTCGACCGGCCAGGACGGCGGCGCCGATGGCGGTGCCGACGGTGGCGCCGGCGGCGGCTCGGACTTCAACAATTGAGCATTTCTCGCTCTGACCTTCGCGACCCCGGTGCCTCTGCAGGCGCCGGGGTCGCGTCGGCTCGCTTGTTCGACATACCTCTGCCGACCTTCGCCGACGAGCATTGGGCAGCGCGTGCGCTGCTCACCCGTGACGCCGACGACTACCGCGATCTCTTCTCGGCCGCGGCCGTCGACGAGTTGCTCTCCGAACGGGGGCTGCGCACGCCGTTCCTGCGGATGGCCAAGGACGGGTCGACGCTGGCCGAGCGCAGCTTCACCTCCGGCGCCGGTGTCGGCGCGACGATCGCCGACCAGCTCGACGACACCGCCGTATGGCGGCAGTTCGCCGACGGCGCGACCATCGTGCTGCAGGCATTGCACCGCACCTGGTCGCCGATCACCGACTTCACTGCCCGGCTCGGCACCGAGCTCGGCCACCCGGTGCAGGCGAACGCCTACGTCACTCCGCCACAGAACCGCGGTTTCGACGACCACTACGACGTGCACGACGTCTTCGTGCTGCAGATCGAGGGCAGCAAGCGCTGGATCATCCACGAGCCGGTGCACCCGGACCCGCTGCGCGACCAGCCGTGGACCGACCGCCGAGACGCCGTCGCCGAAGCCGCGACGCGACCGCCCGTCATCGACACCGTGCTGCAGCCCGGCGACTGCCTTTACCTGCCGCGCGGCTGGCTGCACGCCGCGCAGGCACAGGGAGCGGTGTCGATCCACCTCACCCTCGGCATCCACAACTGGACCCGATACGCCGTGGCCGAACAACTCATGCAGGACGCGCTGGCCAGGATGCGGCAGGACCCCGAGCAGCGGGCCTCCCTGCCGCTGGGCGTGGACGGCACGGCAGACGTCGTCGACGAGGTCCGCCGGGCGCTCGCGGCGGCGCTCGAGCAGGCCGACCCGGAGCCGGCCTTCCGGCGCACCCGCGGCACCCAGGCACGCCCCGCCGCGCTCGGTCCGTTGCAGCAGCTCGCCACGCTCGACGCGTTGAGCCCACGGACGACCTTGCGCCTGCGCGGCAACCTTGCGCCCCGGCTGGACGGCACCCGGTTGCACACGCGGGTCGGGTGGCTGGACCTGCCGACCGATGACCTGCCGGCAGCCGAATTGCTGCTCGGGGGAGGGGCTTTCAGCGCCGACGAGCTCGGTCTGGAGTTCGCGCGGCGCCTGCTGCGCGCCGGCATCGCCATACCCGCTGCGCCGTGACGCAGACCGGCGATTTCAGGTGTGCTGTGCAGGCGCGCCGGCGAGGTGACGACCAGGCCGGCACGGCGGCTCCGGCGCGCGGCTGGGTGCTGATCGAGCACCACGGGCCGTGGCCGTTCGGCGGCTTCGCCGAGCTCCCGATCGACCCGGAGATCGTCCAACCGGTCAGACACGCCGCGCAGCGAATCGGCGCTCGGGTGTTGCTGATTCGGCGCTATGGCCGCCGTGTTGCCGAAGGCCCGTTGCGGTGGGCAGTGCTGCGGTATGACGCGGACGGCAACCACCGGCAGCAATGGGGTACGTGGAGCACGGACCAGGACCTGCTGCGTATTGTGCCGGCGACCGAGGCGCCCGGCCGCAGCGATCTGCCGCCGGTCTTCCTCGTCTGCACGCACGGCGTGCACGACGCCTGCTGCGCGATCCGGGGACGTCCGGTCGCTCGCGCGCTCAGCCAGGTGTGGCCCGAGAACGCCTGGGAATGCAGCCATGTCGGCGGCGACCGCTTCGCCGCCAATCTGCTCGCGCTGCCGTCCGGTGTCTACTTCGGCGAGGTCGAGCCGGCCCAGGCGGTCGAGGTCATCCGGGAGCTGTTGCGCGGTCAGGTGTCCGCCGATCACCTGCGCGGCTATGCCGACCTGGCCCCGGCCGCCCAGGTCGCGGTGATCGAGGTGCTACGTCGCTTCGGTCCCGCGGGCCGGCACGCCATACGGCTGGAAGAAGCGGTGCGGTCCGGGGAGCAGTGGCGGGTCAGCTTGCGCTGCGCGCCTCCGCTGCCGGCGCGGATCGAGGTCGAGCTGCGGGCGCACCTGCTGCCGCAGGCCAGGCTCACCTGTCGCGCGCCGCTGCCGACGCAGGCGGTCGGGTTCGCGCTGGTGGAGCTGCGGGCGGACTGACCGACGTGCAAAGGCCCGGTCGTCTGTGCGACGACCGGGCCTCTTCCCGGGGTGAGTGACGGGGCTTGAACCCGCGACATCCGCGACCACAACGCGACGCTCTACCAGCTGAGCTACACCCACCATGGCTGCCTCCGGCGGGAGGCAACGCCGACTATCGTACCTGCTCCGGAGCAGTGGTCGTGACCACCACCAGGGCGGCTGGACAGTAGGCGTTATTCGCCGCTGTACTTCTCGGCGATCTTCTTGGCCTGCTTCGAGTCGGGACCGGGCGGGGCGACGAAGACCGCCTCCCGGTAGTAGCGCAACTCCTCGATCGACTCCCGGATGTCGGCCAGCGCGCGGTGGCCCCCGTTCTTCTCGGGGGCGTTGAAGTAGGCACGCGGATACCAGCGCCGGGACAGCTCCTTGATCGACGAGACATCGATGATCCGGTAGTGCAGGTGCGACTCGAGCTCCGGCATGTCGCGCGCCAAGAAACCGCGGTCAGTCGCGACGGTGTTGCCGCCGAGCGGCCAGCGGCCCTCGTCCGGAGCGAACTCACGGACGTAGTCGAGCACCTGCCGCTGGGCTTCCTCCATCGTGACGCCGCCCGAAAGCTCTTCCAGCAGACCGCTTTTGGTGTGCATGTCGCGCACGAAGTCGTTCATCTGCTCCAGCGCGTCGTCGGACGGTTTGATGATCACGTCGACACCGTCGCCGAGCTGGTTCAGCTCGAAGTCGGTGACCAGCGCGGCGACCTCGATCAGCGCATCGTCGGTCAGGCTCAACCCGGTCATCTCACAGTCGATCCAAACGATGCGGTCGCTGCGTGCCTTGTCCTCACTCACCCGCACACTGTAGGGGCATGTTCGCCATCCGGCGCACCGTGCGGGTGCGGGGCTCCCGTCATTAGAGTGCCGGGGTGATGCCGACGATGCAGGCCCGCGCCGACCGGCGGCCCCTGCTGCGCAAATGGCTGTATGCCGCCCTCGGCGCCCTCGTGTTCGGCTTCGGCGGCGTGGTCATGCTCGTCCTGATCGGCAGCCAATCGGGCGTCACCGCAACAGTTTTGGGATTTGTGCTGTCGCTGATCGTCGTCGGCGTCGTGGTGCCGGTCTTCCTGTGGCTCGATCGCTTTGAGCGTGAGCCACCGTGGATGCTGATCTTTGCGTTCCTGTGGGGCGCCTGCATCGCGACCCTGGGTGCGGCCATCCTGAACGACGTCGGCTCCTACCTGATCGACCCGTTGCGCGATCAGCAGCCGAGCGTCGCGGTGTGGGTGGCGCCGGTGGTGGAGGAGTCGATGAAGGGGCTTGGCCCGCTGATCCTGCTGTTGGTGCGACGGCGCGAGATCGACGGTGTCGTCGACGGCATGGTCTACGCCGGGCTGACCGCCGCAGGCTTCGCGGCGGTCGAGGACATCGTGTATCTCGCTGCGGGGTATGCCGATTCGGGGGACAAAGGTCTGGTCGCCACCTTCATCGTGCGCGTGCTGATGAGCCCGTTCGCGCACCCGATGTTCACCGTGTGCACCGGCATCGGCATCGGCATCGCGGCAACCACCCCGCACCGCTGGCTGCGGGTGGTCGCGCCGGTCGTCGGCTGGTGTGGCGCGGTGGCGCTGCACTGTGTGTGGAACCTCGGTGCCGTGCTCTCCCAGGACGGCTGGCTGATCTTCTACATCGCCCTCCAGGTGCCGCTCTTCGTCGGATTCGTGGCGCTCGTCGTGCTCGCGCGACGGCACGAGGGCCGCACGATCGCGGTCGAGCTCGGTCGGTATGTCGGCCCCGGCCTGCTGTCCGCGCAGGAGGTCACGATGCTCGCCTCGGTCAAGGAACGCCGCTACGCGGTCGCCTGGGCCGAACGACACGGCGGCAAGCGCGCGCAGCGTGAAATGCGGGAGTTCCAGGATGCCGGCAGCGAGCTGGCGATGATCCGCGCCCGGCTCGACCGCGGCCAGACCGACCCCAAGACCGTGCAGGCCGAGCACGAGCTGCTGCAACTGGTCGGCCGCCGACGTGCGCAGTTCCTCGGCACCGCGCTCTACCGCTACTACGACGACAGCGGGATCACCCGAGGCGGGGAGCAGCCGGTATGAAGCATCACATGGCGCCCCCGGCAGGACTCGAACCTGCGACCTAGGGATTAGAAGGCCCTTGCTCTATCCAGCTGAGCTACGGGGGCGGGCCTAGCAAGTGTAAAAGGCGCGCGGGGATGCCCCGGAAGTTGAGTCGGGGGCGCTGACACGAAATGCTGTGCCCTGTGTCCGACGACGTCGAGGGCGAACGCCTACTCACCGCGCTGCAATCGCTGCGTCGTGGCGTGGACGCGACGGCGCTCCCGCTGGACCTGCCGGCGGTCGACCAGGCTCGGCGTGAGCGCGCCGAACTCCTCGCCCAGCTCGACGACTACATCATTCCGCGGGTCACCGCCCTCGACGCGCCGCTGCTGAGCGTCGTCGGCGGCTCGACCGGTGCCGGCAAGTCCACCCTGGTCAACTCGTTGGTCGGCACGGTGGTCACCCGCAGCGGCGTGCTGCGCCCGACCACCCGCGCGTCGACGCTGATCCACAACCCGGCCGACGAGCGGTGGTTCACCGGCACGCGGGTGCTGCCCGGCCTCGCGCGACTGACCGGTGCCTCGCCCGAGACCGGCGACCCCAACACGCTCCGGCTCGTCGCGAGCACCGGCGTACCCCAGGGCCTGGCACTGCTCGACGCACCCGACATCGACTCGGTGGTGTCCGCCAACCGGGACCTCGCCCGACAGCTGCTGTCCGCGGCGGATCTGTGGCTGTTCGTCACCACGGCCGTGCGGTATGCCGATGCGGTCCCCTGGGACCTGCTGCAGCAGGCGATCCGCCGCGGCACCTCCGTCGCGGTCGTCCTCGACCGGGTGCCGCTCGACGCGATGGAGGAAGTGCGGGCCGACCTGGCCGGGATGCTGATGGAGCAGGGGCTCGGTCAGTCGCCGGTTTTCGCGATTGCCGAGGCGACGCTGACCGAGGACGGGCTGCTCCCGCCCAGTGAAGTCGAGCGGATCAACGGCTGGCTGCGCTCGCTCGCGGCCGACGCGCACGCGCGCAGCATCGTCATACGACGAACCCTGCAGGGAGCTCTTGACTCGCTCGACGGCCGAGCCCGCGCGCTCGGCAACGCCGCTCAGGAGCAGACCGACGCCCGTGGGGCGCTGCACACGGCGGCGCTCGACGGTTACGCGACGGCACGGTCCGGCGTCGAGGAAGGCATGCGGGACGGATCCTTGTTGCGTGGCGAAGTGCTTGCGCGCTGGCAGGAATTCGTCGGCACCGGAGAACTCTTCCGGCAGCTCGAAGCGGGCGTCGGACGGATGCGCGACCGTGTCGTCGCCGTGCTTCGCGGCCGCGGCCGCCAGCAGCCCGCGAACGAGCTCGGCGAGGCGCTGCAGAGCGGTGTCGCCGCGCTGCTCCAGGCGCACGGCGAAACCGCGGCGATCACCGTGAGCCGTGCCTGGCGCAGCCTGCCCGGTGGCGCACCGATCATCGAAGCGCATCCCGAACTCGCAGACGTGTCAACCGATTTCCACGCTCGCTCCGAGAAGCTCGTGCGCATGTGGCAGGACGACGTGATGGCGATGGTGCGCGAGGAAGCCGGCAATAAACGCACCACTGCCCGCTTCCTCGCGTTCGGGGTCAACGGCATCTCGGTGCTGCTGATGCTGGTGGTCTTCTCCGCCACCGCCGGCCTCACCGGCGCCGAGATCGGCATCGCCGGCGGTTCGGCGATCCTGGCCCAGCGACTGCTCGAAGCAGTCTTCGGCGACCAGGCGGTGCGTTCGCTGGCCGCCCGAGCTCGCACGCGCCTGCTCGAACTCGCCGACGAGCTGTATGGCGCCGAACGCGCCCGGTTCGAGGACGTGCTCGACCAGGCCGCGCCGGTCACCGAACCGGCCGCGCTCGCGAGCGCAATCTCCGACGTACAGGCGGCTCGATGAGCAACCTCTTCCGCCGTGACACCACGGCCACCGCCGACAGCGCGGTCTCCCGCGCCGACCTGACCTCCCGCAGTGAGGCGTTGGCCGAGGCACTGCGCATGGGCGCGGGACGCCTGCCTGCGGAGCAGGTCACCCAGACCCAGGAGCTGTTGCGCAAGGTCGACTCCCGCACCTCGATCGCCGGCTCACGCACGGTCGTCGTGCTCGCCGGTGCCACCGGCAGCGGCAAGTCAAGCTTGTTCAATGCCCTTGTCGGAGAACCTGTTTCGCGCATCGGCGCGCGCCGTCCTACGACCTCGGTGCCGAGCGCCGCAGTCTGGGGAGACGAGCCGAGCGGCGAGTTGCTCGACTGGCTCAAGGTCGGTGCGCGTCACCAGGTCCCGCCGACCGCACGTCGCGCCGAGACGCTCGACGGCCTGGTGCTGCTCGACCTGCCGGACTTCGACTCGCGGGTCGCCGCGCACCGCGCCGAGGCCGACCGGGTGATCGGGCTCGCCGACGTCTTCATCTGGGTCACCGACCCGCAGAAGTATGCCGACGCCGTGCTGCACGACGACTACGTGAAGCGGCTGGCGGGACACAACACGGTCACGCTCGTGGTGCTCAACCAGATCGACCGGCTCACCCGGCCCCAGGTGGCCGCGTGCGTGGATGACCTGCACGGACTGCTCACGGCCGATGGACTGAAGGACGTCACGATCATCCCGACCTCGGCGGCGCGCGGCATCGGCCTCGACGACGTCGCGGGCACGATCGCCGCGATCGTGCAGGAACGCAACGCGGCCGAGCAGCGGCTCCTCGCCGACCTGCGCGGCCAGGCGCGCACCCTGTTGACGAGCGTCGCGCCGGGCGAGGCGACCCTGCACCGGTCCGACGACTCCCAACTGAACGACGCGCTCGCCCGGGCCGCCGGCGTGCCGGCCGTGGTGAGCGCGGTCGAGCGGGACTACCGCATGCAGTCGGTGCGGCACGGCGGCTGGCCGTTCACCCGCTGGGTGCACCAGTTGCGTCCGGCGCCGCTGCGGCGGCTCGGGCTGGACAAGGTCGGGGGTATGACGCGCAGCGAGGCCAAGCGCGCGCTCGGCCGTTCCTCGGTGCCGCCGCCGACGCCGGCCGCGCGGGCCGCGGTCGATCTGGCGACCCGCAAGGTCGGCCAGACCGCAGCCGAGGGTCTGCCGGCGCCGTGGGCCGATGCCGTGCACGACGCGGCCACCCCGAGCGACCAGCATCTGCACGACGCTCTCGACCAGGCCGTGCTCGGCACCACGCTGCGCGAGCGATCGCCGATCTGGTGGACGGTCGCGTCCGTCCTGCAGTGGATCTTCGCGGCCGCGGTGATCGTGGGCCTGCTGTGGTTGGTGCTGCTCGCGGCGCTCGGCTTCGGCCAGATCCACGTCTCCGCGCCGACCTGGCTCGGCATACCGATCCCGTTGTGGTTGCTGGTGGTCGGTGTTCTCGCCGGACTCTTGCTCGCGCTGCTGTCGCGGTGGTTCGCCGCGCGCGGGGCGCGGCGGCGGGCCGAGCACGCCGACCGCAGGCTGCGCAAGGCGGTGTCCGGCGTCGCGGCCGAGCAGATCCACGAACCGGTGGCCCGGATCTTGCGCGAGCACCGTCATACCCGGGAAGCGTTGGAGACGGCCGCGGCCTGAGCCGCTTGTCCACATCCCCGCGCGCGCACGACGCTTTGTTCACAGCCGGCTGCATCGCGGGTTCCCGGGACGGTCGGATCGTCCGACTCTGGGCGCAGGTGACCGCCTGGTCGCCGCATCCACGCAAAGGACGAGTCATGAACGAAACCACCGTCACCATCCACGGCAACCTGGTCGCCGACCCTGAGCGGCGCACCGGACGCACCGGTGAGTTCACCACCTTCCGCGTCGCCGTCAACGAGCGCTGGTATGACAGGAAGACCCAGTCGTATGTCGACGGCGCCAGCTCCTTCTACAACGTCCGGGCGTTCCGGACCCTTGGTGAGCACGTGCACAAGTCGTTGCACTCGGGCGCGGCCGTGATCGTCACCGGCTTCCAGCGCGTCAATCGCTGGCAGACCGCCTCGGGGGAGTCCCGCGAGACCATCGAGATCGACGCGCACAACGTCGGGCCCGACCTGCGGTGGGGCATCGCCACCTTCCAGCGGGTGCGAGTCCGGGAGGAGTCGACCGGCTGGGGCGAGCAACGCACGGAGAAGCCGCAGGGTCCGCAGGTCGACGCATGGTCGCAGCAAGCATCCACGCAGGAGGCGTCCCCGGCCGTCCGGGCGGCGGCACCGGGCTGGCAGTCCGGCCCGTTGGTGTCCTCCGATCAGGCGCCGGACTTCGCCTCGGCTGAGGCGACGGCGCTGCAGGAATCCGTCGACGGGGCAGGCGATTTCGTCGAGCAGGATGCGTCCGCGTCCCACCAGGAGTTGCCCGTCGGGCAACAGGCGAGCTGAGGTGTAGCCCGCAGGCCGCCGCTGTGCGCGGGCGCGATTTCGAACGCACCGCCTTGCCCCGATAGCCTGACGGCCATGCCCGAGTTCATTTACACCATGACCAAGGCGCGCAAGGCGGTCGGTGACAAGCTGATCCTCGACGACGTCAGCATGTCCTTCTACCCCGGCGCCAAGATCGGCGTCGTCGGGCCGAACGGCGCCGGCAAGTCGACGATCCTGAAGATCATGGCCGGCCTGGATCAGCCGTCCAACGGTGAGGCCCGACTGTCACCCGGTTACAGCGTCGGCATCCTCCAGCAGGAGCCCCCGCTCAACGAGGACAAGGACGTCCGCGGCAACGTCGAGGAAGGCCTCGGGCAGATCAAGGCCGACCTCGACCGCTTCAACCAGATCTCCGAGGAGATGGCGCAGCCGGACGCCGACTTCGACGCGCTCATGGCCGAGATGGGCACCCTGCAGGAGAAGATCGACGCCGCCGACGCCTGGGACCTGGACTCCCAGCTCGAGCAGGCGATGGACGCCCTGCAGTGTCCGCCCGGCGACGCCGACGTGAGCGTGCTGTCCGGTGGTGAGCGCCGCCGCGTGGCGCTCTGCAAGCTGCTGCTGTCCAAGCCGGACCTGCTGCTGCTCGACGAGCCGACCAACCACCTGGACGCCGAGTCGGTCAACTGGCTCGAGCAGCACCTGGCGTCTTACGCCGGCGCCGTGCTGGCCGTGACCCACGATCGCTACTTCCTGGATCACGTTGCCGGCTGGATCTGTGAGGTCGACCGCGGCCGGCTCTACCCCTACGAGGGCAACTACTCCACCTATCTGGAGAAGAAGCAGGAGCGCCTGCAGGTCCAGGGCAAGAAGGACGCCAAGCTCGCCAAGCGATTGAAGTCCGAGTTGGAGTGGGTGCGGTCCAACGCCAAGGCGCGGCAGACCAAGAGCAAGGCGCGTCTGGCTCGCTACGAGGAGATGGCCGCCGAGGCCGAGCGCACCCGCAAGCTGGATTTCGAAGAGATCCAGATCCCGCCGGGTCCGCGGCTCGGTGCTCAGGTGATCGAGGTCAAGGACCTGCGCAAGGGTTTCGGCGACCGGGTGCTGATCGACGGTTTGTCCTTCACCCTGCCGCGCAACGGCATCGTCGGTGTGATCGGCCCCAACGGCGTCGGCAAGACCACGCTCTTCAAGACCATCGTCGGACTCGAGGAGCCGGACAGCGGCGAGGTCAAGGTCGGCGACACCGTCAACATCTCGTATGTCGACCAGGGCCGCGGCGGACTGGACGAGAACAAGACGCTCTGGGAAGTCGTCTCCGACGGGCTGGACCACATCCAGGTCGGGCAGGTCGAAATCCCCTCGCGCGCCTACGTTTCGCAGTTCGGCTTCAAGGGGCCGGACCAGCAGAAGAAGGCCGGCGTGCTCTCCGGTGGTGAGCGCAACCGTCTCAACCTGGCGTTGACCCTCAAGCAGGGCGGCAACCTGCTGCTGCTCGACGAGCCGACCAACGACCTCGATGTCGAGACCCTCGGCTCGCTGGAGAACGCGCTGCTCGACTTCCCCGGCTGTGCCGTGGTGATCAGCCACGACCGGTGGTTCCTCGACCGGGTCGCCACGCACATCCTGGCCTACGAGGGCACCGACGAGAACCCGGCCAACTGGTACTGGTTCGAAGGCAACTTCGCCGCCTACGAGGAGAACAAGGTCGAGCGTCTCGGCGTCGAGGCTGCCCGCCCGCACCGGGTCACCCACCGGCGCCTGACCCGCGACTGACCCCAAGCGCGACAGGCACGGCAAACGCTTTGCGGGGACCACGGATCTGTGGTCCCCGCAAAGCGTTTCTGGTCGCTTCGAGCCGAGCGCCGGCTACTGTGTCGCGGCGGCTCGTCGAGCGGCAACCTCGCCGTCCGACATCAGGACGCAGAACTCGTTGCCCTCCGGATCGGCAAGCACTGCCCAACCGCTATCCGGTTTGCGGCGGTCGTCATACATCGTCGCACCGAGCGCGAGGATGCGATCGACCTCCTCGTCGCGAGTCAGATCGGTCGAGCGCAGGCAGATGTGCATGCGGTTCTTGACCGTCTTGCGCTCCGGCACCTTGAGGAAAATCAGATATGTGTTATCCGGGCCGGCCAGGCCGGCCTCCTTGTCGCCGGGCTGCGGTGGGTCGTCGCTCTCGAGCTGGTAATCACCCAGCACCTTGGCCCACCAGAGCGTCTGAGCGTAGGGGTCGGCGGCGTCGATGCAGAAGTTGGCAGCGCGTGAGGTCATGCGCCACATCGTGCTGCCCACCACCGACAGCCGCAATGACCTCAACCGGACGCGCGTTGTGGGCGACCGTCGTCGCAAAAGTGCGGTGGTCGGTCGGTGGGGTGCGCGGTGGGGGCGACCGTCGTCGCAAAAGTGCGGTGGTCGGTCGGTGGGGTGCGCGGTGGGGGCGACCGTCGTCGCAAAAGTGCGGTGGTGGGTCGGTGGGGTGCGCGGTGGGGGCGACCGTCGTCGCAAAAGTGCGGTGGTGGGTCGGCGGGGTGCGCATTGGGGGCGACCGTCGTCGCAAAAGTGCACATCGGTCGTGGCGGGCCGGCCTCAGATGCGGTGCCGCAGGCGATGCTCCAGGTTGGCGCGGACGGTTGGCCACTCGTGCCGCAGGATCGAGAAGAGTACGGCGTCGAGCAGGGCGCCGTTGCGGTGCCGCTTGTTGCTGCGCAGCACGCCGTCCTGCTTGGCGCCGAGCCGGGCGATCGCCTCGCGTGACTGAGTGTTGACCCATTGGGTGCGCAATCCGACGCATTCGACGCCGAGTTCGTCGAAGGCATGCTCCAGGAGCAGCAGTTTCGACTCAGGGTTGGTGCCGGTGCCGTGCGCGGAGGCGGCGTTCCAGGTGTAGCCGACCTCCAGCCGAGGCACCTCCGGGTCGATGTCGTAATAGGTGGTCATCCCGATGACTCGATCGTCGGACTGCCGGATCGCGGTGAACGGCACCATCTCGCCCTTCGCCTGCAGAGCGAGACGACGCTCGATCTCGGCGCCCATGTCCTCCGGGCGCGGCACCGAGGTGTACCACCGGTCCCACACGTCTCCGTCGCGGATGGCCTCGACCAGTCCGTCGTGATGGTCGGGGGAAAGCGGCTCGAGGCGGACAAGTTTGCCGGTCAGGGTGACCGGCTGCAGGGGAGTTGGCATCGATGAAGTCGGCGTCATACGAGGATTCGATCAAATACTGGTCATCCAAATCAGACCAGAAAGAGCAAAACTGAAAGACCAGTATGGTGTCGGTGTGCCACGCACCCGTCGACCCGACACCTTCCACCTGCCGCCGCAGGACGCGCGCTCGGCGGATGCCGTCGCGGAGCACGTCGTCCGGCTGATCGCAGCCGGCACGCTCGCCGTCGGTGACCAGCTGCCGTCGACGCGCGCGTTGGCACTGGATGCCGGGATCCCCAGGTCGCGTGTGGTGCGTGCCTACGAGTTGCTCGGCGCCGGTGGCTATGTGACGGCCAAGGCCGGGTCGGGTGTGCTGGTCGCGGCCGGCCGTGCGGCGGCGAGCAGTGTCACAGCGCTGCCCGGGCCGAGTGCGCGGGGTCGGTCCCCGAAGCGGCCGATCAGTCGTCCGCGGCTCAATCTGATGCCGGGAGCGCCGGACACGTCGCTGGTCGACGAGCGTGCGTGGAGGCAGGCGTGGCGGGAGTCGAGCCGCCAAGTGCCGGAGCTGGACTGGTATCGGCCGAACGACCACGACCGGCTCTCGCGTGCGCTGCGCGACCATCTTCGTCGGGTGCGCGGAGTTGTCGCCGACGCGGCGGACATCGTCATCTTCCCGGGGGTGACCGCCGCGATCACCGCTGTGATCGATGCAGTCGCTCCCCGACGTGCCGCGATGGAAGACCCTGGCTACCGTTGGGCACGAACACCGTTGCAGGACAACGTTGCCCGAGTGGATTTGCTCGCGGTGGACGACGAAGGTCTGCCGGTAGACCAGCTGCACCCCGCACACCAGCTCGTCTATGTCACGCCGGCGCACCAGTACCCGCTGGGCGGCCGGATGCCGGTGCAACGTCGGCACGAGCTGCTGCGCTGGGCGCGGGAGCATCGTTGCGTGGTGATCGAGGACGACTTCGACGGTGAGTTCCGCCACGACGCGCCACCATTGGGGCCGTTGCGTGCGATGGCGGGCGCCGCGGATCAGGTCGTGTATGTCGGGACGGCCTCCAAGACGCTCACTCCGCACCTTCGCCTGGCGTGGGCGGTGACTCCACCCGGCCTCACCGAAGCGGTGCGACTGGCTGCGTCCCGGCGGCGCGCCGATGTCTGTCTGATCACCTCCGGCGCACTGGCGAGCTTCATCGAATCAGGTGCAATGGCAAAGCATTTGGCGCGGACCCAGCGCACCTATGCCGCGCGTAGACAGCGGCTGGTGGCGGCACTGTCCGAGCAGTTGCCCGAGCTCCGGCTGACCGGCGCAGACAGCGGCATGCACCTGACTGCACGCTGGCTCGGTGGCCGGGAGGACGTCGAGGTGGTCGACCGGTTGCGCAAGCGTGGGCTGGCGACGGCGGCGCTCTCGTCATACGGCGTGGAACATCGGCCGAACGGTCTGCTCCTGGGCTACGCGCAGCTGCCGGAGACGGCGGCGACCGGGGCAGTGCGTGACATCGCGCGAGCCCTAGACTGAAGGCCCCTCGCTCGGAAGGAGCCGGCTGTGCGTGCAGCTACCTATTCGGCCTATTCCCAGGACAATTCGACCCTCGGGGTCACCGAACAACCCGACCCGAAGGTTGCGCCGGGCACGGTGCTGATCGAGGTCGGGGGAGCGGGAGTCAACCCGGTCGACTGGAAGGTGATGGCCGGCTATCTGGACGGCCTGATGGACGCGGTGTTCCCGGTGATCCCCGGCTGGGACGTCGCCGGAGTGGTGAAGGCGGTCGGACCGGACACCCCGGAGTTCGCGGTCGGTGACGAGGTGTACGCCTACGCGCGCAAGGAGGTCGTGCACGGCGGGACCTTCGCCGAGCTGGTGGCAGTGCCCGCCGAGTCGGTCGCCCGCAAGCCGAGCAGTCTGGACCTTGTGCAAGCGGGCGCCGTGCCGCTCGCCGGCCTGACCGCCTTGAAAGCATTGCAGAGCACCGGAATCAGTCCCGACGGCAGCGGCAAGACAGTGCTGATCCACGGCGGCGCCGGCGGTGTCGGTGGGTTCGCCGTGCAGATCGCCAGGGCCGCCGGTGCTCGGGTGATCGCGACGGCGTCCGAAGGCAACCACGACTACCTGAGGTCGCTCGGCGCCGAGCCGGTGACGTATGGCGCAGGCCTGCCCGATCGGGTGCGCGCCCTCGCCCCTGACGGCGTCGACGCGGTCGTGGACTTCGTGGGCGGCGTCGAGCAGGACACCCTGGCAGTGCTTGCCGGTGACGGGCAGCACGCCTCGATCGCAGACGCCGAGGTGACCGAGCACGGCGGCGAATACCTCTGGGTGCGGCCGAGTCATGACGGCCTGGTCTTTCTCGCCGAACTCATCGACGCAGGAAAGGTGACCGTCGAGGTGGCGCAGACGTTCGGCCTCGACGGAGTCGGTGCTGCCTTTGACCTCAGCCGGGCCGGTCACACCCGGGGCAAATTGGTGATCGTGCCGACTGACCGGGGCTAACCCGACGTTGCCGTGGCGCTCGCGCTGCCGGTTGCTGCGGAGGCCTTCTTGCTGTCGTCGAAGACGATCATGCTGCCGCCGTAACAGGCGACCCAGACCTGTCGCGTCGTGTCGTCATACGTGATGCCGATCGGGCTCTGATCGGTCTCGACCCGCTGAGTGACCTTCATGTCTGCGGTGCTGATCTTGCTCATCGAGGCGCCCAGGTAGTTGACCGTGTAGAGCGCGGTGCCGTCCTGCGAGATCGTCATGCTGCGCGGCTCGGGCCCGGAGACCACCTGGGAGACGGTCTGGTCGTTGGACGTGTCGATCTTGTAGACGCTGTTGGTGCCGCTCGCGGCGAGGTAGAGGTACTTGCTGTCGGGGGAGAGCACCAGGTGGCGGGGTCGGTTGACCTCCTTGATCACCTTGGTGGTGCCTGTCTGCAGGTCGACCTTGACGACCTTGTTGCCATACATCGCCGCGACGTAGGCGGTGCGGTTGTCGGGCATCACCACGATGCCTCGTGGCTGTTGCCCGATCTTGATCACCTTGGTCTGCTTGGCGCTCGCCCGGTCGACGACACTGATCGTGAAGTCACACCAGTTGCTGACCAGCACCTTGCTCTGATCCGGTGTGATGGCAACGTATTTCGGCACTGCGCCGACGGGAATCACCTGGTCCCAGTCCATCTTCTCGGCGTTGAAGCGGTAGAGGTAGCTCGACCCGACGCCGGAGTCGGACGTGCAGTCGTCGAAACCCTCCTTGCCGAAGCCGGTGCCGTACATCGTGTACTGCGACACGTAGGCGTACTTGCCGTCCTTGGTCCACGCGGCTTCCACCGGCGAACCCTTGGAGATCCCGGGGTGCCCCGAGATCCCGAACTTCGCCAGGTCCACCGAGTCGGGCAGCTTCTTCAGCAGCTTCCGGGAACGGGAGTCGTAGAGCGCAACGGTGTGGCTGTACATCATGTTGTTGGCGATCACCAGGCCGTGCTGGCTCGCGTCCACCGACTTCGGCGTGATGCCGCCGGTGAAGCGGTCGATCCGTTGCAGCGCGGTGCCCGAGGACGGGCCGTCCTGTGCCGGCGACTTCGGTGCCGGCGACTGCGAGGACTCCGACGGGGCCGACCTCGAAGTGCTGCTGGTGCCGTCGGTTGCCGCGTCGGCAGCCTTCGAGGGGCTGAACGAGCGCCATACCGCGACGGTCGAGCCGACCGCCACGACAAGCAGCAGCACCACCAACGCCAGCACCAGACGCCGCCGTCGGACATAGATGTCGTCTTGTTTCCACCGGGCCCCCGCCATGGCAGTGAGCGTACGGGAGAAACGCCCAGTTCAATGTGATAGAAGCCGCATCGGCGAGCCGCCGCCGCGGGGTCACTCCGGTTTGAGCCGGACCATGCCCTCCTGCGCGACGGATGCGATGAGTGTTCCGTCCAGTGCGAAGATCTTGCCCAGTCCGAGACCTCGGCCACCGGACGCGGAGGGGGATTCCTGCTCGTAGAGCACCCACTCGTCGATGCGGCCCGGCCGGTGAAACCACATCGCGTGGTCCAGACTGGCCGCACGCAGCCGCCGGTTGGCCCAGGCCAGACCGTGCCCGCGCAGCACCGACTCCAGCAGTGAGTAGTCGGAGGCGTAGGCGAGCACTGCGGCGTGCAGCAACGGATCGTCGGGCAAGGTGTCGAGCGCCTTCATCCAGACGTGCTGCTGGGCCGCGTGCTGCCGACCGGGCACGAGGAAGATGGCGCCCTCGACCGTGCGCACGTCCATCGCCCGGCGCTTCCAGTGCTCGGCCGCCGGGTGGTCGATGCCGGCGAGTTCTTCGGCGGTGGTGCGCACCCGATCCGGGTCGGGCACCGAACTCATCGCGGCCTGGTGGTCCAGGCCTTCGGCCGGCTCCTGGAAGGAAAGCGTCGCAGACAGGATCGTGTGGCCGTACTGCATCGCGTAGACCCGGCGCACCGAGAACGAGTTGCCGTCGCGCAGGTTTTCCACCCCGAACTCGATGGGGTGGCCCGAGTCGCCGGGGCGGATGAAGTAGCCGTGCAGCGAATGCACCAGCCGGCTCTCCAGCCCGGCCGACGCAACCGAGCGGCCGGCCGCGATGACCGTCTGGGCGAGCACCTGGCCACCGAACGCTCTGCCGTGCGGGGTGCGCTGGCTGCGACCGGTGAACAGCTGCAGGGTGCGCTCGCTGATGTCGATCTCGGGAGCGTCGGCCGGTGCGGTCACCACCGAGCTGGTCTGCGCCTCGCCGACCGACCGCAGGTCGAGCACGTCGAGCAGGTCGGCCACGGGATCGGGGGTTTCGTCGTCGGAGCTCACGGCGTGAGCCTAATCGGCGCCGTTCGGCCGGTGCTGGGAGCATGGGGACATGCCGACTCGTCCCTATTACGTCGATGTCCCGCTTCGCTGGTCGGACATGGACGCGCTGCGTCACATCAACAACGTGCAGTTCCTCCGCCTGCTGGAGGAGGCGCGGGTGCACGGATTGCGCGAGTGGTTCGAGAGCACCGCCGCCGATCGGCACCGGCCGCCGCTGCTCATCGCGCGCGCCGAGATCGACTACGTCCGGCAGCTGCACTACCGCGAGGAACCGATCGTCATCGCCATGTGGGTGCCGAACATCTCCGGAGCCTCCTTCGACCTGGCCTACGAGGTGCTCTCCTCGCGTCAGCCCGACGCGGAGGTGTATGCCGTGGCCGAGACCACCCAGGTCGCCTTCGACATGGAGACCCAGCGGCCGATGCGCCTGAGCGAGGCCGATCGCGAGGTGCTCGGGCGATATGCCGGTAAGCCGCCGCACATGAAACGGCGGCCGAAGGGCCACCTGTGACGCTGCGCCTGGCGGACGCCGAGACGCGCGCGGACCTCGCGACGTATGTCGGGCGGGTGCGGCGCCTCGACGAGAGCGGTGCGATGCGTCTGCAGGCGACCGGTCGCACTCTCGCTGCCTGGGCCGGGGTCCTGTCCGGTCGCGGGTTGTCCGCCGAGGGCACCGCGCTCGGGCTGCGGGTGATGGCGCTCGCGGAGGACGCCGACGACGATGCGGTGGTGCCGGTCGCCGCGCTGGGCGACCGGCTTGCTCGTGCCGGGTCCGGGACCGACCTCGACGTGCCGCCGACCCGCGTCATGGTCAGCTGGGCTGCGGTGTCGCCACCCCGGTCGGGTTGGGAGCCGATCGGCGAGGTGCCGACGAGCGCACTCAAAGACGTTGCCGAACAAGGCATTTCGCAGATCGCGGCAGGTGCTCCGGAAGGTTCCGGGGCGGCAGCCGTCGAGTCGCTACGGCAACGTGTCTGGGGCCGGGGCTTCTCGGCTCCGGGCGGTGCCGACGGGTTGCCGGCCGGTGCGGCGTTTGCGGCATACACGTTGGGTTTCGTGGTCGGCGACCATGCCCAGGTGTATGCCGCAGGCCGCTGGCACCGGCTCAGCACCCCCGTCGGGCACGTCCTCGTGCGCTAACCCAGCCAGACGGCCGTGTCGGTCGGCAGTTCGGCGGTGATGCCCGGTTCACTGGTAACCAGCACCGCACGGTCCGCCGGCAGCGGCACCGGGGTTGCGCCGAAGTTGACGATGACCCGGACTGTGGACGCACCGCTCGTCACGTCATACGCGAGGACGTCCTCGCCGAGGTCGACCGCGGCGAGCGACCCCTCGCCGAGGTCGAGCTCGCGTCGCACCCGCAGCAGCCGGCGGTAGAGCTCGAGCGTGGAGCCCGGGGCGCCGTCCTGCTGGTCGACGGCGAGCTCGCCATACGCCTCGGGCTGGGGGAGCCAGGGCCGGTCCCCGTTGCCGAATCCGTATGACGCAGCGTCCTTTTCCCACGGCATCGGGACGCGGCACCCGTCGCGTCCCTTCTCCCGGCCCGCGGTGCGGTGGAAGGTCGGGTCCTGACGCACCTCGTCCGGCAGGGTGGTCGCCTCGGGCAGCCCGAGCTCCTCACCCTGGTAGAGGTAGGCGCCACCCGGCAGGGCCAGCATCAGCGTCGTCGCGGCACGTGCCCGGCGCAGGCCGAGCTCGGCGTCCGGCTGCGGGTCGTCCGCGCCGATCCCGTTCGGCCGCGGCTGGCCGACCGGCAGCCCCAGCCGCGAGGCGTGCCGCACGACGTCGTGGTTGGACAGCACCCAGGTGGTTGGGGCGCCCACCGCGTCGTTGGCCAGGTAGGACCGGCCGATCGCGTCCGCGAGGTCGCGCGCCCGCCAGGGCGCCTGCAGGAACTCGAAGTTGAAGGCCTGCTGGAACTCGTCGTCGCGCACGTAGAGGGCGGCCCGGTCGGCCGGCTGCACCCAGGCTTCGGCGACCATCGCACGCTCGCCGGGGTAGGACGCGAGCACCTTGTGCCAGGCGCGGTAGACCTCGTGCACGCCGTCCTGGTCCCACATCGGCGGCCGGGTCTGGTCGCCGCTGAGCTCCAGCATGTTGAGCGGACCGCTCCAGTCGGGCAGGCCGTCGGCCTTGATCAGGCCGTGCGCGACGTCGACCCGGAAGCCGTCCACGCCACGGTCGAGCCAGAAGCGCAGAATGTCCTCGAACTCCGAACGCACCTGGGGGTTCTGCCAATTCAGGTCCGGCTGCTTGCTGTCGAAAAGGTGGAGATACCACTGGCCGGGAGTGCCGTCGGGCTCGGTGACGCGGGTCCACGCGGCGCCGCCGAAGACGCTCTCCCAGTTGTTCGGCGGGAGCTCGCCGTGCGCGCCGGAACCGTCGCGGAAGATGTAACGCTCCCGCTCCGCCGAGCCCGGGGCGGCCCGCAGTGCCGACTGGAACCACGCGTGCTCGTCGGAGGTGTGGTTGGGGACCAGATCGACCAGCACCCGCAGACCGAGCTCGTGGGACTTCTCGATGAGCGCGTCGGCGTCCGCAAGCCTGCCGAAGAGCGGTTCGACTCCGCGGTAGTCGGAGACGTCATACCCGGCGTCCGCCTGGGGGGAGGGGTAGAAGGGCGACAGCCAGACCGCGTCCACGCCCAGTGCCTTGAGGTAGGGAAGTCGTGACGTGATGCCCGGCAGGTCGCCAACGCCGTTGCCGTCGGCGTCGGCCCAGGAGCGCGGGTAGATCTGGTAGATGACCGCGCTGCGCCACCACTCACCGCCCGGGTGGGCGCCGTGCAGCTGCACTTCGGTGGTCGCCTCGGTCGTGGCCGAGGTGTTGGTGTCTTGCATCGAAATCCTTTCTCGTGGTGCGAAGTTCATGGGTTTTTAGAAGTTCATGGCTTCGGGAGGTGCTCACGGCCGGGCCAGCAGCCGCTCCCAGGCGTATGACGAAGCTGCAGCCACGCCCCCGTGGACGACCGCGGTGCCGCCCAGCGTCGATGCCCGCAGGGTGACCGGCCGCCGCTGGAGCTCCTCCATCTGCGGCAGCCCAGCCTCCAGTGCCGCGATCAACCCCGGGGCTCCGGCGACCGCCCCGCTGATGACGATCACCTCCGGGTCGAGCAGCAGGTGCAGCGAGGCGATGACCCGAGCGACCGGCCGGACCGCCCGCTCGACCAGGCGCCGGGTCGCGACATCCTTGGTCGCGAGGTCGAACACCGTTGCCGGATCGGTCATTCCGCGAGGCGCGGCAGCCTGGCGGACCAGGTAGCCGACACCGAGAGTGCCCTCGACACCGCGGAGGAGGCCGGCGCCGCCGATCTCGCCGGCGCCCCCGCGCGAGCCGTGCAGCAGACGCCCGTCGCAGACGACGCCGGCGCCGAGCCGTTCCCCGGCGAGCAGTGCCACCAGGTTGTCGCTGCCCTGAGCGACGCCGCCCGCTCGCTCTGCGAGGGCGGCGAGGTTGGCGTCGTTGTGCAGGACGACCGGTGCCCCCTGTGCGCGGGCGACCTTGTCGGACAGCCCCGCCCGCGGCAGGTCGCCGAGGAAATCCTCGTCGGCGATGATCTCGGCCCCGTGCACCGGCGCCGGAAGCCCGATCGCCACCGCGAGCAGCCGGTGCTCGGGCAGCTTGGCGCGCAGGGCGGACAACTGCTTGTTGATCGCGCCGATGCGGGCTCGCCCGCCCGCCGTCGGCGAGATCGCCACGCTGCTGGAGTGCCGGATCCGGCCGGCCAGGTCGGCGATCGCGACGCGCACCCGCCCGAGACCGAGGTCGACTCCGGCGACGAAACCGGCGTCCGGGTCGATCTCGAACGTGCGGGCCGGGCGGCCCCGTCCCGACGTGACGCCGGGCACCTCGCGCACCCAGCCCGCCGCGACGAGGTCGTCGCAGGCGGTCAACACCGTCGGCCGCGACAGGCCGGTCGCCGCGACCACATCGCCCGCGGCGGCGGGGGAGCCGGTCCGCAGCACGGTCAGCACCCGGACGGCGCTGTCGGCGCGGGCATCGGGCACCCCGAGGGCCAGTGCGGGCAGGTCAAGGCTCGACGTCGTCGTCATGGGCGCGCTCCCTCCCGATTGTCGCGAAGTGCTTGACAGTGGCCTGCGTCACACGACAATATCAACTCGGTTTATTAAAGTCACCTTATTTAATCGTCGGAGGCAGCATGTCACAGCTCCCACCCACGCGGCGCCAGGTGCTCCGCTGGGGCCTGCTCGGCGCGGCCGGTGCCGCGACCTCGGGCGCCCTGGCCGGGTGCGGACTCGGCTCGAGCGACGACATCCGCTTCCTGCAGAACAAGCCCGAGGTGATCCCCTACTTCGACAAGCTGACCGCACAGTTCAACAGCTCGCAGCGCGGCGTGCGCGCCTCACACGATCCGACCACGACGCCGCTCACGCCGCAGTTCGTGCGCGGCACACCGCCCGACTTGGCTTGTTACAACTACCAATTGGAAGCGGCCAGCTTCCTTGCTCGCGGTGCGCTCAGCGACCTGTCGGACCTGCCCGAGGCCAAGACGATCGCGCCGAGCGTGCAGGCGCTCGTCGGGCAGTTCGCCAGCTACAAGGGCCAGACCAGCGTGCTTCCCTACTCCGTCGCGTCGGCCGGAGTGATCTACAACAAGGAGCTCTTCGCCAAGCACGACGTCGCGGTGCCGACCACGTGGAGCGAACTCATCTCCGCCTGCAAGAAGTTCCAGGCGGCCGGGGTGACGCCGATCTACTTCACCTTCCTCGACGGCTGGACGCTGTTGCAGGGCATCTGGGACTACGTCAGCGGCGGCACCCTGGACGTGGCCGCATTCTTCAAGCGGCTCAAGGACGAAGAGGGCAAGGTCGACAAGAACTCGCCAGCGTCGTTCAGCCGCAACTTCGGCGACGCCTGCCACAAGATGGTGCAGCTCTACCGCTACCGCAACGCCAACGCGCCGAGCCTCAACTACAACGCCGGCAACACCGAGTTCGCCAAGGGCAAGGCGGCGATGTATCTGCAGGGGCCGTGGGCGCTGACCCCGCTGGCCGCCGCCAACCCGAAGCTGCAACTCGGCTCGTTCGCGCTGCCCTGCACCGACGACCGCGCCGACACCAAGGTGCGGGTCAACCTCGACCTGGCGCTGTGGATCCCGAACGACTCCAGCCGCAAGGAGCAGGCGCGCACCATGCTGCAGTGGCTGATGAGGCCCGAGGTGATGAACGCCTACAACAAGCAGGCGCTGGCCACCTCGCCGACGGTGAACGCGCCGCCACTGGCTGATCCGCGCGTTGCGGGACTCTCGTCATACGTGCAGCAGGCGAGGTTCTACCAGGGCGCGAGCACCTACATCTCGATGACGATCCCGCTCGGCAACTACATCCAGACCATGCTCACCAGCGGTGACGTGCCCGGTCTGCTGAACCGGCTCGACACCGACTGGGCAAACCGCGCCGCTCGGTCGGCGGCGGCCTGAGAGGACCGATCCGATGACCGCAACAACCCGCCGCCGTCGATCCGACACGGCATACGTCTGGATGCTCTTCCCGGCGCTCGCACTCTTCACCGTCTTCGTGACCCTCCCGGCGCTCGTCGGGGTGTTCTTCAGCTTCACCAACTACGCCGGCTTCGGCTCGTGGAAGTGGGTCGGCTTCGAAAACTATCGATCGCTCTGGCACGACAGCACGATCCTCGGGTCCTACCGGTTCACACTGCTTTTCGCGGTCGTGACCACAATCGTGGTCAATGCGCTCGCCCTGGCGCTGGCGATCGGGCTGAGCTCGAAGATCCATTTCAAGCGCGGCCTGCGCAGCGTCTTCTTCGTGCCGATGGTGCTGTCCGGCATCGTCGTCGCCTACGTCTTTCAGTATTTCTTCTCGTTCTCGGTCCCGTCCGTCGCGAGCAGCCTCGGCTGGACCGGCGGTGAGCAGAGCCTGCTCGCCAACCAGGACTGGGCCTGGCTCGGCGTGGTGATCGTGACCGCGTGGCAGGCGATCCCGAGCGCGATGATCATCTACCTGGCGGGGCTGCTCGCCATACCTGGTGAGGTCTACGAGGCCGCGTCGCTGGACGGCGCGAGCGCGTGGCGGCGCTTCCGCAGCATCACGCTGCCGCTGGTGGCCGGCTACGTCGTGGTCAACTCGATCCTCAGCTTCAAGAACTTCCTCAATGCGTATGACGTGATCGTCGGTCTGACCGGCGGCGGTCCCGGCACCTCCACCACGAGCGTGGCGATGGGCATCTTCAACGGCTTCAACAACGGCGACTACGCCTACTCGATGGCCAATGCGGTCGTCTTCTTCGTGATCACCGTCGTGATCTCCCTGCTGCAACTGCGGCTGCTCCGCGGTCGAGAGGTGAATCTCTAGACATGGCAACGATTCCGACTCCTGCACCTCGCGCGCGCAGCAGTGCTGCCACCGGCGAGCGCCGCAGCTGGAAGCTGACCACCGTGCTGGCCATCGCCAGCCTGGCAGTGTTCATCCCGCTCTACCTCGCGGTCACGATGGCGCTCAAGACCAACGCCGAGGCGTCCAGCGGCAGCGGCTTCGCACTGCCCACCTCGCTGCACTGGAGCAACTTCTCCACGGCGTGGGACCTGGTGCACTTCCCGCGGGCTGCGGCGGTGTCGGTGGTCATCGCGGTCGTGGCGGTCGTCGGTTCGCTCGCCGTCTCGTCGATGGCGTCCTACGCGATCGTGCGCAACTGGCACCGCAAGGCGTTCCGCTACTCCTACTTCTACCTGCTGGCCGCGATGTTCATCCCGTTCCCGGTGATCGCGCTGCCGCAGGTGAAGCTGACCGCACTACTCGGCCTCGCCAACCCGATCGGTGTCGGGCTGCTGCACGTGCTGCTCTCGATGGGCTTCAACATCCTGCTCTACACCGCGTTCCTGCGGTCGATCCCGTTCGAGCTGGAGGAAAGCGCCCGGCTGGACGGCGCGAGCACCTGGCAGACGTTCCGGCAGCTGATCGTGCCGCTGCTCGGGCCGATGAACGCGACCGTCGGCATCTTCGCGTTCCTCGCCTCCTGGAACGACTACATGATGCCGGCGATCATCACCGCCGACGCGCAGTACCAGTCGCTGCCGGTGGTACAGAACATCTTCGCGGTCTCACTGACGACCAACTACAACGTGGCCTTCGCGTCATACCTGATGGCGATGCTGCCGACCCTGGTGGTCTACTTCCTCGCCCAGCGCTGGGTGCTGAGTGGCGTCACCCAGGGCGCGATCAAGTAACCCCACGAAGTTCGGGGGTCAGTCCTCCCAGGCGTTGACCATCGAAAACGCCGCGCGCGTGAGGTATTCGCGCAGCAGGGCGTCGTGCTGGGCGTCGAGGTCGAGGGAGTCGACCGCGGCCAGCATGTGCGTGAGCCAGCGGTCGCGCTGCGCCGGCGTCACCTTGAACGGCAGGTGCCGCATCCGCAGCCGCGGGTGACCCCGCTCCTGGCTGTAGGTCGTCGGGCCGCCCCAGTACTGCTCGAGGAAGAGCAGCAGACGCTCCTCGGCCGGGCCGAGATCCTCCTCGGGGTAGAGCGCCCGGAGTTCGGGGTCGCTCGCGACGCCGACGTAGAACTCGTGCACCAGCTTGGCGAACGTCGGGTGTCCGCCGACCTCGTCGTAGAACGTGCTCACCACGCCATCCAATCAGTTCGTGGTCGGACCGGGCGCCGCGCCCTGGCCGGGGTATGACGGGAGCTGCGGACCGCGCACGCCCGCCGCGTCGAGCGCGACCTTGGCCCGCTCGCGAATCTCCCGGGCCACGCTGTACTGCTCGTTCGGCACACAGGTCGCGATGATCCGCAAGGTGACCACACCACTGCTCACCGACTCCACGCCCGCGACCTGCGGCTCCTCCAACAGCCTTTCCTTCCATGGGGATTCGTCGTCCACGGCGGCAACCACCTGACGCAGCACCTGCAGCGCCTTCTCCACCGACTGGTCGTAGCCGATCGGCACGTCGATCAGTGCGGTAGCCCAGCCTTGCGACTTGTTGCCGACGCGCAGGATCTCGCCGTTGCGGACATACCAGACCACGCCAGAAGCATCGCGCAGCCGGGTGACCCGCAGCGTGACCTCCTCGACCGTGCCGATCGCCTGACCGGTGTCGATGACGTCGCCGACGCCGTACTGGTCCTCCATGATCATGAAGATCCCGGACAGGAAGTCCTTCACCAGGCTCTGCGCGCCGAAACCGAGCGCGACACCGCCCACACCGGCGGAGGCGAGCAGGGGCGCGAGCGGGACGCCGAGCGTGGACATGATCGTCAGCCCGGCGATGCCGAAGATCACGATCGTGGTCACCGACCGCAGGATCGAGCCCATCGTCGCCGCGCGCTGCTTGCGCCGCTCGGAGTCCAGGCCGGTCGCTTGTCGCAGCACCCGCCCGGCGCGGCCCTCGCGCTGAGCGCCGCGGTGCTCCATCACCCGCACCGCCCGCCGGATGGCCCGGATCACCAACCATCGCAAGAGCACTGCCCCGATCAGGATGCAGACGATCATCAGCGGCGTGCCGACGGCCCAGTCCAGGGTTGAACGCTGATCCGCCTGAGCAAGAGAAGGCATGGGGTCCATCATGGGCGCTGGCACCCCGGACAGTGCCACCTGCCGCGGTGTGGCGCCTCTGACACACTGGCGCACATGCCCGACGCACCACCCGCCGCGCCCTCCGAAACCCTCGCCCAACTCGCCCGCGCCCACGGCGTCGCCACCGACTACTGGGACTGGAAGGGCAACCACGTGACGGTCTCGCGAGCGACCGTCGTCGCCGTGCTCGACGCCCTCGGCGTCGACGCGGGAGACGACGACGCCGCCCGCGAGGCGCTCGCCGACAAGGCGCTCGAATCCTGGCGCCGAGTGCTCCCGCCGGTGGTCGTCATGCGCGAGGGCTGGACCCCGTGGGTGCCAGTGCATGTGCCGGCCGACGCTCCCGTCGACGCGCGAATCACCTTGGAGGACGGCGAAACCCGCGACATCCCGCAGGTCGACCATCAGGTCGAACCCCGCGAGGTCGATGGGAAGCGGACCGGCGAGGTCACCTTCGAGCTGCCGAGCGACCTGCCGCTCGGCTACCACCGCCTGCAGGTGTCGTATGGCGAGGGTGACGTGCAGACCGCCGAGACCACCGTGATCGTCACCCCCGTGACGCTGGAGCTGCCGGACGCGCTGCAGCAGGACCGCGCCTGGGGGCTGACCACTCAGCTCTACTCGGTGCGCTCCGAACGGTCGTGGGGGATCGGCGACGCCGCGGACCTCGCCGAGCTCGGCACCTGGGGCGCGCGCCAGGGGGCCGATTTCGTGCTGATCAACCCGGTGCACGCCGCGGAGCCGGTCGCGCCGATGGAGGCCTCGCCATACCTGCCGACGTCGCGCCGCTTCGTCAACCCGATGTACATCCGGGTGGAGGAGGTGTCCGAACTCGGCTACCTGTCGGCCGCGCAGCACCAGCTGGTCGAGTGGCACAGCGACGACGCACGCCGGCTCAACAAGCTGGATCACCTGGACCGGGACGGCAGCTGGCAGTCCAAGCAGGCCGCGCTGCGGATGATCTTCCGCACCGAGCGCACCCACCGCCGGCGTCGCGACTTCGAGAGCTTCTGCGAGCGGGAGGGCCAGGGGCTGTTGGACTTTGCGACCTGGTCGGCGATCGCGGTCGACCGTGGGTTGCCGTGGAGCGACTGGCCGGCCGAGCTGCAGGACCCCCGTAGCGATGCGGTCGCCGCGGAGCGCGACCGGCTCGCCGAGGAGGTGGAGTTCCACTGCTGGCTGCAGTGGATCGTGCAGTCGCAGTTCACCGACGCCCAGCACGAATTGCGTGCTGCGGGAATGTCGCTCGGCGTCATACAGGATCTTGCCGTGGGGGTGCATCCCGGCGGCGCCGACGCGTGGGCGCTCGGCGACGTGCTCGCCGGGGGAGTGTCGGTCGGCGCCCCGCCGGACGACTACAACCAGCAGGGTCAGAGCTGGAGCCAGCCGCCGTGGCGACCGGACCGACTCGCCGAGCTCGACTACGCCCCCTACCGCGACCTGCTGCGCACCTGCCTTCGTATGGCGGGGGGCCTGCGCGTCGACCACATCCTCGGACTGTTCCGGCTCTGGTGGGTGCCCGACGGTCAGGGCCCCGCGGAGGGCACCTACGTGCGCTACGACCACGAGGCGATGGTCGGCATTCTCGCGCTCGAGGCGCAGCGCGCCGGCGCCGTCATCATCGGCGAGGACCTCGGCACGGTCGAGGACTGGGTGCGCGACTACCTTGCCGAGAGAGGGCTTTTCGGCACTTCGATCCTGTGGTTCGAACGCACCGACGACGGCTCGCCACGGCAGCCGGAGACCTACCGCAGCCTCGCGCTGGCGAGTGTCACCACCCACGACCTGCCACCGACGGCCGGTTATCTGCAGGGTGAGCATGTGACCGTCCGGCACGAGCTCGGGCTGCTCGAGCACTCCCTGGAGGAGGAGCTCGAGCAGGACACCGCGCAGCGGGAGAAGGTGCTGGCCGCACTGCGCGAGCGCGGCCTGCTGCGCGACGGGGCTTCGGTCGACGACCAGGTCGACGCGCTGCACCGCTTCCTCACCTGGTCGCCGAGCAAACTGCTCGGCGTCTCGGTCAACGACCTGGCCGGTGACGTGCGCACGATCAACCAGCCGGGCACCTTCGAGGAGTACCCCAACTGGCGGCTGCCGCTCGCGGGCGCCGACCGCGAGGCGGTCACCCTCGACCAGCTGATGGTGTCGCGGCGGGCCAAGCGGCTGATCCGGGCGGTCACCCGACGCGGGGAGGGTGCGTAGCTTCGTGACCGCCGAGGTCGAAGCGCCGCCGGAGCTGCAACGCAAGCTCAAGGCGCGGCACATCAACATGATCGCCATGGGCGGTGCCATCGGCACCGGCCTGTTCGTGGCGTCCGGCAAGTCGATCCACGACGCCGGGCCGGGCGGGGCGCTGGCGGCATACGCCGCGATCGGGCTGATGGTCTTCCTGCTCATGCAGAGCCTTGGCGAGATGGCGACCTACCTGCCGATGGCCGACTCGTTCGAGGCGTATGGCAGCCGGTTCGTCAGCCCGTCGTTCGGCTTCGCTGCCGGTTGGAACTATTGGTACAACTGGGCCATCACGGTGGCGGCGGAGTTGGTGGCCGCCGCGCTGGTGATGGGCTACTGGCTGCCGGACGTGCCGTCGTGGATCTGGTCGGCGATCTTCCTGGCAATCCTCTTCGGCCTCAACGCATTCAGCGTCGGGACATTCGGTGAGGCGGAGTTCTGGTTCGCGTCCATCAAGGTCGCGGCGGTCGTGATCTTCCTGATCGCCGGTGTCGCGATGATCTTCGGCATCCTCGCCGGACCGTCACCGGGCACCTCCAACTGGACCCGCGGCGAGGCGCCGTTCGTCGGCGGGTGGTCGGGGCTGCTCGGCATCTTCATGGTGGCCGGTTTCTCCTTCCAGGGCACTGAGATGGTCGGTGTCGCCGCAGGCGAGGCCGACGACCCGAAACGCACCATTCCCAAGGCGATTCGCACCGTCTTCGTGCGGATCATGCTGTTCTACATCGGCGCCATCGCGGTGATCGGCTTCCTGCTGCCCTACACCGACAACCGGCTGCTCAAGGCCAGCGACGACTCCGACGTCAGCATCGCGCCGTTCACCCTGGTCTTCGACAAGATCGGCGTCCTCGGCGCGGCGTCGGTGATGAACGCGGTGATCCTCACCGCGATCCTGTCGGCCGGCAACTGCGGATTGTTCGCGTCCACCCGGATGCTGTGGGCGCTGGCCAAGCGCGGGAAGGCCCCGAAAGTGTTCTCCCGCATCGACGCCCGCGGCATCCCGTGGCCCGCCCTGCTGGCGACCACCGCGATCGGTGCGCTGTGCTTCCTGACCAGCCTGCTCGGCGACGGCGTCGCCTACACCTGGCTGATCAACGCCTCCGGCCTGGCCGGTTTCATCACCTGGCTCGGCATCGCGTGGAGTCACTACAACTTCCGCCGGGCGTTCCTGCGGCAGGGACACAGCCTCGACGAATTGCCTTACCGCGCAGCGTTCTTCCCGGCCGGCCCGATCATCGCGATGGTGATGTGCGCGATCGTCATCGTCGGCCAGAACTACCAGGCCTTCACCTCGGACACCATCGACGTCAAGGCGCTGCTCTCGTCATACCTCGGACTGCCGTTGTTCCTCGCGATCTGGTGGGGGCACAAGCTGATCACCCGCCTGCCGAAGGCGGACCTCGCGACCGCGAGCTTCCGGGTCGACTGAGCCGCGCGGCCTTCGGGCGGGGCGCGCGCGGGGCGCGGCGCGGGCGGGGCGGGTCGGGGCGCACAACTCACCGATAAGGTGCTCGCCGCGCCGTGTGTTGCTCGGATTTCGGCGTGTTGCGGACCTTATCGGTGAGTTTTGCGGGGGTATGGCGCCCGCGCAGCCCCCGGGGCGCATAACTCACCGATTAGGTGGCCGCCGCGCCGTGTGTTGCTCGGATTTCGGCGTGTCGCGGACCTTATCGGTGAGTTTTGCGGGGGTATGGCGCCCGCGCAGCCTCCGGCGCGCACAACTCACCGATAAGGTGGCCGCCGCGCCGTGTGTTGCTCGGATTCCGGCGTGTCGCGGACCTTATCGGTGAGTTTTGCGGGGGTATGGCGCCCGCGCAGCCCCCGGGGCGCATAACTCACCGATTAGGTGGCCGCCGCGCCGTGTGTTGCTCGGATTTCGGCGTGTTGCGGACCTTATCGGTGAGTTTCGCGGGGGTATGGCGTCAGGCGATCCGGATGAGCTTCTTGTTGACGAACTCCTCCATGCCGAAGCGGCCCAGCTCGCGGCCGAAGCCGGAGCGCTTCACGCCACCGAACGGCAGGTCGGCGGCGTCCGCGCCGACCACGTTGACGAAGACCATGCCGGCCTCGATCTGGGCGGCGACGCGCTGGGCCTGCTCGGAGTCGGTGGTGTAGAGGTAGGAACCGAGCCCGAAGGGTGTGTCGTTGGCCAGGCGCACGGCGTCCGCCTCGTCCTTGGCCTTGACGACCATCGCGACCGGTCCGAAGAACTCCTGGTGGAAGGAGTCACCGTCCGGGTCCATCCCGGTGAGCACACCGGGCGGGAAGTGCGCACCGTCACGCTGACCGGAGGTCTCCAACTTCGCGCCCGCCGCGGTCGCCTCGTCGACCTGCTTCTGCAGACGCTCGGCCGCCGCCTCGGACGACAGCACCGCCGGCGGGGCAGCCTTCAGCTGTGCGGTGAACTCGGTGAGGAAGTCGTCGTACAGGTCCTCGGCGACGATGAAGCGCTTGCCGCCGTTGCACACCTGGCCGCCGTTCTCCAGCCGGGCCTGCACCGCCGCACCCACGGTCGCCTTGAGGTCGTCGGTGCTGAGCAGGATGAACGGGTCGGAGCCGCCGAGCTCGAGCACGCACTTCTTGAGGTACTTGCCGGCCTGCGCCGCCACCTGGGCGCCGGCGCGCTCCGAACCGGTCAGCGACACGCCCTGCACCCGCGAGTCGGCGATCAGGTCGGCGATCTGCTCGTTGGTGGCGTAGATGTTGTTGTAGACGCCCTTGGGTGCCTGCGCCTCGTCGAACATCGCCTGGATCGCCGCCGCCGACTCCGGGCACTGCGGCGCGTGCTTGAGCAGGATCGTGTTGCCGATCAGGATGTTCGGACCGGCGAACCGGGCCACCTGGTAGTAGGGAAAGTTCCACGGCATGATCCCGACCAGCACCCCGAACGGCTGCCGCACGATGACTGCGCTGCCCTCCTCGACGTCGATCTTCTCGTCGGCGAGGAACTCCGCGGCGTGGTCGGCGTAGTAGTCGTAGATCTCCGCGGCGAAGTCGACCTCGCCGAGGGCCTCCTCCTCGGGCTTGCCCATCTCGCGGACGATGATCTTGGCCAGCTCGTCGCGGCGGTCGCGGTGCAACTGCGCAACCCGCTTGATGACCGCGACCCGGTCCTCGAGCGCGGACGTGCGACCCCAGCTCAGATACGCCGACTCGGCCGCCTCCAGCGCCGCAGTCACCTCCTCGTCGGTCGCCGTGGGGTAGGTCTTGATCTGCTCACCCGTGGCGGGGTCGACGACGGCATAGATCACCGAAGCTGCGTCGGACATCACTGTCCCTCTTTCGTGGCTCGCGAGAAGTTTCCAAATCGAACAAGTCCCACGCTAGCCGTCCGGAGTGAGCTGCGACACAGGGGACCGGGCGATCGGCCGGCGGGTCGAGGCGGCTACTCGACGTCCGCGGCCTGCGCAGTGAGCGCGACCTGCACGATGTCGCGATTCTCGGCCACCAGCCGCACCAAGCCTGCGGGCGCGTCCGGGTGAGCGTCGAGCCAGGTCTGCGACGCATCGAGCAGCTCCTTGCTCGCCAGCGCGATCGGGTAGGCGAGCTTCACCACCGCGGCCGCCATCGCGTAGGTGCGCGAGGCCCACACGTCGAGCAACACCTCGTGATAGCGGTCGATGTATGGCGTGAGCAGCGCGCTGTCGTCGGCCCGACCGAAGCCGAGAGCGACCGCCCGGGCCGTCTCGTTGGGCAACGAATCCGACTCGACCAGTGCGCTCCAGGCTGCTGCCTTCGCGTCCGGCGTCGGCATGGTCGCGCGCGCGCCTGCGGCACGGGTGGCGCCGTCGGCGGTGTTGTCCGCGCGCAGTTGCTCGGCGATCTCCTCCTCGCCCGCGGCGCCGGCTGCGACGAGCGCGGTCAGTAGGGTCCAGCGCATGTCCGAGTCGAGCTGCAGACCGGCGAGCACGGCCCGGCCATCCAGCAGTCCGCGGATGAAGGTGAGGTCGTCCGGGCGCCCCGCCATACTTGCGAAGGCCTGGGTGAACTGCAGCTGGGCGTCGCTGCCCGGCGCCGCGCCGGTCATCAGCGCCCGCAGCGCTGTCGCCACCTGGGCGGCTTCCTCGTCGCGGTGCTCAGGCCGCAGGAACGAGGTGATGTTGCCCACCGCCGAGTTGGTCAGGTAGGCCGTAGTCGCGCCGATGGTCCGCATGAGCAGAGCCTGCAAGAGCGCCGAATCGGTCTCTGTCGCAGCGGCATCCAGGCAATAGCGGATGAAGGCGCGCGGCGGCAGTTCGCCGGCGCGGGCCATCTCCCAAAGCGCACCCTGGACCACCGCACGGGTCAGTGAGTCGGTGATCGCGGACGGGTGTGCCAGCACCGTGCCGAGCGACCGGTCGTCGAGGCGCACCTTGGCGAAGGACAGATCCTGGTCGTTGACCAGCAGCAGGTCGGGCACCTGGCGGCCGACCAGGGCCGGGACCTCGGTCGACTCGCCGTCGACGTCGACCTCGACGCTGTCGAGCGCGACCAGCGAATCACCTTGCATTTCATACAAACCCACCGCGAGGCGGTGCGGACGCAGGGTTGGGTGGTCGGTCGGCGCGGTCTGCTCGATCCGCAGGGCGGTGATCGTGCCGTCGTCGCTGACCGTGACGACCGGACGCAGCACGTTGCTGCCGGCGGTTTGCAGCCACAGGTCGCGCCAGCTGGACAGGTCACGTCCGGAGGTTGCTTCCAGCTCGCCGAGCAGATCGTCGAAGGTGGTGTTGCCCCACTTGAACTTCTCGAAGTACGAACGCAATCCGGCGACGAAGGGTTCGACGCCGACATACGCCACGAGCTGGCGCAGCACCGACGCACCCTTGGCGTAGGTGATCCCGTCGAAGTTGGCTTCGACGTCGTCCAGATGCCGCATGTTCGCGTAGACGGGGTGGGTCGAGGACAGCGAGTCCTGGCGGTAGGCCCACGCCTTCTCCACGGTGCTGAACGTCGTCCAGGCACTGGTCCACTGCGTTGCCTCGGACTGGCAGTAGGTGGAAGCCCATTCGGCGAACGACTCGTTGAGCCACAGGTCGTCCCACCACTGCATGGTGACCAGGTCGCCGAACCACATGTGCGCCAGCTCGTGCAGCACGGTCAGCGCCCGTCGCTCGACGAGGGCGTCGGACACCTGGGTGCGGAAGACGTAGGTCTCGGTGATGGTCACGCAGCCGGCGTTCTCCATCGCGCCGGCGTTGAACTCCGGGACGAAGATCTGGTCGTACTTCTCGAACGGGTAGGGCTCGCCGAATTGCGTTTCGTAGAAGTGCAATCCGCGTTTCGTGGTGTCGAAGATGTTGTCCGCGTCGAGGTGGTCGGCAAGCGACTGACGACAGAGCACGCCAAGCGGTACGACGCCGCGCGCGGCCTCGACCTCGTCGCGGACGACGGCGTAAGGGCCGGCGACGATCGCGGTGACGTAGCAGGCGAGCCGGGGTGTCGGCGCGAACCGCCAGGTGGCCGCCGGTTCGATGGTGCCGTCCGGCGCGGTGTAGGTGACGCTCGCCCCCTCCGGCTCGGGCGTCGGTTGGGTCGAGACCACCTGCCAGCGCTCGGGCGCGGTCACCGTGAACGCGAAGGTCGCCTTCAGGTCCGGCTGGTCGAAGACCGCGAAGACGCGACGGCAGTCGGCGACCTCGAACTGCGAGTAGAGGTAGACCTCGCCGTCGGCCGGGTCGACGAAGCGGTGCAGACCTTCTCCGGTGTTCATGTAGGCGCCGGTGGCCCGCACGGTGAGCTCGTTCTGCGCTGCCAGCTTCGGCAGGGTGATGCGTGCACCGTCGAAAACGGTTGCAGGGTCAAGAGATTCGCCGTTGAGAACGATCGACTCGACTGAGGGTCCGATGAAGTCGATGAAGGTCTCACCCGCGTCCGCGGAGGCGCTGAAGCGCACTGTCGCGGTGGACGCGAAGGTCTCCGGTGAGGTGCACAGATCGAGGCTCACGTCATACGACTCGACGGTGAGGGTGGCGGCGCGGCGCTGCGCCTCCTCGCGGGTGAGGTTGAAATCGGGCACGGAGCGGCTCCATCGGGTTGTGCGGGGGAGAATTGTGGCGTCGGTCATCCTCGCACGGCGGCTGTGCCGGCCCGCGGTGCTGGTGGCAGGATGACGACGTGAGCACTCCGACGAATCAGCAGCGAACCCCGGTCGAGATGTTCTTCGACCCCCTCTGCCCCTGGGCGTGGATGACGTCGCGGTGGCTGATGGAGGTCGAGAAGGTGCGACCCATCGACGTCACCTGGTCGGTGATGAGCCTGTCGGTCCTCAACGAGGGCCGCGACGACCTGCCCGAGCAGTACCGCGAGCTGCTCAGCCGCGGCTGGGCTCCGGTGCGCGTGGTCATCGCCGCGGCACGCGAGCACGGCGACGAGGTCAAGAAGAAGCTGTATGACGCGATCGGCACCCGCCTGCACCCCGGCGGCCGCGGCAAGGACGAGGCCGACATGCGCACCGTGCTGGCCGAGGCGCTGGAGGAGGCCGGACTGCCGGCCGAGTTGATCGAGGCCGCCGACAACGTGCCCGGCGACGAGATCGACAAGGCGTTGCGCGCGTCGCACGAACGCGGCATCAGCCTGGTCGGCCAGGACGTCGGCACGCCGATCATCGCCCTGGAGGACACCGCGTTCTTCGGCCCGGTGGTGACCCCGGCCCCCAAGGGCCAGGACGCCGGCAGGCTCTGGGACGGTTCGGTGCTGGTCGCGAGCACGCCGGGCTTCTACGAGCTCAAGCGCACCCGCGACAAAGACCCCGACTTCAGCTGAGGAGACCTCGCGATGCGAGTGCACATCGGCGGCGACCACGCCGCGTTCGAAATGTCCCGTGCCCTGGTGGAGTGGTTGCCGACCCAAGGCCACGAGGTGGTCGACCACGGCGCCACCGAGTACGACGCGGTCGACGACTACCCGGTGTTCGTGCTGCGCGCGGCGCAGGGCGTGGCCTCGGACCCCGGTTCGCTCGGGATCGTGCTGGGCGGGTCCGGCAACGGGGAGCAGATGGCGGCCAACAAGGTGGAGGGCATCCGCGCGGCGCTCTGTTACAACACCGAGCTCGCTCAGCTGGCGCGCCAGCACAACGACGCCCAGATCATCTCCATCGGCGGCCGCTTCAACACGATCGACGAGGCGAAGGCGATGGTGCAGGTCTTCCTGGACACGCCCTTCTCGGGCGAGGCACGCCACCAGCGTCGGCTCGACATGGTCGCCGACTACGAGAAGGACGGCACTCTTCCCCCAGAGGGGTGAGTTTCCCAAGCCTACGACCCCGGCGGGGTCAAGGCTTGTCCTGTGCTCGGTAAGAACTCGGTAAAGAAGGCTCATTTCGGTTGTCCTGGACGACAGGATCATCCCCATGGCCATCGATCTGTCGCTCGCACCGCGACGGCTCGCCCGCACGCACCCACCGGTCGCCGAGCCGACCCGGATCGGGCCGTGCGCACCGGCGTTGCTGTCGTTGGTCGCCGCCGCGCTGGCGCTGACCCTGGCCTGGCCGAGCGCTGCGTCATACGCGCTGTTCATCCCGCTCGCCGTTGCGGCAGGGATGCTGCTGCCCCGGCGACAAACTGGCTTCGTCTTCGGCTGTCTGGCGGTGGCCTACCTGGTCAGCATGGACCAGACCCGGCTGAGCGGAGCGGCGCCGATCGGCCTGGTGCTGCTCGCGACGATGGCCCTCGTCACCGTGGTGGACCGCCGTCATACCCGCGCGGGAGTCACACCGGCGGTCGGCAGTGACATGCTCGTCGACCTGCGCGAGCGGCTGCGGGCGCAGGGGCGCCTGCCGGTGTTGCCGACCGGCTGGAACGTCGAGGCCAGCGTGCAGCCGGCCAACGGTGACTCCTTCTCCGGCGACTTCGTGGTCGGCAACTGCCCCACGGCGGATCGTTTCGAACTCGCCCTGGTCGACGTCTCGGGCAAGGGCTGCACCGCGGGCAGCCGTTCGCTGCTGCTCGGTGGGGCCTTCGCCGGACTGCTCGGCGCGATGGAGCCGCGCCGCTTCCTGCCCGCCGCCAACGACTACCTGGTGCGGCAGGGCTGGTCGGAAGGCTTCGCCACCGCGGTGCACGCGTCGGTCGACCTGTCCACCGGGGAATACACGGTCGGCTCGGCCGGCCACCCGCCCGCCATGCACTTCCACGCCGGCTCCGGCCGGTTCGTTCCGGTCGCCGGCGCCTCCGGCGTGCTGCTCGGGGTGCTCGAACGGCAAGGGCCGGACGACTTCGTGCGCGCACACGGGCGCCTGGCCCGCGGCGACGCGCTGCTGTTTGTCACCGACGGGGTCATCGAGCAACCGGGTGTGGACCTGATGCAGGGTGTTGACCGGATGCTCGGGCATGCCGATCGGGCGCTCGCGACCGGGGCGCGAGGCGCTGCCACCCGCATCTGCAACCTCGGCAGTGGCGGTTGCGGCGACGACCGCGCGGTGGTCGTAATCTGGCGCGAGTGAGCGGTCGGGTCTTCGTCGTCGGCAGCATGTCGGCGGATGTCACCACATTTTCCCAGCGGTTGCCCGCGCCCGGCGAGACGATCCATGGGGACCGGCTCAGTCTCGTGCTCGGCGGCAAGGGTGCCAATCAGGCGATCGCGGCCGCGCGCGCCGGTGCAGCCACGGCCTTGATCGGCTGCGTCGGGGACGACCTCTTCCGCGACCTGGTGCTCGACGGGCTGCGCGCGGCAGATGTGATCGTCGACGGCGTCCGGACCGTGCCCGGACCGACCGGCGTGGCTCACATCCGGGTGGACCGCCACACCGGTCAGAACGACATCGTGATCGTCGCCGGTGCCAACGGCGCACTCAGCGGGCAGGACGCCGAGCGGCAGTTGCGCGCGATGGGCGCCGGCTCTGGTGACGTGCTGCTGCTGCAGTTGGAGGTGCCGGTCACCACGTCGGTGCACGCCGCACGGGTCGCCGCGGGGCTGGGCATGATCGTGGTGCTGGATCCGGCTCCGGCCACGGAACTGCCCGACGAGTTGTGGCCGGCGCTGACCGCGGTGACGCCGAACGAGTCCGAGGCCGCGCTGTTGACCGGGATCCCCGCCGGTCAGCCGGACGCCGCGAAGCGGGCAGTGCGGTGGTTTGCCGACCGCGGCGTCGACCACCCGATCGTGACGCTCGCCGAGCGCGGCCTGGTCGGCGTGTGGGATCACCAGCTGCGCACGCTGCCCGCCATACCTGCCGAAGCGGTCGACACCACGGCCGCCGGTGACGCGTTCGCGGGAGCCTTGGGTGCCGCGCTCGCGAGCGGTGACTCCTGGGCCGACGCGGTGCTGCGGGGGAGTGCGGCGGGTGCGTATGCCGTCACCGTCGAAGGCGCCAGTCCGAGCCTGCCGACGGCGGCGCAGGTGGATCAGGTGCTGGCCGGCGCGACCCGGGCATGAAGAAGGGCCCGGGCGAATCGCCCGGGCCCCTCAACGCAACGAGTGGTGAGTCGTCACTGCTGCTGCTGGTCGTCGGCGTTGCCCTCGGCGCCGCCACCGAACTTGTCCTTCGCGAAGTCCTGACCCTGGTCGACCTTGTCGGCGTACTTGCCGCCGGTCTTGTCGTCGACGAAGTCGCCGGCCTTGTCGATGCCGTCACCCACCTTGTCGGGGTTGTTCCCGGCGAACTCGGAAGCCTTGTCCTTGGCGCTGTCGAACAGACCCATTGCGGAATCTCCTTCGGTTGCCGCCGGCCCGTCGCCGGCGGGGCTTCCGTCATGCAAGCACAGATCGCCGAATAGGTCGATACCCGCGCGTCTGTGTGTTACCTGTCCGTAGGTCGCGTGGGAGTGGGCTGGGTGCGCCCTGGGCGAATTGCGGGACCGAGGGTCGAAGCGGACTCGGTCTCCGGTCTGCGGTCTGCGGTCTCCGGTCTGCGGTCTCCGGTCGGCGGCCGCGGTGATCGGTCGACTTGTCACGTTGGCCGCGACTTGTCACGTCCTCCACCGACTTGTCGCGTGCAGGAGCACGTGACAAGTGCACGCTTTGCGTGACGAGTTGCCCGGGAAGGAGAACGTGAAACCGGCGGAGCGACGATGCCGCCCGGGCGAGCGCCAGCGAGCTCGGGCGGAGGAGGAGCGCAGCCCAATAAACAAGGAGCTCAAACGAATTCCGCCCGCGCGAAGCGCGGGCGGAATTCGTTTGAGCGGGCGACGAGAATCGAACTCGCGTAATCAGTTTGGAAGACTGAGGCTCTACCATTGAGCTACGCCCGCGGGGTCTGCCGCGACCGCGATGTGCGGTGTGGCGAACCGGGGCGTTAGCCTACTGCCCGCCATACCTCGCGCCAAACCGGGCGGGTGTGTGGCACGTGTCGGGCGGGGTATGGCGCAGTTTGGTAGCGCGTCCGCTTTGGGAGCGGAAGGCCGCCGGTTCGAATCCGGCTACCCCGACAGCTAGCATGACTGGGAAGTGCGGGCAATGACCTCTCGTCATGCACCTGCATCGAACCACTCGATCCGCGGATCAGCGGATCACACCACCACCAATTTGGAGTCCTTGCAGTGAAGAGTGCCGTCGAGAAGTTGGGTCCGACCCGGGTCAAGCTGACCGTCGAGGTCCCCTACGAGGAGCTGAAGCCGAGCGTCGACGAGGCGTACAAGACGATCGGCGCGCAGATCCAGGTGCCCGGTTTTCGCAAGGGCAAGGTGCCGGCGCGCATCATCGACCAGCGCGTGGGCCGCGGTGCGGTGCTGCAGGAGGCGGTCAACGACGCGCTGCCGACCTTCTACGGTCAGGCGCTCGCCGAGAACGACGTGCGGCCGATGGGTCAGCCCGAGCTCGAGGTCACCGATGTGCCGGCCGACGAGTCGCAGCCGCTGAAGTTCGACGTCGAGGTCGACACGGTGCCGCAGTTCGACCTGCCCGACTTCAAGGGCATCACCGTCGAGGTCGACCCGCTGCAGGTCACCGACGAGGACACCGACAAGGAGCTCGAGGCGCTGCGTGAGCGCTTCGGCACGCTGGCCGGCGTCGAGCGCCCCGCCGCCGACGGCGACTCGGTCACCATCGACCTCAAGGCGACTATCGGCGACGAGGACATCGACGACGTCACCGGCATTTCGTATGTCGTGGGCGCCGGCAACATGCTCGAGGGCATGGACGAGGCGATCACCGGTATGTCGGCCGGTGACACCAAGACCTTCAAGGCGCCGCTGGCCGGCGGCGAGCACGAGGGTGAGGACGCCGACGTGACCGTGACGGTGCAGTCGGTCAAGGAGCGGCAGCTGCCGGAGCTGGACGACGAGTTCGCCCAGATGGCCTCCGCGCACGACACGTTCGAGGAGTTGAAGGCCGAGGTCGCTCAGCAGGCCGAGCGCGGCAAGCGGTTCGAGCAGGGTGTGCAGGCGCGCGACAAGGCGCTGGACCAGCTGCTGGAGACCCTCGACATTCCGCTGCCGGACAAGGTCATCGAGACCGAGGTCAATCAGCACCTGGAGCAGGAGGACCGGCTCGAGGATGACGAGCACCGTGCCGAGGTCGACGAGTCCACGCGCAAGGCGCTGAAGACCCAGCTCATCCTCGACAAGCTGGTCGAGCGGGACGAGGTGCAGGTCTCCCAGGAGGAGCTGATCGAGTACCTCATCATGTCGGCGCAGCAGTACGGCATGGACCCCAACCAGTTCGCGCAGGCGCTGGACCAGCAGGGCCAGGTGCCGGCGATCATGGGTGAGGTCGCCCGCCGCAAGGCGCTCGCCTCGATCCTGGACGAGATCAAGGTGGTCGACACCGACGGCAACGACGTCGACCTCAGCGAGCTGGACGAGGACGAGGCCGACGAGTCGGACGACACCACCGCCGAGGCCGACTCCGCGGAGTCGACCGGCGAGACCGCCGACGCCGAGGGCGACAAGGCCGACGCGAAGGCCTGAGCCCGGCGGCGCCTGCCGAGGCGGCATACGGGAGGCGAAAAGGCCCGGACGACCACATGGTCGTCCGGGCCTTTTCCGCCCGTGGCGAACATCGCCGAAGCCGGGGACGAAGACGTCAGTTCGTGGCGTTAGGGTCCAGTGAAGCCACGCAGCACGAGCTGCCAGCACGACCGACAACGATGGAGACGCGTGTGAGCAACACATCGGAGGTGTCCATGGCCACCGAACCGCAGACCGGCCTGGACGACCAGATCTACAACCGCCTGCTCAAGGAACGAATCATCTTCCTGGGCTCCGACGTGCGCGACGACAACGCCAACGCGATCTGCGCGCAGCTGCTGCTGCTCGCCGCCGAGGACCCTGAGAAGGACATCTGGCTCTACATCAACAGCCCCGGTGGTTCGATCTCGGCCGGTATGGCGATCTTCGACACGATGAACTGGATCCCCAACGACGTCGCCACGGTCGCGATGGGTATGGCGGCCAGCATGGGCCAGTTCCTGCTGTCGGCCGGCACCCCCGGCAAGCGCTACGCGACGCCGCACGCGCGGGTGATGATGCACCAGCCGTCGGGTGGCATTGGCGGCACCGCTTCGGACATCAAGATCCAGGCCGAGCAGTTGGTCTTCATCAAGAAGCAGATGGCCGAGCTGATCGCCGAGCACACCGGCCAGAGCGTCGAGCAGATCGAGAAGGACTCCGACCGTGACCGCTGGTTCTCCGCGCAGGAGGCCAAGGAGTACGGCTTCGTCGACCACGTCTTCGAGCGGTCGACCGACGCACCCGGTGGGACCAACTGATGACCGATAACTTTGGAGCACAGATGAATTCGCCGTATGCCGGGCTGCGCGCCCCGCAGCCGAGCAGCCGCTACATCCTGCCGCAGTTCGAGGAGCGCACCTCCTACGGCATGAAGCGGTCCGACCCCTACAACAAGCTCTTCGAGGACCGCATCATCTTCCTCGGCGTGCAGGTCGACGACGCATCCGCCGACGACGTCATCGCCCAGCTGATCGTGCTGGAGAGCCAGGACCCCGACCGGGACATCCTGATGTACATCAACTCTCCCGGCGGCTCGTTCACCGCGCTGACCGCGATCTACGACACCATGCAGTACATCCAGCCGGACGTGCAGACCTTCGTGGTCGGCCAGGCCGCATCGGCGGCAGCGGTGCTGCTCGGCGCGGGTGCGCCGGGTAAGCGATTCGCGCTGCCCAACGCGCGGATCCTGATCCACCAGCCTGCGATGGAGGGCACCGGCGGCACGGCCTCCGACCTGGAGATCACCGCCAACGAGATCTTCCGGATGCGGGAGTGGCTGGAGCAGACGATGGCCAAGCACACCGGCCGCAGCGCCGAGGACGTCAAGCGCGACATCGAGCGCGACAAGATCCTCACTGCCGAGGAGGCCAAGGAGTACGGCCTGATCGACCAGGTGCTGACCAGCCGTAAGGCGTCGGCTCAGGCCTGAGGAGCGTGATCGCCATCCGGGCCGGTATGACGGGGAATCTCCCGCCATACCGGCCCGGATTGCTTTTGCTCACAATGCAAACGCCGGGTTGCGCTGTCAGCGGACAGGCGTGACTTGGCGGCCGACACCGCGATTCAATGGGGTCGCGTTCGACGCCGGCAAGGTAGCGTCGACGGGGCGAACGCAGCAGAGCCGGTAGAAACAGTCGCAGGACATGGAGGGCACGTGGCACGCATCGGAGAAGGCGGAGACCTGCTGAAGTGCTCCTTCTGCGGGAAGAGCCAGAAGCAGGTCAAGAAGCTCATCGCGGGTCCCGGTGTCTATATCTGCGACGAGTGCATCGATCTGTGCAACGAGATCATCGAGGAGGAGCTCGCCGAGACCTCCGAGCTGGGGCTGGAGCAGCTGCCCAAGCCCCGCGAGATCTTCGACTTCCTCGAGCAGTACGTCATCGGCCAGGAGACTGCCAAGCGCGCGCTGTCAGTGGCGGTCTACAACCACTACAAGCGCATCCAGGCCGCCGAGCAACCGGCCCCGGGCAAGAAGGACGCCGCGGCCGTCGAGATCGCCAAGTCCAACATCCTGCTGATCGGCCCGACCGGTTGCGGCAAGACCTACCTGGCGCAGACGCTGGCGCGGATGCTCAACGTGCCGTTCGCGATCGCCGACGCCACCGCGCTCACCGAGGCCGGTTACGTCGGCGAGGACGTGGAGAACATCCTGCTGAAGCTGATCCAGGCCGCTGACTTCGACGTCAAGAAGGCCGAGACCGGCATCATCTACATCGACGAGATCGACAAGGTCGCCCGTAAGAGCGAGAACCCGTCGATCACCCGTGACGTGTCCGGTGAGGGCGTGCAGCAGGCGCTGCTGAAGATCCTGGAGGGCACCACCGCGAGCGTGCCGCCGCAGGGTGGCCGCAAGCACCCGCACCAGGAGTTCATCCAGATCGACACCACCAACGTGCTGTTCATCGTGGGCGGCGCGTTCGCCGGGCTGGAGAAGATCATCGAGGGCCGCACCGGCCGGCAGGGGCTGGGCTTCGGCTCGGAGCTGCGCACGGCCAAGGACCCGATGACCAGCTTCTCCGACGTGCTGCCGGAGGACCTGATGAAGTTCGGGTTGATCCCGGAGTTCATCGGCCGCCTGCCGGTCATCACGACGGTCGAGCCGCTGGACCGCGAGGGTCTGGTGTCGATCCTGACCGAGCCGCGCAACGCGCTGGTCAAGCAGTACGAGCGGATGTTTGACATCGACAACGTCGAGCTGGAGTTCACCACGGACGCGGTCGAGGCGGTCGCCGAGCAGGCGATGCTGCGCGGCACCGGTGCCCGCGGTCTGCGTGCCATCCTCGAGGAAGTGCTGCTGCCGGTGATGTTCGACGTCCCGAGCGACGACGACATCGCTCGGGTCGTGGTCACCCGCGAGGTCGTGCTCGACAACGTCAACCCGACGATCGTGCGGCGTGAGACGCAGCCGACCCGCAAGCGCGCCCCGCGTAAGGAATCCGCCTGACCGAGCCGGTCTACGGATCGCGCCGGCGCAGCGCCAGCACGCCGGCCACCGCGAGCGCGACGAGCGCGAGCACCGCGGCATACGACAGGAGTGGGCCGGCTAGCGGTGTCGCGGTCAGCCCGACGACGGCGACGAGTGCGGTGACGGCGGCGACCGCGCCGACCCGACGCAGCCAGCTGACGAGTTGTTCGCGGGGGACGGCCGCGCCGTCGGGGCCGGCGGCGAGCAGCGCCACCGCCGCAAACGCGAGCAACAACAACCACGCGGCCGGCAGCGACCACCATGTGTCGGCCGGCGGCCGGCTCGAAATCCATTGCCAGACAAGGGCACCCAGCAATAGCGCACCCGCGATGCCGTCGCTGTCGCCGATGATCAGCAGGCTTGCGAGCAACACCAGGAGCAGCCCGAGGTAGGACATCGAGCCGACCAGGTCGGCGAGCACCACGAATCCCCAGGCCGCGGCCAGCGCGATGACCAGCAGAACCTGCCGGTCGTGGTGCAACTCCACGACGCGGGCCAGCCGCGGACGCCCGATCATCGCTGCACCACCCGCGGCACCGGTCGCCGACCCAGGTGCACCAGCACCTGATCGAGGCTGCCCGGTCCCTGCCACGGCGTGACCGGGACACCCAGCCGTCCGATCGCGCGGATCTCCTGCTCGCGCTCGAGCAGCCGGATCCGCAGGGCGAGTTCGTCGAGCCGGTCGGTCTGTGCGGTGAGCGGTGGTAGGCAGTCGACGATCAGCACGGTGAGTCCGCGCTGCGCGAGCTCGGCGGCCACGGTGAGCGGCACCTGACCGAGCAGCGGGCTGATCAGCATCACCAGCGAGCCCGCGCGCAATCGCGATCGGACGGCGCTGCGGCGGAAACCGCCCCCGGTGCCCCGTTCCACCCGGGCCAGGGTGTCCAGCATCCGCCGGGTCTGCAGCCGGCCCATCGCGGCCGGCACCCGTGCTGGCGTCATACCGCCGACGACCTCCAGGCCCACCCGGTCTCCCCGCGCAAGGAAGTGGGTGGCGAGCGCCGCGGACGCACGGACACCGAGGTCGAGCGAGGTGGGAGAGTCCTCGTCGGACTCGTAGTCGGTCGAGGCGTCGAGCAGGAGCAACACCTCGGTGTCCTGCTCGGCGTATGACGTGTGCACGTGCAGTGCACCGGTCCGCGCCGACACCGGCCAGTGGATCCGGCGCAACCGATCGCCGGGCTGGAACGGGCGGATGTCGGCGAACTCGGTGCCGTCGCCCTGACCTGCACTGCGGTTGACTCCGATCAGACCGCGCGGATGCGGCATGCCGGCGCGGCTGTCGAACGGCGCCGTCTGCGGGTAGGCGGTGATCGTGACCGGCGGGATCGTCACCGGCCCGCAGCGGTAACCGGCCCACGGGGAGAGCAGGGCGACCCGAGTCTGCAGCTCCTCATGGGTGCCCCACCGGCGCGGCTGCCAGCGCACGGTGCAGGTGGCGGTCTGACCGCGGGCGACCGGTGTCACCGCGACACCACGGTCGGGCGCGATGCGCACGTGCCGGTCGTCGGTGGCGGCGACGACGAGACTCTCGGCCCCGCCGGGTGCGGCCGCCCGGATGGTCCAGGCCGCCGTCTCACCTTCCGCAGGGGTGGTGGTCGAGACGGTCCCGGTGAAGTCGGGATCGCCGGTCGGCCGGGTCGCGACGCACCACGCGGTGATCGTGAGCAGCGGGGTGCCGAGGACCAGCAGGTCGATGCGTCGCAACGCGACCGCCGCGGCGGCAAGTAACAGACCGCCGACCGCGGCCGTGAGCAGCGCCGCCGTCGGTTGCCAGCGGGCCGCTTCGGTGGGACGGATCGTGCGGGTCACTGGTCAGGCTCCGGCGGTCGCCGGTGTGGGCACGCTGTCCAGCACGCTGCGCACGACCCCGCTGGTGGTCGCGCCGCTCATCCACAACTCGGGTTTGAGAGTGATCCGGTGGGCGAGCACCGGTCCGCTGACGGCCTTGACGTCCTCAGGGGTGACGAAGTCACGGCCGCGCACCACCGCCAGGCCGCGTCCGACCAGCATGAGCCCGAGCGACCCGCGCGGTGAGGCGCCGATCAGGGTCTGCGGGTGCTCGCGGGTCGCCGCGGCCAGGCGCACGCAGTACTGCACCACCGACGGGTCGACCACCACCTGCTCGACCGCGGCCTGCATGCGCAGCAGCCCGGCGGCGTCGGTCACCGGGGCGAGGCTCAGCTCTTCGCGCCGTCTCGTCATACGGCGGGTGAGGACGTCGGCTTCCTCGTCCTCGGTCGGATAGCCGAAGCTGACCCGGGCCAGGAAGCGGTCGAGTTGCGCTTCAGGAAGCGGGTAAGTGCCTTCGTATTCAACGGGATTCGCGGTTGCAATGACATGGAACGGCTTCGGCAGCGGGAAGGTCTGGCCCTCGATCGTGACCTGGCGTTCCTGCATCGCCTCGAGCAACGCGGCCTGCGTCTTGGGTGGGGTCCGATTGATCTCGTCGGCCAGCAGCAGACCGGTGAACAACGGGCCCGGGCGGAACTCGAAGTGACCCTCGCCCTGGTCGTAGATGAAGGAACCGGTCAGGTCCGCGGGCAGTAGATCGGGGGTGAACTGGGCGCGGGAGAAGTCCAGGCCGAGGGTCTGGGCCAGTGACCGCGCCGCGAGCGTCTTGCCGAGTCCCGGATTGTCCTCCAACAGCACGTGTCCGCCCGCCAGCACGGTGGCCAGCACCAGTTCGAGCGTATGGCGCTTACCGACGACTGCCTGCTCGACGACATCGAGGATGCGCGCGGCCAACTCGGTCGTCTGCTGCGCCGACGGTATGCCGGGGGTTTCTTGCTGACTCACAGTTCCTCGATCCGGTCGATGATGCGGGACAGCTGGTTCGGGTCCAGCCGCGGTGGTGGCTGCGCGAAGAGATAGCGAGCGAGCGTCGGAGCACCGGCCTCGATCATGGAGGCAGGGTCGGTGTTCGGGGCGGCACCGGAGACCGTGCGATCGCGCACCCGCGCAGTGGCGAGGTCGCGCAGTACGCCCTGCAGCGCGGCCGCGGCAGGTGCGCCCCGCGAGGTGCCGCCGCCTGAGTCGTTGGCGATGCGGCGCAGGTAGCCCAGCCGCGAATCGCTCACCGTCCGCAGCCGCCGGCCGACCAGGTCGGCCGACCATTCGCTCGGCTCCCAACCGGTGCGGTGGTCCGAGATCAGCCACCAGGCCGTCGCCGCCACGAGCACGAGCGCCAGCAGTCCGACCGGGTCGGGCCGCAAATACCACCAGCTGGTGAACAGCCACGTCACTGCCCAGGCGACCAGCACGGTCACGGCCCGGCGGGCCCAGAGGCGGCGGTCGCCACGCGGCGCGGGGTTCACAGCGTGGCCTTGACTCGCAGCGACCGATGCAGCGCCTCAAGCGCCGCGCCCGCGGCAGCCCGGTCGCCCTCGGTGATCGGGTGCTCGGAGTAACGGGCGGCGCGGTAGAGCCGGCTGAGGGTGCGCAACGCGTCGCGGTCGGCGTCGGTCTCGTCGAGCACCCGAAGGGCCAGTTCGGCGGACGTCTCGCTCGGCCGGCGCTCCAGGCCGGCCGTCGCCACGGTTTGTTCGAGGTCGACCCAGCAGGCGACGACCGCGTTGCGCGGGGTGCCTTCGGCCAGTCGCGCGTGTTGCCGCCGCGCCACCTGCTCGACTGCATCGGCGACCGCGTCCGAGACCTGCGGCAGCACGCTGTCCTCACGCGCGGCGCGGCGCTGCGCAAGCTGCCGGCGTACCGCCTGGACGACCCCGAACAGCACCCACAGCAACAGCAGCAACACCGCGATGCCCACCACCCAGGCGAGGATGTCGCCGACGAGCGAGTCACCGGCCTGGGGCGCGCCGCGCGGTGTCGCCGATTGCCCGGACGGCTGGTTGGCACTCGGCAGCAGATTGGACGGCGGCGGACCCGAGCCGCGGCCGAAGCGGTCCCGGTCCGGCGCGTGCAGCACCGGATCCCGGCGTGCGGTGGTGACCACGGTGAGCACGAGCAGGCCGGCGACCGTCGCGGCAGCGATCAGCCACCCCTGCCGACGAGCCCCGGTCACCCCCGTGACATTAGATCGTCCGGCAACCGCGTGGTCGCAGGGCGAGCTACTTCGTTACCGAACGTATGCCGGTGCGCTCAGTGCTGAATGGGCTTGCTGTCGCAACTGTCGGAGGTGCCCGGGGTCACCGAGATCCGCACGCCGGGCATCTTGGCGACCTCACTGACCTTGAAGCCGTACATCCGGCCCCGGATGTTGCTGAACTGCCCGACGCCGCTGTTGATGCCGAACCACCCGGTGCCGGACGGTGCACCGAGCGGGTTCGGGTCCGGCTCGCCACCGGTATCCGTGGTGACCAGCGAGTCGCCGCTCACGCCGATCTCGACGACGCCGTCGAGGTTCAGCCCAGGATTGCCGTCGCCCTTGATCGACGTCACGTCGAAGGTCGCGTCCTGCGCCTGGATCTCGTGGGTTGATGAGTTGCCGTCGCCCGCGCTGACCCGCACGGTGTAGTCGATGCCCGCGATGCTCTGCTTCTGCGACAGGCACAGCCCGTCGAGCTGCAGGCCGGCCGCGCCGACCCGCAGCGCCGGACCGGTGGTGAGCTTGCCGTCGACGCTGCGCGTGCTGCGCACGACGGTGATGCCCACCTTGTTGCCGGTGAGGCCGCCCACCGAGACCTGCGACGGGTTGCCCTGGAAAGTCACCTGGGTGGCCAGCACGTTCTGACTCATCAAGGTGCCGAGGCCGATCGTCGCGGCGACCCCCGCGGCGGCGAGCGCACCGGCACGGCCCCATCGGGTCCCGGTGCGGACGGTGGCGCGCGTGGCGCTGTCGGTGCTCATGACAGCGACAACGTCGTGTTGGGCAAGCGCACCGGGTAGTTGCCGGCCGAGCTGGGGTCGTCGCTGTAACTGACCAGGTAGCGGATGTCCATGTCGATGGCGCAGCCGCCCAGGGTGATCGCGTTGGGTATGGCGCTGTTGGCGACCGTCACCAGGGCGAGCAGCGGGTTGCTCACATCGATCGGCACCAGGCAGCCGATGAGCAACAGGTTGATCCGGAAGGTCGCCGCGGAGACCCACACATCGGTGTAGATCGGCTTGCCGGAGTCGGCGGCGCCACCGAACGACGCCTCCTTGTCGGGGGTGATCGACACCTGCGCGTCGTTGTTGTCCGTGGTGCGGATCGTGGCTCCGTCGAGGACCTTGAACGACGCGAACGACAGATGCCACAGCTTCTCGGTGCTGCCGTCGGCGAACTTCACCGTCTCCTGGCCGGCCCGGCGAATCTCTTTGACGTTGAACCGACTTCGCAACCCGTCCTGCGGGATCGACAGCTTGAGGTTGACCTTGGAAAGGCAGGGCCGCAACGCGCGTTCGCCGTGCACGGTCTTCAGGGCCGCCCGGTTGGCGTCACCCGGTCCGCATGGCGCGCTCGCGGCGCTCGCGGACGTCTGGGTCGCCAGCGCGAGCCAAGTCACCACGAACAGCAGCACGGCGACGATCACCGTCAACGACTGCATGCGTCGGGAAGGCTGGTAGGTGCTCACCGACCGACGACCTCCGCGGCTGGTGCAGGGGTGGACGCGTCCGGGGTCGATTGGCGTTTGCCCGGCTTCTTCTCACCCCAGGCGAAGACCATCGACCCGCCGACGATGCCGAGCAGCGTGCCGAGCAGCATGCCGCCCAGGTTGGCCGCGACGAACGCGGCGAGCGCGACCAGCACGCCGAGCACCCCGAGCAGCGGGGAATGGATCGGTGCCATCGCCGCGACCAGTCCGAAGAGGATGAGCCCGCCGCCGAGGATGTACGCCGCAGAGGAGTTCCAGCCACCGCTCACCGCGAAGAAGATCGGGTAACCGGCGAAGTAGATGACGTCGGCGCCGGCCGCCACCAGCAGGAGTGCGCCCCAGAACGGGCGAGTCCTGCGGAAGGCGGCGAAGCCGTCGAGCAGGCGGCCGACACGGCGGTTCATGAACAGGATCCCTTCTCTGCCGCGCCGAGCGCGGTCTTGATCCCGAGCCGGTTCAGCGGCAGTTGCCCGTCGATCTGCAGGCCCGCCGCGTCCAGATCGGTGCGGTCGATGGTCGCGGTGTCGAGTTGTATGCCGAGAGCCCCGGGTGTGCCGCGCCACGGCCCGGAACCGGTCGTCAGTGTCTCGGCGCTCTGACCGACCGCGAGGCTGGAAACTCCGCGGCCGTCCCCGTTGATCGAGGTCGCGGACACCAGCGCGCTCGCGGTGCGAATCGGGGCGAAGGCCGGGTCGGTGGTGCCGTCCACCGGCTCGCCGGCGGTCACGATCATCGACGCCTTGCCCAGCACGGGCAGGTCCGCTGTCGAGATGATGCACAGGCCGTGCAACTGCACGTCCTGTACGACGAGTTGCTCGGTGCCTTTCACTCCCGCGGAGGTCTGTTGCGGCCCGGCATACGCAGCCAGTGAGCTGCCGCTGAGGCTGTCGCTGTAGACCCGGAAGTTCTGGGAACTGGTCGCGAAGGTCAGTGCGAGCACACCGCGGGATGTCATCACCAGCATCGAGGCCAGCACGGCAAAGCCGAGGGTGAGCGGGATCAGCACCCGGCGCCGGGTGCCGAACTGCGCGGTCGTCGGGCGGTCAGCCCGTCGGGTGATCGGTGACTTCAACGATCGGTGCCTTCGTCGGCGAGACCGTCGTCGACGAGGCCGTCGTCGGTGCGCTCGGCCTGACGGCGGCGAAGTTTGCGGGCGTTGATCCGGTCGAGCTGTTCGTCGTTGTACGGCGTCCAGGCGAACACCATCGACCCGCCGACGATGCCCAGCAGCATGCCGACCAGCCAACCGCCGAGGTTGGCCATCGCGAGCGAGGCCACCGCGAAGATCACGCCCATGATCGCGGGGAAATGCCGTTGTGCGGGGGAGATCACCGCGACGACGGCGGCAGCGATCATTCCGCCACCGAGGACGTAGGCGATCATTCCGCCGCCGCCCATCGCGACGACGGCCTCGTAGGACGCGAGCACCGGGGTGATCACGAACCAGCCGCCCAGTGCGAGCACGATCCCGCCCCAGAACGGCCGGGTCCGCCGCCACCGTGCGAATGCCGAGGCCCATCGGCGCAGCGTCCCGTCCTGATCGGTCGGGCGCTCGGCACGGCGTGCTCCGCGGGTCGCAGTGACATGCTCGTCGACGAGAGTGCGGTCCTCGTCCTGCGCGGGCGCTGGTTGCTCGTCGGTCACGATGGATTCCTGCTTTGTCACGGTTACTACTTCCGGTCCGCACCGCCGGCGCGCGGGGGAGGCGCGCCGGCGGCGGTCGGGCGTCAGCTGCAGTGCTGGACGCCGAGCTTGGGCACGATCGAGAGGGTCTTGAGGTTGATGCCGCTGTTGAGGCGGATGCCGTAGGCCTTGGCATCGAGGTTGTCCAGCGAGATGCCCTGGTCGGTCTTGTCGGTGCGCAGACCGAACGCGCCCGCGGTGCCGCCGATCGCCGAGTCGCCGGCGCTGGTGCCGATGTCGGTGGCCGGCAGTTGGGCGTTCTGGGCGTTGAGGGCGTCGGCGCTGAGGTCGATGTTGCCGACCGCGACCGGTGAGGTCGAGGAGATCTTGAGGCTAATGTCGCCGAGGATCGGGAAGGACTGCTTGGCGGAGATGCACATGTCCTGCAGGTTTCCGCCGGCCAGCCGGGCAAGAGCCGCCTTCTTGGTCGTCGCGGTGTCGTTGCCCACCGACTGTGCGGCCTGGGTGCCGGCCAGTGAGAGGCCGAGCTGATCGGCCTTGACGTTGCTGCTGCCGAGCTCGAACGGATCAGCCGCGGAGAGAGCAGCGGTGACCATGCCCTGCGCGATCGCGACGCCGAGTCCGAGGCTGACCACCGTCGCCGGCGCGGCGACGGCGAGGAACCGCGGGACGCGGACGCGACCCATACCCTTGTTGACCATACGTTCTCCCTGAAATGTGGGCACCCGGCGCAGGCGCTGCGTGGGTGTGCGGGGTGGCCTGCGCGACGAGTCGGGCCGGCCCGAAAGCGCTGCAAGTGTGACACAGGTCTCGTCAAAAAGTGGACACCGTCTCACATTTTGTAAAGTACCCGTACTGCCGGTAACGCCGGTGCCCTTCGAGCGTGAGGAAAGCACGAGTGGCCAGCCCGGGAACTGTCGATGCACGTCGTCGCCACGGCCGCCGGCGGGCGGTGCGCATCATGCTCGTTTCGGCGTCGATCGCCGTACTCGTCGTGCTCTGCGTGCTGGCCTTGATCGCGCTTGCGTTCTCGACGACGGTGTCCGGTCAGAGCATGCAGCCCACGTTGCGAAGTGGTGACCGGATGGTCGTGAACGTGCTGAACCACGGGTCTGGTGCCTCCCGCTTCGACCTGGTCGAGCTGCCGCTCGGTCCGCAGCGTGAGCGGGCCGTCAAGCGCCTCATCGGCTTGCCCGGCGACCAGGTGCGCATGTCGACCGTCGCCGGCAAACCGCTGGTCGAGGTCAAGCGACCTGGGCAAGCCTGGGAGGCGGTCGACAATCCGGCGTGGCGCCCCGGGGGTCGCCCGGTCACCTGCTGCGACAAGCAGGGCCGCATGGGTGTGTCCCGACCGACCGCGGCGACGGTGCCGGCCGACGCCGTGTGGGTGCTCGGCGACAACCTGGACGCATCGCAGGACTCGCGGATCTTCGGCTTCGTCCGGCGGGACGACATCGGCGCCACGCTCAACTGGCGGATTTTCCCGCTCGGTGATTTCGGGCCGGTGGAGCGCAACGTCCGATTTGCCGCCGAGTGAGTCGGCGCAGGGTCAGTCACACGGCTTTGTGTCGTAGGGGCACTTGGCGACGACCGTGAGGTAATCGCGGACCTCATCGGTGCGATTGGTGACGGCGCCGGCGGGGGAGTAGTAGGCAACCCAGGTGCCCAGTTGGTAGCGCTTCTTGGCGCCGTCCCGGTTGCCGTCGTCGAAGACCGGCGGGTCGTCGGTGATCAGCTTCTCCGCGGCGGGTGAGTAACCGGTCCAGACCATGAGCAGGGCGCCATTGCGGCGGACCGAATCGGGGTCGGCCAGGTTGCTGATGAGCGCCTTGTCGTCCTTGAGCGGCAGGCTGATCTGCCCAGCCACGGTGTCCGGAACCTGCGACGGGGAGGTTGCTCGCACGTTCCATTTCGCGTCCGCCTGGTTGAGCCGGGCCGCCATCTGGGTCGGGTTGGAGGTGGTCGGCAGCTGCGGGTCGACAATCATGTCCGACTTGACGCCGTCGTCGGCCTTGAGCCAGTTGAACCCGATGAGGGCGAGGACCAGGACGATCACCAGCAGCAGCGCAGCTGCGATCACGGCGACAACTGCGAGCAGCCGGCCACGGGGGTACTCGGCGATACGGTCGGCGACGTCAGCGAACATACGCAAAGGTAACCAGACCCGGCGGCTGGCGTGCCGGGTTGTCCATTTCTTTGCCGCCTTGTGGGGGCGACCTAGTGCTTCGGCGGCGGCGGCACCAGCTCGACGTCGCGCACCTCGAGGCGCTCGGCGTCGTCATACCCGAGATCGCCGGTGACCTTGCCGGCGGCGCGCAGGTCGCGCTCGGACCGGCGCACCAGCTCCTGCAGGTCGGCCGGCGCCGCGAGGGTGGCGGCGGTGACCTCGGCGCGCATGCCGAGCTTGGCGTCCGACTTGGCCTTGCGCAGGCCGGCGAGCGCCTCGCCCACCGCGTGCAGCGCGGCCGGCTCGCCGCTGCCGGGGCCGGTCTCATCGGCCGTCGGCCAGCTGCTGCGGTGCACCGAACCCTCCTGCCACCACGACCACACTTCCTCGGTCGAGTAGGGCAGGAACGGTGCGAACAAACGCAATTGGACGTTCAGCGCGATGCGCAACGCCGCGCGGGCGCTGGCCGCGGCGGCCTCACCCTGCCCGCCATACGCGCGATCCTTGACCAGCTCGATGTAGTCGTCGCAGAAGGTCCAGAAGAACGCCTCGGTCAGCTCCAGGCTGCGGGTGTAGTCCCACGCCTCGAAGTGCTTGGTCGCCTGCTCGACCACCGTGCGCAGGCCGGCCAGCATCGCCAGGTCGAGCGGCTCGGTGACGGCCGCGTCCAGGTCGCCCTCAACTTCGCCCATGCCGAGCGCGAACTTGCTGGCATTGAGCAGCTTCATCGCGAGGCGCCGGCCGACCTTCATCTGGCTCTCGTCGTATGCCGCATCGGCGCCCAGCCGGCCGGACGCCGCCCAGTAGCGGACCGCGTCGGCGCTGTGCTTCTTCAGCACGTCCTCCGGGGTGACCGCGTTGCCCTTCGACTTGGACATCTTCTTGCGGTCCGGGTCGAGGATCCAGCCGTTGATCGAGGCGTTCTGCCACGGCACGGTGTCGTTCTCGAAGTGGGCCCGCACGACCGTCGAGAAGAGCCAGGTGCGGATGATGTCGTGGCCCTGGCTGCGCACGTCCATCGGGAAGAGCTTGGCGAAGAGCTCGGCGTCGTTGCGGCCGCCGGCGTTGCTCGCGACCGGCCAGCCGGTGGCGATCTGCGGGCTCAGCGACGACGTCGCCCAGGTGTCCATGATGTCCGGGTCAGCGGTGAATCCGCCTGGCACGTCACGCTGTTCGGCGGTGTAGCCGGACGGCACGTCGGTCGCCGGATCGACCGGAAGTGACTCGGGGTCGGCGAGGATCGGGTGCTCGTGGTCGGCCTCGCCGTCGGCGTCGAGCGGATACCAGACCGGGAACGGCACCCCGAAGAAGCGCTGGCGGCTGATCAGCCAGTCGCCGTTGAGGCCGTCGACCCAGTTGGTGTAGCGGCTGCGCATGAACGCCGGGTGGAAGTGGACCTGCTCGCCGCGCGCGACGAGCTCCTTGCGCAGGTCGGCGTTGCGGCCGCCGTTGGTGAGGTACCACTGGCGGCTGGTGACGATCTCCAGCGGCTTGTCGCCCTTCTCGAAGAAGTTCGCCTTGCGCTGGGTCGGCTTGGGCTCGCCGTCGAGGTCACCCGACTCCCGCAGTGCGTCCACGACGGCGGTGCGGGCCGAGTGCACGGTCTTGCCCGCGAGGCTCTCGGCATACAGGCCGGCGCCGGGACCGCCGGCGATCCAGTCCGGGGTCTCGGCCTGCAGGCGGCCGACGCGGGTGATGATCGAGCGGGTCGGCAGTTGCAACTCGCGCCACCACATCACGTCGGTGAGGTCACCGAAGGTGCAGCACATCGCGATGCCGGCGCCCTTGTCGGGCTCGGCCGCGGGGTGTGCCAGCACGGGCACCTCGACGCCGAAAAGCGGTGAGGTGACGGTGGATCCGAAGAGCGGCTGGTAGCGCTCGTCGTCCGGGTGGGCGATCAGCGCCACGCAGGCCGGGATGAGCTCAGGACGGGTGGTCTCGATGTAGATCGGCTCGTCACCGTGGTGGAACGCCACCCGGTGGAAGGCGCCCGGGTAGTCGCGAGCCTCCAATTCGGCTTGGGCCACTGCGGATTGGAAGGTCACGTCCCACAGCCCCGGCGCCTGCGCCTGGTAGGCCTCGCCGCGCTCGACGTTGTGCAGGAACGCCTCCTGCGCGACCGCGCGCGAGCGGTCGTCGATGGTGCGGTAGGTCCGCGCCCAGTCGCAGGAGACGCCGAGCCGCTCGAAGAGCGACTCGAAGGTCACTTCGTCCTTCTCGGTGAGCTCCTCGCACAGCGCGATGAAATTGGCGCGGCTGACCGGCACCTGGTCGGCCGCCTTCACCGACTTGCCCTCCGCACCCTGCAGCGGCGGGGTGAAGTCGGGGTCGTATGCCGCACCGTGGTCGCCGCGCACGCCGTAGTAGTTCTGCACGCGGCGCTCGGTCGGCAGGCCGTTGTCGTCCCAGCCGATCGGGAAGAACACCTCCTTGCCGCGCATCCGCTGGTAGCGGCCCATGCAGTCGGTGTGGGTGTAGGCGAAGACGTGCCCCACGTGCAGGCTGCCGCTCGCGGTCGGCGGGGGAGTGTCGATCGAGAAGACCTGGTCGCGCGGCAGCTCGAGCGCACGGTCCCGGTCGAAGCTGTAGGTGCCCTGCTCCCGCCATACGGCAGCCCACTTGTCCTCCAAGCCGTCGACGGTGGGCTTGTCGGGGACCTGGGCGGTGCGCGGGTGGGCGGAGTCAGTCATGCGACACATGATCCCATCCGGGGGCGCCCCGGATCGAATCGGTTGGTGCGGCAGGCTGGGCCGCATGACCGACCGTATGGCGAGCGCCGCGCTCGACGCCCACGTCACCGCCTTCAACGCCCGCGACCTGCCCGGGCTGCTCGCCGGATTCACCGAAGACGCGGTCTGGGTGACCGGGCGTTACACCTGCTCCGGGCAGGCCGAGCTGCGCGAGTTGTTCAGCGGAACCTTCGCGGCGATCGCGCCGCAGTTGCGGGTGCTGCGGGTCGTCGGCGGCGACGCTGCGTCAGTGGTCGCGGCCGAGCTGGTCGAGACGATGACGGTCGAGGGCACGGTCGTGCAGGCGCCGATCGCCGGGTTCTACACCCTCCGCGACGGCCGCATCGCGGCCGCCAAGATCTACCGCGAGGGCAGCGCGGACATCCCGCAGGTGTGAGCCGGCGGGTCGTCGGCGACGGCGCTGCCCTCCCGCCGAGAGGCTCACTTACCGTCGACAGGCCTACTTATCCGGGCGAACGGGGCGCCGAATAAGTGTGCCTGTGGGAGATAAGTGAGCCTGTCGGCGAAGGGACTAGCCGGTGTAGTGCTCGTCGGCGACCTTGAGCGCCTCGTCGAGGATCGCGATGCCCTCGAGCGCCTCCTCCTTGGTGGTCGTGCAGGGCGGCACGACGTGCGTGCGGTTGAAGTGGGTGAACGGCAGCAGCCCCCGCTGCTTGCAGGCGGCGGCGAACTGCGCCATCGGAGCGGCGTCGGCGGCGGTCGCGTTGAACGGCACCAGCGGCTCGCGGGTCTCCCGGTCGCGCACCAGTTCCAGCGCCCAGAACGCGCCGATCCCGCGGACGTCCCCGACCGACGGGTGCCGGTCGGCCAGCTCGCGCAGCCGCGGTTCGTAGACGTCCTGCGCCATACGGCGGACGTGGCCGAGGATGTCCTCCTCCTCGAAGATCCGCATCGAGGCGACCGCCGACGCGCAGGCGAGAGGGTGCCCGGAGTAGGTCAGGCCGCCCGGGAACGGCTTCTCGTCGTATGACGCAGCGATGTCCTCGTGGATGACGACCCCGCCGAGCGGCACGTATCCGGAGTTGACGCCCTTGGCGAAGCTGATCAGGTCGGGCGCGACGTCCCACGCGTCGATCGCGAACCACTGCCCGCACCGGCCGAATCCGCTCATCACCTCGTCGGCGATCATCACGATGCCGTGCTCGTCGCAGATCTCGCGGACCCCGGCGAGGTAGCCCGGCGGCGGCACGAGGATGCCGTTGGTGCCGACCACGGTCTCCAGCATGATCGCCGCGATCGTCTGCGGCCCCTCGACCATCACCACGTCGCGCAGGTGCTGCAGCGCGCGCTCGGTCTCCTGCTCCGGTGAGTCGGAGTGGAACTGGCTGCGGTAGGGATACGGCCCCCAGAAGTGCACGGTGCCGTGGGTGACCGGCTCGTTGGCCCACCGGCGCGGGTCGCCGGTCAGTCCGATCGCACCGGTCGTCGCGCCGTGGTAGCTGCGATAGGTGGTCAGGATCTTGGGCCGGCCGGTGTGCCCCTTGGCCAGCCGGATCGCGTACTCGTTGGCTTCCGCGCCGCCATTGGTGAAAAACACCTTGGTCAGCTTCTCCGGGGCCACCTCGGTGATCCGCCGGGCCGCTTCGCTGCGCACGTCGTTGGCCACCGAGGGCGCGATCGTGCACATCCGTGCCGCCTGATCTTGTATGGCGGCAACGAGTTTCGGGTGCTGATGGCCGATGTTGACGTTGACCAGTTGCGACCCGAAGTCGAGGTAGCGATTGCCGTCGTAATCCCAGACGTAGGAACCCTCACCCCGCTCGATCGCCATTGGGTCGAGGGCTGCCTGCGCCGACCAGGAGTGGAAGACGTGCTGCTTGTCCAACGCCTTCACCTGGTCACCGGAGAGGCCGAAATCGTTTGTGCTCACTGGAGATTCCTTCTCGTTGCGGGGTGACTCAGCGGGTCGTCGGGAAGCCGAGGTCGACCTGCGAGGTCGCCGGGTCCGGCCACCGGCTGGTGACGACCTTGCCGCGGGTGTAGAAGTTGATGCCCTCGGGTCCGTACATGTGGGAGTCGCCGAAGAGCGACGCCTTCCAGCCGCCGAACGAGTAGTAGGCGACCGGCACCGGGATCGGCACGTTGATGCCGACCATGCCGACCTCGACGTCGTTCTGGAACTCCCGCGCCGCGCCGCCGTCACGGGTGAAAATAGCTGTGCCGTTTGCAAATTCGTTTGCGTTGATCAGCTCCAGCGCTTCCTCGAAGGTCTCGCAGCGAACCACCGACAGCACCGGGCCGAAGATCTCGTCGGTGTAGACGCTCATCTGCGGGGTGACGTTGTCCAGCAGCGTGGTGCCGAGGAAGAACCCGTCGTCCGGGACGTCGGCGGAGCGGCCGTCGGTGACCAACGTCGCGCCGGCCTCCTCGCCCGCGGCGATGTAACCGGCGACTTTGTCGCGGTGCTCGGCGGTGATCAGCGGTCCCATCTCGACGCCCGCCTCGGCACCATTGCCGATCCGCAACGAGGGCAGTCGTTTTGCGATGGCCGGGACCAGGTCGTCGGCGACGTCGCCGACGGTGACGCAGACCGAGATCGCCATACAGCGCTCGCCGGCGGCACCGTATGCCGCGGACACCGCCGCGTCCGCGGCAAGGTCGAGGTCGGCATCGGGCAGCACCACCATGTGGTTCTTGGCGCCGCCGAGTGCCTGCACTCGTTTGCCGGCGTGCGTGCCCTTCTCGTAGATGTAACGCGCGATCGGGGTGGATCCGACGAAGCTGACCGCAGCCACATCGGGGTGGTCCAACAGCGCGTCCACTGCCGTCTTGTCGCCGTGCACGACGTTGAAGACGCCGTCGGGCAGGCCGGCTTGCTTCCACAGGCGTGCCAGCAGCAGCGAGGCGGACGGGTCCTTCTCGCTGGGCTTCAACACGAAGGTGTTGCCGCATGCGATTGCGTTGGCGCACATCCACAGCGGCACCATTGCCGGGAAGTTGAACGGCGTGATGCCCGCTACCACCCCGAGCGGCTGCCGGATCGAGTAGACGTCGACACCGGTGGACGCCTGCGACGAATAACCCCCCTTGAGCAATTGCGGTATGCCGGTGGCGAATTCGACGTTCTCCAACCCTCGGGCCAGCTCGCCCTTCGCATCGCTGAGCACCTTGCCGTGCTCGGCAGTGAGGATCGCGGCCAGCTCGTCGGCGTGGTCGTGGACCAGCTGCCGGAAGGCGAAGAGGATCCCCGCGCGCTGCGACAGCGAACTGCGCGACCAGGTCTTGGCCGCTTCCTTGGCGGCCTGCACCGCGGCGTCCACCTCGCCGACGTCGGCCAGGTCGACCTCGCCGGTCTGCTGCCCGGTTGCCGGATTGAAGACTGGTCCGGTGTTGCCCGAGGTGCCGGCGCGCTCGGCCCCGTTGATCCAGTGGTGAATGCCCGTCGTCATACCGGACACGCTACGTGTGGTCGGGTAGCGTGACAATAGAAACAATGTAATGTTACAAACATGGCGACCGCACGGGAATCCACCATCGACGCGATGCGGGCACATCTGGCCGAGCCGAGCTCGCGGGGGATTGCTGACGCGGTGACCGCCGCACTCCGATCCGGAGAACTGTCCGCAGGAGATCTGCTGCCCCCGGTGCGGCAGGTCGCGCACCGGTTGCAGGTCTCACCGACCACCGTCAGCGCCGCCTGGTCGCTGCTGTCCCGGGCCGGGGCAATACGCACCGACGGCCGTCGGGGGACCCGGATCGCGTCACTGGAGCAACGCGGCCCGGCGCGCTACCGGCAGGCGCTGGAGACGCGGCCGGCCTTCGCCCTCGACCTCGCCACGGGGGTGCCGGACCCGCTGCTGCTGCCCGACCTGGGACCGGCAGTGCGCAAAATCCGCACCGGGTCCGGGCCGAGCAGCTACCTCGAGGCTCCGGTGCTGCCCGAGCTGGAAGCGCAACTGCGCGCGACCTGGCCGGGTGAGCCCGAGCGCATCACCGTGGTGGACGGCGCGATGGACGCCTTGGACCAGGTGATCGGGCAGTTCGTGCGGCCGGGTGATCGGGTGGTGGTCGAGGACCCGACCTTCCCCCAGATCCTGGACCGGCTGGAGGCCGCCGGAGCGGTCGCGGTGCCGGTCGCCGTCGACCGGCACGGCATGCGATCGGACGCGCTCGCGGAGGCGTTGAGCGGCCGGGTGCGGCTCGTCGTACTCCAACCGCGCGGGCACAACCCGACCGGTGCGACGCTCACCCCTGCCCGGGTAGGGGAGCTCTGTCGCGCGCTCGCCGACCACGACTGTCTGGTGATCGAGGACGACTCGGCCGGCGACCTGTCCGACCATGGCCCGGTCAGTCTGGCGCGACGACTGCCGGCGCGCACGGTGCACATCCGCAGCTTCTCCAAGTCGCACGGTCCGGACCTGCGCATCGCTGCGGTCGGCGGTCCAGCCAGCCTGATCGACCCGCTCGTGGAGCGACGTCTGCTGGGTCAGGGGTGGACCTCTCGGCTGCTGCAGCAGGTGCTGCTTGAGCTGCTCCGGGATCCGGCAGGGGTGCGGGCCGTGGCCGACGCCCGGGTCGAATACGCCCAGCGCAGAAGGCTGTTGGCCGACGGACTGGCCGCCGAAGGCATCGACCTTCCAGACGGTGAAGGCTTGAACCTCTGGCTGCCCGTCGTCGACGAGGCGGCGGCGCTCGTGCTGCTGGCCAGCCGGGGCATCGGTGCTGCCGCGGGCCGCCCGTTCAGCGCGGCGGCAAGCCCCGAGCCGCACCTGCGCGTCACCTGCGGGCTGGTCGCGACCGACCACGAACACCTTGCCGTCCAGCTCGCGGCCGCGGCACGGGCACCGGGCTGGTCCGGCCCGCGATAGTGGACCTGCTGGCCCCAGGTCAGGTGGTCGCCGCCCCGGCCCGGTTGACCTGCGGCAGCACGTGCTCGGCATACCCGGCCAGCGTGTGCTCCTTGGCGTCGTGCTGCAGGTAGACCGCGAACTGGTCCACGCCCAGCTCGCGCAGTTCCTCGATGCGGCGCACCTGCTCCTCGACCGGGCCGATGATGCAGAAGCGGTCGACGATCTCGTCCGGCACAAACGCGGCGTGGGTGTTTCCCGCGCGGCCGTGCTGGTTGTAGTCGTACCCCTCGCGGCCGGCGATGTAGTCGGTGAGCGCCTTGGGCACACCAGAGGATTCGCCGTAGCGGGTGACGATGTCGGCCACGTGGTTGCCGACCATGCCGCCGAACCAGCGGCACTGTTCGCGAGCGTGTTTCAGCCCCGCGTCGCTCCCGTCGGTGACGTATGCCGGGGCGGCCACACAGATCGTCAGCTCGTCCGGATCGCGACCGGCCCCTTCGGCCGCGTCCCGCACCGCCTTGATCATCCATGCGGTGATCTGCGGATCGGCCAGCTGCAGGATGTAGCCGTCGGCGACCTCGCCGGTCAGTTGCAGCGCCTTCGGCCCGTATGCCGCGACCCACACACCGAGACGGGACCGCTCGGCCCAGGGCAGCCGCAGGGTTGCGCCCTCGTGCTCGACCGCGCGACCGTTGGCCAATTCCCTGATCACGCCTACGGATTCGCGCAGTGCGCCGAGTGTCGCCGGCCGGCCGCCGTTGACCCGGACCGCCGAGTCACCGCGGCCGATGCCGCACACCGTGCGGTTGCCGTACATCTCGTTGAGGGTGGCGAAGAGGGACGCGGTGACCGTGGAGTCCCGGGTGGCCGGGTTGGTGACCATCGGTCCGACGGTGACGTTGCGGGTGCGGTCCAGGATCTGCCCGTAGATCGGGTAGGGCTCCTGCCACAGCACGTGGCTGTCGAAGGTCCACACGTAGTCGAACCCGCACCGGTCTGCCTGCACGGCCAGATCGACGACGCGCGCCGATGGAGGAGTCGTCTGCAGCACGACCCCGAAGTCGAGCCGGGAGCGCCGCGCCATCAGACGAGGTACTGCGACAGGGAGCGCTGCTGGAAGTGGCCTCGGCCCGGCGAACCGCTGAACTCGCCGTCCGCGAGGATCACCTCACCCCGGCTGAGCACGGTCTCGACGCGACCGGTGAACTCCCACCCCTCGTAGACCGAGTAATCGACGTTCATGTGGTGTGTCTGCGCCGAAACCGTCTGGGTTGCCTGCGGATCGTAGATCACGATGTCCGCGTCTGCGCCGGGGGAGATGGTGCCCTTCCTCGGGTAGAGACCGAACATCCGCGCGGGTGTCGCGGCGGCGATCTCGACCCAGCGGGCCAGGCCGATCTCACCCTTGGTGACGCCCATGTGCAGCAGGTCCATCCGGTGCTCCACACCCGGCAACCCGTTGGGTATGGCGCGGAAGTCGTCCCGGCCGAGTTGCTTGTCCGGCACGAAGCAGAACGGACAGTGGTCGGTCGCGACCACCGACAGGTCGTTGGTGCGCAGGCCGCGCCAGAGTTTTGCCTGCTCCTCCTGCGGCCGCAGCGCCGGCGTGCAGACGTACTTGGCTCCCTCGAAATCTGGTCGGGCCAGGTCGGATTCGTCGAGGAAGAGATATTGCGGGCAGGTCTCCCCGAAGACGTTGCGTCCGGCGTCGCGGGCTTGCGCGACGACGTCGACGGCCTCACCACTCGACAGGTGCACGAAGTAGAGCGGTGCGCCGGTGACTTCGGCCATCCGGGTGGCGCGGCCAACCGCCTCTGCTTCCAGCGCGATTGGTCGGGTGAGGCCGTGATACTTCGGCTCGGTGTGGCCGGCGGCGATCGCGCGGGTGACGATCTGGTCGATGGCCGCGCCGTTCTCGGCGTGCATCATGATCGTCGCGCCGTTGTCGGCCGCCCGGTACATCGCCTGCATGATCTGGTCGTCGGTCGAGAGGAACACCCCGGGGTAGGCCATGAAGAGTTTGAAGCTGGTCACCCCCTGGTCGACCAGGACGTCCATCTCCTTCAGCGAAGACTCGTTGACGTCGGCGAGGATCGCGTGGAATCCGTAGTCGATGCAGGCCTTTCCGTCGGCCTTGGCGTGCCAGGTGTCGACTGCCTCCTGCAGCGACCCGCCCTTCTTCTGCACCGGGAAGTCGATGATCGTGGTCGTGCCGCCCCACGCGGCGGCGCGGGTGCCGGTCTCGAAGTCGTCGACACTGAACGTGCCGCCGAACGGCATGTCGAGGTGCGTGTGCACGTCGATGCCACCGGGCAGCACGTACTTGCCGGTCGCATCAATGGTCTTGTCGGGGACGAGCCCCAGGGTCTGCGCGGTGCCAGGCGCCAGCACCGCGGTGATCGTCTCGCCGTCCACGAGCACGTCGGCAGGGGTCACACCCTGCGGTGAGACAACCTCGCCACCAGAGATGAGCGTCGTCATACGGTCACTCCTTCGTCTTCGGGAGCGTCCGTCGGACGCTCCGAGTCGTCATACGAGACAGGGACTTTCAGTGCTTTCATCAGGATCGTGTAGAGCACGGCGGCGACGACGAGGCCGACCAGCCAGCCGTAGTCGGCGAGCGGCTTGAGCAGCGGGATCAGCCCGTCCACCGGGAATGGGCCGGTCTTGTTGCCCTTGGCGTCGACACCCGAGTAGGAGCCGCCGGCGGCGAGTATCGCGGCGACCGCGAACGAGAAGACCGCCACCCAGTTCCAGCCGCCGGAATACCAATAGAGGCCCTTGCCGCGGGTATAGAGGTCGCGGACCACGAGGTTCTTGCCGCGCACGAACCAGTAGTCGGCGAGCAGGATCCCGGCAACCGGTCCGAGGACCGCGCCGATGAACCCGAGCCAGGTGAAGATGTAGATGTTCGGGTCGGAGACCAGCTTCCACGGGAAGATCAGCACCGACAGCACGCACGTGATCAGCGCGCCCTTGCGGAAATCGATGTACTTGGGTGCCGCGTTGGCGAAGTCGTACGACGGGCTCACCAGGTTGGCGGCGATATTCACCGACAGCGTCGCGATCATCACCGTGGCGAGCGCGAGCAGGGTGCCGATCCAGTTGTCGATCCGGGCGGCCAACTGGATCGGGTCCCAGATCGGCTCGCCGTAGACCTTCTCCGATGCCGAGGTGACCAGCACCGACAGCAGCGCGAAGAGAGTCATCGTGGTCGGCAGGCCGTAGGTCTGGCCGAGCATCTGCTGCCGCTGGGAGCCGCCGAACCGGGTGAAGTCGGAGATGTTGAGCGACAAGGTCGCCCAGAACGCGATCATCCCCATCAGCGCGGGGCCGAAAGCCTTGCGGAACTCCGCGCCCGACATCGTGCCCGGCTGCGAGAGGATGTCGCCGACGCCGCCGGCCTTGATCCACATGTAGACCAGCAGCGCGACGGCGGCGACCAGCACGACCGGCGCGGCCCAGTTCTCGAAGTGCTTCAGGGTGTCGATGCCGCGCACGATGATCGCGATCTCCAGCAGCCAGAAGATCAGGAAGCTCAGCCATTGCGTCCAGGCGAAGCCGCCGATCTGGGAGGCGTTGGCCCAGCCGTCGCCGAACATCTTCCCGGCGAGCAGGAAGATGCCCTCACCGCCGATCCACGTCTGGATGCCGAACCAGCAGGTCGCCGCGAAGGCGCGTACCAGCGCCGGCAGGTTGGCACCGAACACCCCGAAGGAGGAGCGCGCCAGCACCGGGAACGGGATGCCGTACTTCGTGCCGCCGTGTCCGTTGAGCAGGATCGGCACGAGCACGATGACGTTGGCGGCGAGAATGATGAAAACTGCCTGTTTCCAGGACATTCCGGCCGCGATCAGACCAGAGGCGAGCAGCCAGGAGGGGATGTTGTGGCTCATCCCGACCCACAGGGCGGTGTAGTTGTAGGTGTGCCAGTTGCGGTGTGGCAGGTTGACGGGGGCGAGGTCGTCGTTGGCGAGGGCCGGGTCGTTCAGCGCGGATGCGTCCTCAAGGGTGACACGGCCGTCGGCATGCTGCCGCTGACCATGTATGACGGCAGTCACCGCATGCTCACTTGTCGGTGATGATCGAGTAGGTCTCGGGGCGGCGGTCCCGATAGAACGCCCATTGGTCGCGCACCTCGCGGATGACGTCCAGGTCGAGGTCGCGCAGCACGAGCTCCTCGACCTGGTCGGACGCGACGTCGCCGACATACTTGCCGCGCGGGTCCACGAAGTAGGACGTGCCGTAGAAGTCGTTGTCGCCGAGGTCGGACTCGATGCCGACCCGGTTGAGCGCGCCGACGTAGTACATGTTCGCCACGGCGGCGGCCACCTGCTCGACCTCCCAGATGTATTTCGACAGGCCGCGGGAGGTGGCACTGGGGTTGAAGACGAGCTCGGCGCCGGCCAAGCCGAGTGCGCGCCACCCCTCGGGGAAGTGCCGGTCGTAGCAGATGTAGACCCCGACCTTGCCGACCGCGGTCTCGAAGATCGGCCAGCCGTCGTTCACACCGGGCCGGAAGTAGAACTTCTCCCAGAAGCCCTTCACCTGGGGGATGTGCGTCTTGCGGTATTTGCCGAGGTATTTGCCGTCGGCGTCGATCACCGCGGCGGTGTTGAACAGCACACCCGGCTGCACCTCCTCGTAGACCGGCAGGATCAGCACCTGTCCGGTCTCCTTGGCGATGGAGCTGAAGCGCTGCACGATCGGACCGTCCGGCACCTGCTCGGCCCAGGAATACCACTCGCTGTCCTGCACCTGGGCGAAGAACGGGCCCATGAAAAGCTCCTGGAAGCAGAGCACCTGATTGCCTTGTTTCGCGGCCTCGTGGGCGATCTCCTCGTGCGCGTCGAGTTGCGCCGCCTTGTCCCCACGCCAGTGGGTCTGGAACATCCCTGCCTTGATGACCGCCATGCGCTCCGGCTCCTTCGTTCCCGTGATGGAAAAAAGTCACGCTAGCGCCACGGTGGTCGAAAACGGGCCGGTTCGGCGAGATTCGTCGGGCGCGCGCTACCGTCGGAGGCGAAGCGCCATACAACAAAGGGAGAAGAGCACCGATGCCCGACCGGATCGCGCTGCAGCAGTTTGTCGACGCCTTCCCGCCTGACGGCGGCACCCGCGTGCCGACCGACCCGTTCCTCACGTATGGCGAGGGTCACGCACCCGACGCCCTCGTCGAGCTGTGGCGCACCCACGGTCTCGGCTGGTATGGCGGTGGCCGCATTGCGCTCGTCGACCCGGGCGAGTGGATGGCGACCCTGCAGACGTGGTTCGGCAACGAGGTGGGCAGCTTCCCGATCGCGGTGACCAGCTTCGGCCACGTCTACCACTACGACCGGCCGGCCGGGAAGGACCGGATCCAGTGCCTGGACCCGCACTTCCAGAACAACCAGGTGGTGGCCGAGGACATCAGCGAGTTCTTCAACAGCCACCTGCCCGGCAACAGCTCGCACCTGGCCGACCTGCACGCGCTGCACAACGCCTCGCGCGACGCCAAGGGCGAGCTCGGGCAGGACGAGATCTACTACTTCGAGCCGATGCTCGCGATGGGCGGCCAGGTGCGGATCGAGAACCTGCGGTCGGGCAACGGCCCCGATCATCTCGCCGAGATCCACCGGGCGGTCGGGGCGCGCGCCGGAGCGTGAAACCCGTTCCGCGCGGTGCAGATCGCGTGCCATGCCACGCGACCTGCACCGTCCGGGACTGCCGTCATACGCCGGATCAGGAGGTGTGGTGCACCTCCTGCAGCCGGTAGACCGGCGTCGGGATGCCCTCGTAGCGCGCCTTGAGCTGTAGCGCGAGGTAAAGCGAGTAGTGCCGTGACTGGTGCAGGTTGCCGCCGTGGAACCACAGCGCCTCCTGCTGGGTGGGCTTCCACATGTTGCGCTGCTCGCCCTCCCAGGGGCCTGGGTCCTTGGTGGTGTCCGAGCCGAGGCCCCAGACCTTGCCGACCTTGTCGGCGGTCGCCTGGTCGATGATGTCGGCCACCCAGCCGTTCATCGAGCCGTAGCCGGTCGCGTAGACGACCAGATCGGCGGGCAGCTCCGTCCCGTCGTCGAGTATGACGGAGCTCTCGGTCAGGTGGTCGACCTGACCATGTGCCAGCTTCACCTTGCCGTCGCAGACCAGGTCCGCGGCGCCCACGTCGATGTAGTAACCCGACCCACGGCGCAGGTACTTCATGAAGAGACCACTGCCGTCATCGCCCCAATCGTGTTGGAAACCAACGGCTTCCAGCCGGTCGTAGAAGTCCTTGTCGCGCTCCTTCATCCGCTCGTAGAGGGGGATCTGAAACTCGTGCATGATCCGGTAGGGGAGTGAGGCGAAGATCATGTCGGCCTTCTCGGTGGTCACCCCGCCCGCGAGCGCACGCTCGGAGTAGAGGTCGCCGAGGCCGATGTCCATCAGCGTCGCGGACTTCACGATGTGCGTCGACGAGCGCTGCACCATCGTCACGTCGGCGCCGTGCTCCCACAGCGCCCCGCAGATGTCGTGGGCGGAGTTGTTCGAGCCGATCACCACGACCTTCTTGCCCTCGTAGGCCTCCGGCCCGGGGTGCTGCGACGAATGCTGCTGCTCACCCGAAAAGACATCCATGCCAGGGAAATCCGGCAGGTTCGGTTTGCCCGACATGCCGGTCGCAAAGACGAGGTGCTTCGGCTCGAGCACGATCTGCTCGCCGTCCCGGTCGACGACGACCCGCCACGTCTGCGAGCTTTCGTCATACGTCGCCGAGCGCACGGTCGACTTCGACCAGTAGGGCACTTCCATCACCCGGGTGTACATCTCCAGCCAGTCACCGATCTTGTCCTTGGGCGCGAAAACCGGCCAGTTCGCTGGGAATTGGAGATAGGGCAGGTGGTCGTACCAGACCGGGTCGTGCAGGCAGAGGCTCTTGTAGCGGCCGCGCCACTGGTCGCCGGGCCGGTCGTGCTTGTCGAGCACCACATGCGGCACGCCCAGCTGGCGCAACCGCGCCCCGAGCGCGATCCCGCCCTGGCCGCCGCCGATCACCACGACATACGGCTGCTGCTCGCGACCGAGTGTGGCTTCCTCCTCCTGCTTGCGCTCCAGCCACGACTTGCGCCCGGGCGCCAGCTGGTGCTCGACGCCCTGGGGACGACGCTCGCCGAGGCCCTCCTCGTGACCCTTGAACTCGCGCAGGGTGGTCAGCAGCGTCCAGCCCCGCAGCTGGCCGTCGTCGTCGGCCTTGAGCCGCAGGTGCCCCTTGCCACGGCCCACCTCCGTTTCGAAGGCGACCCAGCCCTCGATTACGCCGTCGGTCTCGGTGACCGGCTCGGTGAACTCGAAGGCCTGCGGCGCCGCCTGGTCCAGGGTCGCGGCCAGCAGGTCGCCGATGCCGTCCCGGCCCTCGGCGGTCGTGATGTTCCAGGTCAGCGCGACCAGGTCGCGCCAGAAGCTCTCAGTGCCGAACAGGCCGGTCACCGCGTCGACGTCGCGCGCGTCGAGCGCGGCGTTGAAGTCGGCAAGCCACGCATCGGCGCGGGCCTGGGCGTCGGTGCCGTCGGTCGCCGGGCGGGAGGACGCGCTCTGCTCGACGGGCGCGGCACCGGTGTCGGGTTCGAGTGTCTGGGTCATGGCGCAACCTTCCGAATCGGGGAATGTGATCCACAGCACACCGCGCCGGTTAGGCTTGTCGGAAGCGTTGCACCACGTTGCAGCCGCACCAGGCGGCGAGCAGGAGACCCCGTTGACCGACTACAGCGCCATCAGCGCCGGCACCGACCTGACCCGTTACGCACACGAGCTGGTGCGGATGCACGATGCACTCATCGGCGGCAGCCGGTCGGCGATGCAGCCGCGGCCGCTGGTCGAGCGGTCCTGGCAGCGGGTGATGCAACTCGGTCTGGTGCCGGACCGGCCGGGCGCTCGCGATCCGCTGCCGATCGAGGCACTTGAGCGTCGCCGGCGTGGGTCGCCGCTGCGGCTGGTGATCGACGACCTGGAGCGGGTGATCTCCTCAGTCGCCGACGCTTCGCACTTCCTGATGGTGGTCACCGACGGCGACGGGGTGATCCTCTGGCGCAAGGGCGCTCCGGCGGTGCGGCGGCGGGCGGACGAGTTGGGTTTTTGCGACGGTGCGCGGTGGACCGAGGAGACCGTCGGCACCAACGCGATCGGCACCGCGCTGGCCGAGGCATCGCCGGTGCAGCTCTTCTCCGGTGAGCACTTCGAGCAAGCCCAACACCCTTGGTATTGCACGGCTTTCCCGATCCACGACCCGCGCACCGGTGAGCTGCTGGGCATCGTCGACATCAGCGGCCCGGCGCTGACCCTGCACCCGGCGATCGGCGCTCTCGTCGAGACTGCGGTGCTGCTGGCCGAGTCGTTGTTGCACCGGCATCACGCGGCGGCGCTCGAGCGGTTGCGCCAGGCGGCCGAGCCGATCGTGGCCGCCGCCGGCGGCCCCGCGCTGGTCGTCGACGACGCCGGCTGGGTGGCGCACAGCCTGGGGGTCAGCACGCGGGACCGCATCTCGGTGCCGAGCGCCGACCGGCCGCTCGCGGTGCCCGGCCTCGGGCTGTGCCTGCCCGAGCGGCTCGACCACGGCTGGCTGGTGCGGCCGTCGGGCGGCGACCGCGGTGTTGAGGCACGACTCGAGCTCGGTGAGTCACCGGTGGTCGAGGTGCGCTCGGAAGGCGAGCCGTGGCGAATTGCGTTGTCCCCGAGGCGTGCCCAGATCCTGCGCGAGCTCGCCCGTGCGGGCCGCGAGGGTATGACGGCACAGCAGTTGTCGGTCGCGCTCTTCGGCGACGGCGAGCACACCGTGGCCGCGCGCGCGGAGGTTTCCCGCATGCGTCGCAGTCTGGGCGCGATCGTCGCCGGCAGCCCCTACCGGATCGCTGAGGGCGTGCGGCTGACGGTCGCGACAGCGGGCGCGACCGACTGAGCCGGAAGGGTTCAGCCGGTCGCGGCCTGCGTCATACCGACTCGATGACCGCGCCCCCGGTGGCGGTCCAGCGGATGGTCGCCTTCTCGAAGCGCTGCTTGCGGCCTGCGCCGTCGGCCTCCTCGTCGGCGAGCGGGTAGCCGAGTTGTCCCTCGCGGCCGGACCTCTCGAACTTCTTCAGGATCTCCCCGTGGATCAGGTGCGCGCCGGTCTGCTGCGACCAGAGGATGAGTGCGCCCTCGAAGTACTGGTAGCGACCCTTTGTGCCGGTCGGTGATGCGCCCGCGTCGAGCTCGTCCATGGTCGGGAAGCCCCACGCCTTCTCCGAGCCGGTGTTGCGGTAGGTGCTGAAGATCAGGCCATGCACCAGGAACGGCGCGGCAGCCCCGCGCTTCCAGATGATCATGCCGTTCTGGAAGTCCCGGAACCGGCCGGAACCAGCTGGGTTCGTGCTGAATTCGTCGTTCGTGGGGTTGCCCATGATCGATCGGTTGTTGCCCTGCAGCCACTTGGCGTTGATCAGGCCGTACGGCTTGAGGATGTCCACGCCGTTGTATCGCACCGGGTGGTAGCTGGCCTGCAACTCGGTGCGGGAATGGTTGTAGATGCGTTCGCCGCTGCCGGTGTGTTCCATGGCCTGGAAGACGTTGCGATCTGCGTCGTTGATCCAGTGACTGAAGATCATCACGTGGCCCGAGGCGCCGGGTAGCGGGTTGTTGACGGCGTCGCCGGGTTGCAGGTCGTTCCAGGCAATGCGGAACGCGCCGAACTGCTCCATTTCGGAGGTTCCCCGGCCGGGAGCCCAAGCGCCCCACGCGTAGGCGACGAAGCCGGAGCAGTCCTCGCGGTAGCCGTCGTAGTAGCCGGGCGGTTCGGATCGGTAGGGCAGATTCTTGCTGATCCGGTAGCGCGCCCGGTTGAGGACGTCCTCGCGGCCGATGGCGCCGAACGCCGATGCCGACGGTGCCGCGATCGCGGCCGCCGCCGCGGTGACCGGAAGCGCCACCGAACCGGCGATCAGCGTGCGGCGTGAAATGTGCAATGTCATCGTGCGAGCTCCTACTTCTTGGTCACGACGGCGCCACCGGCGGCCGTCCAGTTGATGGTCGCGTTCTGGAACTGCTGCACCCGCCCGCCGGCGCCGTCATCGGTCTCGTCGGAGGTCGGGTAACCGAGCGCTGCTTCGCGGCCATTGGTCTCGAAGGCCTTGAGGATCTCGCCGTGCACGATGTGCGTGCCGGTCGGCTGACTCCAGAGGAAGAGCGCGTTCTGGAAGTACTGGTAGCGGCCGGTGGTGCCGTCGGGCGCGGCGGCCGCCGCGAGTTCGTCCATCGTCGGAAAGCCCCAGGCCACTTCGGAATTGGTGGCCCAGAACTTCGTCAGGATGTCGCCGTGCACCCAGTGCGCACCGGTCGGTGCGGTCCAGATGATGATGCCGTTGCGGAAGAGCTGGAACCGGCCGCCGAGCTTGGCCGCTTCCTCGGCGCGCACCAGCGGGCCGACCTCGCCGCCGGCGCCGCCGAGCGCGGCGTATTTTTTGCCGATCTCGCCGTAGGGCTGCCGTGCCTGGTTCATCAGGTTCTGGGCGGTGGCCTGCGCTTGTCCGTAGCGGCCCCGCAGGTCCTCCCTGGGGCGCTCGACGTCGGCGGCGAGGGTGCCTGCGTCGCGGTAGTTCTGGACACCGAGCTTGTTCGCCTGGTTGACCCACCAGTTGGTCGAGTAGACCACGTCCTTGCGCTGGGCGTAGGTGCCCCAGAAGTCCTGCAGCTGAAAGACCCCGACGGAGGTCTCCTGTCCGCAGCCGAGGTTGTTCATATGCGACTCGACCCACCCGGCCTCGAACATCGCCAGCATCGTGATCGGCGCGACGTTGCGCGCCTGGCCAACCTCGTAGACCTTTCGGATCACGGCCGGGTCGGCCGTCGCGGGCAGGCCGCTGCATGACAACAGCGCACGCTGCGCGGTCGCCGACAGCGCGGTCAGCGGGACGTGGCCGCTGCCGTCGTCGGCGGCTCGAGCCGGCGGGGTCGCGACGGCGAGGGTGACGGCGGCGGCCAGGCAGCCGGCGGCCGGTAGAAGTCTGCGCATAGGGGTTTTTCCTCCGGGTGACGGGACGAGTGACCTCTTCATGAATAGGTCCCGCCGGGCGGGACGGACAACCACCGGATGGCCAAGTTTCGGTAAGGGTTTGGAAAATTTCATCATCTGATATTCGAGAACGGGAAATATGTTACATCTCGCTACGCCCGTCGGTGCTGGTTGTCGCGGATTCGATTGGCGGTGTCCGGCAGGAGGTCCGTAGACTGGGACGAGCAGCGTTCGAGCCGTCATCAGCGGCGAGCTTCCGGAAGAACCGCAGCCGTGAGGGTGCGCACTAGAACCGGACGGGACGAGCCCGTCACAGCTCATGCACGAGCGGTCGCCGGCCCCGGCATACGGGATCGGCGGCAAGCGAGGTGGTACCGCGGTGCCGATCGGAAATCCGGTCGGATGTCGTTCTCGCAGCAAGAGATTCGACCGACCGCGAAAGAGTGCACCCGCCATGGCCTACCCCAAGGTCGACCTGACGTCCGAGCAGCCACACGGTGTGGCCCCGAGCGCCGACTTCCCCGACATCGAGGTCGCGGTGCTGAAGTACTGGGACGCCGACGGCACCTTCCGCGACTCGGTCGAGCAGCGCGACGCCGGCAAGGACGGCGACAACGAGTTCGTCTTCTACGACGGGCCGCCCTTCGCCAACGGCCTGCCGCACTACGGTCACCTGCTCACCGGTTACGTCAAGGACCTCATCCCGCGCTACCAGACGATGCGCGGCAAGCGGGTCGAGCGCCGCTTCGGCTGGGACACCCACGGGCTGCCCGCCGAGTTGGAGGCGATGAAGCAGCTCGGCCTGAAGACCAAGGACGAGATCCTCGACATGGGGGTCGACAAGTTCAACGCCGCCGCGCGCGACTCGGTGCTGCGCTACACCCAGGAGTGGCGAGACTACGTCAATCGGATGGGTCGCTGGGTCGACTTCGACGGTGACTACAAGACGCTCGATCCCGACTTCATGGAGTCGGTGCTGTGGGCCTTCAAGAAGCTGTATGACGAGGGCCTGGTCTACGAGGGCTTCCGCGTGCTGCCCTACTGCTGGAACGACGAGACCCCGTTGTCCAACCACGAGCTGCGGATGGACGACGACGTCTACCAGATGCGGCAGGACCCGGCGGTCACCGTCGGATTCACTGCAACGAGTGGGGAACTCGCCGGTGCGAAGCTGCTGATCTGGACGACCACGCCGTGGACGCTGCCGTCCAACCTGGCGATCATGGTGCGCCCCGACATCGACTACGTCGTGGTCGAGAGCGACCTGCCGACCGGCCGCACCGAGCGCTACGTGCTGGCCGAGGCGCGGGTCGCGGCATACGCCAAGGAACTCTTCGGCGACGCATCAGCCGACTGGCAGGGCCACGTCGTGCAGCGGCTCACCGGCGCCGACCTGCTCGGCACCACCTACGCGCCGCCGTTCGGTTACTTCGACGGCCACGAGGGCGCGTTCCGGGTCGTCGAGGCCGACTTCGTCACCACCGGCGACGGCACCGGGCTGGTGCACAGCGCCGGCGCCTTCGGTGAGGAGGACATGGAGGTCACCGACCGCGAGGGCATCGCGCCGGTGATGCCGGTCGGCCCCGACGGGAAGTTCACCTTCCCGGTCGCGGAGTACGAAGGCATGCAGGTCTTCGACGCCAACCCGCACATCATCGACGACCTCAAGGCCGGCACCGGTGCGGTCACGCCCGGCACGGTGCTGCTGCGCCGGGAGACCTACGACCACTCCTACCCGCACTGCTGGCGGTGCCGTAACCCGCTGATCTACATGGCGGTGTCGTCCTGGTTCGTGCAGGTCACCAAGTTCAAGGACCGCATGCTCGCCCACAACCAGGAGATCAACTGGGTGCCGGGCAACGTGCGAGACGGGCAGTTCGGCAAGTGGCTGGAGAACGCCCGCGACTGGTCGATCTCGCGAAACCGCTTCTGGGGCAGCCCGATTCCGGTGTGGAAGTCGGACAACCCGGAGTTCCCGCGGGTCGACGTCTACGGCTCGTTCGCCGAGCTGGAGCGCGACTTCGGCGTCAAGGTCGACGACCTGCACCGACCCGGCATCGACCAGCTGACCCGGCCCAACCCCGACGACCCGACCGGGAAGTCGACCATGCGCCGGGTCGAGGACGTGCTCGACGTGTGGTTCGACTCCGGGTCGATGCCCTACGGCCAGGTGCACTACCCCTTCGAGAACGCCGACTGGTTCGAGCACCACTTCCCGGCCGACTTCATCGTCGAATACATCGGTCAGACCCGCGGCTGGTTCTACATGCTGCACATCCTGTCGACCGCGCTCTTCGACAAGCCGGCGTTCAAGAACGTCATCTGCCACGGCATCGTGCTCGGCTCCGACGGGCAGAAGATGTCCAAGTCGCTGCGCAACTACCCCGACGTCACCGAGGTGTTCCACCGCGACGGCGCCGACGCGATGCGCTGGTTCCTGATGAGCAGCCCGATCCTGCGCGGCGGCAACCTGGTCGTCACCGAGCAGGGCATCCGCGACGGCGTGCGTCAGGTGCTGATGCCGCTGTGGAGCAGCTGGTACTTCTTCAGCCTCTACGCCAATGCCGCTGGTATCGAAGGCCGTTGGTCGACCGACTCGACCAACGTCATGGACCGCTACATCCTGGCCAAGACCCGCGAACTCGTCGAGACCGTGCAGCGCGACCTCGATGAGTTCGACGTCGCCGACGCCTGCGACGCGGTGCAGTCCTTCCTCGACGTGCTGACCAACTGGTACATCCGCCGCTCCCGCGAGCGCTTCTGGGGCACCGGTGACGACGCCGCCGACACGCAGGCCGCCTTCGACACGCTCTACACCGTGCTCGAGGTGACCTGCCGGGTCGCCGCGCCGCTGCTGCCCTTCGTCACCGAGCAGGTATGGCGGGGGCTCACCGGCGGCCGGTCGGTGCACCTGACCGACTGGCCGGTCGCCGCAGACCTGCCCGCCGACAGCGGCCTGGTCGAGGCGATGGACCGCGCCCGTGCGGTGTGCTCGACGACGCTGTCGGTGCGCAAGGCCGAGCAGTTGCGGGTGCGGCTCCCGCTGGCCGAGCTGACCGTCGTCACCGCCGACGCCGACAAACTGGCGCCCTTCACCGGGCTGATCGCCGACGAGGTCAACGTCCGCAGCGTGCGGCTGGTCGACGTGGCCGACGCCGGCGAGTCCGATTTCGGGGTGACCACCAAGCTGACCGTCAACGCCCGAGCCGCCGGACCGCGCCTCGGCAAGGACGTGCAGCAGGCGATCAAGGGCAGCAAGAGCGGCGACTGGTCGGTGGCCGAGGACGGCACCGTGACCAGTGGCGGCCTGCAGCTGCAGGGCGGCGAATACACCCTGGAAACAGTCGTTTCCGACGAGGCGCGCGCCGGTCAGGTGCCGGCGATGCTGCCTGGGGGCGGCTTCGTCGTGCTCGACACCGACGTCACCGACGAGTTGCGTGCCGAGGGTCTGGCGCGCGACGTGATCCGTGCGGTGCAGCAGGCCCGGCGCACGGCCGACCTCGACGTCAGCGACCGGATCAGCCTCGGCGTCGCCGGTGACGACGAGGTCTGGCAGGCGACCGTCGCCCACCAGGAGCTGATCATGCGCGAGACGCTCGCGGTGCAGTTCGGCTCGGCCGGTGCCGGGCATGACCTGCCCGGCGGCACCCTCGCCGATCTCGGCGGTGGCAAGCAGGTGACCATCACGGTCAAACGGGTTGCGGCGCAACCGACCGAGCAGGGGGCGTGAGGATGAAGGTCGCGAACGGGGTGCTGCTGCGCGCAGCCACCGGAGAGGACCTGCAGGGCGTGGTCAAGGTCGGTCAGCGCACGTGGCCTGCGACATACGCCCCGATCGCCGGAAAAGACTACGTCGCAATGGGTTTGGCGAAGTGGTGGACGGCCGACGCAACCGTGCCGGCGATCCGTGCCGGCCGGGTCACCGTCGCCGAGTTCGACGACGAGATCATCGGGATGACGTCGGTCGGCCCGTTGGACGGGCACCTGGCACTGTGGAAGCTCTACGTGCTGCCCGAGTATCAGAGTGGTGGCGTCGGTGGCATGCTGCTGCGCGCCGCGATCGCCAAGGCCAAGGCCGACGGCTACGACGAGCTGCGGCTGTCCTACCTGGACGGCAACGACTCGGCGCGCGGCTTCTACGAGCACTACGGCTTCGTCGAGATCGGCCGGGAGAGTTCCGGTTCCGGGGTGCCCGACTCGGTCTGGCTCAAGCTGAACCTGGAGGATGGCACGCATGGCTAGTGGACGACCGGACGCCGCGCAACGCGACGCCGAGCACAAGCTCGAGGTGCGCAAGCGGCTGCGCGAGGTGACCGACGAGATCCTCGCGCGCACCCCGGAGAGCTCCCCGGAGCCGTCGCTGGAGCGGGTGCGCCAGATCATGGAGCTGCTCGGCGACCCGCAGCGCTCCTTCCCGGTGATCCATCTGACCGGCACCAACGGCAAGACCACCACCACCCGGGTGATCGAGCGCATCCTGCGCGAGACCGGCCTGTCGACCGGGCGCTTCACCTCGCCGCACCTGCATGACATGCGTGAGCGAATCAGCTTGAACGGCAAGCCGATCGACGCCGAGCGCTTCATCGAGACGTATGACGACGTGCTGCCCTACGTGCGCATCGTCGACGAGCGCGCGGAAGCCGAGGGCGAGCCGCGCACCACCTACTTCGAGATCCTGGTGGTCATGGCCTACGCCGCCTTCGCCGACGCGCCGGTCGACGTCGCGATCGTCGAGGTCGGCCTGGGCGGCGTCTGGGACGCCACCAACGTCGCCGACGGCCAGGTCTCGGTGATCACCCCGGTCTCGCTCGACCACACGCGGCTGCTCGGCTCCACGCTGGAGGAGATCGCGATGGAGAAGCGCGGCATCGTCAAGGACGGCGCGATCACTGTCGTCGGCCGGCAGGAGCCGGTCGTCGACGAGGTCATCGCGGAGCGGGTCGCCGAGGTCGGCGCGACCGTGCGCCGTGAGGACACCGACTTCGAGGTGCTCGAACGCGAGCAGGCCGTCGGCGGTCAGCAATTGACCGTGCAGGGCCTCGCCGCGGTCTACCCCGACCTGTTCGTGCCACTCTTCGGCGAGCACCAGGCGCACAACGTCGTCACCGGCATTGCCGCTACCGAGGCGTTCCTCGGCGGGGGAGAGCAGCCGCTCGACCTCGAGGTGCTGCAGGCAGCGCTCGCCGAGCTGACCTCGCCGGGCCGGCTCGAGATCGTCCGGCGGTCACCGACCGTGCTGGTCGACGGCGCGCACAACGCCGCCGGCGTGCGCGCGCTGCGCGACGCGCTGGAGGATTCGTTCAACTTCGCCCGGCTCGTCGGCGTGGTCGCGATCTTCGCCGACAAGGACGCCGAGGACATGCTGCAAACTCTTGAACCTGTGTTGGATGAGGTTGTCATCACTCGCAATTCGTCGCCGCGGTCGGCCGACCCGGCCCAGTTGGGCGCGCTCGCCGTCGACATCTACGGCGAAGACCGGGTGAGCATCGAGCCAGGCCTGGCCGACGCGATCGACCGGGCCGCCGAACTCGCCGACGAGGGCGGCGTCGCCGGCGGCGTGCTCGCGACCGGTTCGATCGTCACCGCCGCCGACGTGCGCGCGATGCTCGGCGCCACCGACACGTGAAAACCGCTGTGCAGCAACAGATCGGCGGCCTCGCCGTATACGGCGTTCCCGACCGTATGACGCGTCGCTTCGCCGGCATCGTCGTCGGCTCGGAGACGCTCGCGGTCTTCCTCGGCGCGCTCGTGGCCTGGGCCATCGCCAAGGCGCAGGGCAACGAGGCGCACACGTCATACCTTGTGGTCGGACTCGTGCTCGCGGTGCTCTGCATCGTGGCGGCCGGGTCGCTGCGGCGACCCTGGGGTGTCACCCTCGGCTGGCTGATCCAGCTGGCCACGATCGCATCGGCGGTGATCGTGCCGATGATGCTGATCGTCGGGGCGATGTTCGCGGCGCTCTGGGTCACGGCGCTGCACCAGGGCCGCAAAATGGACGAGCTGACGCTCAGCGCGTCGTCGCGAGCCGGCGAGCAACCACGGGAATGACGATGAGCGCCGCGACCAGGTGCAGCGTCATCAGCACCGCGGCGCTCGCGGCGTCGAAGCCGAAGGTCGCGTCCGGCACCACCGACAGCACCGTCAGCGCCACGGTGGTGCGCACGAAGGTGCGGCGCGGACGGCGGGCGACGCGCGCCATGACGACGGCCATCGCGACTCCGACGAGGGAGAAGACCGCGGTCAGCTGAGTGAAGCCCAGCAACGGGATCGCGCTGCCCCCGGCCTCGAACGAGACGCCGGCGGCTGACGCGAGCGCGGCAAGGGCCGTGGTGACGATCGACGCACCCGCGGCTGCGGCGACTCCGCCCTTCCAGACCGAGGCGGTGGTGGAGCCAGTGGCGGTTGCGGTGAGGACGGACATGATGGTCTCCGTTTCGGATTCGGCGACGGCCCCCGGTGGGCCGTTCTGACAGGTCCACGAATACGGAGCGGCCGATACGACACGTGGCGCCGAAGAAAATCCGGGAGCCGGCGGCTCGGCGCCGGCGGCGGGTGTGTCGCCGTCGGTCGCGCCGGGCATCTGTGCGACCCTTCTCCCGGCCCGGGAACGACCCTGCGGCCCACCCATCACGGGTAACGAACTCAAGGAGCGGGCGGGCAATACGATGACGTGGATCGAAGCGATCGTCCTCGGGATCGTGCAGGGACTGACCGAGTTCATCCCGATCTCGTCGTCCGCGCACCAGCTGATTGTCGGCCGGTTGTTCTTCGACAACGACGGCGGTGGCTCCGCATTCACCGCGGTCAACCAGCTCGGCACCGAGACCGCGGTGATCGTCTACTTCTGGCGCGACATCGTGCGGATCATCAAGCACTGGGGGCTCTCGGTCGCCGGCAAACTGCCCAAGAGCGACCCGGACGCCCGGATGGGCTGGCTGGTCATCGTCGGCACGATCCCGATCGGCATCCTCGGCCTGGTCTTCAAAAGCTTCATCGAGGGTCCGCTGCGCAACCTGTGGGTGACCGCATCGATGCTCGCCCTCTTTGCGATCGTCATCGCGGTCGCGGACAGCACCGCCAAACAGCGCAAAACCCTGGACGACCTGGACACCAAGGACGGTCTGCGGTTCGGCCTGTGGCAGGCGCTCGCCCTGATCCCCGGTGTCTCGCGGTCCGGCGGCACCATCGCCGGCGGGTTGTTCATGGGGTACACCCGTGAGTCGGCCGCGCGCTACTCCTTCCTGCTGGCGATCCCGGCCGTTGTGCTCTCCGGGCTGTTCGAACTCAAGGACGTCTCCGACGGCTCGAGCGACGGCTGGGGCCAGATCGCGGTCGCGACCGTGCTCGCGTTCGGCGTCGGGTATGCCGTGATCGCCTGGCTGATGCGCTACATCTCCAGCCACACCTTCCGGCCGTTCGTCTACTACCGCCTGGCGCTCGCGGTCGTGCTCTTCGGGCTGCTGATCAGCAACCAGATCGCCGCGTAGCACCGGGCAGTGGCGCCCCGGCATACCCGGTCCGGTTGAATAACGCCCATGGAACGCACCCTGGTCATCGTCAAACCCGACGGATTCGCGCGCGGCCTCACCGGTGAGGTGCTGCGACGCATCGAGGCCAAGGGCTACGGCCTCTCGGCGCTGCGCATCGACACCCCCGACCGTGACCGGCTCGCGAGGCACTACGCCGAGCACGAGGGCAAGCCCTTCTACGGGCCGCTCGTCGACTTCATGTCCAGCGGGCCGGCGACCTTCGTGATCGTCTCCGGCGACCGCTGCATCGAGGGATTCCGCGCGCTCGCCGGTGCCACCGATCCGACGACGGCAGCTCCGGGCAGCATCCGCGGCGACCTCGGCCGCGACTGGGGTCTGCCGGTGCAGCAGAACATCGTGCACGGCTCGGACTCCCCGGAGTCGGCAGAACGCGAGATCGGCATCTGGTTCCCCGAGCTTGCGGCAGACTAAGCGTCATGACCACGATCCGCTTTGCCGGTGCCGGGTTCGCCACGATCGCCTGCGCGGGGCTGACCAGCCTCGCGCTTGCCGCGCCGGCGCACGCCGCCACCCCCGACGCCGGCACTGCCGGATCGTTCCTCAGCGCGCAGCTCGCCGCCGGGGGAGACCACTTCTCCACGTCGGCGGGCGGTCAGCAGTACCCCGACTACGGCCTGACAATCGACGCGGTGTTCGCGCTCGACGCGGCCCGGGTCGGGCAGCAGGAGGCGAAGAAGGCCGCGGCATACATCAACAAGAACGCTGCGTCATACAACTCCGCCGGCGGTGACCGGTATGCCGCAGCCACCGCCAAACTGCTCGTCTTCTCGCAAGTGCAAGGGCTGCCGAGCTCCGGGTATGCCGACCAGTTGCTCTCCCTGCAGCAGCCGAACGGGCAGTTCAAGGACAAGTCGGCGTACGGCGACTACTCCAACACGATCGGGCAGTCCCTCGGGCTGATCGGATTGCAGCGCACCGGCAAACCCAACGCCTCCGGGGTCGCCTTCCTGCTGAAGCAGCAGTGCAACGACGGCGGCTTCCGGATCTCCTTCACCGGCGGGTGCACCAGCGACCCCGACGCCACCACCTACGCCGTGCAGGCGCTCGCCGCCTCCGGCGGCCACGACGCCGCGATCGGCAAGGCGTCCGGTTACCTGGCCGGCGAGCAGACCGCCGGCGGAGGCATCGTCGAGCCCGCCGCCGGGCCCAACCCGAACGCCAACACCACCGCGCTCGCGGCAGTCGCGTTCCAGCTCGCCGGCAATCAGGCCGCGGCCACCAAGGCGAAGAACTTCGTCGCCGGGCTGCAGTACGACTGCTCGTTCCCAGCGGCGCTACGGGGCGGGTTCGCCTACGACAGCGCGGCCTTCGACGCGCAAAAGGCCAAGGGCAAGGCAGCCACCGCCACCGACTCGGACCGGCGCAGCACCTCGCAGGCCGTGCTCGGGCTGACCGGTCAGCCCTACCTGACCCTGACCGCGGGCGGCTCCTCGGCCGCGCCGGCACTCGCGTGCGATGCACCCACGCCGTCGCCGACCGGCAGCTCGACCAGCACCGGCCCGGCCACCGCGACCAGCACGACCACCGGTCCGCCGATCATCACCGACGGCGGGTCGGCCGGCTCCGGCAACACCGGCGTGCTGGTTGCCGGCGGTGTCGTGCTCGGCGGTGCCGCGCTCGCCGGCGCGGGGCTGCGGCGGCGGTTGCGCCGGCGCTGACGCGGGCGGGGTGGCCCGGTCAGCGAAACTCACCGAATAGGTGGGTGACGCGCCGCGCGTGAGTGGTTTGGCGGCGCGTCGGCGACCTATTCGGTGAGTTGTGCGCCCGGAGTTTGCGTCCGGAGTTTTGCGCCCGCGGGCGCGCTCAGCGCAGGGCGTCGTCCAGACCGGCGATCGCCAGCTCAAGCAACTTCGCCAGCCGTTCCCGGTCGCGCTCCGGGACCCGTGCCAGCACGTCCGACTCGACAACGTCCGACTCCCGGACGACCTGCTGGAACATCTGCCAGCCCTCGTCGGTGAGTCGCACCAGGATGCGGGTGCGGTTGGTCGGGTCGGGGGTGCGCTCGATCAGGCCTCGGTCGGCCATCTTGTCCAGGCGGTGCGTCATCGAGGACGGTGCGACCGCGGCGGCCTCGGCGAGCTGCGACGGCGTCGAGACGTGGTCGGTCGTCTCGGCGGCGAGATGCGAGATGACCGCCCACTCGCCCGCGGACAATCCGATGTCGACGAGTTGCTTGGTGTACCACTGCGACAGCCGCCGGTGCAGCCCGTGCACGGCGGTCACCACCCGCTGCACCTGCTCGTTGCCGCCGGCAGCGACATACGCGGCCACCTCGGCCTCGTAGCGCTGTCGTTCGCTCGGCTCGGCGGGTTCGTCGGCGCTGGTCATGGCAACCCATTCAAACGTATGGCGCAGCGCGCCCCCGCCCCGACGTGCCCGGGCAGGGTGTCCGCCCCGTCATACCGGCTCGATGGTTAGCATCGCTCAGGTGACGGGAGCGCGCGCCTTGGCCGGACGGGATCTGGCGATCGACCTCGGCACTGCCAACACCCTCATCTACGAACGCGGCCGCGGCGTGGTGCTCGACGAACCGTCCGTGGTGGCCCTCGAGGTCGGCACCGGCCGGCTGATCGCGGCGGGCGCGACCGCGCGCGAGATGCTCGGCCGCACCCCCGGCCATGTCGACGTCATGCGGCCGCTGCGCGACGGCGTGATCAATGACGCAGAGGTTGCCGAGCGGATGCTGCGCTACTTCGTCGCGCAGGTCCGCCCCTCCCGGCTGATCCGGCCGCGGATGATCGTCTGCGTGCCGAGCGAGGTGACCGGTGTCGAGCGCCGCGCGCTGGAGGACGCCGCCACCCGCGCCGGCGCGCGCCGGGTCTATGTCGTCGAGGAGGCGATGGCGGCGGCGCTCGGCGCCGACCTGCCGATCAACGGCACCACCGCGAGCATGGTCTGCGACATCGGTGGCGGCACCACCGATGTCGCGGTGATCAGCCTCGGCGGCATTGTCGTCGCGCGGTCGATCCGCGTCGGCGGCGACGAGATCGACGAGGCGATCATCGGGCACGTCAAGACCGAGTGCAGCCTGCTGCTGGGGGAGCGCAGCGCCGAGGAGATCAAGCGGACCGTCGGTTCGGCCTTCCCGCTGCGCGAAGAGTTGTCGATGCGGGTGCGCGGACGCGACCTGATCAGCGGGCTGCCCAAAACCGTCACGATCACCTCGGGCGAGGTGCGCCGTGCCATCGAGCCGCCGCTGCTGCAGATCTGCGAGCTGGTCCGCGCCACCCTCGACGTCTGCCCGCCGGAACTGGCCGGTGACGTGCTGGTCGACGGCATCGTGCTCACCGGGGGCAGTGCGCTGCTGCGCGGGCTCGATGCGCGCATGCGGCACGAGCTCGGTGTGCCGGTGCGGGTGGCCGAGGAGCCGTTGCGCTCGGTCGCGCTCGGGTCCGGGCGGTGCGTCGAGGAGTTCGCGACGCTGCAATCGGTCCTCGTCGACGGCTTGCGTTACTGAAGTCGCCGGTATGACGCTGCAGACCCGCACCCGGCGACGGCTCCTCGCCGGCGGTGTCGTGATCACGCTCGCAGTGGTCGGCGTCGGTCAGGCACGACCTGCGACCCTCGCGCCGGTGCGCGATGCAGCAGGCAGCGTCTTCGGCCCGATGGAGGACGTGCTCACCACTCGTGACGACACGATCGAGACGCTCACCAGACAACGTGACGACGCCCGCCGGCAGCTTGCGCAACGCAGCCGTGACACCCGGCAGCAAAGCGACCTCGAGGGGCTGCAGGGCGCGCTCAGCCGGGTCACCCGCTACCTGCCCGCACAGGTGGTGGGGATCAGCAGCGATGCCACGACGCAGACGCTGCGGCGGGTCACCATCGACCTGGGCAGCGCCGACGGGATCGAGTCCAACCAGGCGGTGCAGGCGTCGGCCGGTCTGGTGGGCCGCACGGTGGCCGTGTCCAGACACACCAGCACCGTCCAACTGATCACCGACCCCGATGCGGTCGTCGGGGCGCGGGTCGGCGCCTCCGGGTCCCTCGGCACCGTCGGCAACGTGACCCCGCCGGGGCTGTCCGCACGCGAACCCGGTCTGATGACGCTCACCATGGTCGCCGGCGGCAATGTCCGCAAGGGTGACCAGGTGCACACACTGGGCAGCGCGGGCGGACGCCCCTATCCTGCGAACATCCTTATCGGAGAGGTCGTTTCGGTTGACCCCGACCGCGGTCAGTCGGGTATGACGGCAGTCGTCCGCCCGGCAGTCGCGCTCGATCGGCTCGACCTGGTGGCGGTCGTGATGTCCGTCGAGCGGGCCACTCCGGACCGCATCCTGCCCGGGGCGGCGCCATGATCGACCTGCCCGGCCGGCTGGCGGCGCTGCGCGCACTGTGGCTGCTGGTGGCCGCGCTCCTCGCGGTGACCGTGCTGCCCCGCTTCGTCGTCGCGCCCGATCTGGTCGTGCTGGTCGTCGTCGCCGTTGCATTGCGCGCGGGCGCGACGGTCGGTGCACTCACCGGTCTGGCGGCGGGCTGGCTGGTCGACCTGGTGCCGCCCGGCGGTGTCCCGCTAGGCGCGTCGGCTCTGATGTACGCGGCCATCGGTGCGGCAATCGGCTTGGCACAAAGTAGTTTTCGCGTCTCCGCACTCCTTCCGGCGTTCAGCGCCGCTGCCGCCGCTGCCGCTGTTCAGGTGCTGCGTGCCGGCCTGACGATCTACCAGGGCCGTGCCGTCGACTGGCTGGTCGCCGCCGGCACGGTGCTGTGCACCGCACTGATCGGTGCCCTGCTGGTGCCGCCGTTGATGCACTGGGAGCGTCGGCTCGTGCAGCGGGGGCTGGTGTGATGCGATTGCGCGCCATCCGCGGGCGCCGCCGCCGGAGTCGCTGGACCCCACCGCGGCGCTCGCCATACATCGCCCGCATCTGGGCGCTGGTATTGGTCGCGGTGTTGGTGATCGGCACGCTCGTCGGCCGGCTCGGTCAGCTCCAGGTGTCCGACGGCCCGCAGATGCGCGCGGCCGCCGAACGGATCAACACCCGGTCGGTGCCGATCCCCGCCGTGCGCGGCCGCATCCTCGATGCAACCGGAAAACCACTGGTGGCAAACGGATCCACCGAGGTGCTGACGATCGATCCCACGGCGATCGCCGACACCGATGACGGTGGAAAGGCACTCATCGAGCGGGTTGCCAAGGTGGTCGGCGGAGACCCCGCGCAGATGCTCGGCCGGACCAAACCGTGTGGTACCAAGGGTGCGCCGAAGACGCCGCTGTGCAACACGGCGGACGCGGTGCAGCCGATCCCGATCCTGCTCGACGTGTCGCCGGTGAAGGCACTCGCGTTGCTCGAACGGCCCGAGGACTTCCCGGGGCTGGCCGTCGAGTCGGTCCCGGTGCGGCGCTACCCGGCCCCTGACGGGACCAACGCAGCGCAGGTGCTCGGTTATCTGGGTCCGGTGAATCAGGCTGACCTCAAAGCCGATCCGGCGCTCACCGCGCAAGATCGCATCGGACGCGCGGGCCTGGAGTTGCAGTATGACGCCCAGCTGCGCGGCACCGACGGCCGGTCGGTGCTGGCGGTGGACGCCCGCGGGCTGCCGGCTCGCGAGGTCGAACGCGTCGCACCGTCGGCCGGCGCCGACGTGCGGACGCACCTGGACGCCGCGGTCCAGTCACGTGCCGAAACCGCTCTGGCACAAGGGATTGCGCAACTTCGCAAGAAGAAATTGCCGGCCACCGGCGCTGCGGCGGTGGTGCTCGACGCGAGCAGCGGTGCCGTCGTCGCGGCTGCGAGCAATCCGTCATACGACCCGAGTGTGTGGAGCGGCGGCATCAGCTCCACCGACTACGCCGCGCTCACCGCGAAATCGGCGAACCAGCCGCTGCTCAACCGGGTCGTCGGGCAGTTGCAGCCCCCGGCGTCGACCTTCAAGGGCATCACCCTGCCCGCGGCGATCGCCGCCGGTGTCGACCCGAAGGGCAGCTACGAGTGCTCCTCGGCATACCGGGTCGGTGGCCGCGTCTTCACCAACTTCGAGTCGGCGGCATACGGCTCGATCTCGATGACCAAGGCCCTCGAGGTCTCCTGCGACACCGTCTTCTACCGCTGGGCCTACCAGCAATGGCAGCAGGCCGGCGGGCTGAAGGCGCCGACGGACAGCCCGGACCCGTTCGCGTCGATGGCACGGCAATTCGGCATCGGCGAACGCACCGGCGTCGACCTGCCGGGCGAGCAGGCCGGCCTGCTGCCCGACCGGCAGTGGAAGGTCGCCAACTGGCAGGCAACCCGCGCCGACCTGTGCCAGCGCGCCAAGACCGGCTACCCGGAGGTGAAGGACAAGAAGCAGGCCGACTACCTCCAGCAGGTGGCGAAGGAGAACTGCACCGACGGCTACCTCTACCAGCCCGGCGACGCGGTCAACTTCGCCATCGGGCAGGGCTCCACCCAGGTCACGCCCTTGCGTATGGCGGTGGTCTACGCCGCGATCGCCAACGGCGGGACGTTGTGGACCCCGCAGGTTGCGGCCGCGATCGACCCGGCCGGCGGCAGACCCGAGCCGATCGCGCCGAAGGTCGCCGGTCGCGTCACGGTGCCCGCCGCGGCACAGCAGATCGAGCGCGACGGCCTGCGCGACGTGATCACCCAGCCGCAGGGCACGGCATACCCCGCATTCCAGGGGTTCCCGGGCAGCTACCCGATCTCCGGCAAGACCGGCACGGCAGAGGTTTTCGGCAAGCAGGCGACCGCATGGTTCGTGTCCTACGGGCCGAAGCTGCCGAGCGGGAAGCAGTACGTCGTCGCGGTGATGATCGAGCAGGGCGGCACCGGCGCCGAGGGGGCGGCGCCGGTCGCCCGGAACATCTGGGACCTGCTGCGCACCAAGCGGTGAGCCGGCCGCCGGCGCCGATTAGGGCCGGCCGGATCTCGCTGCTAATCTGGTGGGCGCCGTGAACCGGCCGCGGATTCGATAGCGCCCTGGTGGACATGCCCAGGAGCACCGCGCAACGATCGAGAAAACGGAGTCGCCACACCATGCCTTTGGACACTGCCACCAAGCAGCAGATCATCTCCGAGTACGCCACCAAAGAGGGCGACACCGGCTCGCCCGAGGTGCAGATCGCGATGCTGACGCAGCGCATCAAGGACCTCACCGAGCACTCGCGCCAGCACCCGCACGACCACCACAGCCGTCGTGGCCTGCTGCTGCTCGTCGGTCAGCGCAAGCGCATGCTGCGCTACCTCGAGACCATCGACATCGAGCGCTACCGTGCGCTGATCAAGCGACTCGGACTGCGTCGCTAGAAAGCAGCGGCACATCAAGACTTACGACCGCAAGGCGGCCACCGGTGACGGTGGCCGCCTTGTCGGCGTGAGCGGACGTTTCCGGGGCGCCGCGGCAGGCGCGGGCCGGCCCGCCATACGTCCGTAAGAACGAAGCCCACGCACAACGACGATGCGTGGTCCACGAAGAGAAAGAACAGGAGGGCCCATGGAGGGTCCAGAGATCACGTTCGCCGAAGCTGTCATCGACAACGGCAAGTTCGGCACCCGCACCGTCCGGTTCGAGACCGGGCGCCTGGCGAAGCAGGCCGCTGGTGCGGTCGTCGCCTACTTGGACGACGAGACCGCGTTGCTGTCGACCACGGCGGCCGGCAAGCAGCCCAAGGATCAATTCGACTTCTTCCCGCTGACCGTCGACGTCGAGGAGCGGATGTATGCCGCGGGCAAGATCCCCGGTAGCTTCTTCCGTCGCGAAGGACGCCCGTCGACCGACGCGATCCTCACCTGCCGGCTGATCGACCGCCCGCTGCGTCCGGCCTTCATCAAGGGGCTGCGCAACGAGGTGCAGGTCGTCATCACGGTGCTGTCGCTCAACCCCGACCACCAGTACGACGTGCTGGCGATCAACGCCGCCTCCGCGTCGACCCAGATCTCCGGTCTGCCGTTCTCCGGCCCGATCGGCGCGACCCGCGTCTCGCTGATCGACGGCCAGTGGGTGGCGTTCCCGAACTTCTCCGATCAGGAGCGTTCGACGTTCGACATGGTCGTGGCCGGTCGCGTGGTCGGTGACGACGTGGCGATCATGATGGTCGAGGCCGAGTCCACCGAGGCGACCTGGGACCTGGTGAAGGTGCAGGGCCAGCAGGCGCCCACCGAGGAGATCGTCGCTCAGGGCCTCGAGGCCGCCAAGGGCTTCATCCGGGTGCTGTGCGAGGCGCAGGCGAAGCTTGCCGAGCAGGCCGCCAAGGAGGTGCAGCAATTCCCGCTGTTCCTCGACTACGAGGACGACGTCTACGCCGCCGTCGAGAAGGACGCGACCGATCAGGTCGCGGCCGCGCTGACCATCGCGGGCAAGCAGGACCGCGAGGAGAAGCTCGACGACATCAAGGCGAGCCTCAAGGAGCTGCTCGCCGGCGAGGGCAAGCCGTTCGAGGGCCGTGAGAAGGAAGTTTCCGCTGCCTTCCGCGCGCTGCAGAAGAAGCTGGTGCGCCAGCGGATCCTGCGCGAGAAGGTGCGCATCGACGGCCGTGGCCTGAAGGACATCCGGGCGCTGTCGGCCGAGGTCGAGGTGCTGCCTCGGGTGCACGGTTCAGCATTGTTCGAGCGCGGTGAGACCCAGATCCTGGGCGTCACCACCCTCAACATGCTGCGCATGGAACAGCAGCTGGACACCTTGTCCCCGGTGACCCGCAAGCGCTACATGCACAACTACAACTTCCCGCCCTACTCCACCGGCGAGACCGGCCGTGTGGGCTCGCCCAAGCGGCGCGAGATCGGGCACGGCGCGCTCGCCGAGCGTGCTCTGGTGCCGGTGCTGCCGACCCGCGAGGAGTTCCCCTACGCGATCCGTCAGGTCTCCGAGGCGCTGAGCTCCAACGGCTCCACCTCGATGGGTTCGGTCTGCGCGTCGACGCTGTCGATGCTCAACGCCGGTGTGCCGCTGCGCGCGCCGGTGGCGGGCATCGCGATGGGTCTGGTGTCGGCCGACATCGACGGCAAGACCGAGTACGCCGCGATGACGGACATCCTCGGAGCCGAGGACGCCTTCGGTGACATGGACTTCAAGGTCGCCGGCACCCGTGAGTTCGTGACCGCGATCCAGCTGGACACCAAGCTCGACGGCATCCCCGCCGACGTGCTCGGTGGCGCGCTGACCCAGGCACGCGACGCGCGCCTGCACATCCTGGACGTGATGCACGAAGCGATCGACGCTCCCGACGAGATGTCGCCGTTCGCCCCGCGGGTCATCGCGGTCAAGGTGCCGGTCGACAAGATCGGTGAGGTCATCGGCCCGAAGGGCAAGATGATCAACCAGATCCAGGAGGACACCGGCGCCGACATCTCGATCGAGGACGACGGCACCGTCTACATCGGTGCGACCGACGGCCCGTCCGCCGAGGCCGCCCGTGCGGCGATCAACGGCATTGCCAACCCGCAGATGCCCGAGGTCGGCGAGCGCTTCCTCGGCACCGTGGTCAAGACCACGACCTTCGGTGCGTTCGTGTCGCTGCTGCCGGGCAAGGACGGCCTGCTGCACATCTCCGAGGTGCGCAAGCTGGTCGGCGGCAAGCGGATCGACGCCGTCGAGGACGTCCTCAAGGTCGGCCAGAAGGTGCAGGTCGAGCTCAAGGAGATCGACCCGCGCGGCAAGCTGTCGCTCGCGGTCGTCGAGGAGGGCGGCGACAAGGCCGGCTCCGACGACGCTGCGGATTCGGCTGGCGCCGACGGTGAATCGGCCCCGACCGAGGCTGCCGGCACCGACGACGCCGACAACGACGCGTCGGCCGACTCCGGCGACGACAAGCCGGAGCGTGAGCGTCGCCCGCGCAACCGCCGTCGTGGCGGTCGCGGTCGCGGCAAGGATCAGGAGTCCGGCGACTCCTCATCGGAGGGTGCCTCCGACGACGTCGTCACCGAGGCTGCCGAGTAACTAACGGCACTCACATCGAGCGGCCCGCCATCCCGTCACGGGGTGGCGGGCCGCTCGCTCGTGGCGGGCGCGGCTCGGTCTGCAGCGCCGGCGTAGCGTGCTGTGTCATGGACCATCTGGCCGGCAGTGCTGCCGCACGCATCGAGCAGGCTCGTCGCACTTCGTTCTGGCTCGACACGGATCACCGACCGGCTCCACGGCCTCGTCTGGATGGTGACCTCGACTGCGAACTCGCAATCGTGGGAGGGGGATTCAGCGGCCTGTGGACGGCGGTGCTGGCGAAGGAGGCTGACCCGCAGCGTGACGTGGTGCTGGTCGAGGGCGGCCGCCTCGCGTGGGCGGCATCGGGTCGCAACGGCGGCTTTTGCGCTGCGAGCCTCACCCACGGCTACGACAACGGCGTCAGCCGGTTCGGTGAGTCGGCGCAGGCCGAACTCGATCGGCTGGGTGTGCGCAACCTCGACGAGATCGAGGCGACGGTTGCGCGGTACGGCATCGACTGCGCCTTCGAGCGCACCGGTGAGGTCGACGTGGCCACCGAGTCCTATCAGCTGGAGGCACTGCGGGTGCACGCCACGAAGCTCGGCCCGCATGACCGACTCCTGGACCAGGACGGGGTGCGCAACGAGTTGCGCTCACCGACCTTCCTCGGCGGGTTGTGGGACACCAAGGGCGTAGCCATGATCGACCCCGCTCGGCTGGCGTGGGGTCTCGCCGAGGTCGCGGAGCGGCTGGGCGTGCGCATCGTCGAGGGCACTCCAGTGCGTGCGCTTCGGTCGGTGACCGGGAAGGTCGAGCTCACCACCGACACCGGTGTCGTGCGTGCTGCACGAGTTGTCTTGGGCACCAACGCTTTTGCGCCGCTCCTGCGCCGGCTCCGTCTCTTCTGTGTCCCGGTGTACGACCACGTCCTGGTCACCGAACCGCTGACTGCCGCGCAACTGGAGGCGATCGGCTGGCGGAACCGTCAAGGTTTCGGCGACTCGGGCAACCAGTTCCACTACTACCGCCTGACCCCCGACAACCGGATCCTTTGGGGCGGTTACGACGCGGTGTACCACTTCGGGCGGCGGCTCGACGCGGCATACGACGACCGACCGGCGACGTTCGGCAAACTCGTCGAGCATTTCGACCAGACCTTTCCGCAACTGGCCGGCATCGGCTTCACCCACCGGTGGGGCGGTGCGATCGACACCTGCACCCGGTTCTGCCCGTTCTTCGGCACCGCGCTCGACGGCCGGGTCGCTTATGGGCTCGGCTACACGGGACTGGGCGTCGGCGCGACCCGCTTCGGCGCGGCGGTGATGCTCGACCTGCTCGACGGCCGGGACACCGAACGCACCCGCAATCCGTTGGTGCGCACCAAGCCGCTGCCGTTCCCACCGGAACCGTTGGCGTTCATCGGAATTGCGCTGACCCGCTGGTCGCTCGCCAGGGCCGACGAACATGAGGGACGCCGCAACCTGTGGTTGCGCACGCTGGACCGTTTGGGGCTGGGGTTCGACTCGTGACGGGCCAGGCGGCACGCCTCCCTGAGTACGCTCGCGGGATGCCCCGATTGCTGTTGTCCTGCCCGGTCGGCCTGGAGGATCTCGTGCGGGGTGACTTGGCCGATCAGCACCAGATCACGACGGCCGGCCTCGGCCCTGGCCTGATCGGCGCGGACCGACCGATCGAGCCGGACTGGCTGAGCCCGATGATCGAGCGGGTGAGTGTCGAGGGCACCGAGGATGTCAGCCTGCAACAGGCAGCCGCCGTGATCGGTATGACGCAGCCGGCGTTCCGGGTGCAGTCGGCCGACCCGGACACCCGCTCGCAGTGGATCGACGCGATCAGCGCCCGCGGCTGGCCGAACGCTCCGGGGGATTGGCAGCTCAACATCGACCTCGACGCCGGCCGGGTCGACCTCGGTCCGCTGCACTGGTCCCGCAGAGTGGCCCGGTTGGCACGACTGCCTGCGACGACACCGGGGCCGGTGGCCGCCGGCTTGCTGCGGCTGGCCAAGCTGCGTCGCGGCGACCTGCTGCTTGATCCGTGCGGCGGCGTCGGCACGGTGGCGATCGTCGACGCGCTGCAGCGGGGCGGCCCGGCGGTCAGCGCCGACAGCGATGCCGAGTCGGTGGCGACCGCGCGGCGCAACGTTGCTGGGCTCGGCCTTGGCGACGCGGTCGAGGTGCTGAAGGCCGACGCCGCGCACCTGCCGCTCGACGGCGATTGCGTGGACCGGGTGGTGAGCGACCTGCCGTTCGGCAAACGCATCGGCAGCAACGACCTCAACCGCACGCTCTACCCGGCCATCCTGCGCGAGCTGGAGCGGCTGCTGACCGCTGACGGCAGGTGCGTGCTGCTCACCGACGACAAGCGGGTCTTCGCCGACGCCGTCGCCCGCGCGCGCGGGTTGAAGGTGGTGGGTGAGCGGGTGATCCGTTACAACGGAGTGACGCCCACGGCATACGTCGTGGTGCGCAGCCGCCGGCGCAAGCGCGGCTGACGCGAGCAGTCGCTGCCGGGCGGCCCCGGTTGCAACCCGACACGGGCAGCGGACGCACAGGCGACGCTCAGCAACCTGCTGGACGGCCGGTCGGTCGGTCGGGAGACAATGACGTGATGACTGCCGAACTTCTGCTCGGTCCGCTCGTCCGCTATGTCGACGAGACCTCCGCGACGATCTGGGTCGAGACCTCCGAGGCCACCGACGTCACCGTGTCGATCGGGCAGGCCAGCTGGCTCGCCCCGACCTTCTCCGCGCACGGCAAGCACTACGCGCTGGTGATCGTCGACGGGCTCGCGCCGGGCAGCGTCTCCGACTACCAGGTGCGGCTGGGCGGTGCGCAGGTCTGGCCGCCCGCTGATTCGCCGTTCCCGCCGAGTCGGGTCGCCACCCTCGACCCGGCCAAGCCGTTGCGCATGGCGTTCGGGTCATGCCGCACCAGCGTGCCGCACAACGCGGAGGGCAACCGCACGCACGGCGTGGACGCGATGCGCGCCTACGCCTATGACATGGCGAATAACCCTGATTCGCAACGGCATTGGCCGGACCTGGTGCTCTTCCTCGGCGATCAGGTGTATGCCGACGAGACGTCGCCGGCGATGCAGGACTTCATCGAGAAGCGGCGCGGCCTCGAGGAGCCTCCGGGCGAGGAGCTGAAGGACTTCGTCGAGTACGCCCACCTCTACCACCTCGCGTGGAGCGACCCCGCCAACCGGTGGCTGTTGTCGACGCTGCCGAGCGCGATGATCTTCGACGACCACGACGTGCGCGATGACTGGAACACCTCGCTGACCTGGCACGAGGAGATGAACGCCGTGCCGTGGTGGCACGAGCGCATCGTCGGCGCCCTCGCGTCCTATTGGGTCTACCAGCATGCCGGCAACCTGTCGCCGGATGAGCTGGCGAAAGACCCCATCTGGCAGGCGATTTCGTCATACGAAGGCCCGGGGGAGTATGACGCCACGGAGCTGCTCGACAGCTTCGCCGAGCGGGTGGACAAGGACCCGACCAGCTACCGCTTCAGTTACGCCCGGGACCTCGACCAGGCCAAGCTGATCGTCATCGACTCGCGGGCCGCGCGTGTGCTCGAGCCCGATCGCCGGGCCATGCTCGACGACAACGAGTGGCAGTGGCTCGACGGCCAGCTGCGCGGTGACATCGAGCACCTGCTGATCGGCACGTCGCTGCCGGTGTTGCTGCCGCCGGGCATCCACGACCTGGAGTCGCTCAACGAGGCGATGGCCGAGGGTGCGTGGGGTGAGCGGGTCGGCCGATTCGGCGAAAAGGTGCGCCAGGCGGTCGATCTCGAACACTGGGCCGCTTTCGAGAAGTCGTTCCGGCAGCTGATCGGTGCGGTGGTGTCGGTCGCGCGCGGTGAGCGCGGGAAGGCGCCCGGGACGATCACCTTCCTGTCCGGCGACGTGCACAACTCCTACGTCACCGAGCTCGACAGGGACGTGCCCGGGATGACGTCAGTGGTGGCACAGGCGGTCTGTTCGCCGATCCGCAACCCGCTACCGGTCCATGTGCGAGCCCTCCAGGGCGGAGTCGCCCGCGGTCTCGCGCGGCCGATGCGAGCGCTCGTCAGCCGCATGCGCAAGGTGCCGAACCCGCCCTACGACTGGTCGATCACGCATGGTCCGTGGTTCGACAACAACCTCGCCACCCTCGAAGTGTCTGGCGATTCCCTTCTACTCACCTGGGATTCGGGCGAGGTCGTCGGCGAGGAGTACGACAATCCGAAGTTGCGCCGGGTGGCCGAGGTGCGGGTCGGTCCGCGAGAGGACTGAGGGGAGCCGGCTGAGCAGTCGGTGCGCAGAAGTACCCCTGTGGATAACTTCTGCGGCGATGGGGCGGTCCGTGCCACGGTCTCCCACATGCGATTTCGAGGTCTGACCAACAAGACGCCGGGCGTGGCCGCGGCAGCGATCTGCGCGGCGGCCGGGCTCACCGTGTCCGGCTGCAGCGGATCCACCGCGAGCGGAGCGACGACGAGCACCGGCACACCGCGCTCAGCGACGTCCGCGGCTCCGGCCGCCGTGAGCATGGCGGAGGCGAAGGCAATCGTTGCCTCCTACGACCGCGACAATCAGCGCGCGATCGCGCGAGCGCTCAACCCGCCATATGACGAAAAGGCCTGGCAGCAGGTGGATTCCGAGCAAGTCCTGGCCACCGACCTCTATGACACCAAGGACGCGCGACTGACCAAACGGTCGGAAAAGCCGTCCGCTTCCACCTTCGGGCTCGACGCGGTGTACGGCAGCACTACCGGGAGCGCGGACGGTCAGTCTTCGTGGGTGTTGACGGTCGGACGGTGGAGCGGCGGGTTGTCCAGTGCGTCGCCGAGCGCCGGCGAGTCAGCGAAGCGGACCGCGATGTCCTGGGTTCGCACCCCTGCGGGCTGGCGGCACGCGGTGACCATCACCGGTGTGGACGCTGCGAAGTTGCCACCACAGGGCACTCCGCCGACCCGTCTCACTGCGGCGCAGCGGCAGGCGGCCGCCAATGTCGTGCCGGCCGTCGTCCGCGCGGTCGACGTCGGCGATGCTGGCACCGTGCAGAACCCGGGACCGATTACCGAGCTGCGCAAGCTCATCAAGGCTGACGGCGCAGGAGACTACATCGCGTCCCCCACCTGCCGGCCCTGGGGCAGTCCGATCGGCACCAGTGCCGACACCGCGATCACTGTCGGCACACCGGCCCTGAGGGTGGTGCGGGCCGGCACGGTCACGCTCGGCGTGCTCGCCCTCGACTGTTCGATCGACGTCGAGCGGGTGGACGGCGGCCTGGTAGGACTGCAGTCCGATGCGGCCGCTGTGGAGGGTGACGACGGCAAGCTCAAATCGGTTGTGACGCGCAGGTTGGCGTTGGCCGTCCTGCTGTCGATCCCGGACTCCGGCAAGTCGTCGGTGTTGGGCGCCGACGCAAACTGGGTCATTCCGGCCGGCAAGTAGCGCAAGTCAGGTCAGGCGGGCGATCTCGCGCCGGACGTTGGCCCGTGCGCGCTCGGTCCACGCCGTCCGCGCAGTCACTGTCCGGTAGACGTTCTCGCGGTCGACGAGGTCACCCAGGATTCGCGAACGCGCCTGTGAATACCTGTCTTCCGGCACCTCGGCGTACTCCTGCCGGACCTGTTCGCAATATTCGTCGAACCGGTCGGCCGGGGCGGCGAGGATCCATAGGTCGGCGTCGTGGAAGACGCCGCCGGCCGGGGTTGCCGCGGTGTCGCCGTGGTCGATCGTCATCAGTATCAACGCCTCGACCTCGTCGATGTCGGCGCCGGGAACGCCCAGGGCGGACAACATCTCCCGGCCGAGAGCGGCACTCGCCCGCTCGGTGTCGCCGGGCGGTGCCTGCACGTCATACACCGCGTCGTGCAGCCACGCTCCAATGCGTATGACGGCGCGTTCGCGGGCGTCGAGCCCGGCCGGGCCGGCCAGTTGCTCGAACGCCGCGAACATCTCGGTCAGGTGCTGCAGCGTGTGATAGCGGCGATGGGGCTGCGACCACCGGGCGACGAGACCGTCCCCGACCGAGGCCGCGAACGTCGGATCGGCCTCCGGAGCAACGGCTTTCACGTCTTCGAGCCACAGGCGCAAGAGGCCGTCAGCAGCGTGGTCGGTCATCGCGCGCCTCTCAGGAGTCGTCGTGCCGTCCGAACCGGTCGGCCAGTCGCGGATCAGTCAACCACCACGGCTGATCGGGCTCGGTCCCGACCGCGTCCGGCGCCTGCGCACGGCGGCGCGCCTCCAGGTCGTCCAGCCGGGCATCGGTGACGGCGGCCTCCGCCCGATCCGAGCGCATCCACTCGGCGAAGACGGCGGCGAGCATCGGAATGCCGATCGTCTCGGCCACCACCAACAACGCTCCGCCGGCGTACTTCTGGTCCAGGCCGTGACTCAATCCGCCGCGTACCGCGTTCGCGGACGTCGCGAACCCCGGAAACCCAGGCAGCAGAAGGGAATGCGCCGTCATCACCAAGATCCCCGGGATCGCGTCGGCCAGTCCGTCGAAGAACGCCAGGAAGGTCCGCACGGGCGGCGTCGCCCAGTCCGGGAGGAGATCATCGGCCAGGGTCGGCATCACGAAGAGGAGCCCGACCACGAGTAGCTGCAGCAGGAGCAGCGTGCCGACAAGCGTTGAGCGCGCTGCCTTTTCGCCATACGGGGAGAGGAAGACCGCGAGGATGCCGCCGATGTCGAGCAGACAACTCACCGCCGGGAAGGTGAGCACCCGTGCGACCCGGGAGTGCGCCATGCGGTGCGCGAGCGTGCGCGACGAACCAGTCGCGGCGTCGATCAGCCGCAGTGGGTCGCCGATCGCGAGCCCGACCGGAATCACGGTGCCAACGGCCGCGACCTGGGCGGCGAACATCCACATCAGCGTGCTGCGGTAGACGCCCACCGGCCCGCACGTGACGTAGACCAGCGTGCCCACCCCCAGCACGACGTATGACGCAGCGCGCCACCACGGCCAGCTCACCCCGCGCGCTCGGGCGCGCACCCAGAGCACGACATACGGCACGAGCAGCGCCAGGGCGAGGACCACTCCCACGGCGTCGAACCGCCAGGCGGTCAGCCAGCTCGAGGTCTGCAGCGGTGCCGGGGCGAGGGAGGTCACCTGCGGATTGTCACCGGGTAACCGCAACGTCCGCTGAGTGCTCCTGGTCGGATCCGCCGGCTGCCTGCGCCCGGTCGGCCGAGTCGTCGTGCACGTACTTGCTGCCGCGCATCAGGCTCGCGACTGCGGCCACCACCATCATCGCCGCGGCCGCGCCGAACACCACGATCAGCCCGTCGTGGAACGGCCCGGACAGCAGGTGCGGGAAGAACTCCTTGCCGGTCAGCGTGTGCACGTTGCCCGCCGGGAGGTGCTGCAGCGCGCCCGTCGGCTCCAGCAGCGACTGGATCGGGTTGAACCCGAGGAACGCGGCGAACATCGACCCGACCGGCGGCAGCGCCGCCACCTGGTCGGCGACGCCGGGGGAGACGTGCTGGGCGGTGAGGCCGCTGCGCATCGCGTCCGGCAGGTGCTGCGACAGCCCGACGATCATCAGCGAGAAGAAGATGCCGATCGACAGGGAGGTGCCGGCGTTGAAGAAGGTCGCCCGCATGCCGGAGGCCGCGCCACGCTGATGGGCCGGCACCGAGTTCATGATCGCGGTGGTGTTCGGTGCCGAGAACATGCCCGAGCCGACGCCGTTGAGCAAGAGCAGCAGCGCGAAGATCCAGTAGTCGAAGTCGACGGGGATCAACAACAGGCCGACGAAGGTCGCGGCATTGAGCAGCAAGCCGCCGCTGGCAAACGCGCGAGCGCCGAACCGGTCGGACAGGTATCCCGACACCGGGCCCGCGATCAGGAAGCCGATCGTCAGCGGTAGCAGGAAGATTCCGGCCCACAGCGGGGTCGACTCGTAGTCATAACCGCGCAGCGGCAGCCAGATGCCCTGCAACCAGATGATCAGCATGAACTGCATGCCGCCGCGGCCTATCGAGGCGAGCAGCCCGGCGAAGTTGCCCGCGCTGAACGCCTTGATGCGGAACAGCCCCATCGAGAACATCGGGTCCGCCACCCGCGCCTCGATGATGCAGAACGCCACCAGCACGAGCGCGCCGCCGATGAGCCCGGCCAGCACCCACGGGTTGGTCCAGCCCATCGTGTGGCCGCCATACGGCTGGATGCCGTAGGTGATCGCGACCAGGATCGCGGTCACGCCGACGGCGAAGGTGAGGTTGCCCGGTAGGTCGAGGCGGCCGCGGCGGGTGCTGCCGAGCTCGTGGAGTGATTTGTAGGACCAGATCGTGCCGAGCAGCCCGATCGGCACGCTCACCCAGAAGACCGCGCGCCAGTGCCATTCGGACAGGATGCCGCCGATGATCAGGCCGAGGAACGATCCGGCGATGGCCGCGACCTGGTTGATGCCGAGCGCCATCCCGCGCTGGGTGGAGGGGAATGCGTCCGTGAGGATCGCGGTCGAGTTGGCCATTAGCATCGCGCCGCCGACCCCCTGGACGATGCGCCCGATGATGATCCAGAGCGCGCCGGAGCCGCCGCCCCACGGGTCGAGCGAGAGCAGGATGGACGCGATGGTGAAGACGACGAAGCCGAGGTTGTAGATCTTCACCCGCCCGAACATGTCGCCGAGCCGACCGAGCGCGACCACCAGCACCGCCGAGACGACCAGGTAGCCCATCAGCGTCCAGAGCAGGTAGCTGATGTTGCCGGCGCCGAGTGGGTCGAGGTCGATCCCGCGGAAGATCGCCGGCAGCGAGATGATCACGATCGAGGAGTTGATCGTCGCCATCAGCACGCCGAGTGTGGTGTTGGAAAGCGCCACCCACTTGTAGTGCGGGTGGTCGGCCTCGTAACGGCGACGCCGCCCGCGGCGGCGTTCTTCGAGATGGGCGGGGGAGGGAGCTTCGGTCACGGGTGGGACGGCTTTCGGTCGCTCGGAATCGTTACCTTAGGTAATCAATATAGCAACCGTATGGCGATTCGGAAGTCCCCTCCGTCTGATGCGTGAGACGTGTCCGGATCCCGGACGGGCCGCTGTCCTAACCTGATCCGCGTGACTGACACGATCGATGTCGCCGTCATCGGCGCCTCCGGACGGATGGGCTCGACCACCTGCGAGGCGGTGGAGGCGGCCGACGGACTACGACTCGTCGGCCGGTATGACGAGGGCGACGACCTCGGTGACCTCGGCGGCGCGCAGGTCGCGATCGACTTCACCGTCCCCAGCGCCTCCCCGGCCAACGTCGCCTATTGCGTCGACCGCGACGTGCATGTCGTGGTGGGGACCACCGGCTGGGACGACACCAGGATCGACGCGCTGAAAACCCAATTGGCCCAGCATGATTCGGTGGGTGTGCTGATCGCGCCCAACTTCGCCATCGGCGCGTTGCTGATGATGTCGTTCGCCCAGCATGCCGCCCGGTTCTACGAGTCGGTCGAGGTCGTCGAGACCCACCACCCGGGCAAGGTCGACGCACCCTCGGGCACCGCCGCGCGCACCGCCCGGCTGATCGCGCAGGCCCGCGACGACGCCGGCCTCGGGCCCGTGCCGGACGCGACGCAGACCGACCCGGACGGCGCGCGCGGCGCGGACGTCGACGGCATACCGGTGCACGCGCTGCGGCTGCGTGGGCGGGTCGCGCACCAGGAGGTCGACTTCGGTGCCGAGGGTGAGGCGCTCACCATCCGGCACGACTCGTTCGACCGGATCAGCTTCATGCCGGGCGTGATCGAGGGGGTCCGCCAGGTCGGGCAGCACCCCGGGCTGACCGTCGGGTTGGAGCATTACCTCGGTCTGTAGACCGCTGCCGCGGCCCTCGGCGTCGTCCGTGGTGGGCGGCTCGGGGCGCCGGCCCTGCTGGTCGTCGCGTGCGCTTCCACGCGGCGCCGTCTGCAGTTCACCGGGGTGTCGACCCCGCGACCTAACGTGACCAGACCGGCTCGTCGCCACGGGCGGCCCGTTGCGTGAAAACCGTTGGAGGAGCCATCGTTTCCGACGTCATGTCGTTCATCGAAGGACTGATGGACTCCTGGGCCGTCTACCCGATGCTGACGGCGATCTCCTTCATCGACGCACTGATTCCCGTCATACCGAGCGAAGCGCCGATCATCATGGCCGGCGTCTACTCCGGTTCGACCGGTCGCCCGATCGCGCCGCTGGTCGTGCTCGCGGCCTTCATCGGCGCGTTCATCGGCGATCACGTCACCTATTTCATCGGCCGGCGCTTCAGCGGCATGATCGACCGGACCCGCCCGGACAGCCGCCGCGGCAGGGTGCTCGCCTCCACCCGTGAGCTGCTCGACCGGCGGGGGCCGACCGCGCTGATCGTGGCGCGCTTCATCCCGTGGGGGCGGATCGGAGTGAACCTCCTGATGGGCGCGACCGGCACACCGCTGCGCAAGTACTCGCCATACGACGCGATCGGCGTGCTCATCTGGGCGGTGTATGGCGTTGCCGTCGGTTACCTGGGCGGCTCGGCGTTCGAGAACAACCCGCTGGCTGGGCTTGTGCTCGGGCTGGGCGTCGCGATGGTGTTCACGCTCATCGTCGAGTGGGTTCGGCCCCGGCTCGCGCGCCGCCGGGAACGGCGCGCCCGGCAGCGGGCAGACGAGCCGGCCAAGCCCGCCGGGGATCAGCCCGAGGGGTCGGCGGCGGCACCGTCCTCGTTGGCTCGCGCGCCCTCTCATCACGAGTGACGTCCGGGGGGTTCGACTGACGCTCGGTGAGTTCGACTGACGCCCTTGGTCAGTGACTGACGTCGTACGCAACGAGTGACGTCGCTGCTAGGACGTCACTCGTTGCGCACACCGTCGCTCGCGAGCGAACGACGTCACTCGACGTGGTTTGCTGGGCGCGATGGAAGCGAATGTCGAACCCGCCCCGCGTGCTGAGTCCGCTGGACGCATCGAGTCCGACGGTCCCGTGCTCACCGTGATTCGTAACGATGCCGACAGCGGCCCGGGTCGGCTGCTGGAGTGGGCGCGGGCCGCTGGCGTGCCGGTCCGGGAGATCCGCGCGGACGAGGGTGAGCAGGTGCCGACGGATGCCCGTGCGGTCGACGGGCTCGTGTTGCTCGGCGGTGGTCTGCTGCCCGATCAGGACGACGATGCGCCTTGGCTCGCCGATGAGCGGGCCCTCACCGCCTCGGCCCTGGAGCACGGCCTGCCGCTGCTCGGGATTTGCCTCGGCGGCCAGTTGCTCGCGCACGTCGGCGGCGGGCGGGTCGAGGGCGACCACGGCCTGCCCGAACGCGGCGTCACCGAGCTTGCGCTGCGCCCCGAGGCAACCGAGGACGAGCTGCTCGGTGCGCTTGCGGCGTCCCGGGCAGCGAGCGGCGCACCCGTTGTCGCGATTGAGAGCCACCGGGACCAGATGACCGCGCTGCCCGCCGACGCGGTCTGGCTGGCCAGTAGCGAGCGTACGACGCATCAGGCGTTCCGGCTCGGCTCCCGGGCCTGGGGTCTGCAGTGGCACCCGGAGGCCACGGCGGCGAAGGTCGCCGGCTGGGACCGGGCCGTCCTGCGCTCGCAAGGTTTCGACCCCGACGAGGTGGTGCGGGTGGCCCGGGAGCGCGACGCCGAGCTCGAGCACACCTGGCGTCCGGTCTTCGAGCGATTCCTGGCGCTCCTGCCGCGAGCAGCCGACGCCTGATGCGGCCTTGTCACGTTCGAGGGGTACTTGTCCCGTTCGAGGGCACTTGTCACGTTGCGCGATGACTCGTCACGTCGAAGGGGACTCGTCACGTTAGACGGGCACTTGTCACGTCGGGCGAGGGCTTGTCACGTCGAAGGGGACTCGTCACGTTCGACGGGCACTTGTCACGTGCAGGAACACGTGACAAGTGCACTGGTGACGTGACTAGTGGCGCATGAGGTGACAAGTCGGCTCCCGACGTGACTAGTGCCGCAAGCGCGGAGGAGTCAGCCGCGTAGCACGATGACCCGCAGAGTGCGTGGCCCGTGCACCCCTTCGACCCGGTTCAGCTCGATGTCGCTGGTGGCGCTCGGCCCGCTGATCCAGGTGAGCGGCCGACCGGCGCGCACCGCCGGGTCGAGCACGGCCATCGCCTCCGGCACGTCGGGAACGAGTTGGTCCTCGCGCACCACGCACACATGCAGGTCGGGAACAAGCGACAAGGCCCGACGTCCTTGCGCCGCAGCGTGGTCGAGCACGATCGTGCCGGTCACCGCGATGCCGAGCGCGGCGCCGGTGACGACCGCGTCGACGCGGTCGAGTGCGTCCGGCGCCAGGTCGTCATCGGCGATCTGCCGCGCCGCCGCCCGCGCGAGCCAATGCGCAGGAACCCCACCCGGGACGACCACGGTCGCTGCGTCGCCGAGTGCCGCGGCGACCGCCTCGGCGACGGCACCGGCGTCGCGGGCCGCCTCGGCCACGACGGTTACCTCGGCGCGATAGTCGGCCACTCGTTCGGCGAACAGTTGGACCAGGGCGTCACCTGTCGGTGTCGAACCGGTGGGTTTGACTGCGCCGGAGGAGGTTTCGGCGGGTGAGGCGGGTTCCGCACGCGCCATACCGGCAACACCGGCGTGCGTGTTGGCGGTCCGGATGCGAGCCAGGATCTGGTCGCGGGCCGCCGGGCGGGCGTTACTGGTCGGCACGGTGCCGCCGCTCTCGCCGCTGCTCATGCCTGCGCCCCGTGGGTGCGGGCCCACCACTGCCGGAACGTCTCGCGGGGAGGCGCGGGAACGTTGCGCGCCGCCGTCCACGCCCCGGCCGGTCCGGGCAGCCAACCGGGCAGCGTGTAGTCCGTCCGCACGTCGGCGAGGCCGCCCTTCCCGCTGCGCAGGGCGCGCGCGGCAGCGGTGACCCCCTGTTGGGCGAGCTTGAGCCGCCCGGGTTTGCCGAGCACCCACTCGGTGCCGCGCATCGCAAGGGCCTGCACGTCGGGTAGTCCGCTCCGGTGCTCGTCCACCACCTGGGTCCGCAGGTGCACCAGCAGCGTCGGGATGTCGATGCGCACCGGACACGCGTCGAAGCAGGCCCCGCACAGGCTCGACGCGTAGGGCAACGACTGGTCGAGTTTGCTTGCAGTTCCTCGCAATTGAGGGGTCAGCACTGCGCCGATCGGTCCAGGGTAGACCGAGCCGTAGGCGTGGCCGCCGGCGCGCTCGTAGACCGGGCAGACGTTCAGGCAGGCCGAACACCGAATGCACCGCAACGCCTCGCGGCCGACCGCGTCCTCCAGCACGTGGGTGCGGCCGTTGTCGACGAGGACGACGTGCACGTCCTGCGGGCCGTCGCCCTCACTGACGCCGGTCCACATCGAGGTGTAGGGATTCATCCGCTCGGCGGTGCTCGACCGGGGGAGCAGCTGCAGGAAGACATCGAGGTCGCCCCAAGTGGGCAACACCTTCTCGATGCCGACCACCGAGATCAGCGTCTCCGGCAGCGTCAGGCACATGCGGCCGTTGCCCTCCGACTCCAGCACCACCAACGTGCCGGTGTCCGCGAGAGCGAAGTTGGCGCCGGAGATCGCGACCCGCGCCCGCAGGAACTTTTCCCGCAGGTGCAGCCGCGCAGCCTCGGCGAGCGCGGCCGGGTCATCGGTCAGATCGGCCGGAGCCGGGCGACCGGCCTGCGCCATACGGGCGGTGAAAATATCGCGAATCTCGCTGCGACCCTTGTGGATTGCCGGCACCAGGATGTGCGACGGCCAGTCGTCGCCGAGCTGGACGATGAGCTCGGCGAGGTCGGTTTCCCACGCGTGTATGCCGGCAGCCTCAAGCGCCTCGTTGAGCCCGATCTCCTGGGTGGCCATCGACTTGACCTTCACGACCTCATCGGAGCCGGTGGCCTGCACGAGACGGGTGACGATCGCGTTGGCCTCGCCGGCGTCTCGTGCCCAGTGCACCGTCGCGCCGGCCGCGATCAGGCTCGCCTCGAGCTGCACCAGGTAGTCGTCGAGGTGGGCGAGGGTGTCGTCCTTGATGGCGGCCGCACGGCGGCGCAACCGCTCCCACTGCGGGACCTCGGCGACCGCGGCGGCCCGCTTCGCGCGAATCGTCCGGGTTGCGTGTCTCAGGTTGCGCCGCTGCTGGTCGAGGCCGAGTTCGTGCTGCGCCGCCTGTGGGAAGGCGGGCATGCCCAGGAAGAACTCGGTCGTCGTACCGACCGGGTTGGCGCTCGCGGCCGAGGCTTTGCTGCTCATCGGGCATCGTCCCGGGTGCTGGCCAATATCTCGGCGAGATGGATCGGGCGAGCAGTGCGGGTGCGCCTGTCGCCCGAGTGACCGAGCAGGCCGCCGATCTGGGCGAGGCACGAATTGTCGCCGGACACAACGTATTCGGCGCCCGTATCGGTAATGTTGCGCACCTTCTCCCCGCCCATCGCCACCGAGACTGGCGCGTTCTTCACCGCAAACGTCCCGCCGAAACCGCAGCACTCGTCGGCGCCCGGCAGCGGAAGCAGTTCCAATCCCTCGACCGCCGCCAGCAATCGCGTCGGCCGGTCGCCGACCCGCAGCATGCGCAGCGAGTGACAGGTGGGGTGGTAGGTCACGCGATGCGGGAAGAAGGCGCCCACGTCGGTCACCCCCAGCACGTCGGTCAGGAACTCGCTGAGCTCGTAGACACGCGGGCCCAGCTCAGCGACCGCGCGTTCCAGGCCGACGTCGCCGGTCCGCCGGGCGAGGGTCGCGTATTGCTCGCGCACCGACCCGACGCAGGATCCGGACGGTGCGACGATGGCGTCATACCGGGCGAACACGTCGACAAAACGGCGCACCAGCGGGACGGCCTCGTCGGCATACCCGGTGTTGGTGAGCATCTGGCCGCAGCAGGTCTGCGCCTCGGGAAAGTCCAGGTCGACCCCCAGCCGTTCGAGCAATTGAACGGTGGCCTTCGGGGTTTGCGGCCACATCGTGTCGTTGAAGCAGGTCGCGAAGAGTGCCACCCGCCCGGGGTTCGCCGGGGCCGGATTATTCATCCGATGATTTTGGCACGGAGTGCGGCGATCTGTGCCTCGCTCCAGCCATTTGCCTCCAGCCAACCGACGACCGAGCCGTAGTCGGCGTCGATCGCGTCGAGCACGCGGGTGATGGTTTCGGCGCGCGAGTGGTGCGCCTCCAGCGGAACGCCCTCGAGGTTCTCGGCATACCCGGGCACCTGGCTGAGCCGTTGCACGATGCGTTCGGAACGTTCGGTGCTGGCGACGTAGTCGGCCACCACCTCCTCGCGCGGCACACCCGCGACGGTCAGCGCCATCGCGACCACGGTGCCGGTGCGGTCCTTGCCGGCGGCGCAATGCACCAGCGTCGCGCCGTCGCTGGTCGCGATGACGTCGAGGGCGGCGCTCACCGAGTCAGGGCGCTCGGCGAGGTAACCGAGGTAGTGGCTCGCGGTCGGGTTGTCGTCGCGCTGTTCGTCCTTGCGCCCGTGCCACGGCAACACCAGTGCGTCCTTGGTGCTGATCGGCTTCTCCTCGGGGAAGAGCGAATGATGGTGGTGGGTGATCGTGCTGACCTGCTGCAACGGGCCCGGCCCGGTGATGTGCAACTCCATGTCGGTGCGCAGATCGACGATGTCGGTGACGCCGTGCTCCTCGACCAGCAGGCGGATGTCCTGCTCGGTGAGATCCTGCAGGTTGTCCGACCGCAGCAACCGCCCGGGCTGGACGCTCCCACCGTCGGTCGTTGGCAGGCCGCCGAGGTCGCGCATGTTCGCGACGCCGTCGAGATCGATCCAGGAGGGAGTCGTCGTCACGGTTTCCAGGCTAGTCCGCCGGTGCTGTGCGCGGGCATCAGCCCGCGCCGAACGCGCGCAGCAGCGCCGCGGTGCCGGCGGCCGAGACCACCACCAGCAGGAACGGCGCCCGGGCGAAGAGGCAACAGATCGCCACGCCGAGCCCCGCAGCGCGGGCATCGAGGGTGAAGTCGCCCGCGCTCGTGGTGAGCGCCTGCACTGCGATCAGTGCCGACAGCAGCGCGACCGGCAGATACCGCATGATCCGGTCGGTCAGCGGGTGGTCCAGAGCGGACTGCGGCACGACATACCCGAGGAGCTTGGTGGCGAAGCTGATCGCGCTCGCGATCAGCACCGTGAGCCAAAGGTTCATCAGATGTCCTCGGCGCCGGTGATCGTGCGGTCCGGCAGCAGCCCGGCGACGACGGCGGCGAGTGCCGCGACCAGCACTGGTATGCCGGAGGCCGCGTGTGGTGCGACGAGCAGTGCGATGACTCCGGCGGCGATCGCGACGACGCGGGCGCGCGTCGTGCTCAGCCGCGGCCAGACCAGCGCGCAGAACGCGGCCGGGGCGGCGGCGTCTAGGCCGAACGTCTTCGGGTCGCCGATCGCGTTGCCGAGCAGCGCGCCGACCGCGGACATCGCGCCCCACAGCACGTAGACCGACAACCCGGTCCACCAGAAGCCGGTGCGGGCGAGCTCGCGGTTGGGCTGGGTGACCGACACCGCCGTCGACTCGTCGATGGTCAGCTGCGCGGCCACCACCTTGCGCCAGCCGGTCTCCTGCAGCAGGCGGCTCACCTGCAAGCCGTAGAAGCCGTTGCGCAGGCCGAGCAACGCCGAGGTGCCGATCGCGCTCGCGCCGGAGCCGCCCGCGCCGATCACCCCGATCAGCGCAAACTGCGATCCGCCGCTGAACAGCAGCAGTGACAAGGTAACCGCCTGCCAGACGTCCAGTCCCGCGGTGACCGCCAGCGCGCCGTAGCTGATGCCATATGCGCCAGTCGCGACCCCAACCCAAAACCCTTTGCGGGCAACACTTTTCGCGGTCGGCGCGACGGCGCTGTTCACGCCGCCTCGCTCATGTGTGCTGCTCGGGTGACGTGGCCTGCTCGGGTGACGCGGTCTGCTCGGGTGACGCGGTGTCGGCCAGGCCGGCGGTCAGCCGCACTTCGCGCGCGGTGCGACCGTCGGCGGAGACGACCCGATCCCGATAGGCGCCGTCGGGTCGTAGCCCGGCGGTCTCGGCAAACGCACGAGTCGCCTCGTCGTCGGAGAGCAGCCAGGCGCTGACCCCCGTGAAGTCTCCCGCGCGCAGGGTGTCGACCGCGGCATTCAGCAGGCGGGACCCGTGACCGCTGCCGCGATGTGCCGGGTCCACCGCCAGCGCGAGAATCTCACCTTCGCCGGTCTCGTCGGGTCCGGCGGCCCGCCCGGCATCCGGGTCCGCACTCGGCCCGATCGCGGCGAACCCCACGATCGTTTCGCCGTTGCCGTCGATGTCGCCGCCCTCGGTCGCGACGAGCAACCGGTGGCGGGGCGAGGGAGCGTCAGCCAGCGAGGTGCGCCACGCCTCCTCGAAAGCGGCCGGCAGGAAGGTCTCCAACACCTCAGGGTCGACCAACGCGGAGTAGGCCTCCCGCCATACGGCCGCCTGGATCTCCCCGACCTGCCGAACGTCGTGCAGGCGTGCGGTCCGGACGCTGGCATCACTCATTCCGCCAGTGTTCCAGCCGGTATCGCGCGGGAATGCCGTGGGGCGCTGTGAGACTTTGATGGGCGTGAGCATGTTGCAGACGCGGCCGCGGCGCGCCCGTCCACGCTTCCACCCGCTGACGGTCTCGCGGGTGGAACGGTTGACCGATCGCGCGGTGGCGATCAGTTTCGCCATACCCGAGGAGTTGCGCGAGACCTTCGCGTTCCGGCCCGGGCAGCACCTCACCCTGCGCACCCAACGTGCTGGCGAGGAGGTGCGTCGGTCCTACTCGATCTGCTTGTCTCGCGACGAGGCGGCGCGGCGGGGGGAGTTGCGCATCGGGTCGGCTGTCGTGGACGGCGGGCTGATGTCGACCTGGCTCAACGAGGAGGTGCGCGCGGGTGACGTGATCGACGTGCTGCCCGCGCTCGGGGACTTCACCGTGCCGACGGACCCGACCCGGCCGCGCCATCATGTTGCGATCGCTGCAGGTTCGGGGATTACGCCGGTCCTGTCGCTGCTGACCACCGTGCTCGAGGACGAGCCGGAGTCGCACGCGACGCTGATCTTCGGCAACCGCGACCCGGATAGCGCGATGTTCCTCGCCGAGCTCGAGCTCCTCGCCGACCGTTATCCGGACCGGTTCACCCTGGTGAACGTGTATTCGCGCGTGCCACAACCGGATGGTTCGCCTGCCGGGCGCCTCGGCGCCGCCCGGTTGGAGCAGTTGCTCGGCACGGTCGCACCGCCGGACGCGGTCGACGAGTGGTATTTGTGCGGGCCGTTCGAGATGGTCGAGAACGCCCGAAAATTGCTGGCACACAACGCGGTTGAGCCGCATCACGTGCATCACGAGGTGTTTCACGTGGACGGCCCGGTATGACGCAGGCCGCTGGCGTGCCGCCGACTGGCCGCTGACGCACACCAACTTTCGGCACCGGGTCGCCCGCGCACTGCCCGGCTCGCAGCCTCTACCGTTGGGCGCCATGGGAGAACCGAGCTGGGTCCAACACAGCCTCTGGTGGCACGTCTACCCGTTGGGATTCCTGGGTGCCGACACCACCGGGGTCGACCGCCGGCCCGGCGGGGGAGCGGCGGGGGTTGGAGCACGGTTGCGCGGCGACTCCGGTCAGGAGGACCTTCCGCGCGACGACGTGCCGCGCGACGAGTCGCCGCGCGACGCCATGCCGCGCGATCACACCCTGCGTGACCTCATCCCATGGCTGGACTACCTGACCGAGCTCGGTCTCAACGGACTCGCGCTCGGCCCGATCTTCGCCGGCGAGACCCACGGCTACGACACGGTCGATTACTTTCGCATCGACGAACGCCTCGGCACGGACGACGATTTCGACGCCCTGGTTGCCGGCTGCCGAGAGCGCGGAGTCCGGCTCATGCTGGATGGCGTCTTCAACCACGTCGGCCGCTCATACCCGGATCGCGAGGAATTGCAGTCGGATTCGGTGTTCGAAGGTCACGAATCGTTGGTCGAGTTGGACCATGGTCGACCTGAGGTTGCCCAGCTCGTCACGCGCGTGATGGACCATTGGTTGAGTCGGGGAGCCGACGCGTGGCGACTGGATGCGGCATACGCGGTGCCGCCCGCCTTCTGGCGGAGCGTGCTGCCGGCGATCCGTGAGCGACACCCGCAGGTGTATGTCGTCGGTGAGATTCTGCACGGCGACTATGCCGAGCTTGTGCGGGCGAGCGGGATGGATGCGTGCACGCAGTACGAACTGTGGAAGGCGACCTGGAGCGCGCTCAACGATCGCAATTTCTTCGAGCTTGAATGGGGACTTCGGCGCAATGACGAGATGCTCGCGACGATGGTCCCGTGGACGTTCCTCGGCAACCACGACGTCACCCGGATCGCCTCCCAACTGGTCGACGAACGTCTGCTCCCGCTTGCACTCGTGCTCCTGCTTACGCTGCCCGGCACGCCGGCGGTCTACTACGGCGACGAGCAAGGGTTCCGCGGAGTCAAGGAAGAACGTGCCGGAGGTGATGACGAGATTCGCCCGGCGTTCCCAGCGACGCCGGCGGACCTGTCGCCACTGGGCTGGCCCGTCTACCGGCTCATGCAGGAGCTGATCGGGCTGCGCAGGCGCCACTCATGGGTGCACCGCGCGCGCGTGGAGACGGTGCATCTAACAAACGAGCAGTTCGTGTATGTCGTTGCCGCGCACGAGGATCCGGGCGTTCCGGGCGTTCCGGGCGATCTGGGTGGCCAGGACGGTCCGGGCGACCATGGCGATCTGGGCGAGCAGGACGGTCCAGGCAACCAGAACGGTCCGGGCGACGTGGAGCGCCGCCTGCTCGTCGCGCTCAACGCAGGCGAGGAGCCAGTCGACGTGCCGTTAACCCGCGTGGGCGCAGGCGGGCCGGCCGGTGCCGGCAACGTGGGCGGTGACAGGGACGGCGAGGTTGGACCCCGCGAGGAGGGCGGGTCCAGCGATCAGGGTGTGGCCGGCGGCCGATTGCGGAGGATCGCCGGCTCCGCCGAGTTGATCCCTGCTGACGGCGCGCCGAACGCGGTCGTCCGCATGCCGGGCTACGGCTGGGGTGTATTCGAGGTGGGTGGCCGCTAACCGGTCACGTCGGGGGAGCGCGGGCTCAAGCGCCGCGGGCGCTCGTTCACGGGTGGCCGGGTTGCGGACTCGAGACTGGGCCACTGCCCGCGATGGCGCCCGGGTGTGAATCGGTCGCCGGTCCAGGGTCAGCACGATGCTGCGGGAGGGTCCGGGTCGTCGTCCGAATGTTCGGCGGGCCGGATGTGCGCTCGACGGTTGGCGTCGAAGCGCACCATCGCGAGATGGAGCGTGTCGTTGGTCGGCCCGGCATACTCACCGAATCCACTTGCCGGCGAACGAGTTTCGTCATACATCGGTCGGGTGGGTCCGACGATGGTGCCGTTGCGGGCGGTGAAGATCACGCCGTCGCGTCGGCTGGGGTCGCCGACCATGGTGAATGCGCCGCGGTGATGTTCGTGATGGTGATAGCGGCAGAGCATCAATAGCCGGTCTTCGTCCGTCGGCCCGCCGTCGATCCAGTGGTCGAGGTGGTGGCACTCCAGATGGTGCAGGGCGAGGCATCCCGGGTAGCGACAGCCTCGGTCGCGGTCCTCGATGATGCGGCGGGTGCGGTCGGGCACGATGCGCTGGGTGCGCCCGACGCTGATCGGCCTGCCTTCCTTCTCCCAGATCGGCTGTATGGCGCCGTCGCACGTCATACGGTCGCGAAGCACGGGCGGGAGCGCGGCACCTTTGTTTAGCCAGGCACTGCCGTCGGTGTCCAGGTGCAGGTAGATGCGGTAGCGGCGGTCACGCGAACTGCCGGGCGGCGCACCGGTGTCCAGTGAGCGCTGTGCGAGCAACTCCATCGCCTCGCCGAGGGTGACTCTCTTGCGTGGCCGGTTCGGCTGGGGAGCGGCGTCCGGCTTCGGGTTGCGCAGCCGGAAGAGGGTGTCCTTGGCCTCCAGAACGGCTTGTTCAACCAACGCACCGATATCTGCCGGTGCGTTGTAGGTCAGGTGGAATCTGCCTGCGGCATAACGCATGTCGAGCTCGGGCGGTGCCGTAGCAGGATCGAAGACATCGGGTGCGCGGTCGGTGGCGGCGTCGATCGCGGCGAAAACCTCGTCGACCTTGGCCGGGTCGTTGACGATCTCGCCGGGCAGGTGGGCCGACCGGTCGTCACCTGGCTCGGCGGCGGTGGGGTGCGTGGTGACCAGTTGAGCGGTCGCCGGCGTCTTCTCCACGTTGAACTCGTAGCGTGTCAGTGTGCGGCGTAGCTGGGTCACCGTTGCGTAAGAGGCGAATTCGGCGACATCGTCGTCGTGGTCGACCGGCGTGTACTTGGCGACCACGGCGGCCTGGCCGAGGGTCAGCCTGCCCTGGTCGATCAGGGTGGTCATCGCCGGTAGGTCGTCGGCGCGGCCGGCGATCCGGACGATGTCATGCGCGGCCGACCAGGACAGACCCGCGAACGCGGTCAGCCAGTGCTCCGGCGACTTGAGCCCGGCACCGGCCCACAGCTCATCGGCCAGCACCCGGCGCATCAGGCCGATCAACTGACGATGACCGTCGTTGATCTGCGCACAGATGCTCGAGAGTTCGTCGCGGGCGACCTGCAACGGATCGCCCGGCGCCGCGGTGTCGTCACCTGGGGCCAGTAGCTCGGCCGGACTCTCGTCATACGGCGAGTTAGCAGCGGCAGCAACGCTTTTCGCGTCGCTCTCCGGCTGCTGTGCCGGCCGTCCGGCAACTCCTCGTCGGGTCATGACAGAAGTCAAACACCGACCACCGACAACCCGTATGGCGCGCGAGGTCAGTCGAAGTAGGCGGTACCTGCGGGCAACTCGAACGCGGCCCGCACCAGCGGGCGATGCGCCGGGATGATCGGCAGGCGCGCCGCCTCGGACTCGGTCAGCCAAGCGACCTGGGTGACCTCGTCGGACAGCCCGGCCGAGCCCTCGACCACGTGCGCGCGGAAACACACCCCGAAGATCGCGTTGCGGCGACCGTCGGGGTAGACCACGACGATGTCGGGATCGCTGTATGCCGCCAGGATCTCGTCCGCCTGCACGACCAGCCCGGTTTCCTCGCGCACCTCCCGGACCGCCGCCTCGGACCAGGTCTCGCCCGGCTCGACGCCGCCGCCGGGCAGGCACCAGAGGCCGTTGTCCTCGCGGCGGGTGAGTAGGAGTCTGTCCCCATCGCGAACTGCACAACTCGCACCTACCTTGACCCGGGCCGCGGGCGGCGCAGCGGCATCACTCGTTTCGGTGTTGTCGGCGTGGTCGGTCGCGGCGGCGTTGCCGGTGTTGCCGGCCGCTCCGGCGGCGATGCGCGGGCCGATCTCCACCTGGGTGCGCGGTTTGCGGCGTTCGTAGGTGACGACCGTCCAGCCGTCGTGCGGCTCGCGGGAGACCTCGCGCCAGGTGGGCGAGTCGGTGAACGGCCAGCCGGGGAAAAACGTGTCTCCCTCTGGCTCCAGCGGGATCTCGGACAGGATCATCCGGTCCACGAGCTGGGCGAACTCGGCCCACACCTGCGCTCCGCCGGTCACGAAGATATCGCCGTCACCGGCCAGGAAGAGCGCCTCGTCGACCGAGTGCGCAACCTCGACACCTTCGGGCGCCCAGGACCGGTCGTGGGTGAGCACGATGTGTCGCCGACCGGGCAGCAGCCCGTGAGACTCGAACGTGCGGCGCCCCATCACCATCGGGTGCCCCATCGTGGCGGCCTTGAAACCCTTCTGCTCGCCGGGCACCTGCCAGGGCATCGCGCCGTCGCGGCCGACCACGCCGTTGCGGGCCACGGCGGCGATGAAGCTGATCGTCATGCGGGGGAGAAAATTTGCGGGGCGCTCATACGGCGATCGGGGCCTTGATCGAAGGCGCCGCGACATACCCCTCGAGCGCGATGTCAGGCAGGTCGAAGGCGTCGATCTCCCTGATGTCCGGGTTGAGGCGGAGGGTCGGCAACGGTCCGGGCTCGCGGGTGAGTTGCAGTCGTGCCTGGTCGAGGTGGTTGGTGTAGAGGTGCGCGTCGCCGATGGTGTGCACGAACTCGCCGGGCACCAGGTCGGTCACCTGCGCGACCATCGCGGTGAGCAGCGCGTATGACGCAATGTTGAACGGCACGCCCAGGAAGATGTCGGCCGACCGCTGGTAGAGCTGGCAGGACAGGGTCCGCCGGCCGTCCTCGCCGGGCGCGCCGACATAGAACTGGAACATCGCGTGGCAGGGCGGCAGCGCCATGTCGTCGACATCCGCGACGTTCCACGCGGAGACGATGTGCCGACGGGAGTCGGGGTTGGTGCGCAGGCCGTCGATCAGCCGAGCGATCTGGTCGATCGTGCCGCCGTCCGGGTCCGGCCAGGAGCGCCACTGGTGTCCGTAGACAGGGCCGAGGTCACCGGCCGCGTCGGCCCACTCGTCCCAGATCGTGATGCCGCGCTCGTGCAGCCACCCGACATTGGTGTCGCCCCTGAGGAACCACAGCAACTCGCCGAAGATCGACTTCAGGTGCAGCTTCTTGGTGGTCAGCACCGGGAATCCGGCGGCGAGGTCGAACCGCATCTGATGCCCGAAGACCGACAGCGTGCCGGTGCCGGTGCGATCGTCCTTGCGGGTGCCATCGGTGATGACCCGGTCGAGCAGGTCGAGATACTGCTTCACGAGGTATGACGCTAGCAGCGGCCACCGACACCGGCTTCGCCGCAACGCCCTGCCGCGACGACCAGCGCGGCGCCCGCAGCCCTGCCCGCGTTACCGGGTTTTGGCCATGTGACTTAGATCACACAAAGTAGTTGTAACGTCCATCATGTGCGCAGCGATGTAGCCAGTGATCGCGTCGCCACCCGGACCCCCGAGCGGGTGGCGACGCGATCTTCATGTCTGCGATCTTCATGTCTGCGGTCATCTAGGCGGTCATGTCTGCGGTCGTGGGTGCGCGGTGGTGGTGCCGTTCGGTCGCCTCTTCGCCGGGCCGAGCCCGATCTGCGGCCGCTGGGCGGCATACTCGTCGCGATGACCATCGACCAGATCCCGGCGAGGCGCGGGCTGCTCGCCCTTGCGGCGGCGCTGTGTGCCGCATTGTTCCTGCTGGCCGGTTGTTCCTTGCCGCAGAGCCAGCAGAGCGCCAAGGCCAACTCCAAGCTGCTCACGTCCGACCAGGTCAAGATCGCGGTGGTGACGCACGCGGCGCCGGGTGACCAGTTCTGGGACTTCGTGCGGTCCGGCGTGGACCAGGCCGCCAAGGACGACGGCGTCCAGGTCGACTACAACTCCAGCCCCGAGCCCGCCCAGCAGTCGACGCTGATCGACAACGCGGTCGCCTCCGGCGCCAACGGCATCATCGTCTCGATGGCCAACCCGGACGCATTGCGGGCCGCGATCCGCCGGGCCGTCGCCAAGGGCATCCCGGTCGTCACGATCAACTCCGGCATCGACGACTGGAAGGGGTTCGGCGCGTTCACCCACGTCGGGCAGTCGGAGTCGATCGCCGGCACGGCCGCGGGGGAGCAGCTGTCCAAGGACGGCGCGAGGAAGGCGGTCTGCGTCATCCACGAGGCCGGCAACATCGGCCTGGAGCAGCGGTGCGCCGCTGCGAAGAAGGCGTTCAAGGGGAGCATGACCAACCTGCAGGTCAACGGCACCGACACCAACGGCACCGCGGCATCGATCACCTCCAAGCTGCGCGCCGACAAGAGCATCGACGCGGTGCTCGCACTGCAGGGTCAGGTCGCCACCCTCGCCGTGCAGGCCAAGGGCGCGGCCGGCAGCAAGGCGGAGGTCGCCACCTTCGACGTCGACCAGAACGTCCTGTCGGCGATCCTCGGCGGGCGGCTCGCGTTCGCGATCGACCAGCAGCCGTACGCGCAGGGTTACGAAGGTGTCGCCGCGATGGTGCTCAAGCTGACCCGCGGCATCACCCTCGGCGGCGGCCAGCCGATCTACACCGGTCCGACGATCGTCGACAAGTCCAACGCACAGGTCACGCTGGACGCGCTGAAGGGAGAAGTGGGATGACGCAGGTGCCCGCCACGCCGGGCCAGGCTCCTGACCGTATGCCGGAGCAGTCCCCGCAGACCGACGAACGGTTGAGCAGCACCGGCACCGTCGCCCGCCTGCTCAAACGCCCCGAGATGGGCGCGGTGCTCGCGGCGATCGTCGTACTCGTGTTCTTCTCCGTCACCACCGATGCGTTCTTCACCGCCAGCGGCGCGAGCACCTGGATCGAGCAATCCTCGACGATCGGCATCATGGCGGTCGCCGTCGCACTGTTGATGATCGGCGGCGAGTTCGACCTGTCCGCCGGTGTGATGACCGGATTCTCCGCGCTGACCGTCGGCGTGCTCACCACGCATTGGGGCTGGAACGCGTGGCTGGCGATCGTCGTGTCGCTGCTGCTGTGCGCGGGGATCGGCGCGCTCAACGGGTTCCTGGTGCTGAAGACCGGTCTGCCGAGCTTCATCGTCACGCTCGCGACCTTCTTCGTGCTGCAGGGCATCGACCTGGCGCTGGTCAAGCTGGTGATCGGGCAGGTTTCGATCCAGGGGTTCAACGGGTTGCCCGGGCAGCGCAGCGCGAGCTGGTTGTTCACGTCATACGTGTCGATCGGCAACCTCACCCTCTGGTCGAGTTTCTGGTGGTGGCTGGCGGTGACGGTGGTCGCGACCTTCATCCTGTTGCGGACGTCGGTCGGCAACTGGATCTTCGCGGTCGGCGGCGCGGTCACCTCCGCCGGGCAGGTCGGCGTGCCGGTCTTCCGCACCAAGATCGCGCTCTTCATGGGCACCGCGATCTGCGGCTGGCTGGTCGGGATGCTCAATCTGTTCCGCTACAACACCGCGCAGAGCTCGGACGGCGTGGGTCTGGAGTTCATCTTCATCATCTGCGCGGTCGTCGGCGGTTGCGTGATGACCGGCGGCTACGGGTCGGCGGTCGGTGCGGCGTTCGGCGCGCTGATCTACGGCATGGTCAACCAGGGCATCCCCTACGAGGGCTGGGACAGCAACTGGCTCTACGCGTTCCTCGGGGTGATGCTGCTCGCGGCGGTGCTGCTCAACAACTGGATGAAGAACCGAGCGGAGAACGCGACATGAGCGACAGCGTGAGCACCTCGGACAACGTGGCCGGCGAGCCGCTGGTCGAGGTGCGGCATATCGGCAAGCGCTACGGCAACATCATCGCGCTGCACGACGTGTCGACCGCGGTGCGAGCCGGTGAGGTGACCTGCGTGCTTGGCGACAACGGCGCCGGCAAGTCGACCTTCATCAAGATCCTCGCCGGTGCGCACGACTACACCGAGGGCGAACTCCTCGTCGACGGCAAGCCGACCCATTTCGCCAGCCCGCGGCAGGCGCTGGACGCCGGCATCGCGACCGTCTACCAGGACCTCGCGGTGGTGCCGCTCATGCCGGTATGGCGCAACTTCTTCCTCGGCAGCGAGGCGACCAAGGGCGTCGGCCCGGTCAAGCGGCTCGACGTGAAGTTCATGAAGGAGACCACCAAGGCCGAGCTGGCCGCGATGGGCATCGACCTGCGCGACGTCGACCAGGCGATCGGCACGCTGTCCGGCGGTGAGCGGCAGTGCGTCGCGATCGCGCGCGCGGTCTACTTCGGCGCGCGCGTGCTGATCCTCGACGAGCCGACCGCCGCGCTGGGCGTGAAGCAGTCCGGCGTGGTGCTCCGTTATATCGCCAAGGCGCGCGAGCGGGGTCTCGGCGTCGTCTTCATCACCCACAACCCGCACCACGCGCACCCGGTCGGCGACCGGTTCGTGTTGCTGCGCCGTGGCCGCAGCATGGGCGACTTCGGCAAGGACGAGGTCAGCCTCGCCGAGCTCACCGACATGATGGCCGGCGGAGCCGAGCTGGAATCGCTCGCCCACGAACTCAGCCAGACGATGGGCGACGACTCCCAGGTGGCGAGTTCGCTGCGGGCATCCGCCGGCAAGCCGCCCCGCTGAGGCTGAGCCGGCCTCCCGCATCCGGGGTCGCACGAACGGCTGACGCGGCGCCGAGGTGGTGGCAGGCTGCAGGGTATGGCGCAGCCCACCGCGATCCGGGTCACGTCGATGGCGATCCTGCTGAGCCCGGACGGCCGGCGGCAGGCGGTCTGCCGGCTCGGACCGACCGCTGAGCACCCGCGCGGCTTCCACCGACTGCTCGGCGGCTCGGTCGAGCACGGGGAGCGGGCCGCGGACGCACTCGCCCGCGAACTGCGCGAGGAACTCGGCACCGAGGTCGTCGAGGCGCACCTGGTCGAGGTGGTCGAGAACATCTTCACCGTCAACGGCGAGCCCGGGCACGAGGTCGCCTTCGTCTTCGCGACCCGGCTGGCCGACGCCGGCGCCATACCGCAGGACGGTGGGACGTTCACCGAGGACGGCGCTCGGCTTCCGGTCGTATGGCGGGAGCTGTCCGCGGCCGACGACGTCCCGCTCTTCCCCGCCGAGGCCGTCGAACTCGCCCGGGTCTGCGCCGCCAACCTGGCGCAGCTGTTCGCAGCGTCTGCCCCCGGCCCCGGCGAAACACCCCGCCGATAGCCTTGGCCCCATGACGACGACGCCCTTCGGCCGGATGGTCACCGCGATGGTGACGCCCATGCACGACGACGGAACGCTCGACCTGGACGGTGCGCAGAAGCTGGCGTCATACCTGGTCGACCGTGGCAACGACGGATTGGTCGTCAACGGCACGACCGGTGAGTCCGCGACGACCACCGACGAGGAGAACGTCGACCTGGTCCGCGCCGTCGTCGAGGCGGTCGGCGACCGGGCCCGCATCACCGCCGGCGTCGGGACCAACGACACCGCCCACTCGGTCGCGGCGGCCCGCAACCTGGCCGCCGCAGGAGCCCACGCGGCGCTGATCGTCACGCCCTACTACAACAAGCCGCCGCAGGCGGGCATCATCGAGCACTTCAAGGCGGTCGCCGGAGCGACCGACCTGCCGGCGATGGCCTACGACATCCCCGGTCGCACCGGCATGGCGCTGACGTCCGACACCATCCGCGCGCTCGCCGACGTGCCGAACATCAAGGCGCTCAAGGACGCCAAGGGCGACCTGGCCGCGGGCGCGCAGCTGATGGCGCAGACCGGGCTGGCGTGGTTCTCCGGCGACGACGCACTCAACCTGCCGTGGCTCGCGCTCGGCGCGACCGGCATGGTCAGCACCGTCGGCAACGTCGACGCCGCCCGGCTCGCGGCGCTGATCGCCGCCGTCGACGCGAACGACCTGGCGAAGGCGCGCACCCTCAACGACGAGCTCGCGCCGCTGATCGCCGCCGTCATGAACGTCACGCAGGGCTGCATCCAGGCCAAGGCCGCACTGCACCTGCTCGGCGTCATCGACTCCGACTTCTGCCGGCTGCCGCTGCTGCCCGCACCCGACGACCACCGCGCACTGCTGCGCGACACCCTCACCAACCTAGGACTGCTGTGAGTCATCCGCACCCCGAGCTCGAACTGCCGCCCCCACTGCCGAAGGGCGGCGTTCGCGTCGTACCGCTCGGTGGGCTGGGCGAGGTCGGCCGCAACATGACCGTCGTGGAGTATGACGGCAAGCTGCTCATCGTCGACTGCGGCGTGCTCTTCCCCGAGGACCACCCCGGTGTCGACCTGATCCTGCCGGACTTCGAGTACATCCGCGACCGCCTGGACGACATCGTCGCGATCGTGCTCACCCACGGGCACGAGGACCACATCGGCGCGGTGCCCTACCTGTTGCGGCTCAAGCCGGACATCCCGCTCGTCGGGTCGACGCTCACGCTGGCGCTGGTCGAGGCCAAGCTGAAGGAGCACCGGATCACGCCATACACGATGGCGGTAAAGGAGGGGCAGAGCGAGCAGCTCGGCCCGTTCGACTGTGAATTCATCGCGGTCAACCACTCGATCCCGGACGCGCTCGCGGTCTTCGTGCGCACTCCCGGCGGCAACCTGCTGATCACCGGCGACTTCAAGATGGACCAGCTGCCGCTGGACGGGCGGATCACCGACCTGCGCGCGTTCGCCAAGGCGGGGGAGGAGGGAGTCGATCTCTTCCTGACCGACTCCACCAACGCCGAGGTGCCCGGATTCACCACCCCGGAGCGCAACATCACCCCGGCGATCGAGCGGGTCTTCGACACCGCCGAGCGGCGCATCATCGTGGCCTGCTTCTCCTCGCACGTGCACCGCGTGCAGCAGGTGCTGGACGCCGCGCAGGCGCACGGCCGCAAGGTCGCGTTCGTCGGCCGGTCGATGGTGCGCAACATGGGCATCGCCGCCGACCTCGGCTACCTGCACGTGCCCGACGGCGTGCTGGTCGACCTCAAGAAGATCGACCAGCTGCCGGACGACAAGGTCGTGCTGATCTCGACCGGCTCGCAGGGGGAGCCGATGGCGGCGCTCTCCCGGATGGCCAACGGCGACCACAACCTGATCGACATCGGGCCGGGCGACACCGTGCTGATGGCCTCGTCGCTGATCCCCGGCAACGAGAACGCCGTCTACCGGGTGATCAACGGCCTGATGCGGCGCGGCGCGACGGTGGTGCACAAGGGCAACGCGCTGGTGCACGTCTCCGGCCACGCCAGCGCCGGCGAGCTGCTCTACTGCTACAACATCGTCAAACCGAAGAACGTCATGCCGATCCACGGCGAATGGCGCCACCTGGTGGCCAACGGCGACCTCGCCAAGGCCACCGGCGTGCGGGACGACCACGTGCTGCTCGCCGAGGACGGTGTCGTGGTCGACCTGGTCGACGGCAAGGCGTCGATCGTCGGCGCGGTGCCCTGCGGTTACGTGTATGTCGACGGCTCCCTCGTCGGCACCACCGACGAGACGATGCTGAAGGACCGGCGCATCCTGCGCGACGAGGGGTTCGTCACGATCATCGTGGTGCGCGACGCCGCCACCGGCAAGATTGCCGCCGGCCCGGAGATCCAGACCCGCGGCTTCGCCGAGGACGCCGCGGTCTTCGACAAGGTGCTGCCGAAGGTCGAGGAGGCCCTTGAGGAGGCGCGCGCCAAGGGCGTCACCGACACCTACCAGCTGCAGCAGGTGATCCGCCGCGCGGTCGGCGGGTTCGTCGGCGGCAAGCTGCGGCGCCGGCCGATGATCATCCCCATCGTGATAGATGCCTGACAAATAATCGCGGCTGCCGTCATACGGCATGCGAAAGGGCCCCGAGCAATCCGCTCGGGGCCCTTTCACGCGTCGAGCGTGAACCTTCAGGTTCAGGCCGGCAGCTGCAGGTGCTGGCCGATGAAGATCAGGTTCGGGTCGTTCACGACGCTCTTGTTGGCCGCGAACAGCGCCTGCCAGCCGCCCTTGACCTGGTAGGTCTCGGCGAGCTTGCTCAGCGTGTCGCCGGCCTTCACGGTCAGGGTCTTGCCGGAGAGCGCGACCTTCGGGGCAGCAGCCTTGGGGGCGGCAGCCTTCGGGGCGACGTAGGTCTTGCGCTCGGAGGAACGCGAGGTCTGCGGCGCGGTGTAGTTCGACTTCGGCGCAGCCTTCGGCGCGACGTAGGTCTTCTTCGGAGCGGTCTGCTTCGGCGCGACGTAGGTCTTGCGCTCGGACGAACGCGAGGTCTGCTTCGGCGCGGTGTTGACCTTCTTCTGCTGGGTCGGCTCCGGCGTCACCACCGGGCTGCCGCCACCACGGGTCAGGCCCGCGCGGACCGAGCACACCGGCCAGGCGCCGGGACCCTGCGAGGCAAGGACCTTCTCGGCGATCGCGATCTGAGCCGACTTGCTGGCCAGGTTCGCGGTCGGGGCGTAGGCGCCACCGCCGTAGCCGAGCCAGGTCTGCTTGGTGAACTGCAGGCCACCGTAGAAACCGTTGCCGGTGTTGATCGACCAGTTGCCACCGCTCTCACAGGCGGCGACGCGGTCCCAGGTCGAAACCGAGGCAGCCTTGGCGGTGCCGGCGTTCGCGAAACCTGCACCGATCACCGCTGCGCCGGCAACCCCGATGCCGACAATGCGGGTCTTGGTCGAGATGTTCGTGCTGAGGTTCATTGATTCCTCTCCTGACGTGCGCATACGGGGTTAGCTGTCGGGTCGGGCTGTCAGGTGCCCGGCAGGTATAAGGCCTGCTTTCACCCCAGGACCGGCATTCGGCCGAAATTGGGTCCCCCATCCTCGTCGTGCCTCCGGGACCATCCCGGATCTTCGGTGACCGCTCGACGAGGCTGTGCGCAGCGGGTCACAGGCATTAGGGACGAAGCGAGCGCCGGGTTGCGCTGCTCCGCTCGGAGGTCCAGGCCTTTCGCCAGGGGGACGAAAGTTGCACCACCGACCGACGAAGGTACGGGGTTTCGATGCCAAATCCAAGTCGAACCGTGATCGTTTCGTGACTTTTAGGTGATTTGTCGGCCATCTCACAGTTTCCGTGTAACACAAGTCACATCAGTCACAGGGGCCTCAGGAGTAATGCCGTGGGCCCGTGCCGTGGGGTGTGCGCTCCGGGTGCGCGACACGCCGGGGCGTTTGCCGGAGCGGTGCCGGAGGCTGCCGGACGCGGTGTGCACCTGCGTGGTGGCGGCCGTTCGGCGTGGTCTTGAATGGCCCTCATGCGTGCACCCCGGCTCTGGTGGGTGCTCGCGGGCTGCGTCGGCTTGACCGCGCTCGGTGTCGTCGCGCGATGGGTGGACCTGACCTGGCGACTACCGATGGTGCAGTCGGTGTTCCCGCTTTTCGGCGGTATGGCGGTGCTGCTCCTCCTCGTGGTGCTCGCCGCCCGCTTCTGGCGGCTGGCCCTGGTCGCGGCCCTGGTGGCGGCGGCGCCGGTCGTGCTCGGTGTGCAGTCCTTCATCGGCCACACCGTGCCGCCCGGGCCGCACGACGAGGTGGTGATGACCAGCAACCTGCAACTCGGCTCGGCGGATGCTCGGGAGGTGGTCGCCGCGGTCCGGGCCAAGCGGGTCACCACGCTCGTGCTCACCGAGTGCACGCCCGGGCAGCTCGCCCGGCTGCGCGCGGCCGGCCTGGACCGGCTGCTGCCGGAGCAGGCCGGGCAGACCGCGGACGGGCCGCGCGGCACCGTCATACGCAGCACGCATCGGTTGCAGCCGATCGCGCCACATCCGGGTGGGCGCTTCCCGTTCAGCCCCGAGGTGCAGGTGCGCACTGACCATGGCAGCTACCGGTTGCGTGCGGTGCATACGGCCGCGCCGCTGCCCGACATCGTCGGTGACTGGCGTGCCGGGCTGCGGGCGATCGGGACGTGGCAAAAGCAGCTACCAGCGAGCGAAAACGTCGTGCTCGCAGGCGATTTCAACGCATCGGCGGCCATGCCCGCATTCCGGCAGGCGATCGACGGGATGACCGACTCGAGCCGGGCCGCCGGCGCCGGCTGGCGACGCACCTGGCCGCACGGGCGGGCGTATCCGCCGTTCGTGCAGCTCGATCACGTGGTGACGCGCGGTTTCGACGTCGTCGGCGACGGCACCGTGGCGATCGCCGGCACCGACCATCTGGCCTACTGGACGCGCCTGCGGCCGGGGTGACGCCGGCCGCTCGGGCGGCGGTCGGGCAGGATCACCAGGGCAGCGGCGTCACCAGGGCAGCGGCTCGCTCAGGTCGCGCGGGTCCGCCGGTGCCGACCAGCCGGCGTCGGTGTGCACGTAGGACAGTTGCGGCCCGTCTTCGACCAGCCGCCGGACGGCGGCGATCAGCCGGTCGACGTGCTCGCTGGTCGTCGCGAGGCCGATGCTCGCGCGGATCGCGGTCTGCCCGTGGCCGACGATCGCATCGGACAGCAGGTGGGCGCAGAAGCGTCCGTCGCGCACCGCGATCGCCTGCTCATCGGCCAGCACCTGGGACACCAGCGACGGCTCGTAACCCTCGACGGTGAAGGTCACCACCCCGACGTTCGGCCGGTTGCCGAGTGCCTCGATCACGCGCACGCCGTCGATCGCGGCGAGGCCGGCCCGCAGCCGGCCGTGCAGTTGCTCCTCGTGCGCCTCGATGGTCGCCCGGTGCGCGCGCAGGGTCGCGCAGGCCGCGGCGATGGCGATCGCACCGACCGCGTTGGGCGTGCCGCCCTCGTGCCGGGCGGGCCCCGTCTGCCAGTGCGTATGACGGGGAGTCACTGCCGCGGTGGCGCCACCTGCGGGCAGGTAGGGGCCGGCCGCGTCCAGCCAGTCGCTGCGCCCGGCGAGGACGCCTGCGCCATACGGGGCATAGAGCTTGTGCCCGGAGAACGCGACCCAATCGACCCCTAGCTCCTCCAGGTCGAGCTCGCGGTGCGGTGCGTACTGCGCCGCATCGAGCACGGTCCGGGCGCCGAATTCCTTTGCCACTGCGACGAGTTCGGCAATCGGCCAGACCTCGCCGGTGACGTTGCAGGCGCCGGTGAGGACGACCAGCTGGTGACGCGCGGGGGAGTCCTGTAGGGCCTCTCGCAGCAACGCGACCGCGTCGTCGGCGCTGTCCGGCACCGGCAGCCGGGTGGTGGTGCGGGCCGGCCACGGCAGCAGCGCGGCGTGGTGCGCCGACTCCCAGGCGATCACCCGGGTGCGGCGCGGCAGACAGTGCGCGAGCAGTCGCAGTGCGTCGGTGGTGTTGCGGGTGAAGACGACCTGGTCACCGTCCCGCGCGCCGACGAACTGCCCGACCTGCGCCCGCGCCGCCTCGAACCAGCCGGTGGTGACCCGGCTGGCGTAACCGGCCCCGCGGTGGACCGAGCCGTAGCGGCGCTGCACCTGCTGCGCCGCCTCGGCGACCGCGACCAGTGCGGGCGTGGTCGCGCCGTGGTCGAAGTTGGCGTAGTCGATGACGGTGTGGTGCACCGTCGGCACGCCGAGATCGTCGGACACGGTGCGGGGCAGACCGGCCACGACCGGGCGGGGGCCCGAGGGCAGCTTGCCGACCAGGTCGAGGCGGCGCGGCGCGCCGGGACCGGCCGCGGATTCGGCGGGGGTGGTGGTCTGCTGGATGCTTGCGGTGCTCATGAGCTGCTCCTCGTCGGTCAGGGACCGACGGGCGCTCGCGTCGCCGATCCGCGCTTGCCGACGTGGGTTGTCACGCCGACCCGGTCGTCACCCGGAGCACCCCACCGCGGAAGGAGGGTTGCCGCTCAGCAAGCCGGGGCTTGACGCTGAGACTCATGACCTGCGTAAGACCATAGAGGATCGGCCACCGGCCGCCGCAAATGCCGTCCGTATGTCGGGCGCGCTCGCGGCCGGGCGGGGTGCACTTTTGTGCCGACGGTCGTGCGGAAGGGTCGCCCGCAGCTCGTCGGGTGCATTTTTGTGCCGACGGTCGTGCGGAAGCGGCGCCCGCGGCTCGGCGGGTGCACTTTTGTGCCGACGGTCGTGCGGAAGGGGCGCTCGCGGCTCGCCGGGTGCGCTTTTGTGCCGACGGTCGTGCGGAAGGGGCGCTCGCAGCTCGCCGGGTGCGCTTTTGTGCCGACGGTCGCGCGGAAGGGGCGCTCCCGGCCGGGCGGGGTGCACTTTTCCGACGACGGTCGTGCGGAAGGGGCGCCCGCGGCCGGGCCGGGTGCACTTTTCCGACGACGGTCGTGCGTAAGGGGCGCCCGCGGCCGGGCCGGGTGCACTTTTGTGCCGACGGTCGTGCAGAACGGCCGGCACCCCCAACCGGCGTGTAACTGCTGTGACTGGTGGGGTCGTCGCGTACGGTGTTTTCGTGCCTACCCGTCCGTCCACCACGACGTCCTCCGCCCGCGCCACGCGCAGTACCAAGTCCGGCGCCGGGTCGCGGGCGAGCAGCGGTGGCGCGAAGTCGCGGCCTGCCTCCGGGCGCAGTTCCAGCCGGCCGCCGGCCAAGCGCGCGTCGGGCGCCAGCGCCCGCGCGGGCGGCAAGGCGCAGGGCGGTGGGCTGCCGCTGCCGTTGCGGGCCGCCCGCGGGACCTGGATGGGAGTCGCTCACGTTGCCGGCGGAGCCGCGCGCCGCGTCGGTCACTCCGCCCGCGAGCTCGAACCAGAGCTGCGCCGCGACGGCCTCGGCTTCGCGCTGATCGCCGCCGCCGTCGTGATCGCCGCCCGGGAGTGGTGGGGCCTGGCCGGAGTCGCGGGTGACGTCATCCATGCGATCGTCGCGGGCACCTTCGGTCTCGGCGCACTGGTGCTTCCGTTGGTGCTGGTGCTGATCGGCGTCCATCTGATGCGTTCGCCGCGCGGTCACCACGCCACCAACCGGGTGCTGATCGGCCTGGCGCTCTTCGCGATCTCGGTGTGCGGGGTGACCAGCATCGCCAAGGGCGTGCCCCAACCGAGCAGCGGCGAAGCGCTGCGCGACGCCGGGGGGATCATCGGCTTCCTCGCCTCGAGCCCGGTGGTCGCGGCCATCCACAACGTGGGTGCGCTCATCTTGTTGTTGCTGCTCGGCGTGTTCAGCGTGCTGGTGATGACCGCCACGCCGGTGAGCATGATCCCCGAGCGCATTCAGCAGGTCCGCGCGCGACTGTTCGACCACCACCCCGCCGACGAGTATGACGAGGGCCCCGTCGACGCCGTCGCCGGCGACCTGCACGGCTCGGAGATCGACGGGCCGGCCGACGGCCCCAAGAAGCGCCGCCGCAAGTCGGCCAAGAAGTCCGACGCCGAGAGCGAAGGACTGGACGGCGACGAGGCGTTCGAGCAGGCCGCGACCGTCGCGCCGCGGCGTACCAAGGGCGGTCGCGTGCTGCGCCCGGGGGAGAAGGCTCCCGCGGGCGATGTCTACGACGTGGATGCGGCGACCGACGCCGGCGCGGACGCGTCCGGCGCCGCCCGCCCGACCGGGGACACGGACGTGGACCGCAAACCGGCCACCGGCGACACCCGCGCGGTGGCGCTGCCCGGCACCACCGGCGCCCCGCCGGCTGCCGCGGCGCCGCCCGGTCCCAAGCCTGGCCTCGAAGCGCCGCCGACCACGCCGCTGCCGCAGCGGGTCGAGCAGTTGCAGCTGGCCGGCGACGTCACCTACACGTTGCCGTCCGGTGACGTCCTGCAGCCGGGCACGCCGCACAAGGCCCGCTCGGCGGCCAACGACCGGGTGGTCGAGGCGCTGACCGAGACCCTTGAGTCGTTCGGCGTCGACGCGCAGGTCACCGGGTTCACCCGCGGCCCGACCGTGACGCGCTACGAGGTCGAGCTCGGCTCCGGCACCAAGGTCGAGCGGGTCACCGCGCTCTCCAAGAACATCGCGTATGCCGTGGCCTCCGCCGACGTGCGGATCCTCAGCCCGATCCCGGGCAAGAAGGCGATCGGCATCGAGATCCCCAACACCGACCGCGAGAAGGTCAGCCTCGGCGACGTGCTGCGCAGCAATGCGGCGCGCAGCAACGAGCACCCGATGGTGATGGGCGTCGGCAAGGACGTCGAGGGCGGCTACGTCATCGCCAACCTGGCCAAGATGCCGCACATGCTCGTCGCCGGTGCGACCGGCGCCGGTAAGTCGTCGTTCGTCAACTCGATGATCACCTCGGTGATGATGCGCGCCACGCCGGACGAGGTGCGGATGGTGCTGGTCGACCCCAAGCGGGTGGAACTGACGGCATACGAAGGCATTCCGCACCTGATCACGCCCATCATCACCAATCCCAAGAAGGCCGCCGAGGCGCTGCAGTGGGTGGTGCGCGAGATGGACACCAGGTATGACGACCTGGCCGCGTTCGGCTTCAAGCACATCGACGACTTCAACAAGGCGGTCCGGTCCGGCAAGGTCACCCCGCCTCCGGGGTCCGAGCGGGTCATGCAGCCCTACCCCTACCTGCTGGTGATCGTCGACGAGCTGGCCGACCTGATGATGGTCGCGCCGCGGGACGTCGAGGAGTCGATCGTGCGCATCACTCAGCTCGCGCGCGCGGCCGGCATCCACCTGGTGCTGGCCACGCAGCGGCCGTCGGTCGATGTCGTCACCGGTCTGATCAAGGCCAACGTGCCGAGCCGTATGGCGTTCGCGACGTCCTCACTCGCCGACTCCCGAGTCGTGCTCGACCAGCCCGGCGCGGAGAAGCTGATCGGCCAAGGCGACGCGCTCTTCCTGCCGATGGGTGCCTCCAAACCGATGCGTGTGCAGGGCGCCTGGGTCACCGAAACCGAAGTGCAAGAGGTGGTTTCGCACGTCAAGGGCCAGCTGACCGTTGCCTACCGCGACGACGTGCAGGTCTCCGCGCCCAAGAAGGAGATCGACGAGGACATCGGCGACGACCTCGACCTGCTGCTGCAGGCGGCGGAGCTGGTGATCACCAGCCAGTTCGGGTCGACGTCGATGCTGCAGCGCAAGCTGCGCGTCGGCTTCGCCAAGGCCGGCCGCCTGATGGACCTGATGGAGAGCCGCGGCATCGTCGGCCCGTCGGAGGGATCCAAGGCGCGCGACGTGCTGGTCAAACCCGACGACCTGCCGACCACGCTGGCGCTGCTGCGCGGTGAGGACGTCCCCACCGAGCAGCCGTATGACGGGGCCTCCGCCGAGCAGGGCGAGACGACCGGTTACGGCGACGACGACGGCGGTGGCGAGGACGCGTGGGCGCTGACGGATCGTCGCGACTGAGCCCCGCAGCAGGCGGATTCGCCGAGCGGCTCAGCCCGCGGCGGTTGCTCGCCCAACTGCGCGAGGTACCGTGCGGCGTGCTGCTTGCGGTGCAGTTGCTCGGCATCCTGGTCTACCCGTTCACCGAGGGCAGCACGGCCGGGCGGACGGTGTTTTCGCTGTTCCAACTGCTGGTGCTCGCGCTGGCGGTCGGCGCGGTGCGGCACACGCCGGCGCTGACCTGGATCTCGGTGGGCATCGGCGCCCCGGCCGCGGTGCTTACCGTGCTGACCGCGATCTGGCCCGACCCGGAGGGGCTGGAGCTGGCGTCCGACGCCACGCACGCGGTCTTCTACTTCTACACGGCCTACGCGCTGATCCGTTACATGTTCTCCGACGATCATGTGTCGCGGGACGAAATGCTCGCGACTGGAGCATGTTTCACGGTTGTCGCGTGGGGCTTCGCGTATGTGTACGGTGCGGTGCAGATCGTCTGGGGCGCAGGGCAGTTCAGCTCACCAGGCGGCGGACAGCTCAGCTGGATGGAGCTGCTCTTCCTGTCCTTCACCACGATGACCGGCACCGGGCTGTCCGACATCTCCCCGGCGGGTTCCTACGCGCGGTCGGTCATCATGCTGGAGCAGCTGGCCGGGGTGAACTATCTTGCGTTGGTGGTGGCGCGACTGCTCGGCATGACGCTCGCGCGGTTCCAGCGCACCAAGCTGCAGCACGAGCGAGGGGATGGCGAGCAATGACCGACGATTTCGACCGCACCCAGGAGATCCGGCGCGCACCGGACTGGGAGCGCGGGGAGGCCGACGAACCCAACTACGCCCGCCAGCCCTACCCGCAGCAAGCTGCCGCCGAGGGCGCGCCCGACTACCGGCAGCCCGACTACCGGGCCCCCGGCAGCTACGCACCCGGTGGCCCCCGCCCGGGATACGAGCCGGGCGCGCGAGCGGACAAGGGCGGCAGTGGCTTTCCGGCAGCAACCGTCGGCGCGGTGGTGGGCGGGCTGCTCATGGTGCTCAGCAGCTTCCTGGGCTATCAGGTGGCGCGCAACGGCAGCTTCAACCTCCGTAGCTGGGACGGCTGGTTCGCCCAGACCATCCCGCTCGCGCCGTGGCCGTTCGACGGCGGATCATCCAAGGTGACAACGGCTTTCATCGCCGCACTGGTCATCGTGGTCTTCGTGGTGCTGCTCCTGCTCATGGCGGCGACCATGTCGGTGCGCGCGGGTGGCGGCAGCTTCGCGGTCTTCCTGTCAGCCTGGATGACCTGCGTGATCGGCGGCGCGATCGCGCGGGTGGTGGCCGGTCTGATCGGCCGGAGCGACATCTTCGTGGAGGTCGTTCGTGCCGATGCGACCTCCGGAGCGACCTGGGGCGTCGTCGCCGGCTGGATCGTCGGACTCGCGACCGTCGCGGTCCATCTCATGCGGCGCAAGCCGCAGACCTTCTGAGCGCCATGTTGATTCGACTACCGGACCGAGTGCCGTCGGTGGCCGCCTCGGCCTGGGTCGCGCCCAATGCCACCGTTGTCGGCGCCGTGACCGTGGGGGAGCGGTGCGGGATCTGGTACGGCGCGGTGCTGCGCGCGGACCTGGAGACCGTTGCTCTCGGGGAGGACACGAACATCCAGGACAACAGCGTGCTGCACGCCGATCCGGGCGCCCCGCTGACGGTCGGTGCGCGAGTTTCGGTGGGGCACAACGCAACCCTGCACGGCTGCACCATCGAGGACGACGTGCTGGTCGGCATGGGCGCGCGGGTGCTCAACCGGGCTGTCATCGGCGCGGGTTCGCTGATCGCGGCCGGCGCCGTCGTACCCGAGGGCATGCAGGTGCCGCCGAGGTCCCTGGTCGCCGGTGTGCCGGCGAAGGTCCGCCGCGAGCTCAGCGACGAGGAGGTCGAGGTCATCGGTCTCAACGCGCAGGTCTACCTCGACCTCGCCGCCACGCACCGCGACGGCGAGGTCGACGCGGTCTGACCAGGCCGGCGGCGCCGGTCAGACGTGCAGCTTGGCCTTGATCTTGTCCAGGCGCTCCTTGCGGTCGGCCTTGCGCTCGGCCTTCTTCTCCTCGTGCAGCTTCCGGTCGGCGGCGTCGGCTGCCGCGATCGCGGCGTCCTCGGCCTCGGCGACCTCGTCCATCACCTCGTCGAGCGGTCGGCGTTCCAGTGTGGCGCCGCTCTGCTGGGCGAGCTGGTCGACGGCCGCGGGCGAGCCCTCCTTCACCTCGCCGATCAGGCCGGTGACCCCGGGCGGGATCGCCCGGCTCAGGTCGGCCACGACGCTGGAGGTGTCGGCGGCCCGTCCGGCGTCGACCGTGCCACCGACGAGCGCACCCCCGGCCCAGCCGAGCAGCATGCCGAGCGGTCCGCCGAGCACGCCGACCAGCATGCCGATGACACTGCCGCCGAGGGTGCCGGAGCCGATCTCGTTGTCGTCGCCGTCCTTCACGGTGAACGTGCCGTCCGGGTTGCGCTGCACGACGGCCGCGCTGACCAGGTCGATCGCGCCGTCGTTGGAGAGCGCGTTCAGATCGCTGTATGCCTGATAGGCCTTGCTCTGGTCCGGCCAGGTCATCAGGATCACGTTGTCTGCCATAAGCTTCTCCCTTGAGCTGTCGCAGGCCGCGGCGGTCGCCGCCGCCATCTCCACCGTCGCAGACGCTGGACGACTGTATAGTACGAACGCTCAAAGACGTTGGCAGCAAAGGGAATTCGTGCCTCGGGCGAAGGCATCACCATTCTTCGATGCATTCGCTGGCTATATCGACCGGTGCCGGCCTACAGCTGCAGGCGGTAGCCGATGCCGGGGTCGGTGATCAGGTAGCGCGGGTTGGCCGGGTCGGGCTCGAGCTTGCGGCGCAGGCCACCGGCATACACCCGCAGGTAGTGCGTCTCCTTCTCATAGCCCGGCCCCCACACCTCGCGCAGCAGGTCCGCCTGGCTGACCAGGTGACCCGGGCGCGCGGCGAGCGTCTCCAGGAAGTGCCATTCGGTCGGGGTGAGCCGCACCGGCTGGTCGTCCCGGAGCGCGATGCGTTCGGCGAAGTCGAGCGCGAAATCCTTGGTGCGCACCGGGTTTGCGTGTGGGGAGGCAGTGGAGCGGCGGCGGATCGCCGCGCGCACCCGAGCCAACAGTTCGTCCATGCCGAAGGGCTTGGTGACATAGTCGTCGGCGCCTTCGTCGAGTGCTTCGACCTTGTCGTCGGAGTCGTGCCGTGCGGATAGCACGATGATCGGCACGTCGCTGCTGCGACGGATCCGGCGGATCACGTCGACGCCGTCTAGGTCGGGCAGACCGAGGTCGAGCACGAGCACATCGGGTGCGGACTCATCGACGCTCTGCAGCGCACTGCGGCCGTCGAAGGCGTGCTCCACCTGGTAGTCGCGGGCACGCAGGTTGATGCTGAGAGTGCGCACCAGGCTGGGTTCGTCGTCGACGACGAGGACCCTGGTCACGATGGGGCTCCTTCTCGTAGGTCAGGTTCGGCCGGTGCCGCGCCGGCGGCGGACTCGTCGGCGGTCGAGTCATGTTGCACGACAGGCAGTCGCACGCACATCGTCAGACCTCCGCCGGGAGTGTCCTCGGCGTCCAGCGTGCCGTCCATCGCTTCGGTGAGTCCTTTCGCGACCGCAAGGCCAAGGCCGACGCCGTTGCCGCGGGGACTGTCGCCATACCGCTGAAAGGGGGCGAAAATGCCGGTGCGTTCCGACTCCGGCACTCCCGGCCCGCGGTCGATGACCCGCAATTCGACTGCTTTGCCGAGGCGTTCGGCGCTCAGCACGACCTCCTGGCGGCCAGGGGAGTAGCGCAGGGCGTTCTCCAGCAGGTTCGCAAGGACCCGCTCGGCCAGCCCGGCGTCGGCCAGGCAGGTCAGGTGCGGGTCCGGCGCCCAGGTGCGCACGCGCTGCGGTTCGCTGAGCGTGTGCAGGGTCGCCGAGATCAGATCGGAGACCTGCAGCTCGTCGGTGCGCGCGGTGATATTGCCGGACTGGATGCGCGACATGTCGAGCAGGTTCTCGATCAGCCCGTCGAGCCGATCGGTCGACTCCTCAACGGTTTCCAGCAGCTCCCGCTGATCGGCCGCGGTCAGTTGTATGTCGGTGCTGCGCAGACTCGACACGCCCGCCTTGATCGCCGCGAGCGGGGTGCGCAGGTCGTGCGACACCGCGGCGAGCAGCGCCGCGCGAGACCGGTTGTCCTTGGCCAGGCCGGCCGCTGCCGCAGCCTGTTTGGCGAGCTCGTTGCGGTGCAGGATCGCCGCCGCCACGCTGGCGTAGGCCTCGACCAGTCGCCGTTGCCCGGCGTCGGCGACATCTCCGGCGATCACCAGCTGGTGCTGGTCGTCGACCGGTGCGCGGGTGAGGTGGGCGTCCAGCTCCTGCAGCGGGACCTCGCCGCTGATCATCAGCGGCTGCCCCGGCACGCCTGTCTTGGTGCTGCGCACCAGGGCCGCGCCGTCGGCATCGAAGATGTCGCGCGCCTGGTCCAGCAGCACCGGCAGCTGGTCCTTGACCGCGAGCAGGGAGTGGGTGAGTTCGGCGAGCAGCCGCGAATCGCGTTCGGCCGCAATGGCCTGCGAGGTGCGGCGCGCGGTCAGATGCACCACCGAGGCGACCGCGACCGCGACCACCACGAAGACCAGCAGGGCGAAGGCGTTCTGCGGCTGACTGATCGTGAGCGTGCCTTCGGGTGGGGTGAAATACCAGTTGAGCGCGAGGCTCGCCAGCACCGCGGAGGTGAGCGCCGGCCACAGGCCGCCGACGATCGCGGTGATCACCGTGAAGGCCAGATAGATCAGCACGTCGAGCGGCAGTGCCTGCCCCTGGGAGGTGACGTCGATGACCCATGTCAGCACGGCCACGCCGACGGTCGCGAGCAGCCAGCCGGCCACCTCGCGACGCAGGCCCAGCCCGTCCCAGTCGACGGCAGGGGACCGGCCGATGTGGGCGAGCTCGTGACTGACCATCAGCACGTCGATGTCACCGGAACCGTCGACGACCGTGTCGCCGACACCGCGGCCGAGCAGCCGCTGCCACCGGCTGCGGCGGCTGGCGCCGACGATGATCTGCGAGGCATTCACCCCGCGGGCGAACTCCAGGATCGCCTCACCGACGTCCGATCCGGTGACCGTGTGCATCGTGCCGCCGAGTTCGGAGACCAATTGCCGGGCCGCGGTCGCGGATTCCGGTGGCACATCACGCAATCCGGTGTCGGGGACGACCTGCACGGCATACAGCTCACCGCCTGCGCCACGGCCGGCGATGCGTGCCCCGCGCCGCAGGAGCGTCTCCTGCTCCGGGCCGCCGGTGAGGGCGACGACCACGCGTTCCCGGACCGGCCAGGTGGAGTCGATGTCGTGGTCGTCGCGATAACGGGCGAGTGCCTCGTCGACCCGGTCGGCGGTCCACAGCAGTGCGAGCTCACGCAGCGCGGACAGGTTGCCGGCCCGGAAGTAGTTGGCGAGGGCCGCGTCGACCCGGTCGGCGGCATACACATTGCCGTGTGCGAGGCGACGGCGGAGCGCCTCCGGCGTCATGTCGACCAGTTCGATCTGGTCGGCGGCCCGCACGACGGCGTCCGGCACCGTCTCCTGCTGGCGGATACCGGTGATCTGCAAGACCGCGTCGTTGAGCGACTCGAGATGTTGCACGTTGACCGTGGAGATCACGTCGATCCCCGCCTCGAGCAACTGCTCGATGTCCTCGAACCGGCGATCGTGTCCGATGCCGCCGGCGTTGCTGTGCGCGAGTTCGTCGACCAGCACCACCTCGGGGCGGCGACGCAGCACCGCGTCGACGTCGAGCTCGTAGAGCGTGGTGCCGTTGCGGACCACCTCGCGGCGGGGCAGCACCTCCAGCCCCTTGAGTTGCGCTGCGGTGTAGGGCCGGTCGTGCGTTTCGACCAGGCCCACGACCACGTCGGTGCCGCGGTCGCGGCGGCGCTGCGCCTCCTGCAGCATCTTGACGGTCTTGCCGACGCCGGGCGCGGAACCCAGGAAGATGCGCAGGCGGCCACGGGACATGCGTCGATTGTCCCGCGTCCGCGGCTGCGCATCGACCGTGCCCGTCATGGGCGCGTCACTTCGTCCCGGACAGTTGCTGCAGGGCGAGGTTCAGCTGCAGCACGTTGACCCGCTCGTCGCCGAGGAAGCCGGCGACCCGGCCCTTGGTGGCATCGTCGATCAGCCGCTGCACCTGCGCGAGCTGCAGACCGCGGGCCTTCGCGACGGCCGGTGCCTGCAGACGCGCGTATGCCGGTGAGATGTGCGGGTCGAGGCCGCTCGCGCTCATCGTGAGCGCGTCGGGCGGCGGGTTGCCCCCGAGCGGTGCGAGCGCCTTCTCACGGGCCGCGACGGCGTCCTGCTGCCGCTTGTCGGTGGCCGGCAGGTTGGACCCGCCGCTCACGTCACCGGCATACTCGGAGGCCGAGTCGCGGCCGTGGAACCACTGGGCGCCCTTCCACTGCTGGCCGAGCAACGACGAGCCGACGACCTTGCCGTCGACCGACACCTGGGATCCGGTCGCCTGGTCGTGGAAGGCGACCCGGCCGACGCCCCAGACGGCAGCCGGGTAGAGCACGCCGACCAGCACGGTCAGCACGAGGAAGATGCGCAGCGCCGCGAGGGTCTGGCGGCCGATGGTGAGTGATGAAGTGGTCATGGGTCACATCCCCGGGAGGAACTGGACGATGAGGTCGATGATTTTGATCCCGATGAACGGCGCGATCACGCCGCCCAATCCGTAGATCAGGATGTTGCGCGCGAGCATCTGGTCGGCGCGCAGCGGACGGTAGCGAACTCCCTTGAGCGACAAGGGGATCAGCGCCACGATGATCAGGGCGTTGAAGATCACCGCCGACAGGATCGCCGAGTTGGACGAGTGCAGCCGCATGATGTTGAGGCTGTCGAGACCCGGGTAGATCGCCACGAACATCGCCGGGATGATCGCGAAATACTTCGCCAGGTCGTTGGCGATCGAGAAGGTGGTGAGCGCGCCGCGGGTGATCAGCAACTGCTTGCCGATGCCGACGATGTCGATCAGTTTGGTCGGGTCGGAGTCGAGGTCGACCATATTGCCGGCCTCCTTGGCCGCCGACGTGCCGGTGTTCATCGCGACCCCGACGTCGGCCTGCGCGAGGGCCGGCGCGTCGTTGGTGCCGTCACCGGTCATCGCGACCAGCCGGCCGCCCTCCTGCTCGGTCCGGATCAGACGCATCTTGTCCTCGGGCGTCGCCTCGGCGAGGAAGTCGTCGACTCCGGCCTCATCGGCAATCGCCTTGGCAGTCAACGGGTTGTCCCCGGTGATCATCACCGTGCGGATGCCCATCCGGCGCAGCTGCGCGAAGCGTTCCACCATGCCGGGCTTGATCACGTCCTTCAGATGTATGACGCCGACCGCGTCCGTCGCGCCACCCTCACAGCCGACCGACACCACCAGGGGAGTGCCGCCGTCGGCGGACACCCGGTCGGCGATCGCCATCGCCTCGTCGGCGCCGGCGCCGCCGGACTCGCGCACCAGACGGCACACCGACCCGGCCGCGCCCTTGCGCAGCTGCGTGCCGTCGGGCAGGTCGACCCCGCTCATCCGGGTCTGTGCGGTGAACGGCACGACCGTTGCCCCGGAAGGCGAATCATGATGGGTGCCAAGCCGATCCGCGGTCCAGTCCACGATCGAGCGGCCCTCCGGTGTTTCGTCGGCGAGCGAGGACAGGTGCGCCAGCCGGTGCACCTCGCTCGCCTCGCCGTCCCCGACCACGATGATGTCGGCGGCCTGCCGGTTGCCCAGCGTGATCGTGCCGGTCTTGTCCAGCAGCAGCGTGGACACGTCACCGGCGGCCTCGACCGCGCGGCCGGACATCGCCAGCACGTTGCGCTGCACGAGCCGGTCCATCCCGGCGATGCCGATCGCGGACAGCAGCGCGCCGATCGTCGTCGGGATCAGGCAGACGAGCAGTGCGACAAGCACCAGCACACTCGGCTTCGGACCGTTCCAGCCGGCGAGCGACGGGATGGTCGCGACGGCCAGCAGGAAGATGATCGTCAACACCGTGAGCAGGATGCCGAGCGCGATCTCGTTGGGTGTCTTCTGGCGTTCGGCGCCCTCGACCAGGGAGATCATCCGGTCGATGAACGTCTCGCCGGGCCTGGCGGTGATGCGCACCACGATCCGGTCGGACAGCACCGTCGTGCCGCCGGTGACGGCGCACCGGTCGCCGCCGGCTTCCCTTACCACCGGGGCGGATTCGCCGGTGATCGCGGACTCATCGACGGTTGCGATGCCCTCGACGACGTCGCCGTCACCGGGGATCACCTGACCGGCCTCGACCACCACGCGATCGTCGAGCTTCAGCTCCGCGGCCGGGACCTCCTCCTCGCCCCCGCCATACGTGATGCGACGGGCGGTGGCAGTCGCGCGGGTCTTGCGCAGGGTGTCGGCCTGCGCCTTGCCGCGCCCCTCGGCGACCGACTCGGCGAGATTGGCGAACAGGATCGTGGCCCAGAGCCAGATCGCGACCAGGAAGGAGAACCACGACGGATGGATGCAAGCCAGCACCGTGGTCAGCACGGCGCTGATCCAGACGACGAACAGCACCGGCTGCCGCACCAGGTGCCGGGGGTCGGCCTTGCGCAGTGCGCCGGGCAGCGACTCGACGGCTTGAGTGGTCAGCGAACTCATGGTATTGGTCGTTCCTTCGTTCTCGATTGCGGGCCTCATGAGGTTGCTCGTGCCTCTTTCCTCGACTGCGGGCCTCGCTCGTTCCTCGCTCGTGTCCTCGTCTCGGTCGGCACTCATGACAGGGCCTCCGCGAGCGGACCGAGCGCCAGCGCGGGCAGGAAGGTCAGTCCGGTGACCAGCAGTGCCACGCCGACCATCAGGCCGGAGAAAAGAGGTGTGTGGGTGGGCATGGTGCCCTCGGTGGTCGGCCGCTGGTGCTGCGCCGCGAACGCACCCGCCAAGGCGAGCACCAGGAACATCGGCAGGAACCGGCCGATCAGCATGCAGGCGCCGAGCGTCAGGTTGAGGTAGGGCTGGTCGGCGGTCAGCCCGGCAAATGCCGAACCGTTGTTGTTCGACGCCGACGCGTAGGCGTAGAGCATCTCGCTCAGGCCGTGCGGACCCGTCGCGAGCATCCCGGCCTTCGCCTTGCTCACCACGAGCGCGGCGGCGGTGCCGACCAGCACCAGCGCGGGCGTCACGATCGTGTAGAGCGCGGCATACGTTATTTCCTTGCGCCCCACCTGTTTTCCGAGGATCTCCGGGGTGCGGCCGACCATCAGCCCGGCGATGAAGACCGCCAGGATCGCGACGACCAGGGCGCCATACAGGCCGGAGCCGACGCCGCCGGGAGTGATCTCACCGAGCAGCATGTTGGTGAGCGCGCCGCCGCCGCCGATCGGGCTGTACGACTCGTGCATCGAGTCGACGGCACCGGTCGAGGTGGCGGTGGTCGAGTTCGCGAACAGGGCCGACGCCCAGACGCCGAGTCGCACCTCCTTGCCTTCCATCGCGCCGGTCGGCGACGTCGATGCCGCCTGCTCGGCCCAGGTGATGACCACGAGCATCGCGGTCCAGAGGAAGGCCATGAAGCCCACGACCGCGAGGCCTTGCCGCTTGTCGCCGACCAGCCGGCCGTAGGTGCGCGGCAGCGAGAACGGGATGACCAGGATCAGGAAGATCTCGACCAGGTTGGTGAACGCGTTGGGGTTCTCGAACGGGTGCGCGGAGTTGGCGTTGAAGTAGCCGCCACCGTTGGTGCCGAGCTCCTTGATCGCCTCCTGGCTCGCGACCAGGCCACTCTCGATCGTCTGGTGACCACCGGTGATCGTGCTGATCGTCTGTGGCGCCGACAGGTCCTGTATGACGCCACCGGCGAGCAGCACCACGGCCCCGACGAACGCGATCGGCAGCAGCACTCGCACGACGGCCCGGGTGAGGTCCACCCAGAAGTTGCCGATCGTGCCGGTGTGCCGGGCGGCCAGCCCCCGGATCAGCGCAATCGCGACAGCGATGCCGACCGCGGCGGAGACGAAGTTTTGCACCGCGAGGCCGAGCGTCTGGACGAGCGCGCTCGCCCCGGACTCGCCGGCGTAGCTCTGCCAGTTGGTGTTGGTGACAAATGAGATCGAGGTGTTGACCGCGGTGTGCCAGTCCATCGACGCCCCGCGCGCGAGCGGCAGGTGCTGCTGCATCATGAGCAGCGCTCCGAGGAAGACCAGGCTGACCACGGTGAACGCGCCGACCGACACGGCATACCTGCTCCAGCGCTGGCTCGAGCGCGGGTCGACCCCGCAGAGCCGGTAGAACGCCCGCTCGACCGCGAGGTCACGATCACTGGTGAAGACCCGCGCCAGGTAGTCGCCGAGCGGCACGTGGACCGCGGCGAGGGCGAGGACAAGGACTCCGATGGTCAGCAGTCCGCTGACTTGCTCGCTCATCAGAACTTGTCCGGGCGGATCAGGGCGTAGACGAGATACGCCAGGAGGGCGAGCGCGATGACGCCCGCGACGAGATATTCGGCCATGCCGTCAGCCAACGCGGCGGTATGGCGTCAAACCCCTTCGTTGACGCTGCTTTTGCGGGTGTTGACGCGTTCTTTACGGGTCCGCTCGGGCGGGTCGTGGCGCGATGCACATCCCCTCGCCGCGGCGTTGCTCGTCCACAGCCTGGCTGCGTCCCGGTGGTGCAGCGTGGGCCAGCCGATCGATGCTGCAGCGAGCGGGGCGGAAGGGAGGTCGGATGCTGGCGTGGGCGACGCTGGTGAGCGCACTGGTCGCCGCGATCGCCTCCGTCGTCGGTGCGTGGCGGCAGTGGTGGACCTGGTCGGTGGACCGGCGGACGAAGCGATTCGAAGATGCGCTGGCCCGCGCGCTCTCCGACAACGATCGGGAGGCGGAAATCGGCCGGGCACAGTTGGCCGGCATGGTGCGACGTGGCGAGCTCAGGCGACGAGACAGCGGGTGGGTGGATGACACGATCGCCAGAGCTCTTGGTGACCCACCGGCCGGTTCAGGCAATGAGGATGTGCTCGCGCCAGAGCCGCGGTTAGACGATGATGGGGTGAACTAATTCGGAGGTGAGCTATGGCGATCTTTGTGACGAGGCGCCAGATCTCGGCGGCGAAGCTGCGTCTCGCACTCGATGAGGCGTTGGGACGGCGCAGTGCGGAGTGGGCTGTTCGCGTTGCGAACGCGAAGCCGCGTAGCGAGACGCAGTCGACCGGGCACCGCTGAGCCCAGGTCGTCAGCCGTCGAGTTGCTCGATGGTCGCCACGCTCGGCCCGCGGGTGGTCTGCAGGTCGCGGGCGACCGCCTCGGCGTCGCGCAGCACCCGCAGCACGTTGCCGCCGGCCACCTTGGCCAGGTCCTCGTCCGACCAGCCGAGATCGGCCAGCGCCGCGAACACCTTGGGATAGCCGGTGACGTCTTCCAGCCCCGCGGGCAGGCTGGGCACTCCGTCGTAGTCGCCGCCGACGCCGAGGTGGTCGATGCCGGCGACCTCGCGGATGTGCACGAAGTGGGCGACCACGTCGTCGATGGTCGCGACCGGCTCGGGGTGGTCGGCCGCCCACTGCTTGGCGAACGGCTGGAACGCGGCCAGATCGGTCGGGGTGATGCCGGCCTCGCGGGCGGCGTCCTGCGCATCGGCCCGCCACTTGGCCGAGGCGGGCGAGACGAAGCCGGGCACGAAGGTCGACATGATCACGCCGTTGTTCTTCCGCAGCGTCTCCAGCACGTCGTCGGGGGCGTTGCGCGGATAGTCACACACCGCCCGCGCCGAGGAGTGGCTGAAAATGACCGGCGCCTGCGACGCGGCGAGCGCAGCGCGCATGGTGTCCGCGGACACGTGCGACAGGTCGACCAGCATGCCGAGGCGGTTCATCTCGCGCACCACCTCGACCCCGAAGCGGGTGAGGCCGCCGTGCACCGGCTCATCGGTCGCCGAGTCCGCCCACGGGTTGTTGTCGTTGTGGGTCAGCGTCATGTAGCGCACACCCAGCACGTAGAGCATCCGCAGCGCCGCGAGTGAGCTGTCGATCGACTGACCGCCCTCAGCGCCGAGCAGGGAGGCAATGCGGCCGGACCGGAAGACCGACTCCACCTCGTCGGCGGTCCGGGCCAGGCCGAACGCCTCCGGCCAGCGGCCGATCATCTGGTGCACCGCGTCGATCTGTTCGAGCGTCTGGGTGACCGCCTGGCTGCCGGGCAGATTGGACGGCACGTACACCGACCAGAACTGTCCGCCGACGCACCCCTTGCGCAGCCGCTCGATGTCGGTGTGCGTGCGTCCCGCGGTGCCGGCCGCGAGGTCCAGCTTGTCGAAGTCGTAGCCGACGAGGTCGCGCGCGGCATACGGCAGGTCGTTGTGACCGTCGATGAGCGGGTGCTCGCGCAGCAGCGTGATGACACGGTCGAGGCTGGTGGTGTCGGTGGTCGCCATACCGTCATCACATCACGATTCGATGGGGCCACTTGCCGTCCCATAGAGTTGACGGCATGGAATCCCGCAGCGTCGCCCTGGTCACTCTTGGGTGCGCTCGCAACGAGGTCGACTCCGAGGAGCTCGCCGGCCGGCTCGCGGGGGAGGGCTGGACCCTCGTCGACGACGCGGCCGACGCCGACGTCGCGGTGATCAACACCTGCGGGTTCGTCGAACAGGCCAAGAAGGACTCGATCGACGCGCTGCTCGAGGCGCGCGACCTGAAGGACCACGGGCGCACCCAGGCGGTCGTCGCCGTGGGCTGCCTGGCCGAGCGGTATGGCGAGCAGCTGGCCGCGCAACTGCCCGAGGCCGATGCGGTGCTCGGTTTCGACTCCTATGCCGACATGTCCGGGCACCTCAGCGCGGTACTCGCCGGGCATGCGCCCGCCTCGCACACCCCTGGTGACCGTCGCAAGCTGCTGCCGATCAGCCCGGTCGCCCGTCAGGACGCCGGGGTGGCCGCACCCGGGCACGGCGACGTGCGCCGGCCGGACGATGTCGAGGTCGCCTCGCCGGTGTCGTCGCCGCGGGTGATCCGCGCGCGACTCGACGGACGGCCGTGGGCGCCGCTGAAGATCGCCTCCGGCTGTGACCGGCGGTGCGCGTTCTGCGCGATCCCGTCCTTCCGCGGGGCGTTCGTCTCCCGTCGCCCGTCCGACGTGCTCGCCGAGGCGCGCTGGCTGGGGCAGCGCGGCGTGCGTGAGGTGTTCCTCGTGTCGGAGAACTCCACGTCATACGGCAAGGATCTGGGCGACCTGCGCCTGCTCGACACGATGCTGCCGGAATTGACTGCGGTGGAAGGCATTTCGCGGGTGCGGGTGTCCTACCTGCAGCCTGCCGAGATCCGTCCGGAGCTGCTCGACGTGATGGCGCAGACACCGGGCGTGGTGCCCTACTACGACATCTCCTTCCAGCACGCGAGCGGACCGCTGCTGCGCCGGATGCGGCGTTTCGGCGACCGCGAGTCGTTCCTGCACCTGCTGGGCGAGGTGCGCCGTCGTACCCCGGACGCCGGCATTCGCAGCAACGTGATCGTCGGCTTTCCCGGCGAGACCGACGACGACCTGGCCGAGCTGGAGGACTTCCTCACCGAGGCGCGGCTCGACGTGGTCGGTGTCTTCGGCTACTCCGATGAGGACGGCACCGAGGCCGAGACGTATGACGGGAAGTTGCCCGACGCCGAGGTTGCGGCCCGGCTAGAACACTTCCGCACGCTGGCCGAGCAGCTGAACGAGCAGCGCGCCGCCGAACGCATCGGACAGACCGTCGAGGTGCTGATCGAGTCCGACGGCACCGGCGCGGAGGACGATGGTGAAGTTCGTGGACGCGCTGCGCAGCAGGGGCCGGACGTCGACGGCGAGACGATCCTCACGGTGCCGGCCGGGTCGGTCGCGATCGGCGACGTGGTCTCCGCGCGCGTGACCGACACGCTCGGCATCGACCTGATCGCGGCGCCTGAGCCGACCGCATGAGTGCGGCCGAACGCCGGGACGGCCGGGCGCGGCGCGACGAGCGGCCGACCGCCCGGGAAGAGTTGGACCGTCGGCGTGCGGAGGCCGGCCGCGAGATCGAGCGCCGACGGGCGGAGTTCGAGCGGCGCCGGGCGGAGTTCGAGCGGCGGCGTGCCGCCGGGGAGCCGATCATCGCCCCGCCGATGCCCGACCCGGCGTCGGTGCAGAGCACCGGGGTCAGCAACTGGAACATCGCGAACGCGCTGACGATGTTCCGGGTGTTGCTCGTGCCGGTCTTCGGCTGGTTGCTGCTCGCGCAGGGCGGCCACGACACCGGCTACCGACTCGGCGCGGTCGCGGTCTTCGCGATCGCCTCGATCACCGACCGGATCGACGGCGACCTCGCGCGGTCGCGCAACCTGGTCACCGACTTCGGCAAGATGATGGACCCGATCGCCGACAAGGCGCTGATGGGCATGGCGCTCATCGGCCTGTCGGTGATCGACCGCCTCCCGTGGTGGGTCACCGTGGTGATTCTGGTCCGCGAGGTCGGCATCACCCTGCTGCGACTGTCGGTCATCAAGCACGGCGTGCTGCCCGCCAGTCGCGGCGGCAAGCTGAAGACCTTCCTGCAGGCGATCGCCATCGGCCTGTTCCTGTTGCCGATCACCGGGTGGTTCGACGTGGTGGCGTGGGTGGTCATGCTCGCCGCGCTCGCGATCACCGTGGCGACCGGTGTCGACTACGTCTTCCGGGCGTTGCGCCTGCGGCGGGACAGCGAACGCTCGCGCGCGCGCCGTGCCCGCAGGGCCGCCCGCAAGGACTGAGACGTAAGGAAACTCGCCATGGACGACGTTGCTCTGATCGCCGAACTCACCCGCCGTGGCGCCACGATTGCGGCAGCGGAGTCGCTCACCGGTGGTCTGGTGACCGCGGCGCTGACGTCCGTGCCCGGTGCGAGCGCGGTGGTGCGTGGGGGAGTCACGTCATACGCGACGGACGTGAAGGCGAGCATGCTGGGTGTCGACGAGTTCCTGCTGCGTGCCGGTCGTGCGGTGCAGGCCGAGGTCGCCCGGCAGATGGCGCAGGGTGTGCGGCGGCGGATGGGCGCAACCCACGGCGTGGCCACGACCGGCGTGGCCGGCCCGGAGCCACAGGACGGCGTCGCCGTCGGCCGGGTCTTCATCGCGGTGGCCTGGGAGGACGCGCCCGGGGTGCCGGTCGACGAGGTGCGCATGCTGGAGCTGACCGGTGACCGGGAGCAGATCCGCACAGCGACGGTGCGCGCTGTGCTCGCCCTGCTCGCGCAGTGCGCGGTCGAGGGCAAATGACCGGGAATGAATCAGCCGGCGGTCCCGGTTGTCGCCGGTGGTGACTGCGGCCATGTCGCTCGACGGACCGTCAGGTCCGGGGTTTAGAGTGGTCGCATCGGACGAATCAACGGCACGCGAGTGGAGGAGGCGCCATGATTCTGCTTCGTCGAGAGCTCGGTGACGTGCTGCGTCAGGCGCGCCAAGCCCAGGGGCGCACTCTGCGTGATGTCGCCGCGAGCGCCCAGGTTTCGCTGGGCTACCTGTCGGAGTTGGAGCGCGGCGAGAAGGAAGCCTCGTCGGAGTTGCTGGCCGCGGTGTGCGAGGCCCTCGGGGTGCGACTGTCCGAAGCCATGCACCAGGTCTCCGAGCGACTGGTCCTCGCCGAGGCGATGACCGCGCCCGTGCCGCTGCCGGTGCCGGCAGCCGAGCCGGTCGTCTCCGCAGCCTGATCTTGGGCGTGCTGCGTCAGCGCACGCCCTGGCAGGTCGGGCAATGAAACATCACCCGATCGTTCGGTGGTTCGCCGATCGGTGCCACCTGCACGGTCCCGCCGCAGCGTCGGCAGGCGCGACCGCCTCGACCGTGCACCGCGGCTTCTTCGTCGAAACGCTCTCGATGCGCGGCGTGCGTCAGCATGCGCCGGGCGGTGTCCAGCAGGTCCTGCAGCGTCTCGATCGGCAGCTCGCCGACCGGTGTCCACGGGTCGAGTCGCTGCGCGAAGAGCGGCTCCGCGGTCCAGATGGTGCCGAGTCCGGCCAGGTTGCGCTGATCGAGCAGTGCGGCGCCGAGGGCACGGTCCGGCGCCGCCCGCAGGTTCTGTATGGCGCGTTGCGCATCCCAGTCGTCGCCGAGCAGGTCCGGGCCGAGGTGCCCGACCAGCCGGTCCTCGTCGCGGGTCGCCACCAGGTCGAGCATGCCCAGGCTGGTGCCGATCGCGGTCCAGTCGGCGGTCGCGAGCAGCGCCCGGATGCTGCGCGGTCCGACCGCGGCGCGCGTCATCGTGCTGGTGCGGCGCAACCGCCAGCTGCCCTCCATCCGCAGGTGGCTGTGCAGGGTGAGGCCGCCGGAGAGTCGGTGCAGCAGGTGCTTGCCACGGGATGCGACCTCGATCGTGGTGCGTCCGTGCAGGCTGCGGTCGCCGAGGCTCGGCCAGCGCAACTCGGCACCGACCAGCGGCGCACCACGAAACGCCTGGTCGAGGCGGCGAGCGGTGCGCCAGACGACATCACCCTCCGGCATGGCCCGATCATCTCAACACTCGTATGACGCGCCCCTAGCCGGCCGCTTCGTACCCTGACGTGCATGACATCCGTTCCGGCCGAGCCGATGCGGCGTCCGTGGTGGCAGCGGCACGCCGTCGACGTGGTCGCCCTCTTCTTCGGGGTCGCGATCATCGGCACGGAGTGGCACCAGCGGACCCAGCCCGGCCAGCGCCCGCTGGACGCGTTGGGCATCGTGCTCGGACTGGTCGCGGTTGCAGGGGTGCTCGCGCACCACTGGCGGCCGGTCGCTGCGCTGCTGGTGCCCGCGAGCGCGATTGTCGCCTACCTGCTGCTGCACTATCCGAACGGGCCGATCTTCGTGCTGGGGCCGCTCGGATTGTTCGTCTTCGGCTTCTCCGGGCCACGCCAGCTAAGCCGGTGGCTGAGCCCCGTCGTGATGGCGGTCGTCGCGACCTGCGCGCTGCTCACCGACACCGACGACTGGCCACGTGCGGCCATGGTGGTCGGCTGGAGTGTTGTCGCGATCCTGCTCGCCGACCTGATCCGCACTCGCTTCGAACGCTCCGTCGAGCGGCGAATCGCCCTGCAACAACAGCGAAAGCGGGCTGAGGCCGAGCAGCAGCTGGAGCTTGCGCGGGACCTGCACGACAGCGTCGCGCACGCCCTCACCGCGATCAACGTGCAGGCCGCGCTTGCCGAACGCGTGGTGCACAGCGCCCCTGATGAGGCCGTCGAGGCGGCCCGCGCGATCCGGATGAGCAGCCGCGACGCGCTCGCCGAACTCAATGCGATCGTGCGGTCGCTGCGTGAGCCGGGCGCCGCGCCGACCCGGCCCCAGCACTGCCTCTCGGCCATCGACGTGCTCATCGAGCGCGCACGGGAGGCCGGGCTGACCGTCGAGGTGGAGCTGTCGCTGCCCGCCGAACTGTCCGACGATGTGCAGGCTGCGTCATACCGGGTGGTGCAGGAGAGCCTGACCAATGCGGTGCGTTACGCACCCGGTTCGCACGTGCGTCTGCGCGTGCGCGGCGTGGATGGCGGACTGCAGGTCAGTGCGGCCGACGACGGTGCCGCACCGGGGGAGACGGTGCATCCTCCCGGTGGCGGTCACGGTCTGATCGGTATGGCGGAGCGGGTCCGCGCGACCGGTGGCACACTGCGGCATGGGCCGTCCGGCCCGGGTTTCGTGGTTGAAGCACGTTGGGAGAGCGTGTGATTCGGGTAGTGGTCGCCGACGACCAGGCGTTGGTGCGTCGCGGGTTCGCTGCGCTTCTGGCGCTCGAGTCGGACATCGAGGTCGTCGCAGAGGCGACGACCGGCGATGAGGCGGTCGCCGCAGCCCGGGAGCAGTTGCCCGATGTGCTGCTGATGGACATCCGGATGCCCGGCAGTGACGGTCTGGAGGCGACTCGGCAGATCACCGGCGACCCCTCACTGGAGGGCGTGCGGGTCGTGATACTCACCACCTTCGACCTGGACGAATACGTCTTCCAGGCTTTGCGATTCGGGGCGAGCGGATTTCTGGTCAAACACACCGAGCCCGACGAGCTGATCCGGGCGGTGCGGGTGATCGCAGCTGGCGATGCGCTGCTGTCCCCCAACGTCACTCGGCGGCTGATCCACCGATTTGCAAGCGGCACAGCGCATTCGGCGACCCCGGCAACCCAAGAACCGGAGCTGGCCAAACACCTGACCGAGCGCGAGCGCGACGTGGTGGCGCTGGTCGGGCAGGGCTTGTCCAACGACGAGATCGCCGCGCAATGGTTCGTCAGTCAGGCAACGGTGCGCACCCACGTGAGCCGGGCGATGACCAAACTGCATGCCCGTGACCGGGCGCAGCTCGTGGTGATCGCCTACCAGCACGGACTCGCGGAACCGCCCGCGGTGGACTGATCCGCTCAACATCTGACGTACACCGATCTCTGCGCCCGGGCGACGTGCGCGACCCCGCGCCGGCGGAATCGTTGCCGTCATGGATACGACACAGCAGTTTGACGCGGTCGCAGTCATCGGCCTGACCAAGAGGTATGGCCGACGCACCGTCGTGGATCATGTGGACCTGCACATCCCGGCAGGTTCGGTAACCGGGCTGATCGGGCCCAACGGTGCAGGCAAGACCACCGTGATGTCGATGCTCCTCGGGCTGGTGCGGCCGACCGACGGGCGCGGCACGGTGCTGGAGCATGACCTGCGGGAGCCCAAGGCATACATGTCGCAGGTCGGCGCGCTGATCGAAGCGCCGGCGTTCTATCCAAACCTGCCCGGCCGGGAGAACCTCGTGCACCTGTGCCGGCTCGGCGGACATGACCCTTCGGAGATCGACGGCATCCTCGACCTGGTGGGTTTGTTGGGCCGAGAAGGGGATTCGTACGGGTCCTACTCACTCGGCATGAAGCAGCGGCTGGGCATCGGCGCGGCGTTGCTCGGCGACCCCCGCCTGGTCATCCTGGATGAGCCGACCAACGGTGTCGACCCGGCCGGCATGCGCGACATCCGCGCAATGGTGCGGCGCATCGCCGACAGCGGCCGCACCGTCCTGGTCTCATCTCATCTGCTCGCCGAGTTGGAACACGTCTGCGATCACCTGATCGTGCTGGATCAGGGTGGCCTGCGTTATCAGGGAACGCTCGCCGGACTGCCCGCCACCCGCGACGAGGTCATCCTGCTGCGCGGGCGGATGGCGGCGGACGAGGAACGCCTCGTGCAGCTGCTGCGCACCGGCGGGCACGTCGTCGAGCACACCGCGACCGGCCTCGCCGTCAGCGTCGGCGACCTGGACCCGGCGACCCTGGCCGGCGACCTCAACCGCACAGCAGCCGACGGCGGCGTGAACCTCGTCGAGCTGCACCACCGCACCGAATCACTCGAGGACCGGGTCCTGGGCCTGGTCGGAACAGGAAGTCGATCATGAAACGCGCATTCATCGCCGAGTGGACCAGGCTTGCCCGGCCCCGAACCTGGCTGATCGCAATACCTTTCACCATTCTCTACTCCGCGGTGCTCACGGTCGTGATGATCGTGACGGCCCCACAGCGGTCGTTCAGCGGGGGCGTGAGCATCGACGCGTTGTCGCAGTCCGGCGGAGGCACCCTCGCCGTCACCGCGGCGGTGGCCTTCACCTCCGTGCTGCTGCTGGCGGTCTTCGTCGGGATGAGCGCGGGCGCCTTCTCCCGGGGCACCTGGCGAGCGTCCCTACTGCACCATCCCGGCCGGATGTCGCTCGCGACCGGGACATTCGTCGCCCGGATAGCGATCAGTGCGGTCATCATCGTGGTGCTGTTCGTGGCGGGACTGGCCACGGCATACATCGTCGGACCGGGCCAGGGCGTCGACACCACCAACTGGCTGGATGCACAGTCGCTGCGCACCGCCGGCGAGGACATGCTGCGCGTGCTGGTCTTCGTGACCGGTTGGGGCCTCATCGGCACGCTGGTCGGCATTGCGACCCGGTCGGTGCCGATCGGACTCGGCGCGGCGATCCTCTGGGCCGGCCCGATCGAGAACGTGCTCGGCGACAACCTCCAGTTCGGCCGCGACTTCTTCCCCGGTCTGCTGCTGCGGTACGTCGTGACTAGCGACAACGCCGCGGTCACCGGTGGCGCGCTCACGCTCCGGCTGGCGGCGTACGGCGTGGTCGCAGCCGGGGCCTGTGCGCTGTTGCTCAGCCGGCGCGACGTTTCGAGCTGACCGGTCGGTCGGGGTGGGCTGATCTTGCAATCCGGACGATGGTTACAAGACATTATGTGATTGATAACCTCACCGCATTCTGTTCGATATCGAGGAGGTGCCCGGTGAGCGTGGTTCAGCACACCCCCGACCTACGCGGCACATTCCGGCATGCGGTGTCCAGCGCCTGGGTGGTGACCAGCGCCTACGACGAGGTGCCGGTCGGTTTCACCGCGATCTCGGTGGTGTCGGTTTCGGTCTCGCCGCCGCTGGTCTCGTTCAACCTGAGCAAGACCTCCTCCAGCCGGACCACCATCGAACGCAGCGGGCGCGTTGCCCTGCACCTGCTGGCCGATCACCAGGAGCATCTCGCGCACCGGTTTGCCGGCGACCGCAACCGGCGCTTTGAGCCGGACGGCGAATGGCATTGGCATCCGGACGGATTGCCTGCGCTGCGCGATGCGGTATGCCGACTCGACTCCCGCGTTGTGGCGCTCACCGACGCCGGGGACAGCTTCGTGGTGATCGCCCAGGTCGAGGCGCAGGAGACCTCGGGCGGACGCCCGCTGATGCACCACCACGGTAGTTACCACGCAAGCCCGACCGACCGATTGGCCGAGGAGGCCTACCGATGAGTGACCTGAAATTCGCCTACTGGGTGCCGAATGTCTCCGGTGGACTGGTGATCAGCAAGCTGCCGCAGCGCACCAGTCACAGCCCCGGCTATAACATCGACGTCGCCAGGACCGCCGAACAGTACGGCTTCGAGTACGCCCTCACGCAGGTGCGCTACCTCGCGTCATACGGCGCGGACGCGCAGCACGAGTCGACGTCGTTCTCCCAACTGCTGCTCGCGCACACCGAGCGGCTGAAGGTCATCGCGGCCGTGCATCCGGGCTTCTGGCAGCCGGCGGTGCTGGCCAAGCTCGCGGCCACCGCGCAGGAGTGGAGCGGTAACCGGTTCGCGCTCAACGTCGTATCCGGTTGGTTCAAAAAGGAATTCACCAACCTCGGTGAGCCATGGCTGGACCACGAGGAGCGCTACCGGCGCTCGGAGGAATTCATCGAGGTGCTCAAGGGTGCCTGGAGCACGGATGACTTCAGCTTCCGGGGCGACTTCTACCGGACACGCGACCTGACCTTCCGTCCGCAGCCGGAGGTCGCGCCCGAGGTCTTCCAGGGCGGCAATTCCACCTCGGCCCGGCGCATGGGCGGGCGCCTTTCCGACTGGTACTTCATGAACGGTGGCACGGTCGACGCGATCGCCGAGCAGGTCGAGGAGGTCGAGGGCTACGGCCGCGAGTTCGGCCGCCGGCCGAACTTCGGGCTGAACGGCTTCGCCGTGGTGCGCGACACCGAGGAGGAGGCCCGTCAGGTGGTGCAGGAGATCATCGACAACGCTGATGCGGACAAGGTGCGTGACTTCGGCGAGGCGGTGAAGGCGGCCGGCAGCGCGACATCCGACGGCAAGGGCATGTGGGCCGGCTCCGATTTCAACGACCTGGTGCAGTACAACGACGGTTTCAAGACCGGCCTGGTCGGCACCCCGGAGCAGGTCGCCCAGCGCATCGTCGACTACAAGCGGGTCGGCGTGGACCTTCTCCTGCTGGGTTTCCTGCACGTGCGCGAGGAGGTCGAGCGTTTCGGCAAGCAGGTCATCCCATTGGTGCGCGAGCTGGAGTCTGCTGCCGACCGCAAGACCGCCTGAGGCCGGCCGTATGACGCAGCAATCCGACGAGGACCAGGACCGCACGTGGGGATTCGCGACTCGCGCCGTGCACGCGGGAGCGCGCCCGGACCCGGTGACCGGATCACGGGCAGTGCCGATCCACGAGAGCACCGCGTTCGTCTTCGAGAATGCCGATGACGCGGCCAACCTGTTCGCGCTGCAGAAGTACGGCACGATCTACAGCCGGATCGCCAACCCGACGGTGGCCGCGTTCGAGGAACGCATGGCGAGTCTCGACGGCGGTCTCGGCGCAGTGGCGGCGAGCAGCGGGCAGGCGGCCGCGTTCCTGGTCTTCGCCGCGCTGACCGGCGCCGGTGACCACATCGTCGCCGGATCGCAGCTGTATGGCGGGACGGTCAACCAGCTGAACGTTTCGCTGCGCCGGTTCGGAGTCTCGACGACCTTCGTGTCCAGCGGTGAGCCGGACGATTTCGCGGCGGCGATCACCGACGACACCAAGCTGGTTTTCGTTGAGTTGCTCTCCAACCCGTCGTCCGAGGTGGCCGACATCGCGGCCCTCGCCGACGTCGCGCACGCTGCGGGCGTCCCACTGGTGGTGGACGCGACGAGCGCGACTCCCTACCTGGCGCGACCGATCGAGCATGGCGCGGACATCGTGGTGCATTCGGCGACCAAGTTCATCGGCGGACACGGCACCACGATGGGTGGCGTCGTGGTCGAATCTGGTCGATTCGACTGGGGCAACGGCAAATTCCCGACGATGACCGAGCCGTCCGACTCCTACAACGGCATCTCGTGGTGGGACAACTTCGGCGAGTACGGCTTCCTGACCAAGCTGCGTAGCGAGCAGCTGCGGGACATCGGATCCTGCCTGTCCGCGACCGCCGCCTTCCAACTGCTGCTCGGCCTGGAGACGCTGCCTTACCGGATGAGTGCCCATGTCGCCGGGGCCCAGCGGGTCGCGGAGTGGCTGCACAAGGATCCGCGGGTGGAATGGGTGCGCTACGCCGGCTTGCCCGACAACCCGCACCGCGACCGGGTGCGTCGCTACCTGCCCCGCGGGGCCGGATCGGTCTTCTCCTTCGGCGTCGTCGGCGGTCGCGAGGCGGGGCAGCGGTTCATCGAGTCGGTGGAGCTGTGTAGCCACGTCGCCAACATCGGCGACGCGAAGACCCTCGTCATACATCCGGCGAGCACCACGCACCAGCAGCTCAATGACGAGCAGCTGGCCGCAGGCGGAGTGCCGCCGGACCTGGTGCGGATCAGTGTCGGTATCGAGGACGTCGACGACATCCTCTGGGACCTTGACCAGGCGCTCACTCGCGCGACGAAGGATCTCTGATGCCGGATGACACGTGGGTTGCTCCGTCGGCGCGCACCCGGCAGCGCATCCTGCAGCGCACCAAGACCGTCGCCATCGTCGGCGCCTCCGCGAACCCGGCACGGGCCAGCTTCTTCGTGGCCACCTACTTGCTGTCGACGTCCAATTACCAAGTGTGGTTGGTCAATCCGCGCGCCGACGAGATCCTGGGCCAGCCGGTCTACCCGTCCCTGGCGGAGCTGCCGGGAAAACCCGATCTGGTCGATGTCTTCCGCAAGCCGGCGGATCTCCCGCAGGTGCTCACCGAGGCGACCGAGGCCGGGACGCGGGACTCTCTGGTTGCAGCTTGGCCTCTGGGACCAGCAGGTCGCGCAGGACGGGACCGATGCCGGGCTGGACGTGGTGATGAACCGCTGTCTGAAGATCGAGCACGCCCGCTTCCACGGTGGACTGCACCTGGCTGGGTTCGATACCGGTGTGATCAGCTCGCGTCGGCGGCTCGCCGACTGACCGGTCAGCGGCGTAGTCGTAAGCCACGGGTCGTGCGGTGAAAACCGGCCGACGACAACGCCTGCAGCAACGGGTGCTCCGAGCGCAGCGCCGGCTCACCGTCCACGGTCTCGACGGTGAGCCCGCGCAGCGCGGGGCCACTCGGTCCGCTCGGCCGGCCGGTGACGGCCTCGGCCAGCGCACGGGCGGCCGCGTCGAAGACGGCAGGATCGTCGGAGAACGTCAGCACGGTCTTGCCGCCTCGTTCGACGTAGAGGACCAGCGCGCCTTCGACGAGTACGACGAGTGCACCCGCCCGTCGACCAGGTCGGTGCTGTCTGTCTTCCGAGCGGTCCGGCCACGGCAGCGCCGCACCGAACGGGTTGGCCGGATCCGCGGCGGCGAGCACGATCGCGTCCAGTGACTCCGGAGGCGGGACGTCCCATGGATTACGAGGGGTGGCAATGGTTTTGCCGCTCGCCCGCAACCGGTCCACTGCGCCGGCGCCGCCGAACTGCGCTGCGCCAAGCCCCTCTACGAAGTAGCCGCGGCGCACGCGGCCGGACTCCTCCGCAGCGGCGAGCACCCGGTAGACGCCGGCGAAACCGCCCGGAACCCCTTCGGCCTGCGCTGCGCCCCGGGTGACGATGCCGTGCCGGTCCAGCAGGACCTCTGCTTGCGCGAATGCCCTTGCTGTCGGGTCGGTTTCGACCTCCGGGAGGGCGGCCCAGCGCCCGGTCGACGTCGGGGGTCCGGTGCGGGACGGCATGGCCGGCCGGGCGGATCGACGCAGGCCACCGATCCCGGCGCGCCCGTGTCGAGACTGCCGCGGACCGGCTGATCGGGTCTTGTGGGCGGTGCGGCCACCGGCCAGCAGGGCCCGCACCGGCCCGAAGGTGTCGCCGCTGACTCGACCGGACCAGACGAGGCCCCAGAGCGCAGAGAGCAGTTCGTCGTCGGCGACGCGCTCGCCACCAGCGTGTACGGCGTCGCTGAGGGCACGGAAGAAGTAGGCGCCACCGCCGTCGAGGGCCGTCAGCAGGTCGCGGTGCAGCGGCGTCAGGTCGACGGTCTCGTCCGGAGGGGAGAGTGTCAGCGGCGCGGTGTCGGCGACGTGCAGCGACACCCAGCCGTCATCTCCGGGCAGCGCCGCGTGACCTTGCCAGACCACCTCGCCACTTGCCATCAACTCATCCAGCATCCCGGGGCCGTATGACGTGACTCGCGTCGGCAGCACCAGCGTCTCCAGGGCGCTGGCCGGCACGCGCGCACCGGCCAATTGCTCGATGGCACGCAGTAATCCGTCCACTCCGCGCAGCTTCCCGCCGACGCCCTGCCACTGCGGCAGGAACGTCACGAGGTCGCGCGGCGGCACCGGCTCGACCTCGGCGCGCAACGACGCCAGCGACCGCCGTTTGATGGTGCGTAGCACTTCGGGGTCGCAGTAGTCGATGCCGTGCACGCCGCCGCCGAGCTCGGCGGGCAGGAACTCGCCCTCGATGAGTCGGCCGGCACTCACGAGGCGGCGCAAGGCGTCGTGCGCGACCGCCCGGCCGACACCGAGCGCGCGGGCGGCAGCGACGTCCGGGAACGGGCCGTGGGTGCGGGCGTAGCGCGCAACCAGGTCACCGAGCGGATCCTCGGCCGGCTCGAGGAAGGCTGCCGGCACTCCCGGTGGTAGCGCCACACCGAGCGCGTCGCGCAGCCGGGCGGCATCCTCGACCGCGGCGTAACGGGTGGCCTCGGCCGACCGGAATTCGATCAGTCGACGCGCCTCGACCAGCCCGGTCAGCCAACCGGCGACCTGATCACGGAGATCCTCGCGGGTGCGGACGCGGACCTCCTCGGCGGTCAACGCGCCGAGCACCCGCACCAGATCGGCGACATCCTCGGCGTCGCGCGCCTGCCGCTCTTCGGTGAGTCGCTGCAGCCCGGCCTCGGTCTGCGAAATTACTTGCGGGTCAAGGAGTTCGCGCAGGGAGGCGCCCTCGCCGGTGCCGAGCAGATCGGCCAGCAGCGAGGGGTCGAGGGATAGCGCGGCGGCACGTCGCTCGGCCAATGGCGAGTCGCCCTCGTAGAGGAACTGCGCGACATACCCGAAGAGCAGGCTGGTCGCGAACGGTGACGGGCAGGCGGTGTCGACCTGCACCACCCGGATGCGACGCGCCGCGACGTCCCGCATCAGCTGGGTCAGCCCGGGCACGTCGAAGACGTCCTGCAGGCACTCGCGCACGGCTTCGAGCACGATCGGGAACGACGGGTAGCGCGAGGCGACTTCGAGCAGTTGCGCGGACCGCTGGCGCTGCTGCCAGAGCGCCTGCCGGCGCCCCGGGTTGCGGCGCGGCAGCAGCAGAGCGCGAGCCGCGCACTCGCGGAATCGCGATGCGAACAACGCTGATCCGCCGATCTGTTCGGTGACGATCTCGGTGACCTCGTCGGCGTCGACCAGCACCTGGTCCAGCAGGTCTGGCGACTGCGCGAGGGTCTCGTCGCCGAGGTCGGGCAGCCGCAACACGATGCCGTCGTCACCATGCATCGCTTGCACGTCGACGCCGAACTTCTCGCGCATCCGGGCCGCGATGGCGAGGGCCCAGGGTGCGTGCACCGGCGCGCCATACGGCGAATGGACGACGACCCGCCAGTCGCCGAGCTCATCGCGGAAGCGTTCGACGACGATCGCCTGGTCGTGCGGCACCTGGCCGGTCGCCTCGCGCTGCTCGCGCAGATAGGCGAGCAGGTTGTCCGCCGCCCACTCGTCGAGACCGGTCGCCTGCACCCGAGCGCGGGCCACCGACTCCTCGGCGGCAACCACTTCGCGCACGAAAGCGCCTACGGCAGCGCCCAATTCGACCGGTCGGCCGGGGGAGTCACCGCGCCAGAACGGCAACCTGCCCGGCTGCCCGGGAGCCGGCGAGACCAGCACCTGGTCGTGGGTGATGTCCTCGATGCGCCAGCTGCTCGTGCCCAGCGTGAAGATGTCGCCGACCCGCGACTCGTAGACCATCTCCTCGTCGAGTTCGCCGACGCGGCGGCCAGGACCCTCCCCGGATGCGAGGAACACGCCATACAGCCCACGGTCGGGGATGGTGCCGCTGCTGGTCACCGCGAGCCGTTGCGCGCCGCGCCGGCCGGTGAGGGTGTCGGTGATGCGGTCCCAGACGATGCGCGGCCGCAGCTCGGCGAATTCGTCGGACGGGTATCGGCCGGCGAGCATGTCGAGCACCGACTCCAGCACCGTCCGGGGCAGGCTCGCGAACGACGCGGTGCGCTGCACGAGCTGCTGCAGCTCGTCGACGGTCCAGTCGTCCATGGCGCACATCGCGACGATGTGTTGGGCCAGCACATCGACCGGATTGCTCGGCACCGCAAGGGATTCGATCAGACCCGACCGCATGCGGTCCACGACGACGGAGGTCTGCACCAGGTCGCCGCGGAACTTCGGGAACAGCACGCCGTGCGACACCGCGCCGACCTGGTGACCTGCTCGACCGACCCGCTGCAGACCACTCGCCACGCTCGGCGGCGACTCGACTTGGATGACGAGGTCGACCGCGCCCATGTCGATGCCGAGCTCCAAGGAGCTTGTCGCGACGACCGCCGGCAGCCGACCGGACTTCAGCGAGTCCTCGATGTCGGCGCGTTGATCCTTGCTGACCGACCCGTGGTGTGCCCGGGCCAAAACGCCTGGTGCTCCGGCGGATTGGCCTGCTTGTCCCATCACGTGTGCGGGTGGTGCGTCGCCCGCTGTGGCCGGCTCGGCCGGTTGCCGGTCGGCCCAGATCTCGTTGAGCCGGGCAGTCAGGCGCTCGGCGAGCCGGCGTGAGTTGGCGAAGACGATCGTCGACCGGTGCTGCGTGATCAGATCGACGATGCGTTCCTCAACGTGCGGCCAGATCGACGAACGCTCGACGGGGCCGGCGGCTGGACCGGTGAGATCGTCGGTGACCTGTCCGAGTGCGGTGAGGTCCGGCACCGGGACCACGACGTCGAGCTGCCACGACTTGTCGGCGTGTGGCTGCACGGTGGTGACGGGGCGGCCACCGGCGAGGAACCGGGCGACTTCCTCGACCGGGCGAACGGTGGCGGACAGACCGATGCGTTGCGCCGGCTTGGGCAGGATCGCGTCGAGCCGCTCCAAGGAGAGGGCCAGGTGCGCGCCGCGTTTGGTGCCGGCGACCGCGTGCACCTCGTCGACGATGACGGTCTCCACCCCGGCGAGCGCCTCGCGGCCGGCCGAGGTGAGCAGCAGGAAGAGCGACTCCGGGGTGGTGATCAGCACATCGCTCGGACGCCGGGCGAAGCTGCGCCGGTCGGCGGCCGGGGTGTCGCCGGAGCGGACCGCGACGCTGACGTCGGGCGCGGGCAGGTCGAGTCGCTCGGCGGCGTGCCCGATCCCAACCAGCGGCGAGCGTAGGTTGCGTTCGACGTCGACCGCGAGCGCCTTCATCGGGGAGATGTAGAGCACCCGGCAGCGCTTCATCGGGTCGTCGGGCACCGCCTCGCGCGCCATCTCGTCGATCGCCCAGAGGAAGGCCGACAGCGTCTTGCCGGAGCCGGTCGGCGCGACGACGAGGGTGTGCTCGCCGCTGCTGATCGCGCGCCAGGCGCCGTCCTGGGCGGCCGTGGGCGCGCTGAAGGAACCCTCGAACCACGCGCGGGTGGCAGGGGAGAAGCGCTGCAAGACGTCATCGGGCATGTGGGGCTAGCTTCGCACCGAGCACTGACACCCGCTCCGGCCCGGGTGACGGGAGCCGGGCAGCTTAGCGGCCCCGGGCCGCGTCCGGCTCGACCCGCAACGCGGTGAACGCGGTCGCGAGCATCCGGTAGTGCCCCACCAACAGCAGGAACTCCACGCACCCGCGCTCGTCCAGCTGCTCGCCCAGGGACGCCCAGGTGGCGTCGGACAGGTCATCGGTGGCGAGCAGTTCGTCGGTCGCGGCGAGCAGGACCTGCTGTCGTGCGCTGAACACCGTCGGGTCCGGCGCCGCGCGGAGGATCGCGTCCACCTGTTCGCCGGTCAGTCCCGCTCGTCGGCCGATCCGGCGGTGATGAGCCGCCTCGTAGGCGCTCCCGCGCCGCTGCGCGACCCGCAGGATCACCAGCTCGCTGTCGCGTCGGGGCAGCGACCCGAAGGGCATCAGGGTTGCCGCGAAGCCGAGCCAGCCCCAGAAGGTGCGGCGCCCCCGGCCGAGCACGGTGAACACCGCGGGCGGCACGGTGCCCGTCGCGCGGCCGGCCGCCCGCGCGAAGGCCGCGGCCAGCGGCCCGTTGGTGCGCCACGTGCCGGGGGAGACACGGGCCGGCATCAGCGCGGCTCCCGCCATACGGGCGAATCCGGTTGTGCCGTGGTGAATTCCGCGCGCTCGTCGCGCGCGATCTCCAGGGCGCGTTTGAGGTCGGGCATCGGCTTCAGCTCGGCGACGCGCTGCGCGATCATCCGGCCGGGAAGCAGCGGCGCGATCCACCACGGCGCCCAGATCAGCCGCGCGCGGCGGTTGATGCCGCGCTCCAAGGCGTTGATCGCGGCGCTCAGCGGAGTGACGACCGTGACCGACTTGCGACCGCCGAGCAGCGTCGACCCGGCCTGCGTGCTGAACCCGCGGCTGGTCATGTCGGTGTCGAGTTCGGCGTAGTAGGCGACACCGACGCGGGCGCCGGTGCCGTGCAGCTCCCAGCGCAAGGTGTTGCCGATCGCTTCGACGGCCGCCTTGGACGCCGAATAGGCACCCATCAGCGGCGCGTGCACCGCGGCTGCGAGCGACGCGGTCGCCAGCGCGTAACCGCCGCGGTGGGCGATCAGCGGAGCCGCAGCGCGCAGCGTGTAGTAGGTGCCGAGCGCGTTCACCGCCAGCGTGCGCTCCATCACCTCCGGGTCGCCACCGACCATCGGCACCTGCTTGGCGATGCCGGCGTTTGCGACGACGATGTCGAGCCCGCCGAGTGCGTCGGCGAGTTCGGGTATGACGCCGTCGACCTGTTCGCGGTCGGCAACGTCGAGCTCACGCCACGGCGCCCGTATGCCGGCAGCCGTCTGCTCCAGCAGCTCTGGCTCGAGACCGGCCAGCGCCACCCGCGCACCGCGCTCGCTCAGTCGCTGCGCCAGCGCGGCACCGATGCCACGGGCGCCGCCGGTGATCAGGACTCGCTTGCCGGACAGCCGATCGTTGCTCATGGTCGCCCAACCTACGCGGCCGTCAGCGCGTGCGTAAGTCGAAACGGTTGCGGGTTGTGCGCGGCATCGGCGGTTGGGGCGTGCATAAGTCGAAACGGTTGCGCCCTGTGCACGCTGCGGGTGGCTGGGGCGTGCATAAGTCGAAACGGTTGCGCCTTGTGCGCGGCATCGGCGGTTGGGGCGTGCATAAGTCGAAACGGTTGCGCCCTGTGCACGCTGCGGGTGGCTGGGGCGTGCATAAGTCGAAACGGTTGCGCCTTGTGCGCGGCATCGGCGGCTGGGGCGTGCACAACTCGAAACGGTTGCGCCCTGTGCACGCCACGCGGGCTTGGGGTGTGCATAAGTCGAAACGGTTGCGCCTTGTACGCGGGGTCGGCGGCCGCGCGCACCCGTCAGACCTCCCGGCGATGCTCCGGCTTCACCGGCTCGGCCAGCCCGGCGTAGGTGTCGGGACGGCGGGTGGCGAGGAACGGGAAGAGGTCGAGCCAGTCCTTGCGCTGCGCGAGGTCGAGGTCGGCGACCAGCACCGCGGCCTTGTCACGCGGCGCCTGCACCAGCACCCGCCCATAGGGGTCGACGATGAAGCTCGACCCGTAGAAGGTGATGAGCCCCTCGGTGCCGAACCGGTTGGGCACCACGATGAAGAGCCCGTTGGCGATCGCGTGGCCGGTGATCGTCGCCTGCCACAGCGGCTCGGTGTCGAACTCCGGATGGTCCGGCTCCGAGCCGATCGCGGTCGGGTAGGCGAGCAGATCGGCGCCGCCCAGCGCGTAGGAGCGGGCAACCTCGGGAAACCACTCGTCCCAGCAGGTCGGTAGGCCGAGGTTCACCTGCGGATCCGCAAGCGGCACAACGGGATACGCGTCATCGGGTGGGCCGGGGCGGAAGTACTTGTCCTCGTAGTAGCCCGCGGTGACCGGGATGTGCGTCTTGCGGGTGCGGCCGACGAGCTCGCCCGACGGCGCCACCAGGATGGCGGTGTTGAAGCCGAGTCCGTCGCCACCATCGTTGCGCTCGTAGAGCGAGGCATGCACGTGCACCCCGAAGTCGCGCGCGGCCGCGCGCGCGAAGGTGACGGTCGGGCCGTTCTCCAGGTCCTCGGCGATGTCCGACGGCGTGCCGGTCGGCAGCGTGTCCGCCGGGTAGCGCGAGAGCGTCAGCTCGGGCAGGAAGACCACCTGGGCGCCTGCCTCGGCGGCCTGCTGGATGCCGCCGCGCAGCGTCTCGACCAGCGCCGCGGGATCGTCCGCCCATTCGTGTTGCACCAGCGCGACCCGCAACGGCGGACGGCCGGGCTGTTCCACCCGGGCGAGGGACGGCGGGATCTCGGGCGCGACGATGAGCTCCATGGCGCCAGACTGGCACACAGACGACCATGCTGCGCCGCCTACCCTGGGCTGCGTGAAGCATTCCGAATACCGACGCCTGATGTCGGACGAGTTCGGCTCGGCATACGCCGGCGTGCTCGGCAGCACGCACGTGCTGCAGGCGCTCAGCGATCGCACGCCGGACGAGGCCCTCGCCGACGGGGTCAAGCCGCGCCAGGTCTGGGAGGCGATCTGCGATGACCTCCAGGTGCCGCCCGAGCGCCGGCTCGGTAAGGATCTGCCGATCCGCGAACGCCGGGACAACTGAGCGCCGTCATCGCACCGGTGCACCGGGGCCGAGCGGCAGGCCGATCGCCCACCAGAGGAAGAACAGCGCGGTCCAGGTGATCGTCATCGCGATCGCCAGCGGCAGGGTGTATGACGCGAGCGTCCCGATGCCGGCACTCTTGCGATAACGCTGGAGGAAGCCGAGTGCCATCACGAAATACGGACTCATCGGGGTGATCGCGGTCGACCCCGAGTCGGCGATCCGGAAGAGCGCCTGCGTGGTCTCCGGCGGCACCGACAGCAGCATCAGCGTCGGCACCAGCACCGGCGCGGCGATCGACCACATCGCCGACCCGCTGGTCACCAGCACGTTCACCACGCTGAGCAGCGCGAGCACCATCAGGAAGATGATCGGCGCCGGCACGTTGGCCTGGTCGAGCAGGTCTGCCGACTTGACCGACAGCACGTCACCGATGTGCGTCCAGTCGAAATACGCCAGGAACTGAGCGATCGCGAAGAACAGCACCAGCACCGGCGCCATCTGCTTGATGCCGTCGGCCATCAGCCGCGGAGTGTCGCCGAGCCCCTTGAGTGCGCCGGTGCGCAGCCCGTAGACAATGCCGGTGACCCCGAACAGCACGGCGATCACGAACGCGATGCCGTCCAGGAACGGCGACTCGGCGATGCTGCCGCCCTTGCCGCGCAGCGGTGATCCGGTCGGTATGACGAGGGCTGCGAGCACGACCAGCATGCCGAGCAGCGTGAAGCAGGCGGCCCGCACCGCGGTGCGCTCGCGATGGCTGAGGTGCAGCGAGCCGAGGTCCTCCAGGTCGAGGTCCGGGTCCGGGTCGAGATCGGGTCGTTTGGCCAGCACCCAGCGGGTCACCAGGGTGATGACCGTGGCGAGCAGCAGCGACGAGGCGATGTTGAAATACCAGTTGCTGACCGGCGAAACCGTGACGTCCTTGTCGACCAATTGCGCTGCGGCCGTGGTGATTCCGGCGAAGATCGTGTCATTCGGCGTCGGCACGGGGCTCGCGTCATACCCCGAGGCGATGGAGGTGTAGGCAACGACGATGCCGAGGATCGGTGATCGGCCCACGGCGCGGAAGGCGAGGCCGCCGAGCGGCACCAGGATGATGTATGCCGCAGCCGACGCCACGTGGGACACCGTGCCGAGAAACGCGACCGCGAAGACCACCGCTGACGCCGGCACGCGGGACACCCCGAGCTTCATGACGGCAGCGAGGAAGCCGGTGCGCTCGGCGACCGCGACTCCCATGATCACCACCACGATGGTGGCCATCGGCGGAAAGGTCGCGAAGTTCTCGACGGCGGTGGACATTGCCATCGCCAGGCCGTCGCCGCTGAAGAGGTTGCGCACCGCGACGGTCTTGTGGTCGCTCGGCGACACCACGCTGACCCCGTTTGCGGCCAGCACGGCGCTGATCGCGCCGAGGATGAGTGCGAGGATCCAGAACAGCCAAAACGGTGACGGCAGAGCGTTGCCCACGCGTTCGACGACGCCCATGGCGCGGATGACGAACGGCAGCCGGTCCTCGCTGCGCTCCTCCGTGGGAGAAGTGGTGGGGGTGCTCATCGCGATACCTCCGCGGTGGTGAGTCGGTGCTGGCCGAAGAACTTCCACATGACGTCCTCGGCGTGGATGGTCGAGGTGACGTAGCCGCCGCCGGAGTAGGTGCTGGTGCCCGGCCAGACGTGACCGCCGCCGCTCACCGCCACGTGCCGCACGCTGGTGCCGGCGGTGCAGCCGGACCAGTCGACGATCTGCACGTCACGACCGATGGTGCGCACCTTGGGGGTGGCCGCGCACCTGTCCCGTGCGGCCCATCCGTCCACGTAACTGCGAATCGGCGGCAGGCCCCGATCCGGGTCGCCGGCATAGGGGATCGTGGCGTCACCGGTTCCGTGAATTTCCAGCACCGAAGCGGGTTTTGCGGTGTTGCAGCCTTCCGTCGCCTGCGGGTAGAACGCGCCGGCGACGGGCGCGAAGGCAGCGAACCGGTCGGACATCCGGCAGGCGAGCAAACCGACGAATCCGGCGCCGTTGGACTTCCCGGTGGCGTAGGTGCGGGTCGGGTCGACGCAGTATTCCGACTGCAGCCGGCCCAGCAGGTCACTGGTGAAGCGCACGTCGTCCACACCGGGTGGGGAGTAGGGCGCGCCCTGGAATGCCTGCCGGTAGCCACTGCCGGTGCCGATCTCACCGTTCGGATAGGCAACGACCGCAGGTAGATTCGACAGACCGGAGAATCCCTCGATCTCGGTGCCGGTGCTGCCGCGCCCGTGATAGGCGACGATCAGCGGCCAGTCCGAGCGCTTCTCGTAGTCCTTGGGCAGGTGCAGGATGTAGCTGCGAGTGCGTCCGCCGCTGGTGATCTCGTACTTCGCGCTCGCCCCCGTCTGCTGGTCTGTCGGCCGATCGCAGGTAGTCGAGGCGGCAGTCGCCACCGAGCGGACGGGTGGCGCCGCGACCGCGGGGCCGGTCAGTGCAGTGACGAACCCGAGGCTTCCGGCGAGGACTCCGAGGGCGCGGATCTTCTTCATGGGCAGTTCCTTTCGGCCGGATCGAGGGTGTGGTCGACCCACCGAAGACACCTGGTGGTGCTCGGTCGAGGGGACGGGAGGAAATCAGGCGGTGAGCCACTCCCGGAGGTAGTCGACGAGGGTGCGAGTTGCGGCGTCGACGATTGCCCGGCCCTGGTCGGCCGTGACGGTGGTGGGATCACCCAGCACGCCGTTGGTGCTGAGCTGGTCGTAACGGCGGGCCAGGGAGGGCGCGGCGCGACGGGACAGCCGGGACAACGGGTCCAGATCATCGAGGCTGGTCGCTCCCGGCGCGAGCAGCTCGGTGCGCACCAAATGCGGTGCGAGGTAAAGCATTTGGGCGGTCTCGGACTCACCGCAGTGACCGGTGACCTCGGTGCGGTTCATGGTAGCGATCGCCTCGGTCGCCAGAGCGGGCACGGCCGACCAGGCGAACTCGACGTCCGGCAGGTCGTGCAGCAGGTCCTGGGCGAGCGCAGCAAGGGTTGCGTTGTTGCCGGCGTGGCCGGTGAGGATGAGGATCCGGCGCCAGCCGTGCCCGGCGAGACTGTCGACATACTCCCGGGCGACTGCGAGGAAGGTCGCCGGGCGCAGGCTGACCGTGCCGGCGAAGGAGAGGTGGTGCGGTGACACACCGACCGGCAGGCTCGGGCCGATCACCGCGCGGCCATCCATCGCACCGGCGGCGCGGTCCGCGACGGCTTCGGCGCGGATCAGGTCGGTGGCGAGCGGCATAGCGGGACCGTGTTGCTCGAACGCTCCGGCAGGGAGGATCACGATATCGCCGCGCGCGACCGAAGCCGCCGCCTCCGCCGTGGTGAAATTGCCCAGCAGGTATGGCGATTCGGTCATTTTGCGACACGTCCCTTCGGCGCGGAGAGCGTGCTCCGGATCGCTTCGAGGTGCCCGCGGGTCAGCTCCTCCGCGCGCTCGGCGTCCCCGGCCCGGATCGCCTCGACGATCTGCACGTGCTCGGCGTGGTCGCGCTCCCGGTCGTCGTAGCGATGCCGGATCTCGACCTGCTCGCGTGAACGGATGTGCAGCAGCGCCTCGATGGTTTCGGCGACCAGCCGGTTGCCGGTCGCGGCGGCCACCGCGACGTGGAAATGCACGGCCGGGCGTTCGTCGCCGCGTTGGGGCGAGAGGGCGTTGGACACCGCGGTGTCAAGGGTCGCCAGGTCGGCATCGGTCCGCCGCCGGGCGGCCTCGGCGGCGATCGCCGGCTCGAGCAGCAGTCGGGTGCCGATGAGTTCGGCGATCGCATCGGCAGGCGCATCGGCATGCTGGTTGACGACCATTCGCCGATCGAGCCCGTCCCCGACATACGTGCCGGAGCCGTGCCGGAAGCGGACGATGTCGGTGGCCTCCAGCCGGCGCAGCGCTTCGCGCACGGTGGGCGTGGTCACCTCGAAGCGCTGCGCGAGTGCCCGACTGGACTCGAGTGCATCGCCGGGGCGCAGTCCGCCCGTGACGATGAGCTCGACGATCTCGTCGGCGAGGCGACTGGTCAGCGAAGTCTGTGCGGTCACGAAAGTGACTAGATCACTTGATGACCTGATGTGTCAAGGGTCACATCAGGCGACGAGCTCGGTGAACGCGCGCGCGGCCGGGCTCGGGTTGAGCGCCCTCCACCCCAGGTATTCCACCCGTTCCGGCCCGTCAGAGACTGCGACGCGGGCGATGGAGCGCCGGCGTGGGATGACGCCGGGGGCGAGGAGCGTGATCGCGAGATGGCGCTCGACCAGGTCGACCAGCAGCTCCGCGGTGGTCGACTCGAACGGCACCGATCGCACCAGGCCCGCAGCGTCGAACGCCTCGTCCGACTGCTGGCGACCGCTGGTGCCGGCCGGGAAGTCGGCAAAGGCGTCGTCCGCAAGGTCTGCCAGCCTCACCCGGCGGCGTCCGGCCAACCGGTGATCGGCCGCGACCACGGCGACCAGGCGATGGCGGTCGAGCGCCCGATGTGCCACGCGTGGAACCGAATTCGCCGGCAGGCCCAAGAAGCAGACGTCGAGCTTTCCTGCTTCGATCGCCTCCTGCAGCTCCCCGCTCGCGCCCACCACGAGCGACACCCCGACTTCGGGGTGGGCCCGGTTGAAGCGTTCGATCAGGCGAGGGAGGTCCACCGCGGTCACGGTGGGAATCGCCCCGATGCGCAGCGATCCCCGCAGCAGGCCGGCGGCTCCGGCCGCGTCGGTTGCCGCGCGGTCCGCCGCTTCCAGGCAGGCGCGCGCAGCGGGCAGGAACGCCTCCCCTGCAGCGGTCACCTCGACCCGGCGGCTGGTCCGGGCAAAGAGCGGCACACCGAGCTCGTGCTCGAGTGCCTTGACCTGGTGACTCAGTGCCGATTGCGCGACGAAGCATTGCGCGGCCGCACGGGTGAAATTCCGCTGCTCGGCCACGGCGAGGACGTAACGCAGCTGTTGCAACTCCATGAGATCAATCGTGCAGCACGATTGTTGTCATGTCATCCATGTCTTGGACAGATTGATCGTGCGCGCCGAGTCTGGAGTCATGACCGCAATCTCGGACCTACGCATCCTGCTCGCGACGGCCGTCGCACCGACCGTGTGGGGCACGACCTACGCGGTGACCACCCAAGCGCTGCCGCCGGGTCATCCGCTCTTCGCCGGGCTCGCCCGGGCATTGCCCGCCGGCCTGCTCGCACTCGCGGTCACCCGCTCGCTTCCGCGTGGCTCCTGGTGGTGGCGTGCGCTCGTGCTCGGCGCCCTCAACATCGGGATGTTCTTCCCGCTGCTCTTCCTCGCCGCGGAGCGGCTGCCCGGCGGGGTCGCCGCCACCCTCGGCGCAATCCAACCGCTCGTCGTGGCCGCTCTTGCCGCCGGGATCCTCGGCGAGCGGCCGACGCCTTGGCGTCTCGGGGCGGGCGTGCTCGGTGTGATCGGAGTCGGGCTGGTCGTGCTCGGCCCGACCGCGCGGCTCGACGTAGCGGGCGTGTCCGCCGGTCTCTGCGGCGCCTTGTGTATGGCGCTCGGCGTCGTGCTCTCGAAGAGGTGGGGTCGCCCTCCGCAGGTGTCGCCCACGGCGTACGCAGGATGGCTGCTCACCGGCGGAGGACTGGTGCTCGCGGCACCTGCCCTGCTGGTCGAGGGTGTCCCGACCGACGTGACGGCCAAGGGATTCGGTGGGTACGTCTGGCTCGGGCTGGTCGGCGGACTGCTCGCCTACACGCTGTGGTTTCGAGGTGTGCGGGCGCTGCCCGCGGCGCCGACCGCGATGCTCGGCCTGCTCTCCCCGCTGACCGCGGCGGTGATCGGTGTGGTCGCGCTCGGCGAGCACCTCACCGGCGTGCAGGTCGTCGGGATGGTCGCGGCCCTGACTGCACTGGTGGCGAGTCAGCGCACGGGACGGCCCGGCCGACGGGTGAGGCGCCCCGCGGTGCCGAGCGCGCGGGCGAAGCGCCCCGGCACCATGCTGCGGTTTGTCGCGCAGGCTGCGATCTGGGGGTCGAGTTTCAGCCTGATCCGGCTCGCAGGGGAGGCGTTCTCGCCTGGCGCACTGGTGCTTTCGCGGCTCGCGCTTGCGACGCTGGTGCTGGTCGCGGTCGTGCGCTGGCGCGGGGACCGACTCGTGCGCGGCCGCCGCGGCTGGGCGATCACCGCAGTCGGCGCACTGCTCGCCAACGTCGTGCCCTACCTCCTGCTCACGTATGGCGAACGCGGCACCACCGCTGGGGCCGCCGGTGCGCTGATCGGTCTGACGCCGCTGCTCACCGTGCTCGTCGCCGCCGTGGCCCTGCGCGGCGAGGCCAGCACGCGCCGGGTCGTCGTGGGATTCGTGATCGCATTCGCGGGGATTGTCATCGTCGTCAATCCCTTCGCCGGCGAATCGAGGGTGATCGGTGCGCTGCTTTGTCTCGGCGCGGCGACGAGTTATGCCGCAGGGTATGTGTGGGCGCGCCGGTTCCAGGCCGGCACCGGGAGCGCACTCGGTGTGGCGGCCTCGCAGCTGGCCGCGGCCACCGTCATACAGGCCGGGCTGACGCCTGCGCTCGGCCTGCGGGTCGGCGCGATCACACCCACCGCGCTCGGCGCGGTGGTCATCCTGGGGGTCGGTGCGACCGGCTACGCGTCGTTGCTCTACTTCCGGCTGGTGCGCGACATCGGCGCCGCGCGCGCGGCATCCGTCGACTACCTGGTGCCGGTCTTCGCGATCGCGGTTGGCGCCATTACCGCCGGCGAGTCCGTCGGAGTCCCGGTCGTTGTCGGCGTCGCGCTCATCCTGGCCGGCCTCGGAGTCGGAGAAGGGCAACTGCAGCGTATCGCCAGGCGTCGCGCGCGGCCCGCAGAGACCACCTGTGCTCCCGTCCTGTCCTGAACGAAAAACAAGTAACCACAAGGAGATCCGCCATGAACACCACCAATGTCATCTCGATCATCGACGAAGCTCACGACGCCCTGCGATCGGCCGCTCGCAGGCTCGGGCCGGCCGACCTGGCCCGTCCTTCGGCCTGCGCGGACTGGAGCGTCGGGCAAGTGCTGGAGCACGCCGTGCTCGACCAGGTCATCTGGGCCGCGGGCATCGACGGCGGTCCCGGGCCGGAGGGCGATCCCTTCGCGCCGACCGGTGCGCCGGCGACCGGGCTCTCGGCGTATGTCGATGCTGCCCTCGTCCGCGCCCGCGACGCTTGGGCGACGGTTGACGGCGGCGCGGCGCAGGTGTCGACGCCGTTGCCGCAGGGGCCGCAGGCCGCCGATGTCGCGGCGGCGATGGCCGCGTTGGATGCGGCGGTCCACGCCTGGGACATCACCTCGTCGCTCGGTGCCCCGAGCCCGCTGACCGACGGGCTCGCCGCCCAGCTCGACCCCGCGGCGCGAGCTCTCGTCGAGCCGTTGCGCCAATGGGGCGCCTACGCGCCAGCCCTCGCCGGGCAGGACGGCGACGACCCCGCGGCGCGGCTGTTGCGCTTCCTCGGCCGCGACCCGGGGCGCACCGTCGAGGCGCGCCTGTGACACGTGCTATGTAAGCAGCGCATACATAGGCTGTATGCTGGAGGAATGGTGGACAAGCAGCAGGCGAGCTACCATCACGGCGACCTGCCCGCGACGCTGGTGCGGACGGCCGTGGAGATGCTCGACGAGGACGGCGAGGTCGAACTTTCGCTGCGTGCGGTGGCACGCAAGGCGGGGGTGTCGAGTGCTGCGCCATACCGGCATTTCCCCGACCGCATCTCACTGCTGTCGGCGGTTGCGGCCGTGGGCTACCAGGAGTTGATGGCCGGGCTCGCCGCCCGGCACCCCGAGCCGGCCTCGACCACCGACCTGGCCGATCTCGCCGTCGCGTATGTCGAATTCGCGCTCGACCGGCCGGGGCTGTTCCGGGTGATGTTCGCCGAGGGCTGTGATCGCACCAGCCCCGATCGGGTGGCCGCGGTCGACGCGATCCACGCCTACCTGCGGGAGGCGGTCGGCCGGGTGATCGAGACCGACGACCCGGCCGCCACCGCCACCGGCATGTGGGCGCTGGTGCACGGGCTGGCCTTCCTCTACCTCGACGGCAAGCTCGATGCGTCGTCGCGCAAGGAGGTCGCCGCGCGCATCCGGCAGACCGTGGTCGCCATGCAGGAGGCCCGGTCGAGGTGACCGGCCCGGCCAGTCAGTCCGGTCAGTCGTGGTCCGGCAGCAGCAGCACCTTGCCGACCGAACCCGCCGAGTCGAGCAACGCCTGACCCTCTGCGGCGTCGCGCAACGGCAGCTTCGCCGAGATGACCGGACGCACGGATCCGTCTGCGATCAAAGGCCATTCGCCCTCGCAGACTGCCTCGACGATCTCCGCTTTCGAACCGGGACCGGTGATCGGCCGGTTGCGCACGTTGGTGCCGATGACCCGGGCGCGCTTGCCGATGAGTTCGGCGATATTGAGCTCGCCGACCAGGCCGCCCTGCATGCCGATGATCACCAGTCGGCCGCCCGGCGCGAGAGCCTTCACATTGGGGCCGAGGTAGCTCGCCGCCATGATGTCCAGGATGACGTCGACCTGTCCGGCGAGTTCCTCGGCGAAGTCCTGCTCGCGGTAGTTGATCACGATGTCCGCGCCGAGCTCGCGACAGCGCTGCGCCTTGTCCTCCGAGCCGACGGTCACCGCGACCTTCGCACCCAACGCCTTCGCCACCTGTATGGCGTGGGTCCCGATGCCGCCGCCACCGCCGTGCACGAGCAGCGCCTCACCCGCGCGCAGGCCGGCCTCGACCACGAGGTTGGACCACACGGTGCTCGCGACCTCCGGCAGCGCGGCCGCGTCGACGACCGAGACGCCGTCGGGGATCGGGAGGAGCTGGCCGACGGGAACGACTGCAAACTGGGCATATCCGCCACCGGCGAGGAGTGCGCAGACCGGGTCGCCCACCGACCAGCCGGTCACGTTGGCGCCGACCTGCGCGATGGTGCCGGAGATCTCCAGGCCCATGATGTCGGTGATGCCCGCAGGCGGCGGGTAGAGGCCCAGCCGTTGCATCAGGTCGGCCCGGTTGATGCCGGCGGCCTGCACCTTGACCAGCACCTCGTCCGGGCCGGGCTCAGGAGTGGGCACCTCGGTCAGCCGCAGGTCCTGGGTCTTGTCCTCGACAGTAATCGCTTGCATGAGTTTCCTTCGTGGGCTTGAGATTTGGTGGATCGGGTCGGCGCTCACTTGACGCCGGGCACGCGTCGCAGCAGGCGGAAGGCCGCCGTGACGGCCCGCGCGTAGAGCGCCGGACTGACTCCGTCGGGTGCGCCGACGGGCAGGACGCGTTCGACGGCGATCGTCTGGGCGTCGGTGTATTTGGTGATGCCGTGCTCGCCGTGGCGACTACCGATGCCGGAGGCCTTCATCCCGCCCATGGGCGCGTCGATCGAGCCCCACGTCGCGGCATACGCGTCGTTGACGTTGACCGTGCCGGCCTGCAGCCGGGCGGCCACCGACCGTCCGTGCTCCGGATCCGACGTCCAGACACTGAAATTCAGCCCGTATTCGCTGTCGTTGGCCCGGGCGATCGCTTCCTCCTCGGTCGCGACCCGGTAGAGCGAGACGACCGGTCCGAAGGTCTCGTGCGCGAACACCGTCATGTCGTCGGCGACGTCGGTGAGGATGGTCGGCTCGTAGAAATGCGGGCCGAGGTCGGGCCTTGGCCGGCCACCGGCGAGCACGGTCGCGCCCTTGTCCTTGGCGTCCTGGACATGGTCGGTCACGGTGCCGAACTGCTTGGCGGAGATGAGCGAGCCGATGTCGCCCGAGTAGTCGAGCGCCGGGGAGAGCGTCAGCGCGCGGGCGGCCTGCGCGAACTTCGCACTGAACTCCTCCCACAGCGTCGCCGGCAGATAGATGCGCTCGATCGAGATGCACAGCTGACCGGTGTTGGAGAAGCATGCGCGCACCGCACCGGCCACCGCCTTGTCGACATCGGCGTCGTCCAGCACGAGCAGGGCGTTCTTGCCGCCCAGCTCCATCGAGCAGTCGATGAGCCGCTCGCCGGCCTGGGCCGCGACGGTGCGGCCGACGGCGGTCGAGCCGGTGAACATCAGAAAGTCCGACTGCTCGATGATCGCGCCGCCGAGCTCGGCCCCCGACCCGGTGACCACCTGCACCAGACTTGCGGGAAGCCCTGCCTCCTCGAGCAATTCGACCGCCCAGAGTGCGGCGAAGGGCGTTTGCTGGTCGGGCTTGGTGAGCACGGCGTTGCCGGCCATGATTGCCGGGAGAGCGTCGCTGATGCCGAGGGTGAGCGGGTAGTTCCAGGGCGAGATCACCCCGACCAGACCCTTCGGGTGGCGCAGCTCGGTGACCTTGGTCAGGGCGAGCTGCACACCCTGGCGGCGCTTCGGCTGCAGGTAGTCGGCGGCGGTGTGCGCGTAGTAGCGCGCGTTGAGGCAGACGTCCATGATCTCTTCGAACGCGTGCCGGCGAGCCTTGCCGTTCTCCAGCTGGATCAGGTCGAGCACCTCGTCCTGCCGCTTCAGCACCAGGTCGTGGAAGCGCAGCATGATGGCGGCGCGATGCTCGAACGACGTTGCGACCCAGGCGGGTTGGACGGCGCGCGCTCGCGCGGCCGCCGCTGCGACGTCGTCGGGGGTGCACCGCGGCACCTGCCCGAGGTCATCGCCGGTCATGGCGTTGCTGACGACGAGTGCGGGCCGTTCGCCGACGGTCTGCACCCGTGCTGCCAGGGAGTCCAGACGCGCCGGATTCACTGATCCGAGAGCCGTTTTCGTCGCGACGGTCGCACTCATGCGCGCTTCGCCACCGAGATCGGTGCGGGCAGGTGGAGCGCGATCTGCACCTCGGTCGCCACCTCGAACTGCAGGGGCCGGATGGTCTCCAGCGACCGCAGGTCGTCCGACACGCGGCCGTTGCCGAGCTCGACGTCGACCTTCCGCGGAAGGAGTTGCACGCCGGAGGCGAGCACGTTGGTCTGGCTCAGTGTCGAGAACCAGTCGTCGCCGATCTGGGTGTATGACGTGAGCGATCCGACCTTGCTGCCGCTGGGGTAGTGCTTCTGCTTCGGGGTGCGCGCCGTCAGCGCGATGTCGGTGCCACCGGTGTCGTTCGCCACCCGCGCGGACGTGTGCGCGTCGTCGATGTCGACGTCGAGCTCGGTGACCCACTTGGGGAAGCCGTATCCGTCGTGGCCGCGCACCTGCGCGATCTGAGTGTTTACCGGTAGCGACATCACATACGCGTAGAGGTGGTTGTTGCCCAAAGCCGTTGCCAGGTCGGCAAATCCGACGTGACCGTGGCGCGCCGGCCGCACCGCGGCACCGACGGCCGCTTCGGTGTAGAAGTCGATGTCGGCGACGTCGTAACGGAAGAACATCACGAAGGCGAGGCCGATGCCGGGCGCCACCTCGAGCGGGTCCAGCTCGCGGGGGAGGCGCGAGCGGATCGCGCCGGTCTTGGCCAGGTAGGTGAGGCGCGCGGTGGAGTTGCGGTAGTAGAAGTTGGGCGTGAGCGTGGTGCCGATCGGCGACTCCACCACGGTCTTGGGGATGCTCCGGAAGAAGCTCACGTCGCTGACGCGCGGATCACGCGCGACCTCGTCGAGGTCGGGATTCATCCGGAAGCGGTCGTAGTACCCGCCCTTCGGCACCGGAACGGTGTGCGTGCCGAGCGTGACGTCGACGGTGTCCATCCTGCTCATCTCCTCGAATGTATGCACTGATTACATCGAGCATACTCCTGGTGTAATCAGTGTCAACATGAGTCGAGCCCGGGTCCTCGTTCGATGGGGGAGGGCCCGGGCTCGGTCATCCGCCGTGCCGGTCAGCTAGCTGGTCAGTTGAGAGCGTCGTGCAGGAAGTCGATCGCGACCTGACGGGCCAGGTTGGCGGCCTTGGTGTCGCGCAGGCTGTCCAGCAGCAGGAAGTCGTGCACCATGCCGGCTACGCGCATCGAGGTGACGTCGACGCCCGCTTCGCGCAGCTTGTTGGCATACTGCTCGCCCTCGTCGCGCAGCACGTCGGCTTCGTCGGTGATCACGAGAGTCCTTGGCAGGCCACGCAATTCGTCGAGCGATGCCTGCAGGGGAGCTGCGTACTTCTCCTTGCGCTTCTCGGGATCGGTGGTGTAGGCGTCCCAGAACCACTTCATGCCGTCGCGGGTGAGGTAGTAGCCCTCGGCGAACTGCAGGTATGACGGGGTGTCGAAATCGGCGTTGGTGACCGGGTAGAGCAGCGCCTCTGCCGTGAGGGCGAGGCCGCCGCGGTCCTTGTTCATCAGGGCGAAGACTGCCGACATACATCCGCCGACCGACTCGCCGGTGACCGCGAGGCGTGAGGTGTCGATGCCGTACTCCGCACCGTGCTGCGCGACCCACTGGCCGACCGCGTAGTTCTGCTCGACCTGGGTCGGGTAGCCCTTCTCCGGGGCGCGGTCGTAGACCGGGAAGATGCCGACCGCGCCGGCGCCGACGGTGAGCTCGCGGAAGAGGCGGTCGTGGGTGTGCTCGTCGCCGAACACCCAGCCCGCGCCGTGGATGTAGAACAGGCCCGGCAGATCACCGGTGACGCCCTTGGCTCGGATGATGCGGGTGCGGACGGTGCCCCACTCGCCGGCGTCGACGTCGACCCACTGCTCGTCGACGTCGGGGCGCTCGACACCCTCGCCGCTTTGCAGGTCGGAGAGGATCTTGCGCCCCTCCTCCGGCGGCACCTCGTAGATGCGCGGGTGCGGATCGGTCGCGTCGGCCAGTTCCTTGGCCTCGGGCTCGAGGTAGGGGGTGATGGGCGGGGGAAGCTCGGACATCGTCACTCCTTGTGGGGTCGGACTGCTCGGACGGAATGGGTGCTGCGTCTCGGCCAGCACGGCGATGAGTTGCTTCGCCAGCTGCTCCGAGGATTGGGGGTTCTGGCCGGTGTAGAGGTTGCGGTCGACCACGATGTGCGGCCGCAGCGGGAAGCCCTTGGAGTAGTCGGCGCCGGACTCCTTCAGGCGGTCCTCGAGCAGCCACTTTGCTTTCCAGGCAAAGGGATTCAGCCGTTCTTCGCGGTTGGACAGTCCGGTCATCCGGTAGCCCGCGAACGGCCAGGAGCCGTCGGGGCTGCGGGCGGCGAGCGACGCCGCGGGCGCGTGGCAGAGCAGTGCGAGCGGTCGGCCCGACGCGAGCCGCGCGCTGAGCAGCGCCCCGGACGTCTCGTCGACCGCGAGATCCTCCATCGGCCCGTGACCGCCGGAGTAGAAGACCAGGTCGTAGTCGACCTGGTCGACGTCGGAGAGATTGGCCGGGTGCTCCAGCACCGGTGCCAGGCGCTTCGCCTCGGCGCCGATCTTCCTGGTCTTGGCGGGCAGGCCGCCGGAGATGCCGAGGCTGAGCTTGTCGATCACCGGCTCCTTGCCGCCCGGCGTCGCGACCGTGACGTCGAAGCCGGCCGCGGTGAAGAGCTCGTAGGGCACCACGAACTCCTCGGCCCACACTCCGGTCGGGTGCAGCGTGCCGTCCCGCAGCGTCCACACGTGTGCAGCGGAAAGGACCATGAGGACGGACGTCATGCGGGCTCCTCGGGGAGGTGGGACGACAGCGACGACGGCCACTGTGTGCGGTGCTTACATCACGCTAGGCAAGGATGTGAGCATCGTCAACACCGCACCGTAGGTTGGCGCCTCGTGGCCTGTCGTCTCGCGCTGGGTACCGTCGGGATATGTCGGTTCCGGACCAGGTGCGCGCGTGGGACCCGGGCGTGCCGGGCGTTCGCGAAGTGCTGCACGCGCGGTGGGCCGACCACCATTACCCGGCGCACACGCACGACGCCTGGACTGTGCTGATCGTCGACGACGGCCGCATCGGGTATGACGTCGACCGGCACCGTGACGCAGCCACCGCCGGAGCCGGTGTCACCCTGCTGCCGCCGCACGTGCCGCACGACGGGCATCCGTTGACCGCGAGTGGTTTTCGCAAGCGGGTCGTCTACCTGGAGACCGCCGCGCTGCCGGAGCGGCTGATCGGTCGTTGCGTCGACGCACCGCTGCTGCTCGACGACCGGTTGCGTGCGCAGGCGTCGTTGCTGGACGGCGCGCTTGCGGCGGGGGAGCGGCCCGCCGCGCGCGACGCACTCGCCATACTCCTCGAACGCCTCGAATGGCACTTGTCCGGGCATCCGGCGCCGAACCGTGCGGCACCGATCGAGCGTGCTCGGCTCGCCCGTCGAGCCCGCGACCTGCTCGACGCCGACCCGATCGACCCGCCGACCATCACCGAGATCGCGCGGGGATTGGAGGTGAGCGCGGCATACCTGATCCGTGCGTTCACAAGGGAATTCGCCATACCTCCGCACCAGTATGTCGTCGGGCGCCGCCTCGATGCTGCACGCCGGCTGCTCCTCGACGGCCGGCCTGCGGCCGAGGTCGCCGTCGCGACCGGCTTCTACGACCAGGCCCACCTGCACCGGCACTTCCGGAGATTGTTGCGGACCTCACCCGGCCGCTTCCGTGCCCGGACAGGCGAGGTCAATTTCGTACAAGACCGGTGAGCGGGGCCGAAAGACCATGGCCGCATGGATCAATCCGCCGATCAGCTGACCCCGCCCTTCGCGACCAAGGTCGCCGTTCTGGTGCGCGACGACCTCGCCACCTGGCAACGGCTCAACGTGACCGCGTTCCTCGCAGCCGGCATCGCGGCGGCGTATCCGGAACTGGTCGGCGCGCCATACACCGACGGTGACGGCGGCAGCTACCTGCCACTGCTCGGTATGCCGGTGCTGGTCTTCGAAGGGGGCGCGCACACTCTGACCAACGCTCGTGCCCGAGCAGCCGGGCGCGGCATACGCGCAGCGATCTTCACCAAGGAAATGTTCGAAACCGGTCACGATGCCGCGAATCGCGCTGCCACCGCTGCGGTTCCGACCGATGACCTCGACCTGGTCGGCATCGCGGTGCACGGCCCGAAGAACGCGATCGACAAGATCCTCAAGGGCGCTTACCTGCACCGGTGAGACCCGGACACCCGGGCCGCCGCAGACCACGCAGCTGCGCGAGGTCGGGGCGGGGTCGGGCGCAGGTCAGAAGGTGTTGCCGCTCGCGGCGAGGAGCGCCGCCGCGTGCCGTTCGAGAGCACGGTCGCCAGCGGTCGTCGGTGTCCAGGCGGGCACCTCTTGCGGCTGGTCGGCATCGCCGATGGCGACGAAGACCAGGTGACACCGCGTCGTCAGCGAGGGCGCGTCACCCGCCGGATCACCGGAGCGGACATCGACCGTCATGTGCATGCTGGTCCGTCCGGTGCGCATCAGCCGAGCCTGGATCTCGACGAGGTCGCCGATGTGCATCGGTTGCAGGAAGCGGACTCCGCCGACATAGACCGCGACGTTGCAGGTGCTGCGCGTCCACTGCGTGGCGAGCACGTGCGCGGCCTCGTCGATCCAATCCATGACATTGCCGCCGTGCACGTTGCCACCCCAGTTGACATCGGTCGGGCGGGCGAGGAAGCGCATCGTCCGTCCGGGTGCGTGCAGCTCCGACTCGGGTGGCATGTTGGTCAGTTCGCGCTCGATGACAGCCCGGATCTCCTTGTGCCGCAGCGCATCTGCCTCGGCCTCCCGCTGATCGGCGGTGGTCGGTGTGTATGACGGGATCGCCACCGACCTGCCGTCTTGCATCGCGACGAAGACGGTCAGGCACTCGGTGGCGACGCTCAACTCGCCGGTGCGCGGGCTGCCGGTGCGCACCTGCACACGCACGTCCATGCTGGACCGGCCGGTGTGCACGATGCGTGCCTCGACCTCCACGAGGTCGCCGACCCGGATCGGCGTGCCGAAGTGCACGTCCCCGACGTATGCCGTGACGCAGTAGTGCCTGCTCCAGGCGACCGCTGCGGCATACGCCGCCTTGTCGATCCACTCCAGCACGCGTCCGCCGCTGACCCGACCGGCATACCCCTCGTCGGTCGGCGCGGCGAGAAAGCGCAGGGTGAGACCGGAGCGGTCGTGATCGGTCGGAGCAGGTGTGGTGGTCACACAGGACATCATGCCGAACCGACACGCCGAGCGACCCGCTTTTCGTACGAATGTTCGGGGTCGGGATAGGCTCATCCACATGTCTCCGACGGACGGCCCGCTATCCACAGTGCGTGGATCTTGCACGGTGGGTTGTCGGTGCGGAGGCCTAGCGTCTGACCAGTTCCAAAGCCCGGCTCACCCGAGCCTGCACGAGGGCGGCGGACGGTCGCAGGTAGGCGCGACCCACCCTCGCAACAGCTAAGGAGTGCCCACCATGGCAGCAAACGCCGGCAACGCCGACAACAAGCTCAAATCACTCGACACCGTGATGGCCCAGATCGAGAAGGCCCACGGCAAGGGCGCGGTCATGCGGCTCGGTGACGACGTCCGCCCACCGATCGACGTGATCCCGACCGGCGCCATCGCCCTGGACGTGGCACTCGGCATCGGTGGTCTGCCGCGCGGGCGGGTCGTGGAGATCTACGGTCCGGAGTCGTCCGGTAAGACCACGGTCGCGCTGCACGCGGTGGCCAGTGCCCAGCGCAACGGCGGTATCGCGGCGTTCATCGACGCCGAGCACGCGCTCGACCCCGAATACGCCAAGAAGCTCGGCGTCGACGTCGACTCGCTGCTGGTCAGCCAACCCGACACCGGTGAGCAGGCGCTCGAAATCGCCGACATGCTGATCCGCTCCGGTTCACTCGACATCATCGTGATCGACTCGGTGGCCGCACTCGTGCCGCGCGCCGAGATCGAGGGCGAGATGGGTGACAGCCACGTGGGCCTGCAGGCGCGCCTGATGTCACAGGCGCTGCGCAAGATCACCGGTGCGCTCAACAGCACCGGCACCACCGCGATCTTCATCAACCAGCTGCGCGAGAAGATCGGCGTGATGTTCGGCTCGCCGGAGACCACCACCGGTGGTAAGGCACTGAAGTTCTACGCCTCGGTCCGCCTCGACGTGCGTCGCATCGAGACCCTCAAGGACGGCACCGACCCGGTCGGCAACCGCACCCGCGTCAAGGTGGTCAAGAACAAGGTGTCCCCGCCGTTCAAGCAGGCGGAGTTCGACATCCTCTACGGCCAGGGCATCTCCCGGGAGGGCGGCCTGATCGACATGGGCGTGGAGCAGGGCTTCGTCCGCAAGTCGGGCGCCTGGTACACCTACGAGGGCGACCAGCTGGGGCAGGGCAAGGAGAACGCCCGCGGCTTCCTGCGGGACAACCCCGACCTGGCCGACGAGCTGGAAAAGAAGATTAAGGAGAAGCTCGGCGTCGGGCCGCAGGTCGACAAGCCCGCCGAGGACGGCGTGGTCACCCCGGTCGACTTCTGATCGAGACAAGACCCCTCCTCGGCCGCTGGATCGGGCGGTTCGCGGCCGAGGAGTGCTCGATCGACGGTCGCGAGACCCGGGCGCACGGCTGGTGGTCGAGTAGGGCCGAGCCGTCATGTCGGTGGTCGAGTAGGGCCGAGCCGCCACGCGGTGGTCGAGTAGGGCCGAGCCGCTAGGCGAGGCCCGCATCGAGACCACCGTTCGGCTGCGAAGGAGAGCGCACCTTTGAAACCCTTTGACACCGAGTCGGATTCGCTGCCGGACTTCGTCGACCCGGCGGACGTGCCGGAGCGCCCGACCTCGGCCGCGGCGTCGTCCGGGCCGGCGACCGGCGCCAATTCACGACGGCGGGTCGAGTGGTCGGGGGAGCGGTCGCCGGCCAAGCGTGGTCGCGGCGGCCGCGGGAGTCGTTCGGGTCAGCGCCGCCGGGACCGCGAGCCACCGGCCGACAACCCCGACGCCGAGCCCGATCCGCACGAAGTCGCTCGCACGATCGTGTTGCGGCAGCTGACGATGGCGCCGCGCAGCCGCAAACAGCTTGCCGACAAGCTGCGCCAACGCGGCTGCACCGACGAGGTCGCCACCGAAGTGCTCGACCGGATGGAAGAGGTCGGGCTGATCGACGACGCGGCATACGCCGGCATGCTGGTCCGCTCCCAGCAGGCGAGCCGGGGCCTGGCCCGCCGGGCGCTGCAACAGGAGTTGCGTCGCAAGGGCGTCGACGAGGAGATCGCCCGGGAGCAGCTGGACGAGATCGACGAGGAGAGCGAGCGCGACCGCGCCCGTGCGCTCGTCGACAAGAAGCTGCGCTCGATGCACGGACTCGACGCCACCGTGCAGACCCGGCGGCTCGCCGGAATGCTTGCCCGCAAAGGCTATTCGTCATCGATTGCCTGGTCGGTCATCCGCGAGGCGATCGCGGACGCCCCGGAGCACCAACCGGACTGAGCGCTCGCGGTCGATGCCGACCGGTCACTTCTTCAAAGGGCGGCCCGGTGATCGAGTGACGGCCGCCCACGTCGAGTGACGTCCGCCGCAACGAACGACGGCGCTGCATCGACGTCACTCATTGCGAGCGTCGTCACTCGTGCGTGTCATACGGGCGCATCATTCGCCGGTCATGCACCGACTGGCCAATGCGTGCGTCGGCCTGTCGGTACAGGGCAGCGGTGGCTGCGGGCTAGCGGGCGAGATCGAGTTCGCGGCGCAGCCCGCGGAGCACGCCGAGCAGGCGCGGATCGGCGGTGCGGGGTGTCGCCATGGCGAGACGCATTGACCTCCGGAACGGCAGCCGCTCGACCACCTCGCCCTCGCGCAGGTCGAAGGCGACCGCGCTCCGGGGGAGGACCGCGAGGTGGCCCCGCTTGCGGGCCATCGCGATCGCCGCCGCCAAGGTCACGCCCGGCCGAGCATCGGCGCCCAGGCGGTGCAGCCCCTCCAGCACCTCCTCGGTGCTCAGGTCGTAGGTCGACGCGACCACCTGCCGGTCGCGCAACGGCAGTCGGCCCCGACTCATCGGCTCGACCCCGACCGCACGAAACAGCACGAGCGGATCGGTGCCCACCTGGTGGATGACCACCGACGACGGCACCTCGACCTGGTCGGCCACGGCCACGAACGCTGCGTCCATCGAACCCTCCGCGACCCATTGCAGCAGCACCGGACCGTGATCCTGCCGCTGGTCGATCGCAACCTCCGGCAGCAGCGCGTCGAGCGCCGGAAACAGCAGTGAGGTGAGGCTCGCAAAGGTCCCAACGACCAGGCGTCGTTCCAGCATTGCCGCCCGACTCGCGGCGAACGCCCCCTCCAGATGGCCGAGGATGTGCCGCGCCTGCCGCACCAGCTCCGAACCGGCGGGCGTGGGTCGTGCGCCAGTTGTGTCACGGTCGAAAAGCGTTGCACCCACGCGGCGTTCGAGCCGGGAGAGCCGTGCACTCGCCGACGGCTGCGAGATGCGCAACGACCGGGCGGCGCTTCCCACCGATCCGGTCCGTGCGACAGCGACGACAAGACGCAGGTCGTCGACCTCGGGCAATGAGTCCATAGGCACAGACTATGGAAGCTGCACGCAACCTGGCGGCTACCGTGCGATGGCTGCTCCCGAGAGTCTGGATCCATGGCAGATGACTACGTGACTCAGCAGACCTGCGCCGCAACGAAACTCGACCGGGACGTGGCACTGCGATGGCTGCGGCGATGGGACGACCAACAAGGCACCTACTTCGTCGATCGTGAGCAACGGTTCGCAGTGATCGCCGACGTCGTGCAGGCGTGCGTGCGACGCGACGACCCACTGATCGTGGATCTCGGTGTCGGTCCCGGATCCTTGGCGTCGCGTCTCCTGCGACAGCTGCCGGGTGCGACCGTCGTCGGCGTCGACCTCGATCCGCTGCTGCTCGGGCTGGCCGCATCGGCATACGGCAGTGAGAGATTCCGCGTCGTGGCCGCGGATCTCAGCGAGACTGGCTGGCTCCGCCGGCTCGGCCTCGACCGCGCGCCCGACGCATTCGTCAGCACCACCGCGCTGCACTGGTTGCCCGGGGCCGCGTTGGCGACCGTTGTCCATGAGGCGGTCGAAGCGCTCGCGCCGGGCGGTGTCTTCGTCGACGGGGACCACTTCTACGAGCCGGACTCCGAGCCGCGGCTCGACGACGTGCGGCGCCAGGTCGCCGCAGCAGGCGTGCGCCGCACCGGCCGCGTCGACGGCGAGGACTGGTCTGCGTGGTGGGCGGCGGCGCATGCCGCGCCGGAGCTGGCCGAGCTGTCGGCCCGGCGGGAGCGCCTGGCCTTCGCGGCCCGCGCCGACGACGATCGTCCGCCGGCCACCCGGCAGGGGCTGGCGGCGGCGCTGCGCGCCGCGGGTTGCGCCGAGGCGGGCGCGGTGTGGCAGCACGGCGACGACTACGTCATGGTCGGCGTGCGCTGAGCGGCCCGGCGGTGCCGGCGGGTGAGCGCCGAGGTAGCACTGGACGTCGTATCCCGGCGCTCTTGGCGACATCGAGTGCTACCTCGGCGGCCGGCCCACTCCCGAAAGCTATTGAAACAGTCGAAACGTTCGCTATAGTGAACGCATGCCCACCGGATCGTCCGACCTCGCCGCTGCCGTCGGCGCCCAGATCCGCGCGCGCCGCGGGCAGCGGGGGATGTCCGCCGCCGAGCTTGCGAGGCGCTCGGGTGTGTCCAAGGCGACACTGTCCAGCCTTGAGTCGGGCGGCGCCAACCCGACGATCGACACCCTCGACGCGGTTGCCGTCGCACTCGGGATCCCGTTGTCCGACCTGCTCGTTCGCGGCGAGGACACCGGGCCGCAGCTGATCCGCGGCACTCCCGGCACCGAGGGTGAGATCGACCGGGAGCTGCTGCGCCGCGTCACCGGCGGCCACCAGGTCGAGATCTGGCGGCTGCGGATGCCACCGGCCACCGAGTTCGAGGGTGTGCCGCACGCCCCGGGCACCGTCGAGCACCTGGTCGTCGCGTCCGGATCGCTGCGCGCTGGGCCCACCGACGACCTGACGGTGCTCAGCATGGGAGATCTGCTCGCCTTCGCCGGCGACGCGTCCCACACTTACCGCACCGACCACGAGCCGGCCGACGTGACCGTGCTCATCGCCTCACCGATGATCGGATAGAAGACATGCTCGCGATCGCTCCGCTGTTGCTCGCCTGGGCCGTCTGCGTGGTGACGCCCGGGCCGGACTTCCTCGCCGTCCTGCGCACCGCCGCGGCGCGCGGTCGGGCCGCCGGCCTGCGCGTCGGCCTCGGCGTCGTGTGCGGTATGGCGTGCTGGGCCACGCTCGCCCTGGTCGGACTGAGCGCTCTGATGGCCCGCTACGAGCACCTCTATCTGGTGATCCGGGCGGTCGGCGCGGTCCTGCTGATCGGCTACGGCCTGCACGTGCTGTGGTCGACCCGCAACGCCGCGTCGTCCGGTGCAGAGACGCCGGGGATGCCGAATGGCAAGCAACCACAGTCACATCGGCACCATTGGCGCCTCGGCCTCTTCACCAATCTGTCCAACCCGAAGGCGTTGGTCTTCTTCGGTGCGCTGTTCGCGACGCTGATGCCGCACGGCGCGTCGCCCGCGATGCGGGTGGCGCTGCTCGCGATCATGCTCGCGATGGGTGCCGGCTGGTTTGCGGCCGTCAGCTGGTGCGCCGGCGCCCAGCCGGTCGTCGCGGCATACAAGCGCCTGCAGAAGGTCATCGACCGGGTGGCCGGCGGCGTGTTCGCGGCGATCGGGCTGACCCTGATCCCGCGCTGAGCAGTCGGGCTGTCCGCCGGAATTGTGCGGCGGCGCGATAGCGTCGGCGGATGAGCGATCGCGACCAGATCGGGCAACTGGAGGGCCGGCTGAGTGACAGGGCCGTCGTGACCGATCCGGCCCTGCTGGAGTCCTACCTGCACGACGAGGCCGAGTGGGCGGCATACGGCAAACCCGTGGCGGTGGTGCGCGCCGGCAGCACCGCCGACGTGCAGGAAACCGTGCGCTGGGCGCTCGAGCACCGCGTGCCGGTGGTGCCCCGGGGCGCGGGCACCGGCCTGTCCGGTGGCGCGAACGCCCTCGAGGGCTGTGTGGTGATCTCTCTGGAGAAGCTCAACCAGGTGCTCGAGGTCAATCCGCTCGAACGCCTCGCCGTCGTACAGCCCGGTGTCGTCAACGATGACCTACGCAAAACCGTTGCCACGCAAGGACTTTGGTATCCGCCGGACCCCGCGAGCTCGCCCTGGTCCACGATCGGCGGCAACGTCGCCACCAACGCCGGCGGCGTGTGCTGCGTGAAGTACGGCGTGACCCGCGACTACGTCATCGGCCTCGAGGTGGTGACCGGCACCGGCGAGGTCGTGCGCCTCGGCCGGCGTACGGCGAAGGGGGTGGCCGGGCTCGACCTGGTCGGCCTGTTCGTCGGCTCCGAGGGCACCCTGGGCATCGTCACCGAGATCACCGTCAAGCTGCGCCCGCTGCCCGACCCGGGTCGCACCGTGCTCGGCTACTTCGACGGCATCGTGGACGCGGGTGTCGCGGTGCGCGATGTCGCGGCGCGCGGGCTCACCCCGTCCGCACTCGAACTCGTCGACCGCACCTGCCTGCTCGCCGTCGACGAGATGACCCACATGGGCATTGCGTCCGAGGCGAACGTGGTGCTGATTGGCAAGGTCGACGAACCGGGCGAGGCAGGGAAGCGGGCAGCAGAGGAGATGGTCGCGGCGTTCGAGGCGGGCAATGCGACGTTCGTCGCCGAGACCGCCGACCCGGAGGAAGCCGACGCGATGATGGCCGCCCGGCGTCTCGCCTACCCGGCGATGGAGCGGCTCGGGCCGCTGCTCACCGAGGACGTCTGCGTGCCCAAGGAGCACGTGCCGGAGATGCTGCGGCGGGTGGAGCGGATCGCCGCCGACAGCGACATCACGATCGCCACGGTCGCGCACGCCGGCGACGGCAACCTGCACCCGCTGATGATCACCGGCCGGGGTGATGACGAGGCGAAGGCGCGGGCGCAGGCGGCGTTCGACCGGATCATCGAGGAGGCGCTCGACCTGGGCGGCACGGTGACCGGCGAGCACGGCGTCGGGCTGCTCAAGATGCCCGGTGTGGCGCGGGAGCTCGGACCCGAGGTGCTGGCGATGGAGCGGGCGGTCAAGCAGGCGCTCGATCCCGAGGGCACCTTCAATCCGGGAAAGGTCTTCTGAGCGGAAGCGTCCTGTGGACAGTGGTTTTCGCCAGTCCGGGTGTCCTACTGTCGGCCGGTATGACGGATGCGCGAGCACAGCCATCGCCCGATCGTGGGTGGTGGATCACTACGGCCGTCCTGATGTTCGTGACATCGGCGATCACCCTGCTGGCGATCCTCGTGCTGCTCGGACTCATCGGGCTGTTCGGGCTCTGGGCGGCTTCGGAGCACGGTGCCCACGACTACGCCCGCGGCATCTGGGGGCCGGTGGTCGTCCTGCTCGTCGCTGCCGTTGTGGTCGCTGTGGTCGGCGTGCTGGCGGGCGTCTTGTCGCTGCGAGGTGCCCAGGTCGGCGCGGTGTTGGCGCTCGTGATGGGGATCGTGCTGGCCACCGGCGCCGGATACCTCATGGTCCTGGGTGCCTGGCTCTGTGTGGTGATCGCGCTTCCCGCACTGGCGGTGTTCGTCGCCGCGCTTGGCGCGCTCGCGCGCCCGGTGCGCTAGCGAAGCGGCGTACCCGGCCCGCGCGATTCGGGAGAGCGGTGAGCCACGCCGTACCCTGGATCGGTCATGAAGACCTATGAAGTGCGCACCCACGGCTGCCAGATGAACGTCCACGACTCCGAGCGGATCGCCGGTCTGCTGGAGTCGGCCGGGTATGTCGACCGGGCCGCGCTGACCGATGACGCCCGTCCCGAGAGCCCGGACGTCGTGGTCTTCAACACCTGCGCGGTGCGCGAGAACGCCGCCGGCAAGCTCTACGGCCAGCTCGGCCAGCTGCGCCCGGCCAAGACCGACAACCCGGACCTGCAGATCGCGGTCGGCGGCTGCCTCGCCCAGAAGGACCGGCAGGAGATTGTCCGTCGCGCGCCGTGGGTCGACGTGGTCTTCGGCACGCACAACGTCGGCTCGCTGCCGGTGCTGCTCGAGCGCGCGCGGCACAACGCCGAGGCGCAGGTCGAGATCCTCGAGTCGCTGGAGACCTTCCCGTCCACGCTGCCGACCCGACGCGATTCGGCATACAGCGGGTGGGTGTCGATCTCGGTCGGCTGCAACAACACCTGCACGTTCTGCATCGTGCCGTCGCTGCGCGGCAAGGAGAAGGACCGCCGCCCGGGCGACGTGCTCGCCGAGGTGCGGGCACTGGTCGAGCAGGGCGTCGTCGAGGTGACGCTGCTCGGCCAGAACGTCAACACGTATGGCGTGGAATTCGGTGACCGCCTCGCCTTCGGCAAACTGCTGCGCGCGTGCGGCGAGATCGAGGGCCTGGAGCGGGTGCGCTTCACCTCACCGCACCCGGCGGCCTTCACCGACGACGTGATCGACGCGATGGCGCAGACGCCCAACGTCATGCCGTCACTGCACATGCCGCTGCAGTCCGGCTCCGACCGGGTGCTCAAGGCGATGCGCCGGTCCTACCGGTCGGACAAGTTCCTCGGCATCCTCGACCGGGTGCGCGACCGGATGCCGGACGCCGCGATCACCACCGACATCATCGTCGGCTTCCCGGGGGAGACCGAGGCCGATTTCGAGGAGACCATGCGGGTGGTGCGCGAGGCGCGCTTCTCCTCGGCGTTCACCTTCCAATACTCCATCCGGCCCGGCACCCCGGCGGCCGACCTGCCGGACCAATTGCCGAAAGCCGTTGTGCAGCAACGGTTCGACCGGCTGATCGAATTGCAGGAGGAAGTCTCCTGGGCCGGCAACCGGGCTCTCGAGGGCCGGACCCTGGAGGTGCTGGTCGCACCGTCCGAGGGTCGCAAGGACGCCGAGACCCAGCGCATGTCGGGTCGCGCCCGGGACAACCGGTTGGTGCACTTCGCGGTGCCCGAGGGCACCGAGCGGCCACGTCCCGGTGACGTCGTCTCCGTCGACGTCACCTATGGCGCGCCGCACCACCTGGTGGCCGACTCCCCGGTGCAGGGCGGCACCTGGGCGGTGCGCCGCACGCCCGGCGGTGACGCGTGGGAGGCGCTGCAGGCCGGTGCCGCTGACGGCGGTGACGGCGCAGTGCGCAAGCCCGCGGTGTCGCTCGGCATGCCCGCCATCGGAAAACCCGAGCCGGCAGCTGTTGCCGCCGGCCCGGGTTGCGCGTGTTCGTAACGGTTTTCGCTACTGCTGCGGCGCTGCTTCGGCTGGGTCGCCCGCGATCAGCTGCGCGCAGCGCTCGCCGACCATCATCGTGGTGATGTTGGGGTTGACCGTGGTGTGCTCGGGGAAGACCGAGGCGTCCGCAACGCGCAGGCCCTGCACGCCCTTCACCCGCAGCTGCGGGTCCAGCGGTGAGTCCGCGTCGTCGGCGGCACCCATTCGCACCGTGCCGGCCGGGTGGTAGACGGTGTTGTGGGTGCGGCGGATGTAGTCGGCGAGCTCCTCGTCAGTCTGCGCGTCGGCGCCTGGGTAGAGCTCGCGACCGGCCCACTCCTGCATCGCCGGCTGCGCGACGATGTCGCGCGCCCGCCGGATGCCGGCGATCATCACCCGCATGTCGTGGCCGTCGGCGTCGGTGAAGTAGCGCGGGTCGACCTTCGGCTTGTCCCGGAAGTCGCGCGACCGCAGCCGCACCGTGCCGCGTGACTTGGCGTGAGTCACGTTGGGGGTCAAGCAGAATGCGTTGTCGCTGGTGGGGTAGCCCTGGCGGAGCGTGTGCATGTCGAACGGCACCGAGCCGTAGTGCATCATCAGGTCCGGTCGGTCCAGGCCGTCCTGCGTGGTGTCGAAGACGCCGATCTCCCACCACTGGTAGGACTCGGTGACCATCGGCTGTTTGGCCTCCCACTGGATCACGCCCTCGGGGTGGTCCTGCAGGTGCTCGCCGACGCCGGGGGAGTCGACGCGCACGTCGATGCCGACCTCCCGCAGGTGGTCGGCGGGCCCGATGCCGGACAGCATCAGCAGCTTGGGGCTGTCGATCGCGCCGCAGGAGACGACGACCTCGCGGTCGGCGGTGATGGTGCGCGCCCGGCCGAAAGCGTTGTCCACCACCGAAACTCCGACGCAGCGCGGTCGCTCCTCGCCGTCGTCGAAGACGAGCTCACGCGCCCAGGTGTCGGTGAGGATCGTGAGGTTCTCCCGGTCCAGAATCGGGTGCAGGTAGCTCACCGAGGAGGAGGAACGGCGTCCATCCTCCATCCGGTTGACCTGGAAGAAGTTCGCGCCGCTCACGACGGTGTTGCCGGTGTTGAACGTCGCCCGCGGAATGCCGGCCTGCTCGCAGGCGTCGAGCAGCGCGACCCCGCAGGGGTCGTTCGGCGGGATGTTCATCAGGTGCACCGGGCCGTCCTTGCCGTGCAGCGGCCCGTCGTCCTCGTTGGTCTCCAGCTTGGTCAGCAGGGGATAGGTCTGCGCCGAACCCCAACCGTCGCAACCGAACTCGGCCGCCCAGCCGTCGAGGTCCTCCCGGGGCGGCCAGAACGCAATGCACGAGTTGTGCGACGAGCAGCCGCCGAGCACCTTGGCGCGAGCGTGCCGCAGATGCGAGTTGCCCTGTTCCTGCGGCTCGATCGGGTAGTCCCAGTCGAAGCCGGACTCCAGCAGCTCCATCCACCGGTCCAGCTGCAGGATGACGTCCTGGTCGAGGTCGGTCGGGCCCGCCTCCAGCAGCGCGACGCTGACCTCGGGGTTCTCCGAGAGGCGGGCCGCGACCGCCGCTCCGGCCGACCCGCCGCCGACGATGACGTAGTCGAAAGTGTTGTCGGTCAAGATGTTTGGTCCTTCCACGTGGTGTAGATCGTCAGCGCTGCTCGAACCAGCCGGTCACGCCGGGCCGGAGGTTGCGGTAGATGTGCTTGGCCTCCTGGTATTCGGCCAGGCCGGTCGGACCGAGCTCCCGGCCGAAGCCGGACTGCCCGTAGCCGCCCCACTCCGCCTGCGGCAGGTAGGGACCGAACTCGTTGATCCAGACGGTGCCGTGCCGCAGCCGAGACGCGACCCGGTCAGCCTTACCGGCGTCGTTGCTCCACACGGCGCCGGCCAGACCGTATTCGGTGTCGTTGGCGATCTGCACCGCCTCGTCCTCGGTGCGGAAGGTCTCGACGGTGACCGTCGGGCCGAACGCCTCGTCGTGCGCGCAGTCCATCTCGCGGGTCACGTTGTCGATCACCGTGGGCAGGTAGAAGTAGCCGTCGTCCAGGGATCCGGCACCCATGTCGCCGGTCGCGTTGGCGCCGCCGGTGCGGATCGTGGCGCCCTGTTCCTTCGCCTTCTGCACGTAGGCGTCGACCTTGTCGCGGTGCTCGCCGGAGATGAGTGGCCCTGTCTCGGTTGCCTTTTCGAAGGGAAGGCCGAGCACGATCTGTTCCGCCCGCTGCACCAGCGCGTCGACGAAACGGTCGTGCACCGACTCCTCGACGACCAGCCGGGCACCCGCCGAGCAGACCTGTCCGGAGTGCAGGAAGGCACCGTTGAGGGCGTTATCGACGGCGGTCGCCAGGTCCTCGTCGGTCTGTACTGCGTCGGCGAAGATCACGTTGGGGTTCTTGCCGCCCAGCTCCAGGGCGACCTTCTTCACTGAGCCCATCGCGGCGGCGCCGAGCTTGCGGCCGGTGATCAGTCCTCCGGTGAACGACACCAGGTCGACGTCCGGGTGGGTCGACAGCGGGGCGCCGGCGGTGGCGCCCGCGCCGGTGATCAGGTTGGCGACGCCCGCCGGCACACCGGCCGTCTCCAGCACCTCCATCAGCAGCATGGAAGTGTGCGGCGTCAGCTCGGCAGGCTTGAGCACGAAGGTGTTTCCCGCGGCCAGCGCCGGCGCAACCTTCCAGGCGGCCTGCAGCAGCGGGTAGTTCCACGGGGTGATGAGCGCGCACACCCCGACCGGTTCGTAGACGATCCGGGACAGCACGTCAGCGTTGCCCGCGTCGACGATGCGTCCGGCGTCCTGCCCGGCGAGCTTGCCGAAGTAGTCGAAGCAATTTGCGATGTCGTCCATGTCGATCTCGGACTCGTAGGGCCGCTTGCCGGTGTCGAGGGTCTCGGCGCGGACGAAGTCGTCCTTGCGGCGGCGGATCTCGGCCGCCACCCGCAGCAGCAGGTCGCCGCGCTCGGCGGTCGGGCGGGCCGACCACTCGCCGGCGTCGAACGCCTCGCGGGCCGCGGCGATCGCGCGCTCGGTGTCCTGCGGGGTAGCCTCCGAGACGATGCCGACCGGGGAACCGTCTGCGGGACAACGGATCTCGCGGGTACCGCCGTCGGCTGCCGCTTCCCAGCGGCCTCCGATGTAGAGCGTCGCTGTCGTCATACTCCCTCTCCTTCGGTGCTCGCGTAGTCGTGGCGCAGGTGCAGATACGTCAGGTGATGCTCGTACTGGTCGAGCACGTCGCCGATGATCTGGTCGGTGGTGTAGCCGTTGATCTGGTAGCCCTGGCTGCCTTCGTCCAGGAAGACCTCGCAGCGGTAGTAGCGGTCATTGCTGCTGCCCGCCCGGGAGTTGGCGAACGACGGGGTCGGGCAGGAGACCGGGCTGAGCCGGTAGCTGAAGTCCGGCTCGTCCTGCAGGTCGACGACCAGGCGGGGAGCGGGCAGGCCGTCCTCGCCCACGGTGTCCTCGACGAGCGCAGGGGTGCCGGCGTCCCGCAGGCCCGCGGCGACGGATTCCAGTGCGGGCACACCACGTTCGGTGAGGAACCGCTCGGTGGCGCGGCGCCCGGGGAAGGTGGTCGCGCGGGCCAGCCGGTGCCGCCAGTCGGGCTGCTTGCCGGCGGCACCGCGGCCCGCAGCCATGAAGCCGCGCAACGAAGTGCGCAGCGAGGCGTCCTTGAGCGACTCCTCCCGCATCGCCCGGTAGAGCCCGATCATGATCAGCGCGAGCACGAACGAGAACGGCAGACCCATGACGATCGTCGCGTTCTGCAGCGTGATGATCGAGCCCGCACCGCCGCCGGCGAAGAGCATGCCGAGGGTGAGCAGGCCGATCGCGACCGACCAGAAGACCCGCACCCACTTGGCGCAGTCCTGCATCGGGTGGTGCAGCCGCGAGGTGAAGTTGCCCATCACCAGGGCGCCCGAGTCGGCGCTCGTGACGTAGTACAGCAACCCGGCGACGGTGGCGATGCCGACGATCAGCGGCGCCCACGGGTAGGTGTCGAGCAGGGAGTAGAAGCCGGCCTCGAACTGATTGAGCGTCTTGGTGCCGAACGCCGGGTCCTGTCGCGCCTGCGAGAGCGCGCTGTTGCCGAAGATCGAGACCCACAACAGGATGAACAGGAACGGGATCGTGAGCACGCCGAAGACGAACTCACGCACGGTGCGGCCTCGGGAGATGCGGGCGAGGAACAGCCCGACGAACGGCGCCCACGCGATCCACCAGGCCCAGAAGAACAGCGTCCAGGAGTTCATCCAGGTGGTCGGGTTCTGCCAGGCCATCGTGTCCATCGACTTGCCGACGAAACCGGTGACGTAATCGCCGGTGTTCATCACCAATCCGTTCAGCAGGAAGCCGGTGCGTCCGGTGACCAACACGAACAGCAGGAGCGCCACCGACAGCAGCACGTTCAGCTCGGACAGCCGCCGGATGCCCTTGTCGACGCCGGTGGTCGCCGAGATCGTGCCCATCACCACCGACAGCACGATGAGGCCGATCTGGGCGGCCTTGCCGAGCGGTATGCCGAACATCACGTTCAACCCGAAGTTGAGCTGCACGATGCCGATGCCGAGCGAGGTCGCGATGCCGAAGATCGTGCCGAGCACGGCGGCCACGTCGACCGCGTCGCCGAGCCGGCCCTCGACGCGTCGGCCGAAGACCGGCGCCAGCGCCGAGCGGATCGCGAGCGGCAGGTGGCGCCGGAAGGCGAAGTAGGCCAGCGCCATACCCATGAGTGCGTACATCGCCCAGCCGGTGATCCCGTAGTGGAACAGCGTCCACGAGACGGCTTCGCGTGCGGCGTGCACGTCACCGCCCTTGCCGGTCGGCGGCTCGAGGTATTGGCTGATCGGCTCGGCGACCGAGAAGAACATCAGGTCGATGCCGATGCCGGCCGCGAAGAGCATCGCGGTCCAGGTGAACAGGTTGTACTCGGGGCGGGACTCCTCGGGGCCGAGCCGGTAGGTGCCGAAGCGGGACAGTCCGATGAAGATCACGAAGCCGACGAAGACCGTCGCGAGGGCGAAGTACCACCAGCCGAACCAGCTGGAGATCCACTCCACGACCGACCCGATCACGGTCGATGCGGTGTCCGGCAGGGCCAGCGTGAAGACCGCGAAGGCGAGCACGAGGCCTGCTGCGGTGAAGAAGACGGTGCGGTTGAGAGACGGCGGCGGAGTGTCTTGTGGTGCCGCAGAATCCGGCTTGGTGTCCAGGTCGGCTGCGTTTGTCACGTGGCAACACCATACAGACGACGCCCAGGAAAGTCGGATCGGCGTATGTCGGGTGCCTGCTGTCGGTGGCCGGCGCGATGCTTGGACCATGGCACTCATCGAGCTGCAGCTCTTCGCCCTGGACAGCCCCGAGCCGGAGCGGCTCGGCCGCTTCTACGCCGATCTGCTCGGCGGGGAGGTGACCCGGGCGGACGACGACTGGTGGGAGGTGACGCCGCCCGGCGGCGGGGTGCCGCTGGCGATCCAGTGGGCGCGCGAGTTCACCCCACCGACCTGGCCGGACCCGGCGGTGCCGATGCAGGCGCACCTCGACTTCACCGTCGACTCCTATGACGAGGCGGAGGCGCACGCGCTGTCGCTCGGCGCCCGCAAGGTCGAGGGCGACGAGGAGCACCCCGGCTTCCGGGTCTACCTGGACCCGACGGGGCACCCGTTCTGCCTCTGCCTGCGCGGTTAGCGTCAGCCGGCGAGGTCGCGCACCCGGCGGGCCGGCTCGGGCAGCGCCCGGTCGCGCGCCCACACCAGTCCGACCTCACGGGCCGCGTCGACCCCGCGGATGCCCAGCAGCACCACACCGGGCGGCACCCGGGTGTTGGGGGAGTCGGGCAGCAACGCGACGCCGATCCCGGCGGCGACCAGGCCCGCGACGGTGTCCAGCTCCTGGCACTCGACACTGATGCGCGGCTCGACGCCGGCCGCCGCACAGGCCTCGTCGAGCAGCTGCCGCATGCCGAATCCGCGCCCCATCGCGACGAATTCGACATCGGCGAGCTGCGCGAAGTCGATGGTCGTCTCGCGGGCGAGGGGGCTGGCGGCCGGCACCGCGAGGTGCACGTCCTGCCGCAACAGGCGCCGCCAGCGCAGGCCGCTCGCGGCGGGCCGGGGCGAGACGATGCCCAGGTCGAGGCTGCCGTCCAGCACCAGCCCGCTGATCGTCTCGGCGGCGTCTTGCACGAGGTCGAAGCGCAGGGCAGGGTCGGCCGCGCGCGCCTGCTGGATCAGCTGCGGCACCAGCCAGGTGCCGAAGGAGTGCAGGAAGCCGAGGCGGACCACACGGTCGGCCGGGGTGCCGAGCTCGCGCACGCGCTGCTCGCCGGCGGCCAGCTCGGCGTCCGCCCGTCGCAGGTGCTCAGCGTAGATCCGCCCCGCGTCGTTGAGCACGAGACGGCGGCCGATCCGGTCGAAAAGCCTTGTGCCCAGTTGGCGTTCGAGCCGTCCGAGCTTGCGCGAGAGGGTCGGCTGCGGCATGTGCAGCTGCGCCGCGGCAGCGGTGGCGTTCTCCTCGTCGGCCAGCACCACGAACCAGCGCACTTCGTCCCGCATGCCCTCATCATGCACCAATGCATCGATCTGGTGTCAAACATTCATTTCCGTATGACGGGGCGACCGGTCACCATGGCTCCCGTGAGTGTGTTGCAAAGTCCTGTCGAGGCCGCGGGATACCGTCGCGGCGAGGCGGGCTACCGCCGCATCACCCTCGCGCTCTTCGCAGCCGGCATGACGACCTTCGTGGCGATGTACTGCGCGCAGGCGGTGCTGCCGTCCCTGGCGGGCGACTTCGGCATTTCGCCGGCGGCGTCCGCGCTGACGGTCTCGGCGACCACCGGGCTGCTGGCGCTCGCGATCATCCCGGCGAGCGCGCTGTCCGAGCGCTTCGGCCGCACCAGGGTGATGACCCTCTCCGCGGTCGCCTCGGCGGCGCTCGGGCTGGTGCTGCCCTGGTCACCCAACCTCACCGTGCTGGTGGCGCTGCGGGCCCTCCAGGGGATCGCGCTGGCGGGCGTGCCGGCGACCGCGATGGCCTACCTCGCCGAGGAGGTGCACCGCGACCACCTCGGCGCCGCCATGGGCCGCTACATCGCCGGCACCACGATCGGCGGCCTGGCCGGCCGGCTCGTCGCGTCGTTCACCCTGGACGTGTCGACCTGGCGGTGGGCCATGGAGGCCGCCGCCGTCGTCGCGCTCGGTTTCACGCTGATGTTCGTCCGCCTCGCACCGGCGTCGCGCTACTTCGAGGCGCAGCACGTCGGAGTGCGCTCGACGTCGGCCGCGGTGCGCGAGCACCTGCGCAACCCGGCGCTGCTCGGGTTGTTCGCCACCGCGTTCCTGCTGATGGGCGGCTTCGTCGCGGTCTACAACTTGCTCGGATTCCGGCTGCTGCGGCCGCCGTTCGGCCTGCCGGAGTCGATCGTCGGGCTGGTCTTCCTGATGTATCTGTCCGGCACCGTGTCGTCCGCGGTGGCGGGCCGGCTCGCCGATCGCTTCGGGCGTGCCCGCACCCTGGTGACCGCGGAGCTGGTGACGGGGGTGGGCCTCGTGCTGACGCTCCCGTCATACCTGCCGAGTGTGTTGGTGGGCGTATTGCTTTTCACCGCAGGGTTTTTCGCCGCCCACGCGACGGCCAGCGGTTGGGTGGGGCTGCTCGCGAAACGGCATCGTGCCGAGGCGAGCGCGCTCTACCTCTTCGCCTACTACGTCGGGTCGTCGGTGCTCGGCGCCTGCGCGGGGGTGGCCTACAGTGCCGGCGGCTGGGGCGGCACGGTGTTGTATGTCGGGGCGCTGCTGCTCGGTGCTACCGTCATCGCCATGCTTCTGCTCGCACGCAAGTCGTGGTGGCTGCCGTAACCGGCGGCCCGACGAAGCAACCCCTTCCATTGCCGCCCGGGCCGGGCGGCATCTTTGTGTCATGCGCCGGTGGTCCGGGCCCACCCACAAGGAGCGCAGATGACCACCATCACCACCCCGCCCGGCCACCAACGGATCCTCACCGGAGACCGACCCACCGGACCGTTGCACATCGGCCACCTCTTTGCGACGTTGAGATCGCGGGTCGCCTTCCAGGACAACGGGATCGACACGATGATCCTGATCGCTGATCTGCAGGTGATCACCGATCGCGACGCGATCGGCGACGTGCGGTCGGCGGCGCTCGGTCAGGTCGCGGATTATCTGGCGACCGGCATCGACCCGACCCGCTCGACGATCTTCGCGCACTCGGCCGTGCCCGCGATCGGGCAGCTCACGCTGCCGTTCCTCTCCCTGGTGAGCGACGCGGAGCTGCGCCGCAACCCGACCGTCAAGGACGAACTCGCGGCGACGGACGGGCGGCCGCTGTCGGGCCTGCTGCTCACCTACCCGGTGCACCAGGCAGCCGACATCCTCGCGGTGCACGGCAATGTCGTCCCGGTCGGCAGGGACCAGTTGCCGCATCTGGAGCAGGCCCGGGTGATCGCGCGCCGCTTCAACGCCCGTTACGGCGCGGACTACTTCACCGAGCCGGAGGCGCTGCTCACAAGGGCGCCGGTCGTGCCGGGCCTCGACGGGCGCAAGATGTCGACCAGCCGCGGCAACGGCCTCGAGCTGGGTATGACGGCGGATGCGACTGCCGCGCGAATCCGTAAGGCTCGCACCGACTCCCAGCGTCGCATCACCTTCGACCCGGATCGCCGCCCCGAGGTGTCGAGCATGCTGCGCATCACGGCCCTCTTCACCGGCGAGACCCCCGAGCAGGTCGCCGAACGGATCGGTGACGGGGGAGCGGCCGCTCTCAAACGAGAGCTGACCACGGCAGTCAACGACGGACTCGCCGAGCATCGCCGCAGGCGCGCGGAGTTCGCGGCCGACCCGGCATACCTGCGGGACGTGGTGCGAGCGGGTAATGCGCGTGCGGCCGCGCTCGCAGACCGGACGCTCGCCGACGTGTTCGAGCTGATGGGGATGAGCTACTGAGGCAAAAACCAGTTGCCGGTCGCCGGTCGGGGTTTCTACGCTCCGCGGCATGGCAATCACGCTGTTCGCACGCACCCGCACTCACTGAGACGGCGCGCGGGCGAACTCCTGAGGCGTCGTCACCGGCTGCGGCCGGACGGCGTCTTCGGGCTGCCCGCGTGCATCGTGTTGTAACCGCTGGGCTTCCCATCCACCTGCGCCGTTCCGGTCGGAGCACTCCGTCCGTTACTAGCAGTTGGAGGAAAGCCAATGTCCCGCAACACTTTTCGTCCAGGCCGTCACGAGCTCGGCCAGAACGACCTCATCGATCGCCGGGTGATCCGGGAAGTCGTCGACCTGGTGCGTGACCGGTCACTGCCGCTGGTCGAGTGGGCCGGCGGCGGCGGTGCCCTGTCGGTCCCACTGGCCGCTCTCGGCCGACCGCTGGAGGTTGTCGAACTCGATCCGCGTCGCGTCGCGGTGCTGCGGCGACGACTCGGTCCGCACGTGTGTGTGCGGTGCGGCGACATCCTGCGCCACGCGCCGCCGGCCCCGTCATACGACCTGGTGTGCAACGTGCCCTTCCATCTCACCACCGCCGTGTTGCGGCGGATGCTCGGCCTGGACGGCTGGGCGCGCTCGGTGCTGATCACCCAGTGGGAGGTCGCCCGCAAGCGTGCCGGCGTCGGCGGCGCCACTCAACTCACCGCGCAGTGGTGGCCGTGGTTCGATTTCCAACTGCACCAGAAGATTTCGGCCAGGGCATTTCGTCCGGTGCCGAGCGTCGACGCCGGGTTACTGGTCATGGACCGGCGCACCGAGCCGCTGGTGCCGACCGCCGAACGCGCCGCCTATCAACAGTGGGTCCGCGCGATCTTCACCGGCCGCGGCGCCGGTCTGCCTGAGGTGCTCGCTCGCTCAAGCGACATTCCGCGCACGCGGCTCGCACCGTGGTGCCGCGAGCAACGGATCGGACCACGAGACACCCCCGGCCGGCTGAGCGCGCAGCAGTGGGCGACGCTGTGGCAGCTGCGCGCTCAGCGACCCACCCACCGCGACTGACGCTTCGTTCGCCGAGTGACGGCGCAAGCGCAGTCACTCGGCGAACGAAACTGTCAGTCGCCCTTGACGTTGACGATCTGCCGGAGGGTGTGCCGGATCTCGACGAGATCCGCGGCGTCCTGCATGACTACGTCAATGTCCTTGTATGCCTGCGGAATCTCGTCCAGGAACGCGTCGGTGTCGCGGTATTCGATGCCGCTCATCGCATCGCGCAACTGCTCGACGGTGAACGCCCGCCGCGCGGCCGACCGGGAGTAGGCCCGGCCGGCGCCGTGCGGGGAGGAGTTGAGCGCCACCGGGTTGCCCCGGCCGGTCACCACGTATGACGCAGTGCCCATCGAGCCCGGGATCAGACCGGGTCGGCCGGCTTCGGCATTGATCGCGCCCTTCCGGGACAACCAGACCTGCTTGCCGAAGTGCCGCTCCCGCTCGGTGTAGTTGTGATGGCAGTTGATCCGCTCCTGCTCGACCACCGGCTCACCGACCCAGTGCGACACGTCGTGCACGACCCGATCCATCATCTCCTCCCGGTTGAGCAGTGCGAAGTGCTGCGCCCACCGCAGCTCAGCCAGGTAGCGGTCGAACTCCGGTGTGTCCTCCACGAGGTAGGCAAGATCCTTGTGCGGCAACGAGATCCACCACTTGGCACACTGATCCCGCGCCACCGTGATGTGACGCTGGGCGATCCGGTTGCCGACACCCCGCGACCCCGAGTGCAAGAACAACCACACCCGGTCCTGCTCGTCCAGGCTCAGCTCGATGAAGTGGTTGCCGGAGCCCAGCGAGCCGAGCTGCAGCTTCCACCTCTTGGCGTACGACGCCGGGTCGAAATCGGCATCCTGTGCCATCGCGGACAGCGCCTCCAGTCGGGCAACGGTGTGGTCCCTACTGATTCGCCGGTTTGCACCGCCAGCGGACAGCGGGATCGACCGCTCGATGCTGTGCCGTATGACGGAGCGGTCCTGCGGGAGGTCGGCCGCGGTGAACTGGGTCCGGACGGCGATCATGCCGCAACCGATGTCGACCCCCACTGCCGCCGGGATGATCGCGCCGAGAGTCGGGATCACCGAGCCCACGGTGGCGCCGAGGCCGAGGTGGGCGTCCGGCATCAACGCCACGTGCGGGTGGATGAACGGCATCGTCGCGGTGATCTCGGCCTGCTCCCGGGTGTTGGCCTCCAGGAGCGATGCCCAGTTGAACAGTCTGCTGTTGATCTTGTCCATGATGAATTCCTTTGTCGCACAATAAAAGCGGCGCCCGGTCAAAGACCGAACACCGCTCCTCACAAGGGGAAGGCGTCGGTCAGGTCTTGGTGGCCTGCAGTGTGTAGCTGGCGGGAAGCCGCTCGGGTCGGTCGGTGAGGCGCCACTCGCCGCGCTCATCGACGCTCATCTGGCCGGGCAGTGCGCACCACGGCACGCTGTCGTGCTCGGCGAGTGCGGTCAGCGCTAAGCCGTGGTCGAGCAGGGCGGTCACGATCTCGCCGAGGCCGTGATTCCACTCGACGGTGGTGTTCGCGGTGAACTCATAGTCGGTTTCGACATACGTGCCGCCCTCGTCCCAGACCAGACCGTCGGGTTGCTCGAAGTAGCTGTATTCGACTGTCGGTCCTGGCTTTTCGTCGGTCAGCGCCCACAGCATCGGATGCCCTTCGCGGATGAACAGCCGCCCGCCCGGACGCAGCAGGGAGGCGACGCTCGCCGCCCACCGGTCGACGGACGGCAGCCAGCAGAGCGCGCCGATGCCGGTGTAGACCAAGTCGAAGGTGCGCCCGCTGAGCGCGGCCGGCGCGTCGTACACGTCGGACTCGACGTAGTCGATGGTGGCTCCCGCGCGGTCGGCGATGCTTCTCGCCTCCCGCAGCGATGCGGGCGACAGGTCGACCCCGGTCATCCGCGCGCCGAGCCTGGCCAGCGACAGGGTGTCGGTGCCGATGTGGCACTGCAGGTGCACCCCGTTGAGACCGCCGACGTCACCGAGACGCGGCAGGTCGAACTCGACGACATCGCTCAATCGGCGTGTGCCGTCGACAAGTTCGGCCACGGCGTAGTCGGGACTCGCCGCGTGTGCGGCGGCCCGGTCGTCCCAGTTGGCGCGGTTGAGCGCGAGGTAGTTGGTCACCGGAGCATCCTGCTCGCTCACGGGGTGCGCACGCATCCGGATTTCATGCAGCTCACTGCGTCGTACGGCGCAATGGCGCCGCCAAGGTCGGCAGGATCAGCCGCCAGTGCCGCACGAAGAGCGCCGCCGCGATCACCAGGTAGACGCCGGACAGGACCAGTCGTCCGTGCGTGGAGGTGATCGGGAACTGCACCGCGAAGAGTGCCAGCAGCAGCCACGCCGATCCGCGGTGGAAGCGCAGCGTGAGCAGCATCGCCACCCCCATCAGGGTCTGGGTGGCGGTCAACAGAAACTCCTCGATCTGCCGGTCGTCGAGCGTCAGCGACGCGCTGCCGCCACCGGCGAGGTAGGCGATCGGCAGCGAACCGATCAGCAGCGTCCACTGGTTGATCTTCGAGGAGATCAGCGTTGCGATCGCGGCGGTGCCCTTGCCACGCCAGGCGAACAATGCCGCGATGATGAATTCCGGCGCCTCGGAGGCCAACGGCGCCAGCCACTGCACCAAGAGAAACTGGTCGATGCCCAGCTCGGTGCCGGAGTCGACCAGCGCTTCGGCGAACGGCTCGGCGCTGAGGAGGATTACCGCGGCGGCGAGGACGAACAGCACGGGTATGACGGCACGGCGCCGCTGCCGCGGCAGCGCCCCGATAGCCGCTGCGGTCCCGATCAGACCGGGCTCCTCCGGTTCGCCACGGGTCAGCTTGTAGACGTAGAAACCGAACCAGGCGATGAGGATCAGGCCCATCACCAGGTGCACCTCGCCAGTGATGGGAATGACGAACGCGAAAACACCTGCAACGAGCAGAAATCCGAGCTCCATCCGGTTGTCCGCACCAAGAGCGAGCTGGTGCACCGGCTTCTTGCTGACGCGGCCTGCGGCATACAGCGCCAGCAGCACGACCAACGGCCAGCCGAAACCGAGCAGCAGCCGGTTTGAGCCGGTCATGTTGGCCGCCGCGAACTGCACATAGTCGGGGTTGGAACCGGCCGTGTACGCGTAGTACAGGTCGACTGCGTATTCGGGCAGCACCGCTATGAAGGCCAGTATGGCGATGGCGAATCCGCCGGAGATGTCCACCTGCGCCGCGTCCCCGGCCCAGGCGAGCACGAACGACGCGGCCACGACGGCAGCGCCGTAGATCACCAACTGGGCCACCGACGGCGGCTCGCCGCCGCTGAGCCGCAGCACGACTGCGGGCATCGCGATCACGGCGGCAATGACGAGGGATCGCGCGAGTAGGCGTCTGAAATGCGCGGCGGAAGTTGTTGCGGGAGAAGTCAACTCGGGGTCCCGGAGGTCAGGGCCGAGGCTGCGCGCTGTGACGAGACCTCGACCAATCAACATGGTCGAAGGTCTCGCCCACCGGTGAACCGGCGAGGTGGCCGGGCGCCGCGGCGCCAGTATGTCGACCACATCCACCACCGCGCTGTCGCGGGCGGTGAGGGCTACTCCCCTTCAGTGAGTAAGGCTAACCGACGTCAGGCCGACCGAACAGCCCTGCCGGTGGATCGCTCGTATGACGCCCAACACCTCGTGCAGTCGCAGGTGGCCGTCGCATGCATCGTCCCGGCGTTGCGCGGCGAACCGGGCTCGAGCAACGGTTCGGGGTGCCAGCCTGGGAGTGAAAAGGTTTGCACCACAACGGGTTCCGGTGTCGCATCGGCTGTCCCGGCGCGGCAGCAGAGGCATCGGGTGTAGCCGCCGTTGCGCGGCAGATGCCACTCGGTTTGGTGGGTGCAACCGCGGCAGAGGTGGACCAGCGCGCTCATGCCGGCGCCGATGAGGGGAGTCTCGTCATACGGGCAAGCCCACACCCTCGACCAGGTTGAAGGTCAAGGGCGTGGGCGCGCCGGTGGTTTCGCTCAGTCGTCGGACGAGGACTCGGCCGGCTCCGGCCGGTTGGCGTCGTCGTAGCCGGGGCGCAACGGCATACCCTCGTCGGTCGCCGTCTCCTCTTCCTCGATGTCGTATGTGTCGTCGGTCGGCTCGTTGCTCATGGTGCTCAGTATTCCGAAGTCGATCGAGTCGCGCTGCGGGTGGGCGGTTTCGCACCAGCCGGTGCGGACCTGCAGATGGGCACCGGAGCGCCAGTGCTTGAGCACCGCCTGCTCAAGGCGGGAGCTGCCGGTGAGCCGGTCGAGCGGCGCATCCGGACGGCGGAAGACAAAGTTGCGCACCGACCAGTCGCCATCGCTCGGCGGCCCGATGGGGTGCCAGCGGGCGCCGAATGCCGCGATATTGCTGCCCGGCACGAGGGTCTGCAGTTGCTCGTCGAGCAGCCAGCTGGTGCAGACCGCGATCCGCAGCGGCGGCAGCTCCGGGAAGTGCCGGGCGAAGAACGGTGACATCCGGCCGAACGACGCATCGACCTCGGCCGGTGTTAACGGTCCGATGTCCGGGATATGAGTGTCGATCACCATCGCGCCGGGCGGAGCCGGCACGGCCGCCGCGGCGAGATCGGCAGCAGGCCCGGTCAGCTCGGTCAGATTCCCCTGGAGCCGCCCGAAGTCGTAGATCAGCCCGCGCAGGTGCAGCGCGAACCAGTCCTGCACGTGCAGCCCGGTCTGCCCGAAGGTGCGCTCGAAGATCCGCAGGTGCCGTCCGAGATCGGCGAAGATGGCCCGCGACGCCGCGTCGGGTATGGCGCGGGAGCGGTGATAGGCCAGCGCATCCGCAAGCGCCCCGACGAACGCCACCGGATAGAAGAAGCGGTCGGTGAGTGGGGCGTCCGGATCGTGCGGGTCGAACCTGGCCGGTAACCGGGCAGGCGTCTGGGTGAGCGGCACGCCCATGCCCTCCCGCAGCTGCGCGACCACCTCGGCCACCTCGCCGAGCAGGGCGCGGTCGGCAGCGATCGAGTCGGCGGCCGCAGCGAAGTCGGCTGTGTCAGCGGGCTCCACGGCGAAGTAGGCAAACGCCCGCACGCGCGCCGCCCCGGTGATGCGGGCCCGAATCTCGTCGCTGCTCGGCAGAGTCACCCGCTCATCGTAGGGAGCGCGCCGACTATCTTTCGGGGCGTGAGCCAATTGCCGATCATCGCCGTCGTCGGCCCGACCGCGACCGGCAAGTCCGACCTCGGGGTGGCTCTCGCCCAGCGGCTCGGCGCTGAGATCGTCAATGCCGACGCGTCGCAGTTCTACCGGGGGATGGACATCGGCACCGCGAAGCTGCCCCCGGAGGAGTGGGGTGGTGTGCCGCACCACCTGCTTGACATCCTCGACGTGCGCGCCGAGGCGAGCGTTGCGGCATACCAGGAGCGGGCGCGGGAGGCGATCACCGCGATCCGGGCTCGCGGCCGGGTGCCGATGCTTGTCGGCGGCAGCGGGCTGTATGTGCGGGCGGCGTTGGACGATCTGCAGATTCCGCCGACCGACGCGGCTGTGCGAGCCCGGTGGGAAATGCGGCTGGCGCAGGTCGGGCCGGACCGCCTGCACGCGGAGCTCACCGCTCGCGATCCGGAAGCCGCCGCCAACATCCTGACCAGCAACGGACGCCGCATCGTGCGGGCGCTGGAGGTCATCGAACTCACCGGGCGGCCCTTCTCGGCGACCATGCCGCGGCGCGAATTCGTTGCTCCCACAGTCATGCTCGGCCTGACCATCGAGCGGCCGGACCTCGACCAACGGATCGTGCGCCGGATCGACCGGATGTGGTCCTCCGGGCTGCTCAAGGAGGTGCAGCGGCTGGATCGCGCGGGTCTGCGCGAGGGCCGCACCGCGAGCCGGGCGATCGGCTACGCACAGGCATTGCGACAGCTTGACGGTGCGCTCACCGAAGACGAAGCGAAGGCCGAAACAGCAACGGTGACAAGGAAGTTCGCTCGACGGCAACAAGCGTGGTTCGGATCCGACCCGCGCATCACCTGGTTGCCGTATGACGCGCCGGACCTGCTCGACCAGGCGCTCGCAGCGATCGAACGGGTCGCCTGACAGGACGGGTTTGCCGCGGCATACGCCATGCCGTTGAATGTCGGCGTGACGACCATCGCCTTTGCCAAGGGGGAGGGCACGCTGAACGACTTCGTGCTCGTGCCCGCGCTCGACGGTGCCCTCGAGCTTGATGCCCGCGACGTGACCTTCCTCGCCGACCGGCGCGCCGGCATCGGCGGGGACGGTGTGATCAGGGTGGTGCCGGTGGAGCACGCACCCGATGAGATTCGGCGCAGCGCCGGTGACGCGCGCTGGTTCATGGACTATCGCAATCACGACGGCTCGATCGCCGAAATGTGCGGCAACGGCACCAGGGTGTTCGCGCGCTACCTGGTCGATCACGGCCTGGTCGACACCCCGGAGTTCTCGATCGCGACGCGGGCCGGTGTCAAGCGGATCAGCCCGGTCGGCGACGGCTTCGCCACCGATCTAGGGCCGTGGCGGCTGGCGCGGCCGGCTGATGCCGCCGAGCGGGGTATGGACGGTGTCGTGCAGGTCGTCGGATCCGAGGACCCGCTGCCCGCGCTCAGCCTCGAGCTCGGCAACCCCCACACGGTGGTTGCGCTGCCGCCCGGCATCGACCTGGGCGCGCTGGACCTCACGCACGCGCCACACGTCGATCCGCATCCTGAGCACGGCACCAACGTGGAGTTCGTCCGCGCGCTCGACCCGGGCCACATCAGCATGCGGGTGCACGAGCGCGGTGTCGGTGAGACTCAGAGCTGCGGCACCGGCGCGGCGGCCGCCGCGCTCGCGACCTGGTGGTGGGCCGGTCAGCCCGCCGACCAGCTCGACTGGCGGGTCGACGTGCCTGGCGGGACTCTCGGCGTACACATCGCCGGTGACCGGGTGGCGCTCTCCGGGCCGGCGCACGTGATCGCCGAAGGAGAAGTCACGCTCCCGGCCTGATGCGTGGATTCGTTCCGCATCATCGCGTCAGCCTCTGGTGCCGTTGGCGTCCTCCGGCCGGACCGGCGTGACCCGCAGGATGCGGAAGCCCTTCACGCTCGTGAATCGGGTTGTCGGGTAACCGTTTTCGCTCAGCCATTTCTGCAGCGAATCCGACCCCAGGTTGCGCTGCACCACCAGGTAGGCGACGCCGTCGTCGGTGAGTCGGGGCAACCAGGCGGTGAGCAGGTCGTGCAGCACCTGCTTGCCAACCCGGATCGGCGGGTTGGACCAGATCAGGTCGAACCGCTGGTCGGCCGGCACCTGGTCGGCGGTGGCGGCGTGCACGCCCGCCAGGCCGAGGGCGGTCGCGTTGTGGGTGAGTAGGTCGAGCGCGCGTTCGTTGACGTCGACACCCCACACCTGCGCGTCAGGCGACAGCAGACCGAGCGTCAGTGCGATGGGGCCCCACCCGCAGCCGAGGTCGAGGAAGGTGCCGGAGGCGGGCGGCGGGGGAGCGTGTTGCAGCAGCACGCTCGTGCCCTGGTCGATCCGATCGGGGGAGAAGATGCCCGGCGCCACCTGGATGGCGCGGGTGCGACCGGCAAGCGGCACGTTGATCGTGCGGCGTTCGTCCGCGCTTGCCGGCTGCGCGGTGAAGTAGTGATCGCTCATCGGAGCGCAACGGTATCGCCGCGCCGTGGGGCGTGCGAAAGCCCGAAAGCCCGAGAGTCACCGCGAAAGCCCGAACGCCCGAACGCCCGAAGGCCCGAAAGTCACCGAAAAGGTGCGCGACGCGCCGTGCGCAGCCGCAGGTACGGCGCGTCGGGCACCTTATCGGCGAGTTTCGCGGGTTTGGCGTCGGGCACCTTATCGGCGAGTTTTGCGGGTTTGGCGTCGGGCTCTGAGGCAGGCGGGGGCGCGCTCGGGTCAGCCCGGCGCCCGCGCCGCCAGAGCGAACTCGTGCGGGTCATGCGATGAGGCTCTGGTAGCCGGGGAAGCACACGCGCCATGTATCGCGCAGAGGCGGCACCGTCATACCCGCTCGTTGGACCGCGGTGACGATGCGGCTCAGGACCTGGCCAGGCTGTGCATCGAGCTGCCGACCGGTGACGGAAATGAGGTGCCAGGACTCGGATTCGACATCCTCGCGACGCAGGATGTCGGCTTCCCACTGCTCGGCGCGTTCGACGTGGTGTCGCCCGTCATACTCGATCCCCACCCGCCACTTTCGGTATCCCATGTCCAAGAACCGCCGTCGCCCGGAGCGGTCGATCACCTCGATCTGAAGCTCGGGTTCGGGCAGACCGGCGAGCACGGGCAGCATCCGCAGCCGACTCTCGCGTGGCGATTGGGCACCGACCCGGACGTATGACGCGGCCGTGCGCACCGCTCGCGCGCCCGGGCCCTGCCGCGCCCGCGCCAGCAATGTGAGCTGGCTCGGAGTCGTGAGCCCGCGGTGGACGAGGCTGTCGCCGAGTGCGACCGCGTCGACGAGGTCGAGCACCCGAGCCAGGTCGACGAAGGTGTGCGCCGGCGCGGTGACCGCAAGGCCCGCCGCCGTGGTGAGGTTGGGACGGGTGGAGAAGCGGTGCACGTGCACGCCCGGCACGATCGACTGATGCTTGGCCGTCGTCCCAAGATGTATGACGGCGCTGTCCGCAACCGCGGCGCCGAGCAGCTTGGCGGCCGTCTGATGGCTGACGAACTCGGCGCAGTCGGCGGCCAGCAGGGCAGCGCCGGTCAAGGACGGCAGCGAGACCGGCGCGTCGCCCGCGACATACACGCCAGGAAACAGGCGCCGATAACGGGCTCCGGTCAGCATGTTGCGGGTGATGCCTGCCTGCGCGGCCTGTGCGACGGTGAACGGCTCGGTGAGGTCGAAGGGGAGGTTCATGGGTGAAATCTGCTCGGCGCCGACGCGTTGGCACACCCGCGAATCCCCGATCGGTGGATGGCGCCGTGCCGCGGGGAGGGATGTGGACGCCGCGGAGTTGCTGCGCGACCAGCGAAACTCACCGAATAGGTGCCAGACCAGCGAAACTCACCGAATAGGTGCGCGACACACCGACGGAGCGCTCGTTTGCGGCGCGCCGCCCACCTATTCGGTGAGTTTGGCGGCTGCGCAGGGGCCGGGCTGTGCGGTGGCAGGCCCGGCGCGCGCAGGGGCGCGTCCGGCGGGCCCGGCACGCGCGGCTGTGCGGTGGCGTGCCCGGCACGCCCGGCGCACGCTGGCGCTGAGCGCGGGCGGCGGATTAACTCGCTCGCTTGCGGCGTTGACACCTGAGACGATATGGAGAACATGACAGCACGAAACACCCAAGACATGCGTCGATCCGATCTGCTGGACGGCCGCGCCGAGGCGCTGGCCGCGGACGCGGACGTCGACCCCCGCTACGACAACGACGGCTTCCTCATCGAGGGGAGCACCGACGGCGACCAGTTCGACCGGGAAGACCGCGCCGCGCTGCGCCGCGTCGCCGGTCTGTCCACTGAGCTCGAGGACGTCACCGAGGTCGAATACCGCCAGCTGCGCCTGGAGCGTGTTGTGCTCGCCGGCGTGTGGGGCGAAGGCACCGCGGAGGAGGCCGAGCACTCGCTGCGCGAGCTCTCCGCGCTCGCCGAGACCGCCGGCTCGACCGTGCTCGCCGGCGTGCTGCAGCGCCGTCTCAAGCCGGACCCCGGCACCTGGATGGGCTCGGGCAAGGCCGCCGAGCTGCGCGACATTGTGATCGCCGAGGGTGCCGACACCGTCATCGCCGACACCGAGCTCACGCCGAGCCAGCGCCGCGGTCTTGAGGACGTGGTCAAGGTCAAGGTCATCGACCGCACCGCGCTGATCCTCGACATCTTCGCCCAGCACGCCAAGTCCAAGGAGGGCAAGGCGCAGGTCGAGCTGGCCCAGCTGCAATACCTGCTGCCGCGGCTGCGCGGCTGGGGTGAGTCGATGTCCCGCCAGGCCGGTGGCCAGGCCGCCGGCGGCCAGGGCATGGGCTCGCGCGGCCCCGGTGAGACCAAGATCGAGCTGGACCGCCGACGGATCAACACCCGAATCGCCAAGTTGCGCCGCGAACTGTCCGGGATGAAGACCATGCGCGACACCAAGCGGCACTCTCGCCGCGCGGGTCACGTCCCGTCGGTCGCGATCGCCGGCTACACCAACGCCGGCAAGTCCTCGATCCTCAACCGGCTCACCGGTGCCGGCGTGCTGGTGCAGAACCAATTGTTCGCCACCCTCGATCCGACCGTACGCCGGGCCGAGACCCGCGACGGTCGCGGTTACACGCTGGTCGACACGGTCGGTTTCGTCCGCGAGCTGCCGCACCAGCTGGTCGAGGCATTCCGCTCCACGCTGGAGGAGGTCGGTGACGCCGACCTCGTGCTGCACGTGGTCGACGGTTCGCATCCCGACCCGGAGTCGCAGATCACCGCGGTGCGCGAGGTGCTCGCCGACGTCGGCGCCGACCAGGTCAAGGAGGTCGTGGTCGTCAACAAGGCCGACCTCGCCGACCCGCACGTGATTGACCGGATCCTGCGCGCCGAGAAGCACGCGATCGCCGTATCCGCCCGCACCGGAGCCGGATTCGAGGAGCTGCAGCAGCTCATCGACGACGAGTTGCCCCGCCCCGACATCCGGGTCGAGCTGTTGCTGCCCTACCAGCGCGGCGACCTGCTCTCCCGGCTGCACGAGGAGGGCGAGGTGCTCGCCACCGAGCACACCGCCGACGGCACGCACGTGCACGCCAAGGTCACCCCGGTGCTGCAAGGGGAGCTCGCGGCCTTTTCGGTATGACGGGAGCCGCGACACCCCCACGCCCAGCGTGACGTGGCAGTCTTCGACTCGTGACGACGACACCGCCGACCGCCGAACACGCCCGTCTCGCCGAATCGCCGCAAGCCGATGCCGCGTGGCGGCTGTGGGGTCCCTACGTCTCCGGGCGACAGTGGGGCACGGTGCGGGAGGACTACTCCGCCGACGGAAACGCCTGGGACTACTTCCCGTTCGATCACTCGCACCTGCGCGCCTACCGCTTCGGTGAGGACGGCCTCGCCGGTCTCACCGACCGATTCGGCTTCCTCAACCTCGGCGTCGCGGTCTGGAACGGCCACGACGATCGCCTGAAGGAGCGGCTGTTCGGCCTGACCAACGGCCAGGGCAACCACGGCGAGGACGTCAAAGAGGTCTGGTGGCCGACCGACGCCACCCCGACGCACTCCTTCGGCAGCTGGCTCTACCGCTACCCGCAGGCCGCCTTTCCGTATGACGAACTGGTCGCGGGCAACGCGGCCCGCGATCGGTCGCAGCCGGAGTACGAGCTCACCGACACCGGGGTCCTGGACGACAACCGGTTCTTCGATGTCGAGGTCGACTACGCCAAGGCAAGCCCCACCGACGTGCTCATGCAGGTGACGGTCACCAACCAGGGGCCTGAGCCGGCTGCCTTCGACCTGGTGCCGCAGGCGTGGTTCCGCAACACCTGGGCATGGGGTCGCGACGACCGCACTCCGACGATGCGACGGGCCGACGGTCACATCGAGCTGCAGCACGCGTGGCTCGGGACCTACCGGCTGGAGGCCGAGGGCGACCCGCGGATTATCTTCTGCGACAACGAAACCGACGACCAAGCCCTCTATGGGAGCGCAGGCCGGTCCGACTGCCCGAAGGGCGGCATCGGCCGGGCTGTGGTGCACGGCGACGAAGCCCAGGTGCGTGCTGACTCCGGCACCAAGGTCGGCTTCTGGTGGCACTACGACCAGATCGAGCCGGGCGGCAGCCGCACCGTCCGGCTGCGGCTCTCGGCGACCGCGGCGAGCGGCGAGGACGCAGGTGCGCCGTTCGAGCAGGCGTCGGCCGGCGGGTTCGCCGACTTCGACGAGGTGCTGCAGGCGAGAAAGCAGGACGCGGACGACTTCTACGCCGCTGTCATACCCCAGCAGGCGAGTGGGGACGACGCGCACATCGCGCGCCGAGCATTTGCCGGATTGCTCTGGGGCAAGCAGCTTTTCCGTTATCCGGTCGAGTTGTGGCTCGAGGGCGACCCGGCGGGACCGCAGCCGCCGAAGGAGCGGACCGAGCCCGGTGCCCGCAACGTCAGCTGGCGGCATCTCGACCTCGCCGACGTCATCTCGATGCCGGACGAGTGGGAGTACCCGTGGTTCGCGTCCTGGGATCTGGCCTTCCACACCGTTCCGCTCGCATTGATCGACCCGGCCTTCGCCAAGGACCAGCTCGAGCTGATGGTCGCTGAGTGGGCGCAACATCCGAACGGCCAGCTTCCGGCATACGAATGGAACTTCGACGACGTCAACCCGCCGGTGCACGCGTGGGCGACCTGGCTGGTGTATTCGCTTGCAGGAGACCAGGATCGGGAGTTTCTGATCAGGGTCTTCGGCAAGCTGCTGCTGAACTTCTCGTGGTGGATCAACCGCAAGGACGCCGACGGTTCCTACCTCTTCGAGGGCGGCTTCCTCGGGATGGACAACATCGGGCTGTTCGACCGGTCCAAGCCACTGCCCGACGGGCTGCGACTCGAGCAGTCGGACGCCACCAGCTGGATGGCCTTCTACTCGTTGTCGATGCTGCGGATCGCCGTCGAGCTCGCGCGCGAGATGCCGGCCTGGGGAGCGACCGCGCGCACCTTCTTCGACTACTTCCTGCGCCTCGCGCAGGCGATGGACACCTTTGGTTCCCAAGGGATTTCGCTCTGGGACGAAGGCGACGGGTTCTATTACGACGCGATCGTCCGGCCGGATGGCAGCGGCGAGCGGCTGCCGGTGCGGTCGCTCGTCGGCTTGCTGCCGCTGATCGCGGTCGAGTCCGTGCACCCGCTGCTCGCCGCGCAACTGCCAAGACTGGTGGGTGAGGTGCAGTGGATGGAGCGCCGAGAGACCGGGCTCGCATCGGTCTTCGACCATCACCAGACCCACGACGATCAACGGATCACGATGGCTCTCGTCACTGCCGACCGCCGAAAGCGTTTGCTGGCAAGGATGTTCGACGACTCGGAGTTCCTGTCGCCTCATGGGATCCGATCACTGTCCGCGCAATACCGCGACGCGCTGAGGGTCGACCTCGGCGGCGAGGAGCTGACGTTGCGCTACACGCCGGCCGAGTCGGACAGTCCGCTCTTCGGCGGCAACTCCAACTGGCGCGGGCCGGTCTGGTGGCCGGTCAACTTCCTGCTGCTGGATGCCCTCCAGACGTATGCCGAGGCATACCCCGACGAACGAATCGCCGATGTCGACGGGGCCGCCACCGACCGCACTCTGATGCAGGGCGCCGACGATCTCGCGAACCGGCTGATCGACCTCTTCCGGCCCGGGCCGGACGGCCGCCGCCCCGGCACCCCGCGCTGGTATCCGAGCGGGCCGCTCTGGGACCAGCACGTGACCTTCAGCGAGTACTTCGACGGCGACGACGGCGCCGGCCTCGGCGCCACCCACCAGACCGGCTGGACGGCCCTGGTGGCGCAACTGATCTGCACCGGGACGGCACAGACGCCGGGCTGAAGTGGCTGGATCCACACCGCCCGCGGCGCCTGCGCGAGTCGGTGGCCTTGACGGCATACCCTGGACCAATGCCTGCGGACCTCGACGACCTGATGCGTGCCGCCGTCGGGGGAGTCGGTGGCACCGAGCGCCCCGGGCAGCAGCAGATGGCCAGGGCGGTGGACCAGGCGGCGCGAGACGGTGCTCACCTGCTCGTGCAGGCCGGCACCGGCACCGGCAAGTCGCTTGCCTATCTGGTGCCCGCGATCAAGCACGCCGTCGAGACCCGGCAGCCGGCCATCGTGGCGACCGCGACCCTCGCCCTGCAGGCCCAGATCGTCGACAATGACCTGCCCCGGATCGCCGACGCCGTCGAGCCGTTGCTCGGCCGTCGCCCGACGTTCGGGCTGGTCAAGGGGCGACGAAACTACCTGTGCCTGCACAAGATCGAGGGTGGATACCCGGATGAGGAGGACGCCCTCCTCGAGGTCGGCGAGGTGGACCGTGCCGCCGGCCGCATCGGGGAAGAGGTCGTCCGACTGCGCGAATGGGCGCAGGAGACCAACACCGGCGAGCGCGACGAGCTCGTGCCGGGCGTGAGTGAGCGGGCCTGGCGGCAGGTGTCGGTGTCGGCGGAGGAGTGCCTCGGCTCCAAGTGCCCGATGGTGACCGAGTGCTTCGTGGAGCGGTCCCGCGCGGCAGCCAAGGAAGTCGACGTGGTGGTCACCAACCACAGCTTCATGGCGATCGACTCCTTCGAGGGGCGGCAAATGCTGCCCGAGCACGATCTTCTCGTGGTCGACGAGGCACACGAACTCGTCGACCGCGTCACCTCCACCATCACCGACGAACTCACCGGCGGCATGGTCTCGACCGCGGCCCGTCGCTGCGGGCGTATGGCGGACGCGTCGGCCATGCGTGAGGCGGGCGAGCTGATGCAGGAGTTGCTCGACGGCCTGCAGGAGGGACGCCTGCTTGGCATACCGGACAATCTGGGGCTGGCGCTGGCGCGGGTGCGCGACGCGGCACGCTCGGTGCAGAGCGAGCTCAAGCCCGCTTCGCCCGCCGACAACGACGCGAGCCGACAGGTCGCCCGTGCCGCGGTCGATGAGATCTTCGACAATGCCGACCGGGTCCTGGAGGGCCGCGAGCTCGACGTGACCTGGGTCGCGAAAGACCCGCGCCGTGGCACGGTGCTCCGGGTGGCGCCGATGAGCGTGGCAATGTTGTTGCGGGACAAGGTTTTTGGTGATCGCACGGTCGTGATGACTTCGGCGACCCTGGAGCTCGGTGGGTCCTTCGACTCGGTCGCTGGGACGCTCGGGCTGCGCGGCGAAGGCGGCCCACGCTGGACCGGGCTCGACGTCGGGTCGCCCTTCGATTACCCGCGCCAGGCGATCGCGTATGTCGCCTCACAGCTTCCGCCGCCCGGTCGCGACGGACTGTCCACCGCCGCCATGGACGAGATCGAGACGCTGATCCGTGCCGCCGGCGGGCGCACGCTCGGGTTGTTCTCCTCCACCCGTGGTGCTCGCGCCGCGGCAGAGGAGATGCGGGTCCGGCTGGGCGACGACTTCCCGGTGCTCTGCCAGGGTGACGACCAGATCCGCACTCTTGTGGGGCAGTTCGCCGCCGATGCGCGCACCTGCCTGTTCGGCACGATGACGCTGTGGCAGGGCGTCGACGTGCCTGGCGTGGCCTGCCAGCTGGTGATCATCGACCGCATTCCATTCCCGCGGCCGGACGACCCGCTCGCGTCGGCCCGGTCGCAGGAGATCGCCCGACGTGGCGGCAACGGCTTCATGGCCGTCTCCGCCACGCACGCCGCGCTCCGGCTGGCGCAGGGTGCCGGCCGGCTGATCCGGCGCAGCTCCGACCGCGGCGTAGTGGCCTTCCTCGACACCCGGATGATCACCGCGCGCTATGCCGGATTCCTGCAGAAGTCGCTGCCGCCGTTCTGGCCGACCACCGATCGGGCGTTGGTCCTCAAGGCACTGAAACGGCTGGACGAGACCGCGGGAGCCGTTGGTGGACAACCGGATTCGGCGCCGCAACAGCCAGCGGCCGAGCCGGGGGTCGAGACGGACGCGGTGGTCGCGGCCGACGATCCCGGAGAGATGGCGCCGACCCCCGACCCCGAGCACGACGACCTCGCGCCGGTCGTGGATGAGGTGCCCGTGCCGCCGGCTGACCGGTCCGTGCCGCCGGACGACCGGGACGCCGTGCCGGCCGCCCCGCCCGCCCCGCCCGCCGAAGGCTGGTCCGAGGAGGACGACGAGGAGCTGCGCGACGGCGCTGAGCTAGGTCTGGACCCGGGGGAGCTCGCCGACCACCTCGACCGCCCACTGCCGGACGTGCAGTCCCGGATGGCCCAACTCGGCCTGGGCTGAGCATGATTCGCCGTTCTGAGGCCGCGGGTCTCGCCCTGGTGGTGATCGCCGTGCTGCTCGGTGCCTATCTGACGCACCGCGGCGCGTCGCACACCGGCGAGCTCCGCCTCGACATCTGGTGGTCGCACCACCGGCCGCCCTGGCTGGCCGAACCGAGCAGGTTCATCGCCCACTACGGCGCGGGCCCGCTCGCCTACCTGCCCGTGCTCGCCCTCCTCGTCGTCGTATGGCGCAGAGTCGGCATCCCGGCCGCCCTCGCCACCGCACTCGTCTTCCTCGTCGGCCGGATCAGCGTGACCGTCGCGAAGGCGATCTATCAGCGACCCCGCCCTCCGGCAGACGTGGTGCACGCGCTCGTGCCGATCACCGACAACGCCAGCATGCCGAGCGGACACACAGCGTTGGCAGCGGCATTCGCGGGTGCACTGGTCTACGCGGTGCACCGAAGCGGTCGCTGCGTCATACCGGCACTGTTGCTCGGCGTGGTGCTGGTCGTCGTCTACGGCGTCAGCCGAATGGTCGTCGGCGCGCACTATCTCGGCGACGTCACGGTCGGTGCGCTGCTGCCCGCGGGCGTCATGCTGCTCGTCGGAGGCCTGCTGGATCGCTCGCTCAGCCGCCGGGCGCCGCGCTGACCGGCGACTCGTCACGTCATACGGGCACTAGTCACGCCACAAGGCACTAGTCACGCTCAAGGGGGACTTGTCACGTGGTAGACCACGTGACAAGTCCCCATTCACGTGACAAGTCCCCCACTGACGTGACAAGTGGGCACCCACTGGACAAGTCCGACAACCGCGGACGAGTAAGTCCGACAACCGTGGACGAGTAAGTCCGGCGGCCGCGGACGAGTCCGCTCAGCGCAGCACGACCGTGCTGCTGCCGTTGGGAAAGACCCGGTGCTCGGCGTGCCAGGTGACCGCACGCGCCAGCACCTGCGCCTCGACGTCCCGGCCGGCGACGACCATCGCCTCGGGGGAGTAGCCGTGGTCGATGCGCGCCACGTCCTGCTCGATGATCGGGCCCTCGTCGAGCTCTGCGGTCACATAGTGGGCGGTGGCGCCGATCAGCTTGACCCCGCGCTGGTGGGCCTGGTGATAGGGCCGCGCCCCCTTGAAACTCGGCAGGAACGAGTGGTGGATGTTGATCGCGCGCCCGGCGAGCTGCGCGCACAGATCGTCGGACAGCACCTGCATGTAGCGGGCGAGGACGACGACCTCCGCGCCGGTCGCCTCGACCAACTCCAGCAGCCGCCCCTCGGCGGCCGGCTTGTTGGATGCGGTCACTGGGATGTGGTGGAACGGAATGTCGTGCGACGACACCAGCTTCTGGAAGTCCAGGTGGTTGGAGCCGACCGCCGTGATGTCGAGCGGCAGCGCGCCGACCTGCTGCCGATAGAGCAGGTCGTTCAGGCAGTGACCGAGTTTGGACACCATCACCAGCGCCTTCATCCGCTGCCCGGCCGGCCAGAGCCCCCACGTCATCGCGAAGCGTTCGGCGACCGGCCCGAGCGAGGCCCGCAGTGCGTCCTCGCCCATCGCGCCGTGCACCCGGGCCCGGAGGAAAAACTGCCCGGTCAGTGGGTCGCCGAACTGCTGGCTCTCGTCGATGTTCGCGCCGTGCTCGACGAACACCGAGCTGATCGCCTGCACGATGCCCGGCCCATCGGCGCACTGCGCGGTGAAGACGAAGGACTGGTCTTGCTCGGGCACTCTCGTTCCTCAGCTGTCGGCGGCAGATGGCAAGGTGGCAGTATGACGGACGTCCCTTCGCTGGTGCTGATCGCGGGTCCGGAGCAGGTGCTCGCCGAGCGGGCCGCCGCGAGCGCGATCGACGCGCTGCGCGCGGCCGACCCGCAGGCGGAGCTGATCAGGCTGGACGCTGCGTCATACGAGGCGGGGGAGCTGCAGCTGCATGCCAGCCCGAGCCTGTTCGGCGGCAGCAAGATCGTGCTGGTCCGCGACCTGGACGAGGCTCGCGAGGAGCTCATCGCCGATGTGGTCGACGTCGCTGCCGCCGGGCTGGTCGACGCGACGCTGATCGTGCAGCACAAGGGCGGCGCGCGCGGCAAGAAGGCGCTCGACGCGATGAAGAAGGCCGGCGCACGGGTGATCGACGCACCCGCGATCAAGAGTGACCGGGACAAGTCGGCGTTCGTGACCAACGAGTTCCGGGTCGGCCGGCGCAAGATCGAGCCGGACGCCGTCCGCGCGCTGCTGGAGGCAGTCGGCAAGGACCTGCGCGAGCTGGCGTCGGCCTGCCGGCAGCTGATCGACGACACCGAAGGCGTGATCACCGCCGAGGTGGTGGAGCGCTATCACGGTGGCAAGGTCGACGCGACCGGCTTCCGGGTGGCCGACGCGGCGGTCGGCGGCAATGCCCCCGAGGCGCTCCGCCTGCTGCGCCACGCGCTGGCCTCCGGCCTCGACCCGGTGCCGATCGTCGCGGTGCTGGCCAGCCAGCTGCGCCAGATCGCCCGGGTCGCGACGGCCGGGCGCGGCTCGTCGGCGGCCCTCGCCAAGGAGCTCGGGATGGCGCCGTGGCAGGTCGACCGGGCGCGCCGCGACGCCAAGGGCTGGGACGGCGACCGGCTCGGCCGGGCCATCCAGGCGGTCGCTGCGGCCGACTTCGACGTCAAGGGCGGCGGCCGCGACCCGGTCTACGCGGTCGAGCGGGTCGTGCTGACCATCGCTGCGGAGCGGCAGGGGTAGCGCCGGCAGGGGTAGCGTCCGCGCCCGATTTGGGCGCGATCCCGCGCCGCTGGTACCTTAAACACTTGCGTGCGCGCTCTGGTCGTGCGCGCACGACAGCACCAACCAGCGCGGCACATCGCCCGGGTGTCCCCACGCCCCATCCGTTGCCGCGTCTGTCACCCTCATGACAGATTCCGATCGACCAAGAAGGTTTTAACAACAGTGGCAAACATCAAGTCGCAGATGAAGCGGATCAAGACCAACGCGATCCGCACTGAGCGCAACCGGGCCTACAAGTCGGAGCTGCGCACGTGGATCCGCAAGACCCGCGAGGCCGTCGACGCCGGCGACAAGGACAAGGCGACCGAGCTGCTCGCCGCCGCGTCCAAGAAGCTGGACAAGGCCGTCAGCAAGGGCGTGATCCACAAGAACCAGGCCGCCAACAAGAAGTCGGCCCTGGCCAAGGCGGTCAACTCGCTCTGACGCGAGCCTTCAACGCTCACGCATGACTTTGGCCCGGTCCCCGCTGGTTTCCAGACCAGGGGGACCGGGCATCGTCATACGTGGCTGGGCAGACCCGACGGCACCGCATCGATGACGAGGAACCAACGATGAACGACGAGAGCCCCGCGCACCGCTACACCCCGGCACTGGCCGGCGAGATCGAGCGTGCCTGGCAGGACCGCTGGGAGGAGCGGGGCACCTTCTGCGCGCCGAATCCGACCGGGCCGTGGGCCGATTCGGCCGCCGTCGGCGACCGGCCGAAGTTCATGGTGCAGGATATGTTCCCCTACCCCAGCGGTGACGGCCTGCACGTCGGGCACCCGCTGCCATTCATCGCCACCGACGTCTACGCGCGCTATCAGCGGATGACCGGCAAGAACGTCCTCTACACCCAGGGCTTCGACGCGTTCGGGCTGCCGGCCGAGCAGTATGCCGTCAAGACCGGGCAGCACCCGCGCAAGACCACCGAGGACAACATCGCGACGTTCACCCGGCAGGTGCGCATGCTGGGGCTCTCGCACGACCCGCGCCGCAAGGTCGCGACCATCGACCCCGGCTTCTACAAGTGGACCCAGTGGATCTTCACCAAGATCTGGGGCGCCTGGTATGACGAGGCGGCCGGCAAGGCACGCCCGATCGAGGACCTGGTCGCCGCCTTCGAGACCGGCGACGTCGCGACCGCGGACGGCCGCCCGTGGGCGCAGCTGTCCGCCGACGAGCAACGCGCCGAGATCGACGGCCGCCGCCTCGCCTACAAGAAGGAAGTGCCGGTCAACTGGGCGCCGGGCCTTGGCACCGTGGTCGCCAACGAAGAGGTCACCAGCGAGGGCCTCACCGAGCGCGGCGACATGCCGGTCTTCCAGCGCAACCTGTCGCAGTGGATGATGCGCATCACCGCCTACGCCGACCGGCTGCTGGACGACCTGGACCGGGTCGACTGGACCGAGTCGATCAAGGTCATGCAGCGCAACTGGATCGGCCGTTCGCACGGCGCCTCGATCCGCTTCGCGGTCGACGGGGTCGCCGACCCGATCGAGGTGTTCACCACCCGTCCCGACACCATCTTCGGCACGACGTTCATGGTGCTAGCGCCGGAGCACCCGCTGGTCGGGCAGCTGACCCCGGACTCGTGGCCCGACGGCACCCAGGATGCGTGGACCGGCGGCGCGGCCACGCCGGCGGAGGCGGTCTCGTCATACCGCACCGCGACCTCGCGCAAGTCCGAGCTGGAGCGGCAGACCGAGGACGCCAAGGCCAAGACGGGTGTCTTCACCGGCTCGTTCGCGACCAATCCGGTGACAGGGCAACCGATCCCGGTCTTCATCGCGGACTACGTGCTGATGGGTTACGGCACCGGCGCCGTCATGGCGGTGCCCGCCGAGGACGCCCGCGACTGGGACTTCGCCAAGAAGTACGACCTGCCCTACGTCCGCACCGTGCAGCCGAGCGAGGGTCACGACGAGGACCAGCCCTACCTGGGCCAGGGCGCCATGATCAACTCCGACAACGACCGGATCTCGTTGTCCGGCAAGGAGGTTGAGCAGGCCAAGGAGATCGTCATCGACTTCCTCGAGCGCGAGGGGGTCGGCCGCGGCACGGTCACCTACAAGCTGCGCGACTGGCTGTTCAGCCGGCAGCGCTACTGGGGCGAGCCCTTCCCGGTCGTGTATGACGAGGCCGGCGTCGCGCACGCGCTCCCGGAGTCGATGCTGCCGGTCGAGCTACCCGACGTCGCGGACTACTCGCCGAAGACCTACGAACCCGACGACGCCGACTCCGAGCCGGAGTCGCCGCTGTCCCGGGCGACCGAATGGGTCGAGGTCGAGCTCGACCTGGGCGACGGCCCCAAGAAGTACCGCCGGGAGACCGACACGATGCCCAACTGGGCCGGATCCTGTTGGTACGAGCTGCGTTACACCGACCCGGCCAACACCGAGCGCTTCGTCGACCGGGGCTGCGAGGAATACTGGATGGGCCCTGGCCGCGGTGCCGGTGCGGGTGTCGCGAACGACCCGGGCGGCGTCGACCTCTACGTCGGCGGCCCCGAGCACGCGGTGCTGCACCTGCTCTACGCGCGGTTCTGGCACAAGGTGCTCTTCGACCTCGGCGAAGTGACGTCGCAGGAGCCTTTCCGCCGGTTGTTCATCCACGGCTACGTGCAGGCCTACGCCTTCCGCGACCACCGCGGCCAGCCGGTGCCGGCGGCCGAGGTGGTCGAGCACGGCCAGGGCAAGGACCTGACCTTCACCTGGCAGGGCCAGCCGGTCACCCGTGAATACGGGAAGATGGGCAAGTCGCTGAAAAACGTTGTCACGCCTGACGAAATGTCCGCCGAGTACGGCGCCGACACCTTCCGGGTCTTCGAGATGTCGATGGGCCCGCTGGACATCTCCCGCCCCTGGGAGACCCGCGCGGTCGTCGGCTCGCAGCGCTTCCTGCAGCGGCTGTGGCGCAACGTGGTCGACGAGGAGAGCGGCGACCTGCGGGTCGTCGACGAGGCACCGGGCGAGGACCTGAAACGCCTGCTGGCCAAGACGATCGACGGTGTCGGCCGCGACTACGAGGCGTTGCAGTTCAACACCGCGATCGCCAAGCTGATCGAGCTGAACAACGCGATCACCAAGGAGCTGGCGCCGCCGCGCGAGGCGGTCGAGGCGCTGGTGCTGATGACCGCACCGGTCGCACCGCACATCGCCGAGGAGCTGTGGTCGCGGCTCGGACACCCGGAAACGCTGACCTACGAGGCGTTCCCGGCCGCCGACGAGTCGCTGCTGGTGGACGACACGGTGACCTGCGTGGTGCAGGTGCAGGGCAAGGTGCGCGACCGGCTCGAGGTGCCGGTCAGCATCTCCGAGGCCGACCTGGAGGCCATGGCCCGCGAGAGCGAGAAGGTGTTGAACGCGTTGGACGGCAAGCAGATCCGCAAGGTGATCGTCCGAGCGCCCAAGCTGGTCAACATCGTGGCAGGCTGAGCCAGGGCGAAACCCGAGGAGGCGACGAGATGAAGGTCGCGGTGGTCACGGACTCCACGGCGTATCTGCCGGCCGAGATCGCGGTCGGCCACGGACTGCACGTCGTGCCGATGCGCATCGCGATCGGCGGCGAGACCCGGCTCGAGGGTCGCGACGTCAGCGCCGGCGAGGTGGCGCACGCGCTGCGCGAGTTCGTGCCGGTGTCGACCTCCCGTCCGTCGCCCGCGGTCTTCACCGAGCTTTACGCCGAACTCGCCGAAGCCGGACACGACGCGATCGTCTCCGTGCACGTGTCGTCGCAGATGTCCGCGACCCTGTCGTCGGCGCAGCTCGCCGCGCGTGACTCACGGATCCCGGTGACCGTCGTCGACAGCGGAACCATCGGCATGGCAATGGGTTTCGGGGTGATAGCGGCGGCGGAGTCTGCGGCGGTCGGTGATCCTGCGGAGTCTGTTGCAGAGACCGCGCGGCGCCATACAACGGCGTCGGAGACGGTGTTCTACGTCGACACCCTCGAGCACTTGCGCCGCGGCGGGCGCATCGGGCGGGCGTCGGCGCTGATGGGTTCGGCGCTGGCGATCAAACCCCTGCTCACCGTGCGCGACGGCCACATCGAGCCCCTGGAGCGGGTGCGCACGACGGCCAAGGCGCTCTCCCGGCTGACCGAGCTGGCCGCGAAGACCGTCGAAGACCTCGCCGAGCAGCCGGACGTCGACGGGGTGGACGTCGCGGTGCACCACCTGGACGCGCGCGAGCGCGCCGAGACACTGACCGAACGACTCGCCGAACGACTCACCGACGCACGGCGGGTGCTGCTGGTCGAGCTCGGCGCCGCGGTCGGCGCGCACGTCGGCCCCGGCACCCTCGCGGTCGCGGTGACGCCACGCTTCACCGGTCGCCGTCGCATCGTCGGCGCCTCGGTCTGACACCCACGCCGTCCACATCCCTCGCCGGTCGCGCCGGTCGTCCACAGCACGCGCCTCTCGGTCGGCGCGAACTCACCTGCCGCGTCTAGCTTTCCGGGTATGGCGCGACAGCGGAACGACGAACCGGTGCCCGACCGGCTGACGGCCGTGCTGGAGGAGCTCGAGGCAGTCCGGCGCGCCCCGGGCTGGGTGCCCGCCGAGCAGGACGTGATCGACCAGCCACGGTCGCGGGTGGCACAGCTGCCTCGGCGCGTCGCAGCCACGGCTCGGCGCCCCACCGCCGCGGAGGATGCCGGGACACCGGATGAGACCCGGGTCGAGGCGAGAGGTGCGCGACATGCGGCGCGCGGGGCGTCCGAGGAGCTGCATCCGCGCCGACCGTTGCTGCGCCCGCCTGAGCCGTTGCTCGGTGCCCAGGTGGCGCCGAGCCGACTCGCGGTCATCGGTGCCGTGGTGCTGGTGGCGATCGCCGCGCTGGTGTTCGGCGGCCGGGTGCTGCTGGCCCGGACGGCAGCAACGCCACGACCGGTGACCGCCACCGGGTCGGCCGCGCCGCCGGCGTCGGCCAGCGCCTCCGGACGGGCGAGCCGGTCGACCGAGCCGGGAGCCGCCGGCTTCGCGGCATCGCCCGGGCCGCAGGCGTCCAGTGCGGCGTCGGTGCTGGTGGTGCAGGTCGTCGGTCAGGTGCGGCGCCCGGGTGTCGTGCAGGTGCGTGCCGGGTCGCGGGTGCAGGATGCGGTCGAAGCGGCCGGTGGGGCGCTGCCGGGCGCCGACCTGGCGGCGATCAACCTGGCACGGCAGGTGAGCGACGGCGAGCAGATCCAGGTCCCGAAGCCGGGGGAGCAGGTCACGCCGCCACCGGTGACCGGAGGCGGCTCGGGCGGCACGGGTGCCGGAGCGGCAGGCGGCGCGCCCGGCGCGGCGTCGGCACCGGCGATCGTGGACCTCAACACCGCCGACCTGGCTGCTCTCGACACGCTGCCCGGTGTCGGTCCGGTGTTGGCGCAACGCATCGTGCAATGGCGCACGGACAACGGCCGCTTCACCAGTGTCGAAGAGCTCGGCGAGGTCAGCGGGATCGGCGACAAGCTGCTGGCGCAGCTGACGCCGCTCGTCCGGGTCGGCTGATCGGCGATGAGGCTGCTTCGGTCGGTGCTGGACCGGGTGCTGCCCGACAGTCCAGGCCGAAGTGGGGCGCCCGCGCGGCTCGATCTGCGGCTGCTCGTCCCCGCCGCAGCCGGCTGGCTCGCGGTCCTGGTCGCGCTGCGCCTGCCTGCGATCTGGGTGGCCGTCGCGGCCGGCGTTGCCCTGCTGACTGCGATCCTGCTGCTGCGGCGGGCCAGCACCGGCCAAACCCGAGGCCGCACCACCGCGGCGTTGTCCTGCGCGGCGGCCGCCCTGGTGCTCTGCGGGACCGCAGGACACCTGCTGACTCGACAGGCCGGCCCGGTGCGCACGCTGGCCGCGCAACGAGCGACAGTGCGCGTGGAGGCCGTGATCGACACCGATCCACGCCCCGTCGCCGCTGCCCACACCTTCGGCAAATCCCTTGTCATCACGAAGATTTCGGTGCGCGAAGTCATTGGGCGCGGACAGCGCAGCACACCCCGCACCCCGGTGCTGGTGATCGGTGACGACCGCTGGCTGCCGCTGCACTGGCGCGAACGCGTCGCCTTCTCGGGCAGGTTGCAAGCGGCTGAGCCGGGCGACGACGTGGAGGCCGTCATCATCCCGCGCGGACCGCCCCGAGTGGTCTCCGGCGCCGGCCCACTGCTGGCGGGCATCGAGGCGTTACGCGCCGACCTGCGTGCCGCCACCGAGCCGTTGCCGGGCGATCCTCGCGGGCTGGTGCCGGCACTGGTCATCGGTGACACCTCCCGGCTGCCGCAGGAGCTCAACGATGATATGCGCGCGACCGGCATGACCCACCTCAACGCGGTCTCCGGCAGCAACGTCACCATGGTCCTGCTCGCCGCGATGTGGGTGGCCGGGTGGTTGCGCATCGCAGGCCGCCGTCGCCTGGTGTTCGCCGGTGGGGCTCTGCTGCTCTTCGTGCTGCTGTGCCGCCCCGAACCCTCCGTGGTCCGCGCCGGCGCCATGGGCGTGGTCGGGCTGATCGGCATCTCGGCGGCACGGCGTACGGCGGGAGCTCCGGCGCTCGCGGCCGCGGTGTTGGTGCTGCTGGTCTACGACCCGTGGCTGGCTGCGTCATACGGCTTCGCGCTGTCCTCGTTGGCAACCGCCGGGCTGCTCTTCTTCGCCCGCCCCTGGGCGGATCGGATCGCCCGGTTCCTCCCGCGCCGGCTCGCGCCGCTCGCGGAGGCCATCGCGATCCCGATGGCCGCCCAGGCCATGTGCGCCCCCGTGATCGTGCTGCTGCAGGGGTCGGTCAGCCTGATCGGCGTCCCCGCCAACGTGCTGGCCGCGCCGCTGGTCGCACCGGCGACACTTGCCGGGATCATCACCGTCTTGGCCGCGCCGATCAGCACCCCGCTCGCGTACGTCCCGGCGTGGCTCGCCGCGCTGCCGACGTGGGGGATCGCCTGGATCGCGCACGCCTGCGCGCGCGTGCCGCTCGGTGTCCTGCCCTGGCCGGACGGCGCCGCGGGTGCCCTGCTGCTTGCCGGTCTCACCCTGGTGCTCCTCGTCGGAGGCGTGTGGCTGCTGCGGGTGCTCTGGTTTCGGCCCTATCTCGCCGCGGCCGGCGCGCTGGTCGCTGCGGCCGCCTCGGCGCCGGTGCCGGTGTTCGGCTGGCCACCCGCCGGCTGGGTCTACGTGGCGTGCGATGTGGGTCAGGGTGATGGCGGAGTGCTCGCTACGAGCCCTGGTCACGCGGTCGTGGTCGACACGGGTCCCGAGCCGGCCCCGATCGCCGAGTGCCTGGATCAGCTCGGGGTCCGGGTGGTCGACGCGTTGGTGCTGACCCATTTCCACGCCGACCATGTGGGCGGCATCGACGGGGTGTTCCGGGGACGTGACGTGCGCGAAATCTATTCGACACCAGTGCATTCCACCGGTTCGCCCGCCGGGAGCCGCGATGCGAAGCCGGACGGCGAACCCACCGACGAACCAAGCGACGAGCCGCTGGTCGAGTCGGCGCTGCGCAGGCATGGCCTCGTCGCCCGGCCACTGCAGACTGGCGTGCAGTTGCACTACCCCGGCCTGGCTGCCCGGGTGCTCGGCCCGTCCCGGGTGATCCGGGCCGGGTCTGTGCAGAACAACGCCAGTGTGGTGCTCGACGTCCGATCGCGAGGCTTGCGCCTGCTGCTCACCGGTGACATCGAGAAGGAGGCGGGTGCGGCGGTGCTGCGTCAGTTGCGCGCCGAAGCCGATGCGGAGCCGGTTGATGTGCTGAAGGTGCCGCACCATGGCTCGGCCAACCAGGATCCGGAGTTGGAGCGCGCGGTGCACGCGCCGATCGCGGTGATCAGCGTCGGCGCGGGCAACGACTACGGACACCCGGCACCGCGGACGCTCGATCTGCTGCGGGACAGCAACTCCACGGCGTTTCGCACCGACCGTGGGGGAGCGATAGCGATCGTCGCGCGTGGCGGCACACCGTCGGTCGCTCGACCCTGAAGTGCGCATTTGCGCATACGACGCATAGCTGATTCTTAGGCAGGCACGGGATCATCCCGCGCGTGCCTCCTCTCAGCGCCACCCGACTGCTCACCGAGTGGACCTGGTCGACGGGCGGTGTGCTGCTCGCCGTCGCGCTCACCACGGGCTACTTCGCGCTGGTCGTCCGGGCCCGTCGGCGCGGGGTGCGCTGGCCCTGGTCGCGGATCGCGCTCTTCTTGACCATCGGCATCGGTGTGCTGGTCTACGCCACCTGCGGGCCGGTCGGCGCCTACCGCACGACGTTCATGTTCATGTTCGCGGTGCAGGTGGTGCTGGTCGGCACGATCGTGCCGGTGGGGATCGCGTTGGGCGACCCGATGCGGCTGTTCACCGCGGCGGCCGGCCACGACCAGACCTGGCTGCACCGTGGACTGCGCAGCCGGGTCGCGAAAACGATTCTGCATCCGGCGGTCTCGGCCGTGCTCGACATCAGCGGCATCATGCTCGTCTTCTTCACCGGGTATGGCGTGGCAGCCACCCGATCCGAGGTCGTCGAGGCGGTCCTGCTCGTCCATCTGGTCACGATCGGCGTCGCATTCGGGGTGCCTCTGCTCGTTGACGAGTTGCTGCCGCGCTGGGCCACCCCACCGGTCCGCATCATGCTGGCCTTCTTCGACGGCCTGATCGACGCGGTGCCCGGCATCGTCGTCTTCACCCGCAGTTACCTGCTGATGCCGGACTTCCCCGGGTTCGCATCTGCTGCGGCCAGCGCCCGCAACGGCCTATCGGCAATGCAGGACCAGCGGTTCGCCGGTGGGTCGCTGCTGCTTGCCACCGAACTCATCGGCGTGCCGGTGCTGGGTGCGGTCTTCATGGAGTGGCTTCGATCGGACGCGGAGGAAACCCGTGAGGTCGATGCCCGGCTGGACGAGCAGGAGCAGACCCGCCAGGCGAGCGAAGCGCAGGAGGGGGCGGGCGACGAACCGTGGTGGGTCAACGACCCGCGCATGGCGGAGCGCTTCCGGCGCTGAGCCGGCCACGGCATACCCGAGGATGGTGTGCGGCGTTAGGAACAGACGTTCTTGGACTGCGCGGCCTCGCACAACGCATCGAGGGTGGCCGCGACGGCCGGCACCCGCTGCAGGTCGGGGGTGGTGACGGCATACACCGCGCGTCGCGATGCCGGATCGATCGGCAGCGTCTTGATGCCCGGGTTGCTTGCCGAGCGGCGGATGAGGTCCGGGATCAGCGAGACGCCGAGACCCTCGGCGACCAGGCCCATCACCGCGACGTAGTCCTCGGTCTCGAACGCGACGTCGGGGGTGAACCCGGCGCGGCCGGCCAGCGACAACAGGTGGCCCCGGCAGCGCGGACAGCCCGCGATCCATGGTTCCTGGGCAAGGTCGGCCAGCTTGACCTTCTTCGACTTCGCCAGCTCGTGGTCGACGGGGACGGCGAGCCGCACCTCGTCGTCGAGCAGCTTGCGCGTCACGAACGCGTCCAGGTCCTCCTCGCCGCGGGCCAGATCGGTGCCCTCGTAGGCGAATGCCACCGCGACGTCGCATTCACCGGAGCGCAACGCGGCGAGCGACTCCGGCGGCTCGGCCTCGGTGAAGCTGACGTGCACGTCGGGGAAGCGCTCCTTGACCAGTGCCAGTGCCCGGGGCACGAGAGTGGACGACGACGACGGAAACGCCATCAGCCGCACCCGCCCCGCACGCAGCCCGGCGATGGCGGCAACCTCCGACTCCGCCGCGTCCAGCGCGGACAGCACGGGGACGGCGTGACGGGCGAGCACGGACCCGGCCTCGGTCAGCCGGACATTGCGGCCGAGCCGCTCGACCAGCACCGTGCCGGTGCGCTCCTCGAGCCGGCGCACCATCTGCGAGATCGCCGGCTGCGAGTAGCCGAGCGACGCAGCGGCGGCCGTGAAACTGCCCTCGTCGTGGATCGCCTTGATCACCCGCAGTCCTGCCGCATCAATCATGTGACCAGAATAACCCGATGTTATTGATAATCGCCAGTTGCGGTCGATCGCTAATCGAAGTTGGCTGCGGCTCCGACTTGAGGCTGATGTATGCCGGAGGCTCTCGTCATACGGTCGGAGCATGCTGATCTGCTGCGAAGTCCTGCTCGTCGCGACCAGTCCCGAGGGCAAGCGCCTGGCCGGTGGCTCGCAGCTCGATCTGGCGCTCGCCGGCGCCGTGCTGACCGAGCTGGCCGCGTATCAGCGGGTGGCGATCAAGGACGGCCGGCTGGTCGTGCTCGACGAGCGCCCGGGCGGCGACCCGCTCCTGGACCATGCGCTCGCGGTCTTCGCCGAGGGCGTTGGCAAGAAGCCGGAGAAGGTGTTGCCGAAACTCGCCAAAGGGATGACCGACCGGGTCTATGAGCGCCTGGTCGCCTACGGGGCGGTGCGCAGGGACGACGGCGGTTTCCTGCAGTCGACCAAGCATCCCGTGCTGGACGGCGCGACCCGCGACACCCTGCTGAACGCCGGCGGCCGGGTGCTCGACGGCACCGCGCGGCCGGACCTGCACAGTGGATCGCTGGTGGCGCTGCTCGCCGCAGCCGACGCCGTCACCAAGGTCTACGACGCCGACCGCTTCGGGGTCTCGGGTCGCGAGCTCAAGAAGCGTGCCAAGGCGGTCGGTGAGCAGGACTGGGCCGCGGGCGCCGCGGCAGCGGCGATCAAGAGCGCGCAGGACGCAGTGCTGGCCGCGGTCATCGTCTCGACGGTGGCGACCACGACCGCGGTGAACAACTGACGGCAGGGCGAGGCGCCGCTTCGGGCAGCGGTGTGAGAGCTTGAGCGCGTGGTGACCACCGATCCGGATGCGCTGCGCGACCTGCTCCGCGCGGGTGATGTCGTCGCCCTCACCGGGGCCGGCCTGTCGACCGAGTCCGGCATCCCTGACTACCGCGGTCCGGACGGGGAGCGGCGATTCCAGCCGATGACGGCGCAGGAGTTGCTCGCCGATCCCGTTGCCCGGCAGCGCTATTGGGCCAGGTCGTATGTCGGCTGGCCGCGGTTTGCCGCGGCCCGTCCCAACTCCGGCCACTACGCGGTCGCTCGGCTGCAACGCGCCGGGGCAATCGGGCCGATCATCACCCAGAACGTCGACGGGCTACACCAGGGCGCCGGCGCCGACCGGGTCGCCGAGCTGCACGGCAGCCTCACCCATGTCGTCTGCATGCAGTGCGGGGAGCGCTACCGGCGGGAGACCGTCGACGAGTGGCTGACGCTGGCCAATCCGGACTTCGACCGCTCCGCCGAGGGTCCGTTGCGGCCGGACGGCGATGTCGCGATCGCCGACGAGCTGATCAGCCGATTCCACATCGTCCACTGCATCGTCTGCGGGTCGGACCTGCTCAAACCGGACGTGGTGATGTTTGGCGAGTCGGTCGCCAAAGACCTTGTCGAACAATGCTTTTCGTATGTCGAGCAGGCGTCTTCGTTGCTCGTGCTCGGCTCGTCGCTCGCCGTCATGTCCGGTTACCGATTCGTCCGGCGAGCGGCTCGGCTCGGCATACCTGTTGCGATCGTGACCCACGGCTGGACGCGTGCGACCGACGACGAGGTGAGCATCCGGCTGGATGCCCCGCTCGGCGCCACGCTCACCCGGCTCGCGCGCGACGTCACCCGCACGCCTGCCGACCAGGCCTAATCGTCACGCTGCTCAATTACGCTCGCCGGATGGATGTCGGTGAGGTGAGCGAGCTTATCCGATCGGTGCTGTCCTGGCCGGTCGCATTCCTGGTGGCGATCCTGATCTTCCGCCGGCAGATCGCCGGCGCGCTGGACCGGTTGCGCAGGTTCAGCGGAGGCGGCGTGCAACTCGAGCTGGACGAAGCACTGGCGTCGGCGCGGGCCAGCGCCGACGAGTCCGCGGGGGACCAGGCGATCGGGCCGCGCGCATCCCTGCCGGACGGCTGGGCCGATCGTGCCGAGGACGACCCGAGCGGGTTGATCCTCACCGCGTGGTCGGTGCTGGAGCGCAGGATGAACGAGGCGGCCCGGCAGGTCGACCCGCAGGTGCGCACCCGTACCGCGCCGCGCGGGGTGCTGGCTGCGTTGCGGGAGGCGGGCGTCGTCGATGCGCGGTTCGTCGATGCCGCCTGGAACCTCCGGCTCGTGCGCAACACCGTGGCACATGCACCAGGCGCTCGCCCGACGAAAGAGCAGGCGCTGAGCTTCGCCCGTACCGCCGCTCAGCTGATAGGCGAACTGCCGACCGGCTGAGCGGCAACGTGGGTACGCCGGCTCACACCCTGCGCAGCACCGCGGTGACCTTGCCGAGGATCGTGGCGTCGTCGCCGTCGATCGGCTCGTAGGCCTCGTTGTGCGGCAGCAGCCACACCTTTCCGCGGGTGCGTTTGAACGTCTTGACCGTCGCCTCGTTGTCGAGCATCGCGGCGACGATCTCGCCGTTGCTCGCGGTCGGCTGTTGGCGCACCACCACCCAGTCGCCGTCGCAGATCGCGGCATCGACCATCGAGTCACCGACCACCTTCAGCAGGAACAGGTCGCCCTCGCCGACGATCTGCTTCGGCAGGGGAAAGACGTCCTCGACGACTTCCTCGGCCAGGATCGGGCCACCGGCGGCGATCCGCCCCACGACCGGCACGTATGACGCCGACGGCCGCTCGTCGCCCAGGCCCGTCTCGTCGACGCTGGTCTCGTCGGCGGCGGTCACGCTGGAGCCGCCGCGGACACCGCGCTGGTCGCGACCGGCTTCGGGGTCGATCACCTCGATGGCGCGCGGTCGGTTGGGGTCGCGGCGCAAGTAGCCCTTGCGCTCGAGCATCGTCAGCTGGTGCGCCACCGAACTCGGGCTGGTGAGGCCGACGGCATCGCCAATCTCACGCAGGCTCGGCGGGTAACCGCGACGTGCGACGGAGCTGCGGATCACCTGGAGCACCTTGCGCTGCCGTGTGGTCAGGCTCTCACCTGACCGGTCCGGCAGCTTGTGAACTTTCGCCATCGCCTCATCTCCTGATCGACCCCGTGTCCGCGAAAACCCGCGCCGTTCTGCATGTTTCGGCCCGGGTCCGCGCGCGACCGCCGAGGGGCTGTCGGTGGTCGGTGCTTGTCTGATGCTCGTGAAACAAGAGTATGGGCTTCGGACACAGTTGCCAAACATCTGTACGACGCGTGTCTCGACAGTGTCGAACGTCCGTGCTATACATCGTACAGACGTCCTATCGCACACGCGTTCGCAACAGCGCGCGGTGGCGGAGGCCATGGTCCAGGAGGAAGAGATGAGTGCAGTCACCCAGTGGGAAGTGCCGGCGACCGTCCCGCCGCGCCCGCGGCGTCGCCTGCGGTCGGTCCCGACCGGCGCCGGCGCGACCGCCACGGTCGCCGGGGTGCCGCAGCGCCGTGCGGTCCCGGCGCGCGTCGGAGTCCGGCTCACCGCTCGCGGCCGACGGTTGGTGATCGGTGCCGCGGTGCTGGTCCTTTGTCTGTCGGGTGCCCTGGCGGCCCGTGCGTGGGCGGCGCCGCCGGCCCAGCCGCAGTCGGTCACCGTGCAGTCCGGACAGACGCTGTCCGAGGTGGCCCATCGCGCCTATCCGCAGCTGACCACTGGCGACGCGGTGGCCAAGGTGCAGCAGGCGAACGACCTGAATTCGTTGCAGGTGCATGCCGGTCAGCGGCTCAGTCTGCCGCGCTGATCGACTTTGCTGTCGGTTGGCGACAGCAAGAGCGTGGGTCCAACCGTGTCCTGGACTCACGCAATGGGCGGGTGCAGCACGGGATTGTGCTGCACCCGCCCGTTGTTGTCATAGGGGTAGGGGCGATCGGCGACTCGGGCTCGCGAGGCCCGCGACACGCCGTACGACACACCCGCAATCGGCCCCTGACCTGCACAGATTCGACACGACGCGCCGGTGCCTTGCGTGCTTGTGGTCCAGGTGCCTAACATCCCTACATCTAGTAGTTACATCGTTGGGATTCATCCACATCTAGTCCACACGTTGTCCCCAAGTCATCCACCGGATACCCACACCTTCATCCACAGGAGCGGGTTTCTCCGGGCTTGATCAGCGGGTGCGACGACCCTGTCCGACCTCGAAGGAGGAGCGCCATGCACTGCCCGTTCTGCCGTCACGACGACAGCCGCGTGGTCGACAGTCGCACCAGTGAGGACGGCACCTGCATCAAGCGCCGCCGGCAGTGCCCCAACTGCGGCAAGCGGTTCTCCACGCTGGAGACCGCGAGCCTCACGGTGGTCAAGCGGTCGGGAGCCAGCGAGCCGTTCAGCCGCGGCAAGGTGCTGGTCGGCGTGCGCAAGGCGTGTCAGGGCCGTCCGGTCAGCGAGGACGACCTGGCGCTGCTGGCGCAGCAGGTGGAGGAGTCCATCCGGGCACAGGGCGCCGCCGAGATCGACGCGCATGACGTCGGTCTGGCGATCCTGGGTCCGCTGCGCAGCCTCGATGAGGTGGCCTACCTGCGGTTCGCGAGCGTCTACCAGGCCTTTGAGGGGCTGGAGGACTTCGAGGCCGCGATCACCCTGTTGCGGGCCGAGCGCGAGCCCATCGGCGTCGAGCCGGAAGCCACTGTCGGTGGTCCCGACGACAATGAATGAGTGGGCGACGAGAGGGCTGGCGTCATACGCCACCCGCCGTTGATGAACGACCAATAGCAAGCAGCATCAAGCAATTTCAGGCAATTCACCGATCCGGTTCTGGAAGGAAGTTGGACATGACCGACACGGCAGACGTCAGCCCGCAGTCCCGTCGCGCCACGAGCGCTGGGAAGGGGTTGACCGTCGAGCGCATCTTCACCACGCCCGGCGTGCACCCGTACGACGAGGTCACCTGGGAGCGGCGCGACGTCGTCCAGCAGAACTGGAAGACCGGCGAGACGATCTTCGAGCAGCGTGGCGTGGAGTTCCCCGCCGACTGGTCGCTGAACGCCTCGACCATCGTCACCACCAAGTACTTCCGTGGCGCGCTCGGCACGCAGGCCCGTGAGACGAGCCTGAAGCAGCTCATCGACCGGGTCGTGCTCACCTACGTCAAGGCGGGCAAGGAGCACGGCTACTTCGCCACCGAGCAGGACGCCGAGATCTTCGAGCACGAGCTGACCTGGTCGCTGCTGCACCAGGTGTTCAGCTTCAACTCCCCGGTCTGGTTCAACGTGGGCACCAAGTCGCCCCAGCAGGTTTCGGCCTGCTTCATCCTGTCGGTCGACGACTCGATGGACTCGATCCTCAACTGGTACAAGGAAGAGGGCTTCATCTTCAAGGGCGGCTCGGGCGCCGGCCTCAACCTCTCCCGCATCCGCTCCTCCAAGGAGCTGTTGTCCTCCGGTGGCACCGCCTCCGGCCCGGTCTCCTTCATGCGCGGCGCCGACGCGTCCGCGGGCACCATCAAGTCCGGTGGCGCGACCCGGCGCGCGGCCAAGATGGTCGTGCTCGACGTGGACCACCCCGACATCGAGGAGTTCATCGAGACCAAGGCGCGCGAGGAGGACAAGATCCGCGCGCTGCGCGACGCCGGCTTCGACATGGACCTCGGCGGCAAGGACATCACCTCGGTCCAGTACCAGAACGCCAACAACTCGGTGCGGGTCTCCGACGAGTTCATGCGCGCGGTGCAGGACGGCACCTCGTTCGGGCTGCGTGCCCGGCACACCGGCGAGGTGATCGAGGAGGTCGACGCCCGCACGCTGTTCGACAAGATCAACAAGGCCGCCTGGGAGTGCGCCGACCCGGGTGTCCAGTACGACGACACGATCAACGCCTGGCACACCAACCCCGAGACCGGCCGGATCACCGCGTCCAACCCGTGCTCGGAGTACATGTCGCTGGACAACAGCTCGTGCAACCTGGCCAGCCTCAACCTGCTGAAGTTCCTGCGCGAGGACGACACCTTCGATGCGGCCACCTTCCAGAAGGTCGCCGAGCTGGTCATCACCGCGATGGACATCTCGATCTGCTTCGCCGACTTCCCGACCGAGGCGATCGGCGACACCACGCGCGACTACCGTCAGCTCGGCATCGGCTACGCCAACCTCGGCGCGCTGCTGATGGCCACCGGCCACGGCTACGACTCCGAGGGCGGCCGGTCGCTCGCGGCGGCCATCACCTCGCTGCTGACCGGCGCGGCATACAAGCGCTCGGCGGAGCTGGCCGGCATCGTCGGCCCCTACGCCGGATACGCCCGCAATGCCGAGGCGCACCAGCGGGTGATGCGCAAGCACCAGGCCGCCAACGACGCGGTCCGCACGCTGGACGCGATGGACTCCGAGGTGCACCGTTACGCGACCAAGGCCTGGGCCGACGTCGTGGAGACCGGTGCCCGCAACGGCTACCGCAACGCGCAGGCCTCGGTGCTCGCGCCGACCGGCACCATCGGCTTCATGATGGACTGCGACACCACCGGCATCGAGCCGGACTTCTCGCTGGTGAAGTTCAAGAAGCTCGTCGGCGGCGGATCGATGCAGATCGTCAACCAGACGATCCCGCGGGCGCTGGCCAAGCTCGGCTACCAGGACGAGCAGATCGAGGCGATCGTCGAGCACATCGCCGAGAAGGGCCACGTCATCGACGCGCCCGGTCTCAAGCCGGAGCACTACGAGGTCTTCGACTGCGCGATGGGGGAGCGGGCGATCGCTCCGATGGGTCACGTGCGGATGATGGCGGCGGTGCAGCCGTTCCTCTCCGGCGCGATCTCCAAGACCGTCAACCTTCCCGAGAGCGCGAGCGTCGACGACATCGCTGAGGTGCACCTCGAGGGCTGGAAGCTCGGGCTGAAGGCGCTCGCGGTCTACCGCGACAACTGCAAGGTGGGCCAGCCGCTGTCCGACGGCAAGAAGTCGGACAAGTCCGTGGGCACGGAGGCCGCAGCCGAGCCGGAGAAGGTCGTGGAGTACCGCCCGGTGCGTCGCCGGCTGCCCAAGCGCCGGGGCAGCCAGACCACCTCGTTCGCGGTCGGCGGCGCCGAGGGTTACCTCACCGCCGGCACCTACGACGACGGTCAGCTCGGTGAGCTCTTCCTGAAGTTCGGCAAGCAGGGTTCGACCCTGGCCGGGATGATGGACGCGTTCTCGATCGCCGTCTCGGTCGCGCTGCAGTACGGCGTGCCGCTGGAGACCTACGTCGAGAAGTTCACCAACATGCGGTTCGAGCCGGCCGGCATGACCGACGACCCGGACGTGCGCATGGCGCAGTCGATCATGGACTACGTCTTCCGCCGCCTGGCGCTGGATCACATGGACTTCGAGACCCGTTCGTTCATGGGCATCCACACCGCCGCCGAGCGGGCCCGCCAGCTCGAGACCGGCTCGTATGCCGAGGAGCGCGACGACGCCGACGAGGCTGCCGACGAGATCGCGTCCTACTCGCAGTCGGTCGGTGCGACCTCCAAGAAGAGCGACGAGGTCGAGCAGGCCGACGACTCCGCGAGCGCCGGCGCCGATGCGGCCGAGTCCGACCTCGAGTCGGGTTCGGGTGCGGCCGATGCGCGAGCGGTGTCCGGTGAGATCCACTCCTCGGCCGAGCTGCTGGAGAAGTTCCAGGGCAAGGCCGCGGACGCGCCGATCTGCATGACCTGTGGCACCAAGATGCGCCCCGCCGGTTCCTGCTACGTCTGCGAGGGTTGCGGCTCGACCAGCGGCTGCAGCTGAAAGCGCGCCATATTCGGCAGATGCAACGTGTGTGGGGTGTTACCGCTCGGTGACACCCCACACAGGCCGACTACTCAGGCCGGATTTAGTGACCGCAGGCAGCACAGCTCGGAGGAGCGAGATGACCGACAACTTGTGGAGGGTGCTTGAGCACACCAACGACTGGCTCCGGTTCGCCGACACCAAAGCCGCTGGCTCGCTAGCCGGATCTGGGGTGTTCGGAGGTCTGGCCGCCAACGCATTGTTCGACCACTCGACCCAGCTTTCCTGTACCGCACGTTTCTTCGTCGTTGCTGGGCTGGTCGCACTGCTGGCCGCGACTGCACTGGCCCTGTACGTGGTCGTTCCGCGGCTCAAGGTGGGCGAGCCCACCTCGCTCATCTACTACGAGCACGTTGCCCGCAAGTACAAGAAGGATCCGGATGCCCACCACGCGGACCTGATGAGAATGCTGGGGGACCCCGACGAGACAGGCAAACAGCTGGCTAATCAGATCTGGGCAAACGCAACCGTCGCCCGACAGAAGTATCTCTTCAGCAGTTGGAGCCTGCTCGCCCTCGCTATCGCGGTGCTGCTGCTCGCCGTCGGTACCGTCATCGCGGCCACGACTTGATGGACACCACCGATCATGACCATTCGCACTGAGCTCGAAGATTTCGTCACCAAGACGCTCCGCGAGCAATGGGTCACCCGCGACGGTCGCGTTGTGCCCGCCACTGATGACGTCGCGCTCAGCAACCTCGCAGTGACGCTCGACGCAACGGTCCTTTACGCGGATCTTGCGGGGTCGACGCAGATGGTGAAAGGCAAAAAGTGGCATTTCTCGGCGGAGATCTACAAGACGTTCCTTTACGCCAGCTCCCGGATGATCCGCCACCACGACGGCACCATCACAGCATTCGACGGCGACCGCGTGATGGGAGTGTTCCTGGGTGACAGCAAGAACTCGAACGCTGCTAAAGCAGCCCTGAGAATCAACTGGGTTGCCAAAGAGTTGATCCAGCCCGCAATAAAGAGCCAGTACCCTAAGTCGACTTACACCCTCAGACACAGAGTCGGTATCGACACCTCCACGATCCACGTGATCCGCGCGGGAGTACGGGGCAGCAACGACTTGGTCTGGGTTAGCAATGCAGCGAACAACGCCGCTAAAATGGCCGCGCTCGACCCAGTTTACCCGAGCTACGTCAGCGCCGCCGTCTACGGGCGGCTCAACAAAGAGGCCAAGTACAGCACCAAGAACGGCGAGGACCGATGGAAGGACCTCGGGACTCAGGACCTCGGCTACCGCATCTATGGGTCCACCTGGTGGTGGTCTCCGTGACGAGCCGGCCTGCCCTCTCCGCAGCGATCGCGCAGGTCGGGTCCTAACGATGGACGGCAACTTTAAGCCCTATTCCTACGTCGACAGTTCCGCAAGAATCGCTGACATCCTCAACCAGCCGGCCGGCCAGTTCGAGGAGGTAGACGCATTGCCGGACCGTGATCGACTGACCTACGCCAACGGCTTCTACGGTCGCTGCTCAGCGATCTTCATCGACATCCGCGACTCTTCAGCACTGACCACGAAGTACAAACGCCCCGCGCTGGCCAAGTTGTACCGTGCCTTCATCTCCGAGATGGTCGCCGCGCTTAATAGCGACCCCTACGTGCGCGAGGTCAACATCGTTGGCGACTGCGTTTGGGCCACCTACAACACCCCGCGCAAGTCCGATATCGACGACGTCTTCACCGTAGCCTGCCGCGCAAACACACTCAGCAAACTCCTGAACAAGCATCTCAGCAAGCGGGGCTATGACGAACTCACCCTTGGAATCGGGGTCGACTGGGGCAGGGTCCTGATGATCAAAGCCGGCTACAACGGCAGCGGCCTGAACGACGTCGTCTATATGGGTGATGTCGTGAATCGTGCCGCCCACTTGGCGCACAAAGCAGGCAGAGGCTGGACTTCAAAGCCCATGTGGGTCGGCCACGACTTCAATTCCAACCTCAATGTAGAGAACGCCCAATGGCTCACAAGTCAGTACGACACGGAGCTCGGAACCGTCTGCACCGGAAACGTGATCCTCACCACCATGTCTGAGTGGATCGACGAGAATATCTCCTGAGGCTCCGGATGCGCCTCGGTGGCGCAGCCGTTCAGGGAATCGTTGCGGGGCTATGCCAGGCCGGGTCTGCGCTTCCGGGAAGTCTGGTGGCCCGCTGGGCGCCGTTGTGACTGGCGCGGGATCGGCCGTGCGGTCATGCATCATTGTTGTATAGGATGCAACAATGACCAACCTCGTTACTGGGCGCTTTCAGGGCGCTGGCACTGCCTCAGACCCTGAGCGGACCACCTTCGCGGCCATGCAGGATGGCTGGGTAGCGCAGCAGCGGTCGCGGCAGCTGAAGGCTTCGACGATCGAGGGGAGACTGGCGGTGGTGAGGCGCTTCACCGAGTACTCGAACCAGTACCCCTGGCAGTGGACGCCCACCGAGTTCGAGGCGTTCGTCACGAGTCTGGCCGGGGCTCGACCGACGACGATCAGGGGCTACCAAGCGGCATTGAGGATCTTCCTCGAATACCTCACGAGCTCCGACTACGAATGGGTCAGCAAGTGCACGGAGCAGTTCGGGTCTGCGCCGAGCCAGGTCGTGACCGAGTGGAACAGCTACCACCACACCACGCCGTACGAAGGCGACCCTGGACGGCGTCCTTTGACCTATGACGAGGTCCAGAGGCTCTTCGACGCCGCCGACGGTCTCGTCGAGAGCATCCGAGGTCGGGGCCGGAAGGGTGCGATTGCTGCTCAACGTGACGCCATCGTGCTCAAAGTGGTCTACGCGTTCGGGCTGCGGCGTCGTGAACTTTGGGGGCTGGACATCGCCGACCTTCACGGCAACCCAAAGGTGCCTGACTACGGCAACGCGGGCTGCCTGTTCGTCAGGTGGGGAAAGAGCTCGCGTGGCGGTCCACCAAAACGGCGATCCGTCTTGCTGGTGCCGGAGATGGACTGGGTCATCGACCCACTGAAGCAGTGGATGGAGGACCTACGGCCAGCCTTTGGTCCGGTTGGTCACCCCGCATTGTTCCTGTCTGAGCGTGCCGGGCGCCTGTCACTGAGGTCGATCAATCGAGCGTTCAATGATGCCCGGCAGGAGGCAGGCCTACCGGAAGAGCTCGACCTGCACTCGCTTCGCCATTCCTACGTGACCCACCTGATCGAGTTCGACTACCCGGAACGCTTCGTTCAAGATCAGGTCGGGCACCAGTACGCCTCCACCACAGCCGTGTACGCCGGCGTCTCAGACGACTACCGGCATCGCCTCCTTCAGCGCGTCCTCGACCGCGACCGACACCGATGGGAGGATCAATCGTGATCCGTAAGATGGGCTACGACTGGCACCTGCGCCAGCTCATGGCGACGCAGGGTATGTTCCAAACGAGCGACCTGTTGCCACACCTCGAAGAGCGGGGAATCCACCTGTCCCGAGAGCAGGTGTACCGGTTGGTGACCCAGCCACCACAAAGGCTCTCCATGGACACGCTCGCTGCTCTATGCGACATCCTGACATGCGGGCCCGGAGACCTGATCAGCGTCTCGGTGGTGAACCGTGCGGTTGCCAAGACCGGCACAACTGCGGCTCAAGAGAGACCCCCCGTTCGGCGCTCGACCATTCGGCGGCCCAAGGGACTCTGAGGTGCCCACATGGCCGACCGACTCCCGGTTGGTCGATGCGGTTAGCGACCTGCTGGGAGAACCCAACGTTCGCGACACCGTGGCCGGGATCATCGCTTCCCTCAACCTCTACCCAAAGTCTCAGGTCGCCCTGCTCCAGTACTTGGAAATCAACCCGGACGCGCTGGTTTCCGGTCGCTCGGACGGTCCGGCGAGCCGCCTTGATCTCCTAAACGCCCTCGCCGACCCGTACCCCGATCTCGTCGTACCGGGCAAGTGCTCGGACTGCGGCCGACAAGTTCGCCTGAACCGTTGGGGCTCCGACGGCAATCGCATCTGCGGTACTTGTTACCTCTCACGGCGAACCGTGCCCTGCGGACGCTGTGGTCGCACACGGCCGGTCGGCGGACGCCACTCGGTCCTTGGGCTGGTCTGTTCTGGCTGTATCCATCACGACCCCGAGCGTCGTCACGAGTGCTCCGGATGCGGGCGGGTCCTTCCCGTGGCGACGAGGACCGCCGAGGGAGCCCCGCTGTGTCAGACCTGTAGGCCTCGCGATGCGTTCGTCTGCGCGGGCTGTGGGCGCACGCATACCGTGAGGAGCCTCGCCGTTGAGGGCGGCAGCTTGTGTTGGGCCTGCTACAAGCGCCACCACAAGCAGGCGTGCTCTCAGTGCGGTCGCGAGCACTCACAGGTCCCGAGGAGAGGACCAACGGGGGAGCGGCTGTGCGACAGGTGCTGGGATCCGGACCCTGTCGCTTGCCGGGACTGTGGAGAACCCACCTCGCCAAAGGTCAGACGTGTCAACGGTTCTCATCTCTGTTACCCGTGCTACGTGCGCAATCGTCCGCGGCGAACTTGTGCGGTATGTGCCCGGAATTCGCCGGTCTGGGCCCAGCTTCCGCTCGGTCCGGTCTGCAACGCGTGCTACCAGCGGATCCGGACAAAGCCTCAACGGTGTCCACAGTGCGGCGAGAACAGGCCACTGGTCGGCGCCTCGGACGATGACCAACTCGTTTGTGCCGCCTGTTGTGGTCAACCGCATCCGTGGACGTGTCACGCGTGCGGAGTTCTGGCAGCCCCCTACTCGCGAGGACGGTGCCCAAGGTGCACTGCTCAGGAGGAGATACTCGAGGTCGTCTCGCGCGATGGCGAGGTCCTCGAGATGCTCACGCCCTTGCTGGACTATTTCGACGTCGAGAGCCGGCCCATGACAGCTATCGGGTGGACGCGCAGTCGATCCGCAGCGATCCTTCGCCGACTCACCGCAGGCGACACCCTCACTCACGAGGCGCTTGACGATGAAACCAACCGCCCAGCGGCTGGATTCCTGCGCGCCCTTCTCGTCTTCACCGAGGTTCTGCCACCTCGGAACTCAGAGCTCGACGACACCATCGCGTGGCTTGCGCATCGACTCCGCAGCCTGCAACCCCAGAACCAGATGATCGTGCGCCGATACGCGGTCTGGCACGTCCTGCGACGAGCGAATCGGCGACCTCACCGCCCGGCTACTCGTCAACACGCACGCCAACGACTGCTGCTCGCGACGAGGCTCATGTCCTGGCTCGAATCCGAGGGCGACCAACTTAGCAACCTGTCACAGGAAACGTTCGATCGCTGGCTCGCCACCGGACCACCAGCTCGGGCCGAGATCCGTGACTTCGTCCGTTGGGCTCGCCGCCAAGGCTTGGTCGGCGGACTGCTCGTGCCCTTGCGACGCCACCGCCGGCCGTCAGAGTTCCTCTCCACAGACCAGCGCTGGGCCACTCTCCGCAGGTGTACGGTCGACGTCACGCTGCCGTTGAACCTCCGTGTGGCTGGCGCCCTCCTGCTTCTCTTCGCCCTCGGTCCAACCGCGTTAGTCACCATAAGGATCGAGCAGATCGTCCGCCGTGGAGACCACGTTGAGCTTCTCGTCGGTAGGACGCCGATCCAGCTTCCGGAAGCCTTGGCGGATCTCGTTCTGCAACAGCGGCAAGCGGCCGAACTGACCAACACCAGATGGCTTTTCCCAGGGAAGAACCCTGGCCGCCACGTCGACCCGAACAGCCTGGCCGTGCGAATCAAGCAGCGCCTGGATCTTGGAGTGCGGCCATCGAGGAACGCCGCCCTGGCGCACCTTGCCAAGGAGCTTCCGGTCCCCGTCCTGGCTGACTACCTGGGCCTCGCGCACAGCACAGCCGCCCAATGGGCGGAGCTGGTCGAGCACCAGTGGACCGAGTACATCTCCCTGCGCAGGGATGGGAACTCAGCCACCGCTGCAGGGAACCCTGCCTGGTTCGAATAGCGCACCCCTACCAGTATCGCGCATCCTTAAGCGAGGCTGACGGTCCCTCCGACCGCTGACGGCGAGATCTCGCCGTCAGCGGTCGGTTTCGTCGTCAGGGTGACAGACGGGTCCCGTCGATCGCCGGTGCCGGCACTCGTCGGGAAGCGTGCGCCGGCGCCGCCGCCCATCGCACGGCACGGCGCGCGGAAAACGTTTGCCGACGGGTAAGGTCGGGCCGTCGAACCGAGCGGCTGGGCGCGTCGTGCAGCCGCCGTCGATCCGGACCCGTGAGGAGGAAGCGCCATCGTCACCATCAAGGACGTCGCAGCGACGGCGGGGGTGTCGGTGGCCACGGTCTCTCGCGCGCTCAACAACCAGGCGACCGTCGACACCGAACTCGCCGAGCGGGTGCGGGTCGCCGCAGCCGAACTCGGGTACCGGCGCAACGGGGTGGCCCGCAGCCTGCGACTGCAGCGCACCGACGTCTGGGCGCTGATCATCTCCGACATCGCCAACCCGTTCTTCACCGCCGTCGCTCGGGGCCTTGAGGATGTCGCGCAGGAGCAGGGCTACTCGGTGGTGCTCTGCAACTCCGACGAGGACCCGGCCAAGGAGGCGCGCTACCTCGACGTCGCCGTGCGCGAGCAGGTCAGCGGGGTGGTGTTGTCGCCCAACGAGGTCAGCAGCGACATCTCCCACTTGCAACGCCTCGGTGTCCCGGTGGTGGCAATCGACCGCCCGCTGCGCGAGCCCGTCGACTCGGTGCTGGTGCGATCGGCCGCCGGTGCCGAGGAGGCGACCACACACCTTTTGCAGCAGGGCTGGCGTCGGCCGGCGTGCATCACCGGGCCGGAGTCGGCCGGCACCGCCGTGCAGCGGCTCACCGGCTATCGGCGAGCGATGGCCGCGCACAGTCGCCGCTCGCCGAAAAACCTTGTGCGGTATGCCGATTACCGCGCAGACCGTGCGGGACTCGCCGCAGCCGACCTGTTGGACGGGCGCTATCCGCCGGACTCGTTCTTCGTCGCCAACTCGGAGATGGCACTCGGCGTGCTCGAGGAGTTGCGCCACCGGCGTCTGGTGCCGGGCCGCGACGTCGGTTTGGTGGCCTTCGACGACGCACCGTGGACGCAGTTCACCGAACGCCCGCTCACGGTCGTGGCCCAACCGGCATACGAGATGGGCGTTTTGGCCGGTCGACTGCTGCTCGACCGCATCGGCGTGCCGCTGGACGCGCAGCCCGCTGCTCGCACTCGGCGACTACGCACCGAGCTCGTCGTGCGGGGGAGTTCGTTGCGCGACTGAGGGGTTGGCTACTTCAGGCCGCTGCTCTTCATCGATTCGATCAGCCAGCGCTGGCCGAGCAGGAAGACCAGGATCGTCGGGATGACCGCGATCAGTGACCCGGCGAGCACATAGTTGTATGCCGAGGCGTACTGCCCCTGCAGGCTCGACATTCCGACTTGCACGACCGCGAGGTCGGGGTTGGAGGTGATCACGAGCGGCCAGAGGAACGCGTTCCAGTTGGCCAGGAAGAACAACACCGACAGCGACGCCAGGGCAGGCCGGGACAGTGGCAGCACGACGTGCCAGAACAGGCGCGGGTAGCCGCAGCCGTCCAGCTGTGCCGCGTCCTCCAGCTCAGTGGGGAAGTTGAGGTAATACTGGCGCAGCAGGAAGATGCCGAACGCGTTGAAGATCATCGGCACGATCAGCCCCGCGAAGTTGTCGAGCAGCCCGAGGGCCTTGGCGATCAGGAACAACGGCACGAGGATCACCGGGAGCGACACCAACATCGTTGAAACCATCGCGCCGAGGACCAGTCCGCTCCCGCGAAAACGTAGTCGTGACAACGCGTATGCGGCCATCGAGTGGAAGAGGAGAGCAAGCACGGTGACCACGACCGAGACGATCGCGCTGTTGAGCAGGTAGCGCGGGAACGGCACCTCGGTGAGGACGAACTTCAGGTTGTCCCAGGTCCAGTGCGACGGCCAGCCGCCGGAGAACGACTCTCCCTCGGGCTTGAACGCGGTGAGCAGCAGCCAGACCAACGGGAACACGGTGAGGAGGGCGATCGCCCACGCCACGAGTGCTCGGGCCAGTTGGCCACCGGCGGGCCGCTTGCGCCGGGTTGCACGACGCGGTGGTGCCGGAGTGGTCGGTGCGGTTGTGCGGGATTCGGTGGTGTCAACGGGCATGGAGCCGTCCTCCTCCGGTGACCTTGAACAACGCTGCGGTGACGATGACCAGGAAGAGCACCAGCATCACGGTGATTGCTGCGGCATACCCGAAATGTCCGAAGCTGAAGGCCTGTTGGTAGATGTAGAACACGATGGTGGACGTCTGGTTGTCCGGTCCGCCCTTGGTCAGCACGTAGACCAGGTCGAAGGCCTGTAGGCCGGTGACCGACGCGACCAGCGAGGTGATCAGCACGAAGAAGCTGGTCGGTCCGAGCAGCGGCCAGATGACATGCCGGAAGCGCTGCCAGGCGCCGGCGCCGTCGACTCGAGCCGCGTCGAGGTGTTCGCCGTCGATGTCGTTCAAGCCGGCGAGGAAGAGCAGCATCTGGTAGCCCATCGAGTACCACACGCTGATCAGCACGTAGGTCGGCAGCGCCCATTTCGGGTCGCCGAGGAAGGACACGTCGCCCAGGCCGAACGGTCGCCCCATCTTGGTCAGGACGCCCTGTTTGTCCACCAGCAGGAACTGCCACAGCAGCCCGATCACCACCAGACTCAACGCATTCGGCAGGAATAGCAGAGTGCGGACCATGCCGACGCCGGGGAATTTGTTCCACACCAGCAACGCCAGGCCGAGGCCGAAGGCGAACGACAACGGCACGAAGAGCACGACGTACTTCACGGTCACGCCGATCGCCCGGCCGAGCATCGGGTCCGACAGCATCCGATGGAAGTTGTCGAGTCCGATCCACCGGTAGTTGCCGAATCCGTCGACGTCGAAGAGGGACAGGGCGAGCGCGAACACCATTGGTATGGCGACAAACACGAGCAGACCGATGGCGTCCGGCGCGAGGAACAGCCACGCCGCGCGGGTCTCCCGCTTGCGGCGCTCTGCCGACATCGCCGGCTTGCCGGCCGCCTTCGTGGTGATCGAGGTCAGCGCTGCCACGATGCCTCCCGCCCAGTGCGTCGGGTCGGCACGTCATACGAAAAGGGTTGGGATGTCACAGGATCGACCCGCCTCGGTAGGTGAGTAGGAAGTTGTCGATGACGTCTGATGCCTGGCGCGCGGCTCCGGCTGGCGCGTTCCCGCTCAGTTGAGTGCTCTGGATCGCGTCGGAGATCGCCTTGTAAACCTCCGGCGGATATCGCGGTTCCGACCGTAGGGTCGGTGCGATCGAGGTGGCGAAGGTCTTGAGTACGCCCGAGGTGAAATCGCCCTTCGCCTCAGCCGCCTTGCGGACGCTGGTCCGCGGCGGCAGGTTGGTTTTCGCAACGGTGTTCCAGCGTCGCGCCCGGTCGATGCCCGCGGCGTCGGTGGATGCCAGCGCCCAGGAGACGAAACGCGCTGCGGCCTCTGGGTTCTTGCCGCGCGCATTGACCGCGAACGCCCAGCCGCCACCGTCGGTGACCTGCTTGCCGCCCTCTGGGATCGGCAGCGGGAAGATGCCGTACTCGAACTTGGGGACCTGGGTCTTCAAGTCGGCCACCGCCCAGATGCCCGACTGCTGCATCGCGCAGTAACCGACCGCGAGATTGGACGGGGTGTCGCCGGAACCGCCGCCGAGTGCGGCCTTGGGAGCGATGCCACGGCGCTGGGTCTCCCGCCAGAAGCCCAGTGCGCCCCGAGCCGCCTCGGAGTCGAAGATGCTCTTGCCGTCCGCGACTGCACCGCCTCCGCCCTGCCAGAGGAACGGGTACCAGACGAAGTTCTGGTAGTAGCCAGGAAGCGTCTCGAACAGCGCCCCGAAGCGGTTGCGGTTGGTCAGTTTCGTTCCGACGTCGAGGAACTGGTCCCAGGTGCGTGGCAGATCGGACTCCGCCAGATGGGCCTGCTCGAAGGCACGTTTGTCGTAGTAGACCACCAGTGGCTCGATCTCCATCGGCAGCGCGTAGACCTTGCCGTCCACCGTGCGGGTGTCGAGCGCGCCCTTGACGTAGTCCTCCCGGGCTCCTTCGGGCAGATAGGGAGTGAGGTCCAGGAGGGCCCCGCCGTTCTGATAGCGCAGGAAATCTCCGGGGCTGATCAGGAAGATGTCCGGGCCTGATCCCGCGGAGAAGGCGGTCTGCAAGGTGTTGCCGTTCAGGTATGCCGAGCCGGCGATGAAGCGCGGGCGCACCTTCACGTCGTTGTTGCGGTTCCACTCGTCGGTGACGGACTTGAACCAGTCACTCGTCGTCGACGGGGTGGGGCTTGGTCCGTAGAAGTTCCAGAACGACAGATCGTTGGGGTCGTCGGAGCCGCACGCCGAGAGTGCGGCGGCGGCTCCAAGGCCGAGTCCCGCGCCGAGCAGTGCGCGTCGGGTGAGGACAGGGCGTGGGGAGGTCGACTGTTGCCCAGTGGCCGGTGTGGTCATGAGTTCCCTTGGTCGGGGGCACAGGGGAGATGTTCGGCTCTCGGTGAGAACGGACTGAACGGAAGAAAACGATTTCTGACCGTATGACGACAGGCTACGACGGTCAAGGACGTCGCGTGACCCAAATCACGACTTTCGGTTGACGGTCCTTCTCGCGGCTGTCTACATTCGCCTCGGAAGAAAACGATTTCTCACACTGCTGGGATCGACCTGGAGGCATCATGAGCAACGACCGCGTTCCTGTCGGTGCGGCAGCCAACGGGAGGCCGAGTCGGCGGTCGGTGCTGCGCTACGTCGGTGCGGCTGCCACGATCCCGGCCCTGACCTCGCTCGCGGCGTGCGGAGGGTCGACTGGTGGGCCGGCGTCGGCGGGCAACGGCGAGCTGTCGCTCATCTATCTGGGCGATGCCACGCAGCAGAAGGCGTTCCAGGCGCTGTTCGATGCCTTCCACAAGTCGCATCCGAAAATCAAGATCAAGGCAACCGGCATCGCGGCGGGGGACTGGGGTTCGTTTGCCAACACGGTGTCCACCCAGATCGCCGGTGGCAAGGTGCCTGACATCGTCGATGTCGCCACTGAGGGGCAACGCTTGTTTGCTGCCAAGGGACTGCTCGAACCACTGGACTCCTACATCAAGCGAGACAAGGACGTCACCGACGCGTTCTACGCAGGGATCGACCCGAACCTCAAGGAATGGACCACCAAGTACGGTTCTCCGGACGGCAAGACCTACTACATCCCTGGCGGTTACAACACGGTCGAGATGTATTGCAACACCGATGTTTTCGCCAAAGCTGGTGTGGACCTGCCGGCCCCCGACTGGACCTGGGACGAGTTCGAGACGGCAGGCCGTCAGATCAAGGCCAAGACGGGCGCGTACCTGCTCGGCATCGGTTACGGCTTCCCGTTCGGCGACATCATGCCGTGGCTACTGACCAACGGCGCCAGCACCCTGGACGCCGACTGGAAGAAGGCGACCTTCGACTCACCGGAGGCGATCGAGGCTGCCACCTTCGTCAAGAAGCTCTTGGACGCGGGGCTTTCGCCGAAGCCCGGCGGGGCCTTCGACGCACCGTCCGCGTTCGCCAAGGGCAAACTCGCCACGCTGGGCGGCGGTCGCTATGTCACCCTCGACATCCGCCGGCTGAAAATGGTGGAAAAGACGCGAATCGTCAACTGGCCGACCAAGAAGGGCAACGGTTCGCCGGTGGGGTGGGACGGCTGGCCGATCCTCAAAGCGTCCAAGAAAAAGGAGGACGCCTGGACATTCCTGAAGTGGCTGATGAGCAAGGAGGCGTCCGAGTTCTACGCCAGCATCGGTGGCACCAACATCCCCGCACTGACCTCGGTCGCGCAGAGCCAGGTCTTCCTGAAGGACGCCCCGAAGGGCTCGGAACTGCTCTCCAAGGCCATCGGATACGGCACGCCGATCCCTAGCCCCGACCAGGGTGCGCAGGTGCAGACGGCAGTCACCAAGGGCTGGCAGGCGGCGATCACCGGCACGTCGTCGGTGGAGGAGGCGCTGCGCAAGGCGAACTCGCAGATGCAGGCGCTTCTGTGAGCGAGGCCGACACGGCGCAACGCGCACCGTCGGTCGGTGCCGGCCATCGGCAGTGGACCGGCTTCGCCTTCGTGGCGCCGGCGACGCTGTTGTTCCTGGTGTTCATTCTCGGGCCGTTCATCGCGGCAATCGTGCTGTCGTTCTTCAGCTGGGACATGTTGACTGCTTCGAAGTTCAACGGGCTGGGCAACTTTCGGCAGATGTTCGGTGATTCGCTGCTCTACAAGGCGCTCGCGAACACGTTCATCTTCGCCCTCGCCTCTGTGGTCACCCACCTGGTCGGAGGGTTCTTGCTGGCGCTCGGCGTGAATCGGCTGACCGGCCGTGCGCTGTCGTACTTCGTGCGGACCTCCTTGTTCTTCCCGTTCGTGATCTCCTGGGCCGCCGTCGCGCTCCTGTGGAAGTACGTGCTCGACCCGACATTCGGCGTCGGCACCTACTACCTGGGCCAGCTCGGCATCTCGACGCCGGCCTGGTTCACCGATCCGAACTGGGCCCTGCCGGCGATCATCGCGATCGACTGGTGGCACACGATCGGCTTCACCTTCGTGATCATGCTCGCCGGGCTGCAGACGGTGCCGACCGAGTTGATCGAAGCCGCCCGATCTGATGGGTGCAACGGGTGGCAGGTGCTCTGGAATGTCACGATCCCGCTGATGTCGCCGACGATCCTCTTCGCCGGCGTCATCACGTTCATCGGTGCCTTCCAGATCTTCGACCCGGTGCAGATCATCACCCCGAACGGCGGGCCGGACAACTCGACCATCACTATCGTGATGTACCTCTACCAGAAGGGATTTCAGGCGTTCCAGGTCGGTTACGCCTCGGCGGTCTCCCTGCTGGTGTTCGTCATCATGGCCGCTGTCACCGCCCTGCAGTTCTGGGTCGGTAAGCGCTGGGTGCACGAGACATGAGCACGAGGAGCACTCGGCAGTTGCGTGCGAAGCGCCCCTCCGCCGGCCGTCTGCTGCTCGGCGTCGTGTTGCTCGCTGTCGGGCTGATCATGCTCGCTCCATTGGTTTGGCTGATCGTCGAGAGTTTGACCGGCGAAGGCGACGCCTTCGGGATCCCGCCCAACTGGATCCCGAAGCCGTTCACCGTCCAAAACTTCCGCGACATCGACGGGCTCATCCCGTTCTGGCGGATGGCGCTGAACAGCCTGATCGTCGCGACGATCTCAACCGTGGGCTCGGTGTTGGTGAGTGTCCTTGCGGCATACGGCTTTTCGCGATTGCCGTTCCGTGGGCGGGAGAAGCTCTTCGCGCTCATGCTCGCCGCGCTGATGGTTCCGGTGCAGATGACTGTCATCCCGGTGTTCGTGCTCATGCGGAATCTGCAGCTGATCGACACACTGCAGGCGCTGTGGCTTCCCGCCCTGATCAATGTTTTTGCGATCTTCTTCTTCCGGCAGTACTTCAACACCATCCCGAAGGAACTGGACGAGGCGGCCCGGATCGATGGCGCCGGCCACCTCTGGATCCTGTTCCGGCTGATCATGCCGCTGGCCGGTCCCGCGGTGGCGGCGATGTCGATCCTTAGCTTCGAGGCATCCTGGAACAACTACTTCGGACCGCTGATTTTCATCAGCAGCCAGGAGAAGATGACGTTGCCGATCGGGCTCGTGACTCTGCAAGCAGGACAGGGTGGTTCGTCGGTCGTGGTCTTCGCGGCGATCACCGCGGTCGTCGTGCCGGTGCTGGTGGTGTTCCTGGTCTTCCAGCGGGCCTTCGTGGCAAGCATCACCTCCTCGGGGATCCGCGGATGAGCACGGCGCAGACTCAGCACCTGGTGTTGCGCCGGTCGGTCCGAGGGCTCTGGGATCACCTGCCCATGCTGCTGGTCGCCTCGGTTGCGGTGTGCGTGGTCACCACGCTCGTGCTCCTCATCGCGCCCGGGGTGACGCCGCTGTCAACGCTGCTTGCCGCCGTGGCCATTGCGCCGTCCGTGGGTGCGCTCTTCGCGGTGGTCGACGATGTGCTGAGCCGCGATGAGTCCCGTCCCGCAACCTGGGTGAAAGCCCTCAGGAACGGCGCAATTCGCAGCATCACGGCAGTTCTGCCACTGGCCGTCAGTCTTGTGCTGACCCTCGTTGCAGTCGAGGTATGGCGGCGTACCCACATGCCGGTCGCCCTGGCTCCGGTCGGAGTCGGTGGCGCGACCACCACGCTCTTGGTTCCGGTGACCGTCGCGGTTCTGGGCGGCAGCGGTCTGATCGAACCGGGCACATCGGCCGGCGAGCGATGGGCACAGGCCTGCGGGCTCGTGCTGCGGTGGCCGGTCCGCTTCGCGGCGGCGCCGGCACTCCTGGTGGCCGGGGTGTGGCTCACGACACAGGTCACTGCTTCGATCGCCCTATTGGTGCCGGCACCGGTCGCGATGATCGCCGGTGCGGCACTCTGGACAAGTGCCGTCGAGGCCGGCTCGGCCAACTCGATCGATGGCGTCACGGTTGCCCGAAGCCGTTCCCTCCGAAAGGAATACGCATGACTTTCGATCTTGCCCGCCTGCGCAACGTGCAGACCCGGTCGATCTCGCCGGAGAACTTCGATGGCCGGAAGGGCGGTGGCGGCCGCGCGACGGAAGGGACCGGCGCCGCGTGCGCCGCCGAGCTCGGAGTCGGCTGGAAGATTTCACCCAGCGTGGACATCGCTGCTGGGAGCACCTTCGAGCTTGCTTCCATCGACGGGGCGGGGGTGATCACCCACCTGTGGCTAACCACCCACCGGGACAATTGGCGTTCGCTGGTGCTGCGGGCCTACTGGGATGGTGCGAATGAGCCTGCCGTAGAGGTGCCGCTCGGTGACTTCTTCGCCCAGGGCTGGGGGCAATTCGCTCAGGTCTCCTCGGCGATGGTCGCGGCCAACCCGCATGGCGGCTTCAACAGCTACTGGCCGATGCCGTTCTCCGACCGGGCGCGCCTGACGGTGGAGAACCTTGCCGACAGCAGCGTGACGCTCTACTACCAGCTGACCTATGAGACCGGCGACGGCAACGCCGGCACGGGGTACTTCCACGCGCAGTTTCATCGCTCCAATCCGTTGGGACGTGGGCAGACTCATCAGATCCTGGACGGTGTCGAGGGGCGTGGTCATTACGTCGGGACGTACCTCGCCTGGGGTGTGAACAGCCCGGGCTGGTGGGGTGAAGGTGAGATCAAGTTCTACCTCGACGGTGACCGCGATCAAGCCGACGGCGCGTTCCCGACGATCTGCGGGACCGGCACCGAGGACTACTTCGGCGGCGCGTGGAACTTCGACGTGCCGGGCAAGGGCTACACCGCCTACACCACGCCCTATCTGGGTATGCCGCAGGTCATCGCACCCGACGGGCTCTACCGATCTCAGCAGCGCTTCGGCATGTACCGCTGGCACGTCCCGGATCCGATCCACTTCGCCGAGGACCTTACGGTCGACATCCAGGCGCTCGGCTGGCGTCCCGGTCACCTCTACCGCGCGCTCACCGACGACCTCGCATCCACTGCGTTCTTCTATCTGGACAAACCCGTCGCACACCGGCCGCAGTTCGCGAGCCGGGAGGACCTCGAAATCACCGGCGAGCCAATGGAGGCCATGCAATGAGACCGAACTGGCGCGGCACGCGCGCGGCGGGCGCCGCGGTTGCTGCCGTACTCACCTGCGGGGCGATGGTTGGTGGATCGACGGCTGCGGCCAGCGATCGGCCGACGAGAGGGCTACAACTTCAGGTCGCGGACGCGCCCACGGTGCGGGCCGGTGCGGACGGTGACCTCTGGCCCAACTGCTGGGGTAGTGACGATCAGCTGTATGCGGCCTACGGAGACGGCCGGGGCTTCGGATTCACCGCCTCCGACATCGGCGTCACCCGGATCAGCGGCACACCAGCGAAGGGACTGCGCGGGGTGAATCTCGCACAGGGAGACCAGATTGGGCAGGTCTGGTCCGGCACCGGATACACCCGCAAGCCGACCGGTATGGCGTGCGTCGCGGGTAAGAAGTATCTCGCCGTGCAGGATCTGGCGTACGACTTCAACCGCGCGCCCGCTGCGACCATCGCCTCCTCCGCAGACGGCATCAACTGGTCCTGGGACCGCACTGCGCCGATGTTCTCCGGTGGCGTCTTCACCACGGTGATGTTCCTCGACTACGGCAAGGACTACCGCGACGCGCTGGACGGTTACGTCTACGCCTACGGGATCGATGGCAACTGGCGTGACTCCTACAGCGATGTCGTACCGGACCCGACCAGCCTCTATCTGGCGCGGGTGCCGCGCGACGCCGTGCAGGAACGGTCGAAGTGGCAGTTCTACCAAGGCCTTTCAGGCAGCCAACCGCAGTGGACGACCAACATCGAGGAGAAGCGGCCGGTGCTCACCGACACCCGAAGAAGCCCGCTCGGTCACTCGGTGATCAGCCAGGGCGGCGTGACCTACCTGCCCAAGTCGAAGCAGTACGTCTACACCTCCTGGACGGAGAACACCTTCGAGTTCTACGCCGCGCCGACGCCCTGGGGCCCGTTCCGCCATACCAACTCGGTCGACTTCGGACCCTACCCGTGGACCGCACAGCGATTCGGTGGTTACGGACTGTCCTTGCCGTCGAAGTTCCTCGCGCCCGACGAACGGAGCGCGTGGCTGCAGTCGAACGTCTGCCCGTGCGCCCCAGCCGGTATGGCGGACTACGACTTCTCATTGCGGAGAGTGCAATTCGTCGACGGGGCCTCCCGATGACGCTGGCCGACTGGCCGTGCGTGCGTACCTTCGGCGACCTCCACCTGTCCCGCGTCGCACTGCCCGTCGGCGGGATTGGCACCGGGACGATCAGTCTCGGTGGCCGTGGACAGCTGCGGGATTGGGAGCTGTTCAACCGACCGGCCAAGGGGCACGATCCGGCGGCGTTTCTCGCCCTGCGCACCGACGCCGAAGGTGAGGTGCGGGTGAAGGCGCTCGAGGCGCAGCTGCTGCCGGATGAGCTCGATGGCTCGCTCGGCAGTCCGGTGCCGCTCGGTGGGTTACCGCGGTTCGCGGCGGGCCGGTTCCTGGCGGCGTATCCCTTCGGCCGGGTCGAGCTGCGCGACCCACGGGTGCCGGTCGAGGCGACGGTCGGCATGTTCAACCCGCTCGTGCCCGGCGACGCAGACGCGAGCGGGCTGCCCCTGGCCGTCCTCCGCATCGGACTGCGTAACACTGCGGACCGGGTGGTGCGGGCAGCGGTGTGCCTCAGCGTGCCCAATGTCATCGGTTACCGAGCGGGAGAGCTGCTGCCCGACGGCAACACCTTCAAGCCTGCCGAGTTCGAAGACGGCACAATGCTGCTCGGGTCTTCTTCGCACGTGCGAAGCGAGGCCGAAAGCCACGGCACAATCGCCTTGGCGACGATTGGGCGAGCCGCCGACAGCACCCGCACCACGTGGGCCCACCGCTCATGGGGTGATTCGTTGCTCGACTTCTGGGACGACTTCGAGCAGGACGGACGACTCGACGAACCGCCGGATCCGGCGCGGGTGCCGACGGCCTCGCTCGTCCAGCAGGTCGAACTCGCACCGGGCGCCGCCGGAGAGCTCACCTTCGCGATCGCCTGGCATTTCCCGAACCGTCGTGCCTGGAGTCACACCTTCCGCCCGGCGCCGGACTTCGGTTACGGCGAGGAGATAGTCGGCAACCACTACACGCAGTTGTATGACGATGCGGCCGATGTGCTTCGCCGATCGGCCGCCCGACTGCCCGCGCTGGAGAGCAGCAGCCTGGATTTCGTCAGGTTGGTCACCGACTCCGATCTGCCTACGGTGGTTCAGGATTCGACCCTGTCGACGCTCGCGACGCTGCGATCGACCACCTGCTTCCGGATCGCCGACGGCACCTTCCTCGCCTGGGAGGGCAGCAACGGCGATCACGGCAGCTGTCACGGGAGTTGCACCCACGTCTGGAATTACCAGTACGCGCTGGAACAGCTCTACCCGCAGCTGGCCTGGACCATGCGCGAGGTCGAACTACTCCACGCGCTCGATGAGCAGGGATTGATGAGCTTCCGGGCCGGGCTGCCGCTTGCCACCGAGGGTCGCGGCTGGCGGGTCGCGGCTGCCGACGGGCAGATGGGTGCCCTGGTGCGGTTGCACCGCACCTGGCAGCTCACTGGTGACACCGATCGGCTTCGCGCCTTGTGGCCAGGAGCCCGTCGGGCCATGGAGTTTGCGTGGATCGACAATGGCTGGGACGGCGACCGAGACGGGCTGATGGAGGGCTGCCAGCACAACACGATGGACGTGGAGTATTACGGCCCCAACGGTGTTGGGCAGTCGTGGTACCTCGCGGCTCTGGGCGCCATGGAGCAGCTCGCGGATGTCGTCGGAGACGAGGACTTCGCGATCGAGTGTGGCCGGCTCCGGGACAGGGGCGCCGAGCTGACCGAACGCGAGCTGTTCAACGGCTCGTTCTACGAGCAACGGGTGCTTCCGCCGGGGGATGCCTCGCACATCGCACCCGGCCTACGGATCCGGCACACCGGCGACAACCCCGACATGGGTTCGGACGATCTGGTCGATCCTGATCTGCAGCTCGGACCAGGCTGTGCCGCAGACCAATTGGCCGGTGTGACGATGGCGGATCTGGCTGGGATACGGCACGGTCTCGACCCGGAGCACGTGCGCACGACGCTGCTGTCCATCTGGCGCCACAACCATCGCGAGGAGTTCGGCGACCACTTCAATCATCTCCGGACGTTCGCCGCTGCAGGGGAGCGCGGGTTGCTCAACTGCACCTATCCGGCAGGCGGTCGCCCCGAGAGACCCTCGCCATACGTCGGGGAGACCTGGACGGGGCTGGAGTACACCGCTGCGGCCGGACTCGCGACGTGCGGCGAGCACGCGGTGGCCGAACGCATCGCGCGCGATGTGCGGGCACGCTACGACGGCCGAGCGCGTAACCCTTTCAACGAGATCGAGTGCGGCAACCACTACGTGCGGTCGATGGCCGCCTTTGGGTTGGTGCACGCCTGGGCGGCGATCGTGGTGGACCGGGCAACGGGTGTGATCAGCGCCCGCCGGGTGCCGGGCCGCTGGCCGGTCGTGGCCGGCGATTGCCTCGGCTCGCTGTCCATCGATGACACGGGAGCCAGCTATGAGCCGCTCCGCGGGCCGGCCCTCGCCGTCGAGATCTCAGATCCGTAGAAGACCGAAACGACAGTGACCCAACATGACTCGGACGATTCAAGGAGCCTCAGCGATGACGACGTACGACCTGCCGACCACTTCGCCGGAGCCGACCGCGGAGCCGGGCGAGGTCTGGACGGTGGCGAGCGGCGACCTGCGCCTGTCCGCCAATCAGACCTGCTGGCCGGTGCAGCAGCAACTGGAGAAGGACTTGGGCGCAGCGGTGACCGCACTCGGGCGCACGGTGCGTCGCGGGCACCCCTATGACGCGGAGAAGCAGCACGGCTTCATCGACAGTCAGCGCGCCGGCATCGAGATCTTCAAGCAGATCCCGCCGGACGCACCGCTGATCGTCGCCGAAGGGGTCTGGCAGTACTCCCATCACGTGCTCGCCGGGCTGCGCTCGCACCGTGGGCCGATCCTGGTCGTGGCCAACTGGAGCGGTGAGTTCCCCGGACTGGTAGGCCTGCTCGGCCTCTCGGGGAGTCTCACCAAGGCTGGCGTCGAGCATTCCGTGCTGTGGAGCGAGGACTTCACCGACGAGTGGGCGCGCGACGGTCTGCGGACCTGGCTGGAGACCGGCAAGCTGACCCACGACACCAGCCACGTGCGCGACCTCGGTGCGCAGCCGGACAGCCCCGAGCGGGAGCTCGGCATCGCACTGGCCCGGCAGTTGCAGACCGACAAGGCCATCGCCGGCGTCTTCGACGAGGGCTGCATGGGCATGTACAACGCGATCTTCGACGACGAGCTGATCAACCCGCTCGGCATCTACAAGGAGCGGCTGTCGCAGAGTGCGCTGGTCGCCGAGATGCGACAGGTGACCGACGGCGAGGCCGAGGCCGTGCACCAGTGGCTGCTCGATCGCGGGATGACCTTCCACCTCGGTCAGGACGAGGCCACCGAGCTCACCAAGGCGCAACTGCTCAGCCAGTACAAGATGTATGTCGCGGCGCTCCGCATCGCCGACGACTTCGGCCTCGACGCCGTGGGCATCCAATATCAGCAAGGCCTCAAGGACACCGTGCCCGCGAGCGACCTTGCCGAAGGCCTGCTCAACAACGTCGAGCGGCCCCCGGCATACAGCAGGGACGGTGAGCGGGAGCTCTACGCCGGCAAGGCGCTCCCGCACTTCAACGAGGTGGACTGGGGCGTCGCCGTGGATGCGCTCGCGACCAACCGCGTCTGGACCGCGATGGGCCTCGACCCGGCGACGACGCTGCACGACGTGCGCTGGGGCCAGGAGTACGACGGGAGATTCGTCTGGGTGATGGAGATCTCCGGCTCGGTGCCGGCCGCGCACAACGGCGGCTACGACAGGTCCTACTCGATGCGTCAGCCCCCGATGTACTTCCCGCTCGGCGGCGGCACGCTGAGCGGAGTCTCCAAGCCGGGCGAGGTGGTGTGGTCCCGCGTTTTCATCATGGACGGCGTGCTGCACGCCGACCTCGGCCGCGCGAGCGCAATCGAGCTGCCGCAGGAAGAAACCCGGCGCCGGCTCGAGGCGACCACGCCCGCGTGGCCGATCATGCACGCTGTGCTGCACGGGGTGAGCCGGGACCAGTTCATGGCCCGTCACAAGGCGAACCACCTCAACGTCGCCTACGCGCCCGACGCGAAGACCGCCGACCGGGCGCTTGCCGCGAAGGCAGCGATGTTCGACGCGCTCGGCATCCAGGTGCATCTGGTGGGGGACGCCGGCTGACGCCATGGGGTGCTCACCCCATGATGAGTTCGGCTGCCGGGCCAACCGGAGCGGGACATGCGACGTCTCATGGGTGAACGTGCTGCAGGGGGCAGCACGGACGCTCAGGGGGAAGCATGTCTGGCAAGGGATTTCGCACAGGAGCAGTCGCGGCAGCGCTGGCTGCCGCACTCAGCACCGCGGCGTTCGTGACCGCTGCGGCCGACGCGGGGCACGGGCCGGTCACCGTGACTCGGTCGGTGCTCTCGGCGCCGGCGACGGGTGAGCCGACCTGGAGCACAACTGCGTCGCCGAAGCCATCGCCGCGGAAGTCGTCGACGCCTCCTCGCCGGCAGGAGACGTCGTCGTCCTCTGCCGGCGACGGAGCCATACGACTCACGTTCGACGACGGCCCGGACCCGCGGTGGACGCCGCAGATCTTGCAGATCCTCACCGAGAACCACGCAACCGCAACGTTTTTCAACATCGGCCAGAATGCGGCGGCCTATCCCGACCTGGTCCGTCAGATCCGCGCACAGGGCTCGCAGGTGGCCAATCACACCTGGGATCACCCGTCGCTGCCGTCGCTCGGCGACGCCGCGATCGCCCGTCAACTCGACCGCACTGACGCCGTCCAGGGGCGCACCCCCTGCGTCCGGCCGCCGTATGGCGCAACCAGCGCGCGGGTGCGGTCGCTGATCGCGGCGCGCGGACAACGCCAGGAGCTCTGGGACGTCGACACCCGTGACTGGGCCCGACCCGGTGCGGCGTCGATCGAGGCGCAGCTGCTGGCGGCGAAGCCGGGGTCGACGGTGCTGATGCACACCGGCGGCGGGGATCGGTCTCAGACGGTCACCGCTCTGCGCGACGCGCTGCCGAAGCTGCGCGCGAAAGGCATTGCGCTGCAGGGGATTCCGGGGTGCTGAGCGAAACCCTAGCGGGCAAGCTTGTCAGCCGCTGATTGGGCGAGCGCGTTGAACGCCGACGGCACGACGCTCCCGGAGGATGCGGCCATCACGACCAATACCTGGTCACCGGCGGGGCTTTCGGCATACCAACTGCCGGTCTGGACGCCGACGACCGTGCCGCCCTTGAATGCGGTGTTGCGCCAGGGTGCTGGGAAGCGGATGCCGGTGTCGGGCACCTGCCGGATCGTGTGCAGTGGTTCGAGTCCGCGCACCTGGGCGAGACGGTGCAGGGTGATGTGCGCCCGGGCGATGTCCTCGGGCGTCGCGAAGTAGCCGAGCCCGGACTGCCAGCGTGGCACCACACCCGGGCCGGTGGCCGCGGGCACCGGTGAACCGGGAGCGGTCGCCGGCTTCAACAACTCCGTGCGACGCGCGGTTGAAGCGCCGGGCCACGAGCGCCGCGCGGCCACCGCCGCCGGGTCCGACGACCACTCAAGCCACATGTCTTCCCGGATGGTGATCAGCGGCTTCAGTCGATCTGGGTGCGCATTTCCAGTGCTGGCAACGGCTTTGGCGAGTGCATCCTGGCCGAGAGTGCGGATCAGCAGGTCCGTCGCGGTGTTGTCGGAGACCTGCATCATCAGCCGCGCCGCCTCCTGCACGGTCACCCTTGATCCCGCCGGGCGCGCGATGAGACTGCCGCTGCCGGCGGCCGCGTCGGTGGCCTGCAGTGTCAGCTGCCCGGACCAGCGCAAGGTGCCGGAGCGGACCGCTTCGGCGACGGCGACCAGCACGAAGAGCTTGACCATCGAGGCGAGCGGTTGCGGGTTCGCCGGGCCGCTGCGATGAGCCAGTCGCAGGGTGGAGTCGCCCGAGAGGGTGCCGGCGAGCACCGACACCTGCGGCGCGACGGTCGGCGCACGATCCGCGACGCGGCGCCACGCAGCAGAAGGCGCGCCAGTCGGCGGCACGATCTGCACGGGGCCTGCGGCAGACGGGGTGGGGGAAGGGGAGCGCGACGGCTTCGGCGCGTCCGACGTGGACGGGGCTGCCGTCATACGGGAACTGCTGCAGCCGGCGAGGAGCAGCGCCGCGGCACCGAGAGTTGCCGTGCGGCGAGTCGGGTCGTGCGGAGCGCCGGTCACCGGTAGGTCACCAGGGAAAGGTCGTGTTCGAGGTGACCGTGCTCGTTGAAGGTCAACGCCGTCAGGCCGCGCCGGCTCGACAGCACCTTGCTGATCGAGGCATTGACCACCACGGTGTTGAGCTGCGCCCAGCGGGTCGCGTCACCGCCGAACAGCTGCGCGGCGAGCAGGCCGATCACGCCTCCGGAGGACACCACGACCGCGGTGCCATCGCCCGAGGCAGCCTCCAGCGCCGCAGTGCACCTGGCCTCGAACTGCGCGAACGTCTCCTGCGCCGTCGCCGTGCCGGCGGTCCAGGCGGCGACCGCCTCGAGGTAGGCCCGGTGGAACTCCTTGGGGTCCTCGAAGTCGTTGGCCCGCCCCTCGGCGGCAAGGAAGTCGTCCAGCACCGCGGTGTGGTCGAACTCGTCCCACCGCGGATCGACCTGCGCCGGAAGCTGCCAGCCGGCGGCATCGGCGAGCGCGGCCATCGTGTCGCGCTGGCGGCGGAGCCCTCCGCTGATGAGTCGGTCCGGCCGCACTCCGCGCGCGGCCAGCGCCGCGCCGGTGATCCGGGCCTGCTCGTGACCGCGGTCGGCGAGCACGTCGTAGTCGTCGGCGCCGAAGGACGCCTGGCCGTGTCGCACGAGGTAGATGACTCCCACGGGTGCGACGCTACCGGTCGCTCCGGGATGTTCGTCATACGAGATGAATGGCCGTATGTCGGACACCCGGCGAACCGGCTCAGGCACGGATGGGAGACTGCCGTGCGTGAAGGCGCTGTTGTTGGAAAGCATCCACCCGCTCGCCGAGTCGATCCTGCGCGACGCCGGCATCGAGGTCGACGTGCGCACCGGCGCACTCGACGAGTCCGAACTCATCGACGCCCTGCGCGGCGTCGATCTGGTCGGCATCCGGTCCAAGACCGAGATCACGCCGGCCGTGCTGGACAAGGCAGCCGATCTGAAGGCGATCGGCGCCTTCTGCATCGGCACCAACCAGATCTCGCTCGACGACGCGGCCGGCAAGGGTGTTGTGGCGTTCAACGCGCCGTTCTCCAACACCCGCAGCGTGGTCGAGCTCGCGATCGCCGAGATCATCATGATGGCGCGCCGGCTGACCGAGAAGGACAGCTCGCTGCACGACGGTGTCTGGGACAAGAACGCCAAGGGCTCGCACGAGATCCGCGGCCGCCGGCTCGGCATCGTCGGCTACGGCAATATCGGCTCGCAACTGTCGGTCGTCGCCGAGATGCTCGGCCTGCAGGTCTACTTCTACGACACCGATGACAAGCTCGCGATGGGCAACGCGCACCGTTGCGACAGCCTGGACGAGCTGCTCGAGGTCGCCGAGGTCGTGACCCTGCACGTCGACGGCCGCTCGGGCAACGCCGGATTCTTCGGCGCCGAACAGTTCGCCAAGATGCGTCCGCGCTCGCTCTTCCTCAACCTGTCGCGCGGCTTCGTGGTCGACTACGAGGCGTTGCGCGACAACCTGCAGTCCGGGCACATCGCCGGCGCCGCCGTCGACGTCTTCCCGAGCGAGCCGAAGAAGCGCGGCGACGCGTTCACCTCGCCGCTGCAAGGCATCCCGAACGTCATCCTCACCCCGCACATCGGCGGTTCGACCGAAGAGGCGCAGGAGGACATCGGCCGGTTCGTGGCGACCAAACTGCGCGACTACGTCGACCGCGGCACCACCACGCTGAGCGTCAACCTGCCGTCGCTCACCCTGGAGGCGCGGCCCGGCGGCCGGCGGATCAGCCACCTGCACCTCAACACCCCCGGTGTGCTGGCCAAGGTCAACAGCATCCTCGCCGCGCACGGAGTGAACATCGAGGGTCAGCTGCTCAACACCCGCGGCGAGAACGGTTACGTGGTGACCGATGTCGCCGAGCTGCCCGACGCCGCGGTCGAGGAGTTGCGAGCGATGCCGGAGACGATCCGGCTGCGGCTCATCGACTGAGCGAGTCCACCAGCCGGTCGGCGATCTCGCCGACCACCTCATGTGACGTTGCGAGGGTCAGTCTCAGGAATCCCGCTGTGCCACAAGCGGTTCCGTTAACGCCGAGCACCCCGGTGCGTTCGGCGACACTGGCCGGATCGATGCCCGCATCGCGCAGATCGAGCCAGTGGATGTATGTCGCAGCGGGCGGCGTGTAGCCGAGCTGTGGGGCGGCGGCCAGCTTCCGGGCGAAGCTGTCGCGGCCGCGTTGCAGGTAGTCGATGAGACCGTCCAGGTGCCGCACGCCGGCTGCGTCATACGCCGCGGTGGCGGCCACCGCGCCCAGGGGAGAGGTGCCGTGCCTGGTCACCATCGGCGACTTGTGCCACAGCTCGCGATGGCGGTCGCCGGTGAGGATCAGCTGTGCGCAGGCGAGGCCGGGCAGGTTCCAGCCCTTCGACGCCGACACCGCGGTGACCGTGTGCGCCGCCGTACGTTCGTCGAGCGACGCGTAGGGCACGTGCTGCGCTCCGGGATAGACCAGGGGAGAATGGATTTCGTCGGCGAACACGGTCGACCCGGTGCGGTCGACGACGTCCGCGATCTGGTTGAGCTCGCCGCGGGTCGCGACCTGGCCGGTGGGGTTGTGCGGGTTGATCAGCACGAGCAGACCGCCGCCGTCGAGCGCTTCGGCGAGGCGTTCCGGGTCCAGCACGTGCCGGCCGTCGACGCGCTCCATCGGGACCGTGCGCAACTCCCGTCCCAGTGCTCCCGGCAGCTGAAGGAAGGGCATGTATGCCGGTGTCGGCAATACGATCGGTGTCGCTGGGTCGACCAATTGCGTTGCGGTGTATTGGAATGCGGCCAGCACGTCGGGTAGCAGCTGCACCTGCGCCGGGTCGACCGACCAGCCGAAGCGGCTGTGCTGGAAGGCGGCAGCAGCTGCCGCCGTGGTCGCCGCGACCTGGTCGGGCAGGTATCCGGTCAGCCCTCCCTCGACGGCACCGGTGACGGCGTCCCGGATCCCCGGCGCGAGCGGCAGATCGGACTCGGCGATGAATGCGCCGAGCTGGTTACCGCTGGTGACCGACCACTTCACCGATCCGCGTTCGCGCAGTTGGTCGACCGTCACTGCCTGCATTGCCTGCTCGATGTCCACAGATCAGAGGCTAACCGGGACCAGTCGGTCGAGTCACCGGGTGGACTCGCGATCAACCGCAGTGCGCAACAGGGCGTGGCGGGGACCCGCCGCGGGCCGTCCACATCTCCTGGAAACGCCGCTCGCGCATCCACAGGCTGACGACTTGGTATGGCGGTGCTCGCGACCGGTGCAGGAGCGTTGCCGGCACCTTCCCATTCGAGTCAGGAGTCACCATGCAGGTCCGTCATCTCGTCGCCGGCATCGCCGCCGGTCTCACGCTCGCACTCGCTGGAGGAGCGGCGACGGCGGCGGCCGCGCCCGGACTCGTGCCGTCCGAGCAGGCACCTGCTGCGCTGTCCGCGGCTCAGCCCTCTCGCAACGCGCAGCACGACGCGGAGCGCCTGCTGGGCGACATGCGTCTCGGTCCGTTGCCGGCCGGCATAGGCGTGCCGTGGAGCACCGAATTCAGTTACGACGACGTGGATTTCACCGCCCGCTATTGGGAGACGACGACTCCCGAAGGCTCACGGGTCGATCTGGTTGCCGAGGTGATGCACGGTGCCGTCCTGACCGACGACCAGGCATTGCGTGCCTGGTTCGTCGCCTACCAGGACCGTCCGGCCGATGAAGCTGTCTACCGGTTGCAGCAGGTCGGTCAGTGGACCGCGTGGGTCGGGCACGACGAGGCGTTCTGGCTGACCGGTCCGGGCGAGGCCGTCGCTGTTCGGATCGACTCATCGCGCTTTGACCCGGACACGCTGGTCGCACTGGTCTCCGGCACGCGCCGGGTGAAGTCGAGCACGAAATTCTTCGGCATGAGCGTCAGGCGTTCGGAGATCTCCAACTCGTATGCCGGATCGGCGGCGAAGTCGTAGCGGTGACAGATGCGCGCCAGCACCAGGATCGCCTCGTGCAACGCGAACTGCCTTCCGATGCAAGCGCGTTCGCCGGTGCCGAACGGGAAGTAGGTGTGTGCGGGTCGCTTCTTGACGTTTTCCGGGAGGAAGCGGTCGGGGTCGAAGCGCTCGGGGTCGTCACCCCACACCTTCGGGTCGCGGTGCGCCGCGGTTGCCATGACGATGCACCAGTCGGTCGACCGCATCTGGTAACGATCGCCGATCGTTGTGTCGGAGCGGGGCCCGCGCGCAAAGCCCGGTGCGGTCGGCCAGAGGCGCAAGCCCTCGTCCAGCACCCGGCGCAGGTAACGGAACTTCGCGACCTGCTCGAAGGTGGGTGTCGCATCGGGATCGGCACCCAGGATCTCATCGGTCTCGGCAGCCGCTCGCGCACGGACATCCGGGTTGGTTGCGAGGTAGTACATCGCGAAAGACAAGGCACCAGAGGTGGTTTCGTGGCCGGCGACCAAGAACGTCAAGATCTGGTGCCGGATGTTCACCAGGTCGAGTTTCTCGCCGGTCTCCTGATGGGCAGCATGCAGCATCAGACCGAGCAAGTCGCGCTGCGACTCGTCGCCGGAGTCGATCCGCTGCTGAATGATCTCGTCGACGACCTGGTCCAGATAGGCCTGCTTCTCGGCGTATGCCTTGCTTCCGCGGCGCAGGAAGAGCTTCGATCCGGGCACCGGACCAAGCGTGCCGCGGCGTTGACCTCGGCGCAGCGCGGCCACCATGGCGTCGACGAACGGATCGACCTGCGGGCGGGTGAACGACCCGAAGTCCTTGCTGAACGACGTACGGCCGATCGTCTCCAGGGTCATCTTGGTCAAACTCGGGGAGACGTCGACTCCGGACGGCTGCGCGTCCCACGAGCCGATGAGCTCGTCGGCCACCGAGGTCATCGTGTCGTGGTAGCGCTGCATCGCCTGGCGGGTGAACGCCGGTCGGAGCAGGTCGTGGGCGAGCCGCCAGTTGGGTTCGTCGGAGTATGCGGTGAAGAGCCCATCGCCGGCAATCGAGCGAAGTGCCCGCACGCCGGGCGCCAGCTTCTTTTCGAATCTGCGCTCATCACACAGTTCCGCCGCGAGCTCGGCGTCGCGGACGAACACCAGCTTCTGGTCGAAGATCCGCACCTCGAAGATCGGGCCGAGATCGGCAGACACCTCCATTGCGTGCTGGACCGGTTTGCCGCGCGAGCCGCGCAGCATGGTCGGCAGGTCGCCCGCGAAGCGGACCCGCCGGGCCGGATGCGGGAAATCGACGTGTGGCCAATTGGCTGCTGCAGTAGGCATTTTCGAGGTGCTCCGCTCCTGAGGTGGCCGTTGAAAGGGCTGCCACGAGCACTGTACGTCAAATCACACAACAGATGTAGTGGAATGTGGGCCGGAAGTCCGCGCCCGGTGTCACGCGGGCAGATCGACGTAGGGGATGGCGTAACCTCCGACGACCTGGATCCGATGCTCGCTGGTGCCCGACCACTCGACCTCGAGCCCTTGCTCGCGGAAGGCGCCGGCAACCCGGCTGCCGATCGCGGTCGAGCCTTCACCGTGCTCGTTGAACACCCCGAACCCGACGAACAACCGCTGCTCGAAGATCATCCGCTCCACGTCGGCAACTGTGCTGAAGCAGTAGCCGTCGATCGATCGGCCCTGGCGCATCAACTCCTCGGCGGCGCGGATCACCCCGTCGAGCGAGTCGTGCACGCCATACCCTTCGCCGAAGCCGAACACGATGCCTTCGTCGGTGAGCCGCTCAAGCGCGGTGATGAGGCCGAGCGCGGTCGCGCTCGGCTCGAGGACCTGCTCGTTGTGTGCGTTGATCAGTCGGTCCACGACGTCGGGGGCGACGGAGTCGGTCAGGCCGGCGCGCCGCAGCTCGATGTCCTGGGCGATCTCCCAGCGCAGTCGCTCGACCAGGTCCGGCCGGGAGTCAGTGCCGATGCAGATCCGCGTCATCACCCGGCCGACGGCCGTGCTCTGGTCCGGGCGGAATGTGCCCGCGAAGTTGGCATCCATCTCATCGGGCCCACCTGTCACGGGTGCATGGTGTCAAACCTGACAGTTGGTGGACACCCGTCAGATCGGTGTGCCGCAAGGCTGCGACGGTCACGTAACCTTGCGAGCGATCCGACTCAGTCCATCCACTTCACACCCGGAGCACTTATCACCGTGGCCTTGTCCGACATCACTCGCGACGACGTCCTCGCCGCCGTGCAGGAATGCCAGGCGCGGGGCCGCGAGTCCTTCTTGCAGGCGTACGGTTTCCGGCCCGACGTCGAGCACGTGTTGCTGCACGAGGGCGCCGTGTACGACGCCCCGGCGCTTGCTGCCGCGGCGCACGGTTTCGCCCGACCGCAGGACGGTGCGCTGACCCCGACGTCGATGCCGGACGCCGATGAGGTCACGGCTCATCTCAGCGAGCTCGGGTTCGAGGTGAAACGCACGCAACTGAGCCCGAAGCCCGGTCCCGGCCGGCTGCGCGACCTGCGTCGTTGGCGGTCGACATATGACCTCATCAAGGTGGCCGCCTACCACGACGCAGCGGCCCAGCACCGATGGACGCAGGTCGACGCGCACCGTCCGGAGCGGGTCGCCGAGTTGCGGGCCCTGCTGTCCGAGTTGGCGGGGTCGCGCGACCTGCACGCCTTCGTCGAGGGCTTCTCGGTCTGGTCACGCCGCCCGGGCCCGTTCGCCGCACAGGCCGCGTCGATCCCGACCTGGCTCGGTCAGTTGCGCGATCTGGCGACCGGATACGAGCCAGACCTGGCCGACCTTTTGGCCGAGACGACCCAGACGCCGCAGAGCGACGAGGAGGCGGCCACCCGGATCCGGGCCCTGGAGGACCTCGTCGAGGGCGACCTCGACGACTCACGGGTGCCGACGATCCTGTCCATCTTCTGGTCGACCGACGAGGAGGCCGACTGGCCCATCCTGTGGCCGAGCGGTGCCGAACCGTTCCAGACGCTGGGCTGGATGGCGCGACACCTCAGCCATTCGGAGCGCTATCTGGCATTCGCGGACCTGTGCCGCAGCTTCGAGGCGGACGACCCGCGGCTGGCCGAGCGGCTCGTGGGCTACCTCGGCAGCAAGCAGGCCTTCGTCGGCCTCGGCTCGGCGCTGCCGGAGATTTGCGAAGAGGCCGCCGAGCTGATCGTCGGCCATACGCCGGTGTCGGGTTATCCCACCGCCGACGCCGAAGCGCGGGCCGCCGGGCTGGCGCTGCAACTGCGCGGGGTGGCGACCCTCGCCGTACGCTCGCTGCACCCTGCGCTGCAGCGCGCCACCGGACTTCGGCTGCACGAGACGAACCTGCAGACCAGGGTCGGGCAGAGCAAGGATGCGCCCTACCGCGTTGACGCCCATGCCACGTGGACGCTGCCCAGTGGCACGGGCGCGCCCGGCTTCCGGATGTGGATCACCCGATCCGGCGTCGCGGTCGGGCTGCACTCCGGCTGGGACGGCTCAGGATCGGTTGACCGGCAGACCGAGATCGGCCGCATGGTCGAGGGGCACCTGCCCGACGGCATGCACTTCTTCCAGCTGGAGCAGCCGGACAGCGCCGACCGCGTCGAGCCGGTCGGCCGGGAATATCCGGGTGGCGAGGTGTATGTCGGGCGCTGGTGGCCCCACCCGGAAGCCCTGGGCCGCGCCGACTTCGAGACCGAGATCGTCGACACCGTCCGGCGGCTGGCGCCGCTGGTCGAGGTCATGTCCGGCAAGGAACCGACACCGACCGGGCCGGTCGATCTCGACCTGCTCGCGCAGGTCGAACGGTTCGTCGCCGAACGTCCCTACCCCAACAGCCGTGACGCCTGGCACCAGGAGCAGCGGCGGGCGCTCGCCCAGGCGCTCGAACCGTCCGGGCTGGACGCCTTCGATCTCGCGGCGTTCCGGCGGTTGCTCGGCGGTCGTGCCTACGGTCACCCCGGCACGCACTCGGTCTTGCAGGCGAGCCTGGCCACGATGGACGCCGCGAGCCTGGACGGGTTCGCCCGCGCGCTGAAGGAACTGCTCTGGGGACCCGGCGACGACATCGCCCGCATCGAGCACATCCTCGGCGACGGCATGCCGGCTCCTGGGCTCGGTGAGGCCGTCGTGATGAAGCTGATGGCCATCGCCCATCCCGGGCGTTATCTGCCGATCTACCCCCTGGGCGGGGCGGACGGGAAGATCGCCGCCGCGCGGGCGATCGGAGTCGAGCTGCCGTCGGTGGACATGCCCAACCGGGCGCGGTTGCACGTGCTGATCAATGACCGCCTGCGGGCCCGCCTCGAGCCGTTGCTGCCCGGAGACCCTTGGGGGCAGGTGCAATTCGCACTCTGGATGCTGCGCAAGGGTGAGTCCGTCGCCGATCCGGAGCGCGACCTCATCGCCGAGGCTGCGGCCGAGCTGCTGGTCGACGAGGACTTCCTGCGAGAGGTCCACGGGCTGTTGGAGGACAAGAAGCAGGTCATCTTCTACGGGCCGCCCGGCACTGGGAAGACCTACCTGGCGCAGCGTCTCGCCGCCGCCTTGCAGCCCGATTCGAGCAAGCGACAGGTTGTGCAGTTCCACCCGTCGACGTCCTATGAGGACTTCTTCGAGGGCTTCCGGCCGCGGCTCGACGCCGAGGGGCAGATGGTCTACGAGCTGCGCAAAGGGCCGCTCGCGATACTCGCCGAGGCCGCCGAGGCCGATCCGACCACCCCGCACATCATGCTGATCGACGAGATCAACCGGGCCAACCTGCCCCGGGTTTTCGGCGAGCTGCTGTACCTGCTGGAGTATCGCTCGCAGTCGGTGATGACGTCCTACCGCCCGGACGAAGGATTCGAGCTGCCGCCGAACCTCTACTTCATCGGCACGATGAACACCGCCGACCGGTCGATCGCGCTGGTCGACGCGGCACTGCGCCGGCGCTTCCACTTCGTGCCGTTCATGCCGCACGAAGGCCCGATGGAGGGTCTCTTGCAGCGCTGGCTGGCCGCGCACGACGGCCCGGTCTGGGTGGCCGCGGTCGTCGATGCCGTCAACGACGAGTTGCGTCGGGCCTTGCGTGGGCCACACCTGCAGATCGGGCACAGTCATTTCATGGTCGAGGGCCTGACCGACGCCGCGCTCGCACGCATCTGGACCTACAGCGTCTACCCGTTCATCGAGGACCAGTTCTACGGCCGGGAGGACGTGCTGCGCACCTTCACCTGGCAAAGCGTGCTGGAGCGGCACGGACCCGACGCCCGGGCCGCCGCCGGCGAGGCGCCGCCGCCCGCCGCCACCTGACGGGACCGGTTGCTTGGCAATGGAGATCCGGCTCAAGGAGCACAGCGAGAGCGCGCCGGTGCGGCTGGACCGGGACGCGCGGACCGCCCTGCTCGCCATGGCGGCGGACAAGGTCACCATCCAGGCCACCGCCGACCCCGAATACGTGACGCTGCGCACCAGCTCATGGGTCGGCGCACTGTCGGTGCCCGGTTGCACGATCCGGGTCGAGCCGCAGGCGCCGATGGAGAACCTCTTCACGATGTTCTCCGCTGGGCTGCCCGGCGAGGCGTGGAGTGCCGACCAGGTCGGCTGGACCGCCGACACGGAGGTCGTCGACGGCGTCGCCGCCTTCCTCCTTCGGGCGATCGACACGGTGACCCGTCGCGGTCTGCTGCACGGCTACGTCAGCCTGGAGGAGGACAGTCACGTCATCCGCGGTCGGCTGCTGGTGGAGCAGCTGGCGACCCGGCCGTGGACGGTGTCCGCGCCGCCGTGCCGGTATGACGAATTCACTCCCGACATACCGGAGAACCGCCTGCTGCTGTGCGCCGTCCGGCAGATCCTCACCTGGCCCGACCTGCCGCCGCTGGTCCGCCGGGACGGGCTGCGGCTGGCGCACCGCTTCGAGGGAGTCGCCGTCACCGACCCTTGCGAGCATCACCGCGAGATCCCCGTCACCAGGCTCAACGAGCACTACGCCCCGGCGCTTGACCTTGCGCGAAAGGCGTTGGAAGGCATCACGATCCGGCATCTCGAGGGAGAGCAGTCCGCGCATGCCTTCCTGGTCGACATGGACGACGTCTTCCGGCGCTGGATCACCGTGGAGCTCGGCAACCGATTGTGGCCCGAGGTCAGCCTCGACGAACGGCCGCAGCACGCGCTGGACGTGCAGGAGCAGTGGCACTTCACTCCGGACCTGCTGTTGCGTCGCGGCCGGGAGACTGTGCTGGTCGGCGACGTGAGCTATCACCTCACGTCCCGCCGTGGCGCGCAGTCCGACTTCTACCCGCTGCTCGCCTATGCCTCGGCGCTCGGTCTGGAGGCGGGGCTGTTGATCTACGCGCAGGCAGACCAGCCACCCGCGCCCGAGGTGGTCGTGCGCAGCATCGGCACTCGGCTGCTGTGTGTCCCGCTGCGGCTCAACGTCCCCGCCGCGCGGTTGGCCGGCTCACTGGACGCGTTGGCCGAGTTGGTGCGCGTGGTGTCCTACCGGCGACCGGTGCCGCTGCGTCGCTGATCGGCACGGCGGACCTCGCGGGGCGCGACCACTCGTCATACTGGATCGGTGGGAAAGATCATCTTCTTCGTCGTCCTGGTGATCCTGGCGTCGTTCGTCTGGTATTTCGTGAAGTCCAAGGTCAGCAACGCCCACCAGCAAGTCCGGGACCGGGCGGTCGACGGAAACTTCGGGCGCGCGCTCACCGCCGGCCCGGCGACCAAGCATCTGTCGATGATGGGTCGGACCCTCACCCTCGGCGCCGACCCGCAGCGCGCCGGGGAACTCATCACGCATGTCGCGACGTCAGACGCCCGTGTCACCGACGTGCGACCCGAGCAGGGCTCGCTCGTCATCCAGATCGACGGCTCCTACCCGCTCGTGCGCGCCCAGCTGCTGCCGGACCGCACCGTGGTCGGGGTGGAGGCGATGACCTGGGAGATGGGGTTCCCGCAGGGAGCGTCCGTCTGGGACCGCATCGCCACCGCGATCGGCCAGGCCGCCGCGCACCAGGGCATCCCCGTCGGCGAAGGCTCCCGCGAGTTCGCCAAACAGGAACCTGCGGTGGGTGAACAGGAGATTTGGACCGTTCGCGTAGCCTGAGCACGCTCGTACGGCGGTGGCACGACGTACGACGCAATGACTCCAGGGGTCGGACCCGCACGGGTCCGCACGGCACAAAGGACTGACATGAGGAAGACGCTCACCCGCAAACTCGCGTTCGGGGTCGCTCCGGCGATCCTCGCCGCGACCGCCGTCGCCGGGTGCAACAACGAAGGAGCGCCGTCGGTGGAGGCCCCGCCGTCCAGCGCGGTGCAGACCTCGACCCAGGTGCCTGACACGCCGAGCAGCACCGACGCCGGCGGGGTGCCGACGCAGAGCGCCACCGACGGCGGCGTGCCGACCGAGAGTGGTGTGCCTACCGAGAGCGCGACCCCATCGTCCTCGGCCGACAAGTCGAAGGCCTGCGCGGCGGACCTGAAGTACGTCACGCCAGCCGCGGCCGCGCCGAGCACCAAGAAGGTCAAGTGGGGCGAGTCGGGCGAGGCGAAGGAGTCGTATGGCGACGGCACGTTCACGCTGAGCGCGGCCACGCCGACCACCAAAGAGGGCAACCCGGACGACATCTTCGGACCCGATGAGGGCCAGATCTACCTGCTGATCAAGGTCACCGCCAACTACAAGTCGGGCGATTCCAGCGACGTCGACAAGTACTCCTTCACCCTGCGGGACGGGCAGAACAACGTCTGCGAGACCAACACCCTGGGTGACGTCGTCCCGAAGCAGGACCAGTTCGACGAGGGCACGCTCGGCCCGTCGTCCAAGAGCTACAGCGGCACCCTCGTCTTCAAGGTGCCGAAGGGGCAGGACTACAAGAAGTACCAGCTGCTTTACAACGCCCGTTATGGCAAGACGGACGCCAGCCTGGCATGGACCGGCTGACCCTCGCCGCAACCGCACCGGGTGATCGATGAGTCTCGGTCCGGTGCTCGGCGCCGTTGACGAGGAACGGCGACGTGGCCTGCGCAGGATGCGCGTGGTGGCCACGTCGCTGTTGCTCGTTGCCGCCGTCATCTTCGTGCTCACCCACGGGCACGGGGGAGTGTGGGGCTACGTCAACGCCGCCGCCGAGGCAGCGATGGTGGGTGCGGTCGCGGACTGGTTCGCGGTCACCGCGCTGTTCCGCCACCCGCTGGGGTTGAAGGTGCCGCACACCGCGATCATCCCCGAGCGCAAGGACTCCATCGGCCGCAGCCTGGAGGACTTCGTCACTGACAACTTCCTGACCGCCGACAACGTGCAGCAACGGCTGGCGACCGCGCAGGTGCCGCTCCGCGTCGGTCGCTGGTTGCAGCAGCCGGCCAACGCGCAACGGGTGGTGTCGGAGTCGGCGCCGGCGCTCGCGCGTGGCGTGTCCTCGATCAGTGACGCGGAGATCGCCGACCTGCTCAGCCGAATTGTGTTGCCACGGTTGGCCAAAGAGCCGGTCGCGCCGTTGCTGGGCACGCTGTTGGAGGGTGTCGTACGCGACGATTCCCACCGGCAGGTGGTCGACCTGGTGGTGCGCGAACTGCACGACTGGGTGCGGGACAACGAGGAGACCGTTTCCTCGATCATCGGTGCCCGCGCACCCTGGTGGTCGCCGCGCTGGCTGGACGAGACCGTCACCGCCCGGCTCCACCTGGAGCTGGTGCGCTGGCTCGCCGACGTGCGAGACAACCCCGACCACCAGATGCGCCAGGCGGTCGACAAGCTGCTCGCTGAGCTGGCCGACAAGTTGCAGCACGACCCGGCGACCATGGCCCAGACCGAACAGCTCAAGGAGCAGGTGCTGGCCCACCCGTCGGTCGGCACCTCGCTGGTGGGGATGTGGGGGTCGGTCCAGCGGGTGCTCGTCGAGGCGTTGCAGGACGAGCACGGCGAGCTCCGGGAGCGTATGACGCGGGCCCTCGTCGACCTCGGCACCCGCATCACCACCGACGACGAGCTGCGTGCCTCCCTCGACCGGCGACTCGGCCAGGCGGTCGGGCACGTCGTGACGACCTACGGTCACGAGATCTCCACCGTCATCTCCCAGACCATCGACCGCTGGGACGGCGACGAGGCCTCCAAGCGCATCGAGCTGCACGTCGGCCGTGACCTGCAGTTCATCCGCATCAACGGCACCGTGGTGGGCGGCCTGGTCGGGCTGCTCATCTACAGCCTCGCGCAGTTGCTCTGAGCGCGCGCTCGCAAGGCGCCGGAAGTGACCGTTCGGGTCGCTTGTCGTGGGCGTTGCGGTCGGTCGGTGGCTGGAAGTGACCGTTCGGGTCGCTACCGGTGGCGCAGGTCGAGCACGTGGAACACCTTGTCCAATCGCCGCCCGGCGTCGGGCGCGACGAAGTCGGGTAGCCGGCCGTACTCACGAAACCCTGCAGACAGGTAGAGGTGTTCGGCCGCGACATTGTCACCCCGAAGGTCGAGCGTCAGCTGCTCGATGCCCGCGGCACGCGCCCGCTCGATGAGGACGCGCAGCAGCCGGCGCCCGACTCCGCGGCCACTGAACTCTGCTGCCACAGCGAGCTTTTCGAGGTCGGCGTGGGGCCGGTGGGTAGGTCGTGAGTAGCGCCGCCAATACCCGAAGCCGGCCACCTCGCCGTCGACCCGGGCGAGCACGCAACACGCGTCATCCGGTGCGCAGGCGAGGAGTGCGGCGAGCAGTGCATCGATCTCGTCCTGCGCCGGCGGCGACGTCCAGCCGAGGGCTGCGTCTGCGGCGACCAGCTCACCCAGCAACCGGGTGAGTGCGCGCACGGTCGCCGCGTCGGGCGCGTGGTCCAACGTCTCGACCTCCATGGCAGGCCATTATGGTGCGCCCGAACGGCGGGTCGATCGACCCGGATCCGCCGCGAACGGCGGTCCCGTCATACGGCTCCTTGATCGAGGGTGGAGGCATCACCACCCGAGTCACCAAGGAGCCACATGTCACAGGCCACCATGAACGCCGTCGTCTGCCACCGCGGGGAGCTCAGCGTGCGGGAGGTCCCGGCTCCGCGACCCGGACCGGGCCAGGTGCTGCTCAACGTCGCACGCGCCGGCATCTGCGGCTCCGACCTGCACCTGCGGGTGCACGCCGACCACCTTGCCGACCTGGCCGACGGGGTCGGTTACCCGGATGCGGCGAGGTATGACGACGAGCTCATCTTCGGCCATGAGATCTGCGGTGAGGTCGCCGACTACGGTCCCGGCACCGAAAAGCGCTGGGACAAGGGCGCTCTCGTGGTCGCAATGCCGATGATCCGCAACGGTCGGACGCCGCAGCTCACCGGCTCCTCGACCCACGCGTCCGGTGCGTATGCCGATCAGATCGTCGTGCAGGAGTCGATGACCTTCCCGGTGCCGGACGGGCTGCCGGCACAGCACGCGGTGCTGACCGAGCCGACGGCGGTCGGTTGGCACGCGGTGCGGCGCAGCAGGATCGGCAAGAAGCAGGTTGCCTACGTGATCGGTTGCGGTCCGGTCGGATTGGCCGTCATCGCGACCTTGAAGGCGGCCGGTGTCCGCACCGTCATCGCCTCGGACTTCTCCCCGCGGCGACGGCAGCTCGCGGCCCAGTGCGGCGCCGACGTGGTCGTCGACCCGCGCGTCCAGGACCCCTTCGAGGCCGCACCGGAGCCGCCCAAGCTGGGGAGCGTCCCGGCATACCTGAACCTCGGCTTCGACACCATGGAGAAACTGCGCAAAGTGCCGAATCTGCCGTGGTGGCTTGCCTTTCGGGCAATGCATGCCATCGGCGCCGGACCCTCCGGGCCGGTCGTCTTCGAGTGTGTCGGGGTCCCCGGCATGATCCAGAGCATCCTCGCGGACGCGCCCATGATGACCAAGCTGATCGTCGCCGGAGGCTGCCTCGAACCCGACACCTTCGAACCGATGATGGGCATCATCAAGGAGGCCGACGTGCTCTTCTCGACCGGCTACACGCCCGGCGAATACCGCGACACCCTGCACATGCTCGCCGACGGCACGGTCGACCCCGCTCCGTTCGTGACCGGCACCGTCGGGCTGGGCGGAGTAGCAACGGCATTCGACGCGCTCGGCAACCCCGAGAAGCACGCCAAGATCCTCATCGATCCGCGCAGTGCCGCGGTCACCCCCTGAGCAATCCGACGAACCACAAGCCAACGACAGGAGACGCCATGTCCCGCCCCGTCCGCCCGCCGTTCGACCCCGAACTCGACGCCGTCCTCGCCACCGTGAGCGAGCAGGTGCCCACCGTCACCCTCGACCTGCTCCCCGCCCTCCGGGCGACCGTGCTGCCGGTCGACACCACCGGCGGCGACCTCGAAGCCGCCGGCGTGACCCGCCGCGAGCTCACCATCGAGGGGTATGACGGGGCATCCCTGCAAGCCACGGTGCTCGCCCGCGCCGACCACAACCACGCCGGGCCGGGCATCTACCACCTGCACGGTGGCGGGATGATCGCCGGCGACCGCATGGTGGGCGTCGACCAGGTCGTGCCGTGGATCGTCGAACACGACGCGGTCGCGGTGACCGTCGAGTATCGCCTCGCGCCGGAGCACCCGGACCCCTACCCGGTGGAGGACTGCTACGCCGGCCTGGTCTGGACCGCGGATCACGCGGCCGAGCTCGGCATCGACCCCGACAAGCTGATCGTCGCCGGCGCCAGCGCCGGGGGCGGATTGGCGGCGGGCACAGCGCTGCTCGCGCGCGACCGCAAGGGTCCGGCGCTTGCCGGACAGCTGCTCGTCTGCCCGATGCTGGACGACCGGGACGACACCTCCTCGACCCGGCAATACGACGACGCCGGCACCTGGGTGCGCGAGAGCAACCGCACGGGGTGGACGGCGCTGCTCGGTGACCGCCGCGGCACCGGCGACGTGTCGATCTACGCCGCGCCCGCCCGTGCCACCGATCTCGGTGGCCTCCCGCCGGCGTTCGTCGACTGCGGATCGGCCGAGGTGTTCCGCGACGAGGATGTCGCCTACGCCACCGGGCTCTGGCGCGACGGCAGCCAGGCGGAGCTGCACGTCTGGCCCGGCGGCTTCCACGGCTTCGACATGCTCGCGCCGCACACCGCGATCGCCCAGGCCGCAACGGCGGCCCGAAATGCTTGGGTGGCGCGGCTTTTCGCCCACTGAGCCGACACGTCCGCGATAGGCTGGCAGTCGACTCATGGGAGGTCCCGTGCAGGAACTCGTCGGCCGACTGACCGCTCTGGACCCCGACGCGAGCGAGACGCTCAAGGTGGTCTCCTATTTCGACGCGCTCGCGGCGGCGGGCGTGGGCGTGGACGGGTTGTTACGGGGAGCGGCAGCCCTGGCCGGAGTCGTCGCCGGCGCCGAACGTCACGGCCGGGTCAGCCGCCGCGGACCCGACGGCCGTGACATCGGCCCGGAAGCGGAGCACTCGACGCAGCAGGCCACGTCCGTCGGGTCGGTGTGGCTGGAGCGGCACGGCGCGCCGCACGCCAACGACGCGATGATCGTCGAACGGCTGGCCGTGTCGGTCGACCTCGTGGAAGCTAGGCATCGCCCGGTTGCCCACCTGGAGACGGTCATCGACGCCGACCGCTCGCTCGACGAGCGCGCCACCGCCCTCGCACCACTGCGGCTCACCCCGTCGTCGTGGATCCGGCTGGTCGCAACTCGGCCGGAAACCCAAGCACCGACCGGACACTCGGCGCTCGTGCCGACCCGCTACGGGCTGATCCGGGCGACGTTGCAGCTCGCCGACTCTCCGGCGACCGTGGAGCCCGCGGGCCTCGGCCCCTGGGCGCGCGCCGATCACGCTCCGGAGTCGTGGGCCGGAGCCGTGGTCGCCCTGGGCCTCGCCGATGCCGCCGATCCGGTGGTCGACGCGACCGACCTCGGCGCGATGCTGACCCTCGCCCAGGCCCACGACCCGGAGGCGCCGCACCCGGACGTGACCGCGCTCGCTCGTCTCGACCCGCGATCACTGCAGATCCTCCGGACGCTGGTCGAGGCGGACAGCCTGCGCAGCGCGGCGACGACCCTCGGCATACATCACTCGACCCTGCAGGCCCGCCACGAGGCACTGACCCGCTCGCTCGGCTACGACCCGCGCACCGCGATCGGCAAGATCCGCTTCGCCGCTGCGGCAATGCTGTTGCGACTAAACAACTTCCGCGACGCGCATCCGGCGGATTGAGATGGGCGGATCCGCCGCGTTCGGCGGTGTCGGTCGCTGATCCGTCGCGCCAACCTGGTCTCACCAACCTCGATCAGGAGCGGAGTGGACTCACATGACATGGCCTGCAGGAGAAGCGGCATTCGTCACCGGAGCGGCGTCGGGCATCGGTCTCGGCATCGCTCGCGCACTGGTGGCACAGGGGGCGAAGGTGGCGCTCGCCGACGTCGACGCGGAGCGCCTGGCGGCAGTCGAGCGTGAGCTGACTGCGGCCGGCGGCACGGTCACCACGGTCCGGCTGGACGTCGGCGACGCCGACGGCTGGACGGCCGCCGCCGACGCCGCCGAGCAGGCGATCGGGCCGATTTCGATCCTCGTCAACAACGCGGGGGTCAACGGCGGCGGCGCCATCGAGCAGACGCCGCTGAAGTCCTGGCGTTGGGTGTTCGCGGTCAACGTCGAGGGGCAGTTCCTCGGGGTGTCGACGTTCCTGCCGCGGTTCAAGCGGCGCGGCGGCGCCGCGCACATCCTCAACACCGCCTCGGTCGCCGGGCTGCTGCCGATGGTCAACGTGGGTGCCTACGTCTCCTCGAAGTTCGCGAGCGTCGGCTTCTCGATGGCGTTGCGTGACGAGCTGCGCGGGAGCGACATCACGGTGTCGCTGCTTACGCCCGGCACCGTCGCCACTGCGATCAACCGCAACGCCGCGCAGGCCGAGGCGGCACTGCTCGGGACCAAGGTCGACGAGGAGGCGGTGGAGGCCAACGGCGGGGTCCTGGCGCAAGGGGCGGACCCGGACCTGGTCGGGGAGCAGGTCGTCGACGCCATGCGGCAGCGGCAGTTCCTCATCGTCACCCACCGCGAGTTCGGCCCCCTGGTCCGGCGCGTCCACGAGGAGGTGGAGGCGGCGTTCGAGGACTTCGACGGCCGCTACGGCCCCGATCCCGCGGGGCAGCTGATGCTCGGCGGGGCAGACGCGGTGACTCGTCCGAAATAAGAGATGGTTATGAAATGGTGCGTGTGTCGCGATAGTGTCGCGCGCAGGTCATGAGTGCCAGCGCCAAGCCCCGGCTCGCTGGCCGGCAACCCTCCTGTCGCGGTGGGGTGCCCCGGGTGAGGACCTGGCCGACGGCGCCGATCGCCGCCGGCAAGCGCGGACATCACGACCGTGGGTCCGCCGTCGGGCGCGGGTGACCTCGCCGCCCGGCGAACGAGCACGAAAGGCGTCCCATGAGCGACGACACCCCCAACTGGTCCTTCGAGACCCGGCAGATCCACGCGGGCCAGACCGCCGACGCGGCGACCGGTGCCCGGGCGTTGCCGATCTACCAGACCACGTCATACGTCTTCAACGACACCGAGCACGCGGCAAACCTGTTCGGGCTCAAGGAATTCGGCAACATCTACACCCGCCTGATGAACCCGACGACCGACGTCGTCGAGCAGCGGATCGCCAGCCTCGAGGGCGGTGTCGGCGCGCTGCTCGTGGCGTCGGGCCAGGCCGCCGAGACGCTGACCTTCCTCAACATCGCACAGGCGGGCGATCACATCGTCGCCAGCCCGAGCCTGTATGGCGGGACGTTCAACCTGCTCAAGCACACGTTGCCGAAGCTGGGCATCGAAACCACGTTCGTCGAGGACACCTCCGACCCGGCGAGTTGGGAGGCGGCCTTCCGCCCGAACACCAAGCTGGTCTTCGCCGAGACGATCGCCAACCCCAAGCAGGAGATCCTCGACGTCGAGACCGTGGCCAAGCTGGCGCACGACCACGGCGTCCCGCTGGTCGTCGACAACACGGTCGCCACGCCGTACGTCCTGCGGCCGATCGAGCACGGCGCCGACATCGTGATCCACTCGGCGACCAAATACCTTGGCGGACATGGCACTTCGATCGGCGGCGTGATCGTCGACAGCGGCAACTTCGACTTCGGCAAAGACCCGGAGAAGTTCCCCGGCTTCAACACTCCGGAGGAGTCCTACCACGGTCTCGTCTACGCCCGGGACCTTGGTGTCGGCAGTGACCTCGGCGCCAACCTGGCGTTCATCCTCAAGGCGCGCGTCCAGCTGTTGCGCGATCTCGGCGCGTCGATCTCGCCGTTCAACGCGTTCCTGCTCGCACAGGGCATCGAGACCCTGAGCCTGCGCGTCGAGCGGCACATCGACAACGCCCGCAAGGTGGCCGAGTGGCTGCAGCAGCAGGACCAGGTGAAGTCGGTGCGCTGGGCGTCACTGCCGGACAACGAATACTTCGAGCTGGCACAGAAATACACGCCTCGCGGCTCCGGCGCGGTGGTGTCGTTCGAGATCGACGGTGGCGTCGACGCGGGCCGCAAGTTCGTGGAAGCACTCACCCTGCACTCGCACGTCGCCAACATCGGCGACGTCCGCTCGCTCGCGATCCACCCGGCGTCCACCACGCACTCACAGGGCCCGGACGAGGATCGTCTCGCGGCCGGCGTGACGCCCGGTCTGGTGCGGCTGGCCGTCGGCATCGAGCACGTCGACGACATCATCGCCGACCTCGAGCAGGGCTTCCGCGCCGCGAAGAGCTGACCGACCGGGGGAGCCCGGGTATGACGAATCGCTCGTCATACCCGGGCATTTCCTTGCCCCGGCACAAATTCGGTTGCTCGCGCGCGCACCCGGCGAGCACGATGACGGCGGCCCACTCAGGCGTCGCTCTCGTCGCCGGCCGATCGGAAGGAGCGTGACATGACGAAAGTCATCGGCGTGACCCACGCCGTTCACCCGTGCACCGATCGGAGCAACACCCATGCGCAGACCACCCGAGGGCGCCAACCAGGCTGACCTCGACTCCGGGATCGACCCGCGATTCACCTTCTCCTATCAGCAGATCGGCGACCTGGCGGACGGCCAGCGCTGGTCCACGTGGGGCGACTGCGAGCCGTTGTGCCGTGGCCCCGAGCCCTGGCCCGACTGGCTGGTCACCGACGACTCCGCCGTGGACACCGAGCTCGGCGTCCTGAAGACCGGCAAGGAGGCCGACGTCTTCCTCCTCGAGCGGTCGGCGCCCCTCGACGACCGCAGCGTCGTGATGGCCGCTAAGCGCTACCGCGACAGCGGTCACCGCACGTTCCACCGCAACGCCGCCTACACCGAGGGGCGCAGGCTGCCGCGTAAGGGCGGCCGCGACGCTCGCGCGGTCGCCAAGAGCACCGCGCACGGCCGCGCAGTCGCCGCAGGTATGTGGGCGCGCGCGGAGTGGGAGGCGATGGTGCGCCTGCACAAAGCCGGCCTGCCGGTGCCCTATCCGGTGCAGATCGACGGCACCGAGGTGCTGATGGAGTTGGTGACTGCACCGGACGGCTCGCCGGCGCCGCGCCTCGCAGCGGCCCGGCCGACGCCGGAGTTATTGCAATCACTGTGGATTCAGCTGTCCGAGGCAGTTGTGACCCTCGCCGCCGCGGGTCTGGTGCACGGCGACCTGTCGGCATACAACCTGCTGGTCGCGGGTGATCGCCTGGTGGTCATCGACCTGCCGCAGGCCGTCGACGTGGTCGGCAACCCGCACGGGTTCGAGCTGCTGCACCGCGACTGCACCAACGTCGGGAAGTGGTTCGCCGGGCGCGGGCTCGATGTCGACCCCGAGGAGTTGTTCGCGACCGCACTCGCGCACGTCGTATGACGCGGGTCCCGTCTCCTAAGGTGGCAGCGTGGGTAGGAGCCGCCTGCGGGCAACACGCGCGGCCGCAGTCGCGGCCGCGCTGGTCAGCGTCGCCGCGTGCACCGGCCGCGTCGCTTCCGCGCCGCCGAGTTTCCCTGAACGCACCTGGAGTTCGGGAGCGACACCGACAACCGACGGTGGTGCCGTCGGCGCGGTGACGCTCCAACCACCTTGCGACACAACACAAGCGGGCGCTCCGACGACCGTGCAGGGCTGGAACGACTGGGCTTTCGGCTTCGAACGCCCGCTGTGGCAGGCGGCGGACGTCGGCGCGAGCGTCCGGCTGCAGGACGGGCGCAGTCTGTGGGTCTTCGGTGACACGCTGCGTGCCGAGGGCGAGCGTCCTCGGTTGGTTTCCAATTCGATGCTGGTGACGTCCGGAGATTGCACTTCACAGGTGGTCACCCCCTCACAAGGCCCGGTGATCCCGGACAGTCCCACCGGATCGGTGTGCTGGCCGGCGTCGGTCGCGGCACGCCCGCAGGGCGCCGGCAACCAGGTGCTGGTGGGTTGTTCGCGCATCCAACGCGGCGACACCGGCGGCGGACTGCTCTCGTTCACCTACCTGGGGCTGACCCTCGCAACGTTCGACGTCGGCCCCGGTGGAGCGCCAGTGCTCGCCAAGACCGTCGACGTCACCCCGGACAACCCGGACGTGCGCCAGGTCAACTGGGGCACGGCGCTGCTGGTCGATCAGGGTTACCTCTACGTCTACGGCACCCGTGCGGCCGACGCCGGCGGCGCGCGGGCGTTGCTGGTGGCTCGCACCACCTTCGACCAGGCCATCGACCGCAGGTCCTGGCGTTACTGGAACGGCACTGGTTGGGGCACTGCGGAAGGAGCCGCTGCGCCGGTGATCGACGGCACCGACGGAGTCTCGCAGGCGCTCTCGGTCAGCCGTATCGGCAACCGCTATGTAGCCGTCTCGAAGGTGGGCGGAGACTTCGGCGATCGCATCGGGGAGTGGACCGCGCCGTCGCCGCGAGGTCCGTGGCGGCTCGCGGCCTCCCTCCCGGTGCCGCCACGAGAATCCGACGGAGTCATCACCTACCAGCCGCTCGCACATCCCGAGCAGAGATTGGCCAGCGGCAAGCTGCTGGTCTCGATGTCCCGGCTGCCGGAGAAGCTCGACGACCTGGCGGCCGACGCGCGCAAGGGGCGGCTGCGGTTCTACGAGTTGCCGCGCCCCTGACCGCCACGGCCGGCAGTCGTCGCGCGCCCCGAATAACGCGGGCGACAACGGCGTTGTGCATTTGCGAGAATGACCGACACCGCCATGACTTCACCTGACCAGACCGCGCCCGCTCGCCGCTCCCGCGGCCGGCGCCGGCGACCCGACCGGGCGCGGCAGGAGAGCCCGGAGCAGCGCGCAGCGCGCCTGGAGCGTCGCCGGGCCTCGGTGCCCGAGCTGCGCTACCCGGCAGACCTGCCCGTCGTCGCGGCCCGGGAGGAGATCGCCGACGCCATACGCGAACATCAGGTGGTGGTGATCGCCGGTGAGACCGGCTCGGGCAAGACCACCCAGCTGCCGAAGATCCTGCTGGAGCTCGGCCGGGGCATCGACGGGATGATCGGCCACACCCAGCCCCGGAGGATCGCGGCGCGCTCGGTCGCCGAGCGGATCGCCGAGGAGCTCGACGTGCCGCTGGGCGACGCGATCGGCTACCAGGTGCGCTTCACCGAGCACGCCGGCAAAAACACGCTGGTCAAGGTGATGACCGACGGCATCCTGCTCGCGGAGCTGCAACGCGACCGCGACCTGCGCCGCTACGACACGATCATCATCGACGAGGCGCACGAGCGGTCGCTCAACATCGACTTCATCCTCGGTTACCTGCGCCAGCTGCTGCCGCGCCGGCCCGATCTGAAGGTGATCATCACCTCGGCGACGATCGACCCGCAGCGTTTCGCCGACCACTTCGCCACGCCCGAGCAGCCGGTGCCGGTGATCGAGGTGTCGGGGCGCACCTACCCGGTCGAGGTGCGCTACCGGCCACTGGTGCGTGACGACGGTGACCAGGAGGTCGACGTCGATCAGGTCACCGGCATCACCGACGCGGTGTTGGAGCTGTGGACCGAGACGCGGGGTTCTTCCGGGGTCCTCGTGAAGGATTCGGAGGAGCGAAGCGGGGGAGAACCTTCGCGGGGTAGAGATGGTGGCCCGCAGGACATTCTCGTTTTCTGCTCGGGCGAGCGGGAGATCCGCGACGCGGCCGACGCGCTCACCGCGCTCGACCTGCCGTCGACCGAGATCCTGCCGCTCTACGCGCGCCTGTCCGCAGCTGAGCAACACCGGGTCTTCTCCCGTTCGGGCAAGCGGCGAATCGTGTTGGCCACCAACGTCGCCGAGACCTCGCTGACCGTCCCTGGCATCAGGTATGTCGTGGACACCGGCACAGCTCGCATCTCTCGCTTCAGTCAGCGCACCAAGGTGCAGCGGCTGCCGATCGAGCCGATCTCGAAGGCATCGGCGCGGCAGCGCACCGGCCGGTGCGGCCGCGTCGCGGACGGCGTGTGCATCCGCCTCTACTCCGAGGACGACTTCGAGGCTCGCCCGGACTTCACCGACCCCGAGATCCTGCGCACGTCTCTCGCCTCGGTGATCCTGCAGATGACCTCGCTCGGGCTGGGTGACGTCGCGCGGTTCCCCTTCGTCGAAGCCCCCGACTCCCGACAGATCACCGACGGTGTGCGGCTGCTGCAGGAGCTGGGTGCGATCGAGGAGCGGGGGTCCGGTCAGCGGCGCCGGCTCACGGCATACGGCCGGACGCTGGCCGCGCTCCCGATCGACCCCCGCCTGGCTCGCATGCTGATTGCCGCCGCCGAGAACGGTTCGCTGCGCGAGGTGCTGGTCATCGTGGCCGCCCTGTCGATCCAGGACCCGCGCGAGCGACCCGCCGATGCACAGGCCCAGGCCGACCAGTCGCATGCCCGCTTCAAGCACGAGACCAGTGACTTCCTCACTCTGCTCAACCTCTGGCGCTATCTCAAGGAACAACGAAAAACCTTGTCCAGCAGCGCTTTCCGGCGTATGTGCAAGCGCGAGTATCTCCACTACCTCCGCGTGCGTGAGTGGCAGGATCTGCACACCCAGCTGCGTCAGGCTGCCAAGCAGCAGGGCCTCACCCCCAGCGACAACCCCGCCGGTGAGGACTCGATCCACCAGGCGCTGCTCGCCGGACTGCTCTCCCAGATCGGCCTGCGCGACCCCGACAAACGCGACTACCAAGGCGCCCGCGGCGCGCGCTTCTCGATCCAGCCCGGGTCGACCCTCTTCCGCCGCCAGCCGGACTTCGTGATGGCGGCCGAGCTCGTCGAGACGACCCGCCTCTGGGCACGCACCAACGCGCGCATCGACCCGGCGTGGGCCGAGCAGCTCGGCGGTCACGTGGTGAAAAGGCAGTACGCGCAGCCACATTGGTCACGCAAGCGGGGGAGCGCGATGGCGGCCGAGCGCGTCACCCTGTATGGCGTGCCACTCGTCGCCGGCCGGCCGGTCTCCTACGCCAAGGTCGACCCGGAGGCGGCTCGAGAGATCTTCATCCGCAGCGCCCTGGTGGAGGGGGACTGGGAGACGCGCCATGCGTTCTTCCGTGACAACCGGCAGTTGGTCGCGCGGATCGCCGACCTCGAGGCCCGCGCCCGGCGCCGTGATCTGCTGGTCGGCGACGAAGAACTCTTCGATTTCTATGACCAACGCATCCCCGAATTCGTCGTCTCCGCAGCGCATTTCGACAGCTGGTGGAAGACCGAATCACGCGAGCACCCGACACTGCTCACGCTCACCGAGCAGGTGCTGCTGCGGGAGGACAGCGAGGCGGTCGATGCCCGCGACTACCCGAAGGCCTGGCGGCAGGGTGAGCTGAAGCTTCGGCTCACCTACCAGTTCGAGCCCGGCGCAGACGCCGACGGAGTGACCGTGCACCTGCCGATCGAGCAGCTCAACCAGGTCGAGGACACCGGTTTCGACTGGCTGGTGCCGGGCGTCCGCGAGGAGCTGGTCACCGCCCTGATCAAGTCGCTGCCCAAGGCGACCCGCCGCAACTTCGTGCCGGCGCCCGATCACGCGCGCCGAGCACTGCCCGATCTCGACCCGGACGCCGGTCCGATCACCGAGGAGCTGGCCCGGGCGCTGCAGGCACAGACGCGGCTGCGGGTGCCGGCGCACGAGTGGGACTGGAGCCGGGTCCCGGACCATCTGCGGATGACGTTCCGGGTCGAGGACGGCCGGGGTCGCAAGCTCGGCGAAGGCAAGGACCTGGCCGCGTTGCAGCAGGAGCTCGCCGGGCGGGTGCGCGGAGCGATGTCGCAGGCAGCGGCATCGATCGAGCGAAAGAGCTTGAAAACGTGGGAGATCGGGGAGCTTCCCGATACCTTCGAGCAGCGTCGGGGTCGTCGGACGGTGCAGGGTTTCCCGGCGCTGGTCGACCAGGGCGACTCCGTCGCACTGCAGGTGCTGCCGACGGCGTCCGAGCGCGACCACGCAACCCGTGCCGGGATCCGGCGGCTGATCCTGCTGGGTGTCGACGTGCCCTGGAAGCGCATCCAGGGCTTGTTCACCAACACCCAGCGGTTGGCGCTCGGCAACAATCCGCACGGCAGCATGCCCGCCCTGATGGACGACGTGCTCGCCGCGGCTGTCGACGACATCGTCGCCCGGGACCTGCCCGGCGGGACCGTGCGCAACGAGGCGCAGTTCGACGAGGCGCTGCGGGTGGTGCGCCAACAGGTCGCGCCGCGCGTGGTGCAGGTGGTCGAACTTGTCGCGCCCGTGCTCGACCACGCGCGCGAGGTCCGGCTTGCGCTCGACCGGCTGAGCCAGCCGTCGGTCGGTGAGTTGAAGCGCGAGTTGGAGCGGCAGTACGCCGCGCTGATCCACCCCGGTTTCGTCGCCCAGACGGGCCTTGCACGGTTGCGCGATCTGGACCGTTACCTGCGCGCGATGCTCGAACGCATCGAGAAGGCGCCGTCCGACCTGGCCCGTGACCGCCAGCGGGCCGAAGATGTCGCGATCGTCGAGGCCGAACGCAGCAAGGTGCTGGCCGCTCTGCCGGCCTCGCGTCATACCGACGCCGACGTGGTGGACCTGCGCTGGCAGATCGAGGAACTGCGGGTGAGCCTCTTCGCGCAGCGGCTCGGCACGCCGCGCCCGATATCTCCCAAGCGCATTTTCAAGGCGATGGACCAGGTCGAGGACGCCGGCTGACATGTGAGTCGCCTGTCCGCCCCCGGTCCGCGGGAATCACCGCCGCGCCCGCCGCGTTGCCGACAGTAAGAAGCCGAAATCCTCAGGGAGTATGCCGTGCAAGACCCACGAGAGCTCTACCAGCTCGAGACCGACACCCACGCCAGTGCGCTGGGCGCGCACACCATGGTGGTGTCGCTCGGTGGCCTGATCGACGCCGGTAACACCCAGAAGCTGATCACCGCCCACCTGCTCGGCTCGCTGGAGCACACGGTGGTCGCGTCGTTCGATGTCGACCAGTTGCTCGACTACCGCGGCCGCCGACCGGCGATGACCTTCGACCGGGACCACTTCAGCGACTACGACGACCCGTCGATGCTGCTTTACCGGATGGTCGACACCGAGGGCACGCCGTTCTACCTGCTCGCCGGCCCCGAGCCCGACTACCAGTGGGAGCGGGTCATCGAGGCGATCCGGCAGCTGGTGCGCCGGCTCGGCATCCAGCTGGTGGTGAGCGTGCAGGGCATTCCGATGGGCGTGCCGCACACCCGTCCAGTCGGCCTGACTCAGCACGCCAGCAACCCGTCGCTGATCCCGGACAACGACGCCGTCTTCGGAATGGTCCAGATCCCCGGCTCGCTCGATTCGCTCATGCACCTGCGGCTCGGCGAATCCGGCATCGACACCGTCGGTTTCGCGGTCCACGTGCCGCACTACCTGGCCCAGATGGACTTTGGCGACGCAGCCGTCGCCGGCCTGCGGGCGGTGACCGGGCTCACCGGTCTCGACATCCCGGTCACCGAGCTCGCCGCGCTCGCCGGCCTGCATCGCGCCGAGATCGAGCGCCAGGTCGCCGACAGCGACGAGGTCGGTGATGTCGTGCACGGCCTCGAGGAGCAATACGACGCGTTCACCGAGGGCCTGAAACGGCAGAGCCTGCTCGCCACCGAACTCGCCGAGCTGCCCAGCGCCGACGAGATTGGCGCCGAGCTCGAACAGTTCCTCGCCGAGGAGACCGACACCGACGACGCCCCGGACGACGGTCCGGACTTCCTGCGCTAAAGGGTCAGTCCTTCGCCTCCGACCAACGCCGTATGACGCGAAGGTCGGCCACGAACCGCACCGGCGCCGCGCCGGACCAACGCCGCGCTGCCGCCTCCAGGGATTCCTGCACGGCGGCCGCCGCCGCTTCCGCGTGCTGCGCGGGGGCATGCACCAGCAGTTCGTCGTGCAGGCAGAGCACCACCTCGGCATCCAACGGCCGCAACGCATTTCGCGCGGTGAGCGCCCACGCCTTGAACAGCTCCGCGGCCGCGCCCTGCACCACCGCGTTACGGGTGAACCGCCCGACCGCCCGGCGGTGGGCCTGGTCCCCGCCGTTGGTCACCGGAACGGTCCGACCGCCATACGTCGTCACCGACTCGCCGGCCTCGCCGCGCTGCGCGGCTGCCCGCAGGTAGGCCATCGCGCGCGGGTAGGTGCGGTCCATCCGGCGCAGCGCCTCGGCCGCCGGCCCGGACGTCTGGCCGTACATCGCCGCAAGGACCGCGAGCTTGGCCGCCGGCCGTTCCAGGTTGAGTTGCCTCGCCACGGTCGCGTAGAGGTCGTCGGCCGCGGTGGCCCGCGCGAACGCCGGATCACCGGAAACCACTGCCAGCACACGCGGCTCGACCTGGCCGAGGTCGGCGCGCACGAGCACGTATCCGTCGGCGGCCGCAACCCCCGGGCGCAGGGGAGTGGGCAGGCTGTGCAGGCCTGCACCGGCCGTCATCCGGCCTGCGCCACCGTCACAGGCGGTCCACGGACCGCGCAGCCGGCCGTCGTCACCGACGTGGCCATCCAACCACTGCCAGCCGTACGTCGTCGCGATGCGTTCGTCCTTGCGCCAGTCGAGCAGCGCGCCGACCACTGGATGGGTGTCGCGGTAGGGCTCGAGATTCCACGCGCGTGTGTCCTCGACCTGCACACCGAGTGACCGCAACAGATCTCGCACCTGCACCGGGTTGCGCAGATCGATGCTCGACCGACCGGGCAGCAGGTCCAGGACCCCTCGGTCGCGGTCGGCGCGAATCTGCCGGGCCTGTGCCTCGTCCGCGGGCCGGGGACCGGCGTGCTCGGTGATCAGCAGCTCCATCGTCGGCCGGTCGATCGGCAGCCCGTGGGCGGTGAGTTCGACACACAACAGGGCCGCGCCCGACTCACTCGCCCCGGTGCCGGCACCACGCTCGCGAGTCGCCAACAGTGCCAGTTGTTTTCGCGCGACCGTGAGCGCCAGCGCGGCATACTCCGAGAGGTTGGCACGCTGCCAATGAGGTTGCAGACATACCGGATTGAGATAGCCGTCCGGTCGTATGACGACACTGTCGTCGTCGATGACGTCGAAGAGGTCATCCGACCTGCGCGCCGGCGCGCCGTCCGGGTCGAGGCCGTGCGCAACTGCCCACACCCGGTCCTGGGCGGCGTCGAAACCGCCGACCAGAAGTCGGTGCGCCTCGGCCAGATCCCAACAACGGTGCAGGAATCCGCCCGCGCGGGCTATCGGCCCGGCAGCCGTCGCAGCATCCCACCAGACCCAGCGCGGTGGCTCTCCGGCTGCTTGTTCGGCACGGTGCATGACGGCGGCGAGCTCGGCGGCGCTGCCGTCGGCGAGCACCGCACCGCCCTCGGCGACGATCACGCCGTGCTGCCCCGCAACGTCGAACGCAACGGCATGCAGCGAGCCCCGCACCGGCGACGGGTGCGGGGCTCGCTGCGCGGACGGGACGTCGGTCAGTTGTCGCCCTTGTCGCCCTTGTCGGTGCCGTCCTCACGCTTGCCGTGCCGGGGCACCCACGGGTTCTCCTGCTGCGCGGAGTCGCCCTGCTGCTCGGGCTGCACCGCTGGCGTCGCCGTGGTCGGCTGGTCGTGCAGGTCCGGCGTCGGACCGGTCTGTGGCGCGGAACCGTCCTGCGGCGCCGAACCGGTCTGCGGCGCCGAGCCGCCGGACATCGGGAGCCCGGAGATCGCCTGGGTCGGCTCGTCCGAGCGGTCGCCGTAGGTCGGGTAGCCGGACGGGCGCTGCGCCTCGCCGGAGCCTGCGCCATACGACTGGCCGATCGAGCCGCCGGACTGGCGCTCCTGCTGCTGCGACTGCTCATAGGCGGGCGTCGACGGGCGGTTGCCGTGGGACAACCGGTTGACGTCATCGGACGAGACCGCCTCGGTGGGCGCCTCGGCGCCGGTGCCCGGGTCGCTCTGGTCGGGGCGCAGTGCACGGTTGATCTCGTCGGACGAGACCGCGCGCGTCGCCGCGTCCGAGTCGTCCGGCTGCGCCGCTCCGGTCGATGAGCCCCCGCTCGACGAGGCCTCGGACTCGGTGCTCGGCGCGTCGAAACCGGAAGCGCCTCCGGCGTAACCGGATTCGGGGCTGCGCGGCGTCTCGCCGGAGCGATCTGCCTGGTCGCCGTACTGGCCGTAACCGGCTGCGCCACCGGCATACCCCGACTGGGGGCTCTGCGGGTTCTGGGGGCTCTGGCTGCCATGCTCGCCCTGCTGGCCGTAACCGGATGCGCCACCGGCGTACCCCGACTGAGGGCTGGACTGGTCGCCTTGCGGCTGGTGCGACATCGCACCGCCGGCATAACCCTGTGACTCCGGCTGGCCGAAGCCCTGGTGCGCGGCCCGGTCCTGCTCCGACGCGGTCTGCGGAGCCGAGTAGGGGGAGGCCGCATACCCCTGGCTGTCCTGCGACCGGCCGCTTTGCGGTTGGTCGCCCTGCGGGGTGTGGTAGCCGGACTGCGGTGCGCCATAACCGGATTCGCCGGTCTGGTGCTGGCCGCCGTAGGGCTGCTGCTGACCCTGCTGGTTCTGCTGACCCTGCTGGTTCTGCTGACCCTGCCGACCGTAGGGCTGCTGTGCCTGCTGACCGTACGACTGCTGACCGTGTTGGCCCTGCTGACCGTAGGGCTGCTGCTGGCCCTGTTGACCCTGCTGGCCGTACGGCTGCTGTCCGCCGTAGCCCTGCCCGGCACCGAACGCCTGCTGCTGGGCGCCGTGCTGCTGGTCCTGCTGCTGCGGCTGGCCGTAGGGCGGGGTCGTCGAGCCGTAGCCGCCCGGCGCGCCATACCCGTCGTTGTAACCCTGCTGCTGGCCGTAGCCCTGCTGACCGTAGCCCTGCTGGCCGTACGGCGCACCGCCCTGCGGGCCACCGGCGGTCGCGGGCTTGCCCTTGCGTCCCATCAGCAGCAAGGCCAGCGCGCCGAGGATGCCGAGCACCAGCAGGATCGTGCCGAGGACGATGCCCGGGGTCCGGAAGCCGCCGCCGATCTTGTCGGCGCGCTGACCGGCATAGAGCGATCCGTTGTTGCCCGAGCAGGTCACCGCCACCGAGCTCGAGTTGTCGCCGCTGCGGGCGATCTCGTAGTACTTCTTCCCGTCCGCGCTGACCGAGAACTCCTTGGTGGGTCGGCCCATCGTCGCCGAACCCGCCTGGCAGGTGGTCGCCGCGCGGTCGGCCGCGGTGTCGCTGTAGACGGAGAAGCCGCCGTTCAGCGACAGGTTGCTGCCGCTGCTGAACTGGGTGAGCTTCACGCTCGACCCGCTCATCAGGCCGATGATCAACAGCACGAGGCCGATCAGGGCGAGGACCGCCGGTATGGCGAGGAGCTTCTTGTTGGCCAAGGAGTTGGTCATGTGCGGCAACCTAACGCATCGAAGGCGGACCGAAGATCAGCCGCCGGTTTGTTCCTTTACCTGTCGCTTGATCCTGGACAGCATTGCGACCATTCCGCGCATTCGCAACGGCGACACCGCTTCGGCGAGGCCGAATTTGAACGGGGTGTCATCCGGCACGGCGAGGACGTCCACCGCGGGCTGCCCGTCCAGGCCGGTGTGCAGGATGCCGGCGAACCCGCGTGTGGTGGGCGCTTCGCGGGGCGCATCGAAGAAGAGGTGGACGACGCCGTCGGTCACCTCGACCGCGAGGAACAGCGGTGACTGGCACTCGTGCACCTGCTCCAGCAGGTCGGGTTGGTCGGCATACCGGGCGGGAAGGGCGGGCAGTTCCTCGCTCAGCTCGAGCAGGAGTTGCAGCCGATCCTTCGGGCCCACCGAGGTGAAGTCGTCGATCAACTCCGCGAGGGGCGGGGGAAGGTCACTCATCCGGCTCGCCGAGCTCGACCGGGACCCGCACCGAGTTGCCCCACTCGGTCCACGACCCGTCGTAGTTGCGCACCTGCGGGAAGCCGAGCAGGTGGCTGAGCACGAACCAGGTGTGCGACGAGCGCTCGCCGATGCGGCAGTAGACGATCACGTCGTCGTCGGTCGCCAGGCCCTGCTCGGTCTGGTAGAGCCGCTCGAGCTCGGCGCGGGACCGGAAGCGGCCGTCCTCGCGCACCGCACGGGCCCAGGGCACCGACTTCGCGCCGGGGATGTGGCCGCCGCGGATCGCGCCCTCCTGCGGGTAGTCGGGCATGTGCAACAACTCGCCGCTGAACTCGCCGGGGGAGCGGACGTCCACCATCGGGCGGCCGAGGTGGGCGAGCACGTCGGCGCGGAAGGCGCGCACCGGTGCGTCGGACCGCTCGATCACCGGGTAGTCCGCCGGCGCAGCCGTCGGCTCATCCCGCGTCATCGGGCGCTCCTCGGCCTGCCATGCGGCGCGGCCGCCGTCGAGCAGCCGCACGTCCGGGTGGCCGAAGAGCGTCATCACCCACAGTGCGTAGGCCGCCCACCAGTTGGACTTGTCGCCGTAGATGACGACCGTCGTGTCGCGGGAGATGCCGCGCTCGGACATCACCTGGGCGAAGATCTTGCCGTCGACGAAATCCCGGGTCACCGGGTCGTTGAGGTCGGTGTGCCAGTCGAGTTTGAAGCTTCCCGGGATGTGCCCGGTGTCGTAGAGCAGGACATCCTCGTCGGACTCCAGGACCACCAGGTCCTTGGTGCCGGCGTCGAGTTGTTCGGCGAGCCAGTCGGTGGTCACCAGGCGATCGGGGTGGGCGAAGTCGGCGAGTTGGGGGCTGGGGTCAGCAGGCAGCGACATACGGACAACGGTACGCGCGCCCCGAGCGGCTCGCCCGCAGAGGTGATTTCGCGGACGGACGAGACTGGCAGGATGGGCGCATGTTCGGTTCGAAGAAAAGCCAGCAGCCCGCGCCGTTGGATTCCGGTCCGCTCGGCGGCACCGCACTCAGCCTCGCGCAACACCTGCTGACCGTCGGGATCGACGGCAAGGCGGGCTTCGACAGCGCCGAGGAGATCGCCAAGACGGCAGTGCGCGACCACCCGGGCGACCCGGAACGCGCCATCGACGCGATCGTCTCCCAACACCGCAAGCTCGCCGGTGCCGCCGGATTCGTCACCGGCCTCGGCGGCTTCGTGACGATGATCGTCGCGCTGCCGGCCAACGTGCTCGGCTTCTACGTGCTGTCCACCCGTATGTCGGCAGCGATCGCCGCCGTGCGCGGTTACGACCTCAAGGACGAAACGACCCGCACCGCACTGCTGCTCACCCTGGTCGGCGCCGACTCCGACGACCTGCTGAAGAAGGCCGGTGTCGTCAGCACCGGTCGCCTGGCGAACCTGGCGACGCGGCAGCTGCCGCCCACCGCGCTGATGGTGGTCAACAAGGCGGTCGGCTTCCGGCTGATCAGCCAGGTGAGCGACAAGCTGCTGACCAAGCTCGGCAAGGGCATCCCGTTCGCCGGTGGCGTGATCGGTGCCGGGCTGGACGCATTCCTGATCAGCCGCACCGCCAAGGTCGCCAAGAAGGAGTTCCCGCCGGCCACGGCCGCTCTCCCGCAAGGGCGCTGACATGGCCGCCCCGGCACTGCGATGGGCTTCGCTGCGTCGCGTCGCGCGGGCCTTGCAGGAGGTGAGTCGCCCCGGTGGTCCGAGCGTCGCCGCCCGTCTTGCCTGCCTGCCTCGTATGACGAAGGCGGTCGCGAAAGGCGAGTATTCGCAGGTGAGCCCGGCGCATCTGGCGCTCGTGGCGGCGGCTGCGGCATACGTTGCCTCACCGGTGGACCTCCTGCCCGAGGCGCTGCTCGGCGTGATCGGCCTGGCCGACGACGCACTGGTGCTGAGCTGGCTGGCAACCACGCTCGTGGAGGACACCGACGCCTACCTGACGTGGGAGCAGGCCCGGCGCACGACGGTCAAGGGCGAGCGCCTGAGCTGAGCCGGCCCCCTGCGTCCACATCCCCGCACCCGGTGCGCAGCCGGTCCACAGCCGCGGACAATCTGACTGTCCGGCGGTGGGCATCCGGCGCAGGCTGCCGACATGACCTCCACATTGCACGGTGTCGGCGACATCGTCGCCTACCTGCCCTACGAGTTCGGCTTCATCCCGCACGACTCGATCGTGATGATCGGCCTGCACGGCGGCAGCATCCAGTTCACCGCGCGGATCGACACGCCGCCGGCGGATGAGTCGTTCGCGGCCGCCGCCCACCTGCTGCAGCCGGTCGACCGCACGCCGATCGACGATGTCCTGCTGGTGCTGTACGACGACGCCTGTCGCAGCGGCGACGCCCTGGTCACCGCTGCGCGCCACCGGCTGGACCGGCGCGACATCGTGCTCAGCCACGTGGTGCACGTGAGCGCTTCCGGCTGGCGTGCGGTCGCCTGCCGCTGCGGTCACTGCCCGCGGCACTGGACCGCCCCGTCGGCAGACACCGACGTCGGCCCGATCGCCGACCGGGTGTTGTGCGGAGTGGCCCCGGTTGCCGACCGGGCGACCCTGGCCGGTGAGCTCGATCAGCGCCACCCGCTGGTCGCGATGGCGGTGTCGGCGGAGCTCGACAAACTCGACCTGATGTGCGTCGGCGACGGCCGGCCCGCCGTCGCCACGCCGGAGGCGACCGAGGCACTGGCGACGGTGCTGGTCGACCAGAGCCGGCCGGTGGCGCGGGTCCCGGTGACCATGCTCGCGGTAGCCACCGACCTGATGAGCGAGGTGTTGGTGCGCGACGCCGTGCTCGCCTGGCTGATGCCCGACTTCCTCGATCAGCAGCGGGTGCCGCTCTGGCCGTCGCTGCAGGCTCGCCTCGGGCCGCCGCCAACGCGCAGTGAGGACGGGATCTTCGGGGACCGGGCGCCGATGATCGCCGGCCGGCTCAAGGAATGGGTGCAATGCCTGCCGCCACAGGACGCGGTCCCGGTGCTGCTGCTCGTCGCCGGGCTGCACTGGACGATGGGCGCCGGCGCGGTCGCGACGATGGCACTCCAGCGGGCGCTCGCCATCGAGCCGGAGTGCAATCTCGCGCAGCTGCTCGACGCGGCCGTGCAGCGCGGGCTGCGTCCCAGCCGGCGAGAGGATCGCCGTCCGGCGTAGGAGGTGCGCGCTCGATCTTGCTACCGTCATACCTGTCATGAGTCCCAGCGCTCGCTGACTCCCCGCCGCGCAGCGGCGGATCGGTGAGCACAGCCCCGGCTGGCTGGGCGGCAACCCTCCACCGCGGTGGGGTGCCCCGGGTGAGGACAAGGCCGACCGCGCGGCGCGGTTCGGCAAGCGCGGGGCTCACGCGACAGGCCGGCCCCCGGGATCGAGGAGTGGTCCGGTGACCGTCACGCACAGCCGATGGGCGAGGTCCACGACGCCGGTGGAGTGGTGTGCCCCGCCGCCGGACGCGAACCCTGCCTGCCGCGCGATCCGCCTGCGTGACGTCCCGCTCGAGACCGGCGTCCTCCCGGAGGTGGTCGTCACCTTCCAGACCTGGGGCCGGCTGGCGCCGGACGCGAGCAACGCCGTGCTCGTCGAGCACGCACTGACCGGTGACTCGCACGTGGTCGGCGAGGCCGGGCCCGGCCAGCCGACCGCCGGCTGGTGGCCGGGCTTGATCGGGCCGGGCGAACCGCTCGACACGCGCGCCTTGTTCGTGGTCGCGATCAACGTGCTCGGCGGGTGCCGTGGCACCACCGGGCCAGGCTCGGTCGCACCCGACGGTCGGGTCTGGGGCTCGCGCTTCCCACACACCACGATCCGCGACCAGGTGCTGGTGGAGGCCGCGGTAGCCGACGCGCTCGGCATCGACGCATGGTTGCTCGTGCTGGGCGGGTCGATGGGCGGCATGCGCGCCGCCGAGTGGGTCGCCGGGCACCCCGACCGCACCGACGCTGCGCTCGTCATTGCCAGCACCGCGCGCGCGGCGGCCGACCAGATCGCCTGGGGGCAGGCGCAGACCCTGGCGATCACCAGCGACCCTGCGTATGCCGGGGGCGACTACTACGGGACCGGCACGACCCCGGCGACGGGCCTGGGGTTGGCGCGGCGAATCGCCCACGCCACCTATCGCAGCGCGGCCGAGTTCGACGACCGGTTCGGAGCCGATCCGCAACCCGGAGAGGACCCGCTCGTCGGCGGCCGTTTCGCGGTCGAGAGCTACCTGGACCACCAGGCCGGCAAACTCGTCGCCCGCTTCGACGCCGGCGCCTACGTGCAACTCACCCGGGCGATGGCGACCCACGACATCACCCGCGGCCGCGGCACCCTCGCGGAGGTGCTCGGTGCCTATCCCGGACTGCTCCGGGTGGCGGCGGTCGACTCCGACCGGCTCTTCCCGGTGCGGCTGTCGGAGGAGATGGTGGCGGCATACGGCCAGGGCACGGTGCGGCTGATGCGCTCCGGTCACGGCCACGACGGATTCCTGGTCGAGACCGACCAGGTGCGGGCGCTGGTGCGCGAGGCGGTGACCGACGTGTGGCAACTCCGCTCTCGTCGCCTCGGCGTCGGCTGAGCGGCCACTGGGTTCGGGCACTGGGCACATCGACTCGCGCCGCGACCTGCGGCACGATGCCCCGGCGGGGTAGCGTCAGCAGCGGTGCGGCACCGCGTGTTCGTCCACGGTGTCCCGCACCGATCGATGACGGCCTGAGAGAGGGTGATGGTGCGGTGGCAGTCGTGGTGGGATACGTGCCGACCAAGGAGGGCGCTGCGGCGTTGCGACGCGCGGCCGCCGAGGCGTCCGTCCGGCAGACCCCGCTGATCGTGCTCGATTCCGCGCACCCCGACGGCGATGACCAGACCGACGACGCTCGCAAACAGCTGGCCGATCTCGGAGATCTCGACGTCAGTTACGAGGTGCGCACTGTGCCGAACGGTGAGGACGCAACCGAGGAGCTGCTCCGGATCGCCGAGGACGAGTCGGCCGATCTGCTGGTCATCGGACTGCGCCGCCGCACCCCGGTCGGCAAACTGATCCTGGGCACCAACGCGCAACGCATTCTGCTCGACTCCGCGTGCCCGGTCCTGGCGGTCAAGCCACCGGCGGAATAGTGATCCCACCGCCGGCGTTGTCCTTGCGACGAGCCGAATCGGTGGTGAGCAGAACGTTTTTCGGCATACGAACGGTTGCGGGACACGCCGTCCGACCGGCTGAATGGCAGGTCGGTGGCAGCTCCCGTGCCCCGGCTCGTTTTATAATGGTGTCGAAGCACTCGCGAGTGAGGTTCCTCGAAGCCCTCGAAGCATCACTCGCGGCGTTGCCCGGAAACCCCAACCTCGGTAGCCGTCGTCCATGGACGGCAACGTCGTGATGCCAGCACGACCCGACAGTTTTGGAAGGTAGTTGGTGGACCTCGTGTCGAAAACCCCCGCAGCCCCCGAATTGCCGACGGAGTTCGCGCACCCCGCGCTGCAGCAACTCCTCGCCATCGGACAGGCGAACGGTTCGATCGACAGCTCGCAGCTGAAGACCGCGCTGGAGACGGCCGAGATCGCGCCGCAGCGGATGAAGACCGTGCTGCGTGCCCTTGACGAGCACGGAATCGCCGTGACCCTCGACTCCGAGACTGCCGCCCGGGCGGTCGCCACGACGACCACCCGTCGTTCGACCAGCCAGAAGGCCACCAAGCCGGCCGCGAAGAAGGCCCCGGCCAAGAAGGCCGTCGAGGCCAAGACCGACGCCAAGCCGGCTGCGAAGAAGGCCGCTGCCAAGAAGACAGCCGACGCCGCACCCGAAGACGACGCCGCCCCGGAGAAGGCACCGGTCAAGAAGGCCGCCGCCAAGAAGACCCCGGCGAAGAAGGCCGCCGCCAAGAAGACTGCCGCCAAGAAGTCGGACGAAACCGCCGAGGCCGAGCCCACCGAGGACGAGCAGGCGAATGCGGCGGCCGACGCCAAGCCGGAGGAGGAGAACGAGTCCGGCGGCTTCGTCATCCGGCAGGACGACGAGGACGACGCCCCCGCCCAGCAGGTGGTCACCGCCGGCGCCACCGCCGACCCGGTCAAGGACTACCTCAAGCAGATCGGCAAGGTCGCCCTGCTGAACGCCGAGCAGGAGGTCGAGCTCGCCAAGCGCATCGAGGCCGGCTTGTTCGCCGAGGAAAAGCTCAACGCGGGCGAGAAGATCGAGATGAAGCTCAAGCGCGAGCTCTGGTGGATCGCGCAGGACGGCAAGAAGGCCAAGAACCACCTGCTCGAGGCCAACCTGCGTCTGGTCGTCTCGCTGGCCAAGCGCTACACCGGCCGCGGCATGCTCTTCCTGGACCTGATCCAGGAGGGCAACCTCGGTCTGATCCGTGCGGTCGAGAAGTTCGACTACACCAAGGGCTACAAGTTCTCCACCTACGCCACCTGGTGGATCCGGCAGGCGATCACCCGCGCGATGGCCGACCAGGCGCGCACCATCCGCATCCCGGTGCACATGGTCGAGGTCATCAACAAGCTGGCCCGAGTGCAGCGGCAGATGCTGCAGGATCTCGGCCGCGAGCCCACGCCGGAGGAGCTGGCCAAGGAACTCGACATGACCCCGGAGAAGGTCGTCGAGGTGCAGAAGTACGGCCGCGAGCCGATCTCGCTGCACACCCCGCTCGGCGAGGACGGCGACAGCGAGTTCGGTGACCTCATCGAGGACTCCGAGGCGGTCGTGCCGGCCGACGCGGTCAGCTTTACCCTGCTGCAGGAGCAGCTGCACTCGGTGCTCGACACTCTCTCCGAGCGCGAGGCCGGTGTGGTCTCCATGCGCTTCGGCCTGACCGACGGACAGCCGAAGACTTTAGACGAGATCGGCAAGGTCTACGGCGTCACCCGCGAGCGCATCCGGCAGATCGAATCCAAGACGATGAGCAAGTTGCGGCACCCGTCGCGCTCGCAGGTGCTGCGCGACTACCTCGACTGACGGCCCGCCCAGAGGCTCATTTATCGCCCAAAGGCCCACTTATTCCACCGCGAAATGCGCTGGATATGTGGGCCTTTCGGCAATAAGTGGGCCTGTCGACGAAGGGGTGTGCCGGACGGTCAGCGGCCCCGCCGGCGGGACACCCGGGCGAGCACCTGCTGCGGCCAGCGGGTCACCGACCGCGCCGCCTCGCGCACCACGTCCCGCCCGGTCTGCGGTATGACGAGAGCCGCGATCCGGGTCGGCAGCGACTGATTGCTGCGGACGACGTGCAGCAGCCGGTCGGCGTCGCGCGCGATCGACCGGGATGTCTCGCCCGGACGTGCGTAGCGCTCGCTCTCCAGGGTTTGCACGGCACGATGCAGCGCCGAACGCCCGGGCTCGTCCAGCGGCGTGCTCGAGCGGTAGTAGCGCTCGGTGGCGCGCGGCGAACGGTCCTGCGGCGGTGGGATGCCGAGGTCGGCCAGCTGGGACTGCAGCACCTGCCACTGGCCCTCGACCGGCGCATGGCCGGCGAACCGCCGCTCGATCGACTCGCGGCGACGCCGGGCGAGCAGCGGCAGCACCAGCGCCCCGAGCAGGCCGAGCACCAGGACGGCCGCCGTCGGCAGCGCGTATCGCCAGAAGTCGATCCGGCCGCCGCCCGCGGCCGCGGCCTGGGAGGCCGACGGCGCGGGTGCGGCGGTCGAGGGGGCACGCGTGGGCGCCTGCGACGGCGAGGCGGACGCGGACGCGTCCGGTGCGCGGCCCCCACCGGGGGCGGTGCTGGTGTCGCCGGTGTAGTCGGGCGCGGGGCCGGACCGGACCCCGGGGGTGGGCTCGAAACGGGTCCAGCCCAGGCCCGACAAGTAGAGCTCGGGCCAGGCGTGCGCGTTGGACTGCAGCACCCGGTAGACGTTGTTGCCGTCCGAGACCCCGGGTAGGAAGCCCAGCGCCATACGCGCCGGAATGCCGTTCGCGCGGGCGAGCATGATCATCGCCGTCGCGAACTGCGTGCAGTAACCCTGTTTGGTGACCAGGAAGTTGGACAGCGGGTCGAGCCGTCGACCGTCGACCGTCCGGGTTGGTGCCAGCGTCAGGGAGTAGGTGAACTCGTTACCCCGCAGATAATCCTGTATGGCGACAGCCTGCTGCATCGGCGTGTCCCCGCCGAGTTGCCGCGCCAGCGCCCGCACCCGAGGCTCGGAGATCGGGTCGAGTTTGAGTTCGGCATCGAAACCCGCAGGGTCGACCGGCCGGCTGCCGTTGTCGGCGTTCTGCGCGGGAACCCGGTAGCGCACGGCATACGACTGTGCGGTGGTGCGGGTGTAGGGCTGGCTGGTCGTGGTGGAGTAACCCCACGAGGTGTCGCCGAAGTTGGCCGAAGCCACCGGGAACGGCACCGGCACGAACGGCGGGCGCATCGTGTTGCGGGTGACCGTCATCGTCTCGGTGGTGTCGTCGGGGGAGGTCTGCAGGCCGGGCGGCACCGGCAACCCTCGGTTGTTGGTGCCCTGGTCGAGGCCGACCGCGCCGGGGAACCCGGTCCACTCCCCGCCGGCGTAGGTGCCACCCGCGGTGACCCGCAACGGCGGCGGGAGCAGCTCCGAGGAGCGGAAATCGAGGACGGGCGAGGTGTTCTGGCTGCGCAGGTCATTGGCCAGGTTGGCGGTCGTGCTGAACGCGACGGTGCCCGCCCCGCCGCCCGAGCCCCGGCCGAGGCCCTGCGCGAAGTAATGCGTGCTCGGCAACGGCGTGACTGCCGGCACGATCAACGCGGCAAGGATCGTCACGATGCCGAGGGTGCGCGCGACCGACGCCAGGCCCGCCACGCCCAACGGGTCGTCCAGCAGCGTCGGCGACGTGGAGCGGGCCCGCATCGAGGACCAGCCGCGCACCAGCATCCCGCTGCCGTGTGCGACCATCACCAGCCACACGACGGCCAACGCGACGAAGTAGACCGGATTGAGCGCCTCGCCGGTGTTGGACGTCGACAACAGGTAGATCACCAGCAGCGGCACCCCGGCCAGCGACGGCTGCCGCGAGCTCACCGCCAGGAAGTCGACGGTGATCGCGAGCCCGGGGACGATGAGTTCGAGCATCATCCGCAGCCCGGGCGTGACCGGCGCCGGTGCGGCCGACTCGCGCACCGTCCGGCTGGCCTCGTCGACCAGATCGCGCACCGCCGAGGCGAAGGTCGAGTCGAAATGATCGGGCACGTTCAGCACGGCGACGATTGCCACGAGGCCGAGCAGTTGCAGCAGCAACACCACGGCGTATGGCGTGCCGACCGCGCGCAACGCCATACCGATGCCGAGGACGGCGGCGCTCACCAGCACGATCGCCCAGAGCCACCCGCCACCTTGCAGCAACGTGGTGAGCGGCCAGGACGCGACGATCACCGCGATCAGCGCGAGGGCGGTTTCGCTCGGCCGGGCCCGGGTGATCACAGCGCGCCCACCTGCACCAGCGCGCGGTTGCTGACCGTCGCCCACGCCTGCGGGATCGAGGTGCGGGCGTCGACGAGCACCACCCGCCACCCCGCGTGCGCGAGTTGGTCGCGCACCGCTCGAGCCTGCGGCGAGGGGCCGGCGCCGGCGAACGTGTCGGTGTCGAGCACGAAGCCCAGGGCAGCGGACCCGGCCTGCCGCATCGCGGCCAGGTCGCCGATCACGCTGTCGTCGTGTGCGGTCACGATCGCAGTGACGAGGCCGCCGAAGCGGACCAGCTCGTGGGCGTGCGAGATCAGCTGCCCGAACTCCAGGTCGGCGCCCACCTCGGCCGAGGCAAGGTCGTGCACCAGCTGCCCGGCGTCCCGGGCTCCTTCGACGGTGTGCGTCACCATCGACTCGCGGGTGGCCAGGTGGAGTTGATACCCCAGCTCCTCCAGCCGTATGACGATGGACGCGGTCGCGCTCACGGCCCATTCGAAGGAGCTGCCCGCGCCGGACCCGCGGTGACCGGACTCGCGCGAGTCCAGCACGATCGTCGCCGAGCGCCGGGCCGGACGGTCCTCCTGGCGGACCATGAGTTCGCCGCGGTGGGCGGTCGCCGGCCAGTGCACCTTCCGCAGGTCGTCGCCGTCGTGGTAGCCGCGGATGCTGACGTCCTCCTCGCCGTGCAAGGCGACCATCTGCGGCGTCTCGCCCTCGCTGCCCAGCCCGGCGCCCGGCGGGTGCGACGACCCGAGCGGCACGATCCGCGGTAGCACGAGCACCTCACCGACACCGTCGATGGAGCGGGTGCAGCTGGTCAGCCCGAACGGGTCCCGCTGATGCAAGGTCACCGGACCCAGCGGGTACCGGCCCCGCAGGTGACTACGCACGGTGTAGCTGACCTCCCGGCTGCCGCCGGGGTCGGTACGCGGCAGCACGAACCGTGGCCGGTCGCCGAGCACGTAGTCGACCCGCTCCTCGGCGAGGTAGAGCGCGCTGGCCCGGCGCCCGGTGTTGCGGAAGGTCACGTCCACCTGCGCCCGCTGATCGGGCATCACCGTCTCGGGGCTGACCGTGCGCTGCACGGTGAGCTGCGCTGCCGGCCTGCGGGCGAACACCAGGGCGAGCAGCGCCAGGGCCACGAGCAGCACCCCGACCCGCACGATGTCCTCGAAACCCAACACGACACCGGCGACCGCGAGCACCGCTCCGGCGGCGAGGAATCCTCGTCCCCTCGCGGTGAAGCCGGCTCGGCGCGGGCGCCCCGTCATACCGGTCATCGGGACGCGGGAGGCACCGGCACGCGCCGCACGATCTCACCGAGCACCGCGCCCGCGCCGCGGTGCAGGTGCTGGTTGTCGCTGGACAGGATCACCCGGTGCGCGAGCACCGGTTCGATGAGCGCCTGCACATCCTCGGGTATGACGTGGTCGCGCCCTTCGAGTGCGGCGAACGCCCGGGCGGCGCGCAGCAGTTGCAGCGACGCCCGCGGCGAGGCGCCGAGCCGGAAGGCGCTGCTGCCCCGGGTCGCCGACACGATGTCGACGATGTACTGCCGCAGCGCCGGGCTGGCGTGCACCTGCGAAACCCGGTCGGCCATCCGGGCGACGGTTGCGCCGTCGGTGACCGGTTGCATCCCGTCGAGCGGAGAGCCGCCACCGTGCACGTCGAGCATCTCCAGCTCCGCACCGGGCGGCGGGTAGCCCATCGAGATGCGCGCCATGAAGCGGTCGCGCTGGGCCTCCGGCAGCGGGTAGGTGCCCTCCATCTCGATCGGGTTCTGGGTGGCCATCACCAAGAAGGGCTTGTGCAGCCGGTAGGTGGTGCCGTCGACGGTGACTTGCCCTTCCTCCATGCACTCCAGCAGCGCCGACTGCGTCTTGGGCGATGCCCGGTTGATCTCGTCACCGACCACCACGTTGGCGAAGATCGCGCCGGGGCGGAATTCGAAGGTGCGGGTGTCCTGGTTGAAAACGCTGACCCCGGTCACATCGCTGGGCAGCAGGTCCGGGGTGAACTGAATGCGTCGCATGGGGGAGTCGATGGACCGGGCCAAGGCCTTGGCGAGCATCGTCTTGCCGACGCCGGGCACGTCCTCGATCAGCAGGTGACCCTCGGCGAGCAGCACCACGACGGCGGTGCGGATCACCTCCTGCTTGCCTTCGATCACCGCCGACACCGACCGGTGGATGTCGGAGGCGACGCGCTGGACGTCCTGGATGGAGGTGGTCGGCGCGTGGGCACCGGGTGTCGAGGCCGGTGCGGAACCGGTGTCGATCGATGAGGACATGTGTCGATCCTGCCTGATACATCACGGGCTGGTCATCGGAACTACAGACAACGCAACCACTCCAACGCACGACCGGGCGCTTGCGTTCGCCCCGGTTCACCCGCCCGGGCCTCCACCACCGCTCCCACCACTTGGCTCCACCACTTTGCTCCACGCCCGCTCCCGCTCGCCGCGAGCCGCACGCTCACGCACCCGAGTGGCCCCGTAATTGCGCGGAATGCCGTGGGCCGCTCGCCGCCGGGGTGTGCCGCTCGATCGGCCGTGGCCGGAGGTATGGCGACCCAATGCCGCCGCGGGGGCCGAATTCGCTCCACCGCGCTCCACCCACTCTGACCTGCATAAACACTCGAACTGACCGGGAAAACCGGGCCCGGCATGGCGACATGTGGGGCGAAGTGGAGTAGGGTGGGGCTTGTTGGTGAGCGGCGGAAATCGAGGAGGAGGTGCCGTGCATGTTCCTGGGCACGCACACCCCGCGCCTCGACGAGAAGGGGCGGCTGTTCCTTCCCGCGAAGTTCCGCGACAAGCTCGCCGGCGGCCTGGTCATCACTCGAGGTCAGGAGCGCTGCCTCTACGTGTTTGCGATGGCCGACTTCGAACGGCTGGCCGCCGAGATGAACAACACCCCGGTCACCAACCGCGCCGTGCGCAACTTCCAGCGCGTGCTGCTGTCCGCAGCCTCCGACGAGATCCCGGACAAGCAGGGCCGCGTCACGATCCCGGCCGTCCTGCGGGAGTACGCGGGGCTGACCAAGGACTGCACGGTCATCGGCACGGGCAACCGGGTCGAGGTCTGGGACACCCAGGCCTGGAACGACTTCCTCGCAGCGACCGAGGACGACTTCGCCGAACAGGGCGAGGAGGTGATTCCCGGCGGACTGTTCTGATCCTCGGCCTCCATCCGCTTCCCGACACGCAGTTCCGGCGCACCTTCCCCGGTGCCGGAAGTGCGCAGGCAGGGACAGCGGCTGGGGACCAGGGCTCAGAAAGCCGCTGGGCATCACGCACCCGACCGATCACCTTGACGACACTCTGCGAGAGGACACCGGCCATGGGCGCGAGCCGCGGCGATGCTGCCGACCGGCACACCCCGGTGCTCGCCGGTCGCATCACCGAACTCCTCTCTCCTGCCTTGCAATCCGATGGCGCCGTCTTCGTCGACGGGACTCTCGGGATGGGTGGCCACACGCAGGCGATCCTTGCGGCCAACCCCGGCGCGATCGCCTACGGAGTCGATCGGGACACCGAAGCGCTGCGACTCGCGGGGGAGCGGCTCGCGTCCTATGGCGACCGCTTCCGGCCGGTGCACGCGGTGTATGACGAGGCCTTCGCCATACTCGCCGAGCAGGGGGTCACCCGGGTCGACGCCGTGCTGTTCGACCTCGGCGTCTCCTCGCTGCAACTGGACGAGTCCGACCGTGGCTTCGCCTACAGCGTCGACGCGCCGCTCGACATGCGCATGGACCAGACCACCGGCGTCACCGCCGCCGACGTGCTCAACACCTATTCGGCGGCCGACCTCGAACGCATCCTCAAGGTGTATGGCGAGGAGCGTTTCGCCCGCCGCATCGCCTCGGCCATCGTGCGCGAGCGCGAGCAGGCGCCGTTCACCGACTCCGCACGACTGGTCGAGCTGCTGCGGCGCGCGATCCCGGCCGCGTCCCAGCGCACCGGCGGTCACCCCGGCAAGCGCACCTTCCAGGCGCTGCGCATCGAGGTCAACTCCGAGCTCGACGTATGGCGGGACGCCCTGCCGGCCGCGATCGACGCGCTCACGGTCGGTGGCCGCGTGGCGGTGCTGTCCTACCACTCGCTGGAGGACCGCATCACCAAACAGGCACTCGCCGCCGGTGCCATCAGCACCGCCCCGCCCGACCTGCCGGTCGAACTGCCCGAGCACGCGCCATACCTGAGGCTGCTCACCCGCGGGGCCGAGCAGCCGACCGATCGCGAGACCGAGGACAACCCACGCGCAGCCTCAGCCCGGTTGCGCGCAGCCGAACGTATCCGCAGCACCACGAAGGGATCCCGCAGATGAGCCAGCTCACCGCGCTGCCCAGGCCCACGGCCAAGTCCACCCGTCTGCCGAAGCGGGCGGCGACGACCACCAGTCGCCCTTCGTTGCGGGTGGTGCAGCACCAGGACGCCGCCGAGCACTCGGGCGTCGGCTTCGTCCTGCTGTGTGTCTTCCTGCTCGTCGGCGGCCTCATCGCGCTGTTGCTGCTGAACACCAGCCGCGCGCAGCAGTCGTTCGCGATCGACAAGCTGCAGGCCAAGTCGGCCAACCTGACCGACCAACAGCAGGCGATCTCCAGCCAGCTCGACGATCTGGCCGCGCCGCAGCAGCTGGCGCTGCGTGCCCAGCAGCTGGGTTTGGAGCCGGCGAAGAACGTCAAGTACGTGCGTAAGGCAGATGGCAAGGTGCTCGGCGTGGCGAAGGCGTCCGGTGCGCAATCGGCGTTTACGGTGGGGACGCTTCCCTCGACCCCGGCTTCGCGGGCGGCGGACGCGACCACGTCGGCGGCCTCGCTCGGCCTCGTGATCACCAAGCCGAAGCCCGCGACCAAGGACCCGAAGGCAGCAGCCAAGTCCGACTCGAAGAACGCCAAGAACGCCAAGAAGGACAAGACCACGTCCGGCAAGTCCGCCGCCACGTCGCCCGCGAAATCAGCGGCTTCGACCAAGCAGCAGACCGAGAAGAAGACCGGCAACGCCGACAAGGCGAAGGCCACCAGCACATCCACCCCGAAGCCGACCACCACGAGGTGACCAGTGAGCACGTCCCGCCGCCCGGGTGTGCGAGGCAACCGTCCGACCGCGACCCCGTCGCGCGACGCAGGCACCAAGCTCGGTCGCACCTCGAGTCGGGAAAGCGGCCGGCCGCGCACTGACCGGTCCGGCGCAAGTCCTCGTCCGGGCCGGCTCGGTTCGCTCGCCGCGGCGCCACCGCGCCGGCCGCGCAAACCGGTCGCCCTCGGGGTCGGGCATCCGCGCCGCCGGGCGCGCATGCTGCTGGTGGCAACGCTGTTCATCTTCAGCCTCTTCGCCGCGCAACTGCTGCGCATCCAGGGCTTCGACGCGCAGAGCGTCTCCGCGCAAGCCCTGAAGTCCCGGTTGCACACCAGTTCGGTGCCCGCCCAGCGCGGGAGCATCGTCGACGCGAACGGCACCGTGCTGGCCGCCAGCCTCGACCGGGTCAACATCGTCGGCGACGCCACCGCGACCGTCGTCTACAAGAAGAGGGTCGACGGGCAGGTGCGCACCGTCGGCCTCGCCGGCGCCGCGACCGATATAGCCAATGCCGTCGGCGTGCAGCCACAGCCGATCCTCACCGCGCTGCAGCAGGCCGAGAAGAAGGGCTCGCAGTTCACCTACCTGGCCAAGAACGTCACCCCGGCCCAGTGGAAAGCCGTGCAGGACCTGCAGATTCCGGGGATCTCCAGTGAGGCCAGCTCCGAGCGCGACTACCCGCAGGGCACCTCGTTGGCGCCGCTGCTCGGTTGGATCGACGCCAGCGGCCAACCCGGTGGGGGTGTGGAGCAACTGGAGCAGAAGGCGCTCAACGGCAAGCCGGGCAAGCACGTCTACGAGCAAGCACCGGACGGCACGACGATCGCCAGCGGGGACAACAAGGACACCCCGGCGGTCGACGGCAAGAACGTGCAGCTGACGATCGACAACGACCTGCAGTGGTACTCCCAGAACGCGCTCGCCGAGGCGGTCAAGAAAGCCGGTGCGCTGTCCGGCGAGATCGTGGTGATGGACCCGAAACAAAACCTCAAGGCGGTCGCCAGCTACCCGAGTTTCGACAACAACAACATCGCCTCCGCGGGCTCCAGCGATCTGCAGTCGCGGCCGTTCACCGACGCCTACGAGCCGGGGTCGACCGGCAAGATCATCACCATGTCCGCGCTCCTGCAGGAGGGTAAGGCGACCCCGGCCAGCCCGGTCGTCGTGCCGCCGACCCTCACTCGAGCCGGCACCACCTTCCACGACGCGGAGGTGCACGGCACCGAGAACCTCACCCTGGCGGGCGTGCTCGCCCAGTCCTCCAACATCGGCACCATGCTCGCGGGTTCGAAACTGCCGTCCTCGACGATCTATGAGTACATGCAGAAGTTCGGACTCGGGCAGACCAGCGGCATCGGCTTCCCGGGCGAATCCGACGGCGTGCTCACCCCGTTCCAGAAGTGGAGCGACACCCAGAAGTACACCGTGCTGTTTGGCCAGGGCGTCGCGGCCACCGGCATCCAGGAGGCGTCGATCTTCGCCACCATCGCCAACGGCGGGGTGAAAGAGCCGACCAAGCTGGTCTCCGGCATCGGCACCGGCAACGACTTCACCAAACCGGCCGACGACCGCTCGTCGCAGCGGGTGGTCTCCAGCAGTGTCGCGACCCAGATCACCAAGATGATGGAGGGCGTGGTCTCCGGGGACGGCACCGCGAAGGCGGCCCTCGTCCCGGGCTACTCGATCGCCGGCAAGACCGGCACCGCGAACCGCTACGACCCCAAGCTCGGCCGGTATGACGGTTACACCGCCTCGTTCATCGGTTTCGCTCCGGCGAGCAACCCGCGCTACATCGTCGCGGTGACCCTCCAGCGACCCACCAAGGGCAGCATCTACGGTGGTGACGTCGCAGCCCCGGTGTTCTCACAGGTGATGAGCTACGCGCTGAAGAACGGCGGCGTGCCGCCCAGCGGCAAGCAGGCGACGCCGTACCCGCTCACCTTCCAACCCGAGAAGTCCCGCAAGCCCTGAGGGCACGCACACCGATGATTGCGCTGAAACTCTCCGAGATCGCCGCCCTGACCGGCGCCCAACTGCACGGCACCGACCACCTGGTCGACGGGCCGGTCGTCACCGACTCCCGCGAGGCGAGCGCCGGCAGCCTCTACGTCGCGCGCGTCGGCGAGCATGCCGACGGACACGACTTCGCCGGCTCCGCCATCGACGCCGGCGCGGTCGGCGTGCTCGGGTCACGCCCGCTGCCGGGCCTGCCCACGCTCGTTGCCGACGACGTGCAGCAGGCGTTCGCCGACCTGGCGCGGGCGGTCGCCGACCGGGCACCGCACCTGCAGATCGTCGGCATCACCGGAAGCTCCGGCAAGACCTCGACCAAGGATCTGCTGGCCCAGGTGCTCGCCCCGGCGGGCCCGACAGTGGCCCCGGTGGGTTCCTACAACTCCGAGGTCGGCGTGCCGCTCACCGTATGCCGGGTGACCCTCGACACCCGATTCCTCGTCGCAGAGATGGGCGCCACCAACCTTGGCAACATCACCTACCTGACTCAGATTGCGCCGCCGAGCATCGGCATCGTCCTCAACGTCGGCACCGCTCACGTCGGCGAGTTCGGGTCGGTGGACGCGATCGCGCAGACCAAATCCGAACTCGTGCAAGCACTTCCGGCCGACGGCCTCGCGATCCTCAACGCCGACGACCCACGGGTCAGCGCGATGGCGCCGCTGACCGACGCCCGGGTGGTCACGGTGGGCCGATCGCCGGCCGCAGACGTGCGGGCCCTCGCCATACGACATGACGAGCAGGACCGGGCCGGGTTCACCATCACCGGTCTGCCCGGCGTCGACGACCTGCCGGTGCAGCTTGGGCTGCACGGAGAGCACCAGGTCGGGAATGCGCTCGCCGTCGCGGTTGCCGCTCGCGCACTCGGTCTCACCGGCGACCAGATCGCCGCAGGGCTCGCGTCGGCGGCACCGGTGAGTCGGTGGCGCATGGAGGTGCACAACCTGCCCGACGGCATCACCCTCATCAACGACGCCTACAACGCCAACCCCGACTCGATGGGCGCCGCGCTGCGCGCGCTGCGGCGGATCGGCGATGGTCGGCGCACGATCGCGGTCCTGGGGGAGATGCTCGAACTCGGCGAGCTCAGCGAGCAGGCACACCGCGACGTCGGCGAGACCGTCGCGGAGTTGGGCATCGACCAACTGGTCACCGTCGGCGCGGGAACGCAGCCGTTGGCCGAAGCCGCCGCGCGCGGTGGGGTGCCGGTGCTGCGGGCCGCCGATGTCGATGAGGCGCACGACACACTCGGGCAACTTCTAGGCTCCGGGGACGTCCTGTTACTGAAATCGAGTCGCAACGCGGGACTGCGTTACCTTGGCGACCGCATCACCCAAGAGCACGGTGGAGAGATCGAGAAGGATGGATCGGGCAATGGCTAGCCGCGCTTCCGGCGGGTGCAGCACGTCGACGGAGCTCGCTTCGTGAAGGCGGTGCTGATCGGTGCGTCGATCGCACTGGTGATCGGGTTGGTCGGCACCCGATGGTTCATCGGATTCGTGGTGCGGCACGGCTATGGCCAGTTCGTCCGCGACGACGGCCCGACAAGTCACCACACCAAGCGCGGCACCCCGACAATGGGCGGCGCGATCATCATCGCCGGCTCGGTGCTCGGCTACGGCATCGCCCACCTGATCACCTGGGACGCACCGACCGCATCCGGGCTGCTGGTGCTCTTCTTGATGGTCGGCCTCGGCCTGGTCGGCTTCCTCGACGACTGGACCAAGATCTCCCGGCAGCGTTCGCTCGGGCTGCGCTCATGGGAGAAGCTGATCGGCCAGACGCTCGTTGCGGTGATCTTCGCGGTGCTGGCCACCAAGTTCTCCCGCGGCGGCATCACCCCCGCCAGCTACCACATCTCCTTCGTGCGGGACACCTGGGTCAACCTGGCCTTCCGCGGCACCGCGCTCGCCGTGGTCCTGTTCGTGATCTGGGCAAACCTGATGATTGCCGGCACCAGCAACGGGGTGAACCTCACCGACGGACTCGACGGCCTCGCCACCGGCGCCTGCGTGATGGTCTTCGGCGCCTACGTCCTGATCAGCGTCTGGCAGTCCAATCAGAACTGCCAGTACAACTTCTCCAGCAAGTGCTACGACGTGCGTGACCCGCTCGACCTGGCGGTCGTCGCCGCCTGCGTGATGGGCGCCTGCTTCGGGTTCCTCTGGTGGAACGCCTCACCCGCCAAGATCTTCATGGGCGACACCGGCTCCCTTGCCCTCGGCGGCGCCCTCGCCGGCCTGGCGATCACCACCCGCACCGAGCTGCTCGTGGTCATCCTCGGGGGGATCTTCGTGCTCGAGACCCTGTCGGTGATGCTGCAGGTCGGATCGTTCAAACTGCGTGGCAAACGGGTGTTGCGGATGGCGCCCATCCACCACCACTTCGAGCTGCTCGGCTGGGAGCAGATCACCGTGACGATCCGCTTCTGGATCATCGCCGGACTCTGCGTGGCCGCCGGCCTGGCGATCTTCTACGCCGAATGGGTCGTCGGCGGCGTATGAGCCCGAACCCCACGAAGTTCTCCGCTCGTTCCTCGCTCCGATACTTCGCGGGGGCCCCGAACCACCCCACGAAGTTCTCCGCTCGTTCCTCGCTCCGATACTTCGCGGGGGCCCCGAACCACCCCACGAAGTTCCCCCCGCATTTCTCGACCCTCGGCATCGCAACGCGCCGTGTGAGCGCGGTTTCGCGGCGCGTCGGTATGCCGAGGGTCGACTTTTGCGCGGGTATGGCGGGTGCGGGCGTATGACGGAGCAACCCTGGCCGCTCGACCCGGCATACGAGCCGGACGACGGACGCGGCACGCTGACCCACGGCGACGCCGACTGGTCCGGGCTGACCGTCGTGGTCGTCGGTCTCGGCGTCTCCGGCTTCGCCGCGGCCGACGCCCTGCTGGAGCGCGGTGCCCGCGTCACCGTGATCAGCCGCGACCGCACCCCGGTGATGGACGACCGCGCCAAGATCCTCGACGTACTCGGCGCCGACGTGCTCTTCGGTGCGGACGTGCCCGACGCCCCGCCGGCCGGCACGCGGCTGGTCGTCACCTCGCCCGGCGTCCCGCCGACCAACCCGTTCCTGGTCGCCGCGGCCACCGCCGGCATCCCCGTGTGGGGCGAGGTCGAACTCGCCTGGCGGATGCGACCGCGCGAGGGCGCCGCACCGTGGCTGACGGTGACCGGCACCAACGGCAAGACCACCGCGGTCACCATGCTGGAGTCGATGCTGCGAGCCGGCGGGCTGCGTGCGACGGCGGCCGGCAACGTCGGCCTGCCGATCCTCGAGGCGGTCCTGCACCCCGAGCCCTACTCCGTGCTCGCGGTCGAACTGTCCACCTTCCAACTGCACTGGTCGCGCAGCATCTCGCCATACGCCTCCTGCTTGCTCAACGTCGCGCCCGACCACCTCGACTGGCACGGCTCGTACGACGAATACCGCCACCAGAAGGGCCGCGTCTTCAACCGCAGCCAGATCGCGGCGGTCTACAACGCGCAGGACCTGACCACCGAACAACTGCTGCTCGACGCCGAGGTGGTGGAGGGCTGCCGCGCGATCGGCTTCACCCTCGGTGTGCCGTCGGTGTCGATGCTCGGCGTGGTCGACGGGGTGCTGGCCGACCGGGCGTTCATCGACGACCGCCGCACGACCGCGGCCGAGCTGGCGCAGCTGGACGACCTGCGCGGCCCGGACGGCGCCGACCCCGCGCCGCACTACGTTGCCGACGCTCTCGCCGCCGCCGCGCTGGCCCGGTCCTACGGCGTCGCGCCGGTGGCGGTGCGCGACGGACTACGTGACTACCACCCCCAGCCGCACCGGGTGCAGACCGTCGGCACTGTCGATGACGTCCGCTACGTCGACGACTCCAAGGCCACCAATCCCGGTGCGGCGGTGGCGTCCCTGACCGCGTACGACGACGTGGTCTGGATCGCCGGCGGCCTGCTCAAGGGCGCCGACGTCGACGAACTGGTCCGGGCCGGTGCGTCCCGGCTGCGTGGGGTCGTCCTGCTCGGCAGGGACCGCGCGCAACTCGCCGAGGCGGTCCGGCGACACGCGCCGGATGTCCCGGTCGTGGACATCGCCAACACCGAGACTGGAGCCATGGTTGATGCCGTCCGCGCCGCCCGCGAGCTCGCCCGTCCCGGCGATGTGGTGCTGTTGGCACCGGCCGCGGCGTCGCTGGACATGTTCGACAGTTACGGCGCGCGCGGTGACAGCTTCGCCCAGGCCGTCCGCGACCTCCCCAGCGCCGGACGATGAGCGCGACCAGCGGCACCGACAGCTCCGCCGGCAACCTGCGTGAGACCGTCGCCGATCGGCTGGGCCTCGACGGGCTGCTGAAGCGACTCGAATCCCCGGTCGCGCCCTACTACCTGCTGCTCGGCTCCACCGCGATGCTGGTGCTCTTCGGCCTGGTCATGGTGTTGTCGGCCTCCAGCGTCACCTCCTACCAATCGAGCGGCTCGTCATACACGGTGTTCAAGAGCCAGGCGATGTACGCCGTGCTCGGTCTCGTCGTCGCCGCGGCCGCCAGCCGGGTGCCGGTGCGCATCTGGAAACTGCTCGCGCTGCCGGCCTTCGTCGGTGCGGTGTTCCTCGAAATGCTGGTGTTCTCGCCGCTCGGCCGCACCGTGCAGGGCAACCGGAACTGGATCGGAATGGGCAGCTTCACCATGCAGCCGTCCGAGGCCGGCAAGGTCGCACTGGTGCTGGTCGCGGCCATGGTGCTCACCCGCAAGCGCAAGGTGCTCGGCGAGTGGCGGCACGTGCTGATCCCGCTCATCGTGCCGATGGCGATCGTGCTGCTCGGCCTGGTGCTGGCCGGGCACGACCTCGGCACCACGATGGTGCTCGCCGCGATCCTGGGCGCGATCCTGTTCGTCGCGGGGGTGCGGATGCGCTTCTTCGCGACGGCCGGCGCCTTCGCGGTCGCGGTCGCACTCGCCTTCGTCGCGACCAACAGCAACCGCACCAGCCGTCTCGACAGCTGGCTCGGGACGTGCATCGACGCCCAGACAGCCGGCTGCTACCAGAAGGTCCACGGTCTCTATGCGATGGCCGACGGCGGCTGGTGGGGCGTCGGCCTCGGCGCGAGCCGGGAGAAGTGGTCCTGGCTGCCGGAGGCGCACAACGACTTCATCTTCGCGATCATCGGCGAGGAGCTCGGGCTGCCCGGCACCCTCGCGGTCGTGGCGTTGTATGTCGCGCTCGGCTACGCCTGCTACCGGCTGATCGTCGGCAGCAAGGACTTCTTCGTGCGGCTGGCGACGGCCGGCATCATGGCCTGGATCCTGGTGCAGGCGATGATCAACATCGGCTCGGTGACCGGCCTGCTGCCGATCATCGGCGTGCCGCTGCCGCTGGTGTCCTCCGGTGGATCCGCGCTGGTGACAACGCTGCTGGCGCTCGGGGTGCTGATCTCCTTCGCCCGCAACGAGCCGGAGTGCAAGAAGGCCCTCGCCGCGCGGCCGAGCGCGATCAAGCGCACGCTCGCGGTGTTGCCGGGTCGTCGCTGACCGGCAGGGCATAGGGTCGATCGCGGCCACGTCGTCCCACCCACCCCGAGGATCATGAGTTCGTCATCTCCCGCCCTGCAGTCCGTCGTGCTCGCCGGTGGCGGCACCGCCGGCCACATCAGCCCCCTGCTCGCGACCGCGGACGCGTTGCGGCGTCGTGACCCGGACGTGCGCATCACCGTGCTCGGCTCGCACGGCGGCCTGGAGGAGACGCTGGTGCCCGAGCGCGGTTACGACCTGCGGCTGATCCCGAAGGTCGCCTTCCCGCGTCGCCCGAACGCCGCGGCGGCCCGCTTCCCGCTCGCCTTCCGCGGCGCGATCGCGCAGACCGCCGACATCATCGAAGAGGTCGACGCCCAGGTGGTGGCCGGTTTCGGTGGCTACGTCAGCCCGCCGGCGTTCCTCGCCGCCCGCAAGCTGAAGCTGCCGATGGTGGTGCACGACGGCAACGCCCGCGCCGGGCTCGCCACCCGTCTCGGCTCGCGCTTCACCCCGTATGTCGCGACCGCCTTCTCGGCCACCAAGCTGCCGCACGCGCAGCTGCTCGGGATGCCGCTGCGCCGCGAGATCACCACCCTCGACCGGGCCGCGCTGCGACCGGAGGCGCTGCGCACCTTCGGGCTGCGTGCCGACCTGCCCACCCTGCTGGTGACCGGCGGGTCCAGCGGCGCGGTGCGCGTGAACGAGCCGGTCGCGGCGTCCGCGGCGGCCTTCCGCGACGCCGGTGTGCAGGTGCTGCACGTGACCGGCAAGGGCAAGGAAGTCCAGGTCGCAGGCGGGGGTGCCGATGTGCCGTATGTCGTGCTGCCCTATGCCGACCGGATGGACCTCGCCTACGCCGCCGCCGACCTGGTCGTCACTCGCGCGGGCGGCAACATGGTTACCGAGACGTCCACGATCGGGCTGCCCGCGGTGTTCGTCCCGTTGCCGATCGGCAACGGGGAGCAACGACTCAATGCCGCCGACGTGGTGGCCGCCGGGGGAGCGCTGCTGGTCGACAACGCCGACTTCACGCCCGATTACCTTGCCCGCGAAGTGATTCCGCTGGTGAAGGACCCGCAGCGGCTTGCGTCGATGGCAAGCGCGGCCCGCGCGCAGGGCCACGGTGACGCCGACGAACGCCTGGCGGAGCTGATCGCCGGCGCCGCGCGATGAGCCCCGAGCCGGACGGTGTCAACCGGCGGTTCGACTTCCACGCACCGCTGCCGTCGCTCGCCGACGTGCGCGCCGCGCACCTGATCGCGATCGGCGGCTCCGGTATGTCGGGGGTCGCGCGCCTGCTGCTCGCCCGCGGCGTGGCGGTCTCGGGTTCGGACCGCGCGGACAGTCCCGTCTTGGACGAACTGGGAGCGGACGGGGCCCAGGTCGTGATCGGGCAGAGCACGCAGACGGCCGATCGGGTGCCGGCCGATGCGGTCGTGGTGGTGTCCTCGGCGATCGCCGAGACCAACCCGGAGCTGGCCCGGCTCCGGGAGCGCGGTTTGACCGTGCTCCACCGCGCCCAGGCGCTCGGCATGCTGATGGCCGGTCGTGGCGCGCTTGCGGTGGCCGGGGCAAACGGCAAGACGACGACGAGCGCGATGGCCACGGTGGCGCTGCGCGCGGCCGGCGCCGACCCGTCATACGCGATTGGGGCGCCGATCGTCGGAATTGGCACGAATTCCGGTGTGGGGCAGGGAGATTCATTCGTCGTCGAGGCAGACGAGAGCGACGGGTCGTTCCTCGTCTACCATCCGCGGGTCGCGATCGTCACCAACATCCGCGACGACCACCTGGACTTCTACGGCACGTCCGAGCGGCTGCACGCGGCCTACACCGACTTCGCCGCCACGGTCCGGCCCGGCGGACTGCTGGTGGCTTGCGCCGACGACGAAGGGTCGGCCACGTTGGCGGACCGAGTGCGTGATGGCGGCGGCCGGGTGCTCACCTATGGCCGCTCCGAGAGTGCGGATCTGCGGCTGGTCGAGGAGTCCGGCTCCGGCTTCGACTGGCGTGCGACGCTCGTCCTGCGTTCGGGTGACCGACTGCTGCTGCGGCTACGCGTGCCCGGTGCACACAATCTGCTCAACGCGGCCGGTGTCGCGCTCGCCCTGACCGAAGGGCTCGGCTGCGACGCGAGCGCCGTGGTCGATGGTCTGGGTGAATTCGCAGGCACGGCAAGGAGATTCGAGCCACGCGGCGAGGCCGGGGGAGTGCGGGTCGTCGACGACTACGCGCACAACCCGGGCAAGCTCGAGGCAGTGGTGCGCACCGGCGTTGCGCTGCGCGACGGCGGACGTCTCATCGTGGTCTTCCAGCCGCATCTCTACTCGCGCACCCAGCATGCCGCCGATGGCCTCGCGGCGGCCCTGTCGTTAGCCGACGTGGCGATCGTGCTGGACGTCTATGGCGCACGGGAGGACCCGGTGCCAGGGGTGACCGGTGCGCTCATCACCGACCGGATCACCGGCGCTGAGACGGTTTACGCGCCGGCCCACGACGACGCGGTGCACGCGGTGCTCGATCGGGTGCGTCCTGGCGATCTCGTGCTCACTGTCGGCGCCGGTGACGTGACCGCACTCGGTCCGCGGCTGATTGACCTGCTGGGGCAGGGCTGATCAGCGTTCGGGCCGGTTCCGGAAGGAGATCTTGGGCGCGGTGCTGAACGTACGCACGCCATACGGATCGGCCTTGCGGCCCGACTCCATCAGGCGCGCGCCGGCCTCGGCCTTCCACTGCTGCGCGGCCTCCTGCGCGATTGGCTCCTGCCAGAAGCCGGGGCGCACCACGAGCTGCTCGATCTGTTGCATGCCGTATGCCGGCTGATCCCCTGTCGGGTGCTCCTTGTCGATGAGCACCGCCGCGGGTGATGGATTGGCCGACACCGCGGAAGACACGGATCCGTCGTCATACCAGGCATGTTCGACCAGAGGCACGAACTCGATCGTGCTGTTGAAGTCGCTGGGCTGACCGACGAAGACCGGTTGGAGGTCGACCCCCTCGGGCAGCGCGTTAGGCCAGGCCCGGAAGCGTTCGGTCATTGCCCGGCACGCATCGCAGGTCGGGGTGAAGAAGACCAGGACGGTGGGCGGGTCCTGGAAATCGCTCAAGGCGATCTGTTCGCCGCGGACGTTGCGGAGGGTCAGCTCGTGCGTCACGTGCGTAAGCGTAGCCACCTCACCACCGGTGCTCGGCCTGCCAAGCCTCCGGACCGATGAGGTAGCCGTCCGCGACGAGGGCCTCGGCAAGGCTGTGGCGATTGCTGACGGCCACGTTTGCCTTGCGGTACTTGGCTCGTCCTGACTTCAGGTGGGTGTGGACCGTTTGTTCGGTGATGCCGAGATAGCGACCGAGTGTGCGGGCCGAGATGGATCGACGGCTGGCGTAGAGGCAGAGGATCTGGATCTCGCGATCGGTCAGGTGTGCGTTGGGAGGGTGCTCGCGGACGCGCCGACGTGCCCCGTTGAGCACCGCCGCGATGCGTCGTACGGCGTCGTCGAGCGAGTCGCGTGGTTCGATCCAGTCGGCGGCTCCCTCGTCGTACGCGCGGTCCGCGGCCGACTGCTGGTGGATGTTGCCGAGCACGACCGCGCACGACGACAGCTGGGTGATCGCCCGCACCTTCAGGCTGAGTGGCACGTGGTCGTCGAGGTAGGCGTCGACCACGACATATGGGCTGATGCCGTCGAGCCGGGTAACTAAATCGGTCCAGGAATAGAGCAGCATTCCAGTGGTCATCCCCACAGCGTGTAAGGCGTCCACTAAGGCGTGCCCGATGATCGGGCTGCTGTGCACCACGTCGACCGAACTTGCTTGCCGCTGCATGCATTTCATCTAACACTGCGTCGAAGAGCTGGGCGGACGGTGCCCGGCGTTTCCGAAGGTGTTTGGCAGGGGTCTCCGGAGGTCGAAGAATGGTTGAATGCCTAACGTTCTTATCAGGCCACGTGTCAAGCATTGTGTTGATTTCTGAACGCTTCTGATTGATTGCGTTTGAAACCAGCGCATAGCCGTCCCATCTGCCGATTCGGCCGGCCTGTCGGCGGCAAGTGCGTCATCATCTCGTCATGCTTTCGGCGGGCACTGCGGGACGGGTAAAGGTGGGGGTCGTCGCGTCGGCGGCCCTGTATGCGGGCGCGCTGCTGCACGTGTTGGAGCAGGTGCCGGGACTGGAGCTGGAACGTCGCGAGGACGCCGGCGACGGGTGCGACGTCATCGTGCTCGACATCACCGCGCAGCGCGCGACGTGCCGGGTTGCCGAACTCAGCATGAGCGCATCCGTGCTGGTGTGGGGCGGTTATCTCCACTCGGAGCAGGTCCGGCAGCTTGCCGCGGAGGGTGCCAGCGGCTACCTGTCGGTGATCTCCAAACGGGACCAGCTGGTGCGGGCCGTCATGGCGGTAGCTGCCCGGGAGCGCTACTTCCCGGAGTTGGACGAGGTTGCTGCAGTGCGGTTGACCAAGGCCGAAGACCGGGTTTTGCAGGCGTATTTGATCGACATGGCAGATATGACGCGCGCGGATGTCGCGACTGCATTGGGACTCAGTGATCGCACTGTCAAGGCTCATCTGGCGAACGCACGCGGCAAAGTTGCCGGCCAGGTCGGCAGTCGGGGCGCACTCTTGCGTGCTTTGCAGGCCCGTGGCTGGCCAGACACTCGCGTCTAGTCCTTTATTGGTAGATCAGGCGGTCGTCCGGTAAATCTAGGCCTTTGTGGTGAGCTGAGGATTAGCGGCGCTTTGGACCGGCTAGTTTTCCTCCTGGCGCGCGGCGCCTTATTCGCTTACAAGCTTCCTCCGCGAAGGGTTTCTAACCAAATGTCCAACGAAACAAAGACCGTCACCCGTCGGACCGTCGCCAAGGGTGCCGCCTGGTCCGTGCCGGTGGTGGCCCTCGGCGCAGGTGCCGCTCAGGCTGCCGCGAGTGGCGAGCCGACCTGCCCGAACTGCTTCAAGGCAGGCTCCATCCCCACGCCGGTCGTGTCGGCCGCCACCAACACCAACGGCACCGCGGCGTTGTTCCCGTGGGTTGCGACCCTGAACATCGACTCCACCGGTTGCCCGCTCAACCTCTTCCGGCCGGCCTACACCGCGATCGCCACCAACTCGACCCTGACCATGACCGACGGCAGGTCGTACACCTCGAACGTCGGTCTCGGCAGCGGGGCCGGCACATTCGGCCAGATCAGCGCCTTTGCGTTCGCCGGCAACTTCTCCGGCGTCACGCTGTCCCGATTCCCGGTCGTTGGGACCTACCCGAGCAACGGCATCCGCCCGGCGAAGTTCTGCGTGGACTTCAACTTCATCCTCGTCGGACTGCCCAGCCTGATCCAGATCACCTGCCCGCAGACCCTCTGCTGGAACGTCAGCTCGATCCCGGTCGGCGCGGGCGTCGGCGGCGTCGGCGTCGTCACCTTCACCAGCACGCTGTCGCCGGCCTGATCCCACCAGTCAACGGAGGCTGCCCCGCCGCACCTGCGGCGGGGCAGCCTCCGTTTGACTCGGGTTGAGTTCACTCGGTGCCTGCGGCGGCCTGTCGCTGAAGGTCTGCTCGCCAGGTCGGCCGCAGGACCAGATCCTGGATCGGCCCGTGACCGCCGGTCTGTTCGTGTCCGAGCGGATGGGCCGCGTCGATCAGAATCGCGCCCGGAGTGCCGGTGACCTGCAGTGACCGGGCCGTCGCCTGATCGGTGTACCAGGCGTGCGGGGCGAGTGGCGCGAACTTCTCCTGCGGCGCGAACTCCGCCGGGCTGCCGATGAAGACCGGCTGCAGATCGAAGCCGTCCTTCAGCAGGTTGGGCCACCAGCGGAAGTGGTCCACGACTGCGTGGCAGGCCCCGCAGCCGGGCGAGAAGAAGACCAGGAACGTAGGTGGGTCCTGGAACTCGGTGATCGGCAGCTCGTTGCCGTCGGCATCCTGGAAGGTGAGCGTGCGCACCAGCCGGTCGCGCCGGCGTTTGTCGGCATACGCCCGCCAGGCAACGAGGGCGCCGCCGGTCGCCAGCGCCAGGAGCGCGGGTATGACGTAACACCACGTCGCCAGCCGGTCCGCGGCGACCGACGCCGGCGACCGGTGCAGCGCGACCGCGGCCACGGCGAGGGCGACCAGCACGCCGTTGCGCACGATCGTGCGGATGCCGACGGTGTCGTCGCCGAGACCGCCGAAACAGTTGCACGACACCGGCACCGGCCGCCGGGCAACCTGGATGACCAGCACCAGGAACGCTACGAACAGCGCGAGGATCGCCACCGCGAAGATCACCTGCCACGGAGTCGGCAACAGCACGACACCGAGGCCCAGGCCGATCTCGACCCACGGAAAGGCAGTGGCAAACCGGCGATCTCGCCAGGTCCATTGCGGCAACTGGAACTGCGCGACGGTCAGCTGGAACTTCTCCGCGGTGCCGAGCTTGAGGATGCCGCTCACCACCAGCACGGCGCCGATGGCCCAACTGCACAGCGCACCCAGCAGATCCGCCCACGCGCCGCTCATCGAACACCCACCCGCATCATGCGCTCAGCTTACGGAAAGCGCGGTCCGGCACCGCCCGGAACGGCGTCCAAAACAATCTCACCATCAAGTTGAGGTCGATAGTCGCAGGTGGGCCGGTGGTTGCGTACCATGCCTCAGATGCTGCTGTCGCGGGCAGCCACTCGCCGCGGGCACGGTGTGTCGCCTAGGGAGTGGCAGGCGCGACGGTCATCATCGACCTGACGTTTTGATCTCTATCGCTGGAAAGGCCCTCTCCTCGTGGCAACTCCGCAGAACTACCTGGCCGTCATCAAGGTCGTCGGCATCGGCGGCGGTGGCGTCAACGCCATCAACCGGATGATCGAGGTCGGGCTCAAGGGCGTGGAGTTCATCGCCATCAACACCGACGCCCAGGCGCTGCTGATGTGTGACGCTGACGTGAAGCTTGAGGTTGGCCGCGAGCTGACCCGCGGGCTCGGTGCCGGTGCCGACCCGGAGGTCGGCAAGAAGGCTGCCGAGGATCACGCCGAGGACATCGAGGAAGTGCTCAAGGGCGCCGACATGGTCTTCGTCACCGCGGGCGAGGGCGGTGGCACCGGCACCGGCGGAGCGCCGGTCGTGGCCAAGATCGCCAAGAGCCTCGGCGCGCTGACCATCGGTGTGGTGACTCGCCCGTTCACCTTCGAGGGCCGCCGCCGTGCCGGGCAGGCCGACCTGGGCATCAACGCGCTGCGCGAAGAGGTCGACACTCTCATCGTCATCCCCAACGACCGCCTGCTGTCGATCAGCGACCGCAACGTGTCGATGCTCGACGCCTTCCACAGTGCCGACCAGGTGCTGCTGTCCGGTGTGCAGGGCATCACCGACTTGATCACCACCCCGGGCCTGATCAACCTCGACTTCGCCGACGTGAAGTCCGTCATGCAGGGTGCCGGTTCGGCGCTGATGGGCATCGGCTCCGCCCGGGGTGAGGACCGCGCCGTGCAGGCCGCCGAGTTCGCGATCTCCTCGCCGCTGCTCGAGGCCAGCATCGACGGCGCGCAGGGTGTGCTGCTCTCGGTGCAGGGCGGCAGCGACCTCGGGTTGTTCGAGATCAACGAGGCCGCCCGCCTGGTGCAGGAGGCTGCGCACCCCGAGGCGAACATCATCTTCGGTGCGGTCATCGACGACGCGCTTGGCGACGAGGTGCGGGTCACCGTGATCGCCGCCGGATTCGACGGTGGCGCGCCCAAGCCGCGTAATGACGACCGCGCCCTCGGCCAGATCCAGGGCGGACCGGTCCCGGGCAAGCGCGAGCCGGCCCAGCAGCAGTCCCCGGTCGAGGCCGCGCAGGCCGGTCGGCCGCAGCAGCCGGTGTCCGCCCAGCAGGACGACGAGACCGTCTCTTCGGCCGACGCGGAGCAGGGCCTGACCGAGGAGCAGCCGGCGCCGGCCCAGCCGGGCACCGTGCAGCAGGCGAACACTTCCCGTCCGCCGCGCGAGGTGACCTTCGACGACAGCGAAGACCTCGACGTCCCCGACTTCCTGAAGTGACCGACGCCGCCGCCTGGCGGCATTCGAGGCGCTGACATGTGGTGGTGGCGGGACACGATCCGCACCGCGGGCGAAGCCGCGATCGACGTCGGCTTCACCGACAACGTCGGCGGTTTCAGCGACGGGCCGCTGCGCTCGCTCAACCTCGGCGGCAAGGTCGGCGACGATCCCGACCGGGTGCTGCGCAACCGGTCGGCGGTCGCGGCGGCGGCAGGTGTCGCCGATGACCGGCTGGTCTTCATGCAGCAGTCACACAGCACCCGCGTCGCCACCTATCGCACTGGCGCCGCCGGGCCGATCGACGCTGACGGCGTCGTGACCGCCGAGCAAGGCACCGCCCTCGCCGTCCTCGTCGCGGACTGCACCCCGATCCTGCTTGCCGACCCCGCGGCGGGCGTCGTCGGCGCGGTGCACGCCGGCCGACCCGGCATGGTCGGCCGGATCGTCGACAACGCGCTGGACGCGATGGCGACCCTTGGCGGCGCGAATCCCGTTGCAATCGTTGGGCCTTCGGTCTGCGGCCGCTGCTACGAGGTGCCGCTGGAGATGCGGGAGGACGCCGCTGCGGTGACTCCGGCCAGCCGTGCGGTGAGCTGGGCCGGCACCCCTGCGATCGACGTCGCCGCAGGCGTGGTCGCCCAACTCGCGGCACGCGATGTGCCGGTCACCTGGGTGCCCGGATGCACCCGGGAGAGCGATCGGCTCTTTTCCTACCGGCGGGACCACTCCGCGGGCCGGTTCGCCGGCGTCATCGTCCAGCGCGACCAGGACGCGTCCTTCGATGTATGACGGGAGTCCCCGCCGCGACGAACTCGCCGCGCGCCTGGCCACCGTCCGCGAGCGCATCGACCGCGCCTGCGACGCGGCCGGTCGATCGGCCGAGGACGTCACACTGATCGCGGTCACCAAGTTCTTCCCGGCGAGCGACGTCGCGATCCTCGCCGAGCTCGGAGTGCACGACGTGGGGGAGAACCGCGACCAGGAGGCATCCGCCAAGGTCGACGAGCTGCCCCCGGAGGTCCGCGATCGCCTCACCGTGCACTTCGTCGGCCAGCTGCAGTCCAACAAGGCCGGGCACGTGGCGCGTTACGCCGACGTCGTGCAGTCGGTCGACCGGCCCAAGATCGCGCGGGCGCTGGATCGTGCTGCGGCTGCCGCGGATCGACGACTCGAGGTGTTGCTGCAGGTGGACCTGTCCGGGGCTGCGGGGCGGGGCGGCGTCGCTCCTGAAGCCGCCCGAGCGCTCGCCGACGAGGTCGCCGAATCCGAGGCGCTGCGGCTGCGCGGCGTGATGGCCGTGGCACCGCTCGGGGAGGATCCGGCGCCTGCTTTCGAGCGGCTGGCTGGCGTGGCTCACGCCATACGGGAAGGACATCCGGACGCCGACTGGATGTCGGCCGGGATGAGCGGCGACCTGGAGCAGGCCGTCGCCGCAGGCGCGACACACCTGCGTGTCGGCAGCGCAATCCTCGGTTCGCGGCCACTTGCCCGGTAGCGTCTCTCGCGACCGACAAGATCCCCCGCGAGAGCCGCCCGCTCGCGGTCAGCAAGGAGTGCACACATGGCCGGAAAGCTGCGCGCGACAATGGAATACCTCGGTCTGGCCGAGGCCGACCCGCGCTACCGCGACGACGACTACGCCGGTGAATGGTCCGACGAGCACTACGACGCGGCCGGTGACAGCGGTTACCCGGTCGAGGACACCCACCGTGAGCCCGCTCCCGTCACCCACCTGCACAAGTCGCCGGCTCCGTCGGCCGAGTACGACCAGGAGCTGTCCGCGATGAGCCGCATCAACACGATCCACCCGCGCACCTACAACGAGGCCAAGGAGATCGGCGAGAGCTTCCGCGACGGGGTGCCGGTCATCATGAACCTGTCCGACATGGACGACACCGACGCCAAGCGCCTGGTCGACTTCGCGGCCGGTCTGGTCTTCGGCCTGCACGGCACCATCGAGCGGGTCACCAGCAAGGTGTTCCTGCTCTCGCCGTCCGGCGTCGAGGTTGCGACGAGCGGCCCCGAGGCCGGCCGGCCGGCCGGTCGCGGCCTGTTCAACCAGAGCTGACCGCTTACCCCATTTCCTAGCGGCGGCATCCGGGCCGGTGGTCGGTCCCACGTCCGGATGCCGCACACTTGAACCATGTCAGCGGTCCTCAGCGTCGTCGCACTGCTGCTCTATGTCTTCTTCATCCTGCTGCTCGGGCGGCTGGTGCTGGACTGGGTGCAGGTCTTCGCGCGGGACTGGCGTCCGCGCGGTGCGGTGCTGGTGATCGCGGAGACTATTTATACGGTCACCGACCCGCCGCTCAAGGCGCTGCGCCGCGTCATACCACCTCTGCGGCTGGGGCAGGTGCGCCTGGATCTGGCCTTCCTGGTGTTGATCCTGGCTGTCTCTTTGCTGCTCAGTGTCCTAAGGTAAGCAGGACATTCAACCGATTGTCGGCGGTGCAGTCTGCCCAAAGTGCTGCCTGTTTGCCGCCGCACCCGACTTTTCACCGAGGTGGACAGATGGCGTTGACGCCTGAAGACGTGGTCAAGAAGGAGTTCACCAAACCCAAGGGTTTTGGTCGTAGTGGTTACGACGAGATCCAGGTTGACGACTTCCTCGACGAGATCGTGGTCGAGCTGCGCCGGCTGAACGCCGAGAACGAAGACCTGACCGGCAAGCTTGAGGACTGCCACCGCAGCAAGGGCCAGCCGGGCCGCGCCGAGGCCGATGTGACCAGCCCGGGTGCCAACACCCCGGCCGCTGCGTCGCCGGCCGCCGCCGTCCCCGCCCTCACTCCGGTCTCCGGCGGCAAGGACACCGACGAGACTGCCGCCGTGCCCAATGCCGAGGCGGCGAAGGCGGCGAAGGCGGACCTGGCCGCGGCTCAGGGTGAGTTGAAGACGGCCCGCGACGAGCTGACCCGCACCAAGGCCGAACTCGACCAGGCCAAGAGCGAACTCACCAACACCAAGCAGGAGCAGGAGCGGGCCGAGACCGCCCTGCGGGATGCTCAGGAGCGGCTCAAGACCGCGCAGCAGCAGCTGGACGACGTCCAACGGCAGCACTCGGACGCTGCACAGGCACCGGCCGCGCTCGCTGCGTCGGGCGAGCAGCAGGGTCAGCCCGCCCAGGAGGGTCAGCGCCTGCAGGCCTCGCCCGAAGCGCAGCAGCTGGTGTCGCCGGAGAGCGCCGCGGGCGTCATCGCGCTCGCGCAGCGACTGCACGACGAGCACGTCCGCGAGGGTGAGACCACGCGTGATCGCCTGATCGGCGAGGCGACCACCCAGCGCGAGCAGCTGATCTCCGAGGCGACGTCGCAGCGGGACGAGCTGGTCAGCACCGGTCAGAGCCGGCACGACGAGCTCATCGCCGCAGGTCAGAGCCGGCATGACGAGTTGGTGCAGTCGGGCCAGACTCAGCACGACGACCTGGTCCGGACCGGCACCGAGCAGTCTGAGCAGATGGTCCGCGAGGCGGAGGAGCGCAAGAACCGCATCCTCACCGAGCTCAACACCGAGCGCGACCGGGTCACCACCGACATCGACAAGCTGCGTGCCTTCGAGGGTGACTACCGCACCAAGCTGCGCGGCTACATCGAAGGTCACCTGTCTCAGCTGGACCACACCGCGGTTGACGGGGACAGCAAGTCGCAAGGCTGAGCTTCCGCGCGGCAACAAGGCCCGAATGCGGCGCCCATCGGTTATGGTGGGCGCCGCTTCGTCGTTCTCGGACAGTCGGGGTCGATGTCGCCAGCATGACGATTCATGTCTCGCTTGTCCCGCACAGGCCATGATCGGGGGCCTTCGCCGGTTCAGCTCAGGCCCACCGAGAAGGAAGGAAACGATGGCTACCAAGAGGTCCGCCGACGCCGGGTCGGGAGCATCAGGGCGGCGCACGCGGGTGACGGCGGCCCTGCGCAAGGCGGCCGGCAAGGCCGTGTCCAAGGCGACCAGCCGCACCGGCACGAAGGCGGCTCCGGCGAAGAAGTCGACGGCCAAGGCGCCCGCCAAGAAGGCGGCCGCGAAGAAGGCGGCTGCGGCCAAGACACCGGCGAAGACGACGGCCAAGAAAGCTGCCACGGCGAAGACTGCCGTCAAGGCGTCCGCCAAGAAGTCCGCTGCGAAGAAGACACCGGCCAAGCAGACCGTCGTCCCCAAGACGCCGCCCAAGAAGAGCGCCGCCACAAAGGCTCCCGCGAAGAAGACGGTCGGCACGAAGGCTCCGGCGAAGAAGGCCGTAGCCAAGAAGAGTTCGCCCAAGACGAGCTCAGCCAGGAAGAGCTCGGCGGCGCCGGCGGCCAAGGCCCCGGCCAAGAAAACCGTCGCGAAGAAAGCGACTGCAGCGAAGGCCACACCGACCAAGGTCAACGCCACCAAACTGAAGGTGCGCGATGACGAATCGCCCTGGACAGCAAAGGAACTCAGCGCCGTGCGTGCCGAGCTGCAGGGTGACGTCGAGCGATTGACCACCGAGCTGCACGGCTTTGAGGACGACATTGCCGGGCTGATCAAAGACAGCGGCGACGGCGCCGGGGACGACCAGGCCGACGCGGGTGCGAAGACGTTCGAGCGCGAACACGAGTACTCCCTGGCGCAGAACTCCCGTGACCTGCTGGAACAATCGGTTCATGCCCTGGAACGCATCGACGACGGCAGCTACGGACTCTGCGAGAACTGCGGTAACCCCATCGGCAAGCTGCGGTTGCAGGCATTCCCACGGGCGACCCTGTGTCTGACGTGCAAGCAGCAGCAGGAGCGCCGCTGAGCAAGCCGGGACCCGACGACGAGGCGACGGGGTCGGGTGGCAGACCGTCCGCCCGACTGATCGCACTCCTGGTGGTCGTTGCCGCTCTCGGCTATGGCGCGGACCAGGGCACCAAGGCTTGGGCCAAGTCCGCGCTCGATCCCAATCGTTCGCAGGAGTTCATCGGGACCCTGCTGCAGTTGCGGCTCACGGACAATCCTGGCGCGGCGTTCTCGATCGCCACCAACGCGACCTGGTTGCTCAGTGTCATTGCGATCGTGGTCATCGCGGTGACCATCTACTTCGCCCGCCGGTTACGCAGCAAACCGTGGGCATGCGCGCTCGGCCTGCTGATCGGTGGTGCGCTCGGCAACCTGACCGACCGGTTCTTCCGGCCACCCGGAGGCGGGCAGGGGCACGTCGTCGACTTCCTGGAGCTGCCGCATTGGCCGATCTTCAACGTCGCCGACATCTGCGTGGTCACCGCGGCCTGCCTCATCGCGCTACTCGCGTTCCTGGGCATCGGCATCGACGGCAAGCGGGTCGATGACGACAAGAATGACGACAAGGACGGTTCCGGCAAGGACGCCGACCCGGAGGGGGCGGCGTGAGCGAGGTGAAGGCCCTCGGCATACCGGAGGGTCTGGAAGGCGAGCGTGTCGACGCCGCGATTGCCCGGCTGTTGGGCTTCTCCCGCACTCAGGCGGCGGACCTGGCGGTGACCGGTGCGGTGACCTTGGACGGCAAGGAAGCCGGCAAGTCCGACCGGGTCAGCAGCGGGCAGTGGCTCGAGGTGCGGATGCCCGATCGGGTCGGACCGCGGGTGCCGGAGGTCAAGCCGCAGCATGTCGAGGGCCTGCGCATCGTGCACGACGACAGCGAGATCGTCGTCGTCGACAAGCCCGCTGGGGTCGCCGCCCATCCGAGCGTCGGCTGGGACGGTCCGGACGTGGTCAGCGGACTCGCCGGGGCCGGCTACCGCATCTCGACCTCGGGTGCCGCCGAGCGGCAGGGCATCGTGCAGCGACTGGATGTCGGCACCAGCGGGCTGATGGTGGTCGCCAAGAGCGAACGTGCCTACACCGTGCTCAAGCAGGCGTTCCGCGATCGCACCGTCGACAAGACCTATCACGCTCTGGTGCAAGGGCTTCCGGACCCGATCGTCGGCACGATCGATGCGCCGATCGGGCGGCACCCTGGGCACGACTACAAGTTCGCGGTCATGGAGTCGGGTCGCCCGAGCGTGACGCACTACGAGTTGCTCGAAGCGTTCCGGTCGATGAGCCTGCTCGACATACATCTGGAGACCGGGCGCACCCATCAGATCCGGGTGCACTTCTCCGCGCTGCATCACCCGTGCGTCGGCGACCCGCTGTATGGCGCCGACCCCACGCTCGCCAAGAAGCTCGGCCTGGACCGGCAGTGGCTGCACGCGGTCGAGCTCGGCTTCGAGCACCCCGGGTCGGGGGAGTGGGTCACCTTCGAAAGCCCCTACCCGGCCGATCTGCAGCGCGCGCTCGACATCGCGCGCGGCTAAGGGCCCCTCCCGACCCAACTCGTCACGTCAAACCGCGACTTGTCACGTTGCAAGCGGACTTGTCACGTGCTCTAGCACGTGACAAGTCCACCTTCAACGTGACAAGTCCGGTATGCCGCAGGCCGCGCGGGAAGCCTCGGGACGCGCCTACCGGGGGGCCTAGCAGATCGCCTCATCCGTCACACCGCCGCGCGTCGCGACCGGCTGTCGGAGTGGCGATCTAAACTCATCGGCGATGTCAGATTCAGCCGCCTCCAGTGACTTCGTGCACCTGCATGTGCACACCGAATACTCCATGCTCGACGGGGCCGCGAAGGTCGGTCCGATGTTCGACGAGGTGGCGCGGCTCGGCATGCCGGCGGTCGCGATGAGCGACCACGGCAACATGTTCGGCGCCTACGAATTCTTCGGTGCCGCAAAGGATTCCCCGGTCAAGCCGATCATCGGCATCGAGGCCTACCTGGCGCCGAGCACCCGCTTCTCCCGACAGCAGGAGTTCTGGGCACCGGGCGGCAAACGCGACGCCAACGTCGACGGCGAGGGCGGCAAGGACGTCTCCGGCGGCGGTCGCTACACCCACATGACGATGTGGGCCAAGGACGCGGCGGGCCTGCGCAACTTGTTCAAGCTGAGCTCGCTGGCCAGCTTCGAGGGCTACTACATGAAGCCTCGCATGGACCGCGAGCTGCTCGCCGCGCACGGCCAGGGCATCATCGCCACCACCGGCTGCCCGTCGGGCGAGGTGCAGACGCGACTGCGGCTCGGCCAGTTCGACGAGGCGATGGAGGCCGCTGCGGCATACCAGGACATTTTCGGCAAGGAGAACTTCTTCCTGGAGCTGATGGACCACGGGCTCGATATCGAACGATCGGTGCGGTCCGGCCTGCTCGACATCGCCAAGCGGCTCGACCTGCCGCTGCTGGCCACCAACGACAGCCATTACGTCACGCAGGACCAGGCCGACAGTCACGACGACCTGCTGTGCATCGGTGTGGGCAAGAACAAGGACGACCCGGGCCGGTTCAAGTTCAACGGCACCGGCTACTACTTAAAGTCCGCGGCCGAGATGCGCGAGCTGTTCCGGGAGCTGCCGGAGGCGTGCGACAACACCCTCAGAGTCGCCGAGATGATCGGCGACTACTCGGAGGTGTTTGAGTATGTCGACCGCATGCCGCAGTTCCCGGACGTGCCGGAGGGCCAGACCCAGGCGTCCTTCCTGCGCGAGCAGATCCAGCTGGGCCTTAAAGAACGCTACGGCGACAACCCCGGCCAGGAGGTGCTCGACCGGATCGAGACCGAGATGTCGGTCATCGAGCCGATGGGCTTCTCGTCATACTTCCTGGTGGTCGCCGACATCTGCCGCTACGCACGCGACAACGGCGTGCCGGTCGGCCCCGGGCGTGGTTCGGCGACCGGTTCGATGGTCGCCTACCTGACCCGCATCACCGAGCTGGACCCGCTGGAGCACCAGCTGCTGTTCGAGCGATTCTTGAACCCCGAGCGCATCAACCCGCCGGACGTCGACCTCGACTTCGACGACCGCCAGCGCGACAAGATGGTGCGCTACGTCACCGAGAAGTACGGCGCCGACTACACCGCCCAGGTCAACACCTTCTCCACCATCAAGGCGAAGGCGGCGATCAAGGACGCCAACCGCATCCTCGGCTTCCCGTTCAGCCTGGGTGACCAGATCTCCAAGGCGATGCCGCCCGACGTGCAGGGCAAGGGCGTCCCGCTGTCGGCGACGTATGACGAGAGCCACCCCCGCTACAACGAGGGCGTCGACTTCCGCGCGATGATCGAGGCGCAGCCCGAGGTTAAGAAGGTCTTCGACACCGCCCGCGGGCTGGAGGGCAAGATCCGCGGCACCGGTGTGCACGCTGCCGCGGTGATCCTGTCGTCGGCGCCGCTGCTCGATCTGATCCCGATGCACCGCCGCGACAAGGACGGCGTGGTCATCACCGGTTTCTCGTACCCGCAGTGCGAGGACATGGGCCTGATCAAGATGGACTTCCTGGGGTTGCGCAACCTCGGCATCATCGACCAGGCCATCGGCAACATCGAGACCAACCGCGGCGAGAAGATCACCACCGAGAGCATCCCCCTGGACGACGCCAAGACCTACGAGCTGCTCGCCCGTGGTGACACGCTCGGGGTGTTCCAGCTTGACGGCGGCGCGATGCGCAGCCTGCTCCGGCTGATGGTGCCGACCCGATTCGAAGACATCGCAGCGGTTTTGGCGCTTTACCGGCCGGGTCCGATGGCCGCCAACGCACACATCAACTACGCCGAGCGCAAGAACGGCCGCCAGGAGATCAGCCCGATCCACCCGGAGCTGAAGGAGGCGCTCGACCCGATCCTCGGCACCACCTACCACCTGCTGGTCTACCAGGAGCAGATCATGGCGATCGCCCGCGAGCTCGCGGGTTACACGCTCGGCGGTGCGGACCTGCTGCGCCGTGCGATGGGTAAGAAGAAGCCGGAGGTGCTGGCCAAGGAGTGGGACAACTTCTCCGCCGGCATGATCAAGAATGGCTTCTCGCCGGAGGCGACGCAGGCGCTGTGGGACGTCATGCTGCCGTTCTCCGGTTACGCCTTCAACAAGTCACACACCGCCGGTTACGGGCTGGTGAGTTACTGGACGGCATACCTCAAGGCCAACTACCCGGCGGAGTATGCCGCGGCGTTGCTCACCTCGGTCGGTGACGACAAGACCAAGATGGCGACCTACCTGGCCGACACCCGCAAGCTCGGCATCAAGGTGCTGCCGCCGGCGGTCAACGAGTCGGTCCGCGACTTCACCGCCGTCGGGGAGGACATCCGCTTCGGCATGGGCGCGGTGCGCAACGTCGGCGCCAACGTGGTCGACGCCGTGGTGCGGGCGCGTGAGGAGAAGGGCAAGTTCGCCTCGTTCGAGGACTTCCTGCGCAAGGGCGGCTCGACGGTCTGCAACAAGCGCACCGTCGAATCCCTCATCAAGGCAGGCGGTTTCGACGATCTCGACCACACCCGGCAGGGTCTGGTCGCGGTGCACGAGACCTATGTCGACTCGCTCGCCGACGAGGCGAAGATGAGTGCCGTCGGCCAGGACTCCCTCTTCGGTGACTTCGGTGACGGCGGCGGGGGAGTTGATCTCGCCGCGCTGCCGCCGATCCCCGACATCGAGTGGGACAAGCAGACCAAGCTCGCCTTCGAGCGCGACATGCTCGGCCTCTACGTCTCCGACCATCCGCTGTTCGGGATCGAGCGGATCCTCGCCCAGCACGCCGACATCGGCATCAACAAGCTGCACGGCGACGACCACCCGCCCGAGGGTGCGATGGTCACCATCGCCGGCCTGATCACCGGCCTGCAGCTCAAGCGCAACAAACGCGGCGAGCTGTGGGCGATCGCCACCGTGGAAGACCTCGAAGGCAGCGTCGAGGTGCTGTTCTTCGCCAAGACCTACATGACGGTCTCCACCATGCTCAGCCCGGACACGGTCTGCGTGATCAAGGGCCGGGTGCTGGAGCGCGACGACACCGTGTCGCTGTCCGCGCAGGAGTTCACCCTGCCCGAGCTCAAGGGCGACGTGCGAGGACCGGTGGTGCTCACCATGCCGCTGGTCCGTGCCAACAACGGCATGGCGCACAAGCTCAAGGGCGTGCTCGGCGAACACCCGGGCGCCACCGAGGTGCACCTCAAGCTCACCCAGCCGGGTCGATCGGTGACCGTCCGGCTGGACGACCAGCTGCGGGTCACCGCCTCGCCGGCGTTGTTCGGGGACCTGAAGGCGCTCCTCGGGCCGTCCTGCCTGGTCGGCGGCTAGCTCGGGCTCTGGTTGGCGCTCGCGCTGGCGCTGGCCCTGGCGCTCGCCGCGCGCCGGCGTAACTCACCGAATAGGTGGTGGACGCGCCGTCGGACGGGCTCTCCTCGGCGCGTCACGCACCTTATCGGTGAGAAATGCGCGCGCCGGCGTAACTCACCGAATAGGTGGTGGACGCGCCGCCGGACGGGCTCTCTTCGGCGCGTCACGCACCTTATCGGTGAGAAATGCGCGCGCCCGGCACCGACGTCGCCCGCTTGCGTGGTTTTCGCGGCGCGGCCCAATAGGCTGCAAAGGCACTTTTGTCGCCGTGCGGAAGTTATGGTGCCGATCATGGTCCGTTATTCACAACTGTCCGTCCCCGCCGGCCCGAGCCGGCGGCAGGTGCTCGCCGGTGGCGCGGGCGCGCTCACCCTGGCGGCGCTCACCGCGTGTGGCGGCAACACCGGCCGGTCGAGCGGCGGCGCCGGGGCGTCCGGCTCCGGCGGCGGTGCGGGCACCATCGCGCAGTGGTACCACCAGTATGGCGAGCCGGGCACCGAGCAGGCGGTCAAGCGGTATGCCGCGGCATACAAACCGGCGAAGGTGTCGGTGCAGTGGATCCCCGGCAACTACGACCAGAAGTCTGCCGCGGCGCTGCTGACCGACTCCGGACCCGACGTGTTCGAGTACGGCAACGGCCCGACGATCGACATGATCACCGGCAAACAGGTGGTCGACCTGACCGATCTCTATGGCGACGCCAAGAGCGATTTCACCGCGTCTCTGCTGGAGCGGATGACCTGGCAGGGCAAGATCTACGGCATCCCGCAGGTCGTGGACATGCAACTGTTCGTCTACCGCAAGTCGATGCTGGCCAAGGCCGGGGTGAAGCCGCCGGAGACCCTCGACGACCTGGTCGCCGCGGCGAAGAAGCTGTCCACTGGCAAGGTCAAGGGGCTCTTCGTCGGCAACGACGGCGGAGCCAGCGTGCTTGCCGGGCCGGTGCTGTGGAGCAGCGGCCACGACTACCTGAAGGACGGCAAGCCCGACTTCGACAACGCCGAGGTGGCCGGTGCGCTCGGCAAGTTCCGCGACCTGTTCTCCTCCGGTGACCTGCTGCTCGGCGCGCCGACCGACTGGTCCGATCCGGGCGCGATCACGAGCGGGCTCACCGCCATACAGTGGACCGGGTTGTGGAATTTCCCCGCGCTGCAGAAGGCGCTCGGCGACGACTTCGGGGTGTTGCCCTTCCCGGCGATCGGCGGCTCCGGCAAGCCGTCGGTGCCCGTCGGCGCGTATGCCGCCTGTGTCAGCGCCCGCGCCGAAAATGTCGACGCCGCAAAGAAATTCGTCAAGTGGCTGTGGGTCGATCAGACTTCCGACCAGCTCGACTTCGCGCAGAGCTACGGCTTCCACATCCCGGCCCGGGCGAGCTTGGTTGCCAAGGCGGACAAGCTGAAGAGCGGGCCGGCAGCGACAGCTGCTGGCTACCTCAAGGACTACGGCCACCCGCAGACGCCACTGCTGTGGACGCCGAAGTCGTCGACCGCGATGACCGACGCGATCAACAACATCGTGCGCTCCGGGGCGAGCCCCACCATGGAGCTGGCGGGCGTGCGCAAGGTGGTCGACGCCGAGCTCACTCGCTTCGGTGGCTGACACGAGCGGTATGACGGGGGCCGCGGGTCGGCTCGCGTCTGCCCGCCCGGCGAGCCCGCGTCGTAAGTGGACCGACAGCCCGCACCTGTGGTTCTGGATCTTCGTCGGGCCGTTCGTCGCGGGACTGGTCGTCTTCGTCGTCATACCCATCATCTGGAGCGTGTGGCTGAGCTTCTACGACGCCCGGAACACAGTCACCCCAACGCATTTCGTGGGATTCGACAACTACACCCGAATGCTCGGGGACAGTGCGTTCCGGTCCAGCCTGGTCACCTTCGTGCTCTTCGCGCTCTTCATCGTGCCGACCACCTTCGTGCTCTCGCTCGCGCTGGCGGTGCTGGTCAGCAACACCCGCGCCGGCAAGGCGTTCTTCCGTTCGGTCTTCTTCCTACCGACCGCGTGCAGCTACGTGGTTGCCGCGATGATCTGGCGCGAGTCGCTCTTCGGCGGCACCGCGGCCGGGCTGATCAACACCGTGCTCGGCTGGTTCGGCGTGGCCCCGATCGCGTGGCTGTCGGTGGTGCACCCGCCCTGGTACTGGTTGGTGCTGGTCACCGTCCGGCTCTGGCTGCAGCTCGGCTTCTTCATGGTGCTCTTCCTCGCCGCGCTGCAGCGAGTGCCCAAACAGCTCTACGAGGCGGCCGCCCTGGACGGTGCGACCGGGTGGAAAGCGTTCCGTTACATCACGTTCCCGCAGTTGCGCGCGACCTCCACCGCAGTCCTGATGTTGTTGCTGGTCAACGCATTTCAGGCGTTCGATGAGTTCTACAACGTGCTCACCACCACCGCGGGCTACCCGCCCTACGCCCGTCCGCCGCTGGTCTACCTCTACAACGTCGCGCTCGGCAACGGGCAGGACTTCGGCGACGGCAGCGCGGGCGCCATCATACTCACCCTGATCATTGCGGTGTTCGCGTTGCTGCAGGGCCGTCTCACCGGTCTCGGCCGCCGGGAAGTCTAAAGACATGGCCACCCGGTCCATCCGTTACCTGGTGCTCGGCGTCGCGGCCATGCTCTTCCTGGTGCCGTTCTACCTGTTGCTGCGCGGTGCACTGTCGACGCAAGCGCAGCTGGTCAGCATCGAGCAGTGGACCTGGTTCCCGAGCCACCCGGAGTGGTCCAACCTGAAGCGCATCTTCACCGACTCCTCGGTGCCGCTCGGGCGCAGCCTGCTCAACTCGGCGGTCATCGCGGTCACCCAGACGGTGCTCGTGCTGATCATCTCCGGTATGGCGGGCTACGGCCTCGCCCGCTCGACGGTTCGCTACGCAAACGCGGTCTTCTATCTGATCGTCGCGACGCTGCTCATCCCGGCGGCGGTTACCTTCGTGCCGTCGTTCGTGATGGTGTCGACGCTCGGCTGGGTCTCGACGTTGCGCGGGCTCATCGTGCCGGGGTTGTTCCAGTCGCTCGCGACGTTCCTCTTCCGGCAGTACTTCCTCGGCTTTCCGAAGGAGCTGGAGGAGGCCGCCCGCATCGACGGCGCCGGGCCGATGCGCACCTTCTGCTCCATTGTCGTGCCCAACTCACTCGGCTTCGCTGCCGCCATCGGGACAATCACCTTCATCGGCAGTTGGAACGCCTTCCTCTGGCCGTTGGTGATCGGCCAGGATCAGTCGGCGTGGACCGTGCAGGTGTCGTTGTCGACCTATATCACCGCCCAATCCGTCGATATACCAGGCATGTTCGCGGCCGCCATCGTGTCGATGGTCCCGTTGCTGCTGATGTTCCTCTTCCTGCAGCGGTGGATCGTCGCGGGCGTGGAGCAGACCGGCATCAACGAGTGACGGGACTCCCGTCATACCCTGGCGCGGTGACTGAACCGCAACCTCCTGTGGCGCGTGCGGTGCCCACCAAGCGCACCTTCCACGGCGACACCTTCGTCGACGACTTCGACTGGCTGCGCGACAAGGACGCGCCCGAGGTCATCGCCCACCTCAACGCCGAGAACTCCTACACCGAAGCGCTCACCGCTCACCTGAAACCGTTGGCGGACAGCATCTTCGGCGAGATCAAGGCGCACACTCAGGAGACCGATCTCTCGGTCCCGGTCCGGATGGGCGGCTGGTGGTATTACACCCGCACCATCGAGGGGCAGCAGTACGCCGTTCACGCGCGGCTGCCGTTCACCGAGGGCGCGGGCCGCCCTGAGCTGGAGCCCGGCGTCGTGCCGGCCGGCGAACAGATCCTTCTCGACGGCAACCGCGAGGCGCAGGGACGTGACTTCTTCGAGTTGTCCGATCTCGCCGTGAGCCCCGACGGCACCCGGGTGGCGGTCGGGGTGGACGTGACCGGCGACGAGGTCAACGACCTCTCGGTCCGAGACATCGCCACCGGTGCGGTCGTCGACGACGCCGTCCACGGGATGGGGCACGGCCTGGTCTGGTCGCTCGACGGCGACTACCTCTTCTACACCAGGCGCGACGAAGCCTGGCGGGTGAACGAGGTATGGCGGCACAAGCTCGGATCGCCGCAGGACGACGACGTGCTGATTTTGCGCGAGGACGACGAGCTCTTCTCGATGGGCATCGACGAGTCCCGCGACGAGCGGTGGCTGCTGGTCTTCAGCGGTTCCAGCACGACGAGCGAGATCCACCTGCTCGACCTGGCCGATCCGACCGGCCAGTTGCGGGTGGTCCAGCCGCGCGTGCCCGGCCTCGACTACAGCGTGGAGGTTGATGGTGACCGAATCCTGGTGGTGCACAACGATGCCCGGCCGGACTTCGACCTCGCAGTGGCGACGATCGCGGAGCCTTCCAGGGAGCATTGGCAGCCGTTGCTGACCGGCGATGACGGAGACCGCATTCTCGGTGTCGATGCCTTCGGTGGCTTCAGCGCGGTCACCATGCGGCACGCGGGCCTGCGCACCGTCCGCATCCTGCCGAAGGTGTCCGGCGGAGGTTACGCAGATCCGGTCGAGGTGCCGGTCGAGCCGGAGCTGCACACGGTCGGGGTCGGTGCCAACCCCGAATACGACTCGGACACAGTGCAGCTCGTCCTCACCTCGTGGCTGACGCCGAGCACTATCTACGACTACACACCGGCTTCTGGTGAGCTGCGGCAACTCAAGCAACGTGTCGTGCCCGGATACGATCCGCACAGGTATGTCGAGGAGCGGCTCTGGGTCACCGCCACTGACGGTGTCCAGGTCCCCGTGTCGTTGGTGCGCCGACGAGAAGTCACTGCCGACGGCAACAACCCCGGACTGGTCTACGGCTACGGGTCCTACGAGTTGCCGATCGACCCCTACTTCTCCTCAGGCCGGCTGTCGCTGCTGGACCGCGGGGTCGTCTTCGCGGTGGCGCACGTGCGCGGTGGCGGTGAGCTCGGCCGACGTTGGTACGACGACGGGAAACTGCTCGCCAAGCGCAACACCTTCACCGACTTCGTCGACGTGTCCCGTGCGCTGATCGACACCCAGTGGGTGGCGCCGGATCGCCTTGCCGCAGAAGGAGCTTCGGCGGGAGGTTTGCTCATCGGCGCGGTCATCAACCTCGCACCGGAACTCTATGCGGCCGTGCACGCGGCAGTGCCATTCGTCGACGCACTGACCACGATCCTCGACCCGTCGTTGCCGCTGACGGTGGGGGAGTGGGAGGAGTGGGGCAACCCGCTGGAGTCTGCGGAGGTGTACTCCTACATGAAGTCCTACACGCCGTACGAGAACGTGCGCGCCGAGCGTTACCCGGCAATCCTGGCGACCACCAGCCTGCATGACCCGCGGGTGTTCTTCGTCGAGCCGGCCAAATGGGTGCAGCAGCTGCGTCGTACGGTCACGGGCGGACCGGACCGGCCGATCCTGCTCAAGACCGAGATGTCCGCCGGTCACGGTGGGCGCAGCGGTCGCTACGACGCCTGGCGCGAGCAGGCCTTCGAGGATGCGTTCCTGCTCGACCGCATCGGGGCGACGGACCTCATCTGAGGACGTGCCGCTGATTGAGTAGTGGTCTGCACTGATCGAGTAGCGGCGAGGAACGAGCCGCGTATCGAGATCAGCGCATTCCCCGAAGCGATTCCAGGCGACGGCTCGTCAGTGCATGACGACGACCGGGCAGGTCGCGTGCCCGAGCACGTCGCGGGCGACCCGGCCGAGCAGCAGGCCTTCGAAGCCGCCGGATCCGCGCGCGCCGATCACCACGGCATCGCTGGCGTGCGACTCGCGCACCAGTGAGCGGGTCGGGTTGCCGTCGGAGATCTCGGTCAGCACTTTCACCTTCGGGTGCTGGACCTGCTGCTGCGCGATCGCCCCCTCGATCTGCGACCGGCAGGCGGCGGTGTATGACGCCCAGTCGGCGCTCCCGAGGCCCGGGTCCTTGGCGTCGCGCGGCTGCCAGGCGTGCAGGGCGAGCACCTCGGCGCCGGTTCGTTCGGCCTCGTCGAACGCCCAGGCCAAGGCTTTCGCGGCCAGGTCCGACCGATCGACGCCCACGGTGATGCGGCCGAACGCCGACTCCACGGCACTGTCCTTGCGGACGATGGCGACCGGGCATGCGGCGTGCGCGGCGACCTGGTGCGCGGTCTCGCCGAGCGAGGAAATATGCAGCATGCTGTCGCCGTGCGATCCGAGCACAACCAACTGCGCATGTGCGCTCGCTCGGACGAGGGCCGCTGCCGGGTAGCCGTCCGGGTGCGAGGTGGACACCTGGATCATCCTGTCCCGCAACTGGATTCGGTTGCGGGCGCGCACGAGCACACGCTCACCGGCGGCATACAGATCCTCAGGGTCGGCGCCCATGTTGAAGACGAGGTCGGGCCGGTCGTGGCTGAAGCCGTGCACCAGGTGAATCGGCGCATGCGCGTCCTGTGCGTATTCGGTCGCCCAGTCGAGGGCGGTCATCGAGGACGTCGACGTGTCGACCCCCACCACGATGCTTCCGGTCTGCAGTGTGCCTTCCATGGTGACCCCTAGTCGGTCGACCTTGGCGGCGGTTGCCGTGCCTCGGCGGCCGTCGTCGCGGGTCCCTCACCCGCCGACGTCCATCGTAGGAGCAATACTTGGAAAACGCTGACCGCAAGCTCCAGATGCGCAGTCAATCCGTTACATCAAGGGTCGTTCGCAGGCGTTCGGCGTAAGCAGCCTGCTCGCCTGCTGCGTATTTGTGCGTGGCCAGAAGAACCCGCGCAGCCCGTCGCCCTTGGTGCGCGGGACGACATGGCAGTGCAGGTGCGCGACCGACTGCGACACTCTGTTGTTCATCGCCACGAAGGTGCCCTGCGCGTTGAGGGCATCCGGCACGGCGGCGGCGATGCGCTGCACCTGCGCGAAGAACGGCTGCAGGTGGTCGGCCGGCAGATCGGGCAGTGTCACCACGTGCTGCGCCGGTATGACGAGCACGTGCCCTTTGAAGACCGGCCGGTTGTCTAAGAAGGCGACCGTGTGCTCCGTGCGCGCGACCTCGTGCGCGGCCGACTCACCGCTGGAGATCGCGCAGAACACGCAGTCGGGATCGAGCACGAGAACGCTTGACTGTCAGGCGGATTCGACCTGGGAGCGAATGCGTTGCAGGGTCTGGCGCATGCCCGAGGTCAGGCCCTTCTCGAAGGACTCCTCGCCACCCATCACCTTGTCGATCAGCTGTTTGGACACCGCAGTCGTGCCGCCGCTGACGTCGCGCCGCTCGACCAGTTTGGTGCGGGCGCCGTCGTCGAGAGGCTCAAGGTCGAAGCTCCACGTGGCGTGGTTCTCCTTCACCCGCCAGGCGATTGTCCGGCCCGGCTCGAACACGGTCACCATGCTCTGCGTTGGCCACACTCGCCAGCCGAGCTTGTTGACGTTGACCATCTTGCTGCCCTTGCCGAGCTGGCCGCCGCGGACGATCACCTTGCGGGTTTGCGGGCTCCACTTCGGCATCTGGGTGAGGTCGGAGACGGTGGCCCAGACCTTCTCGGGAGCGGCATTGATCTCGATCGAGACTTCGAGGTTTGTCGGCATGTCGCGAACTTACCAGCCAGTAGACATGCCCGTCAGCGGTCGCGGCGATCGCGTTCCGGCACGCGCAGGCCGCTGGCGATCAGTCGCCGGATGAGTTCGGTGCCCTTGACCGGGACCGCGCCGGCCGCGACCACCGCGTCATACCGCTCTTGCGGAATGTCGTAGTGATCGTGGTCGAATCCGCGTCCCGGGACGCCGAGTCGCGCTGCGAACTCGTGCAGTTCGTCGTACGACGCATCGCTTACCAGATGTGACCACAGGCGGCCGTGTGCCGGCCAGAACGGTGGATCGATCAGAATGGTCACTCGGTCGATTCTAGGGACCGTGGCCTCAGGCGCGCCGCAGGACGAGTTCGCCGTTCTCCCCGCTCGCGCGGGCAACGAGCCGGACGTGTTCGCCGGCGACGACGCTGATGGTCCGCCCCGCCGGCGCGATCTCACGCTTGGAGCCCCGGTATCGGTAGAACGCCTTGGCGCGGTGGTCACCCGGCTGCACGGACAGGGTGACCGGCTCGCCCCAGCGCGCCGGGTGCTCGCGGCTGTCGACCCGCACGACCGGCTGCGCGCCGAAACGCGCCAGCAGCCCTTGTGCTTCGACGGTCACCGAGAGGGTTGTCTGTGCGTCAGCTGTCACAAGGGTCGACGTTAGCTGCTGGTCGCGCGACCAGTGGCTAAATGGCCGCGCACGGGTTACCGGTGAGTTGTCTCACGCGGCAGTCGTCCAGCCCCGCCGCGGTGATCGAGCCGTCATGCTGGAACGCATGCTCGATCGCATGCTGACTTTCGACGTGACCGAAGAGGGACGCGCGGCCTCCGAACCGCTGCGCGAGGACATCCGCCTGCTCGGCGGGCTGCTCGGCGATGTCATCGCCGAGCAGGAGGGCCAGGAAGTGCTCGACCTGGTGGAGGAGGCCCGCACGCGTGCCTTCGCGGTGCGCCGGCAGGAGGAGGATCGCGAGGACTTCGCCTCGATCTTCGACGGGTTGCCGACCAAGCGGGCGATGCACGTCGTCCGGGCGTTCACCCTGTTTGCCTTGCTGGCCAACCTCGCCGAGGATCTGCACCGGGAGCGGCGCCGGGCGATGCACGTGCGGGCGGGCAAGCCGGCGCCCGATGGTTCGCTGGCGGCGACCTTCCGCAAGCTGGACGAGGCGGAGCTGGACGACGACCAGGTGCAGGACGCGCTGACCGGCGCGACGGTCGTGCCGGTGATCACCGCTCATCCGACCGAGACCCGTCGGCGCACGGTCTTCCAGACCCAATCGCGGATCAAGGAAGTGATGCGCGAGCGGGAGCGGGTCAGCTTCACCGACGAGGAAGAGGCCGCTGCGCTGCGCGAGATCCGGCTGCAGATCCTGACCCTGTGGCACACCGCGTTGGTGCGGTTGCAGCGGGTGCGGATCACCGACGAGATCGAGGTCGGCCTGCGGTGGTTCGACGCGTCGCTCTTCGAGGTGATGCCGAAGCTGAACGCGCAGGTGCGGGATGAGCTGCGTGCGCGCTACCCGTCGGCCGAGGTCGCGAAACAGCCTGTGCTTCGGCCGGGTTCGTGGATTGGTGGGGACCGCGACGGCAATCCCAACGTCGACGCATCGGTCGTGGCGACCGCCAGTGGTCGGGCCGCGCAGGTCGCGTTGCAGCACTACCTGACCGAGCTCGACGCGCTGGAGCATGAGTTCTCCTTCTCGGTCCGTATGACGCCGACGTCTCCCGAGCTGGTCGCGCTGGCCGGCAACAACGCCGCCGACGAGCGTGACGACGAGCCGTTCCGGCAGGCCATCCGCTGGATCCGCGGCCGGTTGTCCGCGACGCACAGCGAGTTCTTCGACGACTGGTTCCAGGCGGCCGTGTCCGTTGCGGGTGCCCCGCCATACACCACTCCGGAGGGGCTGCTCGCCGACCTGGACGTCATCGATCAGACGCTGCGATCCGGCTCGGGTGCGCTGATCGCCGACGACCGGCTGCTCGGACTGCGGGAAGCCGTGCGCACGTTCGGTTTTCACCTCTACGGGCTCGACCTTCGGCAAAACTCCGACGTCCACGAGACCACGATTGCCGAGTTGTTCGCGTGGGCCGGCGTGCACCCCGACTATCTGTCGCTCGACGAGGACGCCCGGGTCGAGCTGCTGACCGCGGAGCTGGCCAACCGGCGCCCGCTGGTGGGACCGGGTGCGGACTTCTCCGAGCAGACCGCCAAGGAGCTGGCGATCACCGCGGCGGCCGCGCAAGCGGTGCGCACCTTCGGCCCTGAGGCCGTGCCCAACTATGTGATCAGCATGTGCACGTCGGTGTCGGACATGCTGGAGTGCGCCGTGTTGCTCAAGGAGGGCGGGCTGCTCGATCCCGGTGTGGGCGAAGAGGGTGCGACCTCGTCGGTGAACATCGTGCCGCTCTTCGAAACCATTGAGGATCTTCAGGTTTCGGCCACCACCCTGCGTTCCGCGCTGGCGGTGCCGGCCTATCGCCAGCTGGTCGACTCCAAGGGCGGTCTGCAGGAGGTGATGCTCGGCTACAGCGACTCCAACAAGGACGGCGGCTACCTGGCAGCCAACTGGGCGCTCTACCGTGCCGAGCTCGAGTTGGTCGAGGCGGCACGTGAGGGCGACATCCGGTTGCGGCTTTTCCACGGTCGTGGTGGCACCGTCGGCCGCGGTGGCGGCCCGAGCTACTGGGCGATCCTGGCGCAGCCGCCTGGCGCAGTGCGGGGCTCGCTGCGGCTGACCGAGCAGGGCGAGATCATCGCGGCGAAGTATGCCGAGCCGCCGCTCGCCACCCGCAACCTCGAGTCGCTGCTCGCGGCGACCTTGGAGTCGTCGCTGCTGGATGTCGAGGGGCTGGGGGAGGAGACCGCCGAGGCGTATGCCGTGCTGGACGAAATCGCTTCTCTGGCAAGGGATGCGTATGCCGATCTGGTGCACCGCACCGATGGGTTCGTCGAATACTTCACCACCGCCACGCCGGTGGGGGAGATCGGTGCGATGAACATCGGGTCGCGGCCGGCCTCTCGCAAGCAGACCAAAGAGATCAGCGACCTGCGCGCCATACCGTGGGTGATGTCGTGGTCGTTGTCGCGGGTCATGCTGCCCGGCTGGTACGGCACCGGCACCGCGCTGGAGCAGTGGGTCGGCGACGACGAGCAGCGGTTGGCCCAGCTGCGTGACTGGTATGAGCGGTGGCCGTTCTTCCAGACCGTGATGTCCAACCTGGCGCAGGTGATGGCGAAGTCGGATCTCGGTATTGCGGAACGTTATTCGCGTCTGGTCGAGGACGAGGCGCTGCGGGAGCGCGTCTTCGGCAAGATCACCGACGAACACGCCCGCACCTTGCGGATGTTTGCGCGGGTCACCGGTCACGAGGATCTGCTGTGGGACAACGCCGCGCTGAAACGCTCGGTGTTCAACCGGTTCCCCTACCTGGAGCCGCTCAACCACCTGCAGATCGAGTTGCTGCGTCGTTACCGCTCGGGTGACGAGGACCCGCAGGTGCAGCGCGGCATCCTGCTCACGATGAACGGTCTCGCGACGGCCCTGCGCAACTCGGGCTGATCACTCCGACGCTCAGCGCGGCTGGTAACCGTACCCGGCGACGGCAGTGTCACGTACCGGCACGATCTCGGCACCCAGCGGCAGCAACGAGATCGGCACCATCTTGAAGCTCGCGATGCCGAGCGGGATGCCGATGATCGTCAGGCAGAGCGCGATGCCGGTGACAATGTGCCCGATCGCCAGCCACCAGCCGGCGAAGATGAACCAGATGATGTTGCCGATCACGGACGGGGCGCCGGCACGCGGGTCGCGCACCACCGTCCGCCCGAACGGCCAGAGCGCGTAATTGGCCATCCGGAACGATGCGATCCCGAACGGGATGGTGATGATCAGGATGCAGCAGATCACGCCCGCGATGGCATAACCGACGGCCATCCAGAACCCGCAGAGGATCAGCCAGATGAGGTTCAGCAGCGTGCGCATGAGTCCATTGTCACCGAAGACCCGTTGACCGGCACTGCGTGTGCCAGAGTCGGTAGCGCGCGGTGCGCCATACATCGCCGATGGCCGGAAGGACAGTGATGGACTTGTCGAAACCGCCGAGTGCCGATGGTGCGGAGCACACTCCCAAGAAGTTGCGTCCGCGTCACATCACGATGGTCACACTCGGTGGAATCATTGGTTCAAGTCTGTTCGTCGGGTCGGCCAATATCGTCCATTCGGTCGGGCCGGCGGCGGTGCTGTCCTATCTGGCCGGTGGTCTGCTGGTCTACCTCGCGATGCTGATGCTTGGTGAGATGGCGGCGGCACGGCCCGCGGTCGGTTCATTCATGGAGTACGCGCGAGTCGGGATGGGGGACTGGGCGGCATACCTGGTCGGCTGGCTCTACTGGTACTTCTGGGTCGGTGTGCTCGCCTACGAGGCGGTGATCGGCGGGCATACTCTTGAGGGCTGGTTTCATGCGCTGCCGTCCTGGCTGTGGTCGCTGCTGCTGCTCGGAGTGTTCGTGTGCACCAATCTGATTTCGGTGCGGTCGTTCGGTGAGACCGAGTTCTGGCTGGCGAGCATCAAGATCGCCGCGATCATCGTCTTCCTGGTGGTGGGTGCGCTCTTCGTGCTCGGGCTGTGGCCGGACAGCAACTTCGCAGTCCAAAACCTCTGGGATCACGGCGGATTCGCGCCGAAGGGCTTCGGTGCGATTCTCACCGGAGTCGCCCTGGTGATCTTCTCCTACTTCGGTACCGAGATCGCGGTGATGGCGTCGGCCGAGTCGGAGGACCCCGCGAAAGGCGTGAAACTCGCGACGGTCACGGTGATCTGGCGGGTGCTGCTGTTCTTCGTGGGGTCCATCCTGATCATCACGATGGCGATCCCGTGGAATCAGCTCCCGGAAGCGACCGGTGTCGAAAACGCGCCGTTCACGGTGCTATTCGACAAGTTCGGCATACCCGCTGCGTCGACCATCATGGAACTTGTCATCTTCACCGCCGTGCTGTCGGTGCTCAATTCAGGTCTCTACTCGGCGTCGCGCATGTTTGCCTCACTGGCCCGCAAGGGGCTAGCGCCGAAACTCGTTGCGCGAGAGGCACGTAACGGCGTACCAGTGGTCGCGGTATTGGCGTCGACGATCGGCGGTGTCGCAGCGGCAATCGTCAACTTCGCGGCTCCGAACTCCGGCATCTTCGACTTCATCATGAACTCCGCCGGCCTGGTCGCGCTGTTCGTCTACGTCTTCATCGCACTGACCCAGCTGCGTTTGCGTCAGAAGATGACTCCGGAGGAGGTCGCCGCCTTGCAGGTGAAGGTGCGCTTCTTTCCCTGGCTCAACATCTTCCTGATCGCCGGTGTCGTAGTCGTGGTGATCATCATGCTGACCACCTCGGCGGGCCGCACCCAGGTATGGACCAGCCTCGTCGCCACCGGTGTACTCGTGCTCTTCTGGCCGCTTGTGCGGCGGAGGCTGCATTTGTTGCGTGCTGGCAAGGCCACGTGAATGCCCGGAGACCGAGGTCGGCGGCCTGTGACGATGACCGTCCGTGACTGCCGGTCTGCCGCTGACTGCGACCAGTTCGAGCGGGTATCCCGTAATCTCCCCGCATGGGAGACAACGTGGGGGAGACGGGTCGACGCTGCCGTGGCGTGCGCTTTGCGGTGATTCTTGCCGCGACGGCGGTGCTCGTAGGCGGCTGCGGGGCACGGCCGCTGAGTGAGCTCAACGCCAGCGAGTCGGGGCAAGGTCAGCGTGGTCCGCAGCAGGCGCCGCCGCAGGACAAGGCAGCCGCCGCAATCAACGCGGTGCAGCCGGATCCTTCGCTGAACAAGCTGCTACCCGGGCGGATCCGATCCTCCGGGCTGCGGATGTCGACGTCGCAGGGCTATCCGCCGATGGAGATGTTTGCCAGTGACGGTAAGACGATCATCGGCCTGGACCCCTCGCTTGCACGAGCTCTCGCGCGCAAGCTCGGCGTGGTGATCAGTGTTTCCAACGAGGACTTCAACGCGCAGATCCCAGGGCTCGTGACCGGCCGCTACGACGTGGTGATGACCTCGATGTCCGACACCGCCGAACGACAGAAGAAGGTGACATTCGTCGACTACGTGCAAGCCGGCGCCGCGCTCTCGGTGCGGAAGGGAAACCCGAAACAGATCCAGACACCTGCAGATCTGTGCGGGAAGACCGTTGCCGTCGTCGACAACGGCTCGTCACTCGCGCTCACCAACGGCTACGACAAGGCCTGCAAGGACGCCGGCAACCCGGCCATCAAGATCCTCAAGTTCACCGACGACCAGGACGGCATGCTGGCGCTTGCGGCCGGCCGAGCCGACGTCAACCTCACCGACTATGTCGTGGCTGCCGACCGCGCACAGGACGCCAAGAACAACTCCGAGGCGATCGCCATCGCGGGCACCGAGGCGCCATGGGGGATCGCGATGAACCCCAACGAGAAGCAGCTGATCACCGCCGTCCAGCGCGCGCTCCAATCCCTCGTCAACAGTGGGGAATACGGCAAGATTCTGGCCGCGTGGGGTCTGCAACCGCTTGCCGTCAAGTCCGTCACCGTCAACGCCGGTAAGTGAGGAGGGCCGAAATGACTGCACGCACAGCACCGTTCATCGAACCGGGCGGTTCGGAAGTGCCAGTAACACGCACCATTCATTGGGGGCGGTGGATCTCCGGAACCGTCGCGCTGCTTCTCGCGGCATGGCTCGCCTGGCTGTTCATCGACAACCCGAGGCTCGACTGGGCCAAGGTCGGCGAATATCTCTTCAATGGAAAGATCCTCTCGGGCGTCTGGGTCACCCTTGAAATCGCAGTGCTGGCAACGGCAATCGGCTTGGCCCTCGGTGTTGTGCTCGCGGTCATGCGACTCTCGCACAATCCGGTGCTGCGATCGCTCTCGTGGTTCTACATCTGGTTCTTCAGAGGCACTCCGCTGCTTGTCCAGCTGATCTTTTGGTACAACCTGGCCTTCCTCTTCCCGCATCTCATTCTGAAGATTCCGTTCACCCAGGTCGGCGTCTTCTGGGACACCAATCAGGTGATGACCGGGTTCACTGCGGCGATGCTCGGGCTGGGCCTCAACCTCGCGGCATACTTCGCCGAGACCGTCCGCGCCGGCATACAGGCCGTGGACGAGGGGCAGACCGATGCGGCCTACGCGTTGGGTATGACGCCGATGAAGCGCATGCGCTACATCGTTCTGCCGCAAGCGCTTCGGATCATCATTCCGCCGACCGGCAACGAGTTCATCTCGATGTTGAAGACCACCTCGCTGGTGTATGTCGTGGCCGGCAACGACTTGATGACCAACGCGAGTCAGATCTACAAGGCGAACAACCTCATCATGGAGCTGCTGATCGTGGCGAGCATCTGGTACATGCTGATGACCGCGATCGCGACCTGGCTGCAGACCAAACTCGAGCGCCGTTTCGGACGTGATGCGGTCCGCCTCGTGCGCGGTGGTGGCCTCACCGGACGACTCCGCGGACTCGCTGGATCCCGAACCATCGACCAAGGAGCGGGCGCGTGACCAACCTCGAAAAGTTCTCCGAGACAACGGCTCCCGTCGTACATGCGCGCGACGTGCGTATGTCGTACGGACAACACGAGATCCTGCACGGCGTCAACCTGGAGGTCGCGCCCGGCGAAGTGGCGTGCATCGTAGGCCCCTCCGGTTCCGGCAAGTCGACCTTCCTGCGCTGCATCAACGGATTGGAGCCGGTGCATGTCGGCAGCCTTCGAGTGCTGGGGCAGGAGGTCGGGTACGACCTGACCAACGGCAAGGCGAAAGCGTGGAATGCCAAGCAATTCGCGCAGTTCCGCACCGGCATCGGGATGGTCTTTCAGCGGTTCAACCTGTTTGCCCATATGGATGCCGCTCAAAACGTCGCCTGTGCGCCGGTGCGGGTGCTCGGCATCTCCCAGCAGGAGGCAGCCGAGCGAGCGCGAGACCAACTCGCGCGCGTCGGGCTCGCAGACCACGCGCACAAGCGTCCCCACCAACTCTCAGGAGGCCAACAACAGCGGGTCGCGATTGCGCGCGCCCTCGCGATGCAACCGGCAGTGATGCTGTTCGACGAACCCACATCGGCACTTGATCCGGAACTGGTCGACGAGGTGTTGGAGGTCATGAAGGGGCTCGCACGTGGCGGTATGACGATGGTTGTCGTCACCCACGAGATCGGGTTCGCGCGAGACGTCGGAGACACCGTGTCGTTCTTCGACGAAGGCGTCGTCGCCGAGCACGGCCCTGCGCGGGAGGTGCTGACGCACCCGCAGCACGAACGCACCAAGGCATTCCTGTCTTCTGTGCGCTGATCAAGCAGATCCGCAAGGGATCCGGCGCAAGCGCTGCCAGCAGACCACCCGACCTCAATGGTCCAGAGGCTGCAGATCGCTCGGATAGACAATCTCGATCTCGGAGATAGTCTTCGGAAAGTCCTTGCGATTGTTGGTGAGGAAGTATTTGGCATCGCTGACGACCCCGGTGGCCAGATGTGCGGCGTCGGCCGCTCGCAGTCCGTAGCCGACCGCGAGAGAGAGCGCGACGCGCCCCGTGTCTTCATCGACCGGCCGAAGTTCGAGGCGACTGAGCAGCCGGATGAGCTGATCCGTCTCGGCTGACTCCGGATCCTGACGCATTGGTTTGGTGAGCACCTCGGGCAGCAGGAGCACGGATCCGACCCCGACCACGGCACCTGCGGAGTCGGCAAATAGTTCGCGGACCCGGGCGCCGAGTGGATGGTCATGGCTTGCCGCGTAGATCAACACATCGGCGTCGAACGCAATCCCATCGCTCACCGGCGGCTGCGGCTCTTCTGCATTGCGTCGACAAGCTCATCGGCTCGTTCGGCGTCGATGACGGGTTCTCCCAGCGGCTCGGTGCGCGCGAGGTCGAGTCGCGCGGCCAGTCGGTCTGATGCATCCCTGGCGGCAAGCCTGCGCCTGGTCCTCAACGTATCGGGGCGCACCAGCACTGCGACCACTTTGCCGTGCCGTGTGATCTCGATTTCCTCGCCAGCCTCGACCCGGTCGAGCTGGCGCGGCAGAGTCTGACGTGCGGTGCTGACACTGATTGCCATGACATAATTGTACACTGATGTACATCGATGTACACATGCCGAGACGGTCTCAGTCGCCCGAAGCAATCGGCGAGCGACGTTCCCACGTAAGGACTTTCACATGCCAACCTTCCGCGAGGCCATCGAAACCGGCGACTTGGCCGCAGTCGACGCGATGCTGGCCGACGAGGTCGTCTTCCGCAGTCCCGTCGCCTTCAAGCCGTATGCCGGCAAGGCCATCACCAGCGCGATCCTGCGCGCGGTGGTGGAGGTCTTCGAGGACTTCCGTTACGTGCGGGAGATCCGCGACGACGGGGGAGCCGATCACGCGCTCGTCTTCGAAGCCAAGGTCGACGGGTTGCAGCTGACCGGGTGCGACTTCCTGCACTACGACGCGGCCGGCAAGATCGACGACTTCATGGTGATGGTGCGCCCGCTCAAGGGCGCGCAGGCACTCGCCGATCGCATGGGCGAGCGGTTCGACGCGATCAAAGCCGCTGCCGCGCGCGGCAAATGAGCTGACGGCGCGCTTCAGCTCGCCGCTGCCATCGCCTCCCGGCGCCGCTGGTCGGCGGATTCCTTGTTGGCCGCAAGCTGCTCCCTTGAGTAGAACGTGCGCCAGCCGGGGTTGCCGAAGCGGCGCCGCAACCCGAAGTAGATGGGAGCGAACTGACCGGCGACGGGCCGCGGGATCGCCCGCCAGAGCATCCCGTGCAGCCGACGCTCGAGGCGGTCCACCGAGGTCTCGCGCAGTCCCATTCCGGCGTGGAACTTCTGCGGGACGCCAGCAAGGATGCCGACCCGGATCGTGCGGGTGGCCGGGAGCGACAGCAGTCGCCAGAGGGCATCCGGCATTGCATCCCAGCCACGGGGCTTCGCCAGCCGCAGCGCATGGTCGACGATGAACTGCACCTCAGGCCCGGTCTCGAGGACCTCGTCGACGAAAGGCTGCCAGTAGTCGAGGAATTCGGCGTACGTAGCGGGCAGGTCGCGGACGCCATATCGCCGGCCGATTTCCACCAGACCGCGATACGCCTGCTCGCGTTCGGTGTCAGTGTGGAACAGCCGGAACGCGTCGGCGATGTCGATGCCGCCCTTGAGGATCGACCCCCAAGTCCAGTTCCAGACGTCCTTGTTCCACGCGTGGTATGCCGAACCGTCCGGCATAGTGCCAGCGATCGGGCGGTGCAACTCGTTCAGCCCGTGCGCCACTTCGTCGGCCTCCGGCCCGGCGAAGACGATGCCCATCACCATCTCGTAGGTGCTGATCAACCGTCGTGCATTGGCTTGAAGGTCGGCCAGCGGATCGGTGCCGTTGATCGCGCGGTCCTGCTCGCTCAGCACGTGCGCGATTTTGGGGTGCAGCGTGGGCATGATCAGTGCCGGCACGTTCGCGTACATCAACACCAGCGGGTGCCCTGCGACCCAGCGCCCGAAAGAGCCTGGTGCCAAAGGGTCTTCATCAGCATGTATGGCGGAAGTCATCAGTGCTCCGGATGTTCGGGTCGGTCGAGGAAGATGTCACGCTCGAGGCCCTCGGTCGGGCCGTATTCCGACAGGTCGGTGACGCCGGCCTCGCGCAACACGTCGACGTCGATGAAGGCGTTACCGCTGCACTCGCCGGCCGGTTTGCCCAGGATCTCCATCGCTGCGTCCGCGACGATCTCGGGCGTGCGGGCCTTCGCCATCGCCTCGTCCCCGCCGAGCAGGTTCTGCACCGCAGCCGTCGCGATCAACGTCTCCGGCCACAGGCAGTTTGCCGCCACGGGGACATCGGCATACTCCGCCGCCCACCCCAGGGTCAGCATCGTCATGCCGTACTTCGCAAGGGTGTATGCCGGGTGCGCGCCGAGCCACTTCGGATTGAGGTTGAGCGGCGGTGACAGGGACAGAATGTGCGGGTTGTCGGCCTTGCGCAGGTGGGGGAGCGCAGTGCTCGTCAGCAGGTAGGTGCCTCGCAGCTGGATGCCCGTCATCAGGTCAAAACGCTTGACGGGCAACGATTCCGTCGGCTGCAACGCGATTGCCGACGCATTGTTGACGACGATGTCGATCCCGCCGAACTCATCGACGGTCTGCTGCACTGCGGCCTTGACGCTCTCCTCGTCACGCACATCCCCGACGATCGCAAGGCCCGCGCCGCCGGCGTCGTCGATCTCGGCTGCGGCCGTGTGCACCGTCCCCGGCAGGCGCGGGTCAGGCTTGTCCGTCTTGGCGAGTATGGCGACGTTCGCACCCTGCCGGGCGGCCGCCACCGCGATCGCCAGGCCGATGCCCCGGCTGCCGCCAGACATCAGGATTGTGCGACCGCGCAGATCGTTCTTGGACATGGTGCCTCACTGGGTCGGGTGCAGATGCCGAGAAAATTACACTCTCAGACCGGGTGAGACAAGACTGTAATATTCCTGCCGTGTACCGTCACGTCGGTGACCGACAGCCCGCTCGTGCCTCAGGTCTCGGCTCGTTCGTCGGTGCTGAGCCTGCTCCTGGCCCTGCACCCGCCGACCCTGACAGCCCGCGAAATCGTCACTGCCATGGACTTTTTCGGCGTTACCGAGTCGACTACACGCGTTGCGCTCACCCGAATGGTTGCCGGCGGTGACCTCGTCCGTCACGACGCGTCCTACACGCTTTCCGAGCGGCTGCTGCAGCGACAACGCGACGTCGAGCCACCCGCACAGCGCCGCTGGCGAGGCACCTGGGAGCTCGCCGTGGTCACCACCACCGGGCGCAGCGCGGCCGACCGCACTGCGCTGCGCACCGAGATGCAACGGCAACGGGTTGCTGAGCTCCGGGAGGGCGTGTGGACTCGGCCCGCCAACCTCAAACGGACGTGGCCGCAACGCCTGTTGCACGTGTCAACCTGCTTCGAGGCTCGACCCACCGAGGACAGCACCGACCTGGCCGCCCGGCTCTGGGATCTGGACGGGTGGGCCGCTCGAGGGCATGCGCTCCTCGAAGCCGTCGATCACGTCACCGACGAGCAGAGCCGGTTTCGCACGATGGTCGCCGCGGTGCGGCACCTGCAAAGCGATCCGCTGCTGCCTGACGAGCTATTGCCCGTCGACTGGCCAGCTGCCGCCCTCGCGGCCCGGTATGACGACTACCGTCGATGGGTCGGCACTTTGCGAGTCAACCACTGAGCAACCCGACCGATCAGCCGGTCCGGGCGTCGATTGGCAAGATCGACAATCGCATCCACCGTTGCCCAGCGCAGCTTGCCTCCCGACAGCACGGCTGCGCCGCGCAGGGGCAGCTCCTCAAAGCCACGCTTCACAGCAGCCTTGGTCGTCTCGTCGGGTTCACCCGAACTGGCCGGCCCGAATCGCCACATCATGGCCTTCAGGAGGGCGCCGATCCGCGTCTGTGCGATTTCCCCAATCGTCGAGTCCCGGGTGAACGGTCGCACCGGACGCGGGATGGGGATGGCACGCCCGAGACGCCTGGTGAAATCCGCGTCGGTGGACGCGATCGGCGGCGCACCCGCCGGATCGGCACTAGTACGCACTCCGTTGGTCACTTCGGCCGTGAGTGTCTGCACGATGTCCACAGACGACCGAGCGACCTCGACTTCGAAGACCCCTTCCGGTGTGGCCCAACGGTTTTCGATCACGTCGAAGTACTGGAAGGCTCGCGCGGGAATGGTCAACGCCAGCGTCCGGCTCTCGCCCGGTTCGAGCTCCACCTTGGCGAAGGTGGCAAGCGTGCGCGCAGGACGGCACACGATCCCGGTGCGATCACCCAGGTAGACCTGCACGACGTCGGAGCCGGTGCGTTCGCCGATGTTGGTCACTGTGACGGAGACGTCGATATCGTCCCCGGCAGCCACGGAGTCGTTGCCGAGACCTATCGAGCTCCACTCGAATGTCGTGTAACCCGAACCATGTCCGAAGGCGAAGGCGGGCTCGATGTCCGCCGTGACGAAGTGCCGATAACCGACGAACAGCCCTTCGCGATACTCCACCTGGTGCGGCTGTCCGGGGAAGAACGGATCGGCCGCGACGTCGCGGGCAGAGCGCGGGAAGGTCTCCGCGAGCCGTCCGCCGGGCTCGACGTCGCCATACAGGACATCGACAAGGGCGCCACCGCTCGCTTGTCCGCCGAGGTAGGACTCCAGGATCGCCGCGACGTCGTCGGCCCATGGCAGCGTGACCGGCGACCCGTTGGACAACGACACCACGGTTCGGGGATTGGCCGCGCAGACCTCGGCCATGAGCTGGTTGTGCCCGTCCGGTAGCGCCAGCGTGCTGCGGTCGAACCCTTCGCTCTCGGCGATGTCCGGCAGCCCGACCATGACCACCGCGATGTCCGCGGCGCGAGCCATATCGGCCGCCGCGGCAATCCGATCTGCGTGCGCTGCACCGGTGTTCGGATCGTATGCCGACAAGTAGCTGAACTCGACTCCGCGCCGCCGGAACTCATCCAACGCTGTGGTGATGCGAGTCGGCACCACCTGCGAACTCCCGCCGCCCTGGAAGCGCGGGCTCTCCGCAGTCGCACCGATCAGCGCCACGGTCACACCCGGCGACAACGGCAGCGTGCCATCGTTGCGCAGCAGCACGGTGCCGGCCGCGGCTGCTCGACGGGCCAGCGCATCGTGCTCGTCCACCGGGATGGTGCCCGACGCGTGACGCGGTGACCGGGCCACCAGGTCCAGCACTCGCTGGGCGCAAGCGGTCACCGACTGTTCGTCCAGCCGGCCCGCGCGCACGGCATCCATGACAGCGCCGTCGGACAGGCCGCGGCTGCTCGGCATCTCCAGGTCCATCCCGGCGGCGACCCCGGCCGCGCGGTCACCGACCGCGCTCCAATCGCTCATCACCATCCCGTCGAATCCCCATTCGCCACGCAGGATTTCGCGGATCAGATGGTCACTCTCGGTGGCCGCGGTGCCGTTCACACTGTTGTATGACGCCATCACCGTCCATGGCTTCGACGTGATGACCGCATGCTCGAAGCCGGCCAGGTAGATCTCGCGCAGGGTCCGCTCGTCGACGACCGCATCGACGACCATCCGGTAGGACTCCTGGTTGTTGACCGCGAAGTGCTTCAGGCAGGCGCCCACTCCCGCGCTCTGGATGCCACGCACCGCAGCGGCCGCGCACCGGCCACTGAGCACCGGATCTTCGGAGTAATACTCGAAGTTGCGACCGCCAAACGGGTGGCGTTTGATGTTCAGGCCCGGGCCGAGCACCACGTCGACTCCGAGGGCACGAGCCTCGACACCGACCGCGTGACCGACCTGCTCGATCAGGTCCTCGTCCCAGGTGCTGGCCATCGTGACCGCCGGCGGGAAACAGGTCGCCGGCTCGCTCTCCACCAGAGCGAGACCGTTGGTGTCGGGGTCCTGGAAGCGCAGACCGTGCGGACCGTCGCTGAGGATGGCGGTCGGAAGCTGTTTGTCACCAAGTGATTCGGTGCGCCAGAAGGTGCCGCCGGACAGCAACGCGACCTGCTCGGCAAGCGTCAGGTCGCGGGCCTGCGGGATGTCGTTCGTGGGGTTGTCGTTGTGGGCCACGTCGTCAGTCTGTCAGCGGAGGCCGCCTGCCGTCATACCTGCACGGCGCGGGCGCGCCGTGCAGGTATGACGGTCCGACGGGTGACGGCCTGCCCGTCAGAAGTAGACGCCGGCCACCGGGCCGGTGCCGGTCTCGGTGCGGCCGAGCAACTGCTTGGTCTGCACGTCGTAGTCGTCGATGTAACCGGTCTGCCCGGGCGGCAGCAGGTAGAAGATGTCGTAGAACAGCGGACGCAGCACCGGCGGCAGGTTGCTCACCGGCCCGAGGTCACTCACATAGGCGTGCTTCCCGTCGGGGCTGAACCCGACATACGCCGGCGCCGTCGGGGTGCGCAGCACCTGCTTCACCGTGGCGGTCGCCGGATCGATGATCGTCAGGTTGTAGGTGTCCTTGCCGAAGCCGATGTCGGCAACCCAGAGTTCGCTCTCATCCTGGGTCAGCGTCGCCGACAGCGGCCAGGAGCCTTGCGGCAATTGAACGGTGCGCGTCACGCGCCACTGCTCGGTGTCGATGATCGCGATGTTGGAGTTGAGGAAGTTGATCGAGTAGAGGGTCTTGCCGTCCTTGCTCAGCACAGCCCAGCCCGGCGCGAGGCCCTTGACCGAGATCGACGGCTTGATCTTGCGTCCGGTCGCCGACGAATAGGACGCCACGGTGCCGTAGGTCGCGAACGCGTAGAACGACTGAGTGTCCGGCGTGATCTCGATGTCGATGGGCAGGAACGCAATCGGGAACGTCGCCACGATCTTGTCGGTCGCGGTGTCGATCTTCTGCACCACGGAGAACGCGGTCGGCACCAGTAGGAACTTGCCGTCGGGCGACATCGCCTCGGACGCGTATGCCGGACCGAGGGTCGCGATCTTCTTGGTGATCGTGTTGGTGGCGGTGTCGATCACCGTGACCTGGCCCTGCAACGGGCCGAAGTTGTCGACGTAGATCTTGCGGTGGTCCGGCGTCGCGCGCAGCACGATTGGATGCATGCCGACGTTCGCGATCTTGGCCACGACCGTGCGAGTGCTGGGATTGATTGCCCAGACTGCATTTTCGTCGGTGATGGGCACGTAGATGAGACCCTCGACGGATGCGGCGTTGGGGCTGGCGGCCAGCGACGACACGCTCTGCTTGTGCGACGTCGGCTGCGGGCGTCCCGTGGCGGGCTGTTGGCTGGCGGCCTGTGGGCCGGCAGTCCGCTGAGCCGCCGCCTGCTGTACGGCGGGAGCCTTCGGTGCGTCGGGCGCCGCGTGGGCAGCGGGGGTCGCGACGACGGCCGAGGTGGCGATGGCCGCCGAGGCGGTCACTCCCACGACGATCGCGCGGAACCTGCTTCGGAGTCTGGTTTTCATGAATCGTCCTTTGTCAGCGGGAAATTGGCGGGACCCAGGCGCTGATGCCGGGGCCGGGGCGAGTCGGCAGCGTTTCGAGCACCTGATCGGTGCGCGGGTCGAACACGATGAGTCGGCCCGGTCCGAGCGCACCGACCAGGATCAGGTTGAAGAAGGCGATCGCCTCGCCGACGGGCGTGGGCAGCCACTTCGTGCCCGACCCGAGATCGCTGAGGTAGCCACGGGTGCCGTCGGCACTGAACGTCACACCGGTGGTCGCGCCCTCGGTCTTGATCCGGCCGGTGATGCGGTCGGTGGCAACGTCGACGATCAGCATGTCGGTGCCGCCGAAGAGCGTCACGTAGAGCTTGTCACCGCTCGGCGCGAGCGTGGAGGTGAAGGCACCGGGGTCGGTGGGCAGCCAGAAGTTGCGACCGCTGGTCGGGATGATGCGCGTCAGCTTCCACCGCTCGAGATCGATCACCCCGATCGAGTTGACTGTGTCGGTGTAGAGCTTCTTGCCGTCCGCGGTGAAGGTGTACCAGAAGGTGGCAACACCGCCGCTCCAGATCGGCTTCTTCACGACCGCACCGGTTTTCGCGTCATACGCGCCGATGAAGCCGGTGGCGAAGCCGACGTAGAGCAAGCCGTCGGGGCCCATGATCGAACCCACCGGGATGTCCGCGAAACGGAAGCGACGCACCACCTGATCGGTCTCGGTGCTCACGACCTCGATCTGGAAGCCGAGCTCGGGCAGGAAGATCTCGGTGCCGTCGTTGGAGGTAAAGGCGCCGAGCGGGGTGCTGGCCACCTGCAGGGTCTTGGTCGTGTTGCGGGCTCGGTCGATGATGGAGATCGTCGCCGGCAGCACCCCGAAGTTGTCGCTGTAGATTTTGTTGCCGTCCGGTGTGATCGCCAGCACGGCGGGGCGGGTCGCCTTGGGACCCACCGGGATTCGCCGGGTGAAGGTGTTGGTCGCGGTGTCGAGCACCGCGATGGTGTCGGCGTCGACCTCCGGTAGGTACAGCTCACCGGCCGGGCCGGCACCGGCGGGAACCGACGCGGCTGTCGGCGCGGTGCCCGGAGTGGTTGCGCGCGCGGGAGTGCCGGCCTCGACCACGGCGAGGCCTGCGGTCGCCGCACCGGCGGTCAGCAGACCGCGGCGACTGATGGGTGGGGGATTCACGGTGCTCCTTTAGATGTTGGTGCTGGTCGGGATGCGGCTGGGCAGCAGATATTCGTAGGGCTCCGCACGCGTGGCGTTGCGGCCGGCGATCGTCTGCTCGACGCCACGCAGCGCGGACTGGAAGTTGCTGAGCGGACTGCTGATTCGTGGGTCGGTCAGAGCAGGGGAGTAGGGGAAGTCGTTCGTGCGGTAGTCACCGAGCGGCCGGTAGAAGACCCCACCCAGGAGGTTGAGGAAGTACATCTGGGCGAGCCCGGCGAAAACCGGCGGGAGCTGCTTGATCCAGTCGGCCTCGGTGTGCCCCGTGGCCGAAGTGGGCGGCGGTGTGCTCGTCATACCAGCAGAGAACGGCGCGTAGGTCATCAGATCCGCCTGCGGGTAGTTCACTGCAGCGTGTTGCGCGCTGGCGGTGAAGATCACCATCGTCACCACGTCGATCAGTTGTGCCCGGGTGGTGATCCTCCGGAAACCCTTGACCTTGCCGACGGCGATCAATTCGTTTGCCCAGGCGGCGAGTTCGGTGTCCCCGGTGACGTCGGCGTCGCTCGCGTAGTAAACCCGCAGGTAGTCGGTGACCCACCCCCGCAGCGCGTCCCACACGAGTAGCGAGTCATCCCGGTAGGGGTAATCCGGCAGTGCGGTCGTGTCATCGACCCCGCGGGCGGCGAACTCGGCGTGCGGCATGTTGCCGTAGAAGTCCCAGCTGAGGCGCGCCTGGCCGGCGCCCTGCTGCAGGTCCGAGATCGGCGCGGCCAGAATGATGTCGCCAAAGGTGTTGGGAGCCATGATGATCAGGGCGGCCAACTCGTTGATGAACAGGTCACCTTCGAAGTGCGGCGACAGCAGCACGTTGAGCGGGTGGGTGGGCGCGAGGTGGCGGTGCGTCGCCACGCAGAAGGCCTCCGAGACCAGGTGGGTCCGAGCCAGGTGGACGATCATCTCGTGATGGTTGAAATCGGCCGTCTGCACCACGGTCTTGGCCATCTGCCAGCCCCAATAGTGAGCGCTGTCATCGGGTTTCGGACGCAGCACCATGGTCGTCCCGGCATCCTGACCGCACTGGATGGCGACCGCTTGCAGTGATCCGCCACCCTGCGGCACCGCGAACAGTGCGATCGGCGCCGAGTTGTAACCGTTGCCGGTCAACGCCTTGTAGGTCGCGTGCGCCGGGGCCATCGCGCCGAGCGGCGCATAGTCGGCCAGGTAGAGCCGGCGCTCGGCGATGGCGGCGCTCAGGCTGTCACCGGCCATCACCTGCTGGTAGTCGGCGTCGCTGAGCGTGAACTTTGTCGGCAGCGCGCCGGTGACCCGCTGGATCACCATCGGGTTGGCGCCCGCCACCCGCAGCCTGGCGAAGACCGCGTCGTCGTGCACGTTCTGTTCCACCGACGGGATCGGCATGGTTGACCACATCGCGTTGAAGCGGGCCAGTCCGTCAGGGTTGCCGAAGTCGCCGATTCCCTTACCGGCCAACAGATCCGCGGACAATGTGGTGATCAGGCTGCCGCGGATGGTCGCGAGTTGCGCGGTGGTGACGCCGAGCGACGTGCGGATCGCGGTGAGCTTCCCCTGGGTGATCGGGTCGACGCCAGTGCGTCCGGCGTTCGCGACAGCCAGCGCGTCATACTGCTTGCGAAGCTGCGCGGTGCTCGCCTTGAGGTTCTTCAGCTGGGTCTGCTGCGGGATGAGCGCCGCGTCGAGGGACGCGTCGAACTGCGGGATAATCGACCCGAGCAGGTTGATGAACAGGTCGATGCCCCGCTCGACCGCCAGCAGCAACCACTCCAAGGTCGGCTGCTCGTCGAGCGGCACCCAGGCGGCCATCGGCACCCCGCTGAGGTTGGGGGCGTGGGTGGTCCAGACGTATTCGAGCTGCTTGCCGGACAGCCGGGCACGGCGCACGAGTGCTGCGGTCGGAGAGTCGTACTGCGGGAGCGTGGGGACCGTCGGGGTGGCCGCGGCGGCCGCGGGGGTGCGGGCGAGGCCGCAGACGGTGGCTCCGGCGCCGATGGCCGCGGAGGTGGTGACGAAGGTTCGGCGGCTGAAATCGCGCATGATTGATTGCTTCCAAGGTCGGGGGTGGAGAGCAGATCCGGGGGATCAGGCTTATCGATGCAGCACGCATACTAAGCAGTAACTTAGTCATGTGGTCAATACATGTGACTAATTATTTTGATTGCCGATTCAATGAATACTACACACATGTATCATTTTGGTCGGCCGTCCACGAGTTTTGCTCTGGTATGCCGAAAGGCCCCGGATCCCAGGAGGATTCGGGGCCTTTCGGCAGGTCGGTGCGCTAGGACTTCCCGTCGGTCTTGTCGAGCGGCACCGATCCGTGCAGCCCGGGGATCCGGCCCCGGCTGCCCAGCGCGAGTTTGGAGTGGCTACGGCCGTAGGCGAAGTAGACGATCAGACCGATCACCAGCCAGACCAGGAAGCGCAGCCAGGTTTCGACGGCGAGGCTGGCCATTAGCCCGAAGCAGCAGAGCGCAGTGATGATCGGCAGCAACGGCACCTGCGGCGTGCGGAACGGACGATCCATGCGGGGTTTGGTGCGCCGCAGGACCGCCACCGCGATGGCGACCACCACGAAGGCGAAGAGCGTGCCGATACTGACCATTTCGGCGAGTGTCGCCAGCTTGACGAAGGCGGCGATGATCGCAACCACGATCGTCGTACCGATGGTCAGGAAGAACGGCGTGCGGTACTTCGGGTGCGCCCGGCCCACGGACTCCGGCACCAGGCCATCGCGTGAGAGCGCGAAGCCGATGCGGCCCATCGCGACGATGTCCACCAGGATCACCGAGCTCAGACCACAGACCGCGGCGAGGCCGATCAGGAAGCCGGCGATGCCGATATGCGGTTTGAATGCCTCGGAGATTGGCGCACCCTCGTCGAGGTTGGTGTATTTCACCATGCCGGTGATCACGAAACACACTGCGAGATAAAGGAACGTGCAGATCAGCAGGGTGCCGATGAGACCGCGCGGCATGTCCTTGCCCGGGTTCTTGGTCTCCTCGCCGAGGTTGGCGACCGCCTCGAATCCGCTGTAGGCGAAGAACACCACCGCGGCCGCGACCAGCACGCCGGCGACACCGAACGACGACGGCTGTATGCCGGAAACCCACTGCCACAACGGTTGTTTCAGCTCCTCACCGCCACCCTCGGCAGGGACCGACTTCGGGAAGAACGGCGTCAGGTTGGACATCTTCAGGAAGAACAATCCGGCCACGATCACGAAGAGACAGACGGCTACCTTGGTGACCACCAACGCGTTGGTCACCCACTTGGACTCCTTGATGCCAACCGCCGCAACGGTCCCCAGCACCAGCACGATGAACACGGCACCGAGGTTCACCGTCGACCCCTCGCCCATGATGCTGTCCCAGAACGACCCGTGCAGGCCTAACGCGCTTTGCAGATAGCCGGACCAGCCACGCGCGACCACCGCTGCCCCCAAAGCGAATTCGAGCACCAGGTCCCACGCGATGATCCAGGCGAAGATCTCCCCGATCGTGGTGTAGGCGTAGGTGTAGGAGCTGCCCGCGGTCGGCACCGCGGACGCGACCTCGGCATAACACAGCGCAGCCATCATGCTGATGATGCCGGCGATCGCGAACGACACCACGATCGCCGGACCGGCCTGGTTCTTGGCCTCAACCCCGGTCAAGGTGAAGATGCCGGTGCCGATCACGATGCCGATCCCGAAACCCATCAGGTCCCGGGCAGTCAGGGTCTTCGACAGGCCCTCGCCGTGGCTCTCGCCCTCGTCATTCTGATGTATGACGGTGTCGACGTCCTTGGTGCGGACGAGCGTTCGTAGAACTCCCATTCCCTGACAGTAGGGGAACTATGCGCCGAGCGGGAGATAGGAATGGCTCCGAATCCCGGCGGGATTCGGAGCCAATCCTGGTCCGCGAGTGACGGCTGGATCGCCGAGCGACGGCCCGATCGGGGCGTCAACTAAATGTCGTAGTACAACTCGAACTCGTGCGGGTGCGGACGGAACCGCAGCGGGTCGACCTCGTTGGTGCGCTTGTAGTCGATCCACGTCTCGATGAGGTCCTCGGTGAAGACGTCGCCCTCGGTGAGGAAGTCGTGGTCGGCCTCGAGCGCGTCCAGCACGGCCGGCAGCGAGTCGGGCACCTGCGCGATGTTCGCGTGCTCCTCCGGCGGCAGCTCGTAGAGGTCCTTGTCGACCGGCTCCGGCGGCTCGATGCGGTTCTTAATCCCGTCCAGGCCCGCCATCAGCTGCGCCGCGAAGCACAGGTAGGGGTTGGCGCTCGGGTCGGGGATGCGGAACTCGATGCGCTTGGCCTTCGGCGAGGTGCCAGCGATCGGGATGCGGATGCACGCCGAGCGGTTGCGCGCCGAGTAGACCAGATTGACCGGCGCCTCGTAGCCCGGCACCAGCCGGTGGTAGGAGTTGACCGTCGGGTTGGTGAAGGCCAGCAGCGACGGGGCGTGCTTGAGCAGACCACCGATGTACCAGCGGGCGATGTCGGACAGGCCGCCATACCCCTTCTCGTCGAAGAACAGCGGCTCGCCGTCCTTCCACAGCGACTGGTGGGTGTGCATGCCCGAACCGTTGTCACCGAAAAGCGGCTTCGGCATGAACGTCGCGGTCTTGCCGTTCTCGAACACCGTGTTCTTGACGATGTACTTGAACTTCATGATGTCGTCACCGGCGCCGAGCAGCGTCGAGAAGGTGTAGTTGATCTCCTGCTGGCCAGCGGTGCCCACCTCGTGATGCGCGCGCTCGACGTTGAGGCCGACTTCGTGCAAGTTAGTGACGATGTCGTCACGCAGGTCGGCGAAGTGGTCGACGGGGGAGACCGGGAAGTAGCCACCCTTGTAACGCGGCTTGTAACCGAGGTTGCCGCCCTCCTCGTCGCGGCCGGTGTTCCACGCGCCCTCGACCGAGTCGATGTAGTAGTAGCCGGCATTCGCCTTGGTCTCGAAGCGGATGTCGTCGAAGATGTAGAACTCCGCCTCCGGCCCGAAGTAGGCCGTGTCGGCGATGCCGGTCGACTTCAGGTAGGCCTCAGCCTTCGCCGCAATGTTGCGCGGGTCGCGCGAATACGGCTCTCCGGTAAAGGGATCCACGATCGAGAAGTTGAGGATCAGGGTCTTGTGCTTGCGGAACGGGTCGAGGAACGCCGTCGTCGGGTCGGCGATCAGCTTCATGTCCGACTCGTGGATCGCCTGGAAGCCGCGGATCGACGAACCGTCGAACATCGCACCCTCCTTCAGCGCATCCTCGTCCAGGCTGCCGGCCGGGACGTTGAAGTGCTGCATCACCCCTGGGAGGTCACAGAAGCGGACATCCACGAACTCGACGTTCTCGTCCTTGATGTACTTCAAGACCTCATCGGCGGTGTTGAACATGAAACCTCCATCGATCGGTAAGCACGCTGAAGGCATCGGTGCCCAGCGTCAGCCGTGAGCCTAGGCGCGCACGATTTCCCGACCATCACCCGAAGGTTTCGCCTGTGTTACGCGCTGGTTCGCGCCCGGTGGCCGTGCATAAGTATGCCGAGCCGGGCCCGCCGACCCGAGCCGCGCCCACCTACTGGGCAGCCGCCGCCGGCTCCGATGTCGGCTTGATGGCCGGCTCGTCGACCAGGCGCCGCGGCTCCCAGCGGGCGTTCGTCATACCCAATCCGACGATGAAGGTGCTGACGATGACCGCCGACGTCAGGTAACGCGGCAGGGCCACCGGCCCGGCGAACAGGAACGCCAGGTTCACCAGGAACGGTGTGCAGCACGCCACCTGGAACCAGTTGCGCCGGCGTAGCGCGGCGACCAGCAACAGCAGCGGTAGCCACGAGGCGTAGAACGCCTTCGACCCCAGGATGGGCACTTGCGAGACCTGCGTCACCACGTCGTTCAGCCGGTGGCGCGGGCCGTCCAGGGCGTCCGGCTCGTCCAACCGGTCGGCCATCGCCTGGATCCGTGCCTTGCCGGTCGTGGGGTAGCTGCGCGCGGTCCAGAAGTCGATGTACCTGGTGAACTTGTTCTCGTTGACGACGTCGAAGCGGGTGACGGGGGCGAAGTACTCGAAGGTGTTGGCGGCCGTCGCGGACGCGGCGGTCCCGGGATAGCGCAGCAGCTGGTCGAACCACACCCCGAAGTAAGCGCTCTTCTCGGCGGCGCTCGCGTCGGTGTTCCACCGGCCCTTGGCCGAGTCCGAACGACGGGGCACATACGCCTTACCCAGCCCGTTCCAGCGCAGCACCTTGTCGATCACTTCCCTTTCGCGGGGCGGGATCTGGTTGCCGTGCGTGGCCGCGATGCGGGCCGTCTGCTGGATCGGCAGCGTGAACATGTCCGTGGAGGTCGGCTTCGCGATGTGGTTGGCCGGCAGGATCACCCCGGCCCAGAGCCCCTGGGAAAGTCCCGCGACGACCGCGAAACCGGCGATCAACGGCAGCACGCGACGCACGGCAACGGTGCACAGTAGGACGAGCAGACAGAGGACGATCAGATAGAGGTTGGTGCGCTTGCTGAGCACCAGCAGCAGGCTCGCCAGCACCATCGAGCCGCCGGCGAGCGGCCGGACCAGCGACCGGCCGCGGGTGCGCAGGCCCTCGGTGAAGAGCACCAGGAACGGCAGCCAGAAGATCGCGGCGAAGCTGTCCTTGCTCATCTGCGGGGTGACCATCAAAAAGATCGGCCAGAAGGCGGTGATCAGTGCAAGCACCGCCTGCGCGCGGCGGCCGAGGCCGAGGGTGGTCAGGTAACACAGCGCAAGACCCACGCCTGCGGCGAGCGCGACAACCTGGACGATCAGATAACTGAACAGCCCAAGGGCGTCGTTGCCGATTGCCCGGCCGAAATCCCAGAACCAGCCGAAGACCATCGTGTCGAACCAGGGGTGGTGGTCCGAACGCTTCTGCAGGCCCTGCCACTGCAGCCGCTGGGTGATCGTGTCGGAGTCGATGTTGCCCGGGAAGTGCACCGCGAGCCACACCAACCAGACGACCGCCACCGGCAGGAAGGTAGGCAGGAAAGAACGGCGAAGTGCTTCCCGCAGTGTGGGATTCGCCGCTTTCGTGCGACGGGCATCCCGCAGATCCAGCCAGTGGAAGAGCACCGACAACAGCACGTGGAAGACCACCGCGAATCCGATGACCGCGAGCGCCGACCACAGCACTGCCGACCAGGAACCGGCGAACTCGCGAGCGGTGTTGGTCTGCCGGTAGGACCAGCCGAGGACCGTGAACAGCGCGAACAGCACGGCGAGGCCCGCCGCCCAGGGGTCGGTGAAGCGGATCGCCCCAAGGCGCTGCTGTATGACGGGGCTCGTGCTGGGGTGAGCACCCGAGGTCCGCTCGGCACCGTGCTGCTCGGTGACCACGCGCGCAATATTAGGGTTGGTCGCTGTGACGGGAAGTGGAGACTCGGCAAGACCCGCGACCGGTTATCCGGGATCCGCGCTCGGCCTGCCGCAGGCCGGCCCCGGATCGATCGCACGGCTCGGCCCGCGCGTCGCCGCACTTGTCATCGACTGGCTGCTCTGCTCGCTGATCGCGACCGCATTCCTCGGCTACCGCTTCGGCGGTCAGGGCAGCGGCGGCTGGGCGCCGCTTGCGGTCTTCCTCGTCGAGAACGTCCTGCTGGTCGGCACGCTCGGCTCGACCGTGGGCCACCGGATCATGGGCTTGCACGTCTCCAAGGTCACTGGTGCCGCGGCGGGGCCGGTGCCTGCGTTGATCCGCAGCGTGCTGCTCTGCCTCGTCATACCGGCGGTCGTGTGGGACAAGGACGGCCGCGGCATGCACGACCGGTTGGCCGGCACGATCATCCGCCGGGTCCGCTGAGCGGTCTGGTCAGCGGGTGCGGATCGTCGCGCTGACCGGCGTCGGGTTGGCGAACAGGTCCAGCACCGGGCAGTGCTGCTGCACGGCGGCCTGTAGCTCGTCATACCGCTCCGGTGACTCCGGACCGGACAGTTCGACGGTCAGTCGGATGTCGGTGAAGCCCGGCCGCACGCTGTCGTCGACGCCGAACAGGCCGCGCACGTCGAGGTCCCCCTCGGCGTCGATCGTGACGTCGTCCAGTTGGATGCCGAGCTGCTGCGCATAGAGCCGGTACACCACCACCTGGCACGAAATCAGTGCACCCAGTGCGTATTCGACCGGGCTGGCTGCGGAGTCGTCGCCCGCGAGTGCGGCCGGCTCGTCGACCCGGAAGGTGTGCTTGCCCGCGGTGAGGTCGGTCGCGACGCTGCCCTGGCCGGTGCCGCGCACCGAATAGGTGAGTTTGGCGTTGTCCGCGTCCGTGCTGATCCGGTCGGACCACGCCTTACCGGCGTCGGTGAGGCGCGCTGCGCGGTCGGTGGCGGTGTCGACGGTTTGCGTGGTCATCCCAACTCCTGACGAAGTGTTATTGATGTAACAAGCAAACGTTATGTCGAGGGTTTGCGAAAGGCCCGGTCCACGCTGTGGACCGGGCGGTGGCGGGCTTTCGGCGAACGGACCGGACGCTCGTCGGGTCAGCGCCCGCGCAGCGCCTTGCGGTCCATCCGTGGTGCGTTGCGCGGGTCCATGCCCTTGGGGATCGGCGGCTTGGTGGCGCCGAGCGCACGCAGCCGCTTGTTGACCGCCTGCACCTCGGCGTCGGTCAGCTTCTTGTCGAGCTTGTTCATCGCCTTGGTGAGCTCGCCGACCTTGACGGTGTCGTCACCCGCGCCGACGCGCAACAGGTGCACCGGCACCTCGGCGCCCGCGACGCGGCTGACTCGCTTGCGCTCGGACTCGAGCAGCTTGCGCGCGGCACCCGACGGGCCCTCGCCGATGAGCACCACGCCCGGCTTGCCGACCGCGCGGAAAACCATTGCGGCGTTTGACAATTCGCTCATCTTGCGGGCGCGGCCAGCCTCCGCGGCAACCGGCTCCTGCTCGTAGTACCACCCGCGGCGCAGACCCTGCAGCACCGCGCTGGTGCCCCCGGCCTGACCGTCCAGCGCTCCGTATGCCGCCCGTTCGGCCAGCCTGCCGAAGACGATCAGGGCGGCCAGCAGGCCGAAGATGATGCCGATGATCCCGGTGTAGATGTAGCTGTCGAAGATCAGGTGCAGCAGGAAGGTGATGACCAGGAAGACCACGATGAACGCGGCCGCCATCCACAGCGGGATCAGCGGGTTCTGCTTGATCGACGCCTTCCAGAGCGTCGCGAACTGCGACAACCGACCCGGGTTGTTCGGGTCCTTCGGTTTACGCGAGAAACGTGACTTCTTGGCGGGTTCGGGCGCGCTCGACATACCCCTCAGGATAGGTCAGCGATGACCCTCCGGTGTCAACCGGCTGTGCGCTCCACCAGTGCAGCCGCCTCCTGGCGGGCGGGCGACTCCGCTGCGGCGGCCAGGTGCTGCAGGTTGGCCGGCAACTCGCGGCCCAGCTTGGCCATCGCACCGGCATACAGCTTGCCCGCACGGTATGACGAACGCACCAGCGGACCGGCCATGACGCCGAGGAAGCCGAGCTTTGTCGCGGTGTCCGCCCACTGCACGAACTCCTCCGGCTTGACCCACCGGTCGATCGGGTGGTGCTTGGGGGAGGGGCGCAGGTACTGGGTGATGGTGAGGATGTCGCAGCCGGCCTCGTGCAGATCGCGCAGCGCCTGCTCGACCTCGTGGTCCTCCTCGCCCATGCCGAGGATCAGGTTGGACTTGGTGATCAGCCCCGCCTCCTTGGCCATGGTGAGCACCTTGAGCGACTTCTCGTAGGTGAACGCCGGGCGGATCCGCCGGAAGATGCGCGGCACCGTCTCCAGGTTGTGCGCGAACACCTCGGGGCGGGCGTCGAAGACCTGACCGACCAGCTCGGGTTTGGCGCCGAAGTCGGGGGGCAGGATCTCCACGCCGGTGTTGGGGTTGAGCGCGTGGATCTGTCGGATCGTCTCGGCATACAGGCCGGCCGCGCCGTCCGGCTGGTCGTCGCGGGCCACCCCGGTGACCGTGCAGTAGCGCAGGCTCATGTCGCGGATCGACTCGGCGACGCGCCGCGGCTCGTCCAGGTCCAGCGCCGTGGGGCGTCCGGTGGCGATGTCGCAGAAATCGCAGCGGCGGGTGCAGACGTCGCCGCCGATGAGGAACGTCGCCTCACGGTCCTCCCAGCACTCGAAGATGTTGGGACAGCCGGCTTCCTGGCAGACGGTGTGCAGGCCCTGACCCTTCACCAGCTGATGGAGGCCGGTGTATGCCGGGCCCATCTTGGCGGTGGTGCGGATCCAGCTGGGCTTGCGCTCGATCGGCGTCTCGGCGTTGCGCGCCTCGACCCGCAGCATCTTGCGTCCCTCGGGTGCGACAGTCACCCCACCAGGCTACGTCCGGCCCGGGACTGGGTTCATTCGGGGCGCCGCAGGTCGAGCCGGGTGTCGTCGGTGATGCCGTAATAGGTGGTCGGGCCGCCGGCGCGCAGCACGGGATCGGCAGCGAGCGTGTCGAAGACGCCGTCGGCGAGCAGCCGATCGTCAATGTGTATGCCGACGACCTCGCCCACGACGAACCAGCTACCGACCTCGCTGCCTTCCGCCGACTGCAGCGGCACGATCTGAGTGACCTTGCACTCGAAGTTGACCGGCGATGCGGCCACTCGCGGTGCGCTGATCTCGGTCGACGGTGCGGCCTCGATGCCGGCCACCTCGAACTCGTCGACGTCATGGGTGGTCGAGGTGGCGTTCATCACCGGTGCCAGTTCGCGGGTCACCAGGTTCCAGGTGAATTCCCTTGTCGCCTCGCAGTTTTGGACGGTGCCCTTCCAGCCGTTGCTGGAAAACCCGACCAGTGGCGGGCGGTAGTGCAACGCATTGAAGAAGGAGTATGGCGCCAGGTTGCGCCGGCCCTGGGCGTCCAGCGTGCCGATCCAGCCGATCGGCCGCGGCGCGACGATTGCGTTGAACGGGTCGTGGGCAAGCCGATGGCCCTCGCTCGGTCGGTAGAAATGCACGGACCGATTGAACTACCGGGTGGAACTACTCCGTCAATCGGGGCGTCTTCACGGATGCGCAGGCTGCACTCGGCGACTGGAATGTGGGACATGACTGAGAACACCTCTTCTCCTGACTCGGCACGGCGCGGCCCGAACGCCGTCGACCAGGTCTTCTCGATCATCGTCGGCGGCCTGCTGACCTTGTTCGACCTCTTCCTCGGCTTCCTTGCGTATGTCGGTGTCGAGATGGGCGCCGGTTCGGACAATCTGTTGCGTGGGGTGATGCTCCTGCTCATCGCGTCCTGCATCGTCACGTGGGTCGGCATCGTGGTCAGTTCGTCGCGTGGCGGGGTGGTGTTCGTCTGGCCGGTGCTCGGCGCGGCCTTCACCGGGTGCGCGTTCCTCGCGCTGTCGGCGGCATCCTGAGCGATGCGCGGACGCCGCGGCGCGACTCCCGTCATACGGTGTGGGAGTGATCGAACTCAAGACCCCCGCCGAAGTCGAGGCGATGAAGCCGGCCGGCCGGTTCGTCGCCTCGGTGCTGACCGCGCTGCGTGAAGCGGCCCAGGTCGGCGTCAATCTGCTCGACCTGGACGCCCTCGCGCACCGCATGATCAAGGATGCCGGCGGCGAGTCCTGCTACATCGACTACCACCCGAGCTTCGGCGCGAGCCCCTTCGGCAAGGTGCTCTGCACCAGCGTCAACGACGCGGTGCTGCACGGCCTGCCGCACGACTACACGCTGCGCGACGGCGACCTGCTGTCGGTGGATTTCGCTGCCAGCATTGACGGTTGGGTCTCCGACTCGGCGCTCTCAGTGATCGTCGGCACACCCGACCCGGAGGACCAGCGGGTCATCGACACCACCGAGCGGGCGCTCGCAGCGGCCATCGAAGTGGCCCGTGCCGGCAACAAGATCGGCGACATCTCCGCGACCATTGCCGATGTCGCGCACGGTGAGGGCTACCGGGTCAACACCCAGTTCGGCGGACACGGCGTCGGCCGCACCATGCATGGCGACCCGCACGTCGCCAACGACGGTCGTGCCGGACGCGGCCTGAAGCTGCAGCCGGGCCTGGTGATCGCGATCGAGCCGTGGTTCATGCGCGGCACCGACGAGATCTACACCGACCAGGACGGCTGGACGCTGCGGTCGGTGGACGGGTCGCGCGGGGCCCACTCCGAGCACACCATTGCGATCACCGAGGGCGACCCGATCGTCTTCACCGATCGAGCGGCGGTATGACGCAGGAGCTTCCCGGGCAGCCGGGGTTACGCGTCGCCGAGGCGACTCGCGAGCAGGTGCCGGCGATCGTCGCGCTCCTCGCCGACGACCCGATAGGCAGCACCCGCGAGTCGAGCGACCTTGCGGCATACGAAAAGGCTTTCGCCGCAGTCGATTCCGATCCCGCCCACGAGTTGCTGGTGTTGCTGGACGAGCAGGACACGGTGGTCGGCACCCTGCAGCTGAGCTTCCTGCCGGGGCTCGCCCGTGGCGGGGCGCTTCGCGCGCACATCGAGGCGGTGCGGGTCGCCAAGTCGTTGCGCGGGCGGGGCACCGGGCGTGCCTTCTTCGGCTACGCCATCGCCCACGCGCGCGAGCGGGGAGCAGCGCTGGTCGAGCTGACCAGTGACCTGCGACGGCCGGACGCCATCCGGTTCTACGAGGCGCTCGGCTTCAGCCACAGCCACGCCGGCATGAAGCTGCCGCTCGGCTGACGCACTCCCCGTCATACCGGCGGCGGTTGGACCGCGCGGGGCCTCGGCACAAGTAGAGTGGCCGGGATCGACCGCCCGCCCCCGGAGGAGCCCGCCCGCTCGTGTACGTCAAGAGCCTGACCCTGAAGGGCTTCAAGTCCTTCGCCTCGGCGACCTCGATGAAGCTCGAGCCCGGCATCACCTGCATCGTCGGACCCAACGGCTCGGGCAAGTCGAATGTCGTCGACGCGCTTGCCTGGGTGATGGGCGAGCAGGGCGCCAAGAGCCTGCGCGGCGGCAAGATGGAGGACGTCATCTTCGCCGGTACGCCGGGGCGCGCGCCGCTCGGGCGCGCCGAAGTGACGCTCACGATCGACAACTCCGACGGCGCGCTGCCGATCGACTACACCGAGGTGACGATCAGCCGCACGATGTTCAAGGGCGGCGGCTCCGAGTATGCGATCAACGGCACCTCCTGCCGGCTGCTCGACATCCAGGAGCTGCTGAGCGACTCCGGCATCGGCCGGGAGATGCACGTCATCGTCGGGCAGGGGCAGCTCGACGCCGTGCTGCGCGCGACACCGGAGGAGCGGCGCGGCTTCATCGAGGAAGCCGCCGGGGTGCTCAAGCACCGCAAGCGCAAGGAGCGGGCGATCCGCAAGCTCGACGCGATGGAGGGCAACCTGGCCCGCGTCACCGACCTCACCACCGAGATCCGTCGCCAGCTCGGTCCGCTCGGCCGGCAGGCCGAGACCGCCCGCAAGGCGGCGACCATCCAGGCCGATGTGCGCGACGCCCGGCTGCGGCTGCTTGCCGACGACCTCGCCCAGCTGACCAGCACGCTGGAGCAGGAGGTGGCCGACGAGACCGCACTGCTGGAGCGCCAGAAGTCGGTCGAGCAGTCGCTTGCGGCAGCCAAGCAGCGGCTCGACCAGCTGGAGGCCGAGGCCGCAGAGGCTGCGCCTGCGCTCACCAAGGCGCAGGAGCAGTGGTTCGCATTGTCCTCGCTGGGGGAGCGGATCGAGGCGACCGCCAGCCTCGCCGCCGAGCGCGTGCGACTGCTCAGCGAGGACGACGAGCACGAGGAGTCGCGCTCCGGTCGCAGTCCGGAACAGTTGCAGGAGCAGGCTTCTCGCGTTCGCGACGAGCACGACCAGCTGCAGTCGCAGATCGCCTCGGCCAAGGTCGCGCTGGAGCAGGCAACCACCCTGCGGGCCGACCTGGAGCAGGCGCACCAGGCAGAGCAGCAGCGGCTGACCAAGCTCGCGCGAGCCGCCGCCGACCGCCGCGAGGGGCTGGCCAAACTCGAAGGTCAGGTCGCCGCCCGCCGCAGCCGTATCGAGGCCGGGGAGTCCGAGCTCGGCCGGTTGGCCTCGGGAGTCACCGAGATCGCCGAACGTTCCGCGCGTGCCGAGAAGGAATTCGCTGCGCTGGAGGCGACGATCGCCGACGACGAGGCGGGCGAAGAGGACCTCGACGCGGCATACGAGGCGGCGCAGGGCAGGCTCGACGCGGTCAAGCAGACCTTCGACGAGGCCCGGGAGGCCGAGCAGACCGCCGAGCGTGAACGCACCGGTCATCAAGCACGGCTGGAAGCGCTCGAGCTCAGCCTGCGGCGCAAGGACGGCGCCGCGCACCTGCTCGGCCGCGACGACCGCGCGGGTCTGCGCGGTTCGGTGTCGGAGCTGGTGTCGGTGGAGTCCGGCCACGAGGCGGCGATCGCGGCGGCGCTCGGCTGGGCGGCCGATGCGATCGCGGTGGACACGCTCGACGACGCCGCCCGATCCGTGCAGACGTTGCGATCGGACGACGCCGGACGTGCCGGACTGCTGGTCGGCGCGACCGCGCGCCCGGAGGCCGACGGCGACTGGCCCGCACTCCCGGACGGGGCGCGCTGGGCGCGCAGCGTCGTGACGGCACCGAAGGACGTGCGGCCGGCGGTGGACCAACTGCTCGACCGCGTCGCCCTGGTCGACACGCTCGGGATCGCGAAAACCGTTGTGGGCGGCGATGATCGGATCGTCGCGGTCACCCCCGACGGTGATGTGTATGCCGCAGGTTTCGCGCGCGGCGGCTCCGCGTCGGTGCCGAGCTTGCTCGAGATCCAGTCGGCATACGACGAGACGAAGGAGCAGGTCGAGCGCGCGACCCACCGGCGGCAGCAGGCACAGTTCGCCGGCGAACAGGCGCGGACCCAGATGGTCGAGCTGGCCGCGAAGGTAGACGAAGCACTGGAGCGGCTCAATGAGTCCGACGCCCGAATGAACGCCGTCGCCGAGCAGCTGAGCCAGCTCGGCCAGGTGATCCGCGGCGCACGCTCGGAGCGCGAGCGACTGCAGTCGGCACAAACCGCGGCCGAGGAGCAGCTCACCGCCGGCCGCGCCGAACTCGCCGACCTGGAGCAGCGGCTGGCTGCCGCGCACGAGGAGCCCGGCGAAGAGGAGCCGACCACCGACGAACGCGACCGGCTCGCCGCCGAAGCCGCCGCGGCACGCAGTGCCGAGACCGAGGAGCGGCTCGGCCTGCGCACCCGCGAGGAGCGCGCACGATCACTTGCGGACCGGGTGAAATCCCTTGAGGCTGCTGCACGTTCGGAGATCGAGGCTCGTGAACGTGCGCGGGCGCGGCGCGAACGCCGGGCGCGTGACGCGAAGGTTGCGGCCGCCGTACAGGCCGGAGCAGGGCATGCCGGTGGCGTCGTCGCGAAACTACTCGAGACCGCCGCCGCGCGCCGCACCGAGGCCGAACGGATCAAGGGTGAGACCGACCGGATGCTGCGCGGCGAACGTGAGAAGGTCACCACGATCGGTGACGAACTGCGCGAGCTCACCGACACCGTGCACCGCGACGAAGTGGCGCGCGCCCAGCAGCGGTTGCGGATCGAGAACCTGCAGACCAAGGCGGTCGAAGAGCACGGCATCGAACCTGATGTGCTGGTGGAGGAATTCGGCCCGCACCAGCTGGTGCCGCACGTGCCCGGCCCCGACGACGACCCGGACGATCTGCCGGAGCCGGTGCCGTTCGTACGCGACGTGCAGGAGAAGCGCCTGCGCTCGGCCGAGCGCAAGCTGAGCCAGCTCGGGCGGGTGAATCCGCTTGCGCTGGAGGAGTTTGCGGCGCTGGAGGAGCGCCACAAGTTCCTCACCGAGCAGCTTGAGGACCTGAAGAAGTCCAAGCAGGACCTGCTGGACATCGTGGCCGAGGTCGACAAGCGGGTGGAGGAAGCCTTCAGCGACGCATTCCATGACACCGCAAGGGAATTCGAGGGCGTCTTCAGCCGGCTCTTCCCCGGCGGCGACGGACGCATCACGCTCACCGAGCCCGGCAACATGCTGACCACGGGCATCGAGGTGGAGGCGCGGCCGCCGGGCAAGAAGATCAAGCGGCTGTCACTGCTATCCGGTGGTGAGCGCTCGCTGGTCGCGGTCGCCCTGCTGGTCGCGATCTTCAAGGCGCGCCCGAGCCCGTTCTACATCATGGACGAGGTCGAAGCGGCGCTCGACGACGCCAACCTCGGCCGTCTCATCACCCTCTTCGAGGAGCTGCGCGACTCCAGCCAGCTGATCGTGATCACCCACCAGAAGCGCACCATGGAGGTCGCCGACGCGCTGTATGGCGTGAGCATGCGCGGCGACGGCGTCACGACGGTCGTGTCGCAACGCATCAAGGACGTCTCGCCCGGCGGCGAGCTGAAGGTGGAGACCACTGGTAGCGCGACCGAGGGCCACCGCGCCGAAGACCAGCCGGTCGACCACGGGATCGCCGCCCTCTCGTCGATGAGCTGAGTCTGCGCCCGGGGCGGTTGCTTGCCAGCGTGCACAAGGTGCAACCGTTTCGGGTTGTGCACGCTGGAGGGGCGGTGTGCGTGCGCAAGGTGCAACCGTTTCGACTTATGCACGCTGGAGCGGTGGTGTGCGTGCACAGGGTGCAACCGTTTCGGGTTATGCACGCTGGAGCGGTGGTGTGCGTGCGCAAGGTGCAACCGTTTCGGGTTATGCACGCTGGAGCGGTGGTGTGCGTGCACAGGGTGCAACCGTTTCGGGTTATGCACGCTGGAGCGGTGGTGTGCGTGCACAGGGTGCAACCGTTTCGGGTTATGCACGCTGGAGCGGTGGTGTGCGTGCGCAAGGTGCAACTGTTTCGGGTTATGCACGCCGGAGCGGTGGTGTGCGTGCACAAGGTGCAACCGTTTCGACTTATGCACGCTGTCTCGCCGGCGGACCGGCCGCGCCCGGAATAACCGCACACCACTCCCCGTTACACCGCTCAGTTAGTTAAAATTTGAGACATAGGGGAGTGAGTTAGACAATGCAGTTCGGACTGTTCAGCGTCGGCGACGTCACGACGGACCCGACCAACGGACGCACACCGACCGAGGCCGAGCGCGTGCAGTCGATGGTGGCGATCGCCAAGAAGGCCGAGGAAGTCGGTCTGGACGTCTTCGCCAGCGGCGAGCACCACAATCCACCGTTCGTGCCGTCGTCGCCGACCACCATGCTCGGCTACATCGCCGCGCAGACCGAAAACCTCACGCTGTCCACCTCGACGACCCTGATCACCACCAACGACCCGGTGAAGATCGCCGAGGACTTCGCGATGCTGCAGCACCTGGCCGGCGGTCGCGTCGACCTGATGATGGGCCGCGGCAACACCGGGCCGGTGTACCCGTGGTTCGGCAAGGACATCCGCAAGGGCATCCCGCTCGCGGTCGAGAACTACCACCTGCTGCGCCGCCTCTGGCGCGAGAAGGTCGTGGACTGGGAGGGCGAGTTCCGCACCCCGCTGCACGGCTACACCTCGACGCCGGCGCCGCTCGACGGCGTGCCGCCGTTTGTCTGGCACGGCTCGATCCGCAGCCCGGAGATCGCCGAGCAGGCCGCCTTCTACGGCGACGGCTTCTTCCACAACCACATCTTCTGGAACAAGGAGCACACGCAAGGGATGGTGAAGCTCTACCGCCAGCGCTTCGAGCACTACGGGCACGGCGCCGCAGACCAGGCCATCGTGGGACTCGGTGGGCAGATTTTCATGGCCGACACCGAGAAGGAGGCGGTACGCCGCTTCCGGCCCTATTTCGACAACGCCCCGGTCTACGGGCACGGCCCGTCGCTCGAAAGCTTCACCCGCGACACCCCACTGACCGTCGGCACACCCGAGCAGGTCATCGAGCGCACCCTCGGCTTTGCCGACTACGTGGGTGACTACCAGCGCCAGCTGTTCCTGGTCGACCACGCCGGTCTGCCGTTGGAGCAGGTGCTGGAGCAGATCGAGATCCTCGGCAAGGAGGTCGTGCCGGTGCTGCGTCGCGAGTTCGAGGCGCGTCGCCCCGAGCACGTGCCGAGCGACCCGCCCACGCACAGCTCTCTGCTGGCGCAGGGCCCGGACTCGCCGCACCTGAAGGTGATCAACGCGACCGCCGGCCTTGAGCAGGCCGAGGACGCCGAGGTGTCGGCATGACCCGCAATCTCGTGGTCGTGACCGCCGGTCTGAGTCAGCCCAGCAGCACCCGCCTGCTGGCCGACCAGATCGCCGGCGCGGTCGCCGCAGAGGTGACCGCGCGGGGCGAGGCGCTCGACATACAGGTCATCGAATTGCGTGAGCTGGCAGTCGATCTCGCGACCATGATGGCAACGGCCGGTATGCCGACCAGTCGCCTCAACGAGGCACGCGAGCAGGTGTCTGCAGCCGACGGGATGATCGTCGTCACGCCGGTCTTCGCGGCGAGCTACAGCGGCGTGTTCAAGATGTTCTTCGACGCCCTGGACCCGGACGCGCTGAACGGTATGCCGGTGATCATCGCCGCGACCGCGGGCACGCCGCGGCACTCGATGGTGCTGGACCACGCGCTGCGCCCGCTGCTGACCCACCTGCGTGCGGTCGTGATGCCGACCGGCGTCTTCGCCGCGACCGAGGACTTCGGTGGTGGCGCCGACGGGCAGCAGCTCAGCGCGCGCATCGGACGCGCCGCCGACGAGCTCGCCGGACCACTCGTCACCGACGGTGGCGGCTCGGTCGGCGGTTTCACCCCCAACTCGGCCGACACCAAGCGGCGCGACTCCGGGGTGCACGTGCCCGCACGGGTCACGCCGTTCGCGAAGCTGCTGGACGGACACTCCGGCTGACCGCACATTAGGCTGGCCGCATGACCACTCCGGACCTTGCCGCGGCGCGCACTCGGGAGCCCTCACGGGCCGACCGGGTGCGCGGTCCGTTGCTGGGGGCGGTCGGCGGAGTAGCGGCCATGGGGTTGCTGCGGATCTACGATCCGCACGGTTCCGGCTCCTATGGTTACTGCCCGTTCCTCACCGTCACCGGGGCGCCGTGCCCGCTCTGCGGTGGCCTGCGGGCGATGAATGACCTGACGCACGGCAACTTCTCGGCGGCGCTGCTCAGCAACGCCGCCGCCGTCTTCATCCTCGTTGCCGGGGCGGTGCTGATCGCGCGCTGGTTCGTGCGCCGCTGGAAGGGCGACGCCGCAGCCGCGCTGCTGCCGGCAGGGCGTATGCCGTTGCTGATCTTCGGTGTGGTGATGCTCGTCTTCACCGTCTATCGGTGGACGCCCTGGGGGAGCTGGCTCTACCAGGGCTGAAAGTCGAACAACGACAGCGCGAAAGGGACGACCCGCCCGGGCCGTCCCTTTCGCGCTGCGCCATCTGAGCGAGTCGGCTAGTTGTTTGCGAGCACCGTGAACCGCAGGATGATGCCGACGATCGACAGCACCGTGCCGATGATGCCGCAGATGTAACCGGCCTGCACCTTGCCGCGGCCGCCGATCGCGCCGCCCGAGGCGTCGATCTGCTGGAGGGCGTTGCGGCCCATGATGATCGCCGGGATGCCGGTCAGGAGGCCACAGCACGGGATGCTGAGGATGCCCAGGATGAGGATCAGCGTGGATTGCTTGTGCTCCTGGGGCACGCCGCTGTAGCCACCCGGAGCGGGCTTGCCACCGCCGTAACCGCCGCCGGCCGGCGGGTAGTCGCCCTGCGGGGCGCCATACTGCGGCGCGCCGTACTGGCCCGGCTGGCTCTGACCATACTGCGGCTGCTGGGGCTGGTCCCCGGGCTTCTGTTCGCCGTAGCCGCCCGGCTGGTTCGGGTCGTTCGGGTAGTTGCTCATGGTCGTTCCTTCCCTCGTTTCGGCGACCCTAACGGACATCCGGAGTCGACGCGCGGTGTCGCGACCGATGTCGGCGCACGGCATCCCGGTTTGCGCAGGCGGGGGAGCAGTAGCGCTGCTTTCCGTTCTTGGTGGTGTCGGCGAACGCGGTCTCGCACTCCGGCACTGCGCACCGGGCGAGACGATGCATCCCGCGCTGCACGAGATGCACCGTCAGACCCATCGTCAGCAGCGCTGAAAGCATTGCTGCGTATGACATTTCGGCATCTCGATAGTGCAGGTGGAAGCCGTCGCCGGCATGGTCGGTCACCCGCGGGTGGGCTGTATGGCGGGCAAGCAACTCGTTCAGCAGCCGCACCCGGTCGGACGCCTGCGCAGTGTCGATCAGCCGGTCGATCTCGTCCAGGTAACGATCGAGCAAGACCAGGTCCGCGCGCTTCGCGCCCGGGCGGTGCACCACGCCGGCGGCGTCGCACCGTGCCTGCAGCGCCCGGACCGTCGCCGGACGGTCGTTGAGCAGAGCGACGGCGAGCAGGGTCGGCTCCTCGCCGTAAGGGTTGATATGCACAATGTCATTACACCAGGCTCGTGGGTATGACGACAGTCCTCGCCGAAAATCCAATCCCCACAGCGGAGCGGCAGCTGCCGCCGCCCGCGGTCGCCCCGCACCGGCACGGCTGGGTCACTCGATCACGGCACAGCACCAGCGAAGGAGTCCTGTGCTACCGGCAGTGCGTGTGCGGCGCATGGCAGGTGCGCCGCGGTGGCGAAAGCGTTGCCACCGTTGGGGATTGAGCTTGGGGCGGGTCAGTCGGCCAGCGCGCCGTAGACGAGCTGCTTGAGCTCCTGGCGCACCGGATAGGCACTGGACGGCATCAGCTGGGTCATCAGAATCGCCGTGAGGTCCTCGACCGGGTCGACCCAGAAGTAGGTGGAAGCCAGTCCGCCCCAACCGTATTCGCCGACCGAGCTGGCGAGTGCCGCCGCCTGTGGGTCGATGGTGACCGAGAAGCCCAGGCCGAATCCGACGCCACTGAAGGGAGTTTCGGCATACAGCGGGATGCCGAATTGCTCCAGGTCGGCCCCTGCGGGCAGGTGGTTGCTCGCCATGAAGCGCACCGTGCGATCGGACAGCAGCCGCGCGCCGTCGAGCTCCCCGCCGCGGCGGAGCATCTCGGTGAACCGCCAGTAATCGTCCATGGACGACACCAGACCGCCACCACCGGACAACATGTCGGGCGTCTTCAGCGCCCCGTTGCCGAACGCGTCGTAGCGCACCACGCCGTTCGGACCCAGCGCGTAGAGCGCCGCCAAACGATCGGCGTCGACCGCGCGGAATGCGGTGTCGCCCATGCCGAGCGGTCCGGTGATCTCGCTGGCGAAGAACTCCGCCAGGCTGCTGCCGGAGACCACCTCCACCACCCGGCCGAGCACGTCGGTGGACACCCCGTAGTTCCAACCAGTGCCGGGGTCGAAGCGCAACGGCATCGCCGCCCACGAGTCGCACGCCGCTGCGAGGTCCATGCCGGCCGGCGGTCCGAACTCCTGACCGGCCAGGCGCATGATCTCGTCGGTGACGTGCGTGTGGTGGAAACCGTAGGTGAGACCGGAGGTGTGGGTCAGCAGATGCTTGACCCGCATCGGCTCCGTCGCCGGCCGGGTCACCGGTTTGGCGGCGGGACCCCCGACATACACCTGCAGGTCGGCGAAGGAGGGGATGAACTTGCTCACCGGGTCGTTCAGCGACAACTCCGCGCGCTCGTAGAGCATCATCGCCGCGACCGAGGTGACCGGTTTGGTCATCGAGTAGATGCGGTAGAGCGTGTCCGCCGCGATCGGCAGATCGGCCTCGCGATCACGCAGCCCGCGCATCGAGTCGTGTATGACGGTGCCGCCCTTCGAGACGCGCACGTGCCAGCCGGCGAGCCGCCCGTGGTCGACATACGAAGTCAGGTGGTCATCGATCCGGCGTAGTCGGTCGGTGGCGATGCCGGTCGGGCGGGCTGCATCGATCGTCATGCTCCGGCAGTGTGCCACCGATGGGTGCGGTGGGCGCTCGCAGATGAACATTCCGTGACCGGTGGGCGACACAGCAGGCTCTTAGCAGGTCCCTGTTGGGATTTGCGGCCAAGACAGCGCACAATTGGCGCATGCTGTGGCTGATTCTCGCGCTGGTCGTCTGTGTTGCGCTCGCTGCTGTCGTCGTCGGCCTGGTCGCCGTGCCGGCTCGTCGTGAAGGACGCCAGGTGCTGACCGAGCGCGGGGAGCGGATGGTCAGCTCGGTCGCCGACCGCACCGACAAGGTCACCAAGGGTGCGAAGCGCGCGGTGGCCGAGCGCACCTCGAAGGACAGCAAGCCGGCCGCCGCAGCGAAGCAGGCCACGAGGGACAGCGAGAACAGCGAGCAAGCAGCGAGCTGATCCGACTCACCGGACCCTCACCGACAGCGATCGTCGGTGAGGGTTTGTCATGATGTGGGGCGTGGATGCGCTCTGGGAGATCCTTCTCGTCATAACCGTCGTCGTACTCGGCGGTCTCGGACTCGTCGTCGGCCTGGTGCGGGGTCGCGGCCGCAAGGCGGCCCCGCCGGTCACCCCGCCGCCGCCGGCGCGTGAAGCCAAGACCCGTACGGCCAATACCTACAAGCCGAGTTCGACCGCCACGATCGACACCAGCAAGGGCGGCACGCCCGCCCCGCCGAAGCCTGCGGAGCGCGAGCCGCAGCCGCCGGTCGTCGAACCCGAGACCCCGCCGGCGCAGCCCACCCCGGCGGACACCGTCGAGACCACTGCGCCGCCCGCCGCTCCGGCGCCGGCGCCCGCCGAGCCGGAGGTCGAACGCCCCGAGTCGGCGCGCGGGCGGATGACCAAGCTGCGCTCGCGGCTGGCCCGCTCCAACAGCGCGATGGGCAAGGGCCTGCTCACCGTGCTGTCCGGTGACAAGCTGGACGAGGCCGTCTGGGAAGAGGTCGAGGACACTCTGCTCGGTGCCGACCTCGGCGTCGAGGCCACCACGGAGATCGTCGACGGGTTGAAACGTCGAGTGCAGGTTGAGGGTTCGCCGACGGCCGATCAGCTGGAGCAGTGGCTGCACGAGGAGCTGCTGGCCCAGGTCAATCCCGACATGGACCGCCGGATCGCCGCGTCACGCGTCGGCGACCGGCCGGCCGTCGTGATGGTCGTCGGGGTCAACGGCACCGGCAAGACCACGACCGTCGGCAAGCTGGCACGCGTGCTGGTCGCCGAGGACAAGGACGTCGTGCTCGGCGCGGCGGACACCTTCCGTGCCGCCGCCGCCGACCAGCTCGAGACCTGGGGTGGGCGGGTCGGGGTGCCGACGGTGCGCTCTGACAAGGAGGGCGCCGACCCTGCGGCGGTCGCCTTCGACGCGGTCAAGGAGGGCCAGGACGGCGAGGTCGACGTGGTCATCGTCGACACTGCCGGCCGGTTGCACAACAAGGTCGGACTGATGGACGAGCTCGCCAAGGTCAAGCGAGTCATCGAGAAGCAGAGCCCGATCGACGAGTGCCTGCTGGTGCTCGATGCGACCACCGGCCAGAACGGCATGCGCCAGGCCGAGATCTTCGCCCAGGCGGTGGACATCACCGGTGTCGCGCTCACCAAGCTCGACGGCACCGCCAAGGGCGGCATCGTGGTGCTCGTGCAGCGCGAGCTCGGGGTGCCGGTCAAGCTCGTCGGGCTCGGCGAGGGCCCGGACGACCTGGCGCCGTTCGACCCGAAGGCGTTCGTGGACGCGGTGCTGGACTGAGCTGGTTGGTGCTGGTCGCTGGTTTCGGTACGGCGGCTGATCGCTGGTTTCGATACGGCGGCGCCGGCGAGCAAGCGCGCCGGCGCCGCCTACTCAACCAGCGCGCCGGCGCCGCCTACTCAACCAGCTCAGGTGACGCGGCGGTCGCGCTGGACTTGGGGGTCGGACAACATCCAGCGCACCGCGCCGGCGCCGAACGCGCCGGTGCCGCGCAGCGCGAGCGCGCCGCCCGGTGGCAAGCGCACGCCGAGCATCCGCCGGGCGTAACCGGGCAGGGTGCCGATCGCACCCGCGACCAGGCTGAGGTAACCCGGCCGCGCGGCGACCGGCAGCGGCGGCTCGAAGACGATGAACCGCAACGCCGCCCGGGCCGCCGGGGTCGCCCGCAGCTGCGGGCGGTATGACGCGAGCGCCGCGCGCAGTTCGGCGACCGAGGCAGGCGCGCCCGCGAACCCGAGGCGGCTCGACACCGACCCGATCTGCGCGACGTAACGGTCGGCCTCGACGTCGGTCAGAGTGCCGCCGCCGAAGGCTCGGTAGCAGGTGAGGAAGCTGTCGGCCTCCGCGGCGTGCACCCACGCCAGCAGCGCCGGGTCGTCCGCGCGATAGGGCACACCGTCCAATTCGCCGTGCACCCGCCGGTGGATGCCACGCACCCTGGCGAGCAGCCGCTCGGCGTCCGGGACTGTGCCGAAGGTGGTCGTGGAAATGAAGTTGCTGGTCTGCTGCAACCGGCCCCACGGATCGTCGCGATAACTCGAGTGCTGGTCGACGCCGGCCATCGCGAGCGGGTGCAGCGACTGCAACAGCAGCGCCCGGATGCCGCCGACGAACATCGACGCGTCCAGGTGCACCCGCCAGATCGGGTCGGCCGGGGTGAACCACCGCTCCCCGCGCTTTCCCCAGATGCCGTCGGCTCTGCGCTGTGCGTCCTCGCCGGCCACCCGCTGCCGCAACTCAAGGGCCGCCCGGTGCCGCACCGTGTCGTGCAGGGTGCGAAGCGGCGTCATACAACTCATTATGCGCGTCTCGTATGACGAGACCTCCGGTCCGGGTAATGAACCGTTAACCGCTCGGCGCCCGATGCAACATGCTCGTAACACAACGTGCGACACCGCCGAAACCGCGCGGGCCCAAAGTATTTCGCCATGAGCGTTACTTCACTGGCGATGGCCACCCCACCTGCGCCCGACACCGGCGACACCGCCTGGGTGCTCGCCGCCGCGGCCCTGGTGCTCTTCATGACGCCCGGTCTGGCGTTGTTCTACGGCGGCATGGTGCGCACCAAGAGCGTGCTCAACATGATGATGATGAGCTTCATCAGCATGGGCACCATCGGGATCGTCTGGATCCTCTGGGGCTACAGCGAGACCTTCGGCGCCGACAGCACCGGCGGCTGGATCGGCAACCCGTTCGTCCACTTCGGGCTGAACGGCGTGCTCGACGCCACCTACGGCACGATCCCCGGCCCCGCCTTCGCGGCCTTCCAGGTCGTCTTCGCGATCATCGCGGTGGCACTGATCAGCGGCGCGATCGCCGATCGGGCGAAGTTCAGCACCTGGATGATCTTCACGGTGATCTGGGCGACCGTTGTCTATTTCCCTGCCGCCCACTGGGTTTTCGCGTTCGACGGGTTCGCCGCCAACACCGGTGGCTGGATCGCCAACGGCGGCTGGTTCCTGGGCGGCAACGGCGCGTACGACTTCGCGGGGGGCACCGCCATACACATCAACGCAGGTGCGGCCGGTCTCGCACTGGCCCTGGTGCTGGGCAAGCGGATCGGCTTCGGGCGCGACGCGATGCGACCGCACAACCTGACGCTGGTGATGCTCGGCGCCGGCATCCTGTGGTTTGGCTGGTTCGGCTTCAACGCCGGCTCGGCGCTCGGCGCCAACGCGCTCGCCGCCGGCGCCTGGATCAACACCCTCGGTGCCACGTCGGCCGCGATGGTCGGCTGGTTGCTGGTGGAGAAGCTGCGCGATGGGCACTTCACCTCACTCGGTGCCGCGTCGGGGGTCGTCGCCGGCCTGGTCGCGATCACGCCCGCCTGCGCGGTGGTCACCCCGATCGGCGCGCTGATCGTCGGTGTCGTCGCCGGAGCGGTGTGTGCGCTCGCGGTCGGCCTGAAGTTCAAGCTCGGCTTCGACGACAGCCTCGACGTGGTCGGCGTGCACCTGGTCGGTGGCCTCGTCGGCACCCTGCTGATCGGTCTGCTGGCGAGCAAGAGCAGCCCGACCGGCGCCGACACCCGAGAAGGGCTCTTCTACGGTGGTGGCCTCCTGCAACTTGGCGTCCAGGCGGGAGCGGCGTTCTTCGTGCTGGTGTTCTCCTTCGTGGTGACCTACGCGATCGGCTTCGTGCTCGAGAAGACCATCGGGTTCCGGACCACCGATGAGGACGAGGTGTCCGGCATCGACCAGGCCGAACACGCCGAGACCGGTTACGACTTCGGCAACCTGTTTGCCGGTAGCCGCATCGGGCAGCACCGGGCCGCGCACGAGCCCGACGCCCGCCACCACGACGAAGGGAAGGTCAAGGCATGAAACTTGTCACCGCGATCATCAAGCCGTTCAAACTGGACGACGTCAAGGAAGCGCTCGAGGCCTACGGCATCACCGGTATGACGGTGAGCGAGGCCAGCGGCTACGGCCGTCAGCGGGGGCACAGCGAGGTCTACCGCGGCGCCGAATACACCGTCGACTTCGTGCCGAAGGTCCGCATCGAGGTGATCGTCGAGGACATGGACGCGGCCAGCGTGGTCGACGTGCTCGTCAAGTCGGCACAGACCGGGCGGATCGGTGACGGCAAGGTGTGGACCATGCCGGTGGACGACGTGGTGCGGGTGCGCACCGGCGAGCACGGCGCCACGGCGTTGTGATCTCGATGCGCGGCTCGTTCGTCGCCGCTACTCGATCACCGTGTTTTCGCTGGTTGAGTAGCGGGGGAGCGAAGCGGAGGAGCGTATCGAAACCTGCGGCGGTGATCTCGATGCGCGGCTCGTTCCTCGCCGATACTCGATCAGCACTTTGGCCACACGAAAGGGGTTGCGGGGTATGACGATTGCGGCGGTCGACCAGGAGCGACTCGGCCTCGCCGGCACCCGCGATTTCACCAAACCCGGTGCGGGCGCGGTGCGGCGGGAGCGGCTCGCGTCATACAACAAGGCGTGGTTGGGGCAGCTCTGGTCGGGGGCCACGGCGCCGCTCGGCAGTCGCACCGGAGGGGTTGCGCTTGCTGCGGTCGGCAGCCTCGCACGCGGCGACGGCGGCCCGTTGTCCGACTACGACCTGGTGCTGGTGCACGACGGACGGTCGTTGTCAGGCTCGGCCGTCACCGAGCTCGCCGACCGCATCTGGTATCCGCTGTGGGACGCCGGGGTGCGGCTGGACCACAGCGTGCGCACGCTCGGCGAGTGCCGGTCGGTGGCTTCGGGCGATCTGGCGGCCGCGGTCGGCATGCTCGACCTCGAACTCCTCGCCGGTGACGACGTGCTCGTCGCCGGGGTCCGGCAGAGCATCGCGCACGACTGGCGCGCCAACGCCCGCAAGCGACTGCCCGAACTCTTCGACAGCCTCCGGGTGCGGCACGACCGCCACGGCGACCTGGTCAGCGAGATCGAGCCCGACCTCAAGGAGGGCGGGGGAGGGCTGCGCGACATGGCCGTGCTGCGCGCGCTCACCGCGGCCTGGCTCACCGACCGCCCGCACGGCGCGGTGGATGCCGCCTATGGAGAGCTGCTCGACGTGCGCGACGCGCTGCACGTGGTGACCGGCCGCGGTCGCGACCGGCTCGGCCGCGAGGACCAGGACGCGGTGGCCGCCCTCCTCGGGCAACCGGATTCGGACGCGCTGCTCACCGGCGTGGTGCAGGCGGCGCGCACCATCTCCTTCGCGTTGGACGGCACGATGCGTCGCGCCGGTCAGTCACAACGCGCTCGCACGCTGCGCGTCGGCCCGCGCCGGCCGGTGCTCTCGCCGCTCGGCTACGGCCTCTATGAGCACGACGGCGAGGTGGTGCTCGGCCCGAAGTCGACCGGTCTCGGTGGTCCGCTGTTGCTGCTGCGGGCCGCCCGGTTGGCTGCGCGCCGCGGTCTGCCGCTCGCACCCACCACGGTCGCAAACCTGACCCGTGACCTGCAGCCGTTGCCGGCGCCGTGGCCGGCGGAGATCCGCGACGCGTTCGTCGACCTGCTCGCGACCGGTCCTGGCCTGGTGCACGTGTGGGAGACCCTCGACCAGGCGGGGGTGATCGGTCGCTGGCTGCCCGAGTGGGGCGCGGTGCGCAGCCGCCCGCAGCGCAACGCGGTGCACCGTCATACGGTCGACCGGCACATCGTGGAGTCGGTGGTCGAGGCCTGTCGCCTGCGGGGCGACGTCGAGCGGCCGGATCTGCTCTTGCTGGCAGCGTTGCTGCACGACATCGGCAAGATCGCGGGCGTGCACGACCATGCCGTCGAGGGTGCGCCGGTCGCGGCGAACATGTTGCGGCGCATGGGTTTTGGCTCCGAGGACGTCGACGTGGTCGAGCTGCTCGTTCGCGAACATCTCACGCTGGTTGACCTCGCGACCCGGCGCGACCCGCACGACCCCCGCACGGTCGCCGCGCTCGTCGGCGCGGTCGAGGAACGTCCCGACGTGCTGGACCTGCTGCGCGCCCTGACCGAGGCGGACGCGATCTCGGCCGGCCCGAAGGCTTGGACCAGCTGGCGGGCGGGTTTGGTCGACGAGCTGACCGCGCAGGGCCGGCGCGCGCTCGCCGGACGCCGCCTGCCCACTCCCGTCGACCCCTCCGTGGCGGCGGGTCCGGCCGAACCACTCCCGCCCGAGCTGTTGCGCGACCTGGCGATGGGCCAGCCGCACGTCACGGTCGAGGCGACACCGAGCGGGGCGCGGGTCGAGATCGCCGACCGCGACCGGCTGGGCCTGTTCGCCGACACCGCGGGCCTGCTTGCCGCCGACGGGTTGGTAGTGCGGACCGCGCGGGTGCGCACGGTCGACGACGTCGCGATCAACACGTGGGACGTCGAAGCGCCGGCGGGTGATCTCCCGCGCGCGCAGGAGCTGCAGCGTGGACTGACGCAGCTGGCCGGTGGGGACCGCAGCCCGCTGCGGGCGCTGGAGCGGCGGCGCCGGAGTGCGCCTGAGGTGGGCGCGCCGCCGACGCGGGCCACCGTCATACCCGGTGCGTCGGAGCTGGCGACGGTGATCGAGGTGCGCGCGCAGGACCGCCCTGTTCTGCTGCGGGAGATCGGCATCACCTTCGCGCGGCACTCGCTTGCCGTGCGGTCGGCGCACGTCGCGACGTATGCCGGGCAGACCCTCGACACCTTCTATGTCACTGCTTCGGGCGACCGGCCGGTGGCACCACCGCAGGTCGCGCAGGTGATCGCCGCGCTGATCGACGCGTGTGACGGAGCGCCCCGGTCGCCGGGTTAACCTTGCAGGCGTGTTCAATTCGCTGTCCGACCGCCTGACGTCGACCTTCAAGAACCTCCGGGGCAAGGGCCGCCTCACCGAGTCCGACATCAACTCCACCATCCGGGACATCCGGATGGCGTTGATCGACGCCGACGTCGCGACCCCGGTGGTGCGCGAGTTCACCGGCCGGATCCGGGAGCGCGCGCTCGGCGCCGAGGTGAGCGCGGCGCTCAACCCCGGCCAGCAGGTCGTCAAGATCGTCAACGAGGAGCTCATCGAGATCCTCGGCGGCCAGACCCGGGAGCTGCAGCTGGCCAAGCGGCCCCCGACCGTGATCATGCTGGCCGGCTTGCAGGGTTCGGGTAAGACCACCTTCGCCGGCAAGCTGGCGCGACTGCTGCGAGACAAGGGCCACTTCCCGGTGCTGGTCGCCGCCGACCTGCAACGTCCTAACGCGGTGCGGCAGCTCGAGGTCGTCGCCGAACGCGCCGGCGTGCCGTGCTTCGCACCCGAGCGCGGCAACGAAGGCGGTCACGACGCGGCCACCGAGGAGGGCACCCAGTCCTACGGCGACCCGGTGTGGGTCGCGCAGGCCGGTGTCGGCCAAGCGAAGGTGCGCCAGTACGACGTGGTCATCGTCGACACCGCCGGCCGGCTCGCGGTCGACGAGAACCTCATGCAGCAGGCCGCCGACATCCGTGCGGCGATCCAGCCGGACGAGGTGCTGTTCGTGATCGACGCGATGATCGGTCAGGCCGCGATCGAGACCGCGCTGGCCTTCCAGAAGGGCGTCGACTTCACCGGTGTCGTGCTGTCCAAGCTCGACGGCGACGCCCGCGGTGGTGCCGCATTGTCGGTGGCGTCCGTCACCGGCCGGCCGATCATGTTCTCCTCGGTCGGTGAGCAGACCAAGGACATCGAGGTCTTCCACCCCGACCGGATGGCGTCGCGGATCCTCGACATGGGCGACGTGCTCACGCTGATCGAGCAGGCCGAGAAGGCCTTCGACCGGCGGCAGGCCCAGGAGATGGCCCGCAAGTTCATGGAGGAGGAGGATTTCACCTTCGACGACTTCCTCCAGCAGATGTCGGCCATCAAGAAGATGGGCAACCTCAAGGCGCTCATGGGGATGATGCCCGGCATGTCGGGCATGAAGGATCAGCTGAACAACCTCGATGAGCGCGAGTTCGACCGGGTCGAGGCGATGGTCCACTCGATGACGCCGTTCGAGCGGACGCATCCCAAGCAGATCAACGGCTCGCGCCGGGCACGCATCGCCCGCGGTTCCGGGGTCACGGTCTCGGAGGTCAACCAGCTGCTGGAGCGCTTCGGCCAGGCCCAGAAGATGATGCGTCAGATGCGCCGCGGTGGCGGCGGTATGCCGGGGATGCCCGGTATGCCGGCAGGTGGCGCACCGAAGCGTGGCAAGGTGCAGCAGAAGAAGAAGGGCAAGAGCGGCAACCCGGCCAAGCGCGCCCAGCAGGAGCAGGCCGCCGCACAGAAGGCGTCCGCCGCGCGCGAGAAGGCGATGGGCAATGCGTTCGGCGCCGAGGAGGAGCAGGACTTCTCAAACCTGAAGCTACCCAAGGGTTTTGAGAAGTTCCTCGGCCCGGACGCCAAGAAGGACTGAGCGCTGCCCGGCCGGTCCGAGCCGCACTCCAGGTCTACTTGGGCGCGACCGGATTGCCGTCCTTGTCGACCTTGTAACGGTCGTAACGCATCTCCAGCTTCCACGGGCCGACCGCGTGCTCGACGTCGACCCGCACCTCGGCGGTGCGCGCACTGGTGGACACCAAGTCCTGGTCCGTCGGCGCCGTGGAGTTGCCGCCGATCGGCGGGATCACTCGGTCGAAGACTTCGCACCAACTGTCGCCCGTCGGGGAGAAGCAGGAGCTGAGTGGACGGCCGGCAAGGGAGACTCGGTAGCGGCCGGTGGTCGTCGCCCGCAGCGTCCACGTCACTGACGGCTGCGTGCCGGCGACCGGCGCCGGCAGCCGCAGGGTGGCGGTGAAGCTGCCGTTCGCCCGGGAGCCGCTGCTCAGAGTCAGTTTGGGACCGGTGCGCAGCGGGCTCACCGGGCCGTTCTCGTTCGCGACTTGGGCGTCGTCGAATCCGAGTTGCCGGCTGGTGTCGAAATCCTTTGTCGCGACTGGGTATTGATCCCACGGGACTTTGCGATAGACCGCCAGCGGCCAGGGTCCGTCCGACGGCCAGGTGACCTCGACCTGGGTGGGCAGGTCGGTCGTGTTGGACAGGTAGAAGAAGTCTGGATTCGTTTCGCGCTGCGGCATGCACGGTTGGGTATAGCTGTTGTCGGTCGCGCCGTCGATGGTGACTGGCATCCCGAAGGCCTCGCCGTCGCTGTCGCCCGGGCAACCCACGACATATGCCTCGTCCTTCGGCAGGCGCACGGTCGCCGGCTGTCGAGGCCGCAGATCACGGACCTCGACGAGCTTGTAGCCCCGGACATACTCCGGGAAGTGAGTGCCATGCGAGGAGTTGAGGCCCGCGGGTGTGCGCAGCCACCGGTTGTGTGCGACCTGCGCGATCGTCACCGACGCGATGCTGGCGACGATCACGACCAGAGCTGCGGCATACGTCCAGCGCGGTCGTGCGGCTTGTGGCCGTTTACGGGCGGCCTCGTCCAGCGTCACTGTCGGGTCTGGCCAGCTCGCCCGCTCCGCGAAATCATCCAGCTGCGAACGCAATTGCGGGTCGCCGACGCTCAGGCCGAGGTTGGTGGCGGCGGCCCGTTCGGCGGCGATCGCGGCAGCTTTGGGCAGCCGCAGTTCCTTGGCCGTTGCGCGTGAGTCGAGGCCATCGACGACGCGCAGCAGCAGCACCGCGCGCTGCCTGGGTGACAGACCGGGCAGACCAGCCGCTGTCGAGGTCGGCGCGTCGAGGGGAGCGGCCAGGCGTGCCATCGTCAGCCGGGTCTGCGCGCCGGCGCGGCCGAGGTCGTCGGCCTGTCGCCGGATTCGGTGCAACGCCGCGGCGACGAGTTGCTCGGCGGCTTCCTGGTCGGCCATCAGCAGATAGCCGGTTCGATGCAACTCCGGCGTGCGGGCAGCCACGAAGCTGTCGAAGTCGCCGGTATCCGTCCCCTGATCGGTCATGACACGCCGAGTATGCCGCAGCGATCCGCGCGAGGCAGCCGCGCGCGCCGATCATGACGCAATAGGGTCGGACGTATGGCGAACGTTCCGGTGCTGCACGTGAAAGGCCGCATTCTCATCGGGCCGGAGGAGGTGCGCGACGAGATCTGGGTGGTGGACGGGACGGTCAGCTGGACCCCACCGGCCGACACCTCCGACGCCCAAACGGTCGAGGGCTACGTGCTGCCGGGCCTGGTCGACGCGCATTGTCACGTGGGACTCGAGGCACACGGCGGCGTCGACGAGGCGACCAGCGAGCAGCACGCGCTGCGGGACCGCGCTGCCGGTGCGTTGCTGTTGCGGGATGCCGGTTCGCCGGTCGACACGCATTGGATCGACGACCGCGAGGACCTGCCGCGCATCATTCGCGCCGGGCGGCACATCGCCCGCACGAAGCGTTACATCCGCAACTTCGCTCACGAGATCGAGCCCGAAGACCTGGTTGCCTACGTGCGGCAGGAGGCGCGACGCGGCGACGGCTGGGTGAAGCTCGTGGGCGACTGGATCGACCGTGACCGCGGTGACCTCGCACCCTGCTGGCCACGAGAGGCGCTGACCGCAGCGATCACCGCTGCGCATGAGGAAGGCGCCCGTGTCACGGCGCACTGCTTCGGCGAGGAGTCGCTGCTCGATTTCGCCGCTGCCGGCACCGACTGCATCGAGCACGCCAGTGGCCTGCAGCCGGACTCGATCGATCAGTTTGCCCAGCAAGGGATTTCGATCGTTCCCACGCTTGTCAACATCGAGAACTTCCCGAAGTTCGCCGACGCGGGCGAAGCAAAGTTCCCCGCGTATGCCGCGCACATGCGTGACCTCTACGCCCGCCGGTTCGACACAATCGCCGCCGCGCATGAGGCCGGGGTCCCGATCTGGGTCGGCACCGATGCCGGCGGCCAACTGCCGCACGGGTTGGTCGCGGCCGAGGTCGTCGAGCTCACCCGGGCCGGCATGACCGATCTCGAGGCACTCAACGCCGCGACGTGGGGTGCGCGTGAGTGGCTCGGGCGGCCGGGCATCGCGGAGGGCGAGAGCGCGGACTTCGTGGTTTACCAGGAGGACCCGCGTGCGGACGTTCGCGTGCTCGCCGACCCGGCCCATATCGTGCTGCGCGGACGACAGGTCGGAGCATGAGGTGACGTCGAGCCTCGCTCCGCTCGCGGCCACGGGCCGGCGCGTATGGGTGCACACCGCACAGGAGGGTGACCTGCCGGCCTACCAGGTTGCGGTGCAACAGTCCGCCGCGCGGATCGGGCGCTGGAACCCGGTCAACCCGGCCGACCTGCATTGGCACCTCGAGCGGCAGACCGAGGACCACCGGACCTTCCTGATCCACGCGATGGAGGCCGAAGGTAGCCACGGCATCGTCGGAAAGGTCAACGTCACCAACGTTGTTCGCGGCCGATTCCAGAACGGCGTCATCGGTTACGACTCCTACGACCCGTATGTCGGGCGTGGTCTCTTCGCCGAAGGCCTGCGTCTCATCATCGACATCGCCTTCGCGCAGGCGCCGCGGGGGATGGGGCTGCACCGCATCGAGGCAAACGTGCGGCCGGGCAACAGTCCGTCGTCCGGGGTGTTGCGATCGATCGGTTTCCGGCGCGAGGGCTACGTGCAGCAGATGCTCTGGCTGCCCGGACCGGACGGCTCGCACTGGCGCGACCACCTCCCGCACGCGATCACCCGGGAGGAGTGGCCGGCGGCGCCATACGCTCCGCACCGATGGCCGCGGATCGCCTTGCTGGTCAAGGATTCTCCGGGTCTGCACCTCGGGTCGCGGTTGGCTCACGAGCTCGGTCTGCCGCTCTTCTCCAGCGCTTTGCTCGACCGCGACCTCGGGCCGGGTCCTGCCACTGACCAGGCGCTGTGGTCCCTGCTCGCGGCCTCTCCGGTCGGTGGCGTCGTCGAGGAACCCAACCCGCAACCGGACTCGGTCTTCGCCGGCTTGCAGCGGGCCGGCTTCGACCCCACCGGTGTGCCACAGGTTGGCTGCGCACTCGGTTTCGGTTTTCCGCTCGAACTCGACCCCCGTCAGCCGGTGGACGATCGCGTGGTCGTGCGTCTCGCGCTGCGCGCGCGAAGCGCGTTCGCCTGACCGTCAGGCGGGCTGCTGCTGGGTGATGCAGTGCACGCCGCCGCCGCGGGCGAACAGCGGCCGCGCGTCGACGGTGACCACGCGGCGTCCGGGGTAGACGTCGGTGAGGATCGACACGGCCTCCGCGTCGTGCGGGTCGTCGAATGAGCAGGCGATCACGCCGCCGTTGACCACCAGATGGTTGAGGTAGCTGTAGTCGACCGGGCCTTCCTCGTCCGAGATCGTCTGCGGCGCAGGCATTTTGCGAATCTCCCAGCTGCGTCCGGCAGCGTCCGTGGTGTCGCGCAATGAACGCTCGACCTCGAGCGTGACGGTGTGGTCCGGGTGGTCGGGGTTGCGCTGGTCGTGCAGCAGCAGCACCCCCGGCGACGGGATCGTGGCGACGATGTCGACATGCCCGCGAGTGCCGAACTGCATTGCGTCCCGGGTCAGTCCGCGTGGCAGCCACACGACCTTGGTCGCACCGATCGTGCGCGCCAGCTCCGCCTCGATGTCGGCTTTGGTGGCGCCGGGGTTGCGGCCGTTGTCCAGCTGCACCGTTTCGGTGACCAGCACCGTGCCCTCGCCGTCGACGTGAAAACCGCCGCCCTCGTTGACGATTGACGACTCGATGCGAGGCACACCCGCTTCGCTCAGCACGTATGACGCAACGCGCGCATCGTTGTCCCACGTTGCCCAGTCCTGGGCGCCCCAGCCGTTGAAGATCCAGTCGACCCCGGCGAGCCGGCCCTCGTCATACACAAAGGAAGGACCGATGTCGCGCATCCACGCATCGTCGAGCGGGGTGTGGACGATGTCGACCCCGGCCGACAGGTAGCGGCGAGCGACCGCGTCATCGGCCGGATCCACCACCATCGTCACCGGCTCGAACTCCAAGGCTGCGTGCGCGACGGCCGCCCAGGTCGAGCGCGCCTCGTGGGCGTCGGCTGCGGTGTCGCCGAGCGTGTAGCCCTTCGACGGGAACGCCATCCAGATGCGGCTCTGCGGTGCGGTCTCACTCGGCATGCGGGGGCTCATGCGGACACGGTGCCACATCCAAAAAGTGACAGTGACTTGCAGTTTCTCGAACAACCCCGTACAACTGGATGTGTCAATCAAATGACAGTGACTATCAAAAACCCGGAGGGCGGAAATCGGATGGATATGACGAACTCGCGGCGCTGGATCGCGGTGGCGGCCATCGCGTTGACGACGCTGGTGGTCGGACTCGACACCATGGTGCTCAACGTCGCGCTACCGACGCTGGCGGAGGACCTGCACGCGAATATCTCGCAGTTGCAGTGGTTTACCAGCGCCTACACACTCGCGCTGGCGGTATTCATGCTGCCGATCGGCGCGCTCGGCGACCGGATCGGGCGCCGGCGGGTGCTGCTCTGGTCGCTGGTCATCTTCGGGGGAGCGTCGCTTGCCTGCGCGTTCGCCCAGACGCCGGCGCAGCTGATCGCGGCTCGCGCCGTCCTCGGCATCGGGGCCGCCGCGCTGCTGACGCTCACCCTTGCGGTCTTGACGGTGATGTTTTCGGACAAGAAGGAGCAGCGCCGGGCAATCAGTCTCAACATGGCCGGCGTCGCACTCGGCATGCCGCTCGGGCCGCTGCTCGGTGGGTGGCTGCTCGATCACTTCCACTGGGGTTCGGTCTTCCTGATCAACGTGCCGGTGGTGCTGCTTGCGATCGTCGCGATCATTGCCTTCGTGCCGGAGTCGCGGAGCGCGACGCCGCGGTCGATCCATCTGCCGAGCGTTGCGCTGTCCAGCCTCGGATTGGCGTCACTCACATATGGATTCATCGAGTTCGGGCAGCGCGGTTGGGCGGACGGCCGCTCCTGGATCTTCGTCTTTGTGGGTGTCGTGCTCACCCTGATATTCGTTCTGCTGCAACCCCGGCTGCGGCATCCGCTGGTCGACTTGCAACTCTTCGGCGTCCCGGCGTTCCGGTTGGGTGCGGTCTATGCGGTGGCGCTCAACTTCGTGATGTTCGGTGTCTTCTTCAGCCTGCCGCAGCTCTTCCAGGCGGTGCAGGGGGCGAGTCCGCTCGGCAGCGGGCTGCGGTTGCTGCCCATGGTGGCCGGCCTGGTCACGGCGACCCGGTTGAACGATCGAATCGCCGAACGTGCCGGCATCCGAGTGGTTTTCGCCGGCGGCCTCACGCTCACCCTGGCCGCGCTGGTCGTCGCCGCGTTCACCAGCCAGAGCACGCCCTACGCGGTGATTGGATGCTGGATGTTCTTCCTGGGCACGGGTATGGGGATGGTGATGTTCACCGCGATCGGATGGGCCGTCGGCAGCCTCGACCCGGAGCACTCCGGGGCCGGCTCCGCGCTCCTGTCGTCGCTGCGGCAGGTCGGTGGCACCATCGGTGTCGCGATCCTCGGCACCGTGCAAGCTACCCGCTACCACTCCGCGCTCGGCGACGCCGACGTCGAGCCGGTGCGGGACAGCGTCAACGCCGGGGTCGAGGTCGCTCGCAGCACCGGCAACACCGGGCTGCTCTCCACCGTGCGAGATGCCTTCGTGCAGAGCATCGATCTGTTGCTCTGGTCCACTGCGGGCATCGTCGCACTGGCCCTGATCAGCGTCCTGACGGCGCGTCGTGCCTTCGACGACTCGACCACCGAGCAGACACCGGCAGCCAGCGAGGATGAGCGACAATCGCTCCATGTCGTCGACTGAACCAGCCCAGCCCGGCCTGCGCGAGCGAAAGAAGGCGCAGACGCGAAGAGCGTTACGGGAAGCTGCTTTCCGGCTGTTCGCCAAGCAGGGTTACAGCAACACGACGACGGAGCAGATCGCGGCCGCGGCCGATGTGTCGCCGAGCACCTTCTTCCGGTATTTCCCGAGCAAGGCGGAGCTGGTCGTGGCTGACGATCTGGACCCGTTGATCGTCGAGGAGTTCCGGAAGCAGCCGGAGCAGCTGCCGGTGCTACGGGCTCTCAAGGCGGCGATCGAGCAAGTCACTGAGTCGATCACCCCGCAGGAGTGGGAGTTTCAGGATCAGCGCTGGGAGCTGATGCGCTCCGAGGACGAGCTTCGCGGGGCGCAGCAGATCGAGTTTCACCGCACGATGCGCCTGGTCACCGACCTGATCGCCGAGCGCACCGAGCTGTCGCCGGACGACCTGCGCGTCCGCGCGATGGCCGGTGCGCTGATCGGTGGCTACCTGTCGATGGGCATCGCGCCCGGAGCGCGCAGCGGATTCGACCTGGTCGAGTTCTTCGAGTCGGGTATGACGCTGGACGGACCGGCGGAGTACGCCGGCGCCGAGAGCAAGCGGCTGTGGGGTCGTCGGGGCCCCCGTCATACGACGTAGGGGAGAGCATGAACCTGACGCTCGTCGCCATTCTCGGGGTAGTGAGCATCGTTGCAGTCACTGCGTTTTCGAAGAAGTTGGGACTGGCGGCGCCGCTTGCGCTGGTCGTGGTCGGCATCGTGATCAGCTTTGTGCCGCGCACACCGGACATCGAGATCGACCCGGAGCTGATCCTCGCCGGTGTGCTGCCACCGCTGTTGTATTCCTCCGCGGTCAACATGCCGAGCCAGGATTTCCGGCGCAATCTCAAGGCGATCGGTGCACTGGCAGTGCTGCTGGTCGCGCTCACCACGCTCGGCATGGGCTGGATGTTCCACGCGGTCCTGCCCGGCATCGGCTGGCCGGCGGCGTTCGCGCTCGGCGCGGTGGTCAGCCCCACCGACGCGGTTGCGGCGACCTCGATCGGCAAGAAGCTCGGACTGCCGCCTCGGGTGGTCACCATGCTCGAGGGGGAGGGGCTGGTCAACGACGCGTCCGCGCTGGTGCTGCTGCGCTCGGCAGTCGCCGCGATCGCCGCCTCGGTGTCGATCTGGCACGTGGCCGGCAGCTTCCTGCGTTCGGTGGTCATCGCGGTGATCGTGGGATTCCTCGTCGGCGAGATCGCGGTCCGGTTGCGGGCGCTGCTGCGCGATGCGGTGTTGAGCACCGCGGTGTCGTTCGTGGTGCCGTTCGTGGCGTTCCTGCCCGCGGAGGAGCTCGACGCGTCCGGTGTGCTCGCGGTCGTGGTGACGGGTCTGGTTGTCGGCCGCCTCGGACCTCGCCGGATCGCGGCCCGCGACCGGTGGGTCGAGTCGATGAACTGGCGGACGATCGCCTTCCTGATGGAGAGCGCGATCTTCCTGATCATGGGGCTGGAGGTCAAGCCGCTCGTCGACGCCGTACAGGACAGCAACAACAGTCTGGCCGAGGCGCTGTGGGTCGGCCTGCTCGCCTCGGCGGCCGTGGTCGTGATGCGGCTGGTCTTCGTCGTGCCGCTCGTCGGCGCACTGCGGCAGGATCAGCAGCGCGCGGCCGACACTCGCTCGAAATTCGATAATTGGCAGGACAATCCGCGGTTCGACGAGCTCGAGGTCTCCGAGCGCAGGCTGCAACGCATCACGCACCGGGTGGAGCGGGTGGTCGCTGACCTCGACTTCAAGGTCGCCGAGCCGATCGGCTGGCGCAGCGCGGTCGTGCTCGGCTGGGCCGGGATGCGTGGCGCCATCACCGTGGCCGCCGCCCAGACGCTTCCGGTGGACACCCCGCGCCGCGAAGAACTCGTGCTGATCGCCTTCGTGGTCGCCGTGGTGACCCTGCTGGCGCAAGGACTGACGCTGCCGGTCGTCATACGTCGGGTGGGTATTCGCGACGATTCGGCGCAGCGCGTGCGCCAGGAGATGCAGGACATCACCTCCGACCTGTATGACGCAGGTCTGCTCGAGCTCGAGCACCTCAAGCAGACCCTGCCCGTGCAGGACCAACCCGCGCTGGCCGAGGTCCGGCAGGACATGGCGCACGAGCGCGCGGCGATCGACGAGCGGGCCGACCTGGCCGTCCGCGACGCCCGCACCGAGTACGCGCGGCTACGGCTCGACGTGCTTGCGGCGCAACGAACCGCGCTCGCCGGGTTGGCCGACCGGGGCGCCTACGGCTCGCCGGCGATCAATGCGGCGACCCGGATGCTCGACGGCTTCGAGGTGCGGCTGACGTCCTTCGACGACGACAGCTCCGCCTGACCTCGCCGAGAGGCTCAGATAATGCCGAGAGGCTCACGTATTCGACCGTCTGAACGGCCGAATACGTGAGCCTCTGAGCGATAAGTGAGCCTCTCGGCGATGGGTTAGGCGACGGCGATGGGTTAGGCGACGGCGCCCGGGTTAGGCGACGGCGCCGGCGGCTGCGCCGGCCGGGGTGGCGACATGCTCGGACTGACGCAGGTCCTCCCGGCTGGTGGGCTTCATCCGCAACGCCTGGTCGGTCAGGTAGCGGACGTAGGCGTAGTTGGTGAAGAAGCCCGGCAGGTAGTCGGCCAATGCCACGAACTCCAGCACCTCGCGGGCCGCCTGGTAGCGGCCGGTCGCCTCGTCGTCGAGGCCGCGGGTCAGCTTGGCCATCTCCTCGTCGATGACGCGGTCCAGCAGCTCCCGGGTCACCTGCGGGCCCTCGGCCAGCTGCGACTGGTGGTAGAGCCACTGCCACAGCTGCGCACGCGAAATCTCAACGGTGGCAGCGTCTTCCATCAGGTTGTCGATGGCGACGGCGCCACGCCCGGCGACCCAGGACGCCAGGTAGCGCAGCGCGACGGACACGTTGGTGCGCACACCCTGCAGGCTGATCGTCTGCACGGTGCCGTCCAGCGACACCAGGTCGCGGGCGGTCACGTCGACCGCCTGACGCAGCGAACGCTGGTCGATGCGGTCGCCGAGCACGCTGCGGAAGGCGGCGAGGCAGGTCTCCACGACCGCCGGGTGCGCCACCCAGGAACCGTCGAAGCCCTCGGCGGCCTCACGTTCCTTCTCGGCGCGCACCTGGGCGAGCGCGCGGTGCCGCGACTCCTCGTCCTGCCGCGTCGGGTTGACCGCGGCAGGACCGGCGATCGCGTGCGTCCACCGCTTGTGGCAGGTCGCCACCAGCAGCTTGGTGTAGGCCCGCATGAACGGAGTCGTCATGGTGATCTTGTCGCGGTCGGGCAGCACGAACTCGTTGCCGCGGTGGGCGAAAGTGCGCACGTAGCTGAACATGTAGTCCCAGCGGCCATCGGCCAATCCGCTGCAGTGCGTGCGGAGTTCGTAGAGGATCTCGTCCATCTCGTATGCCGCGGGCACCGTCTCGATCAGCACCGTGGCGCGGATCGTGCCCTGCGGGATGCCGAGCCGGTCCTGCGCCAGCACGAAGACGTCGTTCCAAAGACGCGCCTCCAGGTGCGACTCGATCTTCGGCAGGTAGAAGTACGGACCTGCGCCGTTCTCGATCAGCTTGCGCGCGTTGTGGAAGAAGTAGATGCCGAAGTCGAACAGCGAGGCTGAGATCGGCCGGCCGTCGATCGTCACGTGCTTCTCGCAGAGGTGCCAGCCGCGCGGACGCATCACGATCGTCGCCGGGTTGTCATCGACGGTCTGCGTGCTGCCGTCCGAGGACTCGTAGGAGAGGGTGCCGCGGACTGCGTCATACAGGGTGATCTGGCCGTCGACGATGTTGCGCCACGACGGAGCGGTCGCGTCCTCGAGGTCGGCCAGCCAGACCTTGGCGCCGGAGTTGAGTGCGTGCACGGCCATCTTGGGCGTGGCCGGCGCAACGAGCTCGCAGCGGCGGTCGGCCAGGCCCGGAGCGGGCGCGGCGACCTTCCAGGTGGGGTCGGCGCGGATCGAGGCGGTCTCGGGCAGGAAGTCGAGGTCGGCCCCTGCGCTGATCTGCTTGGACCGGTGCCGGCGCTCGGCGAGGAGTTCGGCCCGCCGTCCGGCAAAGGCGCCGTCGAGAGTGGCTACGAAGGCAAGAGCTTCCGGGGTCACGATTTCGTCGAAGCGCGGGTGCATCTCGCCGCGCACTGTCGGGGTGCCGTGCGTTTCACACATGACGTGTGTCCTTTCCGGTGCGAATTGCCTTGAATTTCTTGGGTTTTGGGGCCCTCGCGAAGTATCGGAGCGAGGAACGAGCGGAGAACTTCGTGGGGATGAAGACCCCGGGTCTGCGCGGCCGGAGCCAGTTGACCGCGCAGACCCGGGAGTAGGGGTGGCCTCGTCACCGAGGCCCAGAGAAGCGTCAGTTCGGGATCAGAACTGAGCCGCCTCGGTGGAGTCCTTCAGCGCGGTGGTGGCGCTGTCGGGGTTGAGCGCGGTGGACACCAGGTCGAAGTAGCCGGTGCCGACCTCGCGCTGGTGCTTGGTCGCGGTGTAGCCGCGCTCCTCGCTGCCGAACTCCTTCTCCTGCAGCTCGACGTAGGCCTTCATCTGCTCGCGGGCGTAGCCGTGAGCCAGGTCGAACATCGAGTAGTTGAGGGCGTGGAAGCCGGCCAGGGTGATGAACTGGAACTTGTAGCCCATCGCGCCCAGCTCGCGCTGGAACTTGGCGATGGTGTCGTCGTCCAGGTGCTTCTTCCAGTTGAACGACGGGCTGCAGTTGTAGGCCAGCATCTGGTCGGGGAACTTGGCGTGGATGGCGTCCGCGAAGGTCTTGGCGACCTCGAGGTCCGGGGTGCCGGTCTCCATCCAGAGCAGGTCGGCGTATTCGGCGTAGGCCAGACCGCGGGCGATCGACGGCTCGAGGCCGTTCTTGACCTTGTAGAAGCCCTCGGCGGTGCGCTCGCCGGTGAGGAACGGCTTGTCGCGCTCGTCGACGTCGGCGGTGAGCAGCGTCGCGGCCTCGGCGTCGGTGCGGGCGATGACCAGCGTCGACACGTCGCTGACGTCGGCGGCGAGGCGGGCGGCGTTGAGGGTGCGCACGTGCTGCGAGGTCGGGATCAGGACCTTGCCACCGAGGTGGCCGCACTTCTTCTCCGAGGCGAGCTGGTCCTCCCAGTGCACACCGGCGGCACCGGCGGCGATCATCGACTTCATCAGCTCGAACGCGTTGAGCGGGCCACCGAAGCCGGCCTCCGCGTCGGCGACGATCGGCACCAGCCACTCGTCGACGGTCTGGATGCCCTCGGAGAACTCGATCTGGTCGGCGCGCATCAGGGCGTTGTTGATGCGGCGCACCACCTGCGGCACGGAGTTGGCCGGGTAGAGCGACTGGTCGGGGTAGGTCTGGGCGGCCAGGTTGGCGTCGCCGGCGACCTGCCAACCGGACAGGTAGATCGCCTTGAGGCCGGCCTTGACCTGCTGGACGGCCTGGTTGCCGGTGAGCGCGCCGAGCGCGTTGACGAAGTCCTCGGTGTGCAGCTTGTTCCAGAGGTCCTCGGCGCCGTGGCGGGCGAGCGTGTGCTCCTCCTGGATGGAGCCGCGCAGCTTGATGACGTCCCCGGCGGTGTAGTCGCGCTTGACGCCGGCCCAGCGCGGGTTGCTGTGCCAGTCGTTCTGCAGAGCGGTCTCCTGCTCGGCGATGCTCGGCTTGTTCTGCTGGGTAGTCATGGCTCCCATGTTCCTTTCCGGGGCGGTCTGTCGATGCAGACCACTCTGGGGGAACGGAACCCACAAGTAACAGCATCTTGAACGTAAAGATTTGCAATTTTTGCGTTATTGTCGGTACATGGCCCGAGTTTCAACCCCATCGACCGATGCGGTGCGCGTCAAGAAGCGCAATCCTGCCGGTATGACGAGTGTCGACACCGCCAATCCCGGTCGCCTGACCTCACCGCACGCGCCCGAGCCGGTGAAGGAACAGACCGGCACCTCCCCGGACGCGCTGACCATCGGCCGCAGGCTGCGTCATACAAGACAGGAGGGCGGGCGCACGCTCGGTGACGTCGCCGAGGCTGTCGGGATGTCGGCGTCGGCGCTCTCGCTGATCGAGAACGGCAAGCGCGAGCCGCGGCTGTCGGTGCTGACCGCGCTCGCGGAGGAGCTGGGCACCGACCTGTCGACGTTGCTGTCGACCGCACCGCCCAACCGGCGCGCGGCGCTTGAGATCCGGCTGGAGCGGGCGCAGCGGCAGCCGTCATACGAGGCGCTCGGGCTGCCCAAGGTCAAGATCGGTCCGCGGCTGCCGTCCGAGGCGCTCGAGGCGCTCGTCGGGATGCACGAGGCGATGGCCTCCGCGCAGGCCGACCGGGCGGCGACGCCGGAGCACGCCCGCCGGGCGAATGCCGAGCTGCGCGACCGGATGCGCGCGGCCGACAACTACTTCGGCGACATCGAGGCAGCGGCGGGCGACCTGCTGAAGTCGATCAACCACCCGGGCGGTCCGATCAGCCGCGCGGCGGTCGACCGGCTCGCCGGGCACCTCGGCTTCAAGCTCGTGCACACCTCGGATCTGCCGGGTTCGACGCGCACCGTCACCGACCTGCACAACAAGCGCATCTATCTGCCGCAACCCGAAGCAGGGCAACATGATTCGCGGTCCCTCGCGCTGCACGCGGTCGGGCACCTGGTGCTCGGTCACCAAGTGCCGGCCGACTACGCGGAGTTTCTGTCGCAGCGGGTCGAGATCAACTACTTCGCCGCCGCGCTGTTGATGCCGGAGGGCGAGACCGTCGACTTCCTGCGGCGCGCGATGGAGGAGAAGGACATCGCGATCGAGGATCTGCGTGATGCGTATGCCGTGTCCTACGAGACCGCCGCGCACCGCTTCACCAACCTGGCCACGAGGCATCTCGGGTTGCCGGTGCATTTCATGCGGATCAGCCAGGACGGCGTGATCTACAAGGCCTACGAGAATGACGGAGTGCAGTTCCCGGTCGACCCAGCGGGCGCGATCGAAGGTCAGCGGGTATGCCGGGCATGGACCGCGCGCCGGGTCTTCGAGCAGCCCGACCTGTCCCAGGCGTTCCAGAGCTACACCGACACCCGGTCGGGCACCTACTGGTGCACCGCGGTGGTCGACCGCACCCACGACGGGCTCTTCGCGGTCAACGTCGGCGTGCCCTACCAGCACGTGAAATGGATGCGCGGCCGGGAGACCACCGAGCGCGCCACCTCCCGCTGCCCGGACCCGAGCTGCTGCACCCAGCCGCCGACCGACCTCGCCTCGCGCTGGACCGGGCAGGCCTGGCCCTCCGCCCGGGTCCACTCGCACCTGCTGGCCGCGATGCCGCCCGGAGTCTTCCCGGGTGTCGACGACACCGAGGTCTACCGCTTCCTGGAGCGGCACGCGCCGTCCTGATCGGTCGGGTTGCGCGGGGGTCAGCCGGCGAGGTGGCCCCAGTCGCGCGACAATTCGCGCCACGGGCCGGACGCGGCGACTCGGCCCTCGACGAGCACTACGACCCGGTCGGCCTGGGCGAGCGCGGCGCGCTTGGAGGTCGCGCCGATGACCGTCGTATGACGAGAGCGCAGCGCCCGCCACAACTCGATCTCCGTCGTGGCGTCGAGCGCGCTGGACACATCGTCAGCCAGCAGCAGCTCGCTGTCGGTCGCGAGGGCGCGGGCGAGTGCGAGCCGCTGCACCTGACCACCGGACAGCCGCACCCCGCGGTGACCCACCAGGCCGTCGGGCCCGCCCGCCTCGGCGATGTCCGGCTCCAATCGTGCGGTCGACACCGGCTCGTCGAAGGCGCGCTCGGCGTGACCGAGCTGCACGTTGTCGGCGAAGCTGCCCGACAGCACCCGCGGGATCTGACCGACCAGCGCGACGTGCGACGGGCGAAGGAAGGTCTGCGGGTCATCGACGTCAGCGCCGTTCCAGCGCACGGCCCCGTCATACGACAGGAGACCGGCGAGGGCGCCGAGCAGGCTCGATTTGCCCGAGCCGACCTGGCCGAGCAGCAGCACCAGCTCACCGCGGTGCACGGTGAGGTCGACGTCGCTGACCCCGATCGTGCCGTCGTCATGCACGGCACTGACACCACGAAGCTCCAGCTCCTGCAACGGATTTCGTGGGGGAGTGGTCGGCGCCGGGGCGGCACCCGTCGTCAGGTCGACTCCCGCCGGCAGCGCCATCAGATCGGCACCTGCGGCGAAGCGGCTGGTGGCGCGCTGCCACGCGCGGGTGCCCGGTGCCTCGGTGACGACGGCGCCCGCGACGCGGCCGAACCAGTCGAACCCGGTGACCGCGCCCGCCACCAGGATCGCGGTGGCCAGGCCCCACACCCCGCCGAGGTATGACGCCCAGGCCGCGACCACGCCGACCTGCACCAGCACGATCGGCACGCCGTCGAGCACCGCTCGCACGCGGTGCTCGAAGACCGCGGCCTGCACTCGGCCGGCGTCGACCTGGCGCAGGTGTCGGTGCACCTCGGGGGTGCGCGCCGCCAACTTGACCGTGCGCGCCGAGTCGAGCGCCGACACCAGTGCGCGGCCGAAACCGGCCCGGGCGGCGGAGGATTTGGCCGCCGACCGGCCGGCGATCGGACGACCCAGCGCTGACGCGACCGCCGCGGAGAACATCACCGCGAGCAGGATGAGACCTGCCAGCGCGGTCCCGCTGATCAGTGCGGTCACCCCGGCGATGACCAGGCCGTTGACGAAGTCGACCCACCGGTCGGCGTAGAGCGCGAAACGGTCGGCGTCCATCGCCCGTGCGACCACCTCGCCGGGCGGGTTGCGTGGCAGCCTCCGCTGCCGGGTCTGACCGACGAGCACGGCCATCCGGGTGCGCAGCATCGTCTCGATCCACCAGCGCGGGTAGCGGCGGAACGCCTCGGCGAGCATCAGTGGCGACAGGATCAGGCTGACCACGAGGGCAATCGTCAGTGAGGTCACCGAGGCGCCGTCCTGCAGGCGTTCGACGGTGCGTCCCCAGATCAGACCGGTGACCGCGCCGAGCGAACCGAGCAGTGCGGAGCCGAGGAACAGGCCGATCGAGAACAACCCCCAGCGCGGCACGACCAGCAGCGCATGGGCCACGCTCCGAGCCAACGACGGGCCGTCGCCGACAGCGTCGCGCACCGGTGGAGTGCCCTTGCGACGCAGTGCACCTACTGTTTGCTGGGTCCGTTCGCCGTCGTCGTCGGCGGGGTCATCAGCCGCCGAATCCGACTGCGCGTCAAGGGAGTCGCTCGTGCCGGCAGCTTCCAGCAGCGAGCGGAACGGACCGGGCTGCCGTGCCAGACCCGCTCGTGGACCGCTTTGGATCAACCGCCCGTGGTCGAGCACCGCGACCAGGTCGGCGCGGTCGATCGTGCTCAGCCGGTGCGCCACGAGCACGCCGGTGCGCCCGTGCAGCAGGCGCTCGGCGGCGGCGACCACCCGGCGCTCGGTGAGCGGATCCATCCGTGCCGTCGCTTCGTCGAGCACGACCACTCGCACGTCGCGCACCAGCAGCCGGACGAACGACACCAACTGCTCCTCGCCCGCCGACAAGGTGGTGCCGCCCGGACCGAGCAGGGTGTCGAGGCCCTCGGGCAGCCCGGCGACCCAATCGGTCAGACCGAGCTCGTCGACCGCGGCCTGCACGGTGGCGCGCGGCCGGTCGGCGAACAGCGTGATGTTCTGCTCCAGCGTGCCGGCGAGGATCTCGGTGCGCTGAGTGACGACACCGACCGCGCGCCGCAACTGCTGCAGGTCGACGGTGGTGACGTCGACGCCGCCGAGGAAGACTGACCCCGGACGCGGCTCGACCGCACGGGACAGCAGCGAAGTGATGGTCGACTTGCCCGAACCGGTGCGGCCGACCAGTGCGACCGTCTGCCCGGCCGGCACGTGCAGGTCGATGTCGCTCAGGGCGAACGTCCCGTGCGCATAAGCAAATTGCAGGTCGTCCAGCCGTATGTCGAGGGCCCCGTCCGGCAGGTCGGCTCCTCCGGCGGGCTCCGGAGCGACCGCCATCATCTGTCGCACGCGCATCAGCGCGCCGAGGCCGGCCTGCATCTCGGGCAGGTGACGGGCGGTCTGGTCGATTTGCCCGACGAACGTGGTGGTGACCAGGAAGAGGGTCACCAGCGCGGCGATCGACAGGTCGTCGCGGCTGACCAGCACGACGCCGATGACCCCGACCGCGGCGAGCATCGCGTGCAGCAGCACGCCGGCGCGCAGCCCGAGGTTGCGCTCCAGCTCGACCACGAGACGGAACTTTTCGTGGATGGCCGCGGACAGCTCGCTCACCCGGCGCACTGCGAACGACGCACCGAGGCTGGTCCGCAGGTCATCGGCGCCGGCGATGCCCTCTTCGAGTGCCGCTGCATGGTCGGTCCAGGCCGCCTCCTCGATGACCTTGCGCCGGGCGATCTCGCCGAGCAGTGGCCGCACCACCCAGAAGGTTGCGCCAGCCATGAGCGGAAAGAGCAACCAGGCCGGCCACCAGGTGAAACCGGCGACGATCCACATCGGGATCAGCGCGACGACTGTGCGCATGGCAGCCCAAAGCTCCTGGCGCAGAAGCGAACCCAGCTCGTGGGTGTCGTCGTCGACCCGGTCGAGGATCTCACCGACGGCCTGCTCGGTCAGCGCGTCGAGCGGCTGGTGCAGTGCCGCGCTCAGCAGGTCCTCGCGCAACCGTCCCTCGGCACGATCGACGACGCCCGCCCAGAGGAACCTGCCGACCGTGTCGAGCAGTGCGCCACCCACGACGCAGATCGCGAGCGCGACGACCAGTCCCCGGGACGGGTCGGCCGCGACCCGACCGGCGATCACGGTGCCGAGCACGACGGCGATCGCGCCGAGCGACATCGCACCGAGCGAGAGCAGTGCGACCGGCCCCCTGAGCCGTCGCCAGTCGACCCGCCGCGCGGGATCATGCGCGGGCGAGGCAGGGTGGTTTCCCCCGACCGACGAGGTCGCGGTGGTGGTCGTGGTGGTCATCGGTCGTCACGCTACGCGGATGCGCCGACATACGCCTCCGGTTTTTCTCCCCGTATGACGGGAGCCCCGCACAAACCACGAATCCCCCTGCAGAACAGGGGGATTCGTGGTTGACGTCCCGCGTACTGGACTGGACCTTCCAGGCGATCCAAGGGCGCGCGCCGCGAGGACGAAGCGCCACCGGGGTGCTGCGACTGGTCCCGCGTCAAGGTCTCCGCCGTGACATCGGACGCCAACCGGCTCCTCGGGAATCGTTCAGTCCGCCCGGGGTCCGATATCGGGCATGGCCGGTCAGGTGTGACGGTGCAGGTCGAGTGCGGCACGTGCCTCCGCTAGCGCGCCGGAGCGTGTGCGCCAGTATTCGGTGATCCGCAGGCCGGCAGTGCTCCGGGCTGGAAGTTGACACGACGACCCCGAGAGCGGGTAGACGACTTTGCTGCCTCGGCCTGGACCGAGGGTGCTGAGTCCGTAACAACGGCTCCAGCCATCGCCGTCCCGTTTGATGTAGAGCTGTATTGTCATGCCGACGTCCGCGCCGACATCGCGTTTGACCACGATGCTGACTCGTTGAGTGGAGCGGTACCAGCACAGGTGGACCCGTCGGTCGAGGTCTGCGGCGTTCCCGAGCCCAGGATCGTGCTTTGCGTATGGCACAAGGGCGACGTGGTAGCCGGGCTTCTTAGTGACCATCGGCGAAGTGCCGAGGTTCGCTGAGATGGTCGGGACCCCGTCGGATCCGCAGAGCATGTCGGCCGCGGCCGGCTTCATGCTGGATGAGCCGATAAGGCCCGCGGTCAGAACCGCGGCCGCGCCGGTTGTTGCAACCAATTTTCGTGAACGGTGCATGGCTGAATTCCATTTCATTCCAATGAGTTTCGTGGATTATGCGAGGTGTGTTCCCCTGACCCCTCGCAAAATGTACGAGCGACCTCCCTTCGTCAGCTTCGCCCCGGCTTACAAGACCGCGCGAGCGCGGCGGCTGGGCGAGACGGCAACGCAACTTGGCTCCTCCACCCGAAGATGGCCCCTTCCCCTACCCCTGCCCGCGCGCTCGTCAGAGTTGACGACGCAGACGGTGGTTGCGCTCTGCGCGGTATGGCCGATGAAGCGGGAGTTGTTCCGTCATGTCGGGAACTCCTTTTATTTCAGACTGATTCGCTGTTCCGTTCGCGCGTGCTCAGCGCAGAAGGCTCCGTTCTTCTGCTCTGATCTTGGCTCCGGGCTCGGTATCAGGCGGGCGATTCCTGGGTCTGCGTGCGGTAGAGCACGGCCCCGGCGGCGGTGAGTTGGTGGGTGACTTGTTGCCCGGTTCGTCGGGAGGAGACCAGGCCGCTGTATCGAAGGGCTTTGAGGTGTCGGCTGGCGTTGCCCGGCGACATACTGGTGTGGCGTGCAACGTCGCTGGTACTCGCGGGGGTGCTGGCGAGTAGGCCGAGAATGCGGCTCCGTGCGCGACCGAGCACGGCGTGCAGTTCGTCGGGTTGCGCGCGCGGCGTCGATTTCAGGGGCACGTGTTCGTGGACCGGGATGGCCAGCACCGTCGATTCGCCCGGGTCGTCCTGCACGAGGGCGTGCCTCCAGCCGAAGTAGATCGGCTGGAGCACAAGCCCTCGGCCACACAATGGCAGGTCGACGTCGGTGAACCACGGAATTGACAGCGTGGGGTAGGTCCAGCTGATGCCCGAGCCGAGTGTGGTCAGTAGCCCCTCGACACCGGCCGCGGCGAGCGTTTGACTGCGGTGCTCGAGGTCAGTGGCCACGCAGGCTCGGATTTGGGTCCAGTACGGCGCGAGACTGTCTGACCAGTGGGCTATCGCCGCGCGGGTGATGCGGTCACGACGTTGCCGCCACCAGGCCGCAGTGCGCGCGCCGGGAGCAAGCTGGAGCGATGTGAGCTGTTCCTGGACGAGGTCAGCTGCAGTGTCGTTGAGCAACGGAGCGAGTGCGGTCATCGTGCTGGCATGAGTGAACGGCGTGAGGTAGTCGGGCACGACTCCTCGTGTTGCGGGGATCAATCGATATAGGTCTGCTGCGCGTGTGCGCGCAGCAGAGCTTCCTGCCGCGGGTCGCCAGTCATCGAACACGTGCGCGGCGGTGGCGCGGCGTGATGCCTGAATGGAAGCGATCATCTCCCAGGACGCCGACGCGCAGGGCGCCATGCGCACTCGCGCCACGTCCGCTGCGGTGAAGTGCAGACGCAGCATCAGAATCGCTCCCCTCGATAGCGTTCAAACCCCTCGATACCGACGTTACCGACGGCGTTGGATCTGACACGTGGATCCGGTGGATCTCTGCCACTCAACTGCTCGTGCCGCCAGCGCGCAAACCTTTGCGTTCGAACGCAATAGTCGGTTACGCCTCCGGTTTTTCTCCCCGTATGACGGGAGCCCCGCACAAACCACGAATCCCCCTGCAAAACAGGGGGATTCGTGGTTGCGGTGGATCGATCAGCCGAGCGACTTCACGAAGTCGGGGTTGTCCTTCAACCACGCCTCGACGCCGGCCATGGGGGCGTCCTTGTTCTTCTGGACGACCTCTTCCTCCAACGGCGACAGCGTCTTGTCGTCCATCTGGAACTTCTTCAGCATCGCGGCGACGTCGGGGAAGTCCTTCTCGAAGCCCTTCCGGCCGACCGAGTGGATGCTGTCGGGTTTGCCCATCGAACCCTTCGGGTCCTTCAGGTCCTTGACCGGGAACGCGTTGTAGGCCCAGTGCGGACGCCAGAGGGTGACCACGATCGGCTTCTTCTCGTCGGTCGCCTTCTTCAGCGCCGCCAGCATCGACGGGGTGCTCGAGGTCTGCAGCTGCCACCCGGACAGGCCATAGTCCTTGATCATCTTCTTCGCGGCGGCGGTCAGGCCGGCACCTGCCTCGATGCCGACGATCTTGTTACCGACCTGCGAACCGATCGACTTCAACTGGTCGAGCGACTCGATCTGCATGTAGTCCGGCACCGCGATCGTCAGTGGCGCGCTGTCGTACCAGACACCCAGATCGGTGAGGTTCTTGCCGTACTTGTCCCAGTAGGTCTTGTGGGTGGCCGGCAGCCAGGCGTCCAGGTAGAGGTCGACCTGGCCCTGGTCGAGACCGACGAAGACCGGCCCGGCGTCGGACACGTGCTTGAGGGTGACCTTGTGGCCCTTGTCCTGCAGGATCTTCTGCCACAGATAGGTCGCCGCGATGTCCTCGTCCCAGTCGATGTAGCCGATCGTGATCGGCTTCTTGCCGCCACCACCTCCGCCGCCACCGCCGGCGTTGCGTTCGTCGTTGGCGGTTGTGCAGCCTGCGGTGACCAGCCCGATCCCGGCGGCGGCGATGCCGCCGAGCAGGGTGCGCCGGTTGGGCGCCAGTTCGATAGCCATTTGCGTTCTCCTCCTCAGGCCGCGTCGGTCGCGGCCGCCGCGCGGGCCTGTCGCCGACGCAGCTTGTCGATTTCGCTGCGCAGGCCGACTTCGCGCTTGCTGAATCCGTCGGTGACGCGGTCCAGGAAGATCGCCAGGATCACCACGGACAGACCTGCCTCGACCCCCACGCCGACATCGAGTGACTGCAAGGACGACAGCACGTCCTGGCCGAGGCCGGGTGCGCCGACGATGCCGGCGACGACGACCATCGACAGGGCGAGCATGATCACCTGGTTGACGCCGGCCATGATGCTCGGCATCGCCAGCGGGATCTGGATGCCGCGCAGCACTTCCTTCGGGGTCGCACCGAACGCCTGCCCGGCCTCGACCATCTCGCCGTCGACCTGCCGGATGCCGAGCTCGGTCAGCCGGACGCCCGGCGGGATGGAGAAGATGATCGTGGCCAGCACCGCGCCCGCCGATCCGAGCCCGATGAGGAAGAGCACCGGCAGCAGATAGACGTATGCCGGCAGCGTCTGCATGAAGTCGAGCACCGGCTTGATCACCGCCGACGCGCGACGGTTGCGCGCGGCGAGGATGCCGACCGGGATCGCGATCACGATGGCCAGCACGCTGGCCACGATGATCTGGGCCAAGGTCTGCATGGCACTCGGGAATTCGCCGAACGCGTCGATCAGGCAGAACCCGACCGCCGCCAGGACCGCGGCCTTCCAGCCACGCGCCCACAGCGCGAGCAGCGCGAAGATGACGATCAGCAGCACGATCGGGGTGTTCATCAGCACGTGCTGGATGCCGTCGACCAGGTGGTTGACGATGCTGGCCACGCCGTCGAAGAAGCCTGACCAGTGGTCCGTCAACCAATTGACGACGTCGGCGATCCACTCCCCGAGATGGATCCGCGGGACAACGGTGCTCATCGGGCTCCTCCGGTGGTCTTGTCGAGCTCGACGGTCGAATTGTCAGGTGTGCCAACAGGATCCGCAGGATCTGTCGGATCAACGGCGCCGAGGGCGGCCAGCAGCGTCACCCGGGGTATGACGCCAACGAGCTTCCCGTCGGGGTCGACCACGGGCAGCGGCAGCCGCACCGATGCGGCCGGCGTGAACAGCTCGGCCGCGGGCGCATCCGCCGGGACGGTCGTCTCGATCGGCTTGACCAGGTCGGCGATCGTCTCCCCACCGCCTCGCGCGGCGACGATGTCCTCCTCCATGACGTAACCCTGCAGACCGCGGTCGCGGCCCACGACATACAGACCGGGCTGTTGGTGCTCGCGCATCAGCTTGTGCGCGGCGAGCGGGCCGTGGCCCATGCCGAGCGTGGCCACGGGCGGCTCCATGATCGAGCGCGCGGTAAGCACCCGGGTGCGGTCGACGTCGGCGACGAACTGCGCCACGTAGTCGTTGGCCGGGTCGGTGAGGATCTCCTCGGCGGTGCCGACCTGCACGATGCGGCCGTCGCGCATCATCGCGATGCGGTCGCCGAGGCGCATCGCCTCGTTGAGGTCGTGGGTGATGAAGACGATCGTCTTGCCGAGCTGGTTCTGCAGCTCGATCAGCTGGTCCTGCATGTCGCGGCGGATCAGCGGGTCGAGTGCGCTGAACGCCTCGTCCATCAGCAGGATGTCGGTGTCGGCGGCCAGCGCGCGGGCCAGGCCGACCCGCTGCTGCATGCCACCGGACAGCTCACCCGGCTTGTGGTCGCCCCAGCCGTCGAGACCGACGAGTTTCAGTGCCTCCAAAGCCTTTTCGCGCCGCTCCGCCTCGGAAACGCCCTTGACCTGCAGGCCGTAGGCGGCGTTCTCGGCGACCGTGCGGTGCGGGAAGAGCGCGAAGTGCTGGAAGACCATGCTGATGTGGTCGCGGCGGGCCTGCCGCAGCTGCGCGGCGCTCATCGTGCTGATGTCCTCGCCGAGGATCTTCACGTGACCCGACGTCGGCTGGTGCAGCCCGTTGAGCATCCGGATCAGCGTCGACTTGCCCGACCCGGACAAGCCCATGACCACGAAGATCTCGCCTTCGTTGACCTCGAACGAGGCGTCGATGACGGCGGGCGTCACGTCATACCGCTTGCGCAGCTCCCCGGCGTCTTCCCCCTGCTCGAGTCGTCGAACGATGTCCCCGGGTCGTCTGCCGAAGACCTTGTACAGATGTTGCGCCTCGAGCAAGGGCACGTCGATATTCCTCCAACCGATCATCACGAAACCGGCCAGTGATCACAGTGCGGCCGGTTCTTCCACGTGATCACACATCGGAGGGGCGCACCAAATCGACAGTGGGGATCGTTATCGGCCAGTTACCTGGTGTTCGTACTGGCAACCCGCAGCGGCCGTCGTGCGTCCTGTTCAGTGTTGGCAGCCGACATGGATCGAGGCGAGGGGCGATGATGAACCGTCGACAGGCGCTGCAGGCGCTCGCACTGATGTCACTCGGAGGTGCGCTTGCCGGGTGCAGTTCCAGCTCGGACGGAGGTTCGCCAGTGAGTTCCAGCGGCGCAGCGCCGGCCCCGGAGCCGTCGGCATCCGGCGGGGTGCTCGCGGTGCAGGCAGCCCGTATGACGCCGGGCCCCTCGGCGACGGCGGGCGCCGACCTGACGAAGTTCGGCGCCGACCTGTTTCTGGCCGACGACAAGATCTCCGCCACGGGCAACGGATCGATCAGTCCTTACTCGGTCTACTCGGCGCTGGCGATGACCGACGCCGGCGCGCGGGGCAGCACGTCGGCGCAGCTGGACGCGCTGCTCGGCGGCGACCAGCAGCGGCAGGCCGGCAACATCACCGCCGTCGATGCCGCGGTCGCCAAGGCGATCACGAACAGCAAGGGCGCGCATAACGGGCCGATCGTCACCCAGGCCGCCAACTCGCTGTGGCCGGACAAGTCCTTGCAGGTCAGCCGCGACTTCCTCCGGCAGCTGGCCATCGGGTATGCCGCTCAGGTGCACCTCGCCGACTACACCCAGGACGCTGCCGGTGCCCGCGACGCGATCAACGCGTGGGTGAGCGAGCGGACCCACCGGCTCATTCCCGCCCTGCTCGGCCCGGGCGACGTCACGGCGGACACCAGGCTCGAACTCGTCAACGCGCTCTACCTCAAGGCGGCGTGGGCCAAGGAATTCAAGCCTCCGTCGGCGCCGGCTGCGTTCACGACCGCCTCGGGCAGGACCGTGCAGACGCCATACCTGCGGGCGTCCTCCAAGTACGCCGTGGCACGCGGCGACGGCTGGGTGTCGGTCTCGATCCCTTACATCGGCGACGGTATGGCGATGACGGTGCTGCTACCGGACAAGGGTGCTTTCAGCAAGGTCCGCGGGGGACTGGCCGGCGTGCTGCGGGAGGCGCTGGCGACCAAGCCGGCCGGGGTGGTGATGCTGTCCCTGCCTGGGTTCGCGCTCGACACCCGCAGTCCGCTGGTGCCGGCTCTGCAACGACTCGGGGTGCGCGCGCTGTTCAACGGCGCCGACCTGTCGGGTATCGCCGGAAAGCCCGGCGAGCTACGGGTGAACAGCGTCGCCCATCAATCGGTGGTGAAGGTCGACCAGTACGGCACCGAGGCGGCAGCGGCGACCGGGGTCGGTGTCGGGGCGGTCGCGGCACCCGGCATGGTCGATCGGGTCAACGTCGACCGGGCGTTCTTCTTCGTCATACACGACACGACGACCAAGGCGCCGCTCTTCCTCGGACAGGTGGCCGACCCGACCACACCGGCCTGACCCGGCTCGATTGGGGGAACCGGGCGGCGTTCTGGCACAATGCTTGCGCGTACTTGTGTGCCCGGAGGGCCCTCTCATCCACCGGCTGCACACGCCTACCCCCGAGTCACGGCTCCCCGCGTGTTCCCCACCCGGTCTCGCCGTGCCTCACCTGACAATTGAAGGAGACACCACAAACGTGGCCGTCAAGATTCGTTTGAAGCGCCTCGGCGCGATTCGCAACGCCCAGTACCGAGTGGTCGTCATGGACTCGCGCACCAAGCGCGATGGCCGGGCGATCGAAGAGATCGGTCTGTACCACCCGAAGCAGGACCCGAGCCTGATCCAGATCGACTCCGAGCGTGCGCAGTATTGGCTCGGCGTCGGCGCGCAGCCGACCGAGCAGGTCGCGGCGCTGTTGAAGGTGACCGGCGACTGGCAGAAGTTCAAGGGCGAGAAGGGTGCCGAGGGCACCCTGAAGGTCGCCGAACCGCGTCCGGACAAGAAGGCTCTCTACGAGGCGGCCCTCGCCGCCGCGCAGAACGCCGCGGACGACACGAGCAAGGGCGGCGCGACCACCGCTCGCAAGAAGGCCGAGGCCAAGCAGGAGAAGACCGAAGCGGCCGACGCCAAGGCTGCGGCCGAGGACAAGGCCGACGAGGTCGCCGTCCCGGTCGAGGAGCCGAAGGCCGACGTCCGCGCGGAGATCGCCGACGGTGGCTACGGCGCCGACTCGGCCGCCCCGCTGGAGGACGGCGCGTCGCCCGACCCGGCCGTCTTCACCGTCAAGGGCAACAAGGACTCGATGAAGTACCACACGACCGACTCGCAGTGGTACGACTCGACCGTCGCCGAGGTCTGGTTCAAGACCGCGGAGGCCGCCGAGGCCGCGGGCTTCGCCGCCCCGGGCGCCAAGTCCGAGGGCTGACCCCTTGCTGGAGGAAGCACTCGAACACCTCGTCAAGGGGATCGTCGATCACGACGGCGACGTCACGGTGCGCCGTGCGAACGGCCGCCGTGGGGGCGACCTCCTCGAGGTGCGAGTGCACCCCGACGACCTGGGTCGCGTGATCGGCCGCTCCGGGCGCACCGCGTCCGCGTTGCGTGAGGTCATGCGGGCCTTGGCCGGTGGCAAGAACATCCGCGTAGACATCGTCGACACCGACCGTCGATGACGAGCTAGGCGCGAAACTCAGGAAGAGGTATGCCGCGAGCAGTCGCTCGCGGCATACCTCTTCTGCGTTCGGGGACCTGTCGCACCGAGCCAACTGATAGTTTCTGACGCAAACAGTGCACTGTGGTGCAAAATGCGTCAAAGTCTGTGAAAGGTGTGACAGATGCGTAAGCACGAACGCTTCTCCGCGATCCTGGAACGCATCTCACACGACGGCAGCATCGATGTCGAGCAGTTGGTCGCCGACTTCGGGGTGTCGCCGGCGACGGCGCGGCGGGACCTGGACGAACTCGCCGCGCAGCAGTTGGTCTCGCGCACCCGGGGTGGTGCGGTCGGCGGTTCGGTGAGCTACGGCCTGCCGGTGCGCTATCGGACCGCCCGCCAGTCCGACCAGAAGCGACGCATCGCCGATCGCGCTGCGCAGATGATCGAGGCCGGCACCGTGGTCGGCTTCAACGGGGGCACCACGACCACCGAGGTTGCGCGCAGTCTCGCCTCTCGCGCGGACATCGCCGAGGGCGAGGCGGGAGCGCTCACTTCGCTCACGGTGGTGACCAACGCGCTCAACATCGCAAGCGACCTTGCGGTCCGGCCGCAGCTGCGGGTGGTGGTGATCGGCGGGGTGATCCGACCCCAATCCTTCGAGTTGGTAGGGCATTTCGCCCGCCCGGTCATCGACTCCATGACAATCGACCTGCTGTTTCTCGGGGTCGATGCGGTGTCCGCCGAGTATGGCGCCGCGACCCGTCATGACGACGAAGGCGAGATCAACCAGGCGATGGCGTCGCGTGCGCGCCGGGTCGTGGTCGTCGCCGACGGCAGCAAGCTCGGCAAACGCGCGTTCTGCACGATCGCTCCTCCGTCCGGCATCGACGCGCTGCTCACCGACAAGGGTGCGGACACGGGTGCCGTGCGCGACTTCGAGCGGGCCGGCGTAGAGGTAATTCAGGCCTGAGCGCGGAGCAGGCGCTGGTCTCGTAAGCGGTGGTGACGTCAGCCGCCCTTCCGCTTACGGGATGCGCGGGGCGGCCGGCTACTCACAGCTCGAGCAGGCGCTGCACCTCGGCGGCCATCGCGTCGCGGGCGGCGCGCAGGTAGGGGCGCGGGTCGACCTTGTCGGTGCCGGTCAGCACGGAGCGAACGGCGCCGGTGAAGGCGATGTTGAGGGCGGTGCCGACGTTGATCTTGGTCATCCCGGCGCGGACGGCGGCGAGCAACTCGTCGTCGGGCACCCCGGAGGAGCCGTGCAGCACCAGCGGCACCTGCGCGGCGTCACGCAGGCGGGTGATCAGCGCACGGTCGAGTGACGCCGACTTGCTGGTCATGGCGTGGCTGCTGCCGACCGCGACGGCGAGCGCGTCGACACCCGTCGCGGCGACATAGGCCGCTGCCTCGTCCGGATCGGTGCGGACACCTGCGGCGTGCGCGCTCGCCGGGGCATCGGGTTTGCCTCCCACATATCCGAGTTCGGCTTCGACGAAGAGTCCCGCATCGTGTGCCGCGGCGGTCACCTCCGCGGTGAGTCGCACGTTGTCGTCGTAGGGGAGTGCACCGGCGTCGAACATCACCGAGCCGACACCGAGGTCGGCCGCAGCCAGCGCCAGCTCGGGGTCGGTGACGTGGTCCAGGTGCACGGCGAGCGGCACGGCGGCGGTGCGGGCGATCTCCAGGGCGGCGGCGGTGATCGGTCGTGGGTCGTTGCCGTGGAAGGCGATGGTGTTGTGGCTCAGCTGCAGGATGCACGGCCGACCGGCCGCAGTGGCGCCGGCGGCGATCGCCTCGGCGTGCTCCAAGGTGACGATGTTGAACGCGAAGACCGGCATGCCCGAATCCGCGCCGGTGGCAACGAGTTCGGCGGTCGTCGTGAGCGTCATACGGTGATCTCCTGGAAGGTGAGGGATGTCTGATGGTGGGCGGCGACGGCCCGGTCGACGCTGCCGGCGGTCGGCCGGGCGACCGCACCGGCGGCCCAGCCGGCGGCGAGCCGGAGCCGGCGCAGCCAGTGCTCATCGTGCTCGATGCCGAGTGCGAGTCCGGCGGTGAATGCGTCGCCCGCACCGGTGGGGTTGCCGGCGACCGGCACGCCCGTGGTCACCCCGAAGTCGCCGGCGGTCGTGCTCGCGACGAGGCCTTCCGCGCCGCGGGTGACGACGCACTCGGCGGCACCCATATGACGCAATTCGAGTGCGGCTGAAAGTGTTTCGCTCATGGTGCCAGCCGGCCGGCCGACGGCCGCACCGGCTTCCTCGGCGTTCACCTTGACCACGTCGGGCCCGGCGGACAACGCGGCCACGAGAGGCGCACCGGAGCAGTCCAGCACCACTGGCACACCCTGGTCGTGGGCCAGGCGGGTCAGCTCGGCATACGCATCGACAGCCAGCCCCGCCGGGAGGCTGCCCGACAGTGTCACGACGGCAGCGTCGCGGGCGAGTGAGGCGAAGAGCTCGGTGAACGTGCGCCATTCGTCGATGCCGACCGTCGGGCCCGGCTCGTTGAAGACCGTCGCCTCGTCGCCGGCGACTACCGTCACAGTGCGGCGGGTGGCACCGGCGACGTGCGAAAACCGGTGTGACACACCGAGTTCGTCCAGAGCACAGGCAAGTTCGGCACCTGACGCGCCGCCGACGATGCCGGTCGCCGTGACCGACGCGGCTGCCTCGTGCAGCACCGCGGCGACGTTGACCCCCTTGCCGCCGGGGCGCTGCAGCACCTGCGACACCCGGTGCGACTCGCCTGGCACCAGACGGTCCACGCGATAGGTGACGTCGAGCGCCGGATTGGGGCAGGCTGCGAGGATCACGCCGGTCCTTTCCCTGCGGCGTCCCGCGCGAGCAGCGCTGCGCCGACCAGACCGGCCGCTCCGGCCAGCTCCGAGACCACCAGCTCCGGCGTGTCCCGCCACGGCATACCGGCGGCGAACGCGGCGGCGACTGGATCGCGCAGCGTGTCCCCGGCGGCGGACAGCCCTCCTGCGAGGACGACCCGCTGCGGGTCGGTCAGCAGGGCTGCGCAGACCAGTCCGCGGGCGAGGGTTGCGGTCGCGGTGCGCCATACCTGACGGGCGTCGTCGTCCTGCCCGAGCCGCGCGACGATCTCGTCGGCGCCCAGCGTGCTGCCGGTGCGCTCGGCATACATCCGGGACACCGCGCGCGCGGAGGAGAACATCTCCAAGCAGCCGAATGCGCCGCAATTGCAACGTATTTCAAGGTTGCCGACCGGGATGTGCCCGATCTCGCCGGCGATGCCCGCATGCCCCTGCACGATCGTGCCGCCGCTCACGACCACGCCGGCGATGCCGGTGCCGAGCACGACGATCATGGCGTCGGTGAGATCTGCGGCGGCGCCCAACTCCACCTCCGCGAGGCCGGCGGCGCGCACGTCGTGACCGACCTCGACCGGCAGCCCGAGCTCGTCGCGCAGCAGGTCGCGCAGGGGCACGTCGCTCCAGCCGATGTTGGCCGCGTAGCGGGCGACACCCCGGGATGCGTCGACGATGCCCGGGACGACGACGCCCACCGCGGCCACCGGGATATCCGCCGAGCGGGCTGCGGCGACCTGGCTGCGGGCGGCGTCACGCAGTGTCTGCACGACCTTCGCCGGGCCATCGGCCACCGGGGTCGGCACCGTGCGGGTGAGCTGCCGTGCCCCATCGCTGCCGATGACTGCGGACTTGATCGTGGTGCCGCCGACGTCGAGAGCGAGCACCGCGGGCGGTCCGCTCACTGCAGCACCACGGAGCGGGTCAGGTGCCGCGGCGTGTCGGGGTTCTTGCCGGCCGCCTCGGCGAGTCCGACGGCGAGCCGCTGCGCGGTCGTGAGGTGTGCCATCGGGTCGATGTCGGAGCTGACGAAGAGCGCTCCGGTCGCCGCGACGTCATCGGCAAGACCCTCCGGCACGCGGCCGAAAGCGCATACGGCAGAACGCTCGTCGACGATGCTGATCGGTCCGTGCCGAAACTCCATGGCCGGGTAGGACTCGGTCCAGGCCTGCGCGGCCTCGCGCAGCTTCAGCGCCGCCTCGTTGGCCAGGCCGACGGTCCAGCCGTCGCCGAGGAAGCTGAACTGGCTGCGGTTGAGCAGATCCTCGGGCAGCGGCTGTGCCAGCTCCTGCTCGGCATCGCGTATGGCGGGAGCCAGGTCCTCACCCAGTGCGGCCCGCCACCACGCGAGCACACTGGTGGCGAAGCGGGTCTGGACGACCGACTGCTCGTCGGCGAAGCCGAGCAGGACGTTGTCGGTGGCAAGCGGCACCACGGGGTGGCCGGCCTCGGTGGTCAGCACGGTGGAACGTTGCTCCGAGCCGAGTCGGCGCAGCAGGTCGAGCACCTCGGTCGTGGTGCCCGATCGGGTGATCGCGACGACCCGGTCGTAGTGTCGGTCGAGCGGGAACTGCGAGGCGGCGAACGCGTCGGTCACACCCTGGCCGGCCTGCTCGCGCAAGACCGCTGCCGACTGGGCCATGAACCACGAGGTCCCGCAACCGACGACGGCCACCCGCTCGCCCGGCGCAGGCATGGCGTTCGCGCTCTGCGAGCCGGCGGCGAGCTCGGCCGCCTGCGCCCAGACCTGTGGCTGGCTGGCGATCTCGGTTGCGACGTAGGACACGCGTGCTCCTTGCTGGTGAAGGTCCCGATCACACGAGACGCTGGTTGACTGTTTATGCGTGTAACGACGACTTTAGCTCATTTATGTGCATCGGCGGCGTCCTTTGGGGTCGACCCGACGCACCGATTTCGGCGAGCGCAGTGTTCGATGACCTCATGAGCCAGTTGACCCTGACCGACGCCCGTGTGCTGACTCCCGAGGGCGTGCGCGACGGCGCATTGCGGATCCAAGACGGTCACATCGTGGCGATCGACCAGGCGGGAAGGCCCGCGGCAGGGGAGGAGGGCACCTCGCTCGACGGCCGACTCGTCGTGCCGGGGTATGTCGACATCCACGTGCACGGTGGTGGCGGCCATGACATGACCGCGTCCGCGGAGTCGATGGCGCAGGCTGTCCGGTTTCACCGCGGTCACGGCACCACCACGACGCTCACCTCCCTGGTCACCGCCCCGGTCGACGACTTGGTGCAGCAGTTGTCCTGGGCGGCCGATCTCGCGGAGGCGGGCGAGGTGGCCGGGGCTCACCTGGAGGGCCCGTTCCTCTCGCACGCGCGGTGCGGTGCGCAGAACCCCGACCACCTGCTCGCGCCGGATCTGACCGCGTTCGGCCGGATGCTCCAAGCAGCACGCGGACACCTGAGGGTCATCACGGTCGCGCCCGAGTTGCCCGGTGCGCTCGACCTGATCGACGCCGCGGTGGCGGCCGGGGTGGTGGTTGCTGTCGGCCATACCGATGCCACGTATGACGAGGCTTCTGCGGCATACGATCACGGGGCGCGGCTCGCCACCCATCTGTTCAACGGGATGCGCCCGATCCACCATCGCGAGCCGGGTCCGGTGCTGGCGAGCCTGGACGCCGGTGTCCCGTGCGAGACGATCAACGACGGGATCCACCTGCATCCGGCTGTGCTGCGCGAGGTGCTGGCCCGTGGCACGGACAAGCTCGTGCTGATCACCGACGCCATCGATGCCGCTGGGGTGGGTGATGGTGTCTATAACCTTGGTGGGCAACAAGTTTGGGTGCGTGACGGCGCGGCGCGCCTGGAGTCCGGATCGCTGGCCGGCAGCTCGCTGACGATGGACTCGGCATTCGCGCGGGCGGTGCAGAACGGCGTGCCGCTCGAGGTCGCCTCGGTCGCAGCGTCGGCGAACCCGGCCCACGCGATCGGGCTGGAGGATCGCGGCGAGCTGCGTCCCGGGGCGCGGGCCGATCTTGTCGTCCTCGACGACGCGCACGATGTCGTGCGGGTCATGCGCGCCGGGGAGTGGGTGACCGGGGAGAATGACGGCCATGAGTGATGTCGTCGTCGCCCGGATCGGCAAGCCGCACGGGCTCAAGGGCGAGGTGACGGTGCGCCTGCACACCGATGCGCCTGCCGAACGCTTCGTGGTGGGCGAGTCCTTCACGACCGAGCCTGCCGCCGTTGGCCCGCTGACCTTGCGAACTCACCGCGTGCACAACGGGATTCACCTGCTCAGTTTTGAGCAAGCCCTCGATCGGACGGCCGCCGAGGCGCTGCGCGGCACGCAGCTGCTGGCGGCGGCGGACGCGGACGACGAGGATGCGTGGTATGCCGACGACCTGGTCGGGCTGCGGGTCGAGGCCCCCGACGGGGAACGCATCGGCACGGTCATCGCGTTGCACGACCGGCCCGCGCAGGACCTGCTGGAGCTACGGCTGGAGGGCGGCAGGGCCGGCTTTGTGCCGTTCGTGGAGCAGATTGTGCCGATCGTCGACCTCAATGGCGGCCGGATCGTCGTCGATGCGCCTCCCGGGCTGCTCGACCTCGCGGGGGATTGACGTGCGGCTCGACGTTGTCAGCATCTTCCCGGAATACCTTGCGCCACTTGACCTTTCACTGATCGGCAAGGCGCGGCGCGACGGGCTGATCGACCTGCGCGTGCACGACCTGCGGGATTTCACCCACGACCGGCACCGCACAGTTGACGACACCCCGTATGGCGGCGGCGCGGGCATGGTGATGAAGCCGGAGCCCTGGGGAGAGGCCTTGGATCGGCTTGCGGATGAAGCGGATTCGCGACCGACCCTGATCGTTCCCGGCCCGGGCGGCACGCCCTTCACCCAGGCGATGGCCCGTGAGCTGGCGGCTGCGTCGCACCTGGTCTTCGCCTGCGGTCGCTACGAGGGCATCGACGAGCGCGTCTATGAGCACGCGCAGCAGCGCTACGACGTGCGGGTGGTGTCGCTGGGCGACTACGTGCTCAACGGCGGCGAGGTCGCCGCGCTCACGATCGTCGAGGCCGTGGCGCGGCTGCTGCCGGGCGTGATCGGCAACGCTGCGTCGTTGGTCGAGGAGTCGCACGAGGACGGCCTGCTGGAGTATCCCGTTTACACCAAACCCGAGCAGTGGCAAGGTCTTTCAGTGCCGCCCGTGCTGCTCTCGGGAGACCACGGCAAGATTGCCGCGTGGCGGCACGAGCAGCGATTGCAGCGCACCGCAGAGCGCCGGCCCGATCTGCTGAGCCGGCCAGCCGCGGGGCTGCCGGACCAGCTGGAGATCTCGGTCGCCACCCCCGCGGACGTCGGCGAACTGTTGACTCTGACCCACGCGTGCTGGCTGCAGGAGGGGATCGCCAACGACACCCTCGACATCCCCGCCCAGCACGAGACGGTGCAGTCGCTGGGGGAGTCGCTCCAGGAGTGGACGACCTACGTCGCCCGGCTCGACGGACGTCTCGTGGGGTCGGTGCGCGGCCAGCTGGGGGATGGGCCCGCCGGAGCCGAAACCGACTGGCACATCGGGCGATTGATGGTTGCGCCGGATCTGCAGGGCCGTGGTTTCGGGGGAGCGCTGCTGGCCTTCATCCAGGAGGCGGCGCCGGCGCAGGCTGCGTCATACAGCTTGGTGACGGGGGACGGAAGCGCGGCCAATCAGTGGCGCTACAAGCGGGCAGGGTTCCGGATCACCGGCCGCGGGAATCCGCCGGGCACGGTGACCTTCACCAAGCGCCGTCGTTGAGCACCTGGCCGATGGCTCGTGCTGCATCGGGGAACGCCGACGGGTTCGGTCCGGCGTAGTTGAGGCGGACGAACGGTCCGGTCGGTTCGGCCGGGAACCACTCGTCGCCGTTGCCCACCGTCACCCCCAGCGCGCGGCAGCCCGTAACGAAGCGCGCCAGGTCGGTGCCCTCGGGCAGCCGTGCCCACAGGTTGAGGCCGCCCGCGGGCACCTGCTCCAGTGTCACCGACGGAGCGTGCTCGGTGAGGGCGGCGACGAGTAGGTCGCGCCGGGCACCGAGTTGTTGCGCGAGGCGGCGGAGGTGGCTGCGCCAGGCTGGTTGGGTGACCACGTCGAGGGCGACCGTCTGCAGCATGCTGCTGACGTAGATCGACTCGACTTCGGTGTCGGCCAGGATGCGCTGCCGGGCCGGCCCCCGGGCGACGATCGCCGCGACGCGTATGGCGGGAGCCACGCTCTTGCTGAGCGACCGGAGGTAGACCACATGGCCGGAGACGTCCTGGCCGATGACCGGTCGGGCGGGTGCGGAGATGCCGAACTCATGGGCGGCGTCGTCCTCGATCAGGAAGGCACCGCGGGCCTGCACCACCTGCAGAATGTCGCGGCGAAGGCCTGGTGACCATTGCGCGCCGGTCGGGCTGGCGAAGTTGGGTTGAGCGTAGAACGCGCGGGCGCCAGACTCCGCCAGGGCACGGTCGACCGCTTCCGGGCTGGGGCCCGCTGCGCCGGACGGCACCGGCACAATGCGGACGCCGACTTGTCGGGCGGCGAGGATCGCGCCCCAGTAGGTGGGGGACTCAAGCACCAGGCTGCGACCGGTGCCGACCAGCACCCGGAAGGCGGTGGTCAGTCCGCCCTGGCTGCCGGGCAGCACGACCACATCGCTGGCTGCGATCGGTGCCGCGGCGGCGTCGGCTTCCGCGGCGGTCTCGGCGGCGAACCAGGCCTGCAGGCCGGGCAGCCCCGCTGTCGGCGGTCGTTCGGTGATCGCATCGCTGCGTGCCGCGCGGCGAAAGGCCGCTCGTACCAACGACTCCGGCGTCAATTCACGGTCGGGGTAGCCGGAGTGCAAGGCCAGCACATCGCCGTGCACGGACTGCAGCGCGCTCGGCGACCGAGGCGCTGAGGGTGTGCTGAGAGAGAGGGCCTCGGTCTGCCAGTCGTAGTCAGCCGGCCGGGTCAGCACGCGTGCACGCGCGAACGTGCCAACTCCCGGCCGCGTCTCGATGCGACCCTCGGCCGCGAGCACCCGCAGTGCCCTTTGCACCGTCACCGGGCTGACGCCGTGCTCGGCGACGAGAGCACGAGTTGACGGCAGTCTCGCCCCGGACGCCGCGCGGTCGAGCCAGTCACGCAACGACGCCACGAGCCGGGAGCTGCTATCGTTATTCATGAGAAATAAGAGTAGCGCTACTGGGATCTCGGAGCACCCGCTATCGGGTGTCGGCTGGGGGATCGTCGGGGTCACCGCGTTCTCCTTCACCGTGCCGCTCACCCGCGTTGCGGTCGACCACGGCGGGCTCTCGGCACTGTTCGTCGGTGCCGGCCGGGCCGTTGTCGCAGCGGTTCTTGCCGCCGCCGCCCTGGTGCTCACCCGGCAACCGGTGCCGCGACGCGGGCTCTGGCCGCGCATCGCGATCGTCGCTTTCGGGGTCGTGATCGGTTTCCCCCTGCTCACGTCGTTCGCGTTGACCCGCACCGACGCCAGTCACGGTGCTGTCGTGATCGCACTCCTGCCGGCCGCCACGGCCGTCATCGCAGTGCGCCGCGGAGGCGAGCAGGTCGGTCGCTCATTCTGGGTCGCGGTGGCGGTCGGAGCGGCTGCGGCGGTCCTCTTCGCCACCGCCCAGGGCAGCTCCACCGGTTCGTCGACTAAGCTCGGTTGGCCGGACCTGCTGCTTTTCGGTGCGGTCGTCTCGGCTGCGGTCGGGTATGCCGAGGGCGGTCTGCTCGCGCGCGAAATTGGTTCGTGGCAAACGGTTTCCTGGGCGCTCGTGCTGTCCGCGCCGCTGATGGTGGTGCTCTCCGGCGGGGCTGCGCTGGCCACCCCGCAGTCGGGTAGCGCGGGTCAATGGTTGGCGTTCGGTTACCTCGGCGTGGTCAGCATGTTTCTCGGCTTCTTCGCCTGGTATCGCGGCCTTGCGATCGGCCCGATGGCGCGAGTCAGTCAGGTGCAACTTCTGCAGCCGGTGCTCAGCATCTGCTGGGCGGCGCTGTTGATCGGGGAGCGACTGACCTGGCAGACCATGGTGGGTGCGGCGGGGGTGATCGCCGGCGCCGGTCTCGCGGTCCGGCGCCGGCGAGTGACGGCTGCCCCGTCGAGTGTTGGTGGGGGAGCCGTCAGTGGCGGTCGGCGGTCATCCGGAAGTCGAGAGCGGGCGGCAGCGGCATGCCGGGACGGATCCGGGAGAGCAGGTCGCCGATGACCCGGTCTCCCTCGGCAAGGTCCTCGACCTCGAGATCCGCGATGAGTGCAGCCGCCTCGTCGTCGCGGCCGAGCCCGTGCAGTGCTTCGATTCGCAGCAGACGGGTGCGGCCGTGTCGGCGTAGTGCGGGTGCGGCCTCATCGATCGCTTGCAGGGCCGCCGCCGCGGCACCACTGTCGAGCAGCAACCGCACCTGTTCGGTGAGCAGGCCCCGGCTGGTCGGGTCCAGCTCGCGAGCACGTCGGTAGAGCGGGACCGCGGCGCCGGGTTCCTCGGTCAGGATGGCCAGCCCACGCAATGCCACCGCGCTCGGGAGCTGTGCGACGCTATCGGCGTAATGCGCACGGGCAGAGTCGAATTCGCCGCGTAGGTGCGCGCCGACGCCCAGTGCGTATGACGTCCACCAGCCGCGCGGAGCCTGAGCCAGTCGCGCGGTCCAACGTGCGGAAACCGGCGGCAGCAGAGGCGCCTCGACGGGTTCGCCGCGCAACAGTGCGGCAGCGGCACGGCTGTCGTCGTCCAGCTCAGGGAAGACCAGGCCTCGTGGGGCGTCTTGCTCGCGGAGCGCGAGTTCGATCCGACCCCAACCGGATCCCTGCGCGAGTGTCTGGAGCGGAGCTTGATCGGCATACGACCGCAACCACTGGTCGTGCCAGGACTCGAGCCAGTCCGGTGGCGCGTCGTCTCGGACCGCGGCGGCGGCAGCGTCCGCGGCGATGGGGAACGCCGCCCGGGCGTCCGCAGGGTCGAGACGCACGCCACCGAATGCCTCTGTCCAGGAACGGGTTTCGTGTCCCGCGAGCTCGTCGTGCTCGAGCTGGGTGATGCACACTCCCGCCTGGATCTCCGCGTAAGCATCGTCGTCGACGAGCCACCGCTGCCACCGGCGGCCGCCGGGCGCATGACCCCAGAGGAACAGCTTGCGTCCGTGGAGGGCATCGGTGGAGGTCTGCGCGAATCCGGCACCGTCGGCCTCGACCGAGGTGACGAAGCGGCCCTGCTGGTCGGCGACCTCGAAGAAGTAGTCGGCCGATTCCCCGGACGTTGCCGGATAGCTGACGTCGACGTTCGGGCTGTCCGGGTGCGGCACCGGCACCCGGTCGAGCGATCCCGCATAGTCGGTGCGCCACGCGTGGCTAGCCGTGGTGAGCACCCGCGTGCCGGACGTCTCCGGGACAGCGATGTTGGTCCAGTAGTAGAGCGGCTTCGGCTCGGGGTCGGGGTTGATCACGCGCGTCGAGACCAGGAGCCGGTCCTGCATCAGGGCCAGGTCGAGTTGCAGGACCAGGTCGCGAGTTCGCTCCCACTCCCACATCCGCAGGGTCTGGCCGTGGGGGCCGTCGACGACCGCCGCGTGCATCGGCCGGGTGGTGAGGGTGGTGTGGCCGGTGGAGCCGAGGTTCCACTCGATGCCGCCGGCGAACCAGGCGTCGGTCAAGCCGAAGTTGGCGTAGCGCAGGCGTTTTGGCACGAACAGCAATTCGCGATCGGCGCGCAGATCGCGCAGCGACCACACCCGCCCGCCCAATCCCGGCAACACCGTCGCGCGAAGCAGGCCGTTGTCGAGCTGGATCGCGGTGAGCTCCAGCGGGTGGTCGCCGCGGTCGTAGTCGCTGAACAGTGCATAGGGCAGCGGCGAGTCCAACCGGCCGCGCGCGATGCGTTCGCGCATCAGCGGTGGGGCGTCGGCGCTGATCGACCGCGTGCCCGCCGGGCGGACGGGCCGGTATGCCGGCAGCGTGCTGGGTGGCCCAAGCCGCGCGCCGCGCACGGCGAGCCTCGTGGTGCGCACCCGTGTCGCGGGTGCAGAGTGAGCGACGTGCATCACACCCCCGTTGCCATTTTGTGATCGTTTCTGCACGAAATCGCACACATCCTTACACAAGTAATCATATTGTGGGCCCCGGCGTCGTGACTGCTCGACCGAGCGGCCACGCGGGCGCCCGCGGGAAGAACATCTGGAGGTAAGGCAGCCATGGCTCAATCGAACTTCGCGGTCAACCGGCGCACGGTGTTGCGTGCCGCGCTGGCGGCCGGCATCACGCTGCCGATCAGCGGGGCCCTGGCCTCGTGTGCGGGTGGGGGTAGCTCCGGCGGCAGCGGGGGACAGAGCACCGGCAAGACATCGGCGAACAACCCCTTCGGTATGGCGGACAAGAGCTCCGTCGACGCGGTGATCTTCAACGGCGGGTACGGCGTCGACTACGTGACCTTCGCCGGCAAGATCGTCGAGAAGAACCACGCGGGCAGCACGGTCAAGGTCAGCCCGTCCACGCAGATCTCGCAGCAGTTGCAGCCGCGGTTCGTGTCCGGCAACCCGCCGGACCTGATCGACGACTCCGGTGCGCAGTCGATCGGCGTCAACACCATCGCCAGCCAGCTCGAGGACCTGGCGCCGGTGCTGGAGGCCAACAACCTCGAGGGCACCAAGATCGCCGACACGCTCTACCCGGGCGTGAAGGAACGCGGCATGGTCGGCGACAAGATGCTCGTGCTCAACTACGTAATGACGATCTACGGATTGTGGTATTCCGCAAGCCTTTTCGAGGCCAATGGCTGGCAGCCGCCGAAGACCTGGGACGACCTGATCGACCTCGGCGCCAAGGCGAAGAGCAAGGGCAAGTACCTCTTCTGCTGGGGCAAGGAAGCCGCCACCTACTACCAGACGATGGTCATGGACTCAGCGATCAAGGAGGGCGGCGACGAAGTCCGCCTGGCGCTGGAGAACCTCAAGCCCGGCTGCTGGTCGCTGCCCGCGGTGCAGGGTGTGCTGAAGAAGATGGAGCAGATCGTCAAGGCCGGGTACATGAAACCCGGCGGCGCCGGAACCCAGTTCACCGCGGCACAGGCGCAGTGGAGCAAGGACCAGGCCGCGATCCTCTACCCGTCCGGGTCGTGGATCGAGAACGAGATGAAGAGCCAGACCAAGGCCGGCTTCAAGATGACCGGCATCCCCGACCCGACGCTGACCTCGAGCAGCAAGATGCCGTTCGAGGCGCTGAACGCGGCACCTGGCGAGCAGTTCATCGTGCCGACCAAGGCCAAGAACGGTGCCGGGGGCAAGGAGGTGTTGCGCGCGATGCTGTCCAAGGATGCCGCGACCAACTTCGCCAAGACCAAGCTCGCGCCGACCATCGTCAAGGGCACCGTGCCGAGCGACGGGTTCGGCTCGACCGCCTTGCAATCGCAGATCAAGATGCTCGACGCAGCCGGGGAGAAGGTCTTCAACATCCGGTTCGTCGACCTCTACGGCACCAACCCGGACATGCTCGTGCCCTGGAACAGCTTCCTTTCCGGTCAGCTCGACGCGGCCGGCCTGACCAAGGCACTGCAGGGCATTACCGACAAGGTGGCCAAGGACTCCTCGGTCAAGAAGGTCGACATCAAGTGAGTGCAGTAACCCCACCCGCGGGCGGCAAGTTGGGTATGCCGTCCGCGGGCACGCCGACCGCCGCGCCACGGCGCGGCGGTCGGCGCATGCGGCCCTCCCGGCTGCTGTTCGTCCTCATCACCGTCGGGCTGCCGATGGTGCTCTACCTGGGTCTGGTCATCTGGCCGTTCCTGCAGGCGATCTACTACTCGCTGACCAATTGGGGCGGGTTCTCCAGCTCGATGGATTTCATCGGACTGGACAACTACAAGGCGATCTTCAGCGACGACGTCTTCATGAAGGCGTTGCGCAACAACGTGATCCTGGCGATCCTCGTGCCGCTGGTCACCGTCGTGCTCAGCTTCGTGCTGGCCACCATGGTCACTGTCGGCGGTTCGACCACCGGGGCGGTGCGCGGCCTGAAGGGATCGAGCATCTACCGCGTCGTGTCCTTCTTCCCTTACACGATCCCGGCAATTGTCATCGGCCTGATCTGGGCGCAGATGTACGACCCGTCCAAGGGCATCGTCAACGGGTTGCTCACCCACCTGCCGTTCGGCCTGGGTGATCGCTTCAACTCGTTCGCCTGGCTGGGCGAGACCGCGACCGCGATGCCCGCCTCGATCTTTGTGATCGTGTGGGGTTTCGTCGGGTTCTACATGGTGCTGTTCGTCGCGGCGATCAAGGGCATCCCGGCCGAGCTGTATGACGCAGCGCGCATCGACGGCGCCGGCCGTCTCCGGACGATGTTCTCGGTGACGCTGCCGATGATCCGGGAGACGGTGCAGACGGCATACATCTATCTCGGCGTGCTGGCGTTGGATGCGTTCGTCTACATGGCGGCCCTCAACCCCACCGGCGGCCCCGACAACTCCACCCTGGTGATGTCCCAGGACCTGTTCAAGACTGCGTTCTCGCAGGGCCAGTACGGCAGGGCCAGCGCGATGGGCGTGGTGCTCGCCGCCGTCACGCTGCTGTTCGCGGCGCTCGTCTTCGGCGTGAATCGACTGCTCGGCGGAAAGAGTGACAAGTGATGAGCGCGGTCCCCACCAAGACCCCGCAACCCGGAGCGATGCCGCAGGAGAAGGGCAAGCGCGACCGAGGCGAACTCGGGATCCTGATCAGCTCGCACATCGTGCTGATCGCCTGGTCGCTGATCGTCGTGCTGCCGCTGCTGTGGACGGTGTTCTCGTCGGCCAAGACGACCGGCGAGATCTTCTCCGGCCCGTTCACCATGCCGCACGACATCATCGGCACGCTGAAGGACAACTTCAGTTCCGCGTGGAACGACTCGCACCTGGGCCGCTACCTGCTCAACACGGTGATCGTGGTCGGCATTGCGCTGGCGTTGGTGATGGCCCTGGGCTCGATGTGTGCCTATACCCTCGCGCGCTTCCCGTTCCCGGGCAGCCGGGCTATCTACTACCTGATCCTGGCCGGCAACACCTTCCCGATCTTCCTGGCGATCGTGCCGCTGTTCTTCGTGCTGAAGAACGTCGGGCTGCTCAACTCGCTGCCGGGCCTGATCCTGACCTATGTCGCGTTCGCCTTCCCGTTCACGGTGTTCTTCCTCTACCCGTTCTTCCGGGCGCTGCCCGCCGAGATCGGCGAGGCGGCCGAACTCGACGGCGCCGGTGACTGGCGCACGTTCGTCCAGGTCATGCTGCCCATGGCCCGGCCGGGCATCGCGGCGGTGGCGATCTTCAACTTCCTCGGCCTGTGGAACCAGTTCCTGCTGCCGGTCGCGCTCAACACCAACGAGAAGAACTACGTGCTGTCGCAAGGCATGGCGAACTTCGCGTCGTCGGCCGGTTACGAGGTCAACTTCGGTGCGCTGTTCGCAGGCGTGGTCATTACCGTCATACCGGTGCTGATCGTCTACATCATCTTCCAGCGGCAGCTGCAGGGCTCGCTGTCCGCGGGCACGATCAAGTGAACCGGGCGATTTCGCCGAACCGGTGAGGTTCTGGCAAACTTGGCAGAGCGTGTCCTCCGCATCGACCCCCGCCGCAGGGGGAGTGGGCGACATACCCATGAGGTCTTCAGATCGGTTCGGCGCGCACCTGGCCATTAGAGAAGCAGGCGACCTGCGGCGCCCGCGAGGAAGAAGCATCATGCACAAGTTCGACGAGCTCGACGCTGCGCAGCTGCGCAATGACATCCCCGACTTCCGCGCCGGAGACACCGTCAAGGTGCACGTCAAGGTCGTGGAAGGCAACCGCAGCCGTGTCCAGGTCTTCCAGGGCGTCGTGATCCGCCGCCACGGCGGTGGCGTGGGTGAGACCTTCACCGTCCGCAAGATCAGCTTCGGCGTCGGCGTCGAGCGCACCTTCCCGCTGCACACCCCCTCGATCGACAAGATCGAGGTGGCCAGCCGCGGCGACGTGCGTCGCGCCAAGCTCTACTACCTGCGCGACCTGCGCGGTAAGGCCGCTCGCATCAAGGAGCGTCGCGAGACCCCGGCCAACCAGGCCTGAAGTCTCCGTTTCGTATGACGGAGGAAGTGTCCCCGGCGTCCACGGACGCCGGGGACACTTCTTGTTCCGCTCCCACACGACGCCGTGGGCGCCGGATCGGCATCGGCGCACTGGTGCTCGTCGCGTTGGCCGTTCTCCTGCATGGCTTGTTCTTCGAGACCTTCACCGTGCCGTCCTCGTCGATGAATCCGACTCTGTGGCAAGGGGATCGGATCGTTGCTGCCAAGGTCGGCACCGGCGGCCTGCGGCGCGGTGAGGTGATCGTCTTCAACGGCACGGAGGTTTTCGCCGATCCTGGCGCGCGCACCCCGAGCGGCCTCGCCGGGGCGTTGCGCTCGCTCGGTGACACCTTCGGTTTCCGCCCCACCGAGACGCTCTACGTCAAGCGGGTGATCGGGCTGCCCGGCGATCGGGTCGCCGTCGGGCACGACGGCAAGCTGCGGGTGAACGGCGCCATCAGCCCCGAGCCCTACTTGGTGCCCGGTATGTCGGCGAGCGAGACGCCGTTCAGCATCGAGGTGCCGGCCGGGCACGTCTTCGTGCTGGGCGACAACCGCACCGACTCCGACGACTCTCGGGCCCACCTCGGCGATCCGGGTGCGGGCATGGTCCCCACCGACGACATCGTCGGTGAGGTGGTCCTGCGCTACTGGCCGACAGGTTCGTGGGGGAGACTCGGCTCGTGACCGACCAGCGCTACCGACTGCCACGCCCTCGGCAGTCCGAGCCGAAGCCGCCCGAGGCGACGGCTCCGTCGCCGGAGCGGGCCGACGGCCCTCCGGTGAGCGGTCCCCCGGTGGGCGGCCCGCCGATGCCGCGGCATGCCGCGGGCGGTGCCCCGGTGGGCGGCCCGCCGACGCCGCGGCACGCCGCGGGCGGTGCACCGTCGGCCGGGCGGCGGGCGTTCGTCGCGGTGCGCGAGATCGCGGTCGTGCTGGTTGTCGCCATGGTGCTCTCGCTGCTGATCAAGACCTTCCTTGCGCAGCCGTTCTGGATTCCCTCGCAGTCGATGCAGAACACCCTCATCCCCGGCGACCGGGTGGTGGTCTCGAAGCTGACCCCTGGCCCGGTCGACCTGAAGCGCGGCGACGTCGTGGTGTTCAACGACTTCGGGCACTGGCTGCCACCGAGCGAGACCACGAAGCGGTCCGGGGTGGGTGGCGCTGCGATCAAGTCGCTGCAATTCATCGGGCTGTATCCCTCGGGCGATGACCACCTGATCAAACGAGTGATCGGCCTGCCCGGCGACCAGGTGATCTGCTGTAACACGCGCGGGCAGATCACGGTGAACGGCGTCGGGCTGAACGAGCCCTATATTTACCCCGGCGGCGGCACCGACCAGAAGAAGTTCTCGGTCACCGTGCCCGCCGGCCGGGTGGGTGATGGGTGACAACCGCGGGGACTCCTCCGACTCCCGCTTCCACGACGACGGCACCGGCGCGACCGGTTCGGTGCCCGAGGACGAAATCGTGGGGCGGGCGGTGGCAGTGGTCTGGCCGGTGGACCGGATGACCTGGCTCAGCAACTATTCCTCGACGTTCGACAAGGTGCCGAAGCGATGACGAAAGACCGATCGAACTCCCAGCCCGGGGAAGCGCAGCAGGCCCCGGGCTCGGTCGGGGAGGAGTTGCCGCCTGGCGCCATACCAGAGGAGGAGCCGCCGGTGCGCCGCAGCCGTGGGGCCTTCATCCGCGAACTGGTCGTCATCGTGGTCATCGCGCTCGGCCTGAGCTTCCTGGTCAAGACCTTCCTCGCGCAGCCTTACTACATCCCGTCGCAGTCGATGGAGAGCACCCTCGACATCGGCGACCGGATCATCGTCAGCAAGTTCACCCCGCAGCACTCGTCGCTGCACCGCGGCGACGTGATCGTCTTCCAGGATCCCAAGTCGTGGTCGACCGGTCCGAAGCCGCAGCAGCCGCTGCTGAAGCGCGTGGTGAAGGACAGCCTGACGTTCGTCGGAGTGCTGCCCGGCGGCGGCGATCACGTCGTCAAGCGGATCATCGGCATGCCGGGGGACAAGGTGAAGTGCTGCACCAAGTCCGGCAAGCTCACCGTCAACGGGGTGGAGATCACCGAGCCCTACATCAAGGCGGGCAACGCACCGAGCCTGCAACAGTTCGACATCACCGTCCCCGCCGACGCGGTGTGGGTGATGGGGGACAACCGCGGCGACTCGGCCGACTCCCGCTTCCACGACGGCAGCTCCGGTGGCAAACTCGGTTCGGTGCCGATGGACGACATCAGTGGGCAGGTGGTCGCGATCGCCTGGCCGCTCGACCGCATCCAGTCGCTGAAGAGTTACGGGAGCGTCTTCGCGAGGGTGCCGAAACCGTGACCGCCGGGCCGCGTCGGTCGGCCCGTCCGAGCCTGCGGGTCGAGCGTTCGCTGCAACGACAGGGCTATTCGCTGATCGCCGGGATGGACGAGGTCGGACGGGGAGCCCTTGCCGGACCGGTGTCGGTCGGCGTCGTGGTCATCGACGAAGGCACCCGCACGGTCCCGCAGGGCGTGAAGGACTCCAAGCTGCTCAGCCCCGCCGCCCGCGAGCGGATGGTGCCGGCCGTACGACGGTGGGCGACCGACTACGCCGTCGGCCACGCGAGTGCCGCGGAGATCGACGCGATCGGCATCATGGCCGCGCTGCGGCTGGCCGGGACCAGGGCGCTCGCGGCCTTGAGCGTCATACCCGATCTGGTCGTGCTGGACGGCAACCACGACTGGCTGACCGACCCCGCGCGGGCCGGGCTGCTCGCGCTCGCCGACGACGGTCCGGTGGCGCCGCCGGTCACCACGATGATCAAGGCCGACATGAAGTGCTCGTCGGTGGCGGCGGCGTCGGTGCTGGCCAAGGTGGAGCGGGACTCGATGCTGGTCGCCTTCCACGACGACTACCCGCAGTTCAACTGGGCTGGTAACAAGGGCTATTCGGCTCCGGACCACCTGGCCGCGCTCGACGAGCACGGCCCGTGCGAGCTGCACCGTCGCTCATGGCGGCGGTTCGTGGTCGAGCAGGTCGTGGTCGAGGAGACCGCCGAGCCGGATGTCTGGAAGGAGTCGGTGTGAGCGCCGAGGACCTGGAGAAGTACGAGACCGAGCAGGAGCTCGCGCTCTACCGCGAATACCGAGACGTGGTGGGGCTGTTCAGTCACGTCGTCGAGACCGAGCGCCGGTTCTACCTGTGCAACGACGTCGACGTGCAGGTGCGCGGCGAGGGCGCCGAGGTGTTCTTCGAGATCCGGATGAACGACGCCTGGGTGTGGGACGTCTACCGTCCGGCGCGGTTCGTCAAGAACGTCAGGGTGATCACCTTCAAGGACGTCAACGTCGAGGAGTTGCCCGCGCGGGAGATCGAACTGCCCGACTAGCGTCTCGTGGTGACCGGCACCGCGAACGACGCACGGTCGCCCGCCCAGCGGCCGGGCGGGACGAGCTGATCGATGCGGTCCAATTGCGCTTTGTCCAGGGCGAACTCGGCGGCGCCGGCGTTCTCGACGATCCGGGCCGGCGCCCGCGATCCCGGTATCGGCACCACATCGTCGCCCTGTGCCAGCAACCAGGCCAGCGCCAGTTGCGCCGGCGACATGCCCCACTCTGCGGCGAGTGCGACCAGTGCGTCGACCTGGTGCAGGTTGGTGCGCAGGGCCTGGTGCTGGAAGCGCGGGTCGGAGGCTCGGAACGGGCTGTCCGCGACGCCTTCCGGCTGCAGGTGCCCGCCGAGCAGACCGCGTCCGAGTGGGCTGTAGGGCACGATGCCGACGCCCAGCCGGCGGGCTGCCGGGATGATGTCGAGTTCGGGCGTGCGCCACATGAGGGACCACTCCAGCTGCACCGCGGCCAGCGGATGTATGGCGTGTGCCCGCGTCAATTGCTCGGGCGTCACCTCCGAGACGCCGAGCTGGCGCACTTTGCCGGCGGTCACGAGATCACGCATCGCACCGACGCTCTCCTCGATCGGGACCGTGGGGTCGGGCCGGTGCAGGTAGAAGAGGTCGAGGTGGTCGACGCCGAGCCGGTGCAACGAGGCGTCGCACCAACCCGGCACCCGCTCGGGCCGCGCGTCGAGCGCTACGCCGTCCGGTCCGCGCACGATGCCGAACTTCGACGCGATGCGGTATTGCTCGCGCGGAACGCCGGAGCCGCGCAGCGCGGCACCAAGAAGTTGCTCGTTGTGGCCGCTGCCGTAGCTCATCGCGGTGTCGAACAAGGTGATTCCGGCCGACAGCGCGTCCTGGATGGCGGTGACCGAGCGGCGATCGTCGGCCCCGCCATACCCCTGGGAGAAGCCCATGCAGCCGAGACCGATCGCCGAGCAGGACAAGCCGTTGCCGAGGTGTCGAAGGTTCATGCGTGTCACGATCCGCCGATCGGGGGCATAAGTCCAAGACCTGAATGATCTGGGATTAAGCGCGAATTACGATGAGTAGTGGAACTGCGACAGCTCGTCTACTTCGAGGCGGTCGTGCGCTGCAACGGCTTCACGAGAGCGGCCGAGGACCTCCACGTCGCGCAGCCCGCCATCTCCGCCCAGGTGCGTCGGCTGGAGCGTGAGCTCGGCGTGCGGCTGCTGCAGCGCTCGACGCGATCGGTGACGCCGACACCGGTCGGACTGGACTTTCTCGCCGAGGTTCGCCTGACGCTGGAGCATGTGCACGCAGCGCGCGCGGTGACCGAGTCGCACCGGGAGGTCGAGCGTGGTCAGTTGCGTGTGGGAGCGACCGCGATCACCGGTCCGCTCGATGTCACGACCGAGCTTGGTGCCTTCCGGCGCAGATATCCGGGCGTCGCGATCTCGTTGCGTTCCGATCTGATTGCCCCACTGCTGGATCAGTTGCGGGACGAGTCGCTCGACGTGGTCGTCGGGCCGGTGCACGAGCAGCGGGTCCCTGGCCTGGCCGTCCGCCGGATCGCCACCGAGGAGCTTGTCCTGATCACCCCGCCCGGAGACCGGCGACGGGTGCGCGGGCTGCTGGACGTCGCGAGGGAGGACTTCGTCTGTCTGCCGCAGGGCAGCGGTCTGCGGACCCTGCTGACCGAGGCCTTCGCAGGACTGCCAGCACCTCGAGTCGTCTTCGAGGCGGCGAGCCCAGGCGGCATACGCGACGCCGTGTCGGCGGGACTCGGAGTAGCGCTGGTGGCGCGTTCGGCCACACAGCACGACGGTCGTCCGGTGCGGGTGCACCGGGTGCCGGGTATGCCGGCGCACCCGCCAATCGGGGTCTTCTGGCGTGCTCGGAGCGTCTCGGCAGCGGCTCGCCGATTCGTCGAACAGGTGATGCAGGGCGGCTGACGAGTCCGCCGTCCACATCCTCCACGGCCGGGCGGCAGCGTCCACAGCCGGGCCGATTGCCCCTGCCCGACCCGCCTTCCGCCGCCGATCGTGGTGCGCGGAGGTGATCGCCGATGGGGCAATCGAGCAGGCCGCAGCAGCGGCTCAGTCGGGCCGAGCTGGGTCGACTGGGGGAGGACGAGGCCGCGCGCTATCTGCAGCTGCAGGGTCTGACCGTCATCGAGCGCAACTGGCGCTGCCGGGAGGGTGAGATCGACATCGTCGCGCTCGACGACACCGGCGACTGCCTGGTCGTCGTGGAAGTCAAGACACGCACGAGCATTACGTTCGGCACGCCGATCGAGGCGGTCACCCCGGTGAAGGCACGGCGCCTGCGGGTGCTGGCGTCCCGCTGGTTACTGGACCATCCGATCGGCACCGCACGCGTGCGGATCGACGTGATTGGTGTGCTCCGTCCGCTGCGTGGACCTGTGGAGCTGGAGCACCTGCGGGATGTCGGCGCATGACTCTCGGCCGCACCCGCAGCGTCGCGGTCACCGGCATCCATGGGCGGGTCGTCGACGTGGAGGCCGACGTGTCCTCCGGCCTGCCTGCCTTCACCGTGAGCGGTATGCCGGACACCGCGTGCCGTCAGTCCCCGGACCGGGTCAAGGCGGCCGCAGCCAACTCCGACCTCGAGCTGCCCAAGCAACGGATCACCGTCAACCTCTCGCCGGCGTCCCTGCTCAAGCAAGGCTCCGGTTTCGACCTCGCGATCGCCGTCGCGGCACTGGTCGCGGGCGGCACGATCAGCCCGGAGCTGGTCGATCGCGTGGTGCACCTCGGCGAGCTCGGCCTGGACGGCACCGTGCGACCGATCCACGGAGTGCTCCCGGCGGTCCGGGCGGCCGAGGAGGCGGGTGCCCGCCAGGTCGTGGTGCCGGTCGGCAACGCCGCCGAGGCTGCGCTCGTGCCATCGATCGAGGTCGTCCCGGTCGACACGCTGGCTGCGCTCGTGCAGCGTTACCGATGCCTGCATCGTCGCAAGCCCACCCCGCCGCTGCCCGAGGTCAACCCCCGCTCGTCGGTGCACCCTGCCGTGCCGGACCTCGCGGACGTGGTCGGGCAGTCGGCTGCACGGTATGCGCTGGAGGTGGCCGCCGCTGGCGGTCACCACCTGGCGATGATCGGCCCACCGGGTGCGGGCAAGACGATGATCGCCGAGCGACTCCCCGGCCTGCTGCCACCGTTGTCACGCGAGCAGGCATTGGAGGTCACCGCAATCCACTCGGTGCTCGGCGCACTGCCCGAGCAGGTGCTGATCGAGCACCCGCCGTTTATGGCGCCGCACCACGGCGCATCGATGGCCTCGATCATCGGCGGCGGCTCCGGTCGAGTGCGTCCCGGCGCCGTGTCGCGAGCGCATGGTGGAGTCCTATTTCTGGACGAGACCCCGGAGTTTCGCCGCGACGTGCTCGATGCGCTCCGCCAACCGTTGGAGTCCGGCCTGGTCCATGTGGCCCGAGCCAGTGAGGTGGTCACCTACCCGGCCCGCTTCCAACTGGTGCTGGCGGCCAACCCGTGCCCGTGCGGCAACAACTTCGGCAAGGGGACCCGGTGCGTGTGTCCACCCCAGCTGAAACGGCACTACCTGAGCCGAATGTCCGGACCCCTTCTCGACCGGGTCGACCTGCGGCTGCAGATGATGCCGGTGACGCGCGCGTCGCTCGCCGGTCCGCGAGGGGAGTCCAGCGCGGCGGTCGCCGAACGCGTCGCGGCAGCGCGGGCGCGACAGTCGAGGCGCTGGCGGGAGATCGGGCGGCAGCTCAACAGCCAGGTGCCCGGTCCGGTGCTGCGCAGCGGCCGTTGGCGGCTCGGTGCGGACGTCACGCGGCCGCTGGACAGGGCGTTGGAGACCGGCGCCCTCACCCTGCGCGGTTACGACCGCTGTCTGCGGACCTCCTGGACCCTTGCCGACCTGGACGGCGCGCCACGACCCGACCTGCAGCACGTGCAGGAAGCCCATGGACTGCGCGAGACCGGCGAGGCCGCATGAGCACCCCACGAAGTTCCTCCCCCGCTGCGCTCCTCCGGATACTTCGCGGGGGCCCCGCATGAGCACCCCACGACGTTCGTCCGACGCGGCCCAGCTGGAAGCGACCCGGGACGCGCAACTCGCGGTGCGGGTGGCGCTCGCGGCAACCGTGGAGCCGGAGGACAAGGCGCTGATGCCGCTGTTGCAGGGGCACGATCCGTTCACTGCGTGGGAGCTGGTTCGCACCAACCCCGAAGGACGCTTCGACCGGTGCGTCGCCCGGGTCGAGCGCTTGCGCCTCGACGACATCGTCGCGCGGACGGCCGCCCTCGGCGCGCGCATCGTCATACCCGGGGATGACGAATGGCCTTGCGGCGTAGACGATTTGGAGCGACCGCCATTTTGTCTGTGGGTCACCGGACCGGCCCGCCTGGACGCAGTCTGCCGGCGAAGTGTCTCGATCGTCGGAGCGCGCGCGGCCACTGCCTACGGCACCCAGGTGGCCGGCGAGCTCGCCTTCGGTCTGGCCAATCGTGGGTTCGCGGTCGTCTCCGGCGGCGCGCACGGCATCGACACCGCAAGCCATCGGGGCGCGCTCGCCGCCGACGGCACCACGATCGCGGCAATGGCCTGCGGCATCGACATCGCCTACCCCGCCGCCAACTCCGCCCCGCTCGCCGAGATCGCCCGGTCCGGGGCGATCGTCACCGAGCTACCGCCCGGCTCGGCCCCGCAGAAGCAGCGTTTCCTGTCGCGCAACCGCCTGATCGCGGCGCTGACGCCCGGCACCGTGGTGGTCGAGGCCGGCCTGCGCAGCGGCTCCCGGGCGACCGCCAGCGCAGCCCGCCGGCTGCACCGGGTGCTTGCGGCTGTGCCGGGACCGGTCACCAGTCCGGCCAGTGCCGGCACCCACCAACTGATTCGGGAGGGCGGGGCGGTGCTGGTCACCGACGTCGACGAATGCGCCGACCTGCTCGGCTCGATCGGTGACGACCTGGCGCCGGTCAAACGAGAGCAGCCGAGCGTCGCTGACACGCTCGGTGACGTCGAGAGCCGCTTGTTGGACGCGTTGCCAGTCGTGCGGGGCACCGGAGTCGACCGGCTCGCGGTGAGCGCCGGACTCGCTCCTCGCGAGGTCATGCGTGCGCTCGCGGTCCTGCTCGGCGCGGGGCTCGCCGAGCGGGTCGACTCCGGCTGGCGGCGGACCCGAGATCAGATCCGGTGAGCGACCGCCATGGGCGTTGGACGAGGAGTCGGCCGAGCGCCTCTGGGCGTTAACCGGTGAGGTCGCCGGCGCTAGTGCCTTCTGAGTCAGACACGCGGGCGGCGTCGCACGCCTGCACACCGGCCATGGTCGATAACCTGTGCGTCGTGACCCGCGTCCCCCAGCTCGCAGACAGCGCGACGGTCGCGGCATACGAGCGGCACCTGCGGTCCGAACGCAGCCGGTCCGAGCACACCGTGCGCGGTTATCTGACCGATCTGCGCAGTCTCGAAGCGTTCCTGCAGGAGCAGGGGGTCGATGCCTGGACGGAGGTCACGCTCGCCGACCTGCGGTCCTGGCTCGCCCACCTGGACGCTGCCGGGGCCAGTCGCGCCACGCTCGCGCGGCGATCGGCTGCGGTCCGAGGCTTCTTCGCCTGGGCGACGCGCACCGGGAAGCTCAACCGGGACCCGTCGCAGCGACTGGTCGCGCCGAAGCGGACCCGGACGCTGCCCGATGTGCTGCGCCGGGAGCAGGCGAGTGACCTGCTCGGCATCGCCGGCGTCGCCGCCGACGATGCCGACCCGGTGCACCAGCGCGATCGGGCCGTGCTCGAACTGCTCTATGCCAGTGGCATCCGAGTCGGGGAACTGGTCGGACTCGACATCGACGATGTCGACCGACGGCAGCAACTCATGCGAGTGATCGGCAAGGGCGACAAGGAACGCACCGTGCCCTACGGCAGGCCCGCGGCCGAGGCACTTGATGTCTGGCTCACTGCCGGGCGGCCGCAGCTGGTGACCGCACGATCGGGGCCCGCGCTCTTTCTCGGACGTCGTGGCGGACGCGTCGATCCACGCACGGTGCGCAGCTCGGTGCACCAGCTGCTCGGCGAACTCGACGGCGCACCCGACCTCGGGCCGCACGGCCTGCGGCACAGCGCGGCAACCCACCTGTTGGAGGGCGGCGCCGACATCAGAATGGTCCAGGAGCTGCTCGGTCACGCGAGTCTTGCCACTACTCAGGTCTACACCCACGTCTCGGTCGAACGGCTGCGGCGTTCCTTCAACCAGGCGCACCCACGTGCCTGACCTGACGCCCCCCGACACCGACCCGACCGGTCAGGTCCGGACCGCAACCCCCCGACACCGTGCCGCCCCAACTCGGCGGGAGACTCACGGCCGGCCGGACCAGCAGGCGCGCCTGATGCGGACGGTCGTCTCCACAGTTGTCGTGCTCGGCCTGCTCAGCGCGCTGATCGGTTACCTCGTGGGCGACAGCCAGGTGCGTGGCCGAGCGGCCGGGCCGCCCGCGGAGGGCGAGGTCACCGGGGCAGCGGCGCCCCGAGTCAACGAATCCGGCGGCACCGGCCCAACGTCGTCTTCGGTGACGAACCGGACCAACCCGACTGACACCGCGGGCCGGTCTGCCCGGTCACCGGTCGCGGTGCCGGAGAACGGCACCGGCAAGTTCAGCCCAGTAGCCGTCCCGCAGCGCACCACGGCCAAGACCGGACGAGTAGTGACCTACTCGCTCGAGGTGGAGGGCGGCCTGCACGCCGATCTCGCCGCGACCGCACGGGACGTGGGCGACGCGTTGCTCGACGCACGCGGTTGGCAGGGGGTCGACCACGTGCGCTTCGAACAGGTCACCCCGGCCCAGCGCAAGGACGGCAAGAAGCCGGAGCTGGTGATTCGTCTGGTCAGCCCGCATCAGGTCGACACCCAGTGTGCGCCCCTGGAGACCCACGGCCGCACCTCGTGCGCGACTGGCGGCCACGCCGTGCTCAACTACCGGCTCTGGATGAACGGCGTCAGCTATTTCGGCAACGACCTCGCGAGCTACCGCGACTACATGGTCAACCACGAGGTCGGCCACACCCTCGGCCATGGTCATCAGAAGTGCCCCAAGCCGGGTGCGCCAGCACCGATCATGCTGCAGCAGACCTTGGGCCTGGACGGTTGCAAGCCCTGGTCCTGGCCGAAGCAACCGGCCGCGGGCAGGTAACACCGCCCAAGTGCGCGGCTCAGCCGAGCGGCAGTAGCCGGGGACGGCGAAAACCGAGCAACGTCAACGGGTCTCGATACTCCTCGGCTCCGAGGATCAGGCCCCAGTGCAGGCAAGCCGCAGGTGCGCAATGACTTCCGGACGACGCCAGCGTGCCGATGCGATCACCGGGTTGCTCAACCGTGCCGACGGGATCCCGGTCGTCGACCGGTTCGTAGGTGGTCCGGCGACCACCCGAGTGCTGCACCGTGACGACGCCTCGGCCGGCGATCACACCGGAGAAGGAGACCCGGCCGGCGCCGGCGGCAAGCACCGGTTGCCCGGCTCCTCCCCTCAGGTCCACACCTCGGTGTCCGGCGGCCCACGGCGCGGGCGGCGCCTCGAACGGTCGGGCGACGGAGGGCTGCGGCGACAGCGGCCAGGTGAAGCCGGAAACCGGCCTGGGTGCGGGACTCGGCGCCGCAGTGGTGGCCAGACTGACCGCCGCGGAGAGCGCCGAGAAGGCAAGAGATCTCCATCGGATCGACATACCTGCATGGTCGGCTCCTCAGCGTCGGCCGAACACGATGGAACAGGTCACCTGGGGACAGCGCGTCGCCTGACGGCGGGGATGTGGACGGCGAACGGATTGAACTTACGGTCCGGTGTCCTACGGTGGTCCCTGCGATGAGTGAGCAACCACCCGCGGGAGAGGAGTCCCGTCGAGCGCGACGACGTGTCGTCGACAACCCGTTCGAGCACCAGGACCTCCCGTCGGCCCCTGCCCGGCCCGCGCCGCGGGCGAGCGACCGGCTGCCGACCCGACGGGAGCTGCGGGAACTGCGCGAAGGCACCGCGGCGCGCGAGCAGGGCAAGGTCAAACTGCCGCCGGTCGGCGAGACCGTCACGCAGCGGCGGACCCGGCGCCTGCGCGTGCTCGGTATCGCAGTGCTCGTCGCCGCCCTGGCCGCGGCCGCGTTCGGTGTATGGCGGGTGCGTTCGGACGTGTCGAAGCCTGCGTTCACCCCGGTCCCGAGCAGTCTGCTGCCTGGGACAACGCAACCTGGACAGCCGCAAGCGGCGCCGTCGACGGTGCCGGCTTCTGGTGCGGGCACGCTCAGCCCGATCTCGTTCAGTCTCCCGCCCGGCAGCCCCTCGCCGTCGTCCGGCCCGACCGGTCGCGCGATTACGTTCTCGGTGCAGCTGGAAGACAAATCCGGCCTCAGCGCGGCGCAGCTCACCCCGCTTGCCGCGACCGTGCTGAACCCGCAGATCGGCTGGCCCAGCCAGCCGGGCGTCAACCTACAGGCGCTCACCCCGGAGCAAGTGTCAAGCGGCCGCAAGCCCACCTTCGTGATCGCAGTGGTGAGTCCGGCGATGATCGAAAAGCGTTGCGGTGCAAGCGAATTGCTCTGCGGCAAAGGCAACACCCGCTACATCAGCACCCGTGCACTGATCTCGCCCCCGGCGGCATTCGGCAAGGACATCCCGTCCTTCCAGCTCTACGCGTTCAACCACGAGATCGGTCTGGCGCTGGGCAAACGCGAAGTGGGCTGCAGTGGGTCCGGCCGGCCGGCGTCGGTGATGCAGGATCAGACCAAGCCACTCGCCGGTTGCACGCCGTGGCCGTGGGTGCTCGGACCCGCCGAGCTGCAGAAGGCACTTGGCGAACCCTCGGGTCAGCAGGGTTCCGCGACCTCGACGTCAGTCGGCTGAGCACAAGCGAGCCAGTCTGGCGGCCGCCTCGGTGAGCACCTCGGGGCGCTTGCAGAAGGCGAACCGCACGAGCGTGCGAGCGGCATCCTTGTCGTCACAGAAGACGGACACCGGCACGCCCACCACGCCGCACAGGTCCGGCAATTGCCAGCAGAAATCGACGCCGTCGGTCGCGCCGAGCGCTGCCGCGTCGGCGATCGCGAAGTAGGTGCCGGCCGGGCGGCTGACCGTCAGGCCGGAGTCGACCAGGCCGCCGGTGAGTATGTCGCGGGCCTGCTGCATGGTGGCCGCGAGAGTGCGGTAGAAGTCGTCGTCGAGCCGCAGCCCGGCCGCGATCGCCGGTTGGAAGGGGCCGCTGCCGACATACGTCAGGAACTGCTTGACTGTCGCGCACGCGGTGACGAGCGCCTCCGGGCCGGTCAGCCAGCCGACCTTCCACCCGGTGGTGGAGAACGTCTTGCCGCCCGAGCTGATCGTGAGCGTCCGCTCGAACATGCCCGGCAGCGTCGCCATCGGGATGTGCTCGGCACCGTCGAAGGTGAGGTGCTCGTAGACCTCGTCGGTCACCACGATCGCGTCGAGCTCGCGTGCCAGGCCGGCGATCAGCTCCAGCTCGGCCCTGGTGAAGACCTTCCCGGTCGGGTTGTGCGGGGTGTTGAGCAGCACCAACCGGGTGCGCGGGGAGAACGCCGACCGCAGCGACTCCTCGTCGACCGCGAAGTCGGGAAAGCGCAGCACGCTGGTCCGTCGGGTGGCGCCGGCGAGCGCGATCGTCGCGGCATACGAGTCGTAGTAGGGCTCGAAGGTGACCACCTCGTCGCCCGGTTCGCACAGTGCGAGCACTGCGGATGCGATCGCCTCGGTGGCGCCGACGGTGACCAGCACCTGCCGGTCGGCGTCGAGCTGCAGGTCGTAGAACCGGCGCTGGTGCTCGGCGATCGCGGCACGCAGATCGGGTATGCCGCGTGCCGGCGGATACTGATTGAACCCATCGTCGATGGCCGTCTTCGCGGCGGTGAGCACCTCGCCCGGGCCGTCGGTGTCCGGGAAGCCCTGCCCGAGGTTGATCGCCCCGGTGCGGGCCGCGAGCGCCGACATCTGCCCGAAGATTGTCGCCCCGAAGCCTTGCATGCGTGCGATAAGCGGATCCGGCCCGGCGACGGAAGTCATGAACCGATGCTAATGACGCACCGATTCGCGGTGATCAGGGCCTTTCCCGTATCCTGTGAAGCACGACTCGCGTGACTTCATCATCGATGGAGGTTCGCGGGTCGAATTCGCGCGTCCTTGGCCGGCGCTCCTCGCATCGCGGGGACTCCGGGGCAGACCCGCCAGTTCGTCATACGACCTTGGTATGACGGTCCGGGTCCGTCAGGGCGCCAGGTTTGCGAGACCACCACTGGTGCTCGTGAAGACAACTGGAAACCCTTGACAAGAAAGGACTTCGGCATGGCCGTCGTCACCACCCGCCAGCTCCTGGAGAGCGGCGTCCACTTCGGGCACCAGACCCGTCGCTGGAACCCGAAGATGAAGCGCTTCATCCTGACCGAGCGCAACGGCATCTACATCATCGACCTGCAGCAGTCGCTGACCTACATCGGCGACGCGTTCGAGTTCATCAAGGCAACGGTCGCCCACGGCGGCACCGTGCTGTTCGTCGGCACCAAGAAGCAGGCGCAGGAGTCGATCGCCGAGCAGGCCACCCGCGTGGGCATGCCCTATGTCAACCACCGCTGGCTCGGTGGCATGCTGACCAACTTCAACACCGTCCACAAGCGTCTCGCCCGGCTCAAGGAGCTCGAGGAGATCGACTACGACGACGTGGCGGGTTCGGGTCGCACCAAGAAGGAGCTCCTGGTCCTCAAGCGGGAGAAGGACAAGCTGGAGCGCACCCTGGGCGGCATCCGCGACATGGCCAAGGTGCCGTCGGCGGTCTGGGTCGTCGACACCAAGAAGGAGCACCTCGCGGTCACCGAGGCGCGCAAGCTCAACATCCCGGTCGTCGCGATCCTCGACACCAACTGCGACCCCGACGAGGTCGACTACAAGATCCCGGGCAACGACGACGCGATTCGTTCGGTCACCCTGCTGACCCGCGTGGTCGCCGACGCTGTCGCCGAGGGCCTGATCTCGCGCTCGCAGGGCCGTTCGGGTGCCGAGGCCGAGGGCGCCGAGGCCGAGCCGATGGCCGAGTGGGAGCGCGAGCTGCTCGCCTCCGAGGACGCCGCCGCCAAGACCGACGTCGAGACCGGCCCCACCTCGGTGAAGGAGGCCGCTGACGCGACCGCCGCCGCGGATGTCGCCGACCCGGCCGAGCAGGCCGCCGTTGCCGAGGCGACCGAGAAGGCCGCCGAGGAAATTGCCGAGGCCTGAGCCGTCCGGCCACCTCACCCATCCTCATCAGTTCGCGAAGGAGCGAAGCACACACATGGCCAACTACACCGCTGCCGACATCAAGGCCCTGCGCGAGCAGACCGGTGCCGGCATGCTCGACGTCAAGAAGGCGCTCGACGAGGCAGACGGCGACAAGGGCAAGGCCACCGAGATCCTGCGGGTCAAGGGCCTGAAGGGCGTCACCAAGCGTGAGGGCCGCTCGGCCTCCAACGGTCTGGTCACCGCCAAGGTCGAGGGCGGCGTGGGCACGCTGCTGGAGATCAACTGCGAGACCGACTTCGTCGCCAAGGGTGACAAGTTCATCGAGCTGGCAGACAAGGTGCTGGCGCAGGCCGTCGCCGCCAAGGCCACTGACGCACAGAGCCTGCTGGAGTCGACCGTCGACGGCGGCACCGTGCAGGACATGCTCGACCAGGCCGGTGCGACCATCGGCGAGAAGATCGAGGTGCGCCGGGTCGGTCGTCTCGAGGGTGAGACCGTCGTCGCCTACCTGCACAAGACCAGCCCCGACCTGCCGGCTCAGATCGGCGTGCTCGTGGCCACCAAGGGTGGCGACGAGCAGACCGCCAAGGACGTCGCGATGCACATCGCGGCGTTCAGCCCGACCGTGCTGACCCGCGACGAGATCGACGCCGAGACCGTCGAGAACGAACGCCGCGTGGCCGAGGCAACCGCCAAGGAAGAGGGCAAGCCCGAGGCGGCCCTGCCGAAGATCATCGAGGGCCGGGTCAACGGGTACTTCAAGGAGAACGTCCTGCTGGAGCAGCCGTTCGCCAAGGACACGAAGAAGACCGTGCAGAAGGTCGCCGAGGAGGCGGGTGCGGAAGTGACCGGCTTCCTCCGCTTCAAGGTCGGCGTCTGACGACACGCGTAGGTCAAACCGGCCCTGACGAGCTGTTGCTCGTCAGGGCCGGTTTGCGTCTGCGGCCTGCGCGCGAAACCGGGCTGGCCGTAGGGCGTGCGAAATCGTCGCGACGGTTGCGACGTGTGCGCTCTACTCGCCCCTACTCCGGCAACACAATTCGAGCCGGTATGACGGTGCCGTCTGGCTGCCGGCCGGCCTCGACCCAAGCACGGTGGAACGCGCTGCCGGGTGCGACCTCTGCTCGCCGCTTCGGTTCCGCGACGATGTCGACGGGCGCGGCGATCGTGACCGGCGGGGACGGGGCAGGGGTGCGTCGGGCCTCTTGCACGGCATCGCGCAGCGCGTAGGCGAGCGGTTTGATCCGGTGGTCGACGGTGACCAGGCCGAGGTCGTACTCGCGCTCGGGGAAGTCGAGCTGTGCCCGGTCGATGTCGTGCGAACACCACCAGGTGATGCCGGTCAGCGTCGGCAGCGCCGTCGCGCAGGCGACCGTGCGGCCGGCGAACTCCTCGGCTTCGGCGACCGGCACCTCCGCGGTGGGCGCACCGACCTCCTGCAGCCAGATGGGCCGGTCAGCCGGTCCGCACGCCGCGGCCAATGACGCGAGATAGGCGGCGTGACTGGTTGTGGTCGGCCCGGTCGGGCCGTCCAGTGCGCTGCCGTTGAACACCCACGAATGCACCGCGGTCTGGTCGCCGAAACGAGCCGGGTCGCTCGGTGCGAACGGGTGGTCCGGCGCGTAGAGCGCATCGTCATACAAGGAATAGATGACCTGCCGCCCGTCCGCGACTTCCCTTACCGCAGTGACGATTTCGTCGGCCCATCCGGTCGACTCGTCGAGCGTCGTGGAGTTGGCCGGCCACAGGTTGTTGACCTCGTTGCCGATGGTGACGGCGAAGACGTTCGGCTCCTGCACGACCTGGGCGGTCAGGGCCTGCGCGTAGCAGCGCGCGCCGTCGCGCACCCGTTGATCGACGAACAGGCTGCCGTCGTGCCAGGTGCGCATCCAGGACGGCAGGAAGTCGAAGCTGGACAGGTGGCCCTGGAGCAGATCGACCGACACCTCGAGGCCACTCTCGCCAGCAAGGCGTATGACGGTGCGTACGTCGGCGATAGCCGACGTGCGCAGATGGCCGCGGCCCGGCTGGATCCACGGCCAGATGGGGAAGATGCGCACGTGGTCCATGCCGAGCGAGGCGAGGTCGGCCAGGTCGCGGCGCACCGCGTCGGTGTCCAGGTCGAGCCAGCTGTAGAACCAGCCACGGGACGGCACGTAGTTGGCGCCGAAGCGAAGCGGACGGTCGGCGGGGGAGACCTCGGACATGGCGCAGACCCTAGAACGGTTTAGCGCGCTCGGCAACCGCCGGAACGATCTCGTCTCGAGCCGGTCAGCTCTGTGGAGGCGTGGTGCTCTCTCGCACCACGAGTTGCGGCACGGACGCCTGCATGCGTACCGGCGTTGTCGGTGCGGCGACGGTCTGCATGAGGCAGTCGGCGACCTGCTCGCCGAGTGCGAAGGTGTCACGCGACAGGGCAGTGAGCGACGGGTGCATGAGTCGTGCCAGCACCGAGTCGTCGAACGACACGATCGACAGGTCGCGAGGCACGGATCGGCCCATCTCCATCGCGACTCCCAACCCGGCGACCGCCATCAGGTCGCTGTCGAAGATCAGTGCGGAGGGCGTTGGCCGGGCGGTCAGCGCGGCACGCGTGGCCGCTGCACCCTCGGTGTCGGAGAAGTCGGTCGTGGTGGTCGCGACCTGCAGACCCAGTGTGTCGGCGGCTGATTTGAGGGCACCGATCCGGCGCCGCGTGTGGCGCAACGACGGCAGGCCGGCAATGTGGTGGATGCGGGTGTGTCCCAATGCTGCGAGGTACTCCGCGATGGTGCGGGTGGCCGCTCGGTCGTCGGCGACAACGGTCGAAATGCGTTGTCCCCGTGCGGGATCGCCAAGTGCGACGGCCGGCAACCCAATGCGGTCGAGCTCGGCGATGCGTGGATCGGGCGTCAACAGGTCGAGCAGGACGACGCCGTCAACGCGGTTCTCGGCTGCCCAGCTGCGATAGACCTCGAGCTCGGCTTCGGTGTCCTCGACCACCATCAGCTGCAGCCCGACACCGTGCGCCGAAAGCCCCGCCTGTAGCCCGGAGATCAGCTGGGCGAAGAAGGGCTCGACGCCCAGGGTGCGTGCCGGGCGTGCGGAGACCAGACCAACCAGGCCCGTGGACGACCGGCCGAGAGCGCGCGCGGCGCTGTGCGGTCGCCACTGCCGGCGCTCCACGATCTCGAGGATGCGCTTGCGGGTCTCGTCGCTGACACCGGGCCGGCCGTTCAACGCGAACGACACCGCGCCCTTGGAGACGCCGGCCTCCCGGGCGATGTCGGCGATCGTCGGTCGCGCCATGAGAACCCCTTCGTGCTGCGCCGAGCGGCGCTTCGGGCCGGCGGCTGATACCGATGGTTCTACCCGGATCTGCTTGACAGCACAATCTTCGCTCGCGATAGTTCGATGAACTAGACCGGTTTTGTGGACTGCGTCACCCGGGACGTGGCACGCGCCGATCTCACTCGTGGAGGAGTGGACTCGATGAAGCTTTTCAAGGTGGCAGCGCTGGGATCAGTCGCGGTGGTCGCCCTCGCCGGCTGCGGCCTCGGCTCCGGCGGCTCGTCGGCGAACAGCAGCAAGGTGCAGCAGTCGGTCGACAGCAGCGCGAAGTTGTCCGGCACGATCAACTTCCAGACCTGGGCCCTGAAGAACGACAAGTTCACGCCGTACTTCACCAAGTTGATCGCCGACTTCGAGAAGCAGCACCCGGGCACCAAGGTCAACTGGGTCGACCAGCCGGGCGACGGTTACGCCGACAAGGTGTCCAGCCAGATCAGCAGCAACAGCCTGCCGGACGTGGTCAACCTGCCGCCGGACATAGCCTTCGCCGGGGTGAAGTCGGGTGCGCTGCTCAACCTGGCCAAGAGCGACCCGAAGATCAACCAGACCTACGTCAAGTCGGGACTGGCCGACTACACCTACAAGGGCGTCGACGGCACCTACGCCTACCCCTGGTATCTCGGCACCGACGTCAGCTACTGGAATACCGACATCCTGAAGAAGGCGGGCCTCGACACGAGGAACCTGCCGACGACGTTCGACGGGCTCGTCGCCGCGGCGAAGAAGGTGCACGACGCGACCGGCGGCAAGCAATATCTGATGAGCCGCAAGCCCAACCTCTACGACATCATGGCGACCGGTGCGCCGATCATGAACTCCGACGGCACGAAATTCACCTTCAACACCGACGCCGCGGCAGCACTGATCAGCAAGTACGCCGATGCGTACAAGTCGGGCTACATGCCGCGCGAGGTGCTGAGCAGCGACTACCAGGGCAACGACGCGTTGTTCAAGAAGCAGCAGGTCGGCTGGACCACCAGCACCGGTTACTACATCACCAGCCTGAAGACCGACGCCCCGACACTGGCGCCCAAGGTCATCGGCTCACCCGCGATCGACGTCGCACCGCTTTACAGCCAAGGCATCTCGGTGTCCGCCAAGAGCAAGAGGCCGGCGCTGGCACTGGCCTTCGCCCAGTTCGTCACCAACAACGCCAACCAGACCGCCTTCGTCGATGTCGCCAAGGGCTTCCTGCCGGGCACCCAAGCGGCACAGTCGGATCCGCAGTTCACCAAGTCGGACGGCACACCCGCGGGTGACGCGGCCGTCCTCGGCGCGCGGGCGCTGCCGAAGGCCAAGAGCCTGGGTGCGCCGCAGTGGGACCAGCAGGACTCCGACTACCTGGACCAGCAGATCGCCCTTGCGATGACCGGTAAGCAGACGCCGAAGCAGGCGCTGGACAACGCGGTGAACAAGGCGAATTCGCTGCTCAGCAAGTAAGGAACACCACTCGATGGTTCGCACCCACCGCTGGTTCACGCCGTGGATCATGGTGTTGCCCGCGTTGGTCATCCTGTGCGTCTTCGCGCTGTGGCCGGCGGTCAACACCTTCTTCCTGTCGTTCACCGACGTGCGCACGCTGAGCGGCGGCAAGATCGTCGGTCTGGCGAACTACCGGCAACTCCTCGACGATCCGCAGCTGCGCTCGGCGTTGCTGAATACCGTTGTCTACGTTGTGGTCTGCGTCCCGCTGCTCACCTTCTTGCCGCTGCTTATCGCCATACTCGCCGAGAAGCCGCTGCGCGGACTGGCGATCTTCCGGACGATCTTCTACTTCCCGGTGATCGCCTCGGCGGTCGCGGTCGCGGTCATCTGGAAGTTCCTGCTGGACGACCGCGGGCTGATCAACGGTTGGGCACAGCACGCGGGCATCATCCAGGATGCGGTGCCGTTCCTCTCCGGGCGGTGGCTACTGCTCTTCTCGGCGATCTCGCTGACCGTCTGGAAGGGACTCGGCTACTACATGGTGCTCTACCTGTCGGCCCTGGGTAACGTCGATCCGCAGCTGCACGAGGCGGCCGCGGTCGACGGCGCCGGGCCGATCCGGCGGTTCTGGAGCGTGACCGTGCCAGGTGTACGGCGCACCATGGTGCTGGTCGCGATCCTGGTCATGGTCTCGGCGATGCGCATCTTCACCGAGCTCTACATCCTCGGCGGCAAGACCGGTGGTGTCGGCGGGCAGGACGTGTCGGTGGTCTTCCTGATCCAAAGCTCGGCAGCGGGGGCGGACGGCCGCCTCGGATACGCCTCCGCGCTCAGCGTGCTCCTCTTCCTGATCACGCTGCCACCGATGGCGTTGCTTGCCCGCTTCAACCGGAAGGTCGACGAATGAGCGCCGAGCACCGGATCGCCACCTCGTCGGTCCGTCGCAGCCGCCGTTGGTCGACCGCGGGACGCTACCTGTTGCTTCTGCTGGTCGCGGCGATCAGCGTCGGTCCGATCCTGTGGGAGCTGTCGACGTCGCTGAAATCCAAGGCGGAGGACGTCTATTCGCAGACCCCGAGTCTGCTGCCGCAGCACCCGACGTTCGACAACTTCTCCGAGGTCGCGCGCGCGGTGCCGATCTACCACTTCGCCGGCAACTCGGTCACCGTCGCGGCGATGCAGATCGTGGGCAATCTGCTGGGGGCAACCGCCGCCGGATATGCGTTGGCAAAGCTGAAGTTTCGCGGTCGCAAGCTGATCTTCGGCCTGTTCCTGTCAACGCTGGTGCTTCCGGCCGAGGCGACGATCATCAGTCAGTTCCAGACCATCGTGAAGCTGGGCCTGGGCGACTCGCTCGTCGGCGTAGCCCTGCCGGGTCTCATCGGCGCGATCAACGTGCTGCTGCTGCGCAACGCGTTCATGGCGATCCCCGAAGAGCTCGATCAGGCGGCGATCGTCGACGGCGCAAACGTATGGCAGCGGTTCCGCTACATCGCGCTGCCCAACGTCGTCGGGACGCTGGCGATCATCACCATCTTGACCTTCATCGGTGCCTGGGACGACTTCCTCTGGCCGCTGCTGGTGCTGCAAAGCCCCGACAAGCTGACCCTCACCGTCGGCCTGGCCTACCTGCAGGGCACGTTCGTCAACGACCCACGACTGGTCGCAGCCGGTGCGATGATCGCACTGATCCCGATCCTGGTGATTTTCGCGGTGCTTCAGCGCTACTTCTTCCGCGGCGTCGGTGAGGGAGCCATCAAGGGCTGACCGCTCCCTCACCGCGTTTACCGCGCCAGACGCACCGTCACCAACTGGAATGGCCGCAGCGACAAGGTGATTCGGCCGTCCTCGACCGACATCCCGTCTGCCTCGGCGTCATCCTCGAGCAGGTTCACCTGGCGCGCGCCGGTGTGCTCGAAACCGGGCTCCAGGGTGACTCTCGTCCGGGCGCCGAGTGGCTCGTAGACCCGCACGATCACGTCGCCGCTGCCGTCCTCGGCCAGCTTCACCGCCTCGATCGCGGCCGTGCCCTCGCCACCGATACGGACCAGGGGCTCGACCGGCGAACCGGTGACCTGCCGGGCCGGCAGATTGATCCGGTAGCCGGCGTCGACGGCGGCGGCCACGTCCGGCGCCACGACGATGGCGTAACTGCGCGCGTGCGGCCCCTGGTCGGTTTCCGGGTCGGGGAAGCGCGGCGCCCGCAGCAGCGACAGGCGCACGGTCGAGTAGGTGCCGCCGTCGGCGCTCTCGTGCCGGGTCACGTCGTGCCCGTAGGTCGCCGAATTCACTACGGCCGCACCGAAATCACGCTCCGCAACATGCACGAACCGATGCGCGCAGACCTCGAAGCGGGCGGCGTCCCAGCTGGTGTTGGTGTGGGTCGGTCGCACCAGGTGCCCGAACTGCGTCTCGAACGCCGCCTCCTTGGTGTGTACGTCGATCGGCACGGCGGCCTTCAGCACCGTCTCGCGCTCGTGCCAGTCGACGTCGACCGAGCAGTCCAACTGCCGGGCACCCGGTTGCAGCACCATCGTCTGTACGACGGAGGACTCGCCGAACGAGCGGCGTACGGTCACCGCGGCGGAGCCGTTGTCGGCCAGGTCGACCTTGAGCTCATCGAGCTCGGTCAGGTCGCGCACCGTGTTGCGGTAGAACTCGTCGATGTCCCACGCGTCCCACATGTTGGGGAAATCCTGGTGCAGCTGCAGCAGATTCGCGCGCTCACCGGCGGGCACGACGTCCCGTCCGGTCGCCCGGTCGAGCAGACCGGTGACCACGCCGGTGGCGTCGATGGTGACGGTCACGACGCCGTTGTCGAGCACGATGGCGTCGCCGGTCTCGTCCACCCGCACCGGAGCGCCGGCCCGCTGCGGCACGGCCCCGGACAGCGCGGGCACCGCACCGTCGAAGGGGGTGGCGTTGAAGCTGATCGGCTGGTCACCGTCGCCGGCGAGCACCGCCAGCCGGTCGGCGATGAGCGCCTCGAGTTCGGCCTCGACGGCCGCGTAGTTGTCGGCCGCCTCGCGGTGCACCCAGGCGATCGAGCTGCCCGGCAGGATGTCGTGGAACTGCTGTAGCAGCACGACTTTCCAGAGTCGTTTCAGGTCCTCGGCCGGGTAGTCGGCCAGTCCGCGCACCGCAGCGGTGGCCGCCCACAGCTCGGCTTCGCGCAGCAGGTGCTCGGTGCGCCGGTTGCCGGCCTTGGTCTTCGCCTGGCTGGTGTAGGTGCCGCGGTGCAGCTCGAGGTAGAGCTCGCCGGCCCAGACCGGCGCATCCGGATAGTCGGCCTCGGCCTTGGTGAAGAACGCCGAGGGCGATTCGACGCTCACCTGAGCCGACCCCTCGAGATCCTTGGTCCGGGCGGCGCGCTGCAGCATCTCACGGGTGGGACCGCCCCCGCCGTCACCCCAACCGAACGGTGCGAGCGAGTATGACGTGGCGCCCTTGTCGCGGAAATTGCTTGCGGCATGGGCAAGTTCGCGACTCGACAGGTCGGAGTTGTAGGTGTCGACCGGCGGGAAGTGGGTGAACACCCGGGTGCCGTCGATGCCTTCCCACCAGAAGGTGTGGTGCGGGAAGACGTTCTTTTGGTTCCAGCTGATCTTCTGGGTCAGGAAGTGAGTCAGCCCGGCCTGCTTGACGATCTGCGGCAGTCCGGCCGAGTAGCCGAAGCTGTCCGGTAGCCACACCTGCGAGCAGGTGATCCCGAACTTCTCGCGGAAGTAGCCCTGGCCCATCACAAACTGCCGGGCCATTGCCTCGCCACCGACCATGTTGGTGTCGGATTCGACCCACATGCCGCCGGTCGGCACGAACCGCCCGCCCTTGACGTGCTCGACGAGCCGGGCGAAGACCTCGGGCCGCTCGCGCTCGATCCACTCGTATTGCTGCGCGGACGACATCGCAAAGACCAGCGAGTCGTCGCTGTCGAGCAGGTTGGTCACATTGGAGACCGTGCGCGCGACCTTGCGGACGGTCTCGCGCACCGGCCACAGCCAGGCGGAGTCGATGTGCGCGTGTCCGACCGCGCTGATCTTGTGCGCACCCTGGTTCGCCGTGCGGGCCAGCAGCGGAGCCAGCACCTCACGGGCGGCTGCCGCCGAGCCCGGCACGTCCTGCAGGTCGACCACGTCGAGCGCGCGGTCCAGCCCCAGCTGCAGCTCCATTCGCCAGCCGTCCTGCTCCGGCAGCGACCGCATCAGGCCGTCGAGCACCTCGATGTCGGCGACCAGCTCCCACACCTGGGTGTCGCGCACGCACACCTCGGCGCGGGCCAGGCGGTAGAGCGGAGCGTCACCGGCGGTCGTCTTCTCGCCGAGTTTGGTCGGACGGAACGGATCGATCTCCAGGATCAGCGGATTCGCGGCCGCCTCGACATACAGGTCGATGGGTTTGCCCGGCTCGACCGGGATCCACACGTTGCGCGGGTTCAGGCCTTTGATGACGGTGCCGTCGGGCCGGTAGACCAGGCCCTCGGCCTGGAAGCCGGGGGAGTGGTCGGCCCAGCCGAGGTCGAAGACGATCTCGAGTGGACCTGCCGTGTCGGCCGCGGGGGCATCGCCGGTGATGTGGAACCAGGTCGTGCCCCACGCCGGTCCCCACGGGTCGCCCACCGCGAACGGCTGGTATGACGCGGCGAACGCCGCGCTCGGCGGCACGGGCTCACCCTGCCCGCCCTCGACGTGCCAGGCCTGCACGGCGAGGGCGCCGACCCGGCGGTGCACGGCCGGCTTGAGACGTTCGTTCAGCACGCGCTCGATGCGGTGCTCGGTGAGGGATCGGCGGTCGTGCACGAAGTGGCTCCTCTTTTCAGGTGACAGGCGATGACGGGCAGGTATGACGGGACCAACCGACCCGACGCTAATCCGGTTCAGTGGCGCATGTCCACGGCAGGCGCAGATTCGGCCTCGTCCAGACCGCCCGGCAGTGCCCGGCCCCGGTTGTGGCAGGATCTACCGACCGCTGCTCACGTCTGCCGCACCCCGGAGGCCGCGATGACCATCAGCCCTGCCCCGACCGAAACCCCGCAGCGAGTGCTCCTCAAACTCTCCGGCGAAGTCTTCGGCGGCGGCCAGATCGGGCTCGACCCCGAGGTGGTCCGCGGGGTGGCCGAACAGATCGCCGAGGCCTCCCGCAGTGGAGTGGAGATCGCGGTCGTCGTCGGCGGTGGCAACTTCTTCCGCGGCGCCGAGTTGCAGCAGCGCGGCATGGACCGCACCCGCGCCGACTACATGGGCATGCTCGGCACGGTGATGAACTGCCTGGCGTTGCAGGACTTCCTGGAGAAGGAAGGCATCGACACGCGGGTGCAGACCGCGATCACGATGGGTCAGGTCGCCGAGCCCTATATCCCGCGACGCGCGATGCGGCACCTGGAGAAGGGCCGGGTCGTCATCTTCGGCGCGGGCGCCGGCATGCCGTTCTTCTCCACCGACACGGTCAGCGCGCAGCGAGCGCTGGAAATCCGGTGCGACATCGTGCTGATCGCCAAGAGCGGCGTCGACGGGGTCTACACCGCGGACCCGAAGCAGGACCCGAACGCCACCAAGCTGGAGACCGTCTCGTTCGCCGACGCGCTCGCGCAGAACCTGCGCATCGTCGACGCCGCGGCGTTCAGCCTCTGCATGGACAACGACCTGCCGATGCGGGTCTTCGGCATGCAGGGCCCGGGCAACATCACCAAGGCCCTGCAAGGTGAGAAGATCGGGACGCTGGTCAGCGCCTGATCGCGCGCCGGCACCCGCCATACCCCACCAAGTTTCGACAACCCACATCGACGAAGAAGGTCAGCACACCATGGACGGCAGCATCGACGACAGCCTGCTCGAGGCCGAGGACAAGATGGAGAAGGCGGTCGAGGTCGCCAAGGAGGACTTCGCCTCGATCCGCACCGGCCGGGCCAACGCGGCGATGTTCAACAAGCTGATGGTCGACTACTACGGCGCGCCGACGCCGCTGCAGCAGCTGGCGTCGTTCCAGACGCCGGAGGCACGCACGGTGCTGATCCAGCCCTTCGACAAGGGCTCGATGGCAAACATCGAAAAGGCTTTGCGCGAGAGCGACCTGGGTGTCAACCCGGGCAACGACGGCAACGTGATCCGCGTCGTGCTGCCCGCGCTGACCGAGGAGCGCCGCAAGGACTACATCAAGCTCGCCCGGCAGAAGGGTGAGGACGCCAAGGTGTCGATCCGCAATGTGCGCCGCAAGGCCAAGGAAGACATCGACCGCGCGGTCAAGGACGGCGACATCGGCGAGGACGAGGGCTCCCGGCACGAGAAGGAGCTGGAGGCGACGACCAAGAAGCACGTCGACGCCGTTGACGAGCTGCTGAAGGGCAAGGAGGCCGAGCTCCTCGAGGTCTGAGGTCGCTCTCGCCGGTGACGTTGATGTCCGAACCCAGCTCACGCCGCGCGGCTCGCGAGGCGCGCTCCGTCACGCCGGCCGTGCCGGCCGCCGACGGTGAGCACAATCCGACGCCACGCGCCGGTCGCAATTTGTATGCCGCGATCGGCGTCGGCGTGCTGCTCGGCGCGATCGTGTTGGCCAGCCTGTTCATCCGCAAGGAGCTGTTCGTCGGCCTGGCGATGGTCGCCTCGGTCATCGGCACGGTGGAGCTGCTGCGCGCGATGGCGCACGGACGGATGCACCCGCCGGCAGTGCCGACCGTCGCCGCGGCGGCGGTGGTGCCGCTCGTGGCCTATCTGTGGGGCGCCCCCGCGCTCGCGTTCGGTGTCGTTGTCGCTGTTCTCGCCATACTCGTCTGGCGGTCGTTCGGGAGCCTGGAGCAGATGCCGTCCGACGTGGCGGCGGGCGCGCTGATCACGCTCTACGTGCCCGCGCTGGTGGGCTTTGCGATGCTGCTGTTGCACCACGACGACGGACCGGGCCGGATCTGCGTCTTCATCATCGTCACGATCTGCAGCGACATCGGCGGGTATGTCGTGGGCGTCGTCGCCGGCAAGCACCCGATGGCGCCCAGCGTCTCCCCGAAGAAATCCTGGGAGGGTTTCGCCGGATCGGTGACCGCCTGCGTGGTGGGTGGTGCGCTGACGGTCTGGCTGATCCTCGACGGTCGCTGGTGGGTCGGCGCGCTACTGGGTGCGCTCGCGGTGATCGCCGCGACCGTCGGTGATCTCTGCGAGTCCATGATCAAGCGTGACCTCGGCATCAAGGACATGAGCAATCTCATCCCCGGGCACGGCGGTCTGATGGACCGTCTCGACTCGCTGCTGCTGGTGGTGCCGGTCGCCTGGGCGGTGCTGACGCCGCTGGTCGCGGTCAAGTAGGAGCCCGTCGTGACCGATCTGCCCGACCCCACGCGCCGCCCCAAGCCGGGTGAGCTGACCTTCACCGCGCCGCGGCGCGGCAAGCCGCCGCAGCACCTGGCCGATTTCGACGAGGCCGGCCGCAAGGAAGCGGTCGAAGCGTTGGGGCACAAGGGGTTCCGTGCCAAACAGCTGTCGACGCACTACTTCGAGCGGTTCGTCGACGATGCCGCGGTGATGACCGACCTGCCCGCAGCAGGCCGGGATGAATTGGTGTCGGCGATGCTGCCGCGGCTGATGACGCCGGTGCGCGCGGTGCAGGCCGACGACGGTCGCACGATCAAGCAGGTCTGGCGGCTCTTCGACGGCGCACTCGTGGAGTCGGTGCTGATGCGCTACCCGCACCGGGTGACGATGTGCATCTCGAGCCAGGCCGGCTGCGGGATGAACTGTCCGTTCTGCGCGACCGGTCAGGAGGGGCTGACCCGCAACCTGACCACCGCCGAGATCGTCGAGCAGGTGGTGGCCGGTGCCCGGATGCTGCGCACCGGCGAACTCGCCGGCGGGGACGAGGAGTCCCGCGAGCAGCCGCTGCGGGTGTCCAACGTCGTCTTCATGGGCATGGGCGAGGCCCTGGCCAACTACCGCCAGGCGGTGAACGCGATCCGCCGCCTCACCGACCCCGCCCCCGCCGGCCTTGGCATGTCGGCCCGCGGCATCACCATGTCCACCGTCGGTCTGGTGCCGGCGATCGACAAGCTTGCCGCAGAAGGCATTCCGGTCACGCTCGCGCTCTCACTGCATGCTCCGGACGATGAGCTGCGCAACGAGCTGGTGCCCATCAACACCCGGTGGACCGTCGATGAGGCGCTTGATGCGGCATACCGGTATTACGAGCAGACCGGGCGGCGAGTGTCCATCGAGTACGCGCTGATCCGCGACATCAACGACCAGGCGTGGCGCGCCGACCTGCTCGGTGAGAAGCTCACCGCGCGCGGCAAGGGCTGGGTGCACGTCAACCCGATCCCGCTGAACCCGACGCCGGGCTCGAAATGGACGGCGTCCCGCAAGGGGGTCGAGCAGCAGTTCGTCGAGCGGCTGCGAGCCCACGGCATACCGACGACCATCCGGGACACCCGCGGCTCCGACATCGACGGCGCCTGCGGGCAATTGGCCGCCTCCACCGCCTGATCGACAGGGCGTTGCGTTGACTTCGTTGCCCAACCTCATGCTGACCTGGCGTCAGGCCCTGGTGCTGGGCAGTGTGCTGGCGGTCATCTGGTTGCTGCTGCGTGGCCGCCGACCCGGCGCCGCGACCTTCTGCCGTGAAGCCGCAATCGTGGCCTGGCTTTTCGCGATCTGGCAGGTCCTGCAGCAGGTCACCTCCGACGCCGGTGGGGACGCGATAGGCCGGGCCGAACGGATCGCCCGGGTGCAGTCCGACCTCTTCCTCCCGAGCGAGCGCACCGTGCAGGACCTGATCCTCGGGCATGACGCACTGGTGCGTCTGGCGAACCTCTACTACGCGTCGATGCACTTCACCGTGATGGGGATCTTCCTGGTGTGGCTGTATTTCCGCCATCGGGATCGCTATCCGCAGGTGCGCACGGTGCTGGCGTTGAGCACCCTCGGCTGCTTCGTGGTGCAGTTCTTCCCGGTGGCGCCGCCGCGCCTGCTGCCCGGGTATGTCGACACCGCCGAGCTCTACGGTCAGTCGGTCTACAACGCGGGATTCTCGGTCGACAACTTCGGTGCGATGCCGTCGGTGCACGTGCTCTTCGCCGCGGTCGTCGGCTGGTATGCCTGGCAGGTGAGCACGTCGCCGTGGCGCCTGCTCGGGCCGCTGCACTTCGCGCTCACCGTGTTCGTGGTGGTGGCGACCGCGAATCACTGGTGGCTGGACGGCATCGTCGCGATCGCGATCCTGATCGGGTGTGCGTGGTTGCGGCGCGGGGTGCTCACCCTGTGGCGCCGGCGGCACCCGAAGACGGTGGTCGCCCCGGTCGCCGTCGACGCATCAAAGGTCGCGTGACGGGTGGATCTCACCGAGCACGAACGGGATCGCCGACCGTTGCGAGACACCGAGTTTGCGCAACACGTTGCCGACATGCACCTTGACGGTCTTTTCCGAGATGAACAGCCGAGTGGCCAGTTGCCGGTTGCTCAGACCGTCGGCCGCGATCAGGGTGGCGATCTCGAGTTCGCGCGTGGTGAGCGCTGCGGACTCCAGCTGGGCGGGCTGCCTCTCCGGTGACCGGACCTGGTGCTGGTCGACCAGCAGCAGATGCAGTCGCTCACCGGCCGCGCGCGCGTCGTCGAGCTCTCGACGCTGATCGGCGAACTCGTCGGTCGCCGGCAGCTCGACGCTCTGCAGCGCCAGCCGAAGCCGCTCCAATTCGCCACTGAGCAAACGGAACTGCTCGAGCTCGTTGCGCGGCTGGTTGCTGTCGAGTTCGGGGTAGAGCTCGTAGAGCCCGAGGTCCTCGGCGAACTCGCGGTCCTGGTTCATCTCCCAGACCAGTGCCCGGGCCAGCCACTCCATCGCGTGCACGAATTCGTCGTCGAACGCGTCGGGGGTGATGCTCTCGACCGCGATCATGCCGATCACTTCCGTGCCGTCGCCGCGGCGCAGCGGGAGCACGACGGCGTCCTGGACCGGGTGTTCGCTGACGTCCCAGCCGAGACGCACCCGATGGCCGTCATCGACCGCGAAGCGATAGGTCTGTCCGGTGAGAATGTACGCCGACATGCCGTGCGGTCCGAACTGCTGCACGTCAGCGCTCAAAAACTGCTTCTTGTCGACGCAGTAGGGGATCGACAGGGTTGTCGGGCCGAGGTAATGACCGACGTAGAAGGTGTCGACCGACGCCAGTGCGCACAGCGCGGCCCGACAGGCGGCATACCGGGTCATCTCGTCGCCGCGTTCGCAGGCACGCAGCCGTCGGTCGGCGGCCCGCAGCACCGAGGTGGTGAACGGGCTGAACTCAGGCGCGGAACGCTTCACCTGACCACTTTACGAACCGGCGCCGACGATTGCGTCGCCCGCACTGCCGACATCGTCGACCAGCCGGATCGCGCGCGCCATGGGTCGGTCGGCCGCGAGGGCCCGGAGCGCCGGCCAGACCGGCACCGTGCGGGTCCAGTAGTCCTCGCCGACGAGAACAAGTGGCGGCAGTGCGGCATCCTCGGCTGCGTAGTAGAGCGGGGTTGCGATCTGGAAGATCTCCTGGACCGTGCCCGCAGCGCCGGGCAGCACGATCACGCCGGCGTTGCACACCCGCAGCAGCAGGTCCTCGCGCAACGCGTTGCTGAAATATTTCGCCACCCAGTCGACGAACACGTTGGGCGGCTCGTGCCCGTAGAACCAGGTGGGTATGCCGAGACTGCGCACCTGGCCGGCGGTTTGCGCGGGGGTGAAGCGCTCGCGCACCGCCAATGCACTGCCTGCCCAGGCGTCGATGCTCGGCCGGAAGCTGGGCACGGCTGCCAGGTCACGCAGGGCATCGTCCAACGCGGCCGAATCATCAACAAAGGCACCGAGGTTCGCCGCCTCCATGGCTCCCGGTCCACCGCCCGTGGTGACGACCCGGCCCGAGCTCGCGAGGCGTCGTCCGAGGCGCGCGGCATCGGCATACCCGCTCGTTCCGCGTTCCAGGGCGTGACCGCCCATCACGCCCACGACCGACCGGCCGTCGATCAGCTCGAAGAGGGCGTCGGTGACGCTGTCGTCGTGCACCGCTCGCAGCAGGGTCGCGTAGGCGTCCCGCTGCGTCTCGGGGGCGAGGGACCACTGGTAGGTGCGTGAGTCGGGGGTCTGCGGGTAGCCGCCCGCGCGGAGCCCGGCGTACAGCTCGGCGGGCCGGTAGAGCCGGGCGCTCCACGGGTCGAACGGCACCTCGGGATCGGACGGGAAGACGAGTGCGCCGTGCAGCCGCAGGTGCTGGTCGAGCGGCCCGGAAACCCGGCCGCCCATCACGACCAGGCCGGAGAACGACCGCACCTGAAGCAGTTCCGGCTCCACCTCGGTCAGGTCCAGGTCCTGCAGCCGCAGGTGGTGCAGTGACTGTCCGGTGCGCAGCAGCGCGCGCAGCGCCTCGACGGTCTCGATCTCCTTGGCGGGCATGTGCCGATTCAAACCCATCCGCGGTCACGATCGTGTTACAGGGGGTTGATCGTGCCAACCAGAGTCGTAGCTTGGCCGTCATGGAGGTGTCGGGCGCAGACGCGTCCGACGACACTCGGGGAACGCGATCCTTTGAGGAAGGGTCGTGGGAAGGATTCGTTCATGAAGCGCACAGCAGTCGTCACCATCGCCACCTCCGCCGTACTCGCTGCGGGTGCGGCGGTCGCGGTCTCGCCCGCCGAAGCATCGGGCACGCTCGGCCGATCGTCGGCACCGAAGGTCGTCGTGCCGAAGGCCGCAGCACCCTCCGCGAACCAGCAGATCACCGCTGCCGTGCGGCACAGCAAACTGCTCGGGGCGGTGTCGGCCGACAACATCACCGTGAGCGGCATCAAGTTCGCCGCGAGTGACAAGTCGTGGGCGGCCGCGACAGTGACCCCGAAGAACGGCCAGACCGACCCGGCGCAGGTGGTGCTGCACAAGACCGGCTCCACCTGGCAGGTGCGTGACCTCGGCACCTTCGGGGTGGGCTGTGGCTCCGCTCCGGCCGCGGTCCGCGCGTCGCTCGGATTGCACGGGCCCTGCTGATCGACGGTTGACTAAGGGGCGCCACGGACACGCTGTCCGTGGCGCCCCCTAGTTTTGCCGCATGATCAGTACCCTCGCGGTCAGCGGCTATCGGTCACTGCGCGATGTCGTCGTCCCACTCGATCGGTTGACCGTGGTGACCGGCGCCAACGGCAGCGGCAAGTCGTCCCTCTACCGGGCCCTTCGGTTGCTGGCCGATTGCGGCCAGGGCGGGGTGATCGCCTCGCTCGCCAGGGAAGGCGGGCTGCACTCGGCGCTCTGGGCCGGGCCCGAGTCCCTGGCTGGTGCCCGGCGCGGTGCGGCGGTGCAGGGCACCGTGCGGAAGGGACCGGTGAGTCTCCAACTTGGTTACGCCAGTGACGATTTCGGCTACATGGTGGACCTCGGGCTGCCGCAGCCCACCGGGTTGCCGACGGCTTTCCAGCGCGATCCGCAGATCAAGCGGGAGCGGATCTTCAGCGGCCCGGTGATGCGACCGGCGACGGTCTCGGTGCGGCGCACCCGGGGCCTGGTCGAGGCGCGGGAGGGCCGCTCATGGTCGGAGGTCACCGACGGCTTGGCGCCGTTTCGCAGTGTGCTGACCGAGTATGCCGACCCGCAGGTCGCGCCCGAGGTGTTCGCGGTGCGTCGTTCGATCCGGTCCTGGCGGTTCTACGACGGCTTCCGGGCCGACGCGGAGGCGCCGGCGCGCCGGCCCCAGGTCGGCACCCGGACGCCGGTGCTGGCCGACGACGGTGCCGATCTTGCCGCGGCGGTGCAGACGATCAATGAGAGTGGTTTCGACGACCTGCAGACGGCGATCGCCGACGCTTTCGATGGCGCGCGGCTCGAGGTGGTCGTGCATGACGGGTTGTTCGATCTGGCGCTGCACCAGCCCGGGATGCTGCGTCCGCTTCGGGCAGCCGAGCTGTCGGACGGCACCCTGCGCTACGTGCTGTGGGCAGCAGCGCTGCTCACCGTGGACCCACCCGAACTGATGGTGCTCAACGAGCCCGAGACGTCCTTGCACCCGGAGTTGCTGCCGCCGCTCGGGCGGTTGATCAAGCGTGCGTCGGAGCGTTCGCAGGTGCTGGTGGTGACACATGCCGGGCCGTTGCTGAACGTGCTGGCGCCCGGCACGGGCGGGACCTGCGAGGTCGTGCTCGCCAAGGATCTCGGTGAGACCCGCGTCGAGGGTCAGGGACTGCTCAGCCGTCCGGCATGGGAGTGGGGGACGCGCTGAGTTTCCCCTCGTTGCAACGGGTTTGCGGTGTCAGGGTGCGTCGGTCGTCAGGTCGGGTGCGGCGCTGCTGCGCGATCAGCCGGTCCCAGGCAGCGAGTTCGTCCATCACCGACTTTGCCGGCGGGCTCGAGACGATGAGCGTTTCGGCCTCGTCGCCACGAGGGACCTCACCGGTGCCGGTGCTGAAGGCGATCACCAGCACCTTGGTGGCGCCGTCGGCACGGAAGCCGCGGACCGCCCGCGTTGCCCCCGCAAGGACCGACGCCAGGATCACCACCGGGCGCCCGACCACCCGGTCGTGTGCGACTCGCTCCAGTAGCGTTGCGGTCCGGCTGAGCAGCGCGCCTTGCTGCGAATGCGTTGTGGTGCGGACCGGTTCGGACATGGCGTGACTGTAGGGAAGGCGAGTGCGCGATCGCATGCGAGATTTCGGCGCGGTGGCGATCGGCGAACATTCCGGATCGTTGGGCGTTGCATGCTGGTCGAGTGGGCCGAGCCGTGTTCCACGCTGATCGAGTTGGCCGACCCGCGCACCGAGCGCCTGGCCCGCTGATCGAGTAGGCCGAGCCATTTCCACGCTGATCGAGTAGGTCGAGCCGCTAGGCGGGCCGTATCGAGATCAGCGGTCTGTTAGTCGGCGGGGTGGGTGGTGTAGACGTGTCCGGTGGGGCTGGTCCAGGTGCAGGCACCGTCGGGGGTCATTGACACGGTCCAGCCGGTTTCGTGTTTGGCGCGGTGGTGGTGTCGGCAGAGGCATTGCAGGTTGTGGGCTGCGGTCGGACCGTCCGGATACGGGGTGACGTGGTCGAGGTCGGTGAGTGTTGCGGGTCGGGTGCAGCCGGGGAATCGGCAGTGCTGGTCACGGGCCCGCACGAATCGTGCCAGGCGGGTGCCGGGGGTGTAGGTCTGGTTAGCGGTTTCGGCCACCGTCCCGGTGTCCGCGTTGACCAGGGCACGGGTGATCTTGGTGCCGAGCAGGCGGGTGAGTTCGCGGATCGCGTCAGCGGGGATGACCCCGACACCGGGGACGTGGACGTCACCGAGCCGGTACCGCGCGGGGTTCGCGGTGGGAGCGGGAGTTTCACTGGGTGTGGACTGCTGGGAGCGGATCCGATCGGGTGGTGGTCGGGTGCCAGTGCGGAGCGCGGCCTCGAGCACCTTGGCTTTGAGTTGGCGTTCGGCCCCGCTGATCGGGCGGCAACTGGTCGGGCGGCAGGTGTCGAGGTCGAGGACGACCGAGTTGATCGGGAGTATGAACTCAGGCGGACCGGGCGGTCGTGCCTTCGATGTCCACGCGCCGACGGCTCCGGGTGTCGCGTCGGTTGCTGCTGTGTCGTCGATGATGCTCGGCCGGTCCAGCACGCCGACCCCGCCGCCCACGCCCGTGCCGGTTGCGTCACTCGTGCCCGTCGCACGGTGGCGGCCGTGCGCTTCGGTCCCGCCAGTGCCGGCCTCCGGACTCGTGTTTGTGGACGCGGCGGTAGCCGGGTGGAACGGCACGTGCAAGACGAGCTCGGCGGTCACCCGCACATCGGACAGCACGAGGTCGGTGAGGGCGTCGACCCTGCACTCGCCCAATGTTTTGGTTGTCGTGGTTGTCTCGTGCAGGGTCTTTGCGTGCGTGTTGATTGCGGTGATGAGTTGCGCCGCGTCCAACGCGGGCAGGACGGCGGTGAGGGTGGACATGCCTGGTTCCCACTGGGGTGCGACGGTCACGTCGGTGGACTCTCGTCGTCGTGCCGCCGCAGCGTGGTCGGCTGCGACCGGTGCGTGCTGGGTCAGTAGGCGCCCGGTGCGGCGGCGCAGTTTCGTCGATGTCGAGGTCTCCGGGGCGCTGGCCAGGATCTCGGCCTGGATCGCGTCGGTGATCTTCGCGGCCAACCCCGGTGTGTGGGGTCCGTCAGCTGATTCCAGGGTGCTGACGGTGTCGGCGAGGGCGTCGCTGACCGCGATCACTTTCCGTCCCTCCAACTCCCCGGTCCCGGCCTGGTGGAGCAGCAGCGGCGTGTGACGCACACTGTCGACCGCTTGGGTGAGTCGCAGGCTGGTTTGCCGGTCGGTCCACCCCAGCCGGGCACCGACTTCCAACGGTGTCCACGTGTCGGGGCTTTCGGGGTGTTTGTCGTATTCGCGTTGCGCGAGTTGGTCCAGCCGCAGGGTTTGGGTGGCCCAGGCGGAGTTTTGCACCTGCTGGGTGGCGAGCACCTGATCGAGCAACTCGCCATCCGAAAGACACGTGCCGTCGCCTGGTGTGCCGTTGGCGTCGTGGCGGGCGTTGTCGAACGCGGCCCGCAGCAGCGTCTGTGCGGCCTCCAAGAGTTCGCTCGTGGTGGCAGCAGCGATCACCTGGTTGGTGAGTGCCTGCTGCAGCTGGGACATGCCCAAATCATACACGTGTTCGATGTGGTTGGGAAGGGTGCACAAGGCTGAATCGTGAGTGTTTCCAGTGTGATTCGTGGGATCAGGCGGGGGTTGTCGCTGGCGGGTGGGATGGTGTTGCGTGGTGGAGTGGGGTGGTCTCGATACGGGCTCCCCCGCTTCGCTCCTCCGCCCTACTCGACCAGCCCCCACCGGCCCCAAGGGCTTCGCTGCTTCGCCCTACTCGACCACCGCCAACGGAAGGTTGCAGAAGGGGGCACGATCAGGTGCGTGGCGAGATCCTGAGCGGGGCGAGGGGCCGCGTGAGCGGCCCTATGCAGCGAAGCGGAGCGCCAGCGGAGCGAAGCGGAGTGAGGCCGCGAGGGCGGTCCCTCGTCCCGCGGCACGCGCGTTGATCCCGCGGCCAGCCAGTCATCCCGCGGCGCGCGTTGATCCCGCGGCCGGCACGTACGCCAGCAGCGCGGGAACCGCGACGTCGCACCCACTCACGCAAACGGATAGCGCCTGGTCAACCCAGGAAGCGCCTGCGTCGCACGAGCAGTGAGCCGGCCGCCGAGCGGCGAGACACTCACGTCCCCAATGCCTTTCGCCGGTTTCTGCCAGGTCGCAACGGCGCGTCCTCCGTCGATCAGCACCGGACGGAAGACGCCGTTCCGGCCCGGCACGACCTGGTCGGCGACGGACGGCGGCAGGGTGGGGGAGCGGTCGGCATACCCGAGCAGGATCTCGTCGAAGGCGGGCGTGAGCAGCGGTCGCAGGGTCGCCGAGCCGAGCGATTCCCACGCGGCCAACGTCGCCGGATCCAGGTAGTAGGTCGTCTCGCCGACATCGAGCGACGCCAACTCGCCGCGCACCTGCTCCCACACCGGCGAGAGATTCCGCTGCAGCAGCCCACTCCACCACCGGAAGTCCGCGACCGTCGCCGGGCCGTGCGACCGGAAGTAGCGGACCGCCCACTCCGCCACCGACTGATCGCGAGTTAGCTTGCGACTGCGAGGAATCCACTCATCGAAGAGCACGAAACCATGCTGCTTGCCGACCATCGGCCCCAGCACGATCACGCCGTCCAGCGACAGCGCCTGCACCAGATGTATGCCGCGCTGACCCTCGGTAGCGATGCCGTGCTGTTGCCAGAGGGCGAACAGCCCGGCGCGGTCCAGCCGCCCGCCGCCACGAAGTGCAGCGACGGTGACCTCGGTCGCGCGCGCGACGTCACGCGGCGTGATGGCCAGCTCTGCATGCCGCCGCTTGCGCGCCCGGAGCGTCGGCTCCCGGTTGAGCGACAGCATCCACGCCAAGTCCTCGGCCGCGACCAGTTGCAGCGTGCCGCGCATCGGCCACGACCGGACGAGTTCGCCTGCGTTCACTGCGCGTTCGACCTCGGCGACCGAGGTGCCGGACCGCAAGGCCACCGCGCACCGTGCGCCGGCGAAGTCCTGGGCCTGCGAGCAGGTCATCCACCGCACCGCGTCGGTCGGTGTCGGGCACGCCGGCCCGACGAGGCGCTGCGCGATCAGGCGCAGGCGGGCGATGTGGTCGCGTGGCGTCGTCATACCCGGCAGCCTAAGGAAGCGGGCGGACCAAAGCTGTCCGCTTCGATCAGCCGGTCAGGCCGCACCGGCCTCGACCGTGAAGCCGCGCGCCCGGAGGCGGTCGGCAAGGACGTTGCCGAGCGCGGTCGCAGGCGTCAGAACGCCGCCGTTGAGGCCTGTCGGCAGGGGGCACTCGTCCCGCTGCAGCGCCAGGCTGAGCGCGCTCTCACCGAGCATCACCGCAGTCGCCGCATAGCCCGGATCACCTTGTGCTGCAACGATGCTGCGGTACGCCGCACCGGTGGATGTCGTGCTGCGTACCTCAGCCTTGAACCAACCCGCGGCGCGTGCCTTCTCGTCCGGTCCTTCGCCGGGCGACGGCACGACCCGCTCGACCAACGGGCGGATCGGCTTCAGGTTCAGCGCGCCGAATCCGATGCCGAGCCCTCCGGCGAGCGCCACTGCGGCGAGGCGGCCGCCGATGCCCTTGCCGGTGCGTTGCACCTCCCGGTAGCGAAAGCTCTTGCCGTAGGCGTGCCCGAGGAGGGCGTTGCTCCGTCGTACGACCCGGGTGTTGAAGGTCGCCATCACGAAAGGTGCTGTCCACGCGTCGATTTCGGGGGAATGCCGGACGGCGACCGAGTCGCGCCATTCGCCACTCGGCTCCGCCGCGCGGTCCGGGCTGAGCGAGAACTTGTCGGTGGCGACCTTCCGCTTCGTCTTGTCGGCGCGGATCTCGTCGAGCTGGTTGATCGCCGACGCAATGGTGCCGCCGCTCGCACCGCCCTTCATCGCCATGTGCAGCGTCGTGTCACCGAGCTCGCCGGCGTCATCCGCGCGCGCGGCCTCCGCCAGCACGAGCACTCCGAGGTCGGACGGCACCGAGTCGAACCCACAGGAGTGCACGATGCGGGCGCCGGTGCGGTTCGCCTCCTCCTGGAACTGGTCGATCGACTCGCGCACGAAGAGAACCTCGCCGGTCAGGTCGACGTAGTCGGTCCCGGCGGTGGCGCAGGCGTCCACCAGCGGGAGGCCGTACTTCGCGTACGGGCCGACCGTGGTGATCACCACGCGAGTGCTTTCGGCCATCGCTCGCAACGATGCCGGATTGCTCGAATCCGCAATGACGACAGGCCAGTCGGCAGCCGCGCGCGGTAGCTCCCGGCGCACCGCCTCGACCCTCCCGCGATCGCGCCCGGCGAGGGCGATCCGGGTGCCTTTCGGCGCGAATTTCGCCAGGTGTTCGGCGGTCAGCCGACCGACGAAACCGGTCGCGCCGAAGAGGACGATGTCGTGCTCGCGTTCAGTCATGTCTACGAATGTAGTAGCAGGACGGTCGCTCAGGCGAGGGGCAACGACTTTTCGGCAACCCGGGTCACCCTGTCGTGCAGCGCGATCAACCGCTGCTCGGAGGGCCGCGGCGGCGGTCCGACGACCTCAACCAGCCGGCAGGTTGCGTATGGCGCGGACGCCGCCTGATAGTCGCGCAGCCAGGAACCCCATTGCCCCTCCGCGTCAGGGTCCGCCGGCGGCCAGGCCGGCGCGGACGCACGCAGTCCGGCGCGCCACGGCTTCGGCGTGAGCCGCGCCCGGCAGGTCTGGTATTTCCGGCACAGCCGGGCGTACACCTGGTCGGTCGCGAGCTCGTCGAAGAGCGTGGCGGCACCGAGGGAGTCGGGCGGCAGGCCGGTGCCGGTGAGGATGGCCCGGAAGCCGCCGAAGGTCTCGTAGACCCGCACCCCGACCGACGGATGCGCTGACGCGAACTCACCGATCTGGCGCAGTGCCAAGGTTTTCGGGCTGTTGGTGCTTTCCTCGGGGCGTCCGAACGCACGCCGCAGCAGCCGCCGCCCGTGCTGCGCGACCGTCTGGCGGACGTCGACGTCGGCGATGAGGAAATGGTCGGTGTTGAGCACGTCGGCGCCGTAGCGATTGCGCGACACCACCCCGATCAGCACGCCGGCGTCGTCGCGCTCCTCGTGCAGGGTCAACTCGCGCGGCGGCGCCCAGCCGTAGGAGCCCCTGATCGTGCCGTCGTGCACCGCGGCCAGGAGACGGGCCAGCCGGTCGTACCCGACGGCGCGAGCGTCGTCGAGCGACCGGCTGGACCAGCCCCAGGCCGTCTGGCTGCCCTTGCGCGCGGCGATCCAGTATTTCGGAAGCGGCTCCACGCGGGTCAGTGAACCAGAGTCGTTGACATCAGTGCGTGCTCACGGCGTCGCCGCTCAGAGCATCGACCACGCCTCGGTGAGGACGCCGCGGAGCTTCTGCTCGATCTCGTCGAACTCCGGCTGGCCGATGATCAACGGCGGCGCCAGCTGGACGACGGGGTCGCCGCGGTCGTCGGCGCGGCAGTAGAGACCTGCGTCATACAACGCCTTGGAGAGGAACCCGCGCAGCATCCGCTCGGCCTCGTCGTCGTTGAACGTCTCGCGGGTCTCCTTGTCCTTGACCAGCTCGATGCCGTAGAAGTAGCCCTCGCCGCGGACGTCGCCGACGATCGGCAGATCGTGCAGCTTCTCCAGCGACGCACGGAACTTCGGGGCGTTCTCGTGCACGTGCTGCACGAGGCCCTCGCGCTCGAAGATGTCCAGGTTGGCCATCGCGACCGCGGCCGACACCGGGTGCCCGCCGAAGGTGTAGCCGTGCGGGAAGGACGTGGTGCCGTGCCGGAACGGCTCGAACAGCCGGTCGCTCGCGATCATCGCGCCGATCGGGGAGTAGCCGGAGGTCATCCCCTTGGCGCAGGTGATGATGTCCGGGGTGTAACCGAAGTCCTTGCAGGCGAAGATCTCGCCGATCCGGCCGAACGCGCAGATCGTTTCGTCCGAGACCAGCAGCACGTCGTACTCGTCGCAGATCTCGCGCACCCGCTCGAAGTATCCGGGCGGCGGCGGGAAGCAGCCACCGGCGTTCTGCACCGGCTCGAGGAAGACCGCGGCGACCGTGTCGGGCCCCTCGAACTCGATCGCCTCGGCGATGCGGTCGGCGGCCCAGCGGCCGAAAGCCTTTGGGTCGTCACGGAATTCGGGAGCTGCCCGGTAGATGTTGGTGTTGGGCACCTTGAACGCACCCGGCACCAACGGCTCGAACATCTCCTTGAGCGGCGGCAGCCCGGTGATCGACAGCGCACCCTGCGGCGTGCCGTGGTAGGCGATCGCGCGGCTGATCACCTTGTGCTTGGTCGGCTTGCCGACCAGCTTGTAGTACTGCTTGGCGAGCTTCCACGCCGACTCGACGGCCTCGCCGCCGCCGGTGGTGAAGAAGACCCGGTTGAGGTCACCCGGTGCGTATGACGCGAGTCGCTCCGCGAGGTCGATCGCCGGCTTGTGGGCGTAGGACCAGATGGGGAAGAACGCCAGCTCCTTGGCCTGCTTGGCGGCCGCCTCGGCGAGCTCCTCGCGGCCGTGACCGACCTGCACGGTGAACAGGCCGGAGAGGCCGTCGAGGTACTTCTTGCCGGCGTCGTCGAAGATGTAGGCACCCTCACCGCGGGTGATCAGCGGAATGTTGGCGCCGAGCCCGCCCTGGTCGACCGGTTCGTAGACCGACTGCCGGGTGAAGTGACCCCAGAGGTGGTCCCGTGCGGCCTCCTGGCGCGGCGTGCCCGCAGGAGTCAGATCGGTGGATTGCGCTGTGGTTGTTGTCATCTCGTTCCCCAGTCGTAGCGTTGTTTGGCGAGTTTGAGGTAGACGAAGGTCTCGGTGTCGGCGACACCGGGGATCGCCCGGATCTTGGCGGTGAGCAGGTCGAGCAGGTGGTCGTCGTCGACGCAGACGACCTCGACGAGGATGTCGAACCGGCCCGCGGTGAGCACGATGTAGGCGACCTCGGGCATCTCGTTGAGAGCCACCTGCACGCCGCCCAGATCGCCGTGCACGGTCAGGCCGATCATGGCCTGCCGGTCGAAGCCGACCTGTGCGGGATCGGTGACCGCGACGATCTGCAGGACGTCGGAGTCGAGCAACCGCTGCACCCGCTGGCGGACCGCCGCCTCGGACAGGCCGATCTCCCGCGCGATCGCCGAATAGGCGGCGCGGCCGTCGGACTGCAGGTGTCCGATGATCGCCTTGGACACGTCGTCGAGCGCCGGGCGGGAAGATGTGCGATTTGGCTCGGCCATGCCTGCATGTTGCCACGAGTTGTGACGTTAATCAACCATTCGACCACGGATTTCGTTGCTGGAGTGGGCTGGTGATTATGCTTTGGGTATGGCGTTGAGCGCGTTTGATCTGTACTCCGTCGGCATCGGGCCGTCCTCCTCCCACACCGTCGGTCCGATGCGGGCCGCCAAGACGTTCGTCGACGGCCTGGCCGACACCGGAAAGCTCGACGCCGTGCGTCGAGTCGAGGCCCAGCTCTTCGGATCGCTCGGTGCGACCGGCCACGGGCACGGCTCGGACAAAGCGGTCGTCCTGGGCCTGGAGGGCGAACAGCCCGAGACGGTCGACACCGACTCCGCAGACGCCCGTGTCGCCGAGGCACGCACCCGCCATACGCTGCGATTGGGCGGGACCCACGAGATCCCCTGGGATCCTGACACCGATCTGGTGCTGCACCGGCGCAAGTCGTTGCCGGCGCACCCCAACGGCATGCAGTTCGATGCGTATGACGGGGGCGGCGAGCTGATCGCGAGCCGCGTCTACTACTCGGTCGGCGGCGGCTTCGTCGTTGACGAGGAGGCGACCGGCGCCGACCGGGTGGTGCTCGACGACACCAAGGTGGAGTTCCCGTTCTCGACCGGTGCGCAGCTGTTGGAGATCTGCCAGCGCGAAGGACTGAGCGTCGGCGAAGTGATGCTGCGCAACGAATTGTCCTGGCGCACCGAGGACGAGGTCCGCGCGGACCTGCTCGCGCTCTGGCAGGTCATGGCGCAGTGCGTGCGCAACGGCATCGGGCACGAAGGCGTGCTGCCCGGCGGGCTGCGCGTGCCGCGCCGCGCGCCAGAGCTGCACCGGGAGCTGACCAAGGGCGCACTGCGCGACGACCCGCTCAAGGTCATGGACTGGGTCAACCTTTACGCCCTCGCGGTCAACGAGGAGAACGCCTCCGGCGGTCGCGTCGTCACCGCGCCGACGAACGGCGCCGCCGGCATCATCCCGGCGGTGCTGCACTACTACGTCAACTTTGTCGACGGAGCCGACGAGGACGGCATCGTGCGATTTCTGTTGGCAGCAGCGGCAATTGGCATCCTCTTCAAGGAGAATGCGTCGATCTCGGGCGCCGAGGTCGGCTGTCAGGGTGAGGTCGGCTCGGCCTGCGCGATGGCCGCCGGTGGTCTCGCCGAGGTCATGGGCGGCACCCCCACCCAGATCGAGAACGCCGCCGAGATCGGCATCGAGCACAACCTCGGCCTGACCTGCGACCCAGTCGGCGGCCTGGTGCAGATCCCGTGCATCGAGCGCAACGCGATCGCCAGTGTCAAGGCGATCAATGCCGCCCGCCTCGCGGTGGTCGGCAGCGGGGTGCACACGGTCAGTCTCGACAAGGCGATCAAGACCATGCGCGACACCGGCCGGGACATGTCGGTGAAGTACAAGGAGACGGCACGTGGCGGACTCGCGGTCAATGTGATCGAGTGCTGACATGGCTCTCGTACTCGACCTGACCGGACGCACCGCACTCGTCACCGGATCGACCCAGGGCATCGGTGCGGCGATCGCCACCGCGCTGGCCGACTGCGGGGCACGGGTGGGTGTCAACGGCCGCAGCGCCGAGCGGGTCGAGCAGGCCATCGCCGAGCTCGCCGCAGCCACTCCCGACGGTGACTTCGTGCCGGCGGTGGGTGACGTCACGACTGCCGAGGGTGCCGACCAGGTGCTGGCCGCGACCGGCGATGTCGACGTGCTGGTCAACAATCTCGGCATCTTCGGCAGCGCCGATCCGGCGACGATCTCCGACGAGGAATGGCGCCGCTACTTCGACACCAACGTGATGAGCGCGGTGCGGCTGATCCGCTCGACCGTGCCCGGCATGATGAAGCGCGGCTGGGGCCGAATCCTCAACATTGCCAGCGACTCCGCGATCGCCATACCCGAGGAGATGATCCATTACGGGATGAGCAAGACCGCGCTGCTGTCGGTCTCGCGCGGCTTCGCCAAGCACGCCGCGGGCACCGGCGTGACGGTCAACTCGGTGATCGCCGGCCCGACCCACACCGGCGGCGTGGAGGACTTCGTCTACGAGCTGGTCGACAAGGACCTGCCGTGGGAGGAGGCGCAGCGCGAGTTCATGCGCAAGCACCGCCCGCAGTCGCTGCTGCAGCGGCTCATCGAGCCGGCCGAGATCGCCAACATGGTCGCCTACCTCAGCTCCGACCTCGCCTCGGCGACCACGGGCGCGTCGGTGCGGGTCGACGGCGGGTATGTCGACAGCATCGTGCCCTGACCCGGCCTGACCGGAGCGGGCGGCCGCGACCGGCGTACCGTGATTGCATGCGCATCGAGCACGTCGGCTTCGACCCTGACTTCGTCGACTACCAGGCCGCCTGGGATCTGCAGCGGCAGGTGCATGCGGCAGTCGTGGCGGGGGAGCAGCCCGACACCACGCTGCTGCTGGAGCACCAGCGGGTCTACACCGCGGGCAAGCGCACCGCGCCGCACGAGCGGCCGTTCGACGGCACCCCGGTCATCGACGTCGACCGTGGCGGCAAGATCACCTGGCACGGCCCGGGTCAGCTGACCGGCTACCCGATCGTGCACCTGCCCGACCCGGTCGATGTGGTCGGCCACGTGCGCCGGCTCGAGCAGTTGATGATCGACGTCTGCGGTGACCTCGGCCTGGAGACGACCCGGGTCGAGGGTCGCAGCGGCGTCTGGCTGCCGGCCGGCGACGGCAAGCAGGAGCGCAAGATCGGTGCGATCGGCATCCGGGTCAGCCGGGACGTGACCATGCACGGCTTCGCGCTCAACTGCGACTGCGACCTGTCGTGGTCGCAGGTGATCGTCCCGTGCGGCATCCCCGACGCCGGGGTCACGTCGCTGACCGAGGAGCTCGGCCGCGACGTGACCGTGCGTGAGGTGCTGCCGTTCGTCGAGAAGCGGCTGCCCGACATCCTCGCCTGACCGCTATGGGGCCAGGCGGTGCAGGTCACGCGGGAAGAGCGTCACCTCCCGCACATTCGCTGCCCCGGTGAGCCGGGCCACCCAGCGCTCCAGCCCGATCGCGAAACCGCCGTGCGGCGGCATTCCGTGGTCGAATGCCTCAAGGTATGCCGAAAACTCCTCTGCCGACTGCCCGCTCGTCGCCAGTGCGGCGCGGTAGTCCGCCGGCCGATGCAGCCGTTGGCCGCCGGTGCTCAGCTCCAGCCCGCGGAAGAGCACGTCGAAGCTGTTGGACCATCGTGGGTCGTCCGGCTGCGGGTGGGTGTAGAACGGGCGCTTCGCCATCGGATAGCCCTCCACCACAAGGAAATCCGAACCGTGAGTCTCCTTGGCCCAGACCCCGAGTGCTCGCTCGTGTGCCGGCTCGAGGTCCGGCTCGTCCGGTGCGGCACCGACCAGCCGCAGCGCCTCCCGAAAATGTATGACGGGCAACGCTTCCGGCACCTGCGGGACGTCGACGCCGAGCAATTCCACCGCGTCGGCGGCACGCTCCCGGACAGAGCTGAGCATGCCGGCGAGCACGGTCCGGAACATCGCGATCACGTCGCGGTGACTCTCGATGAAGCCGAATTCGACGTCGAGAGAGGTGTATTGGGCAAGATGCCGGACTGTGTCGTGCGGCTCGGCGCGGAACACCGGACCGACCTCGAAGACCCGCTCGAACACTCCGACCAGCATCTGTTTGTAGAGCTGCGGCGACTGCGCGAGATAGGCCGGTCTGCCGAAGTAGTCGAGCTGGAAGACGTTGGCGCCGGACTCGGTGGCCATGCCGACCACTTTCGGGGTCGACACCTCGGTGAACCCCTCGGAGTCGAGTGACGAGCGGAAGCCATGCAGCGACGCCGCAGCCAGTTGCCAACGGGCTCTGCTACGCGGGTGTCGCAGCGCCGCCGCTGCGTGGTCCAATCTGGTTGGCAGTCCTTCGGATTGGGCGGGTCGCCAGAGCTCGACCGGTGGGGTGAGTGATGGTTCGGTGGGTGGCTCGATGCGTGGCTCAATCACCTCGAGACCGCCGGGTGCGGCGTCGTTGGCGGCCAGCCTGCCGCGCACCTGCACGACCGACTCCTCGCCGAGCGTGCCGATCGCAGCGCGGGCGTGGGGCGCCTTTGCCACGATCTGGGCCAGACCCGAACGGTCGCGCAGCACAAGGAAACTCACGCCCGACAGTTGCCGGCGTCGATGGATCCAACCGGCGAGGGTGACCTCCGACCCAATCGGGATCTGCGCCAGTTCGGCGGCCAGGATGCGCTGGTGCATGTGTATTCACCTCCATGAGAAAACGACTCCCCGGAGGTGTGGGCGATGGGGCCAACTTCGCGGTGCCACCACACCTTCGCCGCAGCGGATGCCGCGACCTCTTGTCCTGCGATCGGCTCGGGGGCGTCACTCCCGTCGTCGCCGTGCGGCGAGATTAGGTCGCCAATCACGGAGGCGACAACCGATTTTCGTCCGCGGCTATGTTGACGTCGTCAAGATTGACGCTCACTGACCGGCAGCCGCACGCTGCCGTCATGACCACCTCAGCAGCCAGCGAACTCATTGTCACCCCACCGGGATTGGCCGGTGTCGTCGTCGCCGAGACAGCGATCGGCGACGCGCGTGGCGCCGAAGGCTTCCTCCACTACCGGCAGTACGACGCCACGCGCCTAGCCCGGGACCACAGCTTCGAGGATGTCTGGCACTTGATGCTCCGCGGGAGTTGCCGACCGGCGACCGTCGTGCGGCGTGGGAGGACGAGGTGGCCGAAGCTCTCGTCATACCAGCGCAATTGGCAGATCGGCTGGGGACTGTCATGCGGGCGGCGGGCAACGACGAGGACACCAACCAACGTGCCGCCCTGCGCACAGCGGCCGTCGTGCCGTGGCTGGTGACTGTGGCACAGTCTCTCGCGAAGGGGCAGGAACCACTCGCGCCGCGACCTGAACTCGGTTATGTCGGAAGCTATCTCGCGACGCTGACCGGCGGTGCTCCGAGCGCCGAACACGTCACCGTGCTCAGCCGTTACCTGGTGCTCACCATCGACCACGGCTTCAACAACTCGACGTTCACTGCGCGGACCGTCGCGTCCACCGGCACCGACCTGACCTCGTGCCTGGTCACATCGGCGCAAGATGGCACCTTGAAGTGCCGGGTCGTCACGCGCTCGGCAGCGTCACGGGTACCGTCTTGTCTTGGTCAAGGCCGGTGAAGTGGAGCGATCCGCTGCGGTCGGGTGTGTCGTCGACGAACCTCCACAGCACCCACCACGGCGACGACGTTGCGTTGACGGTTACGCCGTTAAGTTCTCGGACCTTGAGAACTCTCTCCCCGAGCGTCAATGTCGGGACGATGTCTGTTAGGAACCCGGACGGGCTGGTGTCGCCTGGGCCGTCAGATTCGATGAAGAAGGTAACTTCTACCGAACCATCTGTAATCTCCGGTTGCGCGAGGCGAACCTTCGCACCCTTATATGTTCCGACTACTGTTGTTGATGTCATTTCACATCTTGGCAGGTGTTCCGCAGCCGGAATATGTCGACGTGAGAATAGTCCCGTACGAGTCGCGCACGTTTGCGCCGATGCCGACGTTATCAGCACCGGCGTAGCCGTAATGCGTCGACGTGGACCATGCTCCGTGTGTGCCGGCGGTGACTGTGTCCCTTTCGCTCGTGCTAGTGGGTTGGCCGTTACGGTACACAGTTGTCCAAATCGTGTATCGCTCGTAAGGCACGTACTCGTAACCACGAACGTTGTATGCGTAGCCGGGCGGGCGCATCTGCCACACCAACACATGTGGTGGATAGCAGAACAGCAGTGCAAATGGCGCGCATTCTCATTTCGGTTCCCCTGAGTATTTGAGAAGCTATCGCGAACTCTCTCACTCGACCATGTAGCGCATGTGCACGTCAAGTGCCAAAAAGTACGCAAATCGTAAAATCCTCCGGCGCGGAATGTGTTGTTTGCGTCGGCTTCGGTGGCTGCGTGGCGCGGTTGGTCAGTCCGACACAGGCACCCGCCACAACACTCTTGCCGACCACGGTCGGCGCCGCGGGCGTCGCTGTCGCCGTCATGATCGCGCGACGAGCTGCCGCGCGAATATGCTCGGCGGACAGGCTGGTTCGATCCGGGTCGGTTGTTGCCGAGGACTGGATGCCAGGGCGGATTCGGTCACAGCGGGTCGCCCCGTCATACCCGATCGGAGGGGCGGGGTCGCGGGCTACGCGGCCGGCTGGTGCGGGTCGTCCCAGACGATGTCGGCGACCTGCTCGAAGGCACAGTGGGGTTGACCCCGTTTCGTGGACATCGGGTTAAGCGGCTTCGTTGGCCGTGGTGGTGAGCGTGTTCTCGAAGGCTATGGGGCTGATCTGGCCTAGTGCGCTGTGCCGTCGCCGACAGTTGTACACGGTCTCGATCCAGGAGCTGACCCGGGTGATCGCTTCGGCGTGTGTGTCGAACGAGTGCCGCTGGTAGTACTCGGTTTTCAGCGTCGACCAGAACGATTCCTGCTGAGCGTTGTCCCAGCACACCCCGGTCCGCGCCACGGACAGCCGCACATCGACCTCGTCGGCGACGTCAGCCAGCTGAGTGGACGTGTACTGACAACCCGGTCGGCGTGGAAGATGACCTTCGCGGTCGATCCGGAGGCCGGATCGCGGAAGGTGACCGCGCGACGCAGCGCGGTCTCGACCAGGTCGGTGTGCAGGTTGTCAGCGAACGCGTACCCGATCACCCGCCGGGAGCACCCGTCGCGGACCGTGCACAGATACAACCAGCCCTGCCCGGTGGCCAGATGGGTGATGTCGGAGGTCCACACCACGTTCAGTGCCCCACGATCGAACCTGCGCAGGGCATCCTTCCCTGCCAAGCCAAATGCCTGGCGATCAGGATGTCCACCGAACGGGGTCAACCTCACCGTGCGGCGAGGTTAGGTCGCCAATCACGGAGGCGACAACCGATTTTCGTCCGCGCCTATGTTGACGTCGTCAAGATTGACGCTCACTGGCCGGCAGCCGCACGCTGCCGTCATGACCACCTCAGCAGCCAGCGAACTCATTGTCACCCCACCGGGATTGGCCGGTGTCGTCGTCGCCGAGACAGCGATCGGCGACGTGCGCGGTGCGGAGGGCTTCTTTCACTACCGGCAGTACGACGCCACGCGCCTAGCCCGGGACCACAGCTTCGAGGACGTCTGGCACTTGATGCTCCGCGGCGAGCTGCCGACCGAGGCGCAGCGGGGTCCATGGGAGGCCGACGTGGCAGAAGCCCTCGTCATACCGGAGGGATTGGCGGAGCAACTCGGGGTGGTGATGCGGGCAGCAGGCAGCGACGACCCGTTGGTCACTCTGCGGACGGCGCTTTCGGCATACGGCGCGCTGACCGGTGACCGGCCGCTCTGGGACAGCGACGAGGACATCAAGCAACGTGCTGCGCTGCGCACCGCAGCCGTGGTGCCATGGCTGGTGACGGCGGCACACGCGCTGGCGAGTGGACGGGAGCCGGTCGCCCCACGGCCCGAACTTGGTTATGTCGCAAGCTATCTCGCGATGTTGACCGGCAGGACCCCGAGCGCAGAACACATCGCCGCACTTAGCCGCTACCTCGTGCTGACCATCGACCACGGCTTCAACAACTCGACGTTCACCGCCCGCACGGTCGCGTCGACCGGCACCGACCTGAGCTCGTGCCTGGTCGCAGGTGTCGGCGCGCTGGCCGGCCCGCTGCACGGCGGTGCCCCGAGCAGGGCCCTGGACGCCCTTGACGAGATCGGATCGGTGGAGCGCGCAGAGGGCTGGGCGCGCGCACAGCTCGCTGCCGGGCAACGGGTGATGGGATTCGGTCACCCCGTCTATCGGACCCTCGACCCGCGCTCGGAACTGTTGAAGGAGACCGCAATTGAGCTAGGCGGACCGACCGCGGACCTGGCCGTCGCGGCGGAGGCAGAGGTCGTCAAGGTGCTCGATGAGGCAAAGCCGGATCGGCCGCTGCGAGCGAATGTCGAGTACTACGCGGGCGTGGTGATGCAGGCGTGCGGGGTGCCGCGCGAGATGTTCACCCCGACCTTTGCGTGCAGTCGCGTGGTGGGATGGGCGGCGCACGTGCTGGAGCAGAGTCGGGACCGCAAGATCATCCGGCCGAGGTCGCGCTACGTCGGCCCGCTGCCCGAGTGATCTTCTGACCGACCGGTGTAGGTGGCCCGGGGCCGGAAGCGGAGCGGGTGGCCCTGCTCCTCGATGCCGTGCGCCACGAAGCCGGAGAGGCGGGCGAGCATGAAGAGCACCGCACCGGCGTCCCGCGGCAGGTCAGTGGCGAGTGAGAGCGCGGCAAGGGCGAGGTCGACGTTCGGTGCCACCCCGTGCCGGCGCCCGACGCGGACCACGAGCTCGTCGACCGTGCCGACGACGTCCGGAGCGACCCGGCCCACGGCGGAGAGGAGCACGTCGAAGCGGGGATCGTTCCCGACGTACACCGCGTGACCGAATCCCGCTGGTGTGTCGTCGATCTCGGCGCTCCCGGACCGCGCCGCCACCAGCAGATCGTATGCCGGGGCCGACGCGGCGCCATGGCGCTCACCGGCGAGCGCCGACGCTCCGGCGAGCATCACCAGGTAGGGGTCGGCGCCGGTGCTCGCGGCTGCCCTGGCGGCCAGCGTCGAGGTGGCGAGCTCGTGATCGGCAAGGATCCCGAGTGCGACCTCAACTGCGCGCAGCTCGTCGGGGTGGCAGGCCCGGTCGCTCAAGGCGGACCAAACACCTGCCGCGACGGACGGGGCAGGCGGTGGAGCGGACGGTGTGAGAGCGGCGATCGCCGTCATGATCGCGCGGCGGCCGGCGGCCCGAAAATGACTGGCCGACAGGCTGGTTCGATCGGGGTCGGTGATGGCGGCGGACTGGACGGCGAGCCGGATGCGGTCGCAGCGGGTGGCGTCGTCATACCGGATCGGTGGGGTTGTGCCGGACGGCCAGACGGCCGGCGGATCCGGCTCGCCCCAGACGATTTCGGCAACCTGCTCGAAGCAAGAGTGCTCGGCGAGTTCGCCGGCATCGCGCCCGCGGAAGAGCAGCCGTCCTTGTGGGTCGAGACTTGTGACGGCGGTCTCGACGGTGAGTTCGAAGACACCGCCGCGCGGTCGGTGGTGCCGAGCCGCTAGCTGCGCGACCTCGGCACGGTCGAAGCGTGAGCCGTCCTGCCGCGATCTGCCGGCGCCCGCGCGGTGCAGCAGTCCGCGGCTGACATAGGAGTAGACGGTCGCGACGCGCACGCCGAGCAGGTCGGCCGCCTGCTGGGTCGAGATGAGGTCGTCGCTCACTCGCCACACCCTAATGCGGTGCCTGTGGACAACTTCTGCGCGCGACAGCGTGCGAGTGCCACGGTGGAGCGGTGGACACTTCCGGCGCATCCGACCGGGCCGCGGGCCTCCGACAGCCCAGCCTGCCCGGCTACGAGGTGATCGGTCCGATCGGGCGCGGTGCGACCGGGACCGTCTGGGCGGTGCGTTCCGCCGACGGGATTCGGTTGGCAGCGAAGGTGCTCGCGGGGGAGGCAGAGCAACTGGACTACGAGATCACGGTCCTGGAGTCGATCCGTCACGAGCACGTCGTGCGACTGGTCGACGTCGTGCTCGACACCGCATCGGAGCCGCCTGGCCTCGGTTTGGTGATGGAGCTTGCCGAAGGCGGGTCGCTTGCCGAGACGCTGACCCGCCGTGGGGTGTTGACACCAGGGGAGTTGGTCACCGTGCTCTGCCCGGTGGCCCGCGCGCTGCACGATCTGCACGGCCTGGGGTTGGTGCACGGCGATCTCAGCCCGGGCAACATCCTGCTGACCGGTGACGGCAAGCCGTTGATCGGCGACCTGGGTATGTCGCAGCTCGCCGGTCACGTCGGCGACGAGGTGTGGGCGACCGAGGCCTGGGCCGCACCGGAGGTACTCGCCGGCGCCGCTGTGACGCCGGCAGCTGATGTCTACTCGCTCGGTGCGATCGCCTGGCGCGCGCTCACCGGTGCGCCTCCCGAGCCGGCCGCCTTGCGGGCCGACCTGTCAGAGCTTGCCCCGGAGGTGCCTCAGGAGCTCCGGGACCTGGTCAATTCCGCTCTGGCGCATACGGACTCGGCGCGACCGCTGCCCGGCGACTTTGCGCTGTCCCTGTGGCGATGTGCCGACCCCGAGCCGGCCCCCGTGCAGGGATCGGCGGCCCGCCGAGTTGCCGTCGCCGCGAGCGAGGACCCCGCTGAGGCGCTCACCCGTCGGATCCGAGCGGAAGCCGGCCAGGTCGTCGACGCGCACCCGCAAGCGTCCCGATCGGCCCGCCGCACCCGCCGCGCCGGGCGCGACCCGGGGCGGCGCGGACCATCGGTCCGGTGGGCCTGGACCGGGGTCGCCGTCGCGGTCGCACTCGGCGTGAGCGCCGTCGCGTTGGGTGCACCGGACCGTTCCGGCGGCGGCGCCTCCGCAGCTACCGAAGGTTCACCGAGTGCGCCGGCGGCACGACCGTCGGCGAGCGCGCGGCCCTCTGCCGCCGATCCGGCGCCGGAGCGACTCGGCAGCGACCCGGTGCAGGTGGTGCAGTCCCTGGCCGATGCGCGGGCAGCCGCGTGGTCGAACGTCGATGCGCGGCGCCTGAATACCGCTTTGGTGCCGGGCTCTGCTGCGGACAAACGAGATCGGGCCGACCTCGGCAAGGCCGTCGCGAACGGCGTGCAGTATGACGGGTTGAGGTTTCGCGTGCGTTCGGCCCGGGTGGAGCCGGGGGAAGGCGACACAGTGCACGTGACGGCCGTGATCGACCGTCCTGCCTATCACGTCGTCACGGCAACCGGGCGCCGCACCGTCCCGGCCGGGTCCGGGCAGCGCACCGACGTCTCGGTGCGGTGGACGCCGGACGGCTGGCGCATCACCGATTGGCAGGCGCCGTAGTTGAGCGGCACCCACGGGTCGCTCAGGTCAGCAGCAGCGCGTCGAGCCGCCGGGCCACGACCCGTGTGCCGATCAGGCCCAGCACGACCAGGTAGACCACCGACACCGCGGACGCCCAGGTGACCTCGCCGGTGGTGAGCTCCCGACAGAGCACCACGCCCCGGTAGAGCGGCGTGCACTCCACCACCCAGCGCAGCCAGTCGGGGAAGGCGCTGACCGGGAAGAAGGTGCCGGAGAAGAGGAACAGTGGCATTACCCCGAGGGTGATGTATTCGAAGTCCTGCCACGACCGCATCCAGGTGGTCAGCGCCATACAGATCCCGGCGAACGCGAACCCGATGAGCAGCGTGGCCGGCAGTGCGAGGATCGCCCACCACGAGTGCACCATGCCCAGCGCCGCCATCACGATCAGGAACGCTGCCGCATAGCTGCCGCCGCGCAGCAGCGCCCAGCTGATCTCGCCACGCGCGACGTCTGCGGTGGTGCGCGGTGTCGCGAGGATCTGGTCGTAGAGCTTGACGTACTTCAGCCGGAAGAAGACGTTGAAGGTGGTGTCGAAGACCGCGCCGTTCATCGCCGACGCCGCGAGCATGCCGGGCGCGACGTAGTCGGCATATGGCACGGTGTGACCGCCGACGTCGAAACCGTGCACCAGCTTGCCGACACCCACGCCGATCGACAGCAGGTAGAAGACCGGCTCGAGGAAGCCGGTGAGGAAGAAGATCCAGCCGCGCCGGTAGACCAGGTAGTTGCGGTAGAGCAACACGCCGGTGGCGCTCGCGCGGGACAACTCGCGACCGGTGTCGCGGGTAAGAGCTCCGGAGACTGCGGACATCAGCGCACCAGCCTCCGCTCCAATGCCCGTATGCCGAGCCAAGTCCCGCCGACCGCGCACACCCCGAGGTAGACCACATGCGCCAGCGCCGCCGGCCACGACCAGGTGCCGAGCGCGCACATGCGGGTCAGGTCGACCCCCTGCCACAGCGGTGTCAGCCGGGCGACCCACTCCAGCACCGGCGGAAGGTTGCCGAGCGGGAAGAACGCGCCGGAGAAGAGGAACAGCGGCATCATCAGCAGCCGGAAGATCACCGTGAAGCCGCCCTCGTCCTTGAGCGTGGCGGCGTAGGCGTAGACCGGCGCGGCGAAGGCGAGCCCGACCAGCAGCTGGATGAGGAAGACCCCGATCGCGCCCGGCACCGACGACCAGGCACCGAACGGAGCCATCACGAGCACGAAAACCGCTGCACTGGAAGCGATCCGGACGACGGCGAAGGACAGGTGGGCGAGAGCGATATCGGCGACCCGCAACGGGGTCGCGAGCATGCCGTAGTAGGTCTTGTGCCACTTGACCGCACCCATCACCGGATAGGTCGTCTCCCCGAACGCCAACTGCATGCTCTGACCGGCGAGCAGGCCCGGCACCACGAACTGCAGGTAGCTGCCCGCACCCTCCAAGTGCGACGGATCGGCCTTGACGAACCCGCCGAGCAGGACGCCCATCGCGACGACATAGAGCAGCGGGGTCAGGAAACTGTTGATGACCGTGCCGCGCCAGGTGCGCCGGTAGACCGTCACCCAGTAGTCGAACAACCGGGCGGTGAGCGGCAGGGAGGTCATCAGTCGACCAGGCTTCGGCCGGTGAGCCGGAGGAAGACGTCTTCCAGGGTCGAGCGCCGGGTGAGCATCCCGACCGGCTGCAACCCGCGGTCGTGCACCGCCACCGATGCGGCCTCGCCGTCGTCGGTGTAAAGCAACAGCCGGTCCGGCAGCACCTCGACCCGATCGGCCAGATCGGCGAGCGCATCGGCCAGCGCCTCGTGCTCGCCGACCCCGAAGCGCAACTCCACGACCTCCCGGGTGGAGTGCGCGCGGATGAGTGCGGCAGGGGAGCCCTCGGCGACGATGCGGCCCTTGTCCATCACCACCAACCGGTCGCAGAGCTGCTCGGCCTCGTCCATGTAGTGAGTCGTCAGCACCAGCGTCACGCCCTGCTGTTTGAGCCGGAAAAGCTTGTCCCACAACACATGTCGCGCCTGCGGATCGAGCCCGGTGGTGGGCTCGTCGAGCAGCAGCAGGTCTGGCTCGTTGATCAACGAGCGGGCGATCGTCAGGCGCCGCTTCATGCCGCCGGACAGATCCTCGACGCGCGCGTTCGCCTTATCGGTGAGCTGGGCGAAGTCCAGCAACTCGTCCGCGCGTGCCCGGACCGCAGGCCTCGTCATACCGAAATAGCGGCCGTAGACGATCAGGTTGTCCCGCACCGACAGCTCCGGGTCGAGCGAGTCCTCCTGTGGGCACACGCCGAGCCGGGCGCGGATCCGCGAGCCGTCCGTCGCCGGGTCGCGCCCGAGGATCCGCAGCTCGCCGCCGCTGATCGGCGAGACGGCCGCGACCATCCGCATGGTCGAGGACTTGCCGGCGCCGTTGGGGCCGAGAAAGCCGAACGACTCTCCCCGCACCACCTCGACATCGATGCCACGCACCGCCTCGAAGTCGCCGAACGACTTGCGCAGCTCCCGTGCGCTGATCATCACCTCCGGCATCGAGCGGTCCATGACCCGGACGCTAGCAACGTCCGCCGACACACCGCCTGGTTCCGGGCTTTGGACTGACCGGTCGACCTGCATATGCTGCTGGACGCTCTTTGCCCCAACCCCTGACGAGAGACATCCGTGGCATTCACCGTGCAGTCCTGCACATCTACCGACTTCCTCGACGTCGTTCACGCTGGGGGGCGTGACGTCCCGGTCGAGCAGGCGCCCGAGTGGGCGAAGTATGACGACTCGCTGCCCGGCCGCGAGCACTGGCGCTACCTGGTGGTCAGGGACGGTGACGAGCCGGTCGTCGCGCTCAGTCTCACCTCGTTCTCTGGCCGCTTCCTGGAGCAGCTCTGGGCCAAGAACGGGCCGATCTGGCTGTCCGGCGAGCGGTCTGCCGAGCGCGAGCGGCAGGTGCGGGACGCGCTTGCGTCATACATCCGCAGCGAGCGGCCATCCGCGGCGGTGCTGCGACTGCACACGGAGCACGGCGGCGACGACCTGGTGGAGCCGCTGATCGGCGTCTTCTACGACCGCACGGTGATCCTCGACCTCACCAAACCCGAGGACCAGCTGCTCGCGGAGATGTCGCAGACCGGCCGCCGCAACATTCGCAAGGCGCTGAAGAACGACGAGCTGACCTTCGCCGACGAGACCGGCATCGGCGAGGCGGACTTCCGCGACACGATGTACCCGGTCTTCGAGGAGACCGGGCGGCGCGGTGGATTCGTGCTGCGGCCACCGAGCTTCTATTACGAGATGCTGCGCGAGCTCGGGCCGCAGGTGTGCCGCCTGTTCGTCGTGCGGCACCGTGGCGAGGTGGTCGCCTGGACCCTCGTCACCGTGTATGACGGGGCGGCCAGCTACTACTTCGCCGCCTCCAAGGACGCGGCGCGCGACCTCTACGCCGTCTACCGCCTCGTCTGGGGCGTGCTGCAGACCCTGCACACCGAGCAGTTGCGCACCTTCGACTTCTGCGGTGCCGGGTCGGCGCGCGCGCCGGAGCTGGAGACGCTCAACCGGTTCAAGCTCAACTTCGGCAAGAAGGCGCTGGTGGACATCCCCGGTCCATGGGATGTGATCCTGCGCCCGGGCGTGATGCGTGCGTACAACACCCAGCGCTCCGCACTGAGTGCGGCCGCGCGCGCGAAGACGGCCGCCCGCGAGCTCCCGCACCGGGTGCCGCGATCGAAGGCCGACGTGGTCGGCATGGTGGACGCGGCCACCTCCGCGGCCGCGTCGGCGGTGACCCGGGTGACTCCGCCGAGCACCGCGGCGCCCGCGGTGCTTCCCGTCGTGCTCGACTTCACCCTGTCCGGGTATGCGCTCGCCCGCGCCTTCCACGAGCGCTACGGGCTGACCAGCGTGGCGCTGGTGCCGTTCGCCACCGGAGCGATCGCCGACTCATCAGTGATCTCGCAGGTGCGTGAGCTCGGCCGGGGCGCGGTGACCGATCCGAAACCGGTGCTGCAGGCCATCCGCGAAGTGGCCAAGGCCAATCCGGCGCTCACCGTCATACCGCTCACGAACAACGACGCACTGGTGCAATCCCTTGCAGCAGAACGCAATTCGCTGGGCAAGAACGTCGTCGTCCCGCACGAGACGCCGGAGATGCTGCACCGGGTTTCGGACAAAGTCTCCTTCAACGAGCTGTGCGCTGCCGCCGGTGTCGCGACACCGCGCACCGAGGTGCTCGACTTCGCCGGTGGCCGGCCCGACGCCGACGCCGTCGACCTGCCCTGGCCGATCATCGTCAAGCCCGCTGACTCGGGCAGGTTCGCCGGCCTGCGGTTGGCCGGAAAGAAGAAGCTCTACCGCATCGACGACCGGCCGGCGCTCGAGGAGCTGATCGGTCAGTTGCACCAGGCCGGGTTCGACGGGCAGATGCTCGCCCAGGAGTTCATCCCCGGGGAGGACCTGCTGTCGATCACGCTCTACCGGGCGCGGGATGGCCGGATCACTCTGGCTCGCGCCTCGCAGGTGCTGATGCAGGACCCGCGCGCGGCATACCTGGGCATCCCGGACGTCCAGGTGGTCACCGAGCTGGACGACGCGGTCGAGCAGGGGGCGCGCATCCTGGCCGAGGCCGACTACCACGGCTTCGCCAATCTGGACGCGATCCGTGACCCGCGCGACGGCCGGGTGGTGTTCTTCGAGATCAACCCCCGATACGGTCGCAACTGCCATTACGCGACGGCAACCGGCGCCAATATCGCCGAGCAACTCGTCGGCGACCTGATCGAGGACTCACCGGTCGAGGCGCCCGCACTGTCCGGCGAACTCGTCTACACCACGGTGCCGCCGCGTTTCGTCGAGCGTTACGTCGGTGGCGCCGCGGGCGCCCGGGTCGCGGCGCTCGCCGGTGCCGGGCGGCTCGCCGATCCGCTGAAGTACGACGGGGAGCGCAACCCCAAACACCGGGCGTATGCCGCAATCACGGCGCGCAACCACGCGCGCGCCTATCGCGGTCAGCCCCCGACCCTGCGGGTCTGAGACTCTGCGGGTCTGAGACTCAGGCCGCCGCATAACGCATCGCGTCGTCAATGCTGCGGTGGTGCCACTGGAAGTCGTTCTGCTGCAACACTTTCGGACGCATACGAGTGCTCGAGACGACGTCCTCGGCAAGCTCTCCGAGGACGAGCCGTAGGCCGAGCTTGGGGGCGGGGAAGACCGCCGGCCGGCGCAGCACCCGGCCCAGCGCCTTCATCGCGTCGCGCTGCCGGACTGCGGCCGGGGTGGCCAGGTTGACCGGCCCGGTGATCTCCGGGTGGTCGATCAGGTGCACGAGTGCGGAGATCTCGTCGGTCAACGTGATCCAGGACCACCACTGACGTCCGTTGCCGAGCGGGCCGGCGAGACCGAGTTTTGCAAGCGGCAGCACCCGCGCCATCATCCCGCCGCCGTCGGGTGCGAGCACGAGCCCGGTCCGGGCGAAGGCGACCGGCAGGTCGGCCGAGACGGCAGGGGCGGTGGCCGCTTCCCAGCGTTGCACCAGCTCGGGCAGGAAGCCGGTGCCGGGCGGCGAGTCCTCGTCGACCTCTTGGTCACCGCGGTCGCCGTAGTAACCCATCGCGGAGCCGTTCACCAGCCGCACCGGTGCGTCGAGCCGGGTCAGCGCCGTGGCCAGGGTTTCGGTGCTGTCGACGCGAGAATCGATCAACGTCTGTTTGTACGACGCGGTCCATCGATGGTCACCGATGCCGGCGCCAGCGAGGTTTACCGCAGCCGAAATGCCTTGTAACGCTTCAGGATCGAGTTGCCCTTCAGTGGGGTTCCAGCGGACTTCATCCGGAGACTTCGGGGGATGCCGCACCAGCTTGACGACCTGGTCTCCGCGTTCGGCGAGCGCCTGGCAGAGCGCGGTGCCGATCAGCCCGGACGACCCGGTGATCGCGACTCGCATGAGGGAACCTCCACTGATGTGGGAAAGGGTGAAGGAACAGTCCAGCACACTTGTCGGTGAAAGCTGGCAGAGTCGGCGGGTGAGCAGCGAGTGGTCACCGGTCTACCGGGAATGGGCGCTCGGCCCCGGCGTCACCGCCTGGACGAGCGTCAGTGGCACCGGGCCGGTGCGGGTGCTGCCGGACGGTTGTCTCGATCTGCTGTGGACCGACGGCTCCTTGAGCATCGCCGGGCCGGACACAGTCGCCAAGCTGGTGCCGGGGGAGTCGGGTCGCCGCCGCGTCGGGCTGCGCTTCGCGCCGGGTGTCGGGCCGGGGATCCTGGGTGTGCCCGCCGGTGAGCTGACCGACCTGCAGGCCCCCGCGGATGCGCTGCCCTCGGCGCAACGGCGCCGGCTCGGGCGCGGCCTGCGTCATACCGACTTGATGGGGCCGGCGGAGATCGCCACCACGCTGCTGGACTCGCTCGACATCGACGGAGGCGACCCATTCGTCACAAGACTCGCCGACCTCGCCGCCGCAGGCACCGCACTGCCGGCCATCGGGCGGGCGCTCGACCTGAGCCCGCGACAGCTGCATCGACGCTCAGTCGCGGCCTTCGGCTACGGGCCGAAGCAGCTGCACCGGATCAGCCGATTCCAGCGCGCGCTCAGCCAACTTCGGGCCGGCCTACCCGCCGCGGAATGCGCTGTGCGCACTGGGTTTTCGGACCAGTCCCATCTCAGCAGAGAGGTGCGGGCGCTCGCCGGGGTGCCGATCCGAGAGCTGACTCAAGCACGCGGCGCGAAGATGTCGACGCCGTTGCCGTCCGGGTCGAGCACGCTGGCGTAGCGCTGCCCCCACGGCGCGTCGAACGGCCGCAAGGCGGCCTCGTATCCGGCGCCGGTGACCTGCTCGAAGAGGGTGTCGACGTCGGCGGGGGAGTCGGCCTGCAGGGCGAGCCCGATCCGGCCGCCGGTGACCGGCCGCCAGTCGGGGTGGAAGGAGCGCACCGTCGACTCGGGGTCCCAGGCAAGCCGCATCCCGCCGTCGAGGGTGATCTCGACGTGCGGGGCGTCGTCGACGCCGTCGGGCACCGGAAGGCCGAGCAGCCGGTAGAAACGCAGTGACGCGGCCAGGTCGGCGGTCACGATGCCGACGAGGTCCAGGCGGGCGGAGGGTGTCGTAGGTGCGGGTGAGTTCGTCATACCGGCAACGTATGGCGCCGTCCGCGCACCTGTCTTGCACGTTTCGGACATGCGCCGCGCGCCGCCCAGCCGGTGGCCGGGCGGCGCGCGGTCAGCACGGGTGCGTCGCGGTCAGACCTCGAACGCGCCCTCTTCCAGCCGCTCCTTCATTGCGGTGAGGAAGCGGGCCGCGTCGGCGCCGTCCACGATCCGGTGGTCGTAGGACAGCGCGAGGTAGACCATCGAGCGGATGGCGATCGTCTCGCCGCCGTCGGCGTCGGTCACCACGACCGGCCGCTTGACGACCGAGCCGGTGCCGAGGATGCCGACCTGCGGCTGGTTGATGATCGGGGTGTCGAACAGCGCGCCGCGGCTGCCGGTGTTGGTCAGCGTGAAGGTGCCGCCACCCAGCTCGTCCGGTGTCACCTTGTTGTCGCGGGTGCGGGCCGCCAGGTCGGCTGTCTTGCGGGCGAGGCCGGCGATGTTGAGGTCGCCGGCGTTCTTGATCACCGGGACGAACAGGCCCTTCTCGGTGTCCACCGCGATGCCGAGGTTCTCCTGCGGGTGGTAGACGATCGAGTCGTCCTCGACGCTGGCGTTGAGCTGCGGGTAGGCCTTGAGCGCTTCGACCGCGGCCAGCGCGAAGAACGGCATGAAACTGAGCTTGACGCCCTCACGCTGCTCGAACGCAGTCTTGTTGCGCGCCCGCAGCCGGGCGATCTTGGTGACATCCACCTCGACGACCGTGGTCAGCTGCGCCGACACCTGCAGGGACTCGACCATCCGCTGCGCGATCAGCTTGCGCATGCGGGTCATCTTCTCGGTCGTGCCACGCTTGGCCGAAACCTCAGGAACAGCAGTCGGTTTCGAAGCCGCAGCCGGCGCAGTCTCAGCAGCCGGGGTCGCTGCTGCGGCCGGCTGCTCGGCGGGCTTGGCGGCGTCGAGGACGTCCTGCTTGCGGATCCGGCCGCCGACACCGGTGCCCTTGACCGTCGACAGGTCGACGTTGTTCTCGGCGGCCAGCTTGCGCACCAGCGGCGTGACGTATGACGCAGGCTCCTCCCGGTTCGAGCTCGCGGCGGGCGCCGGCGCACTGGCCGGAGCGCTCGCCGGCGCCGGAGCTTGCGGACTCGGCGGCGGGGTCTGCGACGCGGCCGGGGCGGCCGGCTGGGCGGGCTGCTGCGGCGCGGGAGCCGCGGCCGGTGCGGGCGCTGCCGGCTCTTGCTTCGGCGCCTCTTGCTTCGGGGCCTCTTCCTTGGCGGGCTCCTGCGTGGGCGCCTCCTGCGCGGGCGCTGCGGCGGGAGCACCCCCACCGGAAGCGTCACCGCCGATGATCGCCAGGTCCGCGCCGACCGGCACGGTCTCGTCCTCTTGCACCAGGATCTTGCTGAGCTTGCCGGCGACCGGGGAGGGCACCTCGGTGTCGACCTTGTCGGTGGACACCTCGAGCAGCGGCTCGTCGACCGCCACGTCGTCACCCTCGGCCTTCAGCCAGCGGGTGATGGTGCCCTCGGTGACCGACTCGCCGAGGGCCGGCATGGTGATTTTCTCTCCGCCGCTGACCTCTCCGCCGGTGCCCGCGCTCGGCTGCTCGGCCGGCTGCTGCTGGTCGGTGGACGGTGCCTCAGCGGGAGCCGCCTGCGCTGCCGGCGTCGCCTCCGGTGCGGCGGCAGCGGTCTCCTGCGGGGCGTCCTGCTTCGGCGCCTCCTGCTGCGAGTCACCGGAGCCGGAGTCGCTCGCCGGAGCGGCGGCGCCGTCACCGATGACCGCGAGATCGGCACCGACCGGCACGGTCTCGTCCTCCTCGACGAGCACCTCCTGCAGAGTGCCGGCGACCGGGGACGGGATCTCGGTGTCGACCTTGTCGGTGGAGACCTCGAGCAGCGGTTCGTCGACCGCAACCTCTTCGCCCACCTGCTTGAGCCAGCGAGTCACGGTGCCTTCGGTCACCGACTCGCCGAGTGCTGGCATTGTCACGCGTTCAGACATGGATGACAGTCTCCTTGATTCTGTATGCAATCTGCAGGCGGGTCTCACGCATGAGCGTGTAGCGGCTTTCCGGCGAGGGCGAGATGAGCCTCGCCGAGCGATTCGTTCTGGGTCGGATGGGCGTGGACCAGACTGGCAACGTCATCGGGCAGCGCCTCCCAGCCGACGATGAGCTGGGCCTCACCGACCTGCTCACCCATGCGGGCACCGATCATGTGCACTCCGACCACGGCGCCGGTGTCGGCCGCGCGGACCACCTTCACGAAGCCCTGCGTCTGCAGGATCTGGCTCTTGCCGTTGCCGCCGAGGTTGTACTCATAGCTGCTGACCTCGCCGTGCCGCTCCTGCGCGGCCTCCTCGGTCAGGCCGACCGACGCGACCTCCGGGTCGCAGTAGGTGACCCGCGGGATCCCGCTTTCGTCGATGACCGCCGGCTGCTTGCCGGCGATCTCCTCGGCCACGAAGATGCCCTGTGCGAATCCGCGGTGCGCCAGCTGCAGGCCGGGCACGATGTCGCCGACCGCGTAGACGCCCGGCACCCCGGTGCGCAGGCGCTCGTCGGTGATGACGTAGCCGCGGTCCAGCGTCACACCGGCCTCGGCATACCCGAGGTCGTCGGTGACCGGACCGCGACCGACCGCCACGAGCAGCAGGTCGGAGGTGACGGTCTCGCCGGAGTCGAGGGTGACGGTGACGACGTCACCGTCCTGGCTGGCGCCGGTCAGTTTCGCGCCGGTGAGCACCTTGATCTTGCGCTTCTTGAAGGCGCGCTCCAACTGCTTGGAGATCGCCGCGTCCTCGGCGGCGACGAGTCGTGGAAGTGCCTCGACGATCGTCACCTCGGAGCCGAACGAGCTGAAGACAGAGGCAAATTCGACGCCGATCACGCCACCGCCGAGCACGGTCACCCGCGACGGCACGTGGTCCAGGCTGAGGGCCTGGTCGCTGGTCATGATGCGGCCGCCGATCTCGACCCCGGGCAATGTCTTGGCGTAGGAGCCGGTCGCCAGCACGATGTTCTTGCCGGTGAGCACCCGGTCGCCGACGGTGACCGTGGTCGGCGAGGTGAGCCGGCCGGTGCCCTCGACATACGTGATCCCGTGCGACTTCACCAGACCCTGCAGCCCCTTGTAGAGCCGGCCGATGACGCCGTCCTTGTAGCCGTGCACGCCCGACATGTCGACCGACTCGAAGGTGGTCTTGACGCCGAACTTTTCACCTTCACGGGCACTGTCGGCGATCTCCCCCGCATGCAGCAGTGCCTTGGTCGGGATGCAGCCGCGGTGCAAGCAGGTGCCGCCGACCTTGTCCTTCTCGACGAGAGCCACGCTCAGGCCCAGCTCGGCGGCACGGAAGGCGCAGGCGTAACCGCCGCTGCCACCGCCCAGGATCACGATGTCGTATTGGTCGGCTGCTGCCGTCATTGCTCGAAGCGCTCCCTTGCGTCTCGTCGCTGATGAGGTGTCGTGCATCGCCATCTTGGCACTGTCGGCCACGTCACGCGGCGGCGGTCTCCATACCGGCCGGTGTTAATCACTGGTTCGGGCGGTGCTCGCCGTGCGAGAGTGGCCGGACGCGACAATGAGGAGGTCGACCGTGACGGACAAGAGCGGACCCAGCGACGAGGTCAAGCGCAAGTTCCGCGAAGCGCTGGACAAGAAGCACGCGCACGGTGGCAAGGACGTCTCGGACAATTCGGAGCACTCCAAGGTGCACGGCACCCACGGTGCCGAGACCAGCGGCGCGCAGCAGATGTTCCGCCGCAAGTCGGGCTGAGCGGACCGCCTCGCGACATACGAAACAACAACCCGCACCGATCATTTCGGTGCGGGTTGTTGTTGTCCCGTATGGCGATCGGCCGCTCAGGCGCGGCCTTCGGCGAGCTGCACCAGGGTGCGCACCGCGAAGCCGGTGGCGCCCTTGCCGACGTAGCCGTAGGTCTCGTCGGCGGAGTATGCCGGGGCCGCGATGTCCAGGTGCACCCACGGCAACTGGTTGCCGTCCTTGTCGTCACCGACGAAGTCCTGCAGGAACAGCGCGGCGACGATCATCCCGCCCATCCGCGGGCCGGTGTGCTTGATGTCGGCGACCAGCGACTTCATGCCCGATCGCAGGTGCTGCAGGAGCGGCATCGGCCAGAAGTCCTCACCGGCGGTCGTCGCCGCCGCGACCACCTCCTCCCGGGTGGTGTCGTCGTTGCCCAACGCGGCAGCGGTGCGCGACCCGAGCGACAACACCGCGGCACCGGTGAGCGTCGCGACGTCGACGATCAGGTCGGGCTGCTCGCGGGAGGCGAAGCAGAGGCCGTCGGCCATCACCAGCCGGCCCTCGGCGTCGGTGTTGATGACCTCCACCGTCTTGCCGTTGGGCATGGTGACGACGTCGCCCGGGCGCTGCGCGTCCGCGCCGGTGAGGTTCTCGGCCAGGCACAGGTATGCCGTGACCGCGACCGGCAGACCGAGCTCGGCGATGGCGGCCACGGCTGCTGCGACGGCAGCGGCGCCGGCCATGTCGTCCTTCATCGACACCATGCTCTCGGCGGGCTTGATGCACAGGCCGCCGGAGTCGAAGGTGATGCCCTTGCCGACGAAGGCCAGGTGCTGCCCCGCCTTCGCGGGCCGGTAGGTGAGGGTGACCAGGCGGGGTGGGCGCGCCGAACCCCGGCCGACGCCGACCAGGCCACCGGCGCCGGCCTTGGCGAGCGCCTTCTCGTCCTGCACCTTGACCTTCACCTTGCCGCCGGCGAGGTGCTCCTTGACCTGCTCGGCGAAGGACTCGGGGTAGAGGTCCAGCGGCGGCATGTTGACCAGGTCCTGCGCCCAGGCGCGCTGCGTCGCGACGACCCCGGCCCGCTTCACTCCGGCGCGCACCGCCTTGTCCTTTGCGAGCGGTGACAGGACGGAGACCTTGGTGATCGGCTTGGCCGACTTCTTGGAGCGGTACGCGTCGTACTCGTAGGCGCCGAACAGCGCGCCCTCGCCGGTCGCGACGACGAGCTCCGCGGTCTCCGCCGGGAAGGCAAACGCGACCGAGCCCACCTTGCCGACGAGCGACCGGGTCGCAGCGCCGGCGGCCTTACGGACCACCTCCGCGTCGTCGGCCTGCGGGCTCGCGGCCAGTCCGGAGCCGCTGATCACCACGACCCCCTGGATGCCGGGAACACCTGGCAGCCGGACGATCTCGTCGGCTGCACCGGTTGCGTCCAGCGCCTGCAGGCTCGCGTCCAGGTGCTCCTGCGTCGCCCGGTCCAGCGCGGTCGCGGGGGCGACCTTCGCGCGCCCGTCCTCCTGCACGGCGAGCACGACGAGCGCGTCCGCCTTGCTTTTGCCGGAGGAGGTATCTGTCACGGTCAACGTCGGCACGACGTGGGCTCCTATCGTTCGGTGTTCGATCGACGCGGACGATACGCCGCGCCGGTGAGAGTCGGCGCACGGCATGGTGCCGGGCCCGGCTACCGTGCGGTGCATGACTGCGGAGCCGAAGACGTCCCCCTTGCATGATCGCCATGTGGCCCTCGGGGCCAAGCTAGCCGATTTCGGCGGATGGCAGATGCCGATCGAGTACCCCGGCGGCGGCGTGCTGCGCGAACACACCGCGGTGCGCGAGCGGGTCGGCATCTTCGACGTCTCGCACCTGGGCAAGGCGCTCGTGCGGGGCAGCGGCGCGGCCGACTTCGTCAACTCGTGCTTCACCAACGACTTGCGCAAGGTCGCGCCGCCGAAGGCGCAGTACACGATGTGCCTGGACGACGAGACCGCCGGCGTCGTCGACGACCTGATCCAGTACTTCACCTCCGAGGACGAGATCTTCCTGGTGCCGAATGCCGCCAACACCGCCGAGGTCGTCCGGCTGCTGCAGGCCGCGGCACCCGAGGGCATCGAGATCACCGATCAGCACACCGATTACGGGATCATCGCGGTGCAGGGTCCGAAGGCGCCCGAGGTCGTCGCCGCGCTCGGCCTGCCGATCGACCTGGACTACATGTCGTTCCGGGTCGCGCAGTGGCAGGGCCGGGACGTCATCGTGCTGCGCTCGGGCTACACCGGGGAGAAGGGCTTTGAGTTGGTCCCCCGGTGGGACGACGCACCCGCCCTCTGGGACGCGCTGGTCGAGGCGATGGCGCCGTACGACGGATTGCCCTGCGGCCTCGGCGCCCGCGACACGCTGCGCACCGAGATGGGGTACCCGCTGCACGGCAACGACCTGACACTCGACATCACCCCCAACATGGCGCGCGCGGGCTGGGCGGTCGGGCGCGGCAAGGACGCCTTCTGGGGCAAGGAGGCGCTGCAACGCCAGAAGGACGCCGGCGGCTATCGACTGACGTGGGGTCTGCTGGCCACCGGCCGCGGCATCCCGCGCAGCCACTGCGAGGTCAAGGACGCCTCGGGTGCGGTGATCGGCGAGGTCACCTCGGGCACGATGTCGCCGACCCTGAAGCAGGGCATTGCGCTCGCACTACTCGACCGCGGCGTGTCCGAGGGGGACGACGTCGTCATCGACGTGCGTGGCCGTGAGCTGCCTGCCACGGTGGTCAAACCACCGTTCGTTAAGGTCGAGACCTCCTGACGGCCGCGGCCGGCCTCAGCGCACCCGCGGGCTGTCGCTGAGGTCCAGTGCCCGTCCGCCGGTCACCAGCACCACGTGTGGCAAGGCAGCGCCGATCAGCCGGTTCGCCTCAGCTACGGTGCGCTGCAGCTTCCGGCGAGTTTCGTTGCGGGGGAGCGGGATCGAGCCGACGTCAGTGCTGAGCAGCACGACGTCGAACGGCACTCCCAGGCAGACGGTCACCAACTCGTCCGCAGCGTCGGTCACCGCGGCCAGGGCACGCTCGGGGTCCGACCAGGCATCCGCGCGGTCGAGCAGCAACGCCACCCACGCGGTGAGGTCGTCCACGAGCACCGGGTGTCGCGCGCGCAGGATCGTGCGGGACAGGTCGTTGGTGCCGGTGACGGTCCAGGAGTCCGGCCACCCCGCGGAGGGGTCGCGGTCGGGTGACGCTTCCTCGGGAGACGGCACCGCGACCGTCGCCGCCGCCTGATCGCGCAGCAGGCTCACGGCATACCTGCCTCGACCACTGCCCTCGCCCCCGAGCACCAGAGTCGCCGGCACGAAGCTCACCATCCTCATCACTGTCGTCCGTCACACCCACCACATGGGTAAGCCGAGCGTAGCCACCCGGCCCTGGAACGGCGAGAGGGGCGACGCGGGAGGCGCCGCGTCGTGAGAAACGCTCGCTCGACCGCCCGCCGATGTGCTTGTCTGATGCGGCCATGAGTGAGAGCAGCCACACACCCCAAGTCAGCGGACCGGTTTTCGTCGCCCATGAGGGCGGCAAGCTCGAGTCGGTACCGACCAAACCGCTCCGCGACCGGGACGACTTGTCGCTGCTCTACACCCCGGGCGTCGCCGATGTATGCCGCGCCATCGCAGCCGACCCGGAGTTGTCGTTCCGCTACACCACCCGCCACAACACCGTCGCAGTCGTCACCGACGGCACCGCCGTGCTCGGCCTCGGCGACATCGGCCCGACCGCCGCACTGCCGGTGATGGAGGGAAAGGCGGTGTTGTTCAAGCACTTCGGCGGGGTCGACTCGGTGCCGGTGTGCCTGGAGACCGGCCCGGTCGAGGACCTGGTAGAGGCCATCGCGCGCATCGCGCCGACCTACGGCGGGATCAACCTCGAGGACATCTCGGCGCCCCGCTGCTTCGACATCGAGGATGCGCTGAAAGAACGACTCGACATTCCGGTCTTCCACGACGATCAGCACGGTACGGCGATCGTCACGCTCGCCGCACTGCTCAACGCGGCGAAGGTGGTCGGCCGCGAGTTGCCCTCGCTCAAGGTGGTCATCGCCGGTGCGGGTGCGGCCGGCGTCGCGATCGCGAACATCTTCGAGCGCGCCGGCATACCCGATGTGGTCGTGGCCGACTCGCGGGGCGTCATCTCCCGGTCGCGCGAGGACCTCGGCCCGCACAAGCGCAAGCTCGCCGAGAGCACCAACCCGCGGCAGGTGACCGGGTCGCTGACCGACGCGCTCGCCGGCGCGGACGTCTTCGTCGGCGTTTCAGGCGGATCGGTGCCTGAGGACGCCATCCGCGAAATGGCAGACGGTGCAATCATTTTCGCGTTGGCGAACCCGGACCCGGAGGTTCACCCCGAGGTGGCCGCCCGGCACGCGGCAGTGGTGGCCACCGGCCGATCCGACTTCCCCAACCAGATCAACAACGTGCTGGCGTTTCCCGGCCTGTTCCGCGGCGCACTCGACTCCGGTGCCAAGGCGATCACCGAGGAGATGAAGCTGGCGGCGGCCGAGGCGATCGCCGGCCTCATCGAAACGCCGACCGCCGACGAGATCGTGCCGTCGGTGTTCGACGAGCGCGTCGCGCCGGCGGTCGCGGAGGCGGTCCGAGCCCACAGCTGACCCGCAGGACTTTTGGGGGTATGACGGGGCCTACTGCTTCTTACCGCCGCCCAGCAGCCCGCCGAGGATGTCGCCGAGGCCGCCGGGCAGCGCGCCCGTCTGACCCTGTGCGGTGCCGCCCTGTCCGCCACCGCCGAGGATGCTGCCGAGGATGTCGCCCAGACCCCCGCCGGAGCCGGTCGGTGCCTGCTGACCGGCCGGCGGCTGGCCACCGGCAGGTGGGTTCTGCGCGCCGGTGTTGCCGCCGGTCGGTTGCGGGGCCTGGTTGCCGCCGAGCACCTTGTCGGACAAGTACTTCAGCACGATCGGCGCGAGGATCGGCAACAGCTTCTTGACCAGGTCGTTGCCACCGCCGAGCCCGCCGAGTTGCTGGACGACCTGGTTCTCGTTGCCGCCGAAGACGTTACTGACGATCTTGTTCGCCTCGTCCGGCTGCACGGTCGAGGGGTCACGGTCCTGGTGCTGGCTGAGTGCCTGCGCCAGGGACGCCGCACCACCCTCGTCGGTCGCGTTGGCCTGCATCCCGCCCAGCAGCGCGGGAACGACCTGCTCGGCCGCGGCCTGCACCTGCTGCGGGTCGGAGCCGACCTGCGCAGCGATCTGGTCGATCGGGAGCTGGCCGAGGATGTCCGATGAAGCGCTCATGTGCTCGTCCTTGTCGGTTGTGACGGATGTCGCACGCGAGCGTAGCGGCCGGAACGCTCAGTCGGAACGTCTCGATTCGTGGACGAGAATCGCGACCTGCACACGGTTGTCGGCCGCGAGCTTGGTCAGCACTCGCGAAACATGTGCCTTCACCGTGGGGACACTCATGTAGAGCTGGCGAGCGATGTCGGCGTTGGACAACCCCTCGCCGATGAGGTCGGCGACCTCTCGCTCCCGGTCGGTCAGCACCGTCAATTTGTCGCGGGCCGCCTGCCGGTCGCGGTCCGGCCCGGTCGTCACCCGGTCCACCAGTTGGCGCGTCACCGACGGCGACAGGATCGGGTCACCGGAGGCGACCGCACGGACTGCATCGACGAGTCGTTCGGGCGGGGTGTCCTTCAGCAGGAAACCACCGGCGCCGGCGCGCAGTGCCTGCACGATCAGATCGTCGGAGTCGAACGTCGTGAGCACGATGACTTGCGGCGGATTAGGCTGCGCCAGAATGCGTTTCGTCGCCTCGATGCCGTCCATCACCGGCATCCGGATGTCCATCAGGACAACGTCCGGACGCTGCTCGGCCACCGTCTGCACACCGGCGGCTCCGTCCGCCGGGTCGGCGGCAAGCACGTCGATGTCGTCCGCTCCGCGCAGGATGATGCGCAACCCCGCGCGCACGAGCGCGTCGTCGTCGACGAGCAGCACGCGAATCTTGGTCGATGTGGTGGTCGGGTCGTCAGGAGTCGGCGAGCTCACCGGGCCACGGTAGCCGGGCCCGCACCACGAAGTCGCCCGCCCGGTCCCGCCCGGAGGTCAACTCGCCCCCGACCAGGACCGCGCGCTCGGTGGCACCGACCAGGCCGAGCCCTGCTCCGGGGAGCCGCTCGTCGTCGTCCGACGGCTGCGGCAGGGGGTTCCACATGCGCAGCTGCAGATTGTCGTCGGCATGTCGCAGCTGGATGTGAATCTTCCTGCCCGGCGCGTGTTTCCGGCGATTGGTCAGCCCTTCCTGGACGATGCGGTAGGCGTTACGCGACACCAGATCGCTGAGCCCGCTGAGATCGGACGGCATGTCGAGCTCGACCGGGCCGTCGGCTTTCTCCGCGGTGTTCACCAGGGACGGCAGGTCGGCAAGGGTCGGTTGCGGTGCGTCCGGTGCGGCGTCGTCGCCTGCCGTCGGGTCACGCAGCACGCCCAGCACTTCTCGCAGCTCGCTGAGCGCCGCGTGCGCGTTGTCCCGGATGATCGCCGAGGACTCCTGCAACTCCTCCTGGCTGAGGTTGCTGCGATAGGCCAGGGCGCCGGAATGCATGGCCACCAACGAGATTCGGTGGGCAAGCACGTCGTGCATCTCCCGGGCAATCCGCGAGCGTTCGGCAACCCTGGCCTGCTCGACCCGCAACTGCTGGCGGCTCTCGGCATCGAGGAGTCGTTCGTGCAGCCCGGCAATCAGAAGGCGTCGGGCGCCGATCGCCATACCTGTGGCGATGCAGAAGCCCAGTGCGAGCAGCCCGAAGATCCCCGAGGCGAGGAAGTCGCTGTTCCCGTCTTCTGGTGGATGGAACAAGTATTGGTAGACGTAACCACCGGCCAGGTACGCGACACCGGCGACCGCGACCGGCTTCCATCGTCGATGGGTGGTGAGGGAGATCAACGCGATCGACGACGCACCCGTCGGCGTGGTCGACACGAAACAGAAGCCGGCGAGAATCAGGCACACGGCGAAGGGCCACCGACGGCGAAATAGCAGCAGCACCAACGACACCAGGCCAAGAAGGCCGTCGACCAGGATCCAGTGCTCGCCGTCGCGGTAGCCGCGCACGTCCTGCGCGGCCTGCGTCACCACCAGAGCCACACCGATCGTGGCGGCCAGCAGCTCGCGCCATACCTCACCCCAGATGTGCCGGCGACGGCTGACTCCGGGTAGCGCGAGATTCACGCGGACCAGCGTATGCGTCCGTGGCCGGAGCCCACGTCATACCAAAGTCGGGGTGGTTTCCAGCCCCGCGGCCGATGCGCGACCTACCTTCGGATTGCCAGGCTGGAGCCATGATCAAAGTCGAGGACCTGACCCGCCGCTACGGTTCGTATGCCGCGGTCGACTCGGTGTCGTTCGAGGTGCAGCCCGGCACGGTTGCCGGCTTCCTCGGCCCGAACGGCGCCGGCAAGTCGACCTGCATGCGGATGATTTGCGGTCTGACCCCGCCCACCTCGGGCACGGCGACCGTGCTCGGCAAAACCTATGCCGCGCTGCCCAACCCGGGCCGGCACGTCGGTGTGCTGCTTGACGCGGCCGCCCAGCACAACGGCCGCACCGGCCGGGAAATCCTCACCCTCGGTGCGATCATGATGGGCCTGGACCGCCGCCGCGTCGATGAGATGCTCGAGTTGGTTGGCCTCAACAAGGAGGAGTCCAAGCGGCGCCTGCGTGACTACTCCCTCGGCATGCGGCAGCGGCTCGGCATCGCCCACTCGCTGCTCGGCGACCCCAAGGTGCTGATCCTCGACGAGCCGGCCAACGGCCTGGACCCGGCGGGCATCCGCTGGATGCGTGGGCTGCTGCGCGGTTTCGCCGACGAGGGCGGCACCGTGCTGCTGTCCTCGCACCTGCTGCACGAGGTCGAGGTGGTCGCCGACGAACTCATCGTGATCGGTCGCGGCAAGATCGTCGCCGAGGGTCCGAAGTCGGCCCTGCTGTCCGCCGCCGGCACCACTGTGCGCACCACCGATGACCAGCGCTTGGCCAATGCGCTGGAAAGCGCCGGTTTCCAGGCGAGCCCGGCCACCGGCGGCGGCATACACACCGACGCCGTGCCCGAGCAGGTCGGCCGCATCGCGCTGGAGCAGCAGGTCGTGCTGACCGAGCTGCGTCAGGCGGGCACCGCCGGCCTGGAGGAGATGTTCCTGCAATTGACCGCAGCCGACGCACGCGAAGGAGTGGCGGCATGACTACTGGACAACTGATGGCGGATGAGCGGATGCCGTCCCGCATCGCCGACGAGACGATCTCCGGGGTGCCGTTCGCGCGGCTGGTCAAGCTGGAGCTGCGCAAGCTCGTCGACACCCGCGCCGGGCGAGTGCTGCTGGCGGTGGTCGTGGCACTGCTGATCGGCGTCTCGCTGATCCCGATGTTCGCCGGCAGCCCGGCCGAGGACAAGTCGTTCAACGACTTCGTGCAGATCGGGTCGATCGTGCTGCAGCTGCTGCTGCCGATCATCGGCATCCTCGCGGTGACCAGCGAATGGTCGCAGCGGACCGGGCTGGTGACCTTCACGCTGGAGCCTCGCCGCACCCGCGTGGCGCTGTCCAAGTGGGCCGCCTCGGCGCTCATGGGGCTGATCGGTGTCGTCGCTGGTTTCGTCGTGGCCGCCGTGTTCACCCTGCTCACCGACATCATCCGCGGCAGCGACCCGTCCTGGAGCATCAGCTGGGAAGTCGTGGTCGGCATCTTCGTCGGTCAGTTGCTCTACATCTCGATCGGTGTCGCCTTCGGCATGCTGATCCAGAACACGCCCGGCGCGATCGTCGCCTACCTGCTGATCCCGAGCCTGTGGTCGATGCTCGGCAGCTTCTCCTGGATGGCGAACATCGCCGAATGGGCCGATACGAACAAGACCATGGCGCCGCTGCTCGACGCGAGCATGCAGGGCTCGGACTGGGCCAAGCTCGGCGTCTCGCTCGTCATCTGGTTGGTCGTGCCGATGGTCGCGGGCATCTGGCGGATGACACACAGCGAGGTGAAGTCCGGCTGACCGCCGCTTCACCTGAGGCGAGAACCCACTGGGCCCATCGGGGGAGTCCAGTGGGTTTTCGTATGCCCTCATTAGGGTGAAGCCCATGAGCGGATGGACCTGGAGCTACGAAGACACCGGCGGCGCGCAGTTGAGTGCGCCGCAACTTGTCACCACGGCATTCCCCACCCAGAACGACGCCGAGAGCTGGCTCGGGGAGCACTGGCGGACGCTGGCCGACGAAGGCGTGGCAGCGGTGACGCTGCACGAGGACGACACCGTCGTCTACGGGCCGATGCCGCTGTCGGACGGCTCCTGACGGAGCGTCACCGACGCTCAGACTTTGTCGCCGCGCTTCACGCGAGGCATCGGACGGCGACCCATCCGAAGTTGGAACGCCCGCATGATCGTGTATGACGTGGTGCCGCGCGGCGGGTCGGTGTGGAAACGCTCGCGGATCTGCTTCTTGATCCGCCGCAGCACCAGCACCGAGTCGACGATCCCGACCAGCACGACCAGCCACAGGAAGAAGAACGCGGCCATCTGCAGGCTGCGGTTGGGCAACACGGTGAGCACCAGCACGACGAGCATCAGCGGGAGCAGGATCTCGCCGAAGTTCCACCGGGAGTCGATGTAGTCACGGATGAAAGCCTTGATCGGGCCCTTGTCCCGCGGGGGTAGCGCCTTCTCGTCGCCGCGGGCGAAGGCCTCGCGCTGCTCAAGCCGCGCCTTGCGCGCCTCCTCACGCGACTGCTTCTTGGCCGCCTTGCGGTCGACCGGCACCAGCGGCTGCCGTCGGGCGGCTTCCTGCTCGCGGCGCTTCGGGGTCGGCCGGCCCTTCTTCGGGGTCACGCCCGACCGGGCGGCGTCCTTGTCGAGGTCGACAGAGATCGCCTCCGGTGCGGGGTCGGTGGTCTCAGTGGTCTTGTTGCGGCCGAACACATCAGTCATTCTACGGTGCTCGCGGAGTGCCTCCGCCCGCGTGCGAGGGCGGCGACGGGCGCACTAGCTTGGTGTCCGTGACTGACGACACCGCCGCAACGGACACCCTCCGCACCAAGGTCAGCGAACTCATGGACGGCGTCCGCGCCGACCTCGAGGCATTGACCCGCATCCCGAGCGTCTCGCTGGATTCCTTCGACCAGACCCAGGTCGACCGAAGCGCGGACGCGGTGGCGGACCTGCTGCGCGCCGAGGGCCTCGACGTCGAAATCGTGCGCGAGGGTGGGCGACCCGCGGTGATCGGCCGCTTGGCCGCGCCCGCGGGCGCGCCGACCATCACCCTCTACGCCCACCACGACGTGCAGCCCCCGGGCGAGGACGCCGACTGGGACACCCCGCCGTTCGAGCCGACCGAACGCGGCGGTCGGCTCTACGGCCGCGGCGCTGCGGACGACAAGGCGGGTGTCATGGCGCATGTCGCGGCGCTGCGCGCACACGACGGCAAGCCGCCGGTCGGCGTCAACATCTTCGTCGAGGGCGAGGAAGAGGTCGGCTCGGACTCGCTCGCCACCATCCTCGACAAGCACGGCGACAAGCTGGCCGCCGACGCGATCGTCCTCGCAGACTCGACCAACTGGAAGGTCGGCGTCCCGGCCCTCACCACGACGTTGCGCGGCATGATCCGGGTCGTCGTGAGCGTGCGGACACTCGATCACGGCGTCCATTCGGGCATGTTCGGCGGAGCCGTGCCGGACGCCATCAGCTCGCTGATCCGGTTGCTCGCCACCCTGCACGACGACGCCGGCGACGTCGCCGTCCAGGGGCTGAAGTCGGGGGCGGCCGCCGACCTGGACTTCGACGAGGCACGGTTGCGCGAGGAGAGCGGCCTGCTCGACGGCGTGCAACCGATCGGCACCGGTTCGCTGTTGTCCCGGCTGTGGACCAAGCCGGCGATCACCACGATCGGCATCGACGCACCCGCGGTCGACGCCGCGTCCAACACGCTCGTGCCGTCCGCGCGGGCCAAGGTGTCGATGCGGATCGCACCGGACGAAGACCCGCGCGCGGCATACGACGCACTGCGCAAGTACTTGACCGAGCACGCGCCGTGGGGCGCGCAGGTCGAGGTGAGCCTGGACGACGAGGGCGCCGGTTTCGACGCCGACGCCCAGGGGCCGGTGTACGACGTGGCGCGCAGCTCATTCACCGATGCGTGGGACGGCACCGACCCGGTCGACATCGGCGTCGGCGGCTCGATCCCGTTTGTCGCGGCGTTCGCCGAGAAGTTCCCCGACGCCGCGATCCTTGTGACCGGCGTCGAGGATCCCGACTCCCGCGCGCACGGCGCCAACGAGAGCCTGCACCTCGGCGAGTTCGAGAAGGTCTGCCTGGCCGAGGCGCTGTTGCTCGCCCGGTTGCCGCAGGCGAAGTGACGCTCGACCCGGCTGTCGCCGGAGCCATTGCCGACTTGCCCGACGGCTACGCGCAGTTGCTCGACCGGGTGGTGGTCCGGCTGCAGGACGACGGCCGGGTAGCGGCACTGTGGCTCGGCGGTTCAATCGGCAGGGGAGTCGCCGACACCGGGAGCGATCTCGACCTGATCGTCACGGCTTACGAGCCATCCGTAGTCGCCGCTGACGGCGCGGTCGTGTGGGACTTCCTCGACCCGGTGTGGACCTATGAGATCGCAGGGATGGCAGGGAGTTTCGCACTGTTGACCCGATCCGGGCTGCGAATCGACATCGTGCTCGAGGGTGTCGCGGAGACGGGCTCGTCGCCATATGTCCATCGGGTGGTGGTGTTCGATCGGCGCCCGGATCCGGTGCTGCCGCAGGCAATCGGCGCCGAAGGCGACCGTCCTGACATGGCGCGGATGGAGGGAATCGCCGCAGAGTTCGGTCGGCAGCTGGCGATCTTCCCCGATGCCGTGGTCGCCCGTGGCGACTGGTTACTCGGACAGGAGGCGGTGCACAACTGCCGGCGCTTCCTCTACGAGCTTTACGTCATCTCCAACGCGCCGTTGCCGCCAATGGGTGTCAAGCAGTGGTCGGCGAAATTGACGGCGGGACAACAGCGTCGGTTGTCGTCGCTGCTGCCGCCCGTAGCAGACCGCGCGGCCGTCGTCGCCGCCATGTGTGAGGTGGCTGCCGTCATACGCGCTGAGGGAAGGGCGCTCGTCGAGCGCGCCGGGGGAGTGTGGCCGGATGAGATCGTGCAGGCCGGGCTGGCCCGATGGGCCGCGCGAGGTCTGCCTGATCCGGTGCCTGGCCGCGACGGTAACGTCTGGCCATGGCACAGGGCAGTTACGTGGAACCGTCGTTCAAGCGCGACACCAACTACATCCCCGATCGCATCACCCGTGACGCGCGGGACGGCTGGCCGGTGGAGCCGGGTCGCTACCGGTTGATCGCCGCGCGCGCCTGCCCGTGGGCGAGCCGGGCCATCATCGTGCGTCGGCTGCTCGGCCTCGAGGACGCGATCTCGATGGGGCTGGCCGGGCCGACCCACGACGCGAACAGCTGGACCTTCGATCTGGACCCGGGCGGCCTGGACCCCGTCCTGCAGATCCCACGGCTGAAAGATGCCTACGACAAACGGTTTCCGGGCTACCCACGCGGCATCACCGTGCCGGCGATGGTCGACGTGCCGAGCGGCGGCGTGGTCACCAACGACTTCGCGCCGATGATCACCGACCTCGCCACGGAGTGGACCGAGCACTTCCGCGACGGCGCGCCCGACCTCTACCCGGAGGGGCTGCGGGCCGAGATGGACGAGGTGACGCGACGCGTCTACACCGAGGTCAACAACGGTGTCTACCGCTGCGGCTTCGCCGGCAGTCAGGGGGCGTATGACGAGGCCTACGCCCGTCTCTTCACGGCCCTCGACTGGCTGGAGGAGCGCCTCGCCGGGCAGCGCTACCTCATGGGTGACACGATCACGATGGCCGACGTCAACCTGTTCACGACGCTCGTCCGCTTCGATCCGGTCTATCACGGGCACTTCAAGTGCAACCGCGGCAAGCTGATCGAGCTGCCGGCGCTGTGGGGTTACGCCCGTGACCTGTTCCAGACACCCGGCTTCGGCGACACCGTCGACTTCACCCAGATCAAGCGGCACTACTACGTCGTGCACCGCGACATCAACCCGACCGGCATCGTCCCTATGGGCCCGGACCTCAGCAACTGGATGACTCCGCACGGCCGAGAGTCCTTGGGCGGTAAGCCTTTTGGTGCCGGCACGGCCCCGGGGGAGATCGCTGTCGCCGAGCGGGTGCCCTCGGCCGACAACCCCGCGCTCGGCCCGGACGGACTGCTGCTCACGTGACCACTCCGGTCGTGATGGACGTCGACACCGGGGTCGACGACGCGTGCGCACTGCTGCTCGCTGCGCTGCACCCGGCGCTCGACCTGCGGGCGGTGACGTGCGTCGGCGGCAACACCGATGCCGCCCAGGTCACGGCAAACACGTTGGCAGTGCTGCAGATCGCCGGCCGTGAGGACGTGCCGGTCGCGATGGGGGCGGAGCGGCCGCTGCTGGAGGAGCCCGTGCACGCCCGCCATGTGCACGGTGAGGACGGAATGGGCGACCTCGGCTGGGCGACCACGGCGCGCGCTCCCGACCGGCGGCACGCCGTCGAGCTGCTGCGCGACGTACTGCTCGCCTCGGCCGACGACCCCGTCACCTTGGTGCCGACCGCCCCGATGACCAACATCGCGTTGTTGCTGCGGACCTATCCGCAGGCGGCGGAGGGCATTTCACGCATCGTCTTCATGGGAGGCGCCGCGCGCCACGGCAACGCGACCGCCTCGGCGGAGTTCAACGTCTTCCACGACCCGGAGGCCACGGCGATCGTGCTGGATGCCGCGGCCGGGCTCGGCATACCGGTGACGATGTACGGCCTCGACGTGTTCTACGAGCCGTCGGTGACCCGTGCGCAAGCGGCGTCGTTGTCGGCCGTCGGCGGACACGGACCGGCTCAGCTGGGCGGTGAACTCATCGGGTTTCAGTGCAACCGCTTCGGATCCGACTCCGCCACCATCGGCGACGCAGGTGCGGTTTGCGCCGTGATCGACCCCGACGGCATCCGTACCACCCCACTTCCGGTCCGGGTCGAACTCGCCGGTCGGTGGTCGCGGGGACAGACGATCGTCGACCCCCGCGACTGGAGCGGCGACCTCGACCACGATCCGCACGGCCGCTCCCGCGCGGTCGTCGACGTCGCCCTCGAGGTGGATGCCGAGCGTTACGCGGACCTCTGGCTGCAGACCGTTGGCGCGACCTCGGCTCAGCGCGGCCGGTAGGCGTCGACCGAAGCGACGTGCGCGGCGCCGTCGTGCACCCGACCGGCGACCTCGCCGATGTCCGCGGACCCGGCCGACCAGCGGCCTGCCCGCCATACGACACTGCCCGCCAGGCGGCGCAGGACGAGTTCTGGCAGCAGCCAGGTCTCATCGCGGGTGAGGTCCAGGGTCTGGTCGAAGATCTCGTGCACCAAGGCAATCTGGGAGCGGCCACGCTCGGTCCAGGGGTCGCCGCCGAGCGTCAGCATCGCGGTCGCGACGTCGCTCGCCCGGCAGTCCCAGCCGGATATCTCGAAGTCGAGCAGCCCGGTGATGACGCCGTCCTCGATGAGCGCGTTCGACATCGCGATGTCACCGTGCACGACCTGTCGGGGCAGGTGCGCGGATCGGCGTCGGACATCGGCGTCGGACGACAGCACGTCCCGTAGCCACCCCGAGTCGACTCCCTCGTCGTCGAGCCGGCCCAGCAGGGCTTCGATGTCCCGCGAGCCGGGGTGGATTTCGGTCAAGCCCGTCGACGTCCAGTCCCGCATCGCGACATCGGTCGGCGCCGCGCCCAGGACGCGCACCAGAGTGGCGAATGCCATTGCGGTTAACGCTATTTCGGTGTCATCCCGGGTTGGTCTCCGCCCGGGGATGAACCGGTGCACCGAGATCGCCCGACCGTCGGCGTGCCGCGCGAAGGTTGCGCCGGCTCGGGTGGTGAGCGGCTCGGGCACCGCGAACGGCAGACCCTGCCGTCCCAGCCAGCCGAGTAGAGCGTGCTCCCGGCGGACCTGCTCGACTCGCAGGTTCTCGTACTGCCTCCAGACGAATCGCTCCTCGCCCGAAGTCACCAGGCGCACTTCGTTGTTGGTGCCGTGCTCGGGCGCACGCACCTGCGTCGGCGTGGGCAGGCCCCACGCGGACAGGTCGGGTGCGATCACATGCGTCAGCATCGGGCGTCGACGGCTGTCGCGCAACGGATTTGCCGGCGGCACAGCACGCTCATAACGGAACACCGCTGCCGCGCCGGCCGTTGCGACGGCGTGGACGAATGGTGGCAACGCGCGACGGCGACCAACGCGCCGCTGGACGCACGGGCCACGGCCGCACTCGCCGTGCTGGCTGCCGCATGCATCCTCTGGGCGCCGGCGTGGCGCGCCAGCCGGCACCTGGTGACCGTCGCCCACGAGGGCGCGCACGGCGTCGTCGCGTTGCTCGCCGGGCGCAGCCTGTCCGGCATACGACTGCACTCGGACAGCTCCGGCCTCACCGTGTCGCGCGGCCGGCCCCGCGGGTTCGGCATGGTGGCAACGCTGTTCGCCGGGTATGTCGGGCCGGGTGTGCTCGGCCTGCTGCTGGCGTTCGTGCTACACAGCGGACACGCGGTCGGGGCGTTGTGGTTGTTGCTTGCTGCACTTGCGTTGCTGTTGCTGCAGATTCGCAACCTCTACGGGTTGTGGGTGGTGCTGGTCAGCGGCGTCGCGCTGTTCGCGGTCACCTGGTGGCTCTCCGATCAGGTGCAGGTCGCCGTCGCGCAGACGATCACCTGGTTCCTGCTGCTCGCGTGCCCCTGGTCGGTCATCGATCTGCAACGCACCCGCCGTGCCGGGCGCGGCCGGGGCTCCGACCCCGATCAGCTCGCGCGCATCACGCCGTTCCCGGCCGGGTTGTGGGTGTCGCTGATGCTGCTCGTCGGGCTCGGCTGCCTCGGCCTCGGCGGGTGGATGATGCTCGTGTGACCGGTGCACCGCGACTGTCCTTTCCTGCGAGCGTCGTGGGAAAAGTGCAGTTGCCGAGGGGGCGGCTGCGGGCCTGCGGCATACGCTCGGGTGATGGACCTGGAGGAGATCGACGCCTTCACCCGGACCCTGGCCGGTTGCAAACGCAAGGGCCACTCGGGTCGCGTCGCCTGGTTTGTCGACGACCGACTCGTCGTACGACAGGACGAGCCCGGAACCGTCCTGGTACGAGTTGATTTCGCCGACCGGGAGCGACTGCTCGACGCGCACCCGGACACCTTCGGGGTGCCGCCGCGTTGGGAACGGCACCAGAAGGTGCAGGCCGACCTCGACGGTGACGCCGACGCGATCCGCACCGCCATCCGGTTGGCCTGGGAGATGCAGCGTCAGCATTGACCGGGTGACCCGCACAATGGAGCGGTGCGAGTCCTCATCTGCAGTGACCACTGGGCCGACCTGTCTGCCGACGGGGTGACTGCCGCGATCGCCGAGGGCTGGCAGCAGCGACAGCCCGACGTCGGCGTCGAGGCGGTGCCGTTCTCGGCGGGCGGGATCGGTTTCGTCGACGCGCTTGAGCGCAGTCTCGGGGGAGTGGTCGGGGCTGCCGGCCACCTGGACCACGACGGCGTCACCTATCTCGACTCCGCCGAGCTGAGCCCGGATGGCGACTCCGCGCCGCTGGGCCGCGCGATCGGCGCCGCACTCGACCAGGGCGCCGGACGCGTCGTGGTCGGCGTCGGTGAGGTCGCCGGGGTCGACGGCGGGCACGGTCTGATCACCGCATTGGGCGGTCACCCCGATCTCGCCGTCGCGCTGCCCGCCGCCCGTGAGCGGCTCACCGGCATCGGGCTGACCGCGGCCTGTGACAGCGACATCCCGCTGCTCGGACTACAGGGCGCGGCCGCTGCGGCCGTGGAGGGGCTCGGCTGGACCAAGCAGGAAGCGCAGGACCGCGAGCGCGCGATGGGCGCGTATGCCGATCAGGTCCGCCGATTGATCCCTGCCCGGACCGACCTGCTCACCGGTAAGGAGCACCGCACCGACCGGGAGCCCGGTGCCGGGGCCGGCGGCGGCGTCGGGTTCGGTCTGGCGGCGCTCGGGGCGCAGCTGCGACCCGGGCCGGAGTTCTTCGCCGAGACGGTCGGCCTCGCCGCCCGCGTCGCCGAGAGCGACCTCGTCGTGGTCGGCACCCGAGTCTTCGACTGGCGCAGTCTCGAGCACGCGGTTGTCGCGACCGTCGTCGGCGCGGCCGGCGACGCCGCCAAGCCATCGCTGGTGCTCGCCGAGCAGGTCGAGGTCGGTCGGCGCGAAACCATGTCGCTGGGGGCCTCTGCGGCATACGGATTGGTCGACCCGATGAGCCGTCGCCCAGCGCCCGATCGCGCCGACCTGCCGCAGGCGTTGCAGACCACGGCGCGCCGACTGGCAGGCACCTGGCGCGGTGTCTGAGCCGGCGACGTACGCTGGTGGGACAGACGCGGGAATGATCGGCCGGCACCCACTGTTGGACCTGCTGACCGTGACCCCGTTCATCCGTGCGAGAAGGAATTGATGCAATGAGCGTCGACACCAACGCCACCCAGGCCACCACCGACACCCACGGTGTCGTTCTCACCGACGTCGCCGCCGGCAAGGTCAAGAGCCTGCTCGAGCAGGAGGGTCGCGATGACCTGCGCCTGCGCGTCGGCGTGCAGCCCGGCGGCTGCTCCGGCCTGATCTACCAGCTCTACTTCGACGAGCGCACCCTCGACGGTGACCTCGTGCGGGACTTCGGCGGTGTGGAGGTCGTCGTCGACCGGATGAGCTCCCCCTACCTCGAGGGCGCCACCATCGACTTCGCCGACACCATCGAGAAGCAGGGCTTCACCATCGACAACCCCAACGCGGGCAGCTCCTGCGCCTGCGGCGACAGCTTCAGCTGAGTCTGCGGCTCCTCGCAAACACCGGAAAAGGGGCGGTGTTCACGAATCCAGTTCGTGAACACCGCCCCTTTTTCGCGTCGGTCAGTTGAGCGGGACGCCACCGGTCAGAGAGTCGAAGGCGGCCGCTCAGAGACCGCGCAGCAGCCGCTCGTACCAGCGGACGCCCTCGAGCAGCGACTCCAGCGTCAGGTGCTCGTCCACGTTGTGCAGTGACTGGCGTTGCGCCTCGCTCATCCGAAACGGATTGAAGCGGTAGCAGTTTCGCCATACCCGCTGGAAGTGCCGGGCGTCGGTTGCGGCCATCACGACGTAGGGGACCGGTATGACGTCGGGCATCACCTCGCGGGTGACCTCCTCCAACAGCTCGTATGCCGCGCCGACCTCCGCCACCGGGCTGGGCTCGTAGGCGTCCCGCACCACCACCTCGACGCGCTCACCGACGACGTCCCGGATCCGCGCGACCGCCTCATCGACGGTCTCGGTCACCGACACCCGCACATTGACCCCGGCGCGGGCGGTGGTGGCCAGCACGTTGTGTGCGGGCGAGCCCTGCAACTCGGTCACCGCGTAGGTCGTGCGCACCATCGCCGCGGTGGCCGGTCCGAGCCGGGCGAACACCCGGGCCAGCGGCCCCCGGAGCGCACCTGCCCGCCCGAGCACTGCCCCGAGCGGACCGCCCACCGCAGCCGCCAGCCGTTGCAACATCAGCACGCTCGCGTCGGGGAGCGCCACCGGCGCGGGATGCCGCTCCAACTGCAGGACCGCCCGCGCCAGCAGGGCCGGAGCACCGCGCCGGGGCGGCATCGACGCGTGGCCACCATCGGCGGTGGCAACGAGTTCGAGATCGACCACGCCCTTCTCGGCCAGCCCGATGACCGCGATCGGCGCGGAGACACCGGGAAAGGCGCCGCTGACCGCCATACCGCCCTCGTCCAGCACCAGCCACGGGTCGACGCCGTGCTCCTGCAGCTGCGCGACCGCAGCCTGCGCGGTGTGCCCGAGAGTCTCCTCGTCCGAGCCGAACGACAACCAGACGTCTCGCTGCGGGGTGAACCCGTCGGCGAGCAGACCTTCGACGGCGGCGCAGATCGCGACCAGCGAACCCTTGCAATCCAGCGTCCCGCGCCCCCAGATCACTCCGTCGACGATGTCGCCGCCGTAGGCCGGGTGCGCCCAGTCGTCGCGGGTGTCGACCGGCACCACGTCCTGATGCGCCATGAGTATGACGGGGGCCGCGCCACCACGGCCCGGCCACCGCAACAGCAGCGCGTGCTCCGGCAATGGCACCTGCTCGCAGGCGGCGAACAGCAGCGGGAAGTGGGCCCGCAGGTCGGCGTGCAGGCCGTCGAACTCGGCGTCGTCCTTGGCCGCACCGGCGACGGTGCGCCGGCGGATCGCGGCCTGCAGTGCCGCGGCGGCGTCTGGCATGGGTGGAGGATAGGTTGTCGCCATGAAGATCGCCGTCACCGGTTCCATCGCGACCGACCATCTGATGACCTTCAAGGGCCGCTTCGCAGACTCCCTCGTCGTCGAGCAACTCGACAAGATCTCGGTGTCGTTCCTTGCCGACGATCTGCAGATCCGCCGCGGAGGCGTGGCCGCCAACATCTGTTTCGGAATGGGCAATCTCGGCCTCTCGCCGATCCTGGTCGACGCGGTCGGTGAGGACTTCGCCGACTACCGCTCGTGGCTGGAGCGCCACGGCGTCGACTGCGACTCGGTCTACGTCTCGCAGACCAAGCACACCGCGCGATTCGTGTGCACCACCGACGACGACATGGCTCAGATCGCGACCTTCTACGCCGGCGCGATGAGCGAGGCTCGAGAGATCGAGCTCGCCCCGGTTGCCGCGCGCGTCGGCGGGCTCGACCTGGTCATGGTCGGACCGTCGGACCCGGAGGGCATGCGCCGTCATACGGTCGAGTGCCGGCAGCGCAAGATCCCCTTCATCGCCGACCCGAGCCAGCAGCTGGCGTTCGCCGACGGGCCGTTCATCCGCGACCTAATCGCCGGTGCCGAATACCTGTTCACCAACGAGTACGAAGCGCAGCTGACCGAGCAGAAGACCGGCTGGTCGGCCGACGAGGTGCTCGACCAGGTCGGCACCCGGGTGATCACCAAGGGCAAGGACGGCGCGGTCATCCTGCGCAAGGGGGAGGACCCGATCGAGATCCCGGTCGCCGGTGAGGTGAAGCGGGTCGACCCGACCGGCGTCGGTGACGCGTTCCGGGCCGGGTTCCTGGCCGGTCTCACCTGGCAGTTGCCGCTGCGCACCTGCGCCGAGATCGGTTCGATGCTCGCCACCTACGTGCTGGAGACGGTCGGCACCCAGGAGTACGTGCTGCGGCAGGGCGATTTCCTGCGCCGGCTGGGGGAGTCGTACGGCGCCGACACCGTCGCCGCCGTGGAGTCCCGCCTGAAGTGCCCGCGAGCCTGATCCTCAACTTGACGTTGAATCTCACGTCGTGCCGATCGAACCGCCACCGACCGAGTGGAACCTCGGTGACCAGGACCTGCACCTTCCGCAGGACCTGATCGCGGTCGGCGCCGACCTGGCGCCCGGCACCCTGCTCGCCGCCTACCGCAGCGGACTGTTCCCGATGGGCATCGGCGACGACGGGCGGCCGCCGATCGGCTGGTGGTCCCCGCTGCAGCGCGGGGTGCTGTTGCCTGGCGAGCATCGGGTGCCGCGCTCGCTGCGCCGGTCTCGCCACCGCTTCCGGGTGACCACCGACGAGGCGTTCGACGAGGTCGTCGCCGGCTGCGCCGACCCCAGCCGGGACGGCCGGTGGATCACCGCTGATGTCGCGGACGCCTACGCCCGACTGTTCCAACTCGGCTGGGCGCACTCGATCGAGGTGTGGGACCAGGACGACCAATTGGTCGGCGGCCTGTACGGCGTGTGCACCGGCGGCCTGTTCGCGGGGGAGTCGATGTTCCACCGGGCGACCGACGCCAGCAAGGTGGCGCTCTGGGCGCTGGTCGAGGTGTTCTTCGCCGACGCAGATGCGCGGCGGCTGATCGACGTGCAGTGGCAGACCGATCATCTGCGCACGTTGGGTGTGCGCGAGATCACCCGCCGCGACTACCTGAGGCGCCTGGAGCAGGCCGCGGCCCTCGCCATACCCGCCGTATGGCGCGACGAGCCCGCTTGAGCGACCAGCCCCGCTCCGGCGTAAGGCAATTGACGCGACACCGAGCCGACACCGAGCACCGCCCTGGCGACGTGAACGAACGAGGCTGGGATAGGGTTTCCCCGTGCCCGGATCAGACAATCGCCACGTGAAATCCACACGTCGCTCACAGCCCCCGCGGGGCCGGCGACACCGAAAGGTCGGCTTCGCCGCCCTGATCGGTCTCAGCGCTCTCGTGCTGACGGGGTGCACCCCCGTGGAGAAGCGCGGCTACCTGCCGGACGGCGTGACCAACCTGTCCAAGGAGATCGAGGACTTCTGGGTGTCCAGCTGGGTTTGGGCGCTCGCGGTCGGTGTGCTCGTCTGGGGCCTGATCCTCTACTGCGTGGTGCGCTACCGCCGCAAGAAGACCGACGTCGGCCTGCCGCCGCAGCTGGCCTACAACGTGCCGATCGAGATCCTCTACACCGTCGTGCCGATCTTCATGGTCGCAGTGCTGTTCGGTAAGACCGTCGAGCTCGAGAACAAAATGCTCGACACCAGCCAGAAGGCGGACGTCACGGTCAACGTGGTCGCCAAGCAGTGGTCCTGGGACTTCAACTACGTCAACGCCAAGGTGTATGACGCGGGTGTGCAGGCCGACATGAGCGCGCCGAACCCGGAGGAAACCATCCCGACGCTCTACCTGCCGGTCAACAAGCGGGTCGAGTTCGTGCTCACCTCGCGGGACGTCATTCACACCTTCTGGGTGATCCAGTTCCTGCAAAAGATGGACGTCATCCCGGGCAAGGTCAACAAGTTCGCGGTCACCCCGACCCAGATCGGCACCTACCAGGGCAAGTGCGCCGAGCTCTGCGGCGCCTACCACTCGCAGATGTTGTTCAACGTCAAGGTGGTCAGCGAGGCCAACTACAACAAGAAGATGGAGCAGCTGCGCCAGCGCGGCCAGACCGGCTTCCTGTCCAACGCTCTGGACCGCAACGGCTCGGAGATCGTGCCCAAGGACGCCGCCAAGCTGCAGCAGTTCCTGCCGCAGGGCACGGACAACTCCGACATCGTCACTGAAGGGGCGAAGTAGTCATGGCGAGCATCGCAACACCTCGCGTCGGTGACTCGGGTGACGCCGGCGACGCACGTGCGGCGGCGCGGGCGCGCACGCGCCATCCGGGCCGCACCATCGTCAAGTGGATCACCGCCACCGACCACAAGGTCATCGGCAACCTCTACTTCATCACCTCGTTCGCGTTCTTCCTGATCGGCGGTGTGCTGGCGCTGCTCATCCGCGCCGAGCTGGTCGCACCCGGCCTGCAGGTCGTGGACAACCCCGAGCAGTTCAACCAGCTGTTCACCATGCACGGCACGATCATGCTGTTGCTTTTCGCGACACCGCTGTTCGCCGGGTTCGCCAACGCGATCATGCCGCTGCAGATCGGTTCTCCCGACGTGGCGTTCCCGCGGCTGAACATGTTCGCCTACTGGCTCTACCTGTTCGGGGCGTGCATCACCACCGCCGGCTTCCTCACCCCGCAGGGTGCGGCCGCGTTCGGTTGGTTCGCCTATGCGCCGCTGTCCAACGCGACGTACAGCCCCGGCCTCGGCGGCAACCTGTGGGTGTTCGGTCTGGCCCTCGCCGGTTTCGGCACGATCCTCGGGTCGGTCAACTTCATCACCACGATCATCTGCATGCGCGCACCCGGCATGACGATGTTCCGGATGCCGGTGTTCACCTGGGGCATCCTGATCACCTCGATCCTGGCCCTGGTCGTCTTCCCGGTGCTGGCCGCCGCGATGTTCGGCCTCGGAGCCGACCGGGTGATGAACGCGCATGTCTTCGATCCGGCCACCGGCGGCGCCATGCTCTGGGAGCACATGTTCTGGTTCTTCGGGCACCCGGAGGTCTACATCATCGCGTTGCCGTTCTTCGGCATCGTCTCGGAGATCCTGCCGGTCTTCTCCCGCAAACCGATCTTCGGGTATAAGACGCTGGTCTTCGCGACCATCGCGATCGCCGCCCTGTCGGTGAGCGTGTGGGCGCACCACATGTACGCCACCGGCCAGGTGCTGCTGCCGTTCTTCGCGGTCATGACGATGCTCATCGCGGTGCCGACCGGGGTGAAGTTCTTCAACTGGATCGGCACGATGTGGGGCGGCTCGCTCACCTTCGAGACCCCGATGCTGTGGGTCCTCGGCTTCCTGGTGACGTTCCTGTTCGGCGGTCTGACCGGTGTGATCCTGGCCAGCCCCGCGCTCGATTTCAACCTCACCGACTCCTACTTCGTGGTTGCGCACTTCCACTACGTGGTGTTCGGCACGGTCGTGTTCGCGATGTTCGCCGGGTGGTACTTCTGGTGGCCCAAGCTGACCGGCCGGATGCTCGACGAGAAGCTCGGCAAGCTGCACTTCTGGCTGCTGTTCATCGGTTTCCACACCACCTTCTTGATCCAGCACTGGCTGGGCGTGAAGGGCATGCCCCGTCGGTATGCCGACTACCTGCCGGCCGACGACTTCCAGTGGATGAACGACATCTCCTCGGTGGGCGCCTTCATCCTCGGCATCTCGATGCTGCCGTTCCTTTACAACGTCTGGAAGACCTGGCGGACCGCTCCGATGGTGGGCACCGACGACCCCTGGGGTTACGGTGCTTCACTGGAGTGGGCGACGTCCTGCCCGCCGCCGCGGCACAACTTCGACTCGATCCCGCGGATCCGTTCGGAGCGTCCGGCGTTCGACCTGCACCACCCGGAGGCCGCCGCCTGGTCGGTGAAGGCCGCACCGGACACGCTGTCCCAGCTGGTCGGCTCGGCGGACCACGGTGCGCAGAGCTTCGCCGGCGAGTCCAGCCCCAAGGAGAAGTGACGCTGCTGTGAAGGTCGAATTCAAGCTGTTCTCCCTGCTGTTCGCGTTCAGCGCGATCATGGGCATCATCTACGGCGTCTTCACCAAGTGGGAAGAGCCGGTCGGCACCGTCGCGCTGTTCCTGACCGCCGGGCTGTGCATCATGATCGGCGGGTTCCTGTGGTGGACCGGTCGCAAGATCGACCTGCGTCCGGACGACGACCCGCTGGGCGAGATCTCCGACATCGAGGGCGACTACGGCTTCTTCAGCCCGCACTCCTGGTGGCCGCTGTTCCTCGGTGCGTCCGGTGCGCTGATGTTCCTCGGTCTGGCCGTCGGCTGGTGGCTGGTCATGCTGGCGGTCCCGTTCGTGGCGGTCTCCGCGATCGGCTGGGTCTTTGAGTACTTCCACGGCGAGCACTCCATCTAGGAGTTACTCACGACGCTGGCGCGGCGCCCGCCATACCCCCTCCGGTATGGCGGGCGTCTCCGCGTTGTCACCCGCCGACGTAGTCGCCCCGTAACCAGCTGACGATCGTGGCGAACAACGGCGTCGGCCGATCGGCGCCGCCGGCGAAGGTGGACACCAGGTCCCAGCCGTGACCGGTGGGAGTGGACACGAAGCGGTGCGGACCCGACGCGGTCGCGGTGGCCGCCCGCAGCCCCGCGGCATCGGTGTCGGTGTCGTCCTTACTGGCCGCGACCAGGAGGGGAGTGGAAAGGCCTTTGGCCGCGACCTTTGCCTCCGGGACGTCGGACCAGTTGGTCGGACCGGACAGGTCGACGGTGACATCGGCGCCGGACGTCCGCGCGGTGCCGAGCGCGATCGACCCACCCATCGAGGCGCCGACCACACCGACGCGGGTGGCGCCGCGAGCCTTCGCCCACGCGACGGCACCGCGCACCTGCTGCGTGGGTGTCAGCGTGCAGGTGGACTCGCCATACCCGCACAGGTCGAGCGACAACGTGCGAATCCCCTTGTCGGCGAACAACTTCGCGCCGCTGGTCCAGCCGCAGAGGCCATCACCGTTGGTCTGGTGCAGCAGCACCGCGACGGCGGCGCCGGTGCCCCGCTCGGCCGCGGACAGCCGCTGGCCGGCGACGCCGACTGAGACTCTGCGCGCGCCGGCAGCCACGCTGCCGCAGCGGTCGACCAGGCTGACCGGGCCGGACGAGGTGGCGGACGTCGGGCTGCTCGCCAGTTCGGACCGGAGGGCCGGACTGCCGTCGGAGGAGGCACCCGCACCGGACGAACCCGACGACCCGCAACCGGCGAGCAGCACCGTGGACAGAGCCAGGGCGAGTCGCGCGCGCATATGACAACTTTGACATAGTTGGGGGATGGCGGCGGTGGAATCGACGAAGCAGGTGTCGGCGCTCGGACGCGCCCTGCTCAGTGTGCTGTGCCGTCGGGAGGCGACCGGCTACGAGCTGTCGCGGGCGATGAGCAACTCCACCGACTACTTCTGGACCGCTCGGCACAGCCAGATCTACGCCGAGCTCGCCCGCCTGGAGACCGCCGGGCTGGTCCGGCACACCGACATCGCCGCAGCCGGCCCCCGGCAGAGCAAGCGCTATGCGGTGACCGCAGCCGGCCGACGGTCGGTGCTGCACTGGCTGCGCACCGAGCCGGAGGCGCACGTCGACCGCGACCCGGTCATCCTGCGGGCGCACGCGCTGTGGCTGTTGCCGCCGGACGAGGCTCTCGAGGTGTTGGCCGGCATCGAGGACGCGAGCCGGGAGCGGCTCACGCTCTATCGGTCGTTCGAGCGCGAGCTGGACGACGACGGACAAGCCCGCACCGCGAGCCACCCGGACTTCGGCAGCTGGGCGACGGTCCGCGCCGGCATTGAGTTTCACCAGGGCAGACTGCGCTGGTGCCGGGACGTGCGCCGGCGGCTGCAGCAGGAGGACGGCTGAATCTGCTTCAGCCCCAGCCGAGTTCGTGCAGACGCGCGTCGTCGATTCCGAAGTAGTGGCCGATCTCGTGCAACACGGTCACCCGGATCTGCTCCAGCAGTTGGGGGCGGCTACCGCAGTAACGAGTGAGTGGTCCGCGGAAGATGTAGATGTGATCGGGCAGGTTGCCCAGGCCATAGCCCTCGCCACGCTGGGTGAGCGGCACCCCGACATACAGGCCGAGCAGGTTCTGCGGACCGTCCGCGGGTGGCTCGTCCTCGACGGTGATCGCGACGTTCTCGAGCCGGTCGAGCAACTCCTGCGGGATCGAGTCGAACGCGTCGCCGACGGCTTCCTCGAACTCCGCACGAGTCATCGGGATCGGCATGGCAACGAGCCTACGGGGCGGCGACCGATCAGTTTCGAGGTCGCCGATTGTCGGTACGGCTAAGGCGTGGAGGTGACATGCTGGCGAGCACCGGGAGAGGGAGCGTGGCGATGACCGAGCAGGCCGTGACCGAGGACTTTCCAACGGTCAGCGAGCAGTATCGGCGCGAGATCTTCGCGCACTGCTATCGGATGACGGGATCGACGCAGGACGCCGAGGACCTGGTGCAGGAGACCTATCTGCGGGCGTGGCGGGCGTATGACGCCTTCGAGCACCGCTCGTCAGTGCGCACCTGGCTCTACCGCATCGCGACGAACACCTGTCTGACCGCGCTTGACGGCCGGGCCCGGCGGCCGCTGCCGACCGGCCTGGGGCAGCCGAGCATCGCCGCGAGCGATCCGATCGTGGAGGACTTCGAGGTGCCGTGGCTGCAGCCGGTGCCGGACGCGGCGGTGGACACCGACACCCGCGACCCTGCGGCGATCATCGGTGCTCGCGAGAGCATCCGGTTGGCGTTCATTGCTGCGCTGCAGCACCTGCCGCCGCTGCAGCGGGCGGTGCTGGTGTTGCGGGACGTGCTGGCCTGGCGGGCCAAGGAGGTCGCCGACGCGCTCGGCACGTCGGTTGCGAGCGTCAACAGCGCATTGCAGCGGGCGCGGGCGCAGCTGGCCGAGGTGCAGGCAAGTGAGGACACCGTCTGCGCGGACGAGCTCACGCCCGAACAGCACGACCTGCTCGACCGATGGACGGCCGCGTTCTGGGAGAAGGACATCGACGCGATCACCCGGCTGTTCACGACGGACATCGTCTGGGAGATGCCGCCGCACGTCGGCTGGTACCAGGGCGCCGACGTGGTCGCCGAGCTGATCGACACCGCGTGTCCGGGCACGCGGCACACGATGCGCCTGGTGCCCACCCGCGCCAACGGGCAGCCCGCCTTCGGTCTCTATCTGCGCGGCGACGACGGGCGGTATCACCCGTTTCATCTGCAGGTCCTCAGCCTGCGGGACGGCGTGGCGGCTCATGTCGTCGCCTTCTTCGACACGGGCCTGTTCGCCACCTTCGGGCTGCCGGCGGTGCTGCCCGCTGACTACTCCCCGGCCGGGTGACGACAGTGACGACATCGACCCGGCGAGGCTCGACGGCCGCCGGAGCGCAGTTGCTGGCGTCGGCCACGTCATACACCTGCGGGATGCTGGGGCGGGTGCGTGACGGCGACCTCGATCGTCAAACACCTTGCGAGCATTGGGATCTCGCCGAGTTGCTCGGGCACATGGAGGACTCCTTGCTGGCCTTCACCGAGGCCGTAACCGGCAGCGTCGCGATCCGGCCCCCGGTGTCCGGCCGCTCATCGGTCGAGCCAGTGCGCCGGCTACGGACCCTTGCCGGCGAGCTGCTCGGCGCCTGGGAGCCGCCGCCGACGCGAGGGACGACGCGCATCGGCACCGCGCCGATGGCGACCTCGCTGGTCGCCGCCGCCGGGGCATTGGAGATCGCGGTGCACGGCTGGGACGTGGGGGAGGCGACCGGCGGGGCCGAAGCGATCCCGGCGGCGCTGGCCGGCGAACTGCTGGCGGTGGCGCCGGTGCTGATCGGCCCGCACGACCGCGGTGTGCGCTTCGCGGCCGCCCGCCCGATCGTGGCCGGCGCTAACGAGTCCGATCGGTTGCTGGCGCTCGCCGGGCGTCGACCAACGCCCCGTCGATAAGCATCGGCACGACCTCGCTCGAGTCGAGCTCAGCGGCGACTGTGACATCGGCACCGAAGCCAGCTGCCTCGAGCTCCTCGCCACCGGCGCACTCACGCAACGCGGTGACGGGGTCGTCCCGCACCGCGGCGAACGCGTCCGCGGCGACCTGCGCCTCGACCGAGCGAGGACCGTGCTGCAGACCCGACACGATCGCGCCCGCGCCCCACAGGTCCTCCACGGCGGGGCGGAGCACCCCCGACGGCCACTGCTCGCCGGCCGGTATGACGATCACCGGTCGCGGCCACGCGGCGACCTCGGTGTCGATCCACCGCGCAACCGCGCTTGCGTTGCGCAGCGCCCCGACCAGGACGGTCGCGCCGGCGTCGGACTAGGCGGCCACGATCGTTGAGCCATTGGGTGACGGCAGCAGGAGCCGCTCCGGCGCCGCCGCACGGATCGTGACGGGGGAGAGGGACACCGCTCCGGGCGGTCCGTCGCGGGCCTCCAGCCGGCCGACGGCCAGGGTGGCGCCCAGCTGCTGGGCGCGTCGTGCGGCGCTGTCGTCCCGCCAGCGATGCGGGTGAACGACCGCGCCGAGTTCGATCGCGACAGAGGTTGTGGTGGAGAAGCTGAGCACGTCCACCACGACGGCGATCGAGTCGGGCTCGACCAGCGCGGTGGCGCCGGCCAGACCCCATTCGACGCGAACCGGCCGTGACAGCTGACGATGCGCCTTGAGGACGCGGTCAGCGGTCACGGCCGGTTCGGTGGTTCGACCGAGATGCCGTCGCTAGTTCTTGCCGGCGTCGGCGTGCTCGCCCGGGTGGCCGTAGGCGTGCGCCTCGCCGATCTCCTCCGCGCCACCGTGCATCAGGCCCTGCTCGGCCTCGTCGGGGTGGGACTCGATCGCCTCGTGCGCTTGACCATCGTGGTGCGCGGCCTCGAGCTCAGCGGGGGTCACCGGCTCGATGCGGTCCTTGAAGTAGTAGTGCGACAGGCGGGCTCGCATGCGGTCCTTGCGGGCGCCCTTGCGTCGCACTCCGTTCTCGTCGGTGGCCGACGGCAGCTCGATCGGGGCGTGCGCGTCATACGCCACCAAGGGCCAGCGCTGGAAGTCGTCGAGGTTCTGGTGTGCCTCGAAGAACTTGCCTCGACCGGTGCGGACGATCCGGCCGCTCTCCCTGCCGTGCAGCACCATCTCGCGGTCGGCCCGCTGCAAGGACAGACACAGCCGCTTGGTCACCCAGAACACGATCGGCGGCATGATGATCAGGCCGATCTGGAACGCCCGGGTGATGTCGTTGATCGACATGTTGAACTTGATCGCCATGATGTCGTTGCCACAGGCGGCGAACAGGATCCCGTAGAAGGTGATCGCGGCCATGCCGAGCCCGGTGCGGGTCGGCTGGTTGCGCGGCCGGTCCAGGATGTGGTGCTCGTTCTTGTCGCCGGTCACCCAGGCTTCCACGAACGGGTAGGCGCCCATGATCGTCCAGAGGATGGGGATCATCAGGATCGCGCCGATCATGATGTTGAAGCTGAACGTGAAGCCGAGCACGGTGAATTCCAGGAAACCTGGCAACAATCGCAGCGCGCCGTCGGCGAAGCCCATGTACCAGTCGGGTTGGGATCCGGCCGTCACCATCGTCGGCTCGTAGGGACCGTATGCCCAGATCGGGTTGATCGTGACCAGCCCGGCGATCAGCGTGGTGATGCCGAACACGACGAAGAAGAAACCGCCGGCCTTTGCGGCGTACACCGGCATCAGCGGGAAGCCGACGACGTTCTTGTTGGTGCGGCCAGGGCCGGGGTACTGGGTGTGCTTGTGCACCATCACCAGCAGGATGTGCGCGGTGAACAAGCCGACCAGCACGGCGGGCAACAACAGCACGTGGATGGTGAAGAACCGCGGGATGATGTCGTGGCCCGGGAAGCCGCCGCCGAACAGGAAGTAGCTGATGTAGGTGCCGACGACCGGGATCGACAGGATGAATCCCTGCATCGCACGGATACCGGTGCCGGACAGCAGGTCGTCCGGGAGCGAGTAGCCGATGAAGCCCTCGACCATCGAGAGCATCGCCAGCAGGAGGCCGATGATCCAGTTGAGCTCGCGCGGCTTGCGGAACGCGCCGGTGAAGAACACCCGGAACATGTGCAGCGCGATCGACACCAGGAAGATCAGCGCGGACCAGTGGTGGATCTGCCGGATCAGCAGACCGCCCTTGACGTCCATCGAGATCTTGACGGTGGAGGCGAACGCCTCGCTCATTTGCACGCCCTGCAACGGCACATAGGAGCCGTTGTAGGTCGTCTCGCCCATCGACGGGACGAACCAGAAGGTCAGGAAGGTGCCGGTGATGAGCAGGACGACGAGGGAGTACATCGCCATCTCGCCGAACATGAACGACCAGTGGTCGGGGAAGACCTTCTTGAGCAGGAAGCGCACGCCCTTGGCTGCGCCGGTGCGCTCGTCGACCCAGTTGGCCACCGCGCCGACCGGTCCGCCGTTGCCCGCGGGTGCTTCCTTCTTGTCGTCGGCGCGCAACGCGTCAGCGGTGCTGCGTGCGGTTGTCGTGTCGCTCATCGGTCACGCTCCCAGAAGCTCGGACCGACCGGCTCTTCGAAGCCGTGCGGTGCGTAGAGGTAGCCGGCGTCGTCGACCTTGATCTCCAACTGCGGCAGCGGCCGCTTGGCCGGACCGAAGACGACCTTGCAGTCCTCGGTCAGGTCGAAGGTCGACTGATGGCATGGGCACAGCAGGTGGTGCGTGGTCTGTTCGTACAGGCCGACCGGGCAACCGACGTGAGTGCAGATCTTGGAGAACGCGACCACGCCGTTGAGACCCCAGTTGCGCTCGCGGGCGCTCTTGATCTTGTCCTCCTCGAGGGAGATCAGGATCACCGACGCCTTGACCTTCTGGTTGAGCGGGTCGGCGGTGTCGTTGATGCCCTCGGGCAACACGTGGAAGACCGAGCCGAGCGTCACGTCGGACAGGCGGATCGCGGTGCCCTCGGGGTCGCGCATCAGACGACGGGGGCGGGTGACCGGCTTGCCGTCCTTCATCTCGGGCTTGCCGTCCGGGCCGAGCACGGGGACCTCGCTGTCCCACAGCGTCGTCTTCAAGTCGTCGGCCACATCCTTGGCGGGGCCGAGGCCGCCAACCAGCTGCAGGCCGAGTGGCAGCGCGAACAAACCGAGCGCGCCACCGAGGGTGTACTTGATCAACGGGCGACGCTTGAACTGCGAGGACTCCACGCCGTCCATGACGACCTTGACCGCGCCGTCGCGTGCCTCGTCGTCCGAACGCTGCACATGGCGTTCCTCGACGACCTCGGTGTCGGACATCAGGGTCTTGGCCCAGTGAATGGCGCCGAGGCCGATGCCGAGCAATGACACCGCCAGGGTCACCCCGAGGGCGGCGTGCAAGGCACCCACCTTGCCGGAGATCGGCAGGGTCACCGAGGTCTTTTCGCCGATCGTGAAATAGGCCACGATGAACAGCACGGTGGCGATCATCGACAGGGTGAACAACCCGGCCACCTGCCGCTCGCTGCGGCGGGCTGCCTTCTCGTCACTGTCGCCGAGACGGTGGACGTGCGGCGCCAGACCAGGGTTGCTGAAGCGGGCCGGCAGCGACTGCTCGTCGTCGCGGGTGGCGACGACTCCGCCGGACTCCTCGTTGGCCACTGCGCCCTCCTGCGGGGAGTGTTCGTTGCTCATCAGGCGGCCTTCTTACCGAGCCACACCGCGATGACGATGAGCATGCCGATGCCGATCGTCCACGCGAACAGGCCCTCGGGCACCGGGCCGAGGCTGCCGAGAGTCCAGCCACCGGGGCTGGTCTCGGTCTTGACGTTCATCAGGAAGGAGATGATGTCCTTCTTGTCCTGCGGCGACAGGTTGGAGTTGTTGAACACCGGCATCGACTGCGGACCGGTCTCCATCGCCTCGTAGATCTGCTGGCCGCTGACGTCCATCAGGTTGGGCGCGAACTTGCCGCGCGTCAACGCACCGCCGGAGCCGGCGAAGTTGTGGCACATCGCGCAGTTGACGCGGAACAACTCGCCACCCTTGGCGATGTCTCCGCCGCCGCTGGTCAGGTCCTTGGACGGGATGCCCGGACCGGGGCCGAGTGAGGCGACGTATGCCGCCAGCTGCGAGATCTCCTCGTTGCTGAACTGCACCGGGCCGCGCTGGGCCTGGATGCCGGGGTTGGCCAGCGGCATACGGCCGGTGCTGACCTGGAAGTCGACGGCTGCGGCGCCGACGCCGACCAGGGACGGGCCACCGTCACCGCCGGCCGCGTCCAGCCCGTGACAGGAGGCGCAGTTGGACTGGAACAGCTTCTGGCCGGCAGCGACCGTCTTGCTGTTGTCAGGCGCCGCGTCGGCGTTCTTGGGAGCCAGTGCGGCGTACAGGCCACCGGTGATGACCAGACCCAGCAGCAGGACCAGCAGGATCGCTGCGGGGTGCCGGCGGCGGGCGGCGAGGGAACTCACGAAGTCGTCCTGTCGTCGTCGGAGGGATGGAAGATGGGCATGGCGCTCGGACCGATCACTTCAGCAGGTAGATGGTCGCGAACAGGGCGATCCAGACGACGTCGACGAAGTGCCAGTAATAGGACACGACGATCGAGCCGGTGATCTGGTGATGGGTGAACTTCTTGGCGGTGAACGTGCGGCCGATGATCATCAGGAAGGCCAGCAGACCGCCGGTGACGTGCAGCGCGTGGAAGCCGGTGGTCAGGTAGAACATCGAGCCGTACGCGTCGGAGTCGAGCGAGATGCCCTCGCCGAACATGTTGGAGTACTCGAAGACCTGGCCGGACACGAAGACTGCGCCGAAGAGGTAGGCCAGCACGTACCACTCGCGCATGCCCCAGCTGCCGACCTGCCACAGCTTGCCGTCCCGGGACGGCTTGCCCTGCTCAGCCTTGAACACACCGAACTGGCACCAGATCGACGAGATCACCAGGATCACCGTGTTGGCGAACGCGAAACCGACCTCAAGGTGGCCGGTCCGCTCGTTCCACAGATCGCCGGCGACGGACCGGATCGTGAAGTACATCGCGAACAGTCCCGCGAAGAACATCAACTCGCTGGCCAGCCACACCATGGTGCCGACGGCGGTCATGTTCGGTCGGGTCACGGGGCCGTGACCGGCCGGGATGCTGGAGTTGCTCGAGTGAGCTGTCGTTGCGGTCGCCACGGGCGCCATTATGGCCCCATTGGGGCGCGCGGGCACGCGCGACCCCCCGAGAAATGACCGCAGCGCCGCTCGGCTACCCGCTGGTTCGCGGGATGCTGCGGATCGGTGCGGTGCTTCTCGGTGATCTGAACGACCGGTTGCCGCAAATGGTGCCCGCCTGCGACGCACCGACCCGCGCCGCTTCGCCCCCGCACCTGGTCCGTTCCGGACCCGAGGCGGCCAGTAGCATCGAAACCATGAGCGCTTCCTCCGCAGTCGTGCCGGCCGGCGACAGCACCGACACCGGATACCAGTTGACCGTCCTGCTCTACAGCGACGACATCGCAACTCGTGACGCGGTGCGGCTGGGTGTTGGTCGGCGTCCCGCCAAGGACGTCGAGATCGTCAGCTGGCGCGAGTGCGCCACCCCGGCCGCCGTGGTCGACGCGGTGGACAACGAGAAGTACGACCTGCTGGTGCTCGACGGGGAGGCAGGCAAGCTCGGTGGCCTCGGCCTGTCGAAGCAGCTGAAGAACGAGATTTTCGACTGCCCGCCGATCCTCGTGCTCACCGGACGCCCGGCGGACGGCTGGCTCGCGGCCTGGTCGCAGTGCGACGCCGCGGTGCCGCATCCCATTGACCCGCTGACGATCGGGGCGGCCATCGCCGACCTCGCGCGTCGCGGCCCCGTGGCCTGAGCAGCGGCCTGATGGCCGCCGAAACGACGTGGCCGGGCCTGCTCGGCGCGTTGCTGGACGGGCACGATCTGAGCGCCGAGGAGACGTCCTGGGCAATGGACCGGATCATGTCCGGTGAGGCGACGGCGTCACAAATGGCCGGGTTGTTGGTGGCACTGCGAGCCAAAGGCGAGACGGCCGACGAGTTGCGCGGCCTGGCCGACGAGATGATCCGTCATGCGGTGCCGATCGAGGTGCCCGGCCGCACACTCGACATCGTCGGCACGGGAGGGGACGGCGCGCACACCGTCAACATCTCCACGATGTCCGCGATCGTTGCGGCCGGTGCCGGAGCAACCGTCGTCAAGCACGGCAACCGCGCCGCGTCCTCCAAGTCCGGCGCCGCCGACGTACTCGAGGCGCTTGGTGTGCGGCTGGACCTCGATCCGCGGCAGGTCGCCGACGTCGCAGGCACCGCCGGCATCACCTTCTGTTTCGCCCAGACCTTCCATCCGTCCTTCCGGCACACCGCACCAACCCGCAGCGAACTCGGCATCCGCACCGCGTTCAACGTGCTCGGACCACTCACCAACCCGGCATCGCCTCGTTACGCGTCAGTCGGTGCGGCCGATCCACGCATCGCGCCGCTGATGGCCGATGTGTTCGCCGAGCGCGACAAGTCCGCGGTCGTGTCCCGCGGGGACGACGGTTTGGACGAGGTCACGGTCACCACGACCTCGACGATCTACTGGGTGAGCGAGGGCACGGTCAGTAAGCACGTGATCGACCCGGTCGCGCACGGCATCGAGCTGGCACCGATCACCGCGTTGCGGGGCGGGGACGCCGCGCACAACGCGGCCGTCGTGCACGCGCTGCTGTCCGGGCGATCAGATGCCGTCCGTGATGCCGTCGTGCTCAACGCCGGACTTGCGCTCGCGGCCGTCGACGCAGGGGAGCAGCCGGGGAGATTGGGTCGACATGCGGGCGTCGACGACGCCCTCGATGCCGGTATGGCGAAAGCCCGCGAGTCGATCGACTCCGGCGCAGCCCGGGCGGCACTCGACCGCTGGGTGTCAGCGACCGCCGAACGCGCCTGAGCCGGAACGTTTTTCGGCTCAGGCGCCACGCGGATCAGTCGTCGAGGCCGATCGCGAATGCGGCGCCGAGGTCCTGGCTGGAGTAGGTGCGGAACGCGATGTGCGTCTGCGAGTCGCGCACGCCGTCGACCTTATTGAGCCGATCGGCGATGACATCGGCGAAGTCCTCGTGTTTGGCGACCTTGGCCACCGCGATCAGGTCGACGTCACCGGTGACGCTGTAGACCTCGGCGATGCCGTCGATCTCGCTGATGGCCTGCGCGACCTCGGGGATGCGGTGGACGTCGGCCTTGATCATCACGATCGCGGAAATCATGCTCGGAGCCTAATGCGGCGGCCGGGCGACTGCTCGATCGGCCGTGGTCAACCGGCGCGGCGGCGCAGCGCGGTGGACTCTTCGAAGCCGGTCACCTCGCGTGCAGCCGCGAGCATCGGCTCGAGCGCGTCGCGGGCACCGCCGGCGCCGCCGACCGGGCAGGTCCAACTCCCGTCGATCTCGACGATGCGCACGCCGGGCTGCTCCAGCCAGCGCAGGACCTTCTCGGTCTCCTCCGGGTGCGCGGCTGGCGCCGGGGCCGATGGGCGGGCCACGTGCTCCGCGCTCTCGCGCAGCGCTTCAATGTAGCTGCGTGGGTCGGCCCCGGGCGGGCTCACGGTGGCGCCGGCGAACCGGCCGTAGCGCACGCAGGTGAACTCCCAGCCCCCGGCCGGGGTCGGAGCCGCGGCCACCAGCTCCGGGCTGACCGCGAGCGGGTTGATGCGCTGCGCTCGCGCCGCCGCGCGGACCAGCGCGAGCATCCGGTCGCGCACCACCGCGGCGTCCTCGAAGCGCTCGCCGGCGGCGAGGCTCTGTAGCCGCCGGTCCAGTGCTTCGAGCACGACGTGGCCGTCACCGGCCAGCACGTCGGCCGCGGTGCGCGCGAGTCGGGCGTAGTCATCGACCGACTGCGAACCAGTGCACGGAGCACCGCAGCGGCCCATCTCGGCCAGCACACAGGCGGCACCGGTGCCCTTGCGCGACAGCTTCGTGGTGCACTGCCGCAGCGGGAGCACCTCGTGCACGGCGGCGACCGCCTGCTCGGCGACCGCGCGGGAGCCGAACGGGCCGGCGTAGGTCGCGCCGTCGTCGCGCACCTCGCGCACGACCGACAACCGCGGGAATGCCTCGACGGTGAGTTTGAGCCACATCGCCCGCTCCGGGTGCCGGGACCGCTTGTTGTAGCGCGGCTTGTGCTCGGCGATCAGCCGCAGCTCGCGCACCTGCGCCTCGAGCGTGGTGTGGCACACGATCGGCGTGACCGACGTTGCCAACCGGACCATTTCGGCCATCCGGCTGCGCTGCTCGCTGGCCGTGAAGTAGCTGCGGACCCGCCGCTTGATGTCGATGGAGGTGCCGATGTAGAGCGGCCGGCCGTGCTCGTCCTTGAAGACGTAGACACCCGGCGCCGACGGCAGCGACTCGGCGAGGAAGCGCTTGCGGCGCTGCTCGGGGTGGACGCGCCCGGTGTAGGAGCGCAACTCCTCGAGTGTGCGGACGCCGAGATTGCCGACCCGCTCGATCAGTCCGTGCAGCACGTCGACCGTGGCGCGTGCGTCGTGCAGGGCGCGGTGATCGGGGGTGGTCGTCGCACCGAAGAGGCGCGCGAGGGAGGAGAGCTTGTGGTTGGGTGCCTCGTCGCGGGTGACCAGCTGCCGGGCCAGGTGCACCGTGTCGAGCACCTGATTGCCAGGCCAATCGAGTTGCAAACGCTCGCAATTGACCTTCAGAAAGGTGATGTCGAAGCCGGCGTTGTGCGCGACCAGGACGGAGTCGCCGATGAACTCCAGAAACGCCGGCAGCGCGCTGTCGATGCGCGGTGAGCGGGCCACCATCTGGTCGGTGATCCCGGTGAGCACCGAGATGAATGCCGGGATCGGCTCGCCGGGATTGACCAAGGTCTGGAACTCGCCGAGCACCGCACCGGCGCGCACTTTGACCGCGCCGATCTCGGTGATGCGGCAGTCTGTCGCGCTGCCGCCGGTGGTCTCCAGGTCGAGCACGACGAACGTGACGTCGGCGAGGGAGGTGCCGAGATCGTCGAAGGTCGCCTGGATCGGCGCGGCCGGGTTCATGTCAAAAGACGTTAAGCGCCGGGTCTGACAACGCCGGTATGGCGCGCCGGTCAGCCGGTGACAAGGAGCACCGCGATAACGAGCATCGTCATACCGATGAGGACGTCGATGAGCTGCCACGTGCGCGGTCGGCGTATGACGTCGGAGAGCAGTCGCGCGCCGTAGCCGAGGGCGGTGAACCAGAGCACGCTGCCGAGCGATGCGCCGGCCGCGAACCACCAACGCCCTTGTGAGCCATGCTGATTGGCCACATTGCCGAGCATCAGCACGGTGTCAAGGTAGACGTGCGGGTTGAGGAAGGTCAGCGTCAGCGTGGTGGTCACCACCGACGTGCGGTGAGCCGGAGTCGAGGCTCGCAAGCCCTGCGGATGACGGGCGGCGAGCAGCGACCGCACCCCGAACCACACCAGGTATGCCGCGCCGAGCCACTTGAAGACGGTGAGCGCGGCCGGGTGGTCGCGCACGACCGCACCGAAACCCGCCACCCCGGCCAGGATCAGCGCGAGATCGGCGAAGGCACAGATCGCCACGACCACGCCGACGTGCTCGCGTGCGAGCCCCTGGCGCAGCACGAACGCGTTCTGCGCGCCGATGGCGACGATGAGGGACAGACCGGTCAGCAGGCCGGTGAGCAGTGTGAGGAACATCGACAGCGAAGGTAGGCCCGTCCAGGCTCTGAAAGCCAGCGAAGGTTTCTACGGGAACATTAGAATTTCTTCATGAATGACGAACAGCTCGGTGCGTTGGTCGCGGTGGTCGACGAGGGCACGTTCGAGGCCGCCGCCGGGCGACTGCAGATCACGCCGTCGGCGGTGAGTCAACGCATCAAGGCACTGGAACGTCGGGTGGGTTTGGTTGTGGTGCAACGTAGTTCGCCATGCAGGCCCACCGCGGCAGGTGACGTGCTGGTGCGGCTGGGCCGGCAGCGAGCGGCGCTCGACGCCGACGCGATGGACGCGCTCGGCCACGCTCCCGGTGTCGAGCGGTTGCCGGTCGCGGTGAACGCCGACTCCCTCGCGACGTGGTTTCCCGCGGTGTTCGGGACTGCCGCAGGCTGGTCTGACGTCGCGCTGTCGTTCCGGGTCGAAGGGCAGGACCACACGGGCGGCTTGTTGCGGTCCGGCGAGGTCGTGGCGGCGGTGACTGCCGATCCGGTTGCGGTGCAAGGATGTTCGGTAACCCGGCTGGGTGCGATGCGATATCTGCCGGTGGCGACCCCGGCGTTGCGGGAGGCGCACCGCAAGGGCAATGGCGTGGATTGGGCAGCTCTGCCGACGGTGCAGTTCAACGACCGGGACGACCTGCAGGCCGCCGTGCTGCGCCGGCACGGTGTCGAGGAGTCGGTCGCGACCCATCAGGTCCCGTCCTCGGAGGCGTTCGTGCAGGCGGTCACCGCCGGACTCGGCTGGGGCATGCTGCCGGTCGCCCAGGCCCGTGAGGCACTGGCCGCCGGCACTCTGGTGCGGCTGTCCAGCACCGACCAGGTCGACGTGCAGCTGCACTGGCAGTCGTGGCGGTTGCGCACAGCCCGTCTGGACCGGTTGTCCGCAGCCGTGGCCGAAGCTGCTCGGGTGCTGTGGAAGCGCTGAAAAGGAGGTTGTCGTACCTCACACCTAGCGTCGTCGGTGAAGGGCAAACCAGCCGCCCCACTGACCGAGACGATGGAGGTGACAGACATGCAGATCGACTGCGAAAGCTGTCCAGTGCGTGACCGACAGTGCGCGGAGTGCATGGTGACCGCGCTGCTCCAGCTCGCGCCGCTCGAGCAGCGACTCGATGACGACGAGCGCCATGCCGTTGACACCCTTGCCGCGGCAGGCCTGATCTCCGCGCAGGAAGCGACGTCGGCAACGGCCCGGATCGAACCGTGGGATCCGCTGCGGTCAACTGGGTGAGCTACGGTCCACCGAGTGATCGGTCGAAGCCTGCAGTGCGTTGTCGGAGTGTTACTCGCAGCATCGACCGTCTCGGCGTGTTCGTCGGCGGCCGTGCCTGACCCGGCAACCAGCGCGTCCAACCGCAGCGTCCAGGCTGCCGGGGTGCTGGTGACCGGCACCGGCCCGAACGACCGGTTGCAGACCGTGTCGCGCGACGCCACCAGGGCCATCGGCCAGGTCCGTGCCCTGTGGGGGACGAACGTGCTGCGTGGCACGGTGCGCATCGAGGTCCCCGCCGATGACAACGGCTTCCGATCGCTCGGCGGCGCGAACCGTCGCAACGGACCCGAGAGCGCACAGGTTGCGGCCACCACGACGCCGGACGGCCGTGTTGTGCTCAGTCCGCAAGTGTTCGACGACCTGACCGCCGAGGGCGTCGTGGTGGTGCTTGCTCATGAGCTCACCCATGTCGCACTCGGGCAGGCAACGCTGACCGGGGTGCCACGCTGGGTGATCGAAGGCTCCGCCGAGCTGACCGCCTTCAAACCGACCGGCTTGAGTCTGGCGCAGGCCGCGCCCAAGCTCGCCGGTCAGGTGCGCGCGGGACAGGTGCCGGCCGCGCCGCCCGCCGATCCCGATTTCGCCGAGAGCGCCGACGCGGCATACCAGGGTGCCTATGCGTGGAGCCGCTTCCTGCATGAGCGCTACGGCAGCGCGAAGTTCACCCGGTTCGTGCGTGCCGCCGACGCGCGACGACACGACGCCTTCTTCCAGGCATTCGGTGTCGAACCCAGCGAGCTCGGCGTCGACTACCAGCAGTTCCTCCGCGACGCGGTCGGCCCAGCCGATCCTTCCAGCGCTTCGTCGTCCGGCCGGTAGGGTCACCGTCATGGCTGACAGCACCCAATCCTCGGTGGTGATCAAGGCGAGCCCGGCGCAGGTGCTCGACGTGATCGCCGACTTCGACGCCTACCCGGAGTGGACCGGCCAGATCAAGAGCGCCGAGGTGCTCAGTGAGGATGCCGACGGCTGGCCCGAACAAGTGCAACTGACCCTCGACGCCGGGGTGATCAAGGACACCTACACCCTCGACTACACCTGGGACGTCGTCGAAGACGGCACCGGCGTGGTGTCGTGGACCCTCGTGAAGTCGACGATCCTCAAAGAGCTGGACGGGGTCTACCGGCTGGTCGCCGACGGCGCCGGCACCCGCGTCACCTACGAACTCACCGTCGACGTCAGCATTCCGGTGATCGGGATGCTGCGCCGCAAGGCGGAGAAAACGATCATCGACACCGCGCTCAAGGGACTGAAGAAGCGCGTCGAGGGCTGATGAGTCCCAGCGTTCAGCTGGTCTGCGGGCCCGGTGGTGCCGGGGCGTCGACGGTCGCGGCCCGCCTCGCCGCGGCGGTGGCCGATGCCGGGCGCCCGGTCACCCTCCTCGCCCTCGACCCGTATGACGGGGCGACCGCCCACCTCGACGACCCGCGAGTGCGCACGGTCGCAGCAGACCTCGACCTGCCCGCGGACGGTGGCATGCCGGACTTGTTGTCGGCCCTCGGCTTGCCCGGTGATCTGCTCGACGACTTCCGCGCCACCAGCACAGCGGCGCAGCTGCGGCTGCTCTGGTCGGTGCCGACCGAGGCGGGAGGAGAGCACGTGGTCGTCGTGGACGCAGGTCATGCCGGGCCGGAGCTGGCGCGGCTGGTGCGCACCCTGCCGCGCACGCTGCGCAGACTGACGCCACTGGGCGGAGGACTGCTGCGCAGCAGGCGCCCACTCGTCGCAGCCGCCATCGGCGATCGCTGGCCGGGCGCCGCGATCACCGACGCCCTCGGCCAGGCTGCCGACCGGGCCGCTGCCGTGCGGCGGTCGCTCTGCGGGCCCACCGGTGGCGCGGTGATTGTCGGAGACGTCGACGACCCGAAGACCACCCGGCACGCCGTCGGCGTCGCGCTCAGCGGGGTCCGAGTCCGGCACACTGCGGTGGGCAGCGGCGCGCCCGACGTGGCGGCGCTGCTCGCGCCGGGGGAGCAGGTCATCGACATACAGGCGCGCGGTGATGGTTACCTGTGGCGGATGCCGTTGCCGTTGAACGACTTTCGCCAGTTGCGGCTGCGACTGGTCGACGATGCTCTGGAGCTCTCGGCGCTCGGTCACCGGACGGTCGTCGACCTGCCGACGGCACTGCGGCGATGCCACCCGTCCGGAGCCCAGTTGCGAGACGGCATGCTTGAGGTCGCATTCGACCCTTCGAGGCAGCAAGGAGCAGGCTCGTGAGATCCGGGGAACCGCCCCGTCCCGAAGACGGTGCCTCGTCGGTCGCCGACGAAGCGGCCCGACTGGCCGAGACGTTCGCCGCGTGGGCGCGGACCACGGGTGGCCGTAGCGGTGACCGGACGGCCGAGCCGCCTGCGGCCGACCCCGAGCCGACCCGACCGGCCGGGTGCGGCTGCGCGGCGGGCGGCGTCGAGACCGTCTGTCGAGTGTGCCCGGTGTGCCGGCTGGCCGGCCTGGTCGATGCGATCCAGCCGGAGCTGATCGACAAGGTCGCCGACCTGCTCGGCATGGTGGCGAGCAGCCTGCACGAGGTGGCGGCCGACCGCCGAGGGGCGCCGGGCCGCACCGACGACGCGGGGGAGGCATCTCCCGCCGACGTCACGCCGCCGGTGGGCGGCATCGAGATACCCGTGACGGACGGGGAGGACGACTAGATGGGCAAGTGGGGCATCGGGGTCGACATCGGCGGCACCAAGATCGCCGGCGGCGTCGTCGACGCGGCCGGCCGCATCGTGCGGCGCGCGCGACGCGACACTCCCGCGCACAGTCCGGACCAGATCGCCGCGGTCACCTCCGAGGTGATCCTTGAGCTCGCCCGCGCCGAAGACAGCGACCCGGCCGGCGTCGGCGTGGCGTGTGCTGGCTACATCGACAAGGTCGGGTCGACGGTGCTCTTCGCGCCCAACCTGGCGTGGCGTGACGAGCCGCTCAAGGCCCGGCTGTCCGCGGTCGTCCAGTTGCCCGTACTCATCGAGAACGACGCCAACGCAGCGGCCTACGGCGAATTCGTGCAAGGTGGCGGCCGCGACGTCGATGACATGATCATGCTGACGATCGGCACCGGGGTCGGTGGCGGGATCATCAGTGATGGCAACCTGATTCGCGGCGCCTATGGCATCGGCGGGGAGGTCGGCCACCTGCGCGTCGTGCCCGAGGGCATCCGATGCGGCTGCGGCAACCGCGGCTGTTTCGAGGCATATGCCAGCGGCACTGCGCTGGTGCGCGAGGCGCGTGATCTGGTGCGGTCCGGCAGCCCCCATGCCGGTCGGCTCGCCGAACTCTGCGGTGGCGACGCCGACCAGCTGAAGGGCAAACACGTCACGCAGGCCGCCGTTGCAGGGGACCCGGCGGCTGTCGAACTGCTCGCCGACCTCGGCCGCTGGATCGGTGAGGCAGCGGCGTCACTGGCGGCGCTGATGGACCCGCAGTTGTTCGTCATCGGCGGCGGGGTCGCCGACGCCGACGACCTGTTGCTCGACCCGATCCGGGTCGGCTACGAGCGGCAACTCACCGGACGCGGGCACCGGCCGGAGGCGACCTTCGTGCGTGCCGAGCTCGGCAACGATGCGGGCGTGATCGGCGCGGCCATGCTGGCGATGGAGCTCGAGGAGTGAACACTGCTGCGATGCACGACGCATCCGACTCACCGCTCGCCATCGGCATCGACATCGGCGGCACCAAAGTGGCCGGCGCGCTGGTCGACGCGGCGGGCCGGGTGACCACCCGGGTACGACGCGACACCCCGCACCGCTCGACCGAGCCGCGCGTGGTCGAAGACCTGATCGTCGAAGTCGTGCAGGAGGTGCAGGCCGCGGCCGACCGCGAGGTCGCGGCGGTCGGCATCGGAGCCGCGGGCTTCGTGGCCGCCGACCGGGCGACGGTCGTCTTCGCACCGCATCTGTCCTGGCGGCACGAGCCGCTGCAGGAGGCACTCAGTCGCCGCATCGAGGTGCCGGTCTTCGTCGACAACGATGCCAACGCCGCCTGCTGGGCGGAGTGGCGGTTCGGCAGCGTGCAGGGCGAATCCCATGTGGTGATGGTCAATCTCGGCACGGGCATCGGCGGAGCGATCCTGACCGAAGGCCGCATCGAACGCGGGCGCTTCGGGATCGCCGGCGAGTTCGGGCACATGCAGGTGATGCCCGGCGGGCACCGCTGCGAGTGCGGCAACCGGGGCTGTTGGGAGCAGTACGCCAGTGGCAATGCGCTGGTGCGAGAGGCGCGTTCGCTGCTGGCCGCCGGGTCGCCGCTCGCCCATGACCTGGCTGCCACCGTCGGGGGCGACCCGCAACGGCTCACCGGCCCGATGATCACCGAGGCCGCCCGCGCCGGTGACCCGACCGCCGAGGAGCTGCTGGCCGAGATCGGCACCTGGCTGGGCACTGGTCTGGCCAACCTCGCCGACGCCTTCGACCCGGGCGCCTTCGTCATCGGCGGAGGCGTCAGCGCCGCCGGCAGCATGTTGCTCGACCCGGCGCGGGACTCCTTCCGGCGACACCTCGCCGGCCGTGGCTACCGGCCGGAGGCGCAGATCGTGCAGGCGAGCCTCGGCAACGAGGCCGGCTTCATCGGTGCCGCCGATCTGGCCCGCACCGCCGTACACACCCAAGGAGAGGTATGACGCAGCAACCGCGCACGCCAGGCCGCGGCCAACACCAGGTGCGAGTGGCGTCATACAACGTGCGCGCGTGGAAGGACGACCGCGCGGCGTTGCACGAGGTGATCCGCGCGATCGACGCGGATATCCTTCTGCTGCAAGAGGTTCCGCGGCATCCGCTGTCGGGTCACCGGTTGGCCGGTTTCGCCGACGAGCTCGCACTCACCTGGTTCGGCGGGCGCCGCTACCGGATGAGCACGACCTTGATGACCAAGCTGCGGCTGGACGTGCTCGACGCCCACCACGGCAAGCTGACCGTGCGTCGCGGCGAGGAGCCGCGCGGCTACGGCATCGCCACGGTCCGGCTGCCGGGGCATCGGCCGCTGTGTGCGGTGAGCGTGCATCTGTCGTTGAAGAGCGCGAGGCGGCTGCCACAGGTCGAGGAGATCTTCGCCGAGCTCGGCGCCCCGACGCCGCCGACGGTGCTCGGCGGCGACCTCAACGAGGAACCGACCGGTGCGGTCTGGAAGTACCTCGGTGACAAGCTGCGGCTGGTCAGTCCGGACCGGCCGACCTTCTCCGCGCAACAGCCGGTCAAGCGGATCGACGGGATCTTCGCCTCGGCCGGTTTGCCCGCAACGGCACCCGATCTCGGGCTGGACCCGGCCTTGCTCGCGCGCGCGACCGACCACTTGCCGGTGGTGGTGGACCTGGATCTCAGCGCGCTCGCGGAGCCGGCGACGGGCGGCCGGACCGCCGGTTAGAGGACGGCTCCGTCGTCGTCCTCGTCGAGGTCGTCGCGGTTCTTGGGCTCACGCATGATCAGCTGCACGACGCCGGCGATGAACAGCGCACAGGCCAGCACCCACCACAGCGACTGCGCGTAGCGGTCGAACGCGAACAGGTAGAGCAGCCACGCCGGCCCGCCGACCAGGCAGCCGACCATCGTCCAGAAACCCAGGTCGTCGCCACTCGGCAGCGGCCGCGGCGGATCGGGCTCGAAACTGCCGTCGTCCTCGATGAACGACACGGTGTCATTCGTCGGCATCCGCCACTGCTGCGGCAGATCGGCGAGCGGCGACGCCTCCGGCGGGGCGTCGGGAGCGGTGTCGGCCGACTGCTGCGGCGTGGCCTCCGGCTCCTCCCAGACGGTGTGGTCCGGCTCGAACTGCGCGATGATCTCGGCAAACCGACGGTCGTAGTCGGTCTGCTCGTCAGGCTCGTCACGCCGCTCGAAGCTCATGACGCTCCGGTGACCCGTCTGATGAACTTCACCGTCTCATCCTCGATCAGCGGAGCATCGTTGTCGAGGGTCGCGACGTGATAGCTGTTGGTGAGCAGGAGTTCGGTCTTGTCGGTGCTCGAGGCGCGAGCCATGAACAGCTCCGAACACTCCGGCGGCACGATGTGGTCTTCTGGGGAGTGCATCAGCAGCACGGGTTGGGTGACCTGTGGCAGGTCCCGGGTGACCTGCGCCCACATCTGGCGCTGCGACTGCAACGCCTTCAACGGGGTGCGCTCGTAGGCGAGCTCCTGCACGCCCGGCTTCTTGATGTCGCCGCCGAGCGCCGCGATCGAGGGCACCACGTGTTGCAGCAGCGGAAGCGCCTTGAGCCGCAGGTCCTTCATCTCGAACGCCGGGTTGATCAGCACCAGGCCGTCGACACCGCGGCCGTGCGTCTCGGCGACCAGCGTCGCCAGCGTGCCGCCCATCGACATGCCGACCGCCACCACGTGCTGAGTGCGCGCGGCGAGTTCGCGGTATGCCGCGTCGACCGCCTGCCACCAGTCCTGCCAGGTGGTGCGGTTCAGGTCCTGCCAGGTGGTGCCGTGCCCGGGCAGTCGCGGGAGCCGGACGGTGAACCCCTCGTCGGCGCACCGCTTCGCGATCGGCCGCATGCTCTGCGGGGAGCCGGTGAACCCGTGGCAGACCAGGACGCCGACATCGTTACCGTCGTGACTGAAGGGCTCTGCTCCCGGCAGGACCTGCATCGTCATACATCCTCTGGGGCGTGATCGGTGAGGGGACGGCAGCATCCTCGCACGTCGCCCGCGACCGGGTCTTGCCTGTCGTATGGTTCACCCGGCAGGAGAATCGGCGAGGAGGCACGGTGTTCTACTGGTTGCTCAAATGGGTGCTGTTGGGGCCGCTGCTCCGGGGCATCTTCCGCCCTACCGTGGAGGGCGCCCAGAACGTCCCCGAGGAGGGCCCGGCGATCCTGGCGAGCAACCACCTGTCGATCGCCGACTGGCTGTTCATGCCGCTGGTGATTCCGCGCCGGGTCACGTTCGTGGCCAAGGCCGAGTACTTCACCACCCCCGGTGTGAAGGGACGCCTGCAGAAGTGGTTCTTCTCCGGCGCCGGGCAGGTGCCGATCGACCGGTCGAGCGGGAGCGCCGCGGCCGGGGCGCTCGCGACCGGCATGCGGATCCTTGGTGAGGGCGACCTTTTCGGTATTTACCCCGAGGGCACCCGCTCGCCGGACGGCCGGCTCTACAAGGGCAAGACCGGCATCGCGCGGGTCGCGCTCGAGGCGGGCGTGCCCGTCATACCGGTCGGAGTCATCGGCACCGACGTGATCGCCCCCCAGGGCAAGCTCTTCGGCCGGATCGTGCGCCCGCACGTGCGATTCGGCAAGCCGATGGACTTCTCCCGCTACGAGGGTATGGAGGACGACCGCTTCGTCCTGCGGTCGATCACCGACGAGGTGATGTACGAAATCATGCTGCTCACCGGCCAGGAGTACGTCGACGTTTACGCCTCCACGGTGAAGAACCGGATCACCCAGAAGGCCAAGGAGATCGGCGGCGGCGCCGCGGCGCTCGCGACCCAGGCCAAGGACCGGTTGCAGCACCACGGCGAGGACAAGGACGACAAGCCTGCCGACGACGCAGCGGGCACAGCGGACGCAGAGTCCGTGGAGCCGGCCGGGTCAGCCGAGGCTGATCGCTGAGACCGAGGGCAGGGCACCCATAAGCGGGCCTTACTCTTGATGGGTGAGCACCACCACCCCCACCTTCGCGACCGACCTGCCCAGCACGCTGACCGAGCAGGTCGAGTGGCCGCAGCTGCCCGCTCTGCAGCAGCCGCAGTGGCCGGACACCGAGGCCGTTCGTGCGGTACGCCGGGAGTTGGCTGCGGCACCGCCGCTTGTCTTCGCCGGTGAGTGCGACGTGCTGCGCACCCGGCTCGCCGACGCGGCCGAGGGCAAGGCATTCGTGCTGCAGGGCGGCGACTGCGCCGAGCGCTTCTCCGAGGCGACCGCCGACAACATCCGTGACCGGGTCAAGACGATCCTGCAGATGGCGGCGGTGCTGACGTATGGCGCAAGCACCCCGGTGGTCAAGATCGGCCGGCTGGCCGGGCAGTACGCTAAGCCCCGCAGCAAGGACACCGAGACCCGCGGCGACGTCACCCTGCCGGCCTTCCGGGGCGACATCATCAACGACTTCGACTTCGACCCGGCGGCGCGCACGCCCGACCCGCAGCGACTGCTGCGCGCCTACCACACCGCCTCCTCGACGCTGAACCTCGTGCGCGCCTTCACCACGGGTGGGTTCGCCGACCTGCGGCACGTGCACGAGTGGAACCGCGGCTTCATCGCCAACTCGGCATACGCCCGTTACGAGTCGATCGCGTTGGAGATCGACCGGGCGATGAAGTTCATGCTCGCCTGCGGTGTCGACTTCGAGTCGACCCCGATGAGCGCGGTGGAGTTCTTCGCCAGCCACGAGGCGCTGCTGCTGGACTACGAGCAGCCGCTGACCCGCATCGACTCGCGCACCGGCAACCCCTACGCGGTGTCCGGTCACTTCGTCTGGGTCGGCGAGCGCACCCGTCAGCTGGACGGTGCACACCTCGACTTCGCCTCCCGCATCCGCAACCCGATCGGGGTCAAGCTCGGCCCGACCGCCGACCCGGACGAGGTGCTGGCGATGATCGACAAGCTCGACCCGCACCGCGAGCCGGGCCGGCTGACCTTCATCACCCGGATGGGCGCCGGCAACGTGCGCGAGAAGCTGCCGCCGATCGTGCGCAAGGTCACCGAGTCCGGGGCGAAGGTCGTCTGGATCACCGACCCGATGCACGGCAACACCTTCGAGTCGTCCACCGGTTACAAGACCCGCGAGTTCGACGACATCATCCACGAGGTGCAGGGCTTCTTCGAGGTGCACCGCGACCTCGGCAGCGTGCCCGGCGGCATCCACGTGGAGCTGACCGGCAACGACGTGACCGAGTGCCTCGGCGGCAGTGAGAAGATCCTCGACGCCGACCTGGAGAAGCGCTACGAGACCGCCTGCGACCCGCGGCTCAACCACCAGCAGAGCCTGGAGCTGGCCTTCCTCGTCGCGGAGATGCTCAGCAAGCGCTGAGTGCCCGGACCGCTCAGACGACGTCGATCGTGATCGTGCTGCCCTTGGGCGCCTGCGAGCCGGCATTGACCGACTGGCCCTGCACCTGGAACAGCACCGGCACGAGCAGCGGGTAGCTCGTCTTCACCTGGAAGCCGAGCTTCTCCAACTCGTCCTTGGCATCGCTGGGGGACTTGCCGACGACCTTGGGCACGGTGACCATCACCGGGCCCTTGGAGATCACCAGCTGCACTGCGTCGCCCTTGAAAAGGGTGCCGTCCGAAGGGGATTGGCTGATCACGTCGCCCTTCGCGACGGTGTCGCTGTTCTGCTCCGCGCCGTAGGTGACCTTGAGGCCGGCGTCGGTCAGCTGCTGCTCCGCGTCGGCCTTGGGGCTGCCGGTCACCGACGGCACGGTGATCGGCTGCTTGCCCTTACTGATCACCAGATCGACCGTCGCGCCAGGCTTTTGTGACGTGCCGCCGGTGGGGCTGGTCGAGGAGACCTGACCCTTGGCGGTGCTGTCGTCATACGCCTGGGTGACCGTGCCGACCTTGAGGTGCGCGTCGGTGATCGCCTTCCGGGCGTCGGCCTCGGACTTGCCGACCAGCGAGGGTATGTCGTAACGCTCCGGCCCCTTGGACACCCGCAGCACCACCGCGTCGGTCTTGCGCTGGCCGTCGCCGGCGCCCGGGGTGGTGGACACGACCGTCCCGGAGGCGGCGGTCTCGCTGAAGACCTGCTGCACCTTGGTGTGCAAACCGGCGCGCTGGACGGCGTCGACCGCGGCGCCCTGCTGCTGGCCGACCACAGCGGGCACGTCGACCGAGCCGAGCGGGCCGGCGGTCAAGGCCCAGCCGCCGACACCGCCCACGACGAGCAGCAGCGCGGCGAGCAGGCCGGCGAGAAGCGGCCAGCGGCGACGACCGGTGCGGGCGACCGGAGGGGGCCCGGAGCGGGCGATCTGTCGGGTCGACCCAGGGCGCAGCGGGTCTGTGCGTTCGTGATCGTCGGGCAGAGCAGGTGCCGGCCGCGGCGCGGCGTCGAGTGCTTCGGGGACCAAACCCGCTCGCACCGAACGCAATTCGCGCAGGAACTCGCCGGCGTTCGCCGGGCGGTCGTCCGGGTCGCGGGACGTCGCCCGAGCGACCAGGGCATCGACGGCGGGCGCAATGCTCGGCACCGCATCGGACGGGGTCGGCATGGTGCCGTGCACGTGCTGGTAGGCCACGTGGATGGGGGAGTCACCGGGAAACGCCTTCTGCCCGGTAAGCATTTCGAAAAGCAGCAACCCGGCGGAGTAGACGTCGCTGCGCTCGTCGGCCCGGCCGCGTTCCACCTGCTCGGGGGACAGGTATGCCGCCGTGCCGAGCAGCACGTCGCTGTCCCCGGTGAGGGTGTCGGTGGTGACCGCGCGGGCCAGCCCGAAGTCGGTGACCTTCACCCCGGAGTCCCCGATCAGCACGTTCTCCGGCTTCACGTCCCGGTGCACCAGGCCGGCGCGATGGGCCGCCTGGAGAGCCTGCAGGATGCCGTCGGCGATGTCGAGTGCCTGCCGCGCAGGCAGCGGCGCGTCCTGGCGGATCACCTCGCGCAGCGTGCGCCCGCGCACCAGCTCCATCGCCAGGAAGACATACTGCTCGTCCTCGCCCTGGTCGGTCACCGCAACGACGTTCGGGTGGGTGAGCCGGGCCGCCGAACGCGCCTCACGGCGGAAACGGGCGACGAATTCGGTGTCCCGAGCCAGGTCGGGGCGCATGATCTTCAGCGCGACCTCACGGTCGAGGCGCTGGTCGAGTGCGACATACACCGAGCCCATGCCGCCGTCGGCGAGGTGCCCACGGACGACATACCGTCGATCGACCGTGCGACCGATCAGCGACGGTGCGGTGGTTGACACACTCACAAGCTTACGAACCTCGTGCTCGGCCACCCGTCAGGTCCGGCGGGTGGCGCCCCGAATTGTTGTCCTTCGTGGAGACGTACGGCGCGGGCCGCGCGTTCCGACCAGACGGCTACATGCGCTCCATGTGCGCCCGCACGTTGCGGATGTAGACCTTGGTGTCGTCGTACGGTCCGTGCTTGCGCATCGCGCCGAGCCCCTGGTAGTAGCTGCCGATCGCCTGATCCAGATCCTTGGCGTTCGCGGTGAGATAGCGCAGGATCGCGACCCCGGCGGTCACGTTGTCGTTCGCCTCGAGCAGGTCCAGATTGCGGCCCACCAAGTCCGATGCCCATTCGCCGGACTCGGGCATCACCTGCATCGTGCCGACCGCGTTCACCGACGACACCGCGCGCTGGTTCCAGCCGGACTCCTGCCAGCCGATGCCGAGCGCGAGTTTGCGGCTCACGCCATACCGCTGCGCGGTGTGCTCGATCAGCGCCTTGGTCTGGCTGCGGCTTGGCACCTCGGTCGCGGCCAGCGCGGCCTTGGTGGCCGAACGCCCCTTCTTCAGCACCTGTTTCGGGCTGAGACCGCCATAGGTGTGCGGTGCGCTCGGTGCCTTCCGGGCGCTGGTCCGCACCGCCGTCTTGCGGGCTGTGGTCCGGCCGTTCACCGCGACCGGCACGGCGATCCGGTCGCCGGACAACACCCGGTTGGGGTCGGCGAACTTGTTGGCCTTCAGCAGCGCCGCGAGCGACACCTTGTAGGTCTTGGCGATGGTGGTCAGGTTGTCGCCGGGCCGGATCGTGTATGACGCCTTCTTGCGCACCGGCGTCTTGGCCGCCTTGGTGGTGTGCCGTTTCGCGACGGCCGGCGCCTTGGACTTCTTCGGTGGCGTCGCGGCAGGCTTCTTGGTGCGCGCCTCGGCGTGTATGGCGTGCGCGGTCGCCGGCGGTGCACCTGCGGTGATGGGTGCCATGGGTCTCCTTCAGCTCAGCCGGCGCGACCCGAGGGCCGCCGGTTCCGGCTGTTACGGCTGGGACAGGTGTGACTCACCCGAAAAGTAGTCGGTTTGGTCGTCCGAGCGGGTGACCCGGCGCCCTGGGGCGTGTCGTGGCTCAGCGACCCCGTCGCGCGATGCCGCTGCGAGTCTGCGACGGAAGTTCGCCGAACTTGGTGCGGTAGGCCGCCGAAAACCGCCCCAGGTGCACCAGCCCGCTGGACCGCGCCGCCTCGGTCACGTCGGCGCGGCCTTCGCGCAACAGGTCGTGCGCGTGCTGCAGCCGGACATCGCGAAGGTAGGTCATCGGGGACATCCCGAACTGGTCCTGGAAGACCTCCTGCAAGCGCCGCACGCTCGTGCCGCCCGCGGCGGCGAGGTCGGCGACGGTCAGCGATCCGCCGAAGTGCTGCTCGATGTGGGCGACCACCCGTCGTACCGTGCGCGGGGTCGAGGGGTGACCGCCGTCGCGCAGCTGAGCCAGGTAGTTGTGCGGCTGCGCGTTGAGGGTCGCGACCACGAGCGTGCGGATGTACTGCTCCCGGATCCGCCGGTCCTCGAAGGCGGCCGGATCGTTGAACTCGGTGAGCAGCAAGCGCACCAGCCGCAGCCAGGACCGTCCCGAGGCTGTGTCCAGCCGGAACTGTGACTCGAAGACGAGCGGCTCCTCCAACGGCACCCCGAGCAACTGCTCCAACTCGTGCTCGACGAGCGTTCGCGACAGCTTGATCCCGACGACGCCGGTGTCCGGGTCCCAATGGTGCAGCGCGTGCTCGGCGCCGACGTTGTGCACCGACGCCGACGTGCCTTGCACCTCGACGTCGGTGTCACCACTGCGCGCATGCAGTCGGCCCTGCCACGCGAAATTGATGTGGTACGTGGTGTTTTCGAGCCGGGGCGTGATGCGCAGGTCCCGCCCCGGCTGGACGTAACCGATCGTCAGTTCCGGGGTCTGCGTCGCGAAGAGCATCCCCGTGCCGCGAAACGCCCCCGCCCCGGCGGCGAGCGCCGCCGGGTAGTAGACCGCGTTGAGCCGGGCCGCGAACTCGTCCAGGTCGGTGGTCCGGGTCAGCGGGTGATTGCTCAGCGGGGGCTCGATGGTGCTCAGCGGGGCAGATCCTTACAACTCCAGCCGCAGGCGTTCGCCGCGACTACGCGAGACACAGATGAACATCGTGTCCATCGCCTCCTGCTCCTGCGGGGTCAGCAGACTGTCCCGGTGCTCGACCGTGCCGGCCAGCACCCCGGTCTCGCAGGTGCCGCAGGTGCCTTCCTGGCACGAGGACGGTACGTCGACCCCGTGCTGGCGCAGCGCCTCCAGGACGGAGCACCCGGCCGGTACGTTCACGATATCGCCCGTCTCGGCCAATTCCACCTCGAACTCCACATCCTCGGTGTCGCCCAGGTCCTTGGGCGCGAAGCGTTCGACGTGCGGTGTCGGCATGCTCCGGTCGCTGCAGGTGCGTTCCAGTGCACCCAGCAGACCTTCCGGCCCGCAGCAGTAGACGACGCCGTCCGCCGGCACGCTCTCGACGATGCCCGGCAGATCCAGCACGCCGTGCTCGTCCTGCGGGTGCAGCACGACCTGCTCGTCATACCGGCTGGTGAGCTGGTCGTGGAAGGCCATCGACTCCAGGCAGCGCCCGCCGTAGAACAGCCGCCACGGTGTGCCGGTGCGCGTGGCCTGCGCGATCATCGGCAGCAGCGGCGTGATCCCGATGCCGCCGGCGATGAACGTGTAGTGCGGTGCCTCGACGAGCGCGAAGTGGTTGCGCGGTCCCTGCACCGTGATCTCGGTGCCCTCGTGCACCTGCTCGTGGACGTATGCCGAGCCGCCCCGCCCGTCGGGCTCGCGCAGGACGGCCACCTGCCAGCGGGTCGGGTCCGTGGGGTCGCCGCACAGGGAGTACTGCCGCGGCCCGATGTCGAGCATCAGGTCGACATGCGCACCGGGGGACCAGTGCGGCAACGGCACCCCGTCGGCGCGTTCCAGGGTGAGCAGCACTACCTCGGGGGTGAGTGATTCGCGCGCGGCGACCTGCAGGTGCAAGGTCTGCTCGGGGGCGGTGGTCGTCGGGATGTGTCCGGTCAGCATCGCGGTCATCACACTCACCACGCCACCGGCAGGCTGCGGACGGCCCGGAAGAACCAGCCGCTCGTCACCGCCTGCTCGCCGGTCTGCTCGCGCAGGTCGGGGAAGGTGGTCAGCAGTTCGTCGAGCGCGATCCGCTCGACCGCCTTGCCGAAGTGGCTTCCGGCGCAGGTGTGCGCGCCGGCGCTGAACGCCAGGTGTGGCTGCGCCGCACGGTCGATGTCGAAGGCATCCGGGTTGTCCCAGCGTGTCTCGTCGCGGTTGGCCGAGCCCATCGAGCAGAAGACGATGTCGCCGACTTCGATCGCCTGGCCGGCGACCTGCGTCGGGGCGGTCGCCCGGCGGGTGAAGATGCCGATCGGGGCGATCCAGCGCAGGCCCTCCTCGATCGCCTGCGGCAGCAACGCACGGTCGGCGCGCACCCGCTCGAGCTGGTCCGGGTTGCGCAGCAGGCCGAGCAGCGAATTGGCGGCACCGTGCCCCGGCTCCTGCATGGCGCCGAGCAGCACGACATACAGGGTCGGCCAGAGCACGTCCGCCGATCGGGGTGTGCCGTCGGTGGCATCGTGCACCCAGTGCGACAGGCTGGTGTCGTCCGGCTGCGCGGTGACCCGGTCGATGATCGGCAGCACGGTCTGCCGGATTTCTTCCTTGATCCGGTCGGCCTCCTCGAAGGCCGCCTTGTTCACCAGCTGCCCGGACTCGTCGATCGACTTGTTGACCAGCGCCTGGCTGAGCCCGTGGAACCACTTCTGCAGGGTCGGGCTGTCGACCGACTCCAGGCCGAGCAGGTCACCGAGCGCCCGGACGCTCACCGGTTCGAAGTATTCGGTGACGATCTCCGCCGAACCCTTCGGTCCCAGCTGCGCGAGCAGCTGTCGCGCGTAGGGACGCACCAGGTCGTCGATGTAGGTCGCAACCTTCCGCTTGCGCAGTTGCGGATCGATGAACGCCCGCTGCTCACGATGCGGATCGCCTTCTGCCGACAGCACATTGCCCTCACCGAACAGCGTCATGTGGGCCAGGTCGGAGGCGCCGTGGAAGGTCGCGTCGCTGCCGACCTGCTTGACGTCGTCATAGCGAGTCACGAACCAGACGTCGCCCATCTGCGGCACCTTCACGATGGGGTTGTCGCGGCGCAGTCGGGCGTAAATGTCGTACGGGCTGTCGGTCAGCTGCTGCTCGAGCTCGGTCTGGCTGAGGGCGGCCAGCCACGATGGCGTGTGGGTGAGCGTGCTCTCGGTCATGGTCTCTCCTTGTCTGGCGTCGCGATCACAACGGCGGTGTGGTCGGGATCGCGGAAACCTATTGCGCGGATCACACCCGTGCTATCCGGTTCGCGCGGACGCGATCCGCAAAGCGCCGTGGAGTGAGTTGGGACACCAGCTCGTCGCGGATTCCGGAGGGTGCTCGCGCGGGGAGGACAGCGACGACGGGTGCCCCGTCATACGGTCGGCAGAACCGAGCAAGGAGACATGTGGCGATGACCGACGATCTGACCAAACGGGTGCAGGCAAGCTTCACCGACCGGACCGACGAGCGGCTGATGGAGCTTCTCGTGCCGCTGGTGCAGCACCTGCACGACTACGCGCGTGAGGTCGACCTGAAGTTCGACGAGTGGGAGTACGCGATCGACTTCCTCACCCGCACCGGGCAGCAGTGCGACGATGTGCGTCAGGAGTTCGTGCTGTTGTCGGACGTGCTCGGCCTGTCGACACTGATCGAACAGCTGGACTCCGCGAGCCACCCCGAGGCAACCGCGTCCACCGTGCTCGGGCCGTTCCATCTGGTGGCCTCGCCGGCACGACGGATGCGTGAGGACATCAGCGCCGCGGTCCCCGGGTCGAGGGCGCTCGTGCGCGGGCGCGTTATCGACACGCAGGGCCGTCCGGTCGCCGGTGCCCAGGTGGACGTGTGGCAGTCCGACGCGGACGGCAACTACGACGTGCAGCGGGAGCCCGACCAGATCGGAGTCGGCCGCGGCCTGTTCACCGCGGGCGAGGACGGCAGCTTCGAGTTCGTCACGGTGCGGCCGAGCAAGTATCCGGTGCCGACCGACGGCCCGGTCGGTCAGTTGCTCGGTGCGACCGGCCGGCACCCTTATCGTCCGGCGCACATCCACTTCCAGGTCACCGCGCCAGGTCACCTCAGCCTGACGACGCATGTCTTCGACGCGGACAGCGAATACCTCGACACGGACACGGTTTTCGCGGCAACGCCGGAGCTGGAGGAGTCGTTCGTGCCGGTCGACGACCCGCAGCTTGCCGGGCAACTGGGCATTGCGAACCCGTTCCAGAGCGTCGAGGTCGAGCTCGTGCTCGCGGTCGAGGGCGACGCGTGAGCCGTCGACGCTTCACGGTGACCGAACACGGTCGGCGGGTGCGGTTCGGGCCCAGCGCGCTCGCCGAGCTGCCCGACGCGCTCGCCGAGCTCGACAGCACCCGAGCGCTGGTGGTCTGCACGGCAGGCCAGCGTGACCTGGCGCAGGCTGCGGTTGCGGTTGCGTCCGATCGGGTCGCCGGCGTCTTCGACGGCGCGGTGATGCACGTGCCCGCCGAGTGCGCCGATCTGGCGGTGGCGCACTTTCGAGACCGAGCCGCGGATGCGGTGGTAGCCGTCGGCGGGAGTTCGAGCACCGGCCTGGCCAAGGCGATCGCACTGCGTTGCGACGCGCCGATCGTCGCCGTGCCGACCACCTACGCCGGGTCGGAGATGACGCCGGTGTGGGGGTTGACCGAGTCGGGCGTCAAACGCACCGGCCGGGAGGAGCGGGTCCGGCCGGCCGCGGTGCTCTACGACCCCAAACTGACGGTGTCGCTGCCGGTGCCGATCTCGGTGACCAGCGGTTTCAACGCGATCGCGCACGCGGTCGAGGCGTCCTACGCGCCGGACGGCAACCGGTTCATCGACCTGCTGGCCGACGAAGGAGTCCGCTCCCTTCTTTCCGGTATGCCGAAAATAGTTGCCGATCCTGCAGATTCGGTGGCGCGGTCGGACGCGCTCTACGGCGCCTGGATGTGCGGGGCGACGCTGGGTGAGACGACGATGGGGCTGCATCACGCCCTCTGCCACCGGCTGGGAGGCGCGCTCAACCTGCCGCACGCTGACACCCACACGGTCCTGCTGCCCTACGTGCTGGCCTTCAACGCCGAGGCCGCCGACCGGATCGCGGGGGTGATCGCAGCCGCGCTCGACACCCGCGACCCGGCCCCCGTGGCGCTGCAGGATGCGGCGCGCGCGTGGGGCGCGCCCACTTCGCTCGCCGAGTTGGGGGTCAGCCAGGCCGATCTGTCCCGGGTCAGCGGCGCACTGGCGGGGGACTACGTCAACCCGCGGCCGGTGACCGGTGCGGAGGTGACGCAACTGCTGCGCCGAGCGCTCGCGGGGGAGGCGCCAACCGCTCATTAGACTGGCCGACCGTGACGGACGATGCGAATGACCTGGAGACACTCGTCGGCGAGTGGCTGTCCATCCCGGAGTTCGGTGATGCGCTCGGGATCCCCCAACGGCAGGCCCGACGGCTGGTCGACGACAAGGTGGTGCTCGGCCACCGCGTCGGTCCGAACAACGCGCTCAGCGTGCCGGCGGCCTTCGTCGAAGAGGACCACCTGCTGACCGGGCTGGAGGGCACGATCACCGTGCTGCGGGACGCGCGGCTGGGTGACGCCGAAGCGCTGGAATGGCTCTTCACGACCGATCCGACGCTGCCGATCGACGGCTCGCCGATCACCATGCTCCAGGCGCACCGCAAGGCAGAGGTGCGCAAGCGGGCCTCCGAGCTCGCCTTCTAGGACCCGCGGTGCGGCACCTGGCCTACGCGGCGGCGCTGGTCTGCTGCCTGGCAGGGACGGTGCCTTTGGTGCCTGCCTTCGGCCTGCGCCGGATCCGGCGCGTCGGTCTGTTGCTGCTCGCGATCGCTTGTGCTGCAACGCCTTTCGTGGTCTGGGACCTGCTTGCGACCCGTGCCGGCCAATGGCACTTCGACGCAGCGCAGACGCTGCCGCCGCGGTTGCTCGGGCTGCCGCTGGAGGAGTGGGCGTTCTTCCTGGTGATCCCGTTTGCCGCGATCGCCTCCTACGAGGCGGTCGGCGTCGTGCTGCGACGGCGCCGGTGAGTTATACGCAGCTTGCGATCATCGCGGTGCCGGTGGCGCTCGCGGTGGACTTGTGGGTGTTGCGCACCCGCCTGGTGCTGACCCTGCGATGGTGGATCACCTACGCAATAGTGCTGATCGGGCAGTTCGCCACCAACGGCTGGCTCACCGGCCGACGGATCGTGACCTACGATCCGTCGGCGATCATCGGCTCGGAGCGGTCGCCGTTCATCGGGGACGGTCGGCTGTTCTGGGCGCCGGTGGAGGACCTCGGTTTCGGGTTCGCGCTGGTGCTGCTCACGCTCGTGTCGTGGACGTGGTGGAACGCCAGGGCTGCCCGCCGGACACCGCCTGACTGACCACCTGCGCCCGACGCCACGCAGGCACCACGACCCGGCCGCGGCACACCTCGAACTCGCGCCGCTCGACCTCGTGCAGGATCTCGCCGTAGAGCGCGAAAGCCGCGCGCAGACAAGGCTGCACGACCAGGTCGACGTGCTTGAGCCCGGGCGCCGCCCCGTCATACAGCTCGCGGGCGCGAGCGGTCTCGAGCGCGACGAGCCGTCGCAGTGCGGGTCCGGATCGGCCGGTCGCGACGGCGTCGCCGAGCTCGTCCTCGCTGACCCCGCAGCGCTGAAAATCCTCCAGTGGCAGGTAGATTCGGCCCAGTTGCCAGTCCTCGGCGAGGTCCCGCACGAAGTTGGTCAATTGGAACGCTTCGCCGAGCAGCGCGGCGTATGGCCCGCTCCCCGCATCGCCGCCGAGGATCGGCACGGTCATCTCGCCGATCACCGCCGCGCTGCCGCGCATGTAACGCCGCAGCTGCTCCCAGGTGGGGTAGCGGCGGGTGACCAGGTCGGCTGCCATCGAGTCGAAGAACTCCTCGAACAGCCCCGCCTCGATGCCGTATGACGAGACAGTGCGCTGCACCGCGCGCAGCACGGGATGCTGCGGCCGCGCCTCCGGCGCCAACGCCGCCAGCACCTGCGCTCGCCAGGCGGCGAGAGCGTCGGCGGCGTCCTGCCCGGGAGCCGGCCGATCGACCAGATCGTCGCTGCAGCGCGTGACGGCATACAACGCCCAGATGTGTGGGCGGCGATCGCGCGGCAGGAGACTGGTTGCCCGATAGAACGACTTGCCGTGGTGGGCGTTGATCGCCCGGCAGACCGCGTAGTCGGCAGCGAGCCGGCTCACGGCTGGGTCCGCAAGAGTCGCTCGGCGGCCAGCCGGCCGCTGATCAGCACCATCGGCACGCCGACCCCGGGCGTCGTGCCGGAGCCGGCGAGCACCACGCCCGGGCGCACCAGGTTGGGCTGGCGGAACGGCCCGCTCTGGCCGAAGGTGTGCGCCGCCGAGAACGGCGTGCCCCAGGGCAGCCCGCGTGCCGCCCAGTCGGCGGGGGTGATCAGCTGCTCGCCGACCAAACGGTCGATGGGATATCCCGCTGCGGTCAGCCGCCGGAGAAGGTGGTCGCGATAGACGGGTCGTAAACGTTGCCAGTCGATTTCGGCTCCACGACCATGCTGGGCGGGCGCGGGGAAGAGGGCGTAGAGCACGTCGCCGCCGGCCGGCGCCATACCCGGGTCGGTGCGGGTTGGCACCGACACCAGGAAGGAGGGGTCGCGCATGAGTCGACCGCTGGTGATGTCGTCGAGGGCGCCGCGAAAGCTCCCGCCGAAGTGGATGTGGTGGTGCCCGGTGCCTGGCAACCCGTCTGGCACCCCCGCGGCGAGGAGCACGCAACTCGGCGCCGGCGTGCTGTTGCGCGGTGCGCGGTGGTCTCCGAGAAGCGCCGCGGCAGAAGGCGGTTCGCAGGTGAGCACCACTGCGTCGGCGTCGAGGACACCGGTCGCGGTGGTGATCCGCTGCGTCGGACCGGCGGTGCGCACAGCAGTCACGCGTTCGCCCAGCCGGAGTTGCACACCGTGCGCCACCGCGACCTGCGCCATCGTTCGTGCCAGCGCGTGCATGCCGCCCACCAGATAGCTCACGCCGTGCACCAGGTCCATGGCGCTCACCACCGCGAACATGCCGCGCGCCCGGTGCGGTGGCACCCCGACATACAACGCCTGGAAGCTGAACGCCTGCTGCAGCCGGGGGTCGGTGAAGAACGACGCGACCAGTCGGTCCAGCCGGCCGAACCCGCGCAGTGCGGTGAGACGAAGCAAGGCCGGGCTGATCAGCGAGCCCACGCCGTCCAGGTTGCGGTCGATGAAGTGCGGGAACTCCACATCGTAGAGCCGCTCCACGTGCCGCACGAACCGCTCGTAGCCGCGGGCCTCCCGCGGGCCGGCGAAGTCCCCGATCACCTGCCGCATCCGAGCCGGATCGGCGTACATCGGCAGGCAGGTGCCGTCCGGGAAGTGTGCGATGTATGCCGGATCGACCGGTCGGAGCTCCAGATGATCGGCCAGGTTTTCGCCGACGGCGGCGAAAGCCGCTGCCACGTGGGCAGTTTCGGTGAGCACCGTCGGACCGGTGTCGAGGGTGAACCCGTCGGCCACCACCTCAGGGCTTCTGCCGCCCACCTGGTCGGCCGCCTCGACCAGCGTGACCTCGACACCCCTTCCGCGCAGGTGCAATGCGGCCGACAGCCCGGCCAGGCCGGCACCGACAACGACCGTATGACGCGGCGTGCGGTGCCCGGCGGCGTGCCTCACGACGAACGGGCGGTGGAGATCTCGATCAGGTCCAGCAGCGCGTCCCTGCCCTCGTCGGTGAGTTGCGCGTCGTCCAGGGCACGGCGAGCGGCATCCGCCTGGCTGGTGATGAGCTTCTCCGTCTGGTCGACCGCGCCGGTCCGGACGCACAGGTCACGCATCCACTGCACGTCCTCGGCGGACACGTCCGGCCGTCCGAAAACCGTTGCAAATCGCCGGAGTTGATCGTCGGTCGCGGCCTCCAACGCGTAGGCGACCAGTACGGTGCGCTTGCCTTCGCGCAGGTCGTCCCCCGCGGGCTTGCCGGTCTCCTCCGGGTCGCCGAAAACGCCGAGCAGGTCGTCACGCAGCTGAAACGCCTCACCGAGCGCCAGCCCGTAGGCGGACAGCGCGTCGAGCGTGCGCTCGTCGGCGCCGGCGCAGGATGCGCCGATCAACAGCGGCTGCTCCACCGTGTACTTCGCGCTCTTGAAGCGGATCACCTTGCGGGCCCTGGCGATTCGCTGATCGGTGGGCACTCCCTGCCAGGTCTGCGCGGCTTCGACCACGTCGAGGTATTGGCCGCCCATGAGCTGGGTGCGCATGGTGTCGAAGACCGCGCGCCCACGCAGCAGCTCCGCCTGAGGCAGGCCGCTGGTCGTGTAGATCTCGTCGGTCCAGTTGAGGCACAGATCGCCGGCCAGGATCGCACCGGCCTCCCCGAAGCGGCCGGAGTCCCCGGCGAGCGAGCGCTGTTGGTGCGCGGCGGCGAGACGTCGATGGGCTGCCGGCATACCGCGCCGGACATCCGAGTCGTCCATGACGTCGTCGTGCAGCAACGCAGCGGCCTGGAAGACCTCGAGCGAGGTGGCCGCCCGGACGAGGGCGTCGCTGTCGGATCCGCCCGCCGCGCGGTAGCCCCAGTAAAGGAACCCCGCGCGCAACCGTTTGCCGCCGCTCAGCAGGTCGAAGACCGCATCGAGCAGGTCGGTCATGTCCGGGCCGAGGGGAGCGAGCACGTCGTGCTGGTGCTGTCTCTCACGGTCGAGTGCGTGTTGCACCCGCGCTCGCAGGTCGGCGAGATCGGCGGAGGGCAAAGGGGTCGGTCCTTCCGAAGGGTGGTCGGGATGAGCCTAATTGGCCCAGCTGTCCTTACAATCACCGGCATGACGCCGCGCCCCGACGGTCCGTCCTTCGGCCGCAACTCCATCCCGCAACTGCTGGCCGACGACGGCCCCAGCTTCAGCTTTGAGTTCATGCCGCCGCGCACGGAGAAGGCCGAGGCACTGCTGTGGAATTCGGTGCGCCGGATCGAGCAGGTGAACCCGACCTTCATCTCCGTCACGTATGGCGCAGGCGGCTCCACCCGTGACCGCACCGTGCGGATCACCGGTCGCATCGAGCAGGAGACAACGCTCACCACGATGGCGCACCTGACCTGCGTCGGCTCCTCGGTCGCCGAGCTGCGGCAGATCGTGGGGGAGTACGCCTCGGTCGGCGTCACCAACGTGCTGGCGCTGCGGGGCGACCCACCCGGCGGGCCGGCCGGCGAATGGGTGGCTCACCCCGAAGGTCTCGACCATGCCGACAAGCTGGTGTCGTTGGTGCGGTCACTCGGCGACTTCACCGTCGGCGTCGCCGCCTTCCCGGACAAGCACCCGGAGTCCAACGACCTGACGGCCGACGCCGACACCCTGGTCCGCAAGGCAGAGGCCGGCGCCTCGTTCGCGATCACCCAGATGATCACCGATGTCGATGCCTACCTGCGTCTGCGTGACCTGGTGGCGGCGCGCGGTTGCGACCTGCCGATCATTCCGGGCCTGCTGCCGGTGACGGCTGCCGGACAACTGCAGCGGCTCACCGAGCTCAACGGGCAACCGCTCGCGGCCGACGTCGTCGCCCGCATCGACGCGGTCAGCGACGACGCGGACGCCGTCCGCCGCGAGGGCATCGCGATCTGCACCGAGCACTCCGAGCGGCTGTTGCGCGAAGGTGCCCCGGGCCTGCACTTCATCACGATGAACAAGTCGACCGCGACGCTCGAGGTCTTCGACAACCTGCGGCAGCACAGCCTGGTCTGAGCGACCGGGCCGCCGTGGCCGTGCCTGCCGTGGCCGGGCCTGCCGTGGTTGGGCGCGCCGTCATACCTGCCCGGTGTCGGTGCGGTCGGCTACCTTCTCGAATCGAACAAATGTTCGTGAGAATTGTCGTCCCGGCAAGGACTTTCGAGGAGACCAGCATGCGCCGTTCCGCCCGTCCCACCGCTCCGACCGCCGTCGCAGGTGCCGTGCTCGATCTGGTCGAGCGCACTCGCACCGGCTTGCTGCAGGCCTGCCACGCGACCCGCGCCGACGAACGCTACCGGCTCGCGCACCTGGCGGCGTTGCGTGCCGCCGCGGCCGTGCTGGCGGCCGATGCGCGCCGTTCCGCCGGCTCGCGGCCGCGCAACGTGTGGTCGGTGCTGCCGGCCGTGGCACCGGAGCTGTCCGAGTGGGCGGCCTTCTTCGAGGGCAGCGCGGCACGGCGACAATTGCTCGAACGCGGTGCCGCAGAGGTCAGCACCCGCGAGGCCGACGACCTGGTGCGTCAGGTCGAGACCTTCTTGGAGTTGGTCCTCACGCACCTCGGCCTGCCGATGATGGAGTCCTTCACCGCCTGCGTGGCGCCGGTGCCAAATGTTTCCGGCGTTGGCTACCCACGGGTGTCCGAAGCTGTTTAGGCTTTGCCCAATCGGTGGGTGACTACCGCTTGGTAGCAGGGCGAACTATCCTTGGAAAGAAGAACTGCCGGATCGATCCGACAGACCGGTCGCCGCGTGGCGGTGATCGCGCGACATTGGGAGGTCAACGTGCCGCTCTCGGAGCACGAGCAACGGCTGCTCGATCAAATGGAGCAGGCGCTCAAGGTGGAGGACCCCAAATTCGCCTCGCACATGGTGGCTCATCCGGGCCGCAGCAAGCTGCGACGTCGCATCGCCATCGGTGTGGTGGGTGTGCTGGCGGGGCTCGCACTGGTGCTCGTCGGCGTCACCATCACCCAGATCTGGCTGGGTGTCGTCGGCTTCGCAGTGATGGTCGCCGCCGGCGCTTACGCCTTCGCCCCGGGCAAGAGCCGCGAATTCGGCACGGTGCAGGACGACGGCTCGATCGTCGCCGCCTCCGGCAACAAGTCCCGCGGGCGCGGGACCACCGCTGCCCACGGCGGCAGTTTCATGGAACGCCTTGAGCAGCGCTGGGACAAGCGCAAGGGTGAGGGCTGGTAAGCCAAGTTCACTCACCGGGTGAGTAGCAACCCCGCCACCCAGATCCACGACACCAACACCGCAGCGGCCAGTTCGATGCCGATGCTGGTCAGCACCGCCTTCACCGCGGCCTTGGTGGCCGCCCAGGCCCGGCCCGGGTTGCGCAGTCGCACCTGCTCGGCCAGGTAGACCCCGACCACGAAGCCGACGAACAGCCCGACATACGGGATCACGAAGAAGCCGACCACGGCACCGACCAGGCCCGCGAGCTTGGCCAGCCCGGGCACGCCGGCCTCCTTCAGCCGCCGGTTCGGCACGGTGTATTGCACCACCCAGCCGACCGCCGCCACCGCCACACACACCCCGAAGACCGTCCACGAGGTGGCGCTGCCCACGTGCCAGGCCCACAGCAGCACGCCGGCGAGGCACAGCAGCAGACCCGGCAGCACCGGCACGATCAGGCCGAGGATGCCGACGACGATCATGGCGCCGGCGACGACGGTGACGGGATCCATGGCCGTCAGAGTATGCCGAAGGCGGCGCACCCAGCTGGGTGCGCCGCCTTCGGCGTGGTCGGGAAAAGTCGGTCAGGCGTCGACGACCGTCGGCTCCGCCTGGAGTCGGTCGGTCTCGTCGATGACCTCTTCGGCGATCTCACGCAGCTTGTCGATGTGCTCGCGGCCGTGGTGGGCGCAGAAGAGCAGGTCCTGGTCGGAGCTGAGTCGCGCACGGATGAAGGCCTGCGCACCGCAGCGGTCGCAGCGATCGGATGTGGTCAATGTCGGGGCAAGGGCTGTGGTCACGGTAATCATCCTCTCGTTGCGGTTTCGGGCTCGCACCCGATCCCGTCGTCGAAGTGGTCAACAGTCAATCATGCGAAGGGATTCCCGTCGTGCACATTCTCGCTGTGTGGCCTGCTTCACAGGGTTTCACCCCCTACGACGACCGGGTATGACGGGACGTTCCCGCCATACGGTGGCGCCTGCGGGCAGTTGTCCGACGCGCCGGTTACCCTTCGATCGAGCCAAGCGTGAGGCGGGCCGCTCACCCGCGCGATGAGGAGTTCCATCTGTGACCGCCAGCCCGTCGACGACGACCGAGAGCGAATACACCGCCCGGCACCTGCAGGTTCTCGAAGGTCTCGAGGCCGTCCGCAAGCGACCGGGCATGTATATCGGCTCCACGGACTCCCGAGGGCTGATGCATTGCGTCTGGGAGATCATCGACAACGCGGTCGACGAGGCACTCGCCGACCGCGGCGACCACGTCCTGGTCACCCTGCACGCCGACGGATCGGTCTCGATCGCCGACCGCGGCGCCGGCATCCCCGTCGACATCGAGCCGCGCACCGGCCTGACCGGTGTCGAGGTGGTCTTCACCAAGCTGCACGCCGGCGGCAAGTTCGGCGGCGGGTCCTATGCCGCCTCCGGCGGACTGCACGGCGTCGGCGCATCGGTCGTCAACGCCGTCTCCAGCCGACTCGATGTCGAGGTCGACCGCGGCGGCAAGACCTATGCGATGAGCTTCCGTCGTGGTGAGCCCGGCATCTTCGACGACGGCTCGGCCGGGCCGTCGCCCGACTCGCCGTTCCAGCCGTTCACCGCGGGCAGCGAGCTGCGTGTGGTCGGCAAGGCCAAGCGCGGCGTCACCGGCACCCGCATCCGGTTCTGGACCGACCCGCAGATCTTCCTGCGCGATGCCCGGCTCGACTACGACAGCCTGATCGCCCGCGCCCGGCAGACGTCTTTCCTGATCCCCGGCCTGACGATCGTGGTGCGCGACGAGCGAGGTCTGCCGGACACGCCCGGCGCCGACGGCCCGGTCGAGGAGGTCTTCCGGCACGACGGCGGCATCTCGGAGTTCACCGAGTTCCTGGCGCCCGACCCGGCACTGACCGACGTATGGCGCCTCCAGGGTGAGGCCACCTTCACCGAGACCGTGCCCGTGCTGGACGCACAAGGGCACATGACACCGACGGAGGTGGAGCGCCTTTGCGGCGTCGACGTCGCGGTGCGCTGGGGGACCGGCTACGACACCAGGCTCAAGTCGTTCGTCAACGTCATCGACACCCCCAAGGGCGGCACGCACGTCGCCGGCTTCGAGCAGTCGCTGCTCAAGGTCTTCCGCAAGCAGCTCGAGGTCAACTCGCGCCGCCTCAAGGTGGGTAACGACAAGGTCGAGAAGGACGACATCCTCGCCGGCCTGACCGCGGTGGTCACTGTGCGGCTGGCCGAGCCGCAGTTCGAGGGCCAGACCAAGGAGGTGCTCGGCACCTCGGCGGTCCGGCAGATCGTCAGCAAGGTGATCGAGCGCGAGCTGACGGCGCGGCTGACCTCGACCAAGCGCGACGACAAGGCGCAGTCCGCGCTGGTGCAGGAGAAGGTCGTCGCCGAGATGAAGTCGCGCATCAGCGCGCGGCTGCACAAGGAGACCCAGCGCCGCAAGACCGCCCTGGAGTCGTCGTCGCTGCCCGGCAAGCTCAAGGACTGCCGGTCCACCGACACCGGCCGCTCCGAGTTGTTCATCGTCGAGGGCGACAGCGCCCTCGGCACCGGCATGGCGGCGCGCAACTCCGAGTATCAGGCGTTGCTGCCGATCCGCGGCAAGATCCTCAACGTGCAGAAGGCGTCGGTCGGCGACATGCTCAAGAACGCCGAGTGCGCCGCGATCATCCAGGTGGTCGGCGCGGGGTCGGGTCGTTCGTTCGACGTCGATGCCGCTCGCTACGGCAAGGTCATCCTGATGACCGACGCCGACGTGGACGGCGCGCACATCCGCACCCTGCTGCTGACGCTGTTCTTCCGCTACATGCGGCCGCTGGTCGAGGCCGGCCGCGTCTACGCCGCAGTGCCGCCGCTGCACCGGATCGAGACCAGTGCGCAGGGCAAGGCCAAGGGTGAGGTGGTCTACACCTACTCCGAGCAGGAGATGCGTGAGGTGACCGCGCGATTCGAGCGCAAGGGCAAACATCTCAAGCAGCCACAGCGCTACAAGGGCCTCGGCGAGATGGACGCCGGTCAGCTGGCCGAGACCACGATGGACCCGGCCCGCCGGATGCTGCGACGGGTGACCCTCAAGGACGCCGAGAACGCCGAGCGGGTCTTCGACCTGCTGATGGGCAGCGAGGTGGCTCCCCGTAAGGACTTCATCGTCGACTCCGCGCAGGCGCTCGACCGCGAACGCATCGACGCCTGATCGAACACTCACCCACGAAGGGACCCGGCACATGGCGCAGCAACAGGAGACGATCTTCACCTGGGGAGCCCCGCCGTTGAAGTTCGGCCTCGGCGCGTGCGACGAGATCGGCTTCGATCTCGCGCAGTACGGCGTCTCCCGGGTGCTGATCATCACCGACGCCGGCGTCGCGGGGAGCGGGGTGCCGCACCGCATCGCCGACGCGATGCGCCGCTACGACATCGTGGCAGAGATCTTCGACGGCGTGCACGTCGAACCGACCGACGACTCGATGAACAAGGCCATTGAGTATGCCGCCGCGCAGGGCCCGTGGGACGGCTTCGTCGCGGTCGGCGGCGGGTCCGCGATCGACACCGCCAAGGCGGTCAACCTGCTGACCACCTTCCCGGGCGAGCTGACCGACTACCTCAACGCGCCGGTCGGCCGGGCACAGGTGCCGCCGGGCGCGCTGAAGCCACTGATCGCGGTGCCGACGACCGCGGGCACCGGCTCGGAGAGCACCGCGATGTGCGTGCTCGACGTGCTGTCGATGAAGGTCAAGACCGGCATCAGCCACTGGCGGCTGCGGCCGACGATGGCGGTCGTCGACCCGGCGCTGACGATGACCCTGCCGCCGGAGGTGACCGCGGCCGCGGGCATGGACATCGTCTGCCACGCAGCCGAGTCCTACACCGCGAAGGTCTTTTCGTCATACGAGAAGAAGAAGCCGGAGCAGCGGGTCACCTACTGCGGCGCCAACCCCGTCTCGGACGTGTGGTGCGAGCAGGCGCTGACGCTGCTCGCCCGGGCATTCCGGCGGGCCGTCGCGGACGGCGCCGACGACCAGCAGGCGCGGGTCGACATGATGCAGGCGGCGACGTTCGCGGGCATGGGTTTCGGCAATGCCGGCGTGCACATCCCGCACGCCAACGCCTACCCGATAGCCGGGCGGGTCAAGGACTTCCGTCCGTCCGGCTATCCCGGCGACGAGCCGATCGTGCCGCACGGCATGGCGGTCTCGCTGACCGCGCCCGAGGCGTTCCGCTTCTCCTTCGAGGCTGCCCCGGAACGCCACCTGCGGGTCGCGGAGTTGCTCGGGCCGGACGATGCGAAGCAGAGCGATCCGCGCGAGCAGCTGCCGGCGGTGCTGACCCGGTTGATGCGAGACATCGGCATCCCCAACGGCATTGGCGCGGTGGGCTTCTCGGAGGCCGACGTGCCCGACCTGGTGCCCGGCACCATGAAGCAGCAGCGGTTGCTCAGCACGTGCGCCAAGACGCCCACCGAGGACGACATCGCCGGCATCCTGACCCGGTCGATCAACAACTGGTGATCCAGCCGCAAGTGTACGCGTACACTTGCCTGGTATGGCGACCTGGGATGACGTGCGGGAGATCGTGGGCGGGCTGCCCGAGGTGGAGCAACGTCCGGCCTGGGGCAACACCATGTGGCGGGTCAGGGGCAAGGGCTTCGTGTGGGAGCGCCCGTTAGGCAAGAAGGACCGCGCCGACCTCGGCGACCACGCACCCGACGGTCAGATCCTTGGGGTGCGCGTCGCGGACGAAGGCGTGAAACACGCTCTCATCGCTGACGATCCGGCAATCTACTTCACCATCCCGCACTTTAACGGTTACAACGCCGTCCTGGTGCAACTGGACCGCATCGAAGTCGACGAGCTCACCGAGCTGATCACCGACGCCTGGTTGCTCAAGGCTCCCCGACGACTGGCCGCGGCATACCTGGCCGAGCACGGGCCGGCCGACTGACGTCAGCCCGCTCGTTGCAGGTCGATCGAGGCACCGTCGATCCAGACCTGATGCACGTCGGCCGACGTGCCGAGCGCGAAGATCTTGGCCAGTGCGTCATCGGCGTCTGCCGCGTTGCGCAGTGCGGTGTCGAGTGTGGTGCCTTCGGCCGGGCGGACCCAGACCGCGTCGAACCGTTTGCCGACGGTGAAGTCGCCGACGTCGGGCAAGCCGAGCAGGTCCGCACCGGCCGCGGTCGCCAGATGCAGCAGGTGTGCCGAGGTCAGTGGCACCCCGTCCGTACCCAGCAGTTGCTGGGCGAAGTAGGCCTGCAAACCCTCCTTGAACAACGCGAAACCGGTGCCGGCGCCGACGTCGGTGCCGAGCGCCACCCGGACGTCGTGCGTGAGGTGCCGGCGCAACGGGAAGAGCCCGCTGCCGAGCGCGGCATTGCTGGTCGGGCAGTGTGCGACTCCGGCGCGGGCCCGGCCGAGTCCGGCGAGCTCGGAGTCGCTGACGTGCACGTTGTGCGCGAACACGCTCCGTGGGCCGACCAGCCCGTGCCGGGCGTAGCTGCCGAGATAATCGGTCTCGAAAAGCCCTGTCACCTGGGCAATTTCGGCGACGTTCTCGTTGATGTGCGAGGTGAACAGCACGCTGTCGAGGTCGGCGAGTATCCGGCCGCACACGGCGAGCAGCTCGTCGGTGCAGGACAACGAGAAGCGTGGCGTCACGGCATACCTCATGCGGCCATTGCCGTGCCACCGCTTCGCTAGTGCCCGCGAGTCGCGGTCGGCCTGCTCGGGGGTGGTCAGCAGGTCGTCACGCAGGATCCGGTCGCTGAGCACCAGGCCCGCGGTGACGCGCGGCCCGACACGCGCGGCTTCGGCGAAGAGTGCGTCGACCGCCGCCGGGAAGTGCGAGCCAAACACCAGCGCACTGGTCGTGCCCGCCTGGGTGAGTGAGCGGACGAAGTCGTGCGCGACCCCTTCGGCGTACGACGGGTCGGCAAGGCGGGCTTCTTCCGGGAGGGCGCAGTGCTCCAGCCAGTCCAGGAGCGGCATGCCGAGACCGCCGATGACGCGCACCTGTGGGTAATGCACGTGGGTGTCGATGAGCCCGGGGATGAGCACTCCCGAGTCGAGCGTGACCACGTCGTCGTCCGGGTGCGCCGAGCGCACCTGGGCGTATGGCCCAAAACCATCGATGCGGCCGTCGCGCACGAGCACCGCCCCGTCGGCCTCCACCCGCAGTGCACCGCCGGTGAATGGGTTCTTCGGAGTGTCCAGGATCTGTCCCTGATAGATCGTCATCGGACCCGCCCTTCGGCGGGGTTCTTCGCCAGGATGTGCACGAGCAGCTCTGAGGCAACCGAAAACGCAACGATGGCAGGTGCTTTGCCGGCAATCTGTGGATCGCCGATGGGAGTGCGGATCCGGTCGATCTGCTGCTCGGAGTGCCCCTCCTCGCGAAGCCGCTGCTGGAAGCGCCGATGCTTGGCGCTCGAGCCGATCATGCCGATGCTGGCCAGGTGCCCGCACCGCAGGGCGGCATCGCAGAGCGCGGCGTCCTCGGCGTGGTCGTGCGTCATGATCAGCACGTGACAGCCGTGCGGCAGCTCGCCTAGAGTCACCTCGGGCACGGGGGAGTGGTGCCATACGAGGTCGGCGACCGGTGGGTCCCGCAGCTCGGCGCCGGCGTCCTGCAGCAGTTGCTCACGAGAGTCGATCAGGTGCAACCGCAACGGATGCCGACTGAGCAGCCGCGCCAGCTCCACGCCGACGTGCCCCATGCCGAAGATCGCAACGGCGGCGGGTGCCGGCAGGACCTCCAGCAACAGGTCGACGGTGCCGCCGCAGCACTGCGTGCCATGGGTGTTCTCGGCGTGCTCGTTGAGTTCGGCGTGCAGCGAGCTCACCTGCGCTGCCGGGTCCGCGTCGAGCAACAGCTCACGCGCCCGGTCGATCGCCGTCGCCTCGAGGTTTCCTCCGCCCACAGTGCCCCACGTCGTGCTGCGCGAGACCACGAGTTTTGCCCCGGGCGCCTGTGGTGCGTGTCCCCGCACAGCGGTCACCGTGACGAGCACAACGGGTTCACCACGACGATGTGAGTCTTCGATCGCGTGTGTCCACAACATGATTCAGACACCCGCGTCAGCTGCGAGTCGCTCGGACTCGGGGTGCATGTGCGGTGCGTCGGCCGGCGGCTGCGGTGGGAGGGTCGTCTCGCCGACAAGCAGGTCGTCGCCGAACGCGCCGGTCCGCGCCGCCTCGATGGCCCAGAAGACCGCCTCCGGTGTCGCCGGCATCGCGAGCGGCACGCTGGTGCCGGGCCGCCCGAACTCCGCTGCCGCCTGACGCAGGGCCTCGCGCACCGAGAACGCCAGCATCAGCGGCGGCTCGCCAACTGCCTTGGACCCGTAGACCGCGCCCTCCTCCTCGGCCTGCTCCAGCAGGGCGACCCGGAAGTCCGGCGGCATCTCCGAAAAGCTCGGCAGCTTGTAGGTGCTCGCCGCCTGGGTCTGCAACCGGCCGCGGGTGGGCCGGTCGCTCTCGTCCCAGACGAGCTCCTCGAGCGTCAGCCAGCCCGCCCCCTGGACGAACCCGCCCTCGATCTGCCCGATGTCGACCAGCGGCGAGAGGCTGTCACCGACGTCGTGCACGATGTCGACGCGCCGGGTCCGATAGGCCCCGGTGAAGCCGTCCACCTCGACCTCGGTCGCGGCGACGCCGTGCGCGAAGTATTTGAACGGACAACCCCGCATCGCAGCGGAGTCCCAGTGCAGGCCCTCTGTGCGGTAGTAACCGGCCGCGGACAGCTGGACCCGCTGGAAGTAGGCGCGCTGCACCAGATCGGTCCAGGCCAGCGGGTCCGCATTGCTCCCGATGGCGCTCACCCGCCCGGCCTCGATGCGCACGTCGGACGGGTGCACGCCGAAGTGCTGCGAGGCGACGGTCGCCAGCCGCTCACGCAGCTGCTCGCAGGCGTTCTTGACTGCGCCGCCATTGAGGTCGGCACCCGAACTCGCAGCGGTGGCAGAGGTGTTCGGCACCTTGTCGGTGCGGGTGGGGGCAAGCCGGACGGTTGACAGTGGCACGCCGAGCGCGGTTGCCGCGACTTGCAACATCTTGGTGTGCAGGCCTTGGCCCATCTCTGTGCCGCCGTGGTTGATCAGCACCGAGCCGTCCTTGTAGATCAGCACGAGCGCCCCGCCCTGGTTGAAGGCGGTGAGGTTGAAGGAGATGCCGAACTTCACCGGCGTGATCGCCAGCGCACGTTTGCGGTCCGAATGGGTGCGGTTGAACTCCGCGATCTCCGCACGGCGCCGCTCCAGGTCGCCGGACTCGGTGAGTTGACCCCATGCGCGGTGCAGCCGGTCGGCCTGCTCGACCGGCTGACCGTATGGCGTCTCCTGGTCCTTCTGGTAGAGGTTGCGGTGCCGCAGCTCGGCGGCGTCGATGCCGAGCAGCGGAGCGCAACGGCCGAGAATGTCCTCGATCACCGCCATGCCCTGTGGTCCGCCGAAGCCGCGGAACGCAGTCTGAGAAGTCTTGTTGGACTTGGCGATCCGGCCGTTCACCCGCACGTTCGGGATGTAGTAGGAGTTCTCGATGTGACACAGGGCGCGGGCCAGCACCGGCTCGGACAGGTCAAGACTCCAGCCGCCGTCGGCGGTGATCGTCGTGTCGAGAGCCACCAGCCGGTTGTCGTCGTCGAAGGCAACTCGCCAGTCGGAGTGGAACCCGTGCCGCTTTCCGGTCATCGTCATGTCGAGCGTCCGGTTGAGCCGCAGCCGCACCGGTCGGCCGGTGAGTGTCGCGCCGAGCGCAGCGATCGCGGCGAGGCCGTGCGGTTGCATCTCCTTGCCGCCGAAGCCGCCGCCCATCCGCAGGCACTGCACGGTCACCTCGTGCGAGGCGAGACCGAGCACGTGAGCGACGATCTCCTGGGTCTCGCTGGGGTGCTGGGTGCTGCTCTGCACGAAGATCTGCTGATTCTCGTCGACCAGCGCGAGGGCGCAGTGTGTTTCCAGGTAAAAGTGCTCCTGGCCCTTGAACTCGAACTCGCCACTGAAAACCATGGTGGCAGAGTCGAACCCGGCCTCGATGTCACCGCGTTCGAGGGTCGGTTGAGCGCCCTGGAAGCTGCCGGCGGCAATCGCTTCGCGCACGGTCACGAGTGCGGGCAACGGCGCGTAGTCGACCTCGACAGCCGCAGCGCCGGCTCGTGCGGCCTCCAGGGTCTCGGCGAGCACCCAGCAGATCGCGTGCCCGACATACATCGCCTCGGTCGGGAACAACGGCTCGTCGTGCTTCACCCCGGCGTCGTTCACCCCGGGCACGTCGTCGGCGGTCAGGACGCGCACCACACCGGGTGTCGCGAGGGCGTCGTCCAGCCGTAGGCCGGTGACATGTGCGTGCGCGTGCGGCGACTGCACCGGCCACGCGTGCAGCACGTCGCGGGTGCGTTGGACGAGATCGTCGGTATACAGCGCACGGCCAGTCACGTGCAGGCTGGCCGCCTCATGCGGAATTGCTTGGCCGACAACGGGATTGGCCGGGCGCTGGGACAGGTTGCTCATCGGGCCGTCTCCTCCTGCTCGAACTGCGCGAAGAACTTCGGCAGGCTGGTGGCGAGCATCGCTCGCCGGTAGTCACTGCTCGCCCGGTGATCGGCCATCGGTGTCCCCTCAGCCGCGAGGGTGCGGGCAGCGGTTTGCACGGTCTCTGCGGTCCAGGGTGCGCCGACCAGGGCAGCTTCGGTAGTGCGCGCGCGCAGGGGCGTGGCGGCCACTCCGCCGAGCCCGATCGCCGCCCGCGAGACGACTCCGTCCTCGATGTCGATGGCGAAGGCGACGGCGACGCTGGAGATGTCGTCGAAGCGGCGTTTGGCGATCTTGTGGAACGCGGTGTGTGGTGCGAGCGGCAGCGGGACACGCAGCGCGGTGATGATCTCGTCGGCTGCGCGCACCGACTGCCGGTAGCCGGTGAAGTAATCGGCCAACGGAACGGCCCGCTCGCCGTTCTGTCCGGTCAGCACCACCTCGGCCTCCAGCGCGAGCAGGACAGGCGGGCTGTCACCGATGGGGGATCCCGTGCCGAGGTTGCCACCGAGGGTTGCGCCGTTGCGGATGAGGCGGGAGGCGAACTGCGGAAACAGCTTGGCCAGCAACGGGATCCGACCGTCGAGGCCACGCTCGATCTCGGACAGCGTCAGCGCGGCACCGATCGTCACGACCTGGTCGCCCACCGTGAGGCCGCGCAGCTCCGCCAATCGGTCGATCGCAATGAGGCGCGGTGCACGGGCCCGCATCAGGTTGACGCTGACACCCCAGTCGGTGGCGCCGGCGACCAGCTGTGCGTCGGGGGTCTCGCCGAGCAGTTTGACCGCTTCGCCGAGCGACTGCGGGCGGACGAACTCGGCGCCTGCGGCCGTGACCCGGGTCGCGACGGCGGGCGGTGTCGGCTCTGCCTGGCGGGCGGCGAACTCGTCGTCGGCTGCGGGGGAGTCGAGTGCGTAGGCCGCGTCGCGGATGGGCCGGTAGCCGGTGCACCGGCAGAGGTTGCCGCTGAGCGCGTGCAGGTCGAAGCCGTTGGGCCCGTGCTCGCCGTCGTCCCCCGCGGCCGGTGCCGGGTCGGCGTGACGGTCCTCGCGGTAATACTCTGCCGCCATACTGCACACGAAACCCGGTGTGCAGTAACCGCATTGGGATCCGCCGCGGACAGCCATCTCCTGCTGCACCGGGTGCAGGTCGTCCGGCGTGCCGAGACCCTCGGAGGTCACCACGTCCTGGCCGTCGAGTGACAGCGCCGGGATCAGGCACGCGTTGATCGCCGTCCAGGTCGAGCGGTTGCCGCTCGGGCGTCGTACCAGGACCGAGCACGCGCCGCACTCACCTTCGGCGCAGCCCTCCTTCGCGCCGGTGAGGCCGCGTGAGCGCAACCAGTCGAGCGCATTGGTGTGCGGGTCGGCATCGTCGAGCGGGGCGGGGACGCCGTTGAGGTTCACCGGCATGCGGGGTCCACCTTCCAGCTGTCGTGCGGTGTCGCCACCGCGTTCGTCAATCGTATTGCGCACTATGGGTCTCCTCACTGCAAGCGAAGGTGGGTCGTCTTGGCCGACAGATAGGGGTTGGCGTCCGCCACGAGCGTGTCGAAGCGGTAGCCGGCGATCTTGCCGATCTCGACCATTGCCCGGTAGTGCTCTTGCGCGGGGGAGTTGCCGAGCCGGTGTCGGCCGTGTGCGAGCAGGTCGTCGAGCGAACCCTCTTCACGGACACAGACGACCAGCGGGATGCCGAATCGCTCCTGATAGGCCGTGGTGAGTTCGTCCAGTTCGTCGCGGTCGCTGCCGCCGAGCGAGCTCAGGTGGTGGGTGTCCTGGTCCTCGACCGACTGCGCCTGCAGGTCCGGCGCGTCGGCGCCGAGGCGCGGGTAGGCGTTGATGAGCTCGTTCTGCTGGGCCTCGGTGCCGCTGAAGAGCGCTTCCTGGAAGGCCTGCCGAAGCTCGAGGGTGTCGCGGAAGGGACGGTGCTCGTAGGCACGCTCGACGATCCAGGTCGGGCCCTGGAAGAGCGGGCCGAACGTCGTCACGAACTCGTCGCGGTCCATCCGGTTGACCTGCTCCAACCGCACCAGGTTGCCCGGGGTGCCGGCGACCGCTGGGCCGAGCCCACTGCCGAGGTGGAAGAACACCAGGTAGAGCACGAAGGCGCTGATGCTGCCGATCGTGATGCCGCTGCCGAGCAGCACCTGCAGGTCGGTCGGGAGCACCTTGGCGACGTCGGGCTGCGCGGTGACGAACATGGCCAGGCCGAGGCTGGTGGCAACGATGATCACGTTGCGGTGGTCGTGGAAGTCGACCTTGGTCAGGGTCTGGATGCCGACCACGGCGACCGTGGCGAACATCGCCAGGCCGGCGCCGCCGAGCACCGGCGCGGGTATGCCGGCGACGATCGCGCCGGCCTTGGGGATGAGGCCGAGGACGATCATGAAGACCCCGGCGGCGGCCACGACATACCGGCTCTTGATCCGGGTGAGCCGGACCAGGCCGACATTCTCGGCGAAACAGGTGTAGGGGAAGGAGTTGAACACGCCGCCGATGACGGTCGCGAGACCATCGGCTCGAAGCGCGCGCGTGACGTCCTGCGAGCCCACTCGCTTCTGCACGATCTCGCCGGTCGCGAAGACGTCACCGGTTGTCTCGACGGCCGTGATGAGCATGACGATGACCATCGAAATGATCGCTGCCACAGCGAATTTCGGCGCACCGAAGTAGAACGGCGTCGTCACCCCGGCCCAATTGGAGCTGCCGACATCGGTGAACGAGGCATCGCCGAGCAGCCAGGCAACGGCGGTGCCGGCGACCAGGCCGATCAGCACGGCGATGGTGGCGATGAAGCCACGGAACACCCGCTGGATGAGCACGATCAGCAGCACGGTGCCGAGCGCGTAGGCGAGGTTGCGCGCGCTGGTCGGGTCCTGCTTGCCGTCCAGCCCGGTCACCGCGTCGCCGGCAGCGACGGGGAGCAGGGCGAGGCCGATCACGGTGATCACCGAGCCGGTCACCACCGGAGGGAAGAAGCGGACCAGCTTGCCGAAGAACGGTGCGATCGCGAAGGTGACCAGTCCCGCGACCAGCACCGAGCCGTAGATGGTGAGTAGCCCGTCGGTGCCTCCGCCCGCGGCGACACCGATGGAGATCATCGGGGAGACGGCAGTGAAGGTGACGCCTTGCAGCAGCGGCAGCCGCACGCCGATCTTCCAGAAGCCGACCGACTGGATGATCGAGGCGATGCCGCAGGTGAACAGGTCGGCGTTGATCAGATGGATCAGCTGCTGGTTGGTGAGCCCGATGCTCCGGGCCAGCAGAATCGGCACGATCACCGCGCCGGCGTAGAAGGCCAGCACATGCTGGAAGCCGTAGACCGCGAGCTTGCCGGGCGGTAGCACCTCGTCGACCGGGTGGACCCGGCTCTTCACCGGTTGCATCGTCTCGCTCATCGGCACGCTCCTTGTCGATCCCTGCGCGTGGCAGTCGGAGCATGGTTGAGCGGGTGGTGCAGGCCGTCTGGTTATCCATGCCGAACAGGCAGCCCGGCAGTGATGCTAGTCACGTTCGGCGGTCGATGTGAAGGTTTTCGGAAATTAGATTTCTTATCGTGGAATCTCAAGGTGAACGGACGGTGCCCCTTGACCTCAAGCTCGCTTGAGGTCGGAGGCTGGTCGTATGACGATCTTCACGCCCGCCGAGCGGGACTACCTGCGCAGCCATCCCCTAGGGCGACTGGCGACACTGCAGCCGTCCGGCACCCTGCAGAACAACCCGGTCGGTTTCCAGCTCAACGACGACGACACGATCGACGTCTTCGGGCGCGCCATGGCGCAGAGTCAGAAGTACCAGAACGTCGCGAGCCACGACCGCGTCGCGTTCGTGGTCGACGACCTGGCCGCGACCGATCCGTGGACGCCGCGCTGTCTGGAGATCCGTGGACGCGCCGGGCACATCCGTGGTGAGGCGGCGTTCGGCGGCGACGGGCACGGCATCCGGATCCACCCGTCGCGGCTGCTGTCCTTCGGGATCAACGAGTCGGGGCTCACGCCGACCGTGCGTTCGGTGGCGTGAGGCGAACGCGAGGCAGGACCGTCGGACATCCCCGGCGATACGCTGCCGGAATGGTGACGTTGCAGATCGCGCAGGACCCCGAAGCCGACGAGTTGCTGTCGAACGAGCCGTTCGCGTTGCTGGTGGGCATGCTGCTGGACCAGCAGTTCCCGATGGAGCGCGCATTCATGGGACCGGCCAAGATCGTCGACCGCTTCGGCACGATCGACCCGGTGGCGATCGCCGGTGCCGACGAGGAGAGCTTCGTCGAGCTGTGCGTGCGACCGCCTGCGATCCACCGCTACGGCGGGTCGATGGCGCGCCGGATTCTCGCGCTCGCCGCGGTTGTGCGCGACGACTACGACGGCGACACCACGAAGATCTGGACCACCGCGGCCGACACCTCAGAGCTGCTGCGCCGGTTGAAGAACCTGCCCGGCTTCGGTGACCAGAAGGCACGCATCTTCGCGGCGCTGCTCGGCAAGCGGCTCGGGGTGCAGCCGGACGGCTGGCGCAGCACCATCGGCCCGTATGCCGAGGAAGGCTCCTACCGCTCGGTTGCGGATGTGGTCGACCCCGAATCCCTGCAGAAGGTAAGGGATTTCAAGAAGCAGGCGAAAGCGGCGGCCAAGGCGAAGGCGTAGCAGCCGAAAATCGCTGGGCGGGTGCGTCGCGGCGCCATACGGTGATCGGTATGACGACACCCGCGTTCGACCTGTCCGCCCGCGTCGACCCGCCGCTGCAGGCGGACGAGGCACAGACCCTGCGGGCCTACCTCGACTATCACCGCGACACCTTCCGGGCGAAGACCGGCGGGCTGACCGCCGAGCAGCTGAACACCGCACTCGCGCCGAGCGACATGACGCTCGGCGGGATGGTGAAGCATCTCGCGCTCGTCGAAACCAGTTGGCTCGTGGAGCGTTTCGCCGGTCAACCGGCTCCTGAGCCGTGGGCGTCGGTCGACTGGGAGGCGGACGTCGACTGGGATTGGCATTCGGCCGCCGACGACACACCGGAGCAGTTGACCGCCCTCTACGAGGAGTCGGTGCGGTTGGCCGACGAGGTGCTGCAGCCGGCGTTGCGGAACGGAGGCCTCGGCGCGTTGTCCGCGCAGCGCAGCCGTCGCGAGAACGAGGAGTTCTCGCTGCGCTGGATCGTGGTGCACCTGATCGAGGAGTATGCGCGGCACAACGGCCACGCCGACCTGATCCGGCAGTCCGTCGACGGGGCGACCGGCGAATGACGTTGGGAGGCACGACAATCCGTGAGGCGACCGACGCGGACTGGCCACAGATCTGGCCGATCGTGCGCGATGTCGTCGCCGCGGGCGACACCTACACCTATCCGGCCGACCTCGACTCCGAGCTGGCACGTGGCCTGTGGCTGGAGCGACCGCCGGGCCGGACCGTCGTCGCGGTCGACGACGACGGCACGGTCCTCGGGACGGCCAAGATGGGGCCCAACCGGCCCGGTCCGGGCGACCACGTCGGCACCGCGAGTTTCATGGTGGCGCAGGCCGGACGGGGCCGTGGGCTCGGCCGGGCGCTGGGTGAGTACGTCGTGCAGTGGCACCGCGAAAACGGTTACCGCGCAATCCAGTTCAACGCCGTGGTCGAGAGCAACACCGCGGCCGTGCGGCTGTGGAAGTCACTCGGCTTCACGATCGTCGGCACGGTGCCGGAGGCCTTCCGGCATCCGCACGACGGCTACGTCGGGCTGCATGTGATGCACCTGCGGCTCGACGGGTAGCTCAGTCGATCGCCGCCAGCTGGCCATTCACCGGCACGCCGCTGCCGTCGCGCTTGCCGTCGGCGGACGGCAGGTCGACCGCGGCGCCGGTCGGACTTGCACCTCGTGCGGGCGCGGGCCCCGCCCAGGCGATGACGAGCTGGTCCTCACCGCGCAGGAAACGATGGCATCGCACGCCGCCGGTGGCCCGGCCCTTGCCCGGATACTCCTCGAACGGCGTGACTTTCACCGTCTCCGGACCCGAACCGGGTAGCGCTCCGGACGCGCCCGCACCGGTCACCACGACGGCAGGCAGACCGGTGTCGACCGCGCCGAACCAGATCGTCCGCGCGTCTGCGCCCAGCTTGATGCCGGCCATGCCGCCACCCGAACGGCCTTGCGGTCGCACGAGACTCGCGGCATAGCGGAGCAGCTGGGCCTGGCTGCTGATGAAGACCAGGTCCTCCTCGCCGGTCTGCAACTCGACCGCGCCCACCACGCTGTCGCCATCGCGCAACGAGATCACCTCGAACGAATCCTTCGACGGGTAGTCGGGATTCACCCGCTTGACGATGCCCTGTGCGGTGCCGAGGGCCAGGCCCTTCGAATCGGGGGACAACCTCGCGAGCGCGAGAGGCTGCTCGCCGCTCGGCAGGTCGACGTATGCCGCAAGCGGCGCACCGCCGGTGAGCACCGGCGCGTCGTTGGTCGGCGGCAGGGTCGGCAGATCGAGCGCGCTGAGGCGCACCATCCGCCCCGCGGAGGTGACGACCGCGAACTCCCCGCGCGCGGTGGTCAGCACCTTCGAGATAACCAGGTCGTGCTTGCGGCGTGAGCCCTCGGTGGACACCGCTGATGCATCCGTCGTGCGGGCGAGCAGTCCGGTCGAGGACAGCAGCACCCAGCACGGGTCGTCACTGACCTCGAGCGGAGTCGCGGACGCAGTCTTGGCGGTTGCACCCGGGCCTTCGAGCAGCACCGTCCGGCGCGGGGTGCCGAGTGTCTTGACGACGTCGGCCAGCTCGGTGGAAACCGTTTTGCGCAAAAGCTTTTCGTCGTCCAGGATCGCCTGGAGCTGCTCGATCTGCTCGCGCAGCTCCTGCTGCTCCTTCTCGAGCTCGATGCGCGAGAACTTCGTGAGGCGGCGCAGACGCAGCTCGAGGATGTAGTCGGCCTGCACCTCGTCCAGGTCGAAGACCTGCATCAGCCGGCCACGAGCGGTCTCCGCATCGTCCGAGGTGCGGATGACCTGGATGACCTCGTCGATGTCCAGGATCGCGATCAGCAGACCGTCGACCAGGTGCAGGCGGTCCTTGGCCTTGTCCAGCCGGAACTGCGTGCGCCGTCGTACGACGTCGATGCGGAAGTCGACATAGACGCTGAGCAGCTCCTTCAGGCCCAGCGTGCGCGGCTGCCCCTCGACGAGCGCGACGTTGTTGATGCCGAAGGATTCCTCCATCGGGGTGTGCTTGTAGAGCGCTTCCAGCACTGCCTCGGGGTTGAAGCCGTTCTTGACGTCGATGACCAGCCGCATGCCATTCATGTCGGACAGGTCGTTGACGTCGGCGATGCCCTGCAGCTTCTTGGCCTGGACCAGGTCCTTCATCCGCTCGATGACCTTCTCGGCACCCACCATGTAGGGCAGCTCGGTCACGACGATGGATTTCCTGCGGGGAGTGAGGTTTTCGATGCTTGCCGTGGCACGAGTGCGGAAGCTTCCGCGACCGGTCAGGTAGGCGTCACGGATGCCGTCCAGTCCGACGATCTGGCCGCCGCACGGCAGGTCGGGGCCGGGGACGAACTTCATCAGGTCGTCCAGTGAGCAGTCGGGGTGACCGATCAGGTGACGGGCGGCGGCGACCACTTCGCCGAGATTGTGCGGCGCCATGTTGGTCGCCATGCCGACCGCGATGCCGCTGGCGCCGTTGACCAGCAGGTTGGGGAAGGCCGCCGGCAGCACGTCAGGCTGCAGCTCACTGTCGTCGTAGTTGGGCACGTAGTCGACGGTGTTCTCGTCGAGCGAGCGGGTCATCGACAGCGCGGCCGACGCGAGCCGTGCCTCGGTGTATCGCGATGCGGCGGGCCCGTTGTCGAGTGAGCCGAAGTTGCCGTGTCCATCGACCAGCGGCAGTCGCATGGTGAAGTCCTGCGCCATACGGACGAGCGCGTCGTAGATCGCCTGGTCGCCGTGCGGGTGGTACTTGCCCATGACCTCGCCGATCACCCGCGAGGACTTCACGTGGTTGCGGTCGGGGTAGAGGCGCAGCTCGTCCATCGCGTAGAGGATGCGGCGTTGCACAGGTTTCAGGCCGTCGCGCGCATCGGGGATGGCGCGTGAGTAGATGACCGAATAGGCGTACTCGAGGTACGCCGCTTCCATCTCCTGCTCGACATCGATGTCGACGATGTTCTGGACTGAATCGTCGGGGTAGTCGGCCTCGTCACGCCTCTTGCGCGCCATCGTCGCCCTTCGTGAATCTGTTCTGCTCGGTTGTGCGGCGCTCATCTTCCCGCATCGGGGCGCTCGAGTCGGCAGCGACACCCCTTCCCGGTCGGCCGAGACCGACCAGTTTTGCGATATCAGCAAGGAAAGTTGCCGGTTCGTCATACCGCGTCCAGGGTGGGCGTATGACGACGCACGCGCACCAGGAATCGCTCACCCCAGCCGAACACCGCGCCTACTGGGAGGACCGTTACTCCGGCGAACACATGTGGAGCGGCAACCCGAACGGCCCGCTCGTCGAGGCACTGACCGTGCGGCCCGTGGTCGGCGAGACGGCACTCGACCTCGGTTGCGGCACCGGCGCGGACGCGATCTGGCTGGCGCAGCACGGGCTGCGGGTGACCGGCGTCGACATCGCAGATGCGGCATTGCGGCAGGCGGCGGAGGCGGCCTCGTCGGCGGGCGTCGCCGATCGGATCGAGTGGGCGCGCGCCGACCTCGACGACTGGGAGCCGGATCGCACCTGGGACCTGGTGCTGGCGAGTTTCCTGCATTCACCGGCGGTTTCGGACCGGGCGCCGTTGCTCGATCGGGTGCGGGAATGGGTCGCGCCCGGTGGTGAGTTGATCGTGCTCAGTCACCTGCGTGCGCCCGAGTGGCGCGAACCGCACGACATGCACCTGCCGTCGCTGCGGGAGATCGAGAAGTGCCTGGGCCGGCCGGGCTGGTCGGTGGAGAGCGCGGGGGAGACCGTGACGGACATGCCCTCGCCCGAGGGCGCCCCCGGCACACGCGTCGACACACTCGTGCGAGTGCGTCGCGCAGCGAGCTGAGGTCAGACTTTAGCGGCCCGCCAGCCGGCGGCTTCGGCCTCGGCTCCGGTGCAGAACCAGCGCTCGCCCTTTCCGGGGCTGATCTTGGTTTCGTCGTAGTAGCGCTGCCCCGGCACGTGGTAGATCCGCTCGCCCTTGCTACTGATGTTGCCCTTCACGTCGCAGCCCGCCGGGTGGTCGCCCGCCGCGGCGAGCGGTGCCGGTGCGGTGGCCTGCGTGGTCGGCGCGGTGGCAGTCGCGGTGGTGCGAGTGGTGGTCGCGCGCCGTGTCGTCGGGGTTGCCCGCGGGGTCGTGGTGTGAGTCGTCGGTGCTGGCGCCACCTGTGCCTGTGTCGAGGTCACGGTGGGCGTTGCCGTGGTTGCGGGAGTGGTGGTCGCGGACGTCGTGGACATCTCGGTGCGGGTCGCGGTCACCGTGACGGTGTCTGTCTGCGTGCGGGTCGTCAATGTCGTGGCCGGCGAAGGCGATTCGGCAGACTTTGTGGTGCTGCTCGCGCACCCAGCGATCGCGACCACCGTCATACCCACGAGGGCGGAAGCCGCCCACCTCCCCGTGTCCATGGCCGAAGCCTAGGACTGCTGGTGCACCGGCGTACGCCGTTTGCGCGATGCCCGCTGGACGGATCGTGCGCCATAGCGCACGTTTCGTCCAGCATCGACGGCGAGTGCACGGGGAGTGTCGGTCGTTGACTCAGCCGTTGACCTTGTCGCGCCAGGCGATCCACTGCTCGACGGTGGACAGGTCGTAGTCGGGGCCGTTCACGCCAATGGTGAAGAGTCGCGCGCCGGCCGCGTGCAGTTGCGGACCCTCGTCGCTCGGTGCGGGCGGCGGGTTGCCGTCGCGGCCGCGACCGCCGACACCGACCGACACCTCGATCTCGTCGACCGGCCGGCCGATCGCGTCGCAGTGGCCACGCAGCACCTCGAGCTTGTGTTGCAGCACCTCGACGTCGGCGAAGGTGTGCCAGATGTTCGCGTACTGCGCGACGAGGCGCAGCGTCTTCTTCTCGCCACCGCCACCGATCAGCACCGGGATGTCGCGCACCGGCGGCGGGTTGAGCTTTGCCAGGCGTGACTCGATGCGCGGCAGCGCCTCGGCGAGGTCGTCGAGCCGGCCGCCGGCCGTGCCGAACTCGTATCCGTAGTTGTCGTAGTCCTTTTCGAACCAACCGGAGCCGATCCCGAGGATCAACCGCCCGTCGGCGATGTTGTCGACGGTGCGCGCCATGTCGGCGAGCAGGTCGGGGTTGCGATAGCTGTTGCAGGTGACCAGGGCGCCGATCTCGATGCGGGAGGTCTGCTCGGCCCACGCGGCGAGCATCGTCCAGCACTCGAAGTGCAGGCCGTCCGGGTCTCCGGTCAGCGGGTAGAAGTGATCCCAGTTGAAGGCGACGTCGACACCGATGTCCTCGGCGCGGCGCACCGCGTCACGGATCTTGTCGTATGACGCGTGCTGCGGCTGGATCTGGACTCCGATGCGAACAGGACGATCAGTCATGGTGCGACGGTATGACATCCGGCACCGCCCTCGTGGCTTTGTGACAGGGTGCGGATGTGCGCGACCGACTTGCCGAGATCCACGACCGGGCGGCGCAGGCCGTCGACCCAGACGCCTGGCACTACCTCAGCCGGGGTGCCGCCGACGGGCTGAGCGTCAGCGAGGCCGAAGCCGCCTGGGCCCACTGGCGATTGCGGCCCCGGGTGCTGCGCGACGTCAGCCGGGTCGACACGAGTGTCGAACTGTTCGGGTCGTGGGCGACTCCGATCGGCGTCGCACCGACCGCCTTCCACGGCCTGCTCACCGCCGAGGGCGAAGTGGCCACGGCGGCAGCGGCGCAGCGCGTCGGTGCACCCATGGTGCTGTCGAGCCGGTCCACCCGGCTGATCGAGGACGTCGCGGCGCAGATCGACGGCCCCTGGTGGTTCCAGGTCTACCTGATGCGCGACCGCAGCATCACCGACCGGCTGATCGAGCGCGCGGCGGCTGCCGGTGCCAGCGCGATGGTGCTCACCGGCGACACTCCGTATGTCGGCTACCGCGCGCCGAATCCCGCTGCGGCACGGCCGATCCCGCTGACCGCCGAGCAGAGCCTGGTCAACGTCGCCGGCTACCTGCCCGACGACGGCAGCGACCCCTGGGAGTCGATCGACCAGCGACCGGACCAGACGCTCGCCGACATCGACCGCATCGCGCGGATCGCCGATCTGCCGGTGATCGTCAAGGGCGTGCTGCGCGGTGACGACGCACTCGCCTGCCTCGACGCCGGAGCCGAGGCCGTCTGGGTGAGTAACCACGGTGGACGCCAGCTCGACCGAGCACTGCCGACGGCAGTCGCGCTGCCCGACGTGGTGCGGACCGTCGGTGGCGCCGCTCCGGTGCTGGTCGACGGCGGCGTCCGCAGCGGGATCGACGCGCTGACCGCGCTCGCGCTGGGTGCTCGCGCGGTGTTCGTCGGGCGCCCCGTGATGTGGGGGCTGGCGGCCTACGGTGCCGACGGGGCAGCGGAGGTGCTCGGCGGACTCACCGGCGAGCTGCAGCACGCAATGGGCCTCGCCGGTGCGAATTCGCTTGCGGCGCTTGATCGTTCGCTGGTAGCACCCGCCTAGGTCAGTGCCAGGGGTCCCCGAAGCGCCCCGCGTGCACGACCTCGGACAGCGGTCGCCGCCGCACCTTTCGGGTGCTGCCGGACGGCGCGACGCTCTCGGCATACCCCAGTGCGATGACCCCGACCACCCCTCGATCCTGCGGTATGGCGAGCGCCTCGCGCACCGCGGTGAGCCGTTCGACCGGCACCCCGAAGAAGAGCGCCCCCAAACCTTCGTCAACCGCGCCGAGCAGCATCAGCATCGCCGCCATGCCGGTGTCGACGTCCCAATACGGTGCCGGCCAATGGGATTCGGACCGGTCCGGCCACGGTTTGTCCGGCTCGGCATACCGGTCGAGGTAGGCGCCCCGGTCGGAGCAGCAGACGATCAGCACCGGTGCGGAGCTGACCCCGCGCAACCACGCGTCGGGCGCGCCGCCGTCGGTGCTCGCCGCCCAGAAGGCATCGCGCTCCGTGCCGCGCAGGACCACGAAGTCCCAGCCCTGACTGAAGCCCGCGCTCGGCGCGCGGGGGCCGAGCTCGACGATTCGCTGCAGGACCTCCCCGGCGACCTCGCGCTCGGCATCGAAGCGCCGCACCATCCGTCGTGTCGTGATCGCATCCCGCAACTGCATGCGCACATTCTGCGCAGATAGGATCGCCGGAACATTTTTCGCGGGCAGCCAACCGCGGGACCCGCGACGTCGTCTTCTTGGACATGACCGCCGCTGCCGGATCCCGTGGGCGTTGTCCGATGTCCACGGGAAGGTGGCGCGGGAGTGGCTTCGGGGGAAGCAACTGTCGAACGCGCCGTCCGCGAGGTGTACGACGCACACTTCGGGCGGCTCGTCGGCTGGACGACGACGCTGATCGGTGATCGCGATCTGGCGCATGATGTCGCGACGGAGGCATTCGTGAAGCTGATGACGCACTGGCACTCGGTGCAGGATCCGCGTGCGTGGCTCTACACGGCGGCGGCCAACCAGGTCCGCGACCACTGGCGCAAACGCGGCCGGGAGGCGGCGGCATACGACCGCTTCGTGGGTGGCCGGCGGACGACCGAGACCGCAGCCGAACCCGCTCTCGACACCGCAACTCGGCTCACCGTGCGCGACGCGGTCGAGTCCTTACCCGAACGACACCGGCTGGCCGTGCTGCTGCACTATTTCGCCGATCTGTCGGTCGCACAGGTGGCCAGTCAGGTCGGCAAGAGCGAGGGCGCGGTCAAGCGGGACCTGTATGACGCCCGCCGGCTGCTCGCGCAGTCGCTGGAGGCGGTGCGGTGAGCGAGGAGCCAGAACCCTCCGCGCACGGTGACAGCGTCGCCGAGTTCTTCGCCGAGCAGCGCCGGCAGGTGCCCGCCGAGCCCGGCAACGAACTCGACTGGCAGCGCATCGTGCGCGCGTCCCGGCGTACCGCGCGGCGACGCAACCGGGTCCTCGCGCTGACCGGGGCCGCCGTGGTGGTGTTGGCGCTGTTTGCGATCTGGAGCTGGCAGCGCGAGCCACTCGGTGGCTCGGACGTGCGGCAGGGTCAGGCGATCGCAGGCAACACCGACACGATGCCGACCGGCCGCAGCAGCGGCGAGGGTCAGACCGTGTCGCCGGCGCAGAAGCCGTTCAAGGTGCCGGAGACCTTCACCACCTGGTCGGTTAGCAACGCCGGGCAGGGCACGCTCTATGCGCTGGGTTCGCAGGGTTGCCAAGGCAGCGTCTGCCCGGTGCTGTTGCGGTCGGGCACTGACGGCACGTCCTGGACCGCGGTGCACAACTTCGACAGCACCGACATGTCCGGTGCGACCGGCACCGACGTCCAGCAGATCCAACCCGAGCGTGCCATCACCCAGACCCGATTTGCCACGCCCACAACGGGTTACGTCTTCGGCGGTGACCTGTGGGTGACCCGTGACGGCGGCGCGAGTTTCACCAAGATGTCCCACCCGGGCGGCACCGTGCTCGACGTCGAGATCTTCAACCAGCAAGTTGTCGCGCTGACCTCCGACAACTGCGCGCAGGGGGTGTGCAACGGCCCGATCTACGTCAGCACGTTCGCCCCGTCGGCCACCACCATCGCGGGCGCGGACGCGACGTTCACCCCGAGCACGCCGGTGCGGGCCGGAGACGTCACGGTGCAGAACGGTCAGGTCGTCCTGCAGCTGACCACCGGCGAGGGCAGGTCACCGCTGCCCCCGATGCGCCTGGACGGCGACCGGCTGACGGCCCTGACGGCGCCGCCCGCCTGTGGCCGGTCCCAGCTGCAGGCGGTCACTCCGGCGACCAACGTGTCCGACTCCCTGCTGCTGTTCGCCCTGTGCGACCCGCAACAGGCCGGCAGCTCCACGTCATACACGGTGGTCCGCAGCCGGGACGGCGGCCGGAGCTGGGCGAGCGTGTCGACCGGTTCGCTGACCCTGCCTCGTCTCGGTCAGGTGTGGCTCGCGGCGGCCGATGACAAGCACCTGGTCGCCTCCTCCGGCGGCCCGCGTGACACCTCGGGCGTGCCCGCGGGCAGCGGCGCCGGCAGCCTGGTCGTCTCCGACGACGGCGGCGAAGGATGGGCGCCGGCACGCGGCGGGAGCAACCAGCCGGTTCCGTCGACCGGCTTCGACTGGACCGCCAGCGCGGGTGCGGGCTATTTCTACGCGGTGCCCCGCACCACAAGTGCGTTCTGGATGACCTCCGACTACGGGGCGCGGTGGCGTCTGGTCAACCCGCCGGCATGACCCGGATGGTCGCCGTCAGTCCGGACAACCCTGGCATGCTTCATTCATGACCGGGTACCCGCGCGACTGGGAGGCCGACGTCGTGCTCCGGGACGGATCGGTCGCACAGATCCGACCGATCCGGCCCGGTGACGAGCAGACCCTGCAAGAGTTCCACGATCGGCAGTCGGAGGAATCGATCTACCTGCGGTTCTTCGCCCCGCTGAAACACCTGTCGGATCGGGACGCGCAACGCTTCGCCAACGTGGACTACCGCGAACGCGTGGCGCTGATCGCGGAGTCCAGCGGCCGCATGATCGGCGTCGCGCGCTACGACCGATTGAGCGGACCGGACAGCCCCCGGGCCGAGGTTGCCTTCAACATCGCCGACGACTTCCAAGGGCGCGGCGTGGGGTCGGTGCTGCTGGAGCACCTCGCCGCGATCGGTCGCGAGGCCGGTGTCCAGGAGTTCGTCGCCGACGTCCTGCCGCAGAACAACAAGATGATGTCGGTCTTCACCGAGGCCGGGTACGCCGTCGACCGCCGGTTCGACGACGGTGTCATCGCGCTGTCCTTCCGGATCGAGTCGACCGAGCAGTCCCGGGCGGTGCGCGCCGCCCGCGAGCAACGCGCCGAGGCGGTCAGCATGCACTCGTTGCTGTCGCCCCAGACGGTGGCCGTGGTCGGTGTCAGCGAACGCGCAACCGGCCTGGGCCGCGAGGTGTTCGAGCACCTGCAGGCCGGCGGCTTCACCGGTCGGCTGTATGCCGTGGGAAGTCACGCCCACACCGAACTGCCAGGGGTGAAGGTCTACCTGAAGGTTTACCAACTGCCCGAGCCGATCGACCTGGTCGTCATCGCTGTCCCTGCCGAGCACGTGCTCGAAGTCGTCGCCGAGTGCGCGGCACACCGGGTGAAGGCGCTCGTGGTGCTGTCGTCCGGATTCGCCGAGGCCGGCCCCGAGGGCGAGCAGCGGCAGGCCGAACTCGTGCGCCTCGCCCGCCGGCACGGGATGCGGGTCGCCGGGCCCAACTCCTTCGGGGTGATCAACACCCGCGCCGAGATCCGCCTCAACGCCTCACTCGCCCCCGAGATGCCGCTCGCCGGCCGCTTCGGGCTCTTCGCGCAAAGCGGTGCGCTCGGCATCGCGGTGCTCGACTTCGCCGACCGGCGGGGGCTCGGCCTCACCGACTTCGTGTCGACCGGCAACCGCGCCGACGTGTCCGGCAACGACGTCATGCAGTGGTGGATCGACGACGACGCCACCCAGGCGGTCGGCCTCTACCTGGAGTCGATGGGCAACCCGCGCAAGTTCTCCCGGATCGCCCGGCGGCTCGCGATGAGCAAGCCGGTGATCGTGGTGAAGTCGGGGGTGTCGTCATACGGCGTGCCGCCCGGGCACCGGGTGCGCCCGACGCTCACCTCGCCGGACGCCTTCTCCTCGATGCTGCGGCAGGCCGGCGTGATCCGGGTGGAGAACCTGCACCAGCTTTTCGACGTCGCCCAGCTCGTGGTCAATCAGCCGGTGCCGTCCGGGCCGCGGGTAGCGATCGTCGGCAACTCCCATGCACTCGGGGCGCTCGCGGCGGACGCTGCGGTCAGCTGGCGGCTGGAGGTGACGCACGGCCCGGTAAATCTGCCGGCCTACACCGGGGCCGAGCAGTTGCAGGAGGCCGTGGAGGCGGCGTTCGCCGACCCTGACGTCGACAGTGTCATCACCGTGATCATGCAGCCTGGCATTGTCGAGGGCATTGTGCTCGCACGGGCGCTCGCCGAGGTGGCGGCGCGCCACGAAAAGCCGTGCATCACAACGTTTCTCGGCATCAACGGCATGTCGCAGGAGCTGTCGGCGCAGGCCGATGACGGCACCCGCCGGTTCGTGCCGTCATACCAACTGCCGGAGGACGGGGTGCGCGCGCTGGCCGCGGCGACCCGGTATGCCGAGTGGCGCGCCACCGATCGAGGCACCCCCGTCACTCCCGACAGCGTCGACCGGCCGCGCGCCGAGGCGCTGGTCGACCGCGTGCTGGAGGGCTCGCCCGACGGGCGCCCGCTGCGACCGGAGGAGGTGCGGGAGCTGCTGTCGGCATACGGGATCGAAGTGTGGCCGCAAACCCCCGTCGGGTCCGCGGACGAGGCGGTGGCGGCGGCCGACGCGATCGGCTACCCGGTCGTGGTGAAGTCGGTGTCGCCGCTGGTGCGCACCCAGCCGGTGACCGCGCTGCGCGCGGACCTGCGCCGGCCCGACGCCGTCCGCGAGGCGTTCACCGCGCTGGACGAGCGGCTGGCGCCGCTGCACGCCAATCGGCTGGTGGTGCAACGTATGGCGACACCGGGCATCCCGTGCATCGTCGCGACGGGGGAGGACCCGCTCTTCGGTCCGGTCGTGCGGTTCAGCCTGGCCGGAGCACCGACGGAGGTGATGGGCGACATCGCCTACCGGATTCCGCCGCTGACCGAGGTCGACGTGCGCGAACTCATCAGCTCGGCCAAGGCCGCGCCCATCTTGCGCGGTCGGGGCGGCGGCCCGGCCGTGGACCAGCAGGCGTTGGAGGACGTGGTGGCACGCGCGTCGGTGCTCGCCGAGCAGTTGCCCGAGGTGGCGTCACTGGAGCTCAACCCGGTCAACACCCATCCCGGCGGGCTCGATGTGCTCGGCGCCTCCGTGGTGGTCGCGCCGCCCGAGTCGCGCACAGACTCGGGCAGGCGTTCGCTCCCGATCGCCTGACAACTGCGACAATGGTGCTCATGTCATCGACCAGCAAGCAGATCACCGGGTCGGTCCTGCCGGACCGACTCCTCGCCGACATCGAGCAGGCCGGCTACTTCCCGGCGCTCGTGGCCGACGTGGTCGCGTCCGCGGTGGGCGTCGAACCGGTGGACTCGCATCTGGTGCACGCCGAGACCACGATCGACAACGAGACCGTGCGCCGGCACGTCACGGTGTTGGTGCTGACCGCCACCCGGCTGGTCATCGCGCACGCCGACGACCACGCCCCCAACCCGGAGTCGCCGGTCGCGCACCTCGGGTCGGTCGCGACCGCGACCAGCGAGACGGTGCCGCTGTCTTCGGTGCGGGGTGTGATGCTCGCTCACGTGGTGGCGCAGCCGGAGGGATACTCCGCCGGCGCTCTCGGTCGCGAGGTGACGATGACGATCTCGTGGGGTTCGGTGTCGCGGGTCGACCTGCTGCCGGCAACCTGCGGAGACCCCTCGTGCGATGCCGACCACGGTTACGAGGGTTCGATCACCGGCGACGACATCGCCCTGCGAGTCAGCGCCGACGCCGACGGTGACTCCAACCTCCGGCAAGCGCAAGCGTTTTCGTCGGCACTGTCCGCAGCGATCGGGCGGTGAGCCGCGACGCGCTCGCCCCGTCATACGACGCGGGTGGGCTGGCCGGCGTGCTGCCGCGGGTCGCGGCCTCCCTGGGTGCGCTCTCGCTGCCCGAGCACTGGCAGCCGGCCGACGCACTGCCGCCGGCCCGGCAAGCGATCGTGGTGCTGGCCGACGGATTCGGCGCCGAGCTGCTGCGCCGCCGGTCCGGGCACGCGCCGTTCCTGCGCGCGGTGCTCAATGACCAGCCCGACGACGTCCCGCGGGCGCTGACCGCGGGCTTCCCGTCGACGACCGCCACCAGCATGGGCACTTTCGGCACCGGGCTGCCGCCGGGCGCGCACGGCCTCGTCGGCTACCAGCTGCGGATCCCGGGCACCGACCGGCTCTTCAACGAACTCGACTGGATCGACGGTCCGGATCCGCTGCAGTGGCAACCACATCCGACGATCTTCGAGCGCGTCGCGGCGGCGGGAACGCCGGTCACCATGGTCGGCCCGGGCAAGTTCGACGGATCCGGACTGACCCGTGCCGCGCTGCGGGGAGCCCGCTTCGCCGGCGCGCGCGACCTGCCGACCGCGGTCGACGCCGCGCTCGCGGCCGTGCGTGCCGACGACCGGTCCCTGGTCTACCTCTACTGGGGTGCCATCGACAGCACGGGCCACCAATTCGGTTGCGAATCCTGGCAATGGGGTGACGCGGTCGAGGCGTTCGACGGTGAGATGCGGCGGCTCGCGCGCAGCCTGCCGGGCGGCACCTCGCTCACCGTCACCGCCGATCACGGGATGATCGACCTGCCCGACTCGGCCAAGGTCGACGTCGTCGACGAGCCGGAGCTGACCGACGGTGTCGCGATCGTCGGCGGCGAGATGCGCGCCGCACACCTCTACTGCCGGCCAGGCGCGGCCGCCGACGTACACGCCGCGTGGGAGACGCGCTTCGGCGACGATGCGTGGGTGATGAGTCGCGAATCAGCGGTCGCGGCAGGACTTTTCGGCTCGGTGGCCGACAGCGTGCTGCCCCGCATCGGCGACGTGGTGGTGGCCATGCGGGGCGTGGTCGGTGCGTACGACTCACGGGTCATGCGTCCACGAGTGTCGTCGCTCATCGGGCAGCACGGGTCGCTCACCGACGCCGAACAACTCGTGCCGATGATCCACCTGCGCGCACATTAAGGTTGCCGGTCGTGGCTGAACTCCTCTTCTTCTCCGGCACCATGGACTGCGGCAAGTCGACGTTGGCCCTGCAGATGGAGCACAACCACCGGGCCCGTGGTCGTCGCGGTCTGGTCTTCACCAAGCACGACCGTGCCGGTGAGGCCGTGCTGTCGTCGCGTCTTGGCCTTTCACACGCCGCGCTCGAGGTGCACGACGACCTGGACTTCTGGGATTTGGTCGTCGAGCAGGCGACCGGAGGCCGGGTGATCGATTACCTCATCTGTGACGAAGCGCAGTTCTACACCGCGGTGCAGGTCGAGCAGTTGGCCAAGCTGGTGGACGAAATGCACATCGACGTCTACGCGTTCGGCATCACCGCCGACTTCCGGACCGAGCTTTTCCCAGGATCCCGCCGGCTCATCGAGCTCGCCGACCGGATCCAGGTGCCGCAGGTCGAGGCCCTGTGCTGGTGCGGGCGTCGCGCCACCCACAATGCCCGAGTCGTCGACGGTGACATGGTCGTGGAGGGCGAGCAGGTCGTGGTCGGGGACATCAGCGGAGGAAGCACCGCCACCGTCGAATACGAGGTGCTGTGCCGCCGGCATTACATGCGGCGGATGACCTCTCACGCGGCGCGGGCCCAGGCGGCCTCGCCCGAGGTGCTGCCGTTCGACCTGGACCTGTGCCCGTTGCCCGGCTCCGGGCGGGACGCGGCCGACGCGTCGTCCGACGAGAGTCGGTCCGGCTTGGCATGATGGACGCATGAGTCGCGACGGTCTGTCCGGTCGGCAGCGCCGACGTGCGGAGCGGGATCGCGCGTTCACCGAACCGATCCCCGACACGCCGCGCACCCGGCCGATGCCGCCGCGACCGCGCGAGCGGGCGCAGGACCGGTACGACGCACCACCGCGACGGGTCCAGCCACCGCCGCGGACGCCGCCTGCGTCATACCCGAACGGCGAGGCGCCATACGAGGCGACGGGCGATAAGGCAGCCGACACCGCGCCCTCGGTGCACTCGCGCGCCGACACCGCGCGGGCCGCCGGGCGCGGGGTGAAGCGCGGCGCCGAGGCGATGGCGAAGTTCACCGCCGCCGCGAGCAAGGGCACGGTCCGCGCGGCGCGCAAGGCCAGTGAGGCACAGGGCGCGGGGGAGAGCGGACTGGCCCGGCTCATCCAGGTGCACGCGTTCAGCTCCGCCGGAGACGCCGCGGTTGCGATCGGGCTGGCCGGCACGGTGTTCTTCTCGGTCTCCTCGGCGCAGGCCAAGGGGCAGGTGCTGCTCTTCCTGTGCCTGACCATGCTGCCGTTCGCGATCGTCGCACCACTGATCGGGCCGTTGCTGGACCGCTTCCGGCACGGCCGGCGGTGGGCGATCGGCGCGACGCTGGCGATCCGGGCCTTCCTGTGCTGGGTGCTCGCGCAAGCGGTCGACGACGGATCGGCGTGGCTCTTCCCGGTCGCGTTGTGCGTGCTGGTGTCCTCCAAGGCCTACCTGGTGACCAGGTCAGCCGCGGCGCCCCGGCTGTTGCCCGAGCAACTCACCCTGGTGAAGGCCAACGGCCGGCTGTCGCTGGCCGGTGTCGTGGGGGCCGGGGTGGCGGGTGCGCTGGCCGGTGCGGCGTCAGCGGTCGGCGGTGCCTCCTGGGCGCTGCGGGTGGCCGCGCTGCTCTTCGCGGTCGGCACGGTGCTGGCGATCCTGCTGCCGCCGCGGGTGGACTCCAGCGTGGGTGAGAAGCCGGCGCCGCTGGTCGGGCTGGCGACGGGCGCGGCTTCCAGCCGCGGCATCGGCCCGGCCGTGGTCACGGCACTGCGGGCCAACACCGGCCTGCGCTGGTTGTCCGGATTCCTCACGATCTTCCTGGCGTTCCTGGTGCGCACCCACCCGTTCCCCGGCTGGGAGGACCGCAAGACGCTCGCGCTCGCCCTCGTGCTGGGCGCCGCGGGTGTGGGCAACTCGGTCGGCACCGTGATGGGTGCCGCGCTGAAGATCGCCTCCCCACGGGTCATCGTGCTGGCGACGCTCGTCGCCGACGCAGTGATGGTGGTGATCGCGGCGGTGCACTTCTCGGTGGTGACCGCGGTTGCGGTCGGCTTCGTCGCCGGCGTGGGGCAACAGCTCGGCAAGCTGGCGCTTGATTCGCAGATTCAGGACACCGTCCCGGAGCACATGCGCACCAGCGTGTTCGGCCGGTCGGAGACCCTGCTGCAGTTGTCGTGGGTGATCGGCGGCATCGTGGCCGTCGCCATACCGACCAACGCCGAGGTGGGCATGATTCTGGCCGCGGTCGTGCTGGTCGCGTGGGCGAGCGCCGTGCTGATCTGGAACGCCGGCCGGTCGATCCCGGTGCCGGCCAAGGTCCGTGCTGCCGCACCGGCAGTTCGGCACCCCGGACGCCCGCCGCGTGCCCGGCCGCCGGAGCCGCAGCGCGCCGATGAGCATCACGCGTCGTACGACGTGTCCTACGAGGACAGCGGGCGCGAGCCGTATGCCGACGAGGCCGAAACGATCGGCCTCCGGCGCAGCGAAATCGCCGATCACCGGCTGCCGGGGTATGACGCGCAGCGGCGCGATCGTCGCTGAGGTTGGACCGCTCAGTCGCGGCCCGGCCGCCGGCCGAACATGATGTCGTCCCAGCTGGGCACGCTCGGGCGACCCTTGCGAGCAGCACTCGGACGGTCGGGAATGGCCTCGACCTCATCGTCGTGCGGCTGCGCGACCGGTGCCGGCTCCGTGTCCGGTTCGAACGTCACGGCATCCCGGTCGTCGTCCGGTGCGATGTCGTCAACGGCGACGACATCGTCGGCTTTGTCGGCGTCCGCGTTGTCGGCGTTGTCGACGGTCGCCTCGGCGACGGCTTCGCCCGAAGCACTCGCATCGGGCGCACCGGCACCTTCGGTGTCCTCGGCCGGCTGCACGTCGCTCAAGTCGAGGTCGGCGAACATGTCCGCGGTGCCGGTCACCGGATCGTGGCCGAGCTCCTCGGCCTTCGGCGCCTCCGGTCGGGGGTGCGATCCCGCGGGCGGCGGCCTACCGTCGGTGTCGAGTTGCTCGGGCGGCGCGGCGTCGGCGGGGAACTGCGCGGACTGCGACTGGCGCCCGCGGCTCTTGCGGCGGCGCCCCTTGGTGCGTTCACGCATCGCAGCCATCAGGTCGACGGTCTCGGCGTCGGCCGTCGCCGACAGGCCGGCGTCGGCATCGCGTCGGTCGTGCGCCCGGCCGGCCGGGTGCACGGGCACTGCGGTGGCCGAGCTGGTCGTCCCGCCGCGGACCGTGCGGACCTTCGGCGCGGGCGCGGCGTCGAGTCCGCCTTCGGCCTCGACGTCGTACACCGAACTGTCGCGCACCGGCGCGGCTGCCTGCAACGGACCTGGCGAGGTCTCGTCCTCACCGAGCCAGCGTGCCTCGTCGTCGACCGGTGTCAGGGTGCGGCCGTCGATGCCGAAACGCCATGTCGCGTGCCGCAGTTTGCCGCCGGCGGGGAAGCTGCACTGCACGGTCCAGTCCTGGTCGCTGCTGCGCCAGGAGTCCCAGGTCACGTCGTCGGCGTCGACGCCACGACCGTCGAGCCGGCGCTCGATCCGCTCGCCGAAGGTGCCTTCCTCGCCGCGTCGCGCGGTCGCGTCGGCTACCAGCACCGCCCGGGCCAGGCCGGCGACGTAGTCGCGCTCGGCGCGGATCGGGGCTTCGTATCGGGAGACCTTTTCCACGGTCCAGCCGGACCGTTCGGCAACGTCCTCCAGGGACAGCCCCGAACGCAGCAACGTTTGCACGTCGCGCGGCCGCAGCTCGACCTGTTCGGGTTCGGGCACGCCCGCGTCGGCGAGGGCCCGCGAGCGGTCCCGCCGGATGGCGGCGCGCAGCTCCTCGGTGATGCGCAACTGCGACCGCTCGCCCTCGTCGTCGACGAGCAACAGGTGTTCGCCGTCCTCATGGACGCCGGTCAGGCGCAACTCCCGCATGTGCGTTTCTCCCAAATAGGCCAGTCCTAGCAACCGCAGACCACCATGCCACGCAGGCGCGCGATGGCTCCGCAGGGCGCGCCGAAACCGCGTCCCCGACTCGTCGTAGTCTTCACGGTAGACGCTCCGCGTCCACCCCCAATCTGTGCCCGCAAAGGAGTCCCGCCCCATGTCGTCGCCGATCGCCGAGCCACCGGACGCCACCAAGGGCGACGGCGAGGTCCCGGCGCGCCCGGCATCCCCGGCCGACCCGGTTACCGAGGGCGCGCTCGACCCCGAACCGGCGACCGAGGACGAGGGCCTCGCGGTGCGACCGTATGACGCGATCGTCGTGCTGTCGTTCGGCGGTCCGGAGTCGACCGAGGAGGTCATGCCGTTCCTGCGTCGGGTGACCGCGGGACGCGGCGTGCCGGACGAGCGTCTCGAAGCGGTTGCCGAGCACTACTACGCCCGGGGCGGCAAAAGCCCGATCAACGATCAGACCCGCGCGCTGCAGCAGGCACTGCACGCCGAACTGCGCCGGCGCGGAGTCGCCACCCCGGTGCTGCTCGGTAACCGCAACAGCGAACCGTTCCTGGTCGACACGCTCCGACAGGCGCAGGATGCCGGCGCCCGGCAGGTGCTGATCGTGACGACGAGCGCCTATGCGTCATACAGCTCGTGCCGGCAGTATCGCGAGGACATCGCGGCCGCGCTCATCGAGTTGGCCGACGAGGACCGGCAGCTGGCGGTCGACAAGATCCGGCAGTATGCCACTCATCCCAGCTTCACCCGGGTGAACGCTCGGCTGGTCACCGAGGCGGTCCGTGGCTGCGGCCAGCCCGACGACGACAAGCTCCGGGTGGTCTTCGTGACGCACTCGATCCCGGAGGCGATGGACGACACGTCCGGCCCCGGCGACGGCGAGGGCAACCTCTACGAGCACCAGCACGACGAGATCGCGCACGTCATCCTCGACGAGGCGGGTATAACCCTCGACCGCAACTTGAGTGGCGCGCTGGTCTACTGCTCGCGCTCGGGGTCGCCCAGCCAGCCCTGGCTGGAGCCGGACGTCAACGACCATCTGCGCAGCCTCGCGGCGCAGGGGGTCACCGACGTCGTGGTCGCGCCGATCGGGTTCGTGTCCGACCACATGGAGGTGGTGCACGACCTCGACACCGAGGCCGCCGCGACCGCCGCAGAGGTCGGGCTGAAGATGACCCGCGTGCCGACGGTCGGCACCGACCCCGAGTTCGTGATGGGCCTGGCCGACCTGGTCGAGGAGCGGGCCGCTCAGGCCCGCGGCGAGCAGGTCGAGCTCGTCGGCTGGCCGGGCGCGCCGATGCCGCCGATCTGCGCCGCCGGGTGCTGCCCCAACCTGCGCGCCCACAAACCCGCTGCCTGTGGAATGGACTGACGACGTGGACACCACCCCCGCCCCTTCGGAACTCGTCGCGCTGGAGCAGCTGGCCTGCGACCTGGCGCTGGAGGCCGGTCGGCTCATCGTCGACGAACGCCCGGACCGGCTCGGCGTCGCGGCCACCAAGAGCACCGCGACCGACGTCGTCACGGTGATGGACCAGCGCAGTGAGGAGCTGCTGCGGACCCGCCTGGAGCAACTGCGCCCGGACGATGGGCTGCTCGGCGAGGAGGGCGGTTCGCGGCAGAGCCGATCCGGCATCACCTGGGTGGTGGACCCGATCGACGGCACCGTGAACTACCTCTACCAGTTGCCGGCGTATGCCGTGTCGGTCGCCGCCTGCGTCGGGGACGTGTCGGTGTCCGGCGGCTGGCGGCCGGTCGTGGGCGCCGTCGTCAACCCGATGACCGACGAGCTGTTCCATGCCCGGCAGGGTGGCGGTGCGCACCTGCGGCATGCCGGTCGCTCCGCGCAGCTGTCGGTGAGCAACCAGACCGACCTTGCGCTGTCGCTGGTCGGCACCGGCTTCGGGTATGACGCAGCCAAGCGCCGCAAGCAGGCCGCGCTGGTCGGCGAGCTCATCGACCAGGTGCGGGACATCCGGCGGGCCGGCAGCGCTGCGCTCGACCTGTGCTCGGTCGGCGCCGGCCGCCTCGACGCCTACTACGAGTCGGGCCTCAACGCCTGGGATCAGGCGGCGGGACGGTTGGTCGTGACCGAGGCCGGCGGCGTGGTGGTGGGTCGTTCCGGGGGTGCCCCCGACGCGGACCTGGTGCTGGCCGGTTCCCGGGCGTTGGTCGACCGACTGGCTCCGGTGGTGGACGCCCGCCCGCTCGGCTGAGGACCCCGACTGAGCCAAGGCCCGACCCCGCGTGTCGGGGCCGGCCGCCGATGGGGCACAATCGCCGCCGCTCGGGCACAAAATCGGCCGGTCTGGCGTTATTGCGCCCAAGGACATCAAACGACGCGCCCGGGCAGGCATGAGTGGGCGGACGAGGAGACGGGAAAACCAAGCAATGGCAACAGATTACGACGCTCCACGTAAGTCGGACGACGACATCGACAACGACTCCATCGAGGAGTTGAAGGCACGCCGGGTCGACAAGAACACCGCAAGCGTCGATGTCGACGAGACCGAGCAGGCCGAGGGCTTCGAACTTCCGGGAGCCGACCTCTCGGGCGAGGAACTGTCGGTGCAGGTGATTCCGCGTCAGGCGGACGAATTCACCTGCTCCAAGTGCTTCCTGGTGCATCACCGCAGCCAGCTGGCCAAAGAGGTCGGCGGGCTTCCGGTCTGCACCGAGTGCGCGGCCTGACCGTGCAATCAGTGCGTATGCCGGTGCGGCAGCTCGATCCCGGGCTGCCGCTGCCGTCATACGCCCGGCCGGGTGACGCCGGCGTCGACCTGTACGCCCGGGTGGGCGTCACGTTGGCGCCGGGGCATCGGTCGCTGGTGCCGACCGGCATCGCGATCGCGATCCCGGAGGGCTACGCCGGGTTCGTGCACCCACGATCCGGGCTGGCTGCCCGGCACGGCGTGACGACGCTCAACGGGCCGGGGACGGTCGACGCGGGCTACCGGGGCGAGGTTCAGGTCAACCTGATCAACCACGACCCGCGCGAGTCGTTCACCATAGAGCGCGGCGACCGGATCGCGCAGTTGGTGGTCCAACAGGTCGTGGCGGTGCAATGGGAGCCGGTCGATTCGCTTCCGGACAGCGTCCGGGGTGAGACTGGACACGGAGCAAGCGGCGGCTTCGCCGGTCGCTGAAGGCAAGAACAACAAGACAAAGGGGCACAACGCATCGTGGGACTTTTCCGACGCAAGGCCAAGGACAGCGGCGACCAGACCGCGGTCGCCCAGGTCGATGACGTCGACGCCGCCACCGATGACGACGCCGAGGTGACCGACGCCGAGTCGGTGGACCAGGTCACGGGCGACACCAGCGACACCGACGAGTCCGCAGACGACGCCGCCGACAGCGCGCCGGAGGGACGTCTACCGCGCCCTCACACGGTGGACCGGTCGGAGGGCCCGTTCGATCGTGCCGAGGTCGACGACCTCGACTCGCGGCTCGACTTCGGCTCGCTGGCGATCATTCCCGAGTCGAGCATGGAGATCCGTCTCGACGTCGACGAGTCCGGTCAGGAGATCACTGGCATGACCGTCGTGCAAGGCGAATCCGCCTGCCAGTTGCAGGTTTTCGCCGCCCCGAAGAGCAGTGGTGTGTGGGACGACATCCGTGACGAGATCGCCGACAACCTGCTCGGTGGTGGCGGCACCGCGGAAGAGAAGCTCGGCCCGCTCGGCATCGAACTCCACTCCCGGATGCCCACCCGCGGCCCGGACGGCCGCACCACCTACGCACCGGCCCGGTTCGTCGGCGTCGACGGGCCCCGCTGGTTCCTGCGCGCGGTGCTGTCCGGGAACGCCGCGATCGACGAGGCCGCGGCCGAGCCGCTGCTGGCGTTTCTGCGCCGCAGCGTCGTGGTCCGCGGCACCGAGGCGCGCGCGCCCCGCGAGATGCTGCCGCTGCAGATCCCGCAGGAGGTGCTGGCGCAGGCCGAGGAGACCCCGGCCGACCCGAATGCCAAGCCGGATCAGACCGGCGACAAGTCCGACACCGCCGACGACTTCAAGCCGTTCGAGCGTGGCCCGGAAATCACCGAGGTGCGTTGAGATGAGTTTGAAGACCTCGTTCGGCAAGGTTGCCGACCGGTTGACCCGGTCGGAGACCTCGCTGGAGCGGGACGAATTGCGCGAGGCAGCCAGGAAGCACGGCGCCACGCCGATCTGTGACGCCACTGACCGGTCGATGGCGTCTTGTTGCGGCACCGTCCGCAGCGTCAGCCTGCGGCCGCGCAGTGGCACGGTCCCGGCCATGGTGGTCGACCTGGACGACGGCAGCCGGACGATGAACCTGGTGTGGCTGGGCCGTCGCCGGATCGGCGGCATCGAGCCGGGTGTCTACCTGAAGGTGAAGGGCCGGGTCACCTATCTGAAGGGTGTCCCGACGATCTTCAACCCGGCATACGAGATCAAGCAGGATCGGTAGGACCTACTCGCCGGGCGAGTGGGTGCGGATCTGGTCCGCCGGGCGCCCGGTGAGCACCGCGCCGAGCGACTGCTCGGCCTCCGGTGTCGCAAGCAGCAGCAGTTCGTCGAGCGCCTCGATCGCGTCATACGGGCTGGGCGGGATCGGCACCTCGTCGCGGATGATGCCGACGAGCACGCACTCCGGCGGCAACTCCAGCTGTCCGACCGCGACGCCGACGTTGGGGCTGTCGGCGGGCACGGTGATCTCCACCATCGTGGCCTTGCCCTGCTGGAACTGAAACAGCCGGACCAGGTCGCCGACGCTGACGGCTTCCTCGACCAGAGCGGTCATCAACCGAGGCGTCGAGACCGCGACGTCGACACCCCACGCCTCGTCGAACATCCACTCGTTCTTCGGGTTGTTCACCCGGGCCACGGTGCGGTTGATCCCGAACTCGGTCTTGGCCAGCAGCGACACGACCAGGTTGACCTTGTCGTCGCCGGTGGCGCAGACGACCACCTCGCAGTCCTCGAGCCGCGCTTCGCGCAGCGTGCTGATCTCGCACGCGTCGGCAAGCAGCCAGGCCGCATCCGGCACGGCACGGGTGCGCGCCTCCTCGGCGTACTTGTCGATGATCAGCACCTGGTGACCGCGCAGGATCAGCTCCCGGGCGATCGACCGGCCGACGCTTCCCGCGCCGACGACAACAACACGCATCTGACGATTCTCCTGGTCAGTCGTCGACTGGTTTGGGGGCGGTGAGCAGGTCCTCGATATCGGCCGCCCGGTCGGTCGGCAGCATTAGGTGCAGCAGGTCGCCCTCCTGGAAGACGGTGTCAGCGCCCGGCAGCATCCCGTCGCCGAGGCGCGTCAAGTAGGCCACCCGGCCGCCGGTGCTCTCCTCGATGCGGGTGAGCGGGCTGCCGACCCAGCTCGGGTGCGGCGGGATCTCGGCGAGCATCACCTTGCCGCTGGCGTCGGTGTGCAGCGGCAGCGCGCCTTGCGGCAGCAGCTTGCGCAGCACCTGGTCGCTGGTCCACCGCACCGTGGCCACCGTTGGTATGCCGAGGCGTTCGTAGATCTCGGCGCGGCCCGGGTCGTAGATGCGAGCCACGACGTGCTCGACGTCGAACGTCTCGCGGGCGACCCGCGCCGACAGAATGTTGGAGTTGTCACCGCTGCTGACGGCCGCGAACGCGTAGGCGTCCTTGATGCCGGCCTGGATCAGCGTCTCCCGGTCGAATCCGACGCCGGTGACACGACGGCCTTCGAACGACGGACCGAGCCGCCGGAACGCCGACTCGTCACGGTCGATGACCGCGACTTCGTGGCCGTGCTTCTCCAGGCTCAGCGCCAACGTCGAGCCGACCCGGCCGCAGCCCATGATGACGAAATACACGTCGGAAAAGTTACCGGACCCGGCGGGTCGTTCGTGCCCCGGCTAAGCGGCGGGCAACTGGGCGGCCCGCACGTGCGGCGACGCGAGCGCACGCACGACCAGCAACAAGGTGAGAACGGCCAGCAGCACGATCCCCGCACTGGGCGAGGCGATCGCGGCGCTGCCCGCGACGACGAGGTAGCCCGCCGGCTCGAGGTTGAGACCGAAGTAGAGCGGAGCCAGGAGTCGTCCGGCGACGACATCCCCGCCCGTTTCCTGTCGGATCTTGGCGCGCAGCTTCGCGTAACCGGTGAGCAACGGACCCATCGGCCCGGTGGACACGCCGGACATCGCGCAGCACACCACGAACACCCAGGCGAACGGGACGAGCGCCGCGACGATCTGGAGGCAGGCGGCCACTGCGGATCCCAGGACGGCCACCGCAATGGGCGCCCGCGTGCCGCGCTCCCGGATCCACACGCCGAGCCGGGCTCCGACGAAGAGTCCGCCGAGGTAGCCCGCCATCGCAAAGCCGTACGTCGACGCCGGCCAGCCGTTGCGTTGCACCAGCAACACCCCGCCGACGGTGATCGCGCCGCCGCCGGCCATCGAGGCGACCGACTGGAGCGGATAGGTGCGGATCAGCGTGTGCTCGCCCTTCAGCACCGCCAGGCCCTCGCGCAGGCTGGGACGCGACTCGGCCTGCATCGGCGGTGGCTCCGGCGCCAGCCGTCGCACCCGGGTGAAAATGCCGAACGTGGCGAGGCATCCGCCCGCCCAGCAGGCCGCGGTGACCCAGCGCTGGTCGTCGGCGGCGCCGAGCAGGAAGCCGGCGGTGACCGAACCGGCGGTCTGACCGACCCGTACGACGAGCCGCTCGGCGTCGTTGGCGGCCGCGACCAGTCGCTGCGAACCGGACAGGACGGTTATGTAGCTCTCGCGCGCGGGATCGTGGTAGCCCATCGTCGCGTCGGCCAGCACCCCGATGACGGTCACCACAAGCAGGGTTGCGGTCTGCGACGGCGCCGGCTGCACGGCGAACGCCAGCCACCCGGTCGCGATCAGCAAGCGGGCCAGGCTGGTGGCGATCAACACCTTGCCCGCGCCGAACCGATCGGAGGCAATGCCGCCGAAAAGGAACAACCCGAGTGCCGGCAGGGTGCCGAGCGTCATGATGACGCCGTAGACGAACGGGCTCGCGTTGGTGCCCGCGACCCAGCCGAGGGTGACCAGCCAGAGTGCATCGGCGAACGAGTCGGTGCCGACGCCGCTCAGGAACCACCGGATGCTGCGGACGCCGAAGGCCTCCTGCACGCTGCGCGGGACCACGATGTTCCACCACGAGGACCGCGAAGCGGTCGGGGTGGGCGTCGTCACGCCGGGAGCCTAGGGCTTTGGCGTCATACGCCGCGCTGCGTCATACGCGGCCCTGTGGACAACCCGGGAAGCCGGGGGCTCGCACCCGCCCGCCGAACCGTCGCCGGAAGGTAATGAACCGGCGCACCGGGAAGCCTCGCGGTCGCCGTACACTCTCGCGTTGTGTCTGTGACAGGTCGCGCGGTCAAGCGCCTCGTCGTTGGTCGCGCGATGCGCAGCGACAGACTCGGCGAGACGCTACTGCCCAAGAAGTTGGCGTTGCCGATCTTCGCCAGCGATGCGCTGTCGTCGGTGGCCTACGCGCCGGACGAGATCCTGCTGACGCTCGGCCTCGCCGGGGGCAGCTTCGCCTTCACCCACTCCTGGCAGATCACCATCGCCGTGGTGTGTGTGATGGCCGTGGTCGTCGCGTCCTACCGGCAGAACGTGCATGCCTACCCCTCCGGTGGTGGTGACTACGAGGTCGCCACCACCAACCTCGGCCCCAAAGCGGGCCTGACCGTCGCGTCCGCGCTCCTCGTCGACTACACCCTCACCGTTGCGGTATCGGTGTCCTCGGGTGTGCAGAACGCCGCATCCGCGGCACCGTTCCTGCACGGCCACGAGGTCGAGGTGGCGGTCGCGCTGATCGTCGGCCTGACCGCGATGAACCTGCGCGGCGTGCGCGAGTCCGGCTCGTTCTTCGCGGTGCCGGTCTACTTGTTCATGCTAGGCATCTTCGCGCTCGCGATCGTGGGGGTCGTGCGCAAGCTGCTCGGGGACCTGCCCGCCGCGGAGAGCGCGAAGTTCACGCTCGCGCCACAGCCGGACATGGACACGCTGTCGCAGCTGGCGGTGATGTTCCTGCTCCTGCGTGCGTTCTCCAGCGGTTGCGCGGCGCTCACCGGTGTCGAGGCGATCTCCAACGGTGTGCCGGCCTTCAAGAAGCCGAAGAGCCAGAACGCCGCGACCACGCTGCTGCTGATGGGCGCGATCTCGGTCACCATGCTGATCTCGATCGTCACCCTGGCCAACTGGACCGGCATCCACATCCAGGACCCGGACCGCCCCGGCACCCTGCTGCTGAACGGCAAGCCGGTCGAGAACTACAACGAGGACACCGTGCTCGGCCAGTTGGCGCACGCGGTCTTCCAGGGGTTCCCGCTCGGCATCATCTTCGTCTCGATCGTCACCGGCGTGATCCTGGTGCTGGCCGCCAACACCGCGTTCAACGGGTTCCCGGTGCTCGCCTCGATCCTGGCGCGTGACGGCTGGCTGCCCCGTCAGTTGCACACCCGCGGCGACCGGCTCGCCTACTCCAACGGCATCCTGATCCTCGCCGGTGCGGCCACCCTGCTCGTCGTGGTGTATGACGCAGAGCCCACCCGGCTCATCCAGCTCTACATCGTCGGGGTGTTCGTCTCCTTCACGGTCAGCCAGACCGGCATGATCCGGCACTGGAACCGGCTGCTCGCCACCGAGGAGGACGCGGGCGGGCGGCGCAGGATGAAGCGGTCCCGCATCATCAACGGGGTGGGCGCGGTGATGGCCGGCACGGTGCTGGTCGTCGTGCTGCTCACCAAGTTCACCCACGGCGCCGGGTACGCCGTCGCGGCGATGTTCGTGTTGTTCCTGTTGATGGTGCAGATCCGCCGTCACTACTCGCATGTCGGCAAGGAGCTGTCGCTGGCCGAGGGCATGGATGACCAGCTGCTGCCGTCCCGGGTGCACGCGATCGTGCTGGTCTCCAAGCTGCACAAGCCGACGATGCGGGCGCTGGCCTACGCACGAGCCACCCGGCCGTCGGTGCTGGAGGCGGTCACCGTCGACGTCGACCCCGACGAGACGACCGCGTTGCAGGAGGAGTGGGAGCGTCGGGAGATCCCGATCACTCTCAAGATCATCGCCTCGCCATACCGAGAGATTACCCGCCCGATCATCAACTACGTCAAGGCAGTTCGTCGGGACAGCCCGCGTGATGTGGTGATGGTCTACATCCCTGAGTACGTCGTGGGCCACTGGTACGAGCAGCTGCTGCACAACCAGTCCGCGCTGCGGCTGAAGTCGCGGCTGCTCTTCACCCCCGGAGTCATGGTGGCGAGCGTGCCGTGGCAGCTGCACTCCAGTCAGGGTCAGGAGGGACGCGTCGACGGCCCGGCACCGGGTGCGGTGCGGCGCGGTCGATGAGCGCGCCCCAGCGCGGTCGTGGTCGACGTGATCGACGTCGGCCCAGAAGCCGTGCCAGTCAAGGGGATTCGCTGCTCGGACAGCGACTGACGCTCGACATCGAGGATGTCGCGCAAGGCGGTCACTGCGTTGCGCGGCATGACGGCCGGGTCGTCTTCGTGCGGCATTCCCTCCCGGGGGAGCGGGTCGTCGCCGAAGTCACCGACGGCGGCACCGGGTCCCGCTTCCTGCGCGCCGACGCGGTCGAGATCCTCACGCCTTCGCCCGAACGCCGCCCCGCACCATGCGTGTATGCCGGGCCCGGTCGCTGCGGCGGATGCGACTGGCAGCACACCTCCGCTCGCTTCGGGCGTGAGCTCAAGACCCGCGTGGTGCGCGAGCAGCTGCGCCGGCTGGCCGGCATCGACTGGGACGGTGAGGTCGAGGTCGTCCCGGGTGACGAAGATGGTCAACGCTGGCGCACGAGAGTCGAATTCGCGGCCACCCCACGAGGCCGGATCGGCCTGCGGCGTCATCGCTCGCACGATGTCGTGCCGGTCGACGACTGCCTGATCGCCGTGCCGGAGGTCGCCGCCACCGGGCTGCTCGGTGAGGTGGTCGAGACCGGAGTGACCGGCGTCGACGTCGCGGTCGACTCGTCCGGGGAGGTCGTGGCGATCGACCTGCCCGTCGTCGACGAGGTGCCGAATGTCACCGAACGCGTGCAGGTTCCGGCCGGTGAGCGCAGCTTCGCGGTGTCCGCGCGCGGCTTCTGGCAGGTGCACCCGGGCGCGGCGAGCACGTTCGTCACCGAGGTGCTCGACCGGCTGCGACCGCAGCCGGGGGAGCGGGTGCTCGACCTCTACTCCGGTGTCGGGGTGTTCACCGCGTTCCTGGCCGATGCCGTCGGCACCGACGGCCGGGTGCTCGGCCTCGAAGGTGACGCCCGCGCGGTGCAGGACGGCCAGGCCAACCTGGCCGGACTGCCGCAGGCGAACCTGCAGCGTGCCGACATCGGCCGCGACGGGTGGCAGGCCGCGATCGACGAGCGCCTCGACCGGGTCGACCTGGTCGTGCTCGACCCGCCGCGCACCGGCGCCGGCCGCGAGGTGATGGAACAGCTCGCCGCGCAGGACCCCCGCGCGATCGCCTACGTCGCCTGCGACCCGGCCGCTCTCGCTCGTGACCTCTCCTACGCCGCCGACGCCGGCTACCGGGTGGCCTCGCTGCGGGCCTTCGACGCCTTCCCGATGACGCACCACGTGGAGTGCATTGCGGTGCTCGAACCCAGTGCCTGATTTCCCAGCCGCCGAATTCATCGGATGTAACTGCCACCTCCTGGCCGCCGGCGCACTACCGTCGGCATCATGCGAGGAACCCTGATCCGATTGCTGGCAGCCGGTGCGGTGCTCGGGACGGCGGCCGTCACCCCGCCAGCGGCGCACGCCGACACCGCGGGCCCGCGGCCGACCATCCCGGTGATCTCGCCGACACCGCAGTCCATGACGCGCTCGGGCGGACACGTCCAGCTGGCCGGCGCGGTGCAGCTGGTCACCGACCACGCGACAGATCCGGCCGCGAAGAAGGCGTTGCTGCAGGTGCTCGCCGATCACGGCGTGCGCGACGTCAGCGAGGTGGCACCAGGCTCTGAGCAAGTCGGCGCGGTCACGATCCGCCTCGGCAACGCTCGCCCCGACATACGAAAAGCGTTGGGGGAGACCGAGATTCCCGGCAGGGACGAAGGGTATGCGCTCGTCAGCGGTGGCCGCGACATCACGATCGGTGGTGCGGACGGAGCCGGCCAGTTCTACGGCGTGCAGACCTTCCGGCAGCTGTTCATGACGCCGAATGCCCGCGCCGTGGCGCAGGTGCGGGTCAGCGACTACCCCGCGATGCCGCTGCGCGGCGCGATCGAGGGTTTCTACGGGCAGCCGTGGTCGCAACAGGCGCGCCTCGACCAGCTGGACTTCCTCGGCTCGGTCAAGGCCAACACCTACATCTATGCGCCGAAGGACGACCCCTATCACCGCGACCAGTGGCGCACGCCCTACCCGGCGGACAAGCTTGCCGAGCTGCAGGCGCTGGTTACCCGCGCTAGCGCCAACCACGTGCGCTTCACCTTCGCGGTGTCGCCGGGCAATACGGTCTGCCTCTCCAGTGCCGCCGACCGCGCGGCGATGAAGGCCAAATTCCAGCAGCTGTATGACGCAGGCGTGCGCGCCTTCTCCATCCCCTTCGACGACATCAACTACACCAAGTGGAACTGCGCCGCCGACCAGGAGAAATACGGAGCGCCCGGCCGCGGGTCGGCCGGCGCCGCGCAGGCCGACTTCCTCAACGACATCCAGCGCACCTGGATCGACAAGCACGACGGCACGTTCGCGCTGCAGACCGTGCCCACCGAGTACAGCGACCTGGCCGACTCGGCATACAAGACCGCATTGCGCACGAAGCTCGACCCGGCCGTGGTCGTGCAATGGACCGGCACCGACGTGGTGCCGCCGAGCGTGACCAACGACGATGCCGAGCAGGCGGCGGCCAACTTCGGCCGCAAGGTGTTCCTCTGGGACAACTACCCGGTCAACGACTTCGGTCAGACGAGCGGGCGGCTGCTGCTCGCGCCCTACGCCTACCGCCAGGCGGGGTTGTCGGATCATCTGGCCGGCGTCGTCGCCAACCCGATGAACCAGGCCTACGCCAGCCAGGTCGTCGAGTTCGGCGCCGCTGACTTTGCCTGGAACGACACGCAATACGACGCATCACGCAGCTGGGCCGCCGCGATGTCGGCACTCGCGGGCGGCGACCCGAAGGTCGCGTCGGCGCTGCTGGTGCTTGGTGACATGGAGCATGCGGCCCCGACGTTCGGTCCGAAGCTGTGGCAGCCGCAGGCGCCTGTGCTCGCGGCGAAGATCGACGCCGTCAACGGGGCGACCGGCGCGCGGCGCACCGCCGCGCTGCGCGACCTGCGCGCCTATGCCGTGCGCATCGAGCAAGCGCCGGCGATCATCCGCGGGAGCAAGATCGATCCAGGGTTCCTCACCGATGCCGGCTCGTGGCTGGATGCGATGGAGCACTGGGGTGCGGCGTTGGTAGCCGCGGTCGACGGCGACCGCTCCGCCGCACGGCGCGAGATGGACGCGGCTCGCGCCATACGCGTCGATCCGTCGCCCAACCGCTGGGGTTCGGTCGAGCCCAAGGTCGGCGACGGAGTGCTCGACGTGTTCGTCCAGTCGGTGATCGACTCCGCCGACCAGGGTTGAGCGCGGGCGGCGAGGTGGGAGAATCAGCCTCGGTGGTGGTCGCAGCGCGGCCGGCGAGCAGTTAGGTTCACCTTCACTGACTGGCGCAGGGGCCCTGTGATTCACTTATCTTGACGTCAAGATAAAATGCTTGGTGAAGCAAGAAGAGACTGACGAAGGAGTCGGCGTGAGCCCCAGCACCAACAGTTTCGGAGCGCAGGACACCCTCACCGTGGGTGGGGAGTCCTACGAGATCTATCGCCTCGACAAGGTCGAGGGCAGCAAGACCCTGCCGTTCAGCCTCAAGGTGCTGCTGGAGTGCCTGCTGCGCACCGAGGACGGCGCCAACATCACCAAGGAGCACATCAACGCGCTCGGTCAGTGGGACGAGACCGCCCAGCCGAGCACCGAGATCCAGTTCACGCCAGCCCGCGTGATCATGCAGGACTTCACCGGCGTGCCGTGTGTGGTGGACCTCGCCACCATGCGTGAGGCCGTCGCCGACCTCGGCGGCGACGCCAAGAAGATCAACCCGCTCGCGCCGGCCGAGATGGTCATCGACCACTCGGTGATCATCGACGTCTTCGGCCGCCCGGACGCGTTCGAGAAGAACGTCGAGATCGAGTACGGCCGCAACAAGGAGCGTTACCAGTTCCTGCGCTGGGGTCAGACCGCGTTCGACGACTTCAAGGTGGTGCCCCCGGGCACCGGCATCGTCCACCAGGTCAACATCGAACACCTGGCGCGCTCGGTGATGACCCGGGAGAACGCCGACGGGGTCAACCAGGCCTACCCCGACTCCTGCGTCGGCACCGACAGCCACACCACGATGGTCAACGGCCTCGGCGTGCTCGGCTGGGGCGTCGGCGGCATCGAGGCCGAGGCGGCGATGCTCGGCCAGCCGGTGTCGATGCTCATCCCGCGCGTCGTCGGCTTCAAGCTGACCGGCGAAATCCCTTCCGGCGCAACGGCAACCGACGTCGTGCTGACCATCACCCAGATGCTGCGCGAGCACGGCGTGGTCGGCAAGTTCGTGGAGTTCTACGGCGACGGTGTCGCCTCGGTGCCGCTGGCCAACCGCGCCACGATCGGCAACATGAGCCCGGAGTTCGGCTCGACCTGCGCGATCTTCCCGATCGACGACGTCACCCTCGACTACCTGCGCCTCACCGGCCGCACCGACGAGCACGTCGCGCTCGTCGAGGCCTACGCCAAGGAGCAGGGCCTCTGGCACGACCCGAGCGTCGAGCCGCGCTTCTCCGAGAAGCTCGAGCTCGACCTGTCGACCGTCGTGCCGTCGATCGCCGGCCCGAAGCGCCCGCAGGACCGCATCGTGCTGGCCGACGCCAAGCAGAAGTTCGGCCTGGACGTGAAGAACTACGGCGTCGAGGGCGACTTCCGCGAGGCGCAGGTGACGCCGCCGGAGGGTCCGGCATACGGCCTGAAGGACGGCGCGGTCGTCATCGCCTCGATCACCAGCTGCACCAACACCTCCAACCCGTCGGTGATGATGGCCGCCGCGCTGCTGGCCAAGAACGCCGTCGACAAGGGCCTGACCGTCGCGCCGTGGGTGAAGACCTCGATGGCGCCGGGTTCACAGGTCGTCACCGGCTACTACGAGAAGGCCGGCATGTGGCCCTACCTGGAGAAGCTCGGCTTCTACCTGGTCGGCTACGGCTGCACCACCTGCATCGGCAACTCCGGACCGCTCAACGAGGAGATCAGCCAGGCCGTCCAGGAGAACGACCTCACGGTCGTCTCGGTGCTGTCCGGCAACCGCAACTTCGAGGGCCGCATCAACCCCGACGTGAAGATGAACTACCTGGCGTCGCCGCCGCTGGTCATCGCCTACGCGCTCGCGGGCACGATGAACTTCGACTTCGACAATGACGCGCTCGGGCAGGACCAGCAGGGCAATGACGTCTTCCTGAAGGACATCTGGCCGACGCCGGACGAGGTGGAGTCGACGATTGCCTCCTCGATCGACCGCGACATGTTCATCAAGGACTACGCCGACGTCTTCGCCGGCGACGAGCGCTGGCAGTCGCTGCCGACGCCGGAGGGTGACACCTTCGAGTGGGACGGCGAGTCGACCTACGTGCGCAAGCCCCCGTACTTCGACGGTATGGCGAAGCAGCCCTCGCCGGTCGAGGACATCAAGGGCGCGCGGGTGCTGGCCAAGCTCGGCGACTCGGTGACCACCGACCACATCAGCCCGGCCGGTTCGATCAAGGCCGACAGCCCGGCCGGCAAGTACCTGTCGGAGCACGGCGTCGAGCGCAAGGACTTCAACTCCTACGGCTCGCGTCGCGGCAACCACGAGGTCATGGTGCGCGGCACCTTCGCCAACATCCGGCTGCGCAACCAGCTGCTGGACGGTGTGGAGGGCGGCTTCACCCGCGACTTCACGAAGGACGGCGAGCAGTCGACGATCTTCGACGCCGCGGAGAACTACGCCAAGGCGGGCACTCCGCTGGTCGTGCTCGGCGGCAAGGAGTACGGCTCGGGCAGCTCGCGCGACTGGGCCGCCAAGGGCACCCGGCTGCTCGGGGTGAAGGCCGTCATCGTCGAGTCGTTCGAGCGCATCCACCGCTCCAACCTGATCGGCATGGGTGTGCTGCCGCTGCAGTTCCCGCAGGGACAGAACGTCGAGTCGCTCGGGCTGGACGGCACGGAGACCTTCGACATCACCGGGGTCACCGCACTGAACGACGGCGGTGACGTGCCGGAGACGGTGCACGTGACGGCGACCAAGGCCGACGGTGCGAAGGTCGAGTTCGACGCCGTGGTGCGCATCGACACCCCCGGTGAGGCCGACTACTACCGCAACGACGGCATCCTGCAGTACGTCCTGCGCTCGCTGGTCGACTGACGAACGCGCCTGACACAGGCCAAGATTCGGCGCCGCGGTGGCTTGACCACCGCGGCGCCGCTTTGTTGCGCGCGCGGTTGGTAACGAATTAGTCACAGCCGCGAGTGTGTCGGCCAACACTGGCCGGTAACCCGTCACAGTTACCGCCAGCGAGGATGTTTGTGACGGGGGTCACATGCAACTCCGCGACCCCGTCCCATCCGTCAGTGCGGTGTCGTCAACCCCCGCACGATCCTCGGTCAGGAGCAACGTGCTCACGATCTCCGATCTCAGCGCGCGCTACGGGCGCTCGGTGTCCGCCTTGCGCGGGGTTTCCTTCGAGGTGCCCGATGAGTCGATCGTCGCGGTCCTCGGCAGCAACGGTGCCGGCAAATCGACTCTGCTGCGGGCGATTTCGGGCACGCTCGGTCTGCATGGTGGGCAGCTGACCAGCGGCCGGATCAGCCTGGACGAGCAACGCCTCGATCGCCTGGACCCGGCTGCGGTCGTCCACCGCAAAGTGCTGCAGGTGCCCGAGGGGCGGCAGGTGTTCGGCCGGATGAGCGTCGAGGAGAACCTGCGCGCCGGTGGCCTGGCCACCGAGCCGGGCAAGCGTGCCGCCGCGCGCGCTGCGGTGCTCGAGCTCTTCCCGGTGCTCGGCCAGCGACTCGACCAGGCGGCCGGCCTGCTCTCCGGTGGTGAGCAGCAGATGCTTGCTATCGGCCGAGCCATGATGGCCGAGCCGCGGCTGCTATTGCTGGATGAGCCCTCGCTCGGACTTGCGCCCCAGATGATCGAGCGGATCGGTGAGGTGATCACCGAGATCAACGGCCGCGGCACCGCCGTCCTGCTCGTCGAGCAGAACGCAGCGATGGCACTGCAATTGGCGCATCAGGCCGTCGTGCTCGAGGTCGGGGAGCTCGCCCTCGCCGGAGGCGCGGCCGAGCTCGCGGAGTCCGAGGACGTGCAGCGTCTCTACCTCGGCGGTCAGCTGGAGGCCGACGACGAGCCCGTCCGGCCGGCCCGGGTGCGGCGCACGCTGGGGGTGTGGCAAGGATGAGCGCCGACAGCGCGACAGATCAGCTCGACGACCTGCCCGAGCGCAACGTCCAGCCGCTCGAGATCGACGGTGTGACAGTTGGTTTCGGTGGCATCACGGCGTTGGACGACGTCTCGTTCACGGTGCAGCCACGGACGATCCATGCGCTGATCGGGCCGAATGGCGCGGGCAAGTCGTCGTGCTTCAATGCGATCACCGGTGTCTATCCCGTGCGTAGCGGGCGGATGCGGCTGGGCGATGTCGACCTGACCGGCAAGTCACCTCATCAGGTCACCCGACTCGGCATCGGACGCGCCTTCCAGAACATCGCCCTGGTGGGGGAGTCCAGCGTGCTGGACAACGTCATGCTGGGGCGGTACAGCCTGACCCGCGGCGGATTCCTGTCCTACGGGCTGCGCGCACCGTGGACCATGCGCGCCGAGCGGCGTCATCAGGACCGGGCGGCCGAGATCTGCGACTTCCTCGGCATCGGGTCGCGGTTGCACCAGCGGGCGGGTTCGCTGCCCTACGGCGACCAGAAGCGGGTCGACATCGCACGGGCGCTGGCGGTCGAGCCGACGGTGCTGTTACTCGACGAGCCGGCGGCCGGCATGAACTCGGCGGAGACCGCCGAGCTTGCCGAGCTCATCGAGCAGATCCGGCACGGGCTCGGCATCTCGATCCTGTTGGTCGAGCACGACATGGGACTGGTGATGGGCCTCGCCGACCGGGTCACCGTGCTCGACTTCGGCAAGCACATCGCGGACGGGACGCCGGAAGACGTGCAGCGCGACCCCGAAGTGGTGCGTGCCTACCTCGGCACCACCGCGGACCGAACCGGTGAGAAGGAGGAGCGGGCATGACGACGTTCGTGCAGGCGATCGTCAACGGCCTCGGCGAGGGCGCCGTATTCGCTTTGCTGGCATTGGGTTTCGTGATCATCTACAAGGCGACTGAGACGGTGAACTTCGCACACGGGTCGCTGGCGCTCTTTGGTGGATACGTCATCTACCGGGCCAAGGAGCACCTGCCGTGGTTTCCGTCCGTCGTGATCGGGGTGGTCGCCGCGGCTCTACTCGGCCTACTGATCGAACGACTGCTCCTGTCGCGGGCGAAGAACGCGACACCGGACAGTCTGGCGATCCTGACGATCGGCGTCGACATCGTGATCCTCACCGAGATCACCCGGCGCCTCGGCACCGCCGCGGCGCCGTTTCTCGGCGACCCCTACGACTCCAAGCCGATGCACCTTTTCGGGGCGACCGTCTCGCGCACCTATGTCGTCGCGCTGATCGTGGCACTGCTGCTGATCGGACTGTTCTTCGCGGCCTTCCGCTACACCAACTGGGGCCTTGCGATGCGCGCCCAGGCGGAGAACCGCGAAGCGTCCGCGCTGATGGGCATCCGCAGCTGGCGGGTGACCGCGAGTGCCTGGCTGGTCGGTGGTGGCCTGGCAGGGATCGCGGTGATCTTCTTGGCCACCAACGACATTGGCGGCGGGTCCGGTCTGCTGGCATCGCACACCGTGGCCTTTGCGGCCTTCCCCGCGGCGGTGCTCGGTGGGCTGACCTCGGCCGAGGGCGCGGTGGTCGGCGGCCTGCTCGTGGGGCTCACTGACTCGATCGCATCGCAGTATGTCGATCTCAACTTCGCCAGTGTGGCGGTCTACCTGGTGATGCTCCTCGTCCTGGTCGTCCGACCTGCCGGACTCTTCGGAAGGGTGGAACAAGCTCGTGTCTGAGGCAGTCGAAGCGCCAGTCGTCACCGCGCGTCGCGACCACGAAACTGTGCGCACCGCAGTCAAGTACGCGTTGATCGTCGCCGCGGGCATCGTGGTGTGGCTGCTCCCGGCATACGTGAAGAACGAGTGGCTGGTCGTGCTCATGTGGATCATGACCGGGGCGGTCGGCGCCATGGGGCTGACGATGCTGGTCGGGCAGGCCGGCCAGCTGTCGCTGGCGCACACCTTCTTCCTGCTTGTCGGCGGCGTCGCCTATGCGGTCTTTGCCAGCAAGGGCACCAGCGAATACATCGGATTCGGTTTGCCGACACTGCTTTCCGCGGTGCTCGCCGTCCTGGTCAGCGCCGCGGCCGGTGCGCTGTTCGCGCCGATCTCCGGACGATTGCGGGGCATCTACCTCGGCGTCGCCTCGCTCAGTCTGGTCTTCCTCGGCTTCTGGCTGGCCAATCAGTTGCCGTCGCTGGCCGGTAGCGCCTCGAGCGGTCGCTATGCGCCGTCGCTGAACTTCTTCGGCTTCGACTTCGGGGTGCAGACACCCTCGCTCTACGTGCTGAACGTGCCGATGGGCCAGACCGAGCGCACCTTCTGGTTGTTCGCGGCGCTGACCGCGATCGCCTACGCCCTCGGCCGCGGCGCGATGAACGGCAGAGTGGGGCGCGGCTGGCGTGCGGTGCGTGACAACGAGGCGATGGCCGCAGTGATGGGCGTCTCGGTCGTGCGGCAGAAGGCGATGGCGTTTGCGATCTCCTCGGCATACGCAGGTCTCGCGGGCGTGATGACCGTCTGGTGGTACTCCGGGCTGATGAAACCGGACGAGGCGGTCGACCACGGCACCTACAGCACCACGGTCGCGATCTCGTTCCTCGCGATGTGCGTGATCGGCGGGCTGGGGTCGCTCGGCGGCTCGGTGATCGGCGCGGCTCTGGTCTTCGGCCTGCCGCTCGCGCTCCCGCTCATCCGGTCCGAGGACACCGTCAGCGCCGGTGGCACCGCGTTCACCCCGGTCGTCATCACCAACCTCATCTACGGCGCGCTCATCGTGCTCATCGTGATCTTCCAGCCACGCGGCCTCGCCGGGCTGTGGGATCGGGCAATCCGATTGGTGCGCCGATGAATTCGCCCCGTCATACCTCCAGGAAAGGACTGCGAACATGCGGCTGAAGCGACTGACCACCACTGGACTGGTCACCACCTGCGCGATCGGGCTCGCGCTCAGCGGCTGCAGCGTGAAGGACCCGGAGGCCGGCGGCATCGGCGGTGGGGGCGGTGGCGCCCGCGGCATCAAAACCGACGTCGGCGTCACTGCCGACACCATCACGCTCGGCGCGATGACCGACGAGTCCGGTGTCTTCAAGGTGCTCGGCCTCGGCATCACCCAGGGCAATCAGATGTGGGCCGCCGACGTGAACAAGTCCGGTGGCATCTGCGGTCGCAAGATCAAGATCGTGCCGGCCGACACCGGGTATAGCGCGGAGAAGGCCGTGCCGCTCTACAACCAGCTCAAGGGGCAGGCGCTCGGGCTGGTCCAGCTGATCGGCTCGCCGATCCTCGCGGCGCTCAAGAAGCCGATGGTCAACGACAAGATGGCGGCCATTCCGTCGTCGTGGGCGTCGACCAACCTCGACGTGCCCAACGTCGTGATGGTCGGGCCGACGTACGACGTCGAGATGATCAACGGGCTGAGCTATCTGCAGTCGCAGGGCAAGATCAAGAACGGCGACACGATCGGTCACATCTACGTCGACTCCGAATACGGCAAGAACGGTCTGCTCGGCTCGAAGTACTACGCCAGCAAGCACAAGATGAATGTCGTGCAGGCGCCGGTGAGTTCGACCGCCAGCGACCTGACCTCGGCCGTCACCAAGCTGAAGGGTGCCGGCGCGAAGGCGGTGCTGCTGACCACCACGCCGGCGCAGACCGCCTCGGCGGTCGGTGTCGCCAAAGCGCAGGGTTTGACCGTGCCGTTCTACGGCAGCGGCCCGACCTACACGCCGCAGTTGCTCGACACCCCGGCCGGATCTGCTTTGCTGTCAGGGCAATTCCTCACCGACGCCCTGATGGTGCCGTGGAACAGCACAGTGCCGCAGGCAGCCTCGATCCGATCGCAGTGGACCAAGGCCAACCCGAAGGGCGAGCCGACGTTCGGCCCGATCCAGGGTTACGTGTTCGGGCTGGTGTGGGGTCAGATCCTCCTGCAGGCGTGCTCCGACGGCGACCTGACCCGGGCCGGAGTGCTCAAGGCGGTGCAGAAGGTCTCGGTCGACACCCGCAACCTCACCGCTTCGCTGGACTTCACCTACCCGGGCCAGCCGTCCACGCGGGCGCAGTTCCTGATGAAGCCGGCACGGGTGCCGGGCGGACTCGACCTGGTGCAGCCGCAGGCGTACGTCTCGCAGGAGGCGCTCAGCTACAAGACGCCGTTCCAGAAGTAGCCGCGTCGGCTCACGCGGCGCTGAAATCCTTCGCGCCGTAGTCGGTGATGAGCGACGTGATCAGCTGCGTGTTGAGCTTGAGCGTCTCCGGGGAGATGTTGTCCTTGGTGTCGCACGCCTGGTGATAGCACGGGTCGAACGGTGCGCCGGCGGTGCCGCCCCACTTCTGGGCCTGCGCCTCGGTCTTGTTGCCGAGGTAACCGCTGATGATGCCGGTCGTCGTCAGGCCCTTGGTGTAGAACGGCCCGTGGTCACTTTGAACTCCGAGGAAGGCTTGCTCGGTCTGGATGCCGCGGTCGGCATACCACTTGCTGATGTCGGCGTTGATCTGCTCACCGTTCTTGTTGTCCTCGTAGACGTAGTAGCCGGGGTTGGGCGCGGCGATGCCGTCGAAGTTGAGGTAGCCCTTGAAGGTCGCCCGGTCGGCGGCGGACATGGTGTCGACGTAGTAATTCGACCCCTTCATGCCGCGCTCCTCACCGCCCCAGAAGGCGAGTCGGATCGTGTTGCGAGGCTGTGCGTCCGCGGTCGCGGCAGCCGCCGCGAGCAGCCCGGCGACGCCGGTGGCGTTGTCGCTCATGCCCGGACCCTCCGGGACCGAGTCGTAGTGGCCGCCGAGCATGACGACATCGCCGGTGGTGCCTTTGCGCTCGGCAAAGATGTTCTCCTCGGTGCCGGACAGGAAGGGGAACGACTGTGTCGACACCTCCCAGCCCGCGTCGGAGAGTTGCTGCTTGATGTACGCCGCGGTCGCGCGCGACCCCGGCGAGAGCGCGGCCCGGTTGCCGCCGTTGTCGTCGGCGATCTGCTGCAGCGCGGCGATGTGCTGCATCGGGTCGACGGTCGGGGTGCCGGCCGGGGTGCCGGTCGCCGGGGCGGAGAACGCCGCGGGTACGGCGAGACCGACGGCGGTGGTGGTGGCAGCGGTGACAACAGCGAGGCGGGCTGGACGACGCATGGGAGAGCTTTCTTCCGGGTAGGGAGGTGGCCTGACGTGACGGAGGTTACGTTTCGGTCAGGCGTCCAACCAAGAGTCATCGGATCAATTCTGGGTGGAAGAACAGCCAGCAGAATGCCGGGGCCGGGGAAATCTTTGTCGTTCTTTGACCCAGGACGGTTGTCATTTCCGAGAGGGTGAGGGCGAGCGACCACCGTCGATCAGAGGAGTCGAGAAATGTCCGAGCGTTCGCTGCAGGCCGTATGTCGTAACATCGCACTCAGCCGACGGCAGTTGTTGGGAGGCAGTGTGGCGGCGGGGGGAGCATTGCTGTTCGGTGCAAGCAGCGCGGATGCCGAGGGAAGGTCGCGTCGCTCGCGGCCGGGGCGTCATACCAAGGTCGCTGCGGGATCGCCGCGCCACATCCGGCTGCACCGATTTGCCGGGAGCGGCTGCTGGGCCTCCGGCACTCGGGATGGCGTCACGGTGGGCTCTGCCGGGCTGCGCATCGGCACCCCGACCGGGACCATCGAGTATGCCGATCCGGTGCCGGCCGGATCGCCGAAACGCACCTACGACGTCGCGAGCTGGGTCTCGCCGATGCAACGCAGCGGGTTCGCGCTCACCGAGCTGATCGCGTCGTGGAACGTCGACACCCCGAACGGCACCTGGGTGCAGATCGACGTGCGTGGCCGCGCCGAGAACGGCACCCAGACCGGCTGGTTCGTGCTCGGTCGCTGGTGCCGTAACGACCCCGACCAGGGCGGTGCCATCCGGCGGACCTCGGTCGACGGGCAGGGCACCGACTACGCGACGGTCTGGACCGACACGCTGCACCTGCTGAACAACCACACGCTGACCGAGTTCCAGTTGCGGGTGCAGCTGATGCGCGCCCAGGGGTCGAGCGTGACTCCGACAGTGCGCTCGCTCAGCGCGATGGTCTCTGCGCTGCCCGACGATGCGACGGTGCCGGTGAGTGAATTCACCCTGGGGCGCGAGCGGATCCTCGACGTGCCGACGTACTCGCAGGAGGTGCACGCCGGTCACTACCCGCAGTGGTCGGGCGGCGGGGAGGCCTGGTGCTCGCCGACCTCGTCGTCCATGGTGCTCGCGTCCTTTGGGCTCGGCCCGAGCAAGTCCGACCTGTCTTGGGTGCAACCGCCGGTCGACGGACAGGTCGACTATGCGGCGCGCAACACCTTCGACTACACGTATGACGGGTGCGGCAACTGGCCGTTCAACACCGCGTACACCGGCAGCTACGGCCTGTCGACGTTCGTCACCCGGCTGCGCAGCCTCACCGAGGCGGAGGCGTTCATCGCGGCCGGGATTCCGGTCATCACCGCGGTTTCGTTCGACGAGAGCGAGCTGGACGGTGCCGGCTACTCCACGGCCGGCCACCTGATGGTGCTCGTCGGGTTCGCCGCGAACGGCGATCCGGTGATGAACGACCCGGCGTCCCACCTGAAGCCGGACGACGCCCAGGTGCGAGTGACCTACAAGCGGGCGCAGTTCGAGAACGCCTGGCTCCCGAGCAGCGGCGGCACGGTCTACATCAACCACCCGGCGAGCGTGCGACTGCCCAAGGCGCCCTGGGAAGCCAACTGGTGACGTTGTCGGTCAGCTGAGCGCGAGCGTCAGCGGCAGGGCCACGGTGACTGCCGCACCGATGACGGCCGCGATCGTGTCGAGCCGACGCCACGGTGCCGGCTCGGCCCAGGTGCGGCGTGTCGCCGCGGCGAAGCCGCGCGCGTCCATCGCCATCGACAGTTGGGTGCCGCCGCGCAGCGCGGCGACGAGCAACGCGAAAGTCATGCTCGCGGCCCACGGGATCCGGGCCAGCGGGTTGCGACCCGGCCCGGTGCCACGTGCCCGGCGGGTGCGGTCGAGCTGGTCCCAGACCTGACCGAGGGAGGTGAAACGGGTGAGTGCCGCCGTTGTCGCAGCGACGAATCTGCCTGGCAGTCTTACCCGTTGAGCGAGCTGGTCGCCCAGTTGCGTCGGGTCGACCCATGCCGTCAGCAAGGCACCCGGGGTGGCCAGCACGAGCACCCGGAGCGCGGCTATGCCGGCGTTGTCGGCCTGATTGCCGCCGAGCAGCCAGGTCGACCAGAGCACCGACACCGCGGCGAACGCGACGAAACCCAACCGCCAGAGGACCCCCTTGGTCCACGGCACGAAGACCCCCGCCAACACCGCGTATGACGCAAGCACGATCAGCGCGTGCGGCGTCGTCCGCACCAGGAGTGACCCAAAGACCGGCAGCAACCCCAGCACGAATAGCACGAGCGGATTGGCCTGTGGCAGAAGCCGTTTCACGCTGCGGCCTGTCTGCGAGCCACGGCGATCTCGGTGTCGGCCAGCGCGATCAGATCGGTGTCGTGGGTGGCGACCGCCACCGTCGCCCCGGCCGCCGCCGCGGCAGCACACCAGCCGGCGACCGCGGCCCAGGTCTGCCGATCCTGCCCGACCGTCGGCTCGTCGAGGAACATCGCGGCCGGACGGTGGGCGAGCGCGGCGACCAGGGCGACTCGGCGTTGCTCGCCGCCGGACAGTTGGTAGGGGTTCGCGCCCCCGAGGTCCGACAGGCCGATGAGCTCCAGCAGTGCGTCGACGTCGACACGTCGCCCGAGTTTGCCTGCGGTGAGCGAGATTTCGTCGCGGACGGTGCGCGCGAGGAAGCCGTGCTCAGGGTTCTGCGGCGCCCATCCTGACGCCGCCGCCAGTTGGCGGGAGCGACGTCGCGAGAACGGTGGTTGGGCTCCGGTGATCGTGCCTGCGCTCAACGGTTGCAACCCGGCAAGGGCGGCCAGCAGCGTCGACTTCCCGGCTCCGGACGGTCCCGTGAGGGCGGTGATCGCGCCGGCCGCGAGCCGGGCGGAGGTGTGCTCGAGTGCGCGGGTGCGCACCGTGCCACGCAGCGTCCGCAGCTCCAGGTCGACGGTGATCGAGTCCGCGTCGAGATCGGCGCCGGGGGAGTCGGCTGCGACGAGTTCGGCAGGCACGTCGAGGGGAGCCGGGGCTACGGCACCCGGCATCCACACGCCGGCACGCAGCATGCGCTCGTGCTCGGTGCGGACGAACGCATCCGAAGTGGTGTCCGCGATCACCGCGCCGCGCTCGAGCACGACGACGCGGTCGACGTGCGGCAGCCAGGGACCGATGCGGTGCTCGACCACGAGCATTGCGGCGCCTGTGGATTCGGCGGCGCGCACGATGGCTTCCCGCACGGTGGTGGCGGTCTCGTCGTCGAGCATGCTGGTCGGCTCGTCGAGCAACAGCAGACCGGGCCGCACGGCGAGCACACCGGCCAGCGCGAGTCGCTGCAGCTCACCCCCGGAGAGGGCGGCCGTCGACCGGGCGGTCGGGTAACGCAGCCCGACCGCGTCGAGGCACTCGTGCACCCGCGACCAGATCTGCTCGCGGGGGAGCGAGAGGTTCTCCGGGCCGAAGGCGACCTCGCGGCCGATGGTCGCGGCCACCAGGGAGTCCGCCGGGTTCTGCAGCAACAGACCCGCAGGGCCGTCCACCTCGACCCGGCCCGACAGGTCGCCTGCGACGGTCGTGCCCAGCGCCCCGGCGAAAGCGCGCAACACCGTCGATTTGCCGGCGCCGCTGCCGCCGGCGAGCAGCACGCGTTCGCCCGGAGCGACCGTCAGGTCGAGGTCGGCGATGACCTGCTGTTTGCGGCCGAGCGGCCGCCAGCCGAACCCTTGCAGACGTGCGATCGGTGGCGCAGCCCCCGTCATACCGAACGACGGTCGTGGAACTCCCGGCCCGGGCCGAACGCGTCGAGCGCGCCGGTCGAGGCGAGTGCGCGCACCAGCAGCCAGCCGCCGATGCCCGCGACGACCGCGCCGGACACCGCGAAGAAGCCGAGGTAGGCCAGCTTGTAGTTGAACGTCCAGTAGTCGTAGTAGGACTGCCACTCGTAGAGCACGACCTCGAATGCCGCGGCGAGCGTGCCGGCAGCGGCGGCGATCGTCGGTCCGAAGCGGCGGTAGGCGAAGACCAGGAAGACCAGCTCGGCGCCGATGCCCTGCAGGAAGCCCGACACCATCACACCACCGCCCCACTGACTGGTCAGCAGGTATTCGACATTGGCGCCGATGAGCTCGGTGACGAGGGCTGCCCCGGGACGCCGTACGACGAGCCCGCCCACGACCCCGCCGAGCAGCCAGGGGCCGGACAGCAGGCCGGCGGACGGGGGAAACCCGAACGCCGACAACGTGCTGAGACCGGCGAACGCCTTGCCCCAACCCCAGAAGGCGACGCCGATCGCCACGCCGAGCGTGACCACGGTGACGATGTCGATGGTGCGGTAGGCCAGCAGTGATCGCAGGCCGGACCGGCCGGTCTCGGGCGCGCTGACAGTAGCCATGGTGACTCCCTTCGCCGGTGCTAACCGGAGCAGGTTCGAGGGTCTGCGGCGAACCGCACTCTCAGCGCCGAAGCGCTCCCCTGTCTGTGCAAGATGTGTTTTGCCAATCTAGCAGCGGGTAGTTCCTGCCGGCGGACACGGGCAACCTCCCGCGCCCGCCGTGCGTCTTCCTTGAGCCGGTCGGAAGGCCGCGTAGACTCGACCGACGCTTTAGTTCGTGACCGAAAGGGCCAGGAAGACCAGTGGGACTGCTCGACTCGATTTCGTCACCCCGTGACCTGCGGCGTCTCTCGGCCGATCAGCTGGAGGAGCTGGCCGGTGAGATCCGTGACTTCCTGGTCGAGTCGGTGTCCCGCACCGGCGGTCACCTCGGTCCCAACCTCGGGGTGGTCGAGCTGACGATCGCACTGCACCGCGTCTTCGACTCCCCGCGCGAGAGCATCGTCTTCGACACCGGTCACCAGTCCTACGTGCACAAGCTGCTCACCGGACGACACGACTTCTCCAAGCTGAAGAAGAAGGACGGGCTGTCCGGTTACCCGTCGCGAGCCGAGTCCGACCACGACGTCGTGGAGAGCTCGCACGCGTCGTCGTCGCTGTCCTGGGCGGAGGGCATCGCCAAGGCGCGGGTGATCGCGGGCGAGCCGCAGCGTCATACGGTCGCGGTGATCGGCGACGGCGCATTGACCGGTGGTATGGCGTGGGAGGCGCTCAACAACATTGCGGTCGAGCGGGATCTGCCGCTCGTCATCGTGGTCAACGACAACGAGCGCAGCTACGCCCCGACGATCGGTGGCCTGGCCGACCACCTGGCGGCGCTGCGCACCACCCGCAGCTACGAGCGGATGCTCGACTGGGGCAAGCACGCGCTGCAGGGCACCCCGGTCGTCGGCGAGCTCGTCTACGACACGATGCACGGGGTCAAGAAGGGCATCAAGGACATCGTGGCCCCGCAGCAGGGGATGTTCGAAGACCTCGGCATCAAGTACCTCGGCCCGGTCGACGGGCACGACGAGCCCGCTGTCGAGCAGGCGCTGCGCCGGGCGCGGGCCTATGGCGGTCCGTGCATCGTGCACGTGATCACCCAGAAGGGCCGGGGCTATCAGCCGGCACTCGACGACACCGCCGACCACATGCACGGCATCGGCAAGATCAACCCCGAAACCGGTTTGCCTTTCGAGGTTTCCGGTCGCATCTGGACCGACGAGTTCAACGACGAGCTGGTCCGGCTCGGTGCCGAACGGCCGGACCTGGTGGCGATCACCGCCGCGATGATGATCCCGGTCGGGCTCGACGGATTCGCCGCTGCCTACCCGGACCGGGTGATCGACGTCGGCATCGCCGAACAGCACGCGGTGACGATGGCTTCCGGGCTCGCCTATGGCGGGATGCACCCGGTCGTCGCCATTTACGCGACCTTCCTCAACCGAGCGTTCGATCAGATGTTGATGGATGCAGCACTGCACAAGGCGGGCGTCACGTTCGTGCTCGACCGGGCCGGCATCACCGGCTCCGACGGGCCGTCGCACAACGGCATGTGGGACATGTCGATCTGCTCGATCGTGCCGGGGCTGCGTCTGGCCGCGCCCCGCGATGGTGATCAGGTCAAGACGCAACTTCGCGAGGCCGTCCTGGTGGACGACGCGCCGTCGGTGCTGCGCTTTCCCAAGGGCGACGTGGCCGACCCGATCGAGGCGGTCCGCACCGAGGGCAGCCTCGACGTGCTGCACGACGCCGACGACCCTGACGTGCTTGTCGTGGGGGTCGGCGCGATGTGCCCGACCGCGTTGCAGGTTGCCGAAAAGCTTGCGGCCCAAGGTCATTCGACGATGGTGGTCGACCCGCGGTGGGTCCTTCCGGTCTCGCCCGACCTGGTGCGTCTGGCCGGCACCGTGCGCCACGTCGTCGTCATCGAGGACAATCTGGTGACGTCCGGGATCGGAGCTGCAGTCGGCCATGCGCTGCAGCAAGCACGGGTCGCCGCGCGGCTGCACACGTTCGGTGTGCCGAAGGTGTTCCCCGACCATGCGTCGCGCGGTCAGGTGCTCGAGGCGATCGGGCTGACCCCCGACGTCGTCGGCACCGAGCTCATCGCGCGCCTGACCGCCGCCGAGTGACCACGGGCGAGCAGCCCACCTCGCAGCTGTGGCAGTCGGATGCGTGGCGCCGCGAGGCGACTCGGTGGATTGACGAGGCCCTTGAGCGACGCGGTGTCGTGCGGGTGCCGGTCACACCTCGGCAGCCGAGGGTGCGGGCCTGGTCAACGCAATTGGTGGTCGACACCACCGACGGGCGTCGCATGTGGTTCAAGGCGTCGTCGCCGAGCACATCGCCGGAGCCCGCGATCTACCGATCGTTGGCGGCGGTCGCGCCGGACCGTGTCCCGGAGATGTGGGCCGGTGACGACGAGCACGGCTGGCTGCTGATGGCGGATCAGGGGCCGCTCCTGCGTGAGGTCGCCGACGGTGACTCGATCGTCGGGCTCTGGTCCGGGGCGCTGCGGCGTTATGCGCGGTTGCAGCGGGCCACCGTCGAGGTCGTCGACACCCTCGTCGACGCCGGCGTACCCCATTGGCAGCCGGACGATCTGGTGTCGTGGTGGATGACCGGGCGGGGCGCCGGCCACCGCGAGACGGAGCGACCGTTGCGGGAGGCCGCTGCCCGGCTGTCGTCCGTCGGGCTGCCGTCGACGATCGAGCACAACGACCTGCACGCCGGCAACGTCTTCTGCGCCGACGGCTCGGCCGGTGCCATCCACGACTCCCGGTTCTTCGACTGGGGTGACGCGTATGTCGGAAACCCGTTGGGATCACTGCTGATTGCGCTTGCCGGCCCGGCATACCACTTTGGCATGCCGGCCGACCCCGAGCGCGACGGTCGGCTGGTGCGGGCCTATCTGTCGGTATGGGCGGATCTGGTGCCGAGCAGCCGGCTGCAGGCCGTGCTGCCAGATGCACTGCTGATCGCGCGGCTGGCGCGGGTGCGCGCCATGGAGCGGGCGCTGGAGCGCGCGACGTCGGCGGAGCGGGCCGAGTGGACGCCGCGGGTGATCGACACGACGGTGCGCGACATCGTGCGGGAGACGACTAGCTGAGGCCCATGCCGCGACGCCCGGTCTCGTTGAGCTCACTCTCGGTGAAGCGGCCCTCCCAGTCGCGTTCGTAGTGCTCGGCGGGGAAATCGGCGGGACTGTCGCCGGAACGGAACGCCTCGCGGACCGAGGCTGCGTAACGCGCGTTCTTGGGGCACCACGGCGCGGCCGGGATATACATGACGTTTCCCCAACCCTGTTGATCCACAACAGAATCCACGCCGTGCACCAGGTCGCAGTGCCACCACACGGAGTCGCCCGCCTGCACGTCGGGTATGCCGCAGGTCGCTTCCATCAGCAACGGGTGCCACTTCCAGTTGACCGGGAACGCGCGGCCGATGTCGACTCCGCACATCTCCTCGCCCGGCACGTCGTCCAGCAGCGGCCGCAGCATGAGGTAGGCCATCGCCTCCGGGATCGGGACCGCGTGCAACACGCCCTGGTCGTGCGCCATGTCCGACAGCGCGGTCCAGCCCTGGAAGGTGCGGAAGGCCGAGCACATGGTGCTGCCCGGGTATTGCGCGCCGTCGGTGCGGTGGGCCGCGTCCCACGGGTCGTAGCTCTCGACGTCGCCGTCGAAGAGGTGCCGGAAGGCCTGCTGATAGCTCTGGGTCATCCAGAGGTCGAGAGTGCCGGGGTCGAGGTGGGTGCCGAGGCCCGCGGAGTCCGCGCCCGGCGGCCGGCGGCGAATGCGGTCCGGGTAGAGGCTGTCGCGGTCGGGGTCGAACCACGTGCGCCCCTCGGAGTCGTGCTTCCAGACGCTGTTGAGGAAGGCCTGCACGGTGGCCATCCGGTCGCTCTGCCGGGCTTCCATCTGCGGGTGTGACCAGTAGATGGGGTAGATCTCGGGGGCGGAGTCGACGCTGTCGAAGAAGTCGTCGCCCGGGCCGCGGTAGTGCTCGAAGAACTCGTTGCGCTCGACGTAGTCGACGATCTGGGCGTCCCAGGCGAGTGCCTGCTCGCGCGGGAAGTGACCGCGTATGACGGCGCACCCGCGCCGGCGGACCTGGTCGCGTAGTCCGTCGAGGTCCTTGCCGTCCGCGATCTGGTCGAATTCGATGATCGGCCAGGGGTTTTCGCCTCTGTCGCGCAGCTCGTGCAGCTCGGCGACTCGCGCCTCGACGGTTCGCTCGATGACCTCGAACACTTCCTCCGGAGTGCGCCCCGATGCCTCGATCCGGCGACGGAGGGCGTGCTTGACGTGTCGGACGGCACCGGCCAGATCGGCGGGCGGCTCCTCCCAGTGCGGCAGGGCAGGCTGCGAAGTTGTCGAGGTCATGCGTCGTGTCCTTTGTTAGGTGCCCTTACAAAAAGCTAAGATAGGCGTGCTGGACCGGACCCCGCAAGCCGATGAAGGGATGCCCCGTGGTGGCGACTGCCGGACGAGACGTGGTGCGCGCGCTCACCGACGAGCGTGTCGTGACTGCGTTGATCGATCGCGGCGCGCAGTCGCGCGCCGACCTTGCGGCGGCTGCCGACGTCTCGCGGCCCACCTCGTCGGAGAGTGTGCGGCGGCTGGTCGAGCTCGGGGTGGCGCGTGAGACGACGCAGGCGCGGCAGGGTGCGGGCCGGGCCGGCAACCTGGTCGACCTCGGCCCGGCGGTCGGCACGGCGCTCAGCGTGGTGGTCGCTCCCGACGGCGTGACCACCGAGGTGCTGGACGTGCGTGGCCAGGTGGTGGCCGCACGGCGGATCAACCTGCGTGGCACGGCGATGCGGCCGAGTGCTGCCGTGCGGCGGGCCCTGCGTGGGCAGGGCGGCGGTCCCTATGTCGCCGCGACGGTGAGTGTGGCCGATCCCGTCGATCGCACGACGGGACGTGCGGTGGAGCTCGCGGATGCGCCCTTCCTCACCGGGTCGCTCGACCCGCGCAAGCTGCTTGCGGGCCTGGTGACCGGCCCCATCGAGGTCGACAACGACGTCAACTGGGCGGCCCGTGCCGAGCTGGCCGCGGGTGCGCCCGACGATTTCGCCTACCTCCACCTCGGCGAGGGCCTCGGTGGCGCGATCGTCAGCGACGGCGCGATCGTGCACGGCGGCCGCGGGCTGGTCGGAGAGGTTGCGCACATCGTCGTGGCGGGTCCGCGGGGCAAGGCGATGCCGCTCACCGAGGTGTTTGCCAAACTTGGTCTGCGTCAACATGATTCGACGGCCGTTGACGTCTCTGCGGTGCTGCGCCTGCTCGATCGTGACCCGGGCCGGGTGGTGCGGGCGCTCGCCGGCGTGGTTGCCGGAGTCGTTGCCTTCGCGGACCCGAGCGAGCTGGTGATCGGCGGCCCGTGGGCTGTGCCGGTGGTGGCGCCGCTGCGGGCGGAACTCTCGTCATACCCGAGGGAGGTGGTGGTGCGCGAGGCGCGGGTGCCCGACGACGCACCATCGCGCGGGGTGCGCGACGGTGCGATCGCGTTGCTGCGAGAGCGTGTGCTGGAGCAGGTGCGTGGCACGCTGGGGCCATGAGCAGGACTGATGTGTCGACGGTCGCCTTCCCGCCCGGTGACCTGCCATCGGGGCGGGTGGCGAAACGGGCGCTCTTCCTGCCCGGGCGCGCTTATCCGGTCGACGCGCCACTGCTCTTCTGGACGGCGTCCGCGCTGGTCCGCGACGGGTGGACCGTGCGGGGCGGTGCGCTGGCAGCCCCCGGAGGACGCCGATACTTACGGATCCCGCTGTCGCGCAGGCGCTTTCGTCATACCCGGTGGAGCAGCTGGTGGTCGGCGGCTCCGCGGACTCGCTGTGGCCGGCGGGCACCACCGTCGCCGGCCAGACGATGTATGTCGAGGGCGCCGACCACGTGATGCACCGCGGCGGGCTCCGCGAGTCGGCCGGGTTGCACGTCGACGTCGCCGAGCGGGTGGTGGAGTTTGCGAAGCAGTTGGGCTGACGGAGCTTACGTGCTCGCTGCGTCTTCGGCATACGCGCTGCAGGCGGGGCAGCGGGTGAGGAGGTCATGCCGGCAGTCGATGACGTGCGTCAAAAACTGTTCGGTGCGCTCGAGTGCGATCCGCTGTTGCCGGACGCGACGCAGTTGGTGGGTGATGGCGGTGGCGCGGCCGGGCGCACCTCGGTGCAGGACCTTCCGGATCTCGGCAAGGCTCATCCCGATTCCCTGACAAGCCTGCAGGATTCGCAGACGGTAGAGATGCTCCTCGGTATAGATGCGGTGCCCCGAAGTGCTGCGACCGGCGACGACGACGCCCATGTCGTCCCAGTGCCGCAGCACGTGGATCGGTACGTCGAGACGCTGCGCAACTTCCCCGATCTTCATGAGTGCATTGTGCATCTTGACCTCAGGTCGACCTCAGGTTCTAGCGTCCAAGCCATGGAAACGTCCCTCCCCGCCCTCCCGGATCGCGAGCTGTTGCTCATCGACGGCGTGAGCATTGCGACCTACCTCCTCGAGCCGGAGGGAGCGGCTTCCCGCGGCGACGTCGTGATCTGCCATGGCACCCCGTGGTCTGCGCGCATCTGGGCGGGGCTTGCGTCATACCTGAGTCGGAACTATCGGGTGTTGCTCTGGGACATGCCCGGATATGGCCGTTCGACAATGGATTCCGCGGTCTCGGTCGACCTGGCGTCGCAGATGCGCCGGCTCGCGACGTTGGTTGAGGTATGGCGTCTCGATCGCCCGCACGTTGTGGCGCACGACATCGGGGGAGCGGTCGCGCTGGGTGCGCACCTGCTGCACGGAAGCGCTTTTCGCTCGCTCCACTTCTGGGACATCGTGACGCTCGATCCATGGGGCTCACCGTTCTTTCGGCTGGTTGCCGAGCACCCGGAGGTTTTCGTTCAACTGCCCGAGGCTCTCCATGCTGCCCTGGTGAGGGAGTACATCTCCGGTGCGGCGGCCAAGCGGCTCTTGCCGGCGTGGCTGGAGGCGTTGGCTGAGCCATGGCTCGGCCAGGTCGGTCAACCGGCGTTCTATCGGCAGATCGCCGCGCTCAGTGCGGAGCACACCCGGCCCGTCGCTGAGCGGTTGGCTGAGGTGGGGTGTCCCGTGCGGATCGGTTGGGGTCGGCAAGATCCGTGGATCCCGCTTGATCAGGCCTATCGGCTGCAGGGTCTGCTGCCGCGGGGTGTGGATGTGGTGGAGGTGCCGGATGCCGGGCATCTCGTCCCGATCGAAGCACCGCAGGAGGTCGAGCGTGCGGTAGCGAACTGGCTCCTCGGTGGCGCGTCCAGGGCGTCCTGAATCTGCCCGGATGTTGTCCACATCCCCGGCGGGGCGCTGGGCGGATGTGGATAACTTGAGTTCGCGAAAAGTGTTGGAAGACAGGGAAATTGGGCGTATAGTCGAACACATGAGCGATGCGCTGGTGGCTGCGGACATGGGATCAATTCCGATCCCGACGGAAGACCTGCGTCGTGTCATCGCCAGTCTGCCGGCAGTGGAGACGACGTCGGATCCGCAGGATTGTCTCGCGCTGATCCGGACGCTCGAAGAGCTCAAGAATGTCGCGTCGACGGTGCAGGCATCGCTGACGGTGAACGTGCACGATGCCCAGCTCGAGCGGGATCGGGCTCGCGGGCTGTCCGCGGCGGACTCCGCGCGGGTGACAGGGCAGCAGATCGCGTTCGCACGGCGCCAGTCCCCGCACCGCGGATCCCGGCTGCTTGGTCTTGCGCGCGCGATCACGCACGAGCTTCCGGCCACGCGGGGCGCGATGCGGCGGGGTTTGGTCGGCGAACACCAGGCGTTCATCGTCTGCCGCGAGACCTCGCATCTGCGCCGAGATCACCGCCAGCAGGTGGATCGGCACGTTGCGAAACACCTGGGCCGGGTGTCCGACCGCCGGCTCGAGCAGTTGGCGCGCGCCCGCGCCTACGAACTGGATCCGGGCGGGGCGGTGACTCGCCGGGCCAACGCGGAGCACGACCGATACGTCAGCCTCCGCCCCGCACCCGACTGCATGACCCTCCTGACCGCGCTGCTCCCGGTGAAGGACGGCGTCGGCTGTTATGCAGCCCTGAAACAGGCTGCGGATGCGGCGCGCCCTGAGGGTGACGAGCGAGGACGTGGCCAGGTGATGGCCGACACCCTCGTGGAGCGTGTCACCGGCCGCGCGCCGGCCGACGGCGTCGACGTGCAGGTCAAACTGCTGGTGCCGCTGGCGACCCTGATCGGGGCAAGCCCGGACGCGGCCGTCCTGGACGGTTTCGGCCCGATCCCGGCCGACCTCGCCCGAGAGATCGTCGCCCATCCCGACGGCGAGCGGTCCCGGTGCTTCCTCCGGCGCATGTTCACGGCGCCCGGCACAGGTGAGCTGGTCGCCATGGAGTCGCCTGCCCGGGTCTTTCCGAAGCTCCTCGCCGAGCTGATCGCCGCGCGCGACCAGCTGTGCCGAACACCGTTCTGCGGAGCGCCGATTCGGCATACCGACCACATTCTCCGACACGTCGACGGTGGCGTCACGAGCTACGACAACGGGCAGGGCCTCTGCGAACGCTGCAACTACGTCAAGGAGCACCCGGACCTGCGGGTCACCGGCGATGCCACGCGGACGATGGCGAGCACGGCCGGCTTCGACATCGAGTCGCGACCGCCGCCGTTGCCAGGTCGGCCGGTTTCGCCGATTCAGCCGAACGGACCTCGCACACTAGCTCCACCGTCGATGGTGAGTGCCTGACCGGTGATGTATGACGCCGCGTCCGAGGCGAGGTAGGCAACACACTCAGCGACCTCGCTGGCGCGGGCGAGGCGCCCCAGCGGTATCTCGTCGGTCTCAGGCTCGGTGTTGCCGCTCGCTGTCGTCGCGACGGCTCCGGCAGCCACGACATTCATCCGGATGCGGTCCCGGGAGTATTCGGCGGCCACCGTTTTGGCCAGGCTGATGAGGCCGGCCTTCATCACGCCGTACGAGGTTCAGTTCGTAGACGGTGTCCCAGTCCTCGTCGCAAGGCGGAAAACTCTTCGGCCATCACCGAACCGACCCGGACCTACCGTCAACGGCATGGAAATCGATGAGACTCGGACCGACGACCCGGGCGCGGCCGTTGAGCGCGCCACAGCCCGCGTGCTGGAGCTCGCGCGCACCTGGATCGCCTGGGACGGCACTCCGCGAATGGCCGAGGACGGCGCCCGGATTTTCACACCGCACAAGGCAATTCGCCGCTACGGCGACCACCTGGTCGACCACCTGGCTCAGGTGGAGGCTCTGCTCGCGGGAGTGCCGACCCGCCCGAACGGCTGGTACGAAAGCGCGATCACGACCACGGCCGACCTCGCCCGGTTCACCGAGGTCGACCTGGTCGAGGCGACCGAGCGACTCACTCGGTTGTCACGCACCTTCCGACTCCGGCTGCTCACGGCGGGGCCGGGGGAGTGGGATCGGCCGCGCGGCGCCGACTGGACGCTCCGCGAGATCGCCGACCACGTCGCGGACCCCTGGTATGCCGAGCAGGTCGGCGACCTCGTAGACTGTGATTAATCGACTCGTCACAGTCCCCGCCGCGAGTTGGTGCGCATGTCGAGCTTGCTCCATGCCCAGCCCACAATCTGGCTGATCGGCGGGGCGACCGACCAAGAATGTAGCTTTTTCATGAACTCTTTCGCCGAGCTCGGCGTGCCCGCACGCCTGGCCGAAATCCTTGCGGCACAAGGGATTACCAACCCGACGCCGATCCAGGCAGCAACGCTGCCCGACTCCCTCGACGGGCGCGACGTGCTCGGCCGCGGGCGCACCGGCAGCGGCAAGACCTACGCCTTCGCGCTGCCCGTCGTCGCACGCCTCCAGGCGCAGCGCACCAAGCGCACGCCGGGCCGCCCCCGCGCACTCATCCTCGCGCCGACCCGTGAGCTGGTCACCCAGATCCAGGCCGCGATCACCCCGTTCGCCGACGCCGCACAACTCAACGTGCTCACCGTCTTCGGCGGGGTCGGACAGAACCCGCAGGTGCGCGGTCTGCGCGCCGGCGTCGACATCCTCATCGCCTGCCCGGGCCGGCTGGAAGACCTGATCGCCCAGGGACACTGCTCACTGGACGCGGTCGAGATCACGGTGCTCGACGAGGCCGACCACATGGCCGACCTCGGCTTCCTGCCGGGTGTACGCCGGTTGCTCAAGCAGACTCCGCGCGACGCTCAGCGGCTGCTCTTCTCCGCCACGCTCGACAAGGCGATCGACGTCCTGGTGCGGGAGTTCCTGCGCAAACCCGTGACACACGAGGCGGATTCGCCCCAATCGCCGGTCGCCAAGATGCGCCACCACGTGCTGCACATCGACCGCGAGCTGCGCATCCCCGTCGTCGCCGACCTTGCGTCGGCGCCCGGTCGCACCGTCGTCTTCACCCGCACCAAGTACGGCGCCAAGGCCCTCGCCCGGCAACTCAACAAACGCGGGGTGCCCGCCGTCGAACTGCACGGCAACCTTGGTCAGGGCGCCCGCACCCGCAACCTCGACGCCTTCCACTCCGGTGCCGCCTCGACGCTGGTCGCCACGGACGTCGCCGCCCGCGGCATCCACGTCGACGACGTCGCGCTCGTCGTGCACGCCGACCCGCCGGCCGAGCACAAGGCCTACCTGCACCGCTCCGGTCGCACCGCCCGAGCCGGCGCCGAAGGCACCGTGGTGACCCTGATGACCGACGACCAGCGCGGCGACGTGCGCAGCCTCACCAAGGCCGCCGGCATCAACCCCACGACCACCAAGGTCGCGGCGACCGACCACCCGGTGCTGCGCGAACTCGCGCCGGGGGAGCGGCAGCTCGTCGAGGGTGGCTTCGTCGTGCCAGGTCAGGCGCCGGCCAAGCCGAAGGCGGGCGGGGGAAACGCCAAGCGCCAGAACGGTGCTGGCCGCCCGCAGCGCAACCGCAACAACGGTAGGTCTCCCAAGGGCGGCGGTGCCGGCGGCAAGTCACGCTCGCGCGGCGCCGGCGGACACTCCGCGGCCGCGTTCAGCTCACGCCGCGGTCGCTGACCTCAGTCCCACTGACCTCGTTGCTGCAGCACGTTTTTCAGCGTGTCGGCGCGATCTGTGATGAGCCCGTCGACGCCGAGGTCGAGCAACCGGTGCATGTCGTCGGGCTCGTCGATCGTCCAGACGTGCACCTGCGTGCCGTCCGCGTGAGCCCGCCGCACCATCCGAGCGGTGACCACCGGCACCGGCCCGGCGCCCTGCGGCACCTGCAGACAGTCGATCCCCGCCAGGGAGTTCATCCCCAGCACGAATCGGGTGATCACCGACTGTCCGCCGGAGGTCGCGACCGGCTTGGACAGCCGGCGCAGCACGGCACGACGCCGCTTGTCCGAGAACGACGCCACGCACACCCGGTCGTGCGCACTGTGCCGCTCGATCGCGTCGGCCAAGGGAGCTACGGCACCGGCTGACTTGCAGTCGATGTTGACCCGCAAGTCCGGCCAGGAGTCCAACACCGCATCGAGCGTCGGAATCTCGTGCGTGCCAGCGATTTTCGCCTGTCGCACGGTCGACCACGGCAACTGGGATATCTCGCCCGAGCTGTCGGTTACGCGGTCCAGCTTGTCGTCGTGGAAGGCGAGCAGCACTCCGTCGGACGTGGCGTGGACGTCGGTCTCGACATACGAAAAGCCGAGATCGACGGCTGCGCCGAACGCCGCCAGCGAGTTCTCCGGCGCACCGCGGCCGGTGAAGCCGCGGTGCGCCATGGCGATCACGCCGAGGTGATCGAGGTACGGAGTGATCACGCGCGGAATCGAGCCATCAAACTCAGATGTCCCGGAAGGTCTGGATGTTGGCACCCAGCTTGTTGAGACGGGTGTCGAGCTGCTCGTAACCGCGGTCGATCACGTAGATGTTGCGCAGGACCGAGACCCCGGGAGCCGCGAGCATCGCCAGCAGGATGACCACGGCCGGCCGCAGCGCGGGCGGCGACATGACCTCCGCCGACCGCCAACGGGTCGGGCCTTCGATCAGCACCCGGTGCGGGTCCATCAGCTGCACCCGCACACCGAGCGGGGTGAGCTCGGTCAGGTAGATCGCGCGGTTCTCGTAGACCCAGTCGTGCAGCGTGGTCGCGCCGTTGGCGTACGCCGCGATCACCGCGAAGAACGGCAGGTTGTCGATGTTGAGGCCTGGGAACGGCATCGGGTGGATCTTGTCCTTCGGCGCCTCCAGCGGACCGGGCTGCGTGGTCAGGTCCACCAGCCGGGTCTTGCCGTTGTCCGAGACGTACTCCTCGCCGAGGCTGTACTTCATCCCCATGCCCTCGAGCAGGGTCAGCTCGATCTCCATGAATTCGATCGGCACCCGGCGGATGGTGATCTCCGACTCCGTCACGACCGCGGCCGCGAGCAGTGTCATCGCCTCGATCGGGTCCTCGGACGGGTGGTACTCGACGTCCTTGTCGATCTCCGGCACACCGTGCACTCGCAGCGTGGTGGTGCCGATGCCCTCGATGCGCACGCCGAACTTCTCCAGCATGAAGCAGAGGTCCTGCACCATGTAGTTGGGGCTGGCGTTGCGGATGACGGTCTCCCCGTCATACAAAGCCGCTGCGAACAAAGCGTTTTCGGTGACGGTGTCGCCGCGCTCGGTGAGGATGATCGGCTTGCGCGGACGCACCGACGAGTCCACCTTCGCCTCGTAGTAGCCGTGCGAGGCCACCACGTCGAGCCCGAACGCCTGCAATGCGTGCAGGTGCGGCTCCACGGTGCGCGAGCCGAGGTCGCAGCCGCCCGCGTTGGGCAGCTTGAACCGGTCGAACTGGTGCAGCAACGGCCCGAGGAACATCAGGATCGTGCGGGTACGACGCGCCGCTGTCTCGTCCATCGCGTCCAGGTCGAACTGTGCCGGCGGCACGATCTCCAGATCACTGCTGTCCGGCAGCCACCGGGTTTTCACCCCGATCGAGGTCAGCACCTCGGTGATGCGGTTGACCTCCTCGATGCGGGCCAGGTTGCGCAGGGTGGTCTTGCCCTTGTTGAGCAGGGCGGCACACAGGCACGCGACCGCGGCGTTCTTGGAGGTGCGCACATCGATCTCGCCGGACAGCTTGCGGCCGCCCTCGATGCGCAGGTTGAGCGGGGTCGACGAGGCGACCGCCACGACCTCGGTGTCGAGCGCCTCGCTGATGCGGGCCAGCGTCTCGAGACTGAGGTTCTGTTTGCCCTGCTCGATGCGCGCCACGGCGCTCTGTGAGGTCTGCAGTGCCTCGGCCAACTCGCTCTGGGTGAGCTTCTTGTGTCGTCGCGCATCGCGGATCAGCGTGCCGACGCGGACCAGGTAGTCATCGGTCATGTCGAGAAGTGTAAACCACATATGAGATTGAGATGGCCCTGCGACATGGGTCGAATGTCACAGGGCCGTCTCGAAATATCTCGCTAGTCGCCCCGGGGTATTTTCCGCGGGCGTTCGGCGGAGTGTATGACGGGGCTCACGCCTCCGGCACGCTCGCCACGCCGATCGGCAGGAATCGTGACCCGGTGACCTTCTCGGCGATCCCGGTGCGGTCCAGCAGCGGGGTCACGCCGCCGTTCCAGAACGGGAAGCCGGCTCCGGTGATCATCGCCAGGTCGATGTCCTGCGGTGCCTGCACCACACCTTCGTCGAGCATGCGGCGCACCTCGTCGGCCAGTGCCTCCAGCGCCCGCTCGCGCACCTGCTCGGCGGTGAGCACGACCGGGTCCGCCGGTGCCTCAAAGAGCTCCAGCACCTTGGGGTCCAGCTTGCCGTCGCTGCCGTAGAAGCTGGGCAGCTTGGCCTCGACGACCTTCGCCAGGTTGGGCGACGCAGCGAACCGGTCGGGGAACGCCGCGGCCAGCGTCTCGCTGTTGTGCAGCGCGATCGCCGGGCCGACCAGGCTGATGAGCATGAACGGCGGCATCGGGGTGAGCCCCGCGAACGCCTGCTCCACGACCTCGATCGGCGTGCCCTCGTCGACGATGCGCCCCGACTCGCCCATGAAGCGGCCGAGCAGCCGGTTGACCACGAAGGACGGGCTGTTCTTGACCAGGATGCTGGTCTTGCCGAGGCTGCGCGAAGTGGCGAAAGCCGTTGCGAGAGTGGCGTCGTCGGTCGCGTCGCCGCGGATGATCTCCAGCAGCGGCATGACCGCGACCGGGTTGAAGAAGTGGAAACCGACGACCCGCTCGGGGTGCAACAGGTCGGCCGCCATCTCGGTGATGTCCAGCGAGGACGTGTTGGTCGCAAGCACGCACTCGGCCGGCACCGCCGCCTCGACCTGCGCGAAGACCTGCTTCTTGACTGACATCTCCTCAAAGACCGCCTCGATCACGAAGTCGGCGTCCGAGAACGCGGTGAAGCCGTCCGCCGAGACCGACCCGGTGACCAGAGCCTTGAGTCGGTTGCTCGCGTCAGGGCTGAGCCGGCCCTTGCCGGCGAGCTTGTCGATCTCGTCGTGCACGTAGGCCACGCCCTTGTCGACCCGCTCCTGGTCGAGGTCGGTGAGGACCACCGGCACCTTCAGCTTGCGGGCGAAGAGCAACGCCATCTGGCTGGCCATCAGGCCGGCGCCGACGATGCCGACCTTGGTCACCTTGCGGGCCAGCGACTTGTCCGGTGCACCGGCCGGCCGCTTGGCGCGCTTTTGCACCAGGTCGAATGCGTAGAGGCCAGAACGCAGTTCGTCGCTCATGATCAGGTCGGCGAGCGCCTGGTTCTCGGCCTCGAACGCCTCTTCACGGCTCGCAGTGCGTGCCAGCCGCATCAGCTCGATCGCCTTGTATGCCGCAGGCGCCGCCTTACCGGTGCGCCCGTCCGCGTCCGCGGCCGCCTTGTCCAGCGGGCCCTCCCAGGCCGCCTCCGAGGTGTCCACGGTCGCGCGCTCGACCTGCTCGGTGCCGGCGATCACGCCCGCGGCGAAGGCGAGCGAGTCCTCGAGGAACGTCACCGGCTCGATCAGCCGGTCGGCGAGGCCCAGCTCAAAGGCGTTCTTGCCCTTGATCATCCGGTTCTGCGACAGCGGGTTGGTGACGATCAGCTGCGCGGCCTTCTCGGTGCCGATCAGGTGTGGCACCAGGTAGGTGCCTCCCCAGCCCGGCACCAGCCCGAGGAACACCTCCGGCGTGGCGTATGCCGGCACGTCCGAGGAGATTGTCCGGTAGTCGGCGTAAAGCGCGATCTCGACGCCGCCGCCCATGGACGCACCGTTGATGAACGCGAAGGTCGGCACCGGCAGAGCGCTGATCTTGCTGAACGTCTCGTGGCCGAGCCGGGCGATCTCCAGCGCCTGGTCGCGCGCGGTGATCGCGGGCACCGCGGTCAGGTCGGCGCCGACGGCGAAGATGAACGGCTTGCCGGTGATGCCGACGCCGGCGATCTCGCCGGCCGCGGCCCGCTTGGCCGCCGCATCGAGCGCGGCGCCGAGCTCGCGCAGGCCGGCGGCGCCGAACGAGTTGGGCTTGGTGTGGTCGAAGCCGTTGTCCAGGGTGATCAGCACGAAAGTGCCTGCGCCGCCGGGCAATTGGATGTCGTGGGCGCGGGCGTGGGTGACGACCTCGTCGACCTCGGGCAGTGTGGTGGTGGTCATCAGGCGGCCCCTTCCGTGTCGGCGCTGACACTGCTGACGTAGTCCTTGTGGTGCGGGTTCTCCCAGATGACCGCGCCCCCCATGCCGATGCCGATGCACATCGCGGTCAGGCCGTAACGCACCTCGGGGTGCTCGGCGAACTCGCGGGACAGCTGCGTCATCAGGCGCACGCCGGACGACGCGAGCGGGTGACCGGTCGCGATCGCCCCGCCATACGGGTTGACGCGCTCGTCGTCGTCGGCGATGCCGAAGTGGTCGAGGAAGGCGAGCACCTGCACGGCGAAGGCCTCGTTGAGCTCGAAGAGCCCGATGTCGTCGATGGTCAGGCCGGCGTTCGCCAGCGCCTTCTCGGTGGCCGGCACCGGACCGATGCCCATCACCTCGGGCTCGACCCCGACGAAGGCGTAATTGACCAGGCGCATCCCGACCGGCAGCCCGTGCTCGGTCGCTGCCTGCTCGGAGGCGAGCAGGCAGGCGGTCGCGCCGTCGTTGAGGCCCGCGGCATTGCCGGCGGTGACGTTGCCGTGCGGCCGGAACGGCGTCTTCAGCTGGGCGAGGTCGTCGACGGTGGTGCCGGGGCGCGGCGGCTCGTCGGTCGTCGCCAGGCCCCAGCCCAATTCGTCGTGCCGGGTCGCCACCGTGACCAGGTCGGGCTGGATCTTGCCCTCGTCATACGCCGTGGCCAGCTTGTCCTGGCTGGCGACGGCGAAGGCGTCGCAGCGCTCCTTGGTGATCTCCGGGAAGCGGTCGTGCAGGTTTTCGGCGGTCTCGCCCATCACCAGCGCGGACGGGTCGACCAGCTTCTCGGCGATGATCCGCGGGTTGGGGTCCACGCCCTCGCCCATCGGGTGCCGGCCCATGTGCTCGACGCCGCCGGCGATGCCGATGTCGTAGGAGCCGAAGGCGATGCTCGAGGCGGTGTTGGTCACCGCGGTCATCGCGCCCGCGCACATGCGGTCGATGGAGTAGCCCGGGGTCGACTTCGGCAGTCCGGCGAGCAGGCCCGCCACCCGGCCGAGGGTCAGGCCCTGGTCGCCGATCTGCGTGGTGGCCGCGATCGCGACCTCTTCGACCTTGGCCGGGTCGAGGTCGGGCTGACGGCGCAGGAGTTCACGAATGCATTTGATGACGAGGTCGTCGGCGCGGGTCTGGGCGTAGATGCCCTTGTCGCCGGCCTTGCCGAACGGCGTGCGGACGCCATCGACGAAAACGACCTCGGAGAGCGTGCGGGGCACGATGCCTCCCGAAGATGAGACGAGTTGACGCGCTCGACTCTAACCGCTTTGTTACTCGTCAGTAGCGGCGGGTTCGGTGGGCGCCTCGAGCAGCAGCGGGGTGACCAGGTCGACCTGCCACTGCCGCGCGCCGAGCTCGGCCAATCGATCGCGAATCACGTTGTCCACGAAGGGTTCCGGGGGAGTCCACAACACTCGCCGCAGCGTGTCCGGCGTGATGAGGTTCTCCAGCGGGACGTGTTGCTGCTCGGAATATTCGCTCAGCCGCTCCCGCACCCAGGCCAGCCGCGCCGCGGCCTCCGGGTTGCGATCCGCCCAGGCTCGCGGGGGTGGCGGCGCGTCATTGCGCACGGTGGCGGGCGGCAGCTTCTTGTCGGGCAGCGCGGCCACCGCGGCGATCGCGTCGAGCCAGTCTTGCTGATAGCGGGTCAGTCCGCGGTGCGCGATCCGGCCACGACTGCGACTGCGCGACGACGAGCGGGCTGAGGCACCGACTTCCTGCAGCTCCTCTGGCGTGGCCGGGGCCCGGTTGGCGAGCTCGACGATGATTGCGTCGGGCAGCACTCGGCCGGGTGCGGTGTCGAGGTCGCGGGCGATCCGGTCGCGAGTCAGCCACAGCTCGCGGACCCGCGCGATCGCCCGCTTGTTCTTGATTTTGTGCATGCCGGAGGTACGACGCCACGGCTCCGCACGCTGCGGCGGGCCGGTGAAGTGGGTCAGCGCCTCGAAGTCCTGCAGTGCCCACTCCAGCTTGCCCTGCTGCTCCAGGTCGGCCCGCAGCCGGTCACGCACCTCGACCAGCACCTCGACGTCCAAGGCGGCATACGTCAGCCACGGCTCGGGCAGCGGTCGCGTCGACCAGTCGACCGCGGAGTGTTCCTTGGCGAGCGTGATGCCGAGGTAGTGCTCGATCACCGCGGCGAGGCCGACCCGGGGAAGGCCGGCGAGGCGGGACCCCAGCTCGGTGTCGAACAACGCCTTCGGGTGCATGCCGACCTCGGCGAGGCACGGCAGGTCCTGGGTCGCTGCGTGCAGCACCCACTCGGCATCGCCGATCGCCTCCTGCATCGGCGAAAGATCAGGCAGCGCAATGGGATCGATCAGGAAGCTACCGGCACCCTCGCGGCGCAACTGCACCAGGTAGGCACGGTTGCCATACCGATATCCGGCAGCCCGCTCGGCATCGATCGCCACTGGCCCGGTGCCGGCGGCGACCGCGTCCGCGGCAGCCTGCAGGTCGCGCTCGTCGGTGAGGACGTCGGGGACGCCGTCGGCCGGCGCCGTGAGGACCGGGTATGCCGGAGCTTCGTCGCCTGTGTCGGGGCTCTCGCTCATCGCCGCTGGCCGGGCAGGGCGACCACGCCCTCCGGCAGCGGCGGCAGACCGGCAACGGTCGACAACAGCGAGGTCCACGCGGCCAGGTGGGTGCCGAGGTCGGGGCCCACCGGAGTCCAGGACGCCCGGATCTCCAGCTCGACGGTGGTCGCGTTGTCCGCGAGCGAGCCGAAGCCCTCGGAGACCACTCGGGTCACGGTGCCGGCCTCGGCACGGAACTCCGCGCCGCCGTCGCGCAGGCAGTCCACGAGCCAGCTCCAGCCGACCTCACCGAGCAGCGGGTCGGCCCCGGTCTCGGCCTCGAGCTCGGCGCGGGCGAAGGTGACCACCCGCCAGGCGCCCTCCCAGGGGTCCGGCAGTGCCGGGTCGTGCAGGACGACGAAGCGGCCGGTGGCGAGTTCGTCGTCGTCCTCGGCCGGCCCGCCGAGCACGTCGGCGGTCATGGCGACGGAGTATGGCGCGATGCGGCCAGGAGCCGGCGTCTCGGTCAGCCGCAACTCCGGACGCAGGCGCACAGCCTGCAGCGCCTCGACGGCGCGAGAGAAGTCGAGCGCGGCGTCCCCACCCAGGTTTCGTGTGCCCACAACGGCAAGCGTAGGTCGTACAAGCCTTCGATGGACGGACCTTTCGGCGCCCGGCGGGTCGCGTGCGACGATGCGGTCATGCGAGCGAGGGACACCACCTGATGGGCGTGGTTTTCGCCCTCGCGTCCAGCCTGGTGTGGGGCACGGCGGACTTCTTCGGCGGCCTGTTCACCAAACGCATCGCGGCCCTGCGGGTCGTGGTCCTCTCCCAGTGCGGCGGCCTGATCGCGATGTCGCTGCTGATGATCGTCGAGGTCGCGCGCAACGGCTGGTCCGGCGGCCCGTGGTGGCTGTGGGGCGGGCTGTCGGGACTGGTGGGCGGCCTCGGGCTCTGCTGCTTCTATGCGGCGCTGTCCAGCGGGGTGATGGGCGTCGTCTCGCCGATCGCCGCCCTCGGCGCGGTCGTTCCGGTGGCGCTCGGCCTGCTCACCGGCGACCGGCTCAGTCTCGTCGTCGGCGTCGGTCTGGCGCTCGCGCTCGCCGGCGCCGCCCTGGCGTCCGGGCCCGAGCTCTCCGGCGCGGCCAGTCGCCAGTCGGTGCTGCTCGCGCTCGCGGCCGCGCTCGGGCTGGGCCTGTCGCTGTACTTCCTGCACCAGGCGTCGGGCCACGGGGTCGTGCCCTCGCTGTGGGCGATGCGCGTCGCCAGCGTCAGCGAGCTCGCGCTGGTGTGGCGGTGCTGGCCCGGGGGAGTGCCCGGCGGCCGCGCGCAGGCCCGCGTCATACCTCTGCTGATGCTGGTGGGCTGTGGTGACCTCGCCGCGAACGGCCTCTTCGCGATCGCCTCGACACACGGCGCGGTGAGTGTGGTCAGCGTGCTCGGTTCGCTCTATCCGGTGACGACGCTGTTGCTCGCCGGGGTCTTCCTGCACGAGCGATTGCGTCCGGTGCAGCTGGTCGGCGTCGCGCTGGCGCTCCTCGGAGTGATCCTCGCCGTCTCGTGATCGCGGCTCGTGCGAGGATCGAGGCCGTGACCCAGCCCCCCGGCGATTCGGCCGACCCGAAAGACAGCGACCTGGTCCGTGCCGCGCGCGGACTGCCGACGACGCGCACCCCGGTGTGGTTCATGCGCCAGGCGGGCCGGTCGCTGCCCGAATACCGGCAGGTCCGCGCCGACGTGCCGATGCTGCAGGCGTGCCGGACACCGGAGCTGGTCTGCGAGATCACCCTCCAACCGGTCCGCCGGCACAAGGTCGACGCGGCGATCTTCTTCAGTGACATCGTCGTGCCGCTCGCGGCGGCCGGCGTGGACGTCGACATCAAGCCCGGCGTCGGACCGGTCGTCGCATCGCCGGTGCGCACCAAGGCCGACGTCGACGCACTGCCGGAGCTGGACGTCGACAGCATCGGTGACATCGCCGAGTCGGTGCGCCTGATCACCGCCGAGCTCGGCGGGACCCCGTTGATCGGCTTCGCCGGTGCGCCGTTCACCCTGGCCAGCTACCTCGTGGAGGGCGGCCCGTCGCGCAACCACGAGCACACCAAGGCATTGATGTATGGCGAGCCGGACGTGTGGAATGCGTTGTGCGCCAAGCTCGCCCGCATCTCCGGCACGTTCCTGCGCACCCAGGCGGAGGCCGGGGCGAGCGCGATCCAGCTCTTCGACTCCTGGGTCGGCGCCCTGTCACTGCGGGACTACGAGCGGTTCGTGCAGCCGCACTCGGCCGCCGCTCTCGCGGCCGTCGAGGGGCTCGACGTCCCACGCATCCACTTCGGGGTCGGGACCGGTGAGCTGCTCGCCGCGATGGGCTCTGCCGGCGCCGACGTCGTGGGTGTGGACTTCCGGGTGCCGTTGGACGAGGCGGCGCGTCGGGTCGGACCGTCATACAGCCTGCAGGGCAACCTCGACCCGGCGCTGCTCTTCGCGCCGTGGGAGCCGCTGGCGCAGCAGGTGGAGGAGATCCTCGCCGCCGGCCGCGCCGCGCGTGGTCACATCTTCAATCTTGGCCATGGGGTGCTGCCGGACACGGATCCGGGTGTGTTGAGCGCAGTCGTGGAGCTCGTGCACGAGAAGTCGAATCGTCAAGCTTAACAACCGAATACGGCAGGAAGAACTGCACGAGCGGGCCGATTGCGACCGCGTAGAGCACGGTCCCGATGCCGACCACGCCGCCGAGGAGCCAGCCGACCGCCAGCACGCTCAGCTCCAGGCACGTACGGACCAGCCGCAGGCTGAGGCCGGTGCGGCGGTGCAGCCCGGTCATCAGTCCGTCGCGCGGACCCGGGCCGAGCTGGCTGCCGATGTAGAGCGCGCCGCCGAGTGCGTTGATCACCAGTGCTGACAACAGGAACGCGATCTGGGTGAGTAGACCGTGCGCGGTGGGCACGACGGCGAGCGCGAGATTGGTCGCGATCCCGATCCACACGGCGTTGGCGATCGTGCCGAGGCCGGGCCACTGACGCAGTGGGATCCAGAGCAGCAGCACCGGGAAGCTGACCAGGATGACCGCGGTGCCGAGGTCGAGACCCAGGTGCTCGGCGACGCCGTAGTGGAAGACGTCCCACGGGTCCAGCCCGAGTCCGGCGCGCACGAAGATCGCCATTGCCGCGCCATACAGGCTGAGGCCCACGAACAGCTGCGCAAGCCGCCGTGGGAGCCGGCCCGCGGTGAGTTGCTGGCGCGGGGTGAGGGAGGCGAGCTTCGGGGTCATGCCCAAAGCGTCCCGCGAAGTGGCCTTGCAGAAAATAGCCACTTGGCGAAGAGTGGCCTCATGGCTCCAACTCTCAGCGCACATCGGCTCGCGATGATGCTCGGGTCGCCGGAGGGCGACGGGCCGGCCTACCGCTGGCTCGCCGAGACCATCCGGGCCTTGGTGAGCGACGGACGGTTGGTGCATGACACCCGCCTGCCGAGCGAGCGAGAACTGGTGGCCGCACTCGGTCTCAGTCGCACGACCGTCACCCGGGCCTACGGGTTGTTGCGCGACCAGGGCTATGCCGAGGCGCGGCACGGCTCCGGCACCCGCGTGGTGGTCCCAGGCGGTCCGGTTGCCGGTGGCGGCGAGCCGATGCCGTCCGCGCTCGGACCGTTGTCCGCACTGCCTGCCGGCGCCATCGACCTCACGTGCGCGGCGCCTCCTGCCGCCCCGGGATTGACTGCGGCGTATGCCGATTCGGCACCCAGACTGGCTCGCTACACCAGTGGCGCGGGCTACTTCCCGCTGGGCGTGCCGGAGCTGCGGGAGGCAGTCGCCGAGCGCTTCACCGCGCGCGGTGTGGCGACCTCGCCCGATCAGATCATCGTCACCACCGGTGCACTCGCAGCATTGGCGACGGTCTTCCGGGCGCTGCTCGACCGCGGGGACCGGGTAGCACTGGAGAGCCCGACCTATCCGAACTCACTTGCCACACTGCGGCATTCGGGTGCCCGACCAGTCGCGGTGCCGGTGCTGACCGGAGAGGAAAGCGTCGCCGGCCTGCGGCAGACCCTGGACTCGGTGAAGGCGATGCTGCTCGTGCCCGACTTTCACAACCCGACCGGTCGGCTCCTCGACGACGCAGCGCGCGCCCGTCTGGCGGGGGAGTGGCGACGAGCCGGAGTGGTCGGCGTGGTCGACGAGACGATCGCCGAGGTCTGGCTCGACGGCACTCCGGACGTCCTGCCGATGGCGGCGCACGATCCCGACTGCGTCACGGTCGGCACTGGCTCCAAGACGCTGTGGGGCGGCCTGCGGGTCGGCTGGATTCGTGCTCCCCACAAGCTCGTCGGGGCGATCGCGACCGCCCGCCTGACTCTCGACATGGGCGCACCCGTGCAGGAACAGCTGGTGACAGCATCGATGATTCGCGATCACGGCGGCCTGCCGGTGGATGCTGCCGACTGCATGCGCGAGTCTCGGACAGCAGTCCTCGCACTGCGCGAGGCCCTGCCGGACTGGTCGGTGACGGTGCCCCGCGGGGGACTGCTGCTGTGGTGGCGGCTGCCGGCCGCGCGTTCGTCCGCCCTGGTGCGGGCCGCCGCGGAGCGAGGAGTGCGTATGGTGCCCGGCTCGGCATTTGCCGTCGACGGGCGCGGTCTGGAGTCGTTCGTCCGCACGCCCTACGCACTGCGGGCCGATGAGCTGCACGAGGCGGTGCCACGTATCGCCGCCGCCTGGCACGCGGTCGCGGGGTAGTACCGACACAAGGACTGTCCGTAACAGTCCCGCGCGCACGCGCCGCCGGTTGGTGAGACGCTGGTGCCGTGGCACGTATCGCGATCATCGGTGGAGGCATCACAGGTCTGAGCGCCGCGTTGGAGGGGGCGGCATCCGGGCACGAAATCGTGGTGCTGGAGGGTGCGACCCAGGTGGGCGGAAAGCTACGGCTCGCCGACGTTGCGGGGCACTCGGTCGACGTCGGTGCGGAGTCGATGCTGGCTCGACGTCCGGAAGCGCTCGAGTTGCTCGCCGACCTCGATCTCGCGCCGGTGCACCCGGCGCCGGTGCACGCGTCGATCTGGAGTCATGACGAGCTCGTGCCGATGCCGACCGGCACGATGCTCGGCGTGCCCGCCGACCCGGCCGGCTTGCGCCCGCTGCTCTCCGAGGCCGAGGTCGCCCGCGCGGCCTTGGAGGAGCCGGTCACGGTCGCCGCGGATCTCAGCGTCGGGGACCTCGTCGAAGGCGCGCTCGGCGCTGCCGTCGTGGACCGGTTGGTGGAGCCGCTGCTCGGTGGGGTCTATGCCGGACATGCGCGTCGCCTGTCCGCGCAAGCGTGTGCGCCCGCGCTCTTCGCGGTCGCGCAGCGCGGCGAGTCCCTCACCGAGGCGGCTCGCGCGGCGGCTCGGCGGGCCCGCGGGTCGAACGCCGGGCCGGTGTTCGCCGGTCTGCGCGGTGGAGTCGGTTCGTTGCCGGCGCGCATCGTGGAGGCACTCGAGGAGCGACACGTACAGGTGCGCACCGGTGCCGTCGTTCGCGAGTTGTCACGCCGGCCACAGGGCTGGCAGGTCGTCGTGGGCGAGACCCGCGCGCCGGAGACGCTCGAGGTCGACGCGGTCGTGCTCGCTGCCCCCGCTCGACCGTCCGCCCGACTGCTACAGCAAGTCGCGCCCGCAGCGAGCGCACTACTGAGCGACGTCGACTATGCCTCGATGGCGATCGTCACGTTTGCCTTCGCCGCCGCCGAATCCGCAGCATTGGCAGGAAGTTCCGGGTTTCTGGTGCCGCCGGTCGAAGGTCGCACCATCAAGGCGTCGACGTTCAGCTCAAGCAAGTGGCCGTGGCTGGCCGACGCGGCTCCGGGCGTGGTCTTCGCGCGGGTGTCGGTGGGTCGGCAGGGGGAGGAGGCCGACCTGCAGCGGTCCGACGAGGAACTCGCGACGGACGGCCTGGCCGACCTGCGGGCCGCCGTGGGCGCGGTCCCCGACCCGATCGACGTGCACGTCCAGCGGTGGGGCGGTGCACTGCCGCAGTACGCCGTGGGTCACCCCGACCGGGTGGCCAGAGTGCGGGCAGCCGTCGCCGAGTTGCCCGGTCTGGCGGTCGCCGGCGCGGCATACGACGGGGTCGGCATCCCGGCCTGCATCGGCTCCGGCCGGCGGGCGGCGGCGCAGGTGCTCGACCACCTCGCCGGCGTCCGACCCGCGCGCGGGACAATGGGGGCATGAGCGACGACCAGCGACTGCGACCGGGTGCCAAGGCGATCAACGAGATCAACGACACCGTGCGCTACACCATGTATTCGGTGTTCCGCGCGGCACGCGAGTTGCCGGCAGATCGTGGCGAGCTGATCGCCGGCGCCGAGCGGTTCCTGAAGGAGCTGTCGGCTGACGACGTCGTCGTCCGGGGCACGTATGACGTGGGCGGCCTGCGCGCCGACGCGGATCTGCTGATCTGGTGGCACGCGCCCAGCATCGAGCCGCTGCAGGCGGCATACCACGGTTTTCTCGCCACTGAGCTCGGCCGTCACTTCGAGCCGGTGTGGTCGAACGCGGCGGTGCACCGTCCGGCGGAGTTCAACAAGTCGCACGTGCCGGACTTCCTGGTCGACCCCGATCCGAAGAAGTACCTGTGCCTCTACCCGTTCGTGCGTTCCTACGAGTGGTATCTCCTGCCCGACGCCGAGCGGCGCACGATGCTGAAGGACCACGGCCTGGCCGCACGCGACTATCCGGACGTGCGTGCCAACACGGTGCCCGCGTTCGCGCTCGGCGATTACGAGTGGCTGCTCGCCTTCGAGGCCAATGAGCTGCACCGCATCGTCGACCTGATGCGCGATCTGCGCGCGACCGAGGCGCGGCGGCACGTGCGCGAGGAGACGCCGTTCTTCACCGGACCGCTGACGCCGATCGGCGACCTGGTGCAGCGGCTGCGCTGAGCACAGCCGCTGCGCGTGGTCACTCCTTCGGGTCGAGCTTCAGCGACACTGAATTGATGCAGTAGCGCTGGTCGGTCGGGGTGTCGTAACCCTCACCCTCGAAGACGTGCCCGAGGTGGGATCCGCAGTTGGCACAACGGACTTCGGTGCGCACCATGCCCATCGACCGGTCCGCGATCAACTCCACGTTGTCGTCCTCGGACGGCGCGTAGAACGACGGCCAGCCGCAGTGACTGTGGAACTTCGTGTTGCTGCGGAAGAGTTCCGCGCCACACGCGCGGCAGGTGTAGACGCCCTCGGTTTCGGTGTCGGTGTATTCGCCGGTGAAGGGGCGCTCGGTGCCGGCCTGGCGCAGCACGGCGTACTCGGCCGGTGACAACTGCTCGCGCCACTCCTCGTCGCTCTTGGTGACGTTGTATGCCGTCTGGTCGGTCATCGCACACTCCTTGAAGTCGGCCGGTGAAGTCTTTCCAGGTGTATCAACAAGGGGCCTCCCCAGGACGTTCCCGGGGAGGCCCGCTTGCGATGCGGTGGGACTACTGCACGCGCACGACCTGCGGGTCGTGGTCGGAGTCCTGGTCGTAGAACTCGGAGTTGGTGTGCACGATGTCGTACGACCACTTCTTGCCGAAGCCCTGGCTGATCAGGATCTGGTCGAGCACCTGGCTGTTGCCCTGGTAATCGTAGGTGTAGCGCTCGCCGACCGGCAGCGTGCGCGGCAGGTCGGTCAGGGCGGTCTTGCCCGAGCCGACCAGGATGTCCGCGGTGCGGCTGAAGTCGAAGTCGTTGAGGTCGCCGAGCACCACCACCTGGGCGTTCTTGTCGGCCGCCAGCAGGTCATCGACGAAGCCGCGCACCACGGTCGCCTGGGCGTTCCGCTGGGTCTCGCTGCCCCGCACTGGCGGCTGGAAGCGACCCATGATCGAGTCGTCCCCGCCCTTGGAGTTGAAGTGGTTGGCGATCACGAACAGCGGCTTGCCCTGCCACTCGAACTGCCCGACCAACGGCTTGCGCGAGTCGTCCCATGCGGGGTTGGTCGGGTCGATCCGCCCGGGGGAGAAGGTGATCGAGGTCTTGGAGTTCTTGCCGACCACCTCGGTGGAGTTAGTGGCGGTGCCACCGTCCTTCTGCACAAAGCTCATCCCGCGGTCCGAGCGGTAGATGAACACCTGGCGGATGTTGCCACCCGGCTGGCCGCCATCGGTGCCGTCTGCCGGGTTGACCCACGTGGCCTGGTATGACGGGCCGCCCGCGGCCGCGATGGCCGCGATGAGTTTGTCGCTGGTCGCGGTCGAGTCGACCGTGCCGTCGTTGGCGGAGCCGCTGTTGTCCTGGATCTCCTCCAAGGCCACGATGTCCGGCGACTGCAGGTTGTTCACGATCTGGCCGGCCAGCCGGTCGTACTTGCTCTGCGGGTCGGACGGCGCCAGGTTCTCGACGTTGAAGGTCGCGATCGCGGCTTCCTTGGTCGACTGCGCGGACGTGGTCTCGCGCTGCAGACCGCCCGACTTCAGGCCGGGCACCTCGGTGGCCATCAGCACGAAGTTGCCGAAGTTGTAGTCGAGCACGCCGACCGTCGCGCCCGGCAGGCTGTCACCGACGTTGGCCGGTGCCATCGCGCCCTTGGGCAGCAGCGAGTCGCTGAGGATCAGCCGCATCGCGTTGGGCGTCTCGTAGCTCTTGTAGAGGATCCCGCCGCGCGGCGTGTTGGTGACGCCGGTGGTGTTGCCCGGGATGATCGGCGTCTCGCCGTACTTCGTCGCGGTCGGGCCGACGACCCGCGCGTCGTCCTCCTGGATCCGCATGCCCTCCAACGACTCCCAGAAGTCGAGCGCGTTCTTGGTCGGGTCCAGGGTGAGCCCGGCGGTCTCCACGTTGCCCGGGTTGCCCGACTCGACGACCTGCGCCGGCGGGACATGCCCCGGCGAGCCGACGACGACCGGTGCGGGCAGCGCGTTGCCGGAGCTGTTCACGGTGACGGTCGGTGCGGTCAGCTCGGTGGTGGTCAGGTTGCCGCTGCCGCTGCTGCCACCAGGGCGGTATTCGGTCACCTTGCCGGCGACCGTCACGGCGTCACCGACCTTTGCGGTGCTCCCGCCATACACGTAGAGAGCGTCGCTGGTGCGCGGGTCGTCATCCGGTGTCGCGGACTGCATCCAGAAGCCGGAGCTGCCATTGACCGCGGTCACGATGCCGCGCACGTCCTTGACGTTCTTGCCGGCCAGTGGCGACTGGAACGAGCTGCCTTGCACCTGCTCGATCGTTGCCGGTTCGCCGGTGGGCGGCGGAGGAGTCGTGCCGCCCGAGCCGCAAACACCTTGGGGCGCGGACGAATTCAGCGGGGCGGGTGCACCGGAGACGAAGTCGCTCGCGTTGTTGTCGGTGTCGGTGCAGCCCTTGGTGCGAATGTCGGACAGGGTGTTGGACATCGCCGGTGCCGGCGATTCCTCGACATATGACGAGGTCACATTGCCGTAGCCGACGGTGTCGACGGTCGAGCCGCCCTGGGTGAGGACGACGCTGCCGGCGGTGGCGGACATGTTCAGCGTCCCGGTCGCGTCCGGGGTGGGCAGGGCGGCCGCGGAGCCGCTGCCGGCAGCCTCCTGCACCAGGAAGTGGCCACCGGGGGCGATGGTGCCGGTGAGGGCGGTGCTGCCGCCGCTGCCCCCGCTCGCGGAGCGGTAGGTGAGCGACCAGCCGGACAGGTCGACCGCGGACGAGCCGGTGTTGTAGAGCTCGATGTAGTCGTTCTGGTAGGGCGCGCCGCTGTTGCCGCCCCCGCCATACACGGCGGAGATGACGACGTTCGACGAGGCCGCGTGAGCGGCGGGGGCGGCCAGGGTGACGGCGCCGGCGCCGCCGAGGGCGGTGGCGGCAAGCAGCGTGACGAGACGCACGCGGGCAGACCGGTGGGACATGAAGAACCTCTCGGGGGATGCGTTCTCTAGCGGGTGACGGAGCGGTACGACCATCGGACTTTACGGACTGCGATGGCCCGATGGGGCCGTGTCGCGTGACGTGTCCTTGAACGTCCGGCGAAAAGCGCGCCTCGCCCGTGAGCTCTCGGCTTTCTGTGAATTCGCTGACAGGATGGCGAAGGTGCGAGCACTATCTCTCCCATGAGTGACCAACCTTCGTACGGCGAGCAGCCTCCACCCGGTCAGTCGCCGTACCTGCCGCCGGACCAGTCGCAGTACCAGCCATATCCGCCTCCGCAGCAGTTCGAGCAGCCGCAGTACGCGCAACCGCAGTACGGACAACCCGGGCAGTGGCAACAGCAGCCGCCGTACGCGCCCCAACCAGCGGCGTCGGTCGTCGCTCGTTCGATCGGCTGGGTGATCGTCGGCCTTGGGGTGCTCGGTGTGATCGGTTCGGTGCTGCCATGGGCGAACGGCCCGTTCGGCATCAGCGTCAGCGGGACCGACGGCGACGGTGGCCTGACCCTCGTGCTGTTCCTGGCCGCGGGCGTGCTCGGTGTCGTCCGCGGACTCGGTCGCTGGATGCTCGGAGCGGCGATCGTCGCTCTGGTGATGGGCGCATTGTGCTCGCTCACGGCCCTGATCGACATGGGTGACCTTGCCGATTCCGAATTTGCCTCGGTCGGTGGCGGCCTCATTTTGGTGCTGCTCGCCGGGCTCGGCCTGATCGGTGCCGGCGTGTTCGGGATCGTTCGTCGCCGCTGAGTCTGCCGCACGGCATAGCTTTGGAGGTATGGCGAAAACCCCTGCAGCCGAGGTGGCGGCCGGCGACCGCGACGTCCGCGTGACCAGCCCCGACCGCGTCATCTACCAGCCCACCGACCGCACTCCTCAGATCACCAAACTCCAGGTCTGCCAATACTTTGCAACTGTGGGTGACGCGATGATGCTGAGCATCGGGGAGCGGCCGACCGCGATGGAGCGCTGGCCGGACGGCTGGCGCGAGGGGATGCGGCTCGCGGTGGGACCCAAGGATCGCGACGCCGACGGCTTCTATCAGAAGCGGTTGCCGAGGGGAGCGCCCGATTATGTCGAGACGGTGCCGATCACCTTCCCGAGCGGGCGCACCGCCGACGAGCTGTGCCCGACCGAGCCGGCGTCGCTGGTCTGGGCGGCCCAGATGGGCACGCTGGTCTTCCACCCGTGGCCGGTCCGCCGGCCCGACGTCGATCACCCCGACGAGTTGCGCATCGACCTCGACCCGCAGCCGGGCACCGGGTTTTCCGACGCGCAGCGCGTCGCTGGTGTCGCCAAGGAGCTGCTGGACGAGCTGGGGTTACGCGGCTATCCGAAGACCAGCGGTAACAGGGGGATTCACATCTACGTGCGGATCCGGCCGGAGTGGACCTTCGACGACGTGCGGCACGCCGCGATCGGCTTCGGCCGCGAGCTCGAGCGCCGAGACGGCGGCGTGACCACTGCATGGTGGAAGGAAGAGCGCGGGAAGCGCATCTTCGTCGACTTCAATCAGAACAACCGCGACCGCACCATCGCCGGCGCCTGGAGCCTGCGGGCGCGCCCCGGTGCGCCGGTCAGCACGCCGATGACCTGGGCCGCGATCGCAGCGGTCAAGGACCCGGCGGACTTCAACCTGCTGACGGTGCCGGACTACCTGTCCGACGGCAACCCGTGGGCCGACATGGACGACGAATCCTATTCACTGGCACCGCTGCTCGACCTCTGGGAGACGCTGCCCGGCGGCGAACTCAACTGGCCGCCGGACTACCCGAAGCAGCCGGGCGAGCCGCCGCGCGTGCAGCCCAGCAAAAAGGTCGCCGAGCACTGGGACGCCGACGGCAACCGGATCGAGCAGTAACGCTCAGCGCAGCACTTCCCCCAGGTCGTATGCCGGGGCGCGTTCGACCTGCGACAGCTTGCACGACTCGGGGTCACGATCGGGGCGCCACCGCAGGAAGCCGACGCCATGCCGGAAGCGGGCGCCCTCCAACTGGTCGAACTTGACCTCGACCACCTTCTCGGGCCGCAACCGCACGAAGGACACGTCCTTGTTGCTGCTGAAGCGGGACCGGTCGGTCTCTCCCTTCAGCGCGTCCCCGGCGTCGTCGGTCTCGACCAGGGGAGCGAGTTCGTCGATCAGCTCCAGCCGGCGTTTCGCGGTGAACGACACGATGCCGCCGACGTTGCGCAGGTGGCCGTTGTCGTCATACATGCCGAGCAGGAGTGAGCCGACACCGTTGCCGCTCTTGTGGATTCGATAACCGATCAGCACCGCCTCGGCGGTGCGCGAATGCTTGATCTTGAGCATGGTCCGCTTGCCCGGCTGGTATGACGACAGCTTCGGTTTGGCGACGACACCGTCGAGGCCGGCACCCTCGAAGCGCGAGAACCAGTCCTCCGCCACCGCAGCGTCGTCGGTCACCCGAGTTACGTGGAACGGCGCCCCGACGCCCCGCATCGTCGCCACCAGCGCCTCTCGCCGGTCCTCGAATGCCGCGTCGAGCAACGACTTGCCGTCGACCACCAGCGCGTCGAAGAAAATGATCTCTGCCGGCGTCTCCTGCGACAGCTTGGTGATCCGCGACTCCGCCGGGTGGATGCGCTGCCCGAGCGCCTCGAAGTCCAGCCGCGCCGCACCGTCGGCACCGGAGCGCACGACGACCTCACCGTCGAGCGCGCACCGGTCGGGCAGCTGGTCGCGCGCGGCCGCCACCAGCTCCGGGAAGTAGCGGGTCAACGGCTTGGATCCCCGTGACGCCAGCTCGATCTCGTCGCCGTCCCGCAGCAGGATGCAGCGGAAGCCGTCCCACTTCGGCTCGTAGAGCATCCCGCCGTCGACGCTGTCCGCGGCGGGCACCTTCGCAGTCGCCTTCGCGAGCATCGGGGTGATCGGCAACTCCAGTGGCAGGTCCATGGCGCCATTCTGCCCATGTCCCTGAGACGATGGCGGGGTGCCGAGCCGAATGCCCCTCGCTGTTGCGCCCACCGTCGCCGCCGCGGCCGGGGGAGCGGCGGTTGGCGCCGCCGGCTACTTCGTCCGGCAGATCCTGACGCCCGAACTACCGGTCGACGAGCTGCCGGTGCTGGGCATCGACCGCGACCGCATCGTGCTCGCCCGGACCGACGAAACCGTGGCACCGGGGCGGTATGGCCTGTGGCAGAACGGTTTCCACACCCACGCGCGCCTCGGTGAGGTGCTCGATGTCGGCGATCGGGAGGTCGTGCGCGAGCTCGACGGAGTCGATTTCGGGACGCTCGACACCGGGCTGGCAAGGATCAACGGCTACTACTTCTGCGGTCCGCCGGCGGACTCACTCGGCGTGCACATCGACGAGATCGTGCTGGACCTGCCGCTCGGCCCGATGCCGGCATGGCTCGCCGAGGCCGCTGGCAGCGACCGCTGGGCCGTGCTGGTCCACGGTCGAGGCGCTCAACGCGGCGAGTGCCTGCGCGCCGTACCCACCCTGCAGTCGCTGGGCATCAACTGTCTGATCCCCAGCTACCGGAACGATATTGGCGTGCCAGCGTCTCCCGACGGCCGCTACCATCTCGGCCTGTCGGAGTGGGAGGACATCGAAGCCGCGCTGTTGTATGCCGTGGAGCGCGGCGCCCGCGAGGTGCAGCTGTTCGGCTGGTCGATGGGCGGCGCGCTGGTGCTGCAGTTACTCGATCGGTCGTGGCTCGCCGACGTGGTCAGTCGGGTCGTGCTCGACGCCCCCGTCGTCAGCTGGCCGGCGGTCTTCGACTTCCATGCGGACCTGAACAACCTACCCGCTCCGATCGACCGACTGGGTCAGCTGCTGATGCGCAGCCCGATGCACCGACTGGTGGCCGGGCTGGGTGAACGACTCGACCTGCGACGCACCGACTGGGTAGCCCGATCCGGGGAGCTCCGGGTGCCGATCCTGCTGATCCATTCGCAGGTCGACGAGTTCGTGCCGTTCGCGCCGTCGGCGGTGTTGGCAGCGGCGCGTCCGGACCTGGTCCGGCTTGAACCCTGGGACGTGGCGCGACACTGCCGCGAGTGGAGTGTCGACCCGGCGCGGTGGGAGCGGCTGGTCGCCGAGTTTTGCGCGGACTGAACGAGATTCGACCGAATCTCAGTCGACCTGCCATCGGCCGATAAAGGTCCCGTCCTCTTCGAGCATCGACAGCAGCGTGAGCGGGCGGTCCATTGCCGGGCCGTGCGCGATGCGCGGACCGTCGCCGCCGACGAGCATCGGAGTCCAGGTCAGGCACAGCTCGTCGATCACGCCCTGCGCGAGCGTCTCGCCGGCGATCGTCGGGCCGCCTTCGAAGAGGATGCGCTGGTAACCCTTTTCGCGCAGCTCGTCGACCACCTCGGAGAACGGGCGATCCGCGGATGATCGTACGGCCAGGACCTCGCCCCCCTTATTGGTGCCGACCTCGGGTGGCACCTGGCCGGACGCGCTGAGCACCGCCAAGGCGGGATGGTCCGGCCGTCCCGCACGCACCTTCGTCCACCGGGGATCAGTGACCGCCGCGTCATAGTGCTCGGCACGCACCGTGCCCGACCCGGCGACGATCACGTCCGCCCAGGCGCGCAGCAACTGGAACACCCGGTTGTCCGGCGGCGTGTTGATCGATCCCGCACGGTTGTCGTCACCGGTCGCCGAACCATCAATGGTGGCAGCCATGTTCAGCCGTACGAGTGAAGGATTGGTGGAAGCCCCGGCATACAGCGCGATCAGGTCGTCGTCGCTCAGCCCGGCACCGGCCGACAGTAGTTGTCGCATGAACCCATGCAACACCATGTGTGCGACGATGTGGCATGGCCAAGAAGGATGCGAAGAAATCGAAGAAGAAGTCGAAGAAGAGCGACAAGCCGAAGGCGTCGATCGCGGACCTGCTGCGCGTCAAACCCGGCTTTCAGCTCGCCGACGTCGATCCTGCTGCCACACCTGGGTTTTCGGGTGACAAGAAGGACGCCGAGAAGGCGATGGCGGCGGTCCGGGACGAGATCGACGACCTCCAGGAGCGGCTGTATGCCGGGGGTCGCGACGGCGACGGCCCGTCGATCCTGCTGGTCGTGCAGGGCATGGACACCGCAGGCAAGGGCGGCATCATGCGCCACGTCGTCGGCACGGTCGACCCGCAGGGCGTGAAGCTGCACGCGTTCAAGGCGCCGACCGCCGAGGAGCGGCGCAAACCCTTCCTGTGGCGGATCCGTCGCGAGCTGCCGGACCCTGGTTACATCGGCGTGTTCGACCGCTCGCACTACGAGGACGTCCTCGTCGTGCGGGTGCACGATCTCGTGCCGCCGGCGACCTGGAGCCGCCGCTACGGGCAGATCAACACCTTCGAGCGCAGTGCGAATGCCAAGGGCATCCACATCATCAAGGTGATGCTCGACATTTCGGCGGATGAGCAGAAGAGCCGGCTCGCCGAGCGCCTCGACCGCCCGGACAAGTACTGGAAATTCAATCCGGGCGACATCGACGAGCGTGAGTACTGGGACCACTACATGGAGGCCTACCAGGCGATGCTCGAGAAGACCTCGACAGACGAAAACCCTTGGTACGTCGTACCTGCCGACCACAAGTGGTATGCCCGCCTCGCGGTGCAGCAGCTGCTGCTGGACGGGTTGCGGTCGCTTGACCTGCAATGGCCGAAGGCCGACTTCGACGTCAAGGCGCAGCAGAAGAGGCTCGCCGCGACCTGATGCGGCTCGGCTGCAGGTGGTCGCGGTCAGTCGTGCTCCGCGACCGCCTGCAGCACGATCACCGACCTGCTCTCCACCGAGATGTTGTCGCCCGAGGTGTAGCTGCGTTCGGCGTCGACCTGTTCGGGGTCGCTGGTGTGCAGTGCGATCGCCCACTGACCGTCGTGCAGGTCTTTCGGCACGGTGAAGTCGACGCTCTCGTGATGTCCGTTGAAGAGCAGCAGGAAGTGGTCGTCGATGACCTCGCGGCCCTTCTCGTCCGGGGTGAGGATCGCGCGCCCGTTGAGGAAGACCATCAGCGCTCGTGCGTAGCCGTTGCGCCAGTCGAGCTCGTTCATCTCCGTGCCGGAAGGGGAGTACCACTCGATGTCGCCGACATCGCTGGCCCCGCCGTGGTGCGCATCGCCCTCGAAGAAGCGTCGGCGCCGGAAGGTCGGGTGCTCCTGCCGCAGCGCGATCACGTCTCGGGTGAAGTCGAGCAGCGACTGCTCCTGGTCGTCGAGTTGCCAATCGACCCAGGATATTTCGTTGTCCTGGCAGTAGACGTTGTTGTTGCCCTGCTGGGTGCGGCCGAGTTCGTCGCCGTGAGCGAGCATGGGCACGCCCTGGCTGAGCAGCAGCGTCGCGATGAAGTTGCGCTGCTGGCGGTCGCGGAGCGTATTGATCTGCGGGTCGTCGGTCGGGCCCTCCACACCGCAATTCCAGGATCGGTTGTGGCTCTCCCCGTCGCGATTGCCTTCGCCGTTGGCCTCGTTGTGCTTCTCGTTGTAGGACACCAGGTCGCGCAGCGTGAAGCCGTCGTGCGCGACGACGAAATTGATCGAGGCGATCGGTCGACGGCCGGAGTGGGCATAAAGATCGCTGGAACCGGTGAGACGCGAGGCGAACTCACCGAGCGTGGACGGCTCGCCCCGCCAGAAGTCGCGAACGGTGTCGCGATATTTGCCGTTCCACTCGGTCCACAACGGCGGGAAGTTGCCGACCTGGTAACCCCCGTCACCGAGGTCCCACGGCTCGGCGATCAGCTTGACCTGGGAGATGATCGGGTCCTGCTGGATGATGTCGAAGAACGCCGACAGCTTGTCGACCTCGTGGAACTGCCGCGCCAACGTCGCGGCGAGATCGAAGCGGAAACCGTCGACGTGCATCTCCTGCACCCAGTAGCGCAGTGAGTCCATGATCAGCTGCAGCACGTGCGGGCTGCGCATGAGCAGACTGTTGCCGGTGCCGGTGGTGTCGTAGTAGTGCGACTTGTCGTCGTCGACCAGGCGGTAGTACGCCGCGTTGTCGATGCCCCGGAAGGCGATCGTCGGACCCAGGTCGTTGCCCTCGGCGGTGTGGTTGTAGACGACGTCGAGGATGACCTCGATGTTCGCCTCGTGCAGCGCCTTGACCATCGCCTTGAACTCGGTGACCTGCTGACCGTCGGTGCCCGAGCTGGCGTATTCGTTGTGCGGGGCCAGGAAGCCGATCGTGTTGTATCCCCAGTAGTTGCGCAGTCCCTTCTCCTGCAGGGTGGCGTCCTGCACGAACTGGTGGACCGGCAGCAGCTCGACCGCGGTGACGCCGAGCCCGGTGAGGTGGTCGATGATCGCCGGGTGCGCCATCGCGGCATACGTGCCGCGAATCTCCTCCGGCACGTCCGGGTGAGTCATCGTGAGGCCCTTCATGTGGGCCTCGTAGATCACGCTGTCGTGATACTCGTGCTGCGGCGGGCGATCGTGGCCCCAGTCGAAGAACGGGTTGACCACCACCGACAGCATCGTGTGACCGAGCGAATCGTCCTCGTTGAACTCGTCAGGGTCGTCGAAGCGATAGCTGAACAGCGCTTCGTCGCCGTCGATCTGACCGTCGAACGCCTTGGCGTAGGGGTCGAGCAGCAGCTTCGCCGGGTTGCACCGGTGCCCGTTTGCCGGGTCATGCGGGCCGTAGACGCGGTAGCCATACCGCTGACCGGGTTGTATGCCGGGCAGATACGCGTGCCAGACGTGTCCGTCGACTTCGGACAGCGGAATGCGCGTCTCGGCGCCGGACTCGTCCACCAGACAGAGTTCGACGCCGTCGGCGATCTCGGAGAACAACGCGAAATTGACGCCGGTGCCGTCATACGTCGCGCCGAGCGGGTAGGGCTTACCGGGCCAGATGTCCATGAGGACACGAAGTCTATGCGTGCTCGTCCCGCGCTCCGAACCGCGTGACGGATGTGACACACGGGACAGGCGAACACCTATGAGGTCCACAGGTTTTGGCCATTCCGCCGATACCGTGGCTTGAGTGAGTGACGAGGCCGGCCGGGCGAACGAGGCGCGTTCATGGGAGTGAAGGCCGTCGCGCGACGCGAATTGTCACGGGTGCCAGGTGGTTTGGCCCTCGCGCGGTTGGTGCTGGGGACCATCCGAGTCTGCATGCGCTACCGCGTCACGGGTCTCGCCGCCGAGTCCGGCTTCTTCGCGCTCCTGTCGTTGCCGCCGCTGATCTTCGGGCTGCTCGGTGCGGTCGGTTACCTCGGCAAGTGGCTCGGTCCCAACGCGGTCGGTCAGGTCACCACCAACATCGAGACGTATGCCGCGCAGTTCCTCACCGAGCAGAGCCTGCGCGATGTGCTGATGCCGACGATCAACTCCGCGCTCGGCGCCGGACGGCCGGACGTGATATCGGTCGGCTTCCTACTGTCACTGTGGTCCGGGTCACGGGCGCTCAACGTGACGATCGACACCGTGTCGATCATGTATGGCCAGGGCGGCCACCGAGGGATCATCGGCACCCGGCTGCTCAGCCTGTCGCTCTATCTCGCGGGCCTGGTCTTCGGGGCCATCGTCATACCGCTGATCGTGATCGGGCCCGATCTGCTCGCCAGTTGGCTGCCGCCCGGCCTGCGCTTCCTGATGACGTTCTACTGGCCGCTGGTCGGTGGCCTGACGATCCTCAGCCTGGCGACGCTGTTCTACATCGCGACGCCGTCCAAGACGCCATGGGTGCGGGACATTCCCGGCGCGACGCTCACGCTGGTGATCTGGGTGGGGGCGTCGATGGCGCTGCGCTGGTTCCTCGGGCGCTCGATGGGTGACGCGAGCACCAGCATCTACGGGCCGCTCGCGGCGACGATCGTGGTGCTGACCTGGCTGTATTTCCTCGGCATCGCGGTGTTGATCGGTGCGGCGATGAACGCCGCGTCGGTGCGTCTTTGGCCTCCGCCGGAGAAGGTCACAGTGCGGGACCGAGCGGCCCAGTGGATCGGCGACGGGGTGAACAAGGGCGTGAACCGGTTGAAGGACGGTGGCGTCGCCGACCTCGCGCCGTTGCCGCGGCTCACCGCCATACGCGGAGGAGCGGCGGACTCCCGTCGCAAGCCGGCAGAGCAGCCGCTGCCCGCCGACACGACCGCCGACGAGGCGGGTTTGGATTCGCGCCGCGCTATCGGATAACGTTGCGCAGCACGCACCGCAGCTCGTCTGCGAGCTGCAGGCGGACATAGCTCAGTTGGTAGAGCGCAACCTTGCCAAGGTTGAGGTCGCCGGTTCGAGCCCGGTTGTCCGCTCCACGGTGGAGTGGCCGAGAGGCGAGGCAACGGCCTGCAAAGCCGTCTACACGGGTTCAAATCCCGTCTCCACCTCCAGCATCGTTTTGCCAGTACGACGCAGGCCTGGGCGCCGCGTCGGCGAACTCCATCTGCACGGTCGCATTCGCCGACCCGTCGAGTCCGGTCGCTCACCATTTCGCCGGCGATACCTGTTTCCGTCTCGATGATCTCGCCGACGATGTTGCTCGCGAAAGCGACACAGAGTCACCCGTTTTGGATGTTGGGCGGAGAGTGGGATAAAGTTCATCTCCGTTGCCCCGGCTGCCAAGGCCAGGGTTACAGGCGGACATAGCTCAGTTGGTAGAGCGCAACCTTGCCAAGGTTGAGGTCGCCGGTTCGAGCCCGGTTGTCCGCTCTGCGGTTGTCATATCGCATTGGACGATTGGCGCAGCGGTAGCGCGCTTCCCTGACACGGAAGAGGTCACTGGTTCGATCCCAGTATCGTCCACCAGCTCGAAACTGCCCCTGACCTGCGGAAACGCAAGGTTAGGGGCTTCTCAATTTCGGGGGTGCACTACTTCTGCGCTACTTGGGGACATCGGATCTCAACGACGTCGGCTGGATCGTGAGCCGTTCCTCGGCGGGAACACGTCCGAGTCCGCAGCGGAGACTGATGCGCTGATCTTGCCCGCTGTGGGTACCGCCCAACGAGCAGGCCATCTCCAACGGATCCCTTCGCTACTGGCTCAAGGTCGAAGTCCCGCGGCGACGCTTGCGCGTCCGCGATGTGCACCCTACTGACCCCGGTTCTCGGTCTGGCTGGACCGAACCCGAAGGATTGGGTGGATCGCCGCGCAGATGGCGGCCGGACCCACGATGCGCTACGAGCCGGGCGCGCTGCTGGGATGCCGATGCGGCGGCGAAACTGCCGCGGCCTACCGTGACAGGGCTGGGCTCGCGAGGGCTTTCGCCTTAAGGCCTTCCCGGCCCAGCATCCGGAACCGACTACGCGGCGGTATGACGCCTGTCCTATACGACCTTGCGACGGAAACTGCTCCTCCATTCATCGAGTGCCACCACAACGGCCCAGGCCACGCGCCAGCGCCTTCACTGACTCCGACTCGTGCTCGCCGATTCGAGACATGGACTTCGTTTGTGCTCAATTGGTCTCGGGGCCAGGAGTTTCGCTGCTGGCACGCTAGTTCAGCGCCACGGTGAAGCGGCTGCCTTGAGCGCGCATAGCCTCTAACCGGTGAATCCCGTTGATCACTTAGCCAGCCGTAGCGCAGATCGGCTCGACGAGGAGAGATCCAAGCGCCCATCGGTCGTCGGCTGCCCACGCGTGGGAGATGCGCTCGATCTGGTCCGTGTCGGGGAACGCGTCCCGTGCGAACAAGTCGAGTGCCGCGCGGTTAACGGTTGGGCCAGTCAACGCGCGCCGCCAGTGCTCGAGTTGACTCACGGTAACTAGCTTCCGCTCGAGCCTGGTTCACATCGATCACTACCCATCGTGCGTCGAGCCCGTGCCTGCGGCTTTGACCGGCTCATAGATGCGGCGCGCAACCACGGCCTTTGCACACGAGTGAGACCCCGCTGGGGCCGCGACGACATCACCGTCGTGCTCAATATCGGCCGGGTCGACTTCATAGAGATACGTATTCGGCTGATTCCAAGGCATCGTTCCGAGCACCTGCAGCGGATCGGAACCGTCGATGCGCGAGACATAGACACGATCGTCGCGATACCAGGAATACATCCTGTAGTTTTCGTCGGGAGCGAAGGTGCGGGGTCGCTTGCCGGTGACAGTCGGCGGGAGTACTTCGGCTCCGACTGCAAGGTCCGTGGGCGAACTGTGAAGCCACATGAGGACAACCTAGAAGCTGACGCTGACAGCGCGCCGGAGGGCCATGGATGCGCGGTTTCGGTGGCAGCATGCGTCCTCGGTGGAACGCCACACGTTCAGACGCCGCGCCAAGACCTCGATCCCCAGCTTCATCAGTTGCCGCCGATACGATGGCCAGGGAGAAGCGCCCCGAGCCGGCGGTGCACTGGGCCACAAGGGGGAGAGCATGTCGACCGTCGCGAACCGAAGGTCCAGCCTCAACGCGGCCAAGGGGGCGAAGGACGGCATGACTGCCCGGTCGAAGAGCGGCTCGACGAACCTGACCGCTCCATGCGACACGCAACCGTGCCAAAGGCGACAGGTGACGCGGCAGGTCAGGGAGCGAGGAGGCGATCGTGGCCAAGGGTGACAGCCTCCCGACCGTGTGGGAACGGCCAGCACACACCATGGTCAAGCATGACATCTTGGTCCGCTACCTCGGTGCGTGGTTTGCCATCTTCGGGCGCAGCCCCTATCACTCGAGCGTCAATATTCTGGATGGGTTCGCTGGACCCGGACAATACGCGAACAATGAACCTGGCTCGCCGGTGCTGACACTGCGGGCGTTGCTCGATCATCAGGCGTTCGCCGGCTTCGGCGACACCCAGTTCACGTTCGCGTTCAATGAGTGGGACAGCGAGCGGTTCGCCTCATTGCAGACCGTCCTCGCCGAGCTTCAGGCAAGCCGAACGCCTTGGCCGAAGAACATAGAGGTAAAGGTCGAGAACCAGAACTTTCAGGAGTTGGCGCGCGGCATCCTCGATTCAATCCCGTCCGGTCACCAGCTCGCGCCGACCTTCGCCTTCATCGATCCGTTCGGGTACAAGGACGTCCCGATGTCGTTGATCCGCGACCTCGTCAGCCATCAGTCCTGCGAACTGTTCATCTACTTCGACTTCAACAGCGTCAATCGGTTCGCGAACGCGGGCAACGTCGACCCCCACTTTACTGCGCTGTTTGCTTCCGACGAGTACAAGAACGCGCCCCCGAAGGATCAGGGTCGTGCCGAGTTCATCCACGATCTCTACGAGCGGCAGCTGCGCAAGGAGTGCAACTTCGCCCACATCTGCAGCTTCAAGATGGTCACGAGCACCGGGCATACCGGCAGTTACCTCTTCTTCTGCACGCGGAACGACCAGGCCTACAACAAGATGAAACAGGCGATGTGGGCCCTGGCCCCAGGTGGTGGTTACGAGTTCGATGACAGGCTCGCGGGTCTCCAGGTCCTCTTCGGCGACGAGGCCAACACAGGCCCGCTTCAGGACGAGTTGGCTCAGCACTTCGCTGGCCGGACCGTGCCGGTTCAAGAGATCATCGACTACGTGATCACCGAGACGCCGTTTCACAGCGGTCAGGTCAAGGTGAAGACCCTCAAGCCGATGCAGGCGGCCGGGCGCATCTCATCGCCCAATCAGAAGAGGAAGGGCACGTTCCCGGATGGGACTCGCATCGAGTTTCCCATCCTGGGCGACTAGAGCTTGTCTAAGCCGGCTCCACGGCCAGTTGCGGCATATCGTCCCAGGTGCGGCCTTCGAGTTGCCGTCCGTTGGCCTTCGGTGTCCGGCCTCCCCACTGCTTGAAGAAGAAGGACACTCCGGCCCGAACACACTGGTCGCGGATGTCCTCGACCCAGGCCGGGTCCATCGGCCGCGCCCGCGGCCCCGATTCGCCGCCGGCGATCACCCAGTCGATGCTCTCGAGGTCCAGCCCCGGTAACGCGGTGAGGAGCGGCTCGCACGACAGGAACCGCGTGGCTGCCGGGACCATGCGGAGGTGGTCGATCCGGTCGGTGACGTCGAACGACTCCACCGACACGCCCATCCAGAGGTTGTCCGGCCAGTCGAGTCTGTCGGAGATCCTCGCTGTACGGTGCGCGCGCTTGGTCAGCACCTGGTAGGTGTGCTGCGGCGTCTCGCGGATCACGTCGAAGACGTCGCGGATGAAGTCGAGCGGCACCTTGGCGTGGAAGAGGTCGCTCATCGAGTTCACGAAGACGACCTTTGGTGTGCGCCACTTCAGCGGTTGTTCCAGTGCGCGTGGATGGATCGTGACGCCGAAGCCGGGGCCGGAGGTCCTGGGGTCGCCGTCGTTCTGGTACTTCTCCGCGCCCATCGCCTTGAGGCGTTTCGCCAGCGCCAGTGCGTAGCAGTTGTCGCACCCGGCGGCGACCCGGTCACACCCGGTGACGGGGTTCCAGGTGACCTCGGTCCACTCGATCGCGCTATTCGTGGCCAACGACTTCACCTCTTCCTTCTGTGAGCGTAGCCGCCACGACGGGGCGACCCGACCTGAACCACCGCACGCTTCAAAAATCTCATCAGACACACGCGTCACTGCCGCGCGATGCCGATCGTTTCATCCGGCGCAAACATGCTCTTGCCCATGACGGCCGAGTCTGAATCCGACTCCACTGTCGCTCACGCGGCGATAGGACGCACTTTCACGGGGGCGAAGATCGCGGCATGTGGGCTTTTCTTCGGAGCGCTCCAGAGGCACGGGCCGGGGTGTCGCAACGACTGGGTTTGGACACCCCACCCGACACAGTAGTTTCAGTTGGCCCTAGCCCCACGATCATTGCTCTATTGGCTGACGACGAGCACTGCCTCGTAGGACTCGGCGCTGCGCTCGTAGACCGTGACAGGCGGGTGGATGTCACGGACGAACGCACGGCCTATCTCGATCGAGGCGGACACGGGGGCTGAAGCAATCAGGTGCCAGCGCCTAGCATTTGAGAACCGCGCCTCGGCTGTCGCTAGCGCGGCTCGCCACTGCTCGCCGAAGTTGACCAGCGACTGCTCGTGGGAGAACAGCGTCGGGCTAGGGGCCTCGTTGATGGGTCTGACCTCAATAATCGGCTGCCCCTCCAGCACATCACTGAAGACAGCCCGATTCACCTCGCTAGTCAGCGGGCAGACCAGCACGACGTGTTCGGCGGAGGTGTCCTCGTCGGACGAAATGACCTCAAACTCGACGGGAGCGCGTTGGTCGCTCCATGACCAGCCGACGAACTGGTCGCGGTGCTTTTGAAAGAGGCGCGTCGGTGTCTTGTCGTCCAGGCGCCAGCCTAAGTAGACGAGTAGCGGTACTGGGGCGATGGCAAACACTGATATGTGTTTGACGTCGCCGGTGTGGATGGCCTGTCGCACCTGGGTGATGGCGTCGTCGATCGTTTGCTGGGCGGCGTCCCAGAACCCACGGCCGCCGACAGCGCCGTTGATGCGGCAGCTGAAGTCTCCACTCCGCTGGGTCTCGACCAGCCCGAGGTAGTTGACTGCCAGAAGCGTCTCGGCGATCTCGCGCTGCGAGGCCATGGCGAGCGAGCCGCGTATGGTGCAGCCGACTCGCAGTGCCGCGGTTCGCGTAAGTCCGCCGTTCTCTGTGACCATCTCGATGCGCCGCTCGAACGACTCCTTGATCTGCCGCAGCTTCTCTGGCGGGAAGAAGTCGATGTGGTCGGGGTTGTCGATGATCTTGTGACAGTCATGGCATAGGAGCAGCAGATTCTCCTCGGCCTCAGTGTCATCGACCCCGTCATTGTCTCTACTGCGCGGGGAGCCGTCGCCGCCGGTGGCGCCGATATTGTGCGCCAGCTCGGCCAGAAGCACCGAGTGAAGGTACGTCCGCTGGTCGCCGAGGAGGCGGCGGTTGCAGATCGTGCATCGTCCAGCGGTGCGTGCCCACAGAGCGTTGCGCACCGATTCTTTGATGCGGTCTCGCTTGACGGTGGTGTCGCGTTCATCGGGGGACAAAGTCGACTGTGGCTCAGCCATTGGACAGCCCCGTCTCGATGGGATCTGCGACCGGCACAAAGTGTCGCAGCGGGCCAGCCTCACCGTGGGGCAGCGAGATCAGGTGCGTTCCCGACAGTGGGTCGCCCGATGCGAGGTGTGAGCCCAGGATGCTGGTTAGACCGCCTGCCACGCCACTCAGGTCAGCGGCGGATCCGTGGAACGTCGGCGTCGAGCAGCCGCGCGTCGGGATGATCTCGTCGGAGTCAGCCTCTGAGCCCCACAACTCGTGGAACGGCTCCAAACTGCCGTCAGCATTCACCATGTGACCTGCCTGCCGGTCGATGGTGAGGCAACCGCGTGATTCCGGCGGCATCGAGATTGTGAGGATTCCCTGCGTTCCGGTTCGCACGTCGCAGGCGATCTGCGCCAGGATCGGGCGACCGGCGGTCGCGGCGGCGGCTTCGAGCACGCGCCCGATAGCCACGCTGACGGTTGCATCGATGACCACATCGGCGTCGGACCATTCAGAGAGTTCCGGCATGTTGCCGTCGCAAGCCGTTACCTCCACGACATCACTGATCGCCCGTAAACGCGCGGCAAGGGCCTCCGCCTTCGAGTCACCGACGTCGGCCTCGGTGAAGTTCTGGCGGACCAGGAGCCCCCCGGTGATGCGGCCGGGGTCGCAGAGCACAACCTTCTTCGCGCCCGCGCGAACGACGAACTCGGCGACCCACGATCCGAGACCACCGCAGCCCCAGACGTGCACGGTCTTGTCAGCAAAGGCAGCGACCGGCCGCGTCGAGTCACGCCGGGTCGTGACCTCGGGGCGCTCGTCGGAGACAGGGAGCCACTCCACGTCCGTGCCGGACTCACTCTTGGCCGGGTCGATAGTGATGATGGAACTCCTCTTCGCGCTGTCTCGGGCCAGCGCCCGGAGTCGGTCGGCGGCGGGCCCAGGAAGGCTGGCGACGAGCAGGTGCGGCGCTCCGCCGGTGGGGTGAGGGACCGCGATCACGATGCGCTGTGCTGTGCCGTCGGGCTTGCGGATCGCGCTTGCGCCCGCGGCGGTTAGGAACGGCGCCGCAAGACCCGTCAGCCTACGCACCTTGGCGAATGCGTCGCCAGGTGCGGGGTAGCCCGCATACGAGTCCTCGATGACACTCAGGAGCGAAAGGAGTGTGTTACCCACCCCCAACGGCAGAGCGGCGTCAAGTTGCACGACTGGCACATGCTCGGCAACCGTGCTGCCCACGGCTCGGTCGCGGTCCAGCGTCAGGTCGTAGCGAAGCGGGGTCCGCTGGATGAGCCAGCCGTTTCGGACAAGTCGGCCGCCGGGCAACGGGCGGCGCACGACCACGCTCGGGGCACCGTCCGTCTCGTGAAGCACTCCGCCGACGGCGTGGTAGAGCGCGGTCTGGGCGTCGAAGCGTCCAGCAGCGGCGTCGCCAAGCCACTCGATCAGTCGGTCGACAAGGCCGCCAAAGCCGCCGGCGGGGTCCCATTCACGCGACGCGTCGAGGTACAGACACAGTCGGGTGCCCTGTAGCACGTGGGCATGATTGAGAAACCGCAGGTGATCGACGTCGATACGCGGCGGCACGATGTCGGACTGACCCACGCTGACTTGAAACTCTTCGTGGTCAAGCAGGCGCAAGCCGCCATCGACGCGCTCGATGCCAGCGGTGCGCACACGCATGCGAAGCTGCATCATCCTGCCGCTGTATCGAGGTTTGCCGATCATCTCGACCTCGCCCGGGTACGCCAACGCGAAGGCGGTCAGGTCCCCGAGGACTCTGGCCTGCCACTCGCTAGTGCGCCTCTTACTCACGCCGCACTCCACGCAATCACCCGGCGCGACCGGAGTGCTTCACCGTCGACGCCGACACCGCAGCCCCGGCGCTGGAGACGCTGCTGAACTTGGTCGATCCCGAGGAGCCAGACGACGAGCCGGAGCCTTTGGGGGCCTTGAAGCCTTCGCCGAACAGTGTCTGCCACTTCTTCACGCTCTCGTCGAAGTCCTCCTCGTCGTAGGCGGCCTTGATCTCGGCGGCGTGGGCGTGGATGCGGTTCCGGAAGTGGGCGTAGGTTTCCTGGGTCCAGCGGTGGTCGAAGGAGGTGCCGGAGCCGGATGGATCCATGATGGTCGGCTTGGTAGGGCGATCTTGGAGCCACTCATCGAGGTCGGAGACGATGTGGAGCAGCGCTGTCGGCAGGTCGCCGTAGTAGCCATTGTCGAGCACTTTCCGCCACGACTCGACCCGCTCGCCGAGCAGCGTCGTGACCAGGATGGACTTCGTGCCCGTCCAGGAGTTCTTGTGGTCGCGCAAGAACTTCATGATCCGAATGACCTCACGCAAGCGCTTGTTGGCGATGGCGTCCTTGGTCTTCATCCACTCGGTGAAGCCGTCGGTGTCGGTGCGCTCCCACTTGTTGTCGTCGCGGTTGATGATCCACTGCGTCCCGTCCGCGCGCAGCACGAACGGGACGATGTCGACGTGCATCGCGTTCTCGGCGTAGTTAACGTAGACGCATCGGCACTTTCGTCCGTGTGGCATGCCCTTGTAGGGCGAGGTCTTGTGGAGGACGTTGTAGATCGCGTTGCCGTACTTCTTGAGGTCGTCGGCCCAGTCAGGGTCCTCGACCATCTGGATCATGAAGTCGCCGTCGAAGGCGTTGCCGTTGACCGGCTTGATGATCGTCCGCTGCGGCCAGGAGCCCTGGGGGATCTTCTTCTTGATCAGGGGCTTGAGTTCTTGGTCGTCCTTCAGGCACTGGTAGATCGAGTCGACCCGGCTGCTGAGCAGATCGACCTTCCACTGGGGCAGGTTGACGGTGTTGTCGAGGAAGTTCTTGAAGTAGTCGGTGTGCTTCACGATGCGCCTCCGGGGGTCGTCGGGGTGCCGGGCTCGTCATCGGTGCCGGGCAGAGGATTGGGGATATAGCGGGTCGCCGTGTGCGCGGCGAACCGCTCGGTGAATAAGGGACTCAGGAGCCGGCTCTGGCCGGCAGCCAGGCCGGCCAATGACTTTGGACTGGCCCGATCGAGCGTGAAGACGTTGCCGGGAACCAAGGCGTCGAACCGAACGAAGTCGTCCTTGCCGACGAGATGTGCGGCAGTGCCCTGAGCCCCGCGAGTAGCAGCGGTGACCATGAAGTTGGCGGCGGGCTTGGCCCAGTTGATCCAGCCACCGGTGTCGAGATGCTCAGCGTGCTTGGCCCGCTGGTCGACGGTGCCGACGTTCAACACCCGGATGGCTTCCAGGCTGACGTCGAGCATGCTCACGGCCTCGCCGACAGCGACGACCGAGGGATTGTTGGCCCAGACCCCGCCGTCGACGAGTCGCCGCCCGTCGACATGAGCGGCCTCGAAGAACGTCGGGGCCGCTGTTGTCGCCATCGCCACGTCGACCATCGAGATCCTCCCGTCGCGGCACAAACGCGGGTGGTGGGGCGTCTTGAAGATGCGCACCTCGGCGCGCTGCACATCCCACGACGGAATGATGAGTCGCTTTGTGCTCTGACCCAGCAGCTGTGCTCCGAATACCTCAGTGAGAGCCTCGCGCAAGACCGAGCTGGAGTAGGCCGGCCCGATCGCGTGCGACCCAAAGCGCCACGGCGCTCGACGTGAGCGAGGGAAGACCTGTTCGACCCGGTCGGTGTATTGCTCGACGATTTCGGCGGGAGTCAACCCGGCTCCTAGACCAAGCGCGAGTATCCCGCCGGCCGAGGTCCCGGCGATCAGGTCGAAATGGTCGGCGATGCGCACGCCCAAGTCAGCTTCGAGGCTCGCGAGCACGTGGGCGGTAAAGAGCGCCTTCGCGCCGCCACCGTCGAGTGCAAGCACCTGGAAGAGCTCGGGACCCGGCGGCGATGGCGACTGCGCACTGGGATGATCGGGGTCATTGGACACGGTCGTCCTCCTGGGTTCGTCATCGGACGACGAGGACCTCGGGCGCCGGAAGATGTGATCTCCGAGACAGGAACGCGGTTCTTCTTCCGAAGACGCCACTCCCGACCTATGCTGGCGAACGACCAAGTATCACCGCGCAGGTCCTGAGATCAGACATCGCTCTGGCTCAGGGCCTTCGTGCTGTCTGGCTGAGATCGCTTTTGACCTCCTCTATAGAGTACCGGCGACGACCGACAACTTCGTCCCGATTCGGCCCCTGAACCACAGCGATGTAGTTATCCGCAGTTGGGCCAGGCCAATTGCCACATCTTGTTCAGACTCCGAGACTCGTCGCCCTAGATGTGCGGACTGCCGCCATTGGACCGCGACGGCCGTAAACGCTCCCGCCCTGCGCCACGGGAGTCCCTCTTTCCGTAGGTTATCCACAAGAAGGGCGTTCAAACTTCTACTTGGCGGCTCGTGATCGACCTCAATCTGAGGTGGGATTTATCGCGTCTAGGCGGGCGGAATCGGCATTGACGACATTGGTGTTCAGACGCCGGCGACGTAGGCGGTGAGGAAGTGGACGCCGTGGCGGTCGAGGTTGCCGCGGGCTCGGTCGTAGTGTTCGGTGGTGCGCGGGTCGGCGTGCCATGCCAGGATTTGTGCGTCTCGTAACGGGACCGCCGGCCTCCAGGGCGTTGGTGATCGCCGCATGGCGAAGCGAGTGCGGGCTGCCGCGGGATCGCGGCGGCTTTGGCGATGCGGGTGACCATCCGGTAGACGTCGCGGCGGTCGAAGGGTTTGCCCGGACTGCGGCAGAAGGATGAGGCGCCCGGCACACGCGAATCGGAGATGCTGGGTAATCCTGAACGCGTGCCGACACGGTGCGTGTATCGGGTTGCCCGATGAGGTGGGTGACGATGGCTAGACTGCGTGGACAGCCTGCCATACCCGGGTCAGGATCAGACTCGTCCGCCGAAGGAGGTCAGGCCATGGCAACGAACGATCAGCTCAAGGCGCTCGTAAAAAGCCATGCAGATGGTGACGACCCTCAGTTCTACGCGATCGCCATGCAAGTCGCCGCGAAAGCCGCACGCTCAGGACAGTCGAAGTTCGCCCGGGACCTCCGCGACCTCGTAGACGACCTGCGCAAGCGAACCTCGGCGTCGTCACGTGTCGCGGCCGTCGTGCCCGTTACCCAGCCTCGTGGCGAATTGAGTTCACTGCTGACCGTCAGCTACCCGGACGCGCGCCTGGGCGACCTTGTCCTGTCTGACGATCTGGGTGCACGTCTGAGGCAGGTCCTGCTCGAACAACATCAGCGGGACACGCTCGCTCATCACGGACTTCGTCCCGCTCGGCGGCTGCTGCTGATTGGGCCGCCCGGTACTGGTAAGACCTCGACTGCGCGTGTGCTGGCCGGTGAGCTGGGACTGCCTTTGTTCGCGATTCGCTTGGACACGATTATCACCAAGTTCATGGGGGAGACCGCGGCGAAGCTTCGGCTGATCTTCGATGCACTCGTCGAGACGCGGGGGGTCTATCTGTTCGACGAAGTAGACGCGCTCGCTGGCGACCGCGCTGCAGCGAACGACGTCGGTGAGATCCGTCGAGTCCTGAATTCGTTTCTTCAGTTCCTGGAAGAGGACGCCTCGGAGAGCGTGATTGTCGCGGCCACGAATCATCCGCAACTGTTGGACAACGCGCTGTATCGGCGATTCGACACGGTCATGAATTTCGTGCTCCCCGACGACGCGAGCGCCCAAGCCGTTATCAAGAACCGGCTGGCGATATTTCACATCAGCAACCTGAGCTGGCCGCGCGCAGTCGTAGCTGCCCGCGGCCTCAGCCATGCCGAGATCGCGACCGCCGCAGAGAACGCCGCAAAACGCAGTGTCCTCGCCGGTCGAACAAGGATCCTCACCGATGATCTGGTTGCGGCCCTTGAGGAGCGGCCGCGTCTCACTGGTCAGCGTGACGAGAGCGTATAAGTGGCATGGCTGCACGTGATCGTCCACACATCGTCGTGCCCGCGTTGCCGAGCTCGGAACCCTTCACTATTCCCACGGGCGGAGGAGGCACCGACGGTTCAGGGTTCTCGCAGGATCGAGGTCAACACGGCTCAGCCCTTGTCCAGCAGTATGAGGCTTCGCTAGCGGCTCCGGTCGACGCGCCAGAGGTCTCAGGGACCTATATCTCGTTCGTCTCGTTTCCCGGCCTCGAACTGGCCCTGGAGAGTCTAGATGTGCAGCGCTCCGGCGAGCAGCCCGAGCTCGTCGCAGTCCGGGAGGCCGATTCTGTAGACGGCGCCGTCCAGGTCGCGACTGTTTACATCCCGGACGGTAAGAAGGAATATTTCCTCAAGCGGCTGACCCAATACCTCGAGTCATCCGGCGAGGACAAGGTACGCAACGCAAACCTGGTCGATGGAATCCAGTCCATCCGCCGAGCCACGATTCGGGAACTCTGGACCGACTCTGACGCGACCTACCCCACTGACTCGTCAGATACCAGATGGTGGGAGGTGTGGCTGCGCCAACGCGACGGCAACGAGCTGAGCCGGTTCACTGAGTTCGTCACCGCGCAAGGCCTCCGCACCAGCGACCATTACCTCGGATTCGGTGAACGAACCGTCGTGCTGCTGAACGCCACGGCGGACCAGCTCGCCGAGGCCTTCCACTCACTCGACGACATCGCCGAACTGCGGCAGCCTCACGACGTCGCAAGCTTCCTCACCGAACTGCCCGCCGCGGAGCAGGCCGAATGGGTCGACGAGCTCCGTCAACGGCTTCGTCCCGCATCAGCCAGCGCCCCCACCGTGTGCATCCTGGACACGGGTGTGCAAGACGGACATCCGCTGCTGACCGACTCGATCGCCGCCCCAGACCTCCACGTTGCGGATCCGCTCTGGCAACTGCCGCCCGTGTATGGGCACGGGACCGAAATGGCGGGACTCGCTCTCTACGGCGACCTCCACGGCGCCGTGCTCGACATCAACCCGCTCGAGCTCCGTCACCGCCTCGAATCCGTGAAATTCCTGCCCGACCGAGGAGACAACGATCGGGACCTGTACGGCGCCATCACCGCTCGCGCAGTCGATCAGCCCGAGATTCAGGCCGTGGATCGTCCGCGGGTCTTCATGCTCGCCGTCACCGCGCAACGTTCGAGACCCGCCACCAGGCAAGAAGATTCAAGGGCGGCTCCTGCTCCCGAAGCGGGCAAGCCGACCTCCTGGTCCGCATCGATCGACGCGTTAGCATTCGGCCGCGCCATCGACGACGCCGACCCCAAATTCACCTACCTCGATCGCGATGAACCCAGACGACCGAGACTATTCATCATCTCCGCGGGCAACATCCGCGACGTCCTCGGCACCGACGACCACCTCAGCCGCAGTGACCTTGAGCCCGTTGAAGACCCCTCCCAGTCTTGGAACGCACTGACCGTCGGCGCATACGCCTCCCACGACGACATGTCTGGGGCAGCTGCCGGTTTCGCTGGCTACCACCCCATCGCCCCTCGCGGCGAACTCTCCCCGGTCAGCCGTACTTCGGTCGTGTTCGATCGCAAAAAGTGGCCGTTCAAACCCGACGTTGTCGCCGACGGCGGAAACGTCGCCGCCTCACCGGACAAGACCGACGTGGACACCCCACCTAATCTCGCGCGCTTGACCACGCGCTTCCGCACACTCGGCGAAGGCTTCTTCACGACAACCCGCGATACCTCCGCAGCCACCGCCTCCGTCGCTGCGATCGCCGCCGACATCTACGCCGCCTATCCTGGCCTGCGCCCCGAAACCGTGCGGGCGCTGATCGTCCACTCGGCCGAGTGGACCGATCCCATGCGCGCCCGCTTCGACGCCGAATCGAGCAAAACCGCGCTCACCGCGCTGTTGCGGCGCTACGGGATGGGCGTGCCTGACTCGGGCCGAGCCCTCTACAGCGCCACCGACGCACTCACTCTCGTCGCCGAAGCGCGCATTCACCCGTACCAGCGTGAGGGTGCGAGTAACGCGGGCAAGACTCGTGAGATGAATCTCCATGAGCTGCCGTGGCCAATTCCCCAGCTCGAGGCTCTCGGCGCCGCGAGGGTTCGGATGCGCGTGACTCTCTCGTACTTCGTGGAGCCGAACCCCTCCAGCCGCGGATGGACCGGCCGCTACATCTATCCTTCTCATGGACTTCGGTTCGCGACCCGGCGACCCGAGGAAAGTGTGGACTCGTTTCGGCAACGTATTAACACTCGCGCCCGCATCGACGGCGAGAAGCCGCCGAGCCGCGACACCGAACCAGGGTGGCTGTTCGGCACTAACCAGCAGCAGGCTGCAGGCTCGCTCCATACCGACATCTGGTCCGGTACTGCCGCCGCCCTTGCCAGCAAGGGAGCCATCGCGGTCTATCCGGTCGCAGGCTGGTGGAAGAACCGCGCGAAGGACGACCAAAGTGATCAGGGCGTCGACTACTCCCTCATCGTCAGCATCGAATCACCCGAGGTCGACGTCGACCTGTGGACCCCCGTCTACCAGCAGGTCGAGCCATCTATCGAGATCACCACCTAACGCAAGATCGTCAGCCGGCGACGACGGGGACTAGAAGAAGGACGACCGTTACCCGGCGGTGGGGGACGCCCTTTCTGGGCGGTAGGCAGCAACTTTCGGACGATGGTGGTCGTCCTTAGGAGTCACAGCCATGCCGAACCACTGACCAGGTCTTGACCAGGTCTGCGGAACGTTGTTGCACGGTTCGTTCAGATCTCGGACCGTAGTCGGCGACGAACCGTTCGTGTCATTTCTGCAGTGGAGGACAGCGCACGTCATCCCGGCCGCGATCTGCCGGACGATCGAACTGAGGCTACGGGGACGGGCCGGCAGTCTGTCCACCAAGATGTCGACTCGATCGTCGACGAGGACCACGGCAACGCGACCATCAGGTTGTCTTGTGCGCGAGTCATATGAGGTGTTACGCCGTTGGAATGAGGACCATGAGCCGATCGACGTCGGCAGGGTCAACGCGAAGTACGCGAGGTCCGCTGCGGTAGGCGGGCAGTTGGCCGGCGGCGATTCTGCGACGCAGGGTTCGGATGCTCAGGCCGGTCCGCTCAGCCGCGTCGGACAGCGTCTCGAACTGGCGGCGGGGTGTTGTGGGGGTAGGCATACTGTTCTCCTTTCAAGTTACATAAGGACAGATGGCGCCTCTGGCGGTCACACGCGAGGATGGAGATTTGTGGGCATGTGGTCGACGGCCTCGTGGACCGTCAATGGCTACTCGCATCGCGCCGAATACTTCGGCCCCTGGTCACTGGAACAAAGGTGAAAGCGCGACGACTTGGCAGCGGAGAACCCGAAGTCTGCTCAGCCGGTGCCCAACGGATGTCGACGAAGCTCCAGCGCAGCGGTCACCGGTCCAACCAACGAGTGACGACCCAACCCGTGCGAGGGCGCACCAAACGAATACGATCCCATCGTGTCCGGTCATTCACCATTGCGTGCGGAAGCGCTGCGTGACGCCCGGGTGAACGCTGGTTTGACCCAGCATCAGCTGGCTAACCGGATTGGCGTTGCTGGGGGAGAGCGGGTGTCCCGCTGGGAGCTGGGTACGTCCACGCCGACGCCGGCGATCCTCAGCAAGCTCGCGAAGGTTCTCGGGGTCCGGATTGCGGACCTACTTGTGGATGCCGACGGGCCAGCCGATTTGCGGCTGCTGCGGCTGGAGGCCGGCTACGGCTCGCGAGAGACTGCGCGTCGCGCGCACTTGGCGGCCGCGACATATATCCGGTGGGAGGCAGGGGCCTTCAGTAGGATGCCGGCTGACGCGGAACTGACGCCGCTGGCCCGTGTGCTCGACGTCCGCCTGAAGGTATTACGTGACGCGCTAGAAGAGTCTCGGCGGCGGCGCGGGGTTTAGCTGCCCGAAGAGTTCACGTCGATCGTCCAGAGCGCGGCTGTCGTCGAGTTGTCCAGCAGCATCGGTTGACTGGTCACGTTGACGGCCGCCCACTCTGTATCAGTGCCTCGCAGGCGGATCGACCGTGTGACCGCGCCGTCGACCAGGCGGTTGAGATTGTGCACCACTTCGGCATCGTCTGGATGGAAGATGTCGATGCCCGGCACGGCCCAGTCGATCGACGAGGGCGGTGAATCGACCCACTGGATGATGTGGCCGGTGCGGACATCGACGATCGCGCGATGAGTGCCCGATTCGGCGGCAGCGTCCAGAACTCGACGCTCAAGGACAGCGAGGTGTGGTGCCTGCGGGACGTCGTCCGCGGGGCCGATGTCGTGGGTGATGCCGTGTAGGACGATCTGTGGGCCGTCCTGGGTATCGTGCCGCAACGCTCGGCAGGAAAAATGGGCTGCGCGCCGATCGCCGTCGTCGCAGACGACTGTCCAGATTGCCTGGTGTTCGGTGCCGGGCTCGGACTGCACGATCTTGGCCAACGCCTCGGAGGCATCCGGTCCGGCAGTAAGTCGAGTGAAGGCCTCACCCATGGCTCGCTTGGTGCGCCGCTGCTCCACGGGTTGGCGGTACAGATCGAGCAGCTCGTCGGATCCGGCTACCTCGAAGCTGCTGAGATTGAAATACCACGCGCCGGCGATGTCATGCGGGAGGGCTGGCCCAGCGTCGCCCGGGCCTCCCAGCCATAGCCAGGCGCCGTTCACCTGGCCGTCGTACGCGCTGAGCGGATGAGCCAGACACCGGCGGCCGGCGGAAGTGGTCACATCGTATGGCTGCGCGGCCGCAGTGACGTGCTCGAGAGCCCTGTGCGCCATGGCCAGGGACGTCCGGCTACGGGCAAAAAACTTGTCCAACGGCACCATGCTCCGGGGCCTGGAGCCAAGGCCGACCAGCGTCGGTGGCTTGAGGCCGAACGTCTCGACAAGACACCATTCAGGCCCGGACATCGCTGCACCCCCAACGTCAGATACGCGGAAGTCGAGTGTAACGACCAGCGGCGCGCGCAAGCAGAGCCGCAACCCGGGAATCCGGCCCGGCGTAAATGATGCGCGAGCCGCGTTGCTGGCCGCGCACGACAGCGCGAGCGATGTCGTCTGCCGACGACCGTGCGACGCGGCGGTCGAAGCTGGCCACCCGTTCCGTTGGATTCTCGTTCTCGGCGAAGCTGCCGTTGCGCAGGATGTCGGTATGCACGCCGCCGATGAGGGCCGTACTGACGCGGACCCCAGCGCCGTCCTGATCCAGCTCGTTGGCCAGGGTGCGAGTAAACCCATAGACACCCGCCTTACTGGCGACATACGACGCGTGGCGGGGAACCGCAATGCTTTCGATCGCGCTGGACGCGGTCACGATGCTGGAGCCGCGTTCGAGGTACGGCAGGCATGCGTGCACGGTGGCGATTGTGCCGATCAGGTTTATGTCGATGACTCGCACCAAGTCCTCGAAGGTGCTCTGGAGCACCGTTCCTGTATGCATAACGCCCGCGAAGGTAAAGACACAGTCAAGAGCCGGTGCTTTTTCAACCCAATTTGCGAGGTCGTGTCGGTAGTCCGTGGCCGTGACGTCCAACGGCGCGACCACCGCTTCACACGGCAGCTCCGCGGCCAGTGCATCGAGCGAATTCCTATCTGTGTCAACGAGAATCAAGGACTCGTAGGTGCCAGCGAGACATCGTGCAAGGGCGCTGCCGATGCCCCCGCTCGCGCCGGTGATGAGGGCGCTACGAGGCTCTGCGCGCATAGCGCGATCGAACCTGTGCGGGGTAAAATCTCGCTGCCGCTCACGTAGGTGAGATCGGCTCTGCGCCTGATGTTTCGGCCGGAGTCCTGAGCTAAAAAAGTGGTGCCTCACGGGCACTGCATAGCACGGCGTTCCCTCTCGGGGAAGGCGCCGGAGGGACTAGAGCATGTCGTCGAACAGCTGGCGCGCACTCCAGGGGGGAGGGCGCTGCATCAGCAATCCAGGACGCCATCCGCATTCCACGGTGGGCAGGCTGCTACCCGCACATCGTCATCCAGGTTCTGCGGCATATCGCCGTGGACGACGTCATGGTGGTTCGCAGCGACGACGACCAGATCTGCGTGGCGATGCCGTTGCAGCCTGATCTTGCGGACCAGCTCACGGCAGCTCGCCCGAACGTGGCGGCGCGAGGGCGAGACCTTCGAACTGCGGTTGGGGTCGGCGTCCCGCGCAGAACTCCACGAATGGAACGACCTGATCCTTGCGGCGGAGCACGCCGAGGTGCTGGCCAAGCGTCTTCGGCGCGCATCACCGGTGGCTATTCGACGGCCGGCGCATCGTGCTCAGGCAGGGTGAAGAGGCGGCGGAACCCATGACGCCGCGCGGAAGGGAGGCTCTGGTGGCACAAGAGCGACACGAGGTTGTGGACGAGCACCTTCCAAAAGTCATAATGCACTAGTGTAAGTGCATCGATTTGAGCCGACGTGACCGCCAGGACCCCTCAAACGGACCTTCTGGCAGGCGAGACAACAAGGAGACCGACATGACGAAGGCGATGCGGATGGCAGGCGCGACCTTGGCTATGGGGAGCGTGCTGCTGGCCTCTGCGTGCGGGAGCAGCGACGGCGGCAAGGCGCCATCGACGACCGCCACGCCGTCTCCCGGCACCAAGTCGTCAACGACCCCTCCGAAGCCGGCTAGCTCGTCCACAACAACGAGCGCTGACCCATTGGCGAAGAAGAAGGCAGCGGCCACCGCGGCGGTGGTCGCGTTCTGGAAGAAGGTCGACGTTCTCGAGACCAACCCGAAGGGCGACTTGACGAGTCTTGATCTCGTCGCGCGCGGCCAGCAGCTCGCGCAATGGCAGTACAACATCGGTGCCGAACGGCAGCGGGGCGAAACAGGAGAGGGCTCCTTCCGAGTTCTGCACCCGGTGGCGTCGAGCACCACCGATCCCGCGACTTATCGCGTGAATGCGTGCCTTGACGGAACCAACTTCCACTTGGTGAAGAAGTCTGGCAAGCCTGTGTCGAGGCCGTCCGGTGCGCCTCACCGAGTGGAGTACCGGTACGGCGTCACGCAGGATCCCAAGACATTCAAGTGGTACGTCACCACAGAGAAAGTCCTCGGGAAATGCTGACGCGCACACGAGCGGGTGCACTTGCGGCTGGGGTCTCGGTTGCGTTCGTCGGACTCGCGACCCCAGCTGCGCACGCTGCCGGCGGAGTGAAGTGCCCGCCCGGGAGCGTGTGGGATCCCACCTCACAGACCTGCGTGATCCGCGTAGTGGTTCCACCGACGCAGCCGCCGAGCCCAGGTCCGCCGACGCCTACCCCGCCAGGCAAGAAGCCGCCCAAAAAGGGGAAGGGAAAGTGCGAGAGCAGCGTGACTGGCAAGGAAGTTCCGTGCTCCAAGGGCGATGCGTGGTGGTCGCCGTCGAAGCAGTGCTACGTGAGCGTTGCCAAGCCGCAACCGGCGAAGTCTGACCCCGCGTGGCAGGGGCACAAAGACGGCACGATCTACCAATGCGACCTGATTACGTCTCGGTTCTTCTTCTGGTCTGCGACGCAGCCGGATGGGCCGAAGGCACCGCCTGACCCGGTGCAGTTGGCGCGCGAAGCGGTGGCCGCGATGGGATTGAAGGCGATCACGATCGGGATCGTCCCGGGTAACGAGCCGGGCAAGGTCGGGCTGGTCGGGCTGCCGCAATGGATGTGGGTGAAGAATCCGACTCCGAATACCTTCGGGCCGATCACCAAGAGCGTCTCCGCAGCTGGATACACCGTGACAGCGATCGGCAAGGTCGACCGCGTCGTGTGGAACATGGGCGACGGTCAGACCATCACCTGCGATGGTCCGGGCACGCCGTACACCGCAGCGACAGGCAAGGCGAAGTCCCCGACGTGCGGGCACAACGAATACACCAAGCAGGGCAGCTACACGGTTACGGCGACGAGCTACTGGACGATCACCTGGTCTGGCATCGGTCAGACCGGCACGATCCCGGTCACCACGGCCCGCAGAACGACCATTCGAATCGGCGAGGCCCAAGTGCTCACGAAGTGAGCGGTATCCAACGGAACACGGACTGACTGGGGAGACAGCAGCCATGGCAATTGCACCAACAGACGAGCAGCGCAGCGCGCGCCGCCGCGACCAGGGGACCAAGGATCCCGAGGACGCGATCGGACCCGCGGCTTCGAGTGACACCGTGGCGCCGCCGCCGAAGATGCGCCGGCGACCACTGCTTATCGCCGCATCGGTGGCTGCGGTCTGTTTGGGGGCGTTGCTGGCCGTGATGGCTTTCACGTCGATGAACTCCGCGAAGGAAGTCCTCGCGGTGCGATCGACGGTGCACCGCGGCGAGGTGATCACTCGTGGTGACGTGATGATCGTCCGCGTGGGAGTGGACCCCGGGCTGAAGCCGCTGCCAGCATCCGAACTGAACAATGTGGTCGGAAAACGCGCGGCGATGGACATCGCCGCGGGCGGGCTGGTCACCGGTGACGAGATCACCTCGAGCGTGGTGCCGGGTGCAGGTCAGAGCGAGGTCGGGATCAGCCTGGCGTCCGGTGCTCTTCCGGCCAACGGGCTGGAGAACGGCGACGATGTCCGGATCGTGCTGACACCTGGCCAGCAGGGGCAGTACAAGGCCGACTCGATACCCACGGACGTCGCCGCGACCGTAGTCGGCGTCTCGAACGGCGGCTCGAACGGGCAGAAAGTGGTGGACGTGCTGGTCCCCGAGGACCAGGCGCCCGACGTGGCATCGATGGCTGCCACTGGAAAGGTCGCTCTCGTCCTGGACTCGCGAGAACACTGAGCCATGGCGATCATCGTTCTCACCTCAGCCTCGGGATCGCCCGGCGTGACGGCTACCGCCCTGGGCTTGACGCTGACCTGGCCGCGTCCAGCTGTGCTGGTCGAGGCAGACCCGACTGGCGGCAGTGGACTCCTGGCGGGTTACTTCCACGGTGAGGTCGCCCACTCTGGCGGTCTCATCGACTTGGCGGTGGCGCACCGCGAAGGCAACCTGGCGCAGTCCCTGTGGTCTCAGATGGTGCCCATCCCGGGTTCGAACGCGCTGCTGCTTCCCGGGGTCCGCAGCCACGCTCAAGCGCGCAGCCTGACGACGTTGTGGGGCCCCCTCACGAGCGCACTACGCGGGCTGGGGCGCAACGGTCAGGACGTCATCGTCGACGCGGGCCGACTCGGCCTGGAAGGCGCGCCGGGGCCATTGATGATGGGCGCAGATCTGGCGTTGCTGACGATGCGGACAACCCTGCCGGCGCTATCGGGTGCCAGGTCCTGGGCCGAGTCACTGCGCGAGGAGTTCGAGAAGATCGGTTCTTTGCCCCGGCTGGGCACCCTGCTGATCGGGGAGGGGCAGCCATACGGCGCGCGAGAAGTTCGCAAGGTCCTCGGACTGCCCGTCATAGAGAGCGTTCCGTGGGATGCCGCTGGCGCCTCCGTGTTCTCCACCGGCGCTAACCGACCGCGCAAGTTCGACAACTCCGGCCTGGTGCGCGGCTTGCGCGCGACCGGGGCAGCGATCCAGGCAGCGATCGAAAGCAACCGCGCCGACCTTGAGGTCACCAAGAATGTAGGGAGCCCCGCATGACCCAGTCGAACCCCTGGGTGTCCGATCCGGATGACCCGACAGACCCCACCTCCTTGCCGCTCTTCGCCGGCGACGACGGCGCGGACACGGATAAGCCGAAGACCGGCCGGGCGCGGTCATCGTTTTCGCTGGGAGAGGAGTCGCATGACCGCCCCGCCTACATTCACGCAGTCGACCAACCACGATCGGATGACGACTCGACCGATGCCGGTCGAGGGCGTCAAGCAGGCAGATCGGCACGACGACGCAAAACCGGCGCGAACGCGCACGACGGCATCGACTGGGGGCTGGTCGCGGCATTCCGGAGCCAGGCATCAGAACAGCTCAGTGCAGCGATCGGCAAGGACCGCACGCTCGATGAGCAAGCCCAGGAGGAACTCGGCCGCTCGATCATCCTTGAGCTGCTGGAGAGCGAGGCCGCTGAGGCGGTCTCGGCCGGGCGCCAGTCCTGGTCCCTGGACCAACAAGACGACATGGCCGACGCGATCTTCAACGCACTCTTCCGGCTGGGACGGTTCCAGCCGCTGGTCGACGACGAGACCGTGGAGAACATCGAGGCCTATGGTCACGATCACGTGCTGTTGCTGCACAGCGACGGCCGGATCGAACCGGGCCCACCGGTCGCCGAGAGCGACGAGGAACTGATCGAGTTCCTCACGTTCCTCGGCAGCAAATCCGGCAGCGGGCGACCCTTCTCCGAGGCGCAACCCCGGCTGCACATCAACCTGCCTGGAGGAGCGCGGCTTGCCGCAGCCTGCTGGAGCACCAACCGGCCGACGGTGGTGATCCGCCGGCACCGCGTGCGCGACACCGACCTGCGGGAATTGGCCGCGACCGGGATGCTCAGCGACCTGCAAGCCGATTTCCTCGAAGCAGCCGTCAAGGCCCGCCTCAACATCATCGTCGCCGGCCCGCAGGGCGCAGGAAAGACAACCATGGTGCGCGGATTGTGTGCGTCGATCGACCCATGGGAAAAGATCGGCACCTTTGAGACGGAGTACGAGCTCTTCCTAGAAGAGATGCCCCGGCACAAGCGCGTCATCGCCTTCGAGTCCCGACCGGGATCGGGAGAGGTGGGCATCAACGGCCGACAGGCCGGCGAAGTGACCCTCGACGACCTGCTCATCGACAGCTTCCGGTTCATGCTCGGACGCACGATCGTGGGCGAGGTCCGTGGCCCGGAGATCCTGTCGATGATCAAAGCGATGCAGTCGACCGCCGGGTCCATCAGCACCACCCACGCGGCCAACGCGAAAGCCGCGATCAGGAAGCTGGTTACCTGCGCGATGGAAGCAGGAGCGCACATCTCCGACGGGTACGCGGTGAGCGCGGTGGCCGGACACATCGACCTGATCGTGCAGCTGCACTACCAGCCCGGTGCCCAGGAGGGGACCGACCAGGAAAAGCGGCCGCAGCGATGGATCTCTGAGATCGTCTCGGTCGAGCCTGGGGAAGAAGCCACCGGATATGCGACCCAGCATGTGTTCCGGCCGAAATTTGGCGGGCCGGCGGTCGCCAGCGTGCTGCCGGAACACATCCGAGGGGTGTTGGATGAGCACGGATTCGACACTCGCGCCTTCGAGAACGAGCGCCGGATCCATGGAGGCGAAACCTCATGACCGCCCTGGTCTCTGGCCTGGCCGGTGCGCTCATCGTGGCCGGCGTGCTGGGCGCTGTGCTGGGTGTGCGGCCCGCGCCAGAGAAGCCACCTGCACCAGCCTGGACGCACCTCCCCTTGGTGGCACGGCTGGGTCAAATCTCCCCTAGAACCCGGGTGCTATTGCTGGTCGGGGCTGGTGCAGGTCTCATCGTGGCGGTCGTCACGGGATGGTTCATCGCGATCCTCGCGGTGCCCGCGATCATCGTCGGACTTCCGATGCTGCTGACTGCACCTCGCGCGGCTTCCGAAATCGAGCGGCTCGAAGCGATGGAGGAGTGGACCCGATCACTGTCCGGGGTGCTCACGGCCGGTGTCGGCCTCGAGCAGGCATTGATCGCAACGTTGCGGTCGACGCCGGACGCCATACGCCCGGAGGTGAACAGGCTCGTCGCGCGACTCGGCGCCCGATGGGGTACTGAAGACGCCCTACGGGCATTCGCCGACGACCTCGACGACGCCACAGGAGACTTGGTGGCCGCCAACCTGATTCTCGGGGCTCGGCGCCGCGGGCGTGGCCTGGCCAACGTGTTGGAATCACTGGCCGAGTCGGTGGCTGCCGATGTGCGGGCACGCAGGCAGATCGAGGCCGACCGCGCCAAGCCTCGCGCGACAGCCCGCTGGATCACCTTGATCACCGTCGGGGTGCTGGCGTTCCTGGCACTCACGGGACGCTACGTCGCACCGTACGGATCACCCTTGGGGCAAATCCTGCTGGTCGTGCTGTTGAGCGCCTACGTCGCCACCTTGATCTGGATGCGCACGATGACCCGCGGCGCAGCTCTCCCACGCTTCATCGGGATGCAGACTGGGGGATGGAAAGCATGATCACGGGACTGCAACTGGCGCTGGTCGGTGGTGGATTCATCGGCCTCGGCCTGGCATTGCTGGTGTGGCGGCTGGTGCCTGCTCAACCTGACCTCGGGGACGCCCTGGAACGTCTCTCCCCGGACCAGCCGCGTCGCGTCCGTGATCGTGCCGAGACGACCGCGCAGCCGGCGGACACGCGTGAGCGGGTCGGGCAGTGGGCGCTCAAGACGTTCCCGCCCGGCGCGTGGGCCCGCACCCCACACAGGGAGCTGGCGCTGCTGCGGATGCCGCTGACCCGCTTCTACGGCGAGAAGGTTCTGTTCGCCCTTTTCGGCCTGGTTGTCCCGCCGTTGTTGATGAGCTTCTTCGCGGTGATCGGACTGCGGCTGCCGTTCGTCATCCCGGTCGTTGCGACGCTCGTGTTCGCCGGGGTGATGTTCTTCCTGCCCGACTACAACGCACGCGACGACGCCAAGAAAGCCCGAGACGAATTTAACCGGGCGCTGGGCGCGTACATCGATCTTGTTGCGCTGGAACGTAATTCAGGGTCGGGGTCCCGGCAGGCGATGGAAGTCGCGGCGGGTGTCGGCGACAGCTGGGTGTTCCGCAGGCTGAGCGAAGAACTCACCCGGTCACGGTGGTCGGGCGAGGCGCCCTGGGAGGCCATCAGGGCGCTGGGGCACGAGCTCGGCTTGACCGAGCTGGAGGACCTGGCCGACATCATGCGGCTGTCCGGGGAGGAAGGAACTCAGATCTACACCCAGCTGCGCGCCCGCTCGGCTTCGATGCGGACCGCGATGCTCAACTCCGAACTCGCCAAGGCCAACGAGGTAGGCGAACGGATGAGCATCCCGATGAGCTTGCTCGGGGTGATCTTCATGGCATTGCTGATCGCGCCGGCGCTGCTGCGAGTAGTCGGGGGTGGCAGCTGATCGGACCTATTGCCCCGCCACACCAGACCAACCGAACTGAACCGTCACCACACCGGGCCACCGGCCACTAACTAGAAGAAAGGCACAAACCATGATTCAGCTCATCGCCACTTTGCACACTCTCGGCGCACGCATGCAGAACAGCCTCGACGAGGCCCGCATCACCATGCGTGACAACCAGGAGGAGGGCTCGGTCTCGATCGAGTCCGTTGTCTGGGCGGTTGCCGTGATCGCGATCGCCGGCATCGTCGTGACAGCCATCACCGCCTATGTCCGCAGCAAGTCCGGCGACATCAAGTAGACGGACCGGACAGACCAATGACCAGGATCGTCACGCTGTTGCGCACCCGACTCGGTCGCCGAGTCGGGGCGGAACGCGAACGCGGATCGAGCTCCATCCAGATGATTGTGCTCCTGCCTGCGCTCTTCACGGTGATGTTCCTGGGCATGCAAGCCGCACTCTGGTTCCATGCACGGTCCGTCGCGATCGCTGCGGCACAAGAAGGTGCACGCACTGCCGGTGCGCAGAACGGGTCCGCGGCGGCCGGGATCAGCGATGCTGCCTCTTTCGTCAGCGATGCCGGTGGCAGCGATGTCCTCGCCGGCGTCCACGTCAGCGGCGGCCGCTCCGGAAACCGGGCAACGGTCACCGTCAGTGGGACCTCGATGAGCATCATCCCTGGCTGGACCATCACGGTGCACCAAAGCGCCACGGTGCCGGTGGAAAGGCTCACCCGATGAGCTGGCTACGCATCCGTCGCGATCCGGAGGAGGGCTCGGCCGCCATCGAGGCAGCCATCGCGGTGCCAGCGTTCATGCTCTTTGTGCTGTTGGTGATCTTCGGCGGCCGGGTCGCGATGGCGCACCAAGCGGTGCAGTCAGCAGCAGCCGAAGCCGCCCGGACAGCATCACTGGAACGGACCGAAGGAGCCGCACAGGGCAGCGGGGCCAGTGGTGCGGCGGCAAGCCTGACATCACAGGGCCTGCACTGCATCTCGCAACAGGTCGACGTCGACGCCTCCGGTTTCGCCGCTCCGGTGGGGACGCCGGCCACCATCCGGGCGACGGTTCGCTGCACTGTCGACCTGTCGGACGTGTCCGTGCCTGGTGTTCCGGGGTCGATGACGATCACCGAGACGATGACCAGCCCGCTCGACACATACCGGGAGAGATGATGCAGATGGGCAAGAAGCAGCATCAGGGACTCGACCGCGAACGCGGTTCGGTAACCATCTTCATGGCCGCGGCGGCCTTCGTGATGATCGTGCTCGTAGGTCTGGCCGTCGACCTCGGCGGGCAGGTCGCTGCTCAGCAGCGCGCCCGGGATGTGGCCGGCCAGGCCGCACGTGCAGGCGGCGAGCAGGTCCTCGGTGGGCCCGCTGTCGAGGGCCAGGGTGCCCAGATCGACACCAATGCAGCGGCAGCCGCTGCCCGCAGCTACCTGGCAGCGGCCGGAGTAGACGGCACGGTTGCGGTCACGAGTAACGACACCTTGGTGGTGACGACCTCGCAGAACTACCAGACCAAGTTCCTGTCGGTCATGGGGATCGGGAGCCTGCACGTCACCGGCCACAGCAGCGCGCGTCTGATCCGCGCGCAGAATGGAGTAGCCCGATGAGAGGCATCCGCGCCCGGCTCGCCGGACTGTTCGCCACCTTGCTGATCCTGGGCATCATCATCGGGTTGCCCCTGGTGCTGCTTGCCGTGGGAGCCAGCCCGGCGCACCTGTCGGTGCCGACGCTCGACGGCATCAAGACCGCATTGACCAACCCCGACGACGGCACTCTCGCCCTATCTGCCGTCAAAGTCATCGCTTGGGTGGCATGGGCGTTCCTGACGGTGTCGATCGTGCTGGAGATCTTCGCCCGCGCGAGAGGAGTTCGAGCACCGCAGCTGCCCGGCCTGCGCATGCCGCAGTCGGCCGCCAAGGGCATGGTCGGCATGGCCATTCTGCTGTTCACCGCCTCGCCGGTCACCGCTCAGCTGGCCAACGCCGCCCCGCTGCCCGCGTCGCAGAACGTGACGGCCTCCTCTGTCGCCCACCCGGGCAGCAAGTCCGCCCCGCAGGCCAAGGGCACGAGCCACGGGCAGCAGGCCACCACGCCGGCAGCCACCCACACGGTCAAACACACGGTGCAACCCGGAGAAACCTTGTGGTCCATCGCCCGAGATCACCTGGGTTCGGGCGAGCGATACACCGAGATCGCCGCGTTGAATCACGACGTGCTGGGCAACAAGCCAGGCTTCTTGAAACCCGGCTGGACCCTCCACTTGCCGGCACCCGCGGGGCAGACGTCAACGAGTGAGCACACCGTGACCGTGCACGCCGGGCAGACCTTGTCCGGGATCGCGCAAAAGCAACTCGGCGACGCCAACCGATACCCCGAGATCGAAGCGGCCTCGAAGGCGATCGTGCAGCCGGGCGGCACCCACCTGACCAACCCCAACCAGATCGGCGCAGGATGGACGCTGGTCATCCCTGGCTCAACGAGCAGCGATCACGTCAAGCCCGTGATCACCAAACACACGGCGCCAAAGCATGCGCCCGCACCGAAACACAGTGCACCGAAACACAGTGCACCGGCGACACCACCTGCGGTCCCGGCTCCTACCCATCAGGCGCCCGCACCGAAGGCCACGCACGAAACCCCAGCGCCGTCGCAAACGCACAGCACGCCGACGCCGACACAGTCCGCGGATCAGCAGACCGTTCCGCACGAGGCCCAGCTGGACCAACAGCACGCGAGCAGCGCGCCCTGGATGCTGACCGGCCTCACGGGCGCCGGCGCGATCCTGGCGGGTTCGGCGTGGCTCACGCTGCGCCGGCGTCGTCGCACCCAGTTCCGAGCCCGCCGTCCGGGGCGCACGATCGCCGTACCGGAGCCCGAGCTGGCACCGGTCGAGAAGACCATCACCGTTGTCGGTGCGACGTCGGCTCCCACGGTCGAGCAGATGGACACGCTGCTGCGGAGTCTGGCGGCCCACGCCACAGACGCCGGGTTGGCACTGCCGCCGGTCGCCGCGGTTGAACTCGGCACCACACAGATCGTGGTGCACCTGAGCAGCCCGAGCTCCCTGCCCGAGCCATGGGAAGGCACCGACGATCGGCTGCACTGGGTGTGCCCGGCTGATGGCCTTGCCGGTGTGCCCGCCGACCTGGACCAGGACCAGCCTGCGCCCTACCCGCTCCTGGTCACGATCGGTTCCAGCGACGATGACCGCGTGTGGCTGCTCAACTGCGAGGACCTCGCCGCGATCAACCTGACGGGAGACGCCACCTACGCGCGCGACTTCGCCCGGTACCTCGCGGCAGAACTCGCGCTGAACCCGTGGTCGGCCGGCGTCACGGTCGACTGCATCGGCGTTGCCAGCGAAGTCGCCGGGCTGAACCCCGAGCGGGTCCGCTACCACGACGCGTCCGGTGACGCTGCCGCGGAGGCCGTCGCCGATGCCGTGGCGATGATCGACCGCGCCGAAGCGCAACAGGTCGACGTGGCAACCGGCCGCGGCAGCAAAGCCGATGACGATGTGTGGCCCGCCCGGCTTCTGCTGGTTGATGCCGACCGGACTGCGGATCGGAAGGTCGTCGACCAGCTGCTCGACCTGGTCGAGCAGCACAGCGGAAAGACCGGCACCGCGATCGTGGTGTCAGCCACGCAGAGCGAAGAACCCCCGACTGGAACCGTGCTCAACCTCAGCTCCACCGGGCGGCTGACGATGCCTCGCGCCGGCCTGGACCTGGTGGCGGTCGGACTGACCGCCGACGAGGCCAAGGGTTGCGCCACGCTGTTCGCGAACAGCGAGGTCCTCGATGACGTCGAGATCCCGGTCGACAAGGACGCCACCGACGGATGGCGGTCGTTCACCAATGAGGCCGGCGCGCTGCGGGAGGAGCACACTAAGCCGCGCGAGGACCGCGACGACGAGACAGCCGAGAGCGTGCTTGACGCCGAGGACGCCGATTACGTCGCCGCGGCCGCGACGACCGAAGAAGACCTGAAAGCGCTGGCCCCACAGGTCCCGGCCCAGGTCCGGGCAGACATCGAAGCCGCCGACCCGACCCTCGATGACGACGTCACGGCCTGGTTCAACGACGATTGTCCGTTGCCGCGTCTGACTCTGCTGGGCCCGATCCATGCACGAACGCACGGCTCCGCCGTGGCGGTGGCCAAGCGCAAGCCCTACGCCACCGAGCTGCTGGCGTACCTGGCAACACGGCCCTATGGTGCGACCCCGGCCCAACTGGCTGAGGCGTTCGACCTCACCGAGGGACGGGCCCGCAGTGACATCAAGATGGTGCGCGACTGGCTTGGGGTGAACCCACGCACCGGCAAAAAGCACCTGCCGAACGCACGCGAATCGGCAGCAGCCAAATGCCGCGGCGTCGGGGTGTACGAGGTGGAGGACATCCTGGTCGACATCGACCTGTTCCGCAGGTTGCGCGCCCGAGGTGAGGCCCGCGGCGGGAGCGAGGGCATCGCCGATCTGCTACGTGCCCTCCAGCTGGTCGACGGTCGGCCCTTCGATCAGATGCGCCCCGGCGGCGGAGAGTGGTTGGCCGGTGGCGACCGGATCGATCACCACATGAACGCCGCCATCGTCGACGTCGCGCACATGGTCACCACCTCGTGCTTGGAATCCGGAGATCTTGTCCGTGCCCGGGCGGCGGCCGAGATCGCCACCGCTGTCGCACCCGACTCAGAAATCGCCAAGCTCGACCTGGTCGCCGTGTTCGAGGCCGAAGGCCACCGAGCCGACGCCGAGCGGATCCTGCGCGACGAGGTCTGCAACCGGTCAGACGACGGTGGGGCACCCGTCGAGCTGTCCGAGCGGACCGAGGCGATCATCCGTAACCACGAGTGGCTCAACCCGGACCGGGCGGCCAGCTGATGGCCGCCGAACGGTTCGACCCGACGTCCGAACGGGCAGCGGTCGCGGTGCGGGTCCGCAGGGTCAGCGGCGATCTCACCGGCCAGCGCGATGTCGACGCACTGGTCAACACGTGGAACCGCAACTACATGCCACGCTGGTTTGCTGTACCCAAGCGGGGTCAGCAGGGCACTGAAGCGACATACCGGGACAGGACCATGGGAAGCAGCTCGCCGGCGCCGGATTGCTTCTCTCCGGCGGGTGCGTGGTCACCGATGCGGGCGAGCTGAGCACAGACCTGAAGCTCATCCACGTGGCCGGACTCAACCTCCGATGGAGAGCCACCGAGGCCACCATCCAAACATCGGTTCACTCGGCCATCCGGGCGGCAAGCATCTACCGGATGCAGCGCATCGCGATGCCACTGATCGGGGCAGGGTCGGGCGGCCTTGATCGGGCGACCTCATTGCGGTGCATCAAAGAGACGCTGAGTGAGTACAACGTTGGCGACCCACTCGAGGTGCTGGTCGTCGAACCCGACCGGAATGCCTGAAGCTCGACGCGGCGAGCATGGCAAATGACGTCACACCCAGCACAGACGATGGCCTGACCTGCGACCCGATCGCCAGGCCAGACCCTGATCGACATTGGAGCTCGGCACCATGGCACAGCCTGCGAACGAACCGGAACCCGAACACGAGGACGACGTGGACGCTATTGGAGGTGGGCGATGAACGTCAGCGCCGGCCAGGGAAAAGGGCCATTTGACCCGGGTGACGTCGAGAAGCCGACGCAGGACGTGGTGACGCACCTAGCGCTGTTGGTGCCGGGCATCGGTCCGGTGACCGTGGACCGTCTGGACGGGCACGCCCTGCGACTGGAACGACGCGACGTGGTGCTGTTCTCCCGGTACTCCGGTCGGCTCGAGCTCCTGGACCCGGCTGCGTTGTCGCAGGGCTACGACGCCAACGGAACGCTTACCGTCGTCGACGACAGCGGTACCCGGTATGTCTTCCCGTCCGGTGGCTGGCCGGGCATCAGGTTCACCGTGACTGAGGCACGGTCAGCACGAGTTGGTGGCAACGGCTCGGGAGGTGGCCGGTGATGGGCGGCCGCGGAGTCTTTGATCTCGGCGGACTCGCTCCGCAGCCCGACGAAGCCGAACAGCTGCAGATCCTCGCCGACGCCGGGATCAGCGCCGAGGCCGTAGATCTGGTGGTGCAAGCCCGCATTACGCACGAGCACGAGCGCGCGCTTGAGGACGTCAGGGTGTTGCGGGCGGCAGAGAATGCGCTCTACCGGCATGCCGACGTCGGCATGCCGGTACCCGAGCAGGACCGGTGGGACAAAGGCACCAAGGTCACCGAGACGGACGATTCTGGCGCCCGGCGGATGCTGGCCGCGGCGATCGCGTCGGCCGAGACCACAGCCAGCGCCGTCGACACATCGGAACAAGTCGCGCAGACGCGCAGCGCAACGATCGGCGGTATGTGCCGGCGCGAGGCCGAGGGGAAGCACGCGGACAACCTGCAGTTGATCGATGGCGCGCGACCGCGCGGGCGCACCGGCACATGGATGTGACGCCGGCGCCACCGATAAGGAGTGCCCGGTATGACAATTTCCATTGAGGGGGGGGAAGCCCATGGCACATCACGATCATCAGAGTTCGGCAATGCAGCCGGGTAAGGGACACTTCCAGGTCGCGCACGAGTGGCTGACCGGGAGGGTGGAAGATCCCCGCAGGCTGGATCCTTTGCTGGAGGATCTGGTCGCGTTGTCGTACGCCGATCCGGGGTCGAGGAACAACGGAACAGTGGTTAGCGGTAGCCGCTGCCTGCGGCGGCTGGTAACGGTGCTGTCACCAGCCGCAATCAAACTGATTCGTACGGGGTGATGACGTCAGTCGTCTGACGGACTGCCTTCGGGTTCTCCGGCGCGTTTGACCGCGCGGTAGACGGTGGAGCGGCCCACATTGAACAAGTCGGCCAGCTCGGCCGAGGTGTGCTTGCCACCGCGCCACAGCTCAACCAGGTGCGCCTCCTGGGCGGCCTTGAGCTTGGGTTCCTTGCCCCGCAGCCGGCCCTTGGCCTTGGCGACCTTCATCCCTTCCCTGGTGCGCATCCGAATTAGGTCCGACTCAAACTCAGCAATCATCGCCAGAACGTTGAACAGCAGCCGGCCGACGGGGTCCGTCGGGTCGTGCACGGAGCCGCCGATGTTCAGCTTGACCTCGGCGGCGGTGAGTTCTTCGACGATGTTGCGGGCGTCGGTCAAGGACCGGGCGAGCCGGTCCAGTTTGGTCACGACGAGGGTGTCGCCGGTGTGGCATGCGGCCAGGGCCTCGCGTAGCCCGGGTCGAGCTCGGTTGGTGCCGGTCAGGCCGTGGTCGACGTAGATCCGTTCCGGCTGTACCCCGAGGGCCTCGAGCGCGTTGCGTTGGGCGGTGAGGTCCTGGTCGTCGGTGGAGCAGCGGGCGTACCCGACGAGCATTCTGGCCATCCGGTGACTGTACCGGTTGAGCGGCCTTCACCGGGCATTAAATCGGGCGGGTCTTACGGGATTGACTGATCGCTGGGGCTCTGCGAAATCGACGGCATCGCGGATCCACTGGGATGTGTTCCGTTGAGGGTTCCTGTTGCGGCGACTGACCGGGAGCCCGGAACATGCCTCTGGCCAGCTCGCCCGGCCGGTCTCGTCGTATCTGTCCGAGCGACTCGCTAACGGGTCCAGACGTGATTGATGGCGAGTGACCGCGCAATACTGGATTCCCTCGACACCGAAGCCGGCTCGACGATGAGGAGCGCTTGATGACAGCACAGACAGAGCTGCAGGATCCCTCAGCGGGCAGGTCGGAGTGCTGGTGCTGTGGCGTGGTCGAAGACCCAGATCGGTTCGTGCACCTCGGCAATCATCCTGAGGTGACGGTGTGCACCCGATGCGCCCATTCGCTACACACCTGGGCTTGGGAGTTGGAAGATCAGGCCAAGACGGGGCCGGCTGTCCGCGCGCGGGATGCGTTTCGAAGGCTGCGCGCTCACGGTATGGAGCACGGGTGGCATCACAATCGGGTCATCGGCAAGCCGCTGCGCTGGCTGGGTAAGCATCTGCCGTGAGCCACATCTACCGAAGCTTGAACCGGAGCGTTAGCTGGGCGGCGCAGTGCAGCTACGCCAGCGCTTCGATCGCGGCGAGGTAGGCCTCGCTGTAGGTGGGGAATTGGGCGACCTGGTCGCGGAGCGCGTCCAGCGGGATTCCGACGCGGATGGCCAGTGCGGCTTGGTGGATCCATTCGCTGGCGAGTGGGGCGACGGCGTAGGCGCCGAGGAGGCGCTGCTCGGTGGCGTCGGCGACGAGGCCGAGGGTGCCGCGTGGTTGCTTCTCGTACGTCCATGGGCGGGCGATGCTGTCGGCGAGGTCGAGTTCGGCGGTGAGGATGTCGTGGCCGGCGGCCTGTGCGGCGGCGGCGGTGATGCCGACGGCCGCGATTTCGGGGTCCCCGAATACGACGCGGGGGATGCCGTCGTAGCGGGCGGTGTGGGTGTGGCCGAGGATGGCGTCGACCGCGACCCGGGCTTGGTACATGCCCACGTGGGTGAAGGGCATGACGGCGGTGACGTCGCCGACCGCCCACAGACCCTCGCCGGCGCGGCACGAGCCGTCGACGGGGATGGCGCCGCGCTCATCGACGGTGATGCCGGTTGCCTGCAGGTCAAGGTCGGCGGTGCGAGGGCGGCGGCCGGCGCCGATGATGATGACGTCAACCCGCAACTGGGTGCCGTCATCGATGGTGACGACGGTGTCGCCGCCTTCTCGGCGGGCCTGGCGAGCGGTGCGGGAGGTGTGGATCGCGACACCGGCCTCGCTCAGCTGCGCGGCGACGAGTTCGCCGACGCGTGGGTCTTCGCGGTCCAGGATCCGGTCTGCTGATTGCACGATGCTGACCTGGGTGCCGAACCGGGCCAGGAAGGTGGCCAGTTCGACGCCGACGGCGCTGCCGCCGATGATCAGCGCGCGGGCGGGGATGTCGGTGAGGGTGGTCGCTTCCCGGTTGGTCCACACCGGCACGTCATCGAGTCCGTCGATGGGCGGGATGATGGGTTCGCTGCCGGTGGCGATGACGATGTTGTCCGCGCTCAGCTCCCGACCGGCGACGGTGATCGTGCGGGGGCCGGTGAACGTGGCGTGGCCTTTGATGACGGTGACGCCCCGATCGGCGTAGCCCTGCACTTGGTCGGTGTCATCGAGGTGGCGGACCATGTAGTCGCGGTAGTCGCGCAAATCGGCCCAGTCCAGCTCCGGGGTGCTGACGCCTTGGGCCCGCTCGGCCTCAGTGTGGACTTCCGGGGCCCGCAGCAGCGTCTTGGACGGGATGCACGCCCAGTAGGCGCATTCCCCGCCGATTAACTCGGCTTCGACTACGGCCACCCGTTGACCGCCGGCGTGGAGCCGGCCGGCCGCGGATTCCCCGGCCGGTCCGGTTCCGATCACGATGGCATCAAATGATTCAGTCATGTCTAGCGGTCTCCTCGGTGCTGGTCGCGCTGGCGGTTGCTAGCGGGCGCGGGTGGTGGCCGACGCGAGGGTCGGGTGGCGCCAGCGCGGGTGCTGGGCCGTGGATGCTGGGCTATGGGTTAGGCGCAGCAGGAGGTGGGCAGTTGCTCGCCCGGCTCAAACAGCTTCGCGGCGACGCGCAGGCTTTCAGCCATCGTCAAGTAGGGCGCCCACGCGTCGGCCATCTGATGCACAGTCATCCCGGTCTTGATCGCGTAGGTGGCGGCGAGCATCAGCTCACCGGCGCCCTCGGCCGCGGCGTGCACACCGAGGAGGCGACCGGTGGTGGCGTCGGCGACCAGCTTCACCGCGCCCAGGGTGTCGAAGTTGACCAGCGCCCGGGGTACGTCGGCCAAAGCCAGGGTGCGGCAGGCGCACGTGTAGCCGGCGTCCAGGGCCTGCTGTTTGCTCAGCCCGGCTGAGGCCAGCTGCGGTCGGGTGAACATGACCGCTGGCAGCCCGGTGTAGTCGACGTGATCAGTGGCGCCGAAGGCGTTGGCCGCCGCGACCCGGCCTTGCGCGGCGGCGACGTAGACGTACTGCGGGCCGCCGGTGACATCGCCGGCGGCGAAGACGGCCGGGTTGGAGGTGCGCTGATGCTCATCAACGACGATGAAGCCACGCTCGTCTGTCTTCACCCCTGCCGCGGTCAGGTTCAGTGCCGAGGTCCGCGGGGTGCGCCCGGTCGCGATCAGCACCTGGGCGGCGCTGATCCGTAGGCCGGTGTCACTCACTACGGTCACGCCCGCCGCGACGGCCTCGACCGCGCGGGCGCGGTGTTCCACGAGGCGGATGCCGTCGCGGGTGAAAGCCTCGCGCATCACCTGCCGAAGTTCCGGTTCCGCAGCCGGGGCCAGCCGCCCCAGCAGGGTGACTTTCACGCCCAGGCCGGCGAACAGCTGGGCTTGTTCCATGCCGACGTAACCGCCGCCGATGACCAGCAGCGACTCGGGCAGCTCGGTGAGCTCCATGGCCGTGGTCGAGGTCAGGTAGCTGACATCCTCCAGCCCGGGCAGATCCGGGCGCTGAGGTTCGGCGCCGGTGGCCAGCAGGACCGCGGCAGCAGGGAGGGGGCGCCCGTCGACGGTGAACACGCCGTCCTGGTCGAACGCGGCGGTCCCGGAGCGGACTTCGAAGCCGTAGGCATCAGCGACCGCGGCGTACTTGCCCTGCCGCAAGTGCGCGACCAGCTCGTCCTTCTGGCTGATGAGGGCTGCCAGGTCCACCGGCCCGGCGGAGGTGGGCGCCCCGGCGTAGGGGTTTGCAGCCGCGGCGGCGCGGTGGCCGGAGATGTGCAGCAGGGTCTTGCTGGGGACGCAGCCGACATTGACGCAGGTGCCCCCGAGAGTGCCGGCGTCGACCAGCAGAACGGTCTTGTCGGCCTGGCGGGCGCTGATCGCGGCGCTCATCGCCGCTCCGCCGGATCCCACCACTACCAGGTCATATTCGGTGTCAGTCATTCGTAGTGCCCTTCTTTCCAGTTGCGTGCCCGGCGGCGGGTGTAGCTAACGGGGTGGGAGTCAGATCCCATTCGGCGACGCTCACCTGCGTCACCGGGGTCCCGTGCGGTGTTCGGGGCTGAGGCGCTGGGCGCCGGCGCGGGGGCGCAGCAGTCCTCCTCTACCGATTCGACGGTGTGACCCTCGACCGTGCAACGATCGCCAGCAACGTGGCTGTTGTTCCGGCTGGCGCGGGCCGCCACGGCGACAGCCAGGACGAGGGCAAGGGCCACCCCGGCCGTCACGGCGGCCTGGCCGGTGTGGGCTTGCAGCCAGGTCGACGTAGCTGCGGACCACCGGTCGATGCTGGGCAGCCCGTGGCCGACCCGGGCCCGGCCGGTGACCGCCGGCCACCAGTACACCGCCACGTAGGCGCCGGTGATCACCAGCAGGCCTGCGGTGATCCGGGCCTGTTGGCGGGCCAGGGCCCGGACCCAGCGGGTCAGCGCGGCGCCGGTGAGTGCCGCTGCGGCGGACAGCACCAGCAGCAGTGCGATGGAACCGGCGGCGTATGCGGCAAACACCCCGAGTTGCCCAACGAAGCCGGTGGTGGCCTGGGCTTGGGCGATCACGGCCAGCAGCACTCCGAAGGTGCAGGCCAGCGACGCCGCGGCGTAGCCGACTCCGAACAGCGCCCACCGGGCGATACCGGTGTGCGCGCCCGGGTCACCGAGGGTTGGCAGTCGAAGCCGCAGTTGCGGTCCGCGGCCGATGAATCCGACCAGCCCCAGGATGATCAACAGGAGTCCGACCCCGAATCCGAGCCACGGGGCGGCGCGGATCAGCTGATGCGCGCCGGCGCTGATCGCTAGGCCTGCGGTGGCCAGAGTCGCGGCGAACCCGAGCGCCAGGGCTGTCCCCACGCCCAGGGCATGACCGAGCCGGCGGCTCAGCGGCGCGTCAGGCTGATCGGCAAGGGTGTGGGTGAGGTAGGCCGGTAGCAGCGCGAACCCGCACGGGTTGAGGGGGGCGAGTAGGCCGCCGGTGAAGGCGAGCGTGAGCAGCCCGTTCACGATGAGTGCGCGACCGCGGCGGTGATCGCGTTCGCGGTGGGGTTGACCGCGCGGTAGGTGACTTTGCCGGCCGGGTTGATGACGATCACGCTGCTCAACGCGGAGACCTGGTACTTGCCGGTCAGGGCCGCCTTCTCATCGACCACGGACGGCAGGTTCTTCGCGTTGACCGAGCTGAGGAACCCGCTCAGGTCCCGGGGCGCCACCCCGGGGTCGAGGTCCACGGCCAGGAAGGTGGCTTTGTCACCGCTGGTGCGGGAGGCCTGCGCGACAGCCTTCGCCGCGGCCGAACAGTCCGCGCAGCTGATCGAGATGAACACCAGCACGCTGGGTTTGCTGCTGGGCACGCGCACCGTCGAACCGTTGATAGTCCTCAGGGCGGTGCTCACCGCCGGGGCCGCGCCGGAATGTGGCCCCGCCGCAGCTGACGGGGTCTGGGGGCTGCTTGCGGTCGACGTGGCGCCGCACCCGGTAAGGACTGCTCCCGCGGCGAGCATGACGAGCCCGGCACTGGCGCGGCGAGTCATGCTGCTCCTGCGGTTCACCGTGTCCTCTTTTCCACGAGATTGGAGGGTTCGTCCACAGGGTGCGTCGGGAAGTTGTCCCCACCGGCCTTGGTGCGGGTGTGCGGCGGGCAGCACTCATCCGAGCCGGCAGCACCGCCGTGGACGCTGCGGCGGTGGTGGCGCGCGAGAGTGAAGCCCGCAGCGGCCACCACGAGCACCACGCCGGCGGCAATCAGCCACGGGCTGCGCACCGCCCCACCGGTTACCGCCAGCGCACCACCAGCCAGCAGCGCCGGGCCGGCACAGCACAGCACCACCACACCAGCAACCCCGAGCATCGCGAACATACCAGCCGACGACGACTGACGAGGCTCGTTCATCACTGCACTTCCCGTTGTTCTGACGCGGCCGGGATCCGCACGCATGCCGCCAACGCTGCGGCGTTGTCCGCGGCCAACGACCGCGCCAACATCACCAAGTCAGCCACCCGCGGGTCGACCACCTTGTAGTGGGCGTAGCGACCCTCCCGGCGGAGCTGGACGTAACCGCAGTCGGCCAGACATGCGAGGTGGCTGGACACGCGGCCTTGGGACAAGCCGACGAACCCGACACAGTCACTGACGGTGTGTTCCTCGGCGAGCAGGAACTCCAGCAGCCGCAGCCGCGTCGGGTCAGCCAGCGCCCGGAAAAACTTGGCCACCATCTCCACCCCGCTATCAGTCTCCGGCAGGAACGCCAGACCCAGATCGGATGTGCTTGTCACAAGATCACCCCTCAAATTTCCTATTCGCTTCAACGGATATAACTGTACTATGCTCATATCCGTTAAAGCAAATAGGTACATGTGAAAGGACCGTCCGTGATGACGTCTCAGGTCGAACAACTCAGCGCCCGGCTCGACGCGGCCTTCGACCGCACCGGCTCCACGGCCGATCTGCGCACCCTGACCCAGCCGCTGCTGAACTGCTAACCGCCGGGCAACCCGTCAGCGCAGAACAGCTCGCCGCGGCCACCGGCCGATCCGTAGCACAGATACACGCAGCGCTGCCGAACCTGCCCAGCATCGAACTGGACGCGCAGGCCCGAGTGATCGGCATGGGCATCACGCTCACCCCCACGGCCCATCGCTTCGAGGTACAGGGCACCCGCCTCTATACCTGGTGCGCGCTGGACACCCTCATCTTCCCGGCCCTGATTGGCCGCACCGCGCACGTCACCTCCTCCTGCCACGCCACAGGGGAACCCGTCCGGCTGACCGTCAGTCCCGACCATGTCTTCGACATCACCCCAGCCGACGCCGTCGTCTCTATCGTCACCCCAGATGACGTCTCCGCCGTCCGCACTTCCTTCTGCAACGAAGTCCATTTCTTCGCCTCCCCAGAGGCCGCCGCCCCGTGGCTCGCCGAACATCCCGGCGCGACCGTCCTGCCCATCACAGACGCGTTCGCCTTGGGCCAGGGCATGGCCGCGAACCAGTTCACCTCCCAGCCCCCGGCCTGCTGCTGAACGCCGCATCGAGCAGTTCGCCTGACGACCTCGGACGTTCAAGTCTCGATAGAGGATCCCCTTACGGGGCGATATCAGGACTCGTCGCCGTCGCGTGTGTCCGGGTCGCGCAGGGGTCGTAGCCCGGCAGGCGGCTGGCTGGTGAAGGCGTAACGGCCCAAACAGTTGAGGTGTGCGTATCCGAGCGGAGAGAGCCGGGCGATGTCTTCCTCGCGCACCGGGTGGCCGTCGTCGCGCAGCTGCTCGACGACGGCGTCGAGGTAGCGGGTGTTCCACAGTACGACCGCGTTCAGGACCAGGCCGAGTGCGGCGAGCTGGTCTTCTTGGCCCTCGCGGTAGGCCTGCCGGATCTGGCCGCGGTTGCCGTGGCAGATCTTGCGAGCCAGCGCGTGCCGGGATTCCTGCACCGTCAGCTGGCGGTTCATGCGCCGCTGATAGGTCCCATCGACCGGGTCTACCAGCGCCAGGAGATGCAGCGTCTTGGCGATCCGGCCGTACTCGATAAACGCCTGCCCCAGCGGGGTAGGGTGCCCGTCGCGGCCGAACATCCGCACCAGGTCGTAGGCGCGCACCTGATCGGTGACCAGTGACCCAGCCACCCGCAGCACGTCCGGCCACTGGGTTTCGATCTTGCGCACATTGATGGTGTGCCGGGCGATCTCCTCCAGCGGGCCGTAGTCGCCGATGGCGGACTGCTCGGGCGACAGCGCCACGCCGGCGGGGAGCGGGTCGGGCAGCGGCCCCCGCCAGTACCGCTGATCGGGCAGGTCCGCGAAGCGCGGCGCGAACCAGTAACCCAGGATCGCGAACAGGCCAAAGACCATGTCGCTGTACGAGGCGTTGTCCGTGGTCACGATCTCCGGTTTCGGTCCTGCGTCCAGGTTCAGCAGCGCATCCAGGATGAACAGCGAGTCCCGTGGGGTCCCCGGCACCACCATCTGCCCGATCCCGGCGACCTGGTCGTTGACCGCATTCAACCAGGTGATCCCGCGCTTGTGCCCGAAGTACTTCGGCGAGGGCCCGGCGTTGATCGTGCGCACCGGCACCACGAAACGCAGCCCGTCGACCGAGGCCAGCAACCCGCCGCCCCAGGCGCGGGCGATCGGGACCTGGGCCTGCGCATCGATGAGGACGGCGTTGGCGGCGGCGTGGTTGTCCGCGCGCAGGTAGTACTGATCGACGTGCGCCAGCCGGGCACGGGACAACGCGCCGTCACCGGGCTTGATCACCGGAGTCAGCCCCACGTTGCAGGCCTCGGCGACCAGCAGCGCCGCCACCGAGACCGGCAGGTCCTTGGCCCGGGTCGAGGCCCCGACCAGGTGCGTGTAGGAGTGAAGGAACCCCGTCCAGGCGTGCACCTCCAGCAGCAGCTCGGGCAGATCTACCCGGGGCAGCATCGCCTGCGCCGTGCTGCGTAGCCACCGGAGGCTGGCGGGTTCGCCGAGCGCGTCGAGGTGATCGACGTGCACCCGGGCCCGGCCATCCGGCCCGGCCACGACCCGGGCGCGGGTGTCCTCGCCGGCCTCACCGAGGCGGGCAGCGGTCTGCTTCCACGCTGCGTCCAGGGTGACCAGCTGGCGGGCGAGCACCACCGGTGCCGGTTCGGTCAGGCCAAGGCCAGCCAGTACGTCCGCACTGACCGCGTCCCATCGCTCACCTTCCAGCAGCAGAGCCCGCGGGTCAGCCCAACGGCGCGAGGGTGTAGCGAACACGTCTCGTCGGCCCAGCGCCCTGTACAGCTGTTCCAGCACGCACACCACGTACGCGTCCCGGTCCACGCAACCGTCCGGCAGACCGGGCGCGTGATGCACCGCTCGTTGCCAGGCCGGGCTGACCAGGTCAGCGTCAATCTCATTCTGTTCCAACGGTTTCTGTGTCACCCGACGACGAGCCAGCTCCGGCAGCCTGCGGACCGCCGCCAGGATCCGTTCACCACCGGGCGCGGCCTGCAACGCCACCGACTCACCCAGCAGGTTCAGGAACGGGCGCACCGTGTTGTACCGGCCGGCAAGCGCGGCACGCATCGCCGCCTCGGCCGATCCGCCATCGTCGGGTACCAGCTCCTCGACAATCTCGATCGCCTCGGCCACCACGATGCGTGGCGCGACCGCCTCCAGGGCCGACCACAACGACGCGACGTCAACAGGCCCGGTCGAGGCTTCAGCTGCCGCGAGCTGTTCCAGCAGCGCCCGGCCGGCCCGGGCGATCGTCCTGGACGCCTTCTCCAGGCGCGGCAACCCGGCAAGCCGCTGCTCGGCCGAGGCGCGCCGGGCCGGACTGAACAGCCGGGTGGCCATCAGCAACGCGAACAGATCTAACGTGTCATCGACCGCGGTCGCCTCCAAATGAGCGACCACCGCGACCAGGGTCGCGGTCCGCTTCGGCTCACTCAGGCGCGCCAGCGCGGTGGCCTTGCTGCCCAGGCCAGTCCGGGCCAGCGCCTGCAGCCGGTTGGCCGGGAGGTCCGCCACCTCGACCAGACCCACCCCCAGCTGCGCGATCTGCTCGGCACGCTACAACGCCCGCACCATTTCCGGGCCCGAGCTGCGGCGCGGCGAGCGACGCAACTCCTCCAACACCGAGAGCCGCGACCCCTCCGGAACCTTCAACAAGTCCACCAGCCGCCGGGGCAAACCCGCATCCGCGCGAGACGCCGACTCCGCCATCACCGTGTGCAACCGAACCTCGGCGTTCTCGCGGGCCGAAGCCACCTGCCGGGTCAGCACACTCACCCCCGGCAGCAGCACCCGGCGCCGCCGCAGCCACGCCACCGCCTGATCGAACAAGGCAACCGGCCCCTCAGCCTGCGTCCACGCACGACCCGCGAGGAACCGCGCGAACTCCTGTGCCACGGCCTGATCCTCGAACGTGCGGTAGCCATACGCATCGCGGATCTCCCAGGAGTGCTCGTACGCCGTCTGAGGTCGCTGGGCGTACTTCTTCACGCACGACGGATCATCGATCCCCAGCTGCTCGGCCACAAGCTCGACCGCAGCCCACGGCACCAGCAGCGGATCCTCCAAGAAGCGGCCCACCGAACGCAGCGTGCCCAACTGCACCGCGAAGCCCAGACGCTGCGAATCTGATCGACGGCGCGCAATCAGATCCCGATCGGCGTCATCAAGGTAGAAGAACCGCTCGACCTCAGCCCGCGACGGGCTCCCGACGAAACACCCGTACGCGGCAACCTGCTCATCGCTGAGGAACTCCACCGGCATGAATCACGACGGTAGACCCCCCGGCCACCACCACACAGGCGAGCTGCCACCCTCCGCCCAATCGCGGCTACCGCTAACCACTGTTCCGTTGTTCCTCAACCCCGCGATCTCGCCGTGCAATTGGCCGGGTTGGGACTATCGCAATTTCGGTGTTTCTGGTCCGTGACACGCCCCATGGTTGGGGCGGGACCGGAGTAGTAACGCATGACACTGCAGGACGTGAACAACAGCAACGAGGAGCCGGCAGGGACGCGACCT
>NZ_JAOBQJ010000010.1 GCF_026162425.1 Flexivirga meconopsidis | reverse complement strand
GGGACTATCGCAATTTCGGTGTTTCTGGTCCGTGACACGCCCCATGGTTGGGGCGGGACCGGAGTAGTAACGCATGACACTGCAGGACGTGAACAACAGCAACGAGGAGCCGGCAGGGACGCGACCTGCTCGGCGTGAGCCCGCGGACCGCCGACCGAAGAAGACCGACGTGGAACGTCGCCGCATGGAAGCGCTCACCGAGCTGGTGCGCGATGCGCGCGCCAACGGTGACTCGTTGACTGGCCCGTCGGGTCTGTTGAAGGATCTGACCAAGATGGTGCTGGAGATCTCCTTGGAAGAGGAGATGACCGAGCACCTCGGACACGGCAAGCATCAGCCACCGTCAGCATCAGCGGACGACACCGACACTGCCTCGGAAGCTACCAATGAGGGTCGTATCCGCAACGTTCGCAACGGCTCCCGGACCAAGACGGTGCTGACCGACAACGTCGGCAAAGTCGACATCACGGTGCCGCGGGACCGGACCGGCACGTTCGAGCCGGTGATCGTGCCCAAGCACCACCGCAAGCTCGGCTCGGTCGAGCAGGTTGTGCTCTTGCTCTCACTGACCGCGAAGGGCCTGACCACTGGGGAGATCAGCGCCCACCTGGAAGAGATCTACGGCGCGTCGGTATCCAAGGACACGATCAGTCGGATCACCGATCGAATCAGCGAGGAGATGAACGAATGGCTGGCTCGCCCGCTGGATCCGGTGTACGCGGCGATCTTCATCGACGCGATCGTGGTCAAGGTCCGCGACGGGCAGGTCGCTAACCGGCCCTTCTACGCCGCGATCGGTGTCACCGTTGACGGGCGGAAGGACGTGCTCGGGTTGTGGGCCGGCACTCCAGGCGATGGTGAGGGCGCCAAGTACTGGCTCGCGGTGTTGACCGAGCTGAAGAACCGCGGCGTGGCCGACACCATGTTCGTCGTCTGTGACGGCCTCAAGGGGCTACCTGCCGTGGTGGAGAGCGTGTGGCCGGACGCGACCGTACAAACATGCGTCATTCACCTGCTGCGCAACTCCTTCCGGTTGACGTCGCGAAAGTACTGGGACCAGATCGCCAGGGAACTCAAGCTGGTGTACACCGCGCCCAAGGCTGAGGCGGCACGAGCGGAGTTTGCGAAGTTCACCGACACCTGGGGCCAGCAATATCCCGCGCTAATCCGGCTATGGGACAACGCGTGGGAGGAATTCACCCCGTTCCTGGCCTACGACGTCGAAATCAGGAGAATCCTGTTCAGTACCAACGCGATCGAGTCGCTCAACGCACGCTACCGGAGGGCAGTCCGTGCCCGTGGGCACTTCCCGAACGAGCAAGCAGCACTCAAATGCCTCTACCTCGTCACCAGGTCACTGGACCCGACCGGGCGAGGACAGGCACGATGGACCATGCGATGGAAGCCAGCACTCAACGTGTTCGCGACCGTCTTCGAGGGCCGCTGGCCCACCGCAGAGAAGTACTAATCAATCAGGGCCAGAAACACCGAATTTCGGACACTCCC
>NZ_JAOBQJ010000001.1 GCF_026162425.1 Flexivirga meconopsidis | reverse complement strand
CTCACGTGTTACTCACCCGTTCGCCACTAATCCACCCGTGCAAGCACGGGCATCATCGTTCGACTTGCATGTGTTAAGCACGCCGCCAGCGTTCGTCCTGAGCCAGGATCAAACTCTCCGCAAAAAACAAAAAATTCAAACCATGGCTAAAAAATCGATCAAGAGCAAAAATGCTACAAAAACGATCAAAACCAACAAACAATTGGCATCAATCACTCGACACGCTGTTGAGTTCTCAAAAAACGACCAGACAACCACCGCTGCCACCAATGCGATGACAGCAAGCAGAAGCTGTAGCTTCTTTCTTGGATCCCCTCGGCTCTTGGGCGTCAAGCCGGCCGTCGGCCTGCTCTCGCGCACTTGGCTCCGAGTGGAGGTATCAGCTTAGCAGAGGCTGTCGATCAGAGTCAACTCGGATCGATCAGTCTTCGGCGGGTGGTTCGTCCGGTCCCAGTCTGAGCTGGTTTCCGGCCGCTGCCACCCCGTCGGGCTGACAGGAAGAACATTAGACCAAGCCGTGGCGAACTTCCAAATCGGGCTGCCTGATGGGGCGTTTACGCTGGTCAGCGGCCCGCTAACCGTTACTCCGCGAAGAGCGTCAGCAGGTCGGCGCGGGTGAGCACGCCGACCGGCTTGCCCTCCTGCACCACCATCAGGGCGTCGTTCTTGGTGAGCAGTTCGCGTGCGCCCTCGATCGGTTCGCCGGCGCCGATCATCGGCAACGGTGCCTCCATGTGCCGCTCGACCGGGTCGGCCAGGTGTGCCGCACCGGCATACAGGGCGTCGAGCAGCTCACGTTCGCTGACCGAACCCGCGACCTCCCCGGCCATCACCGGCGGTTCCGCCTTCACCACGGGCATCTGTGAGACACCGTATTCGCGCAGGATGTCGATCGCGTCGCGGATCGTCTCGCTCGGGTGGGTGTGTACGAGCGCGGGCATGTTGCCGGTCTTGGCCTCAAGCACCTGGCCCACCGTGCGGTCGAGCGCGGCGTCCCGCAGGAAGCCGTAGCTACTCATCCAGCCGTCGTCGAAGATCTTCGACATGTAACCGCGCCCGGAGTCCGGCAGCAGCACCACAACCGTGGCGTCCGCCGGCAGCGTCTTCGCGTGGCGCAGCGCGGCGACCACCGCCATACCGCACGATCCGCCGACGAGCAGGCCCTCCTCCTTGGCCAGCCGCCGGGTCATCTCGAAGGACTCGGCGTCGCTGACCGCGATGACCTCGTCCGGGATCTTCGGGTCGTAGGCGCGCGGCCACATGTCCTCGCCGACGCCTTCGACCAGGTAGGGACGACCGGTGCCGCCGGAGTAGACCGAGCCCTCCGGGTCGGCGCCGACGATGCGCACGCGCCCGCCGGCACGGTCTGCCGAGATCTCGCGCAGGTAGCGCCCCGTCCCGGTAATCGTGCCGCCAGTGCCGATGCCGGCCACAAACGAGGTGAGCTTGCCGTCGGTGTCGGCCCAGATCTCCGGACCCGTCGACGCGTAGTGCGAGTTCGGGCCTTCGGGGTTGGAGTACTGGTCCGGTTTCCAGCCGCCCGGCGTCTCGGCCGCAATGCGGTCGGAGACGCTGTAGTAGGAGTCGGGGTGCTCCGGTGGGACGGAGGTCGGCGTGACGACGACCTCTGCGCCATACGCCTTGAGCACGTTGCGCTTGTCCTCGCTGACCTTGTCGGGGCACACGAAGATGCACTTGTAACCCTTGCGCTGCGCGACCAGAGCGAGTCCGACACCGGTGTTGCCCGAGGTGGGTTCGACGATCGTGCCACCCGGCTGCAAGGCGCCGGATTGCTCGGCCGCTTCGATCATCCGCAGCGCGATGCGATCCTTCACCGAACCGCCCGGGTTGAGGTACTCCACCTTCGCGAGCACGGTCGCATCGATGCCTTCGGTGACCTTGTTGAGCTTGACCAATGGGGTGCCGCCGACCAGATCGACGATGTGCTCCGCGAATTTCATGTGAGCATCGTCTCAGATGTTGAGCGGCTATCCGAGCCCACCCGACCTTCCCCGCTCGCGGCTGCGTCAGACCGCAGTGAGACGATCGACACTACGGGAAATCATCGGAGCCGTTGCGGGGGTGCACACCATGGGCCGAGCCAGACGAGCGCGCAAGATCGCCGCAATCGCCGCGTATGGCGGGGGCATCGGCGCGGCCGGCCTCGGCGCCGGCTGGGGCGTCCTGCTCGGCGAGGCCAAGATCGCGCGCCGGATCGTGGGGCAGCCCTTCGACGGGGCACCCGAGGACAGCGGCATATACGGCGCCGGTCCCGGGGAGCCGATCGAGCTGCTGATGGTCGGCGACTCGACCGCCAAAGGGATGGGCGCCGACACCGCCTACCAGACCGTCGGGGCAATCATCGCGACCGCGGCGGCGGCGCTCGCCGGTCGCCCGGTGCGCCTGACCAATGTCGCGGTCGTCGGTGCCACGTCTCCAGACCTCGGCGGACAGGTCGAGCAGGCGCTGGAGCAGGTGCCCGCACCGGACGCAGCAGTCATCATGATCGGCGCCAACGACGTCACCGGCCGGCTCTCGCGGTCCACCTCGGTGCGTCACCTCGCCGATGCCGTCGAGTCGTTGCGCGCAGCGGGCGCGGAGGTCGTCGTCGGCACCTGCCCCGACCTCGGAGTGATCGAGCCGGTGCCGCAGCCGCTGCGGCTGATCGCGCGCCGGTGGTCGCGCGACCTCGCGGCGGCACAGACGGTTGCGGTCATCGAGCACGGTGGGCGCACCGTCTCGCTCGGCGACCTGCTCGGCCACGAGTTCTCCGACAGCCCGTCGGTGATGTTCTCCAAGGACCGGTTCCACCCCTCGCCCGCGGGTTACGCACGAGCCGCGTCGGCGCTGCTGCCGAGCGTGCTCGACGCCCTCGGCCAGCAGTCCGCCGACACCGGCCGCCAGCCGGACCGTCGGCGCGGCGAGGCGGTCGACCCGGTGTCGGTCGCGGCGAAGCGGGCGGTCCGCGACCCCGGCACCGAGGTGTCGGCCACCGACGTCCGCGGCGCGGAGCGCGGCCGCCGCGGGCGCTGGGCGGTGCTGCTGCGCCGCCACCGGACCCCGCTGCCCGACCCGGACGAGCAGATCGACGAGCCGGCGACCGGCGAGGCGCAGGCTGCGGATTCCCAACAACTGCAAGAGGATTCGACTGACGCCATACACAGTTCGACGGGGGCGCAGTAGAGTCGCGCGCATGACCGAGACCACGGACCCCGACTGCCTCTTCTGCAAGATCGTCGCGGGCGAGATCCCGTCGCAGAAGATCGACGAGAACGACGACACGTTCGTCTTCATGGACATCAACCCGGCCACGCGCGGGCACGCCCTCGTGATCCCGAAGCGGCACACGCAGGACCTGACCACGATCGACCCGGCCGACCTCGCGGCGTGCGCACAGATGGCGCAGCAGATCGCGGTGCGGGCCAAGTCCCAACTGCACGCCGACGGCGTCAACCTGCTCAACTGCTGCGGCGAGGTCGCCTGGCAGACGGTCTTCCACTTCCACATCCACGTGATCCCGCGCTATGTCGACGACACCGTGCGCCTGCCGTGGATCCCGGCCCCCGGTGATGCGGCCGAGATCGCCGCTGCCGCAGAGGCGCTGCGCGGCTGAGCCCGGTGGGTGGGCAGGTGAGCGCTTGCTTAGTTGCTCGCCTAGACTGCGGTGACTTGCCTACCTCAATGGAGTGGAGCGCTCATGCCTGAAGCAGTCATCGTTGCCACGGCCCGCACGCCGATCGGGCGGGCCTTCAAGGGCTCACTGAAGGACATCCGGCCCGACGACCTCAGCCTGCAGGTGATCCAGGCCGCGCTGGCCAAGGTCCCGGACCTCGACCCAACGCTGGTCGAGGACCTCTACCTCGGTTGCGCAGAGCCCTGGGCCGAGCACGGCAGCAACATGGCGCGAGTCGTCGCCGTACTCGGCGGCTGGGACCACCTGCCCGGCTCGACCGTCAACCGCTTCTGCGCCAGTTCCGTCCAGACGACCCGCATGGCGGCGCACGCGATCAAGGCCGGCGAGGGTGACGTCTTCATCTCGGCCGGTGTGGAGTGCGTCTCCCGCTACGCCGATTTCTCCGGCGCCGGCGGCAGCAAGGCCGACTGGCAGAACCCGAAGTTCGACGAGGCCAAGGCGCGCACCGAGCAGACCGCCAAGGACAACACCACCTGGACCGACCCGCGCGAGAAGGGCCTGCTGCCCGACGCGTACATCGCGATGGGTCAGACCGCGGAGAACGTCGCCACGTCGCGTGGCATCACCCGCGAGCGCCAGGACGAGTGGGGCGTGACCAGCCAGAACCGCGCCGAGAAGGCGATCGCCGACGGCTTCTTCGAGCGCGAGATCGCGCCGGTGACGCTGCCCGACGGCACTGTCGTGAGCACTGACGACGGCCCGCGTGCCGGCGTCACCTTGGAGAAGGTTTCGACGCTGCAGCCGGTCTTCCGGGAGAACGGCACCGTGACGGCCGGCAACTGCTGCCCGCTCAACGACGGCGCGTCCGCAGTCGTGGTGATGAGCGACACCAAGGCCAAGGAGCTCGGGCTGACCCCGCTCGCTCGCGTGGTGTCGACCGGCGTGTCCGGCCTGTCGCCGGAGATCATGGGTCTCGGTCCGGTCGAGGCGTCGAAGCAGGCGCTGAAGCGCGCCGGCATGACGATCGGCGACATGGACCTCTACGAGATCAACGAAGCGTTCGCGGCGCAGGTGCTGCCGTCCGCCGACGACCTCGGCATGGACTTCGACAAGCTCAACGTGCACGGCGGCGCGATCGCGCTCGGCCACCCCTTCGGCTCGACCGGCGGCCGGATCACCGCGACGCTGCTCAACGGTCTGCAGAGCACCGGCGGCACCTTCGGCCTGGAGACCATGTGCGTGGGCGGTGGCCAGGGTATGGCGATCATCTACGAGCGGCTGTCCTGACCTCTCCTGCAGCGGCGCTGCCTCCCGAGATCGGCGAGGAGTTGCGCCGGATCGCGCGGCGCTGGCACGAGTTGCCGGCGCCGCGCGCTGCTGCGTCGGCACCGGACCTGCGCGCGCTCGCCCAGTCGCTGGCCGATGAAGTGCGGGTGGCGAGTGGGCGCTGGTCGGTGCCGCTGCCGGACCTCGGTGCGGCGACGCTGCTCGATCAGCTGCGGGTGACCGTGTATGACGCCACCGCCGCCGGCCAGACCGACGGCCTCGCGGACCGGCTGCGCGCGTTGCGGCGCGCGATCGGCTGAGCCCGGGGCGGCTCTGCGCGCGCGAGCGTCGTCGGAGAATGCATCCGACCAGCGAAACTCGCCGATAAGGCGAGTGACACGCCGTACGAACGCAGGTTTACGGCGCGTCGGCCACCTAATCGGTGAGTTTGGCGGCGGGTTAGCCCCGCGACGGGCGCACCCAGCGACCGTCGTCACAAAAGTGCAAACGTAGGGCGGCCCGGCAACCATGCTCGCCGGGCCGCCCTACGTTTCTTGGTCAGGGAGTCGGAGCAGCAGCCTCAGTTGCGGATGCGGGCGAAGAGGCGCAGCAGCTCGATGTAGAGCCAGACGACCGACACCAGCAGACCGTGCGCCATCAGCCAGGAGTACTTCTCCGGCAGACCGGAGTTGACGCCACGCTGGATCGAGTCGAAGTCGACCGCGATCGAGTAGGACGCCAGACCCACCGCGAAGATGCTGATGATGATGCCGAGCGGACCGTTGCCGCCGACCCCGAACGGGTTGTCGATGACGCCGGTGAGCACCAGCAGGAAGTTGACGATCGCGAAGAGGAAGTAGCCCATGATCATCAGGCCGAAGATCTTGCGCGACCGCTCGGTGACCCGGATGAGGCCGAACTTCCAGCCGGCGAACATGCCGGCGAAGACGCAGAGCGTGGCCAGCACGGCCTGACCGACGACGCCCGGGTAGGCCTGGTTGAAGAACCCGCTGGCCGCGCCGACGAAGAGCCCTTCGCATACGGCATACGCGAGGATCAGCGGCACCGAGATCACCCGCTTGAACGAGATCACGAAGCCGATGATGATGCCGACGATCATGCCGCCCATCCAGAGCGCGAGTCCGGCGCTCTGATTGGCGGCGCCGACGAACCAGCCGACCGCGGCGAAGACGAGCAGGATGCCGAACAGGCCGAGCGTCTTGGTCACGACGTCGTCCAGCGTCATACGACCCGACTGGCGAGCCGTGGCCGACGGCGCGTTGTAGGCCTTCTCCAGGTCGGGCTGGCCCATCGGCGCTCCCGGGTAGCCGCCCATCTGCTGCCCGGGGTAGCCCTGTCCCGGGTAACCCTGGCCAGGCTGCTGTGGGTAGCCGTACTGGGCAGCGCGCTGCTGGTCAGGCGTGCCGAACTGGCCGTACTGCGGCTGGTCGCCGGCCAGTCGGCCCTTCTCCAGGTCGTCGTTGAACCGGTTGAACACCGGGTTGGATGCCATCGTGGTCCTCCGTCTACATCGGCGCGCCGGCCGGTGGGATCTTGTCAGCAGTCTACGGTCCGGACGCTCACCAGCAGTAACGCCGAACCGCGCGGCCCTGGTTCCCCCGGCTCAGACCGCGACATCCTCCTCGAGTTCCTCCTCGACGCGGGCGCTGAGCCGGCCGCGCTCGAGGCGCGCGGCTGCCGTCGTACGACGCCGCTCGACCAGGTGCGCGAGGCCGATGCAGAGCACCCCGAGCGCCAGCCAACCGAGGAGTATGGCGAGAGGCCCGGCGATGCTGACGTCCGGGAAGTACAGGACGCGTCGTAGCGACTCCACGAAGCCGGCGCCGATCCAGAAGTTGTGCAACAGCCCGAAGAACGCCGGCTGCAGCGTCGTCGGGAAGACGCCGCCGGACGTGGTGAAGTTGAGCGCGACGAAGACTGCGGCGTAGGTGATCGTGCTGAACCGGCCGAGGATCGGATGCAACCCGACGCCGATCAGGAGCACGGCCGCGGTGTAGAGCAGGGACAGACCCCAGACCGCGGGCAGGTCACCGGGGAACATCCCGTAGAAGCCGCGGGCGATCAGCAGCCCCACCGTGGAGATGACGACGGCAGCGCCGAGCGCGATGCCGACGCGGTCGCGCAGACGGCGGCTGGCACCGGCTGCCCCGATGGCGATGGAGCTCGCGTAGGAGCCGACGGTGAGCGCGACGAGGAAGAAGAAGCCGTTCTGGCCGACCGGGTCGCTGGCCGGCACGCCGGTCACATCACGGGTGACGAGAGGTACCCCTTGTTTGGCGGCAACCGGCGAAAACATCTGTGTCGCAGCACTTTTCGCGGCGTCGGAGGCCATCGTGCTGACCAGCAGGGTCGCCTGCTTCGGGCCGGGCACGTAGGCGCCGGTGAGGTCCAGGTGCCGGAGTTGGTCGGTCGCGGCGGCGGTGCTCGGCAGCACCGTGACGTCGGCCTTGTCCCCCAGCGCCTGCTGCATCGCGCTCGCGACCGGCTGCGCCTGCGCGGTCGACCCGACGACCGCGAGCGGCACCTCGTGCGGCGCCGGCTTGTGGAAGCCGCCCAGATAGGCGACCGCCATGATCAGCCCCATCAGGACCGGCAGTGCGACGTGGCTGAGAACCGTGCCGAGCGGGGCGCGCTCTTGCGTCATACGGGTGAAACTCCTCGCGACTTGAAGTTGTCTAGTGCAACTTCAAATCAGTATAGTCACCCTATGACCTCGGATGCCAAACCGCCCGCTGCCCGCGAGCGCGAGACGCGACGGGTGCTGGAGCAGCTGCGCGCGTTCACCCGGCGCCTCAACCGCAACTGGTCCAGCTACGTGCCGGAGCTGACGTTCAGCGACTTCATGGCGCTGCGTGCGGTCGCCGATCTCGACGTGCCGACGGTGCAGGACATCGCGCGCGAACTGCGCATCGACAAGTCGTCGGCGAGCCGGCGGGTGGCGGCGCTGGAACGCGACGGACACATCGAGCGGCATCAGATCCCGGGCGAGCGGCGCGCGCAGGAGCTCACCCTCACCGATATCGGGCGGCGCACTCTAGCCTCCGCCGAGCGCACCAACCTGGACACGCTCGGCGAGCGGATGGCGGACTGGAGCGACGCGGACATCGCGCGGCTGGCGCAACTGCTGGAGCGGCTCAACCGCTGATCTGCCGAAGTGCCCCCGACGGGACTCGAACCCGCACTCCAGCGATTTTAAGTCGCCTGCCTCTGCCAGTTGGGCTACGAGGGCGGGAGCCAGATTAGGCCTTGGTCAAACACGAAAGGAATGCGAGTGGCCGGTGGGAGGGTCAGGGCACGCAGTGTCCGGCCCTCCCACCGGCCACTCAAGCATTAGTCGGCGAGTCCCAGGGCGATGCCGTCGAGGATGTCGTGCTCGCTGGTGAGCACCGTCGCCAGACCCGCCTCCGCGGCGACGCGCTGCACGATCGTGCGCCAGATCAGCGCTCCCGAGCCGATCACGTCGACCCGACCGGGGTGCATGAAGCCGAGCTCGGCGCGCTGCGCGCGCGTCATCCGCAGGAGTGCGTCGCACGAGTCAACGACCTGTTGCACGGTCAGCGCAGCGCCGTTGATCCGCTCCGGGTCGTATGCCGGCAGCCGCAGCGCGTTGGCGGTGATCGTGGTGACCGAGCCGGCCAGGCCGATCAGTGAGCGAGCGTCCCTCAGCGGCACGACCTGTGCCGCCGTGTCGATGAGCGCGTCGATATCCGTTGTCGCTGCAGCGATTTCGGCGTCGGTCGGCGGGTCCGAGCGCAGGTGCCGCTCGGTGAAGCGCACGCAGCCCATGTCGACCGAGCGTACGGCGGTCACCTGCTGCTCGCCCAGCACGAACTCGGTCGAGCCGCCGCCCAGGTCCACCACCAGGTATGGCGCAGGCGCCGCACCGTCGGCCACGCTCGTCGCCCCGCGGAAGCTCAGCTGCGCCTCCTCGTCCCCGCTGATCACCTCGGGGCGCGTGCCGAACGCCGCGAAGGCGTCGGCCACCCCGGCCGCGAACTCGGCGGCGTTGGACGCATCGCGGGATGCCGAGGTCGCGACGAATCGGACCCGTTCGACGCGCAATTGCTCGCATTGCGAGGCGTATTCGCGAGCCACGGTGAGCGTGCGCTCCATCGCCTCGGGCGCGATGCACCCGGTCACGTCGACGCCCTGGCCGAGGCGGACGATCTCCATCCGGCGCACCACGTCCCGCAGGGTGCGGCCATCGGTGTCGGCGACCAGGAGCCGGATCGAGTTGGTGCCGCAGTCGACCGCGGCGACCCTCGTCATACGTCCTGCTCGGGGGTGTCGGCGACGACGCCGCAACAGCCGCGTTCCCACCACTGCGGCAGTGCGGCCAGCGCCTGGTCGCCGAGCGGGTTGACGCCCGGGCCGACCGCCAGCGAGTGAGCGACCAGCACGTGCAGGCACTTGACACGGTCGGGCATGCCGCCGGCCGAAATGCCTTCGATCTCAGGCACATTGCCGAGCTCGGAGCGACGGCGAAGGTAGTCGTCGTGTGCTGCCCGATAGGTCGCGGCAAGGTCGGCGTCGGCTGTGAGTTGTTCGGTCATCTCGCGCATCATGCCGTCCGCCTCCAGCGTGCCGATCGCGCTGGTCAGCCGCGGGCAGGTGGCGTAGTAGGTGGTCGGGAAGGGCGTGCCGTCGGGCAGGCGAGGAAGAGTGCGCACCACGGCCGGACAGCCGCACGGGCACCGTGCGGCGACCTCGACCACACCGCGCGGCAGCCGACCGAGCTGCTGCTCGATGGCCGCCAGGTCGGCGGGATCTACTGCGGGACGTGCGTGCTCGGTCACGAGGGGACGGTCAGTGCTTTCCGGAGGCGACGACGGACTGCCACATCTTGCCGTACCAGGTGCTGTTCTTGTCCTGCTGGGCCTTCGCCTCTGCCGCCGTCTTCGGGTCGCTCGTGACATAGATGGTCAGGGTTTGGCCCGGTTTGGCGAAGCCGAGCCGGGAACCGGCCTGCGCTTCAACGTATTTCGGGTCGTCCCACTGCTTCTTCTGCTTCTGCAGGTCACCCAGGTCCGCCTGCTGCGCCGCGACCTGCTTGTTGAGGTCGGCGATCTCATTGCGCTGGGACAGGTAGGAACGCAAGGTCGGGGTGATGACGACCGCGAGGAAGACCAGCAGCACGCCGATCACGGTGAGCCGGCGCATCGACCGCGGCGACCGGGCGGAGCGCGTCGCGCGAGCCCGCGGCGCGCCGCCGGTCGCGGTGCGCACCGACGTCTGTCGGCCCTTCGTCGCAGACCCGCCGGAGGCCGGACGAGAGGTCGCGCGAGCGCGACCCGGGCGGGTCGATCGCGAATCTCTTGTCATCGAAGGCCTCCTTCGGGTCTCGAGCTTAAGACGATCAGGCCTTGAACCGTGGGAACGCGCCCGCGCCGGCGTAGACCGCGGCGTCGTCGAGCTCTTCCTCGATGCGCAGCAGCTGGTTGTACTTCGCCACGCGGTCGGACCGGGCCGGTGCTCCGGTCTTGATCTGGCCGCAGTTGGTGGCGACCGCCAGGTCGGCGATCGTGGTGTCCTCGGTTTCGCCCGAGCGGTGGCTCATCATGCAGCGGAAGCCGTTGCTCTGCGCGAGGCTGACCGCGTCGAGGGTCTCGCTCAGCGTGCCGATCTGGTTGACCTTGACCAGCAGCGCGTTGGCGGTGCCGGAGTCGATGCCGCGCTGCAGCCGGGTCGGGTTGGTGACGAAGAGGTCGTCCCCGACGATCTGCACCTTGTCGCCGAGTTGGTCGGTGAGGGTCTTCCAACCCTCCCAGTCGTCCTCGCCCAGCGGGTCCTCGATCGACACCAGCGGGTATGACGCAACGAGGTCCGCGTAGTAGTCGGTCATCTCCTGCGCCGACTTCTTACTGCCCTCGAAGGTGTAGGAGCCCTTGTCATAGAACTCGCTCGCCGCGACGTCGAGCGCGAGCGCGATGTCCTTGCCAGGCTTGAAACCGGCCGCCTTGATGGCGTCGAGGATCAGGTCGAGCGCGGCCCGGTTGGTCTCGAGGTTCGGCGCGAAGCCGCCCTCGTCGCCGAGGCCGGTCGACAGGCCCTTGTCGTGCAACACCTTCTTCAGCGCGTGGTAGACCTCCGCGCCCCAGCGCAGCGCCTCCCGGAAGGAGCCGGCACCGATCGGCGCGATCATGAACTCCTGGATGTCGACATTGGAGTCGGCGTGTGCGCCGCCGTTGAGGATGTTCATCATCGGCACCGGCAGCAGGTGGGCGTTGGGTCCGCCGACGTAGCGGAACAACGGCAGGTCGGCCGAGTCGGCGGCCGCCTTGGCGACCGCGAGACTCACGCCGAGGATCGCGTTGGCGCCGATCTTGCCCTTGTTGTCGGTGCCGTCGGCGTTGATCATCTCCTGGTCCACCAGGCGCTGCTCACTCGCGTCGTAACCGAGCACGCGCGGCGCGATCTCCTCGGCCACGGCGTCGACCGCGTCCTCGACGCCCTTGCCGCCGTAGCGCTTCTTGTCGCCGTCGCGGCGCTCGACCGCCTCGAACTGACCGGTGCTCGCACCGGACGGCACCGCGGCCCGGCCGATCGTGCCGTCGTCGAGGGCGACTTCCACCTCGACGGTCGGGTTGCCGCGCGAGTCGAGGATTTCGCGGGCGAGCAGGGCGTCGATCGTGGCCACGTGGTTTCTCCTGGCGGATCAGGTGGGACTGCGCGCCATACGAGGGCGCTGTGCTTGCCTGCCGAGCCTATCCGCCGGGCCACGGCGGATCCGGCACCGACCCGCGGACTGGACAGTAACCAGACGGGTTTCAGCCGGCGGCCAGAGTGGGAACCGCGGACAACTCGGCCAGTTCGCGGGCGTCGGCGTTGCCCCCGGTGCACACCACGCCGATCCGCCCCGGCCGGCAGTCGTGGTGCAGCGCACCGGCAAGCGCAGTGGCCCCCGCGCCCTCGGCGAGGGTGTGTGCCGCGCTGCCCAGCAGCCGCAACGCCGACATGATGGAGGAGTCGTCGACGAGCAGGAATTCGTCGAGCCGGTCGCACATGACCGACAGCGGCAGGGCGCACCCGCGCGAGGTCGCCACCCCGGCGACGCGGGTCGTGCAGGACGCCTCCTGCACCTTTCCGGCCCGCCAGGAGTTGTATGCCGCAGGCGCCGCCGCCGACTGCACCCCGATCACGGCACAGTCCGGCGCCAGCTCGTCGCGCACCAGGCAGGCGGCCGCGGCCCCTGAACCGCTGCCGACCGGCACGTAGATCGCGTCAAGGTCCGGGTGCTGACGCAGCAACTCGAGGTAGAGGGTTGCGTGGCCGTGCACGATCGCCGGCTCGTCACCGGGACTGACGAAGCGCATCTGTCGTGAGTCCGCGAGTTCGCGCGCGTGATCCAGAGCCGCGCCCATCGTCTCGCCGTGGCGCACTACCTCGGCGCCGAGCAGCCGGGTGGCGCGCTCCTTCTCGGCCGCAGCGGAGTGCGGCATGACGATCACCGCGGGTGCACCGAGCAGCCGTGCGGCATACGCGACGCTCTGGGCGTGGTTGCCGGTGCTTGCGGTCACCAGCCCCGACGTGCGGTCGGCGCCGGTGAGGCTCGCGGCGAACGCCACTCCCCCACGCACCTTGAAAGCGCCTGTGGGCTGGACATTCTCGTGCTTGACGATGACCTCGGCTCCCACCTCCTGATTGAGAGCCGGGTAGGACCAGGCCGGCGTCGGCGGAAGCTCACCGGCGATCGCGTCGGCGGCCTGCAGGACTCCGGCGAAGCTGAGACTGGTCATGCGAGCAGTGTGGCGGCCGCGCCATACATCGGTCCAATAGATGGTTTCTCGCATATCATTCGAACTTGTCGATATCTTGTCGCCATGCTCGATCTGCGTCGCCTGCAAGCCCTGGTCGCCGTCGCGCACACCGGATCGGTGTCCGCGGCCGCCGACGAGCTGCGCTACGGCCAGCCGACGATCTCCCACCATCTGCGCCGCCTGGAGGCCGAGACGCAGACGGTCCTGCTGCAGCGAGTGGGGCGGGGTGTCCGGCTGACCGCCGAGGGCGAGGCGCTCGCCCATCGGGCCGAGGAGATCCTGGCGCTGGCTCAGCGGGCCGAGGACGAGCTGCAGCAGGCAGCCGGATTACGAGCCGGCAGAGTGCGATTGGCGTCCTTTCCTTCCGCGGCGGCGACGCTGGTGCCGCCGATGCTGAAGATCCTCGCGGGGACCGCACCCGGGGTCGCGATCGAGCTGATCGAGGCCGAACCTCCCGATGCGGTGACGATGCTGCGTGCTGGGGAGGTCGATCTCGCGATCACCTTCACCTATGGCGACGAGGAAGCCGACCTGCTTACCGCCACCACAGTGACCGAGGATCATCTCTATCTGGTGGAGCCGAACACCGAGCGGGCGCGCCGGGCGGACCGGGCGCTGCGCGCACACCGCGGCACCCGGTGGGTGGCGGGCTGCGAGCGCTGTCGAGCCCAGCTCGTAGACCTTTGTGCCGCAGCGGGTTTCGCACCCGAGGTGACCTTCGCCACCGACGACTACGTCGCGGTGCAGGCGCTCGTCGCGCAGGGGTCATTGGTCAGCATCCTGCCGGGTCTTGCTCTTGCCGCGCACCGCCACCCGAAGGTGCGCGTCACCCGGCTCGCGGCGACACGGCAGGTGCAGGTCGTGTCGTACGGCGCACCGCCGCGCCCGCGGGCAGTGGACGCGGTCGCCGCCGCACTCCATCGCGCGGGACGGAACCTGCCCCCGACAGACTGACCGGTCAGCTCAGCACCGAGCGTTCGACAATCGAGGCGAAGTCGACCGACTTGGGTATGACGCCGTCCGCGTGCAACTGGTCGGCCAATTGCTGCTCACTGGCGACGTGCGCCGGCAATACCGGGCCGAGGCTCGAACGCAGTTGTGGAATGGCAGCTTTCGCCACCGCCAGAGGAATCTTGGACTCGGAGGACCAGGCAGCGGCGTACTCGTCCAGATGACGGGCGCCCCAGGCATAGGCGGCGGTCAACCGGTGCAAGAAGTCGCGGGCCGCCGCGACTTTCGAGGCATCGGTGAGCGCCGCCTTGCTGAGTAGGTTGAAGTTGAGCCCGAGCTCATCGGGAGGGCCGCCGGCAATTGCCCGCGCGCCGGCCTGTTGCGCTTGGGTGACGAACGGCTCCCACACCGCCCACGCGTCGACCTGACCGCCGTTGAACGCGGCGGCGCCGTCGGCCGGTTGCAGGAAGACCAGCTGCACTTGCGAGAGCGCGATCCCGTTGCGCTGCAACGCACGCAGGACCATGCCGTGTGCCGAGCTGCCACGCGGGACGGCAATCCGCTTGCCACGCAGCTGCGCAACGCCTCGGACTGACGACCCCTTTGGCACCAAGATGTGCGAGTCAGTGTTGTTGCGCAGTTCGCGGGTCGCGACGATGCGGAAGTTGGTCTGCGATGCGGCGCCGAAGATCGGCGGGGTTGAACCGACGCCGCCGATGTCGACCCGCCCCGCGCCGAGCGCCTCGACGATCGGCGGCCCGTAGCTGAACTGGTCGAACGTGACGGTGTAGGGCAGGTTTCGCAATTGCCCGGATGCCTGCAGAAGCGAGCGCAGACCGTCGGTCTGCACGGCGACGCGCAGCGTGGCACCGCTTGCCGACCCTCCGGAGGCGACCTTGATCTTGGTGCTGTCGCCGCTGCGCGCATCGGTGAAGCCGACCAGCGCTGCGGTCGCCACGAACGTCCCGGCGAGTGCGCCCCGGCGGGTCCAGGCGACCTTCGGATCGCGTGCTGACTTGTCGGGAAGCGTTGCGGCACTGTGGTTTTCATCCTCGAGCAGACCCAGCAGCCGGGAGGCCAGTTGCTGGACACCAACGTCGGCGCGGACGCGCGGGCGGGGTAGATCGACACGGAGGTCGTGCTCGATCCGGCCTTCAGTAAGCACGACGACGCGATCAGCGAGGAGGACTGCTTCCTCGACGTCATGGGTCACCAGCACGACCGCCGGGTCATGCCGTCGCCACAACTGCAGCACGAGCTCGTGTGCGTCAGCCCGCGTCATCGCGTCCAGCGCACTGAACGGCTCGTCCAGGAGCAGGAGGTCGGGGTCGCGAACCAGCGCTCGGGCCAAGGCAACTCGCTGTTGTTGCCCACCCGAGAGTGCGCGCGGCCAGGCCGTGAGACGATCGCCCAGCCCCACCTCGGCGAGTGCCGCCGCACCGACGTCGGTCGCATCGGTGGACCGCAGCCCCAGTGCCACGTTGTCGAGCACGCTGCGCCACGGCAGCAGTCGCGCGTCCTGGAAGACAACGGCCGGCCGCTGCGCGGTGCGGATGGTGCCGTCGGTGGCGCCACCGGCGAGGCCGGCCAGCAGGCGCAGCAACGTCGACTTTCCCGAACCGGAACGTCCTATAACAGCGACGAATTCGCCGGGTTCGACTCGCAGGTCGAGGTCGTGGAGGACTGTCTTGACGCCATACGAATGGCGGAGGTGTTTGATGTCGATCACGGGACTCATCGGGCCGCTCCTTCCGTCGCCACGTCGCGCCAGCGCAGCGCACGTCGCTCCAGCAGGCGCACCAGTCCGTCGGTGACCAGGCCGAGCAGTGCGTAGGTGACGAGCCCAACCACGATCGTGTCGGTCTGCAGGAAGTCGCGCGCGTTGTTGATCATGAAGCCGAGCCCGGAGGTGGCGCTGATCTGCTCGGCGACGATCAGCGCGAGCCAGGCGAAGGCGAGTGCCTGGCGTAGGCCGACCAGCGCGCCGGGTAATGCTCCGGGCAGCAGAATGTGTTGCAGTCGTTCACGATTGGTGAGGCGCAGCGAGTCGGCCACGTCATACAGCTGCGGATCGACCGACCGCAGGCCGGCGACCAGGTTGAGGTAGAGCGGGACGGCGACGCCGAGTGCGACGAGCAGCACCTTGGAAAACTCGCCGATGCCAAACCAGATGATGAACAGCGGGACCACGCCGAGCAGCGGCACGGCGCGCAGCATCTGCATCGGCGGGTCCACTACGGCGTCAGCGGCGCGGGAGAGGCCGACGGCGAGACCCGCCGCGATCGCGATCACGCTGCCGAGGAGGAAGCCGAGGCCGGCTCTGGTCACCGAGTGCAGGAGCGCCTGCGGAAGCGTGCCGTCCTGCACGAGCAGCGCGGCGCGATGCAGGATCGCGCTCGGCGGTGCCAGCGTCTGCGGTTTTAGCCAGCCCACCGCACTGGCCAGCTGCCAGACGGCGGCGAGTGCCAGCGGGGTGAGAACCCGCCATTCCCAAGGCAATCCGTTGAAATCGGCGCGCACGCGGCGCCGACTGGCTGCCCGGGCAGCGGGGGCGGTCGGCTCGGCCGCGGCTGCGGTGCGAGCGAGGTGGGTGGTCGTCATACCTGGGCACCTCGCAGGTCGGTGTGACTCTCGAGCAGTCCGCGGTTCGCAAGGATCGGGCGCACGCCCTCACCGAGGTGGTAGGCCTCCTCGAGGTGGGGATAGCCGGAGAGGATGAAGTGGTCGAGTCCGATGCGGTGGTAGTCGTCGATCCGGTCGGCAACCTCCTCGTAGCTGCCGACCAGTGCGGTGCCGGCGCCGCCGCGGACCAGTCCGACACCGGCCCAGAGGTTCGGGGAGATCTCCAACTGGTCCGTGCGACCGCCGTGCAGGGCGGTCATCCGGCGCTGCCCTTCGGACTGCGCCTGCGACTGCGCCCGTTGGGCGGCGGCGATCTGCTCCGGCGGGAGTCCGTCGAGCAGCCGGTGCGCGACCGCCCACGCCTCATCGGCGGTGGGCCGGGCAATGACGTGCAGCCTTATGCCGAAACGTAATTCGCGTTCCGCACGGGCAGCGGCCAGACGGGCGCGATCGAGCTTCTCGACGACCTGTTCGGGCGGCTCGCCCCAAGTGAGGTAGACGTCGGCGTAGCGCCCGGCAACCTCCAGCGCGGCCGCTGAGGAGCCGCCGAAGAAGATCTCCGGACGCGAGGGCGGCGCGGGCAGGTAGGCGTCCTCCACCCACAGATGATCCCCGCGGAAGTGCACCCGCTCACCAGCGAAGAGCCGGCGGAGCACCTGCAGGAACTCGCCGGTGCGCGCGTAGCGGTCGTCCTTGCCGAGCGGGTCGCCGAAGCGTCGCTGCTCGAGGTCCTCCCCACCCGTCACGACGTTGAGCAACAGCCTGCCGCCGCTGATGCGCTGATAGGTGGCGGCCATCTGCGCGGCGAGCGTGGGGCTGAGCAGCCCGGGGCGGAACGCCACGAGGTATTTCAGCCGCTGCGTCTGCGCGACGAGGGCCGCAGTCGTCACCCAGGCGTCCTCGCACTCCGTCGAGGTCGGGGTCAGCGCGGCCTCGAAGCCGAGCTGTTCGGCGGATCGGGCGATCTGACCCAGGTAGTCGACCGTGGGCTCCCGCCGACCCTGCCGGCCCGAGCGAGTGTCGTCGGCGGAACCGCTGAGCGGGCTGACCGCGTCGCCGAAACTGAGGTCGGTGCGGGAGTCGCCGCTGGTCGGCAGGAACCAGTGCAGGTGGACCGTCATCGCGGATGTCCTTTCGAGAGTCGTCGACGACGGTGAAACTATCACTCAACATTTTGTTATCAATAACTTTTCCTCATGTAAGTGAGTGACTCCGGTCACGCGCGTGCATGCCTGGCGGCGTCGAGCTGCGCGCGGGTGAAGACCGACCGCACCTCGATGCCCGCCTCGTCGAGCCGGCTCCGCCCCCTCCCCGCCGAGGGGACCACTTATCACCCAGAGGCACACATATCCGGGCGATTTCGGGCGCGAACAAGTGGTCCCCTCGGCGATAAGTGAGCCTGTCGGCGGTGAGGGGTGGCGGACTCACCCGAGGCGCGGGTCTCGTCCACCGGCGCGAGCGCGCCGAGATCGCGGCGCTCGCCATACGACATCGGCAGGCAGCCTGGCCGCGGCTCCGCCTTCACCCCGCCGAGAGGACCACTTATCGCCCAGGGGCACACATATCCGGGCGATTTCGGGCCCGAACAAGTGGTCCTCTCGGCGATAAGTGAGCCTGTCGGCGGAGGGGTCCCGGAAGGAGAGCCTCGGGGGCGCGCGTCAGACGTCGGAGTCTGGCACCGACTCTGCAGCCGACGGGGGCGCCGAGTGGGCGATCGTGCGCAACTCAGCGCGCAGCAGCGCGTCGGCGGACTCACCCGAGGCGCGGGCCTCGTCCACCAGTGCGAGCAGGCGGGCGCCGAGATCGCGGCGCTCGCCATACGACAGCGGTATGCCGCGCCGACTCGCGCGTGACAACACCTTGTCCGCAATGAGCAGTGTCGACAACGACGCCGGGATCCCGGCGAGCAGGTCGTCGCGCGCGCGATCGGGCTTCTCACCTGCCTTGATCTGCTCCCAGGATCGCTCGACGTCTTCAGGGGTGGCTGCATCACCGTCGGCGAAGACATGCGGGTGCCGACGAATCAGCTTGTCCACCAGGCCTGCCGCGACGTCATCGATGTCGAAAGCAGGGTCCTCATCGGCCGCGATACGGGCGTGGAAGAGCACCTGCAGCAGGACGTCACCAAGCTCCTCGGCCAGGTGTTGCCGGTCATCGAGCTCAATCGCCTCGACGGTCTCGTGCGCTTCTTCGAGAAGATACTTCGCCAGCGACGCATGGGTCTGCTCTGCGTCCCACGGGCAGCCACCGGGCGAGCGGAGGGCGTCCATCACCGCGACCGCGTCCAGCAGCCGCGCACCGGGGAGGTCCCATGAGGCGACGAGCACCTCGATCTGCGGCGGGTCGTCGTGGCGGGTGAGCTCGCCGGCGAGCGCGTCGGTGAGTCCGGGGTCAGCATCGGGTGAGCTGATCCACAGCACCGACGAATCTGCAGCAGTGTCAACGAGTTCACGAGCTGCCTGCGCCGCCGAGTCGTAGGCGACAGTGGTGACGTCGATACCCGATGCGACGACTGCCGCAGGCACCGGATCCGTCAGGTCCGCGGCGAGCACCCGATCCGCAGTGTCCAAAGCGGTCCACGCGTCGCGCGACATCAACCCGGCCGGCATGCGAGGAGAGGTGACGAGAACCGTCAACAGGTGGCCGGCCGGCAACGTCACGGCGCGGGCCGGCCGTTCGGCACCGGTGCCTCGGACGACGGTTTGGGGCTGATCCACGGCTGCGGCGCAGCGGTAGCGCCCTTGCCCTCGACCCAGGTGCCGTAGCGCGGATTGATCGTGACGTTGGCGTCCTTCAGCAGCTTCTGCGCCGCCTGCGCGGTCAGCGCGCCACTGTTCTGCAAGGCCGAGGCAAGCCCATTGGCACGCATCGCCTCGAGCGCGACCGGTGAGAAGTCGACCTTGGGGTAGGCCGACTTGACCTGGTCCGCGGACACGACGACGCCCTTCTGCTTGGCGAACTTGGTCAGTTGCGGCTCCAGGGCGAGCACACCGGCAACATCCGCTGCGGTGATCGTGCCGGAGCCGATGGCCTTGGTGATCTGCTCGGCGGCGGTCTGCAACTCGGTGGCAGAGGCGCTCTTGCCGTCATACTTGATGCCGGTGGAGCCACGGTGCATCACGCCGCCGCTGCCGCAGCCGGTGAGGCCGAGGGTGGCAAGGACGACGGCGCCGGCGATGGCGGCACGCGCCGGGCGGCCGGTGCGGAGGCTCGGCATGGACTGACCTTTCTTCACGACAAGCAGAACGGGGCGCAAAGACCCCGCAGCATCATGCCAGCACCGTCTGTGCCGTATGGCGTCGGCGTCACGACGCCGCACCCGCGGCTGCCGCGATGTCGTCCAGCAGCACCGCCTTGATCAGCTGTGCAGCCCACTGCAGCACCTCGGTGTTGCGCAACGGCTGCCCGCCGACCGGCGCGGTCTTCGGCTGCGGCACCAGGATCTGGTGGATCGCCGGCTTGATCATCGTGCCCTTGTAGATCCGCTCCAACCGCAGCTGCTGGCTCTCGCGCAGGTCGACCGGTCCGAAGCGGATCATGCGGCCCTGCACGGCGATGTCGCCGATGCCGGCCTGCCGCGCGATCACTCGGAGCCTGGCCACCTCGAAGAGGTGCTGCACCGGCTCGGGCGGCGCGCCGTAACGGTCACGCAGTTCGGCCTCGATCTCGCCCAGTCCGGCCTCGTCCTCGACGGTCGCCAGCTTCTTGTAGGCCTCCAGCCGCAGCCGCTCCCCCGGCACGTAGTCGTGCGGCAGGTGGGCGTCGACCGGCAGCTCGATCTTGACCTCGGTCGGCGCCGCACTGGTGCCGTCGCCGCGGAAGTCGGCGACCGCCTCGCCGACCATGCGCACGTAGAGGTCAAATCCCACTCCCGCGATGTGACCCGACTGCTCGCCGCCGAGCAGGTTGCCGGCGCCGCGGATCTCCAGGTCCTTCATCGCCACCTGCATGCCGGCGCCGAGATCGGTGTGACTGGCGATGGTCTGCAACCGGTCGTGCGCGGTGTCGGTGAGCGGCTTCTCGGGCGGGAAGAGGAAGTAGGAATAGGCACGTTCGCGGCCGCGTCCGACACGGCCGCGCAGCTGGTGCAGCTGGGACAGGCCGAGGACGTCGGCACGCTCGACGATCAGCGTATTGGCGTTGGAGATGTCGAGCCCCGTCTCGACAATCGTGGTGCAGACGAGCACATCGAACTCGCGCTCCCAGAAGTCGGTCACCACCTGCTCCAACCGGCCCTCGGACATCTTGCCGTGCGCGGTGGCGATGCGCGCTTCGGGGACCAGCTCCCGCAGACGGGCCGCGGCCTTCTCGATCGAGCCGACCTTGTTGTGCACGTAGAACACCTGGCCCTCGCGCATCAGCTCTCGGCGTATGGCGGCGCCGATCTGCTTCTCGTCATACGCCCCGACGAACGTGAGCACCGGGTGACGCTCCTCGGGCGGCGTTGCCAGAGTGGACATCTCACGAATGCCCGTCACCGCCATCTCGAGCGTGCGCGGGATCGGCGTCGCCGACATGGCGAGCACGTCCACGGCGGTGCGCATCTGCTTGAGCTGCTCCTTGTGCTCGACGCCGAAGCGCTGCTCCTCGTCGACGACCACAAGACCGAGGTCCTTGAACTTCACCTCGTTGGAGAGCAGCCGGTGCGTGCCGATCACCAGATCGATTGCGCCGGAACGCAATCCGTCCAGGATTTCGCGTGCCTCACGGTCGCTCTGGAACCGGGACAGTGCACGGACGGTCACCGGGAAGCCGGCGTAACGCTCGGTGAAGGTTTGCTCGTGCTGCTTGACGAGCAGAGTGGTCGGCACCAGGACCGCGACCTGCTTGCCGTCCTGAATCGCCTTGAAGGCCGCGCGAATTGCGATCTCCGTCTTGCCGTAGCCGACGTCGCCGCAGATGAGGCGGTCCATCGGGACCGACTTCTCCATGTCGGCCTTGACCTCGTCGATGCTGCTCAGCTGGTCGGGAGTCTCGACATACGCAAAGGCGTCCTCCAGCTCCCGCTGCCACGGAGTGTCCGGACCGAAGGAATGACCCTCGGTCGCCATCCGGGCCGAGTAGAGCTGGATCAGCTCGGCAGCAATCTGCCGCACGTGTCGCCGCGCCCTGGACTTGGTTGTCTGCCAGTCGGATCCGCCCATCTTGTTGAGGCTGGGCTGCTCGCCTCCGACGTATCGGGTGACCTGGTCGAGCTGGTCGGTGGGCACGTAGAGCTGGTCGGCGGGCTGCCCCTTCTTGGCCGGGGCGTAGTCGATGACCAGGTATTCGCGGGTGGCGCCGTGCACGTTGCGCTGCATCATCTTGGCGAAACGACCCACACCGTGCTGCTCGTGCACCACGAAATCACCCGGGTTGAGCTGCAGCGGATCGACCACGTTGCGGCGGCGGGACGGCATCCGGCGCATGTCCTTGGTGCTGCCGCCCTGCCCCGCCGAACCGGTCAGGTCGCTCTCGGAGAGCAGCACGAAATTGCTTGCCGGCAAAGCAAATCCGTGACCGTAGGCGGCGGTCGCCAACTCGACCGAGCCCGGCGTTAGTTGGTCGAGCCGGTGCGAGGCGACGTCGTGGTCGCGCAGCACTTCCCCGATGCGGTGCCCGAGCCCCGCCCCCTCGGTGACGATCAGCACTCGCTGGTTGTCCTTCACCCAGTCGCGGATGTCGCCGACCGCCTGCTCGGTGTTTCCCCGGTATGCCGGGACCTGCGCGGTGCCGAGGTTGACCCGCTCGCCGGGCAGTTCGTCCTCGGTGAAGTCGGTCAGCTCGTCGTCGGTCGCGAAGGACGAGAACGACCACCAGGCAAGGCTTTTGGCAAGAGCATGGTCGCGCAGTTCGGCGAGTGACCAGTAGGAGGCGGTGCCGAGCACCGACTGCAGGTCGACCGGCACGGCGTTGCCGGCTGCCGCATTGGCCCAGCTGGCGTCGAGGAACTCCGCACTCGTCGCGACCAGATCGTGGGCTCGCGTGCGCACCCGCTCCGGGTCGGCGAGCGCGACGATCGTGCCGTCGGGCACGACATCGAGCAGCGTCTCCATGCCACCGGCGGTGCCGCCGGCCAGCAGGATCGGCGCGAGCGACTCCATGCCTTCGACGGCGATGCCCTCCGCGACCTTCAGCAGCATGTCCTGCACGCCCGGCAACTGGCCGGCGAGCGTCTCAGCGCGTGCACGCACCTCGTCGGTGAGCAGCAACTCACGACAGGGCGGCGCCCACAGGCCGTGCTCGGCGACCTCGAGACTGCGCTGATCGGCGACCTTGAACCAGCGGATCTCCTCGACCGTGTCACCCCAGAACTCAACCCGGACCGGGTGTTCCTCGGTCGGCGGAAAGACGTCGAGAATGCCTCCGCGCACGGCGAATTCGCCACGACGCTCGACCAGGTCGGTGCGCGTGTAGGCGGCGGCCGCGAGCGCCTCCACCACATCCGGCAGGTCGGCGTCCTGCCCGGCGCGCAGCGCCACCGGTGCCAGGTCGCCGAGCCCCTTGGCGATCGGCTGCATCAGCGCGCGCACGCTGGCGACGACGACATCGACCGGACCGTAGGTCTCGTCATCGGGGTCGGGGTGGACGAGACGCCGCAGCACCGCGAGGCGGCGGCCGACGGTGTCGCTGCGCGGGCTGAGTCGCTCGTGCGGCAGCGTCTCCCAGCTGGGGAACTCCACCACCTTGTCGTCCGGCAGGAAGGAACGCAGGCACTGCGCGAGGTCGCCGGCTTCCCGCCCGGTGGCGGTGACGAGGAGCACGGTGCGTCCCGCTCGGTCGTCGTCGCCGTTCGCCAGCAGCGCAGTCAGCGGCGCCCGCACGCCGGCCGCCCCCGCGACGTCGACGACGCCCGCGGTGCCGACATGCGACATCAGCCGCACAACGGCGTCGTCGCGGGCAAGCAGATCGAGCACTGGCTGCAGGCTCACGGGCACATCCTTCTGACGGGTCTTTTCGACGCTCATGGTGGCAACGCAAACGGCCCCGACTCGCGCTGCGGTCGGGGTGACGTGGTCAATTCTAGGCGGCCGGTCCGACAGCCGTGGATCCCGTGACCAACCGTGCGGCCGGCGTCACGGTCGCTTACGAGACGGGCAGCGCGTCGTACAGCTCGTCACCGCGTGCCGCCACGGGCGTGCACGACGTTCTGCGCGTCGGTGAGCCCGCGGTGCAGCAGCAGCTCGGTTGCCTCGATCGCCTCCGGGATCAGGAAGTCCAGCTCCTTGCGCTCGGTGGCGTTGAAGTCCTTCAGCACGTATGCCGCAGGATCCATCCGGCCGGGCGGCCGGCCGATCCCGACGCGCACCCGCAGATAGTCCTTGCTGCCGACCGACTTGCTGATCGAGCGCAGCCCGTTGTGGCCACCCTCTCCTCCGCCTCGCTTGAGCCGCAGCGCCGCGAAGTCGATGTCGAGCTCGTCGTGGATCACCACCAGGCGCTCCAGCGGCACCTTGAAGAAGCGCATGAGCCCGGCGACCGGACCGCCCGACTCGTTCATGTAGCTGGTCGGGATCGCGATCACGGCCGGCTCCCCCGCGAGCCGCACCTGGGCGGCACTAGCGCCCACCTTGTGCGCCCGCAGGCTCGCACCCGCGTCGTCGGCGACGCGCTGCACGACCATCGCGCCGATGTTGTGCCGGTTGCCGGCATACTTCGGGCCGGGGTTGCCGAGTCCGACGATCAGCCAGGGCGGGGTGTCACTCACGGGCAGCGAGTATGACGCATCGCCCGCGACCGGTCAGCGCGCGCCGGTGCCGATGACCGCCTCCGGCCGCAGGTCGAGCCGCCGCAGCAGCTGGGCGTTGAGCGCCACGACCACGGTCGACAGCGACATCAGGATGGCGCCGACCGACATCGGCAGCACGAAGCCCCACGGAGCGAGCACCCCCGCGGCGAGCGGCACCGCGATCAGGTTGTAGCCGGCCGCCCACCAGAGGTTCTGCTTCATCTTGCGGTAGCTCGCGCGCGACAACTCGATCACCGAGACCACCGAGCGCGGGTCGTCGCTGGCGAGGATCACCCCGGCGGACGCGATCGCCACGTCGGTGCCGGCGCCGATCGCGATGCCGACGTCGGCCGCGGCGAGCGCGGGTGCGTCGTTGACACCGTCGCCGACCATCGCGACCTTGCGGCCCTCGGCACGCAGCTGTTCGACCGCGGCGGCCTTGTCCTGCGGACGGACGCCCGCGAAGAAGCGTTCGATGCCGAGTTCGGCCGCGACCGACGCCGCGACCGCTTCCGCGTCGCCGGTGATCATGACCACTTGCACGCCGCGATCGGCCAAAGCCTTTACCGCTTCACGGGATTCGGGCCTGATCTCGTCGGCGAGCCGAAGCGCCCCGGCGATCTTGCCGTCGACCAGGACATGCAGGATGATCGCGCCGTCCTTGCGCCATACATCGGCGATCGGGAGCTCGTCGGTGTGGGTCTCCTCCAGCAGATTCGGCCCACCGACCGCTATGACGCGGCCGTCGACCACGGCACGCACTCCGACGGCCGGCGAGGAGGAGAAGTCACTCGCCTCCGGTATGTCGAGCCCGCGGGCGGCCTGCACGATCGCCTTGGCGAGCGGGTGCTCGGAGTCGGCCTCGGCGGCCGCGGCAAGACTCACCAGCTGGTCCCGGGTGAAGCCGCCGGCCGGCTCGACCGCAGTCACAGCGGGCGCACCCTTGGTCAGCGTGCCGGTCTTGTCGAAGAGCACGGTGTCGACGGTGCGCATGCTCTCCAGCGCGAGCCGGTCCTTGACCAGCACGCCGGCCTTGGCCGCCCGCTCGGTCGAGATCGCCACGACCAGCGGGATTGCCAGGCCCAGGGCGTGCGGGCAGGCGATCACCAGCACCGTGATCGTGCGGACTACACCCTCGTCCGGCTGTCCGACCAGCGCCCACACGATCGCGGTGATCACCGCGGCGCCCAGGGCATACCAGAAGAGCAGCGCGGCGGCCCGGTCGGCGAGGCGCTGTGCCCGCGACGACGACGCCTGCGCATCGGCGACCAGCTGCTGGATGCCCGCGAGCGCGGTGTCGTCGCCGATCGCGGTGACCTCGACCCGCAACCCGGAGTCGGTGGCGACCGTGCCGGCGACGACCGGGTCGCCCGCGGACCGGCGCACCGGCTTGGACTCCCCGGTCAGCATGGATTCGTCCACGCTCGCCGCACCCTGCACGACGCGACCGTCCGCAGGCACCCGCCCACCGGGCCGTATGACGACAACGTCCCCCACGCGCAGCTGCGACGGCGCGACGGACACCACCTGGTCGCCCTCGACGCGCTCGGCCTCGTCGGGCAGCAGCGCCGCCAAAGTGTCCAGCGCAGAGGTGGTTTGGGCCAGCGACCGCATCTCGACCCAGTGGCCGAGCAGCATGATCACGATCAGCAGCGCGAGCTCCCACCAGAAGTCGAGCTCGTGGTGCAGGACGCCGAGGCTGGCGCCCCAGGACGCGAGGAACGCCACCGAGATCGCCAGGCCGATGAGCAGCATCATCCCGGGCTGCCGCGCCCGGATCTCGCTCACCGCACCCGTCAGGAACGGCGAACCGCCCCACACGTACATCACGGTGCCGAGCACCGGCGACACCCAGCCGAGGCCGTCCGGCACGGAGTAGCCGATCAGCGACGCGAACATCGCCGAGCACCCGACGACCGGGATCGCGATGAGCAGCATGATCCAGAAGAGCCGCCGGAACCTGGCCACGTGATCGCCGTGCCCCGCATGCCCGGCATGCGCGCCCTGGCCCGAATGGTGCATACCGCCGTGGTCGCCCGCCGGCGCCTCAGGCGTGTGGGAGCCGTGCTGCATCGTGCCGGACCCGTGTTGGTGATCCATCGTCATCGCCTTACCTCCGACCGTCACTATATACCCCCCAGGGGTATAAACACGATGACATTCCGGACATAGGAAAGCGGCCCCGACCAGCCAAGGTCGGAGCCGCTCTCGCGTGCTGCGGGGAGGATCAGCCCTCGGACGACTCCTCGTCGCCACCCTCGGACTCGCCGCCCTCGGAGGACTCGCCCTCGGCGGCCTCCTCGTCGGACTCTTCCTTCTCGATGCCGGCCTCTTCCTCGGCGGCCTCGAGCTCGGCCTCGAGCTCCTCGGCGGAGACCTGCTGAGTCACGTTGACCACGAGCAGCTCCTCGTCGGCGATCAGCGTGACGCCGTCGGGCAGCTCGACGTCCTTGGCCAGGATCTGGCTGCCGGCCTCCAGGCCCTCGACCGAGACGGTGAACCACTCGGGGATCGACAGCACGTCGGCCTCGACGGACAGCGTCGGGTTCTCGACCACGACGTTGGTCTCGGGGGCGGCCTCGCCCTCGACGTGGACACCGACGTCGACCGTGACCTTCTCGCCGCGCTTGACGATGACCAGGTCGACGTGCTCGATGACCGGCTTGATCGGGTCGCGCTGCACGTCCTTGGCGAGGGCCAGCTCGTGCTTGCCGTCGAAGTCGAGCGTGAGGATCGCGTTGGCGTTCTTCAGCGCCAGCATGGTGTCGTGACCGGGCAGCGTCAGGTGGACCGGGTCCGAGCCGTGGCCGTAGAGCACCGCGGGGATCTTGTTGTCGCGGCGAATGCGGCGGGCCGCGCCCTTGCCGAACTCCGTGCGGAGCGCGGCATCGAGACGAATCTCGTTCTGTGCCATGAGGTTTCCTTGCGTCGTGAGATGGAGCTTCGGGGTGCTGCCTCGACGCGGGACGTGGCGCGGATGTCGGTGAACGACGACGTGGAGCGCAAGAGCCAGGTGCGCAAATGATGCGGACGCCTGGTGCACACCTTGTCGATCACGGACGGCCGTGCGCGCGTCCCTCGCCGAGGCTGGCGGCATAGATCGTATGACGGGAGCCGCGTTCGGCCCAAATCGCGCCTCCGGCCCCGCATCCGGCGAGTGCCGGCTTCTAGGGGGTGAACATCGAGGTCACCGAGCCGTCCTCGAAGACCTCGCGGATCGCCTTGCCGAGCAATGGCGCGATCGACAGCGGCGTGAGCTTCTCAAAACCCTTGTCCGCGGTGATGGGCAGCGTGTCGGTGACGATCACCTCGCGGGCGACCGAGTCGCGCAGGCGTGCCGCCGCCGGGTCGGAGAAGATCGCGTGGGTCGCGGCGATGACCACGCTCGCGGCGCCGTCGGCCATCAGCGCGTCGGCAGCGTGCACGATCGTGCCGCCGGAGTCGATCATGTCGTCGACCAGGATGCAGGTGCGGCCCTCGACGTGGCCGATGACCCGGTTGGCGACGCTCTGGTTGGACTGCGTGACGTCGCGGGTCTTGTGGATGAAGGCCAGCGGCGCGCCGTCCAGCCGCTTCGACCAGGCCTCGGCGACCTTGATCCGGCCGGCGTCCGGCGAGACGACCGTGAGGTCCTCGGCGCCGTACTTGCGCGAGACGTAGTCGGTGAGGATCGGCATCGCCTGCAGGTGGTCGACCGGTCCGTCGAAGAAGCCCTGGATCTGGTCGGTGTGCAGGTCGACCGCCATCAGCCGGTCGGCTCCCGCGGTCTTGAACATGTCGGCCATGAGGCGCGCGCTGATCGGCTCGCGGCCGCGGGACTTCTTGTCCTGCCGGGCGTAGCCGTAGAACGGGGTGACCACGGTGATCCGCTTGGCGCTCGCGCGCTTCAGCGCGTCGACCATGATCAGGTGCTCCATGATCCACTTGTTGATCGGCGCGGTGTGGCTCTGGATGACGAACGCATCGCACCCGCGCACCGACTCCTCGAAGCGCACGTACATCTCGGTGTTGGCGAAGTCACGCAGCTCGGTCGGCACCAGCTGGGTGCCGAGGTCGGCGGCGACGGACTCGGCAAGTTCGGGGTGTGCCCGGCCGGAGAAGACCATCAGGTTCTTCTCGGTGGTGCGCTTCATACCGGTGGTCATGCGGGTGAATCCCCTTGCTCGTCAGTGGTTTCCGGAGAGTCGGAGGACGCCTGCGGGTCGCCCGCGAGCGCCTCCCGCGCGGCTTCGTCGGTGCTGGTGCCGGCGCGACGGCGGGCGACCCAGCCGTCCACGTTGTGTTGCTCTGCCCGGGTGATCCCGAGGCGGCCCGGCTCGATGTTCTCGTAGATCGCGGAGCCGGCGGCGACATACACCCCGTCGGCGATGTCGACCGGTGCGACCAGCACCGAGTTGCTGCCGATGAAGCTGGCCCGCCCGACATTCGTGCGGTGCTTGGCCACCCCGTCGTAGTTGGCGAAGATCGTGCCGGCGCCGACGTTGGCGCCCGCGCCGATCGTGGCGTCCCCGGCATACGTCAGGTGCGGCACCTTCGCGCCGTCGCCGATCTGGGTGTTCTTGGTCTCCACGAAGCCGCCGATCTTCCCCGCCCGTCCGAGCTCGGTGCCCGGCCGCAGGTAGGAGAACGGCCCCACGTCGGCCTCGGGCCCGATGTAGGCCAGGTTGGCGTGCGACCGGACGACCTTCGCGCCGTCGGCGACCTCGGTGTCGGTCAGGGTGGTGTCGGGGCCGATCTCGCAGCCGGCACCGATCGTGGTGGCGCCGTGCAGTTGGCAGCCCGGTCGCACCACGGTGTCCTGGCCGACGGTGACGTCGACGTCGACCCAGGTGGTGTCGGGGTCGATCACGATCGCGCCCTGCTGCCGCATGAGGTCGTCGAGCAGCCGCCGGTTGAGCTCCTTGCCGAGCCGGGCAAGCTGGGCCTTGTCGTTGACGCCCTCGGTCTGCCACAGGTCGTCGAGCACGTGGGCGCGCACGTGCAGGCCCTTACCGACCGCGACCGCGACGACGTCGGTGAGGTACTTCTCCCCCGCCTGCTCGTGCACGTCGACCTGGGCGAGCGCGTCGCGCAGCACGTCGGCGTCGAAAGCGAAGATGCCGGAGTTGAATTCGCCGATCTTGCGCTCTTCCTCGGTGGCCTGCTTGTGCTCGACGATCGCCTGCACCTCGCCGATGTCGTTGCGCACGATCCGGCCATATCCGGTGGCGTCGTCGAGGATCCCGGTCATCACCGTGACCGCCGCGCCGTGCTCGGCGTGGTCGGCGGTGAGCTGGAGCAGCGTCTCGGCGGTCAGCAGCGGGGTGTCGCCCGTCGTCACCACGACGGTGCCTGCCAGGTCCGGCGGCAGAGCCGCGAGGCCGCACTCGGCCGCGCGCCCGGTGCCGTAGATGTCGTCCTGCTCGGCGAGCACGACGGCCTCGTCGATCTCGCGGGCGGCCGCGCCGACGGCTTCCTTCTGGGCGCGCACGACCACCGCGACGTATGACGCGCCGGTGCCGACCGCGGCGCTCACGGCATGCCCGACCAGCGTGCGGCCGGCGATGCGGTGCAGCGCCTTGTTGAGGCTCGACTTCATCCGGGTGCCGTCGCCTGCGGACAGGACGATGACGGCTGCGGGTGTTGCGGTCACGGGATCGAACTCCTGGATGTTGATTCAGCGGGCGCCGGGGATCATCCGCGCGCTGATTGCTGTCCGCCGAGCGATGTTACCTGCCCCGGGCGGGTGTGCTGTCGGGTCCGGGGCTCCCGTCATACGCAGTCGGGAGCTGGACGCTGACGCGCAGGCCGCCGGACAGACGAGGTTCGAGGGTGAGCGTGCCGTCGTGCGCGTCGACGATGCTGCGCGCGATCGCCAGGCCCAGCCCGACGCCGGCGTGGTCGGCGCCGGTGCGGTCGGTGCCGCGGCGGAACGGCTCGGTGAGGGTGGCGACGAGCTGGGGCGCGAGCAGGCCGCCGGTGTTCTCGACGGTGAGCAGGGCTCCTCCGGGACCGCTGCTGGTCACCACGCGCACCCAGCCGCGGTCGTCGAGGTTGTGCACGATCGCGTTGTGCAGCAGGTTGGTGGCCAACTGCCCCAGCAGCGTGGGAGATCCGAGCACTGCCGCCGTCCCGTATGACGGGGCGACCGCCACGCCGTGCTGTTCGGCGAGTGGCAGGAGCGTCTCGACTGCGTCCTCGGCGACCAGCGACAGGTCGACGCGCTCCGGGGTGAACGCGCGGCGGTCGGCGCGGCTGAGCAGCAGCAGCGCCTCGGTGAGGTCGATTGCGCGGTTGTTGGTGCTGCGCAGGCGGTGCAGGAGCTTTGGGATGTCGGTCTCCGGGTCGCCCGCTGCCACCTCGAGCAGGCTCTGGTTGATGGCCAGTGGGGTCCGCAGCTCGTGCGAGGCGTTGGCGGCGAAGCGTTGTTGTGCGGCAACGTCGGCCTCCACCCGATCCAGCATGCCGTCGAATGCGTCCGCCAACTCGCGCATCTCGTCCCGGCGGCCGGGTAGTCGGATGCGACCGGACAGGTCGCCGCTGCTCGCCATACGGGCGGTGTCGGTGATGCGGCGCAACGGTGACAGCATCCGTCCGGCCAGGAACCAGCCACCGACCAGGCCGAAGACCAATAGGAACACCGCCGCCCAGCCGGCCTTCGGTGCGAAGGCACGCCACAGATCCGAGCGGCCGGGGCTGAAGGTGCTCGGGCCGGGCCGTCCGCCGCCCCCGGGAACGCCCGGTCCGGTCGTGTTGCCCGCCTGGTCCGGGACGTAGCGCAGCAGGAAGACCCACACGACCGCGAGCAGGAGCAGGCCGGCGACCATCAGGAAGCCGGCGTAGCTGAGGGTCAGCTTCATCCGGACGCTCAGCCCCGGTGGGCGGGGAGCCGCCTGCTTCATCGGGTCGGCTCGTCGGGGCCGATCCGGTAACCGACCCCGGGCACCGTCGCGATCAGCCACGGCTCTCCGAGCCGCTTGCGCAGCCCCGAGACGGTGATCCGGACCGCATTGGTGAACGGGTCGGCGTTCTCGTCCCAGGCGCGTTCCAGCAGCTCCTCGGCGCTGATCACCCCGCCCTCGGCCGCCATCAGAATCTCCAACACTGCGAACTGTTTTCGGGTCAGCGCGACGTAACGGCCGTCGCGGTAGACCTCGCGACGGAACGGGTCCAGCCGCAGCCCGGCGACCTCGCGCTGCGGCGGACGGTGATGCGCGCGCCGACGGTCCAGCGCCCGCAGGCGAAGAACGAGTTCACGCATCTCGAACGGTTTGGTGAGGTAGTCGTCGGCGCCGAGCTCGAAGCCGGACGACTTGTCGTCCAGTCGATCCGCCGCGGTGAGCATCAGGATCGGTATGCCGGTGCCCGCCGCGACAATGCGGCGAGCAACCTCGTCACCGGACACTCCCGGCACGTCGCGGTCAAGCACGACGATGTCGTAACTGTTGAGGTCGAGCAGGTCCAATGCGGTGTCGCCGCGGTGCGCGACATCGGCGGCGATCGCTTCGAGACGCAGACCGTCGTGGACGGCCCCGGCCATCAGGGGCTCGTCCTCGACGATCAACACTCGCACCCGTCCGATGTTAGGGCTCGGGACATATCGGCGGCGTATCGAAAAACGGTTACGCCGTGGCAACAACCGTCCCGGTTGGCTCGCTGCATGTCCTACGAGAAGAAGTTGCGCACACCCGGTCATCACCTGCTAGCCACCACCGTCTTCGCGCTCGTCGTCGCGGCGTTGCTCGTCATCGCCGCGCTGCTCGCCGTTGCGGACCGCCAGTCCGTGCGCGGCTCCGGCCCACTGCCGAGTCTGCTGACGTCCTACGGCAAAGCTCAGCAGTCGGACGGCGGGGGCGAACTACCGCGCGGTGTCACAGTTTTCGACGACGACTACCCGGCCGTCTCGAACCTGGAACCCAACCTGCTCAGCGCGCTGCGCGCGGCTGCAACCGACGCGAAGGCGCATGGGGTTACCTTCCAGGTCAACAGCGGGTGGCGGTCAACGACCTACCAGAAGAAGCTCTTCGCCGACGCGGTCGACAAGTACGGGTCGACCGCCGAGGCTGCCAAATGGGTTGCGCCGGCGACGAGTTCGTCGCACGTCTCGGGTAGGGCCGTCGACATCGGGCCTACGGATGCGGACTCCTGGCTGTCCCAGCACGGCTCGGCATACGGCCTTTGCCAGGTGTATGCCAACGAGCCGTGGCACTACGAGTTGCGACCGACTGCGGTCGTGCGCGGTTGTCCGACGGCGTATGCCGATGCCACCCAGGATCCGCGGCTACATCAGTGAGAGCCGGACTCCCGCTGTTGCCAGGCTGTTTCGAGATCTTCCGGCTGCAGCGACTGTCCAGCGATGAACCGATCGAGAACGAAGAAGTAGCGGGGCTTGATCTCGGATGCGCTCGTCACCGACGGCAAGATCCAGTCGTCCAGCGCTACCATCATCTGCTCCCCGCCGTCGTCGCCGCGTCGTTCGAGCGCGGCGTCCCACGCGTCCTGGTTTTCCCGAAGATGGTCGACCACGGCCCGTTCGAGCTCCGCGGCTGCGGCCGGGTCGGGCTCGAAACTTTGCTCGGTCCCTTCGCTCTCCGCGAGTGCGGCACGTGCTCGGGCGGCGGCCTCCCGGCCTGCTGTCGGATCGACGTCGAGGACCTCTGCGAAGCGCGCCAGGCGAGTGTCCATGGCTTCGATGTCACCGAAAGCGGAGAAGTCCGGCTCCTCACCCGCGACAAGCTGCTCCAGCCGGTCCAGAAAGGGCTCGAACGAGGCCGCGGTGACCGCCGCTTCGGTGACATCGTCCAGAGTGATGCTCATCAGCAGCTGGGTTTGCGCAGCCCGACCGTCGAGGCTGAAGCGGACGCGCAGGTCGTCCTTGACCCACGTGACGTCATGCAGTTGTTCACCCACCACTCGCTCCGCGCCGGTTTCACCCAGCAGTTCGCCGAGCTCACTCGGCTTCCCCAGCGCAGGGATGAACCAGGTACCGAGCTCAGCGGGATCGGACACCGCCCGCCAGACCCGGTCGACGGATGCGTCGACCACCCGGCGAAGCTCCAACGTCGGGCGTCCCTCAGTGGTGGTCAGCCGTGCGTCCGTCATCTGTTTCCCCCTTAGTCGGCGTACCGATCTACAGCCTGCCATGGGGCCGCGACCCCAAGGCGACCACGAAACGCCCTCGTCGCAGGCACCCGTCATAGGCCCAGCTCGACGGGGAGATCGGGCACCGGGCGGCACGGCCGCTCGGATCACAAGTCAAGGGGAAGGGCAATGTCATGCGGATCAACAAGGGCAAACGGCTCGCGGCGGCCGGAGTCGTGGTCGCGGCACTGAGCGGCGGGGCGGTGGCAGCGGGATCCTCGCAAGCCGACGCGGCCCCGCCCGCGGCCAGGTGCGGCACGGTGAACCCGGTCTCGGCGACGCGCACCTCAACCGTGCGCAGCACCTATGTGACGACGGGGGGCCACCGGATACGGATCGAGCTGCGACAGGGTTACATCGGCGGACGTCAGTACGGTTGGGCACGGATCACCAACGCCAGCGGCGGTCGTCTTACCCCTGGCGACCGCGTGTGGCTGGACGTGACCAACAACGGCGCTCGCACCTGGACCGGTCCGTGCGGCACGAGGGTCGCCCGCGGTGAGGAAAGCGTCCTTTACACGGCTGCGGTCCGCACGTCGTCCTCTAGCCAGTACCAACTCAGCGCAGTCGGCGGCATCCCGCGGTACCGCCAGTCGGGTCGCTTCGTGGTGCAGCGTGACCTGTTGGCGGGTCGGACCAGCTGGTGGTGAGCCGATCCACGGCACGCCACGTCCGGAATCGCCGGATGCGCGGGCGGCGGCATACACATCGCGGTGAATAGGCCGCGATCTGCACCGCAGCGAGGCCGCGGTCCGCTTCTGGTTATCTCGGTTGCTTCGTTGGTGGCGTCGCGTCCGACCAGAGCGCTTCGACCGTGTCAGCCAGGGCCTCGCCCTGCGCGCGGCCGGCCTGTGCGGCGGCCTTGCGGCGTTCGGGATCGTAGGGGTTGGGCCCGATGGCTTCGACGCTTCGTTCGTCCGGCGCAATCAGGCACACCTCGGCGTGCTCCGCCAAGGCTTCGGCGTCCGCGGCAGCACCGGGAATCTGTCCGTAACCGGCCGGCATCGGCGCCAGGATCACGATCCGGTCGTGACCAGCGGCCAGGCGTGCGTTGGCGGTGGACACCATGCCGCCGTCCACCCAGGAACGACCCAGGAAGTGTTCGAGCGGCCAGACACCGGGGACCGCACCGCTGGCGGAAACGGCCTCAGTCAGCGAGACACCCGAGTGCTCGTCGAAGAGCTGCAGCTCGCCCGTGTCGGCGTCGATGGCGGTGACCTGCAAGCCGGCGGGCCACTCGCTGGTGACCAGACGTGATGCTACGACTTGCCGACGGGTGGCCGAGGACACGGGCTCGGGGTCTGCCTTGGAGATGCGCCCCATCGCCGCACCGACCTTGCGCGGGTCGTCGCCGCCCTCGGCGAGGGCCGCCCACCAGGCAGTCATGGTGGCCTCGGAGGCCACGACGGCCACCTCGTTCTGATCCGGGACCAGTTGGGCGGCAAAGAGCTGCTCCAGGTCGTAGCCGCTGGCGACGGCGGTCCCGACGAACGAGCCCGCCGATGTTCCGATCACCGAGCTGGCCTTGCTCCAGTCGATCCCCCGCGAACTCAGCCCTGCCAGGACGCCGACTTCCCACGCGATCCCGGTGACTCCGCCACCGCCGAGGACGAGCGCCCGCGAGAGGGGCTGGGCCGGATTCACCATTCACGACTCCTCGGCTCGGTCACCAGAACACCTCGTGTCGAGGTCCTGAGAATCACTCCGGCTCCCCGGGTTGGAATCGAACCAACGTCGCTAATCCTGATTCAAAGTCAGGCGGCCCCTACCAGCAGAGCAACCGGGGAACGTCCCGCACGGGACGCCGACAAGAGTAGGGCAGGTCCGGCCTGTGGGCACATCGAGCACCGTCCGGATGGCACAGTTAGCAGCTATGGCCACCAAGAAGCGCACCCGACTGTCCGCCGCAGACCGCCGCGAACAGCTGATCTCGGTTGCTCAGGTGATGTTCGCTGAGCACGGCGTCCAGCCGACGACCGTCGAGGACATCGCGGCCGCCGCCGGCGTGACGAAACCGTTGATCTACGAACACTTCGGCGGCAAGGAGGGCCTGTATGCCGTCATCGTCGACCGGGCGATGCGGCAACTGCTCGAGCAGCTGATCAACCCGCTCACCAGTGGCGGCAGCCCGCGTGAGCTGCTCGAGCGCACCGCGGTGGCGCTGCTGACCTACATCGAGTCCAACCCGGCCGCATTCCGGGTGCTGTTGCGTGATTCGCCGACCTGGCACGGGAGCGGGTCTGCGGCCAGCATCATGTCCGAGGTCGCCAAGCACGTCGAGGAGGTCGTGGTCGAGACCTTCGTGCGCAACGACCTCGACACCAAGGTGGTGCCGATCTACGCGCAGATGCTGATCGGGATGATCGGCTTCACCGGCGAGTGGTGGATCGAGTCCGGCTCCGACCTCAGCCGCGACACCGTTGCCGCGCACATGGTCAACCTCGCGTGGCGCGGACTGGACGGACTCGAGCCGGAGCCGACGCTCAAGACGCTCTAGACGCCTGCTGGAGCTCCAGCCGGTTGCCGACCGGGTCGTCGGTGTGAAACCGGCGCACCCCGGGTATGGCGGTGTCCCAGCGCACCGCACCACCGGAATCTGCGACGGCGGCCGCGGTCGCGTCCACGTCGGCCACCAGCAGGCACGGGTGTGCCTTGCGCGCCGGCCGGAAGTCGTCCTCGACCCCGCAATGCAGCTCCTGGCCACCGCCCAGCGCGAACCAGCAGCCACCCCGGGCTGCCAGCTCCGGCGGCTTCGGCAGCTCCCGCAGACCGAGCACGCCGGAGTAGAACGCCCGCAACCGGTCCTCCGAGCCGGCCGGGCAGGCGATCTGCACGTGATGCAGTCCGACCACCCCGGTCACGCCAGGGCGCCCTTGCGGCCGACCGCGAAGATCCGCCGGAACGGCATCGGGGTGCCGTAGGCCTTGCGCGGGTATGCCGCAGCGAGCCGCTCGTCGACGGCGGCGAGGAACCGGTCGCGCTCGGCGCCGTCGAGCGCGTCCAGCAGCGGCCGCAGCGCCGTGCCCTTCACCCACTCAAGCACCGGATTTGACTGCCTCCCTTGCGGATCCAGCAGCTGCAGATAGGTCGTCTCCCAGACGTCGACGTGACCGCAGCGCTCGGCGAGAGCGTCGGCATACTCCTGCGGCGAGGCGACCGGCATGTCGCGCAGCGCCCCGGTCAGCTCACCCGCACGGTCGTGCTCGCGCGCGACCTCGCGGATGAGCCGGTGCGAGGGGGCGTCGAAGTTGCCGGGCACCTGCATCGCGAACCAGCCGCCGTCCGGCAGGGCGCGGAGCCACCGGTCGATGAGCTGCAGATGACCCGGCACCCACTGCAGCGTCGCGTTGGTCACGATGACCTCCGCCGGCGTCGCCGCGCCCGGCTCCCACGCGGCGACGTCAGCGAGTTGCCATTGCACACGGGCGTTTTCGTCGACGGCGCTGGCACGCTCGATCATGTCCGGCGACGAGTCGACGCCGATGATCGTCGCGTCCGGCCAGCGGTCGGCGAGACTGAGTGTCAACGGGCCGTTGCCACAGCCGAGATCTACCACCTGGGAAGGGCTTTCGGCGCCGACCCGAGCGAGCAGCTCGTGGAACGGGCGATTGCGATGATCGGCGAAACGTTCGTACTGGGCCGGGTCCCAGGTAGCCATCGGAGCTCCTCACATCGTTGTGAATTATCTCGACATCAAGATATCTCCTATTATCTCGATGTCAAGAAACTTGATGGCTACACTTGGGCTTCATGGCTCAGCAACGCGACGAAGTCGACCAGATCGTCGACGCCTGGCGACGTGAGCGCGCCGACCTGGATGTCGAGCCGCTGCAGGTGCTTTCGCGGGTCTCACGGCTGGCGCGACTGCTCGACCAGGCACGCGGCCGGGCGTTCGCCGACCACGGCCTCGAGGGCTGGGAGTTCGACGTGCTGTCGGCACTGCGGCGCGTCGGGCCGCCCTACGAGCTGTCGCCGGGAGCGCTCGTGCAGCAGACGCTCGTGACCAGCGGCACCATGACCAACCGGGTCGACCGGCTGGAGGGCCGGGACTTCGTGCAGCGCCGACCCGCGCCCAATGACCGTCGCGGCGTGCTCGTGCGGCTGACCGCCACCGGCCGCGCGGTGGTCGACGACGCGATGGTCGAGTTGCTCGACCACGAGCGCGAGCTGCTGTCGCACCTGCCGGCCCGTGACCGATCGTCGGTCGCGTCGGCGCTCCGGACGCTGCTGGCCGCGGTCGAATCACCTTCTGACGTCTGACTTTTCGACCTACTCGACCAGCTCGGCTGCTGCCATCCACTGCTCCTCGAGCGTCTCGCGCTGCTGGTGGATCTCCCGCAGCTGGGAGTCGAGCTCCACCGCGCGACCGTGATCGGAGGCAGACTCGATGAGTGCGTCGTGCAACTTCGCCTCCTGGTCGGCGAGCTTCGCCAGCGACCGCTCGACCCGGGCCATCGCCTTGCGGGCCTCCCGCTGCTCCGCAGCCGTGTATGACGGGGCTCCCTCTCCACCGGCACCCGCACCGGGGGCCGCCCCGGCGCCCGCCCCTGCGCCCGCACCGGGAGCCGCCGCCACCTTCGCCGCACCCGAGCGCGCTGCGGCAGTGGCGGTCGCGGATCGCCGCACCTGCTCACGCAATTCGAGGTATTGCTCCACTCCCCCTGGCAGGTCGCGCAACCGGCCGTCACCGAGCAACGCAACCTGCCGGTCGCACATCCGCTCAAGCAGATAACGGTCATGGGACACCACCACGAGCGTTCCGGCCCAGCCGTCGAGCACGTCCTCCAGCGAGGTCAGTGTCTCGATGTCGAGGTCGTTGGTCGGCTCGTCGAGCAGCAGGACGTTGGGTTCGCGCATCAGCAGCCGGAGCAGCTGCAGCCGCCGGCGCTCGCCACCGGACAGGTCGCTGACGCGGGTCTGCTGTCGCGGGCCGGAGAAGCCGAGCCGTTTGGCCAGCTGCGACGCCGACACCTCCTTGCCGCCGAGCATGATGAAACTGCGCACGTCGGTGATCGCGTCGATGACCCGCATGCCCGCGACCTCTTCGAGCTCGCGCACTTCCTGGGTGAGGAACGCCAGCTCGACCGTGCGGCCCTGCTTGCGCTTGCCGGCGCTGAGCGGCTGGCTGCCCTCGATCGCACGCAGCACCGTCGACTTACCGGCGCCGTTGACACCGACGATGCCGGCGCGTTCGCCGGGCGCGAGTCGCCAGGTCTGCCGATCGAGAATCTCCTTGTCCCCCACCGTGATCGACGCGTCGATGAGGTCGATGACGTCCTTGCCGAGTCGAGTGGTGGCAAAGCGCACCAGCTCGACCTCGTCACGCGGCTCGGGCTCGCCCTTGATGAGCTCGTTGGCCGCCTCGATGCGGAAACGGGGCTTGGACGTGCGGGCCGGTGCGCCGCGACGCAGCCAGGCCAGCTCCTTGCGCAGGAGGTTCTGCCGGCGGTCCTCAGTCGCCGCGGCGATGCGGGCGCGTTCGTTCTTGGCGAGCACGTATGCCGCGTAGCCCCCGTCATACTGCTCGACGCGACCGTCGACGACCTCCCAGGTCTGCAATGCGACAGCGTCGAGGAACCACCGGTCGTGGGTGATGGTGAGAAACGCGTTGTCCGGCCGGGAGCGCCGTTGCACGAGGTGGTCGGCGAGCCACTGCACGCCCTCCACGTCGAGGTGGTTGGTCGGCTCGTCGAGCAGGAGCAGGTCCGGGTCGTCGATCAGCAGGCGTGCCAAGGCGATGCGGCGACGCTCGCCACCGGACTTGGTGCCGACGACCGCGTCAGGTCCGCCGATCGAGGTGAAGCCGACACCGCCGAGCAGGCCCGAGAGCACGTCCCGGATCCGCGGGTCGCCGGCCCACTCGTGCTCGGCGCGGTCGCCGAGCACCGCCTGGTGCACGGTCGACGTCGGGTCGAGCCGGTCGTCCTGGCTGAGCAGGCCGATGGTGAGGCCGCCGACGCGGGTGACGCGACCGCTGTCGACCTCCTGCGACCCGGCGAGCACGCGCATCAGGGTGGACTTGCCGCCGCCGTTGCGGCCGACGATGCCGATGCGGTCGCCGGTGCCGATCCCGAGGGACACGTCGTCGAGCACCTGGTTGGTGCCGAGGGCGAGCGAGATGCTTTCGGCGGCAAGCAGATTGGGCATCAGACCATTATCCTTCGCGGCGGTTGTCAGCGGCGACGCACGTCGTGCACGACGTGCGCGCCGTGCACCGGACCGGAAGCACCGACGACCTCGTCGGCGATGTTGCCGGCGGTGAGCGACACCATGAGGTTGAGCGCCTCGGACCGGTCACCGCAGAGGAAGGCGACCGTGGGGCCGGACCCGGAGACGATGGCGCCGAGCGCACCCTCGTCGAGCCCGGCGGCGATGGTGTCCCGCAGCCGCGGCATCAGCGAGCAGGCGGCCGGCTGCAGGTCGTTGTGCAGGTTGTCGGCGAGCGCGTCAACGTCCCCTGCCCGGAGCGCGGCCATCATGCCGGAGCTCGGCTCCGGCTCGGCCACCGGCTCCCCACCGCGCAGCCGGTCGCACTCGGCGTAGACCGCCGGCGTCGACAAGCCCTCGTGATGCAGCGCGAAGACCCACTCGAAGGTGCCCTTGGCAAGCACCGGCACCAGCTGCTCGCCGCGGCCGGAACCGATCGCGGTGCCGCCGTGCAGTGCGAAGGGCACGTCGCTGCCGAGCTCGGCGGCGAGCTCGTGCAGCTCGCGCGGGCTGAAGCCGGTGTCCCAGAGTGCGTCGACCGCGACCAGCGCGGCGGCCGCGTCGGCCGAACCCCCCGCCATACCTCCGGCGACCGGGATGGCCTTGGCGATCTCGATCGCGACGTGTTCGTCGGTGCCGACGCGCTCGGCAATCAGGCGAGCCGCGCGCATCGCGAGGTTGTCCGCGTTGTCAGGGACCGCGTCGGCATACGCGCCGGTTGTCACCACCGACGACTTCATGGCCGGGCGCACCGTCACGTCGTCGACGAGGTCGACGGCGTGGAAAACCGTTGAGAGTGAATGGAACCCGTCGTCGCGCAGCGGTCCGACGCGCAACTCAAGATTGACCTTGGCCGGCACGCGCACGGTGACCGCAGTCTCGGTGGGGGCTCCCATGTCCGCCACCCTAATCCGCCCTGTGCTCGGCGACGGCAGCGAACTGCGCAATGGTCAATCGCTCGCCACGCAGCGCGGGATCGACGCCTGCCGCCCGGAGTGCCTGCTCGGCGGCCGCCGGCGATCCGGCCCAGCCGGCCAACGCGGCGCGCAAGGTCTTGCGGCGTGCGGCGAACGCCGCGTCGACGCAGGCGAATACCTCCGCGTGCGAGGCGGTCGTGACGGGAGGGGCGTGCCGCACGAGCTCGACCAGGCCGGAGTCGACATTGGGGGCGGGCCAGAACACATTGCGGCCGACGCGGTCGGCGAGACGGACGTCGGCGAACCAGGCGGCCTTCGCGCTCGGCACGCCGTACACCTTGCTGCCAGGTTTTGCGGCGAGGCGTTCGGCGACCTCGAGCTGGACCATCACCAGCACTCGTTCGATGCTGGGGAAACGCTCGAGGAACGACAGCACGACCGGCACCGACACGTTGTAGGGCAGATTCGCGACCAGGGCAGTCGGCTGCGGGTCGGGCAGCGCGGTGACCGTGAGGGCGTCCTGCTGCAGCACGGCCAGCCGGGCCGCAGCCTCTGGTGCGAGCTCGGCGACGGTCTGCGGCAACTGTGCCGCGAGTCTCGGGTCGACCTCGACCGCGGTGACGTGGCCTGCGGCATACAGCAGGGCAAGAGTGAGCGAGCCGAGGCCCGGCCCGACCTCGACGACGCTGTCCCCCGGCCCGACCTGCGCGAGGCGCACGATCTTGCGGACCGTGTTGGGATCGATGACGAAGTTCTGCCCCCACTGCTTGGTGGGACGGATGTCGAGCCGGGCTGCCAGCTCACGCACCCGCGGGGCGGTCAACAGACCAGTGTCGGCGTCGTTCGTCACGACGCCGACACTAATCGGAACCGTCAGGCAGCGCTCGCGCACTGCCACGGGCTGAGCCCGCGGGAGGCGAACACCTTGTTCGCGATGGTGATCTGCTGCTCGCGGGTCGCCAGGTCGGCACGCGCGGCGAACTGGCCGCCGCCTGCGCCCAGCCAGGTGCCGATGTCAAACTGCAGGCCGCCGAAGTAGCCGTTGCCGGTGTTGATGTGCCAGTTGCCGGTCGACTCGCACATCGCGATGCGGTCCCACATGCCGGCGCGGGACAGATCCAGGCCGGCGTTCGAGGCCGAACGCGGCTTGGGCGTGGTGCGCGGGGCCTTCGCCGGCTGCACCTTCTTGGCCGGAGCCACGCGGTTCGGCGTGACCTTCTTCGGCGTGACCTTCTTCGGCGTCGCCTTCGGGGCGGCGGCGCGCGGCGTGAGCGTCGCGCGGGCCTGGTCACGGGACACGCCACCGGCGGTCGCGCGAGTGGTGGTCTTCGCCGGCGTCTTCTTCGGCGTGGCCGAGGTGGTCGACGGCTTGGGGGCGGCGGAGCTGCTGGTGCTGGTCGGCGCCGCGGTCGAGGAGGTCTGCGGCTTCAGCTGCATGGCGGCCTGGGCGCCGGACGTGCTCGAGCCACCGCCACAGGCGGTGAGGGCTCCGAGCGCGACGGCGGCACCGGTCGCAGCGAGCGCACTGGTCTTGGTGATGCGGTAGGTCAAGGGGTCTCCGATGTCGTGCCGTCCCTCGAGCGGCAGGGACGCACGGCAGCACCGACGGACGAACACATCACGGGTGGGATCTGCGTGGGCGTGACCGGCTGTGCCTGGTCCGCCGGGCCGGTGACGACATCGATCACGACATCGACGTCGATTGGGTACGGCCCCATCCGAAAGCGGCCACTCTCGGGCTGAACGTTATCCACGGTGAAGCACAAGACCTACTTTGGTCAAATTTTGGTAACGATAGATGGATCACAGGGTGTCGTGACCGCGGTTACCAGGTGCGCCTCGTCAGGACCAGGGGCCGTAGATCCGCTCGCTGTTGTCGGAGAGCGCACGACACAGCGTCGGCACGTCGGTGGTCAACACCCCCGCCATCGCCCGCACCGTCAACGGCACGAGGTATGGCGCGTTGGTCGCGCCCCGGTGCGGCGCCGGGGTGAGGTAGGGCGCGTCGGTCTCGACCAGCAGATGGTCGAGCGGGGTGACCGCGAGCGCGTCGCGCAGATTGCGGGCGTTCTTGAAGGTCACGGTGCCGGCGAAGGACAGGTAGTAGCCCTTCTCCACACAGCGGCGGGCGAGCTCGGCATCACCCGAGAAGCAGTGCATCACCGTGGATTCCGGCGCGCCCTCCTCGTCGAGGATGCGCATGACGTCGTCATGCGCGTCACGATCGTGGATCTGCAGCGCCTTGCCCGTGCGCTTCGCGAGGTCGATGTGCCAACGAAACGAATCCTGTTGTGCGGCAACGCCTTCCGGCCCGGCCCGGAAGTAGTCGAGACCGGTCTCGCCGATCACCCGGACCCTGGGATGGGCTGCCAGTTGCTCGATCTGCCCCCAGGCGGCGTCGAGGTCGCCGCGCTCGGCGTGCTTCGGCGCCTCGTTGGGGTGGATCGCCACACCACCGAGCATCTGCGGGTGCCGGTCGACCTGCTCGACGGTGAAACGGGCGCCGGGCAGGTCGCAACCGATCTGGACGACACGATCGACCCCGACCGCGGCGGCATCGGCGAGCGCGGCAGTGACATCCGGCGGCATACCCCCGTCCCGAGCGATGTCGAGGTGGGTGTGATTGTCGACGACCGGCAGCGGCAGCGGGTCGGGCGCGGGCGGGCGCTCACCCGCGCGGGAGTCCTGGTGGCCCTTACTCACGAGCGCATCCCCGGACAAAAGCCCACGCAAAAGTCGACCCTCGGCATACGAACACGCCGACGATCCGCGCGGACACGGCGCGTTGCTATGCCGAGGGTCGACTTTTGCCGGGTCACGCGTCGTGCCCGAAGGGGTCGGCCGGGTCGATCGCGTCCAGCTTGGCGAAGATCGGCGTCGGCTTGGCGACCGGAACCCCGACGGTCACCGGTCGAGACTCCCAGCGTGGGGTGCCCGAGTATTCGCCGGTGATGATCGGATACGCGCGGCTGTCGTCGTCCAGGTCGCGCACCTGCTCGATCTGCGGCATCGGCATGAATTGCGTTGTCGCACCGAAGGTTTGCGCCACCTGGTTGGAGCTGTGCGGCAGGAATGGCGCGAGCATCGTGTTGAGATCGCCGACCGCCTGGGCCAGGGTGTGCAGCACGGTCCCGAGCCGCTCCCGCTGGTCGTCACCCTTGAGCCGGAACGGTTCGGTGTCGGTGACGTACTTGTTCGCCAGCCGCACCAGTCGCATCGCCTCGGCGAGCGCGGCCTTCTGGCGCTGTGTCTCGAGCAGCGCGCCGACCGCGCCGAATCCCGCACGCACGGCGGCGAGCAACTCCTCATCGACCGGCTCCAGCGCGGCCGGCTCCGGGATCTGCCCGAAATTCTTGGCGATCATCGACGCGGTGCGGTTGACCAGGTTGCCCCACCCGGCGACGAGCTCGTTGTTGTTGCGGGTGACGAACTCCTCCCAGGTGAAGTCGCTGTCCTGGGTTTCCGGGCCGGCCGCGCAGATGAAGTAGCGCAGCGCGTCCGCGCCATACGTCGCGATCATGTCCTTGACATAGATGACGTTGCCGCGCGAGGTGGAGAACTGCGCACCGGCCAGGTTGAGGAAGCCGGAGGCAACCACTTCGGTCGGCAGGTTGAGCTCACCGAACGCGCCGGGCTCGCCGCCCTTGTCGCCCAGGCCCCGGTAGCCCAGCAGCTCGGCCGGCCAGATCTGCGCGTGGAAGGTGACGTTGTCCTTGCCCTGGAAGTAATAGGACAGCGCGGTCGGGTCGTTCCACCAGTCGCGCCAGCGATCGGGCTCGCCGAGGCGGCGGGCCCATTCGATGGCCGCCGACAGGTAGCCGATGACGGCGTCGAACCACACGTAGAACCGTTTGGTCTCCCACCCGTCGACGGGGATCGGGATGCCCCAGTCGATGTCGCGCGTCATCGCGCGCGGATGCATGTCGTTGGCGATGCCCTTGGCGAAGTTGATCACGCCCGGCCGCCAGGTGCCGGCGGTGTCGACCTCGTCCAGCCACTGCTGCAGCGCACCGGCGAGCGCGGGCAGGTCGAGGAAGAAGTGCTGGGTCTCGATGAACTCCGGCACCTCGCCGTTGATCTTGGAGTGCGGGTTGATCAGATCGGCCGGGTCGAGCTGGTTGCCGCAGTTGTCGCATTGGTCGCCGCGCGCCTCGGGATAGCCGCAGATCGGGCAGGTGCCCTCGAGGAATCGGTCGGGCAAAGTGCGGCCGGTCGAGGGGCTGATCGCCGTCGTGGTGGTCTGCTCGATCATGTAGCCGTTGGCCCGGATCTGGGTGAAGAGGTCCTGCACCACCCGGTAGTGGTTGCGGGTCGTGGTGCGGGTGAACAGGTCGTAGGACAGGCCGAGGTCGGTCAGGTCCTGCACGATCACCGCGTTGTACTTGTCGACCGTCTCCTGCACGGTCGCACCCTCCTGCTCGGCGAGCACCAGGATCGGGGTGCCGTGCTCGTCGGTGCCGCTGACCATCAGCACGTCGTGGCCGGCCATCCGCATGTAGCGGCTGAAAACGTCTGCGGGGACCCCGAATCCGGCCACGTGGCCGATGTGGCGAGGCCCGTTGGTATAGGGCCATGCGACTGCTGAGAGCACCTTCATGGTGCTTCATCCTAGGTGTGCTCGATCGGCGCGGTCGCGCGAGTTACCGCGGCTCCCGTCATACCGTATGGCGGGAGTGCCCGCGAGCAAGCGGGCCCGGAGACGACAAGGAGGTCGCGATGTTCGCTGTGCTCACCGGCGCAGGCCTTTCCGCCGCGGCCGGACTCAATGCCTACATCCCGTTCCTGATCGTCGCGCTGATCGCGCGCTTCACCGACGTGATCAACCTGCCCGGCGGCTGGCAGTGGATCGAGTCGTGGTGGGCAATCGGCATCTGCACGCTGCTGCTGATCAGCGAGGTGGTGCTCGACAAGATCCCTGCGGTCGACAGTGTCAACGACCTGATCGGCACCGTGGTGCGACCCGCGACCGGCGGCATCATCTCCGCCGCGACCCAATCGGCCGGCGCGCTCGACAACTCCTCGTTCCTGCGCGATCACGAGTGGATAGCGGTCGTCGGCGGCATCGTGATCGCGGGGGTGGTGCACGCGGGGAAGGCCACCGCACGGCCGGCAATCAACCTCGGCACAGTGGGTTTCGGCGCACCGATCGTCTCGACTGTCGAGGACGCGTCGTCGGTCAGTCTCTCCCTGATCGCGATCTTCATCCCGGTGCTGGTGATCGTCGCGCTGATCGTGCTCGCCTGGGGCGGCTTCGTTTTCGTGCGCCGGATGCGCTCCTTCGCACGTCGGAGACGGTATGCCGAGAACACCTCCTGACCCGCGCCGGCCGGGCCTGCTCGGCACACCTGGACAGAAGATCGTTGCCGTCCTGCTCCTCGCGGTGGTGCTGTATGCCGGGCTCTACTGGTGGCAGAGCAGGCAGCGCTCCGGCCCGGAGCGGCCGGCGATGGCCTCTGCGACGGTCCTCCGGGAGGCGCCCGCAGCCGACGGTCGCAGCACGCTGACCGTCCGCTACCGCGTCGACGGCAAGCAGCACGAGACGACCAAAGACGTTGCCACGGCTGCGTTTACCGCTCAGGGCAAGGTCGTGTGGGTCTGCTTCAAACCGTCCGACCCGAGCAACGCCGACCTGCGCCTGCCCGAGGACGAGCTCTGCGGTCAGCGCTGAGCGCCGACCACCCGGTCAACAAGCTGCTGCTCGATCCCCAACTCTGCCAATACTTCCCGGGTGTCGGCACCTGCCGGGCGCGGCGCGGTGTGCACGACGGCGGGAGTGCGATGCAGGCTGATCGGGTTGGCGATGCCCCGGTAGTCGTCGCGCTCGACGACCAGCCCGCGTTCTTTCACGTGGTCGTCGGTCAGCGCCTCGCCGACGTCGTTCACCGGTGACGCGGGCACGCCAACGTCCAGCAGTTGCTTGGTCAGCTCGAGCCGGCCGAAGTCACCCACCCGCTCGGTCAGGAGCGCACGCAACTGACGAACGTGCTTGACCCGCAACGGATTGGACGCGAAGCGCGGATCGTCGGCCAACTCCGGGAGGCCGAGCACGGCGAGTAGCTTGCGAAACTGCGTGTCGTTGCCGGCACTGATGAAGAGGTCACCGTCGGCGGCCGGGAAGGCGTCGTACGGCGCGATGCTCGGATGCGCCGAGCCCGAACGCACCGGCAGCGTCCCGTCGGCAAGGTAGGCGGCCGAATGCGGGTGCAACAGATTGACCGCAGTGTCGAGCAGACTGCAGTCGACCACCTGCCCGCGACCGGAGACGTCCCGCTCGCGAAGTGCCAGCAACACTCCGCTGAAGGCGAGCATGCCGGTGGCCATGTCGACGACCGGCACCCCGACCCGCAGCGCGGGCCCGGTTGCCTCGCCGTTGACGCTCATCAGCCCGCTGTACGCCTGGGCGACCGCGTCATACCCGGGCTTGCCGCCCATCGGGCCGTCGAGCCCGAATCCGGTGACGCGGCAGTGCACCAGGCGGGGGTATGACGCCTGCAGTTCCTCGTCGGGCAGGCCCCACTTCGCGAGCGTCCCGGCCCGGAAGTTTTCGATGAGCACGTCGCTGTCGGCGAGGAGACGACGCAGCACCGCGCGCCCGTCGTCGCTGCGCAGGTCGAGCACGATGTTGCGCTTGTTGCGGTTGAGCGCGGCGTAGTAGGAGCTGGTGTGCTCATCGACGAAAGGCGGTCCCCACGTGCGGGTTTCGTCCCCGGCCGGTGGCTCGACCTTGATCACGTCGGCACCGTGGTCGGCCAGCATCTGCGAGCAGAGCGGCCCGGCGAGCACCCGCGACAGGTCGAGCACCCGCAGCCCGGTGAGCGCCTGATCGGTCATTCGTGTCGCCTTTCGCTGGTCAGTAGGACTTGGGCAGTCCCAGCACGTGCTGGGCGATGTAGTTCATCGCCATCTCCTGGCTGACCGGAGCCAGCCGCAGGATGCGTGCCTCGCGAAAATATCGCTCCACGTGATACTCGCGCGCATAGCCCATGCCGCCGTGTGTCTGGATCGCCTGATCCGCGGCGGTGAAGCCGGCGTCGGCACACAGCCACTTGGCCATGTTGGCCTCACGTCCACAGGGCAGCCCCTGGTCGTAGCGCCAGGCCGCCTGGCGCGCCATGAGCTCCGCGGCGTCCAGCCGGGTCGCTGCCTCCGCGAGCGGAAAGGCCACACCCTGGTTCTGCCCGATCGGCCGGCCGAAGACCACTCGCTCCTTGGCGTAGCGCGTCGCGCGCTCGAGCGCGGCCCGGCCAAGCCCCAGCGCCTCGTGCGCGAGCAGGATGCGCTCCGGGTTCAGTCCGTCGAGCAGGTAGCGAAAACCCTCGCCCTCATTACCGATTCGCGCGGACTCCGGCACCTCGAGGTCGTCGAACACCACCTCGTATGACGCCACGGCGTTGCGACCCATCTTGGGGATCAGCGTCAGCTGCACCTGCGGTGAGTCGAGGTCGACCAGGAAGAGAGTCATGCCGGCCGTGCGGTGCGACTCGTCGCGCGGCGCGGTGCGGGTGATCAGCACCATCTTCTGGGAGTCACCGGCCTTGGTGATCCACACCTTGCGGCCACGGATGCGGTAGCCGTCGGCGGTGCGATGCGCGAACGTCGAGATGTTGGTGGTGTCGGTGCCGGCATCGGGCTCGGTGACCCCAAAACACACGTGCAGCGACCCGTCGGCCGCCCGCGGCAGCACCTCTTGCCGCAGTTGCTCGCTGCCGTGCTTCACGATCGTGTTGAGCCCGAAGATCGTCAGGTGCATCGTGGAGCAGCCGTTCATCCCGGCGCCCGACGCGGAGACCTCCTGCAGCAGCAGCGAGGCCTCGAGGATGCCGAGGCCTCCCCCGCCATACTCGGTCGGTATGGCGATGCCGAGCCATCCCCCGTCGGCGAACGATCGGTAGAAATCCCAAGGGAATTCGCCGTTGGAGTCGCGCTCGGCCCAGTAGTCGTCCGGGAAGCTGCGCGCGAGATCGCGGGCGCCCTGCTGCAGGGCGCGTTGGTCGTCGGTGAGTGCGAAGTCCATCAGCGATCATCTTGCCCGAGCAGCGATCGCCACCCGTCGGCGAACCCCGTCGGGGTCGGTGCCGCGTCGACCATCCGCAACAGGATGTAGCCCGGTAATGAGGAGTGCACCACGCGTGCCAGGTCGCCGGTGTCGGCCTTCGGGTCCAGACGACCGTCGGCCTGCATTCTGCCGACGATGACCTCCCATTCCTTGATCACAGTCTGCAGCCGGCCCTTGATCAGCCGCCGAGAGGCTTGGCTCTTGGCGGCGTCGCCCCAGCTGAGCAGGATCATCACGCTGAGGTCGCCATCAGGGCTCTGCGCCAGGCGTTCGATCTCATCGGTGAGGGTCTTCATCAGCGCCGGAATGTCCGGCAGCTCGTCGGCCACCGCAAAGCCATGGAGCAGCCCGACGATCTCGTCCAGCTGCGAATCCACAATCGCCGCAACAAGATCCGCCTTGCCCGCGAAGTATCCGTAGACCGCGCCTGCAGACAAGCCCGACTCACGGATCACCTGAGCCATCGTCATCCCGTCCAGGCCGGAGCGTATGGCGCAGCGCGTGCCGGCCCGGACAATCTGGTCCCGGCGTTGGGCACGACGTTCTTCGGAAATGCGAGGCACGCCGCAACCATACAGAACGAACATTCTGTTTGACAGGAGGCGCGAACCCGAGGACGCTGGCAGTACAAAAAGAATGAACATTCGTTTTGGAGGCAGACATGACCAGCACCTCGCCGCGCCACGCGGCCACCCCTGACGGTCGTCGCGGCGTGGGCCTCGTGCTCGCGCTGGCCACCGGCCTCAGCGCCCTCCTCGCTCTCTTCGCCTGGCCAGCGGTGAACAGCGCACCCCGCGATCTCCCCATCGTGATCAGTGGCCCACCAGCCGCCACGGAGGGAGTGAAAGCCGCTCTCCAACAACACAATCCGGGTGCGTTCGAGGTCACCGTCGTTTCCGACGAAACCGCTGCGACCCAGCGGATCACCGATCACGACGCTTACGGTGCCTTCGTGCTCACGGGCAACAACGTCGAGGTGCTCACCGCATCGGCACGCTCATCGACCGTCGCGCAATTGTTGAGCCAAGCGGGCGCGGGCATCGCGCGCGCCGGCCACCTGCCAGCGACGACCCGCGACGTCGTACCGGCCCCGGCGGACGACCCGCACGGCATCGGCATCGGGGTGTCGATGCTGCCGATCGCCCTGGGCTCGGTCATCTGCGCCGCCGCCTCGACCTTCCTGATCCGCCGCCGGCGCGACCGCACTTTGGTGGCAACCGGATTCGCGATCGCGGGTGGTTTCGCCATGACGGCTCTGCTGCAGTTCTGGCTCGGCACACTCGACGGCAACTACCTGGCGAACAGTGGCGTGGTCTCCCTCGGGATCGGCGCGGTCTCGATGATGATCCTCGGCCTGGAGAGCCTCATCGGCCCGGCGGGCATCGGTGCCGGCGTGCTGTTGATGATGATCACCGGCAACGCGCTGTCCGGCGCGACGAGCGCGCCGGAGATGCTGCCCACCGGCTGGGGCGCGGCCGGTCAGCTGCTGCCGGTCGGCGCCACCAACAGCGCGTTGCGTTCCGTGGCGTTCTTCGACGGCCATGGTGCGCTCGCACCGCTGATAGTCACCGGGTGCTGGTTGCTCGTCGGCCTCGGCCTGCAGCTGGCCGCATTCCTGCGCCGCCGGCGCGCTGCGGGCGACACCGGCACGGTGGGCACCGCCCCGACCGACGCGGCACCCCGCCACCAACTGGCCGCCGTCTGATCGAGCGGCCCACGCAGGCATCGAGGGGTACCCGAAATACGGGCGGATTCGGGTACCCCTCGGTGTGGTGCCGGTCGATGCGGGTTGTCCGCAGATGCGGGTGTCGGGCGGGTGCTACGCGTCAGCCGGCGTGCGCGAACATCTGGCCGATCAACTCCTCGGACTCGCGCAGGCCGTCGTCGCTCGGCTTCTCGTGCTGTTTGAAGACGCGCTCCTGCTGCTTGGCGCGCATCGCCAGGTGAGCCTGCGCCGGAATGTCGTAGCCGTACTTGGCCTGCGCCTCGCGCGGCGTCATCGTGATCGGGTTCTTGGCCGGCAGGCCGAGGACCGCGGGCGCACCCGTCTCCATCGCATCGGGAGCGAGCATGCCCATCAACAGCATTCGCGCATTGAGCGACTTCGCCAGCACCAGGTGGATCAGCTTGGTCGGAGCCAGCACGGCCGCGTCCATCAGCGCGCTCTGGTGCACGTCGCCGAGCGCCCGCATGTGCTTCGGGTAGGTGGAGACGACCGCCTTGCTCAGGATGCGGATGACCGGCATCAGCGACGCGCGCTTCCACTTCTCCAGGTCCGGCGGCAGCGCGACGTCCAGATGCAGGATGAAGTCGATCATGTCCTGGGCGTCCTCCGAGCCGGCGAGCCGCGGACGCCACGCGTCGAAGTAGGCACGCACCGCCTCGCGGTCGCGCGGCACGTCGGCCGGGTCGATGGTCTGCAACTCTGCGGCACGGGCGCACTCCTGCCAGTACTGCAACTCCTCGGCCGCGCTCAGCTTGCCGGGGCCGAACTTCTCGTAGCAGTAGAGAATCGAGTGCCAGGCGGTGATGTGGATCCACAGCTGCGAGGAGGGGTCGTTGGCGTCATACGTCCCGCCGGTGACCGGGTCGTGGCCGATCGCCTTGGAGTGCACCTTCACCAGGATGTCCGCGGCCTTCGCGGTCGGTTCGGTGGCGCCGAACGCGACCATCGAGAAGTAGCGCATGGTGCGTGCGTAGCGGGTGTGCGGCCGAGCCTTCACGCCTCCGGACTGCACGACCGAGGCGGCCAGATTGGGGTCGAAGTGCTCGATCGTCACCGACCGCGCGAAACCCAGGATGTAGGACGTCGGGTGGCCCCAGACCTTCCAACTCACTGAGTCAGGGCCGAAGAAGCCGTAGTCGGCGGCCGGCTCGAACTGTGCGGCCAACTGCTTACGAGTCTTGAGGAACACGAGGTCTCCTTGGGCGATCAGATTATTACTACACTGGTGTAGATTCAAAGCTACACCAGTGAAGTATGTTTTGACCATGGCTTCCAACGCTTCGGGCTCTCGGCGCAGGTACGCAGCTCGTATGCCCGTGCAGGACCGCCGCGAGCAGTTGCAGGATGCCGCGCTGCAGGTCCTGCTGCGCGAGGGTTATGCCCGGCTCAACGTCGACGCGATCGCCCGGGAGGCGGGGGTCACCCGACCCGTGGTCTACAGCGCGTATGGCGGGCTCGCTCCGCTGCTCGATGCGCTGCTCGACCGCACCCAGCAGCGAGCACTCACCACCATGGTCACGCTGATGGGAAAGGCGCCCGATGACGATCTCGACGGGTGGCTGGTGCATCTGGTCAGTGGATTGCTCGAAGCGGCCCGCACCGAGCCCGAGGTATGGCGCCCGGTGCTCGACCTGGTGCACGGCACGCCGGAGAACGTACGCGAGCGCATCGAGGAAACCCGCGAACTCATCCGGTCGACACTCGAGCAGCGACTGGCCGACGGGCTGCGTGACCGCGGGACACCCGACGTCGAACCCGAGGTGCTGTCGCAGGTGTTGCTGGTGGCCGGTGAGCAGTTCGCCCGGCTGGTGATCACCGACCCCGACCGCTACCCGCCGGAGCGGTTGGTCGCCAATCTGCGCGGTGTGCTCGCCTCGATCCACGCGTCGGGTGCCGTCAGCACGTCGGCGTAATCACCTGTGTGCTGGGCAGTTTCACGAGCGTGACGATGCCGCGGCGCCAGACCTCGGTGCCTTCGCGCACCAGGCGCCTACGGGCACAGACCGGCACCTGATAGGTCCAACGCGCCTTGTCGGTGAACATCACGTAGTCGACCCGCGGCCGCTGGTCCGGCCGCAACGAGTAGACGTCGTAACGCGGCACCAGGTAGGGCCCGACGTCCATCTGGGTGGCGACCTTCGCACCCTTCGGCAGGTGGTCCCCCGCGAGCGAGCGGATATCCCGCACGACCGGTGCGGTGCGAACGGTGGAGCTCGGGGTGACCGCGCGCTGTTGCAGCTCGGCAATGCCGAGGGCGAGGCTCGCGACAGTGGCGATCGCGACCACCACGCCGCCGCGAGAACGCAGCCGGGGCAGTCCCTTTCGGCATACATCGACGAAGGCGAGCAACCCGATCGGCCACAGCACCAGGTCGTAGTGGAAGTCGAGCGCCCAGTAGTGGATGTTCGACGATGCGGCTCGCCACAGCAGCGTCGGTATGGCGAGCAGCGTCAGCTTGGAGCGCACCCCGATGCCGAGCGCGGTCACGACGTACATCAGCACCGGCAGCAGGCGCTGCGGGCTGAGGCTGTGGTCCTCCGGCACCGGCAGCTTGTTGCTGGAGCCGATGCCGAAATAGGCCAGGTAGCCGGTGCCGCTGCCGGGTGCGAACGCACCGAGCACCAGCATCGCGACGATCACCCCGGCGACGCCGAGCCCGGCCAGGATCAGCGGGCGTCGCCACCCGTCGCCGCGGTGCATCCACCACCAGCACGCGCCGGCCGCGAAGACCGTCAGCCCCATGTCCTCCTTGGTCAGCAACAGCCACACCGAGGCCGCGACCGCCCAGCCGAATCGGTGTTGCAACAGCGCAATGCACAACACTGCCAACGCAATTGCCGCATAAGCGACCTCGTGCACGTCGAACATCGCGGTGGTGAGCACCGCCCGCGACATCAGCCCGACGACCGCCACGAACAACGCCAGTCGCAGCCCGGCCACCTGTCGCGTGTAGGCGACGATCACCCCGAGTCCGGCTGCGAGCAGGACCGCCTGCGTGATCAGCAGCGTCGGCGGTGTCGGCCAGAAGTGCCACAGCACGCCCCAGGAGGCGAGCAGCGGGCTGAAGTGGTCGCCGAGCAGCGACAGGCCGCGGATGTGCGACTCCGGCCACTGCCCGCGCGACCACGCGTCGGCCCCCTGGGCGAAGATGCCGAGGTCGTAGTTGGCACTGTTGCCGGCCCGCCAGCGGCCGATCGCGAGCAGTGCGTAGAAGACTGCCGCGACGACCGCGACCGACGCGCCGAGCCCGACCGCCGACCGGCGGTCGGGGCTAACGCGCGGCGAGAGCTGCGTCATACAACTGCTTCTTGGAAAGGCCTGTCTCCGCTGCGATTTCGGCACAGACGGTCTTCAGCCGCTCCCCCGCAGCCACCCGCTGCTGTATGGCGGGAAGCACGTCCTCCACGGTGCTGCTGATCGCCGGTGCACCCGCGACCACCACGGTGATCTCGCCGCGCGCACCTTCGGCGGCCCAGTCCGCCAACTCCGCGAGTCCGCCGCGGCGGACCTCCTCGTAGGTCTTGGTCAGTTCCCGGCAGACGGCGGCGGCGCGATCGGCCCCGAAGGCCTCCGCCATCGCCGCGAGCGCCTCGGCGAGCCGGTGCGGGGCCTCGAAGAAGACCATGGTGCGCTTCTCGTCGGCCAGCCCGGCGAGCCGTCGCGAGCGTTCACCGGCCTTGCGTGGCAGGAATCCCTCGAAGCAGAAGCGGTCGACCGGCAGGCCCGACACCGCGAGCGCCATCAGCACCGCCGACGGACCGGGCACGCAGGTCACCCGCACGCCGGCCGCGACCGCGGCGGTGACCAGGCGGTAACCGGGATCGGACACCGACGGCATACCCGCGTCGGTGACCAGCACCACCCGGTCGCCGCTGCGCAGCCGGTCGACGAGCTCGGCGGTGCGGGACTGCTCGTTGTGCTCGTGATAGCTGGTCACGCCGCCGCGCGGGGCGACCTCGAGGTCGTCGAGCAACCGGCGCAGCCGGCGAGTGTCCTCTGCGGCGATCAGATCCGCGTCCGCCAGCTCGATCGCCAGCCGCGGCGCCGCGTCCCGCGGATCGCCGATCGGCGTCGCCGCCAGCACGAGCACTCCCATCGCCACGCCCGGCAGTCTCGCACGGCGAACAGGCCCGCCGCTTGCCCGCGTCGGACGGCGCGCCGCTCGATCCGTCGGCTAACCTCGCGGGGAGTTCAAGCAGGCACGCGAAAGGGACGCACGTGACGGTCACGCTGGCTCGGGAGACCGACGACAGCACCGGCGGTGACCCCCTCGCCGACCGGCGCGCGGTGCTGCGTGAGCGACTGCTCGGACCGCCCCGGTCGGCGAATGCCAAGCTGTGGGCCTTCCTCGGTCCGGCCATCGTGACCGTCATCGGCGGCATCCTGCGCTTTTGGAATGTCGGCCGCCCGCACCAGCTGATCTTCGACGAGACCTATTACGTCAAAGAGGGCTGGTCGCTGATCCAGTACGGCTACGAGCGCAAGCAGGACAAGTCCACCGGCATCTCCAACAACCCCGACGGGTTGTTCACGATGGGTAACCCGCACGTGTTCGGCAGCGAGCCGGACTTCGTGGTCCACCCGCCGATGGGCAAATGGTTCATCGGGTGGGGCGAGAACCTCTTCGGGATCAACTCCTCGTTCGGCTGGCGGTTCGCGGTCGCGATCTTCGGCACGCTCGCGATCTTCCTGGTGGGCCGGGCCGCCTGGCACCTGTTCCGGTCGCCGGTGCTGGCGACGCTCGCCTCGATCCTGCTGTGCTTCGAGGGCACCGAGTTCGTCATGTCCCGCACGTCGATCCTCGACGGGATGGTGATGTTCTGGGCACTCGCCGCCTTCGTCGCGCTGCTCGCCGACCGCACCCGCACCCGGCGCATCCTGGCCGACAAGGTCGCCGCCATGCAGGTCGCCGGGACCTGGGAGCAGCGTTCACTGGCCGGCCCGTGGCTGGGCTGGCGACCGTGGCGGTGGGTTGCCGGTTTCTGCATCGGCATGGACATCGCCACCAAGTGGTCGGGCCTGTACTTCCTGGCGGCGTTCGGCCTGATGAGCGTGCTGTGGGACCTCGGCGCACGGCGCGCGGTCGGCGTGCGGCACTACTGGTCGGCGACGTTCATCAAGGACGGCCTGCCCGCCTGCGTGAGCGTCATCGTGGTGTCGCTCACGACATACCTGGTCAGCTGGTGGGGATGGATCGCGAGCAGCGACGCCTACGACCGGCAGTGGGCGAGCAACAACCCGGCGACCAAGGACTCCGGCTTCTCCCCGGACAGTTCACTGTTCGCCTGGATGCCGGACTGGCTGCGGTCGCTGTGGGAATACAACAGCCAGATGCTGCAGTCCGCCTCGGACATCACCTCCGAACACCCCTATCAGTCGAACCCGTGGTCCTGGATGCTGCAGACCCGGCCGACGTCGTTCTTCTACGAGAGCCCGAAGCGCGGGACCGGCGGCTGTACCGCCGACACCTGCAGCAAGGCCATCACCTCACTCGGCACCGTCAGCATTTGGTGGGTGGGCACGGTCGCGCTCGCGGTGTTGCTGTTCTTCTGGCTACTGCGCCGCGACTGGCGTGCGGGCGCGATCCTCGCCGGCGTCGCCGCGGGCTGGCTGCCGTGGTTCCTCTACCAGGAGCGCACGATCTTCACCTTCTACACGGTGGCGTTCGCGCCGTATGTCGTGCTCGCATGCGTCTTCGTCCTGGGCCTCTGCCTCGGTCGGCCCGGCGCCCCGCCGCAACGCATCATGGTCGGCAAGGCGGTCGTCGGCGGGTTCACGATCGTCACCGTCGCGCTGTTCGTCTTCTTCTGGCCGATCTGGACCGCACAGGTCATCCCGTTCGACCACTGGCAGTGGCGGATGTGGCTGAACTCCTGGATTTAGTCACCCCGACCAGGCCCGAGTCACTCCGCCGACAAGGCAACCTTCCGCGCGCTCGCGCGTCCAGGTGAATGATGCAACGCCATACTCATGACCACCTGCCCGCGGCGGTAGGCCGGTGACCCTTGTCGTCATCGGCCTGCTGGTAGCACTGCTCATCGGCCTGGTCGGCACTCGCTATTACCTCGAGCTGGCGACCCGGAAAGGCTGGGGCCAGTTCGTCCGGGAGGACGGCCCGACCACCCACCACACCAAGCGCGGCACGCCGCAGATGGGCGGTCTGGTGATCATCGGCGGCACCGTCGCCGGGTACGCCGTGGCGCATCTGCTCACCTGGCGTCCGCCGTCGCCGTCCGGTCTTCTCGTCCTCTTCCTCATGGTCGGCATCGGGTTCGTCGGGTTCCTCGACGACTGGAGCAAGATCAGCCACGAGCGCTCGCTCGGGTTGCGCTCGGGGCAGAAGCTCGTGGGTCAGACGGCGGTCGCGGTGGTTTTCGCGCTCCTCGCCATACGGTTCTCGCGTGACGGTGTGACCCCGGCGAGTTACCGCATCTCCTTCGTGCGGGACACCTGGATCGACCTGGCCGTCTTCGGCACGGTCATCGGCGTCATCCTCTTCGTGCTGTGGGCCAACCTGATGATCGCCGGCGCGAGCAACGGGGTGAACCTCACCGACGGGCTCGACGGGCAAGCGGCCGGCGCGTGCGTGATGGTCTTCGGCGCCTACGTGCTGATCGGGGTCTGGCAGTTGAAGCAGAACTGCCGGTTCGTCGGCTCTGCGCAGTGTTACGACGTGCGCGACCCGCTCGACCTCGCGGTCGTCGCCGCCTGCGTGGTCGGTGCCTGCTTCGGCTTCCTGTGGTGGAACGCCGCGCCGGCGAAGATCTTCATGGGCGACACCGGATCGCTGGGCCTCGGTGGCGCCCTCGCCGGCCTCGCGATCACCACTCGCACCGAGCTGCTGATGGTCGTGCTCGGCGGGCTCTTCGTCATGGAGACGCTGTCGGTCATCCTGCAGGTCGGCTACTTCAAGCTGACCAAACGCAGCAACGGCGGCGTCGGCAAGCGGCTCTTCCGGATCACCCCGATCCATCACCACTTCGAGATGCTCGGCTGGGAGCAGATCACCGTCACGATCCGCTTCTGGATCATCTGCGGCATCTGCGTCGCCGCCGGGCTCGGGATCTTCTACGCCGAGTGGGTCGTCGGCGGCTGATCGCGCAGGAACTGCTCGGCCGTCTCGGGCAGCAACTGGCCCGCGAGCTCGCCGACCTGCTGCTGCGGGACGTCGATGACCGGGTAGGCCTTGGCGCCCGCGGCGGTCGCGAGGCTGACCGTCGCGAGGCGGGCCCGGCGCTGGAAGAACGATCGCCGTACGACGACACCGACTGCGCTCCGGCGTTCGACGACGTCGGTGGCCAAGGCGAGCGAGCCACTGCGGGTGATCAGGAAGCGGTCGGTGATCGCGTGGCCGAGCCAGCGGGCACGGCTGCGGCCAAGGAGCACGCCGAGCACCAGCAGCAGCACCGCGGGTATGACGAGGGCAGGCAGCGACCACACGGTCGCAGCGGCGACCAGCGCCGCGGCCGGTATGCCGAAGCCCACGAGCGCCCGGGTGTAGCGACGGCGGGTCGCGGCCGGACCGTGCGGCTGCAGGGGTTGCTCCAGTGCGTGCGGGTCGCCGAGCACGCGGGTGGCGGTCGCGGTCACGACGGGTGCCGGCGACGGCGGTGTGAGCGTGGTGCTCATCGTCCGGTCGTCGTCCTTCACCCCGGTGGTGATCGCCTCCAGGCGGGCACCACCGACCCAGCGCAGCGGCACCGGACGATGCAGCGCGACGCCCCGCAGCCGTCTGATCTCAAGCGAGGTCGCGCGGGTGGTGAGCAGGCCACGCGTGACGTGGTGGGTGCCACCGGCGTCGTCACGGGTGAGGCGGAAGTTGTGGAACGCCAACAGATAACCACCCAGCGAGAGCAGCACCACGAACACGACGAGGGCGAGCAGTCCGACCACGATGGCGGCGAGCACGCCCAGGCCCCTGGCGAAGTCGGCGGCGCCATTGACGACCCCATTGTCGCCCCAGTCGATGCCGGATTCGTTGATGACCTGGCTGCCGATACCGAAGATCGCCAGTGCGGCGATGAGGCCTGCCGGGCTGAATGGTGCGTAGCGGATCCACGACGGGTTCAGTTGGTAGACAACCGTTTCCGGGCTGTATGACGGGGGCTGCCGCCCGGCTGGATCCGGCTGGTCCGCCGCGTCGGCGTTGCTCACGGTGCCCCGGGCCGCTGACCCGCCGGCAGCCTGTGCCCGGCTGCGGTGCAGTAGGTCGCCGCGCAGTGCGGCAGCCTCGGCCGCGGTGAGGCCGTCGAGTTTGAGCTCCTTCTCCCCGGCGCCGGTGCCGATCTTCACCTCTGCCAGCCCGAGCGCCCGGTGCAGGATCGACGCGGTCACATCGACTGAGCGCACCCGGTCGATGGGTGCCGAAACCGTTGTGGTGTTGAGCAATCCGTGTCGCAGCTGCACCTGGTCCGGGGTGAAGCGGTAGCGCGTGGTGAGCCAGCGCAGCAGACCGAGACCGACGGCGATGGCCACACCGATCAGGCCCCACCACTTCTGGCCACCGGTGCTGCCGGCGATCACGACCGCGATCAGGGCGGGCAGAAATCGGATGAGTTCCTTCACCGGATGGATCAGCAGCATGCGGGTGCTGAGCCGGCGCCATACATCGTCGGCGGGGAAGCCATCGGCCGAAGGCGCCTGCTGCTCTTGGGGATCCATGGTCATGGCTAGGTCGCGTCGCCGTCACTGGCGGCGGTGACAACGGTCAGGTCACGCACGATGTCCTCGGCGACTGCCCGGTCCAGGCCCTCGATCTTGAGCTCACCCTTGGCGGACGCGGTGGTGACGGTGACCGTGCTCAGCCCGAAAAGCCTTGCCAGCGCTCCACGTTCGGTGTCGACGGTCTGCACCCGGGAGATAGGTGCGATCCGCTGTTCGATCGTCAACCAGCCGCGCTGGGTGTAGACCGCGTCGTCGGTGACCTCCCAGCGGTGGATCCGGTAGCGCGCGAACGGTGTGAGCAGCACACCCCCGACGAAAACCAGCAGGATCACGACCACCCCGAGCAACGTCCACGGCATCCCCAGATCACCGAAGACGGTCCAGAGAACGAGCGCGACGATCAGCACGACGGTCCCGATGACGCCTTCGACTGCCCACAGCAGCCGAGCACGCGGTGACACGAAGTGGGTCGGCGGCCGCAAATCCATGCTCAGACCTTCTCATGGCCCGCGCGTCGACCCGGTGAGCCACGAGCCGGGCTCAGGATCCTACGAAGGCCCGCAGCCAGTGGTTCTCGGGGCGGCTGTCAATGAAGAGCGACTTCACAAAGAGCGTCAGCGGCACGGCCAGCAGCGCACCGAGCGCACCGAGGAAGAGCGACCAGATGATCAGCGAGACGAACGTGACGGTTGTGTTGAGGCCGACCGCGTTGCCCATGTAGCGCGGCTGGATCAGCGATTGCAAGACGAAGTTGATCACCGAGTAGGAAACGATCACCCAGATCATCGGCGCCACCCCACCGTCCAGCAGCGCCAGCAGCGCGGGCGGCACGAGGCCGAGGACGAAGCCGACATTGGGGATGTAATTGGTCACGAACGACAGCACGCCCCAGGTGAGCGCGAGCGGCACCCCGATGATCAGCAGGGCGACCACGTCGAGCACCGCGACGATGAGTCCGAACACCGAGCTGACCACCCAGTAGCGGCGGACCCGGCCGGAGAAGTCGCGCAAGCCCTCGGCGAGTTCGGGCTGGGTGCGCTGCACGGCGGGCCAGTGACGACGGACCGTCGGGGTGTCCATCGTGAGGAAGGCCAGGGTCAGCAGCAGGACCAGCAGCGTCGATCCGACACTGCTGAACGTCGACAGCAGTTGCTGGCCGAAACCCACCAGCGTGCTCGGGTCGATCTTGGTGAGCGCGTCGCCGAGCGCGTTGCGGTCGAAGCCGAAGTGCACCATGAGGTCCTGCACATCGGCATACAGCGACTCGAACTTGTCGCGGTAGCGCGGGAGTTCGGTGGTCAGCTGGGCGATTGCGAGTGCGAGCGCGGCGACGATCGCCAGGATCGCCAGCACCGGAGCGAGCAGGGTGGTCGCGCCCGTCAACGCTTCGGGGAGGCCGCGCTTGCGCAGGGCGGCACCCAGTGGCCGGAAGGTCAGCGCCAGGGTGAACGCCAGGAACACCGGCCCGACGACCGAGGACACTTGCTTCAGGCCGAGGAGTATGACGGTGGCCGCGGCGAGGCCGAGCAGCACGCCGAGCGGCTGGCCGAGCGACGACTTCGACGGGGGCAACGGGTCGTTCGACATGCCTGGTCTCCCGGTGACGGCGGAGCGGAACGAGCGGGTGGCGCCACGCTATCCCGAAGGGACCGGGCCGCGCGCGCCGACGTTGACGCGCCGCGAAATCTTCCACATTTACCCCTTCATTCTTAAGGGATGCTGGGAATGGTCAAGGCGGTCAATTCTTAGTAAAGAGAAGGCAATTAAATGCCGGATTCGATTGCGCACCAACCTCCGCCGGGACAAAAGTCGGCCCTCAGCCGGCGGACAGATCCTGGCCGGCAACCGTTCCCCTTCGAGGAGTAATCCATGCGCAAGTTCCCGATGATCGCCGCCCTGGCGCTGACCGCGTCCGCGGGTGCGATCGGCAGTCTGACCCCGACCGCGCATGCCGCCCCCACCGGCGACGTGCACGCGGCTCACTCCTGCGCCACCGCGAAAGCCGGTTTCGCATCCTGCGACGCGCTGCACCTGGTCAACGCGAAGGGTCAGAACGTCGGCACGGCCGGTCAAGTGCAACCGCTCGCAGCGGGCAAGGGCAAGAAGGTCCAGCCGGCGGCGATCTCCGGCAAGACGCCCTCCGACATCCAGAGCGCGTACAAGCTGTCCGGCCTGAAGTCCGGTGGCCGCACGGTGGCCATCGTCGACGCGTACGGCTACCCGAACGCCGAGCGCGATCTCGGCGTCTACCGCTCGCAGTTCGGCCTGTCGTCCTGCACCAAGGCCAACGGGTGTCTGACGGTGATGAGCCAGACCGGCAGCACCACCAACCTGCCGGCCACCGACGTCGGCTGGTCGCAGGAGCAGGCGCTCGACCTGGACGCTGTCTCCGCGGCTTGCCCCGACTGCAAAATCGTTCTGGTGCAAGCGAAGTCGGCATCCTTCGCCGACCTCGGTGCTGCGGTCAACCAGGCCGCCAGGACCGCCGGCGTCGTCGCGATCTCCAACTCGTATGGCGGGGGCGACGCGCCGGATTCGTCATACGGCAGCTACTACAACCACTCCAGCATTGCGGTGACCGCATCGACCGGCGACAACGGCTACCAGGGCGCCAGCTTCCCGGCGTCGTCGCACTACGTGACCGCGGTCGGCGGCACCTCGCTCACCACCGCCTCCAACACCCGCGGCTGGAGCGAATCTGCTTGGAGCGGTGCGGGTTCCGGCTGCAGCACGTCCAACCAGGCACCTGCCGGCCAGAGCTCCTCGGTGACACATTGCGCCGGTCGTGCGATGTCCGACGTGTCCGCAGTCGCCGACCCCAACACCGGACTCGCCGTCTACGCGCCGACCTCCTCGACCTCCTCTTCGTGGGCGCAGTATGGCGGCACGTCGCTGTCCTCCCCGCTCGTCGCGTCGGTCTACGCGCTGTCGGGCAACACCAGCGGCTACGCGAACACCAAGCCCTACGCGAACCCGTCGGCGCTGTTCGACGTGACCACCGGCAGCAACGGCAGCAACCAGTATTGGTCGCAGGCCGGGCCCGGCTGGGACGGCCCGACCGGCCTCGGCACCCCCAACGGCACCGCCGCCTTCTGATCGGAGCGCCCTCTCGGCGCTGACGAGCGCGCACATCTCACCGAGCGCGCACATCTCACCGAAAAGGTGGCCGACACGCCGCGGTTGCGCTCCACGACGGCGTGTCGGCCACCTTATCGGTGAGTTTGTTGGTCGGACCGGGCAAGCCCAAGCCGCTCCGCCAGCTCGGCGGCCGGCGCACCCCATGTCTCGAGCAGCCGCGCGCCGTCCGGCCCGACCTCGATCACTGCGTGATCGCTGTAGACACGACTCACGCACCCGACACCGGTGAGCGGATAACTACATTCCGCAACGATTTTCGGCTCGCCGGTTTTGGTGAAGAGCGTCATCATCACGAAGACCTGCTTGGCACCGATGGCCAGGTCCATCGCCCCGCCGACTGCCGGGATGTCCCCCGCTCCGCCGGTGTGCCAGTTGGCCAGGTCGCCGTGGACCGACACCTGATAGGCACCCAGCACGCACACGTCCAGGTGCCCGCCGCGCATCATCGCGAACGAGTCGGCGTGGTGGAAGTAGGCCGCCCCCGGCAGCTCGGTGACCGGCACCTTGCCGGCGTTGGTCAGGTCCGGATCGACCTGGTCGCCGACTGCCTTCGGGCCCATGCCGAGCATGCCGTTCTCGGTGTGCAGCACAACGCCGCGGTCGGCCGTCAGGTGATCGGCGACCTTGGTGGGATGTCCGATGCCGAGGTTGGCATAGGCTCCGGCCGGCATATCGCGCGCGATGACACCGGCGACCTCGTTCATCGACAACGGCCCGCGGTCGAGATGCTCTATGACAGAAGGGGTTTCAGTGGTTGCTGGAGTGGTCATCGTTACCGCGCTCCTTGCACGCTGTAGCTGCGGGCGTCGACCTGCACGACCCGGTCGACGAAGATCGAAGGCGTGACGACGGCCTCCGGGTCGAGCGAGCCGAGCGGCACCCGCTCACTCACCTGCACGATCGTGGTCGTGGCCGCGGTCGCCATGACCGGACCGAAATTGCGGGCGGTCTTGCGATAGACGAGGTTGCCCATCGGGTCTGCTCGGTATGCCGACACCAACGCGTAGTCACCCTTGATCGGAAACTCCAGCAGGTAGTCCCGTCCGTCGATGCGACGCTGCTCCTTGCCGTCCGCGAGGGGCGTGCCGACCGCGGTCGGCGAGTAGAAGCCGCCGATCCCCGCACCAGCAGCGCGCATTCGTTCGGCGAGGTTGCCCTGCGGGACGACCTCCAACTCCACCTTTCCCGACCGGTAGAGCTCGTCGAAGACGTAGGAGTCGGCCTGCCGCGGGAACGAGCAGATCACCTTGCGCACTCGCCCGGCCTTGAGCAGGGCGGCCAGTCCGACTTCGCCGTTGCCGGCGTTGTTGGACACGATGGTCAGGTCGCTGGCGCCCTGCCGGATCAACCCGTCGATCAGGTCGAACGGCATGCCGGCGAGCCCGAATCCGCCTACCAGCACGGTCGATCCGTCCTCGATGCCGGCGACCGCCTCGTCGACGGAGTCGTAGGTGGTCGTCATTTGGTCGCCGCCGGGTTCTCCAGCACGACCGCCAGGCCCTGACCGACGCCGATGCAGATGGCCGCCACGCCATAGCGCAGATTGTCCTGCCGCAACACCTTGGCGAGGGTGCCGAGGATGCGGCCCCCCGACGCTCCGAGCGGGTGGCCGATCGCGATCGCACCACCCCGGGTGTTGACGATCTCCGGGTCGATCGGCCACGCGTCGACGCAGACCAGCGACTGCACCGCGAACGCCTCGTTGAGCTCGACCGCGCCGACCTCATCCCAGCCGATGCCGGCACGTGCCAGTGCACGGTTCGCGGCCTCGACCGGCGCGTAGCCGAAAAGCTGTGGTTCCAACGCCATTGCGCCACGACCGACGATGCGCGCGAGCGGTTCGAGACCGAGCTGCTTCCCGGCCTGTTCGGAGCCGAGCAGCACCGCCGACGCGCCGTCGTTGAGCGGCGAGGCATTACCCGCGGTGATCGTGCCGCCCTCCTCCGGCGCGCGGAACGCGGTCTTCAGCCCGGCGAGCTTCTCCACAGTCGTCGACGGCCGGATGCCCTCGTCGCGCGTCAGCAGGGGCTCGTCCTTGCCGGGCACCGGCGCGACCAGATCGTCGTAGAAGCCGGCCTCCCACGCCTCGTGCGCGAGGCGGTGCGAGCGCGCGGCGAACTCGTCCTGGCGTTCGCGGCTCACGGCATACTTGTCGGCGAGCTGTTCGGTGGCCTCGCCGAGACTGACGGTCCACTCCTTGGGCATCGCCGGGTTGACCAGGCGCCAGCCGAGCGTGGTGGACACCGCGGTGGCGTCGCCCGCCGGGAAGGCGCGGTTCGGCTTCGGCAGCACCCAGGGCGCGCGGGTCATCGACTCGACGCCACCGGTCAGCACGATCTCGGCGTCGCCGGTCTCGATCTGCCGGCTGCCCATGATCGCCGCGTCCAGTCCGGACCCGCACAGCCGGTTGATCGTCGTGCCGGACACCGAGACCGGCAACCCGGCGAGCAGCCCCGCCATACGGGCGACATTGCGGTTCTCCTCGCCCGCGCCGTTGGCGTTGCCCCACACGATGTCGCCGATCGACTCGCGGTCCAGGCTGGGCGTCTTGTCCAGCACCGACCGTATGGCGAGGGCCGCGAGATCATCGGGCCGCACACCGGCAAGAGCGCCGCCGAACTTCCCGAACGGCGTGCGGCTGGCGGCGTAGACGTAAGCACTCATGAGACAAATCTAGTCGCGACCATCGATATGGTGAAGTATCGATTGTTCGATCGATTAATAGTTATGTCGTCTCAGTTTGGAGCGCCCGTGGAGCTGCGTCACCTGCGCTACTTCGTGGCGGTCGCCGAGGAGCAGCACTTCACCCGAGCCGCCCAGCGACTGCACATGGCGCAACCTCCGCTCTCCCAGGCGATCCGGCAGCTCGAGACGGAGCTGGGGGTCGAGCTGCTGCTCCGCAGCACGCGACGGGTCGAACTCACCGACGCCGGGCGCGCCTATCTCGAGCAGGCGCGCGCAATCCTCGGCTCCGTCGACGCCGCGGGTGAGCGGGTCCGTCGGGTGGCGGCCGGACTGGTGGGTCATCTGACGATCGGTTGCGTCGGCTCGGCCACCTACTCGCTGCTGCCGGAGCTGTCCCGCCGACTCGACGAGGCGTTGCCCGGCATCGACTTCTCCTTCCGCGGCGAGCTGCTGGCACCCGACCAGGCGCGCGCACTCGGCGACGGTGTCATCGACATCGCGCTCACCCGGCCCCCGGTCACCGACCTCGGGGTGACCACCCACCTGCTGCGGCGCGACCGCCTGGTCGTCGCGCTCCCGGCCGGCCACCCGCTCGCCGAGCGATCGCGCGTGCCGAGCAGTGCCCTGCGGGGCGTCGACCTCATCGTGCACTCCGCCGGGCGCCGGTCGGTGATGTATGACGTCGTGCTCCGCGTGTTGCGCGACGCGGGAGTGGAGCCACGCATCCGGCACGAGGTCGGCGAAACGTCAACATTGATAACGCTTGTCGCCGGTGGTTTGGGTGCCGCGATCGTCCCGGAATCGGTGCAGGCCCTGCGGTTGGCCGGCGTGGTCTACCGTCCGCTGGTCCGCCCCGCCACCCACCTCGACCTGGTCCTCGCCCACCGCACCGACCGCCACGACGCGCACCTCTCCCGCGCGGTCGAGGTCATCCGCGACGCCACCGGCACCCCCGCCGCCCGCTGATGCAACCCTCCCCTCCGCCGAGATGGGCGGGTCAGTCCGCGAACGCACTACTGGCACACCAGCGCCGCGTGGCCGGGCGGTTGCGCGATCCGGCTGAGACTAGCCTCGAAGGCGGAGGTGGTTGACGATGCACCAGATCTGGCGCGGACTCGTCGCGGACGAGAAACACGGATCGCTGCCGATCCTCATGTTGCTGCTGACGGTCGTCACCGGCGTCGTCGACGCGGTCAGTCTGCTGACCCTGGGGCGGGTGTTCGTCGCGAACATGACCGGCAACGTGGTCTTCATCGGGTTCGCGATCGTCGACACCCCTGGTTACTCGTTGCTCGCCTCGGTCGCGGCGCTGCTCGGCTTCGTGGCCGGTGCATTGCTGAGCGCGCCGATCCTGAAACGCCGCCAGGGCAACCGGTTCCACCTGATGCGCGATGTGATGTTGGTGGAAGGTGTCCTTGTGCTGGTCGCGCTCGTGATCGCGCTGTTCACCGACGAGCCGTTCTCGACCGGCGTCGCGACGGTCATTGCCGCCGTGCTCGCGGTCGCTCTCGGGCTGCAGAACGCCACCGCCCGCAAGCTCGCGGTGCCCGACCTCACCTCCACCGTGCTCACCATGACGATCACCGGGTTGGGTGCAGACCGGTCGAGCGGGCCGCTGGTGCGGACGCGGCGCCTGCTCGCGCTACTCGCGATGGGTGGCGGAGCAGCGGTGGGTGCGCTGCTGGTGCGTCATACGCATGCCTGGGTGGGACTGCTGCTTGCAGTCGCGCTGCTGGTCGTCGTCGGTGCCGGCGCTGCTCTGTCGTCCGACCGGCATCCGGAGGCGCGTTGACGAGTTTCACCCGACAGTGACGTCTCGCATGCACCAGCGCGTTGAGTGACGTCGTTTGCCCATCGACCGGACCCCGGCGCAATGAGTGACGTTGATAGAGCAACGTCACTCATTGCGGCCGACGTCAGTCGCTGACAACCAAAGAACCCCGTTCGGCCTGATGGTCGGACGGGGTTCTATCGGTGGAGATGAGGGGATTCGAACCCCTGACCTTCTCATTGCGAAGGTGTCCCGGCAGCAGCGCGCGTTGATGTCACGGGTGAACCTGGTGCACGAATTGCTCGCCGTTGAGCCACAGGGGTGCGCCAGGGGTGCGCGTTGACATCGGCCCGTCCAGGTCGGACGCTGCAGCGATGACGGTCGCGCTCATCATGGACATCGATGGTGTCATCTCGCCGGTTCACGGCCAGACCGCATGGGGAGACGACGTCGACGCTGGACCGGCGATCGGCCAGGTACTCGTCTCCCCCGCCCTCAACTCTCGACTCGACTCTCTCGCCAAGCGACCCGGGGTAGTCGCGCGCTGGCTCACAAGCTGGGACATCGAGATGCGCTCGGGCATGACCTTTCCCGGCAAAGAATGGAAGGACATCGACCGCGCCCATCCCGAGCCGACCAGACCGCTCTCCGACCTCGAGATCGCTGCGGCGCCGTGGTGGAAGTGGACGTCGCTCGCTCGGTGGCTCGACCAACGACCGGACGTGAGCGCCGTCGTGTGGTGCGACGACAACCTGGAGAACGTCTACCTCAAGCGCGAACGTGAGGACGGCCAGCCGGGCGCCCTCGGATATCGCACCGCTGGCGACATCGCGCGAGACGAGCTGAGTGCGCGTCAGATCGCGGCGCTTCTCATTTGCCCCTCTGCGAGGGTGGGGCTCACGCCGGACGACGTGGTAGCGATCGAGCAATTCGTCGAAGCGGCCCGCGACCGTGACGCCTCCGACCCGGTCGGCGGCGCGTGACGAGCGAGGAGCGCGTCTGCCGGCCGCGCGAAGCGCAACGATGGGTTTGTGGAGTTTCGCGCTGACGATGATCGGATCGGCAGTTATTTGCGCCATGCCGAACGCCAGCAGCGAGCCAAGGCTCCACCGATGGCGATGCCGAAGCAGGCTAGCGAATGCAGATCATAAGGACCTGCACCTTAGTGACGAAGTGAGAGGTGGAGTGTGAGCAAGGAAATCGCTCAGTGCGAACAGGGTTCGTATTTTTGGGTGAATTGGGTCTCCGGGGTTTCCTTTGTGTCTTTAAGGCTAGGCGGAGGTCGACGACAGATGCGCTGTCCCGTGCACGATCGGATGGAACGCGTCCAGAAAGTGCCGACAAGAGACGTTACGTCTGAGATCAAACGCGAGGCAGACGCGGGCCCCGCTGCGAGCGGGGTTCCGTAGGCCTGAGTAAGTAAAGACGCTCGCCCTCGCGGGGTGCTCGTCTAACAAGCGCCTGTCATCTCGCCCGAACTGCAGCGAACGTTCACGACGTGGATGAGGCACCCAACCTGGTGCGTGCCGCCGACAGGTGCGTCTCTGCTGACTACGGCTACCAAGGTGCAGCGAAGCGGCACGAGACCGACGGTGATGAGCACCTCTCACGCATCGAATGGCGCATCGCGGCGCGCAAGGGCGCACTCAAGACGATGCCGGAGCATGATCTGGCAGGTCGAGTCGCGCAAGGCCGGTGTACGCGCGAACGTGGAGCATCCGTTCCTGATCGTCAAGCGCAACTTCGGGTTCACCAAGACCCTCTACCGCGGGTGGCGAAGAACCTCAACCACCTGCACATGCTGTTCGCGTCTGCGACCTGGCTGATGCGGGCGCGTGCCGTTGCCCTGACCCAGACGAGGGCGTAGCGCCAGCCTGTCGGAAACTGCCCAAAAGGCCCCGCAACCGGGGCCGGGAGAGCAAGACAGACCCGCCCCACGACGACCGACGCCACCAACCGCGGTCACTCAACCACCGACGACCTGTTAATCAGCGATTCTTTCGCGGTCTCCTAGGTAGTGGATATGGAGTGCTCACCTGGTGGACTTCAGCACCGCCGTGATGCCATCGCGCAATCTTGGCTCGTACTGCGGGTCGGCAGCGATCGCTTCGAGAGATGGACGTGCTCCTTGTTCGATCCCCGACACAGGATCGAGTATGACCGCGGCGCGCTGGGTCGCAGGCCCGATGTAGTGGGTGGCCATATCCATGTCGATACGACCCAACTGCGTGAAGAGGTGCCCAGGGACGTACTTGAGGGATGCGGCTCTCAGCGCGTCGTCATCAAGGCCGCTCGGTCGAACGTGCTCCCCGATGTCACAGCAGGGTTTGTCGATATGCCGATCGCGACAGCGCTTGCAGACAATGTGCCCGGACATGGTCGTGCCCGTGTCGGCAAGCACACGCCGCAACCATTCGTCGTCGACGCGATGGGCATCGGCGGTCGTACCGATCACCTTCTGACACTCGGCGCATCGGATCCGCGGCGCGGGACGCTTCTTAGTCATCGCGGGTTCCCTTCAGCGAGGAACGAGTCGGGTCGGTGGCGGCCTGCTTCCAGAATCGGTCGAACCATTTCGACCACTGCCGGTAGGTCGGATCGCTCTCCTTCTGAGACGAGAGTGACTTCGTGTCGCCAGGCTCTGCGAACAGGTCGGACGAAGCGTCAGCGCCCTTCGGAAACCGAAGCCTGACTACTGCGGTGCGATGGTTCAGCAACGCGAGGTCGAGGAAGGGCGGTAGGTCAATCTGGCGGGTCTCGAACTTCACGTTGCGCAGGAGTCCGTCAGCTTCTGCAGAGGTGAGGAGGTCGTCCATCAGACCGCCGTACCGTCTGTGCTCGCTCGGCGCCAGGGCCGGAGTCAACCAACGGATGTCGACTTCCCGAGGTCTGTTTCCGGGCACAACCCGATCGACGGCCTGCCGTGCACCTTCCACGAGATGTCGCCCGCCCGAGCCGAAAAAGGCGATACGCACATTCCGGTGACTGAACGCTGCCTGAACCGACGACGCCAGACTGGTTACCGCCGTCGCGGGCTTACGGACGTAGACACCGCTACCCGCACGCGACAGGACGTACCCGTCTTCGCGAAGTAGCCGAATGGCTTGCAGGACAGTCATTCTCGCGACCCCGTACTGGGCGCTGAGCTCGTTGCCGGACGGCAGTTTGGACCCACTGGGATAGGTCCCGGCGTCGATCTTCGCGCGGATGTCGGTCGCGATCTGTTGGTAGGGCGCCGGGTGGTCGCGGTCGTCGTACGGCATGAGCCGAACCCTATCTGGAATCGTAGAACCTGCCTAGACAGATCCTTGACACCGCGACGGCGAGGAGGCATGCTTCTTTTAATCAACCTGCCTAGGCAGCCTGTGCTGCATGGGCCGATCGAGACGAGTGGGCAATGGCATTGCAACGACGAATTCGGATTGAGCACGCGGACCTGTTCCCAGCCGGCGCGTGCCTCAAGGGAGCGGTGGAACCGGTGGCCGACTTCAACGCCGAGCAGCGGAGTACAACCACCACCGCCCACACCGTTCCCTAGCCCGGCGCACACCCGCCGCGGCCTACCTCGCACGGCCCAAAGCAGCGCCCTCGGGTGAACCCGCGGACCGAACCCACGGGCCGCGTGCGGCACGACAAAGTCAGCGAAGGCACCGTGACCCTGCGCCACGCCAGCCGACTGCACCACATCGGCATCGGACGGGCATGGAACGGCTACCGCGTCATCCTGCTCGTCCAAGACCTTCAGATCACCATCATCCACGCCACCACCGGCCAAGTGATCCCGCCAACTCACCCTCGACCCCAGCCGCGACTACCAACCCCAAAAACACCAAGGACCGAACCCTCCCTGAGGGTTCGGCCCTTGCAGATGTCGTGAGACATCACACACGGTGGAGCTGAGGGGATTCGAACCCCTGACCTTCTCATTGCGAACGAGACGCGCTACCAACTGCGCCACAGCCCCGTGGAGCGAGAGCAACCTTAACACCGGCGCTCCGATCGGCTAAATCGGCGTCGTGCCGGCAGCCGCCGCTGCTGACCGGTCGGGTCAGCCGGCGCGGTAGACCGAGGGCAACTCCTCCAAGTCCTGGTCGAGCGCCAGGCCGTCGAAGGGCAGGTCCTCGTTGGCGACGTGCTCGTAGGAGGCCGCGGCGGGCGCCGGCTGGTCGGCGACCGTCGGGGCCGGCTGGGGCTCCGGGCGCTGCGGGGCCTTCTCCTTCATCGTGTATGTCGGGCGCGGCACCGCGACCGGCTGCCAGCCGTCGGCGGTCGTCTCCTGGGCGACCGGCTGTTGCGGCTGCTGCGGGTCGGCCGAGGCAGCGGGCGCGGCCGACACGGCGGGCACCTCCGGAGCAACGGCGGCGGTCACGTCGAAGACGCTCTCGCGCCGCGCCGCAGGGCGCTGTGCGGCCGGCTTCTCGGCCGGCATCTTCGCCGGCGCCTTCGAGTCCGCAGCCTGATGCGCGGCGGGCTTGGCCGGGGCCTTCGGCATACGGGCGCGCACCGGGGTGGCCTCGACGTTGCGGGTCTGGCGGACGGCGGTCCGCGGGGCACGCTTGGGCGCCATCTCCTGCCGGCGGGCAGCAGCGGCCTTCGCCGACTCGCGGCACCACCAGAGGACACCGCCGGAGACGACCAGTGCCAGCAACGGCGACCACCACGGCAGCGCGCCGAACGGCGTGCAGATGATCGTGATCAGCAGGATCGCGACGCAGGCGATGAGAGCGCCGGCGCGCAGCTTGGGCGAACCCGCGTGCGCGGCGAACGAGCCGAACCGCTGGGCGCCGCGCAGCGAGGTCTGGGCAGCCGAGGCGACCTTGGCGGTCGCGGCCGGCGCCGGACTCGAGGCCGGTGCGGTGTCGGATGTGGGGCGCTTGGCTTCTCCGGTCATGACAGTTCCTGCTCGCAGTGACGGCCGCGGTTGCTTGACGCTGACCTGCGGTGCCGGGGGTCGGCTGGCGTGCGATGAATCTTCAGACTTGGCAATGCCTTCCGGCAGCGGGTCGCGTCGCTCGAGCACGCGCATCGCCTCGGTGAACTCATCGACCGAGCGTGCGGTAGCGAGCGCCTCACGGCGCCGGATCCAGTGCTGCAGCAGGTAGGCACCCCAGATGACGACGATGGCCAGGAAGATCAGGCTGCTCGGCTGCTGCACGACATGAACGTTAGGCGGAAATACGTTGCGATCCGGGGAGGTACACGGTGTGTCGCCCGATCCACAGCCCCTCATGCTGTATGACGGGGGCCGCGCACGAGCGCGAATCTGCTGATGCCACAGTCAGACTCCGTCGAATCGCTCCCGCAGGCGCTGCACCATCGACCCACCATCGAGCTCTTCGACCGTCACGGCGAACGAGCGATGATCGTGCCACTCACCGTTGATGTGCAGGTAGCGCTCACGCAGCCCTTCGTCGCGCAAGCCCAGCTTGTGCACGACGCGCAGGCTCTTGGCGTTGTCCGGGCGGATGTTCACCTCGACGCGATGGAGCTCGGCAGGGCCGAGGGCGTGATCGATCAGCAGGGCGAGCGCGAACGGCGTGATCGACCGGCCGGCCCATTCCCGGCCGATCCAATAGCCGGCAGCACCGGACAGCAGCGCGCCACGGGAAATGCCGAAAAGGTGCATCTGCCCGGCCAGTTGACCGTCGACGTCGATCGCGAACGGCAGCAGCCGGCCCTCGACCGCCTCACGATCCTGGAAGCGGACCATCTGGCTGAAGCTCATCGAGCGAGCGACGACACCCGGCGCCGTCGAGTCCCACGGCCGCGTCCAGGAGGCGTTGGCCCCTCGGAGTGCGACGAACTCCCGCCGGTCGGCGCGCACCCGCAGCGGACGCAGCTTGATCTGCGACCCGCGCCAGTGACCGGCAACCGCGACCGGCCAGACGCGGCCGCTAATGGTCGCCGCCGTCGATTTGTGAAAGGGCGTGCGGCAGCAGGGGTTCGAGGACTTCGAGGGCGTCGCGAACGCCACCGCTCGACCCCGGCAGGTTGACCACGAGCGCGCGACCCGCGACACCGGCAAGGCCCCGGGACAGCACGGCGGTCGGCACACCCTTCGCAGCACCAGCGGCGCGCAGTGCCTCGGCGATGCCGGGCACGTCCCGGTCGAGCAACGGGGCGGTCTCCTCCGGGGTGCGGTCGGTGGGGCTGAGCCCGGTGCCACCGGTGGTGAGCACGACGCGGGCGCCGTCGTAGAGCGCGCGCCGGAGTGCGGCCCCGACCGGCGGGCCGTCCGGCACGACGTCGCGGCTCACGTCATACCCCCAGCCGCGCAGGGCCTCCTCCAGGATCGCGCCGGAGCGGTCCTCATAGACGCCCGCAGCGGCCCGGCTGGAGCAGGTGATGACCACGGCTGCAGTCATGATTCGGTCCAATCACCAGAGCGGCCACCGGATTTCGCGGTGACCCGGATGTCGGTGATCCGTGCGTGCTTGTCGACCGCCTTGATCATGTCGATCAGCGCCAGCGCGGCTACGGAGACGCTCGTCAGTGCCTCCATCTCGATGCCGGTGCGGTCGGCGGTGCGCACCTCGGCGGTGATGTCGACGCCATCGTCGGCGACGACCAGATCGACATCCACCGCGTGCACCGCGACCGGGTGCGCGAGCGGCACCAGCTCGGGCGTGCGCTTGGCCGCTTGGATGCCGGCGATCCGGGCCACCGCGAGCGCGTCGCCCTTGGGCACCGCACCGCTGCGTAACGCGCGAACCGCGTTGTCGGACAACAGCACTCGTCCGGCCGCGCGGGCGACCCTGGCGGTCACCGGTTTGCCGCTGACGTCGACCATGTGGGCACTGCCGTCGTCGCGGACGTGAGTCAACCGCGGAGTGTCGCTCATGCCAGGCCGTCCAGGGGTATGACGGAGACGGTCTCCCCGACCGCAACCTCGGTGGTGTCGCCGGGCACGATGGCGAGCGCCTGCGACCCGGCCAGCCCACCGAGCACGTGCGATCCCTGCTCGCCGATCGGGCGGACGACCCGCCCCTCGTCGTCGTAGACCACCCGTGCGAACTGGGTGCGCCCCGGCGGCGACTGCCAGGTCTCCCCCACCCGCGCCGTCGCGGTCGGGAGCGCGGGCGAACGCCCGGCCATCTTGCGCGCCGCCGGCGCGACGAAGATGAGGAACGAGACCAGGGAACTCACCGGATTGCCGGGGAGAGCGAAAACCGGTGTGCTGCCGAGCATTCCGAAACCCTGCGGCTTGCCGGGCTGCATCGACACCTTCACAAACTCGAACTGCTCGTCACTGTCCTCGAACGCGAGCTTCAGGGGTTCGAACGCTCCCGCACTGACCCCACCGGTGGTGACGATCAGGTCGACGCCGGCGGCGAGCTCGGTGAGCACCGCGCGCACCTGCTCACCGGTGTCCCCGACGCGGCGGGTGTCGGCGAGCTCGAAGCCGCCCTCCTGCACGAGCGCGGCCAGCATCGGACCGTTGGAGTCGACCACTTGCCCGTGGCCGGGCGTGGCACCAACCGGCACCAGCTCGTCCCCGGTGCTGACGATCGCGATCCGTGGCCGCCGGATGGCCGAAACCTGTTGGACCCCGGCCGAAGCCAGCACCGGGACGTGACGCGGGTGCAGCAGCGTGCCGGTGGCCAGCACCTCGTCCCCGGTGACCACGTCCTCCCCGACCCGGCGCACCGCGGTGCCCTCGGGCTGTGCCGCCCGGATCTGGACCTGCTCGGTGCCGGCGTCGGTGAGTTCCACCTGAACGACGGTGTCGGCGCCGTCCGGCAGCGGCGCGCCGGTCATGATGCGCCACGCCGACCCCGGCTCCAGGCTCAGCGACCGGGTGTCCCCGGCCGGAATGTCACCGGCGACCGGCAGCGTGACCGGTGCGTTCTTGGCAGCGGCGGCGATGTCCGCGGCGCGCACGGCATACCCGTCCATCGCGGAGTTGGTAAAACCCGGCAGCGGCACGGCGGTGCGCACCGGGGCAGCGATCACCCGGCCGAGCAGCGCGGACGGGTCGGTGACATCGACCGTCTCGGCGGACAGCCGCGGCACCGCATCGACCACCCGCTGCCGGTACTGCTCATACGTCAACACAGGCAGCAGCGTAGTGATCGCTGGGTCTCGATACGCCTCGCCTGGCGGCTCGGCTACTCGACCAGCGCGGGTCAGTGACCGAGGTGCTCCTGGTGCTCCCCGGAGCGGCCGTGCGCCTCGTCGGAGTCGGTCCACTCCAGCAGCCAGGCGCGGAAGTCGGTGCCGATGTCACGGTGGCGCACCGCGAGCCGGACCATCGCCTTGAGGTAGTCCAGCCGGTCGCCGGTGTCATATCGACGGCCGCGGAAGATCACCCCGGTGACACCGCCGCCCGGCTTGTCCCGGTGCTGCGCCATCTCCAGCAGCGCGTCGGTGAGCTGAATCTCGCCCCCACGACCCGGTTTGGTGCGCTGCAGCACCTCGAAGATCTCCGGCGACAGCACGTAGCGGCCGATGATCGCCAGGTTGCTCGGCGCCTCGCCGACCGCCGGCTTCTCCACCAGCGAGTCGACCCGCACCAGTTCCTCCGACGCGTCCGGCAACTGCGAGACCGCGGCGCAACCGTAGAGGTGGATCTGGTCCTCCGGGACCTCCATCAGCGCGACGACCGAGCCGCCATACTGCTGCTGGACGTCGATCATGGTGTCCAGCAACGGATCCCGTTCGTCGATCAAATCGTCACCGAGCAGCACCGCGAACGGTTCGTTGCCCACGTGCGTCTGCGCGCACAGCACCGCGTGACCAAGGCCGAGCGGCTCACCCTGGCGGATGAAGTGCACGTTGCCGAGATTGGCCGACTTCTGCACCCGCTTCAGGCGCATCTGGTCGCCCTTCTTCTCCAGCGCCTTCTCCAGCTCCCAGTGCCGGTCGAAGTGGTCCTCCAGCGCCGCCTTGTTGCGCCCCGTGACGGTGAGTACGTCGTTGATGCCCGCCCGCGCCGCTTCCTCCACGACGTACTGGATGGCCGGCTTGTCGACGACCGGCAGCATCTCCTTGGGGATGGCCTTGGTCGAGGGCAGGAAGCGGGTGCCAAGACCCGCGGCCGGGATGACGGCCTTCCGGACACGCTGACGGGGAGACTGCTCGGTGGTCATGAGCGCACAGGCTAGGGCACCGGCCCATTCGCCGGTTGTGCGGCAGTAAACAATGAGCCCATGGCCCGTGAATTTCCGACCGACAAGTCGGCAGCTCGACGGCTGATCCGGGCCGGGCGCACGCAGCGCCGGGCCGAGGCCACCGAGCAGGTATGGCGGGAGCTCGCCGCGGGCCTGGCCGAGCACGTCGACCGGTGGCTCGCCCACCGGCCCGCACCGCGGGCGGTTGCGCTCTACGAATCCCTGCCGACCGAACCACCCATGGACGCCGTCGCCGAACTGCTGCGGGCCAACGGGATTCGCGTGCTGACGCCGGAGTTGTTGCCGGACAAGGACCTCAGCTGGCGGGACCGATCGGACACCGGTCTCGGAGCGGGTCTCGGGCTGGACCTCGGCCGCGACGGCATCGGCCAGGCCGACGTCGTCCTCGTCCCCGCGCTCGCGATCGGCCGCGACGGCACCCGCCTCGGGCAGGGTGGCGGCAGCTACGACCGGGTGCTGCCACGCGTGGCCCCCGGCATACCGGTGCTGGCCGTGGTGTTCGACGAAGAACTCGTCGACGCGGTGCCGAGCGAACCGCACGACCGGCGTGTCGACGGCGTGCTCACCCCGTCGGGCGGGGTGCGCGACCTGAAATACTGACGCCCCGACTCACCACCACCCGCGAAGGAGACCCGCGTGGCCGCCTCCGCAACCGAGGGCTTCACCCCGCACGACCTGGCCGGCGTGCTGCTCGTCGCCGCGCTCGTGCTGCTCGCCTCGATCGCGGCGGTCCGCTTCGCCAACAAGTCGGGCCTGCCCACGCTGGTCATCTACCTGGGTTTCGGCCTGCTGATGGGCGAGGCCGGTCTCGGCATCGACTTCGAGAACTCCCAGCTCACCCAGGTGCTCGGCTACTCCGCACTCGTGCTGATCCTCGCCGAAGGTGGCCTGTCGACGCACTGGTCGAGCATCCGGACGGCGGTCGCGCCGGCGGCACTGCTGTCGACGCTCGGCGTGCTGGTGTCGGTCGCGGTGGTCGGCGTGTTCGTGCACCTGCTCTTAGGACGGGCCTGGACGATCGCATTCCTGCTCGGTGCGATCGTCACCTCCACCGACGCCGCCGCCGTCTTCTCGGTGCTGCGACGGGTGCCGCTGCCCGCCCGCATCACCGGCGTGCTCGAGGCGGAGTCCGGCTTCAACGACGCCCCCGTCGTACTCCTCGTGATCGCCCTCGCCGACGCCGCGACCCCCGGCAAGTCGCCCGGCCCCTGGTGGTTCATCGCGTTGGAGGCCGCGGCCGAACTCGTCGGCGGCGCCCTCATCGGCATCGCGCTCGGCTGGCTGTTCGGCCGGCTGCTCAAGCTCGGCGCGGGCAGCTCGTCGGGTCTGTTCTCGATCGGCGTCGTCGCCGTCACCGTCCTGGCGTATGCCGCAGCGACCCTCCTGCACACCAGCGGCTTCATCGCCACCTACCTCGCCGGGCTCGTCCTCGGCAACCTGCACCTGCCGCACCATCAGGCGGTGCGCGGCTTCAGCCAGGCGCTCGGCTGGCTCGCCCAGATCGGGTTGTTCGTGCTGCTCGGCCTGCTCGCCTCGCCCGACCGGCTGGGCGCGCAGATCATCCCCGCGATCGTCGTCGGGCTCGTGCTCCTGCTGATCGCCCGGCCCGCATCGGTGCTGGCCAGCCTGCCGTGGTTCGGCTTCAGCTGGCGCGAGCAGGCGTTCCTGTCGTGGGCCGGTCTGCGCGGGGCGGTGCCGGTCGTACTCGCCACCGTGCCGCTGACCGTCGGCACCCCGCACACCGAGTGGATCTTCGACCTGGTCTTCGTGCTCGTGCTGGTCTTCACGCTGGTGCAGGCCTTCCCGATGCCGTGGATCGCGCGGCGGCTCGGGGTGGTCGAGCAGGCGCACGTGGTCGATCTGGATGTCGAAGCCACGCCGCTGGAGGAGCTCGATGCGGACGTGCTGCAGCTGCATGTCGGCGACACGTCCCGCTTGCACGGCGTCGAGGTGCAGGAGTTGCGCCTGCCCGCCGGCGCCAACGTGACGCTGATCGTGCGGGACGGGCAGGGGTTCGTGCCGCGGAGGCGCACCGTCATACAGCGTGGGGATCAGCTGCTGCTGGTGACCACCCTCGCATCCCGCGGCGACGCGATCCGGCGAGTCCGGTCGGTGTCGCGGGACGGGCGCATGGCCGGCTGGGCGACGCCGCTGCGTCCGGACACCGAGTGAGCGCGCCGTACAATCACTTCGTGCCGACCTATTCCTATGCCTGCAAGGACTGCGGGCACGCGTTCGACATCAACCAGTCCTTCAGCGACGACGCGCTGACCGTCTGCCCGGAGTGCGGCGGTCAGTTGCGCAAGAAGTTCGGCTCGGTGGGTGTGGTGTTCAAGGGCTCGGGCTTCTACAAGACCGACTCCCGCGACTCGGGCAGCAAGTCCTCCTCGACGTCCGGCACGTCGGGCACCGAGAAGTCGAGCGACACCTCGAAGTCGACCGACTCCGGCAGCAAGACCGACAGCACTTCGTCGACGTCGACCACCAAGACCGAGTCGAAACCGGCCGCCAAGTCGGCCTGATCCACATCCCCGACGGGCGGCCGCCGTCATCCACCGTCGGGGTCCTGCGTCCGCCGGTATGACGCAACCCCTGGCTAGTCTCGCCGGCATGAGTGCATCCCCAGACATCGGCGTCATCGGTGGCTCCGGCTTCTACTCCTTCTTCGACTCCCCCGAGCGGGTGCAAGTCGACACGCCCTTCGGCGCACCCAGCGACGACATCGTGATCGGCGACGTCGACGGCCGCAGGGTGGCCTTCCTCGCCCGACACGGCCAGGGACACCGCTACCCGCCGCATCTGGTCAACTACCGCGCCAACCTCTGGGCATTGCGGTCGCTCGGGGTCCGGCAGGTGCTCGCGCCGTGCGCGGTCGGTTCGCTGCGCGCCGAGAACGGGCCCGGGACCCTCGTCATACCGGATCAGGTCGTCGATCGCACCTCTGGCCGGGCGAGCACCGTCTATGACGAGGTCGGCCCCGTCGTGCACGTGTCCTTCGCCGATCCCTATTGCCCGCAAGGGCGTTCGGCGTTGTCGGCGGCCGCCACCCGGGGCATGGACCGGTCCGTCGACGGCGGCACCCTCGTGGTCGTCGGCGGACCCCGCTTCTCCTCCCGCGCCGAGTCGCAATGGCACCAGGCGGCCGGCTGGTCGGTCGTCGGCATGACCGGTATGCCGGAGGCGTCGGTCGCGCGGGAGCTCGCGATGTGCTTCAGCACCGCCTGTCTGGTCACCGACCACGACGCCGGAGTCGAGGGCGGTGAGTCGGTCACCCACGAGGAGGTGATGCGGGTCTTCGCCCGCAACATCGAAGGTCTCAAGAGCGTCTTGCGGGACGCGATCGGGCGACTGCCCGAGCCGGAGCCCGACGACACCGCGACCTGCTCGTGCCGCCAGGTGCTCGACGGCCAGGACCTGCCGTTCGCCTTGCCATGACCGCCGGGACCCGGGCGCCGCGGCCGGCACGCACCCTGGACCGGCTGCTCCCCGACACCTGGCAGGGTCCGAGCCGGCAGGCGCGCTGGCGACGCTCCCGCGCACGACGGGTCCTCGCCGGACTACTGCTGGCCGTCGCGGTCGCCTGCGTCGTGTCCGCGGTGCGGCCGGCGGATCCGCCGACGCGAGCGGTCACCGTCGCTGCGCGGGATCTGGCTGCCGGCCATCGCCTCACGGCCGCAGACGTGCGCGAGGTTCGCTGGCCGGCGGGCACGGCGCAGCCGGGTGCGGTGACAGCGTCGACCGCGCCGGGCCGGGTGCTCGTCGCGCCGATCCGGGCGGGTGAGGCGCTCACGACAAGCCGGGTCCGCGGCACAAGGTCGTGGGCGCCGGCACCGGCCGGGGACGTGGTGATCAGTGTCCCCGCCGACCGTTCCGGCCTGGCCGCGGTGTTGCAGCCCGGCGACCGGGTGGACGTGATCGACACCGCGCAGGGCGCGACCGTGGCCGACCGGGCCACCGTCCTCACAACCGTGGGACCAACCGCGGGCTCCGCCGCCGGGCCGCTGAGCGGCTCCGCCGGTGCCGAACGATCGGGGCAGGTGCTGCTCGCGATGCCGGCCGGTGACGCCCGGCAGGTGGGCACCGCGCTGAATGCCGGTTCTGCCGGCGTCGGCGGCGGCATCCTGCTCGCCCTGAGACCGATCGATTGACTTTTTTTGGACAGTCGGCCACGTGGCGGGTGAGACCGGTGTGTCGCCTGTGATTCTGCGGTTACTGGGTGGTAGGGCGCGGTCGCTTTAGCACATTCGTGATCAACCCGCGCGCGTTTTGGAGTTCAACGGCGCCTGAAACTCCGCTACTGTGCCGTCGACCGTGACCCTCACAGTAGTAAGGACTACCTCGTGGCTGGTTTCAAGAAGTTCCTCATCCAGGGCAACCTGGTGGCGCTTGCGGTGGCTTTCGTCATCGCAACCGCCTTCGCCGGAGTCGTGACCGCGCTGGTCACCATCATCATGGACCTCGTCGGCAAGATCGGCGGCACCCCGAACTTCAGCGGCTACACGCCGGGCGGCGTGCACGTCGGTGCGTTCCTGACCGCATTGATCGGCTTCATCGTGATCGCGGCCGTCGTCTACTTCTTCGTCGTGAAGCCTTACGAGGCGTTCAAGGAGCGTTACATGAAGGAGCCGGACGCCGACCCGACCGAGGTCGACGTGCTGACCGAGATCCGCGACGAACTGCGCCGCAACAACGGCCGCGCCTGACGCTTCATCCAGGTGAGAGCCACAGCTGAGTAGGACCACGAAGGGGTGGGGCCGTCCGGCCCCGCCCCTTCGTGCTGCCCGGGCGCTCCCGCGCATTTCGGACGAAGGCTGGCCTGAGTACCCGACTGCCGGAGCCGCCGGATAGCGTGAAAAGGCACTTATCGACAACTAAATTTGCAAGGAGTTGCGATGCCTCAACACACCGACCACAGCCCGGCTGGTTTCGACCCCAGCAAGCCCTCCACGACCGAGTCCGGCGCGCCCCGGGAGTCTGACGCCAACTCGTTGAGCGTCGGCGCGGATGGTCCGCTGCTATTGCACGACGTCGCCCTGGTTGAAAAGCTCGCCCGTTTCGACCGCGAGCGGGTGCCGGAGCGCAGCCCGCACGCCAAGGGCTCCGGCGCCTTCGGCGAGTTCGAGGTGACCGCGGACGTTTCGTCATACACCAAGGCCAAGTTTCTGCAGCAGGGCACCAAGACCCCGATGCTCGCGCGGTTCTCGACGGTCGCCGGCGAGCTCGGCTCCCCCGACTCGTGGCGCGACGTGCGCGGCTTCGCGCTGAAGTTCTACACCGAGGACGGCAACTTCGACATGGTCGGCAACAACACGCCGGTCTTCTTCGTCCGCGACCCGATGAAGTTCCCCGACTTCATCCACTCCCAGAAGCGCCTGCCGGACTCCGGTCTGCGCAGCAACAACATGCAGTGGGATTTCTGGACCCTGTCGCCCGAGTCGGCGCACCAGGTCACCTATCTCATGGGCGACCGCGGCTTGCCGCGCAGTTGGCGGCACATGAACGGCTACTCCTCGCACACCTACATGTGGGTCAACGAGGCCGGTGAACGGTTCTGGGTGAAGTATCACTTCCACACCGACCAAGGTGTGGAGAACATGACCAACGAGGAGGCGGCCAAGCTGGCCGGCTCGGATGCCGATGTGCACCGCCGCGACCTGTTCGAGGCGATCGAGCGCGGCGATTTTCCGTCGTGGACGCTGAGCGTGCAGGTCATGCCGTATGACGAGGCCAAGACCTATCGCTTCAACCCCTTCGACCTGACCAAAACCTGGTCCAAGAAGGACTACCCACTGATCGAGGTGGGCAGGTTCACCCTCAATCAGAACCCGTCCAACCACTTCGCCCAGATCGAGCAGGCTGCGTTCAGTCCGTCGAACACCGTTCCCGGCACTGGCATTTCGCCGGACAAGATGCTGCTCGGTCGGGTGTTCTCCTACCCCGACGCGCAGCGCAACCGGATCGGCACCAACTTCAACCAGTTGCCGGTCAACGCGCCCGTCGTGCCGGCCAACACCTACGACAAGGAGGGGCAGATGCAGTATCACCACACCGGCGCTGCCCCGGTCTACGCCCCCAACTCCTACGGCCGCGCCTACCAGGACACCCAGGGCCCGGTCGACAACGGCTGGGAAGCCGACGGCGCGCTGGTGCGCAGCGCCTACACGCTGCACGCCGAGGACGACGACTTCGGCCAGGCGCACACGCTGATCCGGGAGGTCTACACCGACGAGCAGCGGCAGGCACTCGTCGAGACCGTGGTCGGTGCACTCCAGGACGGTGTCGAGGAGCCGGTGCTGTCCCGGGTGTTCGACTACTGGCGCAGCATCGACGACGAGGTCGGACAGTCGATCGAGTCGCAGTACAAGCAGGCGCAGACCAGCTAGGGCAAGCCCACCCGGCCCACAACCTGGTTCGCCCCGGTTACTCCCAGTGCGGCGGGCGCTGCTCGCGCAGCCAGCGGTCGTTCGGGTCCTCCGGCTTCTCGTCGTCCACCGACCTGGCGCGAGCGCGGGGCTGCTCGTCCGGCTGCGGCTTGTCGTCGTCACTGGAGGTCACCGGCACCTCGATCGCCGGGTCGCCGCCGGTCGCCGGCCGAGTCGCTCGCCTCGGCCGGCGACGCCGCCCCTGCTCTCCCGCCGGCTGCTCAGCCATCGCGCTCACCCACGCACTCGCTCAACTGGGCTCACTCGTCGTCGAGCCAGGGGTTCGCCGCTCGCTTGGCCGCCGACTCCATGCGGTCGGCGTCGTCCCGGGCGAGCGAGGCCGCGTGCACGGCGGCGACCAACCGGGCCACCTCGCGTGCTGGGTCGCGGAACAGGTCACGGGTCCAGACCCGCTCGTGCGCCCAGCCGAGCCGGCGCAACTGCTCCACCCGCAGCCGCTCCCGGTCACGGGTCGAGACGATCGACCCGTAGGTCGGACCGTCCGTCTCGATCGCGACCAGCAGCGATCCGGGACGTCGCGGATCCTCGACCGCGAGGTCGAGCCGGTGGATCGAGGTGCCCCAGCCCGGGTGCACGACCAGACCTTCGGCGCGTAGCCGGGATGCCAGATCGAGCACCAGCGGCGGCACCGGGCTGACATCGGCACCCGCCAGCACCGGCCGGTCGAGCACGCTGCCGGTGGATGCGGCCCGACGGCGACGTCCGTCGGGTCCGCGCACCACGCCTGGCCCGACGACGCCCGACGCGCCCTCACGCGTCTCGTCACCCGGGCCGTGCACTCGTCGTGCGGCGCCTCCGGACCCGGCATACAACAGGAAGTCGCGCAACATCAGGCCGCCACGAGAGCGGAGTTTGGTGGGGTTGAGTTCGTCCCCGGGGAACGACGACACCGTCACCATGCGGCGCCGCGCGCGGGTGATCGCCACGTTGAGCCGGCGCTCGCCGCCCTCCGCGCTGATCGGTCCGAAGCGGTGCACCACCTCACCGCGCGGGCCGCGGCCGTAACCGATCGACAGCACGATCGCATCGCGCTCGTCACCCTGCACCCGCTCCAGGTTCTTGACGAAGAACGGCTCCGCCGACTCCGCGAGCAGACTTTCCAGAGCAGGGTCGGCGGTGACCGCGGCTCGGATTGACGCCTCGATGCGGTCGGCGTGCCGCTGGCCGAGGGTGATCACCCCGATCGACTCCTCCGGGCGCTGCCGGAACTGGTCGAGCACCACCTGCGTCACCCGGTCGACCTCGGCGTCCGGCGACTCGGCGTCGACGGTCGGACCGTCGACGACATCGAGTCGTACGACGGTGTCGTCGCCCACCCCCGGAAAGGTGACCAGCCGCCCGCCATACACCTGCGCGTTGGCGAACGCGATCAATCGCTCGTCCAATGCCCGGTAATGCCAGGTCAATTCGCGACTGGGCAGCAGCGGGGTGAGTGCATCGAGGACTGACTCCGAGGTCTCGGGAGCCGCGCTCTCGGAGCCGTCGACCCCTCGGAAGAACGAGGTCGGCGGCAGTTGCCGGGGGTCACCGGCGACGACGACCTGGCCCGCACGGGCGATGGCGGAGATCGCCTCCGCCGGCGGGATCTGCGACGCCTCGTCGAAGATCACCACGTCGAACCAGACCCCGGGCGGGACCACCGAGGCGACCACGAGCGGGCTCATCGCCCAGCACGGTTTGATCGCGGTCAACAGCTCCGGTGCCTGCGGTAGCAACTCGCGCAGCGACATCGGCCGCTCGACGCGGGTCTGCTCCCGCAGCAGCGTCTCCTGCTCCGGGAAGTCGCGCACCGCGCTGCGCACCTGACCGACCCAGGAAGCGCGCACCCGTGCCGCACCGGAGTGCACGTGCGCGGCGTCGGCTGCGGCATACGACTCGGCGACTGCGCGCAGCTCACTCCCGGAGGTCTCACCGTATGCCGGATCCAGCTCGGCGATCCGGGCGAGAACCGCCCGCCACCAGACGAATTCGAACTCGTCGGAGACTCGTTCGGCGGGCACGCGCCGCGCCGCGAGGTCGTCGAGCAGGTCGCCGAGGCCGTTGGCGCGCAACTGGTCGAGCGGTCCGATGACCGTCGGCACAAGAGCCAGCCGGTCGGCGGCCTTGGCGAGCCGGTCGAGCCGGTCCTGCAGCGCATCCAGGTCGGTGTCCAGCAGATCGTTGCCCTCGGCGGTGCCGTCCAGCCGCGCGGCGAGCCACTCGAGGTCTTCGCGCAACCGCTCATGCGCGGCGGCCAGCGCACCGACCTCCGTCGGAGCACTCGGCCTAGCACCCTTGCCGGCGACCTCCCGCCAGCGGGCACGCTGACTTGCGGCGAGGACCAGCACACCGTGCAGGTCGGTGGGCGGCTGCCCCGGGCGCAACAGATTGCGCGCCTCCTTGCGCAACCGTCGCCGGTCCAGCACACCGAGATCGGCACCGTGCTCCTTGCGGTAGGCAGCGGAGCCGGTCGCGGTGACGAGGTCGTCGAGCGGAGCCTCGAAGATCTCCGGGCGGAACGACTCCAGCGTCTTGTGCGCCTCGCGCATCAGCTCCAGCCGCGCCTCGCCCTCGAGCATGGTCCGCGGCACCGGCAGCCCGACCCGGTCACACAGCGCATCCAGGCGGTCGCGATGCTCGCGCAGACCGCCGTCGCTGAGCCCCTGCACGAGATCGTGCGTGCGGGCAGCCTGTTGGGCACCCACGACACGCGCGCCGAACCAAGGGTCCACCTCGTCGTCGGTGCGCCAGGCGCCGAGCTCGGCGATGCGAGTGAGCTCGTCGGCGAGCTCCTGTCGTCGTACGACGCTCATCGCCTGCAGGTCGTCCGGCTCGATCCAGGCCCGCGAGCGAGGGGCCGGCCGCATCGCGTGGAACTCGCTCAGCCGGGTCTGCGCCTCGTCGACCGTCACCCCCCACGGCAGGTGCGGCTCGTGCATCGCCCGGCGGTGCTCGGCCAGTTGCGTGCGCTGCGCGACCAATCCGTCAACCGGCTGCAGCAACATGTCGTCCGCGCCGACGGCGTCATCCATCGCACGCACCACATCGCCGCCGCGCCCACCCGAGCGTCCGTGCACGTCGAGCACGAGCTCAGCGAGCCCGACCTGGTCCAGGCGCTTGACCACCGCGTCGATCGCGGCGCGCTTCTCGGCGACGAAGAGCACCCGCCGACCATCCGCGGCGATCGCCGCGATCAGGTTGGCGATGGTCTGACTCTTCCCGGTGCCCGGCGGTCCCTTCACGACCAGATGCGAACCGGCCCGCACGGCTTCGACGACGTCCTGCTGCGTCGCGTCGGCGTCGAGCACCAGGTGCTCGGTGGCCGGGTCCGCCTCGGCGAAGGGCGGGGCCTGCGCACTCACCTGCAGCCGGGCGTCCTCGTCACCGGCGAGCGCGGCAACCACGTGGTTGGTCGACAGCTGGCCGAGTTGGTCGGCGAGGTCACGCACCATCGGCAGCTTGGTGTAGCTGAACGTGCCGACCACGTAGCGCCGCTCGACGCGGAAGCCGGGCACGTCAGCGCAGGCGTCCTGCACCGCGCTCAGCACGGGACCGCCGTCGGAGGCAGCACGTCCTCGCAGGTAGTCGTCGATCGCCTGCAGGTCCAGGTCGATGCCGCACTCCACCTGCAGGTACTTGGCCAGCACCGAGTTGAATTCGACCTCACCTGCGAGCCGCAGCCCGAGCCGGTCGGGTTGCCCGGTCGGTGTGAAGACCTCGCAACGACGCAACAACACCGGCGCCGCGGGCGGGCGCGGGGCACCGGGCCGGTCCCAGGTCGCCATCCCGATCGCCAGATAACAGGTGGAGATGCCGCGTTCCTCGGCGAGTTCGCGGGTGCGAGACCGGATGACGCGAGCGCGTCGCTCAGCGTCCGCGAGCGCCGCGGGTTCACGGATCAGATCGGTGAGCGGCGCGACTCCGGACGAGAACAACCGCGCAATGCCGGCCGGGTGCGCCCGGGTCAGGTCGAGGGTTCCGCTCGGCAGGTCACGAAACCAGAGCAGCGTGTTGCGGCCGCCGAGGTCGACCAGATGGCTCTGCCATCCGGCGACCGCGTCGCGGACGAGCCCATCTCGGCCCGTCGCCAGCCACGGGTTGGCCGAATCAGGTTGCGGCGGCACGGAACTCACCGAGCAAGGCTAGCCTCCGCCACGCGCAGCGCCGGGCAGGCGCGCCCACCTCACCCCTTGGTATGACGCGGGTCGCCAGGATTCGCCACTCGCGCGGGTTTGCCGTCATACTCCTGACCAGCCACGCGACCGGAAGGACAACCGTCACCGATGAAGTACCGGCCCAGCGACCCGGATCGGGTGCTCGACCGCGATCAGAAGGTGATCGCGGACTACGAGCAGTCTGGCGCAACCCCGCCCCGGACGGCTGCGGTGGCGGAGGACCGCAACCCCAATCAGGGCCTGGATCGAGCCGGCGTCATCAGCCACGGTTTGAAGTGGACCGCGAGCTGGTCGCTGCGGCTGATCGTGATCGGCGTCGCGACCTGGATGTTCCTCAAGGTCTTCGAGATGTTCTGGTCGGCGCTGCTGCCGGTGGCGGTGGCGCTGCTGGTCACCACGGTGCTCTGGCCGATGGTGCGCTTCTTGCGCAGCCACCGCTGGCCGCCGGCGCTCGCCGCGGCAACCGGACTGATCGTGGCTTTCCTGGTCTTCGGCGGGGTCATCGCCGCGATGGCGCCCACCGTCTCCTCACAGTGGGGTGACCTGGTGAACAAGTCGGTGGCGGGCGTCAACCAGATCCGCGACCAGTTGCAGGACGGGCCGCTGCACATCCAGCCGCACCAGATCGACCAGGCGACCACCACGATCACCGACAAGCTGAAGTCGAGCGGCGACAAGATTGCCGAGCAGGTGCTGAGCGGAGTCACGCTCGCCGGACGGGTGCTCATCGACGGCGTCGTCGCGCTGATCCTGACCTTCTTCTTCCTCAAGGACGGTCCGCGATTCCTGCCGTGGTTGCGAGTCAGTGTCGGCCGCGGCGCCGGCGCGCACCTGACCGAGGCCCTGACCAGGGTCTGGAACACCTTGTCCGGCTTCATTCGCACGCAGGCGATCGTGAGCGCGGTCGACTCGATCTGCATCGGCATCGGTTTGGTGGTGCTCGGTGTCCCGCTGGCAGTGCCGCTGGTGGTGCTGACCTTCTTCGGCGGTTTCATCCCGATCGTGGGTGCCTTCACCGCGGGCACCGTGGCGGTGCTGGTCGCGCTGGTGACGGTCGGGCTGACCAAGGCGATCATCGTGCTGGTGATCATCGTGCTGGTGCAGCAGGTCGAGGGACACGTGTTGCAGCCGCTGCTGCAGAGCCGCTCGATGCGGCTGCACCCGGCGATCGTGCTGCTCGCAATCGCCTTCGGTGGCACCGAATTCGGCATCGTCGGTGCATTCTTCGCGGTGCCGGTCGCCGCGACGGTCGCGGTGCTGTGGCGTTACCTGTCCGAGCAGATCGACCTGCGCACCGGGGACGCCTCCGCCAAGGATCTGCAAGCGGTCACCGCGGAGGGCCGGTATGCCGCAGAAGCCGGCGAGGAGCACGGGCACAAGATGGCCCGGCTGCTGCGCCGATCCCGCAACGACGACGACTGAGTCCGCTCAGCCGCGGGCCAGATGGTCACCGATCCACTCCACGAGCGGCCGGCCGGCCTCCCAGTCGCTGCGCACCCGGTCCAGCAACTCCGGCGTGCGCACGAACGGCGCGAAACCGTAGGTGGTCGACAACACCATGCTCTTACGCCGGAGCAGGTCGATGCGCGGGTGATCCGGTGAGTAGCCACGCGGCACGGTCTTCAGCTCCTCACCCATGAATTCCCAACCGTGCGAGGTGAGTTCACCGACGATCCGCTCCAGTTCGGCACCGTCCGCCGAATCGATGCCGGCCCGGATTGCTTTCAACGCAGCCGAATCCGCGTAGTAACAGCCGGCCGCCACCATCACGCCCGCAGCCGAGACCTCGACATACCAACCGGTGGCTTCGGCTGCCTTGACGAAGACTCCCTGGTGGGTCTTGTAGGGCGTCTTGTCCGGGCTGAACCGCAGATTGCGGTTGGGCCGGAAGACCTTCGGCTCGCCGAACTGGCCGCCCAGCGCCTCGCCGAGCGCGGTCATCGGCGCCCGCACCGAGTCGTCGTAGGTCTGCCGGTGCTCGGTCCAGAACGTCTTGGAGTTGTCGGCCTCGAGGTCGTCGTAGAAGTCGAAGGCCGCTTCGGGGATGCCGGTGAACGTCACCTTGCCGATCGTAGGGGCTGGCGCCGACGCGGCAGCCTTGTCGCCGACGACTGCGTGCGGCATCGCAACCTGGCCGGTCGCGGCAGGTGCAGCCGCGTATGCAGACGTCGCTCACTTGCTGGTCCTCTCGTGGTGGTACCCACTGTGTTTTGTTTGACAAAACCCATTTTTGTGAGACATAACTAGGTCATTGCGGAAGGTGAAGTTCACGCAGTCCGCTCGGCGGCACAGGGTCGGCCGGGCAAGCGTGTTCTTCGTGCTTGAGCACACCGAGCCCCGCCAGGAGTTCGGGGCGGACTGGCCACCCTCTACTGGCTCGGCGCGGATGAGCGTGGCCGCGAGCTGGAAATCGTGGGGATCGAAGTTGAGGACGCTCGCACGGGTGAGTCGATCGTGTTGGTGAAGCACGTAATGCCGACTCACCTGCGCGGACAGGGAACGACGGGATGAGGGTGATGGCGAAGTACGTGGACGCCGGCAATGCTGACCTGGAAGCGGAGGACTATCGCGCCCCCACCGGAGTACGCGTGACCGAGAAGGTCGCTGATGCCGCCGTGGAGAAGGCGCTGCGGTCTGGCCGGGCGGGGCGCCCGTCGTTGAGTAGGCCGGGGAAGGTGTCGCCGACGGTAAATGCTCGCGTGTCGGTCGCAACGAAGCGCGAGTTGCAGCGGCTGGCAAAAGAGCGCGGCGTGAAGGAATCGGTGCTTGTCCGTGAGGCGGTCGAGGCGGTCGTCTCGGGTCGTCGGCGGCGCTGAATCGGTCACTCATCGGCGGCCTCGGGCGCCGGGCAGAGTGCCACACGCGTCGCAGATGATGCCTCCGAGGACGCCTGAGCGGGACATGCAGTGCCGCCCGAGTTCACTGCTCGCCGCCTCGATCCGGTCGTTGGCGTGCTGGTCACCCACGGCGCTCACCTCGGGCGCAGTCGCGGCACGCCGTACCCGCTGGTGTGTGCGCGGGCTGCGCCGTACCAGAAGAGAGCGGCGTATTAGGGTAGCCTTACCTACTGCAATCGATGCCGGAGAGGGCGGAGCAGCATGAGCGCCACCACGCAGATCCAACCGTTCCGACTGTTCCGGGTGCGGCTGGTCGGGCGGCAGCGGCGATCGCGCAACCTGGTGCGGCTCACCTTCGCCGACCCGAAGCTCGCCGATTTCGCCGACAACGGCTACGACCAACGGATCAAGGTCGTGTTGCCCCAGGGCGGCGGTGACACGCTCGACGAATTCCCAATGGGCCCAGACTGGTTCAGCGTATGGCGGAGCCAACCGACGGACCGGCGCGCGCACATCCGGACCTACACCATCGTGGCGGTGCGACCGGACACCGGCGAGATCGACGTCGACTTCGTCGACCACGGCGCGACCGGGCCGGGCTCACGGTTCGCCGCGGAGTCGGCAGTCGGCGACGAGACGATCATCCTCGGCCCCTCCAGGTCGTATGACGGGACGCACGGCGGGTTGGAGTTTCGCCGGGAGCTGGCGGGCAGGTCGCGGCAACTGATCGTGGGCGACCTAACGGCGCTGCCGGCTATTGCCGGGATAGCCCGCGAACTCCCCTCGACCGCAACGGGTTTCATCAGCATCGAGGTGCCCCACGCCGAGGATGCTCGCGGTGTGCGGGTGCCGAGCGGCGTGCACCTCGACTGGTGCGTCACTTCCGCAGGGCACGATCAGCTCGGCACCGTGCGGCAATGGCTCGCCGGCCTCGGCCCGCTGGACGGCGATCAGGCGCAGACGACGGTGATCGACGACGGCGGGGACGACCCCTACTGGGAGGTCACCGCGACCGAGCAGGCCGCCGCCGCTCCCCCGGCGGTTTCCGCCTGGGTCGCGGGCGAGTCCGGACGGGTGCGCGCGCTGCGACGGATGCTGGTCGACGACTTCGAGATCCCGCGCGCGGCGGTGTGCTTCATGGGCTATTGGCGCGAGGGCGTCGCGGGCTCCTGATCGCCCAGGCGAGAATCCACCGATCATTTTCCTGACAGCTGTCATGCTGGACGGCTAGCGTGCCGTGGCAGGCAGCGCGTCAGGGAGGCGAGACAGATGACGGTGAACACCCAGATCAAGGCCGTGGCAGCCCGCATGCGGCGCGCCGGTTACGCGGTGGCCCGCGCCGGGGTGTGCTCGTCGCTCGCACCGGAGCCACTTCGGGTCGGCGTGCTGCGCGCCACCGGCGCACTCATCGAGCCGACCACGTCGGTCCGGCCGCGCGTGCACATGAGCGACGACGTGCGACTCGGCGCCGACTCCTCCGTCGGCGAGGAGTGCCTGCTGCAGGGACCGCTGACCCTGGGCGATCGCAGCCACCTCGGCCCTCGCACCCTCGTCATCACCTACACCCATCAGATCGGCGGCCACGAATTACGTTGCCCTGAGCCGCCTTTGGTCAAGCCGGTGACGATCGGCACAGGCTGCTGGATCGGCGCGGGAACGATCATCCTGCCGGGCGTGACGATCGGCGACGGCGTCATCGTGGCCGCCGGAGCGGTAGTCACCAAGGACTGCGAGCCCGACTCGTTGTATGCCGGAGTGCCCGCCCGGCTGATCCGTCGCCTCCCCTAGGCCGGCCAACGTGACCTGGTTCACAAAGCTACCTACTTCCGAGTAGGTTTGGGCAATGGACATCTCCCTGAACTGGAAGCTCAAGTCGGACCCGGACGAGGTCTACGAAGACGCGATCAAGACCGAATATCAGGACGACATCTGCCAGAACGCCGGCGCGCTGAGCTACAACAGCTCGGTCGTCGAGAAGGGCCCCGGCCACCAGGTGACGGTGCAGCGGGTCATGCCGTCCGGTGACGTGCCGGATCTGCTGAAGAAGCTGGTCGGCGACAAGGTCGACGTCACGCAGGTGATCACCTGGGGCGAGCGGCAGGCCGACGGCAGCCGCACCGGCACCGTGGAGGTGACGATGAAGGGGCAGCCGATCACGATGAAGGGCACCACCTCCATCGCGCCCGACGGCACCGGCTCACGAGTGGGCGTCAAGGCCGACCTGAAGGCCAAGCTGCCGCTGATCGGCGGCAAGATCGAGAAGATGGCCGCGCCGGAGATCCTCAACGCGATCAAGGCCGAGGAAGACACCAGCCACCAGTGGGACGACCGCAAACACCCCTGACGAGAAGGGTTTTCGCGGCTCCCGTCATACGGGATCAGGCGGGGGCGACGCGCATCGCGGTGCCGCCGGTGATGCGCACCAGGTCGGCGTAGCTAAGCGGGAAAACCGTCTTGGGTGTGCCGCCTGCCGCCCACAATTCGTCGTACGCCTGCAGCGAGCTGTCCACGATCGTGCGCAGCGGCTCCGGGTGGCCGATCGGCGAAACGCCGCCGATCGGCTGCCCGGTGACCTGCTTGACGTGATTGGGCGCGGCCTGGGTGATCTCCTGCCCGAGTTCGAGTCCGAGCATCGCGGTGTCGACCCGGTGCGCGCCACTGGTCATCACCAACAGCGGCTGATCGTCGGCCAGAAACACCAGGCTGCTCGCGATCGCCCCGACCTGGGCGCCGAGCGCGGCCGCAGCCTGCGCCGCGGTGTGCGTCGATTCCGGGAGCGCCCGGATCTGACCGGGCACGCCGTGCTCGGCGAGTAATTGCTGGATCCGCTGACTACGTGCGGGCAGGTCGCTCATTGCTCTCCTTCGGATCGTCGGGGCGACATCGCCAGCGTATGGCGGCGCCTACGCCCAAGTCAGGCGCCCCGGTCGTCCGCAGGTACGCTTTCCAGCGCGCCCCCGTAGCTCAGGGGATAGAGCACCGCTCTCCTAAAGCGGGTGTCGGCTGTTCGAATCAGCCCGGGGGCACTGACTGACGTCGGTCCCCACCCAGTGACGACGCCCGCAACGAGCGACGTCCTTGCAGCAACGTCTCTCATTGCGTTGGACGTCAGTGAGTGGACAAGGACGTCACTCGCGACACTCACCCGCCGCGACCCGTTTCGCACAGGCGAGGCCAGTAGGGTCGCGGCGCACTTTCGCCATACCGCAGAGGGGAACCATGCTCGACCGTCGCCATTTCCGGACCTTCGCCGTCGCCGCAACCGCCGCGCCCTGACACTCGGACTCACCGCCTGCGGGGGAGGCAGTTCCGGCGGCAATTCGGACTCCGGCTCGCCTGCTGCGGCCGACTCGTCCACAGCAGCGCAGAGCACGAAGACGTCCGGCGGTGGAGCGCACCAGGCGGCCGCGACGCCGATCACCGCCAAGGGCAAGACGTATGACGTGACGGTCACCAAGATCACCGACCCTGCCGATGCCAAGGCACCGTGGGGCGGGCCGCCGAGCCACTACGCCGCGCTCGAGGTCACGCTCAAGCAGACGGTCACGGCCACGCCGGCCGCGATCAACAGCTCGTGCTTCACCGCCACCGGCACCGATGGGCAGCCGGCCAAGGTGATGACCGGCTACACCGCCGACGGGGGCACCGCGATCAACGGCACCCTGACCCAGGGCGCTCCGGTCAGCGGTCAGGTCATCGTCGAACTGCCCGAGGACGGCTCGCTGAAGTCACTTGTCGCCAAGTGCGACAACAAGAGCCAGGACCAGGTGACGGTGCCGATCGGCTGACGTCAAGTCAGTTACGGCGCAGGATCGCGACCAGGAAGTCCGACTCCGGACCGAACGGCCGCACGTCCCACGTGCCGAGAAGCGTGTCCGCGACCAGGCCGCCACGGTCGGCGTCGGCGAGGAAATCCTCGAACGCATAACCCCGGCCGGCGCCGAACCCGATGGCCGCGCGCCCGCCGGGCACGAGGTGCGCAGCCAGTCGCTCGAGCACTCGTGCTCTGGTCGTCGGCGCGAGGAAGGTCATCACGTTGCCGGCGCTGACCACCAGGTCGAAGGGTTCGGCGACGCCTGCCGCCGGCAGGTCGAGCGTGGCCAGATCCTGCACCAGCCACGTCGGCCCCGGGTGGTCCTGCTTCGCCGCCTTGATCAACGTCGGGTCGACATCGACACCGACGACCGTATGGCCCGCCCGGTGCAGGGCAGCCCCGACCCGGCCGGGACCGCAGCCGGCGTCGAGGATGCGCGCACTACGCGCCGCCATCGCATCGATCAGCCGCGCCTCGCCGTCCAGGTCGGCACCGTCGCGCGCCATGGTGCGGAAGCGCTCGACATACCAGCTCGAGTGCTCGGGGTTCTCCTCGACCTGACGCATCCAGAGGCTTTTGTCGACCATCACCCCATCGTGCCCGGTCGGGGCTACCCGTTCCTCAGCGAGGCGCGCCGAACGCCCGCGCCCTGCTGGCGGTATGCCACCCGCACCCGATCCGCCAAACGCGCCCATCGCCCGACGACAGCTCCTATGGTCGGACCCATGGAAGACAACGGATTCCTGCACCGCTACTACCTCAACAACCCGGGTCGCTTGATGCACAAGTGGATCCACTACTTCGACATCTACGAGGACCATTTCAGCCGCTATCGCGGCACCGACGTGCGCTTCCTGGAGATCGGCGTCGGCCGTGGTGGCAGCCAGCAGATGTGGCGCGACTATTTCGGACCCGACGCCGACATCGTCTGTCTGGACCTTGAGGACCTGTCCGATCGGGTCGACCCGAAGGTGGCCACCTTCTACCAGGGTGACGAGACCGACACCACGGTGCTCCAGCGGATCGTCGACGAACACGGGCCGCTCGACGTCGTGCTCGACGACGGCAGCCACATCAGCTCGCACATGGTCAAGACCTTCGAATTCCTCTACCCGACGATGGCACCGGACGGCGTCTACATGATCGAGGACGTGCACGCGTCATACAGCCCGCCGCACGAGGGCGGCTACAAGCGAGCAGGCACGATCATCGAGTACACCAAGGACCTGCTCGACCGGCTCAACTTCACCTACGTCAAAGAACTTCCGCGGGACGACAAATTCGGGCGCACCACGCAGGGCATCCACATCTACGACTCGATCATCGCCTTCGAGCGCCGCCCGAAGGCACACCCGCAGTGGCTGATCACCGGCGGCAGTGGACGTCTCGGCGACTGGGCCTTCCAACCCCGTCCCCCGGTGCACGACCTGCCCGGCGACTGACCTCACCCAACCCATGCCCGGCCGGCTCAGCACACCTTCTGCAGGTCGACCGCGTTCGCCATGATGCCGTAACCGGTGGCGTTGGGGTGGATCCAGTCGGGGCTGGCGTATGCCGGCAGCAATTGTGTCGGCTTGGCCGGATCCCGCACTGCCGCATCGAAATCCACCACCGAGTCGAAGGCGCCCGAGCTGCGGATCCAGCTGTTCACTTGTTGCCGGATCGCCTCGCCTTGCGGGGTATACCCCTCATATCCCTCGTATGGCGTGAGCGTCCCGCCGACGACGGTCACGCCCTGCGCATGACCCTGCTTGATCAGCGACTGATAGCCGGCGGTGATCTGATCCGCGGTGATGCCCGGGATGGTGAGGATGTCGTTGATGCCTTCGAGCACGACGACCGATTTGACCCCGGGTCGGGCGATGTCCCGCGCGAAGCGGTCGACACCGGGATCACCGGCCTCGGGGACCAATCCCCCTGCCAGCAGCCGGTTTCCGCTGATCGACTGATTGAGCACACCGCACTGCTTCGGCCCTGGGCGGGCCATCAACCGCTTCGCGACCTGGTCGGGATAGCGCAGGTCCGCATCGACCGGGGTGCCGTTGCCATCGGTGATCGAGTCGCCGAAGAAGGCAACCGTGCCCCGGGCCGGAGTACGCACCGAGATGCCGGACAGGAAATAGCGAGCCGAGTCCTGGACCGCGAATGCCGCTCCCCCGTTTGCGGATTCGTCGCCGGTTGCCGTGTAGTTGGTGCTCAACCCCAGCCAGTGCCAAGTCACCGGACCGGTCGCTTGCGGGAAGTAGGACGACACCACGACCTCGGAGCCGGCCTCCGCCCGGAAGACCACCGGGTCCGACTGCACGTCCTCACCGGCCGGGATGGTCACTGTGCGCTGTCCGCCGAAGGTGACCCCACGCACGCTGCGCGGGTCGACGGCGGCACCGCCAGCGGCCGCTCGCCGAGCGACAGTCGTAGCCCCGATGACGAGCGGACGATCGCCATACAAGTTGCTGAACCGCAACCGAATCGCGCTCCCACCGACCGAGATTCGCGCTACCTGGCGTAGTGTCTGGTCGCCGAAACCGGTGGCTGACGTCCCAGTCACGCCGTGCGTAGCGACTGCGACGCCCCAGGTGCCAAACCATTTGTTGGCGCCCCCGGACGTCGCGGCAGTCGCCGGCACGACGAGCGCGACAGTCATGCCTCCGGCCGCGACGACGGCAGCGCACCACCGAATCCCCTTGCGTTCGCTCACCATTTGTCCAACACCGTCTCCGGCCCGTCCTTCGCGATCTGCTGTGCCTTGTCGTAGCTCTCGATGAGGTTCTGATACTTCGGCACGATGAGTTCGGCCATGAGGTCGCGCCATGGCAACCAGTCCTTCTGGTTCCAGGTCTTCATGAGGTAGGCGATGACTGCATAGGTGTCGATCGGCACCGCACCGGCCTGCACGATGCGGGCCAGCGTAAGCTCGGTGGCCATCGTGGTCCAGTTGCCCGAGGCGTCGATCACCGCGAAGACACGGTATCCGGCGGCCAGCGCGTCGACCGTGGGGAACGCCAGGCAGACACTGGTGAGGCAGCCGGCGATGATCAGCGTCTTGCGGCCGGTCTTCTCGATCGCAGTCACGAAGTCCGGCATCTCCCACGCATTGATCTGACCCTGGCGGGCGATGTAGGTCGCATCCGGGTTGTTGGCGTGCACCTCCGGGATCAGCGGGCCATTGGGCCCGTCCGGCACGGATGCCGTTGTCAGCGTTGGGATCTTGGTGAGGTATGCCGCGCGCGACAGCGCGGACACGTGCCGCCGCAGCGCCGACTCCTCGATGTCCTGCACCAGCTGGAACAGCCCCGACTGGTGGTCGATCAAGCACATCACCGCGTCGTCAGGATCGACGACCGCCGGCATCTTGTCGAAGTTGGCTGCTGCGGTCATGACGGAATCCCTTCCACGATCTCCTTGAGAATGCCGAGCTGCTGGTAAAGCGTGATCCGATCCCAGAAGATCCACGCTTCCTTCAACTGGTTCTTGTCGTTGTAGACCAGGCGCATCGCCGCCTCGACGTCGAAGGACTTCCCGGTCGGCTGGATCACCTTGCCAGTGGCTACGTCGGTCATCGGTCCGGTCATGGTGGCGGTCACCCGCTCCCAGGACGCTGCGGTGTCACCTTCGATCGTGATGCCGATGCTGTTGAATTTGATGTCGGGCAGCGCCGACCACAGCATCGTGAAGAAGCTGACCAGCTTTTGTGCGTCGAGTGGCTCCGGGTTCTGCGGCTGGTGCATCACGAAGTCATCGCTCGCCAGGTCCAGGATCTGTTGCGGATCATGGGAATTGCCCGCCGCGAGCCAGGCGCGCACGTCGTCGTGGGTCGGCATGATTGCTGCTCCTTGCTGTTTGGTGATTCGACTGTTCAGGTTTCTCCGGCCGGCTCAGGCCGGTGCATCCGCCGAGACCTGATGGATCTCGGCCACGAAGCCGCCGAGGAACTGCACCATCGCGCTGGTGCGGCCATTGGCCGTATGCGGGTCGGCGACGACCTGCGCGCCGGCTGCGGTCGCGGTCGCGAGCGTCGCCGTGAGGTCGTCGACCACGAAGCCGGTGAAGTCCCACCCGTAGGGGTAGGGCTGATGGCCGTTGGTCTCCAGCACCAGCAGACGGCCGTATCCCGACTCGTAGGTGACCCGCCGGATCGTGGTGTCCGGCATCCCGACCTCCGCGCCGTCCGCGACAGGGTCGTCGGTCTGCACCGTGCCGCGAGTCAGTGTCGTGAATGCCGCGAGGAAAGGATCGATCGTCAACGGCCCCAGGTAGATTCGCGCCTCCGGGATATGCGTCAACTCCGGGAAGCCCATCTCCGCCGGCGGCTCGTAGAACTGCAGAGCGCTGCCGCCGGGCAGCCGCACGATCGACTGTAGGCCACCGAGGTCGTCGAAGGGCGCCACCGCGAAATCCAGGCCGGCCTCCGTCGCCCGGCCGATCATTTCGTCGCGGCGACGGATGCGGTAGCCGTGCTTGTCCTGGCCGAACGGATATGGGATCGGGGTGGAGAAGCCGAACAGCGAGAGCAAGCCGTAGGGCGACAGCAGCACCGACACCACCGAAAGACTCGGCTGCGGGCAGATATTGAGCTCGCCGTACGTTTTGACCTCGCCGCCGAAGACGGCCTGCAACTGCTCGGTGAGCGGCGCCATGTCGGCGAACGTGGTGTAGATGTGCGTGGAGTCGTATGCCGGGCCGTGCCCCTCGTCCGGCTCGTAGTCAGGCTCGGCGCCCGGTGCGGGCTCGGTCGTCGCCATCGCTCACCACCCGCTCACAACTCGCCCTTGGGCGAGCCGTCGCTGCTCGGCACCGGCGTGAGGAGCATCCAGTCGGACGGTCCCGCTGCCAGCGACGCGACGTCGACTCCCGCCTTCTGCAACGAGTCGCCGTTGGCATGACCCTCGAACGCCTCCTGCGACGCCCACTTCTCGATCGTGACGAACTTGCCGTCGCTCTCGTGCAGGGCATAGAGATCGCAGCCATCCTCCTGATGCACGATCGGCAGCAGCCTCTGAAAGGCCTCTCGTACGGCGTCCTGCTTGCCTTCGGCGGGGGTGATGACCGCGGTGATGACGACTGCGGACATGACGACACTCCGTTCCGCGTGGGTCGGGCGCACCTTTTCGCCGTGGTACGAAAAGCGCGACCCCGAATCGGTAATTCCCAACCCTTGCAGGGTGATTCGAGGTCGCGCCATATGCGAACCTCCACAGATCCGGTATCTCGGCTGTGGATGTCCACACTCGTCAGGTCAGGCCGGCAGCTGCTCTGCGATCCAGGAGACGACCTGATCGGCAACGAAAGCGATCTGCTCGTCCTGGCCCTGCAGGTAGTGCGTGCCACCCTCGACGGGCACCAGCCGCTTGCGCTCGTGCGGCACTGCGTCATACATCATCCGCGCGTAGCTCGGGAAGCAGACCTGATCGGCGGTGCCGTACATCACCAGGGTCGGCACGCTGGTGTGCCGCAGTTGCCGCGGGCCGTCGCAATTGGACTCGTCGATGCTCCATTGACTGAGCCAGGACCGCAGGCTGGAGTAGTGCCCGAGCGTCGCCGGCATCATGTTGGCCTCCTCGGCCGTGCCCCACACCGTGCCGGGGACGCGATCGGACGGATCGATCGTGCCGTCGAGGAAGCGGGGGTCGGCCGCGGTGCCGTGTATGACGAAGGGCAGGTCCTTCACCGGACCCTCGGCACGCTTGAGCTCGTCGAGCTGGTCATGCACCCACGCGGTGATCCGCCGGTTGCGGGCGACCTGCGCGGCGCGGTAACGGACGAGGAAGTCCTCGTCGTACGGCGCGGTGCGCGAGCCGTCGAACAGGTCGAATTCCGGGTCCCGCTGGGTCGGGTCCTGCTCGTCGAGGATCGCCGGGTCGAGCCAGTCGGTGTAGACCAGTGCCCGCCCCGGGTGCGCCATGAGGGAGATGAGGCCGTCCACCGGCGGCAGGTGCGCCGCAGTGAGATCGACCGGGTCCCCGGCGGGGGTGGCGGTGATCGTCGGATGCTCGGCCTGGCTCTGATAGAGCGCCGCGAGTCCGCCACCGCCGGAGTTGCCGACCAGCAGCACGCGCTCGTAGCCGCGGTCGCGCAGGAATGCCACCGCGGCGCCGATGTCGAGCACGCAGTTCTCCATGATCAGCGAACTGTCGTTGCCGAGGTAGCGCGTGGTCAGGCCCACGGCGTCGACCCCGCGGGCGGCGAGCGGCTCGAGCAGGTAGTGACCCATGAAGTTGGACGCCGGATGCGTCACGATCACAACGGTTTTCGACGGCTGCTCCGCCTTGTGCAGGGTGCCCCAGATCTTCCCCGCCATGCGAGCGATGCCGGAGTAGATCTCGATCGTGTTGCTGGTGGCCATCGGGATGGCCAGTAGTTCGGGCATGGTGTTCCTCGTTCCTCGCCGCGTGCGGCGCTGTTGCCGATGAGTCAGGCGCCCGCGGCGCCGGGTCCGCGACCCGACCACGTCCAGGCATAGGCGGGGTCCTCCGCGGCGCGGCCGCCCTCACCGAGTCCGAGCGGCCGGAAGGTGTCGACCATGACCGCAAGCTCTTCGAATTTGGTTGTCCCGAGCGATTTTTCGATCGCCCCGGGGTGAGGCCCGTGCGCGTACGCGCCGGGGTGCAGTGACACCGACCCGAGGTTGATGCCGGAGCCGGCGCGGGCGGTGTAGTCGCCGCCCGCGTAGAACATCACCTCGTCGCTGTCGACATTGGTGTGGTAGTAGGGCAACGGCACAGCCTGCGGGTGATAAGCAGCGTTGCGCGGCACGAAGTTGCACACCACGAAGCCCGCTCCCTCGAAGACCTGATGCGTCGGCGGCGGCTCAACGATGCGGCCGGTGATCGGCTCGAAGTCGTCGACGTTGAACGTCAGCGGGTAGAGGCCGCCGTCCCAACCGACAACGTCGAACGGATGCGTCTCGTAGACCAGCCGGGTGCCGACGACGCCACTGGGCGAGTCACCGCGGTGTTTGACGAGCACTTCGACGTCGGTGCCCTCGACGACCAACGGCTCCGTCGGCGCGTGCAGGTCCCGCTCGCAGTATGGCGAGTTCTCCAGGAACTGCCCGTAGCGCGACATGTAGCGGTCCGGCGGCGCGATGTGACTGTTCGCCTCGACCGTGTAGAGCCGCAACGGTGCTCCCGCATCGGGCAGCCAGCGGTGCGTCGTCCCACGCGGCAGGATGACGTAGTCGCCGCTGCGGGCGTGCAACATGCCGAAGACCGTCTCGACGGTGGCGCCGCCACCCTCCACGAACACGCACTCGTCACCCATGCTGTTGCGGTAGTAGGGCGACGGGGCGCCAGCCACGACGTAGCCGATGCGCACGTCGTCGTTGCCGAGGATCAACCGGCGCCCGGTGACGGGATCGGTTTGCTGCCAGTCGTTCTCGCCCCACAGCTCGTGCAGTTTCAGGTGTCGGGCCAGCACCGGGTGGTTGTTCGTGGTGGTGAGGTCCGGCAGCTCCCACACGGTGCTGTCGACGATCGATGACGGCACGCCCTTGTGGTAGAGCAGCGAGGAGTTGGACGCAAAGCCCTCCTCCCCCACCATCTCCTCGTAGTAGAGACCGCCCGCGCTCCCGTCGCCCGTCGGACGCCGAAACTGGGTGTGCCGCTTGGGCGGGATCTCGCCGACTCGTTGGTAGAAGCTCACGTCATACCTCCTGCGGTTCGACGTCGGGCGGCACGTAGCCGCGCTCACCCGGCAGGGTGTAGGGCCCACCGTCGACCTCGGCGACCGGATCCGGCCGGTTGTCGAACTCCAACTGCAGCGCCCGGGATATCACCGAGTTCATCGCGTAATAGCCGACGATGTAGGTCAGTTCGAGGATCTGCTCGTCGCTCAGTGCGGCGCGCAGGGCGTCGAAGACCTCGTCGGCGACCCGTCCGCGATCCAGAGTCAGGGCGTCGGCATACGCCAGCACGGCGCGTTCGGCCGGGGTGAACAGATCGGATACCTGCCAGGCGCGGATCGCCGAGATCCGCTCGTCGGTCTCACCCTGCGCACGCAACGCCTTCGCGTGCTGGGAGTAGACGAACTGACTGCCCACCGACCACGCGGCCCGGGTCTGGCCGAGCTCGCGCAGGCGCGGATCGAGCACCCGGGCCGGATTGTGATACATGGCGTAGGCGTCGACGAAGTGCCGCAGCACATCGGGCACCAACGCGAAGACGGTCCACCAGTCACCGGGGGTGCCGGTCTCGGTCCCAGGCTCGGCCACCGGGTCGCGGTCGCCGAAAACCTGCTGGTACATCTGCGCGGTGTAACTGTCGGTCACTTCGTCGCGCGGAATCTGACGTAGTCGTGGCATGTCACGCCTCCTTGACGAAAAACCTTGTCATTCCTGGTATTCGGCGCCGATGACGATCGCGGCGAGCCAGGCACGCTCGGTGCCGTTGTTGGTCCAGCGGTGGCGGGTGGCGTTCTGGACGACGGTGTCGCCGGCCTGCAGCACGGTGCTGACGCCGTCACCGACGTCCATCGTCACCTCGCCGGACAGCACGACGATGAAGTCGATCGAGTTGGTGCGGTGCATGCCGGGGTTGTCCTGCTCCATCACCTCGAGCAGTCCGGGCACCTCACGCTGCATCTCGGCGACCGCCTCCTCCATCTGGTCCTCAGCGGGGAAAGTCACCTCGTCCGCCGTCGGCACGCTGAAGATGCTGAAGTGGTAGCCGCCGGGCGGCGGGCAGAACGGCGGGTACTGCGTCGGGGAGCCGTCGTCCGGGAAGGTGGGCGCCTCGGTCGCACCCCAGAGCGACACGGTGGTGATGCCACCTCCGAGCGCTAGGGCAACCTCGGGTACCTGCTCGTCGGAGGCGATGACCGGGATGCCTTCCTTGTGCCCGGTGACGACGCGGCGAACGTTCTTCATGACTACTCCAAACATTGATGCTGCATTGAGGGCGCATGCGGTTTGCATACTATGTGACCTGCGACACTGTGCTGCAACGCCGACCCTACGCCAGATGTTCCCGACGGTCTCCTTTTTTGCATGCAATTAAGCTAGGGTGTTGGTATGACGACAACGGACCCGAGCACCGCGGCCAGCACCTTCTCGACGGCCAGCATCAGCACCGCCGCAGCGCGCGAGGTCATCGCCGCCGCCGAAGCGGAGGCGGCCGCGATCGGCGTGCCCAGCGTGATCGCAGTCTGCGACGCGGGCGGCATCCTCAAGGCCTTCTCGCGGATGGACGGTGCCGCGCTCATGTCGGTGCAGGTCGCCCAGGACAAGGCCTACACAGCGGCCGGTTTCGGGATGCCGACCGACGGCTGGCACGACTTCATCAAGGACGACGCCCCCCTCGCAGCCGGGGCACCAACGGGCATCGACCGTCTGGTGATCTTCGGCGGCGGCTATCCGATCATCGTGAACGGCGCGGTGGTCGGGGCCATTGGCGTCAGCGGCGGCCATTACGCACAGGACATGCAGGTCGCGCGCGCCGGACTGGCCCACCTCGAGTGACGTGCAGCCACGCCGATGCGGCGACGGCGGCGGCGCCCGAGTCGCCAATGGCGGAAGATGGCTCCATGACGACCGAACGGCACGGCGACGCCCAGGACTCCGACCTGTCCGCAACGGCTCCGCGTCAGAAAGCGAGCGCCGTGTATGAGGACCTGCGCACCCGCATCCTCGGCGGCCGGCTTGAGTGCGGAGTCTGGCTGCGGGCCGAGGCACTTGCCGACGAGCTCAACGTCAGCCGCACCCCGGTGCGCGAGGCGTTCCGCCAGCTGGCCTCGGACGGTCTCATCGAGCTCATCCCCAACCGTGGCGCCCGGGTGGCGCTGATCAGCGACGAGGATCTCGAGGCAACCTACGAGCTGCACGCCATCCTCGAGGGGTATGGCGCACGCCGCGCTGCCGAGCTGCAGCTCGCCGACGTCGGGCGGTTGCGCGAACTGTGCGATGTCATGGAACGCACGCTCGCCACCGGCGATGCGGACCGGTATGACGAGATCACCCGGCTCAACCTGGAGTTTCACGGCGATATCCACCGCGCCAGCGGCAACGTCGCGCTGCCCGGCATGATCGCCGGTTTCGCGCAGCGGTCGCTGGTGCGCCACACGTTTGCCAACTACACCCCCGCCGAGATCGAGCGGGCCTTCGACCAGCACCGCGAGATGACCGACGCCATCGAGGCCCGTGACGGGGCGCTCGCCGAGGCGATCATGCGGTCCCATGTGCTGGGCGCCCGCACCACCCTGCGCCGGCGGCTGGCCGAGCTCGCCGAGCAGGACGAGGCGTCCGCCTCCTGACTTCGAGGACCAGATGAAGTTCGTTCGCCTGACCCATGACGGCTCCCCACGCCTTGGCGCACTCACCGAAGATGGCACCGTCCGGCTCACCCCGGCAGGAGTCACTCTCGGTCAGCTGCTCGCTGACCGGTCGCTGCGCGAAAACCTCACAGCCACAAGTGAATCGGTCATTCCATTCGACCCGACGACGCTGCTGCCGTCACTCGAGCCAACCGCGCTGATGATCAATGTCGGCGCCAACTATCACGAGCATGCACTGCCGTCGCAGGACGCGCCGGTCCCGTCGGTGACGTGGTTCAGCAAGGCGCCGCAGACCTGGATCGCCGCCGGCGCACCCATCCGGTTGCCGGTCGAGTTTCCCGACCGGGTCGACTACGAGGGTGAGCTCTGCGTGGTGTTCGGCGCAGACTGTCACCGGGTCAAGGCAGCCGACGCGTGGGACTACATCGGGGGTTATACCGTGCTCAACGACGTCTCGGCTCGGGACGCCTGGCCGCAGTTGTCGGCCGCGACCACGCCGGCCGAGGAACGCGCCGCGTGGAACCGCATGCTGCTCGGCAAACAATTGCCCACGTTCGGACCGGTCGGACCTGCCGTGGTCACCGCCGACGAAGTGACCGACCCGTTGGCGATGACGCTGACGACCACCCTGAACGACGAAGAGGTGCAACGCACCACGGTCGCGAAGATGAAGGTCGGCATACCGGATCTGGTCGAGCAGTTGTCACGCTACTTCGCCTTTCGCCCCGGTGACGTGATCAGCACTGGCACCCCGGGTGGCGTCGGTCAGGCTCGTGGCCGCTTCCTGCGGGCCGGCGACCGGGTCACCGTGTCGGTGGATGGTGTCGGAAGGCTGACCAATCCCGTTGTCGATTCGTCATTTTCGCCATCACCCTGAGCGAAGTTAGCGACCTGGAGCACCCAGCACAGCTCCCCGATGACCGCCGGTGAGCGCAGGTCGGCATCCACCAGCCGGCCGTAGTGGGCGAGTCGATTGCGCAGCGTGTTGGGGTGCACGAACAGCGCCGCCGCCGCGCGTTCGACCTGCATACCGTGCGCGAAGTACGTACGCACCGACATACCAAGCGCGTCACCCGCATCACCCAAGGCAGCCAGCGGACCGAAGTAGCGTCCGCGTAGTGCCGCGGTCACGTCCTGGTCGTCGACCATCGCCGGGCGGATGCCCAGCGAGGTCATGTCGTGGCTACCGGTCATTCCGAAGCAGGTGAGGGTGCGCAGCACCCGGGTGGCGAGTCGGTAAGACTCCGGTAGCTCACCGAGTGGGACCGACGGGCCGAGGGCGACCTGCAACGGCGCGGGCACCGGGGGTGGGTCGGCGACGAATCCGGCCAGATCTCCGTCTGACTCGGCGAGTATGCCGACCGCGCCGTTGCGCTGGTCCAGTCCGAGCGCATGGGCGAGCTCGCTCAGCGCTCCCTCGAGCGGCATCCGGACCCGGACCGCGCGATAGTGCAGCTCCGGGTCCAGCCCGTGGTTGCGCGCCTGCTGGACGAGTTCTGCCGCCGCGAGGTTGCCCACCAGCACGTCGTGCACGAATGCCGCCCGGTCACCCCGGTCGGACCGCCCGAGCGTGCGTTCGGTACGACGGAAGCCGCGGGCCATGAGCACTGTTGCGATGTCCTCCCAGGCGAGCGCAGCCTCCACGAACTCGTAGAGCGCCTGGCTCGGCAGCTCCAATCGCCGAGCGACGCGATGAGCCTCGGTGACCAGCGCGCTGACCCCGATGTGCCAGGCACGGGTCAGATCCTCGAAGGCCACTCCGCGGCGTGCTCGATCCGCACCTGCCGCGTCGAGGATCCGTGCATCACCGACGCCGACCGGCACCCCGGAGGTCCACGCATGCTCCAAACTCGTGCGATAGGCCATCCCCAGGTCGAACTCGGCAGTCAGCTCGCCTGTGCCGGGATAGGAGCGCAACTGGTGGCGGGCGGGCTCGCGCACTCGGGCGAGGACTTCGCGTTCGGCGAGGGCCAATGCTTCGAAAAGACGCTCAGCGCCGACCGATTCGTCGTCCGAGTTGCCCGATCGGTCCATGACGGCCGCCCTTCTTATGTCAAGACTAGGCGCTTGGACTGGCCGGCTGGCCCAAACCAACCGCCCAGTTCCGCGCAACTCACCGAGTCAGGTCGAGACCGGATCGAACGATCGAGTCCGTGTCGATGCCGTGATAGCGGTAGACGCTCTCCAGGTCACCGGCCTGACCGAAGCCGGTGACTCCGAGTTGCACCGACGGCACCCGGTGTATGCCGGGCAGGAACGACAGCGTGTGCGGGTGCCCGTCGAGAACGGTCAACATCGGCGCAGCGCGGTCGGCGCTGAATGCCGAATCGAGCACGGCCGTTGACGCCGCACCGAGCCCGCGCCGTGCCTGCACCGCCCGGTAGACCAGGTCGGGACTGGTCACGCACACGACGTCCACGGCAATTCCCATGTCCGACAAGCGATCCGCGGCTGCCATTGCCTCCGGCACGACCGCGCCTACGGCGGCGATCGTCAGCTGCGGGGTGGTTTCGCTGCGGCGCAGCAGGTAGGCGCCGGCGACCGCCTGCCGACGGCGGCGTTCCCGGGCCGCCGGGTCGGTCGGCACGTCGGCGAGGGTCTGATCGACCGGTCGGGTCGACAGCCTCAGATAGACCGACTGACCGTCGGGTCGACCCAATTGGCCCAGCCCGGCGAGCAGCGCCCACTCGGTGTCGAGCGCGAACGCCGGCTCGTAACTGATGCAGCCCGGCTGCTCCAGCCCGATCGACGGGGTCTTGACCGACTGGTGTGCACCTCCCTCGGGGGCGAGACTCACCCCCGAGGGTGTGCCGACCAGGATGGACTGACCGCCGGCGTAGATGCCGAAATGCCAAGGTTCCAAGGCGCGTTCGACGAACGGGTCGTAGAGCACGCCGATCGGCAGCAACGGCTGGCCCCACCGACTCCACGTCGCGCCGAGCTCGCCGATCGCGCTGACCAGGTTGGTCTCGGCGATGCCGAGTTCGATGTGCTGCCCGGCCGGCCGCTCGCGCCAGTGCAGGATCGTCTCGGCATCGTCGGCAAACCAGTCGTTGCGTTCGGTGGCCGACCACACCCCGACCTTGTTGACCCAGCCACCGAGGTTGGTGCTGGAACTGACGTCCGGACTGACCGTCACCACTCGTTCGCCGACGGCTGGTGCCGCCCGATTCAGGTCGAGCAGGGCACGACCCAGAGCTGCCTGTGTTGTGGCGGTGCCGCCGGGGGTCCGCCCGAGATCGGCTGGCACTGCTGGTGGTTCGGTCGTCACCTGCTCCGAACGGTGCAGTCGGGCAGCGGCCACGGCACACGCCGCAGCCTCGGGTGTCCCGTCCGCAAATCGCTGCCATGGCCGCTCGGCGTCCATCCCGACCCGCGCCGCCAACTCGGCGAACTGCGTCTCGGTCAGTAGTGCCGAGTGGTTCTGCGGGTGTCCCTCGGTGGCCAGGCCGAAGCCCTTGACCGTGTAGGCGAAGATGACCGTCGGCCGGGTGTCGTCGATGCTGTCGAACGCTTCGTCCAACGCGGTGTGGTCGTGGCCGCCGAGGTTGCGAATGGCGTCATACAAGGTGTCGTCGGGCAGGTTGGCCACGAAGGTGCGCAGCTCGTCGGCATACGGCCCGGTCCCCGGCAGCCGGTCCCGCAGCTGCTCAGGGGTGCAGCGCAGCAGCCGCTGATACTCCGGGTTGGTCATCTCGTCGATGCGGGTGCGCAACCGCTCGCCGCCGGGTCGGGCGAACAGTTCCTCGAGCAGTCGCCCGTACTTGACGTTGATCACCTGCCAACCGGCAGAGGCGAACATTCCCTGCAGGCGACCGGCGCCGATGTTCGGCACCACCCGGTCCAGCGACTGCCGGTTGAGGTCGACGATCCAGACGATCTCGCCGAGCTCGGCCACCATCGGGTCGATCACGGTCTCCCAGATCGCGCCCTCGTCGAGCTCGGCATCGCCGAGCAACGAGTACTGCCGACCGGTGCCGGCGGTCTCCGGAAAATGACCGTCCACATAGCGCCGCGCAATGGCACCCCAGATCGGCGCCGTCGCACCGATGCCGACCGAACCGGTCGAATAGTCCACGGGGTCGGGATCCTTGGACCGGCTCGGGTAGGACTGCAGACCGCCGAACGCGCGCAGCGTGGGCAGGTAGCTCTCGTCGAGCTCACCCAACAGATAGTTGATCGCATGCAATACCGGAGATGCGTGTGGCTTCACCGACACCCGGTCCTCGGCTCGCAGATGCCGGAACCACAAGGCCGTCATGATCTGCACCATGGACGCGCTCGACGCCTGGTGACCGCCGACCTTCAGCCCGGTCGGGTTGGGTCGGACCCGGTTCGCGTGGTCGATGATCGCAGTCGAGAGCCAGAGAACTCGGTTCTCAATGTTGTTAATAACCGACTCGGCGGTCGCTGCAGCCGGCACGTTTGCGGGCGGACTGTCGGGTGCGATGGTCATCGGGACCTCCAATATGATGCCGGCGATCGGCATGCTCTGCGGGTTCTCGGATCTTCTCGCGGCCGATGTGCCGAACGAATCCGCGCCATCGTCGCCACGGGGGTCAACACATCTCCACCGCCGATTATTGCATGCAATTCTAGCCGGTCTGTTCGCGGCCACATCCGTACACGTTCTCCCTAGACTTGGACACCGCTCGTCACGCCGTCAGCCGGAAGTAAAGAGGCCGCCATGACCCGCACGCTCATCGTCGACGGCGCCAACGTCGTCGGCTCCCGGCCGGACGGTTGGTGGAAGGACCGCGCCGGTGCCGCGCAACGACTGCACGCACGCCTTGACCGGGCCGACCTGGACTTCGACCGAGTCGTCCTCGTGTTGGAGGGCAAGGCGAAGGCCGGCGTGGCCCAGGCAGATTCGGGTCCGGTCGAAATCGTGCACGCGCCGCGCGAAGGTGACGACGAAATCGTCGAGCAGGCGGGGCAAGCGGTCCGCGCCGGCGAGCAGACGACGGTCGCGACCGCCGACCGCGGCCTGGAAAGCCGCGTTCGCGCGGTCGGCGCCGCTGTCATGGCGCCGGGCAGCCTGCTGCACGAGCTTCCCGACTGAGGCGGAACAACTCCGCTACCCGGCATCGACGACAGCCGGGAGTTTTCGTGTATCGACTTATTTTCGAATATTTGTTGATGTTGCGAATGCAATCTGCTTGGGTGATGCGCATCACATCGGAGGTTGCGTCATGACCGATTACGACGTCATCCAGATCGGCTTCGGACCGGTCGGACAGGCACACGCCGCATTGCTCGGCCGGCACGGGCACTCGATCGCGGTATTCGAGCGCTCGCCTTCCCTCTACCCGCTGTCGCGCGCTGGCCACGTCGACCACGAGGCGATGCGCATCTTTCAGAGCGTCGGGGCCGCCGACGCCATCGAGCGCCACGCCATCCCGATCCCGGACTACGACTGGGTGAATGCGGCCGGCGACATCCTGCTGCACCTGGACTGGAACCAGTCGACGCCCTCCGGCTGGCGCTCGGACTACCTCATGTACCAACCCCACGTCGAGACCGCGCTTCGTGCGGCGGTCGACAAGGTGCCCGAGGTCGAAGTGAACCTCGGGTGGGAGGCCACCCGCATCGAGCAGTTCGACGATCACGTGGAGCTGACAGTCCGCGAGGGCACCCGCGACTCCGGCTCATGGGCTCCGACCGGCCGCACCCGAACAGTCACCGGCCGTTACCTGATCGGCGCCGACGGGGCGGGCTCCTTCACTCGCCAGTCGGCGGGAATCCGTTGGGACGACTACGGATTCGAGGAGGACTGGCTCGTCCTTGATGTCCGCCCGAACGACCCGGACATGCACATCGACATGCCAGAAGCCGGGCAGATCTGCGACCCTGAGCGGCCGATCTCGTTGTTCCGGTGGCTCGGACGCGAGCACGCCCGCTGGGAGTTCATGCTGCTGCCGGGCGAGACACCGGAGGGTATGACGCAGGAATCACGCGGCTGGCAGCTGCTGAAGCGCTGGGGCGTCACCCCGGAGAACGCGTCGATCGTCCGGCGTGCGGTCTACACGTTCCGCTCGCTGCTGGCCAAGGACTTCCGGTGCGGTCGCATCGTGCTCGTCGGAGACGCGGCCCATCTCATGCCGCCGTTCATGGGACAGGGCATGTGCTCCGGCTTCCGCGACGCGGCGAACCTCGCCTGGAAACTCGACCTGGTGCTGCGCGGTGTCTGCCCGCAGGCCCTGCTCGATTCCTACACCGACGAGCGTCGGCCGCACGTCGATCAGGTGATCAGGACCTCCATCGAGCTTGGCCGGATCGTCTGCGTCAGCGACCCCGACGCGGCGGCCGAGCGTGACCGGTTGTTCCTCTCAGAGCAAGCGCCGCCGCCTGCTCCGTTTCCCTGGATCACCTGCGGAATCATCGATGCGGCAACCGATTCCGAGGCCGGCCACCTCGCGGTGCAGGGCAGGGTCTGCACCGGTGACCGCACCGGACGAGCGGACGATGTGCTCGGTAACACGTGGCACCTGCTCAGCCCCGACGGCGAGCTGTTGAACGGCATCGACACCGCCGGACGTGCCGTGCTCGACGCGATCGGTGCACGGGCCGTCCACGTCAGCCGATCACGGCGCGGCGCCGACAGCGTCGTCGACGTCGATGCCACCTATCACGCGTGGTTCCGGGACGGCGGCTTCCGGGCGATCATCGTGCGACCGGACTTCTACAGTTACGGAACCGCCTGCACCAGCGAGGAACTCAACCATCTGCTCGGTCGGCTGGGCGAGCAGCTCGGGGTGCGGACAGCAGGCGCGCTGCGTCCCGCCGGCGTCATTCGGTAGGCCGGAGCCGGGCCAGTCTGGTGCGCAGCCGTTCGACCCGGTGGGAGTTGCCGGGCAGCGTGACATACCGGTCTCCGAAGGCCGCCAGTAGCGCATCGTCGAGCCGTCGTACCGCACCGGGCGGGGTGCGATATGCCATCACCCGGTCGATCTCGTCGGTGTCGACCGCGCGCAGAGCGCTGGCCAGGTCGGCGAGCGAGCCGATGCCGAGTTCGTGCACGAGGCCGGCAATCCACGCGTAGTGATCGGGACGCGACCAGCCCGCCTCGGCGTACTGGCCGGCGAGGTATGCCGCCAGCTCACGCGGGCTGATCCGGTCGTCGGCGACGTCGTGCTCCTCTGCCTCGGGCACCGCCCGGCTCAGCGTGTCCCGGATCGTGCTGAACTCCTGGTCGGCCAACTCCAGCAGGCCCGCCGCAAGCGTGAAGCGACGATCGAAGTCGGAACGGTGCGCCCTGGGCACCGTTCCCTTGTAACGGATGTCGTGCTCGAACTCGGCCCACGCGTGCTGCAGCACTGTGCGGATCTGCACCTGCAACTGGCGCCCCTCCAGCCCAGGGTATGACGGGACGTCCTCCTCGGCAGGGCGTACCTGAAGGTGCCGGCTGGCGTATCCGAAGCGTCCTTCGCTGGCGGTCTCCTGACCGAGGTCGCGGTCGTCGAGGACCACGGCCTCGGCCGCGAGGAGCTCGGCGACCGCGGCGACGTCGCCGCGCACGTAGGTGATGACCCGCACCCCGATCAAATCGCCGATGTCGTGCAGGGGGTCGGCGTAGAGCGGCGCATCACCGGCCCGTCGACCGGCCTTCTCGGCGAACGACGCGATGCTCTTGGCACGGCCGGTCACGCTCAGGTAGTTCAGGCCCGCGTCGTCGAGGATCCCGGTCACGAGCGCCACTGCCTCGGTTGCGGCCAGCTGCAGTTGCGGGAAGCGCGCGGCATACTCCTGGGTCGCGCGACGGACGACGTCCACCCGACGCTCAACCTTCGGCACCCGCGGGGAAGGCTTCAGGTCAGCGGGCAGGCGCGGGGTGACGATATAGCCGTCGGCGAAGTTGCCGTAGGTGACGACGGCGGCCGGTGACCGCTCGCGCAGCAGCACGACATACGCACAGACGACCGCGTCGACCTGGTCCTCGGCGTCGCGCAGCTGCGACTTGCGGGTGGCCCGCTCGATGCCGGTCACCAGGTCGCGCCAGGCCGCCGAGGACACCAGCCGCATCTGCGGCTGGGCCGCGGAGAGTGACTCCAGCAGGCGCACGAGGGTGAGCAGCTCGGCGCGAAGCTGCTCCAAGGTGCGGCCGGGTTTGTTCTTGTATTTCAGGGTCCGGCCCAGCCGGAACAGCGCCACCGTCGCCGGATGCGGGTAGACCTCGACGGCGCGCCGTGGCGCGGTCGACGTCGGGTCCATGTCGAGGCTCAACGCCGCGCAGAGGCGTGCCCCGCGCGTGCCGTCCGGGAACTTTCCGGTGTTGGTCGGGTGCGCTCCTGCTTGGAAGGGCGCGAAGTCCCGGCCGAGATCCTTCTCCGCCTGCCGACTGCCCGTGGCGTTGGTGACCACCAGCGGTGCGTCGACGCCCACCACGCATCGGTCGTCCAGGTATGGCGTCAGCGCCTGCACGATCTCGGCGTCGGACACCACCGCCGACAGGTGCGCCAGCACCCCGTCATCGTCCAGCACCGCGACACCGGTTGGGTTGCGCGAGCCCCACGCGAGGTCGAGACCGACGAAGTACATGGCAGGCAGCATGCCGCATCAGCACCCGGATGCCGCAGAACGCGCAGCTCGAGTGCCGACACTCGGCCGGTCCGGAGAGGTAACAAGATGCCATGGCCGGTTGGCTCCCTGCCGAATCCCTTCCACGGTGCCCCCTGCTGGCCCATAGTTCTGGTGTGCGCTCAACACGGAGCGCCGAACTGGGAGGGGAAACCTAGTGAAGACCTGGATCAAGAAGTCCGCGATCGTCGCCGTTGCAACCGCTAGCGTCGTGGGGGGCATCACGACGGGGTCGCAGGTGACGCACCGCGCATCGGCTCGTACGTCCGGAGTCGTACGAGCCGATGGACCAGGGCAGCCTAGCCCGCTGTGTGTCGCCTGCTGGTAACGGTGCAGCGGATCGACGGTTCAGTGTCGACCTGAGGACGGCGATTCACGCCGAGACAATTGAATGATCAGGAGCTACCGCTCTTGAGGGCAGCCGGGCCATCTCGTACTCCGCGAGGTGGCCCTGCTGTTTGTGTCGGCCATGGGGTGAGTACCACCGCTGTCCGTTCGGTGGACCGCACTAGGGTGGCGTGACCGGCCGGCACCTGGACCCGCGAACCGGCCAGGATCAACTCCTCGACGACGACGTCGAACATGTCGTCACTGACCGCCAGGCTCGCGATCGGCGCGTGGTCCCCGGCGTGGATCAGAGCGTGCGATGTGGCGCGTCGGCCCGGCAAAGCGTTCCACTGGGCCAGCAGCCGATCAGCCGCCGCGTCATCCTCGACCTCGAGCGCCGTGGCGCACCGCTGATCCATGGTCGACATACGCCTTCTCCTTTCGTATGGCGGTGCAGCCGCCCTCTACCCCGCAACCTGCCGGTGAGCTGCGGTCCCGCATTACGCGCTGCGCGGCAGTTGCGCATCGGGCTCCTCCTCGGCAGTCGGCGGGGGCACGTTCAGCGCATCGAGGCCGAAATGCTGCCGCACCCAGTCGTCGTCGTACACGCTGTCGAGGTAACGCTCGCCCAGATCCGGTGCGATCGTGACGGCCGACAGCTTCCGGGCCGGGTCGTGGGTCGCGAGCCAGTCGAGTGCACCCGCGAGCACCGTTCCGGTGGATCCTCCGAAGAGGTATCCGCCGGCGGCGAGTTCGCGACATACCTGGATGCCGCGGATCTCCGGCACCAACACGAAGTCATCCACGAGATCGGGGTCGAACATCGCCGGCGGCACGCCCGCACCGAGGCCGGGTACGTGTCGCGGACCGGCGGGCGTACCGAAGGTGACGCTGCCGACGCTGTCGACACCGACCACCCGGGTGCGTCCGCCGGTGGTTTCCCGGACGTACCGAGCGCAGCCCATCAGCGTTCCAGTAGTGCCGGCACCGACGAAGAGCACGTCCAGGTGCGGGAAGTTACGCAGCACGGCCGGCGCGGTGCGACGGTAGTGCGCACCCCAATTTGCCTCATTCGCATACTGATTCAGCCATAGATGCCCCGGCCGCCCGGCGAGCTCGCGGACGACTCGCAACCGGGCGCCCAGGTATCCCTGCTCAGGGTCCGGCCGGGTGACGACGTGCACCTGTGCCCCCAGTGCGCGCATCAACCGCAGGGTCACTGGGTTGCACCGGTCGTCGGTGACACAGAGAAAGCTCAGCCCCCGATGAGCGGCGATAGTCGCCAGTGCGACACCGAGATTGCCGGAGGACGACTCGACCAGGGTGGTCCCGGCAGGCAGCCGCCCCTCGGCCTGCGCAGCGTCGATCATGGACGCGGCGGCCTTGAGTTTGATGGAGCCAGCCAGGTTGGCTCCTTCGACCTTGAGGTGGATGGGTCGGCCCACGATCGGCTCGGCGTCGACGAACAGTTCGTCCTCGTGGAAGTCCTCCGGTCGGCTCACGACGGGCATCGGGCCCACCCCGTGACGTCGGATCCGATCGGGCGCCGGTTCGGCCGCCCGGAAGGTGCAGTGCGCATCGATCCCCCTCGGCGTAGGTCGCGCCGTGCCCGAAAGTCCGGGGCCGGCGCCGACAGCTGTGGTGTACGCCGCCGACGCTAGGAGGGTCGCTCATCGCCGGGTTATCGCCACGCTTTCGTATGGCGGGGGCCGCTCGCCCGATGGGCGCTGGTCAGGCGGGGATGCTCGACAGCGCCGTCCCGGCCGGTGCCGCGAGGCGGGCACAGGTGGCTATGACCTCGCTGATCCCATAACGGAAGGTGCCGATGTCGTCTCGGCCGACGATATGCAGCACCGATTCGTCGACGAGCGCCTCGAGCGCGCGGCGCGTCTCGCCCACCGGACGAGCCACCAGTCGGGCGACGTCGACAGCGGTCAGGTCGGTGTCGGCCCGGAGCGCCATCGCCTCCAGCGCGACGAGGGATGCCGGCCGTAGATGCGCCCGAATCGACCGGACCGCAGCGTCGCACCCGGCATCGGCGTCGCAGATCTCGCGCAGCAGCACCTCGGTCTGCGCGGCAAGGTCTCCTACCGTCCAGTGCGGGCGCTTGTCGAGCAGACTGCAGACACCGACCACCACGGCAGGTGCGCCGCCGGTGATCGCGAGCACCGCGTCGAGCACGTTGGGATCGTCGTCCCGCTGGGCGTCGGCGACGTGCGAACGCAGATAGTCGCGGGCGACCTCGCGCGACCACGGCCGCAGTTGCAGCACCTGCGCGGCGCCGCACCGTCGGCTGCGGGAGGTCGCGATCACCAGCGAGTCCGGTCCGCTGCGCGGCAGCCGAGCGAGCATCGAGGACGGGACTGCATCGAGCACCAGCACCGTGCAGCGGGTGGCCAGCACGGCCTCCACATGATGGCGGAGCATGGCTACCGGTGCGTCATCGACCTGCACCTGCGGGCTCAGTCGGCGCAGCGCCGCAATCAGTACCCGGCGCTCGACCTCGTCCTCTTCGACCCGCTCGACTCCGACAACGTGGACCCCATCCGTCGCGAGCCCCGTCATACCTCGAAGCCAGCCTTGGATCAGGGTTGTCTTGCCCACCAGCGGTTTTCCGGTGATGACGACCGGTTCGTCACTGCCCTCACGGCCATCCCAGAAGCCGTCGAGCAGGGCAAGCTCGTGCTCCCTGCCGAACACTGGTCGGCTCCCCTCAGAACGCCGGCCGCCGGGGCGTGGCCGGTCGACTGGCGCCGCCGCCGGAGCGCCGGTCTCGGTCAGCAGTCGCGCCTGGAGCCGCTGGAACTTATCGTCCGGTTCAATGCCGAGGTTGTCCCGCAGGTAATCGCGATAGCTGCGCAACTGCTCCAGCGCGTCGACGCGGCGCTCGACCGCGCACAGTCCGTCGATGAGCAGCCAGCGTGCCTGATCTCGGGTCGGATGGGCGGCGACGAACTCGTGCAGCTCCGGCAGCGCCTCACGCTGTCGGCCTGCGTCGCTCAGCCAGGCGAACCGCTCCTCCTCCGCATCCAGTCGGCGCTCGGCCAACCCTTCGGCGACCGTTCGAATGTCAAGCGCGTCGAAACCTTGGTAGGCCTCCCCCCGCCATACGTCCAAGGCACGGTCCATCAGGATGATCGCGTGCTCGATATTTCCTGACCGACTGCTGTGGCGCGCTGCCTCGACCCCCGCGCAGAACCCATCGGTGTCGAGGTCGAAGGCATCCATCACCAGGGCATACCCTGGCGCGACGGTCCGGATCGTCTGCCGACCAGCGGCGTAGGGCGCAAAGATCTTGCGCAGGTTCGCCACGCAGATCGCGATCTGGGTGCGATGCGTTGCCGGTGCTCCCTCGCCCCAGATCACATCCGCCAGGGTGTCCACCGCCACCGGTCGACCGTGCGCCATCGCGAGCATGGCCAGCACCGTCTGCTGGCGCCGTCCGCCCAGGCAGAGTTCGGCGCCGTCGGCGCCCGCTCGAAGCGGTCCGAGCAAACCGATCTCGATGCGCCCGGCACCGCTCGTCCTACCCCACCCGTTCGTCATCAATGTTTCAGTCATCGCTGACCGCCTCCCCGCGCCGACCGGCGCACACTCGTGACGAGATCGAGGGTGCGTCGGTCGAGGCGGAGGTCAGGGTCGTGTCAGCGGCAAGTCAGCACGACATCCGTTCCAAGTCACGCGCTTTGCGGCAGGTCTCCCTCGCGGTGCCGCGCGCGCTCGGCAAGTGCGAGAAGCACGGCGGGCACCAGCGTCGCGAACGAGGTGCCGAGCACCCACGCGAACGGTGTGCCGAACGCGTTGCCCGGCACCACGTTGGGGTGTTGCAGGCTGTGTTGCACCGCAACCGTGACCAGGGTCGCCGAGATCGCTCCGCCGATGCGCTGCAGCAGGTTCAGCTGCGGGGAGGCATCGGGCACCGAGGACGACGGAATGCTGGCGAAGGCACTGGTCATGGCGGGCACGATCGTCATGCCGACGCCGGCGCCACGCACCACCAGACACGCCAGGATGAGCGTGTATGACGTGTCTGCGCGCAGCGACAACAGCGGCGCAGTGGACACCAACGTCAGCGTGATGCCGAACAGCATGGTCGCTCCGCAGCCGAACCGCTTGATCGCCCTGCTGGACACGGCGGCCGAGCCCAGCACTCCGGCACCGCCGACCGAGAGCAACAAACCGGTGGTCACACTGCTGTTGCCACGACCGAGCTGCAAGTAGAGCGGCATGACGACCATCGGCCCGTAGAGCACGAAGCCGAGCATGAAGACGTTGCTGGCCGAGAGCCGGTAGATCCGGTTGCTCAGCAGGCGCAGGTCGGTCATCGGCGCGCGCTGCCGCAACTCGCAGCGCACGAAGATCATCCCCGTGGCAACAGCACCGGCCAGCACAAGCGCCGCCGTCTGCGTCAGACCCTGGGCGACGCCCATCAGATGGATCGCGAGGACCAGCAGCACGGCGGCGGCCGACCCGGTGACCGCCCCGAGCTTGTCGAGCGGAATCTGCTGGCGATGATCGGAATTGCGCGGGATCGTGCGCAGTGCGCGAACCAGGCAGAAACCGCAGATCGGCAGGTTCACCCAGTAGACGGCCGGCCAACCACCCGCCTCGATCAACAAGCCACCAATGGTCGGGCCGAGCAGCGGGCCGACGAGCATCACCGACCCGCTCAACGCCTGCACCTTGGCGATCCGCTCACGAGGCACGCTTTGCACGAGCAGGATCGTGGCTGCGGGCGCGAGCACACCCCCGGCAAGCCCCGACACGACACGGCCGGCAACCAGGATTTGCAGCGTCGGCGCGAATGCGCACATCGCTGACCCGGCGGCGAATCCGCCGACAGCAGAAGCAAATACGGTGCGGATGCCGAAGCGTCTGGTCATCCAACTCACCAAGGGCATTGACGCGGCAAGCGCGAGCAAGTAAGCGGTAACGACCCACTGCACATCGCTGAGTCCGCCGAGGCTGCGCGCGGTGGCGTCGAGGGAGACGTTGACGACGGTGCTGTCGAGGAGTGGCAGGAAGGAACCGACGATGGACAACACGACGATGCTGAGCGGAATCCCCATGCTCCCTGGCGACGAAACACCCTGTTTTTCAGTGATTTTCGAGTCTGAGGCAGCGTGCCGTGGCCGATACGCTTGAATGGTCACGAGAGCAGCTCCTGAATCTCGTCGAGTAGCGACTCGGCGGTGTCGCGCGCCCCGGGCCCGTCGCGGTGGCAGATCGTCACGGTCAATTGATCCCGACTGGTGAACGCGCTGACGAACATTGCCGAGTAGGGCACCAACATCGGCAGGGTGAACAACCGTCGCGCGGTCAGGCCGCCACCGCTGAAGTTCGGCAGGTGCGCGGTGCCGTGGTCCGAGATCACCGCACTGCAGGGGTGCCATTCGATGCCGTCGCGCACCTCCGGGCCTGCCGCAGCGTCGGACAACGTCTGGGCGAAGCCGTTGCTGCCCCGATAGCCATTGACCAGCGGAGCGGCTTCCTTGGCCGACATGAGCGCGACAAGCAGGTCGCCGTGCACCGCCGACCAGTCATCGGTGGCATCGACGTCGAGGAAGATCGGCGCGCTCAGGTTTGCCGTCGACCGCACCGACTTGTCGTGCCGCCGCATGTCGACGGGTATGACGACGCGGGCGTCACCGTCGGTGCCCGGCCGTGGCGCCCGGCGGGCGACGGCCACCGCGATCCGAGCCGCGACGCCAGCCTGCCCACCGACGGTGATCGTGCGCTGGGTCCACACCGGACGACCGGCGTCAGCTAGGTCACCCGCAGGTGCGAAGGGCGAGGCGAAGGACCCGACCGAACAGGGCTGGAAACCTCCGTCCCGCACGGTCAACCCAGCTGCCCTGGCTGCAAAGTGTGCGTCGGTGAGCGCGCTGAATGAGCCATGCGGCTCCTCGCCCCGCATCGCGCGGAAGATGTCGTGCACCCAGTGCTCGAGCCCGCGGCCATCGGACACGGCGTGGCTGGTGCGGAAGATCAGCAGATGAGGTTCACCGGCACGACCAGGCTGCACGATGACATCGGCGACCGGACCCCGGACGATATCGAAGCCCTCGTAACACCACGGGTGGGCAAATCCGTTGTCCCGCAACGGAACAGCAGGATCGATGATTCGAACACCGGGTGGCTCACCACCCTCCTTCCACCAGGTGCCCTTGCGAGTGACCCGCATGCCGGGGTTGGCGTCGGTCGCGCGGTCGACGGCTGCGGACAAGGCGGTCAGATCGAGGTCTCCGGCGCACTCCACGACCAACTGGATAGTGCACGCGCTGCCCTTGACGAGGGCGTTGAGATAGGAGCGCTCGACGTGCGACACGCGCCGTCGGTAGCTCGTGACGTCGATGACGGTCATGACAATCCTTCGATCGAGACGGGTAATGGTTGGCCGGCCGCGAGCGCCACATGCGCTCGCAACGCCGGCAGATACGTCGAACGGACCCACCAGGCGTCGGAGACCCGGCGCCAGCCGGGCGACCACGGCGGGACCGGGACCACGTCGGGCTGACGCCCGACCCAGCCTGCGGCTTTGAGCATGGCTTCGATCTCGCTGAAATCGCCTAGTCCTACTGCCCTTTCGACGCTCGGAGCGTCGGGTAGGCCGAGCTTTCGGCGCGCCCACAGCATCGTGTGCGGCCGCTGCCGGTCGTCCTGCACGTCGACACCGACTGGGCCAACGGTCGAGAGCGCGACGGCTGCGATACCGGGCACGCTGGACGTCGAACCGTGCACACCCAGCTCGGGCCACTGCCAGCGTCCAAATCGGTCGACAGTGGGCGCTCCCGGATCCGCGCCGAGCAGTTCGGTTGCAGCACGTCGCAGCTCCACACGAGCAGAGACCGAACGGCGGCGGCCGAAGTCGTCGTGTGCCGGGGTGGTGGAACGCCGTACCCACCACCGCAGACCCCAGAACGGGACGGCGGACCGCCTGGCGTCTTTGGCGGTGGTGGGTGTGGCGTTCATGAGTCGATCCGCTCAGCAGGAACCGACGACGGCCGCGTGGTAGCTCGCGCCATACGCGAAACTGGAAAGGAGTGCGACCCCTGTGGCGTTTGCCTGCAGCCGGTCCAGAGCCGCGATGAGACCGAAACCCGCTGCGGAGCCATAGGTTTCGCCGACAATCTCCTTGGGCGCAATCGTCTCGGCGCTCTCTAGTCCGGCCGCCTTCATGGCGAGCTGTTCGGCGTCGTCGACCAGGGCGTAACCGTTGCCCGCCGACACGAACAGGTCCACCGCCTCATGACCGGAGCGCTTCAGCGCGAGCTCAAAGGACCGGCCCCATGCAGCGCCGTCGTCAGCCAACCGCGCGCCACCGGCGTTGTCGGCGCAGGCCCCGAAACCGAGGAAGCGGCCGATCGGTGCACTACCGGCCGCCTCGGCGGCCTCCTCGGTCTCCAGCAACACCGCGACCGCTCCGTCGGCCAGGACCGACCCAGTGCCTCCACCGACTCGGACCACGCCGTCCGCCGCGTAGGGATGAATCCGCGCCTGCACGTCGAGCGCGACCTGCGGGAACTCATCGACGACGACCACCAGGATCCGGTCCGCGGCGCCGCGCTCCATCACCTTCGTCGCAAGATGTAGCGCGTCCAGCGCGCTGGTGCCGCCACACGTGAGCGTCGCGGCGTAACCCCGGTAGCGGTTGAGCATCGCCAGGTGTCCGGCGGCGGCGTTGACGACGGTATTCGGAAAGGCGAGTGCGTTAGCGCCGGAGACCCCGCCTCGGACCAGTCCGGTATGGAAGTCGCCCACTGCACTCAACGGACCGAAGCCAGTCCCGAACACGACACCGGTGTCGGCAGCCACCGCGCGGGATGGCTTGCCGATCTGCGCGTAGAGATCGGTGACGGCCGCAGCTGCGAGGATGCTCATCGGATCCATGCGACGCGCCTTCGCCGGGTTGATCTTCCGGGCGAGTGGCCGGGTGTCGATCGCCCCGAAGGCGATCGAGCCCAGCCCCGCGATGTCACGCGGAGCGCCGAAGGTCGACGACCCATCGCGCAGAGCGGTCCGCAGCTCGTCCGAGGTCACCGCCTCCGCGGTGAGCCCCGAAACACCGCTGATCACAACCTTCTTCGCTTTTGCCTGCGGGAGTCTTTCCACCCGTCCGGGCGCGGTCAGCACCACTGACGCGTTGTTGCCGCCGAAGGCGAAGGAGTTGGACAACGCGACCGAGGTGTCCTGCTTACGACCGGCCTCGGGCACGATGTCCAGCCCGCTGCGGTCGGCGGCGTCCCCCGTGTTGACTGTGGGGGGCAGCATCCCGTGGTGGATCGCCAGCACCGAACAGATCGCCTCCACGGCCCCGGCCGCACCGAGTGTGTGCCCAGTCATCGACTTCGTCGAGCTGACTGCCGGAGCTGACTGGCCGCCAAGCAGCAACCGCACCGACTTGGGCTCGACCGCGTCGTTGGTCGGGGTCCCGGTGCCGTGCATATTGATGTAGTCGACGTCGGTCGCGGTCAGCCCGGAGCTGCGCAGCGCTTCGGACATCGACCGAAGCGGCCCGTCACCCGACGGGTCGGGCGCGGTCTGGTGGTAGCCGTCACAGGTGAGGCCATAGCCGGTGACCTCGGCGTACACGGTCGCGCCGCGTTCCTGCGCCGACTCAAGCGTCTCCAGGACCAGGAATCCGGCACCCTCGCCGAGGGTCAGGCCGTCGGACGCGGCCAACGGTGAGCACGGGCCTTCGGCGAGCGCACCCAGGCTGCTGAAACCGTATGCCGACAGGGAGGCGAGCGGGTCGACGCCTCCGGTCAGCACGGCGTCAACCTCGCCGCTCCACAACAACTCGGCCGCGTAGCCGATCGCGACCGCGCTGGCGGCGCATGCGTTGGAGGTCACCGCCCGGGGACCGGTCACCCCGAACCCGGCGGCGAGTGCGTCGGCGGCGCTATGCAACACCGATCTGGCGGCCAGCCCAGGAGCGGAGCTATCGGCACCGTTGACCAGGTAGTCCCGATGGAATTCCTGCAGGCTCGGCATCGGGCCAAGGCTGCTGCCGACGATGAACCCGAGGCGCTCGCCCAGCTGCCCGGGGTCGATCCCTGCGTCCTGCAGGGCTTCTCCGATGGCGACCGAGCCGAGGCCGACGCAGCGGTCGACTCCGTCCTCACCCTCGAAGGCTGCCTCGCCGACGAGCGCGGTCGGCATACCGGAGGTGTCGAACAACGTGTTCTCCCGGATACCCGGTCGACCAGAGACGAGGGAATCCCAGCACTCCTGCACCGTGTTCCCGACGTCGCAGATCAGTCCAAGGCCGGTGACTACGACTCGTGTCATGCTGCTCAGCCCATCCGCTCGGTGGTCGACCGGGAGACAACCCGCGGGATGCTGACCGTCTGCAGCTCGGCATCGCCCGCTTGCAGCTCGGTGCCCGAGACCCAGAACGGGGCGTCGACCACCACGAAGGCGAGCCGCTCGGCGGGGTTGCCGGCGGGAGCCTCGAACGCGACCGAACCGACGACGGTGTCACCCGCGCGCACCTCGGCCCCTGGCTCGAGTGCCGCGTCGTTCGACACGACCACGGGTGTGATCTTGCGGTCGTCACGGGTGGGGGCGGCCAAGGCGTCCGACCCGCGGAACTCACCAATGCGCTGCCAGTCCACCAACCACGCCAGGTCGGCAGCGCTGACGTCCAGGCCGGCGAATCCTGCTGCATAGAAAGGGTTTCCGGCCTCTGCCTGCACGCGGCTCAGTCCGGTGGCGGAGACCTGTCGGCCCCCCTCGCCCTCGGTGGTGGCAAGCACGTGCGCGCGGACCTGCTCGAAGGTGTCAGACAGCAGCACGTAACCGTACTCTCCGGTGGTGCCGACGCGGGCGATGTAGTGAGTGCCGTCGACACCATCGACCTCGGCCGGTGCACTCTGGTGCAGGATCAGACCCGAGATGTCGAAGTCGAGGTAGTGGGCCGCGACCTTCCATGACGCAGGTCCTTCCACCGCGACAACGCCCCATCCGGCGGGCGCGACGTCGATCTCGACGCCATCTGCGGCCTGCGCGAAGAATGCCTCGACGTCGGCGACGGCGACCGGGGTCTGCGTCAGCAGCCAGGTCTCGTCTTCGAGCTCCCAGTGGGTGACGACCGCGAACGGCTCGGCGTCGTCGGTGAGCAGCAGTACCTCGCGGACCTGATCGGGCTCGACGAACTCGGTGCTCTTGGACAGCACGGTGTCCAGGTAGTCGAGGCGGTCGGCGCCAGTTACGCGGACCAGCACGCCGGCCGGCTGATAGCAGGCACTGCCGCTACGGACCGTGTCGTAGTCGGCCGCAGCAGTCTCCTGCTGGCCGGGGAGCAGTTCGGTGTCAGTGCTGAGTGTCATGGCTGATGTCCTTTGCAGTGAGTGGTTTTCGGATCTTGTCCGGTGCGGTTATTGATGCCTTATGCCGGTTGTTTCAGGGCGTTCTCGGTGGCGTCGAGCGGATGGTTGAGCACGGCGAATCGCCAGGTCGCGGTGGCTTGCTGCGCGCACCCCGAGCGGGTGAGGCAGCCGACCAGTGGGCCGGATTCGGTGGATCGCACCAGAATCTCGGGGTGGTCACCCCCTGCGTCCGACGAGTCGATGTGCAGCCACCGGCCATCGCGAAGCGGCAGGTCGACTGCGCTCGCCCAGCGCTGCCACCGCTCCCCCAGTGGATGTATGACGGGAGTCCCGCCCGGCGACCAACAGACCGCGTCAGCACGGGACGGGCTGTCCGGCGTCAGCCAGACGACCAGTTCCCCATCGGCCGCGGGTGTGCTGTCAGCAACGGCCACGGTGAGCGCGGCGATGCCGGCTCTCGCCGAGCTGACCGCCCGCAGGGACAGGCCTTCGTAGCGGAGCGATCCCGCCTCGTCACTCCATCTTCCCGGCTCAGGCACACCCCAGCCGATTCCGTGGCTACGGGACTCACGGGTGACGTCTCGGGTCACCCAGACGCCGGCCGACCAACGCGGGTTGTGCGCGAACGACCGCGACCGCGGATGGGCGGAGCGGAACACGTTGCGCGCGAACGGCTTCCATCCGATCACGCCGCCCGCCGCAGCATCGGAGCGAGCCGTCTGCGCATGTGCCTCCTGCGCGTCGGTGCGTCCTGGCAGTGCGTCGACCGACCCGGTCTCGCCTGCCCGGGCGAGGGTGTCTTGCGCCATACCGAAGTGGATGCGCAGGCCGGGGTCGTCGCTCGGGTCGAAGCGACGTTCGAGCATGGTGCTGGTGACCACGCCTAGTCCGGTTACGTCAGCAGTCACCGTGATATCACGGCTGAAATCGTCCTGGTGCCAGCGGATTTGGCTGCCAGGTTGGAGCAGGCGCTGCGCTGCCGGGAGTTGACCCGTGTCGCGCACGCCGAGCCCGTCACCGATCGGATCGGTGCGATCTTCCTGCGACGTGGAGACCCGCACCCAACCGGTGCGCAAGCCTGCGAGGTGATAGCTGCGCAGTAGGAGCTGGGGCTCGACATTCTCCGCGACAAATCGCTGAAACAGTGCATCCGGTGTCAGGCTGAAGTGGCATTCGATCCGACCATCCTCGAGCTCTTCGGCGACGGTCACTCCGTCCGGCCGCCGTTCGACCGTCAGCGTGCGTGGGTGTCCAGCTCGCCAACCAGTGACGCGGCCACGGCCCGCCGTCGGCCACAGCGAGGTGAACACCGGGCCGAGGTGATCGGGGTGCGAGACCTCGGCGCTGCCATCCGGGTTGACCCGGAGCAGCAGGTCGCCGGCGGAGACAGCCACCGCGTCGGCGGTAGGCGCCGAGATCGGTGCGTCGCACTCCGACGAAGGTGCCTCGTAGCGGTAGCCGTCCATCTGCGCACTGAGCACTACCTTGCGGTCGATGTCGATCACGGTGTCGATCTCGAAATCACTTATGGCAAACGGCACTCGAACAGTGCGACGGCCGTCGGAGGTGACCTCCAGATCACCGTCGAGATGTGTGGGCAGCGCACGCGGGATGAACCGGGTGGTCGCCTGGTCACGGATGCGATCGCGGATATGGGTCGGCAGCGTCGGATGGATCTGCTGCAATACCAGAGGCAGATAGTTGCACAGCTGCACGTTGCCGTCCGCCCCCGGCACAGTACGGTCGATCGCGACGCAACCGACCCTGCGATAGAGCGTGTAGGCGGCGGTGTTCGCAGGGTTCACCGTCAGTCGCAACACGCCGAACTCGGTGCCGACCATGCGCTCCACCGCGTCACCGAAAAGTGCCGCGGTGAGTGTTCCCCGGCGATACTCCGGCGCCACGAAGAACATGTCGGCGATGAGCTCACCCGGGCCTGCGACCCGTCGACCGTCCGAGCGGAACAGCCCGAACGTGCCGACCAGCCGGCCATCGGTTTCGGCGACCAGAAAGGTCTCGGTGTCACGATCGGCGAGTTCCTGCAGCAACTGGTCGGCGGTGATCCCGCCAGTGACCGGGTTGGGGACGTCACGGTGTCGGTTGAACAACTCCGCAACGTCACCCGCGTCCGCCGGCTGGAAGTCTCGAACGGTGGTCATCGTTGTCTGCCTTACGGTTTCAGGCCGCCTGCTCGGCGACTCGTTCGGTCACGGTGAGGGAGCCGGCGGCAACGAGTTGCCCGTCGACCTCGGCCTTCACCTGGACCGGCCTGAGGCTGCCGAACGACTCGCCGAGCTTCGCGGTGAGGTCCAGTCGGTCGCCTGGCCGGACGAGCGCGGCAAACTTCATCTTGTTGATCGCGCCCAGGTAGCCGACCTTCTCCGAGACGGCGTCGTCTGCGGCCGCACTCAGTTCGAGATGCTCGGAGATGTAGACGACCGCGACCAGCTGAGCCATCGCCTCGACGATGAGGACGCCCGGCATGATCGAGTGAGTCGGGTAGTGACCGGCGAAGTGCGGCTCGGAGATCGTCACATTCTTGACACCCCTGCCCGACCTGCCGGGCTCGACGTCATACGCCTTGTCGAGCATCAGCATCGGCCACCGGTGCGGCAGCATCTGCAGCAGCTGGTCGGCGCCGTAGCTGAACCGCCCGCTCATCAGGCCGACTTCGCTTCGATGAAGTCCATCATTGCGTTGATGGAGCCGAATGCCTCGGTGTCGCTGTCGGAGATCGCGACGCCGAACTCCTCCTCGACCATCACCACGATCTCGAGGGTGTCCAGGGAGTCCATCTCGAGGCCGCGGCCGAACAGCGGCTGGTTGTCGGAGATCAGCTCGGGCGAGGTTTCCAGGCCGAGGCTGTCGATGATGCGTGACTTCAGCGTCCAGTTGTTGTCGAAGCGACGCTGCGCCTTGTCCTTGATCGCGTCGTAGGTCTGTGCCATGGTCCTGCTCCTTCATTGGTCATGTATGACGAAACATGCTGTCTCGTAGGGGTTTTGAGGATGATTTGAGTCTGGTGGGCGGCGTTATCCGTTGATCATTCCGCCGTCAACGGTGAGCGTTTTCCCGGTGATATAGGACGCCTGCGGGCTGGCGAGAAAGGCGACCGCGGCCGCGACCTCCTCAGGCTGCCCCACCCGCTGCAGCGGGATCGCTGCGACCGCCTGCTCCAGGGCCGGCTTCGGCACGGTGCGGGTCATGCTGGTCTCGATGAACCCTGGCGCCACGACGTTGACCCGGATCTTCTTGGCCGCAACCTCGGCCGCCATCGACTTGGCAAGCGCGATGATGCCGCCCTTGCTCGCGGAGTAGTTGGGCTGGCCCGCGCGACCGGCCACTCCGCTCGTCGAGGCGATCATCACTATCGAGCCGCCGGTACGGAACATGTGCTTGGTCGACTCACGAGCGGTCAGGAAGGTCCCGGTCAGGTTGGTGTCGATCACCTGTGACCACTTCGCGCTCGCCATGGCAGCGACGAAGCCGTCGGCCGTCACCCCTGAGTTGAGCACCGCGACACCGACCTTGCCGAAGCTCGCGGCGAGCTCGGCGAACATCCCGGTGATGTCCTCCTCGCACGAGATGTCCGCGCGCACGACGTAGGCCTCGCGACCGGCCGCGCGCACAGCCGAGGCAGTCTCCTCGGCGCCGTCCTTGTCGCTGTTGTAGTGGACGGCGACGTCGCAGCCGCACCTGGCGAGCGCGACGGCGCATGCGGCGCCGATGCCGCGTGATGCCCCGGTCACCAATGCCCTTGTTCCTGCTTCGAATTCGATCATGCGCCTGCTCCTTCTCCGGTTTCTGTCCGATCTAGTCCATTGGCCTCCACAAGCTGCACCCGCAGTTCGCTCACATAGGTCTGGGCCTCCTCTGGCCCGGGCAACCAGGTCTGTTCGACCTCCGGCAACATCTCGCTGACCGTGATCGGGAGGCTCGGGTCGCGGCGCTCCGCCGCACGGGTCATCGCGGCGAACATCGCGACGAAAACGGGGGACGTCAGGTCGAAGAAGACGGGTTTCTCCTCTCCCGGGAACTTGGCGAAGACTCGGTCCGGAAGCCCGATGTGCCTCTGCCAGGCGCGAACCGACCGGTAGTCGCGCGCATCGTTCCCGCCCGCCGCACCGATAAGGTTGAGATCGCCAGGCAGCACCTTCCAGGTCTCTCGGAAGATGACGAGCCCGTCGAGGCTCACCCGTGGCACGTGTCGGCCGCCAAGTCCGACCTTGAAGGCATCGGCCGCAACGATCGACAACGGCACGCCCCAGAATTCGGCGATGCTCCATTCCCGGCCGTCGGCGGCACGCACCACCCGGTGGCCCTCGGCGGTCCGGCACAGTGCGAGCTCCCCAACCGGCAACACCGCACCGCGGTCCCGCAACGGGGCTTTGCTGAATCCGACCAGCGTGTCGGTCGGCCCGACCACTGCGGGCACGAAACGCCCGGTGTTGCGCCGCCACCCGAACGGGAACGCCGGCACCACCCGCCCGCCACCGCATTGCGCGTCCACCGCACGGCGCACCTGCTGCTGCTCATCGAGCGACCAGGTGAACGCGGGAGTGTCGAGCGACGGAATGCATGCGTGCAGTTCACCGACAACGACGGTGAACCGACCCGCCGCGAGGTCGTCGACGCTGCGGGCGCAGACCTGCAGGTCCGGACTGTGGATCGCGGCGTGGCGCCACCCCGGCGCCGGCATCGTGCCGAACACCGCGGCGAAGCGGTCGGCGCACTCGGCGGCGCTGAGCTCGATGGCGCGCTGCTCCAGATCCGCCGGACCGACCGCCAGCACCTCACCCCAGGCATCGGCAAGGGCGGCTTGAGCGCGGTGCAAGGGCAACTCACCCTCGCCCCAGAACATCCGGAGCACCTCTGCCCAGATCTCCGCGAGCGGAACATCCTCATCGGTCGTTCGAGCAACCCTGTCGGTGGCGGATTCGATCGCTTCGGTGTATTCCTGAGCAAGCCGGCCAGAGAACCAGTTGGCCGAATCAGCAAGCATGGCAAGGGGTTCGGCGACCGCATCCAACAGTTGTGGACCGATCGTGAGATCGCCGGCGCGGGTGGTGTCCTCGACGCAGATATCCCGGCCGGCATACGCCTTGCCCTGCCCGCGTGCGGTCGGGTCTTTGCCCGTCACCGCGACGAACTCGCGCTCCAACTCGGTGAAGGCCGCCACGAGCTGCTCGGCGGTGCCGGCGCGTGCAACGCCGTCACGAGCTTCTTTCAGCCGGCCCCAGAGGGCGAACAGTTCGGCACGCAGCCGAGGTTCCCCGACCCGGCCGATGCGGGTGTCGAGCACCTGCTCGGCATCGATCGCGATCGGCAGATTGGCACCCCAGGTGAGCAACCGCTTGCGCGCTAGCCGCTGGACGACCGCGTGCGCGGTCTGCTGGACCTCGGCGACGGGGCGGTCGGCGGTTTCGGCGACGACGGATGCGATCTCGTCGATCGTCCGGTCGCCGTCAGCCTCCCGCACCACCCAGGCCTCGATGCTTGTGAGGCGTTCCGGCCGGCGGCCGGGGACCACGATGCTTCCGCCTTCGTCGTCCAGTTGCAGGCTGAGGTCGGGTCGGAGGTATGGCGGGAGCCAGCGACGCACCTCGGCGCGTCGGGCGAATGCCTCGCCGACCTCAAGCACCGCCCACGCCTCGAAAGCGCAGTGCCTCCGGTCGACCAGCTCGTCGGCGGCGCGGAACTCGGCGACCGTGGGCGTGTCCGGGTCGATGTCGACGAACTGGATCGGGCCGAAGAAGCCGATCGTTTCGGCTTTGCTGCAGTAGCGCTGCCAGTAGCGCGCGACGATCCGCTCGCGTGCGCGTGCCTTGCTGTTGCGCCGCTCGATCGGGGTCGCGAGGACCTTGTCGAGATACTCCAGGAACGGTCGGTTCTGCCAGGCGATCGCCAACCGGAACCTACTGTCGGCGCACACGTGATGCAGCAACTCGGCATCGCGCAGGCTGTGTTCGGCGTACTTGTCGGCGAAGTCGCCTTCGCTCTGGTTGCCGGCGATGGCCTGGTCCGCATCCTCGGCCAGCTCCGGGTCCCCGAAGGCAGCGAGCTCCTCCACCGCGAAGCCGGCTGACCGGACGGCGACGGTCTTCCAGAGCCGCCACCGGGTGTCACCGAGTGGCACTACCGCTCCAAAGTCGTTGCCGCCTTTTACGATTGGTTCGATCAGTTGCGTCATGGCGCCACCTCGACGGGTCGTGCTGACAGTGCACGCGCCAGCCGCGCGATGCCTTCCTCGGTCTTGTCCGGCGAATTCGCGCTGAAGCACAGCCGGAGGCAGTTGCGGTAGTCGTCCTGCGCGCTGAAGAACGCGCCCGGCACGAAGGAGACGCCTTCGGTGGCAGCCATGGGCAACAGGTCACGGGCGTCCAGTGAGACGTCGTCATGGGTGAGCCACACGTAGAAACCGCCACCCGGTTCGTTCCACGTCCAGCCCGATGCGTCACCGAAGGTCTCCGCGAGTGCCCTCGTCATCGCGGCGCCCTGACGGCGGTAGGTGTCGCGATAGTCGGCGACCAGCCCCTTCCAGTCGCCGAGCGCGAAGAAACCGGCCGCGATCGCGTGGTTCAACGGTGCCGGCGACAGCGTCATCGACTCCACGACATGGGCGAGGCGGGCACGCACGTCCTCCGGAGCGCTGATCCAGCCAATGCGCAGGCCGGGGGCGAAGATCTTGGAAAACGTCCCGAGGTAGATCGTGGACGGGGCCAACTCGGCGAAGGGCACCGGCGTCGGCTCGCCGTCGAACGACAGCAGACCGTAGGGGTCATCCTCGACGATCCGGACGCCACGGTCCGCGCACGCCGCGGCGATGAGTTCGCGACTGACCCGGTCATGGGTCGCGCCGGTCGGATTGTGGAAGTTGGGATTCGTGTAATAGAGCGCCGGCCTCTCCGGTGCGGCATCCAACTGCGCGGCCAGGCTCTCCTCCGTCAGGCCGCCAGTGATGTCGATCGACACGATGCGCGCGCCCGCCGCCCGGAAAGCCGCCAGCGCGCCCGGGTAGGTCGGCGCCTCGCATGCGATGACCTGGCCCTCCCGAGCGAACGACTGGGCGATGGCCGCCAAACCCATCTGCGATCCGGCCGTGGGTATCACCGAACGCGGATCGGCCGGCACCCCCGATGCCGCCATTACTGAATCAATCGCTCGCGCAAGACCTTTCGAGATACCTGGGGTGGTGTACTGCAGGATCGTCGCTCCGCCGAGCAGGAGCATCCGGTGAGCATCGTCGGCGATCTGCTCCCACGGCAGAACCGATAGGTTCGGCATCCCGCCGGCGAACGAGATCGTGCCCGGCTTGGTGCTGAACAAGTCGGGACTCGAGGCCGTGTCCTCGCGGATCACGACGCCACGTCCAGCGGCTGCGCGGTCGCCTCGGCGATCGCGCCCCACAGCCCGTCGATGGTGCCGAGCTTGCCGGAGGCGATGTCACCGGGCGACAACTTGATGCCGTATCCCCGCTCGACCGCGATGTAGAGACCGAGGGTGGCCATCGAGTCCATGCCGAACTCGACGAAGAGCTTGCCGCCGTCGAGCGGCCGCTCGACGCCTTCGGGAAGGTAGTCGTCCAGGAGCTGGGTGAAGGTGGTGTCCATGATTTTTCTCCTCGTTGATGTGATGTGTTGTCGATGGCTGGATGGATCGGGATCAGGCGCCGGCGGGTGCTCGGCCCACGGCCGTGCCGCGACGTTCGGCGACGACGGCGCCGAGCGCGACACGGTCCGGTTTTCCGTTCTTGGTCAACGGAATTGAGTCGACGTGCAGGATGAGGTTCGGGCGGCGTGCGATGTCGAGACTTTCCATCAGCGCCTGAGTGATCGCCTTCTCGGGAAGATCGCCGACCACGCACAGCACCAGGCGTCCGTCGTCGCCCGGTTTCAGCGCGACGGCCTCCTCGACCCCGTCGAGGCGCTCGGCGGCGGCCTCGATCTCGGTGAGGCTGACCCGGATGCCCTGCCGCTTGATGACGTCGTCGTCGCGGCCGCTGAAGTAGAGGTAGCCCTCATCGTCGAGCCAGCCCTGGTCGCCGGTGTGCAGTTCGAGGCCGCCGTCATACGCGACGTATTGACGCTGGCGGTCCAGTGGCATCCGCCAGTAGCCGGCCATCATCGTCGCGCCGCGTACCACGATGGTGCCGATCGAACCGGCCGGCAGCTCTTCGCCTGCCTCGTCGACAATGCGGATGCTGTTGCCAGGGATCGCGCGCCCGACCGATGTCGGTCGAGTGACGAGTTCGTCCGGCCGAAGGATGCTGATCCGCTTGCACTCGGTCATGCCGTACATCGAGGCGTACTCCGCTGCGGGGAAGACCGTTTGTAGTTCGCGCCAAAGGCTTTCGCCCATGCGGGCACCGGTGTTGGTGAACAGTCGCAGGCCGCTCTCGACCGGGCGGCCGGCGGTGAGCATCAGCAGCATCTGAGCGAGCGAGGGCACGAGCGGCGCAACCGTCACCCGGTGGCCGACGATGAGGTCGACGAGCGAGGTATCCATGTCACGGCCGGCGAGAAGCACGGTGCCGCGCGCCGCGACGGTGAGGAATACCTGGTAGAGGCCGTAGTCGAAGGCCAACGGCAACCGCAGCAGCACGACGTCGTCGGGGCGGTAGCGCAGCACCTGACCCACCGAGGCGGTCGCCCGCAGGACGGCGTCGTGCGGGCACATCACGCCCTTGGGGGCGGACGTCGTGCCGGAGGTGTAGAGCAACAGCGCAAGATCCGTGCTGCCGGTCGCGTAGGGCTCATCGGCAGCGGCATGCACGTCCAAGGCTGTCAGCCAGGCGTCGCGCCGCCAGACGACGGACTTGACTGCGCAGCTTGTATTTTCGTCATCAACGATGACGACCGACGCCTCGCAGTTGGCGGCGACCTGCTCCAACTGGGTGGCAGTGAGGTCGAGATGAACCGGCACCGCGACAGCTCCGATGCGCGCAGTCGCGAAGATGAGGGCAACCGTGTGCCGATCCGGGGATGCGGTCAGCACCACCCGGTCCGACGGCGCGACGCCTTCACGAGTAAGCGCTGCGGCGTGCGTCACCGTCAACTCGCCCAGCTGCCGATAGGTCAACTCACCATCGCGGTCGATCAGAGCGGTCTTGTCCGGGGACGTGGCGACCGCCTCGTTCAGCAGGTCGAAGATGCTCGACACGGTTCCTCCTTCGGGTAGCTCGAGGTGCATGACCCGATTCGACCGCCACTCCCTTCCGCATCGTTATTTCGTTCATCAGCAACCGATTTAAGGCAGCGATAAGGGCCTGCTCCGCGGTGACACAAGAACGGCCCCGGGGCCGGATCGTGTCGATCCGACCCCGGGGCCGTTCTTTGGTAGCCGGAGCGTCCTATGCGACGCGACTCATCCGCTGCAGGGTTGCCGGCGTGCTCACCGGTCGCATGGTGACGCCCGCTAGCACCCGCTTGGCCATGCCAGTGAGGGTTCCGGCGGGAGGGAGCTCCACGAACGTTCGCGGCCCAAGCCGCGAAATGCTGTCCATCACCAAGTCCCAGCGCACCGGCGACACGAGCTGATGGACCAGCGAATCTGCCGCTGCCACACCGGATTCGAGTGGCTGACCGTCCCTGTTCGACAACCAGGTCGCGGCCGGTTCGGCGAAGTGCTCCTGCCCGACGGCGGCAGCGAAAGCAGGTTGGGCGGGAAGCATCGCGTCGGTGTGAAATGCCCCGGCGACCGACAGCGGACGCACTCGCACGCCCTCAGGTGCCCGCTCTGCAAGTGTCGCGAGGCGCTCGACCGACCCTGCGGCGACTACCTGTCCGGCCGAGTTGCGGTTGGCGACCTGCAGTCCGCAATCGGTGACCAAGGCGGCCACGACGTCCGGGTCGCCGCCGAGCAGCCCGGTCATGCCCGTGGGCCGCAACTCGCACGCCCGCGCCATCTCCCGACCGCGGACGGCGGCCAGGCGGATGGCCTGGTCAGGTTGCAGACACCCAGCAGCAACTGACGCGACCAGTTCACCCACCGAATGGCCAGCGGTGACAATCGGTCCGTCGCCGGCAAGTGTTGCGGCGGGCGCCACCTGCAGGGCGAGCAGCCCGGCCGCGACCAGCAACGGCTGCGCGACATCGGTGCGGACGATTCGATCGGCCGGCGCCTTGGTGCCAAGGTCGAGCAGATCGAGGTCGGCGATCTGCGACCACCGCTCGACCAGCTCTCGCAATTGCGGGTCGCGCACCCAGCTGGCCAGCATCCGCGGCGTCTGCGCGCCCTGACCGGGTGCGACGACGACCGTGCTCGGCGCGTTCACCGGCGGGCCAGCTTCCGGGCCGACCCCGCCTGCCGACGGCTGCGCATGTCGCGCAGCGCTGCGTCATACGCATCGGGCTGCGGTTCGGCGACGGCGGTGCGGTTGCCCGGGTGCACGAACTTGCCGAGCAGCGCAACACCGATCATCGCCGCGGCCATGATCAGGAAGGCGACGTGCACCGAATCGGCGTAGCCGGACTGGACCGCGTGGGTGAACGCGGCACTGGGACTGCCCTCGTGTCCACCCCCGGTGGCGCAGGTCCGGCCACCGCCGATGCTGTTCGCGACGCACTCGGCGGCGCTGCGCGGAGCACCCAGTTTGCCGAAGCTGGTGGTCAGCTTGTCGGTGAACTGCTGCGTCACCACCGCCGACATCGCGGCCAGTCCGACGGCCGCACCGAAGTTGCGCAGCGTCTGGAAGATCCCGGTGATCTCTCCGTATGACGAGGAGTCACCGCGGTTCAGCCCGTCGGTGCTCGCCGGGGTCAGCATCAGGCCGATGCCGGCGCCGGCCATGATCGCCGGCCACAACTGCGGGCCGACGAATTTGCTCGCGTCGAACGACAGGTCGCCCATAATGCTGGCCCACCAGTAGAAGCCGCCGGCACCGATCGCGCCGCCGAGCATCAACGGGATCCCCGCTCCACGCCGGTCGAAGATGCGGGCGCCCACCCGGCTGCCGACGACGAATCCGATGAAGAACTTCAGCATCGCCAGACCGGAGTTCTGCGGCGACAGGCCTTGGGACACTTGGCCGTACACGCTGATGAAGAAGAACAACGGGATCATCGCCGCCGAGGCGAGTGTCACCGCCGCAGCCGACGCGGCAAAACCGGCGTCCTGGAAACGACGCAACTGCACGAGCGGGTGCTTGGTGCGCGCTTCGAGCGCGAAGGCCATCAGCAGCACGCACGCACCGGCTGCCGCGACAGTCAGCGCGGTGCGCTGTGGCCAACTGGTGGACTGTTGCACGCCGAGGATCAGCAACGTCATGCCGACGGCAATGAGCACCGCGCCGCGCAGATCGATCGGCGCGCGCGACCGGGTGCGCGACACGGAGGTGACGCTCAGCACTAGCAGGGCCAGCACGGCGATCGGGACATTGATCCAGAAGATCGCTCGCCAGTCGACGTCGGCCAGGTAACCGCCGACGATCGGGCCGATTGCAGTCATCGCGCCGGTGATGGCGAAGAACCACGCCATCGCGCTGCCGCGGCGACGAGAGTCCACCGAGCCGGCGACGATGCCCAGCGCCGCAGGAAACATCAGGCCGCCGCTGGCGCCCTGCAGCACGCGGGCCGCGATCAGCCAGCCGGCCGCCGGCCCGCCGGACGGGGTGAGCGAGCAGAGCACCGACGAGACCAGGAAGCCCGCCGTGCCGAGCAGAGCCATGCGCTTGTCGCCGAACCGGTCGGCGAGTTTGCCTCCGAGCGCGAACGTGGCCGCGGTGGCGAGGACGTAACTGTTGATGCCCCATTGCAAGGCGTCGTGCGAGATCCCCAGACCGGCCTGGATGGCCGGGCCGCAGATCGCGACGATCGTCTGGTCGATCATCACCATCGACACGGCGAGGATCGACGCCGTCAGGGCGGTGTACTTCCCGATCGGTGATCGTTGTGTCTGACTCATCATCTCTCCGGTCAAGTCGGCGGCACGCTGCATCGGATCGGCAGGTATGCCGGGGGTTCCGCTCATTGCCGTCCCACGTTGACCGAGGCGCTTATCGCCGCTTTATCGGTCGGATATTCTGCAGCCGGTAGCGGAGATCGGCTGCAGATCGCAGAGGTCCGGACTCCGGCGGGTAGTAGTGGAGGGGCTTTCCTTGGCGGCGATCGGCCATGACGAGACAGAGCAGGGCGACGCCGCCGAACTGCTGGCAGCCCTGCGCCCCACTGGGATCGATTCCCAGACGCTTGCCGCATACCTCTACGTCGTGCGCAAGCCCGGCTGCTCCGGTGATGAAGTGGCCGATCATCTCGGGGTGTCGGACGCCGAGCCCCTACTCGCCGATCTGCTCAGCGAACGGTTGATTGGCGAGGAGGAATCCGGCGAGCTACGTGCCCTCTCCCCCCGCTCGGCCCTGCTGCGGCGCATCGACGAGGAAGAGGCGCAGCTGCAGCACCGACGCACCCAATTGCTCACCGGTCGCCGGGCTGCCGAGTTGCTGCTCGACGAGTACGAACAGGCACGCGTCTACCGCGAGGACGTCGTGGAGGTGCTTGCCGATCGGCACTCGGTGATGGACCGCATCAGTGAGCTCGTCATGTCGCTGCAGCGTGAGTCCCGCGCGATGATCACGACCGAGCAGGACCCAGAGTCGCTGAAGTCCGCCAAGGCGCAAGATCTCGAACTCATCGACCGCGGACTCGACGTGCGCACGATCGTCTTGGCGGGGCACCTGCGCCGATCGCGCGAACTGCTCGACTATCAACTTGAGATGGCCGACGCCGGCGCGCAAGTGCGGGTCGCGACCTCGCTACCGACCCGCCTTACGATCTGGGACCGGTCCGCGGCGCTGCTGCCGATCGACCCACTCGATCCATCACGTGGCGCCTGTCTCGCAACCATGCCGGGGTTGGTCGACGCGTTGGTGCAGACCTTCGACGCGTGCTGGGAGGCGGCAGAGCCGCTGTCTCGGTACGTGTCCGGATCTACCGGCAGCAGAACCGATTCCGAGGATTCCTGGACACCGAGCCCGCTCGAGCACGAGGTGTTGCGGCTGCTCGCCGGCGGGCACAAGGACGAGTCCATCGCCCGGCGGGTCGGTATGTCGCTGCGTTCGGTGCGCCGGGTGATCGCCAAGATCAGTCAGGAGCTCGACACCTCCTCGCGCTTCCAGATGGGTGTCCGCGCGATTCAGCGAGGGCTGATCTAGCACCGGACCTCACGCGGGTATCGCATCGTCCTGCAGCACCGGGCTCGCTTCGCCGGTCGTCATACCGAATCGAGTCACGCCCGCCGGCAACGCCCCGCAACCGCTGACCATCGCACCCAGCTGTGACCAGGTCGGGGGGTGCCAGGTGACCTGCACCTGCGCCGACCGAGAGGGCTCGGCCAAGCGGCGGTAACGCATCGTGCGGTATCCGTCGGCCAATGCATGGAAGGCCTCATGCACTGCCACGTGTGAGTTGTCCGTCGCGTGCACCCGGGCGGTCGTGCCGACGAAACGCACCACTGCGACCAGCGGTCCGGCAGCTGGCAGAGGGCGGGCAGCGAACTCAATCAGCGCCTCCTCAGCACGACGCTCCCGCATCACGTGCGTCCAACCGGCGATGGGCTTGCCAGGTGCCGGCGCGAACACTCGGCAGGGCACTCGCGCCAATCCCACCGCAACGGCCGCCGCCGTGCGGTGCGCCCCGTCCAGCACCATGAAACGGCCGTCGCCGAGGGGCGCGACCGCCACCGGTACGACGACTCCTCGACTCTCGATCTGCCCGGTCAACGCCGCAAGTCGCGACGGCTCGACCGTCTCGTGCTGCACCAGCGCACCCGGCGCCAGCATCCTGATGAGACTGCTCATCGTTCCCCACCCTCTCGTCCGTGCTCTGTCACCGGTCGGTCGACCGGTGACGTCCCGGAGCGTAGAAAGCCGGGCGGCCCTGTCGCACGGTCCCGAAGCACGCGTCAGATCGGTGTCAGCGAGGCGTCACGGCCGCTTCCTACCGTCGAGATCACGAGCACACCGGCATACCCGTGCCATCGGCGAAAGCGAGCAGCAGACCATGCATTCCTCCAGCCCCGCGGTGACCACCTCCATCCAGGGTGTGTCCGTCGCGTCGATCGCGCGAGACGTGGGCACCCCCGTCTACGTGTATGACGCAGCGGTGCTGCACGACACAGTCACGCAGGTGGCAATCGCGCTGACCGACCGTGCTCGACCCGCTTTCCGGCTGCAGGCCAATCCCAATGTCTCGGTCTGCGCCGCGATTCACACGGCGGGTGCGGTGGCGGTGGTCGGGTCGCCTGCCGAACTGACCACCGCTCTGCTCGCGGGCTGCGACGCCGACCAGATCGTCTTCGCAACCGTCGACGCCTCCGAAGACGTCGAAGCCTGCCTGCGCTCGGGTGTCGGTGTGATCGTCGCCGCCGATCTCGAACAACTCACGCTCATCGACCGGGTCGCCACGGCCCGCGGCACCCGTGCTCCCGTCGGTGTGCAGCTCGACCTCGGCATCGACGAAAAGGACCTGGGCAAGGCAGCGTTCGCCGCCCGATTCCCGTCGCTCGACCTGATCGCAGTGCGGTCGAACAGGCCACCGGCCAGTCTTTCGCGCGCGGTGGCCGGGCCGGACAGCGTTCGCCACCTGATCGACACAGCCCGGCGCATCGACCAGATGCACCCGCTGCGGCTCGTCCTGCTCGGGGACGACCTGAACCCGACGGTCTCGAGCGCCGCCCAGTCCGACGCAGACCAGCTGAGCGCCTTCCTCGAGCCGGTCGGAGCCGCCGACGTGCTCGTTGAGTACGGCCTCTCCTTCACCCGCCCGGCCGGCCTCCTGGTCGCTCGTGTCCGGAACGCCACGGACCGCGGCGACACCCAGCACGTCGTCACCGACATCGACCTGGTCACCGATCAGCACCAAGCCGCTCCTGTGCTCCTGCCCGACGACGAAGGTCGCGGGGAGCGTGCATCGTTGCTGCGCGGCCCCGACCCAAGTGGCCAACCCTCACCGGTGCAGCTGCCCGTTGTCCGACCCGGCGATCTGCTCGCCGTCCGCCATGGCGGGCCCGTCGGCGTGCCAATGCCCATGCGCCAGGTGCTCTCACGAGGCCTACCTGCCGAGGTTCTGGTCGCCGATGCCCAACCGCGACTCATCAGGGTCGCCGATACCACCGAAGACCTACTGCGCGGTCAGCGACTGGTCCGCAGTGAGCACAACCCGAGCCGAACGGGTCGGGCACACCCGATCGGGTGACGCGGGAAGCGTTGACCCACAACACATTTCATCAGAAAGGAAGCATGTGATGACACTCGCACCGACCCGCTACGGCACTGAGACCGACACGTTCGGCCTCGTCGTTGGCGCGCTCTCCGAGGTACGCGGCCGGCCAGTCCTCGACGCGACCGCGGACACGTCCCTGTTTCACGAGATCGGCCTGGACTCCACCGGCGTGCTCGACCTCCTGCTGCATCTGTCCGATGCGTTCGGCGTCGAATTCGACGTCGAGGAGCTGCGGATGCGCGATTTCGCGACTGTCGGCACACTCACCGCATTCGTGCAGCGCGAGACCGGACGCTGAGCCCGCGCTATGGCCATCGCCCCCAGCCCCGTGCCGGAGTTTGCCGTCATCGGCGGCGAACAGGTCGAGACCTACCTCGCCGGACGCGAAACCGAGACCATCGCCTTGGTCGAGAAGACGTATCTGCTTCACCACCAGGGCGATACGGTCAATCCACCGTCCTACTTCCTGCGCTTCCCGGACCGGCCCGAAAACCGCATCATCGCCTTGCCGGCCTCGGTCGGCGGCTCAATCGGGGTCGACGGCGTCAAGTGGATCTCCAGTGTGCCGGGCAACGTCGCGCTCGGGGTGCCCCGTGCCTCGGCGGTGAGCATCCTCAATGACCCCGCGACCGGCTACCCGCTCGCTTGCGTGGAGTCTTCCATCATCAGCGCGACCCGCACGGCCGCATCGGCCGCGCTCGCCGCGACAGTGCTCGGCGCTGACCGCCGGATCGAGACCCTGACGATCGTCGGCGGCGGGCTCATCGCCCGCTACGTGTTGCACTACCTGCTCGCTGCCGGCCTGACCTTCCGTCACGTCACGCTGTATGACGCCTCGGACTCGCACGCCGCGGAGTTCGCCGAACACTTGACGCGCACCTTGGCCGACACAACCGTCTCGATTGCCGAATCTGCAGGATCTGCAGTGCGATCCGGCGACCTGGTGCTGCTGACGACGGTCGCTCCCGAGCCCTACCTCACCGATGCTTCCGACTTCGACCACGCGCCGCTGGTGCTCAATGTCTCATTGCGCGACGTGGGCGTCGACGTGGTGCTGACTGCGTGCAACATCGTCGACGACGTCGAGCACTGCCTGAAGGCCGACACCTCGGTACACCTGGCCGAGCAGCGCACCGGAAACCGCGACTTCCTCGACGGGACACTGGCCGACGTGCTGCTGGGCCGCGTGCAGGTGCCGTTCGACCGGACGGTGGTGTTCTCCCCGTTCGGTCTAGGCGTACTCGATCTCGCGGTCGCCAAACGCATCTACGACGAACTGCGCGACACCGGCGCGTTGCGGGAGCTGCCGGGCTTCTTCCACGAGTTGCAGCGGTTGCCGTGACCCCCGTCATACCCGAAGGAAGGAGGGCCGATCATGCAAGCACACGTCTGGCTCGCACGGCGCGACAGCGCTGACCCCGCTGGCCTGAGCCCGCGAGAGTTGTTGCGCCGCAACAAATATCAGCAGGAAGACGACCGAGAGCGGTTCACCACCGGCGCCACGCTCGCCCGCTACGCACTGCGCCGGCTGACGATGGATCAGTCCGCCGAAGTGCACCGTGAGTGCCCCGAATGCAAGGCCCAGGACCACGGTCCGGTCGGCGCGGCGGGCGCTCACGCCGGCGAGTGGTCGCTGTCGGTCTCCCACAGCGGGGACCTGGTCGCGGTCGCCATCGTGCCTGGGCCAGAAGCCGTCGGCGTCGACGTGGAGGTCGCCGACCTGGAAACGATCAACCGGGTGCGTCGCCTGCTCTGCCGGGACGATGAACTCGCCGAGGACCTTGCCGCACCGGACCTGCACGAGGCGCTGCTGGTGCGGTGGGTACGCAAGGAGGCGATCCTCAAGGCGGCCCGGATCGGTCTCGGTGTGCCGATGCGTCATCTGCGGGTGAGTTCCTCTGCCGAGCCGGCAGCGCTGCTCAGCTGGTCGGAGCGATCCGTGCCGGACGGATTCAACGCCCGGCACGTGGTGTGCGAGGACCTGCCGCCCGAGGTGCTCGCCGCGGGCGACGACCGATCCAGAGGTGCGATCGCGGTGCGCGGCACCAGTGAGCTCTCGGTGCGCCTGCACTGGGTCGGTGCGGAGCTGGCAGCAGTGCGCGCGCACGACACCTCCCCCGCAACCGAGTTGGTCGGTTGCACCGGCTGAACAAGACCCTCGGCCGCCCACCCACGCCCCCGTCATACCGCATTTCCCCCGGTATGACGGGGGTTTCGCGCGTCCCGGGGCGCTCCGGGGCGCATGGCCGCAACACCCTGCCATGTCAGTTTGTGCCCCTTCCGAAACCCTTCGCATCGACTCCGGGCCGACCCATAGTGGTGACATCGCAGCGAGCGGACGATCAGGAACCGCTCACGAGAGAAGTTGTCGAGGAAGTCATGAAGATCAATCTTCTGGGGTGGGTTTCCCTTCGCGATGACGGTGTCGGGGTGCCGCTGGTCTCTCGGCAGGCACGCACCCTGCTCGCGTTGCTGGCGCTCGAGCCCGGGCGGTCGCTGTCCGCGGACTACCTGGTGGACCAACTGTGGTCCGACGCCGAGTTGGGCAACGCGCGTAACGCCCTGCAGGCCAACATCACCCGGCTGCGGCGAGCGCTGCGAGCCGGCCTCGGCACCGAGCGGGGGGACGCGCTGCTGCAGACGGTCGAGGGAGGTTACCGATTGGCGCTTCGCCCGGAGGAGGTGGACGTCTTCGCGTTCGTCGGCGAGCTTCGGGAGGCTGAGATGCTCGGCCGCGGCGACCCGGTGCGCGCCACGCACCTGATCGACACCGCACTCGCCCGCTGGCAGGGATCGGCACTCGACGGGGTATCGGACGCTCCGGCGCTGCGCGCCGAGCGGGTCCGGCTGACCGAGCGCCGCACCACTGCTCTCGAATTGCAGGCCGGGCTGCGGCTGGAGGCAGGCGACGTGCGGTCGGCGATCGCCGACCTGACGCACCTGGTCGAGATGCACCACGAGCGCGAGAATCTCAACGAGCTGCTGATGATGGCGCTCTACCTCGACGGGCGTCAGACGGAGGCTCTCGACGTGTTCCGGCGAGTCCGCAACCGGCTGCGCAACGAGCTCGGCGTCGACCCGAGCCACCGACTCAACCACCTGCACCAGGCGATCCTCAGCCACGATCCGAAGCTGTCCCGACGTTTCCACCGCGACGCCCCTGTCGGCGCCGTTGCGTGACAGCCACGACAAGGCAACAGGAGCACCCGCGATGACCGACCTCAACGACCGCACCCTCGGCGACCTCGAACGCCGACTCGAACTCACCGAGTTGCCCACGCCGACGCTGCAGGAGCGCACCGCGCAGCTGCACCGGATGCAGACCGACCTGCGATCCGGAGGCGACATCGAGGCCACCGAACGCCAGCACCGCAAGGGCAAGCTGACCGCCCGCGAACGCCTCGACCTGCTCTTCGACGACGGCACCTTCCACGAGATCGAAGGGTTCCGACGGCACCGGGCGACCGGTTTCGGCCTGGAGCATCGGCGCCCTGCGACCGACGGGGTGGTCACCGGCTGGGGCCTGGTGCACGGTCGCCGAGTGTTCGCCTACGCCCACGACTTCCGCATCTTCGGTGGAGCGCTCGGGGAGGCGCATGCGCAGAAGATCTGCAAGGTGCTCGATCTGGCGGTCAGCGCTGGATGCCCCGTGGTCGGTGTCAACGACGGAGCCGGGGCCCGGATCCAGGAGGGCGTCACGGCGCTCGCTGGTTACGGCGAAATCTTCCGTCGCCACGTCACTGCCTCCGGCGTCATACCCCAGATCAGTGTGATGGTCGGCCCATGCGCTGGCGGCGCGGCATACTCCCCGGCGCTGACCGATTTCGTCTTCGCCGTCGAGGGCATCGCGCAGATGTTTGTGACCGGACCAGACGTGGTGGCCGCAGTCACCGGAGAGTCGGTCGGCATGGACGAATTGGGCGGCGCCGCAGTGCATTCCGAGATTTCAGGGGTTGCTCACTTCGCCCATGACAACGAGGCCGACTGCTTCGACGACGTGCGCTTCCTCCTCTCGCTGCTCCCGCAGAACAACCACGATCATCCTCCGGCCGACCAGGTCGTCGACGACCCGACCGACCGTCGCGTCGACACACTCTGCACGATGGTGCCGGCCGATCCGAAGATGCCCTACGACATGCGGGCGGTGATCAACGAGCTCGTCGACGACGGGCAATGGATCGAGGTCCACGAACGCTGGGCGCGCAACGTCGTGTGCGTGCTCGCCCGGATCGGCGGCGAGGTCGTCGGCATCGTCGGCAATCAACCGACCGTGCTCGCCGGCGCACTCGACATCGCGGCGTCGGAGAAGGCAGCCCGTTTCGTCACGATGTGCGACACATTCGGCATCACCCTGGTGACCCTGGTCGACGTTCCCGGTTTCCTGCCCGGGGTCGACCAGGAGCGGCGCGGCATCATCCGACACGGCGCCAAGTTGCTCTACGCCTACTGCAATGCGACCGTGCCGCGCATCCAGGTGGTTCTGCGCAAGGCGTATGGCGGCGCATACATCGTGATGGACTCACGCTCCATCGGCTGCGACTTGTCCTTCGCCTGGCCGACCAACGAGATCGCGGTAATGGGCGCCGAGGGCGCTGCCAACATCATCTTCCGCCGGGAGATCGCCTCGGCGCCGGACCCAGAACTGGCCAGGCGCGAATGCATCGCCCGCTACCGCGACGAGCTCATGCACCCCTACTACGCGGCCGAACGTGGCCTGGTCGACGACGTGATCGACCCGGCGCTGACCCGGACGGTGCTGGCGGACGCGATTGCGACGCTCACCCGCAAGCGGGTCCGGCTACCCGAGCGCCGGCACGGCAATCAGCCCGCATAGGCGCCCCACGAAGTTCTCAGCCACCCGCCTCCTCCGGCACCAAGCGAAACAGCCTGATCCGACGGTCCCCGGCCCAGCGCACGTAGCTGTCATACCCCGGCCACACCCGCACCAGCTGTGGCCAGACACGGTCCCGCTCGGCATCATCGAGCGGGACCGCGCGGACCGGGAGGCCCGCCGTGCCGAGCTGGATCTCGGCGTGCGGGTCGTGCCGCAGGTTGAGCACCCACGCGGGGTGGTTGGCCTGCCCGAAGTTCGAGCCGACCACCACATAGCCACCGCCGTCGCGCACGTAAAGCAGCGGCACCGCACGTGGCCGGCCGGTGCGGCGTCCGGTGGTGGTCAGGGTCAGCTGCGGCAGCAGCGCGGTCGGCACCACATGCACGCGGCCGCCGGACCAGCGCGTCACCGCCTTGTCGACCGGCACCAGCTTGCGGACCGCGAACGCCACCGGCTTGATCGTGGTCAGTCCGCCGAGAAACCGGGGCAGGTGGGGGTCGGTCGTCATACAACCGCAGCCTAGGTCGTATGACGCCGCATGCGGCGCGACGGGACGGGACTGCGCGGTCGACACCTTTCGCTCGTAGCATGGCGGGCATGTCGAACAACTGGTACGACGTGCCGACCGGCCGTGACCGCAGCGATCCGGAGGCGCAGCGGGCAGCCAACGACGATTTCCTCTCGTCCTGGGATGAGGAGCCGCCGGGCCCGCCGGATGACGGTTACGCCTATTACGACGACGGCGGCGGGGACGGCGGAGGTGGCGGCTACGGCGGCCTGATCCCCGGTCTGTTGATCGGTGCCGGCGTCGCGGCGCTGTGCGCGATCGGCATCTACGTGGTGGCCGACCGGGGCGACAACTCCTCATCCCAGCAGCAGCAGTCGGTCTATACCTATACGCAGAGCGGTACGGCGAGCACGGTCACTCAGGCACCGAGCACATCGACACAGACGGTCACCGGTGAAGGCGGGACCAAGACGGTCACCGTGCAGGCACCGCCGGTCACCGTCACCAAGAATGCCGGCGGCGGCGAGCGGACGGTCACCCAGACCAAGACCACCACCGTGAAGGAGACCTCGAAGGAAACCGCGACCGCAACCGAGACCAGGACGGCGACGGCGACGACGACCAAAACCGAGACCGCACCGCCGAAGACCATCACCCGCACGGAGACGGTGACCGTCAAGCCGGGCAACGGCAACGGCAACGGCTGAGCCGTATGTCGGGGGGCGCCCTTAACCCGCGTGCTGCTGCACGACGGCACCAAGCCGCGGCAGCGCCGCCTTCACGTTGTCCTTGGCCTTGCCCCGCAGCCCGTTGTACGCGCGCTTGAGCGGCTCCCGGTCCGTCGCGGCGGCCCGCCGGTCGGTCACCTGCAGCAGCGCATCCGCAACCTCGTCGCCGCGGCCGGACAGGTAGCTGCCGAAGTCACCGGCGCCGCCGAAGTCGGCCCAGAACGGCTGCAGCGCCGCCGCGAAGTCCGGCAGCATCCGGTCGGTCGCGGTGGTGGCGATGGTCGGGCTCACCTTGCGAATCGCGGCATATCCACCCTTGATCGCTACTCCGCCCAGTCCCTTCTTGCCCTTGACCTCGGCATCGATGACACCGACCAGGTCGGCCACGACGGCGGGTCGGGTGTCGGCGGCGAGCAGGGATTCGGACAGCGTCACGGGGGGTGCCTTTCGCAGATGTATGGCGGGAGTCCCGCGCAGTCTATGCGGGTGTCCGGCCGCGGACGCACCGCAGGCGCCGACCCCGGTCCCGTCAGACGGCGAACGCCGCGCCCGTAGCGGGCGCGGCGTTCGTCGTCTGATCGGTGTTCGGCTCAGAACCGGCCGTAGGCAACCGGGTTGCCGTAGACGGCCTGGATCTTCACCACGTCGCCCGGCTTCGGCGCGGCGACCATCATGCCGCCGCCGATGTAGATGCCGACGTGGTAGGCGTACGACGAGCTGCCGTAGAAGATGAGGTCACCCGGCTGCGGGCTCGACACCTTGGTCGCAGCGAACATCTGCGCCGTCGCGGTCCGCGGGATCGACTTGCCGGCCTGCGCGAAGACGTACGAGCTGAAGCCCGAGCAGTCGAAGCCGGCCGGGGTGTTGCCGCCCCAGACGTAGGGGACGCCGACGTACTGCTTGGCAATGGCGACCACACCGGAAGCGGCGGGCAGCGTCGGCTGCGGCTTCGGCTTGGGTGCCGGCTTCGGCTGAGCCTTCGGCGCCGGGTTGTACTCGGTGTTACGCGGGGCCTGGGTGGGGCGCGACTGCGAGCGCGACACCGACGAGGTCCGCGGACGCACCTGGGTCTGGGACCGCTCCTGGGTCTGGCTCTCGGCCCGCGGCTGGGTCTGCGTCTGGGCCTGGGTCTGCGCACTGGCGCGCTCGGTGGAGGCCGCAGCAGTCTGCTGGGTCTGCTGAGTCTCCTGCTTGGGCTCGGCCTTCTTCTTCGGCTTGACCACCAGCTGCTTGGCCTCTGCCGAGGTGGCCAGCTGCGGCTTGGCGTCAACGGTGGCGAGCAGCTGCTTGGCCTGCACGGCCTCGACCGGGGTGGCGGTCGTCGCAGCGTGCCCGGAGCCGGAGAACGAGGCGACACCGGTCGCCGCGTCGGCGGCCTGCGGGGCGGCGATGGAGGCGACGAGGCCACCGGTCACGGCCACAGCCGCGGACACCCGCGCGGTCGAATTGAAGGTGGTCGAAAGCTTGCTCGGGGCGCGGTGGCGACCGCGGGGGGCAATAACGGACACGAAGTACCTCTCCTGCGCCTACGAGGTGAGCTGTCGGGCTCGGGTGGAGATACCCGGTCTCGGCGCAACAATCCCCGTGATGTTGCGACGCTACTTGGCCCCAAGGACGGCTTTCGCCGCCCGGTGGTGGTTCCCCCGCTCCTGCCGGCGGTAATCAGCACTCCCGGCTGGCTGGCAGGACTCGGCGTTGCCATCCGGGGGACCTCCGGTCGGAGGGCCGGACAAAAAGGTACACGGCTGGCATTCGAAAGTCACAGTGAGGTCACGACCTGCGGGCGAGTCTGTGTGCGCGCTTTGTCACCCCGGCCCGGAACCGTTGCAACGACGGGGTTTTCAGCCTGCGTCGACGAAGACGTGCGACGCGACGTCGCGGGGTAACGAAACGGCTTCGACCGAGCCCGCCTGCACCAGCACCCGGTCACCGTCGACCTGCGCGTGCACGGCGGCACCAGGCGCGATGCCACCGGCGGTGAGCACGCTGATCGCATCCTGGTCGGCCTGCGCGGGCTCGCCGATGCGACGTACCACGAAGTTCGCGGATGCGGCGGTGATGACTTCGGTCAGCGGACGCACCCCGTCCCGGAACTTCTCGACCGTCTCGCGCTCCCCGAGCTCCTCAAGGCCGGGGATCGGGTTGCCGTATGGCGACAGGTGGTGCTCGTTGAGCAAGGCCAGGATCCGGCGCTCGACGCGCTCACTCATCACGTGCTCCCAGCGGCACGCCTCGTCGTGGGCATATTCAAGGTCGACGCCGAGGACGTCGACGAGCAAGCGCTCGGCGAGGCGGTGCTTGCGCATCACTCGAATCGCGAGCGTTCGACCTTCCGACGTCAGCTCGAGGTGCCGGTCACCGGCGAGGGTCAGCAGGCCGTCCCGCTCCATGCGGGCGACGGTCTGCGAAACCGTCGGGCCGGAGTGCCCGAGTCGTTCCGCGATCCGCGCGCGCAACGGCAGGATGCCCTCTTCTTCGAGGTCGAAAATGGTACGGAGGTACATCTCCGTGGTGTCGATCAGCTCACTCACAGGCCTAAGCCTGCCACTTCGCTCTGACGGCTGCTATTTCGACCGCAGCCGGCAATATGCGATTGAGTCGCAGCTGAATTTTCTGTCCGGCGCGGGAATGGTCCGGCGCCGACCTCCGTTGTACGGGTTGGATGTCGTGGACTCCTCCCCTCTGACCTCGACATCCCGAACCGTCCGGTTCCACGGACGGGGTGAGCGGGCCGGTTCGTCCGGCCCAGCTCGGACGGCTGGCGCACTCCCCCTGGGCGCCAGCCGCTTCCTTTTCCCGGCCGGTTCCGGGTCCGGTGGTGACGTGATCTTTAACCCGTTGCGCTCGGCCGCCTAGCCGTTTTAGCGTTGCGGCACACGGGAAAGGAGGTGGTCCAAGAGTGAATTCTCAAAGGACGCGTGAGGTGGTTGCGCGCTAGCGCAACCTACGTTCGTCCCGGCTACCTCCGGTCAGCCGACTCAAGGACGAAACGGACGTTCGGTAGCTACTCCAACGCAGCCACCGCAGCCCGTGGGTGTGCGATTCGTCCAACGCACAAGCCGGCACCGCCGGAGCCCACGGGCTGTCCCATGCCCGCCAGCCGGCCGCCACTCCCCCGCCTCAGGGCTGCCGGCGCTCGATCCGCCAGGTTTCGGGGTTGGCAAGGTCACCATCGGCGCACCGCACGTAGACCAGCCGATCGTGCAAACGGCTGGCCCGGCCCGCCCAGAACTCCACCTCGTCGCAGCGCACGGCATACCCGCCCCAGTGCACCGGCAGCGGCACGTCGTCGGCGCTGCCGGTGTCCGGCCACTTGCGCTCGTATGCCGCAACGGCGTCCTCCAACTCGATGCGCCCGGATGCGGGTTCGGACTGCCGCGACGCCCACGCGCCGATCCGCGAGCCGTAGGGCCGGCTCTGGAAATACTCGGTGACCGTCTCCCGGTCGAGTTCCTGCGCGGTGCCGACGAAGCGGATCGCGCGGTACATCGCCGGCCAGGTCAGCGCCGCGGCGATGCGCGGATTGGCTTGCAGGTCAAGGCCTTTACGGCTCTGCAGGTTGGTGTAGAAGCCGGGCCCGGCCGGCGTCAGATAGCGCAGCAGCACGGTCCGCACGTGCGGCTGACCGGCGCCGTCGACGGTCGCCACCGAGATCGCGTCCGGCTCCGGCACGTCACCGCGCTCCTCCTGCCGGATCCGCGCATCGTCGACCCACCGCTCGACGACCGCCCAGGGCGCGGGCGGCAGCTCACTCTCGTCCAGTCCCTCGCCCGCGTAGTCCCACCGCTTGATCGGCTGCATGCGCCCGACGCTACCGGTGGGAGACTGCTGCGCTGTGACCACCCAGCTCGTCATCCCCGATTCCCTCAAGCCCGCTGACGGTCGCTTCGGCTCCGGACCGAGCAAGGTCCGTGGCGAGCAGTTGGCGGCGCTGCAGCAGCTCAGCCCCGAAGTGATCGGCACCTCGCACCGGCAGGCGCCGGTCAAGGCGCTGGTGGCGCGCGTGCGATCCGGCATCGCCGAGCTGTTCGGGCTGCCCGACGGTTACGAGGTCGTGCTCGGCATGGGCGGCAGCAATGCCTTCTGGGACGCGGCCGCGTTCGGCCTGATCCGTGACCGGGCCGCGTTCGGGGTGTGCGGTGAGTTCGGCGGCAAGTTCGCCTCGGTCGCCACCCGCGCACCGTTCCTCGGGGAGCAGACCGTGGTGGAGGCCGAGCCGGGCACCGCCGCCGTGCTGGGGGCGGTCGACGGTGCGGACGCCTACGGCTACGCGCAGAACGAAACCTCCACCGGGGTGATGACGCCCGTGCACCGAGTGCCCGGCGCCGGCGCCGACGCGCTGATGCTGGTCGACGCGACCTCGGCCGCGGCCGGGTTGCCGGTCGACCTGAACCAGACCGATGCCTATTACTTCGCGCCGCAGAAGGGCTTCGCCTCCGACGGCGGCCTCTGGCTGGCCACGATGTCGCCCGCGGCCCTCGACCGCATCGCCGAGCTCAGCGCAGACCGCTGGATCCCGGACGTGCTCAATCTGCAGATCTGCGTGGACAATTCGCGGCTCGACCAGACCTACAACACGCCCGCGATCGTCACGCTCGCGCTGCTCGCGGAGCAGCTCGACTGGATGCTCGCCCACGGCGGCCTGCCCTGGTGTGTCGATCGCACCGCGGCATCCAGCCGCACTCTCTACGACTGGGCGGACGCCGCGGACTTCGCGAGGCCGTTCGTGAGCAACCCGGCGTCCCGGTCGCAGGTGGTCGGCACGATCGACTTCGACGGCGTCGACGCGGCAGAGGTCGCGAAGGTGCTCCGGGCCAACGGCATCGTCGACACCGAGCCCTACCGCAAGCTGGGCCGCAACCAGCTGCGGATCGGCATGTACGCCGCGGTCGATCCGGCCGATGTCGCTGCGCTCACGGCCTGCATCGACTACGTCGTCGATCACCTCTGAGCACCGCAGGACCCGCTGACCATTCACGCAGGCGGGTCGGTCACGATGGCCTGATGACCGGCGACCTCAATCTCACCCGGGACGAGTGCGCCCGGCGCAGCGCAGCCCTGACCACGCACAGCTACACGGTCAGCCTCGACTTGAGCGCCGCAGCCGATCCCGAAGTCGCCACCTTCGAGTCCGTCTCGACCGTGCGCTTCACCAGCACCGACGAGGAGACCTGGCTCGACCTGGTCGCCGACGAGGTCACCGACGTCACGATCAACGCCACCCCCTCCCCCATCTCGTATGACGGGGCACGCCTCCTGCTGGACGGTTTGCGCACCGACGGCAGCGAGAACGTCGTCCGGGTCGTCGCCCGTTGCCGCTACAGCCACACCGGCGAGGGCATGCACCGGTTCACCGACCCGGCCGACGAAAACACCTACGCCTACACGCATTTCGAGCCGACCGACGCGCGCAAGGTGTTCGCCTGTTTCGAACAACCCGACCTGAAGGCGCGCTTCACCGTCAGCGTCACCGCACCCGCTGCCTGGCACGCGTTCGGCAACCAGCCGGTCACCGAGCAGACGACAACCGCCGGGGTCCGCACCACCACGTTCGCTCCGACGCCACCGCTGTCGACCTACCTTGTCGCCGTTGCGGTCGGACCGTTCCACCGGAGCAGTGCGACCTGGACGATCGAGCGCCCCGACGGCAGCACTCAACAGGTCGATCTGGGCGTCGGCTGCCGCGCGTCGATGGCGCCGCATCTGCCCGCCGAGGAGATCTTCGAGATCACCCGGCGCGGGCTCGACTTCTTCGACGCCGCCTTCGAATTCCCTTACCCATGGGGCAAATACGACCAACTGTTCATGCCCGAGTACAACATCGGCGCCATGGAGCATCCGGGACTCGTGACGTTCAACGAGAACGTCTACCTTTTCCGCGGCGCGACGACGACCGCCCAGCGCGAGTCGCGCGCCGAGGTGATCATGCACGAGATGGCGCACATGTGGTTCGGCGACCTGGCGACGCCGCGGTGGTGGGACGACACCTGGCTGAAGGAGTCCTTCGCCGACCTGATGGGCTACCTCGCTGCGACCGAGGCCGCCGGATTCGACGGACCCTGGCTGACTTTCGCGCTGCGCCGCAAGCAGTGGGCCTACGAGCAGGACCAGCTGCCGACCACCCATCCGATCGTCGCGGATGTGCCCGACCTGGACGCGGCGCGAGTCAACTTCGACGGCATCACCTACGCCAAGGGCGCGGCCGTGTTCAAGCAGTTGATGTCGTTCGTCGGCCGGGACGGGTTCTTCGCCGGTGCCCGGGAGTACTTCCGGCGTCACGCGTTCGGGAACACGACTCTCGCCGACCTGATCGACTGCCTCGAGGACGCCACCGGCCGCGACCTGACCGGCTGGGTCGATGCCTGGCTGCGCACGTCCGGGCCGTCGACACTGTCGGCCGATGTCTCGGACAGCACCGTCACCATCGCCCAGCGGGCCACCGATCCGCTGACCGGCGAGCGCGTGCCGCGCGATCATCGGGTAGTGCTCAGCGCGTTCGCCGACACTGCCGCCGGTCTGCGCCGGACCCTGTCACAGCCGGTGACCATCACCGGCGACACCACCCTTGTCGAGCTTCCGGAGGACACCCAGGTCGACCTGGTCGCACTCAACGACGAGGACCGCACTTACGCGATCACCTGGTTGGCACCGGACCAGGCGCGGCTCGTGGCCGCCGGCGTCGGCCAGGTCGAGCCGGCCCTCACCCGGGCCGTGCTCTGGTCGACGCTGTGGAATCTCACCCGCGGCGCCGAGCTACCGGCCAGCCAGTTCCTCGACGCCGTTCACACCAATCTGCCGGATGAGCCGGATGCCGGATTGCTGGCCCTCGCGTTGGGCATGGCGCGCACCGCGGTCACCGACTTCCTTCCCCCAGCGGCCCGACGGGCCGCCGGCGAGCGGCTGCTGCACCTGGTGGAAGCCGGTGTCGCTGCTGCAGATCCGGGTTCGGACCTGCAGCGGGCATGGACGTCGGCGCTCGCCGACATCGCGCCGCTCACCCCGTCGGGTGCGGCACCAGTGCGACGCGTCCTCGACGGCGAGCTGCCCGGTCCGCCGATGCCACCGAACCTGCGCTGGGAGCTCGTGACGGCGCTGGCCACCCTCGGCGCAATCGAGGAGCGGGAGCTGCACGCCGCCTACGCCGCCGACCACACGATGACCGGCGCCACGGCATACGCCAGGGCACTGGCGAGCCGGCCCGGGGTCGCGGTCAAGGAGGAGGTGTGGCGCCAACTCACCGCGGGCACCGGCCTCACCAACGACCGGCAGCGCGCCCTGCTGTCCGGCTTCGTGCACTCCGCACCGCAGGACGTGGCCGGCTTGCGCGATGCCTACTTCGCGGGCCTGAATACCTGGTGGCGGACCCAATCCCGCACGATGACCGGCCGGCTGGTCGCCGGCCTCTTCCCGCAGACCAGCGTCGATGAGGGCAGCAGCGACAACCCAGTGGTCGCCGCGGCGCGCGACTGGCTGAAGGACAACCCGGACGCGCCATACGTGTTGCGACGCGGCGTCGTCGAGCAGCTCGAGCACACGGCGCGGCGGCTACGAGCCCAACAGCTCAGCTGACCAGCCAGGACAGCACGGTGACCCCGATCAGCGAGACGAGCGCGACGACGACCACGATGCGTTGGGTGCGGGGCTTCATCATCTGACGTACACCTCAGGCAACTCTTTCGGTCTCGGCGACGTCGCGCGGACGCACCTCGAAATGCGGAATCGGTCGACCCTCGAGGCGCACCCGCAGATCCTTGCTACGCATCAGATAGGTCATCGCGGCCACCACGGTAGCTGCCGTGGCGATGCTGCCGACCAGGATGGTCCACCGGGCACCGAACTGCGCGCCGATCCAGCCGATCACCGGCGACCCGAGCGGGGTGCCGCCCATGAAGATCGCCATGTAGAGCGCCATCACCCGACCGCGCATCACCGGCGTGACGCTGAGTTGCACGGTGGCGTTGGCGGTGTTGAGCATCGTGATCGCGCAGAGCCCGGTCGGGATCAGGAACACCGCAAACAGCAGGTATGACGGGGCCAGCGCAGCGAGCGCGGAGAACACCGTGAAGCCGGCGAGCGCCATGATCAGGATCCGCAACCGCGGCCGCTGCCGACGAGCGGCCATCAGCGCGCCCGCCAGCGAGCCGATCGCCATCACCGACCCGAGTAGGCCGTATTCGGCTGCACCGCGGTGAAATACGGTGGTCGCCATCAGCGCGATGGTGATCTGGAAGTTCATCCCGAAGGTGCCGAGCATGAACACCATGAACATCACCAGCATGATGTCCGGCCGGTGCCGCACGTAGGCCAGCCCCTCGCGCACCTTGCCCTTGCCGCGGACCTGCGGTGCGGGGTCGAGCTCGGCCGGGTGCATGACCTTCAGCGCGATCAGCACCGACACGAACGAGAGCGTGTTGAAAATCAGCGTGTTGCCCGTGCCGATCAGGCCGATCATCAGGCCGGCAACCCCCGGGCCGATCAGCCGGGCCGCGTTGAACGACGTGGCGTTGAGCCCGACGGCGTTGGTCAGCAACTGCGACGGGACCATCTCGGAGACGAAAGCCTGCCGGCTCGGGTTGTCGAGCGCGGTCGCCACTCCCTGCAGCGCCGCCAGCAGGTAGACCTGCCACAGCTGCACGACCCCGGCGAGGACGACGGCGGCGAGGATCGCGGAGGTGATCGCGAGCGCGGTCTGGGTGCCGAACAGCACCCGCCGTTTCGGGAAGCGGTCGGTGATCGCGCCGGCGAACGGCGCAAGCAGGACAACCGGCGCGAACTGCAACGCGGTGACGATGCCGAGTGCGGTGGAGTCGTGGTCGGTGAGTTCGGTCAGCACCAACCAGTCCTGGGCGGTGCGGCCCATCCAGGTGCCGATATTGGACACCAGCGCGCCGGTGAAATAGACGCGGTAGTTGTAGACGGCCAGTGAGGCGAACGTGCGACTCACCTGGCGGTCACCACCCGCTCCAGGATGTCGACGGCCTCCCGCAGCACCGCGCACTCCTCGTCGCTGAGGCCACCCATGTGGCTGCGCATCCACTCCTCCCGCGACCGGCGAATGTCGGCCAGTCGCGCCCGTCCGTCACGGGTCAGGTGCAGTCGCACCTGACGACCGTCGTCGGGGTCGTCCTCCCGACGCACCAGACCCTGGTCCACGAGCGCGCTGACGGTCCGGGTCATCGACGGCGCGCTCACACACTCGATCTGCGCCAGCTGTCGTGGGGTGAGCACTTCCTTGTCCAGCTTGAGCAGCACCGTCGCCTGGTGCGGGGGCAGGATTGCCTCACCGGAGAAGCGGATCCGGCGGCTCATCCGCAACACCACCGAACGCAGATCACCGGCCAGCTTGCGGCGCTCGGCAGAAGTCATCTAATTAGCATAGCTCATTACTCAAGCTAACTATTTTGCCGCGGTCCGGCGACTCGGCCCGGCGACCATCCAGCCGCACCCCCGACGGGTATCATCGGACTCCCAGGAAACTTCCAGGGTTGCGGAGGAAGGTGGGCTGCATGAGCGCGATCAGTTCACCCGAGGCCCGCTTGCTCGTCGTCGAGGACGAGACCAACATCCGCGAACTCCTCGCGACGAGCTTGAAGTTCGCCGGGTTCGAGGTGCACACCGCGGCCAACGGCAACGAGGCGATCTCGGTTGCCGGCAATCACCACATCGACCTGGCGGTGCTCGACGTCATGCTGCCGGACATGGATGGCTTCACCGTCACCCGCAAGCTGCGCGGCAACGGCTTCGACGTGCCGATCGTCTTCCTCACCGCACGCGACGCGGTCGAGGACAAGGTCAAGGGCCTGACGGTGGGCGGCGACGACTACGTCACCAAGCCGTTCAGCCTGGAGGAGGTCGTCGCCCGCATCCGTGCGGTGCTGCGCCGCACCCACGTCGAGGACGAGACCCGGTCCACGGTGCAGGTCTCCGACCTGGAGCTCGACGAGGACTCCCATGAGGTACGCCGGGGCGGCCACGTCATCGAGGTGTCCCCCACCGAGTTCAAGCTGCTGCGCTACCTGATGCTCAACCAGGGCCGCGTGCTGTCCAAGGCGCAGATCCTCGACCACGTCTGGGACTACGACTTCCGCGGCGAGGCAGGCATCGTCGAGAGCTACATCTCCTACCTGCGGCGCAAGATCGACGTCGGTGACGCACCCGCTCTGATCCACACCAAGCGCGGCGTCGGTTACGTGCTGCGCGCCCCGCGCGAGTGACACTTTTGGTGTGACCGACAGCAGCAACTCCCCTCTCGCGCGCATCCGTCGCGAACTCCAGGCGATGCCGCTGCGACTGCGCGTCAGCGCGCTGCTGGTATTGCTGCTCGCGGTGGCGCTGCTCATCACCGGCGCCGCGGCCACCGCGCAGGTGCGCAGCTTCATGACGCAGCGCCAGGACGCCGAATTGCGTGCAGCACGTGCGTATCTCGTCGACGGTGCGGTGAAGAATCGAGCCACCGAGCAGCAGGCGTTCGCCTACGTGCCGACCAACACCTACGCGATCTCGCTGCAGGGTGTCGACGGCACCGAGGAGAGCATGATGACCGGCCCGGGCGACAAACGGAACCCGGCGTCGGTACCCGCCATACCCAAGCTGACCGCGTCGGACTCGCGGGTGCGCTCCGGCCGGGTCTTCACCGTCGGGTCGAAGGCCGGCGGCGGACGATGGCACGTCGTGGCGGGCACCGTCGACGACTCCGGCACGACCTATGTATATGCCGTCGCCGTCTCGATGGACCACACCGACGAGGTGGTCGACCACCTGGAGCTGGTCATCGTGCTCGTCGGTCTGCTGGCGCTGCTCGCCTGCGCCGTGCTCGGCTGGTTCGCCGTGCGCCGCACGCTGCGCCCGCTGCGTCAGATCGAGGACACCGCCCGCGGCATCGCCGCCGGCGACCTCACCCGGCGCGTGCCGGCACCGCGCGCCCAGGACGAGGTCGGCAGCCTCAGCAAGTCGCTCAACGTGATGCTCTCCCGAGTGGAGGACTCCTTCGCCGTACGACGAGCCTCCGAAGAGCGGATGCGCCGGTTCGTCGCCGATGCGTCGCACGAGCTGCGCACGCCGCTCGCGACCGTTCGCGGATATGCCGAACTCTTCCGGCAGGGTGCGGTCTCCGGCGAGGCCGACACCCGGGCCGCGATGCGCCGTATCGAGGACGAGGCGACCCGGATGGCCGTCATGGTCGACGACCTGCTGCTGCTCACCCGGCTCGACCGGATGCACCGCGACGCCCCGGCGGCCGACCGGCCGCACGTGCCGATCGACCTGACGGTGCTCGCCGCGGATGCCGTGCAGGACGCGACCGCGATCGACCACGACCGATCGGTGCGGCTGCGCGGTCTCGGCGGACCGGTGCGACCAACCATGGTGCTGGGCGACGAAGCCGCACTGCGCCAGGTGGTGACCAATCTGATGGCCAACGCGATCCGCTACACCCCGCCCCGCACCCCGCTCGAAGTCGTGGTCGGCACCCAGGGCGGCACCGCCGAGCTGCACCTGGTCGACCACGGGGCCGGCATCGCCAGCGACCTGCGGGAGCGGATCTTCGAACGGTTCTACCGAGCCGACCCGTCACGCAACAGCGAGCACGGGGGCAGTGGGCTCGGCCTGGCCATCGTGACCGCGATCCTGCAGTTGCACGACGGCGTGGTCGAGGTCCGTGACACCCCCGGTGGTGGCGCGACGTTCGTGGTGAAAATACCCTCGACAGCAGACCCGGAGAGTTCGGACGACGAGCCCGCCGGAGGCACAGGAACCCCACAGTATCGACGAAGCGGTGCGACAGCCGACCCGACTTGAGTAGCTGTCGCCCCGGTACAAAGCGGGCATCACACATCAGGAGGGCGTGAGCAGATGTCGTTCGACCAGCACCGGTCCGACCAGCCGCAGGAGGACCCCCGGCGGGGTCAGGACGCCGACGCGACCGGGTCCATCTACTCCGGCGACGAGCACACCTCCCCGATCCCGCGCTCTCCCGAGCAGCCGTATGACGCAGGCAGTCGCCCGGCCGACCCGTTCGCGCCGCCCCAGCAGCAGCCCGGCACCGCGTCGTCCGCGCAGCACTACGGCCAGCCCTACGACCCGGCTTCGCAGCAGCAGTCCTACGCCCAGGGCGGATACGGGCAGGGCCAGGCATTCGGCGCCGGCGCCCACTCGCAGCAGCCGGCACCGGCATACGGGCAGGGCGGCTATGGCGGGGTGAGCACGACCACCGCGCCGCGTAAGCGCGGCCGCAGCTGGGCCGCGATCCCGATCGCGGCGATCCTCGCGGCCGCACTCGCCAGCGGCGGCACCTACGCGCTCACCCACGACGACAACGGAAGTTCGGCCGCGACCGGCGGCAACACCACTGTGGTGAACGCCAATCCGGCCGACTTCGCCGACGCGGGCTCGGTCAACTGGTCGGCCACCGCGTCCAAGGTCACCCCGAGCGTGGTGTCGATCACCGTGCAGAGCGGCAACAGCGGCGACCAGGGTTCGGGCGTCATCCTGGACAAGAGCGGCAACATCGTCACCAACAACCACGTGGTGACCGGGTCCGGTGCGAAACCGACGGTGCTGGTCACGCTGAGCGACAACAAGACCTACCAGGCGAAGGTCGTCGGCACCGACCCGAGCACCGACCTCGCGGTCATCAAGCTGGAGGACCCGCCGAGCAACCTGACGCCGATCAGCATGTCGAGCAAGAAGCTCGTGGTCGGCCAGCCGGCGATGGCGGTCGGCAACCCGCTCGGCCTGGCCGGCACGGTGACCACCGGCATCGTGAGCGCGCTGAACCGTCCGGTCACCACCCAGGCGGTGTCCCCGAACGACGGTGGGAACAACGGCGATCCGTTCGGGGGCAACAACGGAGGCGGAAGCGGGGGGCAGTCCTCGCAGGCCACCACGGTGACGACCAACGCGATTCAGACCAGCGCAGCGATCAACCCCGGCAACTCCGGCGGAGCACTGGTCAACGGGTCCGGGGAACTCATCGGGATCAACTCCTCGATCGCCACTCTCGGACAATCCTCAGCTTCTTCCCAGTCCGGAAACATCGGCATCGGGTTCGCTATCCCTGTGCCCGTCGTTCAGAACATCACCAGCCAGCTCATCAAGAGCGGCAAGGCGACCCACGCCCAGCTCGGGGTGCAGGTGTCGACCCAGACCAGCACGGTCAAGGTCGGCGACGCGATCGTGCAGGCGGCGAAGGTCGTGAAGGTAAACGACGGGTCCGCGGCCGCCAAGGCCGGCATCAAGGTGAACGACATGGTCGTGCAGTTCAACGGCAACCAGGTGGTGGGCTCGGACTCGCTCGTCGGCTTCGTCGGCGCCGAGAAGCCGGGCACCAAGGTCACGCTGACCATCGTGCGCGATGGGAAGCAGCAGAACGTCCCGGTCACGCTGGGTGAGGCATCATCCTCGTGACGCGGTGACGATGAGGATCGCCGGGTGACTCTCCCTTCCTCCGTGCTCGGCGGTCCTGACGGGGTGGATCCGGCTTGTGACGGGGCCGGATCTCGCGAGGGGCGCCTCTGTGGCGATGTCCGTGGGAGGGATTGAGCGTATAGTCGCTCTTCCCCCACCGACAGCCACGAGAGGCGCCCCTTTCGTCATGCCTGAAACCAGCTCGTATGCCGATGAGCTCGCCCACGAACGCGCCTACCTGACCGACGCTCGCGCCGACCTTGCCCGGATGCGCGCGAGCGCGGAGTCCCTCGATGCATCCCGCGGAAGCGACGCCGACTCAGCTGCCGTGCTGGCCGAAGTGCTCGCCCGGCGGGTCGCAGCGCTGCAGGACGACCCGCACACCACGCTCTTCTTCGGCCGGATCGACAGTGACGGCAATGCCGGTCCGGCCGGCTCCGGCCGGCACTACATCGGCCGGCGCCACGTGAGCAGCCCGTCCGGTGACCCGGTGGTGCTCGACTGGCGTGCGCCGATGTCGACCGCGTTCTACCGCGCCTCGCACACCGAGCCGATGGGGGTGTCGTTGCGCCGCAGGTTCGGCGTGGACCGCGGGCAGATCACCGCGATCGAGGACGAGCACCTCACCAACCGGGCCGAACCCGAAAAGTCGAGCGACATCCTCGCCTCGGAGATCGAGCGTCCGCGCACCGGCCCGATGCGTGACATCGTCTCCACCATCCAGCCGGAGCAGGACGAGATCGTCCGGGCCGACCTGGCCACCTCGGTCTGCGTGCAGGGTGCACCGGGCACCGGCAAGACGGCGGTCGGGCTGCATCGCGCGGCCTGGTTGCTCTACACCCACCGCGACCGGCTGGACCGCTCCGGCGTGCTCGTCGTCGGACCCAACCGCGCGTTCCTGGAGCACATCAACGCCGTGCTGCCGGCACTGGGCGAGGTCCGCGTCGAGCACACGACCGCCGCAGAGCTGGTCGCGCACGCACCCGCGAAGGCGACCGAGTCGACGCAGGCGGCCGTGCTCAAGGGCGATCCGCGGATGGCGGACCTGCTGCGCAACGCGCTATGGGCGAGGGTCACCCGCGCCGACGAAGCCCTCGTCATACCGCGCGGGGCGCGCAAGTGGCGCATTCCCGCCTACGAGGTGCAGGAGATTGTCGACGAGCTGAAGTCGCGAGGTGTGCGCTACGAGGCCGCCCGCACCATGCTGCCGATGCGCCTGGCGCACGCGGTGCTGCTGCGGATGGAGCGGTCCGGGGACTCCCCCGACGACCGGGTGCAGGCGGCGATCGCGAAATCGGCGGCGATGCGGGGGTACGTCGCGACCATCTGGCCGGCCGCTGAGCCGCGTCAGGTGTTGTTTGATCTGTGGTCATCGGCCGACCGGATCGCCGAGGCCGCGGATGGTGCGCTCTCCGGAAACGAACAGGCAATCTTGTTGTGGCACAAGCCTGCCCGCACCAAGGGCAGCGCGAAGTGGTCAGCTGCCGACCTCGCCCTGCTCGACGAACTCGGCGACCTGATCGAACGGACGCCATGCCTCGGCCACGTGGTGCTCGACGAGGCGCAGGACCTGTCGCCCATGCAACTGCGGGCCGTCGGCCGCCGCTGCTCCACCGGGTCGGTCACCGTGCTCGGAGACATCGCGCAGGGCACCACGCCGTGGGCGACCGACTCGTGGCAGGAGGCCATGACGCACCTCGGCCAGCAGGACCATCACCTCGAGGTGCTGGACCGCGGCTTCCGGGTGCCGGCGTCGGTCATCGAGTTCGCCGCGCGCCTGCTGCCCAGCATGGCCCCCGGGCTCGGCGCGCCCAGCTCGGTGCGCAGCAATCCGGGCGTGCTCGAGGTCCGGCAGGTCGACAGCTCCGCCTTGCCGACCGCTGTGACCGAATCCATTACTGCGGCAATGCGATCCGAGGGATCCATCGGCGTGATCGCACCGAATGCCGACGTCGCGAAGGTGTCGAAGGCGCTGCGCTTCGCCGGCATCGAGCACGGTCGGCTCGACGCAGATCACGGCGACGACGCCGACCATCGGGTCCAGTTGGTCCCCGCGACGGTCGCCAAGGGACTGGAGTTCGACCAGGTGCTCGTGCTCGAACCGGCGGCGATCGCCGCCGCCGAGCCCGACGAGCGCACTGGACTGAGACGGCTGTATGTCGTTCTCACCAGGGCGGTTTCGGCACTCACCGTGCTGCACAGCGAGCCGCTCCCCGACCAGCTCTGTGGATAACTTCTGCAGCGCGTCGGCCGGACTGCCTAGCGTCGACACATGACGTCCGCACCCCGCGGACACCGTGTGGAGGGATCGACATGCAACCCAGTGGCACCGGCGCATACGCCGTCGACAGCAACCAGCTCGACCAGCACAGCCGCGATGTGGCCAACGTGGCCGAGGAGATCGCACACCTGATGGGGGTGATGGACGGCAAGCTGCACGCGCTGCAGGGCACCTGGAAGGGCCAGGCATCCGGACAGTATGCGCAGCTGCACGGCGAGTGGAAGGCCGCACAGACGAAGGTGCGAACGGCACTGACCGACATCGGTCTTGCACTCGGCTCGGCGAGCACCGCCTACTCGCAGGTGGAGGCCGACGTCACCCGGGCATTCACCCCCAAGTGACCGGCGAAGCGGCGCCGACGGCCGGTCAGCCGGCCGTCGGCGCCGGCTTCCTCACAGGCTCGCGGCGAGTTCGGTGGCTTGCCGGATCGCCCGCTTCGCGTCGAGCTCCGCGGCGACGTCGGCGCCACCGATCACGTGTCTCGCCGCATCGTCGTCCGCGGCAAGGTCACGGACCGATTCCTGACCGGCGCACACGACGATCGTGTCGACCTCGAGCAGCCGCTGCTGCGGCGCGGCCTTGCCCCTGCGCACGGTGACGTGTAGACCTGCGTCGTCGATACGGTCATAGCTGACGCCGCCGATCATCTCCACCTTGGCGTCCTTCAGCGCGGCGCGGTGGACCCAGCCGGTCGTCTTCGCCAGGCCCTTGCCCAATGGTGCGGGCTTGCGCTGCAGCAGGTAGACCGTGCGCCGTGGCTGCGCCGGCCGCTTCTCAGTCAGTCCGCCGACCGCGGCCGGGTCCTGCGTGACACCCCACTGCTCCTGCCACTCCGACAGCTTCTTATGCTGATCGTCCAGCAGGAACTCGCTGACATCGAAGCCGATGCCGCCCGCGCCGATCACCGCTACCCGCTGACCGGCCTCGACCTCACCGCGCAGCAGTGCGTCATACGCCACCACCTTCGGGTGCTGGATGCCCGGGATGTCCGGCACCCGCGGCCGCACGCCGGTCGCGACCACCACGTCGTCATAGCCACGAAGTTCGGCATCGGTCGCGGTCACCCCGAGGCGGACGTCGACACCGAGCACCTCGAGCCGGCGCTGGTAGTAACGGACGGTTTCGGTGAACTCCTCCTTGCCTGGGATGCGCATCGCCAGCCGGAACTGCCCGCCGATCTGCGAGTCACGCTCGAACAGCGTGACCCGGTGCCCCTTTTGCGCCATCGACACCGCCGCGGCCAGGCCGGACGGCCCCGCCCCCACCACCGCGACCTGCTTGCGGCGGGCCTGCGGCACGCCGAGCAGCACGAGCTTGGTCTCCCGGCCGGCGCGCGGGTTGACCAGACAACTCGCCTTCTTGTTTGCGAACGTGTGGTCCAGGCAGGCCTGGTTGCACGCGATGCAGGTGTTGATCTCGTCGGCGCGGTCCTGCCCAGCCTTGACCACGAAGTCCGGGTCGGCCAACAGCGGCCGGGCCATCGAGATCAGGTCGGCCTGACCGGAGGCGACGATCTCCTCACCGACCTCGGGAGTGTTGATCCGGTTGGACGCCATGACCGGGATGCCGACCTCTTGTCGCAGCCGGGCCGTCCAGTCGACGAACGCGGCGCGCGGCACCGACGTGACGATCGTCGGCACCCGCGCCTCGTGCCAGCCGATGCCGGTGCCGAACATCGAGGCCCCGGCCTGCTCCAGACGCTGCGCAAGGGTGACGACCTCATCCCAGGTCTGACCCTTTTCGACCAGGTCCACCAACGAGATGCGGTAGTCGACGATGAAGCCGGCACCGACGGCGTCCCGCACCCGGCGGACGATTTCGGCCGGGAAACGCATGCGCTTGTCGGCGGTGCCACCCCAGGCGTCGGTGCGGTCGTTGGTGCGAGCAGCGAGGAATTGGTTGATCAGATAGCCCTCGGACCCCATGATCTCGACGCCGTCGTAGCCGGCCCGCTGCGCCAGCCGGGCCGCTCGCACGTAGGCGTCGATGGTCCGCTCGACTCCCTTGGCCGAGAGCGCGCGTGGGCGAAACGGCGTAATCGGCGACTTGCGACCGCTCGCGGACCGGATCATCGGGTGATAGCCATATCGACCAGCGTGCAGGATCTGCAACAGGATTCGACTGTCGTGCTGGTGCACGGCATCGGTGATCCGGCGGTGCTTGTCGGCAGCGCGCGCGGTCCGCAGCAGCGATCCGGCCGGCAGCAACCAGCCCTCGACATTGGGTGCGAAACCGCCGGTAATCAGCATTCCGGTGCCACCCTCGGCACGGGCCGCGAAGTAGGCAGCGAGCTCGACGAAGTGTTTGGACCGGTCCTCGTAACCGGTGTGCATCGAGCCCATCACCACCCGGTTGCGCAGCGTGACACCGTCGATGGTGATCGGGGACAACAGGTGGTCGTATGCCATCAGACCTTCTCTCGGGTGGGGGTGGACCGGGCGAGTTTGCTTGTCGCCGTGGTCATTTCGCCGTCGAGCGCGGCGAGCATCTCGTCACACCACTCGACGTAGCCGCGTTCTTGCCGGATGCCGCCGCGCAGCACCAGCCAGACCGGCAACTCGTCGCCGGACAACCGCGCCGGATCCGGAAAGTGCCGCTGCTCGTCGGCCAGGTAATAGTCCAGTTGCGCCGCGTGCGCCGCCCGCTGCCGACGGATGTCCGCCACAATCGCCGAGCGGTCACCGAACGGCATCGCGCGCACCTTGACGGCGAACTCGCTGCGCTGAGTCGTCTCAGCCGTCGGTTCGCGGGTCCACTCGGTCAGGCGGATCTGACCGGCGCCGGTGAGGCGGTAGACGGTGCGGTCGGGCCGGACTCCGCCACCGGAGTGCCGCTTGCCAGTGATCAGCCCATCGGCGTCCATCCGGGCCAGCACCCGGTAGATCTGCTGATGCGTCGCGGTCCAGAAGAATCCGATGGACTTGTCGAAGCGCCGGGTCAGGTCGTAACCGCTCGCGGGCTGCTCGGCGAGCGAGACCAGGATCGCGTGCTCCAACGACATGCGCCGAGTGTCATATGCAACAAGGTGCATGTCAAGGAGTCCGGCACTCGCGCACTCGCCGCATCAATCGGGGTCGCCCGGTGTCTGATACCCGGCAAATTTGGCATTTTTCCGACACGGCGGAGACCCGTCGCACGAATGAGCTTCTGGACGGACGCCCGTTCAACTAAGTTGCGGACAATGGACATCATTGCGACCACCCAGAGTGAACGCCGGGGTCCGAAGTTTCAGGCGCGAAGGCAGCAACTCGCCCAGGCCGCGCTGGTGACCCTCGCGGAATTGGGCTATGCCCACACCAGCCTGCGGGAGATCGCGCACAACTCCGAGTTCTCGCACGGTGTCGTGCACTACTACTTCAGCGACAAGGCCGACCTCATCACCGAGTGCGTCGCCTGTTTCCGTAACCTCTGCGTCGACGCCTACGCCGACGTGCTCGCCGAGGCACAGACGGCACAGGAGCTTCGCCAGGCCGTCATCGACCGCCTCACCAACCGCATCTCTACCAGCTGGCCGTACCAGCGCATCTGGTACGACCTGCGCACCCAGGCGATGTTCGACGAGACACTGCGCAATGACGTCCAGTCACTCTTCACCCTGTTCTACGACACGACGTGGCAGATCATCACCCGCTACGCCGAACTCGCCGGAGTGACCCCGGTGGTCGGCCCGGAGCTCAGCCATTCGATGGTGGACGGCCTGACCCAACGCGCCGTGGCCCGCTACGTCCACGGCGACACCGAAGCGATCCCGGCTTTGCGCAGCGGCCTCAACAGCCTCTTCGACATCATCGTGCCGACTGACTGACGCCAGTCTCAGAACTTCACCTGGGCGCCCATCACCACCGTCCGCGCCTCCGGAAGCCGGTAGTACTCAGCGGGATTGGCCGCGTTGTGCGCCATTGCCAGGAACAGCCGCTTGCGCCATCGCGGCATCACCCGGTCGCGCCCACCGTGCACGGTGATCCGGGACAGGAAGTAGTAGACGTCGTCCGGGTCGACCTCGACGCCTTGTTTGCGAGCCAGCCGCAACGCGGCCGGCACATTCTGATCGTCCTGGAAGCCGAAGTTGAGTCGCAGATGCCGGATCGCGTCATACGCGTCGCCGAGCACCGCTGCCTCCACCCGATCCTGCGCAGCCACATGCGGCACGTTGTGCGACACCGCGGACACGATGAACACCCGCTGATGGATGACACTGTTGAAGGAGGCGTTCTCCCGCAGTGCGAGTGGCACCGTCGGCACGTCGGGGTGCAGGAAGACAGCCGTGCCAGGCACCTTGGTCACCGGGCACGAGTGCAGCCAGTCGAGAAACTCCTCGATCGGGCCCTCGAGCTCGGTCCGCCGCTCGGTGACCACCCTGCTGCCGCGTCGCCAGGTCAGCATCGCCGTCGCGACGGCGACCGCGATCAGCATCGGCAGCCAGCCGCCGTGCAACACCTTGGTCAGGTTCGCGGCGAAGAAGGTCACCTCCAACGCGCCGAAGAGCACGCCGACCAGCACCAACTGCCACCTCGGCCACTGCCACGCCGATTCGGCATACACCAGGAACAGGGTCGTGGTCAGTAGGAAGGTGCCGGTGACCGCGAGTCCGTAGGCCGTGGCGAGCTTGTCCGATGAGCGGAACACCACGAGCAACACCATCACACCGACGAACAGGGCCCAATTGACCGCGGGCACGTAGATCTGCCCGCTCTCGCTCTGGGAGGTGTGCCGCACGGTCAGCCGCGGCAGGTAGCCGAGACGCTCGGCCTGTCGCGAGACGGAGTAGGCGCCCGAGATGACCGCCTGCGATGCGATCACCGTCGCCGCGGTCGCGAGCACCACCAGCGGCCACTGCAGCGCCGACGGCGCGAGCAGGAAGAAGGGGTTGCTCACCGATGACGGGTGCTCCAGGATCAGCGCGCCCTGCCCGAGGTAGTTGAGCGTGAGGCACGGGAAGACCAGGAAGAACCACGAGCGCCGGATCGGCGCCTTGCCGAAGTGACCCATGTCGGCATACAGCGCCTCGGCACCGGTGATCGCGAGCACGACCGCACCCATCGCGACGAACGCGACATACGGCCGGTCGATGATGAACTCCAGCGCGTATGACGGCGAAAGCCCTTTGATGACACCGGGGTTCGGGATGACCTTGGCCAGGCCGAGTCCGCCGATGGTGACAAACCAGAGGACCATCACCGGCCCGAAGAAGCGACCGACCGCTGCGGTGCCGAACCGTTGCACGAGGAACAGCCCGGTGATGATCAGCGCGCCGAGCGGCACCACCCAGTCCTGCAGTCCCGGTGCCGGCACCTCCAGGCCCTCGATCGCGGACATCACCGAGATCGCCGGGGTGATCACACTGTCGCCGTAGAACAGCGAGGCGCCGATCACCCCGAGCAGCATCACCAGCCCGAAGCGGCGGCCACCCGGTCGCACATGTCGCCGGGCCAGCGCGGCGAGCGCCATGATGCCGCCCTCGCCGTCGTTGTCAGCACGCAGGATGAAGCTGACGTATTTGATGCTGACGACCACCGTGATGGACCAGAAGACCAACGAGATGACGCCATACACATCACCCGGCGACGACCGCACGGTGTTGTGGTCGATGGAGAAGACCGTCTGCAGCGCGTAGAGCGGACTGGTGCCGATGTCGCCGAAGACGACGCCCAGCGCACCCAGCGCCATCGTGGCGAAGCCGGCCCGAGGGGCCGATCGGTCGGGGGTGTTCACGAGGCGTCATTGTCCACCAGTTAGCTGCAGGTATGACGAAGCGGCCGCCCTCCCTTGCGGGAGGACGGCCGCCTCAAGCCGAAGTCTTGCTCGAGACTCCGTTTGGAGTCGGGGTCCCCGCCAAGTATCGGAGCGAGGAACGAGCGGAGAACTTCGTGGGGTGATCAGAAGCCCGACATTTCCGGGCTTCTTCCTCACCCTCCGCTTCGTCAGAAGCCCATGTCGCCCATGCCACCCGACGGGTCGGCCGGCATGGCCGGGGTCTTCTCCGGCTTGTCGGCGATGACCGCCTCGGTGGTCAGGAACAACGCGGCGATCGAGCCGGCGTTCTGCAGCGCCGAGCGGGTCACCTTGGTCGGGTCCGGGATGCCCATCTTCAGCATGTCGCCGTACTCGCCGGTGGCGGCGTTGAGGCCCTCACCGGTCGGCAGGGAGCGCACCTTGGCGGCGACGACACCCGGCTCGAGACCGGCGTTGGCGGCGATCTGCTTCAGCGGCGCCTCCGAGGCGACCTCGACGATGTTGGCACCAGTGGCCTCGTCGCCCTTGAGCTCCAGCGCGTCGAACGCGCCCTTGCCGGCCTGCAGCAGCGCAACGCCACCACCGGCGACGATGCCCTCCTCGACCGACGCCTTCGCGGCGCGGACGGCGTCCTCGATGCGGTGCTTGCGCTCCTTCAGCTCGACCTCGGTGGCCGCGCCGACCTTGATGACCGCAACGCCGCCGGCCAGCTTGGCCAGGCGCTCCTGCAGCTTCTCGCGGTCGTAGTCGGAGTCGGAGTTGTCGATCTCGGCGCGGATCTGGCTGACCCGGCCCTGGATCTGGTCGGCGTCACCGGCACCCTCGACGATGGTGGTCTCGTCCTTGGTGACCACGATCTTGCGTGCCTTGCCGAGCAGGTCGAGCTCGGCGTTCTCCAGCTTGAGGCCGACCTCCTCGGAGATGACCTGACCGCCGGTCAGGATCGCGATGTCGCCGAGCATTGCCTTGCGGCGGTCGCCGAAGCCCGGCGCCTTGACGGCCACGGACTTGAACGTGCCACGGATCTTGTTGACGACGAGGGTCGAAAGTGCCTCTCCCTCAACGTCTTCGGCGATGATCGCCAGCGGCTTGCCGGACTGCATGACCTTCTCCAGCAGCGGCAGCAGGTCCTTGATCGAGGAGATCTTGGAGTTGACGATCAGGATGTAGGGGTCGTCGAGCACGGTCTCCATGCGCTCGGTGTCGGTCACGAAGTAACCGGAGATGTAGCCCTTGTCGAAGCGCATGCCCTCGGTGAGCTCGAGCTCCAGGCCGAAGGTGTTGCTCTCCTCGACGGTGATGACACCTTCCTTGCCGACCTTGTCCATCGCCTCGGCGATGAGCTCGCCGACGGACGCGTCGCCACCGGCGGAGATCGCCGCAACGGCCGCGATCTGCTCCTTGGTCTCGACGTCCTTGGACGCCTTGGTCAACTCGTCGGACACCTTGGCAACAGCGGCCTCGATGCCACGCTTCAGCGCCATCGGGTTGGCCCCGGCGGCAACGTTGCGCAGACCCTCCTTGACCATGGCCTGTGCGAGCACGGTGGCCGTGGTGGTGCCGTCACCGGCGACGTCGTCGGTCTTCTTGGCGACTTCCTTGACGAGCTCGGCGCCGATCTTCTCGTACGGCTCGTCGAGCTCGATCTCCTTGGCGATGCTCACACCGTCGTTGGTGATCGTGGGCGCGCCCCACTTCTTCTCCAGAACGACGTTGCGGCCCTTCGGGCCGAGAGTGACCTTCACGGCGTCGGCGAGGGTGTTCATGCCCCGCTCCAGACCGCGCCGGGCCTCCTCGTCGAATGCAATGGTCTTGGCCATGTGCAGTCCAATCCTCACGTGATTGTCGTACGAAGTCAGTTGTATGACGCCCGCGACGGACGAGCCAGGCGCGCCGCGGCATTCGGAACCGCGCCGCACACGCGGCCCTCGTCATACATCCGATTGTCACTCTCAAGCAGAGAGTGCTAATGCCCATTATTGGCACTCTCCACCCGAGAGTGCAAACGGCATCGGGGTCGACCGTTCGCCCCCGCCCCGTCTCGTCATCCGGACCAGGCGTTGACGGCGACTGTGAGCTGGGTCACGATCCTTTTCCAATTGATTTCGTAAGTCATACGAAACATTCTCTTGAAGGGCGAACTCGGTGCCGAACCCCGCACAACCGGCCGACACCCGCGATCGGGTGCTGGCAGCGATCCGGGACACTCGCGCGGCGACGGTCAGCGAGTTGGCCGACCGCACCGGCCTGTCCCGGCCGACCGTCGAGTCGTCTCTCGCCAGGCTCGTCGAGGCGGATCTGGTGCGCCAGGAGCAGGAAGCCCGCTCGAACGGCGGTCGCCCCGCACGGGTGAGCCGCTTCCGCGCCGATGCCGGTGTCGTCGCCGGCATCGATTTGACCGGTGCCGAGGTCCGCATCGTGGTCGCCGACCTCGCGGGCGAGCTGCGGGCCGTGTCGCCGGGCGGTACACCGACCCCGACCCAGGACCGTCAGGAGCTGTCGCCGCTCGCTGCGCTGCTCGAGGAAACCCTCCTGCTTGCGGGTCTGCAGAAGGGCGATCTGCGCGCCGTGGGCATCGGCGTCGCAGGTCTGGTCAGCGTGGACGGTGTGCTGGAGACTGCGCCCGAGGTGAAGGCCTGGCAGGGCCGCAACCTGGGTGAGTTGTTCAGCGAAGCGCTCGGCGTCCCCGCCACCGTCGACAACGACCTCACCCTCGCCGCGACGGCCGAGGCGCAGGGACCCGCGCTGGCCGACTCACCGATCGGCATCTACGCCTCGACCTGGTTTCACGTCTCGGCACGCACCGTCGTCGACGGCAAGGTGCTGCGTGGCCGGCGCTCGGGAGCTGGCGAAGTCGGGCTACTGGCCGCGTTCGCAGACGCCGACACCCCGTCGGGCACGCTGCGCTCGGCACTGCCCGAGGTGATCGGGTCGCTGCAACGACTGCGTTCGGACGCCGACGACCCGGAGGGCAACGTCACTCTCGAGCGGCTGACCACGGCAATGGCACCGTCCATCGCGGCGCTCAGCCTGGCCACGGACCCGGACCGGATCGTGCTGGGCGGCGAGCTCGGCGTCTTTCATGACCTGATCGCGCCCCGCCTGACCCGGGCCATCCGCGACGCGATTTCCCTCGACTCGTTCTCCATCGACGTCGTACCGAGTGCGCTCGGCGACCATGCCGTCGCACTCGGGGCCCTGCATCACGCATTCACCCACCAGCCGGAAGCGATCTACGGAACCCCACACATGACAGCCCCCGCCATACCCACGCTCGAAGCTGTACGCGCTGCCACCGAGTCGGCTGCCCTGACTCCCTTCGACGCGGCGATCATCGGCGTCGGCGCGCGCGCCGGACTCGCCCGCCACGTGACCGCGGTGGGTGGCAGCATCGTCGCCGCGGTCGACCCCGACCCCTCGACCGCGCAGGCAGCCCGCGAGCTGTTCGGGGAGGACGTGCCGCTGCTGCCTGACGTCGACACCCTGCTGGAGCGCTTCCCGTCGTTGGACGGCGCCATCGTGGCGAGCCCCGACGACACGCACGCCGACATCGCCGTGCAACTGCTGCAGGCCGGCGTGCCGGTCTACCTGGAGAAACCGCTCGCGATCACCACGGCCGACTGCGACCGGGTGCTGGAGACGGCTCGCGCGACCGGGACCAAGCTGTATGTCGGCCACAACATGCGGCACATGCACGTCGTCCGGCTGATGAAGCAGATCATCGACCGCGGAGAGATCGGCGAGGTCAAGGCGATCTGGTGCCGGCACTTCGTCGGCACCGGCGGCGACTTCTACTTCAAGGACTGGCATGCCGAGCGGGCACGCGCCGGAAGTCTGTTGCTGCAGAAGGGTGCTCACGACCTCGACGTCATGCACTGGTTGGCTGGGTCCGCGACGCGGGAGGTCACCGGCATCGGTGACCTCGCGATCTACGGACAGGTCAGCGACCGCCGCGACAACAGTGACCGACGGATGCGCGACTGGTTCTCGACCGACAACTGGCCGCCGCTCAGTCAGACCGAACTCAACCCGGTCGTCGACGTCGAGGACATCTCGATGATCATGGGCCGGCTCGACTCGGGGGCGCTGATCAGCTATCAGCAGTGCCATTTCTCCCCCGACTACTGGCGCAACTACACCGTGATCGGCACTGAGGGACGCCTGGAGAACTTCGGCGACGGAGAGGGCGGCGAAGTGCGAGTCTGGAACGCGCGGTCCGGATTCCTGGAGAAGGGACACGTGCAGTACCCGATCGTCGGCGACGCGCACGGACACGGCGACGCCGATCGCCTCACCATCGGCGAGTTCGTGCAGTTCGTCCGGGCCGGCACAGCGACCGACACCTCACCGGTATCAGCACGTGATGCGGTCGCCGCCGGCGTCGCCGGAGCGGAGTCAATCCGGAACGGCAGCAAGCCAATCCGGGTGCCTCAGGTCGCGGAGTCGGTGCTCGACTACTTCGCGAACAACCAGCGAGACGACGGGAACGACCGCCGATGACCCGCTATGCACTGCGCCGGGTCGGCTTCATGATCCCAACCTTGATCGGCTCGACCTTCCTGGTCTACCTGTTGGTCTTCCTGATCCCCGGCGACCCGGTGCTCGCGCTGGCCGGCACCAAGCGGGTGTCGCCCGCCACCGCGGAGGCGATCCGCAACCAGTACAACCTGAACGACCCGTTCGTCGTGCAGTACGTGAAGTACCTCGGGAACGTCCTACATGGCGACTTCGGCACCGACTTCAACGGCAACTCGGTGATTTCCACGATCGGCACTGCCCTGCCCTACACCGTCGCCCTGGCGCTGACCGCGTTTGCGTTGAAGCTGGTCATCGGGTTGTTGCTCGGAGCGTGGGCCGGACTGCGCCCGGGCAGGACGGCCGACCACGCCAACCTCGCCTTCACGATCCTGTTCCTCGCAGTGCCCGGCTTCCTGGTCGCCTATCTGGTGCAGTATGTGCTCGGCATCAGGCTCCACCTCCTGCCGATCTCCGGCGTCCGGCATGGCTACCCGGTCGCGTTCGTCCTGCCAGCGTTGGTGTTGGCGCTCGAAACCGCTTCTCCCCTGGCCAGACTCACCCGAAACAGCCTGCACGAAGTCCTTCGCTCGGACTATGTGCAGACCGCGCGCGCCAAGGGCGCCAGCCCGTCCCGGGTGCTCTGGCGGCACGCGTTGCGCAACGCCTTCGTGCCCATCGTCACCTATCTGGGGTTGTCGATGGCCAGCCTGCTCGGCGGGTCGGTGCTCGTGGAGTACATCTTCAATCTGCCAGGTCTCGGCGGCTCGCTCGCGCAGGCGATTCAAAGCCAGGAAGGTCCTGTCGTCGTAGGCATCTCGGTCTTCCTGTTGCTGTTCTATCTCGTCTCGGCATTGTTGATCGACCTCCTCTACCCCGTCATCGACCCGAGGGTGCGCCATGCTTGATCAGACTCAGAGCGCGATCGCCACCGATCGGACGGCAGCCACTCGCAGGGTCGCTCCGACGAAGCGTGGCAACCCGACCCTTCGCGCGCTGCGTGCTGCGTGGCGTCGGCCAACCTTCCTCGTCGCCGCCGTCATCATCATCACTACCTGCCTGATGGCTTTGGTTCCAGCGCTTTTCACCTCGACCGATCCACAGGACTGCACGCTGAGTAACTCGCGCAAGGGCGTGTCGGCAGGACACCCGATGGGTTACGACATGCAGGGGTGCGACTACTTCAGCAACGTCGTGCACGGCGCCCGGACCTCCATGGAGGTGGGAGTGCTCACCGCACTGTTCATCTTCATCGTCGCGCTGATCACCGGATCATTGGCCGGCTACTTCGGCGGCATCGTCGACAGCGTGGTCTCCCGATTGGCCGACGTCCTGCTCGGCATGCCGGTCATGGTCGCGAGCCTCGTCGTGCTCTACCAATTCCGGGAGCGCACCATCTGGACGATCGTGTTCGTGCTCGTACTTTTCGGCTGGGCCGGCACCATGCGCTACATGCGCGGCAGCGTGCTTCAGGTGAAGAACAACGAATACGTCCAAGCGGCAAGGGTTCTAGGAGTCTCCAGTCTCACCATTCTGCGTCGGCACGTGCTGCCCAACGCGATCATGCCGCTCATCGTGATGACGACCCTCGGCGTCGGAGCTGGGATGACCGCAGAGGCCGGTTTCGCGATCCTCGGTGTCGGACTCAAGTTGCCCGCCTACTCATGGGGCCTGCAAATTGCCCAAGCCAGCCGTGACGGCAACTGGCAGCTCGCGCCACACCTGATGCTGTTCCCCGCCCTGATGCTCGGACTGTGCACTCTTGCCTTCGTCGTCATCGGCGAAACCTTGCGTGACGTGCTCGATGTCAGGAGTCGATGACCTTGCCACTGCTACAGATTCGCGACCTTCATATCCGCTTCCAGAAGGACGGAGCTCAGCTCGACGCAATCTCAGACCTCAGCCTGGACATCGAGCGAGGGAGCACCACCGTCGTACTCGGCGAGTCAGGGTCGGGCAAGAGCCTCACTGCCAAGGCAGTGATGGGCCTCTTGCCTCCGGGCGCTGAGGTCGTGTCGGGGTCCGTCCGCTTCGACGGCCGCGAGCTGGTTGGTCTCGCCGATCGGGAGCTGCGCCGTTTGCGTGGGGATGCGATCGCGATGATCTTCCAGGACGCACTGACGGCTCTCAATCCAGTCACGCCGATCGGCAACCAGATCGCGGAAGTGCACCGCATCCACGAACGAATCTCCAAGCGTGAGGCGTGGTCCCGCGCGGTCGCGTCCCTCGACGCGGTCCGCATCCCCGATGCCGCGCGACGGGCGAAGGACTACCCCTTTCAGTTCTCCGGAGGCATGCGCCAACGCGCGATGATCGCCATGGCCATCACCCGCAACCCGGATCTGCTGATCGCCGACGAACCGACGACAGCGCTCGATGTCACTGTGCAGGCGCAGATCCTCGAATTGCTCGATGATCTCCGTGCCGAGCGCAACCTGGCGTTGCTGTTGATCACCCACGACATCGGGGTCGCCGCGCAGTCCGCAGACAACGCCGTGGTGATGTATGCGGGCAGACTGGCCGAACGCGGCACGATCGGCGAGATCCTCGACGAGCCCGCTCATCCCTACACCTCCGGGCTGCTCGGCTCCGTGCCCGGGCCGGAGCATCGCGGCCGCGACCTGCCGACGATCCAGGGCGCTCCGCCGTCCCTGGACGACCTGCCCGGCGGATGCGCCTTCCATCCACGCTGCGCGCTGGCCACGGACGTATGTCGTGACCGGCTCCCGGCCAGGACCGACTTCACCACCACCCACACGACGTGGTGCCACCATGCCGAGGAGGCGCTCGATGGCCAGCCCGCTGCTGCAACTGTCTGATGTGCATCGCAACTACCGGGTGCGCAGCACCCCGCTGCGACGACACTCGGGCGAGGTGCACGCCGTCAACGGTGTCGACCTGGTCGTCCGGCCCGGGGAGACCGTCGGCATCGTCGGCGAGTCCGGCTGCGGGAAGTCGACCCTTGCTCGACTATTGGTTGGCCTTGAGCAGCCGACGTCCGGCACGGTGAGCTGGCGCGGAGACGACGTCTCCGGGCTGAACCGGGCGCAAAGACACCATTTCCACCGCAGCATTCAGCTGGTCTTCCAGGACCCGCACGCGTCGTTGAATCCACGTCGTAGCATTCGTGATTCGGTTGCCGAGGGCATCCTGACCCACGGCTTGGTGCCGCGCAACCAGGTCGAGGACCGAGTGACCGAACTGCTGTCGCAGGTCGGGCTGAACGCCGGTTACCTACACCGTTACCCGCACGAACTGTCCGGCGGCCAGCTGCAGCGCATCGGCATTGCTCGAGCGCTGGCCGTCGAGCCGCAGCTGCTCGTCTGCGACGAACCGGTGTCGGCACTCGACATCTCGATCCAGGCCCAAGTGCTGAATCTGCTCAACGACCTCAAGCGAGAACTCGATCTGGCGATCGTCTTCATCGCGCACGACCTCGACGTCGTGCAGCACATGGCCGACCGGATCGTCACGATGTACCTGGGCAAGGTGGTCGAGTCAGGCCCGTGCGAGGAGGTCTACGGGACTTCCGCGCATCCCTACACCTGGGCACTGTTGTCGGCGACACCGCGTCGCGCCGGATCGGACCGGGAACGCATCATGCTTCAGGGCGATCCGCCCTCACCGGTGGAACTTCCCACCGGGTGTGTTTTTCACACCCGGTGTTTCGCCGCCCGGGCGGAGTGTTCCACACAGTCTCCAGCTCTTCTCCCCGTAGCCGGAGCCACCGAACAGCATTCTGCCGCCTGCCATTTCGCTGACGAGATCGCCAAGTCTTCGACCAGCATCCCGCAGAGCGCCTGACCCACACTCGACCGTAGGACGCCCCCATGGTTCTCATTCGGCCTCGCCGCACCGCCGCAGCTCTCGCCGCCGCAACCTGTGCCGTCACGCTCTCTGCGTGCGGACTCAACGGGCAGAAGGCAGCGCTCGGCGCCGGCGACACCTCACGCACGCTGACCGCGGTCACCATGGGGACGATCAAGCACCTCACCGGCCCCCAGGATCCTGGATCGCAGATCGCGATGACGATGTGCGAGGGGCTCACCCGGCTGGACGCCACCAACGGCGTGCGGATGGCGGCCGCCAAGTCGGTCACCACGACGGACAACAAGACCTGGAAGGTCGTGCTGCAGCCGAATCGCACCTTCGACAACGGTGAGCCGATCACCGCCCAGACCTGGGTCGACTCGTGGAACTTCACGGCGTACGGGCCGAACGGGCTTGTGTCCAACTACGCATTCGAGCCCCTCCAGGGGTACGACGCGCTCAACCCCGAGAACCCGGACAGCAAGCCGAAGACCGACAAGCTGTCCGGTCTGAAGGTCGTCGACAAGTACACCTTCACGGTGACAATGGCTGCCCCGAACAACGAACTGCCTTTCATGCTCAGCGGATTGGCGTTCTGCCCGATGCCCAAGTCGGCGTTCGAGGACCCGGCCGCTTACGACAAGCACCCGATCGGCAACGGGCCCTACAAGTTCAGCTCCTTCGACGCGCGTAAGGGCGCGGTGGTGGTCGACAATCCGCGCTACCGCGGTTGGCGGCAGCCGAGCCCACCGTCCGCGATCGAGTTCCGGGTCTACAACGACGCCAACACGGCGTACAACGACGTGGCCGCCGGCAACGTCGACATCATGCGCAACCTTCCACCCGCGCTGGTGTCCCAGGCGAAACGGACACTGGGACCGAAGGGGGTGACGGTGATGCCAGCGAATGTGTTGGAGCAGTACGTCACCTGGCCGACCTACCTCGACAAGTCGTATCCGGCGGAAGTCCGTAAGGCGTTCTCGATGCTGATCGACCGTGAGGGAATCGCCAAGTACCTATTCCTCGGTTCCAGTGCCGCCGCTCGGTCCCTGGTGCCCAACTCGGTGACGTCCTACCGTCCGGATCCGTGCGGGCAGACCTGCGACTACAACCCGGCAGAGGCGAAACGTCTGCTCGACAAGGCTCAGTTCCGCGGCACGATCCCGGTCTATTACGCCTCCGACTCCGCGGCGAACGCGACGACGGACGCCTCGACGGTGACTGCAATCACCAATGCAGCAAAGCGGGTCGGGCTTACCATCGAACCGAAGCCGACACCCGGCAATCAGCTGACCGAGATGGTTTCTGACCACGCGCTCACCGGACCGTCGATCCAGTTGTGGGGCTCGTCTTTCCCGGGGTCGTCCGAATGGATCGCATCCATCCAAGTGGATGCGAACTACGGTCTGAAGTACCAGAATCCGACGGTTGCGACCGCAGTCAAACGCGCGGTAGCCGCGCCGTCCCGCGCGGAGTCGGACCGGGCGTGGAACACCGCCGAGGACCAGATCCTCGCCGACCAGGTGATGCAGCCGCTGTTCTACCAGCGGGAGTACATCGGGCACCGGCCCTGTGCCAGACCCGGCGCGAGCGGTGGCGACATGATCATCGTGCGCACCGAGTTCACCTGCCGCAGTTGACGTTTGGTGAGCCTCACAACCCCAGCGACCGGCCGACGATCTCCTTCATGATCTCGGTCGTCCCGCCGTAGATCGTCTGGATGCGGGCGTCGGCATAGGCCTGCGCGATCGGATACTCGGCCATGTAGCCGTAGCCGCCGTGCAGCTGCAGCCCGGTGTCGGCGATCTTCTTCTGCAACTCGGTGGTCCAGAACTTCGCTCCGGCCGCATCGGCGACGCTGAGCTCACTGGCGACGTGGCGCCGGACGCAGTCGTCGACGAAGATCCGGGCGACCTGGGCCTCGGTGGCCATCTCGGCGAGCACGAACCGGTTGTGTTGGAACTTGCCGATCGGTCTGCCGAACGCCTGACGTTCAGTCGCGTAGTCGAGCGACAACTGCAGGATCCGCTCGATCGCCGCCGCCGCGATGACCGCGATCGACAGCCGCTCCTGGGGGAGGTTCTGCATGAGCGAGACGAACCCGCTGCCTTCGGGACCGAGCAGGTTCTCCTTCGGCACCTTGACGTTGTCGAAGAACAGCTCGGCGGTGTCCTGCGCGTGCATGCCGAGCTTGTCCAGGTTGCGACCGCGCTCGAAACCGTCCATCCCGCGCTCGACCACCAGGAGGCTGATGCCCTTGTGTCCGGCATCGGGGTCGGTCTTGCAGACGACGATGACCAGGTCGGACAGGATCCCGTTGGAAATGAACGTCTTCTGACCATTGAGCAGGTAGTGGTCGCCTTGGTCCTGCGCGGTCGTCGCGATGCCCTGCAGGTCACTGCCGGCGCCCGGCTCGGTCATCGCGATCGCCAGGATCTGCTCACCGCGGCAGACGCCGGGAAGCCACCGCTTCTTCTGCTCATCGCTCGCAAGCTGCAGCAGGTAGGGCAGGATGATGTCGTTCTCGAGCGCGATGCCGAGACCGTCGACGCCGAGCTTCACCTGCTCCTCGGAGAACGCGACGTTGAAGCGGAAGTCGCTCGCCCCTCCGCCGCCGTATTCCTCCGGCACCGCCATCCCGAGCATGCCGGCTCGACCGGCGGCCTCCCACACCTCACGGGAGACGATGCCGTCGGTCCGCCACTTCTCGACGTGTGGCAGCGCCTCCCGCTCCAGGAAGGTGCGCGCCGATGCGCGGAACGCCTCGTGATCCTCGTCGAAGAGGCTGCGCTTCATTTGCCGTCCTCGAAGCGCTCCCCGCGGGCCGCCTTGTCCTGCAGCAACTTCGGGACCGCGAACCGATCGCCATAAGCCTCCTGCAGCTCGTTCGCGCGACGCTCGAATCCAGCGAGGCCCCCGTCATACCCGTTGATGAACTGCAGGACACCGCCGGTCCACGCCGGGTAGCCGATGCCGAAGATCGAGCCGATGTTGGCGTCCCGGATGCTGGTCAGCACCCCTTCTTCGAGGCAGCGCACCGACTCGAGCGCCTCGACGAAGAGGAACCGCTCCTTGATGTCGTCCAGCGGGATCTGTTGCTCGGCAACGGGAAACAGCTTGGCCAGGTCGGGCCAGAGGTCGCCGCGCTTGCCGTTCTGGTCGTAGTCGTAGAAGCCTTTCCCAGCCTTACGACCCGGCCGGCCCTGCTCGATCATCGTGTCGATGACCGTGCCTGCTGGGCTCTCCGGCACCTGCTGCCCCTCGGCCCGCAGTGCGTCCTCGGTGGCCTTGCGGATGCGCTGCATGAGCTCGAGATTGAGCTCATCGCTGATCTGCAGGGTGCCGACCGGGTAACCGGCCTGCGTTGCGGCGCGCTCGAGTGAAGTCGGGTTGACGCCCTCAGCCAACATCGCCAGGCCCTCGTTGGTGAAGGTGCCGATGACGCGCGAGGTAAAGAAGCCGCGCGAATCCTGCACGACGATGGGCGTTTTGCCGATCTGCAGCACCAGGTCGTATGCCGCGGCAAGTGTCTCGTCGCTGGTCTCGGCACCGACGATGATCTCGACCAGCTGCATCTTGTCGACCGGCGAGAAGAAGTGCAGCCCGATGAAGTCGGCCGGGCGCTGCACCCCCTTGGCGAGCTCGGTGATCGGCAGCGTGGAGGTGTTGGTCGCGAGCAACGCGTCCGGCGCAACGTGATCGACGACCTCGCCGAAGACCTTCTGCTTCAGAGTCGGGTCCTCGAAGACCGCCTCGATCACCGTGTCGCAGCCGCTGAGCGCCGTGGGGTCACCGGTCGGCGTGATGCGGGCGAGTAGCGCGTCGGCCTTCTCCTGCGTGCTGCGACCTCGGGCAATCGCCTTGTCCAGCAAGCCTTTCGAGTAGTCCTTGCCCTTGTCGGCAGTGGCGTCGTCGACGTCCTTCAGGACGACGTCCACCCCGGCCTTGGCCAGCGAGTAGGCGATGCCGGCACCCATCATCCCGGCGCCCAGCACGCCGACCTTGCGCGCCTGCCGGGGTGCCGGCCCCGAAGGACGGGAGCCGCCCTTCTTGATCGCCTGCAGGTCGAAGAAGAACGCCTGGATCATGTTCTTGCTGATCTGCCCTGCCGCCAGCTGGGTCAGGTAGCGGCTCTCGATGCGGCTGGCAGTGTCGAAGTCGACCTGCGAGCCCTCGACGGCGGCGGCGAGGATCGCATAGGGCGCCTCGTAGGGCGCGCCCTTGAGCTGCTTGGTCAGCGACGCCGTGAACGCGGGGATGAACTCCTTGATCGGGCCCCCGGCGGGCGTGCCACCCGGGATCTTGAATCCCTTGACGTCCCAAGGCTGCACGGCGTCGGGGTGCTCCGCGATCCACGTGCGCGCAGCCTGGATGGCGGCATCCTGGTCGGCGACGACGTCGTCGATGATGCCGACCTCGCGTGCCTGCGCGGGACGAAGCTGCTTGCCTTCGCCGAGCACCTTGGTGAGGGCATCCGCCAGGCCGAGCATGCGCACGGTGCGGGTGACACCGCCACCACCAGGCAGCAGCCCCAGCGTGACTTCGGGGAATCCGAACACGCCGGCGCCCTCGGTGGCGATGCGGCGGTGCGCGGCGAGGGCGATCTCCAGGCCTCCGCCGAGAGCGGAGCCGGCGAGGACGGCCACGACCGGCACACCGAGCGTTTCGATGCGCCGCAGGTCGCTCTTCATCGCCTCGGCGCCACTGAAGAACTCGCCGGAGGTCTCCGGGGTCACCTCGCGCAGGCGGGTCAGGTCGCCGCCGGCGAAGAAGGTCTTCTTCGCGCTGGTGAGCAGCACGCCGACGATCTCGTCCTTGTGCTCCACCAGCCAGTCGGTGGCCTCACGCAGCGAGCGGCGGAAGGCGTCGTTCATGACGTTCGCCGAGCCGTTGGGGTCGTCGAGGACGAGGGTGACGACGTTGTCGTCGTCCTTGCGAAGGGTGATGGTCTCGGTCTGCAGCACGTCGGCCACGGTGGTTCCTCTCGAAAGCTGGTTGGTCAGGTGCCGCGAATCAGTGGAGCGACTCGACGATGGTGGCGATGCCCATGCCGCCGCCGACGCAGAGCGTCGCGAGGCCGAATCGCTTGTCCTGGCGCTCCAATTCGTCGAGCAGGGTGCCCAGGATCATCGCGCCGGTGGCACCGAGCGGGTGGCCGAGCGCGATCGCGCCGCCGTTGACGTTGACGATCTCGTGGTCGACGTCGAGGTCACGCATGAAGCGCATCGGCACCGCCGCGAAGGCCTCGTTGACCTCGAACAGATCGATCTGGTCGACGGTCATCCCGGCCCGGGCGAGCGCCTTGCGCGCGGCCGGCGCGGGGCCGGTGAGCATGATCGTCGGGTCCGCGCCGGACACCGCAGTGGCGACGATCCGTCCGCGTGGGGTGAGCCCCTGTGCCGTGCCGGACTCCTCGGAGCCGATGAGCAGCAATGCCGCGCCGTCGACGATGCCGCTGGAATTGCCCGCGTGGTGCACGTGATCGATGCGCGGCACCCAGTGATACTTCTCCAGCGCGACGGCGTCGAAGCCGGCCTGGTCACCGATCGTCGCGAACGACGGCTTCAGGGCCGCAAGGCTCTCGACCGTGGTGTCCGGCCGCAGGAACTCGTCGCGTTCGAGCACCGTGACGCCGTTGTTGTCGCGCACCGGCACCACCGCGCGGTCGAAGCGGCCGTCGGCCTGCGCCTTGCCGGCGCGGCTCTGGCTCTCGGCCGCGTAGGTGTCGACGTCCTCGCGGCTCCAGCCCTCGATGGTGGCGATCAGGTCGGCACCGATCCCCTGCGGCACGAAGCCGGTCGCGTGCGCGGTCTCGGGGTCGAAGGCCCAGGCGCCCCCATCAGAGCCCATCGGCACGCGCGACATCGACTCCACGCCACCGGCGAGAATCAAGTCGTGCCAACCCGATCGGACCTTCTCGGCGGCAGTGTTGACTGCTTCCAGGCCGCTGGCGCAGAAGCGATTGAGCTGCACGCCGGCGGTCCTCGGCGGCAGGCCCGCCGCGAGCGCGGCCGTCTTGGCGATGACCGAACCCTGGTCGCCGAGCGGGCTCACGACACCGAGGATGACGTCGTCGATGGCGGCCGGGTCGAGTCCGGTATGCCGCTGCCGCACCTCGTCGATCAGACCGGTTACCATCTTGACCGGTTTCACCTCGTGCAGCGAACCGCTCGCCTTGCCCCGGCCCCGGGGGGTGCGGATCGCTTCGTACACATACGCTTCCACAGGCATCAGGAGTTTCCTTTCGGTCCGGCGTCGGCCGGCTTGATCGCTCCGGCGTCGGCCAGTGCTGTCAGTTGATCGTCGGTATAGCCAAGGTCGTGCAGGATGGTGGCGGTCTCGTCGGCGCCGCCGTCAGCCGGCAGCGTGGTAGGGGTGTGGCTGAACCGCGGAGCGGGTGCGGGATGCCGCAGCCCGTCGCGTTCGACATACACCTCACGGTCGGCGAGGTGTGGATCGCCCGTGACTTCGGCCGGCTCCAGCACGGGAGCGACGCAGGCGTCGAGGCCGTCGAACGCCGCGATCCATTCGTCGCGGGTCTTCTCGGCAATGCGGGATGCGAACACGGATCGGGTTGCCGGCCAAGAGGATTGGTCGAGCTGCGCGGCAGGGTCGAGGTCGAGCTCGAGCCCCTGCAGGAGCTGGCCGTAGAACTTCGGCTCCATCGCCGCGACCGACAGCCACCTTCCGTCGGCTGTGCGGTAGGAGCCATAGAACGGAGCACCGCCGTCGAAGACGTTGCCGCCGGGTGCAGCGGCCCACAGCCCCGACGCCAGCATCGCCTGGTGCATGCCGGTGAGCAGTGCCGCGCCGTCGACGATGGCCGCGTCGACCACCTGCCCTTCGCCGGTGCGTGCAGCCGACCACAGGGCGCTCAGCACGCCCACCGCGAGCAGCATCCCGCCGCCCCCGAAGTCGCCGAGCATGTTGAGCGGTTGAGTCGGTGTGCCGTCGGCAGCAACGCACGGGGCAAGCGCTCCGGACAGTGCGATATAGCCGAGGTCGTGGCCCGCCGTTGCTGCGCGCGGGCCGGTCTGCCCCCAGCCGGTCATCCGTCCGTAGACCAGCCGCGGGTTGATCGCGAGCAGGGCCTCGGGGCCGAGCCCGAGTCGTTCGGCGACGCCCGGGCGGAAGCCCTCGGTGAGCACGTCGGCGGTCGCGGCGAGCTTGCGGACGGCTTCCTGCGCCTCAGGCTGCTTCAGGTCCAGCTGCATCCAGCGGCGGCCGCGGTTGAGCACACCATGCGTCGGCCGCATGGCCTCCTCGTCGTCGCCGGCAAGGCGGCCGACGCGGATCACCTCCGCGCCGAGGTCAGCCAGCAGCATGCCGGCGAACGGTGCCGGCCCGATCGCCGACAGCTCGACGACCCGGACCCCGGTGAGCGGCCCGGTCACTTCTTGCCGCCCTTGACGAAAGCCGCTGCCAATGCGACGAATTCGGGGTCGGCGAGGCGGGCTACCTGTCCGTCGCGCTCCAGGTCCAACGCGGCGTCCAGGCCACCGATGGTCGCCTGATTGATCGCCCGCTTGGTGGCCGCGAGGGCCCCGGCCGGGCGATGCACGAGAGCCGTGCAGATCTGCGCGATCCGATCGTCCAGCTGGTCGGCTGTGCAGACCTCGCTGATCAGGCCGGTGGCGACCGCATCGCGCGCGGAGATGCGTTCGCCGAGCAGCGCCGCTCGCATGGCGCGTGAGCGGCCCATCGACGCTGCGAAGGTCAGCGTGGTGCCACCGTCCGGCATCAGTCCGATGCCGGTGAACGGCAGGAGCAGGTAGGCATCGTCCACCGCGAGCGCGATATCGGCGGCGAGGGCATAACCCGCGGCAACCCCTGCTGCGAGCCCGTTCAAAGCTGCCACAACAGGTTTCGGCGATGCGGTGATGCGCCGAATGACCTCGGAGGTGGCCTCCATCGCTGCTGCCGGGTTGGCGCTGAGCTGGTCCGCACCGGTCAGGTCGGCGCCACTGGAGAAGGCGCGGCCGGTGCCGGTGAGGACCAGCACGCGCAGCTGATCGTCGGCCTCGACCCGGTCAAGGCCGGCAAGCACGGCGTCCTTGACCTCGGTGTCGACCGGATTGAGCCGGTCCGGGTTGGTGAAGCGCACGGTCAGCACCTGACCGTCGGCGCTGACCGCGGCGTGTGCGGTCTCACTCATTGCTGCACTGTCCCCTCGTCGGCCGCGACCTGCTGTCGCAGTGTGGCTTTCACAACCTTGCCCGAGGCGTTGCGCGGCAAGGCGTCGAGCAGGTGCAGCTCGGTCGGCTGCTTGTAGCGCGCGAGCCTGCCGTCGGCGAAGTCACGCAGTTGCTCGATGGTCAGTGAGGCGCCAGGTCGCAGGGCGGCGACCGCCACGACGGTCTCGCCCCACTTGTCGTGCGGGCGGCCGACGACGGACACCTCGGCGATGTCCGGGTGGTCGGCGAGGGCATTCTCGACCTCGACGCAGTAGACGTTCTCACCACCGGTGATGACCATGTCCTTCACCCGGTCGACGACGTAGACGAATCCCTCGTCGTCGACTCGGACCAGGTCACCCGAATGGAACCAGCCACCCTCGAATGCCGCTGCAGTTGCTTCGGGTTGACGCCAGTAGCCGAGCATCTGGGTAGGGCCGCGGTAGAGGATCTCGCCCACCTCGCCGGGTGCGACGTCCTGCCCGAGCGGATCGACGACCCTGGTCGCCAGGGTCGAGATCGGCTTGCCGACGGAGCCAAGCTTGCGGATCGCGTCCCGCTCGCCCAGCATGCAGGTCACCGGGCTCATCTCGGTCTGGCCGAAGACGGCGACGTTGGCCCCGCCGGGGAAGGCCTGCGTCATACCGCGCAGGAGTTGTTCGGTAGCCGGTGCCGCTCCCCAGCTGAGCACCCGCAACTGCAGGTCGCGCGGTGACCGCGACTGCTCGGCGACCATCGCCTGCCACTGCGCCGGCACCAGGAACGTGCCGGTGACGTGCTCGTCGCGCATCAGGTCGAGCGTCTCGCCGGCGTCGAACGCCGCAGTCGGCTGGAGCACCACCGTGGCCCCGGCGAGCACCGTGCCGCTGAAGACGCCGAGGCCGCCGATGTGGAAGAGCGGCGTGCCGAGCAAGGTGATGTCGTCGTCGCTGCTCTGCCAGGCGCGCAGGCAGGTCACGCCGTTGCCGTGCAGGTTGAGGTGGCTGAGTACGGCACCTTTCGGGCGGCCGGTGGTGCCCGAGGTGAACATGATCAACGCCGGGTCGTCCTCGGCGACGTCGACCACCGGGTGCTCCGGATGGTCGGCGCCGACGAAGGCCTCCCAGGCGACGCCCGCGGCGGGAGCTTCGCTCGCGGCAGTCACCACGACCCGCGGCGCGATGTCGGCGTCGGCGAGCGCCGCCTGCAGGCTCGGCAGCAGCGCCGCATCGACGACCACGACCGCAGGCTCGGCGTCGCCGAGCAGCACCGCGAGCTCGGGCGGGGTGAGGCGGAAGTTGAACGGGACGGCGATCGCGCCGAGCTGCTGGGCTCCGACGACCGCGTCCAGGAACTCGGGGCGGTTGAAGGTGAGGAGTGCGACGCGGTCACCCTTGCGGACGCCGCCGGCATACAGCGCATTGGCGAATTTGCTTGCGCGCTCCTGGAATTCGCGCCAGGTGATCGTGTCGCCCTGCCAGCGGAACGCCGCCTTCTCCGGCTGCTGGAAGGCGTGCCGGGCCACCAGGTTGGGCCACGTCGTACGGCGCACAGCGCGAGTCTCCGCGTCCAGCGGCGGCACATCGGGAACGACGGTCATCGGCATTTCCTCCGGGGAGCACTACACCTGTGCAGCGCCATACTTACATAGCGATCGCTAAGCTGGCTAGAGTTCCGGGCAGAAAGGAGCGCGATGACCACGAAGACCGCCGACTGGCGGGTCTACCCCGCCGCCGAGCTCACCCCGATCCTCGCCGCGTCGTTGACCGAGTTTGCCGAGCACGGGTATGACGGCACGTCCGTGCGCTCAATCGCGGGTCGCGTCGGGGTGACCGTGCCCGCTCTCTACTACCACCATGAGAACAAGCAGGCGCTGCTCGTCGCGTTGCTCGACCGGGCGATGGAGCTGATCACCAGCCACAGTGAAGCGGCAGCTGCAGAGGCCGGCGCCGACCCCCGAAATCGGCTGAGCGCGATCGTCGAGGCGATCGTGCACTACATGGTGCAGTGCCGCGACCTGGCGTTCCTCAACTCCGAAATGCGCTCTCTCACAACGGAAAACCGGGCGCGCTACGTCGCGCAACGGGACCGGGTCGACCAACTGCTGCGGGACTGCATCCAGGCCGGCATCAACGACGGGAGCTTCGGCGTTCCGTGGGCCAGCGACGCCACCCGCGCCATATTGTCGATGTGTCAGGGCATCGCCGGCTGGTACGACCCGGCCGGCACCGAGACACCGCAGGTCATCGCCGACCGTCACGTGCACCTCGCACTGGCGATGGTGGAGGCCGGCGACACCCGCCTCACCGAAGGAGCAAAGAAGGCATGAAAGGTCTGTCCGGAAAGACCGCGATCGTCACCGGCGCGAGCCGCGGCATCGGCTTCGCCGTCGCACAGCGGCTCGTGGAGGAGGGCGCGAACGTCGTCATCACCGCGCGCAAGGAAGAGGCTCTCGCCGAAGCCACCCGCACGCTGGGCGAGCGTGCCCGTTACGTGGCGGGAAAGGCGGACGATCTGGACCACCAGGACGAGGTGATCGCGACCGCGCTGGACTCCTTCGGCAGTCTCGACTTCATGGTGAACAACACCGGGATCAACCCGGCGTACGGGCCGTTGATGGACATCGACACCGGTGCTGCCCGAAAGATTATGGAGGTCAACGTGATTGCCGCGCTCTCCTGGGTGCAGAAGATCCAGGCAGCCTGGCAGCGCGAGCATGGCGGCGCGATCGTCAACATCGCCTCGGTCGCCGGTCAGCGTCCGGCGCCGGGCATTGCGATGTATGGCGTCAGCAAGGCTGCGTTGATCCATCTCACCGAGGAACTCGCCTTCGAGCTCGGCCCGAAGGTGCGGGTGAACGCGGTCGCCCCGGCCGTGGTCAAGACCGACTTCGCCAAGGCGCTCTACGACGGCCGCGAGGATGAGGTGTCTGCGTCATACCCGTTGCAGAGGCTGGGGGTGCCCGATGACATCGGCAGCGTGGTGGCCTTCCTGCTGTCGGACGACGCCGGCTGGATGACCGGTCAGACGCTGACCATCGACGGCGGTGTCCTCCTGAACGGTGGCGCGGGATGAGTGAGCTTCCGGGGCTGGATCTCGAGCGACTGCAACGGTTTCTGGCCGACGAGGCACCGACGCTCTTCGACGGTCCCCTGACCGGTGAGGTGATCGCCGGCGGCAAGTCCAACCTCACCTACATCGTCACCGACGGCACGAGGGAAGCCGTCGTCCGTCGCCCTCCACTTGGACACGTGCTGGCGACTGCGCACGACATGGGCCGGGAGCACCGGGTGATGGCGGCCCTTGCCGACACTCCCGTCCCGGTGCCGACGATGTATGCCGAATCGACCGACACCGACGTGATCGGCGCGCCGTTCTACGTGATGGAACGCGTGCAGGGCACGCCCTACCGAACGGCCGAGGAGCTCAATCCCCTGGGTTCGCAACGGGTTCGAGCGATCGCCGACGACGTCACGGACACCCTCGTCGCGCTGCATGCGGTCGACCCGGCGGCAGTCGGGCTCGGCGACTTCGGCCGCCCCGAGGGATATCTCGAGCGTCAGGTGCGTCGCTGGCGCAAGCAGATGGACGGCTCCCGCAGCCGCGAGCTCGCCGGCGAGCAGGAGCTGCACGAACGCCTCGCGGCATCGATCCCCGCGCACAGCGACGCGACGATCGTGCATGGTGACTACCGCATGGACAACACCCTCGTCGATGAGAACGACAAGGTGACCGCCGTACTCGACTGGGAAATGGCGACTCTCGGCGATCCGCTTGCCGATGTGGCACTGATGCTGGTCTATCAGTCGCTCGCCGAGATCGCGCCGCATGCGGTCTCGACGGTGTCCCAGGCAGATGGGCACCCGAGTCGCGCGGACATCGTGCGGCGGTATGGCGAGAAGTCAGGCCGCGACGTCAGTCACCTGGCGTTCCACGAGGCGCTTGCCTACTACAAGCTGGCCGCCATCCTCGAGGGCATCTACTTCCGTTACCAGCAAGGTCAGACCGTCGGGGCCGGCTTCGAGCAGGTTGGTGAGTCGACCGAGCCGCTGATCGCGGCGGGGCTCGCCGTCATACAGGACTATTCCGTCAAGGATTGAGGATTGCCAATGGATTTCGCGTATGACGAGAAGACCGAAGAGCTGCGTGGCCGGGTGCGCGCGTTCCTCGACGACGAGGTCACGCCGGCCGAGCCGGTATTCGAGGAGCAACTCGCCGCACAGCCCGACCCCTGGGCGTGGAGCACCGTTCCGGTGCTGGAGGAGCTCAAGGACAAGGCCAAGTCGCAGGGCCTGTGGAACCTCTTCCTGCCCGGCGACAAGGGCGCCGGCCTGACCAACGTGCAGTATGCGCCGCTCGCCGAGATCCTCGGCCGGTCGTCGCTGGCGTCGGCCACGATGAACTGCGCGGCGCCGGACACCGGCAACATGGAGGTGCTCAACGAGTTCGGCACGCCGGAGCAACAGGAACAGTGGCTGAAACCGTTGCTGGCTGGGCAGATTCGCTCGTCGTTCGCGATGACCGAGCCCGATGTCGCGTCGTCGGACGCGACCAACATTGCGACCCGGATCGAGCGCGACGGTGACGAATATGTGATCAATGGTCGCAAGTGGTGGATCACCGGCGCGATGGACCCGAACGCCAAGATCTTCATCGTGATGGGCAAGTCCGACCCGTCCGCCGAGCGGCACCGGCAACAGTCGCAGATCCTGGTGCCACGCGACACCCCGGGCCTGACGATCAAGCGCGGGATGACCGTCTACGGCTACAACGACGCCGACCACGGTGGTCACGCCGAGTTGGAGTTCACCGACGTGCGGGTGCCGGCGAGCAACCTGATCGGCGACGAGGGTTCGGGCTTCGCGATCGCGCAGGCCCGTCTCGGGCCGGGCCGCATCCATCACTGCATGCGCTCGATCGGCTTGGCGGAGAAGGCAATCGAGCTGATGTGCGAGCGCGCGGACGGCCGCACCGCGTTCGGCCGGCCGCTCAGCGAGCAGGGGGTGATCCGCAACTGGATAGCCGAGTCGCGGGTCAAGCTCGAGCAGCTGCGGTTGCTGGTGCTCAAGACCGCCTGGCTGATGGACACCGTCGGCAACAAGGGTGCGCACACCGAGATCCAGGCGATCAAGATCGCGACCCCGGAAACCGTGCAGTGGATCCTCGACAAGGCGATCCAGACGCACGGTGCGGGCGGTCTGTCGCAGGACTTCCCGCTGGCACGGGCGTATGCCGGGATCCGGACGCTCCGTTTCGCCGACGGCCCGGACGAGGTGCACAAGGCCTCGCTCGCGCGGCGCGAGTTGCGGCGGCAGGCGGCCGAGCGCGACGGGCGCGGCAACTGACCCGCGACTGATGCGAACGCGACGAGGGGGACCACCTGCTGGTGGTCCCCCTCGATAAGTTCGGTGCGGCCGGTCAGTCGCGGTCGCGGTCGAGCTCGAAGCCGAGCCGGCGCGCGGTGCGCTGCCGCATCCGGCCGGCCCGCAGCCGCTGCAATCGCTTGACCAGCATCGGGTCGTGGCGGAGTGCTGCCGGGGTGTCGATGATCGCGTTGAGCACCTGGTAGTAACGGGTGGAACTCATGTCGAAGGTCTCGCGGATCGCCTGCTCCTTGGCACCCTGGAGCTTCCACCAGTTGCGCTCGAAGGACAGGATCGCGACATCGCGCTCGCTCAGCTCGGCGTCACCGGTCGGCATCACCTGCTGGTCGGCGGCAGCCATGCGGAAGTCCCTTCGTCGTGATCGATGTCCGGGCACGATGATAGGCCCGAATCACACGCGTGTCATTCCGGCAAGCATCTGCATCGGCATGTCGTGGCGGATGTGACTGGAGTGATCAGCGCGAAGCGGCGATGTCCGACAGCCCACGCACCGCGAGCAGCGGTGTCCCGCGCAACCACAATGCTCCAAGCGCCCCGACCAGGCCACCGGCCATCACCGTCGGCGCGACTCCGAGGCTGGCGCCGGCCGCCCCACCGATGAGTGCCGCGAGCGGACGGACGCCGTAATTGATCGTCGAGAACGCGCCGGACACCCGCGAGCGCAGCCCGTCCGGGGTGACCACGGCCGACACCGCATTGTTGTTGACGTCGTAGAGCATGATCCCGAACGCGCAGAGGAACTCCACCCCGGCGAGGACCGCGATCGCGCCGACGCCGCCACGCGGAGCGAGCGGCAGCGCCATACAGGGCAGTGAGCCGAGCACGGCACCGCATGCGATGGTCCGGCCGATGCCCAGCGCGGCCGAGCACCGCGTCGCGACGACCGCACCGAGCAACGCACCCAGGGCACCGATGCCCATCGCGAGGCCGATCTCGCCGGGATCGAGCAGTAACGTCCGGCTCGCGAAGAGCACCACGAGGGCGAGCACGACGAAGTTGCCGAAGTTGAGCGTCGTGGAGCACAACAAGTTGGCACGCAGATAGTCGTTGCGCCGGATGCACCGCAGGCCGGCAAGCACGCGCGAGCCGATCGCGCCGTCGGAGCGGTCGGGCTTCGCCTCCTGGACGCGGACCCTGGAGAGCGTGATCGCCGAGACGAGGAAGGACCCTGCGTCGGCCAGCAGTGCGATGGGTGCGCCGAGCACCTGCACGAGGCCACCCGTAAGTGGCGGACCCACGAGCGAGGCCGTCGAGCGCGACGTGCTGAGCATCGAATTAGCCTGCAAATATTGCTCTTTGCGGACCAATGACACGAAGAATGGCGGCCACGCGGTCGACTGGACGACTGCCGCGAAACCGGCAAGAAGGGCGACCGCGAGCAGCAACGGAAGGCTCAGTGCACCCAGCGCGTGCGCGACCGGTATGACGCACAAGACCGCCGCCTGCGCGACCGCCGAGGCGATCATCACCGCACGCTTGCTGCGCCGGCCGTCGACCCAGACCCCGACCACGATCGCCACGAGGTATGGCGCCCAGGCCGCCGCCGTGAGCAGCCCGACCTCGAAGGCACTGGCGCGCATCGTGGTCACCGCGAGCAGCGGCAGCGCCAGGCCGGAGATCTGGCTGCCGACCATCGACACCGATTCGCCGGCCCAGAAGGTGACGAACCGGTGATCGCGCCAGAGCAAGGGCGGCGCGGAGGTGTCAGTCGTCATCGCTTGCCGACGGCATCGTCCAGAGCAGCATGCGCACCGGACGCGCGTCACCCGGGATCGTGCCGTCGCCGCTCTTGCGCCGGACGTATGGCGCCAGCAACTGCTCCCAGGCGGCTTCAAGCTCGGCGAGTTCGTCGGCGCTGAGCAGGATCGTGGTGTTGGCGCGACCGGCGAGTTTGCGCCATACCAAAGGCAATCGGGGCTCGTCGTCCTCCCGCCAGCGCCCGACGAGGTCGCCTTCGGTGCGCTCGGTCGCGGCGAGCAGCGCGGTCTGCGCGGTCGCTGACTCGTCGTCGGTGACGACCATCCGGTAGCCCCGCGAGGTTGCTTCCCACCAGCGCTCCCGGCCGCTGCCGGGGTGGTCGCTGTCGCGGACGAGGCCGTGCTCGGCGAGGTGCCGCAGGTGCCAACTGGTCACTGACGGCGTCGCGCCGACGTCGGGCGCGAGCGCAGTCGCAGTGCTCGGTCCGTCGGCGTTGAGTTTGGCCAGGATCGCCAACCGCACCGGGTGGGCCAGTGCGCGCATGCCCTTGGCATCGAGCTCGACGTCGCCATACGGATTGGCCATGCGGGACTCCGTTAACGTGAGAGAACTCTCTTGAGAGGAGCCTCTCACGTCATACGGGCGGCGGCAAGGGAGCACTTGTCACGTCACAGGTGGACTTGTCACGTGAAGGAACACGTGACAAGTCCACCGTTGACGTGACAAGTCCACCGTTTGTGGACGAGCCCGGACTACTCCATCGAGTCGAGGATCGCCGCGATGTCCTCGGTGCTGGTGTTGGGGTTGACCACCGCGAAGCGGGCGAGCGTCTCGCCGTTGTGCGACGTGGGTACGACGAACGCCGACTGCTCCTCCAGCAGCTTGTCCGACCAGGCCTGGTAGTCCTTCGGATTCCAGCCGGCGCGACGGAAGACGACGACCGACAGGTCGGGCTCGCGCACCAGCTCAAGGTAGGGCCGCTGCTCGATCTGCGCAGCGGCGAACCGGGCGATCGACAGGGTGTGCTCGATCGCCTCGGTGTAGGCGTCGGTGCCGTTGGCCACCAGCGAGAACCAGAACGGCAGGCCGCGCGCCCGGCGGGTCAGCCCGATCGAGTAGTCGGTCGGGTTCCAGTCAGGTGCCTCGGTCAGCACGTCGAGGTATGACGCGTGCTGGGTGTGCGCGGCGCGGGCGAGCGCCGGCTCGCGGTAGAGCAGGGCGCAGCAGTCGAATGGCGCGAAGAGCCACTTGTGCGGGTCGACGATGAACGAGTCGGCTCGTTCGACCCCGGCGTACTTGTCGCGGACGCTCGGCGCGGCGAGGCCGGCCCCGCCATACGCGCCGTCGACGTGGAACCAGATGCCGAACTCCTCGCACACGTCGGCGACGGACTGGAGGTCGTCGATGATGCCAAGGTTGGTGGTGCCCGCGGTGGCCACGACCGCGAAGAAGGTCTCCGGCCCGTGCTCGAGGATCGCCTTGCGCAGGTTGTCGCCGGTCAGTCGCAGGTTCTCATCGACCGGCACCTGGACGAGATCGGCGTCCATGACCTCGCACGCCGACTGGATGGACGAGTGCGAACCCACCGTCGCCGCCACCCGAAATGGCCTGGTGTTGTTGCGTGCTCGGGCACTCGCGCGAGCGGCCACCAGCGCTGACAGGTTGCCGATCGTGCCGCCCTGCACGAACGCACCGCCGGCGGACTCGGGCAGCCCCGCAAGGTTTGCGATCCAGCGGAGCGCCTGGTTCTCGGCATACACCGCACCGGCACCCTCGAGCCACGACCCGCCGTAGATCGACGACGCACCGACGACCAGGTCGAACATCGCGGCCTCGCGGGTGGGCGCGCACGGAATGAACGAGAGGTAGCGCGGGTGGTCGGTCGACAAACAGGCCAGCGCAAGCTCGTCCTCGAAGAGCCGCAGCGCAGCCTGACCACCCATCCCCTGCGCCGAAATCGCACCACCGGCAACGGATTCCAGCTCGCTCGCGGTGCGCGGCGCATCAAGGGGCACCGGATCGAGCGCGAGTCGATCGGCGGCATACTTCAGGATCGCCTCGCCGAGTTGCGAGGTCTCTTCGGTAAAGCTGTGCACCCTGCGAAGTGTAGGACCCGTGAGCGTCCCCGCAGGCCGCCTGGTTAGCTGGACGTATGACGGTGCGACCCCTGCAAGAACTCGTCCACCCGTCCTGGCTGCCGGTGCTCGAGCCGGTTGCCGACAAGGTCACCGCGTGCGGCGAGTTTCTCCGCGAGGAGGTCGCGTCGGGCAACGGCTACCTGCCTGCTGGCGACAAGGTGCTGCGGGCCTTTGAGCAACCGCTGGACGACGTGCGAGTGCTGATCGTCGGCCAGGACCCCTATCCCACGCCGGGTCATGCGGTCGGACTGTCGTTCTCGGTGGCGCCGGAGGTCAACCCGGTCCCGCGCAGTCTGCAGAACATCTACCAGGAAATGACCAATGATCTCGGGTGTGCCCGTCCGGCCACCGGCGACCTCTCACCATGGGCAGATCGCGGCGTGTTGCTGCTCAACCGAGTGCTGACGGTGCGCGCCGGCCAACCGGCGAGTCACCGCGGCAAGGGCTGGGAGCATGTCACCGCCGCCGCGATCAACGGCTTGGTCGAGCGTGGCGGCCCGCTCGTCGCCATCCTCTGGGGACGCGACGCACGCAACCTGGCACCGCATCTCGGGCAGGTGCCGTATGTCGAAAGCGCCCACCCCTCACCGCTGTCGGCACATGCCGGCTTCTTCGGATCCCGGCCGTTCAGCCGCGTCAACCAGTTGCTCGCCGAGCAGAGCGCCGAGCCGATCGATTGGAGTCTGCCGTGAACCCGGCACCGCATCATTGGGAGAGATTCGTCGCGATCGGCGACTCCTTCACCGAGGGCATGGTCGATCCGTCGCCGGCCATTGATGACGAGTATGTCGGCTGGGCCGATCGGCTCGCCGCTTGCCTGGCGGACCGAAATGCCTCTGCCGGAAAGCCTTTCGGCTATGCCAACCTGGCGATCCGCGGCAAGTTACTCGCCGACGTCACGGGACGGCAGCTGCAGAACGCGCTGGAGCTGCAACCGGACCTGATCAGCATCGTGGCCGGTGGCAACGACTGCCTGCGCCCGAAGGCCGACCTCGACGCCCTCGCCGACGAGCTCGAAGGCGCCGTGGTCACGGCGCGGGCCAGCGGTGCGGATGTGTTGCTGTGCAGCAGTTTCGACCCATCTGCCGCGCCGCTGGTGCGTAAGGCGCGACCGCGTGCCGCCATACACAGTGCGAATGTGTGGGCCATCGGCCAGCGACAGGGTGCGTATGTCGTCGATCTGTGGACCCTGCGGGCGCTGCGCGATCCGCGGATGTGGGGCGTCGATCGGTTGCACCTGTCGACACAGGGCCATCAGCGGGTGGCGGCGCAGGCCGCGTGGACGCTCGGTCTGCGCGAGGGCGACCGCGACTGGGCGGTGCCCCTGCCGCCCGCTCCCCCGCTCGGGCGGCTCGAGGCGGCGCGCGGGCACGCCACCTGGGCGCGCGAGTATCTCGCTCCGTGGCTGCAGCGCCGGATCCAAGGCCGCAGCTCGGGTGACGGCCGATCACCCAAACGTCCTGAGCTTCAACCATTTTCGTCAGGAGAGGCGCTCCATGACTGACAACCGCGGTGCTCTGATGGCCGCCGAGATCGCCGAACAGCCGGAGATGCTTGAGCGCATCCTCGGCTCGCAGCAGGCTGCGCTCGCGCCGGTGGTGCAGCGGCTGCGCGACTACAACCCGCACACCGTGCTGCTGGTGGCACGCGGCACGTCTGATCACGCGGCGCTCTACGCGAAGTACCTCATCGAGACAAGGCTCGGCCTGCCCGCCGGGCTCGTCTCCACCTCCGCTTACACCGTGTATGACGAATCTCCCCACCTGCAGGGCGTCGTGTGGATCGCGGTCAGCCAGTCCGGCGGCTCCCCCGATCTCGCGCAGTCGACGAAGGCGGCACGCGAATCCGGTGCGCTGACAATCAGCCTCACCAATAGCGAGACCTCGGCAGTGCAGGACGCGGCCGAGATAGCGCTGCACCTGGACGCCGGGGAGGAGCGCTCGGTGGCGGCGACGAAGACCTACACCGCGAGCCTGCTCTGGCTGTGGCTGCTGATCGAGACCTGGGCGGGAGGGGACACCTCCGCAGCCGGCCGGGTGCCGCAGTGGGCGGCGGACTCACTTGATCTGCCGACAGTGCCCGACGTCGCCTCGCGCTACCGCTTCGTCGACAAGCTGGTCACGACATCGCGCGGTTTCGCCTACCCGACAGCCCGTGAGTCGGCATTGAAGTTGATGGAAACCTGTTATCTGTCGGCGCATGCCTTTTCGGGTGCCGACCTCATGCACGGGCCGCTCGCGATGATCGACGAGGATCGGCCGGTCATCGCGATCGTTCCGGAGGGTCGCGGGGGTGCCGCACTCGAGCCGGTGCTCGGGTCGTTGCGTGAGCGCGGCGCAGACGTCTGTGTCGTGGGTCCGGCTGCGGTGCAACCGGATTCGCCGGTCTCGATCACGTTGCCATCCGGCATGCCGGAGCAGCTCGCGCCGATCGCGCAGATCATCCCGCTGCAGCAGCTCGCCCGGTTGATGGCGCTGTCGCGCGGTTACGACCCGGACCACCCGCGCGGGCTGCGCAAGGTGACCGAGACGCGCTGAGGCCGGCTGCCCGAGCGCGCAGCTACCCCGCGGTACGCCCGGCAAAAGTCGACCCTCGGCATACATCCACGCCGTGACGCGCCGAATCTTCGGCGTGTTGCTATGCCGAGGGTCGAGAAATGCCGGTGTCCCCGGAGGCGTCGCTACTGCGCGAGCTCGGCCGTGATCGCGGCGACGAAAGTGTCGATGTCGGCCTCGGTGGTGTCGAAGGTGCACATCCACCGCACCTCGCCGGTCGACTCGTCCCAGAAGTAGAACTTGAACTTCTCCATCAACCGCAGCGAGACCTCGTGCGGCAGGATCGCGAAGACCGCGTTGGCCTGCACCGGCCGCGGCACCGTCAGCCCGGGCAGCTCGCGCACCGCATCGGCGAGCCGCTGCGCCATGGCGTTGGCGTGAGTTGCGTTGCGCAGGTAGAGATCTCCCGACAACAGGGCGATCAGCTGGGCCGAGACGAAGCGCATCTTGGAGGCGAGCTGCATCGACTGCTTGCGCAGGAATTTCACGCCCCGCACCCGGTCGGGGTTGAGCACGACGATGGCCTCGCCGACCATCAAACCGTTCTTCGTGCCGCCGAAGGACAGGATGTCGACGCCGGTGTCGGTGATCAGCTCCTGGAACGAAACTCCAAGAGTGGCAACGGCATTTGACAGCCGCGAGCCGTCGACGTGGAGGGCCCATCCTTGCTGGTGCGCATAGTCGGCGATCGCCCGGATCTCGTCGATCGTGTATGCCGTGCCGAGCTCGGTGGTCTCGGTGATCGACACCACGCCCGGCTGCGCGAAGTGCTCGTCCCCCATCCGGTCGGGCACGGTGCGCAGCAGGTCCGGGGTGAGCTTGCCGTCCGGGGTGTCGATCAGGTGCAGCTTGAGCCCGGCAACCTGCTCCGGCGCGCCACCCTCGTCGACCGTGATGTGCGCCGTCGACGTGCAGATCACCGACTCCCACCGGTGGGTAACCGACTGCAGCGCAACAACATTGGCGCCGGTGCCGTTGAACACTGGGAACGCCTCGGCCTGCGCGCCGAAGTGGTCCCGGAAGACATCCTGGAGCCGCTCGGTGTAGACATCGTCGCCGTAGGCGGTCTGGTGGCCGTCGTTGGCGGAGGCAATCGCGGCGAGCACCTCGGGGTGGATGCCGGAGTAGTTGTCACTGGCGAACCCGCGCAGCGCAGGGTCGTGCAACGGCTGGGGTGCGGTGTCTGGCGTCGTCACGGCTTCATCGTCTCGATCGACCCGTTGACCTCGTCGGCCGGCCGATCGAACAGCTGGACCATCCAGGTCGCGAGCTCGGCGACCGGGGTGAATTTCTTGTAGCCGTCGGGCTTTTCAGCCTGCATTGCCGGGGTGACGAGCGCCAGGATGCGCACGATCGCAGCGGCCGCGTCGGTGTCCTTGTATGACGCGGCGACGCTCCGCAGCCACATCTCGGCGCCGGCCTTGGCGGTCAGGTAGGCCGCGTTGGTCGCACTCGGCTTGTCCAGCCCGGTGGTGGAGACGATCGCCATCCGGCCGTGCGGGGACCTACCGATCGACTCGTGCAGCGCGCGTGTGGCGTGTTGCAGAGTGCGAATCAGGTTGGCCTGCAAGAACTCCCAGTCGGCGAGGTCACCTTCGACGATGCCCTTGCCGCCGCGCCAGCCGCCGACCAGGTGCAGCAGGCCGTCGACGCGACCGTGCTGGCGCACCAGCTCCGCACCCCATTCGATGGTGGCCGGCTCGTCGAGCAGGTCGACGACCGAGGCGATCACGCGATCGGGTGCGATGGCAACGACCTCATCGAGGCGCTTCTGGTCGCGTCCGGCCGCGATCACGGTGGCACCGGCGGCGGCCAGCGCCTCGACCGTGGGGCGGCCGAGGTCGCCGGCGGCGCCGGTCACGACGACGACGGAACCCTGCAGGGTGCTCATGCGGGTGCTCATGCGGGGTCCCCGCGAAGTATCCGGAGGAGCGAAGCGGGGGAGGAACTTCGTGGGGTGCTCATGCGGCTGCGGGCTCGGGAGTGGCGGCGGTAATGCCGGCGGTGGAGTCGATCACGTCCTTCATCTTCTTACGGAGTGCTTCGTAGAACACGTTCAGGGGGAATTCGTCCGGCTGCACCAGGTTGGTCAGTTCCTTGACCGGTCCGTCGAGCGGGAGCGCCGAGGCGCCCTTGGCCCAGGTCGAGGCGGGATGCGGCGCGACATACGAGCTGACGAACTCGTAGGCGGCGAGCCAGTGTCCGACCCGCGAGCGGTCGATGCCGCTGCGGTAGAGGCGTTCGACGTCCTCGCAGAGTGCGACGACGACCTCGGGCACCCGCCGCCAGTCGAACGACAGCTTGTTGTCGGTCCAGTGCAGCGCATTGTTCTTGTGCAGGTAGGCGAACATCAGCTGGCCGCCGAGCCCGTCGTAGTTGCGCACCCGGTCACCGGTGATCGGGAAGCGGAAGAGCCGGTCGAAAAGGATTGCCAGCTGCACCGAGCGCGCGTAGGGCTGGCCCTCGGCCTCGAGCGCGACCGCCTGACGGAAGGTGTTGAGGTCGCAGCGCAGCTCTTCCAGCGCATACATCCAGAACGGCATCCGCTGCTTGATCATGAAGGGGTCGAACGGCAGGTCGCCGTGGCTGTGCGTGCGGTCGTGGATCAGGTCCCACATCGCGAAGGTCGACTGCGCGAGCTGCTGCGAGGCGATCAGTCGCTCCCCGTCCGGCGGCAGCTGCAGTGACAGTAGCTCGGACGCGGCACTGACCACGCGGCGGAAGCGGGCGCCCTCCCGGTCGCAGAAGATGGCGCCCCAGTGGAACTTCGGAACCTCGCGCATGGCAACGGTTTCGGGGAAGAGCACGGCGGAGTTGCTGTCGTAACCCGGGGTGAAGTCGATGAAGTTGACGGGCAGGAACATCGGGTTGTCGTACGTCTGCTCGACCTGCGCCAGCCAGTCGGGCCAGGTGACGCTGATCAGCAGCGCCTCGAAGACCCGGTCGGGGTTTCCGTTCTGGGTGTACATCGGGAAGACGACCAGGTGCTCGGTGCCGTCGGCGCGCGACTGATCGGGGCGGAAGAGCATGAGCGAGTCGAGGAAGTCGGGCACGCCGAAACCACCGTCGGCCCACTTTGCGAAGTCGGCCGGCAGGGCGTAGAGGTAAGCGGCGTCGTGCGGGAATCGCGGTGCCAACGCTGCGATTTCGCCGACGATGATCTGCACCAGCTCAGCCGCGCGGGCGTGCGACTGCTCGTCGGGGATCGAGCCGTCCTTGACCTGCATCAGGCGCAGCTCCTCGACAGCGGACTTCAGCGAGGCCCACTCGTCGGTGCGCTCGACGCCGGAGCCCAGCGGGGTGACGCCAGTCTGCGGCCGGCGACCGGCGGCGGCCCAGGTGACCAGGTTGGTCCAGAAGCGACGGTGGTCGAGCTCGTCGATCGAGTCGTCGCCGACCAGGTCGGAGTCGGCCAGCACGACGACGCGGCCTGCGCCATACGGCAGGGCGACGGCGAGCGGCTGCCGGGCGGGGTATGCCGTGTCGCTGGTCCGCGCGAGCACCTGGGCGTCAAGTGCAGCAGAGGCGTCGAGCACGCCGGCGCGGTAGAAGCACAGCTCGTCGACACCGGCGAGCAGGCCCTGGCCGAGGCCGCCCTCGACCTGCGCGAGCACCCACGTGGCGTTGTCGTGGAAGCGACGGCCGCCCTCGCGGGACTCGTGGACCGTCGTGCTCACGACGCGGACGCCGAAGCGGGCGAGCAATGCGCTCACGTTGTTGCCGTAGGTGTCCTGGTCGCACTCCGCGAGGACGACGAGGCCGCCGCCCTGTTCGACGTACTGCACGACCGTGTCGATCTCGGCCTCGTCGAAGACCGGCGGCAGGTCACCGGTGACCCGCTCGGCCTGCTCACCGGCGAGGTGGTCGATGACCAGCACGTCGGCGCCGGCGAGCGCGGCGTCGTCGATGCGGCCGGAGTCGTGGCCGGTCACCTCGAAGCCGCGGGCGCGCAGGGCGTCCGCAGCGAGTTCGAGCGAGGAGTCGGCCGGGTTGGCGGGGTTCATCCGCGCTGCGGTCTCCCGACGCAGCGCCCATGCGCTGCTGTGTGCCTGTTCGACCACGACCTTCGGGAAGACGCTCATATCGGCCACCTCTTTCGCTCTTCGTCGGAAATTTTGCCGTCTAACTCATCGTAGGCAGTAAATATTGCGGTCGCCAACCCGGGTGCGCTCGGGCGTGTGACCCGCATTACGCTCCCTCGTATGCCGGTCGAACGCGTCCTTCCCACCACCGATGCTGCCGACCTGATCGAACTCACCCGGGAGATCGCGCGTCGCGAACTCGCGCCCAGGGTCGAGCAGGCCGAGGCCTCGGCCACTCCCCCGCGCGAAGTCTTCGGCACCCTCGGCCGCGCCGGGCTGCTGTCGCTGCCCTACCCGGAGGAGTATGGCGGGGGCGGCCAGCCCTACGAGGTCTATCTGCAAGTGGTCGAGGAGCTCGCCGCCGCGTGGATGAGCGTTGCCGTCGGCGTCTCGGTCCACTCGCTGACGGTGTTCCCGGTCGACAAGTTCGGCTCCGACAGCCAACGCAAGGTGCTGCTGCCGGACATGCTCGGTGGCGAATTCCTCGGTGCCTATTGCCTTTCCGAGCGGGAGGCGGGCTCCGACATTGCAAGCATGCGCACCCGGGCGACGGTTGCCGACGACGGCAGCGCGACGATCAGCGGCACCAAGAGTTGGATCTCCCACGCGGGCAAGGCCGACTACTACACGTCGTTCCTGCGCACCGACGACACCGGCGGCAAGGGCATCTCGTGCTTCGTGGTGCCTGCGGATGCTCCCGGGCTGAGCTTCGGCTCGCCCGAGCGCAAGATGGGCCTCGACGGCGACCCGGTGGCCGAGGTGCACTACGAGAAGGTGCCGGTGTCCGCCGACCGGATGATCGGCGAGCGTGGGCAGGGTATGTCGATCGCGCTCGCCGCACTGGATGCCGGTCGCCTCGGGATTGCCGCTGCCGCAACGGGATTGGCTCAGTCCGCCGTCGAGCTGGCTGCGTCATACGCCAAGGAGAGGGTGCAGTTCGGGCGGGCCATCGCCGATAACCAGGGCCTGGCCTTCCTGCTCGCCGACATGGACGCGCAGACCGCCGCTGCACGGGCCACCTACCTGCACGCAGCCCGGCTGAAGGACGCCGGCAGGCCGTTCAGCAAGGAGGCGGCGATCGCCAAGCTGATCGCGACCGACGCCGCGATGAAGGTGACGACCGACGCGGTGCAGGTGCTCGGCGGCGCCGGTTACACCAAGGATTTCCCTGCCGAGCGCTTCATGCGCGAGGCGAAGGTGACGCAGATCTTCGAAGGCACCAATCAGATTCAGCGACTTGTGATTTCGCGGCACCTGCTGCGCCAGGTCGGCAACGGAAAGGGCAGCAACGCATGAAGATCGACAACCAGACCGTCGCACTCGTGACCGGCGGCGGATCGGGCCTCGGCGAGGCGACCGCCCGGCGACTGCACGAGGCGGGGGCGGCCGTGGTGCTGCTCGACCTGCCCTCGTCGGCCGGCCCGCAGGTCGCCGAATCCCTCAGTGAGCGTGCGCGATTCGTCGCCGCTGACGTCACCGACGAGCAGCAGGTGCAGGCGGCCGTCGACTCCGCTGCTGAGCTCGGCACGCTGCGCATCGTGGTCAACTGCGCGGGGATCGGTACGCCGGGACGGGTGATCAGCAAGCGCGGTGTCTTGCCGCTGGAGGACTTCCGCAAGGTCATCGAGGTCAACCTAATCGGCACCTTCAACGTGTTGCGACTCGCTGCGGCGGCGATGGTCGACAACGAGCCGATTGACGGCGACCGCGGGGTGATCGTGATGACCGCCTCCATCGCCGCGTATGACGGGCAGATCGGCCAGGCGGCATACGCCTCCTCCAAGGGCGGCATCGTCGGCCTCACGCTGAGCGCGGCACGCGACCTGGCGGACAAGGGGATTCGCGTCGTCACGATTGCGCCCGGCACCTTCGAGACGCCGATGCTGGCCGGTCTGCCGAACGACGTGAAGTCGGTGCTCGAGGCTCAGGTGCCGCACCCGTCCCGGCTCGGTCAGCCGGCGGAATACGGCTCGCTGGTCGCCCACATCGTCGACAACCCGATGCTCAACGGCGAGGTCATCCGTCTCGACGGCGCGCTCCGGATGCCGCCCCGCTGACCCGGCCCGGGCTGGTCGAGTAGCCGAACCCGCTGGTCGAGTAGCGGCGAGGCACGAGCCGCGTATCGAGACCACGCCGCAGGTCTCGATACGCCTCCCCCGCTACGCTCCTCCGGCTACTCGACCAGCGGGATAACACGCCTCCCCCGCTGCGCGCCCTCTCGCCGAGGGGCTCACCTACCGTCGAGAGGCTCACATATTCGGGCTCCCGTAGCCGCATATTGGTGAGCCTGTGGGCGATAAGTGAGCCTCTCGGCGGAGGGTCAGTCAGGCCTGGGACGACTTCTGCCAGAGGTTGATCCCCTCGTCGACCGCGTGCCGGTCGATCTTCTTCAGCTCGTCCTCACTGAAATCGAGGTTGTCGAGCGCACCGAGGCTGTCCTCGAGTTGCTGCACGCTGGAGGCACCGATCAGCGCCGAGGTGACCCGCTTGTCGCGCAGCACCCACGCGATCGCCATCTGTGCGAGCGTCTGACCACGCTTCTTGGCGATGCGGTCCAGCGCCCGGATGTGCTTCAGCGCCTCATCAGTGAGCATCTTCGGATCGAGCGACTTGCCCTGCGCGGCACGGGAGCCGTCCGGCACCCCCTTGAGGTACTTACTGGTCAGCATCCCTTGCGCGAGCGGTGAAAACGCAATGCAGCCAACGCCGTTCGCACCCAACACGTCAAGCAGGTCCTCCTCGACCCAACGATTCAGCATCGAGTATGACGGCTGGCTGATCAGCAGCGGCGTGCCCATCTCGCGCAGGATCCGCACCGCTTCCCTGGTGCGCTCACCGCTGTAGGAGCTGATCCCGACATACAGCGCCTTGCCCTGTCGCACGGCGGTGTCGAGCGCGCCGAGCGTCTCTTGCAGCGGAGTGGACTCATCGAAGCGGTGGCTGTAGAAGATGTCGACGTAGTCGATGCCCATCCGCTGCAGCGACTGGTCGAGCGATGCCAGCAGATACTTGCGCGACCCGCCGCCCTGGCCGTACGGCCCCGGCCACATGTCGTAACCGGCCTTGCTAGAGATGATCAGCTCGTCCCGGTAGCGCTTGAAGTCCTGAGCGAAGATCGTGCCGAAGTTGCGCTCGGCCGAGCCGTACGGCGGGCCGTAGTTGTTGGCCAGGTCGAAGTGCGTGACGCCGAGGTCGAACGCCCGGCGCAGCACCGCCCGCTGCCGGTCCAGCGGCACGTCGTCCCCGAAGTTGTGCCACAGGCCGAGCGAGATCGCCGGCAGGTCCAATCCACTTGTGCCGCAACGGCGGTAGACCATGTCGTCATACCGGCGCTGATCTGCTTGGTAGTCGTCCGCTCGAAAAGTCACCGCAATATTCAATCGCACGGCCGGCAGCGGTGGGGTCAGGTCCGCCGCAACGATTCGTCCCGGGACGACGCCGCCCGGTAACATCGTGCCCGCTCCGGACCGACCGTCAGGCCCTCCGCAGCATGCCGGTGTAGCTCAGTTGGTAGAGCGCTTCACTTGTAATGAAGATGTCGCGGGTTCGACTCCTGTCACCGGCTCCACAGTTTGCGCGCATGCGCAACACTGACCCCATCGACACCACAACGCGCCCCGACACCCACGACCACGGCCCGAGCCGGCTGCGGCCGTGGACCTTCGTGATCGCGTTCGGCGTGGTGAGCCTCCTCGCGGACATGGTCTACGAGGGCGCGCGCAGCATCATCGGCCCCTACCTCGCGACCCTTGGTGCGTCGGCGGCGGTCGTCGGACTCGTAGCCGGCGCAGGCGAATTCATCGGATACGGCCTCCGGGTCATCTCCGGGTATGCCGTGGGCCGCACTCAGCGCTACTGGACCTGGACGATCCTCGGTTACGCGCTCACCGTGCTGAGCGTGCCGCTGATCGGGGTGACCGGCGCCGTCATACCGGCCCTGCTGCTCTACGGCACCGAGCGCCTCGGCAAAGCGGTGCGGTCCCCCGCCAAGGACACCCTGCTGTCCTACGCGTCCGCCGGCACCGGACGGGGCAGCGCGTTCGGGGTCCACCAGGCGCTCGACCAGACCGGTGCCGTCGCCGGGCCGCTGTTACTGGCCGCTGTGCTCGCCTGGCGTGAGGGCGACTACCGGCTGGCCTTCGGCGTGCTGATCGTCCCCGGCCTCGCGGTGCTGGCGGTGCTCTTCTGGCTGCGGCGGCGCGTGCCCGACCCGACCGTCTACGAGGACGAGGCCCGCGGTGCGGAGCCGGCGAAGCCCGACACACCCCGTGACGGCAGCCGGCTGCCACGCCGCTTCTGGTCCTACACCGCACTGGTCGGGTTGCTCTCCTGCGGCGTCGCGTCCTTCCCGCTGCTGGCTTTCCACGCGCAGACGCAGGGCCTGCTGACCGACGCACAGGTGCCGCTGCTCTTCGCGGCCGCGATGGTCGTCGACGGTGCCACCGGCCCGATCGTGGGCCGGCTGTATGACGCGCGCGGCCCGATTGTGTTGCTCGCGGTGCCGATCGCGGCCGGCCTGTCCGCGATCGCTTTCACCGACAACGCCGTGCTCGTCTGGGTCGGCGTCGCGATCTGGGGCGTGGTCAACGGCGTGCTCGACTCGACGGTGAAGGCGGTGGTCACCGAGCTCGTCCCCACCACCCGGCGGGCGGTTGCTTTCGGCTGGCTCGCGCTCTTCCGCGGGGCCTCGCTGCTGGTCGCGGGCGGCGTGCTCGGCTTCCTCTACGACCGTGGCCGCGTCGCGCTCATCGTGGTGATCCTCGCCGCCAACCTGGTCGCGCTCATCGGACTTGCTCCGTTGTTGCGGCGGTTGCAACCTGCTCGATAGCACCGTCGCGCAGGTCCAACGCGACGTCGGTGATGAGATCCTCCTGACCGCCGACCAGCCCGCGACGCCCAACCTCGACGAGGATCGACCGGACGTCGACTCCATAACGCTGCGAGGCGGATTCGGCGTGCCGCAGGAAGCTCGAGTAGACCCCGGCATGGCCGAGCGTGAGCGTCTCCCGGTCCACCCGGACCGGACGCTGCTGCAGCGGTCGCACCAGGTCGTCGGCGGCATCCTGCAACGCGTGCAGGTCGGCGCGGTGCTGCCAGCCGTGCAGATCGGCAACCGCGACGAACGCCTCGATCGGACAGTTGCCCGCGCCAGCTCCGTGCCCGGCAAGGGATGCGTCGACCCGCGTCACGCCCTCCTCCACGGCGACCACCGAGTTGGCCACCGACAGCGACAGATTCTCGTGCGCGTGTATGCCGAGCTCGGTCGTGGGCTCGAGAGCATCGCGCAATGCACGCACCCGCTCGCGCACATCGCGCATCGTGAGCCTCCCGCCGGAGTCGGTCACATAGACGCAGTGCGCGCCGTAGGACTCCATGAGCGCGGCCTGACGCGCCAAGTTTGCAGCGTCGCTGAGATGGCTCATCATCAGGAAGCCCGACACGTCCATGCCGAGTTCCCTTGCCGCAGCGATGTGTTGGGCGGCCACGTCGGCTTCCGTGCAATGCGTCGCGACTCGCACCGAGCGGACACCTGCGTCATACGCCTGCCGAAGGTCGGCGACGGTGCCGATGCCGGGGAGCAGCAAGGTGGTCAGCCGGGCCCGCGAGAGTTGACCCGCCGCTGTTTCGATCCACCGTAGGTCGGCGTGCGAGCCCGGGCCGTAGGTGAGCGACCCACCGGCCAGGCCATCACCGTGCGCCACCTCGATGCCGTCGACCCCGGCGGCATCGAGCGCTGCGACGATCCGGGCGACGTCGTGCGGCTCCATCCGGTGTCGCACGGCGTGCATGCCGTCGCGCAGCGTGACGTCCTGGAGGAAGATCCGCGGTGCGGGTGCGTCGCTCATCGAGCCACCTCAGCGCGCTGTGCCGCGACCGCCATGCCCTCGCCGACTCGCAATGCGGCGGAGGTCATGATGTCGAGATTTCCGGCATACGCGGGCAGGTAGTACGCGGCACCCTCGACCTCGAGGAACACCGAAACCTGGTGCGTCGCAGCGATTCCGCCGGTCAAGGTAGTGATCGGCTGGTCGTCCGGAACGGGCACGATCTGCACCTGCTGCTTGAGCCGATAGCCGGGCACGTATGCCGCGACATCAGCCACCATCGCCTCCACCGAGCGGCGCATGCGGTCCAGCGCCGCCTCGTCTGCCGCCTCGACAAGCGCGAGCACGGTGTCGCGCATGATCAGAGGCGGCTCCGCCGGATTGAGCACGATGATCGCCTTCCCGCGCGCCGCCCCACCGACCTCCTCGATCGCGCGGGCGGTGGTCTCGGTGAACTCGTCGATGTTCGCGCGAGTGCCGGGGCCCGCGGACCGGGAAGCAATCGAGGCGACGATCTCGGCATACGGCGTCGGCACCGTCCTGCTGATCGCGGCAATGATGGGGATGGTCGCCTGGCCGCCGCAGGTCACCAGATTGACGTTGTCGGCGTGCCGGCGCTGCTCGAGGTTGACCGCGGGCACCACGAACGGCCCGATCGCCGCCGGGGTGAGGTCGACCAGTCGCTTCCCGTATGCCGCCAGCCGCGCGGCGTTGGACCGGTGGGCGGCGGCGGAGGTCGCGTCGAAGACGATATCGATGTCGTCGAAGCCGTCCAGCTCGATCAGACCCTCGACACCGCGCGCCGTCGTCGGGATGCCGAGACGACGTGCTCGCGCGAGCCCGTCGGACGCATCGTCGATGCCGACCATCGCCACGAGTTCGAGTACGGACGAGAGCCGAGTTATCTTGAACATCAAATCGATTCCGATGTTTCCCGGCCCGATGACGGCCACCTTGACCCGGTTCATGAGACCTCCTCGAACACTGCTGTCACCTCGTCGAACCCGGAGCTGCGCGCGGTCACCGACCCACCCGGCGGCACGGCGACCATCGGTCCGAGCGCGCCGGAGAGGATGACCTGACCGGCGAGCAGCGGGTCACCAAGCGCGGCTGCGGTGCGCGCCAGCCACTGCAGCGCGACCAGTGGGTCGCCGAGACACTCCACACCCGCGCCTTGTGACACGACCTCGTCGCCGACGGCCAATGTCATCGTGACGTCTTTCGGCTCGACCTCCGCAAGAGTGCGACGATCCCTGCCCAGCACGTACTTCGCGGACGAGGCGTTGTCGGCCACGGTGTCACCGAATGTGATGTCCCAGTTGAGGATTCGGGAGTCGACGATCTCCAGGGCCGCCACGGCATACTCCACCGCGGAACGCACCTGGTGGAGTGTCAGCTCACCGTCCGCGAGATCGTCCCCGAGCACGAAGGCGATCTCGGCCTCGACCTTCGGCGCGATGAGCCGGCCGGTGGGCACGACACCGTCGACGCACTCCATCTCGTCGAACAACACCCCGAAGTCGGGGCGATCGACACCCAGTTGCTTCTGCACCGAGGGCGAGGTCAGTCCGATCTTGCGGCCGGTCACGGTCGCTCCAGCGGCCTGACGGTCGATGGTCAACTGGTGCTGGACGGCATAGGCCGCGGTGATGTCGTCGGCTCCGATCAGATCGCGCACCGGCGCGCATGGCCTCGCGGTCTCGGCTGCGCCGGCGAGTCGTCGGGCGGCAGCGCGCACTGCTTCGGCCGTGTCGGGTGAGTGGTTCATCGATCGTCACCGTTCGTGGGTATCGGCTGGGCGAGGCGCGGGAACAGCCGCTCAGCGTTGGATCGGTCTATGGCAGAACGTGTTTGCGGTGTCAGGTCAGCCCGTTCGTGCTCCTGCCTCATGTATTTGACAGCGAGCTTCGGCGCGAACGGGAAATCGGAGCCGTAGAGCACCTTCGCCCGGTCGGCGACCGCGAGCAGGCTCGGATAGGTCGCCGGTGTCGAGGACAGCGCGACGTCGAACCAGAAGCGCTGGAACATCTCCATCCGGTGGGCGACGGCACGATTCCGGTCCAGGGCAAGCGCGGCGAGCTTCCACTTCGGCTCGGTGCGCAGCGTGGTGAGCAGGATGCGATGCGCGACGTAAGGGACGAAACCGCCGGCGTGCGCGAGGATCCAGCGGACGCGCCGATAGCGCTCCATCGCCCCGGAAAGGATCAGGCTGATCGCGGTGCGGGTGGTGTCCAGCAGGAAGTCGGCGGTGAACGACGGGATGCCCTCGACCGGATCACCGGGCAGCTCGCCGGGATGCACGAAGACGACCGCGCCGCGTTCGTCGAGCAGGCCGAGAAGCCGCTCGAACGCCGGATCGCCCAGGTAGCTGCCGCCGTTGTTCGCCAGCAGCACGATGCCGTCCGCGTGCAGCTCGTCCAGTGCGAAGTTGGCCTCGGCGATCGCGCCGTCGACGTCGGGCAGGGTGAGCGTCGCGAACATTCCGAAGCGGTCAGGTCGCTCTGCCACGACACCCGCGGCGTACTCGTTGACCCGGCGTGCCCACCGGCGAGCCTCGCCTGCGTCGCCGAACCACACACCGGGAGTGGACACCGAGAGAATCGCGGTGGCGATGCCGTTCGCGTCCATGAGCCGCAATGACTGCTGTGCAGACCATTCCGGCAAGGGGATGCCACCTGGCTGAATCCCCTTGTCGTGGAGCAGTTTCGCGTAGTCGGGTGGGATGACGTGGTGGTGGACGTCAATCCGGTTGCCCTGGCTCATCGTGCGACCTCCCCGTCATACAGCCGCAGCAGCTGGGGCGCGGGTGACGGCTGACCTTGTCGTATGACGCAGAAGACATACTTGTCCGGGCGCAACACGACCACCGACCCTTGCCTCGCACCGGCGCGCCGCAGCCACCGATGCAGACTGTCGTCCACCGTCTCCAGGTCGACAAGCTCCCCGGTGGGACGGTCGTCACCCGCGCTGCCCTGGGGACGGGTGCCCATCTCGAACAAGGCGACCGGGGTCGGTGACAGGTGTGCCCACTCCGCGACGTCGACCACATCGCGCGGGTCGACGCCGATGCCGACCAGTGTCCATCCGGCACCGACGGCGTCGTCGAAGCGAACTGGGCGGCCGGAGTAGGTGCGGACCGGCGGCTGAGGCATCAAGGCTCCCTCGACACCGCGCACACCCCGCGCCGCACTGAAGTAGGCACCCCGCTTGAAACGCGGCTTCGGCTTGATCTTGGCCTCGCCGATTACCTTGCGTAGCACCGGCATTCGGCTGCCACCGGCGATCCCCCAGTCGCGTGCCCGGATCGCCCACGGATTGTCGGTGCTGACGACATCCTTGTTGAACACCGAAAGCGCGATCATCCCCCGCGCGTGAGGGCGCCGCTCGGCCTCGTAACTGTCCAGCAACGCTGGGTCCGCCCCGCGCAGTATGACGTCGGCGAGCTTCCAGGAGAGGTTGTCGGCGTCGCGCAGACCGGAGTTCATCCCCTGCCCGATGAACTGCGGCGTCATGTGCGCGGCGTCACCGGCGAGCAGCATCCGACCGGACCGCCACTGAGTCGCGATGAGCGCGTTGAAGGTGTAGACGAGCCGACGGTCGATGATCACCTCATCCGGATCAACATGGCGCGACAGCAATTGCTTTGCCTTCTCGACAGTTTCGAAGTCAGCGGTCTCGTCACTGTCGTGCAGCATGAACTCGAAGCGGTGTCGCCCGTCGGGCTGCGGACAACTGACGGTCGGCAGCGCCGGGTCACACACGAAGTCGAAGTAGGGCAGATGCCGGAACGCGTCGACTCCGTCCCTCGCACGCAGATCGATGACCAGCCAGCGCTGCGGAAAGCTCTTGCCCTCCATCGAGATGCCCAGCTGCGTCCGCACCGTGCTGCGGCCTCCGTCGCATGCCACGACATACCGTGCGGTGCTGGATTCGACTGTGCCGTCGACGAGTTCGATCTCTCCTCGACCGTATGACGCTCCCGCACACGCTTGATGTGTCACCCGGACACCATGGGAGTCCTCGTCGACCTCCAGCACGGCCCGCCCACGCCGCACGGTCACTCCCGGCCGATCCGCGAGGGTCCGCTCCAGCGTGCCCTCGAAGGCCGGTTGGTAGAGGAAGTTGGAGGTGGGCCAGCCGTTGCGCCGGCTCGGGTCGTTGAACCGGGCGATGACCGAGCCGTCGGCGCGCACCCACTGCACGGGCAGGTCGACGGTCATGTCGGCGTGCAGCTCGTCGGCAAGGCCGGCATTCTGCATGATGCGCAGGCATTCGTCGTCGGTGTAGACCGCGCGCGCCATGCCGTAGAACTCCGGTTCGCGTTCGAGCACAAGCACTTTCACGCCACGCAAGCCGAGCAGGTGTGCCATCGTCAGTCCGGTCGGGCCGAGTCCGACGACGCAGACGTCGTAGTCGGGGTCGCTGATCACGTCGCTCATCGGCCCCTCCCCCAGGGTGTGACCAGTGCGGGGTCGTCGTGCCGCAACGAACCGACGGCATGGCCGAGCTGCGCGAGGCGCTGACCGACGGCGGCGCCGACCTGGGTGTGCCCCCAGATCGAGATCGAGTCGTAGGTGCGTGGCGCCCACTCCGCCTCGAGCTCCGGGGTGATGATGATCGGGTCCCAGCCCAGTTCCCACTCGAAGCCCGACGGCGTGACGCAGTAGAACGACAACTCGCGGTCGTTGCTGTGCTGCCCGACGCTCCACTGCATCCGGAAGCCGTGCTCGGTCACCCGGCCGTACGCCGCGAGCAGATCATCGAGCGACACCACCTGAGTGTTGAGGTGCTGGATCGAGGTGCGGATCGGGTTCAGCGGCAACCCGTTCAGCCCGGCGACCGCGACCGAGTGATGCCGCTCGTTCACCCGCAGGAAGCGGATCCGCAGCCCGAGCCCGGCGATGTTCTCCTGGATCCAGTCCGACAGCCGGGCGTCGAACACTGATGCATAGTAGGCGCGGACTTGCTCGGGGCGGCGCGCGGTGAGGGCGAGGTGCCCCATACCGGCTCCGCCGGTGACGAAGCCCGACTGGAGCATCCGCAACGGGTCAGCGGTCAGCTGTGCCCGAGTGAAGATCTCCGTCGCCATTCCGTTGGGTCCGGGAAAACGCCACAGCCGTTCGACCCCACGCAGGGCGCACTCGTGCGGGGTTCCCTCGACCACCGGAAGCCCCGCCTCGTGCACCCGGGCGAGGACGATGTCGAAGGTCTCGTGGTCGCCGATCAACCAGCCGGCGGCGGTGACGTCTTCGGCGGTGCCGCGCCGGATCAGGAATCGGCAGACGTGGTCGTCGAGTCTGAATCGCATGGTGTCCCTGTCGAGTTCGTCGACATGCAGACCGATCGCGTCGGCAGCGAACCGGCGCCAGTCGGCGAACCTGTCGGACTCGACGACGACATACCCGAGCTGGACTGCGCCGAAGACATCACGCCCGGCCGTCGCCCCGGTCACCGCTCGCCGCCGAGGAAGTCGACGGCCAGCCGATTGAACAGCTCCGGCGCCTCCCACTGCACCCAGTGCCCCACCTGGGACGCCAGGTAGGCGTCGCAGCGCGGCATCGTCCTGGCGAGGGTCGCCGCTCCGGACGGGCGGTTGATCTTGTCCTCGGTGCCCCACACGACGAGCGTCGGCACCTCGCAGGTCGCCAAGCGCTTGTCGCGAGTCAGGTCCATTCGCAGCAGGGTTCGCGGGGCATTGCGGCCGCTCGGCCGACGCAGCGGCGGGTTGGCAATCACCTCCGGGTCGAGGCTGTCCCGGTAGCGACCATCGATGACGTCGTCCGGCAGCGCGGAGTCATCGGCGACCAAGTAGGTGCGGATGAAGGTGTTCATCTTCTCCCAGGTCGGACCGTCACCGGAGTAGTAGGACAGCAGCGCGTTGAGCCCCTTCGTCGGAAGCGCACGGGTGGTACCGATCCCGCCGGGGCCGTTGAGCACCATCCGCTCGACGCGGTCCGGCCGATCGAGTGCCAGCCGCAGCGCGGCTGCCCCGCCATACGAGTTGCCGACGAGGTGCGCACGATCGATGTCGAGCTCGTCCAGCAGTCCGCGCACCGATGCCGCCAGATCTCCGAAGGGATCGTCCGCATCGATGTACTTCGCCGACCGGCCATAACCGGGCAGGTCAGGTATGACGAGAGAGAACCGGCCCGCGAGCGCATCGATGTTGGTCCGCCAGTTCGCGACCCCGCTCGCCCCGGGTCCACCTCCGTGCAGGAGTACGACGGCCGGGCCCGAGCCCATCGTTGCCACGAAGATGTCGCGGGCGCCGACCCGGATGGTGCGTTCAGCGAGCTCTGTCATGGTCTACCAATCTGATGGAATCATCATCTTTGTGAACTTGATGAGTTCATCAGATATTGATGGATGCGTCAAGATGGTCGCGCACGGGACCGGCGAACGAGGAGATCGAGATGACTGCGGCATCCCCTGCGCCGGACGATGCGCCCCGAGTGACCGGGCACAGCCGCCGCAAGGCGCGCACGCGAGCCGCGCTGCTCCGCGCCGGGCAGGAACTATTGATCGAAGGTCGTTCCGAGGTCAGCATCGAGGAGATCACTGGTAGGGCGCAGGTCGGCTTCGGGTCCTTCTTCAACCACTTCCCCGGCGGGAAGGATGAGCTCTTCCGCGAGTCGGTGATGACCCTGCTCGACGCCTACTCGGCGTGGATCGGTTCTGCCACAGAGGATTTGACGGATCCGGCGGAAATCTTCGCACGCAGCTTCCGGCTGACTGGACGCCTCGCGATGAGCGAACCGGAGCTCTTGGCCCCTCTGCTCGCGACCGGCACGCGCGTCCTCGCCGTGCGGCGAGGGCTGCGCGAACGAGCACTCGACGACATCAGCCGCGGCGTCTCCGAGGGCCGCTTCATTCAGCAGGACCCTGAGGTGTTGCTGATGACCGTCGGGGGCGTCCTGCTCGGCTTGGTGCAGCTGGTGTCCGACCCAGACTCGAAGGCCGAGGAAGCGGTCATCGACCAGGTGACGGCGTCCTCGTTGCGCCTGCTGGGACTGACCGCGGAGGAGGCGGAGGAGATCGTCACGCATCCCCTGCCGGACCTCGCCGCCCTGGAGCAGTGGTCCTGACCGTCTCAATGGCCGGGGACAGCAACCACCCATCGGCCGTCGTCGCTCAACCACCGATCCAGCATGAGACCGACCCGGGCCAGATCGGCATCGAGCTGCTCGTCGTCCAGCACCCGCGTGGTGTAGGTGTGTTCCCACCGCTGCCCGGCCAGGGTGTATGCCGCACGCACGGCCACCAGGTCGGCGCCGGCTGCCGGCCTCACCGCCACTTCACTGACGACGCCGCAACCCAAATCGATTGTCCCGCTTGCAGTTTCGACCCATTCGCGGGTGTAACGCTGCACGAGGACCACGCCGGTTGCGAGGACGTGCTCCCGGCAGGTCGCGAGCAGCGCGGCTCGCTTGTCGTCATCCGGCACGTTCACCAGATGGGAAGCGAGCAGCACCGCGTCGAACCGGCGCCCGAGTCGCAGGTCCTCGATCGTCGAATGCACCGTCGCAGCACCCTCGATCAGGTCCAGCATGTCGAGCGACTCGTCCACCGCGGTGACCGAATGCCCAGCAGCGACAAGCGGATGCGCGAGGCGGCCGGCGCCTGCCCCGAGATCCAGGACCGACCCCGCCGGCCGGATCGCCGACTCCAGAAGGGCCGGGATCTCGCCGGCAGGCAACGCCGTCCACAGGTCGATCGGGCAGCCGTCGGGCGTCATACGGCCTGGGCCGCGGCCAACGACGTGCGAATGCCGGACGCTCATGCAAACGAGCCTAACCACGTGCGCCAAGCTGGAGTCGTGCCAGCATTGGATGATGAGTGGGCGACCCACCGGCCCGCGGTATTCGGCGTCGCCTACCGCCTGCTCGGCAGCGTGGCCGACGCCGAGGACATAACGCAGGACGTCTGGCTGCGCGCCAACGGCGCCGACCTGTCCGACGTCGCCGACCTGCGCGCGTGGCTGGTGACGGTGGCGGCTCGTCGTTCCTACGACATCCTGAAGAGCGCCAGAGTGCGCCGAGAGTCGTATGTCGGCCCCTGGCTGCCCGAGCCTTTGCTGACCGGTCCCGACGCATCAGGACCGGTGCTGGTCGACGAGTCGGTGACGGCAGCGATGCTGCTGGTGATGGAGCAGCTCACTCCGCCAGAACGCGTCGCCTTCGTATTGCACGATGTTTTCGACCTCGAGTTTTCAGCGATCGCAGCCATTTTGGAGGTGTCCACCGCGACCGCACGACAGTACGCGTCCCGAGCCCGACGCCGCATCGATGCCGAACGGCCCGCCGCGGAGGTCTCTCCCGCGCAACGCGAGCGCTTGCTACGGACGTTCCGGGCGGCGTACGAGGACGGCGACCTGGCCGGGCTGGTGCGGCTCCTGCATCCAGAGGTCGCCTACGTCACCGACGGCGGCGGCCGGGTGTTCGCGGCGCAAAAGAGCATCCATGGCGGGGAGCGCGTCGGCGAGGTCATGGTGCGCGTCGGCCGGCAGTGGCGGCCAGACCGCATCGACCTGGTCGAGGTCGGCGGCGAACTCGCGCTGATCTTCCACCGGGACGGCGCGATCTACTCGGTCGACACGGTGCAACTCGACGACGGACTGATCACCGCCTACCGCCGCGTCATCAACCCGGAGAAACTCACCCACCTGTGAATGTCACACCGGCGCAGGCTGTCTCGTCTCCCTAACGCCACCGACGACGGGAGACCCCATGCAAGCCATCACCGTGACCGACCAGGCAGCCGGAGCCGCAGGACTGTCACTGACCGACCTGCCGCACCCCCACGCCGCCGAGAACGACGTCATCGTCCAGGTGTATGCCGCAGGCTTCACCCCGGGCGAGCTCGCGTGGCCGGGCACCTGGACCGACCGAGCCGGCCGCGACCGCACCCCCAGCGTGCCCGGACACGAGCTGTCCGGCGTGGTCGTCGAACTCGGTTACGGCACAACCGGTTTGACCGTCGGTCAGCGCGTATTCGGGCTCACCGACTGGACCCGCAACGGCTCGCTCGCCGAGTATGCGGCGGTCGAGGCGCGCAATCTCGCACCGTTGCCCTGGGAGGTCGACGGCGTTGCCGCCGCCGCGATGCCGGTGTCCGGGCTCACTGCCTGGCAGGGCCTCTTCGACCACGGCCACCTGCAAGCCGGGCAGACCGTGCTCGTGCACGGGGCGGCCGGAGGCGTCGGCTCGATGGTCGTCCAGCTGGCGAAGGAGATCGGCGCGCGGGTCATCGGCACCGGACGTGCCGCCGACGCCGCCCGGGCGTCCGAGCTCGGCGTCGACGTCTTCGTCGACCTGGCCACCGACGAGCTCGAGCAGGCCGGCCAGGCCGACGTGGTCTTCGACGTCATCGGCGGCGAGGTGTTCGACCGCTCGCTCGACCGGGTCCGGCCCGGCGGCACGCTCGTCACCATCGCCGGGCCGCCACCGGCCCAGCCGGTCGACGGACGTGCGGTGTTCTTCGTCGTCGAGCCCAACCGCGCGCAACTGAGCGAACTCGCTGCCCGGTTGCGCGACGGACGCCTCACGCCGAAGATCGGCTCGGTGCGACCACTCGCCGACACGCCGGCGGCGTTCGCGCCGGGCGCACGGTCCTCGGGCAAGACGATCATCAAGGTCGCTCGGGATTGACCTGCGTCAGAGCACGGGAACGCTGCCACGGCCAGGTCATCAGCGCCCAAAGCACCAACAACACCAACGCCTCGACCGCGAGATAGGTCGGCCACGGACCCATGTAGTCCAGCACCGACCCCGAGTCGGGCTTGCGGTTGAGGAAGCCGAAGTTGGTGCCCGCCAGCGCGTTGAAGATCATCGCGAGAGCCGCCCAGGCGACGGTCGCGAGCAGCGCGCACCGATAGTCCCGCCACGTCGGGCGCATCCGCCGACCCCACGCCAGGTAGATCGCGGTCCACACCAGGAAGAGGTGCAGCAGGAAGAAGCTGAAAAAGGTGCTGTCCGGGAAGTCACCGCTATCGAGGTCGGGGGTGATCAGCGCCTGCGATCCGAGCACGAGCGCCCAGAAGTAGGTCAGCCCGAACGCCCAGTGCCGACCCGACCAAAGCGCATACGCCGCAACGATTTCCGAGACATCACTCAGCTGCAGCGGAAGCTCCGACAGCGTCGCCCGCTGCATCAGCTTGTCGACCGTGCCGGCCACGAAGGTCACCGCGAAGACAATCGCAGCGGCCCGCGAGAACCCGCGGGCCTGCTGCTGCGACTGATTCCTGCCGAGCCACACCAACCCGACTGCGCCCACCACAAAGATCGCGAGCACGACAAGATGAGACGTGCCGAAGGTTGCGAACTCGCGCTGCGTCATACCGACAGCTTCGGTCATCGACGATGAGTTTCCCAGCAACCCGGACTCATCAGGTATGACGCCGGCCCGCGCACGTAGCATCCGGTCGCCTGCGTCCGTGCACGCTCAGGAGTCGTGGTTCAGCTACCACCCAACACGTCGACCAGGAATCGCGCGAGATCCCTTTGCAGCTCGCGGGATTCGTCGAGCACAGCATCCATCAGGTAGAACCCGTGGATTGCACCGTCGTAACGCTTGGCGGTGACCGGCACCCCCGCACGTCGCAACTTCGCGGCGTAGCTCTCACCCTCGTCGCGCAACACGTCATACCCCGCAGTGGCGACGAATGTCGCCGGCCAGACCGAGAAGTCCGCGGCCCGCAACGGCGACACCCGCGGATCGTCGGCCAGGTCCTCGTCCACATAGTGCTCCCAGAACCACTTCATGTCAGCAGCGTCCAGCCCATACCCACTGGCGAATTCCAGGTAGGAGCCGCTCTCGCACAGTCTGTCGAGCGGTGGGTATATCAGGGCCTGGGCGGCGATCGGCACGCCAGCCGCCCGCAGCTCGGCGGTTGCTGCAGCGGCAAGGTTGCCACCGGCGCTGTCCCCGATCACGGCGATCCGAGTGGGGTCCACCCCAAGCTCCGCTGCGTTGTCATGCACCCACCGAATCGCTGCGACGCAGTCATCGAGCGGCGTGGGAAATCGGTGCTCGGGCGCCTTTTGGTAGTTGACCGTGACGACTGCAAAGCCGGTGTCTCGTGCCAAGACCGCGGCCGGCTCGTCGACCAGGTCGATGTTTCCGATCACCCAGCCACTGCCATGCAGCACGATGACCGCAGGCGCCGGCAACGGGGCCTTTCGCGCACGCATGATGCGCACCGGCAGGTCCGCGGTCGGGCCGACGACAAAGCGGTGCTCGACCTCCACGCCTTCTGGTGACGGACGCTGCATGTCGAGATAGCCGAGGACGGCGAGCCGCGCTTCCGGGACGGTCATCGCGGCAACTCCGGGGGCCCCGGTGGTCTCCGCCAGATGCGCCGCAGCTTGTGGATGCAAGGTCATTGAACTTCTCCATGGTTGGTGGTGAATGCCAGGACAGTTCCGATCAGAGCCATTCCGGCTCCGACGAAGATCGGTGATCGCCAACCGAGGCCGATGGTGATGGCCAGGCCTCCCAGGGCCGAACCGATCGCGTTGCCGAGGTTGAAGGCGGCGATGTTGGCTGCCGACGCGAGAGTCGGCGCGTCCCCTGCGAAGCGCATCACCCGCACCTGCAGCGCGGGCGTGGTGGCGAATCCGACCAACCCGATGACGACCAGCAGCACCGCGACAGGTGCCTTCCAGGACGCGACGCAGCCATAGCCGAACAACGCGACCGGCAGGAGGACCGCAAGGACGCGCAGACTCGCGGCGAGGTCCTTGTCCGCGGCGCGGCCGCCGACGACATTGCCCACGAACAGGCCGACACCGAACGCGATCAGCAGCCACGGGACGGCCGATGCCGGGTATCCCGTCACGTTCGTCACCAGTGGTTCGACGTAGATGAACGCGCCGAACAGGCCACCGAAGAGCAGCATTGTCAACCCCATCGAGACGATCACCTGCGGCCGCCGCAGCACGGCGTACTGCGCTTTGGTTTGCTGCGCAGGAGGAGCCGGTAGTGCCGGCACGAGCGTCCTGACACCGGCCATGGCAAGCACCCCGATGGCAGCAATGATCCAGAACGCCACTCGCCAGCCGAGTTGCTGGCCGATGAAGGTGCCGAACGGCACGCCGAGAACGTTGGACAGAGTCAGGCCCCCGAACATCACGGCCAGCGCACTCGCCCTGCGATGTGCCGGCACCAAGTCAACAGCCACGACCGCGCCGATCCCGAAGAATCCGCCGTGGCACAGCGCTGTGATCATCCGACCGGCAACGGCAACAACGAAATTCGGAGACAACGCGGTCAATGCGTTACCGAGCACAAAGAGTGCCAACAAGACAAGAAGGGCAGTTCTGGGCTGCCGGCGCGCCAGGAACGCAGTCACCGTGAACGCACCGACGACGACCGCAAGGGCGTAACCCCAGATGAGTGCGCCGGCGGCCGGCACCGTCACTCGCAGATCGGCCGCGACACTCGACAGTAGGCCGGAGATGACGAACTCCGTGAGTCCGATCCCGAAACCGCCGAGGGCCAGTGCATAGAGTCCGCCGCTGAGGCCCCGGCTGGACGTGCTCGACGGCGAGACTGTTACCGGACAGTCGTTTTCGGGCAGGGTAGAGCTAGGCATGACGATTCTCCTCGGAGCTGAGCGTGCCGCCAGATCGGCGCACGGTGGCGAGTGGCCTGTTTGCCGGTTACTCGGTGATGGAACTGCTCGCGAGTAGCCGCATGGCGGCATCGCTGGGTGATCCGGGCACGGCATGGTGCAGCAGCAAGCGGTGACCGTCGTTCTCGGGCAGGTGCAGGACCTCAAAGGTCAGGTCGAGTGGCCCGACGTCCGGGTGGTGGAACAGTTTCGTGCCGTGAGTGCAAAGCTCAACCGGATGCTCTGCCCAGATGCGGGCGAAATCCGCACTCGCGAGGCAGAGTTCGCCGACCAGTCGGGAAAGTCTCACGTCCCCGGCGAACGTGCCGGAGACGTACCGCAGGGAGGCCACCGCAAGGTGCGCCTCGAACTCCCACTGCCGGTGCAGCGACCGAGCGTGCTCCTCGAGAAACATCATCGCGACCTTGTTTGGGGGCGTCTCGCCATACGGTGCGGTGGCCGGCAGGTGCGGCGCAAGCAGAGCATGACCGAGCCGGTTCCAGGCAACGATGTCTTGCATGGGCGACAGGGCGATCGCCGCGATGTCGGGCATTCGGTCGAGTAGCACCGTGATGTCACCACGCAACCGGGGGCCGGCCGACGGGCCGCCCGCGGAGTCGGCCGCCAGGCGGTGCAGGTGTGCCCGCTCGGTGTCGCTCAGTCGCAGTGCACGGGCGAGGGCATCCAGCACCTGGGTCGAGGGATTGGAGGCAGCACCCTGCTCCAATCGCGTGTAGTACGTGAGTGATACGCCGGCAGCCTCGGCAAGCTCTTCTCGACGCAGCCCCGGCACGCGACGCTCACCGTAGACCGCTTCTCGGCCAAGGCCCGCCGCCTCTGGACTGACCGCGGCACGACGGCTGCGCAGAAACTCGGACAAGGCCGGGTAGCCCTGCGCAGGGGACTGGAGGTTGCCTGTCATGTCCGCCATCCTGCTACGCCGTCGCCGGTCGTACCTGTCCCTGCGAGTGCCACCCGTGTCCGCTGGCCGGACCACCAAGGCGGCCCCAATGTTGCAATATGCAATACTTGCAGTATGCAAGGCACCACTACGGCCGACACCCTCCAGCGGCTGACCCGGCAATTCCTCGCGGTCGCCACCCACAGCGTCGACGACGCCGCCGAGCTGACACTCCCGCAGATGCGCCTGCTCTTCGCAGTCGAGGAGCACCCGGGAGCGTCCTGCGCAGAGCTCGCGCGCGCACTCGCCGTGGCCGGCTCGACGGTGACCCGGGTCGCAGACCGCCTGGTCGACACCGGTCATCTACGTCGGTCGCACGGCGACCGCGGACGAGTCATCGTCGAGCTCGAACTGACCGACAAGGGCACGGCCGCAATCGATGACGTCGTGGCCTGGCGCAGCCGGTTCTTTGCCGACCTGGTGGCCGACCTGGACAACGACCCGGCTGCCGTGCGTGCGCTCACCACCGTGAGCGCTGCGCTCGACGCCGCATTGAGCACCGAGGTCACCCGGTGAAGCCGCAGCCTCGCCAGCGACCTCTCGGCGACTTCGCCATCACACCGGCGATGCTGCGCATCGCCTTCTTGGCCATACCTGTTGGCATGCTCGGCGCAGTCGCGGCATACCTGCTGCTGAAGCTGATCGGCCTGACCACCAACCTGGTCTTCTACGCGCGCTGGTCGACCGACCTCGTCGCCCCCGGTTCCCAGCACCACCCCTGGTGGCTCGTGCTCGGAGCACCCATCGTCGGCGGGCTGGTCATTGGCGTGATGGCCCGCTTCGGCTCGGACAAGATCCGCGGTCACGGCATGCCCGAGGCGATCGAGGCAATCCTCACCGGTGGCAGCAAGGTGCAGCCGAAAGTCGCTGTACTCAAACCGGTTTCGGCGGCAATCAGCATCGGCACCGGTGGACCGTTCGGAGCCGAGGGCCCGATCATCATGACGGGCGGGGCCATCGGCTCGATCCTCTCGCAGCACTTGCACCTCAGTGCCGACGAGCGCAAGACGCTGCTCGTCTCGGGTGCCGCGGCGGGCATGGCGGCGACCTTCAACACCCCACTTGCCGCAGTGCTGCTGGCGGTGGAACTCCTTCTCTTCGAATGGCGCCCGCGAAGTTTCGTCCCGGTCGGCGTCGCGGTGACAGTGGCCACGCTGCTGCGCGCGCCGATGCTGGGCAGCAACCCGATCTTCCCGGTGACCGCGACGGCACACATCCCGGCCGAAGCCACCCTGCTCGCCGCAGTCGTCGGCCTCACCGGCGGACTGCTCGCGATCGGGGTGACCTGGCTGGTCTACCGCTCGGAGGACGCCTTCGCCCGCCTGCCGATCCACTGGATGTGGTGGCCGGCGATCGGCGGTCTCATCATCGGCCTCGGCGGCCTGGTCGAACCGCGCGCGCTCGGTGTCGGATACGACGTGATCGACCAGCTTCTCACCGGGCAGGCCGGCCTGTCGCTCATTGCCGGCATCCTCGTGATCAAGACGCTGATCTGGGCGCTGTCGCTCGGCTCCGGCACAAGCGGCGGCGTACTCGCCCCCATCTTCATGATCGGCGGCGCCCTCGGCGCGCTGGAGGGACAGCTGCTGCCGCATGTCTTTCCCGGCTTCTGGGCGATGCTCGGCCTGGCCGCGGTCGTCGGCGGAGTAATGCGCTCGCCGCTGACCGGTGTCGTCTTCACCATGGAGCTCACCCACGCCTGGAGCGCGGCGCTGCCGTTGTTCGTCGCCTCGGTCGTCGCCTACGCGGCCTCCACGTTGCTGCTTCGCCGCTCGATCCTGACCGAGAAGATCGCCCGCCGCGGCCTGCACCTCACCCGCGACTACTCGACGGACCCGCTGGAGACGTTCTTCGTCCGCGAGGTCGCCGAGCTCGGACCGCAGCCCGCCGCCACCGCGAAAGCCCTACTGGCACAGGGAGGTCCGGCGCTCGAAGGATCGGCAACCGTGCGACACGCGGCATTCGTCTTCGCGACCGCCGACGGTGACCTGTGCGCAGTCCTCGAGGACGGCGAGCCGGTGGGCGTGCTCACCATGCGGGCGTTGCTCGTGCCCCGGCTGCACGACATCACCGAGGAGCAGGTGCGCGAGCGCCACCTGGGTCCGCGTCGCCGCCCCGCGGCGGTATGACGGGGGTCGCTCCCGGCATACGAAACGGCACCGGGCGCCGGCGATCCCTCGAGGATCGCCGGCGCCCGGTGCGCAGCGCAGCTAGCTCACATGCCCTTGGAGTTGAGGTACTGCTGCAGGGCCATGACCGTGCGCGCGTTGAAGTGCGATGCGCCGTCCCGCGGGATGCCCAGGTAACGCTGCATCGCCGCCGTGGTGATCGGGCCGATGATGCCGTCCTGGTTGACGCCGAGCCGGGCCTGCAGTGCGATGACCGTGCGCGCGCCCAAGTAGTTGGCGCCGTCCTGCCGGATGCCGAGCCAGTGCTGGGTCGAGCGGGTGGTCAGCGGGCCGACGATGCCATCGATCACGAGCGCGCGGTTGTCACTACGCGAGGTCGGCGGCTGCGGCTTCGGGGCCGGCGCCGGACCGCCGCCTCCGCCACCGACCTGGACCGCCAAGCCGTTGGCGCGGGTGAGACCGGCACGCTTGGAGCAGACCGGCCACGCGCCGGGGCCCTGCACGGCAAGCGTCTTCTGGGCGATGAGGATCTGCTGCTCACGCGTGGCGTACTGCGCGCTCGAGGCGTACTGCCCGCCACCGAAGCCGAGCCAGGTCTGCTTGGTGAACTGCAGACCGCCGTAGAAGCCGTTGCCGGTGTTGATCGACCAGTTGTTGCCGGACTCGCAGGTTGCGACCCGGTCCCAGACGTTCCAGGGGGTCTCGGCCTTCGCGTGGGACGCGGTGGCGAGGCCGGTGCCGACCGTGGCGCTCGACGCCATCACGACACCCATCGCGCGGCGACCCGCGGTGAACGGGCGCGCGACCTTGTGACGAGGTTGGTACGACAAGATCAAAGTCCTTTCCTGACGAACGCCTGCGGGGTCAGCTGTCGGGTTCGGGCGCCAGGTGCCCGGCCGGTTGGTGCCGGCTTCACCCCAAGACGAGCGTCGGCTCGCCGAATGTGGGTCCCCCGCCCTCTACGACCGGCACTCGGGGTATGTCGGTCGTGCGCCCGCGAGGTTCGACGTCCGGGCGCGCGGATGAAGCAATGCCATCTGCATGTGCGGTTGTTGATCCGATGTGCAGTTGTGCCCGGCGACTCCGCCGGGTCGAGCCGTTGCCCGAAGGCGGTAGCACGTTACGGGATTGACGCATGTGACACAAGGTGCGAGTTGGAAACCTGTGCATGACGCAAGCCGACACGCCGGGATGTGGATCTTTTCTTCGGCCAGGTGTTCGATTGCCCGGGCCTGCCCGGGCCGCGCTCGCCTACCGTCGGCGCGCGCGTCGACGGCGGATCGCCTGGCGATCCAGCGGAGCCGACATCACATCGCCCAGCACGACACCGGTGCTGATCGCGAGCGCGACCGCGGCGGCGCCCATCATCGTGCTGATCGCCTGCGCCTGAGTGGCGACCGAGGAGCTGACAATGCTGCCGGCGACGGCTTCGTACATACCGCGGAAGATCCGCATGCCGGGCAGCAGCGGCGACACTGCCGGGACGACCATCACCAGCGCCGGTGCCCCGAGCCGCAACCCGATCATCCGGCCGAGCACGCCGATCGCCACCGCGGCGATCGCGATCGAGGTCGTCGCGCCGAGGCCGGCGGAGGAGATGCCGAAGAGGTGGAACGACTTCGGCAGCCCGTTCGCCAGGAAGAGGCCGAGCCCACCGAGCAGACCGGCCGGCACCAGGTGCTTGGGCAGCACGCGCATCGTGACCGCGCCCGAGACACCACCGATCGCACCGCAGATCACCTGCAGCCACAGGGAGGCCGGCGTCGAGGTCAGCGAGAGTGCCTTGGGTGCGGTCAGCTCGAGGTCGAGCGCCTTGTCGATGCGCAGGGTGAGCGACAGTCCGGCGGCGACGCCGACGATGATTCCGGAGGTGGTCAACAACACCCCCAGCAACCGACCCGCACCGGTCACCGGATAGCCGGTCACCGCATCCTCGACCGCCGATGCCATCGCCCGACCGGGTAGGAGCACGACGATCCCGGCGGCCACGGCATACCCGAAATCGTTTGTGGTCATGGTGAGTCCGAGCCAGTGGTGCACTGCGACGAGGTAACCGAGCCAGGCGAGCAGCACCGACACGGCGGCGCCGATCGTCGCCTCGTAGAACGAGGGAACGGCCCGCTTGCTGAGCCAGCGGCCAATGCGGTCCACCAGCAGGGTCGAGACGATCGCGACAACGATCGCCATCGCGTGACCACCGAGCAACGCACACACCGAGCCGGCCAGTCCGGCATATCCGAGCGAGACCAGCCAGCGTGGGTAGAGCCGGGAGGACCGCTGGATGCGACGCAGCTTCTTGGTGGCTTCCTCGACGTCGTCGATGCCACCGGAGACCAGGTCCTCGACCAACCCGTGCACGGCGGTAAGGCGGGCGAAGTCGCGGGTGTTCGAGCGGACCACGCGCAGGAGGGTGACGGGTACACCGGCCGGCGTCGGGGCTTGCACCAGCAGCGATTGGTTGGTGATGTCCACCTCGACCCGGCGCAGCCCGGCCGCAGCGGCGACCGCGACCACCGCGGCCTCGACGTCCCGGGTGCCCGCACCGCAGCGCAGCAGCAACTCACCGACGCGCACCGCGAGCTCGAGCGCGCTCCGCACGGAGGCCTCCTGCTCGGGCGCCTCCATCGTCCGCGGGTCGCGGTATGGCGTGTGCCGCAGCGAGTCGGCGATCGGCAGAGGCTCGGTGACCGGCTCCCCTTGCAGGAAGCGCAACCGACCCGAGATCGGCAGCCCTCCCGGATCGGTTTCCTGCTGCTCCATCCGGACAGCGTATGACGATCAGGTGGCCGTCGGATATGACGCGCCTGAGCGCGCCCTGATTGCCTTATCTACCAGGAAGATTGGGCAACACGCCCTGCATCGGAACGCTGCTGTCGGTCTGGAACGGCCACCAGTTCGCGCCGGACGACAGGTGGGTCAGCGCCCACAGGCCGCAGATGATCGCGATCGCGATCAGCACCCCGACGATGATCTGGGTCAGCGGCTTCCCGCGGATCACGCCGCGCACGATGCTGCGCGACCCGCGGCGCAGCGGGATGCCGCCGGGTCCCCACCACATCACCAACAACGCGATCAGCATGCCGACGCCGAGCGGCGCCGGCCGGGCCAAGTAGGCCGAACCCCCTTGGGTCATCGACCACGCGAGCGCGACGACGGCTGCCGCACAGGCACCGACGAACGCCGGGATCAGCACCGTCAACACAGTCGCGAGTGCGGCCAGCACCCCGTGCCAGGGCGAGGTCACCGCAGCGACGAACCCGTCGGACTTGCGCCGCCCGCCGCTGAATCTCCGCAAGACCATGGATGTGACGGTCTTGTCGCACCACCGCGCCGCGATCGCCCACAACACCACCAGCACGAAACCCACCGTCGGCCACAACGCGGTGATCCCGACGGCCGCAGCCGCGAGCGCGGCGAGCGTGCCCGTGCGGGCCGGCTGACCGATGCGGGGGTCCGGCGGCGGCACGAACTTGCCGGGCGGGAGCGAGGGCACCGGACGGTCACCCTGCGGCGACGGCTGTGGGCGGCGTTGCTCGCGTGGCTCGAAACCGACCGGCGCAGAACGCTGTCCAGCGCCCCGGTCGTAGGGCAGTCGTTCCGTCCCGGGCGTCGCACCGCGCAGCCGCTCGGTGTCCGGGGCGGACGATCGGGGGCTCGGCACGAATGCGGTCGCCGGCTTGCCGGTGACGGGAGCGGCCTGCTGGCGGAAGGTCGTCGGCCGGCTGATCGCCTCGGTGGGCGGCTTGGTCGCCCGCATCGGGATGTGGCCGGTCTGTCCGCCGGAGGCAAAGACGTCGAGCTCGGCGAGCACCTCCTGCGCCGCCGGCCTGGCCGCCGGGTCCGGGTTGAGTGCGGCCTGCAGCAGCGGCCGCAGGCGGGGTTCGACCCCGGTGAGGTCCGCCTGCCCACGACTCACCCGATCCAGCACCACCGTCATCGGTCCGCGGCCGAACGGCGGCTGACCGGATGCGGCATACGCCAGGGTTGCCGCCCAACCCCACCAGTCGGTGGCCTGCGTGACCTCGGCGCCCTCGACGATCTCCGGCGACAGATAACCGGGCGTGCCCATCACCAGACCGGTTGAGGTGAGCCGAGCGTCGTCGGCGACGTGCGCGATGCCGAAGTCGATCAACACCGGGTCGTCGCCGACCAGCAGCACGTTGCCGGGCTTGAGGTCACGGTGCACGATCCCCGCCGCGTGTATGGCGCCGAGCGCGTCCGCAAGGCCCCGGCCCAGCCGGGCGAGCCGGGCCGCGCCGAACGGGCCGTCCTCCTCGACGACCTCGTCAAGGGGTGCGCCCGGCACGAAACTGGTGACCAGATAAGGACGTTCGCCGTCCACCTCGGCGTCCAGGAACGACGCGACGTTGGGGGATTTCACCCGCACGAGCGTGCTGACCTCACGGCGCAACCGCTCGCGGGCACCGGCGTCGTGCGCGATGTGGTCACGCAGCACTTTCACCGCGACGGGGTCGCCGTGCACGTCGAGTCCCTTGTAAACCACGCCCATGCCGCCCTCGCCGAGCCGGCCGATGAGCCGGTAGTTGCCGAGCAGCTGCTGGGTCGGTGGCAGGACGACGGTCGGGTCGTCGTAGGCCTCGTTATACGAGTCAGGGCCGCGGGTCGGCAGCCGATGCGTGCCGCTGCCGGCACCCGGACGGGCGGCATCGGCGCGGCGATCGGCGGTCATGTTGTCCACGGTAAGCGACAACGCCTGAGAAGCCGCAGAGACGCCCCGGGGTGCCGGAAGTCACGTCGGGGGCGGGCCTTGGGTCGAAGTCGGGTTCAGGTCGTGATGTAGGACTCGAGCTGATCGCGCTCGTCCTGCAACTCCTGCAGCCGGAACTTCACGATGTCGCCAATGCTCACGATGCCGACGAGCTTGTCGTCCTGCACCACCGGCAGGTGCCGGATGCGGTGCTCGGTCATCAACCCGGCGAGGCTGCGGATCTCATCCTCCGGCCCGCAGGTGTGCACGGTCCGGGTCATCAGCTCCGACACCGGTCGCTGCAACAGCCCGTCGGAGTGCTCGGGCAGCGCGCGGACGACATCCCGCTCGCTGATGATCCCGGTGATCGCCCCGTCGTCGACCACGACGACGGCGCCGATCCCGTGGTCCGCGAGGGTCTGCACGAGTTGCTGCACGGTGGTGGTCGCGGGGACGGTCACGACCTCGGGTCCCTTGCCCTTGATCAGCTCCTGGATGCGCATGTCTCACGGTATCCCCGGGTAGACCTCCCCGGCCAGATCTCGGTCAACCCGACGGGTCGGCGGTGCCGTGCGCCGATACCCTTGGACCCGGCGGGGCCCCGGCCGGATTCGTTCGTCGAAGGAGTTGTGCTCGTTGCCGAAGGACAGGTTCGACCTCGTGATCGCGGCCAACCGGCTTCCCGTCGACCGGGTCACCCAGGACGACGGATCGGTCGAGTGGCGACGCAGCCCCGGCGGACTGGTGACCGCGATGGAGTCGGTGATGCGCGGGCGCGACGGCGCGTGGATCGGCTGGTCGGGAGACCCGGGCGAGGCGCCCGAGCCGTTCCGCGAGGACGACATGCAGCTGCACCCGGTGCCGTTGTCGGCCGACGAGGTCAGCGACTACTACGAGGGTTTCAGCAACGGGTCGCTGTGGCCGCTCTACCACGACGTCATCGTGCAGCCGACGTTCAAGCGACGGTGGCGGGCGGCGTACGAGCGCATCAACCGGCGGTTCGCCGAGGCCGCCGCCGAGCTGGCCGCGCAGGGCGGCACGGTCTGGGTGCAGGACTACCAGCTGCAGGAAATGCCGGCGATGCTGCGCGAGCTGCGACCTGACCTGCGCATCGGCTGGTTCAACCACATCCCGTTCCCTCCGGTCGAGCTGTTCATGCAGTTGCCGGCCCGCGAGAGCCTGCTGCACGGGCTGCTCGGCGCGGATTTCCTTGGTTTCCAGCGCAAGGCAGACGCATACAACTTCCTCAACGCCTGCCGACAGTTGCTGGCGGCAAGTGTGAAGGGCGATGTCGTACGCCTCGCCGACGGTCACGCCACCCGCGCCGCCGCGGTGCCGATCTCGATCGACGCGCAGGCGATGGCCGACCTGGCCAACACTCCGCAGGTCAAGGCGCGGGCCGCCGAGATCCGCGAACAGCTCGGCGATCCCGAGCACCTGATGCTCGGTGTCGACCGGCTCGACTACACCAAGGGCATCCGCCACCGGCTCAAGGCGGTCGGCGAGCTCTACCAGGAGGGCACGCTCGATCCGTCCACCACGAAATTCATCCAGGTCGCCACCCCGAGCCGGGAACGGCTGGAGGCCTATCAGCACATCCGCAGCCAGGTGGAGCGCACGGTCGGCCAAATCAACGGAGACCACTCCCCGATCGGCGCGCCCGCGGTCACCTACCTGCACCGCTCCTTCCCGCGCGAGGAGATGGCGGCGTTGTTCCTGGCCGCGGACGTCATGCTGGTCACCCCGCTGCGCGACGGGATGAACCTCGTGGCCAAGGAATACATCGCCGCACACGACGGCACCGGAGCGCTCGTGCTCAGCGAATTCACCGGCGCCGCATCGGAACTCAAGCAGGCCTACCTGACCAACCCGCACGACATCAGCGCGTTGAAGCAGTCGATCATGAATGCCATCCAGGCGCCGCCCGACGTGCTCGCGCGCCGCATGCGCGCCATGCGCCGGCAGGTGATGACCCATGACGTGCAACGCTGGGCAGAGGATTTCCTGACCAATCTCGCCGCCGCACCGGAGCGCCCTCGCTGATGCCCCTGGAAAGCTCTCTCGCACAAGCCCTTTCGGCGTATGCCGCCCGCACTCCCGTCCTGCTCGCGACCGACTTCGATGGCGTGCTCGCCCCTCTGGTGCAGGACCCCTCCAAGTCCCGGCCGGTCGACGGGTCGATGGAAGTGCTTCGCGAAATCGCGCGCACGCCAGGCATTTTCGTGGCCGTCGTCTCCGGGCGTGACCTGGCGGCGCTCCGTCAGCTGACCGGCGTGACACCGCAGGACAACATCACGCTGATCGGCTCCCACGGCGCCGAACCGGACCGGGAGCTGCCGCTACACGTCGACTTCGACGATGCCGCGAGGCAGCGGCTCACGGGAGCGACGCGAGCACTCGACGCCGTCGTCGCCGCGCATCCCGGCACCCGGCTCGAGCACAAACCGGCCGGCGTCGTGCTGCACACCCGCGGCCTCTCCGAGGCGGCGGCCACCGCCGCGTCCCAGCACGCGCTGGCGGTCAACCTGCCCGGCGTGCACAAGATGAGCGGCAAGCAGATCGTGGAGTTCAGTGTGCTGCCGGTGACCAAGGGCCTTGCCCTGCAGGCCCTGGCCGAGCAGCACGGCACGGTCGCTACCTGCTACCTGGGCGACGACGTGACCGACGAGACGGCGTTCGCGGTGCTGCCCGCCGACGCCGGCAACGTCACCATCAAGGTCGGGCCGGGGCAGACCGGCGCGCGGTTCCGCATCGACGGCCCGGCCGAGGTCGTTGCGGTCTTCGAGGCCGTCCTGCGAGACCGCTGAGGCGGTTGGCCGCGGGGTTTGACCAGCCCATCCACGCAAATGCACACAATTTCGGACGTTTGCGCACACGCGGCCCCCGTCATACGACAAGATGGGGCTGTGGCCGACGTCACAGGTGACGTCGCCACTTCCATTCACAACGGATCGTCCGGCACGTTCCTGCCGGTGAAGGAGATGCATCAGCATGGCCACTGTCACGTATGACGAGGCAACCCGTGTCTATCCCGGGGCCGACGTCGCATCGGTCGACAAGCTCAACATCGACATCCAGGACGGCGAATTCCTGGTGCTGGTCGGACCGTCGGGTTCGGGCAAGTCGACCGCATTGCGCATGCTCGCCGGCCTCGAAGAGGTCAACGAGGGCCGCATCCTGATCGGTGACCGCGACGTCACCAACCTCTCCCCCAAGGACCGCGACGTCGCCATGGTGTTCCAGAACTACGCGCTCTACCCGCACATGACGGTGGCCGACAACATGGGCTTCGCCCTCAAGATCGCCGGCGTGCCCAAGAGCGAGATCCGCAGCCGCGTCGTCGAGGCCGCCAAGATCCTCGACCTCGAGCCGTTCCTGGACCGCAAGCCGAAGGCACTCTCCGGTGGTCAGCGGCAGCGTGTCGCAATGGGCCGGGCGATCGTCCGGTCGCCGCAGGTCTTCCTCATGGACGAGCCGCTGTCCAACCTCGACGCGAAGCTCCGGGTCCAGACCCGCACCCAGATCGCCTCTCTGCAAAGGCGATTGGGCGTCACGACCGTCTACGTCACGCACGACCAGGTCGAGGCGATGACGATGGGCGACCGAGTCGCGGTGCTCAAGGACGGCCTGCTGCAGCAGCTCGACACCCCGCGCCGCATGTACGACCACCCCAACAACGTCTTCGTCGCCGGCTTCATCGGCTCCCCCGCGATGAACCTGCTCGAGGTGCCGGTGACCGAGGGCGGCGTCAAGCTCGGCTCGATCGTGCACCCGGTCAAGCGCGACCCGTTGGCCAAGACCGGCGACAAGGTGATCGTGGGCATCCGCCCGGAGGACCTGACGCCCGCCAGCGAGGGCGGCATCCCGGTCGAGGTCGATGTCGTCGAGGAGCTTGGCGCGGACGCCTACGTCTACGGCCGCACCGACGTCGGCGGCGAGAGCGACAAGCAGATCGTCGCCCGCGTCGACGGCCGACAGGTGCCGGACAAGGGTCAGACCATCCACTTCGTGCCGAAGGGTGAGGGCGACCACCTCCACCTGTTCGACCCGGAGTCCGGCGAGCGCCTGGGCGACTGAGCTCTTTCGGCTCGATTCCGCGCGTCGGGACCCGCTGGCTGCGCTGCGCGGGTCCCGGCTGTCATCTTCGCGGCCTCTTTCGGCTCGATTCCGCGCGTCGGGACCCGCGAGATCTCTCGGCGGCATACCTCAATGAGGAGGTATGCCGCCGAGTTGCGTCATACCGGCTGATCGGCGAGCACAATGGACCCGTGGCTCTCGACATCACGACCGCCCGACCCTGGCCGGCCCTGCTCGACCTGCCCTGGCGGCTGCCGCTGGAGGACTGGCCGGAGGAACGGCTCGCCGCACTGCCGCGAGGCATCTCCCGGCACGTGGTGCGCTTCGTGCGGCTGGAGGGGCGGGTCATCGCGATCAAGGAGATCAAGGCCGACATCGCGCGGCGCGAGTACAACATGCTGCGCATGCTGCGACGGTTGGGACAGCCGGTGGTCGAGCCAGTCGGTGTCGTCGCGGGACGACTCACCAAGGACGGTGAGCCGCTCGACGCGTGTCTGCTGACCCGGCACCTGCAGTTCTCCCTGCCCTATCGAGCGATGCTCAGCCAGAACTTGCGGCCGGACACCGCGGCCCGGTTGATCGATGCCCTCGCCGTACTCCTCGTGCGACTACACCTGGTCGGCTTCTGGTGGGGCGACGTGTCGCTGTCCAACACGTTGTTCAAGCGGAGTGCCGGTGAGTTTGCGGCATACCTGGTCGACGCCGAAACCGGTGAGTTGCACGACAAGCTGACCAACGGCCAGCGCGAGCACGATCTCGACATCGCCCGGGTCAACATCGCCGGCGAGATGATGGACCTGCAGGCCGGCGGCTTCGTCGGCGAGGACATCGACCCGATCGCGATCTCCGACCGAATCATCCAGCGCTACAACGTGCTGTGGCAGGAGCTGACCGCCGTTGAGCGGTTCGACGCCGACCAGCGGTGGCGGGTGGACGAACGGATCCGGGTGCTCAACTCGCTCGGCTTCGACGTCGGCGAACTCGACATCACCACCGACTTCGATGGCACCACCATCCAGATCCAGCCGAAGGTCGTTGATGCCGGCCATCATTCGCGTCGCCTGCTGCGGCTGACCGGCCTCGATGTCGAGGACAACCAGGCGCGCCGGTTGCTCAATGACCTCGACGCCTTCCGGGCGGCCCACGAGCGACAGAACGACGATGAGGAGCAGGTCGCGCACGACTGGCTGATGCAGGTTTACGAGCCGATCACCCGCAGCGCTCCACCGGAGATGCGCCGCAAGATGGAGCCGGCGGAGCTCTTCCACGAGGTGTTGGAGCACCGGTGGTACATGTCGGAGAAGGCCCAGCGTGACTTCACCATTGAGGAAGCCGTGCAGGACTACATCGACACGGTGTTGCCCGACAAACCCGACGACAGCGCGGTGGTCGGGGTCGACACCGACGCCATACCCGTGCGGGCGAACCGCTGACCGACGCCCCGCCGCCTCGGTCAGGCGAGCGGGCGCCCCTCGGCATCGTCAATCTTGTGCAGTAGCAACAGGATGAAGTCGATCAGCGACCAGACGCCGCACGCTCCGAACGTGACCAGCTTCAGCACGCCGAGGCCGATCTGGCCGAGGTAGAACCGGTCGACGCCCAGGCTGCCCAGGAAGAAGGACAGCAGGACGGCGGTCATCCAGTCCTTGCTGGAGAAGACCCCGGGCACCTGTTTGGCCGGAAAGTAACCGCCGCCGCTCACACTGCGCACCGCGGTGTCGCCCTTCAGCGCGCCGGTCGCGGCGAGTTGCTGCAGCTGCGCATACGGCACCGGGCCCTGCTCCTGGCCCATGTTCATGATGAAGAACGAGTCCTGCGCCGGAGCGCCCCAGGCCGGACCGGGCCCCGGCTGCTGCGGGGGCTGCTGGGGGTAGGGCTCATTCGGGTTCGGCGTCCCACCGTAGCTACTCATCGTTGATCCCTCGTCGGGTGGATTGTGCGGGTCACCATACGTGACGTCGCGAACCGATCCCACGGTTTCATCACGGAACCGGGTGGTTGCCCCGTGCGTCTGCACTCCGAGCACGAAGCGTGCGAGGCTTCGGCACACCACCCGGTTCACGACCGGGTGCCCCATCGATGCAGGGAGGAATCGACAGCAATGTCCAACTACGGCAATAGCGGCGGGCAGGGACCGCAGGACCCCTACGGCCGGCCGGCACAGCCCGGATACGGAGAGCAGCCGAGCCTCGGCGGGCAGTATGGCGGCCAGCCCGCGCCGGGCCGGTACGGCGGTCCACAGCCTGACTCGTCCGGCCAGTACGGCCAGCCCACGCCCGGACAGTACGGTCAGCCGCAGTACGGTGGTCAGCCGCCGTACGGCGGGAACGCGTTCGGCGACCAACTGCCGCCCGACACCTACGCCAGCTGGGGCCAGCGGGTGGGCGCCTATCTGGTCGACGCTCTCGTCGCGCTGCCCGGCATCATCCTTTATGTCATCGGTGCCGCCATGCAGAACGTCTACGTGCTGCTGCTCGGCTTCCTGCTGATCGTCGGCATCCAGGCCTGGAACCGTTGGTACAAGGCCGGCACCACCGGGCAGAGCATCGGCAAGGGCGTCATGCACGTGCGGCTGGTGAGCGCCGACTCCGGCCGGCCGATCGGTCCGCTGATGGCCTTCGTGCGCGATCTCTGCCACTTCGTCGACGGCGTGATCTGTTACATCGGCTACCTGTTCCCGCTGTGGGACCGCAAGCGGCAGACGCTGGCGGACAAGATCGTGGGCACCGTCGTGCCGCACGGTGACAAGTAGTCCGTAGCAATCGTTGCGAGAGGGCCCGGAAGCTGCGCGCTTCCGGGCTCCTCAGCGAAACGGCAAGAACGTCAGGACTTTTCGGCCCGCTGCCGGGCGACTTCGTAGAGCGTGACTGACGCCGCGATGCCGGCATTGAGCGACTCGACGGTCGAGCTCATCGGCACCGACACGATCTGGTCGCAGGTCTCGCTGACCAGCCGCGACAGACCCTTGCCTTCGGAGCCGACGACGATGACGAGTGGCTCACCCGCGAGGTCCAGCGCCGGCAGTTCGACCTCACCGTCCATGTCCAGCCCGATGACGAAGAAGCCGGCCTTCTTGAATTCGTTCAGCGTGCGAGTCAGGTTGCCGGCCAACGCAACCGGGATGCGGGCAGCCGCTCCGGCGGACGTCTTCCACGCACTGGCGGTCATCCCGGCCGAGCGCCGCTCGGGCACGATCACGCCGTGCCCGCCGAACGCGGCGACCGAGCGGACGATCGCGCCGAGGTTGCGCGGGTCGGTGATCCCGTCCAGCGCGACCACCAGCGGGACGCCCGGTGCTTCGGGGTTGATCAGGTCGTCCGGGTGGGCATAGTCGTATGGCGGGACCTGCAGCGCGAGGCCCTGGTGTGTCGCCCCGTCGGTCATCCGGTCCAGCTCGGTGCGTTGCGCCTCCATGATCGGAATCGTCTGATCCGCAGCGATTTTCAGCGATTCCTTGACCCGGTCGTCGGAGTCGATGCGACCTGCGACATACAGTGCGGTGGCGGGTACACCGACCCGCAGCGCCTCGACGACGGAGTTGCGTCCGGCGATCACCTCACCGCTCTGCTTGGCGGACTTGCCTCCGGACCGCGACGGCGCCGATCGCTTGGTGGTCTCCGCCTTCCGGGCAGCCTTGTACGCCTTGTGATTTGGCCGGTCGCTCGCCTTGGGCGTGGGGCCCTTGCCCTCCAGACCGCGACGGCGCTGACCGCCGCTGCCGACGAGCGGACCCTTGCGCGAGTTGCCCTTGCGGACCGCGCCGCGACGGCTCGAATTGCCAGGCATGTCAGTCCTGTTCGTTAGTTGTGGATTTTGGGGTGGTGACGGTCCACCGCGCACCGTTGGCCGAGTCCTCGACCGCCACACCGGCTGCGGTGAGCTGCTCGCGGATCCGGTCGGCGGTGTCGAAGTCGCGCGCCTTGCGAGCCTGTGCCCGCTGCTCGATCAACCCATCGACGAGCACCGCGAGCGCGTCCTGCGTGCCGTCGACGGACGTTGAATGCCATTGCGGGTCACGGGGATTGACCCCGATCACGTCGGTCATCGCCACGACCTGCCGGGCGAGCTCGCGTGCGGCCGCAGCATCTCGCTCGTCGAGCGCGACATTGCCCTTGCGGATGGCGTCGAAGACGACGGCCAGCGCCCCCGACACCCCGAGGTCGTCGTCCATCGCGCTCGCAAACTCCTTGGGGATCTCCACCTCGGCGAGTTCGACGACCTCCCCTGCCGGCAGCGCGCGGTCGAGGAAACCCTCGATGCGGTCGACCGCAGCCGCGGCTTCGTCGAGCGAGGTCTCCTGGTATTCGATCGTCGACCGATAGTGCACGGTGCTGAGGTAATAGCGCAGCACGAGCGGGCGCACGGTCTTGGTCAGCTCGAGCACGCCGAGGGTGTTGCCGAGCGACTTGCTCATCTTCTCGCCGCCCATCGTGACCCAGCCGTTGTGCATCCAGTAACGGGCGAATCCCAAACCGGCGGCACGGGATTGGGCCTGCTCATTCTCGTGGTGCGGGAAGCGCAGGTCGATGCCGCCGCCGTGAATGTCGAAGGTGTCACCGAGCCAGCGCCGGGCCATCGCGGAGCATTCCAGATGCCAGCCTGGCCGGCCGCCTCCCCACGGCGTCGGCCATGCCGCAGTCTCGGGCTCACCCGGCTTGTGCCCCTTCCAGAGCGCGAAGTCGCGCGGATCGCGCTTGCCGCGGGGGTCGGCGTCGGCGGCCGGCTCCATGTCGTCGATGCTCTGGTGCGTGAGCTCGCCGTATGCGGGCCACGAGCGCACGTCGAAGTAGACGTCACCCGAGCCGTCCTCCGCCGGGTAGGCGTGCCCGGCGTCGATCAGCATCCGGATCAACTCGACCATGTCGGTGACGTGGCCGGTGGCGCGCGGCTCGTAGGTGGGCCGCTGGACCCCGAGCAGGTCGAGCGCGTCATTGGTCTGCCGCTCGAAGAAATAGGACCAAGCGATCCAGTCGGCGCCGGCCTCGGCCGACTTGGCGAGGATCTTGTCGTCAATGTCGGTCACGTTGCGCACCAGCCGCACGTCATACCCGTGCCCGACGGTGAGCCACCGGCGCAGGATGTCGAAGGCCACCGCGAAGCGGACGTGCCCGATGTGCGGGGCACCCTGGGTGGTGAGACCACAGATGTAAAGGCCGACCTTGCCTTCCTGCAGCGGCTCGAACGGCCGCTTGCTGCGGGACTGGGTGTCGTAGATCTGCAGAGTCACCCGGCGAGTTTATCGACGCGACGCAGGTGATCCTGAGCCCATTGACCAAGGGCGCGGTGACGCCTCTTTGGATCCTGTATACAGTGGTCCTCGTGGTCTTCCCAGTCCGGTGCTCAGTCGATTGCAGACGCCGTGATCAGTCGTCGCCGCGCACGGCATCGAGCGCCGCCGTCCGCGCCCGCTCGGCGTGGGCGCCGCCGATTCGACCGGCAACCGTCGCCTCGCCGCGGGCGATCGCATCGCAGAGCTGTTCGTGCTCGGACAGGCTTCGCGGGGCACGCAATTCGGCGCTCAACTGGAAGACCCAGCGCACCCGCCACTGCATTGGCCGCACCATGTCGTGCAGCAGTGCATTGCCGGCCAGCCGGACGATCTCGGTGTGGAAGTCGGAGTTGAGCGCGCTGATGGCGGCGAAGTCACCGGCGTCGGTGGCCCGGCGCGCCTTGTCCAGCACCGCCCGCAATCGGTCGACCGACACCTCGCCGGCCGCGACCCGCTCGGCGGCACGGGCCGAGGCGTACTCCTCCAGAGTGCGGCGCACGTCGAACAGATCGTTGATCGCGGCTTCGTCGAGGCTGGCCACCAGTAGGCCGCGACGCGGCTGGGTGAGGACGAACCCCTCGGCTTCCAGGACGCGCAGCGCTTCCCGGATCGGGTTGCGCGACACCCCGAGTTGTTCGGCCAGCTGGGTCTCGATCAGTCGCGCTCCCGGCTCCAGCCGCCCGTCCACGATCCGGGAGCGCAACTCGTCGGCCACCTGTTCGCGCAGCGGCCGGTGCGCATCGCCCAGTCGTTGCGCCGGGTCGGGCGCGCGCGTCGTCATACCGGACACAGTATGCAAACTTCCAAGCACCACGAAGGCGGAGTGACCCGAATGCGCGCAACTGGGGCTGTGTGGGGACGAGTGACCACCGTCCTCGATCCGTTCATCCTGGCGCTGGCCGCGGTCATCGGCTTCGCGGTGTTCCTGCCGGCAACCGGTGCCGCGGTGCCGGTCGTGGATCACGCGACCACCATCGGCATCGCGCTGCTCTTCTTCATGTATGGCGGCAGGCTCCCCACCGACGAGTTCGTCGACGGTCTGCGGCACGCCAGGCTGCACCTGACGGTGCTGGCCTGCACGTTCGTCCTCTTCCCGCTGCTCGGCCTGCTGATCCATCTGGCGACCCCGATGTTCCTGCCGCCGCTGATGGTGGCCGGGCTGCTCTTCCTCACTCTGCTGCCGTCGACGGTGCAATCGTCGGTGAGCTTCACCTCGATCGCGCACGGCAATGTGTCGGCGTCGATCTGTGCGGCGACCATCTCCAACCTGCTGGGGGTCGTGATCACCCCGCTATGGGTGCTGGTGGCGATGGGCGGCACAGTGACCCCGAGCTGGGCTTCGGTGCAATCGCTGGTGATTCAGCTGATCGTGCCGTTCATCCTCGGGCAGTTGTTGCAGCGCTGGGTGGGGCCGGTGCTGCGGCGCTACAAGACCTACCTGACCAAGGTCGACCGCGGCGTGATCCTGCTCGTCGTCTACGGCGCATTCAGCGACGACATGCGCGCGCACATGTGGACGCAGGTCGGTCTCGGTCCGATCCTGCTGACTCTCATCGTGTGCGCCGTGCTGCTCACGATCGTGATGTTCGCGCTCGCCGGCGCGACCCGGCTGCTGCGATTCAACCGGGCCGACCGCCTGGCGATCTTCTTCGCCGGCTCGAAGAAGTCACTGACCACCGGGCTACCAATGGCCGCAGTGTTGTTCGGTCCAAAACAGGTCGGCATCCTCGTCATACCGGTGATGATGTTCCACCAGCTGCAGCTGATCGTCTGTGCGCAACTGGCCCGCCGGTGGAGCAGGGATCCGGTGCCGGAGGCGCCGGACGACCGGGTCGCCGTGACGGCCGGTCAGTGACCGCGCGCGATCCATTCGGCGAGATCGGGTGCCTCGTCGCCGATCGTGGTGTCGTCGCCGTGGCCGGTGTGCACTACGGTCTCCGGCGGCAGTGACAGCAGCTTGGTGCGGATCGACTCCACGATGGTGTCGAAGTCGCTGAAGGAGCGACCGGTCGCGCCGGGTCCGCCCTGGAAGAGGGTGTCGCCGCTGAAGACCACGCCTTCGTCCGCGATCCGGAAGCATCACGCGCCCGGTGAGTGGCCGGGTGTGTGCAGGACATCCAGGCGGGCGCCGCCGACGATGATCTGCTGCCCGTCGGCGAGTTCGCCGGTCGGTGGCTGGTCGATCACCGCGTCCCAAAGCATCCGGTCGTCGGGGTGGATCGACACCGTCGCGTCCGGGTGCGCCGCGAGCACGTCGGCGACCGCGCCGATGTGGTCGTCGTGGCCGTGTGTGCACAGGATCTGGGCGAGCTTCCGGTCCCCGATCGCGGCCAGGATCGGTGCGGCGTCGTGTGCGGCGTCGATGACCACGCACTCGTTGTCGTCACCGACGATCCAGACGTTGTTGTCGACCTCCCAGGTGCCGCCGTCGAGACTGAACGTGCCTGAGGTCACGACCTTTTCGATGCGTATGGCGCTCACTCGCTCATGCCTTCGCTTCGTCGATCACGACGACGGAGCGCAGCACGTCACCGCGCTCCATCGACTCGAACGCACCCTCGACCGCGTCCAGTCCGATCCGCTCGCTGACGAACCCGTCGAGGTCGAAGCGGCCCTGGCGGTAGAGGTCGACCAGCATCGGGAAGTCTCGCGAGGGCAGGCAGTCGCCATACCAGCTCGACTTCAGCGCACCGCCACGACCGAAGACGTCGATCAACGGCAGCTCGACCGTCAGCTCCGGGTTGGGCACCCCGACCAGGACGACGGTGCCGGCCAGGTCGCGTGCGTCGAAGGCCTGCCGGTAGGTCTCCGGGCGGCCGACCGCGTCGACGACGACATCGGCGCCATTGCCACCGGTGAGTTCGCGGATCTGCTCCACCGCGTCGACACCCTTGGAGTTGATCGTGTGGGTTGCGCCGAATTCCTTTGCCTTCTCCAGCTTTCGGTCGTCAACGTCGACAGCGATGATCGTTGTCGCCCCCGCAACGGCGGCTCCCGCGATCGCGGCGTCGCCGACGCCACCGCAGCCGATGACTGCGATGCTGTCACCGCGGCCGATGCCGCCGGTGTTGACCGCGGCGCCGAAGCCGGCCATCACCCCACAGCCCAGCAATCCGGCCGCGACCGCCGACGCCTCCGGGTCGACCTTGGTGCACTGGCCGGCCGCGACCAGGGTCTTCTCGGCGAAGGCACCGATGCCGAGCGCGGGGGTGAGTTCGGTGCCGTCGGTCAGCGTCATCTTCTGGGTCGCGTTGTGCGTGTTGAAGCAGTACCAGGGCTTGCCCTTGGCGCAGGCGCGGCACTGACCGCAGACCGCACGCCAGTTGAGGATCACGAAATCACCGGGTGCGACCTCGGTGACGCCCTCCCCCACGGCCTCCACGGTGCCGGCCGCCTCGTGGCCGAGCAGGAACGGGAACTCGTCGTTGATCCCGCCCTCGCGGTAGTGCAGGTCGGTGTGGCACACCCCGCACGCCTCGACATTCACGACGGCTTCGCCGGGCCCGGGATCGGGTATGACGATGTCGACGAGTTCGACGGCCTCACCCTTGCTGCGGGAGATCACACCCTTGACGGTCGACGGCATGCCGGATCAGCTCCTCTTGACTGGACGCAGGTACACCACCCGACTCTAGGACGTGCCGCATTGCGCGTGGCAGCTGCCGAAATGCGCGGCGGTCAGTAGCGGCTGAGCACCAGGTTGGTCTTGAGTATGTCGGTGCGCAGCAACCAGCCGTGGGCGTCGGCGATGGCCATGGCGTCGGTCCGCAGTTGGGCCGCGGTGTCGTAGTCATCGGCCTTGAAGGACAACTCGACGACGGACTGCGCGGACTGTCCACCGGATGCCTTGATCGGCAGCACCTCGATCGCCGACTTGCTGCCCTCGAAGCTGCCCGCCCACTCGGTGGAGGTCACCGCGCCGTGGACTCGGGAGGCCTTCAGGGTGTTGGTGCCCCAGTTGCCGGACTTCCAATCGACAAGCTTTCCAGGGGCTTTCGACACCGCGATGTCGACGGCGTCGCTGTTGGACGGCATGCCAGTGCCGTCGACGTTGGTGCCGGGATCCTTGTCGTTGCTGAAACTCAGCGTCTGTTTGCTGTAACCCCAGTCGACCTCTGCGTCGTAATTGGTATCACTGGAGTCGAATCCGGCCGCGTTGGCCGTGTTCAGCGCCGCAGTGATGTCACCGCCGGTGACCGGAAAGCGCTTCTTGTAGGTGAGCTCGAGCGGGTCGCCCTGCTTGTTGCGCAGCCGCACGCTCCAGCCCTCGTTGTTCAGGTCGAGCGCATCGGTGTCGATGTACTCGTAGCTGCGCGCGCTGCCGTCACCGGTGATCCCGAACGCCGACCGCACGGCTGCCGTGGGGGCGCCGCCGCTGAGGGAATTCGTGCCGAGGTTCAGCTTGATTTCGTATGTCGGGGTGGCGTTGCTCGCGGCGGACGCGCTGGGCACCGTCGCGATGGTGGCGACCGGTGCAACGGCGACTGCGGCCAAGGTTGCGAGATGACGAACGGCGCTGCGGTTGCTCATAAGTCGCGAGTCTTATGCAGGGCGGGTGCGCCTCGAGCGGCGCGGACGTGAACTTCGCGTGACGGGTCAGTTCCGCTGCGACCGGATGCGGTCGAGCGGCACCGCGTGGCGGGTCCGTCTGTTGAATCCGGTGGTGGTGGTCGCCATGAAGAGTGAATTCAGCAGTGCCTCCTCCACGACGTCCTGGGTCGCCCGGAACAACGGGTCGAGCGCGACGTCCGGCAGGCCGGCCGGTGCGGTTGCGGTGTCGAACGCGATCGCGTAGTCGCCGCTGCCGCCTGCGTAGTCGGCGCCGACGCGGCCCATGGCGAAGACGGCGCGCTTCGCCATACGGCTGAGTTGGCGGCTGTCGGCACCCGTGTCGCACGCGAGCACGATCATGCACGAGTTTCCTTGGGGCGTCTCGGATTTCGGCGCCGGCACCTGCGTGCCCAACACGGTGAGGGTGCCGGTGAAGTTGGACTGGACAAGCGCACCAAGGGTGCAGTTGTGCCGGCCCGGGAGCGACACGAGACGAGATGACGTGCCGATGCCACCCTTGAAGCCGAGTGCTCCGGTGCCGGTGCCCGCTCCGACACATCCCTCGGCGACCGGCCCCGAGTCGGCAGACCGGAGGGCGTCGTGCACATGTTGCGCGGTGATCGGCCGGCGTCGGATGTCCGAGAGGTGCCCGTCGTTGGTCTCGCCGACCACCGGGTTGAGGCTGGTGAGCGTCTCATTGCCCGGTAGGTCGAGCACGTAGGAGACGAGCGCGTCAGCGACCCGGAACGCCGACAGTGTGCCGGTCAGCAGGATGGGAGTCTCGAGCTCACCGAGCTCGGCCAATTGCGTGGCGCCAACGAGCTTTCCGTAGCCGTTGCCGACGAAGAGCCCGGCAGGCAGCCGGCCACCTGCGCGGTCGAGCGCGTCCGGCACGATCGCGGTGACGCCGGTGTGCAGGTCGCCGTCGTCGAGGGTGGTGTGCCCGACCCGCACCCCCGGCACGTCGGTGATCGCGTTGTGCTCGCCGGTGTCGAGATCGCCTGGTGCGACCCCGAGGTCGCGTGCGCGGGCCCGGGACGGAGTGCTCATATGGCCTCGACCACGAGCGCGGTCGCGATCGCCGCGACGCCCTCGCCGCGGCCGGTCAGGCCGAGACCGTCGGTCGTCGTGCCGGACAGCGACACCGGCACCCCGCCGAGCGCTTCGGACAGCACGGCCTGCGCCTCGTCGCGGCGCTTGCCGATCTTGGGGCGGTTGCCGATCACCTGCACTGCGGCGTTGCCGATCCGAAAACCAGCATCGGACAGTATCTTTCGGGCCTCGGCCAGCATCGAGACACCGGATGCGCCGGCCATCTCGGGGCGGTCGACGCCGAAGTGGACGCCGAGGTCACCGAGGCCCGCAGCGGAGAAGAGCGCGTCGCATAGGGCGTGGGCGGCGACGTCGCCGTCGCTGTGGCCCTCGATGCCGCGCTCCCTCGGCCACTGCAGACCGGCCAGCCAGAGCGGACGGTCGTCGTCGGCGTAGGCGTGCACGTCGACGCCGATGCCGGTGCGAGGGATCGTCATGACAACTCCTTGCGGATGCGGGTGACTGCGGCAGCGACATCATCGACCGCGGTGTCGACCACCAGGTCGGCGGCCCACGGTTCGTAATCGCGCGCCTCGATCTGCGCCCAGCTCGGCTTGACCAGACCAGGCACGTCGGTAGCGCGGCTGGTCGCCCGGCGACGGTGCTGCTGCCGGTCGCCGCACGTCACCTCGACCTGCAGCGGGCGAGCACCGGCCGATGCCGCGACCTCCAGCCATCCCGCGCGAGACGCCGCGACCGGGTTGACCGAGTCGGCGACGACGCTGACTCCGCAAGCGAGGATGTCGCGGGCGGCGGCCATCGCCGCGGCATACGGGGCGATCTCGTCGGCGTCGAGCGCCCCGACGTCGGCGAGCGCCTGCTGGATCGAATCCACCCGCACGTGCGCGAAACCGGTTGACCGACAGAGGCTTTCGGCGAGCGTCGTCTTGCCGGCACCGGGCAGGCCACCGAGTATGACGAGCGTCGCGTCAGCCATCGGCGAGCAACCGATCGACGGTTTCGAGATCGGCTGGGATCGTCACCTTGATCGCCCGCGGATCGCCGTCGATCACCAGCACCTTCCCACCCTGTCGCTCGACCAGGCCCGCGTCGTCGGTCGCACCGACACCGTCGGCATGCGCGTGCTCCAGCGCCGCCCGGGTGAACCCCTGCGGCGTCTGGATGGCGCGCAGCGTCGCCCGGTCCGGGGTCGCGACGACGTGACCGTCGGCATCGATTTGCTTGATGGTGTCGGTCACCGGCAGGCCCGGCACCACAGCGTCGGCTCCATCGGCCACCGCGGCCGCCACGGCCGCGAAGAGCGACTGCGGCGCGAGTGCGCGTGCCGCGTCGTGCACCAACACCACGGTGACATCGTCCGGCAATGCTGCGAGGCCGGCCGCGACCGAGTGGGTGCGCTCGGCGCCGCCGGCTACGACGACCGCATCCGGCACCAGGGCGCGGAACTCGTCGAGGTGGGTGGCGGGGGCGACGACCACGACGGCGTGCCGGACGGCCGGTGGTCTCGATACGCCGGCATCGGCCGGCTCGTGCCTCGCCGGCCGATGCCGGCTACTCGACCAGCCTGAATCACTACTCATCCAGCCTGAATCACCACTCGACCGACCCGAGTCGCTGCGCGACCAGCCCTGCGCGCGGGTGACCGCGTGCTCGACAAGCGTGCGACCGCCGATCCGGACGAGGGCCTTCGGCATACCCGCTCCGAGGCGGGTGCCCAGGCCGGCCGCAACGACAACGATCCCGACGGAAACTCCGCCGGGATCGTTGGTCGTCAATGACTCGGTCAGGACGCGAGCACCTCGTCGAGGGTGGCCTCCGCCTTGTCCTCGTTGGTGTGCTCGGCGAGCGCCAGCTCGGACACCAGGATCTGCCGGGCCTTGGCCAGCATGCGCTTCTCACCTGCCGAAAGGCCACGGTCCTGGTCACGACGCCACAGGTCGCGCACGACCTCGGCGACCTTGATCACGTCACCGGACGCGAGCTTCTCCAGGTTGGCCTTGTAGCGGCGCGACCAGTTGGTCGGTTCTTCGGTGTGGTCCGCGCGCAGCACCTCGAACACGCGGTCGAGGCCTTCCTTGCCGACGACGTCACGGACGCCGACCAGATCGCAGTTTTCGGCCGGAACTTCGATCGTCAGATCGCCTTGCGCGACCTTCAGGACCAGGTACTGCTTGTCCTCTCCCTTGATCTTGCGGACTTTGATCTCTTCGATGAGGGCCGCTCCGTGATGCGGGTAAACGACCGTCTCGCCGACCTTGAAAACCATATGTTGTTTGCCCCTTTCGCGACCTCCAGAATACCACGGGTTGCGCAGGTCACATAAACGTTTCCGCAGGTCAGCGACCTGCGGAGGGTATGACGGCAGTCTTGACAACAGCGGCTCCGGCATGCATGGCACCACCCGTTCGGCTCCGGCGGAGCACTCGCGGCGCCGCCCGGTCATCTGCTGCGGCACGGGCCCGCTAGGCTGACGCGCGTGACGCGACGACTGCCCCTTCGCCATTCCAAGGCATCCCGTGCGGCGCTCGGTGCGCTGACTCTGGCCACCGCTGCGACCACGCTCAGTGGCTGCATGTATCTCTCGCCGGACCAGACCACGAAGAGTTACATCGCCTCCGACGGCACGACCGCCAAGGTCGGCGACGTCCAACTGCAGAACGTGCTGATCGTCACCAGCGACAAGGGGCAGCCGGGCACGTTGTCCGGGCTCGCGGTCAACAACGCCGAGTCGCAGGTCAAGTTGACCATCGCCACGCCCGGTGCGGCCAAGCGGGAAATCACCATCCCGGGCTCCACCGCCGTACGCCTGGACGGCAAGCCCAACGGCGCCGACCCGGCGACCGTGTCACCGGCGGTCAGCATCTCCTCGGTCGCCTCCCAGCCGGGCCTGGCCCAGCAGGTCGTCTTCTCCACCCCGAATGCCGGGGCGACCCAGGTGCAGGTGCCGATCCTGCTCAACCAGCCGCCCTACGGCAGCGCCGACCCGTCCCACCCGACCTTCACGCCGCCGGAGACCACCGGCGCCGAGGAGCCCCCGGCCTGATCGAACCCGTGCACCGGCCTCAGGCCGTCACGGCGCCTCGAACTTGTAACCCAACCCGCGCACGGTGACGATGTAGCGCGGGTTCGCCGGGTCCGGCTCGACCTTGGCCCGCAGCCGCTTGATGTGCACGTCGAGCGTCTTGGTGTCCCCGACGTAGTCGCTGCCCCACACCCGGTCGATCAGCTGCCCACGAGTCAGCACCCGGCCGGTGTTACGCAACAGCAGCTCCAGCAGCTCGAACTCCTTCAGCGGCAGCGCCGTCGGCTCACCGTCGACCACCACCGTGTGCCGGTCGACATCCATCCGCACCGGGCCGCTCTGCAGCGTCGCCGGCAGCAGCTCGTCAGCCTCCTGCCCGCGCCGCAGGACCGCCTTGATGCGGGCCAGCAGCTCGCGCGAGGAGTAGGGCTTGGTCACGTAGTCGTCGGCACCGAGCTCCAGCCCGACGACCTTGTCGACCTCGGAGTCCTTCGCGGTGAGCATGATCACCGGGACGTTGGACTTCTGGCGCAGCGCCCGGCATACGTCGACCCCCGACATACCCGGCAGCATCAGGTCAAGCAGCACCAGGTCGGCACCGCCCCGGTCGAACTCCACCAGAGCATCCGGGCCGGTCTCGGCGAGCGCGACGTCATAGCCCTCCTTGCCGAGCAGGTAGCCAAGCGGGTCCGAGATCGATTCTTCGTCCTCGACCACAAGGATGCGCGTCATGGAGTGACCTTCTTTCGGGGGTTGATCTGCGGAGTTCGTTCAGGCTGTATGACGGGGGCCGCGGGCGCCGGGCGCGCTGCGGGCAGCCGGATCGTGAACGTCGACCCCTGCCCCTCTTCGGACCACACGCTCACCTCGCCGCCGTGGTTGGCGCACACGTGCTTCACGATGGCCAGTCCGAGGCCGGTGCCGCCGGTGCGGCGAGAGCGCGCCGCATCGACCCGGTAGAAGCGCTCGAAGACCCGGTCGAGATCGGCAGGCGGGATGCCACGCCCCTGATCCTTCACGACGAGCGTGATCAGGTCAGGTCCGGGCTGCACGGTGACGCCGACCCGGGTGCCGGCATCGGAGTAGTTGAGCGCGTTCTCGACCAGGTTGCGGACCGCGGTGGTGATCAGGTTGCCGTCCCCGTAGACGTACGCGGGCTGCGACTGGTCGCCGAGCGCGGTCGAGATCTCGATGTCCCGGTCGGCGGCGACCACCTGCAGGTGATCGACCGCATCGCGCACGGAGGCGCGCACATCGACCAGCACCGGCTCGTCGAGGGTGTCGGCGACCTGCAACCGCGACAGCTCGATGATCTCCTGCACCAGCCGCGCCAGTCGCGAGGTCTCGACGTGCATCCGGCCGGCGAACCGGTGCACCGCGTCCGGGTCGTCGCGGGCGTCGTCCATCGCCTCGGCGAGCAGGGTCAGACCGCTGACCGGGGTCTTGAGTTCGTGCGAGACGTTGACCACGAAGTCGCGGCGGGTCTCCTCGACCCGGCGCGAGTGGGTGCGGTCCTCGACCAGCACCAGGACGTGCTGCTGACTGAGCGGAGCCACCCGCACGCCGATGGTCAGCCGGCCCTGGCCGAGCGGGCCGCGCGCCACGTCGAGTTCGACCTCCCGGACGTCGGCGTCCCTGCGCACGTCCCGCACGAGCCCGCGCAACTGCGCGTGCGACAACTCGGCGTCGCGGACCAGACCGAGCGCCTGGGCGCTGGCGCTGGAGCGCACGACCTTGTCCGACGCGTCGATGACCATGGCAACCGAGCGCAGGGCGTCGAGGACGTCGACCGCCGGGGAGGCCAGGGGCGACAGCGGCTCGGGCGGCGTCATACGAGCGGCAGGAGCGTGGTCGGGGCGGCGGGCTCGCAGCGCATATCCGGCAACGAGGCCGACGATCAGGGCCACCACCGCGGCGACGACTGCGAGCAACACGGCGCCCAATGTACGCACTCGCCAGGGTCACTCCGAACCGCCAGTGCGCCGTATGCCACCGGTCTGCCCGCTGTTCACCTGGTGTCCCGACCTCGTTCACCGCGTGCTGCGACGGTCGTCCGCGTCAGCCGCTTCGTGCTGCCCGAATATGGCGCGGCGTGACTTTCGACATACAGTGCTTCGGCCAATGGCCCGACCAGCGAGGATCTGAGACAACCATGCGCGATGCATTCCACGACGATCTCGACCGGATCTCCGACGACCTGGTCGAGATGACCTCAATGGTCGACGCCGCGATGAAGCGCGCCACCAGCGCCCTGCTCGACACCGATCTGGCGACGGCGGAGAGCGTCATCGCCGCCGACGACGACATCGACCAGCTGCGCCGGGACGTCGACGACCGCGCGGTCGACCTGCTCGCCCGGCAACAGCCGGTCGCGACCGACCTGCGCATGGTCGTCACCGCGATGCACATGGCCAGCGACATCGAGCGGATGGGCGACCTCGCCCGCCACGTCGCCAAGGTGGCCCGGATGCGCTACCCCGAACCGGCGGTGCCGGAGCCGTTGCGCTCGACCATCGGCGAGATGGCTGTCGTCGCCGAACGGCTTGCCACCGCTACCGGCAAGGCGATCGCCGACAAGGACGTGCGCGGCGCCAACGAGATCGAGAAGATCGACGACGAGATGGACCAGCTGCACCGCAAGATCTTCGGTGAGCTGCTGAACCAGACCTGGGAGCACGGCACCGAGGCCGCCGTCGACGCGACGCTGATCAGCCGCTACTACGAGCGCTTCGGCGACCACGCGGTCGCCGTCGCCAACCGCATCGTCTATCTGGTCACCGGCCGCTACGGCACCGAGGACGAAGGCCTGCAGGACTGATCCCGGCGGGGCTGCGGTCGCCCGAGACGCGCAAACCCGGCGATCTCGTAAGCGAGGGTGACGCCAGCCGCACGCTTGCTCACCAGACGCGCAACCACCCGGGCGATCCCGTAAGCAAAGGTGACGCCAGCCGCACGGTTGCTTACGAGACGCGCAACCACCCGGGCGATCCCGTAAGCAAAGGTGACGCCAGCCGCACGCTTGCTCACCAGACGCGCAACCACCCGGGCGATCCCGTAAGCAAAGGTGACGCCAGCCGCACGCTTGCTCACCAGACGCGCAACCCCAGCGATCCCGTAAGCAAAGGTGACGCCAGCCGCACGCTTCCTTACGAGACGCGGGGCGTGCCGCACGGTTGCTTACGAGACGCGGGAGACGCCGGCGGCGCGCAGCCGGTATGCCGTGACGACCTGCTGCATGAACGCGTCCTCCTGGATCCGCAGGCCCAGCAACGGGATCCGGAGCACGGTCTCACCTCCGACGACGACGGAGTTCTGCCGCAGCGCGTCCGCCAGGACGTTGGCCGGCTCCTGGTGGTGGGCGCCGTCGATTTCCACGAACAGCCGCACTCGTGGCCAGCCGGCGTCGAGATAGATGCGGCCGTGCGGGCCGCGGCGGATGACCTGCCGGGCCGGTGGTGGCAGACCGTGGCGACGGCAGGCGGCACCGAAGGCGAGCTCGCCGAGCGCCTGCGCACCGTCGATGACGTCGGCGACCACGGTGCGGATGAGCTTGCGGCGGCGATAGAGCCCCGCCTGCGGAAGTGTCCGTGCGAGCAGGTCGGTCGCCACCAGCCGCTGTTGCACTGCCATTGCGATGACGAGCGCCGCCGCCCGGTCGCTGATCGCCCACTGCGCAGCCCGCAGCACCGCCAATTCGCTGCGCACCCACGGAAGGTCCTCCGCGATCACCTGATCGGGGCCGTGCTCCCAGAGATCACCACGGATCGGCACCACGTGCCGGGTCACACCGCTCACGGCGATCGGGCTGCGCCCGTGCGGGACGGAGATGTGGACCGTCGGCTCACGCCAGCCGGTCAGCCCGGCGTGCTGCAGCGCGCTGACGCCGTCGAGTGCGCTCACCCGGCCGCTCTCCCAGACGGCACGATGTCGCAACGCCACCTCGTCGAGCTGTGCGGCAGTGAGGCCGATCGTGCGCAGACCGTGCGCCCGCCATACACCGGCGGCGAGGAGTCGGCGCACCTGCCACCGGTCGACCCCGAGGGTCCGCAACTGCGCTCGGGACAGCACCCACCCCTGCGGCTCGGCAGCCGCATGCAGGCGGCGCAACGTCATGGCGTCCACCCGAGCCACGGTGGTCGCAGATCGGCAGCCCGTCGTCGCGGGTCGCGAAAGTTGTGGACGGATGCGGCAATTCGCGGGAGATGTGGACGCGCACACGCCGCGGGATCCCGTAAGCAACAGTGCGCCTGACGTCACCCCCGCTTACGAGACGCGCAAGAGCCTCGCCGATCCCGTAAGCGACAGTGCGCCCGGCGTCACCCCCGCTTACGAGACGCGCAAGAGCCTCGCCGATCCCGTAAGCAACAGTGCGCCCGGCGTCACCCCCGCTTACGAGATGCGCGCAACCGCACGCTGGCTTACGAGACGCGCACCTGCCGCGGATCCCGTAAGCGACAGTGCGCCTGACGTCACCCCCGCTTACGAGATGCGGCCGTCGCGGATCCCGTAAGCAACAGTGCGCCTGACGTCACCCCCGCTTACGAGATGGGCCGGGACTTGCTGATCCCGTAAGCAACAGTGCGCCTGACGTCACCCCCGCTTACGAGACGCGCAACCACGCCCGCTTACGAGATGCGCGGGGCTCGCCGTCAGCGGCCCTGGTTGGCGACGGCCTCGGCTGCGGCCTTCGCGGCGACCGGGTCGAGGTATTCGCCGCCGGGAACGGTCGGTTTGAGGTCGTCGCCGAGGCGGTAGACCAGCGGCTGGCCGGTCGGGATGTTGAGGCCGACGATCTCCTCGTCGCCGATGCCGTCGAGGTGCTTGACCAGCGCACGCAGCGAGTTGCCGTGCGCGGCGACCAGCACGACCTTGCCGTCCTTGAGGTCCGGCACGATCGACTGCTCCCAGTAGGGCAGGAAGCGCTCGATGACGTCCTTCAGGCACTCGGTGCGCGGCATCTCGTCGCCGAGGTCGGCGTAGCGCACGTCGCCGTCCTGGCTGAACTCACTGCCGGGCTCGATCGGCGGCGGCGGCACGTCGAACGACCTCCGCCAGATCATGAACTGCTCCTCGCCGAACTCCTCCAGCGTGGCCTTCTTGTCCTTGCCCTGCAGCGCCCCGTAGTGCCGCTCGTTGAGCCGCCAGCTGCGGCGCACCGGGATCCAGTGCCGGTCGGCGGCGTCCAGCGCGAGGTTGGCGGTGGTGATTGCCCGGCGCAGCAGTGAGGTGTGCACCACGTCCGGCTGCACCCCGCCGTCCTTGATCAGCGCACCGCCGTGCTCGGCCTCCGCGCGCCCCTTGTCACTGAGTGGCACGTCGACCCAGCCGGTGAAGAGGTTTTGGGCGTTCCACTCGGACTCGCCATGACGAAGCAGCACCAAGGTGTAGGTCATGGCGTCATCTTAGGAGCGCGCCTGCTCGCCGTGGCCGTGGTCCAGCAGGTGGCGGAACGCCTCGAGGTTGCGCGTCGATTCGCCGCGGCTGATCCGCCAGTCCCACTCCCGCTGCATCGAGCTGCGAAAGCCAAGCACCAGCAGGTCGTTGAAGACGTCGTCGGACGCCTCCAGCACGGTGCCGAGCAGGGTGTCGAGGTAGTCCTCGTCCACGGCCGAACTCGGCACCCGGGCGACCACGTAGACGTCGCCGTGCTCATCCGTCGCATAGGCGACACCGGGGCGCCGCAGGTTGCGCCGCAGCAAGAACTGGGCGAACTCCGCGTGGTTCTCATCAGGATGCCGTATGACGAAAGCTGTTGCAGTCAAAGCAGTTTCGCCGGCCACCAAGGACACGACAGTCTTCAGCTTGCGCTCCCCCGGCAGGCTGACCACGAACTCCCCGTCGCGCGCGCCGAGCTCCCAGTCGATCTCGGCATCGGCCAGGTAGCGCTCGATGACGGCGGTGGTCTGGCTCACTTCAGATCGCCTCCTCGACTCGGGGCAACTCGGTCACCACATCGCTCACCGCGCCGCGCGCACGTGCGTAGACCTGCAGCAGCTGCTCTGCGGTCGCGTCCCAGCCAAACTCGCCAGCATGCCGAACAGCATTGTCGGACAACCGGGCTCGACCGTCCGCGTCGTCGAGCATGGCTGCGATCGCAGTCGCCCATTCCTCCGGGTCGTGCCCATCCACCAGTCGGCCGGCGTCCCCCACCGCCATCGGCAAGCCGCCGACATCCGCGGCGAGGACCGGTGTGCCGCAGGCTTCCGCCTCAAGGGCGACAAGGCCGAAGGACTCTGAATACGAAGGAACCGCAAGCAAATCCGCCGCGCGATACCACTCCGCAAGCTCCACTCGCGAGACCGGAGGCACGAACTGCACCACATCCGCTATGCCCAGGTCGCGCGCGAGCTGCTGCAGCGCACGCGGCTTGTCGAGCCCGCTGCCGCTGGGGCCGCCGAGCACCGCCACGACCAGCCGGGACCGCCTGGCCGGGTCGAGCTCCAACAGCCGGGCGACCGCGCGCAGCAGCACGTCCGGCGCCTTGAGCGGCTGGATGCGGCCGACGAACAGCACCACCTCCGCGTCGTCCGGCAGACAGACCGCAGCGCGAGCCGCCGACCGGCTGCCCGGAGTGAAGGTTTGCAGATCCACTCCGGGAGAGACGATTTCGACGCGATCGGGGTCTGCGTCATACAGCTCGATGAGCTCGCGTGCCTCCCGCTCGGTGTTGGCGACGAGGACGCTCGCGGCCCGGACCACCTGCTCCTCACCGATCTCCCGGCCAGTGGGTTCGGGCCGGTCACCCTCGGCCAGCGAGGAGTTCTTCACCTTCGCCATCGTGTGCATCGTGTGCACCAACGGCACATCCCAACGATCGGCGGCAAGCCAACCGACCTGACCGCTCAGCCAGTAGTGCGAGTGCACCAGGTCGTAATGGCCTTCGGGGTGCCGCGCCACGTGTCGCATGACCCCCGCGGCGAAGGCGCAAAGCTGACCGGGCAGGTCGTCCTTGGCGAGCCCTTCATACGGCCCCGCGTCGATGTGTCGCACCAGCACCCCAGGCGCCAGCCGGACCGTGTCGGCCAACGCCGCCGAGGTGCGCCGGGTGAAGATCTCGACCTCGACCCCGCAGGCGGCGAGCCGCTTGGCGGTCTCGACCACATAGACGTTCAGACCGCCGGCGTCACCCGTGCCGGGCTGATCCAGCGGCGAGGTGTGCACGCTGATCATCGCCACCCGATGCACGGGAGCGGGCGTCTTGCGGTCGGCAGTCACCGATCCAGTCTCGCACCGCGCCGGTGGTCGGCCGCGACCGAGGACGGCATTCGAGATCACCCGGACGCGGGACTGCCCAGCCGCTGCATTGCTGAAGTACCTTGATCGACATGCGTGGCGAGGGCATGCAACTGCGGGTGCTATCCGCCGTCGAACTGCGATGCGGCGCCGACACCCTCCCCCTCAGCCAACTGGAAAGAGCCCTGCTCGCGCGCGTCGCGGTGGGCACGAACGCGGCGGCGAGCGTCGACGCGCTGGTCGCCTGGATCTGGGGCGGCGAGGCGCCCACCTCCGCCCGCAACCGGGTGCAGGCGCTGGTCTCCGGGCTGCGCCGAAAATGCGATCGGCCACTGCTGGAGACAACCAAGTCCGGCTACCGACTGGCCGACGAGGTCGAGTCCGACCTGGCGACCTGGCGAGACCTGGTCGCGGCCGACCCCGAGCTGGCGCCTGACGAGCGGTGGCGCTCGCTCGACACCGCACTCGCGCTCTTCGACGAGGCGCCGTTGCAGAACATCCCGGGCACCGAGGACGTGCGCCTCGCCCAGGAGACCCTGCAGTCCGACCGGCTCGCCGTCCTCGAGGAGAGCGGAGATCTCGCGCTGGGCCTGGGAGAGCTGCGGGGGCTGGCATCGACTCTCACTCAGCTGGTGCAGGAGCATCCCTTCCATGAGGCATTCGTCGCCCAGCTCATGCGAGCGCTCGCGGCGACCGGCCGGCAGGAGGAGGCTCTACGGGTCTATCGCGACACCTACCGGCGACTGAGCGACGAGCTCGGCGTCGGGCCGTCGGACGTGCTGCGGGCGGCCCATCACGACGTGCTGCACGGCACCGCGGCACCGGACCTGGCCGCGTCCAGCGGGGACCAGGATGGGACCGAAACCGTTGCCGCACAGGCACTTCCGATCCCCCGGATGCTCCCTCGCGACCCGGCCAACTTCGTCGGACGCGACGCCGACGTGGAGACCATCCGGCGCGCGGCCAGCGATGCGCTACGCGCGCCGGTGACCGTGAGCATCACCGGCACGACCGGTGTGGGCAAGAGCGCACTCGCCGTGCACGGCGGACGCTTGATCCAGGCCACCTTCCCCGACGGGACCTTGTATGCCGACCTCGGCAACGGAGATCAGGCACTCGCGGTCGGTGAGGTGCTCGGGTCGTTCCTGAGATTGCTCGGTCTGCGGGGTGACGCCATACCGGAGGAGCTCGCGGACCGGGTCGGGCTCTTCCGGTCGATCCTGGAACACCGCCGGGTGCTGATCGTGCTCGACAACGTCGCGGAGATGACGCACGAGGCGACGGCCGCGCTGGAGCTATTGGTGCCGGTGGCCGCGGGTTCGATGGCGATCGTGACCTCCCGCACGGCGCACCACGACCTGCCCGACGCGCTCGCAATCCGCTTGCGCTCCTTGCAGATCGACGAAGCGACCGCCCTGCTCGCCGCAATGCTCGGCGACGACCGCGTCGCCGCCGACCGGGACGGCGCGAGTGCCCTGCTCGACGCGACCGGCCGGCTGCCGCTGGCCATCCGTCTGGTCGCCGGCCGCCTGGTCAATCGTCCCGACCGGCAGTTCGGGGACATGGCCCATCGCCTGGTCTCGCAGCCGATGCAGGACCGCGATCCGCTCGAGGGCCTGCGCGAGAGCGTGCGGATGGTGTGGGAGCGCCGTTCGCCGGCTCAGCAGAGCGCCATCGGCTTGCTTGCCCGGCTGCCGGTGGCGGGGTTCAGCGCGTGGCTGCCCGGCGCCCTGCTCGGTGACGAGGACGCCGGTGACGAACTTATCGAGGCGCTGCTGGCGACCAACCTGATCGAGCCGGTCACCACCGACGACGGGATGACCCTCTACCGGTTGCACGACCTGGTGACTCAGTTCGTCACCTCGACCCACCGGGTCGACGACGCCGACGTGACGGCGGCAACGGTGTCGATCGGCCGAGCGCTCCTGCGTCGGGCCGCCGCCGGGCACAACGTCTTTCATCGGCGGCTGGTCCCCTCTCCGCCACCGTTGACCGACGACGACAATGCCCCGCTCACGAGCAACGCGGTGGCGGTCCGGGAGTTCTTCCGGTCCGACGGGGCGGCGATGCTGACGATCGCAGACGCGCTGGTCCCCACCACACCCGACCTCGCGTGGCGGCTCGTGCTCGCGTCGGCCAACGCACAACACACCTTCAGCGGGCACCGCAGTTGGTTGCGGGTGGCGACCAGCGTGCGGGCGCGGTTGACCGGACCGAGCGCGGACCAGCAACTGGGTCGTGCCCTGCTGCAGCTGGCGGAGTCCTGGCATCGGCAGGATCTGCGCTCGCAATCGCAAGATGCGCTGAGCCTCGCCGAGGCGGCGCGCAAGGCGCTCACGCTGCTCGGCGAGACCGACGGCGCGGCGGCGGCCGACATCGTCGTCGCACACGCTGCGGTCTCGCTCGGTCGTCGGGCGGCCGCTGAGCGCGCGCTCGACCGGGCCGAGAGCCTCCTGCGCCACCACCCGGACGCGACCTACCCGGGGTGGGCCTGCGCCATACGCGGGTTGTTGCACAACGACTACGACGAGCTCGATGCCGCCGAACACGAGCTGGTGCGTGCCCGGGACATCCTCGCCGGCGACGGCGACCGGATCGCCTACGCGACAGCCACCATCGAACTCGCCCGGGTCGAGTGGCGCCAGCACAAGCTCGGCACGGTGAATGTGCTTGTCACAGAGGCTATTTCACTGCTTCAGAAGTACAACGAGCAGCACCTGCTGTCCTATGCGCTCGATGCGCGCGCCGAGATGAGCTATCAACTCGGCCGTGACGAGCAGGCACTCCAGGAGGCCGATGTCGTATGGCGCAGGGCCGTCGACTCGGCGGACGACTTCCTCGCCGCACGCGTGCGCCGGACCCGCGCACGGGCACTGGCCGCCCTCGACCGTCTGGACGAGGCCGAGTCCGAGCTGCGGGCCAGCATCGAGGAGTGCACCACGCTCGACCGGCCGCTGAGTGTGGCCGCGGCGATGCACGACCTGTCCGCGGTGCTCAGCGCCCAGGGCAGACACGCCGCAGCCGCCGAATTGCGCCGCCTGGAACGAGCCGCGCGTGCATCGGCAGATCTCGCGTGCCGCGAGGAGTTCGACGAGGCATACGGCCGCGAAGTCGGTCAGGACGCCGGGCCTGCCGGACGCTGACTCCGACCGGCCGACGGCTCTCACGCGCCGTGCGGCGTGCAGCCTCGCGGCAGGAGCTGCGAAACCACCTGCGGAGATCCCGCAGCGATGTGGTGACGGTGTCAGCCGGCGAGGCCGGTGGTCGCCAGGTAGAGCGTGCCCTGCCCGGACGCCACGGCATCAGTGGCGGTCGCGTCGAGGAAACAAGACTCTCCGGACGCCAAATCCACTGTGCCGTCTGGACATTCGACCCGCACCGACCCGCCGAGCGCGAGCGCGATGCGCGGGCCGTCCTGCCCGGGGAGGTCTGCCGGGTCGGCGCCTGGCTGCACCACGTGCAGTTGGAAGTGCGGCACGTCGATCGGGAACGACTGCACCCGGCAACCGGCCGACTGCTCAGGCACCATCGTGCGGTGCACATCGACGATCCGCAGCAACTCCTCCACATTGATCTGCTTCGGCGTCAGGCCGGCGCGCACGATGTTGTCGGAGTTGGCGAGGATCTCCACGCAGGTGCCGCGCACGTAGGCGTGCAACACACCCGCCGGCACGAAGATGTAGTCGCCCGGCTGCAGCACGCGGTGCACCATCATCGGCAGCACCACCAGACCGATGTCCCCGGGGAACTGCTCGGCGATGCGCAGCACGGCGTCGATGGCATCCGCTGCGGCACCGTGCTCGCGCCCGCGGCAGGAGGCCATCACCGACTCGACCAGCCGGGTCCGCTCATCGCCCGCAGTGCGCAGCACGGCGGCGAGAAGCGCTGCCATCGGCTCGGATTCGGCCGCTGCGCCGTCGACGAGCCGGGTCAGCTGCGCCACCTCGAGGGACCTCAGCAGTGCGGCTGCCTCGTCATACGGACGGAGACCGGCGAAGATCTCGTATGGCGTGACCGCGACCAGCGCCTCGGGCTTCGGCCAGCCGTCCGCATAGGTGCCGGCCGGCGCGTCGAGCGCCTCCTGCGCATTGGGGTGGGTCTGGATCGACAGCGCGCGCTCCGGGGCGAGGACCTTGAGCAGGAACGGGAAGCGGCCGCCGAACATCTCGACCACCTGCGCGCCCATCGTGCCGACCGGATCGTCGGCCACGAGCTTGTCCAGCGTGCTACCTGCGATGCCGGACGGCGCCGCCTCGTGAGCCCCCATCCAGAGCTCGGCCTCGGGCTCGGCGGTGGGCGCCGCCCGTCCGGTGAGTTCGGCGAGGACAGTGCGCGAACCCCAGGCGTACGCCTGGATCTGCGGGCTGAGCTTGCCGATCATCTACGCGCCTTTCGGGCCGAGGAAGTCACCGATCAGTGACCGCACGCGCGGTCGGTGCGTCCACAGGATGCCACCCGGCGGGAGCACCTCGAGGCGGGCATCCGGCAACAGGTCGGCGAGTTCCTCCGCGACGTGCACCGGGTGCGCCGGGTCGTCCTCCTGCGCCAGCACCAGCACCGGTGCGGTGACCCGTCGCAGCGTCTGCCGGTCGGTCATGGCCACTTCGTAGGGGATGGTGCGCAGGGCACGCGACACATCGGTGCGGACGATCGTCGCGGCCTGGTCGCGGCACCAGCCGACGACCTCCGGGCGGCGGCGCTGGTCGGCCGGCTGCTCGGCGAGGAGCAGTCGCGCGACGCCGTCGACATCGCGCTCCTGCGCCAGCTCGCCCATCTGCACGAGCCGGTCGAGCGCGGCGTCTCGCCTAGCCAGGTCAAGGACAGCGGGTATGACGAGCACGATGCGCTCGAAGCGACCCGGCTGCGACTCCAGCAGGTGGCACAGCGCACCCGCACCCATCGACACGCCGAGTGCCTGGGTGGCTCCGACGTGGTCGGCAACGGCGCCAAGCTCGGCGGCGAGCGCGGCGTAGGTCCAGGGTGTCTCGGGCGACGACGAGGCGCCGTGCCCGCGGAAGTGGAAGAACGCGCGACTGCCGGGGACCGACCCGCCGAATGGGCGCGTGGTCGCGATTGAGCCTGCCAGTCCGTGCGCGAAAACCGTTGTCGGTTCACCGGATCCGGTGATCAGGTATTCGAGCGCGCCGTCCTTGGTCGGCAGCAGCGAGGTGCGTGCGGTGGAGCTGGGAAGGGGGTTCGGGCTCACCACGGACCGTAGGGACCGCTGTTGTTGCGCTTCGCGGTGCCGATGACCTTCTGCAGGGCCGGGCGGACATCGGCCAGGTAGACCGCTGCGCCAACCACTGCGGCGATCCCGAAGATGCTGAGCGGGTTGGTGATCACCAGGAAGCCGAGCACCGCGGCGACCGCGGTGATCGCCAGCCAGGCGGGTTTGCTCAGTTTCCCGGCCGCGGTGAACGCGTCAGGACGCCGCCGGATGCAGTCGGCCAGCGCGAAGACCTCCATGGCGAACAGCACGACGCCGAGCACTAGCGCCACGTATCCCTGCAGTTCGAAGAGGTTGCCCATATCGGCAAGCCTAACCCGGACGCGTTCAGCCCACGGTCAGACTCCGACCGCGGTGACCGCACCGACCGGCTCGCCGTGACCGAGGACGTCCATCTTCCCCAGTGCGTCGACCGCCGGGCCGTCGATGCCGGCCCGGCGCAGCAGCGCTGCCATCACCACCGGCCGGGCGCGCTGGGCCCCGTCGGCGATCTTGACCGCGAGCCCGCGCCCGTCGGGCAGGCCGACCGCGTAGACCGCCTCGGCCCCGTCCTTGGCGATCAGGCCGTCCACCCCGCGGATCAAGGCGGTCACGTCCCGATGGGTGCCGCCGAGGTATTCGGGGTGCCGGCGGATCGCGTCGCGGATCGTGGCCTCGTGACTGCCGTCTGCGGCCGCAGCAATGGCGCCGAATGCGCGGGCCAGCCCGGCCGGCGAGATCGCCATGACGGGCGCACCACAGCCGTCGATCGCGGTCGCGGCGATCGGCTCTGCGGCACGCTCGCTGACCGTCGTCGCCATCGCCTGTTGCAGCGGGTGGGCCGGATCCCGATACGTCGCGGTGTCCCAGCCGTTCAGCACGCAGGTGGCGAGCATCGCGGCGTGCTTGCCGGAGCAGTTCTGGGTGATCGAGGTCGGGCCGTTGCCGGCGCGGAGCCACTCGTCGCGGGTCGTCTCGTCATACGGCAGATCGGGGGTGTTCTGCAGGTCATCCTCGGTCAGTCCCGCTCCGGCGAGTATGGCGCGCACGCCCTCCAGGTGGAACGCCTCACCGGAGTGGCTCGCGGCGGACAGCGCGATCAGCCGTGGCTCCGGCAGGGTGAGCCCGGAGCGCAGCATCGCGAGAGTCTGCATCGGCTTGTTCGACGACCGCGGGAAGTGCGGCGCGGTGGCGTCGCCGATCGCGAAGTCGATGTCCCCGTCAGGGGTCGTCACGACGGCGACGCCACGGTGGACGGATTCGACGAAGCCGCCGCGCTCGACCTGCGCGACGACGGGTGCTTCGGACAGGGCGGTGAACGATGCAGACACGTCCTTGACGATAAGGGCGCCCCGTCATACCCCGGCGAGGGGGCCGGTTGGCGACAACGAAAAGCGCCCGCCGGCAAGCTGTTTCGCTGCCGGCGGGCGCCTTCGAGATCACGCGAGAGGTCAGGCCTTCTTCGCGGTCGTCTTCTTGGCGGCCGACTTCTTGGCCGGCGCCTTCTTCGCGGTCGTCTTCTTGGCGGTCGCCTTCTTGGTCACCGCGCGACGAGTCGGACGCTTCGCGGTCGGCTTGGCGGCACCCTCCTTGGCGGCGTTGCTGCGCTGCGCGGTCTTGGCCTCGGCCTCGAGCTCAGCGGCCTCGTCGCCGACGCGGCCGGCGAGCTCGGCGACACCCTTGGCGGCCTCCTTGCGCGCGGCGAACACGGCACTCACCGCGGTGTCCTGGGTGTCCGAGACGGTCTTGCGCGCCTGGGCGACGGCGGCCCTGCCACGGTCGGTGACGTCGTCGACCTGCTCGGTCAGCTTCTTGGCGGCCGGCTGGTTGCGCAGCTCGCGAGTGACGTTCTCGCCGCGCTCGACCAGGCCGTCCCAGCCCTTGGCGAGCTCGTCGTAGGTGCGCTCGAAGCCACCGGCGACCGACTCGTAACGCTGGGTCGCGACCGACGGCAGCGCCTCGACCTGCTCGCGAACACCGTTGACAGTGCTCACGATCCGGGTCTGCACATTCTTGGGGGCGAGCTCGCTGCGGAACGCGGCGGCGGCGCCGGCAGCGCTGTCGAGGGTCTCGCGGACGTTCTCCACGGCGTAGTCGGCGACGCCGACCAGGGCGTAGAACGGGGCAGGGTCGAGGGTCTTCTTCAAAGTGTTGGCCATGAGGTGCCTACCTTTCGGTGTCGGTGCCGTGAAGCGGCGAGGGAGTCGGTTAGTTCAGTCGCCCACGAAGGATTCGTAGACGTCGAGCAACGCCTTGCGCTGCCGGTCGGTCAACCGGGGATCGGCCTTGATCGCGCGACGTACGTCGAGCTCGGTCGCGCCGTCCGGGACGGCATCGAGGATGCCGGCCTGCACGTAGAGCTGCTCGGCCGAAATGCGCAGGCCCTTGGCGATGGCCTGCAGAATCTCGGCACTGGGCCGCTTGAGCCCTCTCTCGATCTGCGAGAGATAGGGATTGGAGATCCCGGTGCGCTCCGCGAGCTGCCGCAGCGAGAGTTGCGCCTGCTGGCGCTGCTCCTTCAAGTAGCTGCCCACGTCACTCACCGGGTTCGGACTCACAACTCCATCATGCTAACTGTAGTTAGCATTTTGCAAGCTGGAGTGAGCGTGAGGCGGGTCACACCGCGCGAAACTCACCGAAAAGGTGCGCGCCACGCCGCGAAACCGCCGTACGACGGCGCGCCGGCCACCTATTCGGCGAGTTATGCCCCAAGCCCCGCGAAACTCACCGACAAGGTGCGCGCCACGCCGCGAAACCGCCGTACGACGGCGCGCCGGCCACCTATTCGGCGAGTTATGCCCCGAGCCCCGCGAAACTCACCGAAAAGGTGCGCGCCACGCCGGGAAACCGCCGTACGACGGCGCGTCGGCCACCTATTCGGTGAGTTATGCGCGCGGCGCCCGACCTACGGGGCGACGATCGGCGTCTGCGCCGCGGCGATCTCCCCGGCGTACAGCGTGGCGTCGAGGGGGGTGTTGCGCTTCACCACGCCGAGTGCGATCGGCCCGTCATCGACGTGCCGGGCGACCGAGGTGATCCGCCCGACCGGCCGCTCCCCCGGCGCGGTGACCAGGTCGGCGCCCGCGTCCGGCAGCAGGTGCCCGGAGCCGTCGAGATGCAGGAAGACCAGCCGCCGCGGCGGCTTGCCCAGGTTGTGCACCCGCGCGATCGTCTCCTGGCCGCGGTAACAGCCCTTGTGCAGATGCACCGCCGTGCGCAGCCAGTCGAGCTCGTGCGGGATGGTCCGATGGTCGGTGTCGGCACCCAGCCGCGGGCGCCAGGCAGCGACGCGCTCGGCCTCGGCCGCCCAGGTGCCGGCGAGCGGCCGGTCACCGATCTCCTCTATCAAGCGCTCCCGCGGCACGATCAGCTCGCGCCAGGCCCGGCCGGCCGCCGGATGCGGATCCACCTCGCTGTATGCCGCAGTGTCCGATCCGAGCTGCGGCCACGGATCACGCCAGGCAATCACACCGCGCGAATCCAGCTCTGCGGGAAGGGATTCGGCACCGATCGGCTCGCCGAGCACTGCATAGGACCCGGTCACGTCGGCAACCTCGACGCGCAGCATGAAGCGCATCTTGTTCAGCCATTCGACAAGCGCCGGCGCGGTGCCCGGCTCGACGCTCAACCAGGTCGTGGCACCGTCATCCACCACGTGCAGCGCGTGCTCGATGTGCCCGTGCGGGCTAAGCACCAACGTCTCAGTGGAGGTGTATGGCGCCAGGTCGGTCAGCGCCTGGGTGGTCATCGAGTGCAGCCAGCTCCGCCGGTCCGGGCCGGTCACCGTGACCACGCCGCGGTGGGAGAGGTCGACAACGGCCAGGCCCTGCTCCAGCAGACGCTGCTCGCGCATCGGATCGCCGTAGTGCGCGGCGACACCGGCGTCGATCCCCTCACCGGGCACCGCACCGTGGCGTTCGAGCAGCGGGCTGTCGTTGGTCGTCGCGGTCACTACACCAGCGTACGTCCGGGCGAGGTGAGCGCTGGAGGGCCGCCGCCCACTTACACTTTCGGCCATGACTCGGGACGACCAAGGCGGATTCGACGACTTCTCGTTCGACGACGTGGCGGGCGAGCGGCGCCTGCCGCAGCACGACGCCCGCGTGCGACGGACCGCCGGGCCCACCGAGACTGCGCAGACGACGACCGAGCCGGCCGCAGAGCAGCAGCCTGCCGCCGAGCCGGCCGAGGCCTCCGGCGAGCGCGCGCCATTTGCCGACGAGGACCTGAGTCAGCTGCCTCCAGCCTCGCCTGCGCCCGAGGGTTCGACGCACCGGTCGCACTCCGGCCGCGGCCGCTCGCGCGGCTCGGGCTCCGCGTCCGGTGGATCAGGCGGGTCCCGCGGCTCCGGAGGCTCGGGTGGATCCGGCCGCGGCGGCCGTGGCCGCAAGCGGACCAAGAAGAAGGCCGGCTGGCTCAAGATCACCCTGCTGACACTGGGGTCCATGGTGCTGGTGATCGCCCTCGCACTGGGCGGCTTCCTGCTCTACCTCAACCACGTCCTCGGCTCCAACATCAAGCACGGTGCGGCCCTGCCCAGCAGCAAGGTGAAACCCGCTGCGGACGCTGGGGATTCACAGAACATCCTGCTGATCGGCAGCGACACCCGCTCCACCGACCCGAAGAACACCTCCGACGGGCGTTCCGACGTCATACAGCTGGTGCACATCAGCGACGGCAACAAATCGGTGCAGGTGATTCACTTCCCGCGTGACATGTACGTCTCGATCCCGGGGCACGGCAAGAACAAGATCAACGCGTCCTATGCGTATGGCGGGCCGGCGCTCCTGGCGCAGACCATCTCCGACCTGCTGGGCGGTGTGGTGATCAACCGCTACGCGATCATCGACTTCCAGGGCTTCGCCGACCTGACCGACGACCTCGGCGGCGTGAACGTCTACGTCGCTCAGCCGTTCAACGAGAAGGGCTACGGCAACTTCAAGCAGGGCTACAACACGATGAACGGCAAGGAGGCGCTCGGCTTCGTGCGCGAACGCCACCAGCTCGCGCAGGGCGATGTGGATCGCGGCCGCAACCAGCAGGCGTGGATAAGCGCGGTGGTGAAGAAGACGCTGTCGGCCGGCACCCTGCTCAACCCGGTCAAGCTGACCAACACGGTCGAGGACCTGACCAAATACACCACCGTCGACCAGGGCACCTCGACCGGCGACATCCGCGGCCTCGCGTTCGGCCTGCGCAACCTGCGCTCGGGTGACATCAGCTACTACACCGCGCCGCTCGACCCGAACAACCCGTTCGGCAACGACCCGGTCGCCGGTTCTATCGACAACGTCGACATGGCCCAGATCAAGAAGCTCGGCCAGGCCGTCTACCACGACAAGATGTCGTCGTACACCAACGGCAAGAACGAGATTCGCTGACTACCATCGGTCGGGTGCCGATCGAACTCGACCCGACCATGCATCCCGACCTCGCGCCGCTCGCCTGGCTGCTCGGCCAGTGGGAAGGGACCGGCGTCGCCGGCTACCCCGACCAGGACGAGGTCCAGTTCGTCCAACAGGTGAGCTGCACCCACGACGGTCGCCCGTTCCTGCGCTGGGAGGCACGCAGCTGGGTGCGCGCGGAGGACGGCAGCCGCGGCGAGCCCTTCGAGAGCGAGGTCGGCTACTGGCGCCCGCTGCCCGACGCCGACGTTGAGCTGCTGCTCGCCCATCCGACCGGCGTCGTCGAGCTCTACTACGGCAAGACCGAGCCGGCTAAGGCAGAGCTGCGCACCGACGGCGTGCTGCGCAGCCCGTCGGCCCGCGAATATACCGCCGGCCACCGCCTCTACGGCTACGTGCAGGGCGGGCTGATGTGGGCGACCGACATCGCCGCAATGGGCCATCCGCTGCAGAGCTACGCCTCCGCCCAGCTGCAACGGGCGGCCGGCCCGGTGTTCACCGCCGGCCCGGACGAGACCGCGACCGACGAGGTATGACGCTCAGCGGTTGATCGCCCACTGCGCCGCGTAGGCGACGACGCCGGTCGCCAGCACGGCCGCCGCGCCGTAGGCGAGGCGCGCGGCGGGTTCGGTGGCCGACAGGTCGGACAGCACCCGTCGTACGGCGGTGCCGACCGCGGCAGCCACCAGGCCGGCGATCAGCAGCACATTCCAGTGACCATCGGTGCCGAGGCCAACCAGCACGCCGACCGCGGCGCCGAGCAACAGGCTGATCGGCAGCACCCACTCCGCGGCGGCGCCGCGACCGAGCATGGTCTGCGCCACCAGGCCGAGCGCGCTCGCACCGGCGACGACCGCCACCGACACGTCGCCGAACGGGTGGGACGCCGCGCCGGCATAGAACGACCCGCTCGCCAGCACCGCGAGCCCGAGCGCGCTGCCGGCGATGGACAGCACCAACGCGTGCCGGCCGTCGGTGCGCAGGAGTTCGTGCAGAAACGCCAGCACCAGCGAGATAGCGAGGACCACGCTGAGCGCCCGCATGCCGTCGGCGGTGTCGCCGGAGAAGGCCACGACGCCGGCCGCGCCGAGGGCACCGACCGCGAGCACGGCACTGGTGCCGGGCGGGCGGGGCAGATCGAGCAACAGCGGCCAGCCCCAGGCGAGCACAAGGCTCGCGAGCAGCGCGGCATACGCGGTCACATCGTGCCCGGCGTAGCCACCGAGGATCAGCAACGCCGCCGCAAGCACCCCGGAGACGAGGCCGAGCGGGGCGACGGTGAGACGGGCGGGGGACGCGGTCACGCTGGCGGGTGGCACAGGGCGCATCTTCCCATCACCCGCCGGCGAACGGCGGTAACACCTCGACAGTGCTACCGGCCGCGAACTCGGCGCCCGCGCCGATCCGGCGGCCGTCGACCAGCAAGGACGCCACCGCGAACACCGGCTCCAGATCGGGGTGTGCGGCCACGGCGGCAGCCTGCAACTGCTCGGGATTGCCCGCCTCAAGTTGCTCCTCGTGCACACCGGCGGCGGCCTGCGCACCGGCCCAATAACGCACCGTGACCTGCTGCATGAGGCGGCCTTCCTGACGGTTTCGCGGAGTGTGGCGCCGGTCACCGCGGCACCGAACCCGGTGAGCGACGCTGCCGGGTTCTCTATTGTTGCAAGGTATGACGCGATCCCCGGACCACGGTTAGCCGTCTCGTGGCCCGACTGCTCCTGCTCACCGACTCGCCCGGCGCGAGTGTCGAAGTGCTGCCCGCACTCGGTCTGCTGGGGCACCGGGTGCGCATCCTGCCGCCCGAGCCGCAGGCCCTGGTCGAGCCGCCCGACTGTGACGTGGTGCTGCTCGACGCGCGCCGCGACCTGGCCGGCGCTCGCGGGCTGAGCCGGTTGCTGCGGACGAGCGGGCAGTCCGCGCCACTGCTCGCGGTGTTCACCGAGGGCGGTCTCGCAGCGCTGACCGCCGAGTGGCAGATCGACGACGTCATCCTCGACAGCGCCGGGCCCGCGGAGGTCGAGGCCCGAATCCGCCTCGCGACCAGCCGGGTCGCCCCCGAGGAGTCGGAGGAGCCGGCCCGCATCACCGCCGGTGAACTCACCATCGACGAGGAGGCGTATGCCGCACGCATCCGTGGCCGCACCCTCGATCTGACCTACAAGGAGTTCGAGCTGCTGAAACACCTCGCGGCCCACCCGGGCCGGGTATTCACCCGCGCCCAGTTGCTGCAAGAGGTGTGGGGTTACGACTACTTCGGCGGCACCCGGACGGTCGATGTGCACGTGCGCCGTCTGCGCGCCAAGCTCGGCCCCGAGCACGAGGCGCTGATCGGCACCGTGCGCAACGTCGGCTACCGCTTCGTCGGGTCGTCGGAGCAGCGGCAGCAGCAGGAAGCACCGAGCAACGCGTGAGCCGGACGCGACCGGCGTCGCAAATGCACCGGTGCGGCAGGATGAACTCGTGACTGCCGCATCCCCGACCGCCGCCGAAGAACTCCTCGCCGTCGCCGCGCGCGCGACCGCCGCCGACGGCGTCGAACCCTTCTCGGAAGCAACCAGGCTGGCGCTGCGTCATACCGAACCCCAGCACGTGATCCGCAGCGCCGACGCGGTCGTCGCGGGTGGGTATGTCGCGGACGACGGCTCGGCCGAGATCGTCGTCGACCCCGGCCACCGCCGCCGCGGCTACGGCGAGCGCATGGCGACCGCGGTGCTGCAGCAGCGGCCGGACGCCCGGCTCTGGGCGCACGGGGACCTGCCCGGGGCACAGGCGATCGCAGGCAGCCTCGGTCTGCAGGTGGTGCGCAACCTGTGGCAGATGAGCCGGCCGGTCGACGCCGACCCGCGGATCGAAACACCGCAGGTGCCAGCAGGTTTCACCGCTCGCACCTTCCACCCCGGCGATGAAGAGGCGTGGCTCGACCTCAATGCGCGCGCGTTCGTCCACCACCCCGAACAAGGCCGTATGACGAGGGCCGACCTCGACGAGCGGATGTCGCAGGACTGGTGGGACCCGCAGGGGCTGATCCTCGTCGTCGACGACTCCTCCGCCGTCACCTCGCCGTCATTGTCTGACTCGGCTGGCATCGTCGCCTCGCACTGGACCAAGATCGAGCCGGCCAATCCGAGCGAGGGAGAGGTCTACGTGGTGGCGGTCGACCCGGGGCACCAGGGCCACGGCCTGGGCAAGGTGGTCACCGCGCTCGGCCTGCAGCACCTGAAAGACCGTGGTGTCAGCCGCATCTCGCTCTACGTGGAGGGCGACAACGAGCCGGCCGTGGCGACATACACCCGGCTCGGTTTCGAGCGCAGCGCCGTCGATGTCATGTACGCGAGGCCATAAGCTGCGGCCTCGCCCCAGCTTTGCAACGATAGGAACCATGGACGCCACGGAGCCGGCCACTTCCCCCGCCGTCGATCCGGCCACCCAGACGGCAGCCAGCGACGCGTCGCTGGTGCGGCTGCAGACCCGCGCGGCGCAGCGCGCCCGCGGCTCCAACGGCCGCTTTATCCGGGTCGCGCCCGAGCTGGCGACGCCGGACGAGCAGCTACCCGACGACCGGTTCCTGGATCGGGAGATCTCCTGGTTGCAGTTCAACGAGCGGGTCCTGCAACTGGCCGGCGACCCCCTGGTGCCGCTGCTCGAACGTGCCCGGTTCCTGGCGATCTTCGCCTCCAACCTCGACGAGTTCTTCATGGTCCGGGTCGCCGGTCTCAAGCGCCGCATCGCCACCGGGCTGGCGGTTCGCTCCGCATCCGGGCTCGAACCGCGCGAGGTGCTCGACGAGGTCAGCAACGCCGCGCACGAGCTGATGCAGGTGCACGCGCGGATGTTCCAGACCCACATCCGTCCGGCCCTCGCCGACGAGGGCATCCGCATCGTCCGCCCGGGCGAATGGACCGACGGCGACCGCGAACACCTGAACACCCTTTTCCGCAACCAGATCTACCCGGTGCTGACCCCGCTCGCGGTCGACCCGGCGCACCCGTTCCCCTACATCTCCGGCCTGTCGCTCAACCTCGCGGTCGTGCTGATCAACCCCAAGACCGGCCGCGAGCACTTCGCCCGGGTCAAGGTGCCGCCACTGCTCCCCCGGCTGATCAAGCTGCCCGCCGGCGAGCAGGACGACAAGCTGTATGACGCGCGCTTCGTCACCATCGAGGACGTCATGGCCGAGCACCTGCAATACCTCTTCCCGGGCATGGAGGTGCGCGAACACTTCACCTTCCGGGTGACCCGCAACGAAGACCTGGAGGTCGAGGAGGACGACGCCGAGAACCTCCTGACCGCCCTGGAGAAGGAGCTCACCCGCCGGCGCTTCGGACCCCCGGTGCGCCTCGAGGTGGCCGACGACATGGACGACCACGTGATGGATCTGCTGATCCGCGAGCTCGGCGTTCGTGACGACGAGGTCTACCGACTGCCCGAGCCGCTCGACCTGCGTGGGCTGAATACCGTTGCCGATCTTGACCGTTCGGAGTTGCGGTGGCCGGCATTCGTCGCCAAGGCGCATCCGGACCTGGCACCGGTCGAACGCTCCGCACAGTCGGACGTGATGGAGGCCATGCGCGCGGGCGACATCCTGCTGCACCACCCTTACGACTCGTTCTCGACGTCGGTGCAGGCCTTCATCGAGCAGGCCGCCGCCGATCCGCACGTGCTCGCGATCAAGCAGACGCTCTACCGCACCAGCGGTGACTCGCCGATCATCGACGCACTGATCGACGCCGCTGAGGCCGGCAAGCAGGTGCTCGCGGTCGTGGAGATCAAGGCCCGGTTCGACGAGGAGAACAACATCACCTGGGCCCGCAAGCTGGAGCGTGCGGGCGTGCACGTGGTCTACGGGATGGTCGGGCTCAAGACGCACGCCAAGCTCTGCCTGGTGGTGCGCGAAGAGGGCGGCGAGATGCGCCGCTACGCGCACGTCGGCACCGGAAACTACAACCCGAAAACCGCTCGCCTCTATGAGGATCTGGGGCTGCTGACCACCGACCGGGAGGTGGGCGAAGACCTCTCGCGTCTGTTCAACCAGTTGTCCGGTATGGCGCCGCGCAGCAAGTTCAAGCGCCTGCTGGTCGCCCCGCGCTCGGTGCGCACCGGGCTGATCGAGCAGATCGACCGCACCATCGCCGCGGCGCGGGACGGCAAGCAGGCGCGGGTGCAGATCAAGGTCAACTCGATGGTCGACGAGGAGGTCATCGACGCCCTCTACCGCGCGTCGCAGGCCGGCGTCGACGTCGACATCTGGGTGCGCGGCATCTGCGCCATACGACCCGGGGTCGAGGGGTTGTCCGACCGGATCACCGTGCGCTCGATCCTCGGCCGCTTCCTGGAACACTCGCGGGTGTTCCGCTTCGTCATCGAGGGCGAGGACGACGTGGTCTTCATCGGCAGCGCCGACATGATGCACCGCAACCTGGACCGCCGGGTCGAGGCGCTGGTGCGCCTCAGCTCCGGTAGGCACATCGAGACGCTCGCTCGTCTGCTCGACCAAGCGATGTCGCCGGAGACGTCGTCCTGGCACCTGCACGGCGACGGACGCTGGGAGCGACACCACCTCGACACGGAAGGAAATCCGTTGCGCGACCTGCAGGCCGGGCTGGTCGAGACCTACGCCAAGCGCAAACGCAAGGCCCGCCGCCGGTGACGGCGCGCACCACGACCCGGCGCCCGACGACGGTGCCGGCGGCCGGTGCCGTGCTGTGGCGGCGCGACGGCGAGCAGTTGCAGGTGGCGTTGGTGCACCGACCCAAGTACGACGACTGGTCATGGGCCAAGGGCAAGCTCGACCCGGGCGAGACCTGGGTGAGTGCGGCGGCCCGGGAAGTGTTGGAGGAGACCGGTTTTCGACCACGCATCGGCATCCCGCTGCCGCGTTCGGTCTACTCGATGCAGCGCGGACAGCTGAAGGAAATCCGCTACTGGGCCGCCGAAGTGATGGGCGGCAGCGGCGAGTTGGAGAACGAGATCGACGAGGTCGCCTGGCTGAGCCCGGCGGCGGCGCAGACCCGATTCAGTTACGTGCGCGACGCGCTACAGCTGCAGGCGGTGGTCGATGCCCACCGCAGCAAGCTCCTGCAGACCTGGCCGCTGGTGGTGGTGCGGCACGGTGACGCGGTCGCCCGCAAGGGATGGTCCGGTGACGACTGGAACCGGCCGCTGGACGACCTCGGCAAACGGCGCGCGCGAGCCCTTGTGCCGGTGCTTGCGGCATACGGCGTGGAGCGAGTGGTGACCTCGCCGTCGGCCCGTTGTTACGGCACGGTGCAGCCGTATGCCGCTGCCGCCGGGCTGCGCCTGCGCACCAAGGACGGCCTGTCCGAGGAGGGTTTCGCCGCCGACCCGGCCAAGGCGGTGCGCCACACCGACCGGGTGCTCGAGCACGGCGAGCCGGCCGCGATCTGCACCCACCGGCCGGTGTTGCCCGCCGTGCTCGGCGATCTGCGACGTCGTACCACGCCAGGTTCCGGAGCCTCACGCGCTCTCGGCGAGATCGAACGGACCGGGATGGACAAGGGCGAGGCCCTGGTCTGCCAGGTCGTCGGCACCGGCAAGGGCGCTCACGTGGTCAGCGTCGAACGGCAGCGCCCGGCGGGGGCCTTTCTCCCCACGTTGTGACGGCATTCACCCGTTGTTCACCAACGCGGCGGTATTGCGTCATGCGACGTCCCTAGCGTCGGCGCGACGGGTGAATCGCTCGTCATCGCTGACCTGGAATCCCTCGAAAGGCACCACTCGTGAAGATCACGCGTATTGGGCGCGCCTCCAGCGTCGCCGTCGTCGCGGCGCTCGCGCTCGCTGCTTGCGGTAGCTCCTCCAACAACGACAGCTCCAGCTCCGCACCCGCGGGTGGCTCGGGTTCTGGCGCCGCCGCCGGCACCGCTACCGCATCCGGCGCGGGTGACTGCTTCTCCGGCAGCCTGAACGCAGCCGGTTCGACCGCGCAGCAGAACGCGATCACCCAGGCGATTTCGAGCTACCAGAGCAAGTGCAACGGCGCCAAGGTGTCCTACAACGGCACCGGTTCGGGCGCGGGCATCACCTCGTTCATCGCCAAGCAGGTCGACTTCGCCGGCTCCGACTCGGCGCTCAGCCCCGACAAGGGCGAGCCGGCCAAGGCCAAGGCCGCGTGCGGTTCGGACGCGCTGAACCTGCCGATGGTCACCGGCCCGATCGCAGTCGCGTTCAACGTCAAGGGCGTCGACAAGCTCAACCTCACCCCCGACCTGATCGCCAAGATCTTCTCCGGCAAGATCACCAAGTGGAACGACCCGGAGATCGCCGCCGCCAACAAGGGCGCGAAGCTGCCGGACACCAACATCTCGGTCTTCTTCCGGTCCGACGAGTCGGGGACCACCGACAACTTCACCAACTACATGAACAAGACCGCCCCGAAGATCTGGACCGACGAGAAGTCCAAGAAGTGGACCGGCAAGGTCGGCCAGGGCAAGTCGAAGACCGCTGGTGTTGCGACCGCGGTCAAGGCCACCGACGGCGGCATCGGCTACATCGAGTGGGGCTACGCGGTCCAGAACAAGCTCAACTTCGCCTCGGTGAACGGCGTCGAGCTGACCGGCGCGTCGGCGGGCAAGGCCGTCGAGGCCGCGCAGGTCGTCGGCACCGGCAAGGACCTGTCGCTCAAGCTGGACTACACGACCAAGGAGCCCGGCGCCTACCCGATCATCCTGGTCACCTACGAGATCGTCTGCTCCAAGTACGCCGACGCGACCAAGGGCAAGAACGTCAAGTCGTTCCTTTCCTACATGGCGTCGCCGGACTTCCAGAAGACCCTCGAGGGCGTCGGCGCGGCCCCGCTGCCGGCCGAGATCCAGAGCAAGGTCGTCGACTCGATCAACTCGATCAGCTGACGATCCGACAGCATCACCTGCGGGGGTATCGCGAGGCACGCGATACCCCCGCAGCCACGATCGGCCCCAGATAATGAGAACCAAACCTCCCGCCATACGCACCCCCCGGCTATCAGGTATGACGCTGCCTGAGCACCTCACGGAGATCAGATGAGTTCATCGACCGGCGCCTCGCTCTCGGACGAGCTGCCCGACCCCGACGGACGCCCGCCACTGCGCGGTGACGACGCCAACACCGGCCGCGCCGGCGACAAGGTCTTCGGCGGCCTGGCCATCGGCAGCGGCATCGTCGTCATTGCAATGGTCGTGCTCATCGCGATCTTCCTGCTCTTCCAGGCGATCCCGGCGATCGGCGACGACAAGGTCAACTTCCTCACCAGCCGCGAGTGGAACGTCTCGGGTCGCCGCTTCGGCATCCTGCAGATGTTGTGGACGACGGTCGTCACCTCCGTCGTCGCCCTGATCATCGCCGTGCCGTTCGCGGTCGCGATCGCGCTCTTCCTCACCCACTACGCACCCAGATGGTTGGCCGGCCCGGCCGCCACGGTGATCGACCTGCTGGCCGCCGTGCCGTCGATCGTCTACGGCCTGTGGGGCGTCATCATCGTCGCGCCGAAGTCCGAGGGCCTGCAGAACTGGCTCAGCGACGTCCTGGGCTGGTTCCCGCTCTTCGCCAAGGTGCCAAGCGTCGGCGGAGGCACCACGATGTTCCTGGTCAGCATCGTGCTGGCGATCATGGTGCTGCCGATCGTCACAGCGCTCACCCGCGAGGTCTTCTCGCAGGCGCCGGCGGCGCACCAGGAGGCTGCCCTCGCGCTCGGCGCCACCAAGTGGGAGATGATCCGCACCGCCGTGCTGCCCTTCGGCAAGCCCGGCATCATCAGCGCCTCGATGCTCGGTCTCGGCCGGGCACTGGGCGAGACCGTCGCCGTCCTCTACATCCTGTCCGCTCTGCCGGACAGCTCGAAGTGGACCTGGTCGCTGTTCAACGGCGGAGACACCTTCGCCGCCAAGATCGCCAACAGCGCCTCCGAGTTCACCGGAGGCACCTCGACCGGCGCCTACATCGCGGCCGGTCTGGTCCTCTTCATCCTGACCTTCGTGGTCAACGCGGTGGCGCGGGTCGTCATCGAGCGTAGGAAGGCATTCAGCGAATGAGCCTTGATGTGAAGGATATTCCCGCTTCCGAAGCCGGTGACCTCGGCGGCATCGACCACGGCAAGTCCGGCATTCGCGTGCTGAAGAACAACATCGCCACGGTCCTGATCTGGGCGGCGTTCCTCATCGCACTGATCCCGCTGGTGTGGATCCTCTGGACGGTGCTGTCCAAGGGCCTTTCCACGATCCTCACCGTGACCTGGTGGCAGAAGGACCAGTCCGGGGTCGGCGCGCCCGGCTTCGACACCAACGTGCGCGGTGCTCGTCACGCGATCATCGGCACCCTCGAGATCGCGGCGGCGACCTCGGTCATCGCCATCCCGATCGCGGTGATGACCGCGATTTACCTGGTGGAGTACGGCCGCGGCAAGCTCGCCCGCGGGGTGAGCTTCATGGTGGACATCCTTTCCGGTGTTCCGTCGATCGTCGCTGGTCTGTTCATCTACGCGGTGTGGGTGACTTTCTTCGGCTGGAAGCTCAACGCGTTCTGCAGCTCACTCGCGCTGGTGCTGCTGATGGTCCCGGTGGTCTGCCGGTCGACCGAGGAGATGCTGAAGCTCGTCCCGAACGAGTTGCGGGAGGCGTCATACGCGCTCGGGGTGCCGAAGTGGAAGACGATCGTCAAGGTCGTGCTGCCGACGTCATTCTCCGGCATCGTCACCGGTTCGCTGCTCGGTTTCGCCCGCGTCGCCGGTGAGACCGCACCGCTGCTGATTCTCGCGCAGTACACCCAGTTCCTGAACTACAACCTCTTCTCCGGGAACATGGCCGCGTTGCCTACGCTGATCAATGTCAACGTGCCGAACATGGCCGGTGACCAGGTCAGCGCCGACCGGGTCTGGGGCGCCGCCTGCACGCTGATCCTGCTCGTGCTGGTCATCAACCTCCTGGGCCGATTGATCGGCCGCCTCACTCGGGTCAAGAGCTGACCCCTTCGACGACTGACTCCCACCACTAGCAGCTAGGAAGCAACACATGGGCAAGCGCATCGACGTCAAGGACCTGAACGTCTTCTACGGGGACTTCAAGGCCGTCGAAGGTGTCTCGATGACGGTCGAACCGCGTTCGGTGACCGCGTTCATCGGTCCGTCGGGCTGCGGGAAGTCGACCTTCCTGCGCACGCTCAACCGGATGCACGAGGTCATCCCCGGCGGTCACGTGCAGGGCAAGGTCATGCTCGACGACGAGGACCTCTACGCACCGGGGGTCGACCCCGTCGCCGTGCGGCGCACCGTCGGCATGGTCTTCCAGCGGCCGAACCCGTTCCCCACCATGTCGATTCGCGACAACGTGATCGCCGGGCTGCGGCTCAACGGGGTGAAGAACAAGAAGGTGCTCGACCAGAAGGTCGAGGAGTCGCTGCAGGGCGCCAACCTCTGGAACGAGGTCAAGGACCGGCTGAACAAGCCGGGCGCGGGCCTGTCCGGTGGTCAGCAGCAGCGCCTCTGCATCGCGCGCGCGATCGCGGTCGAGCCGCAAGTGCTGCTGATGGACGAGCCGTGCTCGGCGCTCGACCCGATCTCCACGCTCGCCATCGAGGACCTGATCGGCAAGCTCAAGGAGCAGTACACGATCGTGATCGTGACGCACAACATGCAGCAGGCCGCCCGCGTCTCGGACAAGACCGCGTTCTTCAACCTCGAGGCCACCGGCAAGCCGGGCAACCTGATCGAGATGGACGACACGCAGCAGATCTTCAACAACCCGAGCAAGAAGGCCACCGAGGACTACATCTCCGGTCGCTTCGGCTGATCAGTCGCCCTCGTATGACGTGAGCTTCGTCATACAGATCGGATGTTTGCCGGATTCAGGTGTTCTGGTCGGGTGCCCGACCTGCATCATTGAAGGGTGGTCAAGGACAAGGAGTCCCGACGCCCACGGTTCCTCGCCCGCAAGGGCGACACGCTGAAAGTCGCCGACTCCGCAGGTAAGAAGCACACCGCCCAGGTCGTCGCACTCGACGACGACCTCACCAAGGAGCATGGCAGTTTCGCCTTCGGCTACTGCAAGAGCTGCGACTGGACCGGCCGCGCCCGACGATCGCGCGACAAGGCTCGCGACGACGCGCGTGACCACCACAAGCTCTGCGACGGCAAGGGCAAGGTGGTGCTCGGAGTCACCGACCACCGCTGAGCGCCGCGGTCAACGCGGGGCCCGCGTGGGATCAATCACGGGCCGGCCGGTCAGGGATGGAACAAACCACCGGGTGCATGCCGTTAGGCTTCATGTTGCGTCGGGCCGCGGCAGCCCCGGGTCCCAAAATTCGCCGCTACGAGCGGCCGTGCGCCGTGAGGCGCTCCCGGCCCGACGCAGCTACTCTCGCTAACTCAGATCCCCAGCCCGCCATGCGTTCGCCGCACGGTGCAGGTCATGGGCGGTCGTGAGCAACTGGGCTGCGCTACGCGTCGCCTCGGCGGCTGATGCGTCGTCGACCACGTCGTGCTCGTCGGCCCGATAGGCACGGCCGATGGACACCACCCGGCAGAACGCCGACGCCCGGTCCAACGCCACCGCCAGGTCGCCGTCGAACACGCCGGTGAGGATCGCATCGACGAGCTCGCGCAGCGCTTCCGGCGACGGCGGCTCCGCAGCACCGGCCACCGCATGCGACACATCCGCGTGGTGCCGGCCGAGGTCGTAATCAATGGCGACCCCCACCCCGTCCCGGCGCACCCACTCCCGGATCGCATAGAGCCGCCAGAGCGCACCCGGCAGGCTCACCGCAGGGCGTCCGGCCCACAGCTGCGCGACGGTCGACATGCCGAGTTCGTCGACCAGAGTCACCAACCGCCGCGTCAGGTCCGGGTCGTCGGCAGCACGTCCGGTGCCGACCAGCACCGCGGCCGTCTCGTGCGCCACCTCGGAGACTTCGGCGGGATCGAGTCCACTCTCCTGGGCATCGAGCGCACCGGGGCTGAACATCGCCGGCCGGCGCGGCTTGCGAGGCTCGTCGCCGTGGTCGGTCATGTCGCTCCTTCGCCGCGAGGGATTGATCTGACCGGTCGAGGGTAAGCGATCGCCCTGGGAGCCAAACGGGCAGAACGTCGTGTGAGGTGTTAATCCATCCGGTTGAGACCAAGGACCACGACGACCGCCTGGCCGGCGGCGTTGCTGGCGGCCAGGTCGACCTCGGCGTCGATGCCCCAGTCGCCATCCCCGTCGGGGTCGGAGACCACCTGGCGGACTTGCCACTTCTCCTTGCCTTCGTCGATCCGCAGGTATGACGGGCCGCGCGCATCGGCGTCGAGCACCATCTCGTCGTGGTCGGCAAAGTATGCGGAAAGGTCGTCGTGCCAGGCGGATTCGTCCATCACGGTCTCAGTGGGCGGTTCGGTGGAAGCGGCGACAGAGCGCTCGAGAGCGGCAAGAGCGATCACGTCCCGGCGCGCGGCCAACTCCAGCCGGTGGAACATGCCGCGCCGGATCTGGACCCGGAATGCCTTGCCGTTGGCGGTGATCGGGCGTGGCGTCAACGGCACTTCCGCGGCGCGCTCCTCGTGCAGCGAAGGGTTGGCCAGCTCTTCCCACTCGTCGAGCAGGCTGGAGTCGGTCTGCCGGATGACCTCGCCCAACCATTCGATGAGATCACCGAGTTCGTCGTTCTTGCGCGCATCCGGCACGGTCTGCCGCAATGTGCGATAGGCGTCGGTGAGATAGCGCAGCACGATGCCCTCGGACCGGGCGATGTCGTAGAAGCGCACCAGATCGCCGAAGCTCCAAGCGTTTTCGTACATCTCCCGAACCACCGACTTCGGCGACAGCTCGGTCTCACCGACCCACGGCTGGCTGGCCCGATAGGTCTCGAAGGCGGCATCAAGCAACTCGGCCAACGGTCTTGGCCAGGTCACGTCCTCCAGCAGCTCCATCCGCTCGTCGTACTCGATCCCGTCCGCCTTCATCTTCGCGACGGCCTCCCCGCGCGCCTTGCGCCGTTGCGCCAGCAACACCGGACGTGGGTCCTCCAGGATCGACTCGATCACCGACACGACGTCGAGTGCCTCAACCTCGCCGTCGGTCCCCTCGACCGCCGGCAGCACGTCCAGGGCCGCGAGCGCGAAGGGTGCCAGCGGCTGATTGAGCGCGAAGCCTGACTGCAGGTCGGTGACGAGTTGCACACCTCGTCCGTCGGGCAGCGGCTCCGGCAGCCGCTCGACGACCCCTGCGGTCAGCAGCTCCCGGGTGAGGGTGATCGCGCGGCGGGCGAGCCGCCGTCGGCGCCGTTCGTCCTCGTGATTGCCGCGCACCAGGTCGCGCACCGCGACATACGGATCGCCTTCGCGGGCAATGAGATTGAGCAACATCGAGTGGGTGATCCGCATGCGTGAATGCAGCGGCTCCGGGTCGGCGGATACTAGCCGCTCGAAGGTCTCCTCGGTGTAGTTGACGAAGCCTTCCGGTGGCTTCTTGCGCTGCACCTTGCGCAGCTTCTTCGGGTCGTCACCGGCCTTGGCGAGAGCGCGGGCGTTCTCGATCTGATAGTCCGGCGCCTGCACCACGACCGACCCGCTGGTGTCGAAACCCGCGCGGCCGGCCCGTCCGGCGATCTGGTGAAACTCCCGCGCCTTGAGCAGCCGCTGGCGACTGCCGTCGAACTTGGTCAGCCCGGTGAAGACCACGGTGCGGATCGGCACGTTGATGCCGACGCCTAGGGTGTCGGTGCCGCAGATGACCTTGAGCAGCCCGTCCTGGGCAAGCGTCTCGACCAGTCGGCGGTACTTCGGCAGCATGCCGGCGTGGTGCACCCCGATCCCGTGGCGCACCAGGCGGTTCAGCGTCCGCCCGAAGCCGGCAGAGAAGCGGAAGCCGCCGATGATCTCGCCGATGCGGTCCTTCTCCTGCCGGCTCAGCATGTTGATGCTCATCAGGGCCTGGGCCTGCTCCAGAGCGGCTGCCTGGGTGAAGTGCACGACGTACGCCGGGGCTTCCTTCGCCTGCAGCAGCTCCTCGATCGTCTCGTGCAGCGGAGTCATCGCCCATCGGAACGCGAGCGGCACCGGACGCTCGGCGGTCGCGACCGTCGTCGTCGGCCGACCAGTCCGGTCGGTGAGCTCCTTCTCGAAAAGGGCAACGTCGCCCAATGTTGCTGACATCAAAAGAAATTGCGCCTGCGGCAACTCCAGCAGCGGCACCTGCCATGCCCAGCCGCGCTCCGGCTCGGAGTAGAAATGGAACTCATCCATGATCACCAGGCCGACGTCGGCGCCCGAGCCCTCGCGAAGGGCGATGTTGGCCAGCACTTCCGCCGTACAGCAGATCACCGGGGCGTCCGGGTTGACCGAGGCGTCGCCGGTCAGCATCCCGACGTTGTCGGCTCCGAAGACCTCGCACAGTGCAAAGAACTTCTCCGAGACCAGCGCCTTGATCGGCGCGGTGTAGAAACTGACCCGGTCGCCGGCGAGCGCCGCGAAGTGTCCTGCCGTCGCCACCAGCGACTTACCGGATCCGGTCGGTGTCGCCAGGATGACGTTGGCGCCGGCGAGGAGTTCGATGATCGCCTCGTCCTGGTGCGGATAAAGCGTCAGTCCGCGGGAGTCGGCCCACTCGACGAAGCGCGCATAGATCTCGTCGGCATCGTCGGTGGCCGGGAGTCGGTCGGTGAGGGTTGTCGTGGTCATCGCCCGCTCATGATCGCAGGCGGGCGCCCTCCGGGGCGTACGCGCCGTGCGTTCGGCACAGCCACCGCAGCGCGTCGGGTATGGCGGAGACCCACACACTCATCCGGTGACCGACGCGCCGCCAGGTCATCGAGGTCACCGACATCGGCGGCCGCGCATCGCGCGCGAAACGCTCGCTCACTCTCCCGGAGACCGGGTCCTGCAGGGCAACCAGCACCCATGCCGACACCCTCGGCGGCGCATCGCGCTCCATCCGCAGCAGGTCGTACCGAGCCGGCAGCGACTTGCCGAATGGGTTCCAGGAGTTGAAGATCGGCTTGAAATAGCCACCGAGCACGATCATCGAACCGAAGCGGTCGGGGTGGTTCATGGCGGTCACCGCGGCGCACCAGCCGCCGGCGCTGTAACCGAGCGTGGTCCACGACGCCGGATCCGGCCTGACCCGCAGATTGCGGATCACCCATTGCGGCACATCCTTGCTCAGCCAGGTGTTCATCGGCATGCCCGGGCCGTCGACGCACTCGGTGTCGAGGGCGCCCGGCGTGTAGTCCGGTGCCACGACGATCGTCGGCGTCATACGCCCCTCGCGGACCAACTTGCCGATGACCTGACCGATGCCGATCGGTCGACGCATGTCTCCGGGGCCGCCCGGCACGCCGTGGAAGGCCTCGATCACCGGGAAGGTGCGGTGTGACTGCGCCGGATCGGTGTATGCCGCAGGCAACCACAGCACCAGTCGCGTGGGGCGCCCGGTCGGGCCCGGGACGCGCACCGTGACGTACTGCCCGCCGCCGCGCGGGTGCGCGCGCAACCGCATGGTCCCCTCGGTGCGCTCGCGACTCGCGGCATACGACGTCCGGGCCTGCGCGTCGGCGGCGTCCGCCGACCGGTTCGCACCGAGCAGCGGGAGGCTCGCGCCATGAGTTGCCTCGACACCGTGTGGTTTCGCCTGGCCGAGCAGGTCATTGCGCAAGTCACCCCAGTCGGCATACCAGCCGTTCTGTTGATTGAGCGTCGCACCGACCGCGAGGACGACCAAAAACGTTGTCAACGCTTGCATTCCAACTCGACCGGTGACGGCGAGCACGGTGCGCCCGGAAAATCTCGGCCACCAGATCACGCCACCGGCGAAGGCAGCGACCGCCAGCAGCCAGCAAAGCAGCACCGTGCCGGTGCCATTGGGTTCCACGACGACAATCCCCCGATTCCGTCAGCACCGCGGGCGCCCCGATGCGCCCAGCGGACACATCATGCCCGGCAATCCTGAATGCTTCAGGAGGCGGCTCGCGCCGGGGCGAAGGCCGGGAGGGTCTTGCCCAACCAACCCAGGCCGACCGGCAGCGCGGCCATGAAGACCGAGATGCGGTGCCCGACCCCGGGCTGGCTGAAGGTGGTCACCGACAACGGCGGGCGCGCGACCCTGGCCAGCTGCGCGGATACCTTGCCGGAGGTGGGGTCGGCGTCGGCCACCTGCAGCCACAGGCTGGTCCGCGGCGGGCGGTCCGCCGCGAGCTGCAGCAGGTCGTAGCGTGCCGGCGGGCCGGCCTTGCCGAACGGGTTCCAGTTGGTCAGCTCCGGGGTGAAGTAGCCGCCGATGACGATGCTCGCGGCATACCGGTCCGGGTGGAGCAGCGCGGCCATCGCCGAGCACCAGCCGCCGGCGCTGTAGCCCATGGTTGCCCAGGAGTCCGAACTCGTGCGCACCCGGAAGTGTGCGCTGATCCATTGCGGCACGGTCTGGGTCAGCCAGGTCTCCATCTGCACGGCACCGCCGTTGAGGCATTCGGTGTCGACCGCGCCGGGCATGTAGTCGGGGAAGACGAGGATCGGCTCGCCGACCTTCTTGTCGGCGATCGCCTTGGCCATCACTCCCTCGACGTGGTCGACCAGCTTCCAGTCCAGCGGGCCGCCGGGTGCGCCGTGGAAGCCTTCGATGACCGGGTAGAGGCGATCCTGCTGCTTCGGATCGGTGTATGACGCAGGCAGCCACACGATGACCCGCCCGAGACGCCTGCCCTTCGGCAGGCCGGTCAGACCCGGCACGGTGACCCGCACATACTGACCTGTCGGTCCCGGACTGGGGATCAGCTTGAGGCTGCGCTCCGTCGCGACCCGCGTTGCCCGGAACTTCGCTACCGCCGAATCATCCTGTTGTTGCTGCATTTTCGGGTCGACCCGCGGTTGCGGTTTCGCGCCGGCGACCTTTGTCTCGCCCTTGGCAGCCGACGGTTGCACCCCGAGCGCCGCGTCGCGCACCTCACCCCACCCGACATACCAGTCGTACTCGTGATTGAGCGTGGCGGTCGCAGCGGCCAGAGCACATACGATGACCGCGACCTGGGTGGCCAGCCGGGCGGCGATGCCCCGGATGCTGCGCTCACCGATGAACTGCCAGAACCACACCGTCACGCCGACGACACCAGCCGTCAGCAGCCACAACGCGATCATCGTGCCCAGACCGTTTGGGCCCATGGCTCACCCACTCCCCCGACTTACGAACACGCCACCTGGACTCGAATGGTCATCGGTCAAACTGGACGGACGGTGGCAGCCCCCTGCACGTACGGCGCAGGCTACGTGACGGCCCGGGCGGGCGGTCGGGCGGATGTGACGGGCACGCGGGCGCCGACTACGCTGGGCCACCGCAACGCAGGGGCCTTTAGCTCAATTGGTAGAGCTGCGGACTTTTAATCCGTAGGTTGTGGGTTCGAGCCCCACAGGGCCCACCAATTGTTTTGGTCATGACGTCGGGGACGTCGATCCTGAGGCGTGAGCCGGCGGCTTTCCGCCGGCGCTGCTGCGGGTGGTCGTGACGGTCTCCATGGCTTGCGACGCGGATGGGAATCCCAGGTAGCTTGCCAGCAAGACCATCAGGGCGGACGGCGCAGCGTCATTGACACCGTGTCGGCGCGCCAGTGTGAGGTGCGTGCGAAGGCGTTCGTCGGTGACACCTTGGGCGGTCAGTGCCGTGATGATTGCAATGCTGCGGTCCCGGTCGGTCAGGGCGGGGTTCGACCATGAGCCGCCGCCGGCGGCGGCAATCGCCGCGTCGGCAAACATCGTCCCGACGCGAGCGGCCAGCTGCTCCGGCACGTTGTCTTCAGGGGCCCCAAGGATCGCGGCGTACACGCCAATCCCTCGAGAACGTACCGCCGCTGACTCGACCGCGGCTGCCTCCGTGCCTTTCATGACTCGGCCCGGTCGTAAAATGCGCGGGCCGTATGCGCGATCCATTCGGGTCGCTCCCATCGCGGCCAACGCTGGCGCGCCGTTGCGTCAATCGTGGCAACCGCGGTGTCGGCGGACACCCCGGTTCGGCGGATCCGACGGGCTTCGTCGCGTACCCACGACAGGTACTCGGCAACGCGGTGCAACAGGTTGATGTCGCTTACCTCTCCGTGCCCGGGGACAACGACTTCCGGCTGCCACGAGATCAGCTCGTGCAAGAGTCTTATCCATCCGTCCCCGTCCGTGTCAGTGTCATACGGCGGGAAGTACGGAGTGATCGGGAAGATGTCCGTCTCAAGCAGGTCCCCGCCAAAGAGCACTCTGTCATCGACGAGTACCACTTGGTCCGAGCCGGTGTGTGCAGGACCGACCGAGCGCAGCAGCGCGGTGCGGGCGCCGAGGTCGAGCTCCAGTTCCCCTTCGTAGGTGATGTCCGGGTCGACCAATTCGACGCCGGCCAGGTACTCGGCAGTGGAGGCGCTCAGCCCGCGGAACATCTGGAGGTAGCCCGGTCCTTTGCGCCGCAGATCGGTGCGTTGTCCACGGTTGAAGACAATGGTCGCCTCATCGCGAAACGCCTGCGCGCCGAACCCGTGCTCGGGGTGGAAGTGGGTGACGGTGAGGAACATCTTCCGCCCAGGGGCAAGCGCCCGCGCGCGCTCCAGCACGTACGAGCCGTTGCGTGGACCCATGCCGGTGTCAATCACCAGCACCGACGTGTCGCCGACCACGATGCCCACATTCGGCACGAGCTCGACTCGCCGATCCGGGATGACAAACACACCGTCGGCCACGGGCGCCGGCTCGCCTTGCACGATCGGCGCGGGACTCATCGAGACGTCGGGCGGCGCGTCTGCGGACATCGCCGCTTGGTGTTGATCAGCTACTTCGGTCCGTTCGCGGTGCCCCATCAGGTATCCCTATCTGATCGTTGTTCAGATGCGTAGGTTCACCGTAACAGGCAAACTGATCAGTGTTAAGTTGCAAGTATGTCGAGTTCGTACCATCACGGGGACCTGCGTGAGGCACTGTTGGAAACAGCGGGCAATCTGGTCGCCGAGCGCGGCGTGGACGGCTGGTCGGTGCGCGAGGCGTCGGCGCGTGTCGGGGTCAGCGCCAGTGCGGCCTACTACCACTTCGCATCACGCGATGATCTGCTCACCGCACTCTCGATCCGCGCGCTGAATCGACTGGGCGAAGCCTTGCGGGAGGCCACCGAGTCCGCCGGTGGTGGTGATGTCCTCGCTCGGTTGTGTGCCTACGCTCGCTGCTACGTACGGTGGGCGTGCGACGAGCCAGCGGCCGCGCAACTGGCCTTCAGCCCGGCCCGGCAGCGGCAAACCGGCACGGTCGATCCGCATCCGCACCAGGTGTTGGACGACGAACTCGATCGTCTCGTGGAAAGCGGCACCCTTCCCCGGCAGTCCAGACCGGGCGCGGACTTCCTGGTGTGGTCGGCGGTACACGGACTTGCCGAGCTGGCACACCTCAACCTCGTACGCGGCAACGGCCCCACTGATCTGGATCTGCTCAGCGACCGGCTCGTGCGAGCGACCATGTACGGTCTGCGCGACGAACACTCAGCGCCAATCCCGGCGGTGGGCTCCAACCACACCGAGGCATAGACTCCCGGTCAATAGCTTCCGACTTCTGTCTCACTTGAGTGGCTCGGGCGTCACGGACATCAGGACGACGTCGCGGACCGCAGTATGGAACCTCGCGCAGGGCCGGTGCAGGACTCTCGTGCACGATGCACACAAGCGCACGTCCGCGGATTTGGTGAAATACCCACCAGCCTCACCCAAAACTTGCTGGTCCTAGTCTGATCAAATGGTCAGCGCGAAGAAGCAGCCTCAGCCGGACGATGCCGGCGTCGAGCACAATGTGTCCAGCCCCGACGATCGGAACCGGATCCATGAAGCGGCTGCCAAACTCTTCGAGTCGCAGGGCTATTCGCAGACGACGCTGACGGAGATCGCGCGGCTCGCCGGAGTGTGCCTCGACGTGGTCGAGGAGCATGGGCCGAAGATCAGGCTGCTCGGTGCGGCGTTCTGGGCGCGGTTCGCCGGGGACGAGCAGGAGCTCGATCTCGCGACATACCCACTGGCGGATTTCGATGCTACCGATGTGGCGGCGATCGCCCGGGTGATCAAACCGGTGATCGACGGCATGGCCGCGTCGCTGGGCGTGCTCCGGGCGATCGAGGACGCCGCAACCTGTGACTCGGAGGCGGCGTCGTTGCTCGAGGACCTGCAGTTCGCGCACCGGTCCGACACGTTGAAGATGCTCGCCCAGCACCCGGGACTCTCGGCACGGCGGCGGCGCAGCGTCGCGGACGTCCTGATCTACACCTTCTCCCACCACTGCTATGAACACCTCGTCATTGGCTGCGGGTGGTCGCGTGAGCGATACCGAAGGTGGGTCGCCGAGCACATCGTCACGACCATCGACTCGGTGCTCCCCGCCGGTCGCTGACCGCCGCGACGACGGACTCGATCCCGGGCGCTTCGGCTGCCTGCCGCTGCAGGCGGGCCGCCGATCGGCGATATGCCTGCTGCGACAGCAGGCGGTGCAGTGCCCGCTCAGCACGGGCGCGGGGGATCTGGTTTCGCCGAATCCCGATGCCCAGACCGCTCCAGCGCACCCGCGCCGCGACCTCACCCTTGTCCTCGGACGCACCAACCGAGAGCACCGGGACGCCATGCCGGATCGCGAAGCCGACCCCGCCATACCCGCCGTTGGTGACGAACGCCGACAACCGAGGAAACACAGCGTCATACGGAAGGAACGGGCTGCGCCGCGCGTATGACGGCAGCCGCCCAAGGTCCATGGAATCCGGCGCCGAGATGACCAGGTTGAGCGCCATCCCCTCCGTCGCCTCGACGACGGGCAGGATCAGGTTGTGCGGATCGGGGACTGCCGAACCCTGTGTCACCAGCACGGTTGGCCGGTCCGGATCGAGGCCGCTCCACCAGTCCGGCAGCGGGTGATCCCCGTCGCCGCTGCGCGAGAGCGGCCCGGCGAATCGCACCGGCACCGTCCCTTCCCGTGGGTATTCGAACCCGGGGACGGTCAGCTGCACGATCTCGTCGACCCACGACAGCCAGTCCATGACGAACCCCGGCAGTCGAGCGCCTGCGCCGGCGGCTGCCGTGGCCGCCGCCGACTGCAACGAACCGAAGACGAGGCGCTCAATCGCCAAGCGCGCCGCCGCGTTGCGGACTCGGCCGGCAACGCCGGTGGTGGGCGCCCACCCCGTGCCGACCGGCGGCACGCCCACGGCAGGCAGGTTGAGCGGGTTGCAGCCGAGCGCAACCACCCGGGGACGCGGCCCGGTGTTGAGCGCGAGTGGGATCACGCCGAAGAACATCGTCTCGGCCAGAACGGCGTCGGTGGGCTCAGCCGCGATGAGGCGGTCTATCGCACTCGCCTGCGCCGTCATCGGCCGCAGAAAGCCGTGCTCGAGGTCGAACTTCGCCTGGGCGAGTCCGCGCAGCTCCCGACGCTGCGGGAACCATTCGTCCATCGCAGTCTCGTCGAAGTCGACCTCCGCGGGTAGCGGGACCCATTCCACGCCGGCACGTTCGACCTGATCGCGAAACCGGCTACCGGTCAGCAAACGGGTGCGATGCCCGCGCTGCACCAAGCCTTCCGCGGCCGCCAACGCCGGCGCCACGTGCCCCTGAAACGGCGCTGCACAGACAAGCACTGAACTCATCGAACCTCCCGGGTGTTAATTGACTACACTATAAGGGTAGTCAATTTGGAGGGTATCGATGCCGCCGGCCAGACGGGCATATCACTCACAGCTTCGCGCCGACCGCGCTCGACGCACCCGAGCAGTCATCGTGCAAGCCGCGGCCGAACTCTTCGCGCTGCACGGGTATGCCGGGACGACCTTGTCGCAAGTAGCTCAGCAAGCCGGGGTGAGCCTCGAGACGGTGAAATCGCTTGGCCCGAAAGCGAATTTGCTGCGGGCAGCCTTCGAGTCTTCCTTCATCGGCGACGAGCGCGACCCGTCCCGACCGCCGTTCGAGCTGAGTTCACTCGACCTGTCGAACAGCTCGGTGGTCGCGCGACTGTTACTCCCCGTGGTCAACGGCTTCGCCGCCTCGAGCGGGATCTACCAGGCTTTGGAATCAGCTGCGGCAACCGAACCCGAAGCGGCCGCATTGCGCGAACAACTGCTGACGAGCCAGCGAGACGACCTCGCGGGGATGCTCGCCGCGCACGGCGACGTCCCGCCTGCTCGGCGCCACGGTGTCACCGATGAGCTGACGTTCGTCGTCTCCCACACGGCATACGGGCATTTCGTGCTGCGCTGCGGCTGGTCGGCCGATCGGTATCGCCGATGGGCCGCCGAGCGAGTGGCCGCCATCCTGCGAGCGGCATCCCGCTGAAGGTGCGCCTCATGCTCCGACTCCGCCCAACTTCGGCCAGCCGTCTGAAAGACTGACCACCCACCGGCCACCACGTGCAAGGGTGATGCATCGAATGAGCGGAATGCAGTTCGGGATCTTCACGGTCGGCGATGTGACGCGTGACCCGACCACACTCACAACGCCGAGCGAGCACGAGCGCATCAAGGCCACGGTGGCGATCGCCAAGAAGGCGGACGAGGTCGGCCTCGACGTCTTCGCGACCGGCGAGCACCACAACCCGCCGTTCGTGCCGTCGTCTCCGACCACGCTTCTGGCCTACATCGCCGCCCAGACCGAGCACCTGCTGCTGTCGACATCGACCACCTTGATCACCACGAACGACCCGGTGAAGATCGCCGAGGACTTCAGCGTGCTGCAGCACCTGTGCGACGGCCGCACCGACGTCATGCTCGGCCGCGGCAACACCGGGCCGGTCTACCCGTGGTTCGGCAAGGACATCCGCGCCGCCATACCGCTGACCGTCGAGAACTACCAGCTATTGCGCACCGTCTGGGACGACGAGGTCGTGAGCTGGAGCGGCAAATTCCGGGCCGCACTCCAGGGCTTCACACTGGCACCGCGCCCACTGGACGACGTGCCTCCCTTCGTCTGGCACGCATCGATTCGGTCTCCCGAGATCGCTGAATTGGCAGGCTATTTCGGCGACGGGTTCTTCGCCAACCACATCTTCTGGCCGCCGTCGCACACGCAGCAACAGGTCGAGCTCTACCGACAGCGCTTCGCCGACTACGGCCACGGGGCCCCCGAGCAAGCGATTGTCGGACTCGGTGGCCAGATCTTCATGCGGCGTAACAGCCAGGACGCGGTCAGGGAGTTCCGGCCCTACTTCAACGAGGCGCCAGTCTACGGCCACGGGCCGTCACTCGAAGAGTTCACCCGGGAGACGCCACTGACCGTCGGGTCGCCGCAGGAGGTCATCGAGCGCACTCTCGGCTTCCGTGAGTACGTCGGCGACTACCAGCGCCAGCTTTTCCTGATCGACCACGCCGGGCTGCCGCTCAAGACGGTGCTCGAGCAACTCGATCTGCTCGGCGAGGAGGTCGTGCCGGTGCTCCGGGAAGAGTTTGCAAAGGGGCGGCCCGCAAACGTACCCGACGCTCCGACTCACGCGTCGTTGCTGGCTGCCAAGGAAGCTGCCGACACCGCCCCGAAAGCCGAACCCCAAAGCGCACCAACCACTTCGAAGGATGATCAGGCATGACCACCATCGCCGTGGTGACGGCTGGACTGCGCGAACCCTCAAGCACCCGGCTGCTCGCCGACCGGCTCGCCGAGGCGGTCCGGCAGGATCTGCCGGCCGGCAGCGTCGAGTTGCCGGTGATCGACCTGCGGCTCTATGGCAAGGCGCTGATGGACGCCACGCTCACCGGATTCGTCAGCCCGGAGCTCCAGTCCGCGTTCGACACGCTCGCCTCTGCCGACGGACTGATCGCCGTCACCCCGGCGTTCAACGCCTCGTTCAGTGGACTCTTCAAACTGTTCTTCGACGTCCTGCCGCTGCCCAGCCTGGACGGCATGCCGGTGCTCATCGCGGCCACCGGCGGCACCGAACGACACTCCCTGGTGCTTGAGCACTCGCTGCGCCCGATGTTCTCCTACCTACACGCGATCGTCGCTCCCACGGCCGTGTATGCCGCTACCAGCGATTTTGGCGGTGACGGCAGCGACCTCAGCCCCCGAATCGACCGCGCCGCAGCAGGATTCGTCAGGCTCCTCACTGCGTGCGGGCCTCGACATACGCCCGCCCCCGCTGGCGGCGACGAACTAGATCAGATGCGCGCCCTGCTCGGCGGCATACCCAACACCGGCAACCCGAATGGAACGGAGCACCGATGACCAACACCGAAACCTGGCCGGCCCTGGCGGTCGACAGCTGGACCGACACCCGCAAGACCTTGCACCTCTGGCTGCAGATCGTCGGCAAGATGGAGATGGTCTCCACTCCGCTGGTCAACCACTGGTGGAACGTCACCTTCCAGGTGAGCGCTCGCGGCTTTCGCACCGGGATGATGTTCTTCGAGGGTCACCCCTTCGATGCCGAGTTCGACTTCATCGACCACAAGTTCTATCTCCGTCGCGCAGACGGCCACGAGGTCGCCATCGCACTGGAGGCCAAATCGGTCGCGGCCTTCTACGGCGAGGTGCAGGACGCGCTCCGGACGCTGCGCCTGCGCTGCGACATCGTGCCCAGCCCCAACGAGGTCGACCCGGCGGTGCCGTTCGCCGAGGACACCGAGCCTCGCCCGTATAACGCATCGGCGGCGCAAACCTTCTGGCGTCAATTGGTAGCTGTGCAAAGGACTTTCATGATCTGGCGCGCCGGCTTCGCGGGGAAGGACAGCCCGACCCAGCTGTTCTGGGGGTCTCTCGACCTGTCCTGCGTGCGCTTCTCCGGGCGCGGCGCGCCGAAGCCACCGCCGGCGCTGCACGTGCCAAACCTGCCGTCGTGGGTGATGGACGAGGCCGAGAGCCGGGAGAATTTCGCGGCCGGCTTCTGGGCCGGCGGTTCGGCAGAGGGCTCGTTCTACACCTACGCCTACCCCGAGCCCGACGGCTTCCGGTCCGGCAAGGTCAGCGTCGGCAAGTTCGACGACACCTTGGGCGAGTGGATCCTGCCCTACGACGAGGTGCGCAACAGCGACGACCCGGACGCGATGGTGCAGGCATTCCTCAACGAAACCTATGGGCTGGCGGCCGATCTCGGAAACTGGGATCGCACACTGCTCGACGTCGACCCGCACCGGCTCGACGCGCAGATCTATCACGGCGCCGACCGGTCGCCCCTCTACTGATCCACTCCCGAAAGGCCGCAGCCACCGATGCCCGACTGGACCGCCCGCATAGTGCAGGACGTCGACGACCTGGACGTGTCGGTGTTCGAGGCGCTCGCCACCACCGACAGTCCGCTGCTCGACCGATTGATGCCCCGGCTCACCGATGCAGCGGACCACTCCAAGCTCTGGCTCGGCATTGCCGCCCTGCTCGGGGTGAGTCGCAAGCGGCGTGCACAACGTGCGGCGATGCGTGGTGTCGCCACCATCGCGATGAGTAGCCTCATCACCAATCAGATTGCGAAACGGACCAATCGGCGACCGCGACCGTCCTTGCGGTCGGTGCCCCTCAGCCGGATGTCCCGGCGGCTGCCGACCTCGACCAGCTTCCCGAGCGGCCACGCCTCGAGCGCCGCCGCCTTCGTGACCGCGGTGAGCCTCGAGCTGCCGGCGCTGGCCTACCCGCTGCGGGCGCTCGCCGGCCTGGTCGGCGTGTCCCGGGTCGCGACGGGTGCGCACTACCCCTCCGACGTGGTCGCCGGCTGGTTCCTCGGCAGCACGGTGGCCCGCATCGGCGGAAAGCTCGTGCCGCCGGCGGCGCCACCCGAAAAGCACCTGCACCACCGTGCTCCCCTGCAGCTCGGCGAGCGCCCCACCGGGCGCGGCGTCGTGCTGGTCGTCAACCCCGCGTCGCACAGCGGGCAAGGTGCGGATGTGCTGCGCAAGGTGCAACGCAAGCTGGCGGACGTGGAAGTCGTCGAACTCCGCAAGGAGGACGATGTCGAGCAGGTGATGCGCGAATCCGCTTCTCGGGCAGAGGTTCTCGGTGTGGCCGGCGGTGACGGCACCGTCCGCTCGGCAGCAGCGGCAGCCATCGCAGCCGGCGTGCCGCTCGCCGTCTTCCCGGCCGGCACCTTCAACCACTTCGCCAAGGACGTCGGCGCATTCGGCCTGGACGCCGCGATCACGGCAGTCAAACGCGGCACCGCGGACAAGGTCGACGCGGCATACCTCAACGACGAGATCTTCCTCAACACCGCGAGCATCGGTGCCTACACCGACTTCGTGGAGATTCGCGAGAAGTACGAAGGACGCATCGGCAAGCCGCTCGCCGCGGCGTGGGCGGCGTTGGTCGTCAAGGACCGCAACCTGCGGGTGCGGGTGGACGACACCACCAGCGAGATCAACCTGCTCTTCCTCGGCAACGGCAAGTACCAGCCGAGTGGCTTCGCACCGGCATTCCGGGAGCAGATGAGCGACGGCCTGGTCGACCTGCGCATGCTCGACGTCGCCGGACCCTTCGGACAGCTGAAAGTATTGGCAGCGTTGCTGACCGGGCAATTGGCGCGCAACAAGCGCTATCACGAGCTCAGCGCTCCCGAGATGCAGATCGACATCCTCAACGGCCCGGTCAGGGTGGCCCGCGACGGAGAGCTCGGCGAGATGACCGAGTCGTTGCGGGTGCGCGCCGACCGGCGGGCGCTGACCGTCTTCTGTCACGACGCAGCGTTCTGAGCGCAGCTGGTCTCGATAGACACTGACCTCGATACGACACTGGTCTCGATACGCCGTCCCCCGCTTCGCTCCTCCCGGCTACTCGACCAGCAAGACCCAGCTACTCGACCAGCTAGACCCGGCTACTCGACCGGCGGAGAAGACTTGACTTGGTCCAGAAAACTCGGAAGGGTGAGTCACGTGCCGGACCACTTCGAGGAGACGCTGCGCAAGGCCGGTCTGCGCGTGACGCAGCCTCGGCTCGCCGTGCTGACCGCCGTGCGCGACCATCCGCACGCTGACAGCACGGTCATCGCCGAGTCGGTCCGCGAGCAGTTGCCGACCGTCTCCCGGCAGGCCATTTTCGACTGCCTCAACACCTTCGCCGACACGCACCTGGTGCGCCGCATCCAGCCCGCGGGCTCGGGCGCACGCTACGAGCTGCGTGTCGGTGACAACCACCATCATCTCGTCTGCCGCTCCTGCGGCGCGGTCGTCGACGTCAACTGTGCCGTGGGCGAGGCGCCGTGCCTGCACACCACAGACGACCACGGTTTCCAGATCGACGAAGCCGAGGTCATCTACTGGGGTGTGTGCCCCGATTGCGTTGCCGCGCAAAAAGTTTCACCCACCTGAGTACGACACCGAAAGGAAGTCATGAGCACCACCGACGAACAGCCTCTGGCTGAGATCAACGATGAGGACGCGGGCGGCAAATGCCCGGTTATGCACAATCTCATCCCGCCGACGCAGGGTGACGCCAACCAGCAGTGGTGGCCGCAGCGGCTCAACCTGAAGATTCTGGCCAAGAACCCGGCGGTCGCCAACCCGTTGGGCGAGGACTTCGACTACGCGGCCGCATTCAGCAAGCTGGACCTCGCGGCCGTCAAGGCGGACATCGGCACGCTGCTCACCAGCTCCCAGGAATGGTGGCCGGCCGACTTCGGCAACTACGGCCCGCTGATGATCCGTATGGCGTGGCACAGCGCCGGCACCTACCGCGTCCAGGACGGCCGCGGTGGCGGCGGCACGGGGCAGCAGCGCTTCGCCCCGCTGAACTCCTGGCCGGACAACGTGCTGCTCGACCGTGCCCGCCGCCTGCTGTGGCCGGTCAAGAAGAAGTACGGCCAGGCGCTCTCCTGGGGTGACCTGATGATCCTGGCCGGCAACGTGGCCCTGGAGGACATGGGCTTCAAAACGTTCGGCTTCGCCGGCGGCCGCCCGGAGGCCTGGGAGCCGGATGACGACGTCTACTGGGGCCCGGAGACCGAGTGGCTCGGCGACGAGCGTTACACCGGCGAGCGCGACCTCGAAAACCCGTTGGCCGCAGTGCAAATGGGCCTGATCTACGTCAACCCGGAAGGCCCGAACGGCGAACCCGACCCGTTGAAGTCCGCGGTCGACATCCGCGAGACCTTCGGCCGGATGGCGATGAACGACGAGGAGACCGTCGCCCTCATCGCCGGTGGCCACACCTTCGGCAAGACCCACGGCGCGGCGCCCGCCGACGAGGTCGGCCCGGAGCCCGAGGGCGCGCCGCTGGAGCAGAACGGCATCGGCTGGAAGCAGCCCTTCCAGACCGGCAAGACGGTCGACGTCATCGGCTCCGGCCTGGAGGTCACCTGGACCTACCACCCGACCCGCTGGGACGACGAGTTCTTCCACATCCTGTTCGGTTATGAGTGGGAGCTCATGGACTCCCCCGCGGGTGCCAAGCAGTGGCGCCCGGTCAACAACGGCGGGGCCGACATGGTGCCGGAGGCGTCCGGTGACGGCAAGCGCGAGCCGCGCATGCTGACCTCCGACCTTGCGCTGCGCTTCGACCCGGCATACGAGAAGATCTCGCGCCGATTCATGGAGAAGCCCGAGGAGTTCGCCGACGCATTCGCGCGTGCGTGGTTCAAGCTGACCCACCGCGACATGGGCCCGAAGTCCCGCTACCTCGGACCCGAGGTGCCGGCCGAGGACCTGATCTGGCAGGACCCGGTCCCGCAGACGCAGGCACCGAGCGCCGAGGCCATCGCGGCCGCGAAGCAGCAGATCGCCGACGCCGGCTTCTCGGTGTCCGACCTGGTCAAGACCGGTTGGGCCGCGGCTGCGTCATACCGCAACTCCGACAAGCGAGGCGGCGCCAACGGCGGCCGCCTGCGCCTGGAGCCGCAGAACTCCTGGCAGGTCAACGACCCGGCGGCCATCGGGCCGGTCGTGACCAAGCTGGGACAGATCGCGCAGGACACCGGCATCTCGTTCGCGGACGCGACCGTGCTGGCCGGCAACGTCGGCGTCGAGCAGGCGGCCAAGGCCGCCGGACACGACGTGGAGGTGCCGTTCACGCCGGGCCGCGGTGACGCCACCCAGGAGCAGACCGAGGTCGACTCGGTCGCCTACCTGGAGCCGCGCATCGACCCGTTCCGCAACTACACCGACTTCGAGCCGGTCGCCCCGCTGGAGTACCACCTGATCGACCGGGCGAACCTGCTGAATCTCAGCGCACCGGAGATGACCGTGCTGATCGGCGGTCTGCGGGTGCTGGGCGCCAACACCGGTGACAACAAGGACGGGGTCCTCACCGACCGTGTCGGTCAGTTGACGAACGACTTCTTCGTCAACCTGCTGGCACTCACCACCGACTGGAAGCCGGGCGACACCAAGGGTTCCTACGTGGCGACCGGGCCGGACGGCCAGACCTGGACCGGCAGCCGCGCCGACCTGGTGTTCAGCGCCAACTCCGAGCTGCGTGCGGTCGCCGAGGTCTACGCCTCCGACGACGCCGCCGCCAAGTTCGTGCAGGACTTCGTCGCCGCCTGGGCGAAGGTCATGGACAACGACCGGTTCGACGTGAAGAAGTAGCAGCGGCATACGAGAAGGGCCCGTGGCGCGATCGCCACGGGCCCTTCCTTGTTCGTATGACGGGGGCTGCGACCCTCAGGCGCGCCCCTGACGGTGCGCCACGTCGTACTCGTGCTGCTTCTCCGCGGCGCGGAAGAACAGTGCGCCGCCGCCGAAGCCGACGAAGAAGGTCGCGAGGGTCTGACCGATCCACTGCGCGTCGCCCTGGAAGAACTCGCACAGGATGACCAGCACCAGGACGATGCCGGGCACCACCCAGGACTGCACCTGCCAGCTGCGCGGTTTGACCAGCAGCGAGGCGATGATGCCGACGACGAAGCCGAGCACCGGGCCGGTCAGCCAGGTCGGGCCGGGCAGCGACGAGGTGTCCGGCTGGAAGATGAAGTTGAGGAAGAGCAACAGGATGAATGCGCCGAGGGTGATCACCACCCAGAGCAGGCCCTCCTGCTTGGCGTTCAGGTCAGAGCCGGGCGCGGCTTTGACGGGCGAGTTGAAGATTCCCATGTGCTGCACTCCTCGGACGGGGAACTACCACCGTACTCGTCGGTCACTTACCCGGAAGTTACCGCAGATCGGGCGGTTGTGGTGTGGGTAACACGTCGCAAGGCCATAACGCCGCGGCCCGATGGGGCGAGCCCGGACCGGTTCGCGGGCTACCATCGCGCCCATGAGGGCACGTATCGGGGGAATTTTCCGGGCACGGCGTCGCGCGTTCGCGGCGGTAGCGGCCAGCGGACTGTTGACGTTGGCGGCGTGCACGAGCAGCGGCTCGGACGGCGGATCGAACGCCGCGTCGACCGGCGGATCGCAGGCAACACCAACGGGATCGAGCGCCCCGTCGGGTCAATCGGGCAGCGCGTCGAGCGCTGGCTCGAGCTCGGCGTCGGCCAGCGGATCGGCGCAGGCCGGTCCTCGCATCACCGGCAAACCGGCGTCGGTCACCGTGCTGGTGTCCGGTGACGAGCTGCCGCACCCGGAGCTGATCGCCGACGCGAAGCGCAATGCCGGCGGCACCGGCTACGACTTCAGCCCGATGTTCGAGCAGGTGAAGGGCCCGGTGAGCTCGGCGGACGTGGCGATCTGCCAGATGGAGACGCCGCTCACCAAGACCGACACCGATCTGTCGCACGGCATCAGCATCAACGCGCCGCACGAATTCGCCTCCGCCATCAAGGGCGCCGGGTATGACGGGTGCAGCACCGCCAACAACCACGCCTTCGACCGCGGACTGGCCGGCGCCCGCTCGACCCGCGACATCATGCAGCAGGTCGGGCTGAAGGCGGCCGGCCCGGGCCCCGACGCGTCGACGCCGGGCCAGCCGGTCTTCTACGAGGCCAAGGGCCTGAAGATCGCTCAGCTGTCCTACAGCTGGACACTGGACAACACGATCGGCAACCAGACCAAGGTGCCCACCGGAGCGCCGTGGTTCGCCAAGAACCTCTACTCGGTGGTCGGTGTCGCCGGGATCGTCGCCGACGCCAAGGCGGCCCGCGCCCAGGGCGCGGACCTGGTGCTGGTGTCCATGCACTGGGGCATCGAATACACCCCGAACCCGAGCGCCGAACAGCGCCAATTCGCTTCGGGCATCCTGAATTCCGGGCAGGTCGACTACATCATCGGCAACCACCCGCACGAGGTGCAGCCGTGCGAGAAGATCAACGGCAAACTGGTCAGCTACAGCCTCGGCAACGCGATCTCTTCGCAGGGACTGGGTGTGCTCAGCCTCCCGGCCGCCACGCAGGACGGCGTGCTGATGTACGTCACGTTCACTCGGGACAACGCCGGCAACGTCAGCCTGAGCCAGAAGTTCCGTCCGACCTACGTCGACCGGCAGAACGGGCACGTCATACAGCTGGTGACGCCGAAGTCGAATCCGCAGTCGTGGCAACGGACTACCTCGGTGCTCACCGCGAACGGCAACCCTTGCGGAGCACAGGCCGTGCAGTAGACCGGCGGCGCTTCGGCATGATGGGCACATGGCTCGAGGAGTGACCGGCACCTACCGGCTGCAGCTGCACGCGGGCTTCACCTTCGCCGACGCGGCCGCGCAGGTGGGCTATCTCGCCGACCTTGGCGTTTCGCACCTCTACCTGTCGCCGATCCTGCAGGCCGCGCCCGGCTCGATGCACGGGTATGACGTCGTCGATCACGCCCGGATCAGCGACGAACTCGGCGGACTGGCCGGCTTCGAGGCCCTTGCTGCCGCTGCCCACGAGCACAGCCTGGGCATCGTCGTCGACGTCGTGCCCAACCACATGGCGTTCGTGGCGCCCGAAGTGCTCAATCAGCAGGTCTGGCAGGTGCTGCGCGACGGTCGGGATGCCGCGACCGCCGACTGGTTCGACATCGACTGGAAGGCCGGCGGCGGCCGGATCGGTCTGCCGGTGCTGGGCAAGCCGCTCGACGAGGTCCTCGCCGACGGCGAGATCACCCTGGAGAAGGCGTCGGACGGCGACGAGCCGGTGCTGCGTTACTACGACCACGTCTGGCCGCTCGCGCTCGGCACCGACACCACCGACGATGTCGCCGAACTCCTGCAACGCCAGCACTATCGGCTCGCCTCGTGGCGGGACAAGGATGAGGTGCTCAACTACCGCCGGTTCTTCGAGGTGGACGGGCTGATCGCCGTCCGGGTCGAGTTGCCGGAGGTGTTCGAACAGACCCACCGCCTGCTGTTGCGGCTGCATCATCAAGGGCTGATCGACGGCTTCCGCATCGATCACCCGGACGGCCTCGCAGACCCGACCGGCTATCTCGAACGCCTCACCGCTGCCTGCGCCAAGGGCACCCCGATCTGGGTGGAGAAGATCCTCGAGCCGGGTGAGCGCCTGCCGTCCTCGTGGGCGTGCGCCGGCACCACCGGGTATGACGCGCTGCGCGTCGTCCAGGAGGCGCTCACCGATCCGGCCGACGCGTCGGTGCTGCACGACACCTGGGTGGCGGCCGGAGGCGATCCGGACTACGCGCACGTGGTGGAAACCGCAAAGCGCCAGGTGGTCGACAAGTCGCTCGGTCCCGAGGTCGACCGGTTGACCCGCCGTGCCCGGGAGACACTGCCGGATCTCGACCCGGAGCGGTTGCGGGAGGCGGTCATCGAGCTCCTCGTGGCGGGCGAGGTCTACCGCGCGTATGTGCGCCCCGACCACCGGCTGTCGCAGACCGCCCGTGCCCGGCTGCGCGACGCGTTCACTGAGGCGGTCAACCGCCGACCGGACCTGCGGACCGAGCTGGATGCACTTGTGCCGCTGACGACGCTGGCCGAAGACGAAGCATCCGCAACCGATTTCGGCGTCCGGCTGCAACAAACCTGGGGGCCGGTCATGGCCAAGGGCATCGAGGACACCACGTTCTACCGGTGGCACGAGTGCATCGCGCTCAACGAGGTCGGCAGCGACCCGAGCCGGCTGCCGGTCTCGTCGCCGCAGGCGCTGCACGAGTCGGCCGCCGACCAGCAGCAGCACTGGCCGCGGACGATGACGACGCTGTCCACCCACGACACCAAGCGCAGTGAGGACGTGCGCGCCCGGCTGCTCGCGGTCGGTGGCGATCCGCAGTCGTGGCAGACGATTTCGGCGGTCACGCTGAGCGCTGCCAAGTCTGCAGGGGTCGACGGGCCGACCGCGCACTTCGTCTGGCAGACACTGCTCGGTGTCGGCGAGATCAGCGAGGAGCGGCTTTCGTCATACCTGGAGAAGGCGCTGCGCGAGGCGAAGCTGCACACCGCGTGGGTCGACGGCGACCCCGAATATGAGCGCCGTGTCATCGATTTCGCGCTTGCCGCCGCGACCGGCGGACCTGTGCGGGAGGCGATCGACCGGGCGCTGGCGGCGGGCGTCCGTGCGATCCGCGCCACGGTGCTCGGGGCCAAACTGCTGCAGCTCACCATGCCGGGCGTCGCGGATGTCTACCAGGGCGCCGAGCTGGTCGACCTCTCGCTGGTCGACCCGGACAACCGGCGACCGGTCGACTACGACCGGCGGCGCGAGTTGCTGAGGCAGACCGGCGACGGATCATTGGATGCCGAGAAGCTGCACCTGGTTGCCGCCGCGTTGCGTGCCCGCCGTGAGCATCCGCGCGTTTTCGGGCCCGAATCGTCATACCGCCCGGTCGAATCCAGCTCCGAGCACCTGCTTGGCTTCAGCCGGTCGGCACCCGGCGGCCGCCTCGCCGAGGCTTTCGGTCGCGGCGGCCGCAGCACCTTCGTGACGCTGGCGACCCGCGCACCGGCTCGCCTGTCCCGAACCGGCGGCTGGGCCAACGCCACCTTCCAACTGGGTGCCGGCCGCTGGCGCGACCGCATCTCCGGCGTCAGCCACGTCAGCGACGGACACCTCGGGGTCGCCGACGTGCTCGGCAGTTGGCCCGTCGCGCTCCTGGAGAAGGAGGACTAGCAGCGATGACCGAATTCGCAGTCTGGGCACCACGGGCCGAACGCAGTGTCGATCTGCTGCTCGGCGACTCGACGACGCCGATGAGCAACGACGGCGAATGGTGGCGCGCGGATGTGGAGGCCGTGCCCGGTGACCGCTACGCGTTCAGTGTCGACGGAGGTGACGAGCGGCCGGACCCGCGCTCGCTCTCGCAGCCCGACGGGCCGCACTCCCGGTCCGCACTGGTCGATCTCGGCGCGCACCGTTGGACAGCTGCCGACTGGCCGGGCACTCCCCTGCAGGGCTCGGTGATCTACGAGCTGCACGTCGGCACATTCACCGACGGCGGCACCTTCGACTCCGCGATCGAGCGGCTGGATCACCTTGTCCAGCTTGGCATTTCGATGGTCGAGCTGATGCCCGTCGTCGCGTTTCCTGGTGAGCGCGGCTGGGGATATGACGGCGTCTCGCCATACGCGGTGCATGAGGCGTATGGCGGGGCCGCCGGTCTGCAACGGTTCGTCGACGGCTGCCACGCTCGGGGCCTCGGCGTATGCCTGGACGTTGTCTACAACCACCTCGGGCCGAGCGGCAACTACCTGCCCGTCTTCGGCCCCTACTTCACCGACCGCTATCAGACCCCGTGGGGCTGGGCGGTCAACCTCGACGGACCCGAAAGCGACGAGGTCCGTGGGTATTTCATCGACAACGCGCTGATGTGGTTGCGCGACTTCCACCTGGACGCGCTACGGCTCGACGCCGTGCACGCGCTCTTCGACGAGCGGGCGGTGCACTTCCTGGAGGAACTCACCGGGCGGGTCGACGAGCTGGCGGCCTCGCTTGGTCGGCCGCTGTCGCTCATCGCGGAGTCCGATCGCAACGATCCGCGCACCGTGAGCCCGCGCGACGACCACGGCGCCGGCCTCGGTCTGCACGCACAGTGGGCGGACGATGTGCATCATGGGCTGCATGTCGCCCTGACCGGCGAATCCCAAGGTTATTACGCGGATTTCGCGCAGACCGACGCTCTGGCGAAGGTGCTCACGACCCCGTTCTTCCACGACGGCACCTGGTCGAGCTTCCGTGGACGACACCACGGCCGGCCCGTCGACCTGACCGAGGTCGAGCCGTGGCGTTTCGTGGTGTCGCTGCAAACGCACGATCAGGTCGGCAACCGGGCGACCGGGGACCGGCTCTCGCAACTGGTCGGCACCCGGCGCCTCGCCTGCGGTGCCGCGTTGCTGCTGACCAGCCCCTACACGCCCATGCTCTTCATGGGTGAGGAGTTCGGCGCGTCCACTCCCTGGCAGTACTTCACCGACCACCAGGACCCGGAGCTTGCGGCCGCAGTGTCCAAGGGCCGTCGCGCGGAGTTCAGTGAGCACGGCTGGTCTGCGGATGTGCCTGACCCGCAAGCACTTTCGACCTTCGAAGACTCCAGACTGCATTGGGCGCAAGCCCACGAGGGCGACCACGCGACGTTGTTCGACTGGTATGCCGAGCTCATCCGGCTCCGGCGCGAGATCCCCGCGCTCGGCAGCGGCACTGCCGGTCAGTGGCCGGCGTTGCCCGCCGTGCGGCGTGCCGGCGGCGGTGTCACCGTGCGCCGTGGCGCCTACCTGGTGATCTGCAATCTCGGGCAGTACGAGATGTCCTCACCCGGCGAGCTGGTGGCGTCGTTCGGCGACGTCGAGACCGATGCCATTGAGTCCGGCGGCCCGGTCGTCACAGTCGGCGCCGAGTCCGTCGCGATCGTCCGGCTGCCCGACCCAGCCGCACCGCCCACGTGAGCGCCCGACTGCTGGTGTTGCACCACTCCCCGACCCCGCTGCTGCGTGAGCTGCTCGACGCCGTGCTCGCCGGGGCGAGGTTCGACGAGATCGAGGGGGTCGACGTCGACGTCGTCGAGGCGCTGTCGGCGACCGTCGATGACTTTCTCACCGCCGACGGCTATCTGCTGGGCACTCCCGCCAACTTCGGCTACATGTCCGGCGCGATGAAGCACGCCTTCGATTCCACCTATGACGACACCCGCGGGAAGGTCTCGCGACGACCGTTCTCCTTCTGGATCCACGGGCGCTCCGACACCACCGGTGCCCGCAGATCACTGGAGTCGATCACCACCGGACTCGAATGGCGGCTCGCCGCCGAACCGGTCGAGATCCTGCGCGCACCCACCGACGCACAGCGCGAGGCACTCACCGAACTCGGCGGCACGCTCGCCGCGCTGGTCGCGTCGGGCTGAGGTGGGGCGACGTGCGGTGTCGCGCGTGGCGTGTGGTGCGCACACAAGCCGCAACCGTTTCGCGTTATGCACGCCTCCAGCCCGCGCACCGTGCACAAGCCGCAACCGTTTCGAGTTATGCACGCCTCCAGCCCGCGCACCGTGCACACGGCGCAACCGTTTCGCGTTATGCACGCCTCCAGCCCACGCACCGTGCACACGCCGCAACCGTTTCGCGTTATGCACCCCACCAACCCGCGCACTGCACACACGCCGCAACCGTTTCGCGTTATGCACGCCACCACCCCACCCACCGTGCACAAGCCGCAACCGTTTCGCGTTATGCACGCCCGACTGGCGGCGGGTGACTGACCGGGGCCGCAGGCCGGTGCGGCAGGATGCTCGGGTGAACCCTTCCACCGCGATAGCGACCGTGCTGCTCGACGAGCTGATCCGGCAGGGAGTCCGTGAGGTCGTCCTGGCGCCGGGTTCGCGCTCCGCACCGCTGGCGTATGCCGCGGAGGCAGCCGAACGCGAGGGCCGACTGCGACTGCATGTGCGTGTCGATGAACGCGCGGCCGCGTTCCTCGCGCTCGGGCTGGGCAAGGCGACCAGGCTGCCGGTGCCGATCATCACCACCAGCGGGACCGCGGTCGCCAACCTGCACCCCGCGGTGCTGGAAGCGGCGCAGGGTTACGTGCCAATGATCGTGCTGACGGCCGACCGGCCGCAGGAGCTTCGCGGCACCGGGGCCAACCAGACCACCGATCAGGTGAAGATCTTCGGCGGCGCGACGCGCTGGTTCCACGAGTTCGGCACTCCGGAGCGCCGCAACGGACAGCAGGCGATCTGGCGGTCGGTCATCGGACGCGCCATGGCCGAGTCGCAGGGTTACCCGTCGGGGGATCCGGGCCCGGTGCACCTCAACGTGCCGTTGCGCGAACCGCTCGTGCCGGATGCGACTGCTGACATCGGCAACACCGATGCTCCCGACTGGCCCGAGTCACTCGCCGGCCGCCCGCATGGCGAGGCGTGGCTCAGTCTGCGAAACCCGCACTCGCACAAGAAGTCCGCAGTCGAGGGCCCCGGCATCGCGCCCGTGCCACGCACCCTGGTGCTGCTCGGTGACCTGCCAGACCCGCAGGACGCGGCCGAGTTGTCGGAGCTGGCAGATGCGGCGGGCTGGCCGATGCTGGCCGAGCCGTTCGGCGCCTACCGACGCGGTCGGGTCACCCCGCACGGGCCGCTCCTGCTCCGCGCTCACGGCTGGCTCGAGGAGCACCTTCCCGAGCGGGTGCTCGTCGGAGGCCGCGTCACCCTGGACCGCGAAGTCGTTGCGCTACTGCGCAATCCGGCGGTCACCGTCGAAGCGGTCACCCCGCTCACTTCGTGGTCCGACCCGGGCCACGTCGTGCGGCGCGTCCACGACTGGGACGACATCGAACGCAGCCACGAGGCGGTCTCCGCGTGCGCCGACCGTGCGTGGGCGTCAGCGTGGCGTGCGGCCGGGCAGGTCGTGTCGGCGACAGCTGCTCCGCTGATCGAGTCGAGCTGGCCCAGCGGGCCTGCCGTCGCCCGCACAGTGTCGCGCAACCTGCCGGAGCGCGGGGGCATCTACCTCGGGTCGTCCAACACGATCCGCGACCTGGACCTCGCACGCGACCCGCGAGAGGTTGCCCGTGGTGTGGTCGCGGTGGCCAACCGGGGCCTCGCCGGCATCGATGGCGTCATCTCGTCCGCGATCGGCTTCGCGCTCGCGCACGCGCCGCACCCGACCGTCGCGATGGTCGGTGATCTCACCTTCCTGCACGATGCCAACGCGCTGCTGATCGGCCCGGACGAGCCCCGCCCGCACTTGACGATCGTCGTGATCAACGACAACGGCGGCGGCATTTTTGCCACCCTGGAGTCCGGCAAACCCGAACTCTCCGGACCCTACGAACGCATCTTCGGCACCCCGACCGACACCAGCATCGGGCAGCTGTGCGCCGCCCATGGGGTCCCCCACGAGATCATCGACGACCAGGAGGCCCTCGCCGACCGGATCAGCAGGCCGGGCAAGGGGATTCGGGTTTGCGAGGTGCGCATTCCGCGGACCGGTCAGCGGGAGTTCCGCCGGCAGCTGGGCGACGCAGTCGACGCGGCCCTCAGTTGACCTCCTCGGACCGGACGCCCCAGCTCGCCGACCAGGTGGCGCCGGGCTCGAGCACGATCAGCGCCTCCCCGGTGGCGAATGCGCCGGCGGGGCAGGTCATCGGCTCCACCGCCACGCCGGTATGGCGAGCGCGTCCGGACGGAAGGCTGTCCCCGGTGAACGCCTGCGCGTAACCGAAGTCGGCGGCGTCCGCCCACAGCGTCGTACGACGTCGGCCGTCCGACACGCTGATCCGCCACCGCCCGTCGTCACCCGCCGTCAGCCCGGTGAACGCCGTGTCGATGACAGCCCCCGTTATCTGCCGGGGCGACCGGAAGTCGACGTCGCTGCCGGCGACCGACGCGCGGCCGGTGGGCAGCAACCGGTCGTCGACGGTGAGGAACTGCGCGGCGGGTAGCGACAAAGTAAGCTCGTCGACGGCGTCCTCGCCGACCGTCAGATAAGGGTGCGCGCCGAACCCGAACGGCGCCGGCGCGGCGCCGAGGTTGGTCGCCGACGGGGTCACCGTCAGGCCTTCGTCGCCGAGTTGGTAACGCACTCGCAAGTCGAGGATCGCGTCCCAGCCCGGGGATGGCATCAACCGGTAGCCGACGATGAGGGCGGAGTCGGCTTGCTCCACCAGCTGCCAGTTCGCCCACCGCACCAGGCCGTGCGACGCGTTGAGCTTGGCCGGCTCGGTCAGCGGCAATTGCTGATCCTTGCCGTTGAAGGTGTAGCGACCGTCGGCGATCCGGTTCGGCCAGGGCATCAGGAGCTGCCCACGGCCGCCGTCCGCCCTCGCATCCACCGGGTAGCCGAACAGCGCCGGGCGGCCGGCGACGTCATACGCACGGATGCCGCCGCCGACACTGACCGCCGTCAGCCGTTGCTCGCCATAGGAGATCGTCCATTGTTCGCCGGAGGGCGAAAGCGCTTCTGTCTCAGGCATTCCCGAGGATCTCCTTGGCCTGCTCGCGCATCTCGACCTTGCGGATCTTTCCGGTCACGGTCATCGGGAATGCATCGGTGACGTGGACGTACTTGGGGATCTTGTAATGCGCGAGTTTGCCGTCGGCGAAGGCGCGCACGGCCTCGGCGTCGAGCGGCGGTTCGCCGGATCGCATGATGACCCAGGCCATGAGTTCCTCGCCGTACTTCTCGTCGGGCACGCCCACGACCTGCACGTCGGCGATTGCCGGATGGGTGTAGAGGAACTCCTCGATCTCGCGTGGGTAGATGTTCTCGCCGCCGCGGATCACCAGGTCCTTGATCCGGCCCACGATCGCGACGTAGCCGTCATCGTCCATCGTGGCGAGGTCGCCGGTGTGCATCCAGCGAGCCTGGTCGATCGCCTCCGCGGTCTTGTCCGGCTGGTCCCAGTAGCCGAGCATCACACTGTAACCGCGGGTGCAGAACTCCCCGGTCGCACCGCGCGGCACGGTCAACCCGGTCGCCGGGTCGACCACCTTGATCTCGAGCATCGGCATCACCCGACCGACGGTCTCGGTGCGCCGGGCCAGGTCGTCGTCGGTGCGGGTCATGGTCGACACCGGCGACGTCTCGGTCATGCCGTAACAGATCGCAACCTCACCCATGTTCATCTCGGCGATGACCCGCTTCATCACCTCGACCGGGCACGGCGAGCCGGCCATGATGCCGGTCCGCAACGTGCTCAAGTCGTATGACGCCTCACCCTTGTCCAGCAGGGCAAGCTCGGCGATGAACATCGTCGGCACGCCGTAGAGCGACGTGCAGCGTTCTGCCGCAACGGCTTCCAGGGTTGCGGCCGGCTCGAACGACGGCGCCGGGATGACCATGCAGGAGCCGTGCGAAGTCGCCGCCAGGTTGCCCATCACCATGCCGAAGCAGTGGTAGAACGGCACCGGCAGACAGATCCGGTCCTGCTCGGTGTAGCCGACGAGCTCACCGACGAAGTAGCCGTTGTTCAGAATGTTGTGGTGCGAGAGAGTCGCGCCCTTGGGGAAACCCGTTGTCCCCGAGGTGTATTGGATGTTGATCGGGTCGTCCGCGGACAGCCCGGCCGACCGGGTCGCGAGGTCGTCGTCGGTCGTCGAGGACGCCTTCGCCAGCAGCTCCTCCCAGCTCGGGTCGCCGATGTAGACGACCTGTTTGAGGTCACGCACATCGGGGCGCACCTGCTCGACCATCGATCGATAGTCAGAGGTCTTGTGCTGGATGGCGCTGACGAGCATCGACATACCGGATTGCTTGATGACGTAGGCCAATTCGTGGGAGCGGTAGGCCGGGTTGACGTTGACCAGGACGGCACCGACCCGCGCGGTCGCATATTGCAGCAGGGTCCACTCCGGGCAGTTGGGCGACCAGATGCCGACGCGGTCGCCCTTGTCGATGCCCGCAGCCATCAGTGCCTTGGCGAGCTCGTCGACGGCCTTGTCGAACTCGGCGTAGGTCCAGCGACGACCACTGGGCAGATCGACGAGCGCGTCGCGCCCGGAGTGCTTCTCGGCGGTGCGCCGCAGGTTGTCGGCGATCGTGTCGCCGAGCAGTGGCGTGTCGGAGATCCCGCTGGCGTAGGACGGTTGGGCGGTGGTGGACATGCTGCAACTCCTCATGTGACCGGCGACACGTTCAGCTTAAGTGGACGCGGCGGAATAGGCTTCCGGGGTGCCCCGATCCGCACGCAGCTTCGCCGACGACATCCGGGCGCGCAGCGACGAGCAACTGCGCGCCCTGTTGCGCGCACGGCGCGACCTGGCCCGGCCGGCGCCGGCCGACGTGACTGCGCTGGCCGCTCGCGCCGCGACCCGCGCGAGCGTGCAGCGCGCACTGGAGAACCTCACGGCGGACCAGCTGCGGGTGCTCGAGGCGCTGGTCGTCGGAGGCCAGGACGAGGCCGCCGCCCTCCTGGACGCGCCGGCCCGAGCTGTGCGGACCGCGCTCACCAGACTCTGGGACAGCGCGCTCGTCTGGCGTAGCCCGGAAGGCTATCGCGCCGCCCGTGCCGTGCCGGAGATCCTCGGCACACCAGCGCGTCTCGGGCCCACAGTCCGCGAGCTCGGGGTGCGCGATCGCAGCCCGGACGCACCCGCTGCCTACGAAACTCTCTCGCCCGCGGCGCGGTCCGCCGTCGACCGTCTCCGCTGGAGCAGTCCTCGGGCCAGCTTCGACGGCGAGTCGGCCCGCAGCATCCGGGACGAGCTGGTGCAGGCGGGCCTCGCCGCGCCGACCGACGACGGCATCGTCATACCTCGGGAAGTGGGGCTCGCGCTGCGCGGCGGCCGGCTCTACCGCGACGGCCTGACCCCGCCGACGGTGCCCGCGTCCGTGCTCTCCCAGACTGACGTCGACGCAGCGGCCGGTGCCGAGACACTCGAGCTGCTGTGGCGGGTCGAGGCCCTCGCACTGTTGTGGGAGTCGGATCCGCCACGTGTGCTGCGGTCAGGCGGACTCAGCGTGCGCGACCACCGGGCAGCGGCGACCGCCCTCGAGGCGACCCCCGCACTCGCAGCGTTCGTCATCGAGATCGCCTACGCCGCAGGGCTGCTCGGCCCGGACGGTGATTTCGAACCGAGCTGGCTCCCCACGAGGCTGTATGACGAATGGGCCGCCGCGGCTCCGGCCGAGCGTTGGGCCACTCTGGCCGCGGCCTGGCTCGACACCGCCCGTGCTCCCTCGTTGGCCGGCACGAACTCACCCCAGGGCGGCGTGATCAATGTGCTCAGCACCGACGTCGGCTGGCCGATGATGCGCAACCGGCGGCTGGATGTGCTGCAGATCCTGCACGACCTGGACGAAGGCACAGTCGCCGCAACAGATTTCGTCGATGCGATGCTCCACTGGCGCAGGCCGCTCCGGCTGCCGGAGGGAGCGCCCACCAGGGCCGACGAGGTGCTGCGCGAGGCGGCCTGGCTCGGGATCACCGGGCGGGGTGCGCTGTCGTCGCCGGGACGTGCGCTGATCGACGGCGGCGATGCGGCGGCCGCCATCGCTGCTGCGTTGCCGGTCGCGGTGGATCACGTGCTGTTGCAGGCCGACCTGACGGCTATCGCCCCGGGACCGCTGACCGAGGACCTACGGCGGCTGATGCAACTTGCTGCCGACGTCGAATCCCGAGGCGGAGCAACGGTTTACCGCTTCACCGAGAGCAGCGTGCGACGGGCGCTCGACACCGGCATACCCGCCGCCGAGCTGATCGCGAAACTGTCGGACGCAAGCCGCACCCCCGCACCGCAGCCGCTGGAGTACCTCATCCTCGACGCCGGCCGGCGGCACGGCCAGACCCGCATCGGCGCGGCTGGGTGCTATTTGCGCAACGATGACGCCGCCACGCTTGACGCCGTCGTCGCCGACCGACGCCTGTCACCCCTGCAGCTGCACAAGATCGCCCCGACGGTGGTCGTCTCCCCTGCGCACCCCGGCACGGTGCTGGAAATGCTTCGGCAGCACGGGTATTCACCGGTTGCGGAGGGTGCGGACGGACACGTCGTGCACGCCGGCCGCGATCATCCGCGCGCACCGCAACGCCGGGAGAGCTCGGCAGGCGTCCGGCTGGACAGCGTCGACGACCGGGTGATCGACCAGTTGCTGACCCGGCTGCGCCAGGGCGATGCCGTTGCAGCGCAGGCCGCGCAGAAGGAAGGTCCACGCATCCCATCGACCGATCCGACCGTGACCCTCACCCGTCTGCACGATGCGGTGGCCGACCGTGCTCCGGTCTGGATCGGCTTCGTCGACACCGACGGCGAGCTGCGCCGCACGCTCTTTCGGCCCGAGCGCGTCGAGGGCGGCCGGGCCACCGGGTCGGTCGGCGACGGCAACGAGCGCCGCACCTTCTCGATCCACCGGATCTCCGGCGTGGTGCCTGCCTAGCTCGCGCGCGGTGTGCCCGGATGCTCGCCACGGGTCAGCGACTGACGTACTTCGCCGCTCACTGACGTCACCGGCAATGAGTGACGTCATTGCAAGGACGCCACTCATTGCGTACGTCGTCATTCGCCACGCAACGACGTCAGTCGACGGTTGGGCGCGCCCACTCCTCGCGGGTGATCGCGTATTCGACCTCGCCTTGCTCGGTCCCGGGCAGCGGGTCGTCGAAGTGCGGGTGGAAGGTCCGCACGTAGCGCAGGCCGACCTTCGACATGACGGCGCGTGACCCCTCATTGACGGCCATGGTCTGCGCGATGACCCTCGCCATACCGACGGATTGGAAGGCGTGGCGCAGCAATTCGCGGGATGCCTCGCTCGCATATCCCTTACGCCAATGGTGCTTCGGGATGCGGTAGCCGAGTTCGGCAACAGCGGGGTCGTCCGGCCGATCAGGGCCGTGCGCCTGGGACAGCATCATCAGACCGGCGAAGTCGTGCGTCTCGTCCCGGAGGAAGGCCATCCAGTATCCGAGCCCGGCGATCTCACGCCCGAGCGCGATGCGCTTCAGGTGCGACGTGGCCACTTCGTCACGGTCCCGAGCCCGGCCCCACAGATAACGCAGCACCTCCGGGTCGGCGTCGAGTTCAACCTCCAGCTCCAAGTGCTCGTCCCGCAGTGGCTCGAGCACGAGGCGCTCGGTGTGCAGCACCGGCTGCGCCATACCCCTTCCTTCCCCGAGTGGGACGCTCAGCGCACCCCGCCCATCAGCTTCAGCACCGGTCGGTTGCCGGCGGCGACGAGCACCGCGACGACGATTGCAATGATGCCGAGAGTCCAGAAGTACGGCGACTCATTTGCCGAGTCGTAGGCGCTGCCGAGCTTGCCGGCCATCGTCGAGCCGAAAGCCACCGACAGGTAGAACAGCCCGACCATCTGTGAGGTGAATGCCTCCGGCGCGAGCTTGGTCGACAGCGACAGGCCGACCGGCGACAGGTTGAGCTCGGCCAGGGTGAAGACGAGCAGGATCAGCGCGAGCCCCCAGATCGGAGCCGCCTGCGCACCCGAGGGCATCAGCAGGAACATCAAGAACGCGACGCCCATCAAACCGACGCCCAGCGCGAATTTGTTTGGCGTGGAAGGCTGTCGCGGCCCAAGGCGCGTCCACAGCGCCGCGAAGAGCGGCGCCAAGGCAATGATGAAGACCGGGTTGATCGACTGCACCCACGACTGCGGGAAGTCCCACCCGAGGAAGTTGCGGTCGAGCCGCTTGTCGGCGTAGACCGCCACCACGGTGAACTGCTGCTGATAGAGCGACCAGAAGACCGTGCTGGCCAGCACCATCGGCACGAACGCCCACACCCGACGGCGCTCCACCGGCGTGACGCGTGGCGTGCGCAGCAGGAAGGCGAAGTAGCCGACGGCCGCAATGCCGATGATCCACAGGACGATGTCGGCAAGGTTGTCGACGTTGATCGTGCCGAGTCCGACCAGCACCGCGATGACCACAGCGACCGCGACAGCGCCACCAATGTATGGCGCAAACTGCTTGCGCGGCAACGGATTCGGGACCTCGTGCGAGCTCTGCGGGAGCTGCCTGCGGAAGATGGTGTACTGGGCAAGTCCCAGCGCCATACCGACTGCGGCCGCGCCGAAGCCCCAGTGGAAGCCCTTGTTCGTCTGCAGCCAGCCGGTCAGCAGGGGACCGATGAAGGCTCCGAGGTTCACACCCATGTAGAACAGCGAGAAGCCGCCGTCGCGTCGCTCGTCGTCCGCGGCGTAGAGGCTGCCGACGACGACTGTCGCGTTGGCCTTCACGCCGCCGCTGCCGACCGCGACACACACCAGGCCGACGGCGAGACCGGTCACGCCCGGCAGCGCCGCGAGTGCGATGTGTCCGATCATCACCAGGATCGCACTGGCGAAGAGGGTCCGCTCGCTGCCGAGCAACCGGTCGGCGACCCAGGATCCGGCGATCGCCGACAGGTAGACCAGGCCGCCGTACGCGCCGACGATGCCGGTCGCTACCTGCTCGGAGTAGCCGAGACCGCCCTCCCCCGCGGAGTAGTAGATGTAGTAGGCGAGGATCGCCTGCATCCCGTAGAACGAGAAGCGTTCCCACATCTCGACGCCGAAAAGGTTGGCGAGCGGCCACGGGTGGCCGAAGAACCGGGTGTCGTCGGTTCCGCGTGCCGCGGTCCGGGTGTCGGTTGGTGCGCTAGACATCGGGGCAGTGTTGCATATCGAAATATGCGTTCAGCCCGATGCCCCCGCTGCCGCAAGGGTCTGGCTCCTACCGGGCCTCGGCAAAGCTCCGATGACAGGTGTCAGAAGATGCGGACCCGCTGATCGTCCGACAGCGACATACCGTCGCCCTCGACCACGCCGAACGCCTCGTCGAACTCGGTGAGATTGCGTGCCACGTTGGCCCGCGCATCGATCGGCGAGTGCGGGTCGATGGTGATCAGCCGTTTGGCCTCCGCCTCACGCGCCTTGCCGCACCAGACCTGCGCCCAACCGACGAAAAACCGCTGCTCGGGGGTGAACCCGTCGAGTTCGGGAGACTTCTCGGTTTCCTGCGCGATTTGGAAGGCCTTGTAGCCGATCGTGAGACCCCCGAGGTCACCGATGTTCTCGCCGACGGTGAGCGCACCGTTGACGGTGTTGCCCGGTGCGTCACGCGGCTCGACACTGTTGAACTGCTCGATCAGCTTGCCAGCCAACGCATCGAAGCGTTCCCGGTCGCCGGCGGTCCACCAGTCGGTGAGGTTGCCGTCGCCGTCATACCGCGAACCCTGGTCGTCGAAGCCGTGGCCGATCTCGTGCCCGATCACGCCGCCGATGCCGCCGTAATTGACCGCGTCCTCGGCGTCGACGTCGAAGAACGGCGGCTGCAGGATTGCCGCCGGGAAGACGATCTCGTTCATCACCGGCATGTAGTAGGCGTTGACGGTCTGCGGGGTCATGAACCACTCGCCGGAGTCGACGTCGTCGCCGACCCGGTCAACCATCCGGTCGACCTCCCAGGCGGTCGCCGCGGCGATGTTGCCGATCAGGTCGTCGGAGCGAATCTCTATGGAGGAGTAGTCCTTCCACTCCTGCGGATAGCCGATCTTCGGGGTGAACTTGGCGAGCTTCTCCAGCGCCTTGGCACGGGTCTCCTCGCCCATCCACGGCAGCGTCTCGAAGTCGCGCCGGTAGGCCTCCACGATGTTGGCGACCAGTTGCTCCATCCGCTCCTTGGCGTGCGGAGGGAAGTGCTTGTCGACATACAACTGACCGGCGGCCTCGCCGATCAGCCCTTCGACCAGGGCGACGCCACGCTTCCAGCGCTCGCGATTTTCCGGGATGCCCGACAGGGTGCGCCCGGCGAAGTCGAAACGCTCGTCGACCATCGCCTGGTGCAGGTATGGCGCGCGCTCCGACACCAGGCGCCAGGTCAGCCAGGCCTTCCACTTCTCCAGCGGCTCGTCGCGCAGCGCCTCGGCGAATCCGGTGAGGTAGGAAGGCTGTTCGACGTTGACCGGGTCGAGAATGCGCGCCTCGGCGCCGACGCCGTCGAGCCAGGCGTCCCAATCGACGCCCGGGCTGACTTCTTCCAGCTCAGCCCGGGTGAGTTTGTTGTAGGTCTTCACCGCGTCGCGTGAGGCGACTCGATCCCAGTGCGCCTTGGCCAGCCGTGTCTCCAGCTCCATCACCTGATCGGCGAGCGACTCGTGGATGCCGGCCAGTCCGAGCAGCCGGCGCATGTGCGCGACGTACTTCTCCCGCGTCTCGGCGTGCTGCTCCTCGCGGTAGTAGGACTCGTCGGGCAGACCGATGCCGGCCTGCATGACGTAGAGGATGTAGTGCGCCGAATCCTTCGCATCCGCAACCGAATAGAAGCCGACGAACCCGTCGACACCGCGGCGGGTGAGCTGCCCGGACACGCGAAGCAGGTCGGACTTGCTCTGTGCCTCGTCGATCAGTTCCAGGTCGTCGGCCAGTGCCCCGGCACCGATCTTCTCGATGCGCTCGGTGTCCATGAACGATGCGAAGAGGTCACCGACCTGCCGGCGCGGCGTGTTCGGCTCGGAATTGCTGGCCGCGGCCTCCTCGATCAACTCGTGAACGGCCTGCTCGGCGTCCTCGCGCAGCTTGTCGAAGGTGCCGTATCGCCCACGGTCCGAGGGGATTTCGTTCTTCGCGACCCAACCTCCGTTGACGAATCCGAAGAGGTCGTCCTGTGGGCGGATCGAGCGGTCGAAGTTCTCCAGGGTCACGCCGGACTTCATGTCGTTCACTCCTCTTTCTGAGTATGACGAGGCACGCTGCGGGTTCAAATTATGCTGGCCGCTGCAGGTTCCGCAGCGGGTATCGGCCGATGACTCAACCGGCGAGCGCCTTGACCACGCGCGACGGGGACGGGCGCCCGAGCTGCTGCGCCATCCAGGCCGAGGTCTCCACCAGCTTGTCGAGGTCGACGCCGGTCTCGACACCGAGACCGCGGCACATCCAGGCCAGGTCCTCGGTGGCGAGGTTGCCGGTCGCCGACTTGGCGTAGGGGCAGCCGCCGAGTCCGCCGGTCGACGCGTCGACCACCGTGACGCCGTGGCCCATCGCGGTGACCGTGTTGGCGAGCGCCTGCCCGTAGGTGTCGTGGAAGTGGACAGCAGTGGACTGTGCGGGGATGCCCTTGGCGTCCAGCGCCGCGAGCAGCTCGGTGACGTGCCCCGGCGTACCCACGCCGATCGTGTCGCCCAGGCTGAGCTGGTCGCAGCCGAGATCCATCATCCGCCGGGACACGTCGACGACCTGGTCGACCGGCACCGGGCCCTCCCACGGGTCGCCGAAACACATGGAGACGTAGGCGCGCACCCACAGCCCAGCCTCCCGCGCCCGCTTGACGACGGGGGCGAACATGTGGATCGACTCCTCGACCGTCCGGTTGAGGTTTTTGCGGGCGAAGGTCTCGGTCGCCGAACCGAAGATCGCGACGGCGCCGACCCCGGCGGCGAGCGCGCCGTCCAGGCCACGCTCGTTGGGCACCAGCACCGGCCGTTTCGGACCGCGACCGACCTCACCCAGCTGCGCGAGCAACTCGGACGCATCGGCCAGCTGCGGGATCCAGGACGGCGGCACGAACGAGGTGGTCTCGACCGTCTCCAGCCCGGCGTCCACGAGGCGGCGGATGAACTCCGCCTTCACGTCGGTCGGCACGACCGCCTTCTCGTTCTGCAGTCCGTCACGCGGTCCGACCTCGTAGATCGTGATCGCCTCGGGCATCGTCGGCATTGACGCGACCTGTGGCAAGTCCATACCGCCATGCTGCCACTAGCTGCGCACCGCCGCGGCACCCGGAAGGATTCCGGGCCGCCGGGCGTTATGCGTAGGCGGCTTTTCTTCGAAGGGACTCACCACGTGACCGACGGACCACTCATCGTCCAGAGCGACAAGACCGTGCTGCTGGAGGTCGACCACCCGCAGGCGACCGACGCCCGGCGGGCGATCGCGCCGTTCGCCGAGCTGGAGCGGGCACCCGAGCACATGCACACCTACCGGGTGACACCGCTCGGGTTGTGGAACGCCCGCGCGGCCGGGCACGACGCCGAGCAGGTCGTCGACGCGCTGATCCGCTACAGCCGCTACCCGGTGCCGAACGCGCTGCTGATCGACGTCGCCGAGACGATGGACCGCTATGGCCGGCTGCGGCTGACCAAGGACGACGACGGTCGACTCATCCTGACCTCGACCGACCAGGCCGTGCTCACCGAAGTGCTGCGACACAAGAAGATTGCGCCAATGGTCGGCGAGAAGGTCAGCGACTCCTCGGTGTTGGTGCACCCGTCGGAGCGCGGCGCGATCAAACAACAGCTGATCAAGGTCGGCTGGCCGGCCGAGGACGAGGCCGGTTACGTCGACGGTGAGGCGCACCCCATCTCGTTGCAGCAGGACGGCTGGTCGTTGCGGCCCTACCAGCAGCAGGCGGTCGACGGCTTCTGGCACGGCGGCTCCGGCGTGGTCGTCCTGCCCTGCGGCGCCGGCAAGACTCTGGTCGGCGCGGGCGCGATGGCACAGGCCCAGGCGACCACGCTGATCCTCGTCACCAACACCGTCTCGGCCCGGCAATGGCGCGACGAGTTGCTCGCCCGCACGAGCCTCACCGAGGACGAGATCGGCGAATACTCCGGCGCCCGCAAGGAGATCCGGCCGGTCACCATCGCCACCTACCAAGTGCTGACGCACAAGCGGAAGGGCGTCTTTCCCCACCTCGAACTGCTCGATGCCCGCGACTGGGGCCTCATCCTGTATGACGAGGTGCACCTCCTGCCCGCGCCGATCTTCCGGATGACGGCCGACCTGCAGGCCCGGCGCCGACTCGGCCTGACCGCGACCCTGGTGCGGGAGGACGGCCGCGAGTCCGACGTCTTCTCGCTCATCGGCCCCAAGCGCTACGACGCGCCCTGGAAGGACATCGAGCAGCAGGGCTACATCGCGCCCGCCGATTGCGTCGAGGTGCGGGTGACCCTCGACGACAGCGACCGGATGGCCTACGCCACCACCGAGCCCGACGACCGCTACCGCTTCGCGTCCAGCGCGACCGTGAAGGACTCGGTCGTGGAGCAACTCGTCGACCGGCACCGGGGCGAGCCCACCCTCGTCATCGGCCAGTACCTCGACCAGCTGGAGACGCTCTCCGACCGGCTGGGAGCGGAGCTGATCACCGGCGAAACGCGAGTCGCTCAGCGGCAGAAGCTTTTTCAGCAGTTCCGCGACGGTGAGATCAGCACGCTGGTCGTCAGCAAGGTGGCCAACTTCTCGATCGACCTGCCGGAGGCCAGCGTCGCGATCCAGGTGTCCGGCACCTTCGGCTCCCGCCAGGAGGAGGCGCAGCGCCTCGGCCGGGTGCTGCGCCCGAAGGGCGACGGTCGCGCCGCGCACTTCTACACGGTGGTCACCCGCGACACGGTCGACGCCGAGTTCGCCGCCCACCGACAGCGTTTCCTCGCCGAGCAGGGATACGCCTACCGCATCATCGACGCCGACGACCTGAATGACGCCCAGCCCGCCACCTGATCGTTTCTGCCGAATCCGCGCGCTCGCCGGCCCGACCTGACCTAGGTTGACACCTGACCAGCCAAACACTGGTCGTTCCGCAGGCGGAGGTGGAGGTGGAGGATGTCTCCCAGTCACGGTCGTCATCGCGCTCGGCGCAGCCTGTCGGCGCCCGCCAAAGCGCTGCTCGCCGCAGCGTGCGTCATCGCCTTGGTGGCGGTGGGGCTGCTCGTGACCCGGCCCTGGGACGACGGGTCCACGACGGCCGGAGACGCGGGCACGCGGCCGAGCCGCTCGTCGCCGTCGGCCGGCTCGTCGAGCGCGGGCGGGACGCCGATCGTGGCAGTGTGGACCGGCACCCCGGACGACCCCATGGTCACCAAACTCGCTGCCCGGATGGGTAATTCGTCATACCACCTGGTGGCGGCGAGCTCGGAGTCCGAGGCCGATGTCCTGCTCACCACGGGCACGACGTCAGGTCCGGCACAGGTGGCAACCACGCCGGTCGTGCTCGCGATGCCACCGGCGATGGCGCAAGTGGCCGGCACGCCGACCCCGCAGAACCTGCAAGCCTGGATGAATGGCAAGAAGACCTGGGCGAGCGAGGGCAAACCGGCCTGGGGCAGATTCACGCTGACCGTTCCGGACCCGAAGTCGAATCCGCTCGGTGCGGTGGCCTACGGAGCACTGACGACGATGGTCAACGGCGGCCCGATCACCGCGGAGCCGAACCTGCTGCAGCCCACTGATGCCGAACTCGCGGTGCTGCACGCCGGTCAGGCGATGAACCCAGTGCCGACCACGGCAGCGGCCGACGCGACCCTCGACGCGTCCAGCGTCGACGCCTTCGCGGCGAAGACCTCGGGGGTCCTGACGACCGAGCAGGCTGTGATGGCGCACAACGCGACGCGTGGCGCGCTGTCCTTCTTCCCGATCCCACTGCTCGGCGGAGTCGCTGCTCTGCCGGTCAATGCAGCCGTGGCGCCGCAGGCGAAGAATCGGCAGGCGGCCGGCATGGTGCTGCGCGACCTGCGTTCCGCCGACGGTCGCGAGGCGCTCAAGGCCGCCGGCTTCCGCGGCCCGAAAGGCGAAGCGCCGGACTCCCCCACAGCGCTGAAACTCACTGCGCCACAATTCTTTTCGGATGCACAACTGGCCGCCGCACGCACCGGCTTCGCAACCGCCCAACGGCGCAACTCGATCCTGGCGGTGCTCGACCTGTCCGGCTCGATGAACAACACCTTCGGCACCACCGGCCAGAGCAAGATCGCCCTCCTCAAACAGCTGACCGGCCTGTCCTACACCGTCGCCTCACCCAAATCGGTGTCGAGCGTCTGGTTCTTCGCCAGCCGCGGCGGCAAGGACGAGGTGTATGACGAGGCGCCGCTCGCCGAGAACGACAAGCTGATCGACGGCAAACGGCACGCCGAGAGTGTCATCGAGCAGACCCAACGCCAGTCAGCAGTGGGTGGCACGCCGCTCTACCTGGCGATCGAGCGCGCCTACGACTACGCGGTGAAGAATTACACCCCGGGGATGACCAACCAGGTCCTGGTGTTGAGTGACGGCGCCGACGAGGACAACTTCAACTCGCTCACCGTCGACGAGACTGCCGCCTATGTCGCGCGGCGGTACAACCCGGACAAACCCGTCCAGCTCACCCTGCTGCTCACCAGCCCCAAGGAGAACGGCGCCGAACTGTCGAAGATCGCGGCCGCCGGGCACGGCAAGGCCGTGCCGGTGACGTCCGAGGCCGATGTGCCGAAGATCTTCGCCGCGGCGATCCGGAGCTGATCGACTCGCCCGCGCTATCCGGACAACCCGCCGCGCCATACGGATGAAATGACCGAACTACCGCCCAGTCATTGAGAATTCGGGCCTGAACCCTGTGCAGGCTGACGCTTGTTTGCTTCGGTGATGCACGTCACATCACGGTGACGTAGAGCAACCAGGAGAAGCCCACATGTGCGAAGACCACGCGACCCCGAGCGACGCGGCACAGCCGACCGAAGCCTCCCGAGGGATGGGGCGACGGGCCCTACTGCGCGGCGCGTCCGCGACCGGCGTGCTCGCCGGAGCCGGTCTGCTGGCGGCAGCCGGCCCGGCATCGGCGAGCAGCACCGGCAGTCCGAAGCGCCCCTTCGGCCCGCTCGAGCTCGTCCTGCTCGGCACGGAGGCCGGCCCGCCGCCGGAGGCCTACCGGGCCGGCATCTCCACCGCGCTCGTCGTCGACGGCAAGACCTACCTGATCGACTGTGGCCGCGCATCGGTGACGCAGTACAAGAAGGCCGGGCTGAAGTATGCGTCGCTGGAGGCGATCTTCCTGACTCACCTGCACGCCGACCACATCGCCGACTACTACAACTACGTCATGCTGAGCGGCCTGCCGTCGAGCATCGACAAGGACATGATCGCCGGACCGGTCAAGGTCTGGGGGCCCGGACCGGCCGGTGCGCTGCGGCCGGCATTCGGCGGTGCACAGGTGCCGACGGTGGCTCCTGCCAACCCGACACCGGGCACCATCGACCTGACCACCAAGCTCGATGAGGCCTACGCCTACAGTCACAACGTCTTTCTCCGGGACAACGGCTATCGCGACCCGCGCACGCTGCGTCAGCTCACCGAGATCGCCGTGCCGGACGTCGGTCAGTCACCGCTCGGCGACACCGCACCACCGATGAAGCCGTTCAAGGTCATGGAGGACGACCGGGTCAGCGTGTCGGCGGTGCTGGTGCCGCACGGCCCGGTCTTCCCGGCGTTCGCCTTCCGCTTCGACACCGACCACGGCTCGGTCACGTTCTCCGGTGACACCCGGCTCAACGACAACCTGCTCGGGCTGGCCCGCGGCAGCGACGTGCTGGTGCACGAGGCAATCGCCGACCCGCGCAAGATCGGCTTGACCGGCGCGCAGCTGGACCACCAGCTGCAATCGCACGTGCTCAACTCCGAGGTCGGCGGTGTCGCCCAGCGGTCCGACGTGCCGCACCTGGTGCTGTCCCACCTGGTCGACTGGGGCCGCGAGATCAACATCGGCGAGTGGACCCGCCTCGCGCGGCGCGGGTATGACGGCAAGGTCACCGTCGGCCAGGACCTCATGCGGCTCACGGTCGCGCGCCGCTGACGGTCGCGCTCGTCATACGGGGGCGGACTGGTCACGTCAACTGGGGACTTGTCACGTGCAGGAACACGTGACAAGTCCCCAGTTGGTGGACGAGTCGCCAGTTGGTGGACAAGTCCCTACTTAGTGGACAAGTCCCCAGTTGGTGGACGAGTCCGTCAGTCCCGCAGGTAGGCCAGCACTGCGAGCACCCGCCGGTGCCCGGTGGTGTCATCGGGCGACAGCTGCAGCTTGGCGAAGATCCGCTGGGTGTGTTTCTCGACCGCTCCCCCGGTGACCACGAGGCGCTGTGCGATGGAGGCGTTGGACAGCCCCTGCGCCATGAGTTCCAGCACCTCCCGTTCGCGCGGAGTGAGCGCCTCCAACGGATCCCGACGCCGGGTCATCAGCTGGGCCACCACCTGCGGATCGAGCACCGTGCCACCGGCCGCGACCGAGTCGACCGCGCTCAGGAATTCGTCGATCTCGCCGACGCGGTCCTTCAGCAGGTAGCCGATGCCGCCGGTGCCGGCCGCGAGCAGCTCGTCCGCATACGCTTCGACGACATACTGCGACAGCACGAGAATCGGTGCGGTTGGCCAGGATTCGCGGATCCTCACCGCGGCTCTCAGCCCCTCGTCGGTGCCGGTCGGCGGCATTCGTACGTCGGTGATCACCAGCTCGGGGCGCTCCCGTAGTGCGGCCTCGACCAGGGCCTCACCGTCGCCGACGCCGGCCACCACCTGGTGACCGGCGTCGGAGAGGATGAGTTGTACGCCTTCGCGCAAGAGGGTCGAATCATCGGCCAGCACGATCCGCATGCGCCTCAGATTAAGGGAAACGCCCCCATGATCGTGGTCGGTCCACCCACCGGCGACTCGATCGTCAGCGTGCCGCCGACCGACCGCACCCGGTTCTGCAGGCCGAGGATGCCCTGACCCTTGGACGGGTGCGCCCCGCCCTGGCCGTCGTCGGTGACCGACACCAGCAGGTCGCCACCGGAGACCTGCAAAGACACCAGACCCTGCGTGGCGTTGCTGTGCTTGGCGACGTTGGTCAGCGCCTCGGTGACCACGAAGTAGGCGGCCTGCTCAATGTGCGGCGGCAACGCGGCCACCTCGCCGAGGTCGGCCTCGACCGACACCGGGATCATCGACCGCCCGGCGGCCTCCCGCACCGCGGCGACCAGCCCGCGGTCGGCCAGCACGGGCGGCGCGATGCCCTTGGACAGTGCCCGCAGCTCGTCGAGGGTCTCCTGCGTGGAGGCAATCGCGGCACGCAGCCCCATCACCGCGTGTGAGTCGTCCCCGAGCTGGCGCTCCATCCGCGCCAGGTCCATCTTCAATCGCACCAGTCGCTGCTGCGGTCCGTCGTGGATGTCCCGCTCCAGCCGGGACAGCTGCGCGGACTCCGCGGCGCGTCCGGCGTCACGGGTCTGGGTCAGCTCCTTGATCTGCTCCTCCTGCTGGATGCGGCACAGCATCGAGGTGGCAAACAGCCCCTGCACCCGGGCCAGGCCAATGTTGACCGCCGGCAGGGTGGCGAGGAAGAACAGGCCGAGCACCACGTTGAACACCAGCGCCAGCGGGTAGGAATGCAGCCCGATCAGCTCGGCGAGGTCCTGGTTGTCGCCGCGGTTGTGCAACGCCCACCCATAGATCGGCCAGGTGATCCCGGCGAGCGCGGCGGCCCACCAGCTGAGACTGATGATCCAGGTGATGGTCGAGACGATCCAGGCGATCATCGACCAGGCGACGTCCAGCCAGACCTGCGGGCTGCCCGCCGCCCGGACGGCGTATGCCGGGAGTGTCTCGCCGGTGCGGCGGCTGAGCGGGCGCGCGGCGGGCGCCGGCATACCGACGAACTTCTCGATCAGGCGGCGTTCGAGGGCGGCGCCGGCCGCGGCGACCGCGATGGCGGGCGGCAGCGCGACCGGTGCGAGGACCACCGAGAGGCTGATCGACAGCAGGGTGACGTTGATGCAGAACAGCGCCAGGTGGATCGGCCAGGACAGCAGCAGATAGGCGCTGCTGGCGAGCGTCCGGCGCACGAGCTGCGGCAACGGTGTCTTGAACGGGACGGGTAGGCGCTCGTCGGACACAGCCGAACTGTCGCGCATCTGCATCAGAAATGTCATGTCATTCACGCTATGGACGCCGACGCGTCCCGCCGATCCCGCGGACCGGTCAACCCGATGTCGGGCCAGCCCGACACCCGATCCCGCGCGAGCCTGCTAGAAGATGCCATCGAGCAGGTTCTGCACCGGGTCGATCGCGAAGTAGACCACGAACAGCGCGGCGATCAGCCACATCAACGGCGGCACCTGCTTCACCCGGCCGCGGGCGAGCTTGACCACCACGAAGGCGATGCAGCCGGCGCCGATACCGACGGTGATCGAATAGCTGAACGGCATCAGCACGATGGTGAGGAATGCCGGGATCGCGATGTCCCAGTCGCGCCAGTCGATGGCGCCGACCTGCTGCATCATCAGGAAGCCGACCAGCACCAGCGCGGGCGTCGCCGCCTCGTAGGGCACCATCTCCACGATCGGTGCGAGGAAGGTCGCCAGCAGGAAGAGCACGCCGGTGACGATCGCGGCCAGGCCGGTGCGCGCGCCCTCACCGACACCTGCGGTGGATTCGACATAGCCGGTGTTGGAGCTGACCGCGGCGGCGCCACCAGCAGCGGCGGCGACCGAGTCGACGATCAGGATCTTCTGCGCGTCGGGCGGGTTGCCGTCCTCGTCGAGCAGGTCGGCCTCGGCGCCGATCGCGACCATCGTGCCCATCGTGTCGAAGAAGTCGGCCAGCACCAGCGAGAAGATCAGCAGCAAGGCGGTGATCACACTGATCTTGCTGAACGACCCGAATAGGCTGAAGTGCCCGAGCAGCCCGAAGTCCGGGGTGGCCACCCAGCTGTCCGGGATCTTCGGCACGTTGAGACTCCAGCCGGTCTCGTTCTTGCCGTCCGGCGTGCGGGCGCCGAGGTTGCCGATCGCCTCGACGATCAGCGCGAGCACAGTGGTCGCCAGGATCGCAATCAGTATGGCGCCCTTGACTTTTCGCACGTAGAGCGCGATCACCAGGACCAGCCCGATCGCGAAGACGAGCACCGGCCAGCCGTTCAGCTGACCGCCGACGCCGAGCTGCACCGGGGTGCCCGCACCCGCGCGCACGAAGCCGGCGTCGAAGAGCGCGATGAAGGTGATGAACATGCCGATGCCCACACTGATCGCGGTCTTCATCGGCGCCGGCAGTGCCTTGAACGCCGCCACCCGGAAGCCCGACACGACCAGCACGAGCATCACGATGCCCTCGAGCACGACCAGACCCATCGCGTCGGCCCACGTCATGCCGGGCAGGGCGGCGATCGAGAAGGTGACGAACGCGTTGAGGCCGAGGCCGGTCGCGATCGCGAGCGGGTAGTTGGCGATCGCGCCCATCGCGATCGTCATCACGCCGGCGACCAGACAGGTCGCGGCGGCGATCATCGCCAGGTGCGGCTGATCGGTGCCGCCGCCGAGCAGTTCGCCCTTGCCGCCGTTGTCCCGGACGGTGCCGATGATCAGCGGGTTGAGCACGATGATGTAGGCCATCGCGAAGAACGTCACCAGGCCACCGCGGATCTCGCGGCCGATGGTCGAGCCACGGGCGCTGATCTTGAAGTAGCGATCGACCGGGTTCAGGGCGGGGGCGGGCGCTGACACGGGCTAAAGATTAGGGCCCCAGTAGGCTGCTGCGTGTGACGGATCCGGAACCCGACGAGCTGCTGCCGGTCAAGGTGGACGTGCTGCGGGTGGTCGAAGTGGGCATCGCGCTGTGGGTCGTCGCGCTGATCGTGACTCTCGTCATACCGTCGCTGCACGAGGGTGGCCGCGACTGGTGGCCGTGGACCTGCGCCACCGGTGCCGCGCTCGGCGCGCTCGGCTGGGCCTACGTGCGACGCGGCCGCGGCAACGCCTCGGCCGCCTGAGGGTGCTTCCCGTCGCGCATCGAAGGGTGCCAGAGTGGCGGTATGACGCAAGCGCCCACGACGCAGGAGACCTCCACAACTGTCGTGCTCTTCGGAGCCACCGGCGACCTGGCCCGCCGCAAGCTGCTGCCCGGACTCTTCCGGCTCTTCGCGACCCGTCTGCTCGGTGACCTCCGGGTCGTCGGCACCTCGATGGAGGACCTGACCCGGGACGAATTCATCGAGTTGACGCGCAAGTCCATCGACGACTTCTCCAAGCATGCGGTCGACGAAAAGATCTGGGGCGCCTTCGCCAAACGCCTTTACTACGTGCCGAGTTCGGCCGGTCCGGCCGCACTGGAGAAGACCGTGCGCGAGGCGGAGGAGGGTATGCCGGAGCCGATCCAGCTCCTGCATTACCTGAGCGTGCCGCCCAAGGCGGCACTCGACGTCATCGGGACGTTGCGTGAGGCGGGCCTGGTCAAGGGCGCCCGGGTGATCATGGAGAAGCCGTTCGGCACCGACCTGGCGAGCGCGCGGGCGCTGAACGCCGCGGTGCACGAGGTATTCGACGAGCAGCAGATCTTCCGGATCGACCACTTCCTCGGCAAGGAGGCGGCGCTGAACATCCTGGCGTTCCGCTTCGCCAACGGTCTGTTCGAGCCGATCTGGCACCGCAACTTCATCGAGCACGTGCAGATCGACGTGCCCGAGGAGCTGGGACTGGAAGGCCGCGCCGGGTTCTACGAAGGCACCGGCGCGTTCCGCGACATGGTCGTCACGCACCTGTTCCAGGTGCTCGGTTTCACCGCGATGGAGCCACCGACGTCGCTGGAGCCGGAGGCGATCACCGAGGAAAAGAACAAGGTCTTCCGGTCGATGCTGCCGCTGGAGCCGATGGACGTGGTGCGCGGGCAATACCAGGGTTACCGCGACGAGAAGGGTGTGCACCCGGAGTCGGAGACCGAGACGTTCGTCGCCCTCAAGTGCCGCATCGACAACTGGCGGTGGGCCGGCGTGCCGTTCTACCTGCGCACCGGCAAGAAGATGGCCGAGGGACAGCGGATCATCTCGATCGCGTTCCGCGAACCGCCGAAGTCGATGTTCCCGCAGGGCTCCGGTGTCGGCCAGCACGGGCCGGACCACCTGACCTTCGACCTGGCCGACGAGGCGCGAATGTCGTTGTCGTTCTATGGAAAGCGGCCTGGGCCGGGCTTCCGGCTGGACAAGCTGTCGATGCAGTTCGCGGTGCACGACACCGACTGGGCCGGTTCGGTGCTGGAGGCCTACGAGCGGCTCATCTACGACGCCGTGCGCGGTGACCGCACGCTGTTCACCACGGCCGAGGGCATCGAGCGGCTGTGGGAGATCAGCCAGCCGCTGATCGACAACGAGCCTCCCGTGCGCCCCTACGCACCCGGCTCCTGGGGGCCGAACCAGATCCACCAGCTCGTCGCGCCGCGCACCTGGCGGCTGCCGTTCGAGCGGAAGTGGCGCGAGAAGCACTGAGCGGCGGGTGGTTCGCACATCTCGCGCGACCGTCGTCACAAAAAGTGCAGCCCGCGCGGGACCGGACCGCCATACCCCCAGGCGGTCAGCTGCTGACGTCGACCGCGAAATCGTCGAGCACCGGCGCATCGATCTGCTCGGGTGCGGGCTCGGGGATGTCGCTCTCGCTGTGCGCGCCGCACCCGTGGTCGAGCGAGACGACCCGGCCGTCATCGGGCGACCACTCGCCCGCGCAGACGCCGAAGACACTGCGCAGCGCGCCCGGCATCGGCACGAAGAAGCCGCAGGTGGTGCAGTGCATGCTGGCCTGCTCGGCGACGTCGGTGTGCGGGCCGGAACTGCCGTCATACCAGCGCTGGGCGGCGGCGTCCCGGCCCTCGGCGGACAGCACGCGCGGTCGCCCGAGGCCGAGCTCGAAGAACGCGACCTGGTCGACGTCCTCCTCGCCGGTGGCCTCGAAGCCCTGCTCCAGCAGCGGGTCGTCGGCGACGTAAGGGCGCTCGTCACCGGCGCCGAGGTCGCCGGGTGCGAGACGCTCGACATACGGCACCCAGTCCGGGGCGAGTACGGCGGCGTCGGTCGGCAACAGGTTGGTTTCGCACACCGTCGCGAACTTCTGCCGCGGCGCTCGCGCCACCGAGATCGCCCAGTGCCAGCCGACGTATCCGCGGGAGAGGCACTGGAAGTAGTGCATCGCAATGCGCTCGCCGAGCATCACCGAGCCGGCGTGATCGCCGACCGTGCCCGGCTCCGCGATGCTGAGCGCAGCCTCGTGGGCGAGCTCGACCGCACCCAACAGGACCTTGTCGGACTTCGTCTTCTCTGCCTTGGCCATGACTTAGACCTCGAGATCGTCCGCGACCGCGCGCAGCACGGCCACGATCTTCGCGCCGTGGCGCTTGTCGGGGTAACGGCCGCGGCGCAGGCCGTTGCCGAGGTCGTCGAGCAGCTTGATGAGGTCCTCGACGATGACCGCCATATCGTCGGCGGGCTTGCGGTGCCGCGCGGCGAGCGACGGACCCTGATCGACCAGCGTCACGCTGAGCGCCTGGGCGCCGCGACGCCCTTCGGCGACCGAGTACTCGACCCGGGTGCCGCTCTTGACCGCGGTGGTGCCGCTGGGCAGCGCGCTGGAGGGCAGGAAGACGTCCTGTCCGTCGTCACCGGAGACGAAGCCGAAACCCTTGTCGGCGTCGAAGAACTTGACCTTGCCGGAAGGCACCGTGCCACCTACTCGTGAATGTCGTCGGGAAACGTTGTCGTCGGGTCGGACGCGCCGGCGCTCCCCTGCCGAGCCCGCGCAATATCCAACCGCGCAAGATTAACGCCTCGGTGCGCCCACCCACGAATCCTTTGGCCGTATGCCGGGCAGCCCACCGGTCACTCAGGCCAGTTCGGCCACCCTGCCGGTCAGCTCGGTGAGCGAGCCGACGACCAGGTCGGCACCGGCCTCCCGCAGGGTTGCGGCGTCGTGCGGCCCGGTCGTCACGCCGACCGCGAGTGCATCGGCGGCGTGGGCCGCCTGTTGGTCGCCCACGTGATCACCGACGTATGCCGTGGCCGCGTACTCCCGCAACGGTCCCGCCTTGTCACGCGCGAACAGGTCGCCGACCACGACGTCCGGCCGGATGCCGACGTGCTCCAGCACTGCCTGCACCGCGACCGGATGCTTGGCACTGACGACGAGCACCGTGCCGCCGGCTGCGTGGATGGCGTCGACGAGTTCGACCGCGCCGGGCATGGCGACGGTCACCTCGATCGCGTGCTCCAGGTAGTGGGCGCGGTAGTCGGCTGCCGCGGACGCCACCTCGTCCGCCGGCAGAAAGTGCGAGAGGTTGTCCCGCAGCGGCGCACCGAGCAGCGGCCACAGCTGCGCGTCGGTCGCGTCGACACCGCGGGCGTGCAGCACGTGCTTCATGCAATCGAGGATGCCGCGGCTGGAGTCGACCAGCGTCATGTCCAGATCGAATCCGACGGTGAGACTCATCGGCCGGATCGTTTCGACAGCCGGTCTCGTAGCCGCCTGGCGTGCCGGATCGGGGCGGGTTCTGGGTCGGGCGTGACGCCGCGGACTCGGGTGCCGTGCATGCGATCGATCATCGCCTCTGCGCACCACGGGACGAGCGTCGGGTTGCGCAACCAGGTCACCCCGAGCTGACCGAACGAGCGAAAACGTGCTGGCAGCAACCGAATACCACGTCGCTGCTTGTCATATCCGAGGGCGATCGTGAATCTCTGCGCGATCACATCGGGTGAGACCCGCGGTCCGCGGATCGAGTTGGCGATATTGCTGCCGTGCACGATCTGCAACCACATTGGCGGCGTGCGGACCCGCAGCTGCGGGCCGACGGTGCGCAGCTGCGTGTGCTGCGGGTGGCCGAAGATCGTGTAGGGCAGCCGGCCGGGCGCGCGGCGCTCGATCAGCGACTGGAACGCCGCCGACGGCTGGTCGTGCAGGTATACCGCGCCGGCGCGGTCCACCTGCACCCCGCGTGCGAAGTCGACATACAGCCGCTCCTGCCGATCGAACTGCGCCTGCACGGTTTCGACGAAGTCGACGGCGAGCGCGTCGTCACTGTCGACCCGCGTCGAGATCAGGTATGGCGCAGCCGATCGTTCGGCGAGCTCGCGCGGAAGCGCCTGCAGAAACATTTCGTGGGTCCACACCGGCTCGAACACGTCACCGGCGAGCTCCTCGATCGCAGAACGGAATTCGTCCGACGAACGATCATCGAGGAACACCAGCCACCGCGCCTTCGCGCCCTGCTGGCCGGCGACGGAGGGCAGCAGCGCATCGAGGAAGAACGCGAGCCGGTAGAAGAGCCAATCCTCGTCCGGCGGGTCCTGATCGGGCACGAAGACCGCGCTGAACCGCGTGATCAGGAAGTGGTCGAACTCTGCCGCCGCACCGGCATCAACGGGCATACGGGTCGTCCGGGTTACCGGGCTTCTGCTGGGGCGGCCGCCCGTCCGGGTAACCCTCCGGCGGGTACTGCTGACTCGGATAGCCCTGGTAACCCTGCGGACCCGGGTAGTAGCCGCCCGGGTAGTAACCGCCCGCGGCCTGCTGGGCGAGGCGCCGCTCCTTGCCGGAGTTGGACAGTTTGACGATGCCGACGATCAGCAGGATCACGCCGGCGATGAAGGACAACGCCGCGACACCGATGCCAATCCCGATTGGGAGAGCCAGGTTGCGGCCGAGCTGACCGGCAACATCGGAGTCCATCACCTTTGCCGCGCGGCCGCAGGCGATCCGGTAGTCGCCGGTGCTCGTCGGGCTGAAAGTGCCCGCTCTGGTCCAGGTGGTGCCGCGCGAGGAATAAGACAGCGCACCGGTCGCCTCCTCGACCGTGACGCTCGCGCCGTCCGGGCCGGTGACCCGGCACTTCGGCTGGAGGCCCTCGGCGTAGTCGCCCTCGACCATGATCGACCGGGCGGCAAGTCCGCTGTTGATCGAGTAGGTCCCGCCGGAGGGAATCGTGGGCTGCTGGTTGATCGTGTCCAGACCGGTCACGACTCCCCGCCAGATCCCGATGCCGAGCGCGGCGGGAGCCAGGAGCACGATCAGCACCGCCCCGATCACGGTGAGCGCGACGCCGCGTCGCTTGGGCAGCTGCATGGTTTCCCCTCCGGTGGTGCGTTGCGGTCAGCAGATCACGCGGACTGGGCGCGCCACAACCTCGCGTAGGCACCGTCGGCGGCGAGCAGTTGCTCGTGCGTGCCGCGTTCGACGATCTGCCCCCGGTCGAGCACCACGATCAGGTCGGCGTCGCGCACGGTCGACAGCCGGTGCGCGATGGTCAGTGTGGTGCGCCCCCGGCTCACGTCGTCCAGGGCCAGCTGCACGGCGCGCTCGGTGGCGTTGTCGAGTGCGCTCGTCGCCTCGTCGAGCACCAGCACCGGCGGATCGCGCAGGATGGTGCGGGCCAGCGCCATACGTTGTTTCTCGCCGCCGGAGAAGCGGTGGCCACGGGCGCCGACGACGGTGTCGTAGCCGTCCGGCAGCCCCATGACCAGGTCGTGCACCTGGGCGGCCCGCGCGGCCTGCTCGATCTGCTCGTCGGTGGCGTCCGGCCGCGCGTAGCGCAGGTTCTCCCGGATCGTGGTGTGCAGCAGGTAGGTCTCCTGCGAGACGACACCGACCAGGCCGGCGACGTTCTGGAGGGTCATCTCCCGCAGGTCGACTCCGTCGATGTGCACGCTGCCGGTCGTCGGGTCGTGCAACCGGGAGACCAGCCCGGCGAGGGTCGACTTGCCCGAGCCGGTGGCGCCGACGAGAGCCACCTGCTTGCCGGCCGGAATGGTCAGGTCGATGCCGGTGAGCGCGTCGCGGTCGGCACCGTCGTAGCGCAAGCCCACGCCGGTCAGCGTGACCTCACCGCGCGCGGTCTCGGCGTCGACGGCGACCGGGTCGGCCGGGTCGTCGATGTCGACCGGCAGGTCGAGGTATTCGAAGATGCGGCTGAACAGAGCCATCGAGGTGACCACTTCGGCGCCGACATTGAGCACCCCGAGCACCGGCCGGAAGAGCGCCGCTTGCAGGCCGGTGAAGGCCACAAGCGTGCCGATCGTCATACCGCCGCTCGTCGCAGGCAGACCCGCCGCCAGGTAGATCAGCGCCGGGATCGCGGCGAAGATGATCGCCATCGTGCCCATCCGCCAGCGACCGGCCATCTGGGACTGGACCTCGAGTTCGGTGAGACCAGAGGAGGTTTCGCCAAATCGCCGCGCCAGAGCCGGCCCGGAGCCGACGGTCTTGGCGAGGGTGACGCCGCTGATCGACAGCGACTCCTCGATCTGGGTCTGCAGATCGGCGAGCGCACGCTGCGCCTTGTTCTGTATGGCGCGCCGCAGCCGCGCCACGCGTCGCGTCAGGTAGATGGCCGGCGGCAGGATCAAGAGGCTGAGCAGCGACAGCCGCCAGGACAGCACGACCATCGCGACGGCCGTGCCGACCGCGGTGGTGACGTTGGTGGCGATCGAGGTCGCGGTGCCCGTGACCACGCCTTGCATGGCGTTGACGTCGTTGGTCAGTCGCGACTGGAGCTCGCCGCCGCGGGTACGGGTGAAGAAGCCGAGCGGCATCCGCTGCAGGTGGGTGAACAGGTCGGTCCGCAGCCCGTGCATCACGCGCTGCCCGATGCCGGTCGCGAGATAGGTCTGCACGATGCCGAGCCCTTGCGTGATGACGGTGACCGCGAGCATGGCACCGACGAGGGTGAGCAGCAGCGAGACGTCCTGCTGCGGGATCGCAGTGTCGATGAGGTGCTTGGTGAGGAACGGCGTGATCAGCCCGACCAGCGAGCTGACCACGATGATCGCGGTGACGATGGCGAGCGGCACCTTGTGCGGGCCGAAGAGACCGGCAATCCGTCGCAACGACACCGGGTGCTCGCTGAGCTGCTCGACGTCCTTGGGGTCCTTGCGGCGACTGGCCCGGGTGCCGGCGGGCGGACCCTGCCGTTCACCGGAGCTGCGCGCCGCGGTCATGCCCGGCGAGCCGGGAAGTGTGGGGGTGGCCGTCATACGGCATCACCTGCCCTTCGTGTTCAGAGCGAATTAGTGAGGTTACCTCACATTGTTGTAACCGTCGCAATCGCCCTACCATTCCGGTATGACGCAGGTCCCCGACGAGCCAACTCTCGGCCAACTGGTGCAGCAGACTGCACGGGCGCTGCGCCGGGCCAACCTGTCCGAGCTCGAGCCGTACGGGTTGTCCCCGAGTCAGTCGCGCGCGCTCGGGGTGGTCAGCCGGCACGGTGCGGACCAAGGCCTGCGTTTGTCCACCGTCGCCGAGCACCTGGACATCGCGCCGCGATCGGCCACCGAGGTGATCGACGCGCTGGAGGAGCGCGGCCTGGTGCACCGCACGCCGGATCCCGCGGACCGCCGGGCGGTGCTGATCTCACTCACCGACGAAGGCCACGCCCTGCGACGGCGCCTCGAACGCGCGCGGGCTCGGCGCAGCGACGAAATCTTCGGGTCGTTGACATCGCGGGAGCAGCAGTCCCTGCGGGAGCTGTTACGTCGCGTCCTCGACCGCAAGTGAACCTGCCACTGCCGGAGCCGGAAGATCGAAGACGAACGGCGCCCAGTCGGTGTCGTCGTCGCCGCCGAGCAGCTGCATCGCCAGCGCCGCATTGATGAGCATGCCGCGGCCCAGGAAGGTGCTGAGCTCGTCATCCGCGGCGCCACCCTGCTCGCGCAGCAACCGGACGATCTGGTGGAACAGCCGCCGCGCCTCCTCGGCGATCTGCGGCTCCCTCGCCGCGGCTAACGCATTGAAGATCATCAGGCTCAACTCCGGCCGGCGCGTCACCAACTCGGCATAGGCGCGACCGAGCAGCTGCGCGTCGAAGGGCGGCCGCACGTCGGCGGCTAACGCCTCCAGGATGAGGTCACCGGCATACCGGTGCGCCTCGAGGAAGAGCTCGAGCTTGGTGCCGAACACCTGGATGATGCGCGGCTGGCTCACCCCCGCGAAGCTCGCCACCTCCGCCGTCGTCGCGCCGTGATAGCCGCCACGGGCGAACGCCTGCACCGCCGCGTCGAGCATGCGGCGCCGGCGCAGGTCAGCTCCGGAATCGTTTTCTCCGGCCAGCGGGCGATTTTGCATCGTGGCAGTCAAACATGTTCGGCTGCATTTGCGGCACCAACCCGCCCCCGAATGTCGCGATGGGAAGGACCGCTCAGAAATACCAGGGAAATCCGGACCAGTCGGGATCGCGCTTCTGCAGGAACGAGTCGCGTCCTTCGACGGCCTCGTCGGTCATGTAGGCCAGCCGTGTCGCCTCCCCGGCGAAAACCTGCTGCCCCATCAGCCCGTCATCGGTGAGGTTGAAGGCAAACTTCAGCATCCGCTGCGCGGTGGGGCTCTTGCCGTTGATCTCGGCGGCGGCCTGCAGCGCCTCGTCCTCCAGCTCCGCGTGGTCGGCCACGATGTTGACCGCGCCCATCCGCTGCATGGTCTCGGCGTCGTAGGAGCGGCCGAGGAAGAAGATCTCCCGGGCGAACTTCTGGCCGACCTGCTTGGCGAGATAGGCCGAGCCGTAACCGGCGTCGAACGAACCGACGTCCGCGTCGGTCTGCTTGAAGCGGGCGTGCTCGCGGGAGGCGATCGTCAGGTCGCAGACGACGTGCAGCGAGTGGCCCCCGCCGGCCGCCCAGCCGTTCACGACGGCGATCACGATCTTGGGCATGGTGCGGATGAGCCGCTGCACCTCCAGGATGTGCAGCCGGCCACCCTGCGCCTTGACCCGGGCGGCGTCGACGGTGTCGGCGGTCTCGCCCTCGGCGTATTGGTAGCCCGAGCGGCCGCGGATGCGCTGGTCGCCGCCGGAGCAGAACGCCCAGCCGCCGTCCTTCTCGCTCGGGCCGTTGCCGGTGAGCAGCACGCAGCCGACGTCGGGCGTCATCCGGGCGTGGTCGAGCGCGCGGTAGAGCTCGTCGACCGTGTGCGGCCGGAACGCGTTGCGCACCTCCGGGCGGTTGAACGCAACGCGCACGGTGCCCTTCTCGGGACCCGGCCGCACGCACCGGTGGTAGGTGATGTCGGTGAAGTCGAAGCCCTCGACCGGCTCCCACGCCTGCGGGTCGAAGATTTCGCTGATCTGGTCGCTCACGCCTTGGAGGATATGACTACCGTCGTATGCCGTGAGCGACACACCTGCCGACGGTCCTGTCGAACTCGACTCGCTGTTGTCGACGATGCGCGTGGTGAGCATCCCGATGCGGGTGCGGTTCCGCGGGGTGCTGCATCGCGAAATCGCAGTGTTCGAAGGCCCGTCCGGGTGGGGCGAGTTCTCGCCGTTCCTGGAGTATGCCGCGCCCGAGGCCGCCCGCTGGTTGGGCGCCGCCATCGATGCGGCATGGGGTGCGTGGCCGACGCCGGTGCGCGCGTCGGTGCCGGTGAACGCCACGGTGCCTGCGGTGCCGGCCATCGAGGTGCCCGCGGTGCTCACCCGGTATGACGGGTGCACGACCGCGAAGGTGAAGGTCGCCGAGCGCGGGCAGTCGCTCGATGACGACCTGTCCCGGGTGGCGTCGGTGCGCGAGGTGATGGGCCCCGACGGCTGCGTGCGAGTGGACGCGAACGGTGGCTGGTCGGTCGATGACGCGGTGGACGCCCTTGCGCGGCTCTCGTCATACGGCTTGGAGTATGCGGAGCAGCCCTGCGCGACCGTAGAAGAGCTGATCAGCCTGCGAAAGGCGTTGGCGCAGCGCGGGATCGACGTGCCGATCGCAGCGGACGAGTCGATCCGCAAGGCCGACGACCCATTGCGCGTCGCGCGCGTCGGTGCCGCGGATGTCGCGGTGATCAAGGTTGCCCCGCTCGGGGGCGTGCGGGCCGCCCTGGAGATCGCACAGGAGGCCGGGCTGCCGACGGTGGTGTCCAGCGCGATCGACTCCTCGGTCGGGATTGCCGCCGGACTGGCGCTGGCCGCGTCCCTTCCCGACCTGCCGCACGCCTGCGGCCTCGGCACGCTGGAGCTGATGGACGGCGATATCGTCACCGATTCGCTTGTGCCGCAAGCTGGTTCGCTGCGCGTGCGCCGGCCGGCCCCGTCGCCCGAGCTGCTCGACCGGTATGCCGCACCGCCGGACCGGGTCGCCTGGTGGCGGGACCGGGTGACCGCCTGCTACGCGCTGCTGTAGCCGCTCAGCTGGACTTCGCGGTCGGTTGCAGTTGACTCGCCGCGCCACTCCCGGCGAACGCGTCGCGCACGTGCTCGGACACCTGCGAATCCCCGGCGGAGATCAATGGACCCGACACGCTCGTCGGGTCGTAGACCTGCCCGCTCGGGTAGGTCGTCACTCCGCCGGCCTCGGCGACCAGCAACGATCCGGGCGCGTGGTCCCACGGCATTGCATTGCCGTACAGCAAGTAGTCGCAAGCGTTTTCGGCCAGCTTCGGATAGTCGATCCCGCAGCTCACCCAGGTCAGCTCCAACGGCGGCAGGTCACCCAGCCGGGCACCCACCAACGACCGCCGCGACGTGCGCCCACGCGGGGCGGCTGCATCCCGCCGTGCCGAACCGAGGCGTTCATCCCCGCGCCACGCACCGGCGCCGCGCTCGGCGACATACGCCAGCTCGTGTTCCGGCTGCCAGATCCAGCCGCGCACCACCTGCGGCCCGCGCAACTCGGCGACCATCACCGCGTGATCGGGCGAACCGTGCACGAAGTTGCGGGTGCCGTCCACCGGGTCGACGGTGAACCAGTGGTCGGCGTCGGCGGCGGCTTCGAGGATTGCGCGGTCGGCGGCAACCGCCTCCTCGCCGACGATCAACGCATCCGGGTAGGCCTCCCGCAGCCGGCGAGTGATCTCGACCTCGGCCTCGCGATCGGCGACCGTGACCAGGTCACCAGGGTTCTTCTCCATGACCTCGCCGTCGGCGAGCGACCGGAATCGCGGGGTGATGACGTCGGCGGCGACTTCTTGCAGCAGGGTCAGGACCTCGTCAGTCTGCACGCCTTCACTATGCCCTGCCGACGACCGCGTGCGTGCACCCGTCTCACTCCACCGGCTCCCGGTAGATCTTGTGCGCCGCGGCCTGGGCCCGCGGACGGACCACCAGCTGATCGATGTTGACGTGCTCGGGCACGGTGGCGGCATACGCGATGCAGTCGGCGACGTCCTCCTGCGTCAACGGATTGCGCACACCCGCATAGACCTGCTCCGCGCGCTCCCGGTCGCCGTGGAAGCGCACCAGTGAGAACTCATCGGACTTCACCAGCCCCGGGTCGATCTCGCACACCCGCACCGGCTGGTCCCACAGCTCCAGTCGCAGCGACAGCATCATCGAGCGCACCGCGGCCTTCACACCACAGTAGCCGGCGCCGCCCTCGTAGGCAGTGATCGCCGCGTAGGAGCCCACGGTGATGATCACCCCGTGCGCCCTGGTCAGCGCCGGCAGCAGGGCCTGGATCGTCGCGGCGACCCCGATGACGTTGGTGTCGTACATCGTGCGCCACTCATCGAAGTTGGCCTGCGCGACGTAGTCGGTGCCGAGCGCACCACCGGCATTGGCGACCAGCACATCGACCCGGTCACCCGCCTCCGCCGCCAACCGTGCGATGTCACCGGCCTTGGTGACGTCGCAGGTGACCGCCCGTCCGCCGATCTCCTGCGCCAGCGCTTCGATGCGGTCGGTGCGCCGTGCCGCGCAGATCACCTCGAAGCCGTCCTGCGCCAGACGCCGGGCGGTCGCCCGTCCGATGCCGCTGCTCGCCCCGGTCACCACTGCGATGCGTGTGCTCATGGGCAAACGATAGAGACGTAACCTTGACCGGTGCCGACCCTGCTGCCCTTCCTGGTCCGTCCGGGCGAGTTGGGTTCCTACCGCTCGGCACTCGCCGCGGCGCTCGACGGCACCGGCCCACCCATCAGCCCGTATGCCGAGCCGAGTCCCCCGCCCGAGACTGCCGAGGTGCCGGATGGTGTCGCCCTCGTCGTCAGCACCTCCGGCTCGACCGGCACCCCGAAGCGGGCGATGCTCGGCCGGGATGCCCTGGTCGCGAGCGCCGACGCCACCCACGAACGGCTCGGCGGTCCGGGTCAGTGGTTGCTGCCGATGCCGCCCCAGCACATCGCCGGCACCCAGGTGCTCATCCGGTCTCTGCGGGCCGGGGTGGATCCGGTCACCCTGGGGGCCTTCGGCGTCGACGAATTCATCGACGCGACAGCCAGACTCGTCGGCGAGCGCCGTTACACCTCGCTCGTGCCGACGCAACTGCGACGCTTGCTCGACGCGGGCCCGGCCGCGCGGGAGGCCGTCGCGTCCTACGACGGCCTGCTACTGGGCGGCGCCGCGTCGCCGCCGGCACTGCTCGCCGACGCGGCCGACGCCGGCATCCGGGTGCTCACCACCTACGGGATGAGCGAGACCTCCGGCGGCTGTGTGTATGACGGGGCTCCCCTCACCGGCACCACCGTGCAACTCGCCGACGACGGCCGGATCACGCTGTGCGGCAACACGATCGCCTCCGGTTATCTCGGTGCCGCAGAGCTCACCGCTGAGGTGTTCGGCACTTTGGCCGACGGCACCCGCACGTTCCGCACCGACGACATCGGCACCTGGCAGCAGGGCAGACTCCACGTGCTGGGGCGGATCGACGACCTGATCAACACCGGTGGTTTGAAGGTCGCACCACGCGTCGTCGAAGAGGCTGCGACCCACCTGCCCGACGTGCTCGAAGCCGTTGCAGTCGGTTTGCCGGACGCCGAGTGGGGCCAGGCGGTCGGCCTGGCGATTCGAGCTCGCAAACCGTTGGACCTGGCCGACATTCGCGCCGCCCTGCGCGAGACGCTCCCGTCATACGCCTTGCCGCGACGGTTGCTGCTGATCGACGAACTACCGTTGCGCGGCCCCGGCAAGCCGGACCGGGCCGCGCTCCTCGAACGAGTCGAATGGCAGACTTTGCCTGCTCCCCGCTGAGGCGATCGCCGCAGCATTCGCACCACCTGGAAGTCACATCGCACAGCAATGGCCACGCTCAACGAATGGATCGGCGGTTCCCGCCCACGCACCCTGCCCGCTGCCGTCGCCCCGGTCGTCGCGGGCACCGGATCGGCATACGCGATCGGCAAGGCCAGCCTCGGCTACGCCCTGCTGGCACTGCTGGTGTCCCTCGCGCTGCAGCTCGGCGTCAACTTCGCCAACGACTACTCCGACGGCATCCGCGGCACCGACGAGGACCGAGTCGGCCCGGTGCGGCTCGTCGGTCAGGGCCTGGCCACCGCCGCCAACGTGAAACTGGCGGCATTCGGCTGCTTCGCGGCCGCCGGCGTGTGTGGATTGGCGCTGGTGGCGCTCAGCGGGAAGTTCTGGCTGCTGCTGGTCGGCATCGCCGCGATCATCGCCGCCTGGAAGTACACCGGCGGTGAAAATCCTTACGGTTACATGGGACTCGGCGAGGTCTTCGTCTTCGTCTTCTTCGGTCTGGTCGCGACACTCGGGACCACCTACACCCAGGCCGGCACGCTCGAGTTGTCCAGCTGGGCCGCGGCCGTCGGGGTCGGCGCGATCGCCTGCGCGATCCTGGTTGCCAACAACCTGCGCGACATACCCGGGGACACGATCGCCGGCAAGCGCACGCTGGCGGTGCGGCTCGGCGACCGGAAGACCCGCGCGCTCTACGTCGGCTTCCTCGTCCTGGCGTTGTTGATGGCGGGCCTCGCCGCACTCCAGCACCCGTGGGCCGGCATCGCGGTGCTGGGACTGCTACCCGCCATCCGCCCGACGGTGCAGGTGCTGCGTCAGGCGCGGGGACGCGACCTGATCCCGGTGCTCGCCGGCACCGGGATCACGATCCTGACGTATGGCGTGCTCTTCGGTCTCGGCCTCTACCTGGCCTACCGCACCGCCTGAGATCGGCGCGCGCCGTGCTCAGTTCTGCGGGCTGGTGCCGAGCTTCACCTTCGCGGTGTGCGAGCCGCCGTTCGCGTCGACCCAGGTCACACTGACGCTGTCACCGGGATATTTGCTGTCGATCAGACCGCCCAACGCATCGGCCGAGGTGACTTGTTGACCGCCGATCGCGGTGATCGTCGACCCCTCGGTGATGCCCGCGCTCGCGGCAGCGCTGCCCTCTGTGACGCCGACGACGGACGCGCCGGACGGTGAGCCGCCGAAGCCCTGGCCATAGCCGTATCCCGAACCCGAACCGGCCGAACCACCCGAAGCAGAAGCGATCTCGACGCCGAGCGCGGCCCGGGGGCCGATGTGCACGGTCGCGCTGCGGGTGCCGCTCTCGATCTGCTGGGCGATCGACGTCGCCGACTTGATCGGGATCGCATAACCGGTGATCGGCGTCGAGGACGATGCCGCGGTGTTGATGCCGATCACCTCACCGTCACTGTCCAGCAGGGCACCACCGGAGTAGCCCGGCACGATCTGCGCGTTGGTCTGGATCAGCCCGGTGAGCGACTCGGACGAGGCGCCGTTGTCGCCGCGCGCGGTGATCTGCTCATTGGTGCCGGTGACGGTGCCGCTGGTCTTGTAGAGCGTGCCCCGCCCGCCGCCCTGACCGACCGCGGTGACCTTGTCGCCGAGCACCGCGGTCGCGGTGTCCAGCTTGGCGGTCGTCATCCCGCTGGCGCCCTCCAGTTTGAGCACCGCGATGTCGCGCTGCTCGTCGTACCCGACCACCTTGGCCTGGTAGGTCTTCTCGTCACCGGCCACCACCCGGATCTGGGTCGAGCCGTCCACCACGTGGTAGTTGGTCAGCACGGTCCCGTCGGACGACAGCACGATGCCGGTGCCGGCACCTTCACCACCCGCAAGCACCGTGTCGATCATCACCACACCCGGTGAGGACTTGATCGGCGTGCCGGAGACGCTGTTGCTGGCCTGCTGCGACCACGGGTTGGTCTGCTGGCCGTCCGCACCCGACCCGTCACCGTATGACGGGGCCTGCTCGGGGCTGGACGACCCGGCACCCGGGGACTGCGCACCGGCCGAACTCGACCCGTCGGACGGACTGCTCGGCACCACGACCGACGGCGCCGACGCACCGAGTGAGAAGCCGCCGTGCGTCACGTAATCGGTGGCCACCGCGGTGGTGGGCACCAGCGCTACGGCGGTGAACGCGGCTGCGGCGAAAGCAAGACGACGCGACATGTGGGGCTCCTTGGGGAAGTGATGTGCTACCCGCTATTGAAGGAGCCCACCCCATGGCAACCCCCGGGGGAGTTTGTGGGCCTGCTGTGGACGCCGGCCGGAGACCTCAGTCGTCCAGGTCGTCGTCCTCGGCGCTGCGGTAGGCCTCGGCACGCTTCTGCCGCTCGGCGACCTTGCGCTCGATCTGGCTGGCGAACTGCTCGCGAGGTCCGCGCAGCACGAAGAAGGACACCACCAGAGAGACCAGTGCCGCGAGGATCAGCAGCGGCCAGCCGCGCAGCGACACGGCATACAGCACCAGCACGGCCGCGAAGAAGATCAGCAGCCGCATTATCGAATAACGAACCATCACATACCTGAGTAGGAGTGCATGCCAACGATGAACATGTTGACCACGGTGAAGTTGAACAGCACACAGACGAAGCCGGCGATCGAGATGTAGGCCGCCTTCTTGCCGCTCCACCCGGCGGTCGCCCGGGCGTGCAGGTAGGCCGCGTAGACGACCCAGATGACCAGCGTCCACACCTCCTTCGGGTCCCAGCTCCAGTAGTGCCCCCACGCGATCTGCGCCCAGATGGCGCCGGCGATCAGCGTGAAGGTCCACAGCGGGAAGGCGATGATCAGCAGCCCGTAGGTGGTGCGGTCCATCGTCGCCGAGTCGGGCACGGCGTCCATGAACTTGTACTTGGTGTCGCCGATGTCCTCGCGCCACTTCTGCACGAAGTAGAGGATCGTGGTGGAAAAGGCGATCGTGAAGAAGGCAACCGACAAGATCGCGACCGTGACGTGGATGGTCAGCCAGTAGTTCTTCAGCGACGGCATCAGTTGGCTGGCCGCGGTGTAGAAGACCAGCGCCGCGAGCATCTCGGTCAGCAGCGTCGGGCCGACCACGAAGATGCCGAGCGAGCGCACGTCGCGGCGCAGGCTCCAGATCAGGTATGCCGTGATCACGAAGAACGAGCCGACGATGGAGAATTCGTACATGTTGCCCAGCGGCGGGCGACCCACCGACACCGCGCGCAACACCACGCAGGCACCGAGGAGCAACGCCCCCAGCCAGCTGAGCGACATGCCGATGCCGGCCCACTGACGCTTCTCCGGCGGCACCTCGGCAGCCGGTGCCGCCGTGCGCTCCAGCAGCGCCGTGCCGCCGCCGTCTCCGCCGGCCGCCGCGGCTTGCTCGGTGGCGTCCTCCCGACGGGCCGCGGCGCGCTCGGCGCGGCCCGGGTGGCCGGCCAGATCCGCCGCGAACGCGAGCATCGCCAGCAGCAGCACGACCGCCGAGGCGTAGAGGAAGTTGTTCGACGTAGTGGCCAGACCGATATTGGTGGCGTGCCCGCCGAGCGAGAGGTCGCTGGTGAGGGAGTTCATTTACGAACCTGCCTGCTGCTTCTTCGGGTTGGATGCAAGCCGCTCGCCGACTCCCTCGAGCAGGGAGTCGAGTGCGACCTGCAGGCGTGGATCCTCGCCCTTTGCGAGTGCGCCCGCGGTGATCAGGGTACGCGCCGGGGCTCCGGACGGCTTCTTCGCATCGTCATCGGGCTCGACGCCGACCTTGACGAAGATCCGACGGCGACGCAACGTCATCGACATGATGAGGCCGGCCAAACCGATGAGCGCGGCCAGCAGCGCGGTGGTCTTGCCCGGGTCGTACCGAGCCGAGAGCCCGGCCCACCGGGGCACCGTCTTGTCGAGACTGATCGTGGTGCCATCGGGCAGTTTGGCGCTCTGCCCGGCGTAGACCACGGCGCTCCACGGCTGCTTGCCGTCCATGACCTGGGTCATCTTCTTGGTGTTGAGCGTGTAGACCGACTGCGGCAGCGCATCGGGGAACAGGTCGCCCTGGTAGGCGCCGAGCACGAGCGCGGGGCGGTCGGTGTCCGGGAAGGTCGAGATCGGCCCCTGCTTGCTGTCGAACGCCGCCGTCGGCAGGAACATCCCGAAGAACCCGAGCTCCTTGGGCGACGCTGCCGGGACCTTGATGGCGCCGACCGACTTGTAGGTGTTGCCCTGGGGCAGGAACGGCGTGGCCTGCTGATAGATCACCTTCCCCGACGGGTCGCGCACGGTGACCATCGGCGCGTAACCGTTGCCGAGCAGGTAGACCGAGGTGCCGCCGAGGTTGACCGCACCGTTGACCTTCAGCAGCTCGTTGACCGGCTTGCTGCCGAGCGGGTCCTGCGTGCTGACCGACGCGATGAAGTCACGGGGCTGGCCGTACTGCGGTGAGTCTTTCGGCACGTTCCGCTCGAAGGTGACATCGAGCTTCTTGATGTCCAGGCTCCACGGCTTGATGTCGTCGGAGTGCACCCACGGCCCGAGGTCGAGGGTGTTGAACGAGCCGGCCGAACTCACGAAGGGCTGCCCGCCCTCCGGCACGATCACGTCACCGCGCCAACCCATCAGGTGGTCCGCGGCGACCGCGAGCACGACGACGATGAGGCAGGTGTGGAACAGCAGGTTGCCGGTCTCCCGCAGTCGCCCGCCCTCGGCGACGATCGCCTGCGATCCGTCGGCCGGCTCATCGACACGCACCCGGTAGCCCTTGCGTCGCAGCACCGCCCGGGTTGCTTCAACGACGTCGGATTGCTTTGCCGCAGAGACTCGTTCGGCCGACGCCGGCAGTCGACCCAGCCTCCGCGGCACGCGCGGCAGCGGCGAGCGCAACGCCTTCAGGTGCACGCCGATGCGCGGCACCACGCAACCGATGATCGAGACCAGCAGCAAGAGGTAGATGGCGGCGAACCACGGCGCGCTGTACACGTCGAACATGCTCAGCCGGTCCAGCCACGGACCCATCGTCTTGTGGTCCTGCAGGTATGACGTGACTCGCGGCGCGTCGATGCTGCGCTGCGGGAAGATCGAGCCGGGCACGGCGGCAACCGCGAGCAGCAGCAGCAAGAACAGCGCCGTGCGCATCGAGGTCAGCTGACGCCACAGCCAGCGCAGCGTGCCGAGCAATCCGAGCTTCGGCCCGTTGATCGGCGTCTTGCGCGCGGATTTGCCCGTTGCGGAGGCGTTGGCTGCCTTCGCAACCTGGTGCGCGTCGTTATCGGTTTCAGTCGACATAGCTCAGATCACCGGGACGAAATTTTCGGAGCCGGTCAGCCGCACCTGCACCCAGCTGATCAGGTGCAGCCACTCACCGGAGATCATCACGACTCCGACTGCCAGCATGAGGACGCCGCCGACCAGTTGGATCGGCCGGTGGTGGTCGCGCAGCCACCGGGATGCCTTCTCGGCGCGCGACCAGCCTGCCGCGATCAGCAGGAAGGGGATGCCGAGCCCGAGACAGTAGAAGGCCGCGAGCGTCACGCCCCGACTGGCGCCACCGGTGCCGATCGGGTTGGCGAGGTTGATGATTGCGCCATACACGGGGCCGACGCAGGGGCTCGCGCTCAGCCCGAAGACCGCCCCGAGCAGCGGCGCCCCGAACAGCCCGGCCGACGGCCGCCACCGCACCGGGATGCCACGCTGCCCGATGAAGCCGAGGTAGACCAGCGCGAGCAGGATCACGATGACCCCACTGATCCGGATCATCGCGTCCTGATGCAGGTAACGCAGGTTGGTCACCCAACTGTATGCCGCGGCAACGCTCACCAACACGACCGAGAAACCGACCACGAACAAGAACGCACCGGCGACCAACCGGGTCCGGCGGCGCTCGTCGGTGAGCCCGGTGACGTAGCCGAGAAAGCCTGGCACCAAAGGCAATACGCACGGCGACGCAAACGAGACCACCCCGGCTGCCACCGCGAGCGCGACTGCGATCGGGAGGCTGCCGGAGGCGACCGTCTGGGCTGCGTCAGCTGTCACCGCGGGGCCTCCGAGAAGTATCGCGCAGGAGCGCAGCGGGGGAAGCGAACTTCTTGGGGCATGGGTCAGCCCTTGCTCACGACGTCCTGGACCAAGCCGGTCAGGGTGGCGGTCGTGGTGGGGCCGCTGACCCGCGCGGCAATGCGGTGCTGGGTGTCCAGCACCAGCGTCGACGGAGTCGCGGTCGCCTTGCCCTGCAGCGCAACCAATGCCGCTCCCCCGTCGTCCTGCAGCGACGGGTAGGTCACCCCGACCGTCTTCAGGTAGGCCGCCGCGGTCTCCGGGCCCTCCTGGCGGTCGACACCGATCATCACGATGTTGCCCTTGGGCTGGAAGGACTCCCACGCCTTCTGCAGCGCGGGCATCTCCTCCTTGCAGGGCGGACACCAGGAGCCCCAGACGTTGATCACCACGATCTTGCCGGCGGCGTCCTTCTCGGAGGACCAGGGAGTGCCGTCGAGCAGTTTGCCGGTCAGCTTGACCGGTTTGCCGCGCTTGTCGGCGCCGAGCTGCTCGATGCCGCCGTCACCGGAGATGTAGTTCTTGTCGTCCCCGGCCTTGGCCTGTTTGGCGATCGAGCTGTCACCGCTGGAGTTGCAGGCACTCAGCCCGAGTGCGACGGGCAGGGCGAGGGCGCCCCCGAGGAAGGCGCGTCGGGCGATCATGCGGTTTTCCTTCCGGTCGCCGATCCGGCGGCCTCCTTCGCTTTGGGCAACAGGTCGCGGGCCGGCTCGTGGTAGCCGACGCCGACGAAGTCCTCGCCCTCGAATCGCAGGCTGGTCACCGAGGCGAGCGTGCACTGCCGGCGCCGAGGGTCGTGCCACAGGCGCTTGCCTTCGAAGTGCTGGCGCGCGATCCACACCGGCAACTGATGGCTGACGATGACCGCCTCGTGCCCCTGCGCTGCGGCGCGCGCATCGGCGACGGCGCTCGCCATACGGGCGGCGATCTCGGCATACGGCTCGCCCCAGCTGGGCTTGAGCGGGTTGGTGAGTTTGCCCCAGAAGCGAGGCTTCAGAAGCTGTTTCGGGTGCTGCCCGACGGTCAGGCCCTCGAAGTCGTTGCCGGCCTCGATGACGCGCTCGTCGATAGTGACCGGCTGGCGCAGCGCCTCAGCGAGCGGCTCCATCGTCTCCTGGGCCCGCTCCAGCGGTGACGAAACCAGCCAAGTGACGTCGTTGCCCTGCAGGTATGACGCCACGCGCCCAGCCATCTCGCGGCCGAGCGCGGACAGGTGGAAGCCCGGCATGCGCCCGTAGAGAACGCCGCCGGGGTTGTCGACCTCGCCGTGCCGCACCAGATGCACGACGGTGCGGGTCATGACTGCCTCATTCGCACGGCGTCCTTACGCATTGGCGGAGTGTCGCATCTCAGTCTGTGTCGTCTCGTCCGGTGGCCGGTCAGCCGGCGGCCGCCGCGGTGGCGGCAGCGGGCAGCGCCTGCAGGACGTGGCCGATCGCGTCGTCGTCGTGCGCCGCGCTGACGAACCAGGCCTCGAACGAACTCGGCGGCAGGTGCACGCCCTGGTCGAGCATCGAGTGGAAGAACCGGCCGTAGGCGGCGGTGTCCTGTGCCTTCGCGCCGTCGTAGTCGCGCACCTCGTCGCCGGTGAAGAACACCGAGAACATCGAGCCGCCCCACTGCACCGTGTGCGGCACACCGGCCTGCGCGAGCGCGACCGACGCAGCGTCGGCGATGGTGTGCGCGACGACGTCGAGGCGGTCGTAGACCTCCGGGGTGCACTGCTGGAGCGTGGCCAGGCCGGCGGCGGTGGCGATCGGGTTACCGGCCAGCGTGCCGGCCTGGTAGACCGGCCCGTCCGGGGCCAGGCGGGCCATCAGGTCGGCTCGGCCGCCGAACGCGGCCGCCGGGAACCCGCCGCCCATCACCTTGCCGAAGGTGAACAGGTCGGGCGCGCCGCCGTCCGGCTCGCCCTCCAGGCCGTACCAGCCGGCGGCCGAGCAGCGGAAACCGGTCATCACCTCGTCGGTGATCAGCAGTGCGCCGTGCTCCTTAGTGATCTTCCGCAGTGCGCTGGTGAAACCTTCCGCCGGTGGCACAACACCCATGTTGCCCGGCGACGCCTCGGTGATCACGCAGGCGATCTCGTCGCCGTGCTCGGCGAAGGCGGCTTCGACCGCGGCGACGTCGTTGTACGGCAGCACGATCGTCTCGTGTGCGCTCGAGGCGGGGACACCGGCGGAGTCCGGCAACGCGAAGGTGGCGACACCGGACCCGGCCGCTGCGAGCAGTGGGTCGACGTGCCCGTGGTAGCAGCCGGCGAACTTGACCACCTTGCTGCGACCGGTCGCCCCTCGGGCCAACCGCAGCGCCGACATGGTGGCCTCGGTGCCGCTGCTGACCAGCCGCACCTGCTCGACCGGGTCGACGCGACGGACGATCTCCTCGGCGAGCGCGACCTCGTTCTCGCTCGGCGTGCCGAAGCTGAACCCGCGCGCGGCGGCCTGCTGCACCGCATCCATGACCGCGGGGTGCGCGTGGCCGAGGATCATCGGCCCCCACGAGCAGATCAGGTCGACGTAGCGGTTGCCGTCGACATCGGTCAGCCAGGGGCCCTGCGCCGAGGCAATGAAGCGGGGGGTGCCGCCGACCGCCCGGAAGGCGCGGACCGGGGAGTTGACGCCGCCGGGGGTCACCGCGCGAGCGCGCTCGAGCAGCGCGGCGGAGCCGGTGGTTTCGGTGGAGTTGTCGGTGGGCGGTGCCTGCGTCATACCTCCAGTTTCGCAGGCGACGCAGGTCACATCCACTACGGGCTGTAGTGGCCCCGCAGGTGCTCCCGCACCCGTGTCATCGCGACGCCGAGAGCGTGGAAGAGCATCGGGTCGAGCTGCCGCACCAGATGGTCCTGCACACCTTGCACGTGGATCCGCGCCGCCGCCTCGACTGCCGCCAAACCCGCTGGGGTCAGCACGAGTTCGATGCCCCGACCGTCGTGGGGCGCCGGCCGCCGTTGCACCCAGCCGCGACGCTCGAGCCGGGTCGCGGTGTGCGTGACGCGGCTGCGGGACTGGATGACGAGGTCGGCGAGCTGGCTCATCCGCATCGAGCAGTCGTCGGCCTCGGAGAGCATCGACAGCAGTTCGTACTCGGCCAGCGACATACCGGCTTGTTGCAGCTCGGTGTCGAGGGTCAGCTCCAGCGCCCGGCTGGCCCGCAGGTAGGCGCGCCACGACTTCTGCTCGTCGTCGGTGAGCCACGCAAAATCGCCACCGGTCTCACGCCCGGACGGCGGCGGCGGTAGGGCAGGCTCGGATGCGGCAGACATGACTCCTCAAGCATAAGTGGCGAGCAGTCACCGAATAGGGAATAATTGAAATATCAATGAAGTTGTGCCGTGCGGTCGCGCCGAGCGGCCACCCACGAACAGCATCAACCGATGACCTTTTTGACAAGGAGCGCCATGACCACGCTGCAGAACCTCACCCCCGGCACCTGGAACATCGACCCCGCCCACAGCCAGGTCGGCTTCAGCGTTCGCCACCTCATGGTGAGCAAGGTGCGCGGCAAGTTCGAGGACTTCACCTCGACCCTGACCGTCGGCGAGAGCCTGGAGGAGTCGAGCGTCGAGGCGACCGTGCAGATGGCCTCGATCAACACCGGCGTCGCCGACCGCGACAACCACCTGCGCACCAACGACTTCTTCGAGGTCGAGAAGTTCCCGACGATGACCTTCAAGTCCACGGGCATCACCTCCTCGACCCTGACCGGTGACCTCACCATCAAGGGCGTCACCCACCCGGTGAGCTTCGAGGTCGACTTCGGCGGCGTCGGCGGCGACCCGTGGGGCGGCACCCGCGCCGGTTTCGAGGCGACCACCGAAATCAACCGCAAGGAGTTCGGCGTCACCATCGACATGCCGCTCGAGGGCGGCGGCGCCGTCGTCGGCGACAAGGTGAAGATCATCCTCGAGCTGGAGTTCGTGAAGGCCTGAGCCGTCCGGCTTCCAGCCACCAGCGCCGAGATTGACCGGCCGAAGACATGTGGTGTTGTGCTCTTCGTGACCGTGCCGTAATCTCGGCAACCGACCCGCGAGCGGGACCTGCGCATACCCCCGAGTGTTCAGGTCCCGCTCGTGTTGTCTACGGCCGCTCGGTGGAACAACCCGACGGAGCGCGTGGACCAGCGCTGAGCGGCGCTGGTGTTGCAGACGCTGACGCCGACCATCTGCCCGCTCACGGTGATGCACCGTCCGTCGACGCTGCTGGCGAGACGCTGCGAGGCGTCATAGCTGAAGCGCTGCGCGTCCGAGCCGGTGCAACTCGCGGTGACCAGGCTGTAGTTGGTCCACAGCCAGTAGCGGGACTTGTTCACCTGCAGGCAGGTGTCGGAGCCGGGGAGCTTGAGCGCTCCACCGGAGATCTCCCAGCGCTGCTCGGCCGCGTTCGCATCGCACCCGGCCGTGACGAGCGAGGAAGTCAGGCACTGCCCGTTCGCCGCGCTGATGTATTGCTTGGCCGGGGGCATCGCAGGTAGCGCCGCACTGCGCCAGTTCCACTGCTGGTTACTCGTCGACCCACAGGTCCAGATCACCAACTGGGTGCCGGCCGGCTGACCTCCGGGCCAGTCGAGGCACTTTCCTGATTGCGGGTTGCGCAGCGAACGGTCGGGCTGGATCGTCCACGCCTGCGCCGCGGTGCCGTTGCAGCCCCACACCTGCACCTTGCTGCCGTTGGCAGTGCCGCTCTGGTCGACGTCGAGACAAAGGCGCAGGTTCGCCGACGGCGAGACGACCCCGTTGGTGTACTGCCAGACCTGTTCCCGGCTGGTGTTCGCGCAGGTCCGCGACGACACCGGAGCACCGGATGCGAGGGAGGACGCGGTGAGGCAGGTACTCGGATCACGTGCGCTGACAACCTGATTGGTGCCCTGCGGCGTCGCGATGATCGGATCCGGGCCACCCGGGTCGGCGTCGGTCGCGGTGATCTGCAGGGACGCCGTCCGGTTGTCGAAGCTGCTCACCGACCGCACGCCTGCGCCATACACCTGGCAGCTGCCGGTGAGATTCGCGCCGCTGCAGAGCTTGACCTGCCAGCCATTCGCGACATCGATGCCGCTCAACTGGCCGGCTCCGCCGACGCCGCTCAGGCCACCGTCGGCGGCGTCCCAGACGCCCGCTTCCATCGCCTGCGGCTGGGTGCTGAATGCACTGTCGGCATACGCCATCACCGGGGTGCCACCGGACCGGGCCGTCTCCACGCGCGCCGTGCCGGCGGTCGGACGCACCACCTTGACGATCGGTGCGACGTTGGGCACGCCGTTCTTGTCGACGGCGAACAGCATGTAGTAACCACCCGGCGCCTGCGCGGTGTTCGGCGGGGTGCGCACCGTGATCGACGTGCCGCTGACCGAGTACTTCAACGGGATGTATCGCTGGCCCTGATCCTCGCTGTGGGTCGGGGCCCCGAGCCGGATCATCCCGATCTTGGCGATGTCGGCCGCCTGCGGGGAGGTCACGGTGAAGGCCGAGTCGATCTTGACCTCCGCCGGTGTGCCGGTCAGCACCGGCCGTGGGGCCAGGCCGGTGCCGTCCTTCTTGTAGAGGTATGGCGGGGTGAAGATCTCGAGGTTCTTCGCCAGGTAGCCGGTCTTGACGCAGGCGTCACAGACCCCGCCGCCCCCGGTGAAGATGCGGCCGTCGGGCAGCAGCAGCGCGGTCGAGTGATAGAACCGCTTGATCGCCGCCGGCTCGTACGACGTCCAGGTGTTGGTGTCGGGGTCCCACCGTTCGGGGCTGAGTGCCGGATGGCTGAGGTCGACCAATCCCCCAGTGCCCCAGGTGGTTTGACCGCCGGTTGCCAGCAACGAGCCATCGGGCAGGATCGTCAGGTTGTGCTGCCGCCGCGGCGTCGACATGGGCGCTCCGGCGGTGACCTTCGGGGTTGCGCCGCGGGTGTCGATCAGCGCCGTCGAGGCCACCGGGTTGCCGCCGCCGGCGACCATGGTCAGCCCGGGCCGGTACTGCGCGTAACCGGCGTAGTCCCGGGTCAGCCCGTCACGATTGGCCAACTGGGCCACCGAGCCACCACCCTGCCAGGTGTAGCGCAGCATCGTTGGCTCGGGACCGGCCGACAGCACCCGGCCGTCGGGCTGACTCTGGATGAACGGGTAGAGGCGGGACGTCGGCCGCTGGAAGCCAAGGGTGCGCAGCGTGCCGTCCGCCTGACGTATGTCGACGGTGCTCGGGCCGCCGCCGACGATGATCGCGTCGTCGTCCATCAGCGCCGCGACCGACGGGTACCAGCGCTCCCCGGACATGTTCGGGCCACGTCGCCACGACATCGTGTTCCAGTCGAAGACGTGGGTGAGGTTGGTGCCGTTGAGCTGCTGGTCCTTGTTGCCGCCGGCCACCAGCACCGTGCCGTCGGACAGCTGCACGAAACCGGCGCAGAAGATATTCGAGCCGTTCAGGTCGACCCGCTGTTGTGCACCGGTCGCCGGGTCGTAGACCTCGACGCGGGTGAAGGTCTGATCGGGGTAACCCTCAGCGGCACCGTCACCGACCGAATCCCACATCAACAGCTTGCCGTTCGGCAGCAGTGCGGTGAACACCGGCACGACCTGGGTCGCGACCGGAGCGGCCCAGCTGCCGCCCAACTGCGCCGGCATCGCGGCCCGTGCTCGCTGCACCGACGACTGATCGGCGCGGGCGGCGGCCGGGTTGGCCTGCTTCTCGATCTGTGACATCGGCACACCGGCCAGATCCTTCTTGGCGTGCTCCTTCGGATCTGCGGTGCCCGTGTCGCCGTGCGCCGGCATACCGGTCGCCCGAGCCGGACTCACCGCCATGGCCGGCGCGATGGCGATGAGCAGCGCAAGGCAAGCGAGCACCGGTGCGCGCAGCCGATCAACAAATGTCCTCATGACGCCCCCCTGGCATGAACCACGGGCCGTCCTGACAGTCGTCCGGCCGTGGTGTCCTACAGCCTGACGGCCGTCCAGTCGGTGCGCAACCGGTTTGCGGTTATCCGCGACCTCGGGGTTTGCTCAGCGTGGATTGAGGGTCAGCCCTCGCGCCGTCGCCTCTCGGCTGTTGACCGAGTCGTACTGGTCCTACGAGCTCGTCGGCTCAGCGTCCCTGCAGCAACCGCGCGACCTGGACCGCGTAGTAGGTCAGGATGATCTGCGCGCCGGCGCGCCGGATCGAGACCAGGGCCTCCATCATCATCGCGTCGTGGTCGATCCAGCCGTTGGCGGAAGCGGCCTCGATCATCGCCATCTCGCCGCTGATCTGGTAAGCGGCGACCGGCACGTCCACCGTCTCGCGAATGTCACGCACGATGTCGAGGTAGGGCAGTGCCGGTTTCACCATCACCATGTCGGCGCCTTCGGCAAGGTCGAGTTCTACCTCGCGAAGCGCTTCGACGCGGTTGGCGCCGTCCTGCTGATAGGTGCGCCGGTCGCCCTGCAGCGTCGACTCGACTGCCTCGCGGAACGGGCCGTACGCCGCGGAGGCGTACTTCACGGCGTAGGCGAGGACGCCGACTTCGGTGTGTCCGGCTTCGTCCAGCGCCCGGCGGATGACCCCGACCTGGCCGTCCATCATCCCGGACGGGCCGACGACGTGCGCGCCGGCCTCGGCCTGCGCGACCGCCATGTCGGCATACCGGGCGAGGGTGGCGTCGTTGTCGACCCGACCCTGCTCGTCAAGCACCCCGCAGTGGCCGTGTGAGGTGAATTCATCCAGGCACAGGTCGGACATCAGCACGGTCTCGTCGCCGAGCTCGTCACGGAGGCGACGGAGTGCGACGTTGAGGATGCCGTCCGGATCCGTTGCGCCGGAGCCGATTTCGTCCCGCTGCTCCGGCACGCCGAAGATCATCAGGCCACCGACCCCCGCGTCGATCGCGTCACGAGCGGCCTCGACCAGGGAGTCCAGCGTGTGTTGGACAACACCGGGCATCGACTGCAACGGCACCGGCTCGGTGACGCCCTCCTTGACGAACATCGGCAGCACCAGCTCGGCCGGGTGCAGCCGGGTCTCGGCGACCAGCCGGCGCATCGCCGGCGTCGGCCGCAGCCGCCGCGGGCGGATCGCGCCGGCCGGCAAGGACCAGTCGCGGGTTGCCGGATCCGGGGTCGTGGTCACCGTGACGCCTTGGCCTTCCGGCGCGAGGAGGACTTGCGCTCGCTGGGCCGGCGGACCGGCTCGCCGGCCTCCTGCGCCGCGAGCGCTACACCCCGGCCGTAGTCGGCGAGCGCGTCCACGAGCGCCTCGGCGCTCGGCTCGGTCGCCAGCACATCGACCCGCAGGCCGTGCTCCTCGGCGGTCTTGGCGGTCGCCGGGCCGATGCAGGCCACCACCGTGGTGGCGTGCGGCTTGCCGGCGATCCCGACGAGGTTGCGCACCGTCGAGCTTGAGGTGAAGCAGACCGCGTCGAACTTGCCGGTCTTGATGGCCTCACGCACCTCGGGTGCCGGCGGCGCGGCGCGCACGGTCCGGTATGCCGTGACGTCGTCGACCTCCCAGCCCATCTCCTGCAGACCGGCCACGAGCGTGTCGGTCGCGATGTCCGCGCGCGGCAGGAAGACCCGGTTGATCGGGTCGAGGACCTCGTCATACTCCGGCCACTCCTCGAGCATGCCCTTGGCGGACTGCTCACCGGTCGGCACCAGATCCGGTTCGATGCCCCACTCGCGCAGTGCGGCCGCGGTGACCCCACCGACCGAAGCGATCTTCAGACCGGCGAATGCCCTTGCGTCCAAACCGAATTCAACGAACTTCTCGCGCACCGCGCGAACCGCGTTGGCCGACGTGAAACCGATCCACTCGTAACGACCGGTGACCAGCCCCTTGATCGCCCGCTCCATCTGCTGCGGAGTGCGCGGCGGTTCGACGCTGATCGTCGGCACGACGTCATTGGAGGCGCCGTACGACGCGAGTCGATCGGTCATCGTGCCGGACTGCTCCTTGGTGCGCGGCACCAGGACGTTCCAACCGAACAGCGGCTTGGTCTCCCACCAGGAGAGCTGCTCGCGCAGCGCGACCACGGTGCCCACGATCGCGAGCGCCGGGCTGGTCAGCGGGTGCCCCTTGAGAGCCGCGGCGACGCCATCGAGCGTGGTCACCTGGGTGGCTTGGTGGATCGTGGTGCCGTCCGAGCTGAGCGCGACCGGGGTCTGCGCGTCGCGGCCGGCGGCCAGCAGCTTGGCCAGGCCGGCGGGCAGCGTCTCGGCGGTGCCGAGCACGACGACGGTGCTGTCGGTCGCGACCGCGCCGGACCAGTCGGCCTTGTCGTCGTTCGCGGAGAAGACGTGCACCGCGCGGGATCCGTTCGCCACCAACGGGATGCCGGCGTATGCCGGGACCGCAGACACGGCGCTGACGCCGGGCACGATCTCGAAGCCTATGCCGGCCTTTTGCACCGCGACGGCTTCCTCGGCAAGTCCGTTGAAGGTCGCCGGGTCACCGTCCATCAGGCGTACGACGAGACGTTCGCCTTCGGCACTGGCGGCCGCCTTTGCGGTCCGGACGACCAGCTTGGCCCGGGACGCACTGGTGAGCGTCTGTCCGGCCTCGCCATGGCCCGCGTCGACGATCTCGACGTCCTCGCGGGCGAAGGAGGCGACGAACTCCTCGCGTGCGATCCGATCGATGATGACGACATCGGCCGCGCCGAGCAGCTTGCTCGCGCGCACGGTCATCAGCGCGGGGTCACCTGGACCGGAGCCGACGAACGCGACCCGGGGAAGTGTCTTGGTGGTCTTGCTTGTGCTCACTGTTCACGCTCCGCAGCGCTGGTGGGGTGGATTGGGGTGACGGGGGCGGTGTCGGGTAAGACGCCGCCAGGCGCTGGATCCGGTGGATGGCCGGTCGGCGGCTCGAACGCATCGCGCGCTCCGTCTTCCAACAGCAGCGCGGCGAGTTCGTCGCCGAGCTGTACGGCGCGGCCGACGGCGCCGGTCACCGACCGGCGCAGGTCGAACGTGCCATCGGTGCGACCCACGAAGGCCCGCAACGAAATCTCCAGGCTGCCGTCGAGGTCCTCGGACACCTCGGCAAGTGCACCGAGCGGTGCCGAACAACCGGCTTCCAACGCGGCCAGCACGGCGCGCTCGGCGGTGACCGCGGCACGCGTGTCGGCATCGTCGAACGCGGCAACCACGTCGTACAACGCCGCGTCGTCGGACCGTATTTCCAGGGCGAGCGCGCCCTGACCGGGTGCGGGCAGCATCTGCACCGGGTCGATGGCCTCGGTGATCTCCGCGGTGCGGCCGAGCCGCGAGAGCCCGGCCTTGGCGAGCACGACCGCGTCGAGTGCGCCGTCCCGGACATAGCCGACACGGGTGTCGACGTTGCCGCGGATCGGCCGGATGTCGAGACCGAGGCCGAGGGCCGCGAGCTGCGCTTCACGGCGGGGTGAGCCGGTGCCGACCTTGGCGCCTTCGGGCAGTTCGCCGAGGGTGAGCCCGTCGCGGGCGACGAGCACGTCGCGCGGGTCCTCACGGGGCGGGATGGCGGCGATCGTGAGGCCAGGTGCGGGTGCGGTCGGCAGGTCCTTCAGCGAGTGGACGGTCAGGTCGATCCGCCCGGCCAGCAACGCTTCTCGGATCGCGGTGGCGAAGACCCCGGTGCCGCCCAGCTGGGCCAGCGGCGCGCGATTGGTGTCGCCCTCGGTGACGATCTCGACGAGTTCGACGTCGTGGCCGAGCGCGCGCAGCCGGTCGGCGATCTGTCCGGCCTGCGTGGTGGCGAGGGCACTGCGACGGGTGCCGATGCGGATGGTGCTTGCGGTGCTCATCGAGTGTCACCTGCTGCGCCGGGCCCGACCTGCGGGATCTGTGAGACGCGGGACTCGTGCGGGTCGAGGTCGAAGAGCGTGCGCAGCAGAGCGGCGTAGTCCTGACCGCTCTGCTCCTCCCCGGCGAGTTGCTTGATGCGCACGGTCGGGGTGTGCAGGATCTTCTCCACCACCCGGTGCACGGTCATCTGGACCTGCGCGGCGTCGGCCTCGGAGAGCTCGGTGCGCTGCCCGAGCCGGGTGAGTTCGGCAGCCACCACGTCGGCTGCGCGAGCGCGCAGTGCGGCCACGGTCGGCGCGACCGCTGCGGCCCGCCTACTTGCCAGGAACTCGGCGACCTCGCCGGTCACCAGGTCGGCGGCGGCATCGACCTGCGTCTTCTCGGCGTCGTCGGCGACACCGGCTCCGAGGTCCTCCAGGCTGAGCAGAGTGATGCCGGGCAGGTCGCCGAGTTCGGCGGCGATGTCCCGCGGAAGGGCCAGGTCGACCAGCACCTTGGCGTGTTCGGTCGCGCCGACATTGGTCTCGTCGAGGACGTGACCGACGGCGCCGGTGCAGGAGATCACCAGGTCGGCTGCCGCGACGGCGTCGGCCAGGTCGGCCCAGTCGCGCGGGGTGCCGCCGGTGGCGTCGGCCAGACGCTGCGCCTTGGCGGGCGTGCGGTTGATGATGGTCACCTCGCCGACGCCTGCCCGGGCGAGGGTGTGCGCGGCCAAGCCGCTCATCGCGCCGGCACCGATGACCAGTGCGTGCTGGCTGCTCAGCTCACCGAGCACCGACTGCGCACGCACCAGTGAACGCTCGACGAGCGACCGGCTGACCGAGTCGATGTCAGTCTCGGTGTGCACCCGCTTGCCAACCCGCAGCGCCTGCTGCATCAGGGCCGACAGGGACGGCGCGAGGTGGCCGCCCTCCTGCGCAGTGCGGAGTGCCTCGCGCAGCTGGCCGAGGATCTGCGCCTCACCGACCGCCACCGAGTCGAGTCCGGCGGCAACGCTGAACGCGTGGGCGACCGCCCGGTCCTCGAAGTGGACGTACAGGTGGTCGCGCAGTGTATTGACCGGCAAACCCGTTGCCGCAGAAAGAGATTCGGTGATGCCGTTCACGGCACCGTGGAAGGTGTCGACCTCGGCATACACCTCGACGCGGTTGCAGGTGGAGACCACGACCGAGGCATCGACGTGTTCGTTGCCACCGAGGGTGGTCTCGAGTCGCTCGGCCTGCCCCTGACCGAGCACGACCTGCTCAAGCAGATCGACACCGGTGGTGCGGTGTGACATACCGATGACGATGAGGCTCACCGAACAACCTCCTGCTCGTACTTCCCGCGCTGCTCGTATTTCCCGCGCTGCTCGTGGAACGCCAGGATCTGCAACTCGGTCGCCAGGTCCACCTTGCGCACCTCGACGCCCGGCGGCACGGTCAGCACACCGGGTGCGAAGTTGAGGATCGAACGGACACCGAGCGCGACGGCCTGATCGGCGGCGGTCTGCGCGGCCTCCGGCGGGGTCGCGAGCACCGCGATGATGCTGTCCGGTTCGTGCCGCTCCAGGTCGGCGAAGGTGATCACCTTCAGGCCGGCGATCTCGGTGCCGACGATCGCCGGGTCCTCGTCGATCAGCCAGCGCACCTGGAAGCCGCGAGTGGCGAAGCCGCTGTATGCCGCAAGCGCGTGTCCCAGGTTGCCCATGCCGATGATCGCGACCGACCAGTCGTGGTGCAGGCCGAGCTCGCGGGAGATCTCGTCGGAGAGACGGGCGACGTCATACCCGACGCCGCGCACGCCATAGGAGCCAAGGTGGGACAGATCCTTGCGCAGCCCGGCCGACCGGACACCGGCTGCTTCGGCGAGTTCTTCGGAGGAGACCACGTCGACGCCGCGGGCGCTGAGCGCGCGCAGAGCGCGGAGATACACCGGTAGCCGAGCCACGGTGGCTTCGGGAATCTCCCGACGTGCGGCCGATGCGGTGCTCACAGGCGCTCCGGCTCCTCTCGCGAATGGGCAGGCGTATACCAAACGCCGGCGCCAGAGGATGACTGACCCCCCGACTGTAGGTCTTTGTGAACGCAGGCACAAAGTCGCAAATTCCGCTGAAAAGTGCTACACGCCGAGCGCGCCCCACTGCGCGCGGTGCAGAACCCGGGCTATTCCGCGCGAGGTGTATGGCGGGAGCCGCGATTGCTCAGCGCAGCGCCTGACGCAACCGCGCCTCGTCGACCCGCCAGTAGTCGTGCTGTTTGCCGTCGACCAGGGTGACCGGGATCTGCTCGGCGTAGCGCGCCATCAGGTCCGGCTCGTCGAGGATGTTGCGCTCCTGCCAGCCGGCTCCGGTGTCGTCGGCGACGCGGCGGATCACCTCGCGCGCGTCGTCGCAGAGGTGACAGCCGGGCTTGCCGATGAGCGTGATGCGCGGAGTCGTCATACCAGACCTAGAAGAACCTAGAAGAACACCGAACGACGTTGCAGGAGTAGCGAATACAGCGACTGCTGGATGGTTTCGCGGACCTGGTCGGTCAGGTCGAAGACCAGCATCGGGTCCTCGGCGGCGGCCGGACCGAAGGCCTCCGTCTCGACGGGGGCGCCGAACTCGATGATCCACTTGCTGGGCAGCGGGATCACCCCGGCGAGGCCGAGCAGCGGGAAGAACGGGGTGATCGGGAAGTAGGGGAAGCCGAGCAGCCGCGCCAGGCCCTTGACGTTGCCGAGCATCGGGTAGATCTCCTCGGCGCCGACGATCGCGCACGGGATGATCGGCACCCCGGCACGCAGCGCCGCCGAAACGAAGCCGCCGCGGCCGAAGCGCTGCAGCTTGTAGCGCTCGGAGAACGGCTTGCCGACCCCCTTGAAACCCTCCGGCCAGACCGCGGTCAGCTCGCCCGCCCCGAGCAGTCGCTCAACGTCCGGGTTGGAGGCGAGCGTGGTGCCCGCCTTGCGGCTCAACTCGCCGATCAGCGGCGACTCGAAGACCAGGTCGGCGCCGAGCATCCGCACGTGCCGGTGCTTGGGGTGCGCGTCGTAGATCGCGACCTGCGTCATCAGCCCGTCGAGCGGCAGCGTGCCGGAGTGGTTGGCGACCACGAGCGCGGCGCCCTCGTCGGGGATGTTCTCGATGCCGCGCACCTCGACCCGGAACCACCGCTTGTAGAGCGGCCGCAGCATCGGCAGCCACACCTGCTCGGTGAACTCCTTGTCGAAGCCGAAGTCGTCGATCTCGTAGTCGCCGGTCAGCCGGCGACGCACGAAGGCCAGCGCCTGCGCGACCTTGCGCTCCAGGTCGTCGCCGTGCAGGCCGATCATCGAACCGCCGGTGCGCAGCGCACTCACCAGCATGCCGACAACACCCTCGAAGTCGGCGGCGGTCACTGCGCCTACTGCGGACAGGGTCGGCGGCTCGGGCGGGTCGGGCACGACGCGCAGCGTGCGCTCGCGCTGCTCGTCCTGGTATGACGCAGCCCCCGACACGGTCGGCGCCGGTGCAACCTGGGCTGCTGCCGCGATCCGGCGGCGCGACGGCCGCCCGGCGGGCGCGGCCTTGGCGGCCGGGGCCCTCTTGGTCGCAGCAGTTTTGGCCGTAGCAGTTTTGGTCGCAGCGGTCTTCGCTGCGGAAGTCTTGGCCGGGGAAGTCTTGGCCACGGTCGGCTTCTTCGCGGTGGCCTTCTTGGCTGTTGCCCGGCTCGCAGTTGCCTTCCGGGGTGTCGCCTTCTTCGCCGCCGACTTCTTGGCGGGTGCCTTCTTGGCCGGCTTCGCGTCGGGCTGGGTGCGGTCGGTCTGCGGGTCGTCAGGCACGGACACCTCCGAGGGCAAGGAGCGGGTTGCGGGCGCCGAACACCGTGGTGAACGCCTCGCGGGTGGACGAGACCGGCTCGAAGCCGAGCACCTCGCGCATGCGGGTGGTGTCCATGCCGCGACCGAACTGCAAGAACTGCATCTGCTCGGCGTCGAACGCGCCGTTGCCGCCGAGCAGTCCGCCGACCTGTTGCACCAGCCCACCCACCTGCGGCAGCACCGGCACGGTCGGTTTGCCGGCGAGCCGGGCGGCCTGACGCAGGGTCAGCATGCCGTCGGCGGCGACGTTGACGGTGCCGGCCGGCTGCGCGACGGTCGCTCGCTGCAGCACGCGCACCGCATCGTCGATGTGCAGCACCTGGAAGCGCCCGTCATACCCCAAAGGCACGGGAAGCGCTGGTAGTGCGAAGTATTCGGAGAAAGTGGTGCGCAGACCGGGACCGACCAGGTTGGCCATCCGCAGCATTGTCACGTCAATATCCGGGCGGCGGCGGGCCAGGCCCCGCACGTAGGTCTCGACCTCCACCGAGTCGCGGCCGAAGCCGCCGGTCGGGTTGCGGCGCGCACTCATGTCCTCGGTGAACATCGCCGGATCGCGCGGTGAGGAGCCGTAGATCGACGAGGAGGACTTGACCACCAGTCGCTGCAGCGACTCGGCCTTCTGGCAGGCGGCGAGCAACTGCATCGTGCCGATGACGTTGATCTCCTTCTGCAGGGTGCGGCCGCCGGCCTGTTTCGGAGTCATGATGACCCCGAGATGCAGCACGGTGTCGACGCGCTCCTGGCTGAGGATCTTGCCGATGATCGGATTGCGGATGTCGGCGCGCACGAAGTCGGCCCGCCCGATCCCGTGCAACGGCGGCACGGTGTCGACCGCGATGACCCGGTCGATCTGCGGGTCCGCGGCGAGCGCGCGCACCGTCATACCGCCGACGAGTCGGGAGACGCCGGTCACCAGCACAACGCGGCTCATCTACTCCTCCATCGGGGTCGGCGGTGCTTCGGGCTGCCCCGCGATCGTAACGCCGGGAGGAGGGACCGTGCCCTGCGTATCGCGGCAGGCATGCGAAAGCCCCGGACATCGCGGGGTGGCGATCCGGGGCCGATGCGGACGAGCTGCCGCTCTTACTTCTTGTTGCGGCGCTGGTGACGCGTCTTACGAAGCAACTTGCGGTGCTTCTTCTTGGCCATCCGCTTGCGGCGCTTCTTGACGACGGAACCCATGCGTAATGCTCTTTCCTTAACGACTGATGGAACGTGGACCGGTGGGCTGTAGCGCCCTAGCGGTCGCGAAGCCGGGTCCGACTGCCCGCCTACGAGGGCGGCAGCGGTCCGGCCAAGGCTACGCCATACCGGCGCGGCCAGACCAATCGGCGGCGGGCGCCGGCAGCTGCCGACCGGCTCAGGCGGTGCCCATGTAGGACTGCTTGAGGTAGTCCGACACCGCGTCCTCCGGCACCCGGAAGGACCGCCCGACGCGCACCGCGGGGAGTTCGCCGGAGTGCACGAGGCGGTAGACGGTCATCTTGGAGACCCGCATGATCGCGGCAACCTCTGCAACCGTCATGAAGTTGACGTCGCCCGGCTGACCCTCTTTCGGCATGACGGTTGTCGCCCCTTCGTCGAACGTGCCCTGGTGGATGGTGGGAAGGCTCGGACGCCTGCTCACCACTGTTACTGCTGGGACACGATAGGGGGTCCGGGCAGTCTGTGGAAAGTCTGAGTATGACGATTGTCCACCCGACACGCCGATGGGCGCTGGTGAACCAGCTCAATTTCTCGTGCGGATCCCGCTCCTGGGGCGGCTTGTGGGGGCATGCTGGGAGGTGGCTCACCGCCGAGTCGAGAAGGGCGCACACGACATGACGAGCACGGCGCGGACCCATCAGCACGACCCCACGCGGGACGACACGGAGGATCAGATCGCCGCCGCCGAAGGCCATGCGGCGCCGCTCGACCTGCTGTTGGCCGATGCGGCACTCGGGCCGTGGCGCCGCTTCACCCCGGGTATGGCGGGGGTCCGCGCCGTCGCGAACGCCGCGGCCAAACCGCTCTCGCTGGTGCACTACTCGACCGACCTGGCCGGCGAACTCGGCCGCATCCTGACCGGCCGGTCCGACCTGGCACCGCACCCGAAGGACCGGCGCTTCTCCGACGAGTTGTGGGCCAAGAACCCACTCCTCAAGGCGACCTTGCAGGTCTATCTGGCGGCGGGGCGCTCGGCGAAAGACCTGTTCGACGACATCGAGCTCAGCTGGCGGGACCGGGAGCGCCTCGGCTTCCTGCTCGACAACGTCATCGAGGCGTCAGCACCGAGCAACCTGCCGCTGGTCAATCCGGTGACCTGGCGCGCGGCGGCGTCGACCCAGGGCCGCAGTCTGCTGGCCGGCCTGAAGAACCTGCTCGGTGACATGGTGACCGCCCCGCGAGTGCCGAGCATGGTTGACGCGACAGCGTTTTCGGTGGGCAGCGACCTGGCGGTCAGTCCCGGACAGGTGGTGCTGCGCACCCCGGTCTTCGAGCTGATTCAGTACGCGCCGACAACGCCGTCCGTGCGCCGCACGCCGCTGTTGATGGTGCCGCCGGTGATCAACAAGTACTACATCGTCGACCTCGCGCCTGGCCGCAGCATGGTCGAATACCTCGTCGGTCAGGGCCAACAGGTCTTCGTGATGTCGTGGCGCAATCCCGATGCGCGACACCGCAATTGGGGGTTCGACACGTACGGCGAGTCGATCGTGGAGGCGATCGACGCGGTCACCGCGATCACCCGCACCAAGCAGACCCACCTGATGTCGATGTGCTCCGGCGGCATTCTCGCCGCCATGGTGGCCGCGCATCTGTCCGCGACCGGCGCAGCCGACAAGGTCGCGACGTTCAACCTCGGCGTCACCGTGCTCGACCAGCAGGACGCCGGACTGCCGTCGGCAGTGCTGGACAAGCGAGTGGCCCGCGCCGCAATCAGTGCCTCGGCGCGCAAGGGCTTCCTCGACGGACGCTCGCTCGCCGAGATCTTCGCCTGGCTGCGCCCGTCCGACCTGATCTGGAGCTACTGGGTCAACAATTATCTGCAGGGCAAGAAGCCACCGGCGTTCGATGTCCTCTATTGGAACGCCGACACCACCCGGATGCCCGCGGCGCTGCACCGCGACTTCGTCGAGATGGCGGTCGACAACACGACCGCGCATCCGGGCGAAGGGTCGATCCTGGGCACGCCGGTCGATCTCGGCGATGTCGACGCCGAGTCCTACATCGTCGCCGGCATCGGCGACCACATCTGCAAATGGCAGGCGTGTTACCGCAGCACGCAACTGCTCGGCGGCAAGAACACCTTCATCCTGTCCACCGCCGGGCACATCGCATCGTTGGTGAACCCGCCGACCAACCCCAAGAGCTCGTTCCGGACGGCCGCCCGCAACCCCGGCGACGCCGATCAGTGGCTGGCCGAGGCCGACACCGAAAACGGCTCGTGGTGGCCGCATTTCGCCGACTGGCTCGGCGAACGCAGCGGTGCGACGAAGCGCGCTCCGCGCAAACTCGGCAACACCAAGTTCGAGCCACTGGAGGCGGCTCCCGGCACCTACGTGTTCGACCGGTGAGCGCACGGACCGCCGCCACCCGCCGCGGGGGCGTGGAATACACGCGCGTCGTCCGGGCGGTTGGGCACGACATCCGGGTGCGCGTGCGGCCCGGGTTCGGAGACGGGCCAGTCCTGTTGCTGTGCAATGGGATCGGCGCGAGCCTCGAGGTGCTGCATCCGCTGGTCGACCGACTCGACCCGAGCATCACCGCGGTGCGCTTCGATGTGCCCGGCGTGGGCGGCTCCCCTGACGCACGCCTGCCCTACACGATGCCGGTCCTGGCGCACGGCCTCGGCATACTCCTCGACAAGCTGGGCTACGACCGGGCCGACGTCTTCGGCATCTCATGGGGCGGCGCGCTCGCGCAGCAGTTCGCCTTCCAGCACCCGCAACGCTGCCGCCGCGCGGTGCTCGTCAGCACCGGCACCGGCTCGATCATGATCCCCGCCGGGCCGAAGGTGCTCGCTCGGATGGTCACGCCGCGGCGTTATCGCGACCCGGACTACGCCCTGCAGATCGCCGCCGAGTTGTATGGCGGCAGCATCCGCGACAATCCGGCCGCGGTGCGCACGCTCGTCGACTCGCATACGCGCGCGGGATCGCGTCGCGGCTACCGGCACCAGCTGTTGGCCGGCGCGGGTTGGTGCAGCCTGCCGTGGTTGCGGCTGATCCGGCAGCCGACGCTGCTGCTATTCGGCGACGACGACCCGCTGATCCCGGTCGCCAACGGGCGCATCCTCGAGCGCGGCCTGCCACACGGCGAACTCGTGGTCTACCCCGGCGGTCACCTCGACGTAGTGGTGCAGGCGGACACCTACGGCCCGGTGATCTCGGAGTTCCTGTTGCGGTGAGTAGCCCGGCTGGCCGGAACGCGTTCAGCCCCAGGTCTCCGTCTCGTCGAGGAACCGCCGGACCGCGTCGCGATGCTCCGCCAGGCAGTCAACGCGCGCGCTCAGCCGACCGTGCAACTGCTCCAGCTCGCGCAACATGTCGCCGGTGAGGAAGTCCGGCCGACGCTGCCCGTCGCGCATACACGGCAAGAGCACCTTGATCAGCCGGGTCGGCACTCCCGCCTCGAGCAGCTGCATGATCGAATGCACGCGTTCGACCACCGCCTCGTCGAAGTCGCGGTAGCCGTTGACCTGCCGGAGCGGACTGATCAGTCCCTGTTGCTCGTAGTAGCGCAGTTGCCGGGGCGACGCACCGGTACGTTCCGCCAGTTGCCCGATGCGCATGTGACTTCCCTCACCAATTACCGCCGCGGTCTCGACCTTGACACTACCGTCAAGCCTCCAGGATCACGGTATGACCATCAAAGCCGGCGAACAACAACTCCGTCGACCGTCCGGGGTGGCCCCGGGCACGATGCCATGGCCCGCGCTTGTCGTGCTCAGCCTGATTAGTTTCATCACCCTCCTTGCCGAGACCCTGCCCGCCGGACTACTCGGTCACATCGCCGACTCCTACGCGGTGAGCCAGTCCTGGGCCGGGCAGACGGTGACGGTGTTCGCAATCGGTTGCGTCGTCGGCGCCGTACCGCTGACCCGGGTCACCCGCAACTGGCCCCGGCGCCGGGTCGCACACCTCATCGCGGCGACCTTCGCGGTGGTGATGGCCGCGTCCGCGCTCGCTCCGACGCTTGGCGCCTTGCTCGGGCTGCGCTTCCTTGCCGGCCTCGCCACCGGTTTGAGCTGGGCAGCAATCCCGAGCTACGCCAGGGTGATCGCGCCGCCCCATCTGGCCGGTCGCGCCATCGCCGCGACCGCGATGGGCGCGACGCTCGCGTTCACCATTGGGGTGCCACTCGGCACTCTGGTCGGCAACGCCACGTCATGGCGCGTCGCCTTTGCCGCGCTGGCGGCAATCGGCGGGCTCGTCTGCATCGTCGCGCTCCGCGTGCTGCCACCGGTCCGGCCGGCGCCGGCGTCGACCGGATCGTCAGTACGCGCAGCCTTGGGTATGCCGGCAGTGGTCTTCGCGATCGCCGCGTGCGGACTGTTCGCCTTCGCGCACACACTGTCCTACAACTACGTGTCCCCGCTCGCGGACGGACTCGGACGCGGCGCGCAACTGGGCGCGGTGCTCGGCGCGTTCGGCGTCGCCTCGCTCGCCGGCGCTCTACTCGCCGGAAGCTTCGGCGACCGCCACCCCCGCGTCCTCACCATCTGCGGAAGTCTCGCTCTCGCAGTCGTTTTCGTGCTCCTGGTGGTTGCAGCGCGCGACGGCGGCCTCACCTGGTTGATCTGGCCGTCGGCAATCGCATGGGGCGCCGCGTTCGGTATGGCGGCACCACTGCTGCAGACTGCGACCGCTCACGCGGCCGGGGCCGCCGCCGATGCCGCGCAGGCAGTGCTGGTCACCATCTGGAACGGTGCGCTGGCGCTCGGTGGCGTGGTCGGCGGCGTCGTGCTCGATCGGGCCGGCTGGACCGGAGTGCCGTGGCCGAGCCTGCTGGCCGCCGCCGGCGCGCTCACGATCGTCGTGTTCGCCGGCGTCGCCCGCGCCAGTGACGGCTGACCGGCGATACGACCCAGCCCGCTTGGCCGTGCACAACCCGCAACCGTTTCGAGTTATGCACGCCACACCGCCAGCTCGCGCGCACAACCCGCAACCGTTTCGAGTTATGCACGCCACACCGCCAGCTCCCGTGCACAAGACGCAACCGTTTCGACTTATGCACGCCACACCGCCAGCTCGCGCGCACAACCCGCAACCGTTTCGACTTATGCACGCCTGCCGAGTTGACTCGCGTGCACAAGCCGCAACCGTTTCGAGTTATGCACGCCATACCGCCAGCTCGCGCGCACAAGACGCAACCGTTTCGAGTTATGCACGCCCTACCGCCAGCTCGCGCGCACAACCCGCAACCGTTTCGAGTTGTGCACGCCCCTGTCGGCGAGCGCCCACGCCAACCCGACCGAACGACAAGCGGGCCGGCGCGGAGACGACGACCAGGGCTGAAGGACTCAGTCGAACCAGACGTCGAGGCCGTAGTAGGGGAAGACCGCCTCGCGAGTGGCGATAACTGCGCGGTCGACGGAGTTTTCGGGGTCTGCGCCGCTCGCCCAGGAGCGGAACCACACCTGGTCGTTGTCGGCCTGCCCATCGCCCATGCGGGCCGGGCCGGGGCGGCCGAAAGTGCGCTGCACGTGGTCGCGCCAGCCTTGCGGGACTGCCCGGTCGAGCGGGATCGGCCGGTGCGCGGCGATCGAGGTCAGATGCGTCCAGGCGCGCGGCACGACGTCGATGAGTTCGTAACCGCCACCGCCGAGCGCGACCCATTTGCCGTCGGTCATCTGGTGCGAGAGTTCGTGCAGGGTTTGGTATGCCGTGCGCTGCGCGTCTACCGACAGTGCCATGTGCGCGAGCGGGTCCGAGTAGTGCGAGTCGCAACCCTGCTGAGTGACCAGCACCTGCGGGTCGAATGCCCGGATCAGCTGCGGCACGACCGCGTGCAGTGCGCGCAGCCAGGGGCCGTCGCGGGTGCCTGGCGGCAGGGCGATGTTGACCGCGCTGCCGAGCGCGTCCGGGCCGCCGATGTCGCCCGGAAAACCCGTGCCGGGGAAGAGCACCCGGCCGGTCTCGTGGATCGAGATCGTCAGCACCCGCGGGTCGTTCCAGAAGATCCGCTCGACGCCGTCGCCGTGGTGGACGTCGATGTCGACGTAGGCGACCCGCTCGGCACCGGCATCCAGCAACCGCTGGATGCCGAGAGCCGCGTCGTTGTAGATGCAGAAGCCGGATGCGTTGCCACGCATTGCGTGGTGCAGCCCGCCGCCGAAGTTGACGCCGTGATCGAGGTCGCCCCGCCATACGGCCTCGGCAAGCTGCACCGTCGAACCGGCGATGAGCGAGGACACCTGGTGCATGCCGGCGAATGCCGGGTCATCCTCGGTGCCGAGCCCGTAGGACGGCTCTGCCATGGCCGGGTCCTCGGACGCCTGGCGCACGGCCTCGACGTAGTCGGGCGCGTGCACCCAGGTCAGGAATTCGTCGGTGCCGCCGGGCAGGGATGGTGGCACGACCTGCACGCCGGGTGCGTCGAAGACGCCGAGGTCACGGCACAACCGGGCCGTCAGGTCGAGCCGGATCGGGTTCATCGGGTGCTCGGGCCCGAAGTTGTATGCCGTCAGGCTCTCGTCCCAGACGACCTGCACCCGCGGATCTGCAGCACCCGCAGGCGAATTCACTGCCAGCTCCCGACGCCGAACGGGCTTCAGAGGACCGCGCTGGGCACGGCGCCCGGGTCGTCCCCGAGCGGGTAGATCATGGCCATCTCGTCCTCGGGCTCCTCACCCTCGGGCGGCGTCGACGTCATCGGACGGCGGCCGTCGGTGGGTCGGAAGCCGAAGCTGCTGGCAAACGCGACCGCACGGCCGTTGTCGGTGCCGACCCAGTAGAGAACGAAGTCGTACTTGTCGTCCCGCGCCTGCTTGACGCCGGCGTCGACCAGCTTCCAGGCCACGCCCTTGCCGCGCAGGTCAGGGGTCACCCAGAGGCCGAAGAGCTCACTGATGCGCTCGTCGTCGCTGGGCCGTCGCCCGACCGAGACGACGCCCACCACCTGGTCGTCGGCTTCGGCGACCAGGCGCCGGGACCGGCCCATGCGCTTGCGCCAGAAGTCCTCGTCGAACTTCTCCTCCTGCGAGGCGGACGCGGCAAAAGCGTCGGGTGCCTCACGAAGTGCTGCGAGTCGAACGTCGCGGTAGACCTGCCATTCCTCTTCCCCGAGGGCCCGCACCGAGATGTCAGTCATGGGCACAACTCTCGCACGCATCGACCGGCGATGGTCACCAGGTGTGCCCAACTGCACACCTGACACTCGTCAGACGTGCCCGGAGGCCAGGTCGTGCGAGCGCTTGGCGGCGGCCTCCATCGCGGTCAGGAACGCCGCGCGCACCTTGTGGTCGTCGAGTTCGCGCAGGGCGGCCATCGTCGTGCCGCCGGGACTGGAGACCTGCTCGCGCAGCACCGTCGGGTGCTCGCCGGTCTCCTTGAGCATGGTCGCTGCGCCATACAGCGTCTGCACGACGAGTTCGGTGGAGGTGCCGCGCGGCAGTCCGAGCAGCACACCGGCCTCGATCATCGCCTCCACCACGTAAAAGATGTATGCCGGACCGCTGCCGCTGATCGCGGTCACCGCATCGAGTTGATCCTCCGAGAGGGAGACCACCTTGCCGCAGCCGCGCATGAGGTCCTGCGCCTCCCACAGATGGTGGGTCTCGCAGTGCACGCCGGCACTGACCGCGGTCATGCCCTCGTCGACGAGCGCCGGGGTGTTCGGCATCACCCGCGCGACCGGGGTGCCCTCGGGTAGGTGCTCCTCCAGGAACGCGGTGGTGATGCCCGCGGCGATGGAGACAACCAGCGCGCCCGGCTTGAGATGCTGACCGATCTCGCGCAACAGGCCGGCCATGTCCTGCGGCTTCACCGCGATGACGACCGTGGTTGCGTCGGCAGCGGCTTCAGGTCCGGATCCGACTGCCACCGAATACTTTTCGGCGATCGTCATCAGTCGCTCGGGACTGCGGTCGGCGACGACGATCTGAGAGGCGGAGCGTCCGGAGCGCAGCAGGCCCGACAGCAGCGCCTCGCCCATGACGCCGGCGCCGATCACGGCGACCCGACGATCGGCGAATTCGCCTTGGCGTTCGGTGGTTTCGGCCATTGGTGTTACCCCTTCGTGGCGAGTGCTCGGAGGAAGAACATGGTGTTCGCGGGACGCTCCGCCATACGACGCATGAGGTAGCCGTACCACTCGTCGCCGTAGGGCACGTAGACGCGCATCTGGTTGCCGGCGGCGGCAATGCGGCGTTGTTCGTCGGGTCGGATGCCGAAAAGCATTTGGTACTCGAAGGATTCGGGCGCGCGCAGCTGCTTGTCGGCGAGCGACCGGGCAATCTCGATCAGCCGTGGGTCGTGACTGGCGATCATCGGGTAGCCGTCACCCTCCAGCAGCACCTTCAGACAGCGCACGTAGGACGCGTCGACGTCGTGGCTTTCCTGGAAGGCCACCGACTCCGGCTCCTTGTAGGCGCCCTTGCACAGCCGGATGCGGCTGCCCTCGGTCGCCAGGTCGCGACAGTCCGCCTCGGTGCGGTGCAGGTAGGCCTGCAGCACCGCGCCGACCCACGGGAAGTCGGCGCGCAGGTCGCGCACGATGCCCAGGGTCGAGTCGGTGGTGGTGTGGTCCTCCATGTCGATGGTGACCGTGGTGCCGGCCGTGGCCGCGGCTTCGCAGATCTGGCGTGCGTTGTCGAGCGCGATCTTCTCGCCGTCCTGCGGCAGGGCCTGGCCGACCGCGCTCAGCTTGACGCTGACCTCGGCGGCGCCCGAAGCAGTCAGCTCGCGAGCCTGCAGCTCCTGCAGCAGGGTCAGGTAGGCGTCGCGGGTGCGGCTGGCCTGCGCCACGTCGAGGGTGTCCTCGCCGAGGAAGTCGATGGTTGCCAGGCGCCCATCGCCGACCAGATCGGCGACCGCTTGCACGCAGTCGGCGGTGCCGTCCCCGGCAACGAAGCGACGCACGACGTCCCGGCTCACCGGCGCTTTCTCGATCACCTGGCGCACCGCCTTGCTACGGCTGAGGCCGAGCAGTCCTTGTCGCAGTGCAGCGCTGGCGTCGATCACGGGGAGGCTCCTTCTGGGAGAATCGTGCACACCAGGCCGGGAGTGTGACCTGGGCTACCGAGCAGCGTAGGCAGCCCGTCGCGCGCACCCGACATCGGCCAGGCAAATTCGCCTCGCGTTCGCGCTCTTCTTCGCCCGTGCCCGACCGGCCCTCAGTGAATCCGGGGACCGCCGCCCAGCCAGCCGATGGTGTCGGTCCGGATCACCGGATCGCCGGTCAAACCGCGCAGCGCCCGTTCGACGCCGGCGAGCGCGCGATCCCCGATCCGGTCGGCGACCTCGCGGTGGATCTCGTCGAACGCCTCGGCCGATGCGGCCAGCAGATCGTGACCGCGACTTGTGAGGGTCACCGTGCGACGCCGACCGTCCGCGGGGTCGATGGCTCGCTTGAGGTAGCCGCGCTGCCCGAGCTGTTCGAGCGTCTTGCCGGCGGCCTGCTTGCTGACCGCGAGGGCGGCCGCGAGCTCGACCGCTGAACCAGCACCGGCCGAAATCGCTTGCAAGGCATAACCGTCCGCGGGGCGCGCATCCGGGAAGCCGCGCTCGGCGAGGCGTCGGTGGAGCTCATCGATGATCATCCGGTAACCGGCGACGAGCAGCACCGGTAGTTCGTGTCCACGTCCGGATTCGGTCACGCGAACACTATAGACAACCTGGTTGTCCATATGGTCAACTGAGTTGTCTATCTCACTGGAGGTGCCACACATGACCGACCCGTTCCGGCCGCTCGATCCCACCGAGGCCGACCCATCGCTCTCCGAGACCTTGCGCGCAGTCGCGCTGCCGGGTGGCGGCCTGCCCGAGGCCGTCGCGCGAATGGCGCACTCACCCGTCACGCTGCAGACGTTCCTGGCCGCCAACGCGCGACTGCAGGAGTCGGTGCTCCCGCCATACGACCGTGAGGTGGTGATCCTGACAGTGGCGGCACGCAACGGCTGCGACGTCTGCATCACCATGCACAGCAACACATTTCGGCGGTTGGGTGGCGACGACGAACGGCTCGGTCAGGCGCTGGGCGGGCCCGGTCGGGATCCCCGGATCGAAGCACTGCGCAGTTTCACGCTCGCGATGATCGACCGCACCGGCGCCGTCACCGACGACGAGCGCGACGCGTTCCTGGACGCCGGATATCCGGCGCAAGCCGCCCTCGAGGTGGCGCTGATCATCGGCACCTACACGATCTCGACGTTCGCCAACCGGCTCACCCGGGCGTAACGTCAATCGGCCGCGGCGGCGAAGTGCAACCGGGCGAAGGCGAGCGCCTCGGCGAGGTCCAGCTCGCGCTGTTCCTGGGTCAGCTTGCGAGTGCCGACCTCAAGCACGATGTCACCGCCGTATCCGTCCCGGGCCAGTCGCTCGAGCACCTCGGCGCATGGCTGGCTGCCGCGGCCCGGCACCAAGTGCTCATCCTTGAACGACCCGGACCCGTCGGCGAGATGGATGTGTGACAGCCGGTCGCCGAGCGCCGCCTGCATTGCGAGCGCATCGGATCCGGCGGTCGCGGTGTGCGACAGGTCGAGCGTGACGTGGTCGTAATCGATCTCGACCGGGTCCCAGCCGGGCAGGTACGCCTGCATCTCGCGCTGCCGGGCGCGCCAGGGAAACATGTTCTCCACCGCGACCCGTACGTCGGTCTCGGTGCCGCGCTGCTTGACCCCCTCGACGAATTCGGCGGCATAGTCGCGCTGCCACCGAAAGGGCGGGTGCACCACGACGGTCTCGGCCCCGACTTCCTCGGCCAGGTTGATCGAGTTGTCGATCTTCGGCCACGGCTCGGTGCCCCAGATCCGTTGGGTCAGCAGCAAGGTCGGGGCGTGGATCGAAACCACCGGGATGCCGTAGTGGTCGACCAGCTTGCGCAACGCACCCGGCTCCTGGCTGACCGGATCGGTCCAGACCATCACCTCGATGCCGTCGTAACCCAGCCGGTCGGCCATCGCGAAGGCATCGACCACCCCGAGCGGATAGACCGATGATGTCGAGAGCGCGATCCTGCCCTCCGGCACCTTGACCTTGGCCGCATCCATCACGAGTCCAGCCAGTCCAACCGCCGCAGGATGACTCCCTCGCGCAACGCCCACGGACACAGGTCCAGGCGCGGGACGTCGAAGATGTCCATCGCAGCCAGGACGACCATCGCGCCGGCGAGGAGTTGTCGCGATCGGCCGGCCGAAACGCCTGGCAGCGTTGCGCGTTCGGCGGCGGTCATGGTCGCCAGGCGCGGCACCAGATCACGCAGGGCCTCTCGGTCGAGGAAGCGCTCGACATACGGCCCCTCACCGCTGGGCGCGGCTCCGGTGACCCGTGCCAGCGAACGGATGGTCTTGCTGGTGCCGACGAAGCGATCCGGGGCGCCCACCTTGGTCACGTCCCGGGCGACCCGGGCGATGTCGGACCGGATCTGTTTGCGCAGCACCTTCAGGTCGCCTCGCTCGGGCGGGTCGCCCGGCAGGTCACGCGTCAACCGGCCGGCGCCGAGCGGCAGGCTGAGTGCCACGTCGGGCTCCTCGTCGATGCCGGCGGCGAATTCGAGCGAACCGCCGCCGATGTCGACCACGAGCAACCGGCCCGCGGACCATCCGAACCAGCGGCGCACGGCGAGGAAGGTCAGTCGCGACTCCTCGGGACCGCTCAGCACCTGCAGGTCCACACCCGTCCTGTCACGCACCTGCTGCAGCACCGCATCGCCGTTGGGTGCCTCGCGGATCGCACTGGTGGCAAAGGCGAGCAGGTCCTCGATCCCCTGGTCCTCGGCGATCGTCAGGCACTCGCTGACGAAACCGACCAGCCGCTCGATGCCCTCGGGCGCGACCGAGCCGTCGGCGGTGGTGTGCTCCGACAGCCGAAGCTCGCGCTTGTGCGAGCTGGCCGGCAGCGGGTGCGCACCACGGTGCGCGTCGACCACGAGCAGGTGCACCGTGTTGGAGCCAACGTCGATCACCCCGAGCCGCATGCCGCCAACGCTAGTGCACGGGTGACCCGCCGACGGTGGCGCAGCCGCACCTACGATTGCCGGGTGGCCGAGACACCGCTGGAGATTGCCCGCACCTGGGTCGAGTTCGACAACCCCGACGACCCCGCCGAACGCTTCCGGTGCGACCTGACCTGGCTCACCTCGTCGTGGACCTGCATCTTCGGCGCCGGCTGCCAGGGCATCTACGCCGACGCACCCGACGTCGGCTGCTGCACCCTCGGCGCCCACTTCGCCGACAAGGACGACCTGAAGAACATCAAAAAGGTGGTCGCCGAACTCGGCGAGGACGAGTGGCAGTACTACGACGAGGGCCACAGCAAGGCCGGCTGGCGGGAGAAGGAGGACGGCGACTGGAAGACCCGGGTGGTCGACGGCGCCTGCATCTTCCACAACCGCCCGGGATTCCCGGCCGGCACCGGCTGCGCCCTGCACCAGCACGCGATGCTGACCGGTGTGCCGCCGCACACGATCAAGCCGGAGGTCTGCTGGCAGCTGCCGATCCGTCGCACCTTCCGCACCGTCGAGCTGAACGACGAGACGTCCTACCTGGAGATTTCGATCGGCGAATACGACCGCCGTGGTTGGGGCCCGGGCGGGCACGACCTCGATTGGTATTGCTCCGGCAATCCCGAGGCGCACGTGGGTGCTTCGCCGGTCTACGTGTCCAATGAGGGTGAGCTGCGGCACCTGATGGGCGATGCGGCGTATGACGAATTGGCGATCCGCTGCGAGGCGCATCTGCTGCAGGCGACGGCGCTGCGCGAGGCCGGTCGCGGCGGTCGCAAGCTGCTGCCGCTCTTCGTGCACCCGGCCACGCTGGCCGCCGAGGACGCCGCGGCAGGCAAGAAGAAGCCGGCGAAGAAGACGCGATGACAACGCCGCCGTCCTACGACCCGATCCCCTCACCCAACATCTGGGAACACCCGGACACCTACGAGATCGAGAACCGTGGCGTCGACCCCGACGGCCTGATCTGGGCGGCGATGCGCCGGGTGCGCGACTGGGCCGGAGCTGACGTGCTCGACATCGGCTGCGGATCGGGCTACCACCTGCCCTACTTCGCCCGGACCGCCCGCCGGGTGATCGGCGTCGAACCCTACGAGCCGCTGACCCGAGCCGCGCAGTCACGAGTGCGCGGCCTCGGCCTGGCCGAGGATCTCGTCGACGTGCGGCTCGGAGCCGCGCAAGCCCTTCCGGTGGAAGATGATTCGGTCGACGTCGCACACGCGCGGTGGTCCTACTTCTTCGGCGGCGGGTGCGAGCCGGGCCTGGCGGAGCTGCAGCGGGTGATGCGGCCCGGCGGCGTCGCGTTCGTGATCGACAACGACGCGTCGCGGTCGAGGTTCGGCGAGTGGTTCCGCGCGGAGCTGCCGGCATACGACCCGGTGGGTGTCGAACGCTTCTGGCAACGGCAGGGTTTCACCTCCACGCCGGTGACAATGCGGTGGGAGTTTGACACCCGCGCCGACTTCGAGTCGGTGGTGCGCATCGAGTTCACCCCCGATCACGCAGACCGCATCCTCGCCGAACACCAAGGCACCGGAGTCGATTACGCGGTCTTCGTGCGGTCGAAGACCTACTGAGACAAGACCTACGAAGACACGGGCAACGCGATTGCTCTCGTCGCGGCGTGCACGTCGCGCACCTCGATCACCCGCATGCCCGCCGGCGCACTCTCGGTGCCGAGCGACCCGGCCGGGACGATCGCGCGCTTGAAGCCGATGCGCGCTGCCTCGGCCAGGCGCCGCGGCACTCCCCCGACACCGCGGACGTCACCGGCGAGCCCGACCTCGCCGACCGCGAGCAGCCCCGCCGGCAGCGGTCGGCCTTCCTTGGCCGACGCGAGCGCCAGCGCGATCGCCAGGTCCGCCGCCGGCTCGGACAGTTTCGCGCCGCCGACCGTGGAGACATAACAATCGTCGTTGCGCAGCGCGACCCCGGCGCGCCGGTCGAGCACGGCCAGGATCATCGCGGTGCGCGAGCTGTCCACTCCGTTCGTCGTACGCCGGGCCGACCCGCCGTTGCCCGGGACCAGAAGCGCCTGCACCTCCGTCACCAGCGGCCGGCGGCCCTCCAGCGTCACGCTCACGCAGGTGCCCGGCACCGGCTCGTCCAGGCGGGACAGGAACAGCCCGCTCGGGTCGGGCAACCCGACGATGCCGAGCTCGGACAGGTCGAAACAGCCCACCTCGTCGGTCGGGCCGTAGCGGTTCTTCACCGCACGCACCAGCCGCAGCCGGGAGTGCCGCTCGCCCTCGAACTGCACCACCACGTCGACCAGGTGCTCCAGGACACGCGGCCCGGCGATGGAGCCGTCCTTGGTGACGTGCCCGACCAGCAGCGTGCCGATGCCGTGCCGCTTGGCGACCTGCAGGATCGCGGCGGCGACCTCGCGCACCTGACTGACGTTGCCCGGTGCTCCGTCGATCTCGGCAGAGGCGATCGTCTGCACCGAGTCGACGATGAGCAGCTCAGGCTCGACCCGGTCGATCTGGGCGAGCACCGTCGCCAGGTCGGTCTCGCTCGCCAGGTAGAGATCGCGAGCGAGGGCCTCGATGCGCTCACCCCGCAGCCGCACCTGCGCCGCGGACTCCTCACCGCTGATGTAGAGGACGCGGCGGCCGGCGCGCGCGGCCCGCGCCGCGACGTCGAGCAACAGCGTCGACTTGCCGATGCCTGGCTCGCCGGCGACCAGCACGACACCGCCGGGCACCAAGCCTCCGCCGAGCACCCGGTCGAACTCGCCGACTCCGGTCGCCTGCGCCTCCGCGCGCGTCGCGTCGACCTCGCCGATCGGTCGAGCCGGCCGCTCGACGGTCGCCGCCGCAGCGGTGCGCACCCGGGTCTGGCCGACCTCCGAGACCGTCCCCCACGCCTGGCACTCGCCACATCGCCCGACCCACTTCACGGCCTGCCAGCCGCACTCGGTGCAGCGGTAGGTCGGGGCCGGTGCCTTCTTGCGTGCGGTGGTAGCCATGGAGGAGAAGATAATTCGGCGCACCGACACCCCGGGCAGGCGCCCGCCTGCGCCATACCCGCCAATACACTGACCTGCGTGAATCGCTCCGACTGGGAATTGCTGCGCGAGACCCTGGCCTCCGTGGCACCGGGCACCGATCTGCGCGATGCGCTCGAACGCATCCTGCGCGGACGGACCGGAGCGCTGATCGTGATCGGTCACGACCCGGTGGTCGAGCAGATGTCGACCGGCGGTTTCCCGATGGACATCGAGTTCTCCGCGACGCGGGTGCGGGAGCTGGCCAAGATGGACGGGGCCATCGTGCTCAACAACGACGGCACCCGCATCCTGCGCGCCGCGACCCAGCTCGTGCCCGACCCGTCCATCGAGACGCGGGAGTCCGGCACCCGGCATCGCACCGCCGAGCGAGTCGCCAAACAGACCGGCTTCCCGGTGGTCTCGGTGAGTCAGTCCATGCACATCAGCGCGTTGTATGTCGGCAACCTGCGCCACGTGATCGAGGGCTCCAACGCGATCATGTCCCGCGCCAATCAGGCGTTGCAGACCTTGGAGCGCTACAAGTCGCGTCTCGACGAGGTGACCGGCACGCTGTCTGCGCTGGAGATCGAGGACCTGGTCACCGTGCGCGACGTCGCCAGCGTGTTGCAACGCCTGGAGATGGTGCGCCGGATCAGCGAGGAGATCAGTGAGTATGTCGTCGAACTCGGCACCGACGGCCGGCTCATCTCCCTGCAACTGGACGAACTCGTCGGCGGCCTGACCGACGACCGGGAGCTGGTGGTGCGCGACTACGTCGACGCCACGCGCTCGGACCTTACGGTCCAGGAGACGCTCGAGCGTCTCGGCGCGATGAGCGCGACCGACCTGCTCGACCTCGCCGCCGGCGCACGGGCCGCGGGCTTCAACGTCATCGGCGACGCGCTCGACATGTCGGTCAGCCCGCGCGGCTACCGGTTGCTCACCAAGGTGCCCCGGCTGCCTGCCACGATCGTCGACCGGCTGGTCGGCCACTTCGGCACCCTGCAGAAGCTGCTCGCCGCGGACTTCGACGACCTGATGGCGGTCGACGGGGTCGGCGAGAGCCGTGCGCGGGCGGTGCGCGAGGGCCTCTCCCGCCTGGCCGAGAGCAGCATCCTCGAGCGATACGTCTGAGCCTCGACACCTTTCGCACCCGATGAGCGACTACGGCGCGCTGCACGACACCATCCTCGATTGGTATGGCGCAAACGCCCGCGACCTGCCCTGGCGCCGGTCGCCGGAAGACTGGCCGTGGCCGCACGTCGACCGCGCCTGGGCGGTGCTGGTCTCGGAGGTGATGCTCCAGCAGACCCCGGTCGTGCGCGTCGAGCCGATCTGGCGCGACTGGATGCGCCGGTGGCCGACGCCCGCAGCACTCGCGGCGGCCGCGCCCGGCGACGCAGTGCGCGAGTGGGGACGGTTGGGTTACCCGCGCAGGGCGCTGCGGTTGCACGCCGCGGCGACTGCGATCACCCAGGAGCACAGTGGCGTCATACCGGCGAATCTTGAGCAACTGCAAGCACTTCCGGGCATCGGCAGTTACACGGCCGCGGCGGTCGGGGCATTCGCGTTCGGCATCAGGTCGGCGGTCGTCGACGTCAACGTGCGCCGGGTGGAGGCGCGGCTGATCAGCGGTGCAGAGCACCCAGCTCCGAGCCTGAGTGCTGCCGAGACCCGGCTCGCGGCGGAGTTGTTGCCCGCCGACGATGCGGCGGCAGCGACCTGGAACGTCGCGGTGATGGAGCTCGGTGCGCTGGTCTGCAAGGCGAAAACGCCGCAGTGCGAACGCTGTCCGGTGCTCGATCGTTGCGCCTGGGTGCTCGCGGGGCGGCCGGAGCACGACGGTCCGCGCAAGCGGGTGCAGAAGTGGGCCGGCACCGACCGGCAGGTGCGCGGCAAGCTGCTGCACGTGCTGCGTGACGCGAGCGGGCCCGTGCCGCGCAGCAAGCTCGACGTGGTGTGGCACGACGCAGCGCAACGCGACCGGTGCCTCGCCTCCCTCATCGAGGACGGCCTGGTCGAACCCCTTGCGCGCGAACGCTTTCGGCTGCCTGCCTGAGGTCAGCCCTTGGGCAGCGGCTTGACCGGCTGCAACCCGAGCCCGTCGAGCACTTCCTGCAAAACTTGCGCCGGGTTGCCGCGCGCCTCGACCACCACACCGGGCTCGTCCGGCTGCAGCGGTTCCAAGGTGGCCAGCTGCGACGGCAGCAGCGACGGTGGCATGTAGTGACCGGTGCGCTCGGCGAGACGCTCCTTGAGCACGTCCTCCGGCACATCGACGTGGCAGAAGCGCACATTCGGCCGGCCCTCGCGCAACAGGTCTCGGTAGGCCCGCTTCAGCGCCGAGCAGGTGACAACCGCGCTGCGGCCGTCGCTCTCGTGCTCGTCGATCCAGGTGCCGATCGCGCGCAGCCAGGGCCAGCGGTCCTCGTCGGTCAGCGGGATGCCGGCGGCCATCTTGTCGACGTTGGCCTGCGGGTGGAAGTCGTCACCCTCGGCGAACAGCCAGTCCATGACCTGCGCGATGCCCTTGGCCACCGTTGTCTTGCCGGACCCGGACACGCCCATCACGATCACGAACTGCGAACTCGCCGTGGTTTCAGTCATGCCGGCCACCATAATCCAGGCCGATCATCGATCGGGTGTTGCCATCGGACTTGCGAGCGGGTAAGTTCTCGCGATTGTGCCCGTGGTTGCGATCCACCCGTACATCCGTCTCCTGAAAGCCGGCTTCCGGCAGCAATCGGCATACCGTTTAGCCGCCTTCGGCGGCCTCGTCGCCAATCTGACCTTCGGCTTCCTCAAGGTCGCCATGCTCTTCGCCACCGTCCGTGCGGGCGGCGGCACCGTGCAGGGCTACGACATCGGCTCGATGAGCGCCTACATCTGGATCTCGCAGGGACTGCTCGGGTCGATCAACCTCTCCGGCCGCATCGACCTGGCCGACCGGATCCGCACCGGCGACGTCGCCGTCGACTTCCTCCGGCCACTCGACGTCCAGCTGGCCACGATCGTCACCGAGGTCGGCCGCGCGCTGTTCGCACTGATCCCGCGGGGGTTGCCGAGCGTCGCCATCGGCGCACTCACGGTCGGTATGACGATGCCCACGACTCCCGGGCCCTACCTGCTCGGCGCGGTGAGCCTGGTCACCGGCATCACCATCTCGTTCGCGACGGTCTACCTCGTCGCGATCGCCGGCTTCTGGCTGATCGAGACCCGCGGCCTCCAGATCCTCTACATGGTGCTCAGCGGCTTCTTCGCCGGGCTCTTCGTGCCGATCTCGCTCTTCCCGACCTGGCTGCTGATCGTCGCCGAGGCGACGCCGTTCCCGTCGATGATGATGTATCCGATCGACATCCTGACCGGACGCGTCACCGGATGGGCCTCTGCCGGCTTGTTTCTCGTGCAGCTCGGCTGGCTCGCGGCGATGCTGCTGGTGGGCCGGCTGCTGACGCTCGCCGGCCGGCGCAAGCTGGAGGTGCAGGGCGGATGAACCGCGACCGCCACCATGCGACCCAGCCCGATCAGGCACCGGGGCACCTTGCGGCATACCGGGCGGTGCTCTCCTCGCGCATGCGCGCACAGCGCAGCTATCGCAGCAACTTCGTGATCGACCTGATCAGCTCCGGGCTGGTCGGTCTGATCGAGCTGGCCGAGGTGTGGCTGCTCTTCCACCAAGTGGGGCTGCTCGGCGGGCTCACCTTCGAGCAGGTGCTGCTGGTCTTCGGCATCGGCGACCTGTGCTTCTCACTGGCCGACCTCTTCGTCGGGCACCTCGACAACATCCCGACCTACATCCGCAAGGGCACGCTCGACGTCTTCTACCTGCGGCCGCAGCCGCTGCTGCTCCAATTGATGACGAGCGACATCTCGTTGCGCCGTCTCACCCGTGCCGCGATCGGCCTGGCATCCATCGTGATCGCGTTGAGCATCAACCCGATTCACTGGTCGCCGGCCAAGGTCGCGCTGCTCGCACTGACGATCGTCTGCGGGCTGGTCACCTACGCCTCGCTCTACGTGTGGGCGGCCGGCGTGCAGTTCTTCATGGTCAACGGAGCGGAGTTCACCAACGCCTTCGTGTATGGCGGGCGCTACGCCTCGACTCAGCCCGCGGCGGTCTGGTCGGCACCACTGAAGGTGCTCTTCGGTTTCGTCTTCCCGGTGGCACTGGTGGCTTACGTGCCCACTTTGCGACTGCTCGACCTGCCGGGACCCGCCGGCTTCCCGACCTGGCTCGCGTGGTGCACCCCACTCGCGGCGCTGTGGATGGCGGCCTTCGGCCTGACGATGTGGCGCTTCGGCGTACGGCACTACCAAGGAGGGGGCGGCTGACATGGACTCGGTTGTCGAAACACACGGTCTGACAAGGGAATTCACCCGCCGCGGCAAGGGCGCGAAACTGCTGACCCGGTCCGCGCTGCGAGCGGTGGACGACCTCAGCATCACCATCGCACCGGGCGACTCCGTGGGCTACATCGGCGCGAACGGCGCCGGCAAGTCCACCACGATCAAGATGCTGGTCGGCATCCTTGTGCCGACGAGCGGCACGGTGCGCACCTGCGGCCTCGACCCGCTGAAGCAGCGTCGTGAGCTCGCCGCGCGGGTCGGCGTCGTCTTCGGTCAACGGTCGCAGTTGTGGTGGGACCTGCCGGTGCGCGAGTCGTTCGAGATCCTCTCCGCGATCCACCGGTTGCCGCCGAGCCGCTCCCGCGCCCGCACCGACGAACTCGTCGACCGTCTCGAGCTCGGGGAGTTTCTCGCCACCCCGGTGCGGCAGCTCTCGCTCGGCCAGCGGATGCGGGCCGAGGTCGCGGCCGCGCTGCTACACCAGCCGCAGCTGGTCATCCTCGACGAGCCGACGATCGGTCTGGACGTGTTGTCCAAGCAGCGCCTCCGGGAGTTCCTGATCCAGGAACGCGCGACGCACGGCACCACCCTGCTGCTGACCACGCACGACATGGGCGACATCGAGCGCCTCTGTGACCGGGTGCTCGTGGTCGACCACGGCCGTGTTGTGCACGACGGTGACCTGGACGGGCTCGCGCGGGCCGCCGGCGCGGGCCGCACGCTGGTGGTCGACCTGACCGGCCCGACCGCGGACCTGGGCGGCATACCACACACGGCGCACCTCGGCAGCGAGGTCGACGGCGCGCGCCAGCGGCTGGGCTTCGACTCCGAGCGGACCACCGCTGCCGCAGTGCTCGCCGCCGTCAGCGAACGCGCCGAGGTGCGGGACCTGTCGATCGAAGAGCCTGACATCGAGGACGTCGTACGCCGCATCTATCACGCGCGCCGGTGACGCGGAACGTTGCAATCCCGGGGTTTTCGAGCCGGCCAGCCGGAGGGGCGCCCGGCTACTGACCGGTCGCTTAGTTTGCCGATCAGTTAAACTTGACTGCTGCACGACGAGATCCACCACGAAATCGAGGGTCTCTGGGAAGCGCCCGGCGACCCGCGACGAGCCTCGTCGTGGGGACCTCCGGGCGGGCTCAGGGCCCCTCGCCAACGGCGAGGAGAACCGTGACCACGACAGTCGGCACTCGACCCGACCACGATGCACCACTGACCCCGAAGTCCCGCCACTTCCTGCAACGACTCACCCTCGCCACCGGCGGCGGCATGTTCATCGACGGGTTCGTCTTCGCCACCTTCGCCTCGGCGATGGCCGGCATGGCCAAGTCCGAGCTCGGCGTCAGCGGCATGTGGGAGAGCTGGATTTCGGCCTCGGTGCTGATCGGCACCTTCTTCGGTGGATTGCTGCTGGGTTACGTCACCGACCGCATCGGCCGAAAGCCGATGTTCACCTTCGACCTGATGCTTTTCAGCCTCTGCGCGCTGCTGCTGTTCTTCGTCACCGCACCGTGGCAGGTGTTCGTGCTCGGCATACTCATGGGTCTGGCCGTGGGCGCGGATTATTCGATCGGGTCACCGCTGCTGGGCGAGTTCGCCCAGCGCAAGACCCGCGGCCACTACCTGGGGCTGCTGGAGATCGGGTGGAACGTCGGTTACGTCATCGCCTACCTGATCGGCTACCTGATCAACACCTACGAACCCACCTGGTGGCGGGTCATTCTCGGGATGAGCATCGTGCCGGCGATCATCAGCCTGATCATCCGGCACGGGCTGCCGGAGTCCCCGCGCTGGCTGGTGAGCAAGGGCCGCACCGACGAGGCCGTGGCGATCTACCGCGACGAGCTCGACCTGCAGAACCCGGGCGACCTGCTCGACGAGCCGGAGCAGGAGACCCGTTGGACGGTGCTGTTCTCCAAGCAGTACATCCGCCGGACGCTCTTCGCGTCACTGTCGTGGAGTGCGATCGTGATGCCCTATTTCGCGCTCACCTTCTTCGGTCCGGACATCCTCAAGGCGCTCGGCATGGGCAGCGACTCGCTGCTGGGCGCTCTGCTCGGCACCATCATCGCGCTGGTCGGCGCGACCATCTCGTGGAAGCTGGTCGACCGGGTCGGGCGGCGGATGATCGTCATCTGGCCGATGTTCGGCTGTGCGATCGCGCTCTTCCTGGCGTCGATGTACATGCACATGCCGATCGTCTTCGGGGTGATCGCCTACTTCGGCTACCTGTTCTCCTACGGGATCATGAGCATCACCACCGGCATCTACCCGGAGGAAATCTTCCCCAGCTCGGTGCGCGCCTCCGGCGTCGGCCTGGCCAGCTCGATCAGCCGCATCGCGGCGGCCATCGGCACCTGGGGTTTGAAGCCGCTCCAGGACGTCATCGGCACCTCGGGGGTGTTGCTGGTGCTGGCCGGAGTGTCGGCCCTCGGCGGCATCCTGTCCTACGCGTGGGCGCCGGAGACCAACGGCAAGTCGCTGACCGAGACCTCGCACGAGAAGGACCCGCACTCCTATCAGCGTCGTCGCCCGCGCACTGCGCAGCCTGCCTGACAGTCGTCCGGCCAAAGTGACCTTCGTCGCATCGCGGAGGAGGTCGCTCCCGACTCCGGCGACCGGACTCTGCGGCCTGCTGCGACATACCCATCGGTAACCCGTTCGGGAGGCAACAGGCCGCAGAATCACGGCGAAATCCTTGAGCAGGTGACAAAGTAGCCAACCAACTGTCTAGGCCTTTACGGTCAGCTTGTGGTCACCACGCCGGCTACTCGCCGCCCACTTGCCCGCGCTGCCGTCGCCGGGACCTTCGTAGTCGCCGCGGGTGGTCTGGTCAGCGGCTGCGGGATCAGCGACCGGGCCGATGCGAAGACCAACTGGACCGCGGTCTCGACACCGGCCACCGCGAGTTCGACCGTGTCCCCGAGCGCGAGCGCGAAGCGGGAGCATCCGGTGGATTCACCGGACGTCTGCGGCAGCGGCGCCGGCCTGCCGGTGATGGTCATCAGTGGTTCGCTGACATGCAACGAAGCACTGCAGGTGGTGCGGACCAACGTCGCGCAGGTGCAGGCCATGCAACGCGAACGCCAGCCCGGTGGAGTCGGTGAGTGGCTGTGCGAGCCGATCTCCGGCGCCGCCGCGACCGCCGCCACCCATCCGCTGATCTGCTCGGCCCGCGAAAGCACCGTGCAGATCGGCTGATCGGCTCGGCCTGCGCCCCAGCCGGTCAGGAGGGGAAGGTCAGCAGCATGCGGTGGTTGCCGAGGGTGTTCGGCTTGACCCGATCGAGGTCGAGGAATTCGGCGACACCCTCGTCATACGACTGCAGCATCTCGGCGTAGACGTCGGGCGTCACGGGTTCGCCGTCAATCTCGGAAAACCCGTGTGCCGCAAAGAAACCCACCTCGAAGGTGAGGCAGAAGACGCGCCGCACCGATAGGTCGCGGGCCCGCTGCAGCAGGGCGGCCAGCAGTTCGCTGCCGATGCCGAGGCCCTTCTCGGCGGCGTCGACGGCGAGCGTGCGCACCTCGGCGACGTCCTCCCACATCACGTGCAGGGCCCCGCACCCGACAATGCGGCCGGCACGCTCGACGACGAGGAACTCCTGCACGCCCTCGTAGTAGGCGACCACCGGCTTGGGCACGATCGCCCGCCCGTCCACGTATGGCGCCACGAGCTCGCGGATGCCGCGCACGTCGGTGGCCCGGGCGGCGCGCATCGTCAGCTCGGGGTCCTTCACAATCGGGCAGCGTACTCAAGGCACTCCAGACGCCGGACCGCCGCACCGATGAGTTCCGGGGCCGGCCACGGTCTACTTGACGTCTCACTTCGTTCGCACCAGGAAGGCACGACCATGAGCGACATCGGCATCGGGCAGTTCAGCCTCGTCTGCATCGTCACCCCTGAGCAGGACAAGGCCGTCGAGTTCTACGAGGGCCTCGGCTTCGACAAGCGGGTCGACCAACCGTTCGGCGGCGGCTACCGCTGGATCGAGGTCTACCTGCCCGGCGGAGACACCGGCGTTGCGCTGGCGCCGCCGCCCGAGGGGCACGAGTTCCAGCCGCAGAGCACCGGAATCACGCTGACCGCGAAGGATATTGACCACACCTACGAGGCGATGAAGAAGCAGGGGGTCGATGTCGACGCGGAGATCATGCGCGGTGAGGGTCCGGTGCCGTCGCTGTTCTGGTTTCGCGACCCGTCCGGCCACACCCTGATGGTCGTGGAGTCGGAGTAGGCGCGTCATACCGGCAAAAGTCGACCCTCGGCATACCGACGCGCCGACAATCGCGACTCTCGCGGCGTGTTCGTATGCCGAGGGTCGAGAAACGCTGGTCGGGGGCGTACGCAAAAAAGGGTGGCCGGGCTGAAATCAGCCCGGCCACCCTTTTGCGTCGTATGCCGAAAGGACCTACTCCTTGCCGAGGTCCACGCCGCCGGCGGTCTCGACGGTCAGGCCGTCGGGCGCCTCCGGCTTGGGGCTGCCGGTGAAGGTGAAGGTGGCTTCCTTGCCTTCGCCCTCGGTGTCGACCAGCACGATCTCGCCGGCACCGAGCTCGCCGTAGAGAATCTTCTCGGAGAGCGCGTCCTCGACCTCGCGCTGGATAGCGCGACGCAGCGGACGAGCACCAAGGGCCGGGTCGTATCCGCGCTCGGCCAGCAGCTTCTTGGCCGCGGGCGTGAGCTCGATCGCCATGTCCTTGTCCTTGAGCCGGTTGTCCAGGTCAGCGATGCGCAGATCGACGATCTGCATGATCTCCTCCTGGGACAGCTGCGGGAAGACGATGGTGTCGTCGACGCGGTTGAGGAACTCAGGCCGGAAGTGCTGCTTGAGCTCGTCGTTGACCTTGGCCTTCATCTTCTCGTAGCCGGTCGCCGTGTCGTTGCCCGGCGCGAAGCCGAGCGTGACGCCCTTGGCGATGTCCCGGGTGCCGAGGTTGGTGGTCATGATGATCACGGTGTTCTTGAAGTCGACCACCCGGCCCTGGCTGTCGGTCAGGCGACCGTCCTCCAGGATCTGCAACAGCGAGTTGAAGATGTCCGGGTGCGCCTTCTCGACCTCGTCGAAGAGCACCACCGAGAACGGCTTGCGCCGCACCTTCTCGGTCAGCTGGCCGCCCTCTTCGTAGCCGACGTAACCGGGAGGCGACCCGAACAGCCGCGACACGGTGTGCTTCTCGGAGAACTCCGACATGTCGAGGGTGATCAGCGCGTCGTCGTCGCCGAAGAGGAACTCCGCGAGCGACTTGGCCAGCTCGGTCTTACCGACACCGGTGGGGCCGGCGAAGATGAACGAACCGCCCGGACGGCGCGGGTCCTTCAGCCCGGCGCGGGTGCGCCGGATCGCCTGGGACAGCGCCTTGATCGCGTCGTCGTTGCCGACGATGCGCTTGTGCAGCTCGTCCTCCATCCGCAGCAGGCGGCTGGACTCCTCCTCGGTCAACTTGAAGACCGGGATGCCGGTGGACGCGGCCAACACCTCGGCGATGAGCTCCTCATCGACCTCGGCCACGACATCGATGTCGCCGGCCTTCCACTCCTTCTCCCGCTGCGCCTTGGCGTTGATCAGCTTCTTCTCGTCGTCACGCAGCGACGCGGCCTTCTCGAAGTCCTGCCCGTCGATCGCCGACTCCTTCTCGCGGCGGACGTGCGCGATCTTCTCGTCGAACTCGCGCAGGTCCGGCGGAGCGGTCATCCGGCGGATGCGCAGTCGCGCGCCCGCCTCGTCGATCAGGTCGATCGCCTTGTCCGGCAGGTGCCGGTCGTTGATGTAGCGGTCGGCCATGTTGACCGCACCGACCAGCGCCGCGTCGGTGATCGTCACCCGGTGGTGCGCCTCGTAGCGGTCGCGCAGCCCCTTGAGGATCTCGATCGCGTGCGGGATCGTCGGCTCCTGCACCTGGATCGGCTGGAACCGGCGCTCGAGCGCGGCGTCCTTCTCGATGTGCTTGCGGTACTCGTCGAGCGTGGTCGCACCGATCGTCTGCAGCTCGCCTCGCGCCAGCATCGGCTTGAGGATCGACGCGGCGTCGATCGCGCCCTCGGCGGCACCGGCACCCACCAGGGTGTGGATCTCGTCGATGAACAGGATGATGTCGCCGCGGGTGCGAATCTCCTTGAGCACCTTGCGCAGCCGCTCCTCGAAGTCACCGCGATAGCGGCTGCCCGCGACCAGCGAGCCGAGGTCGAGGGTGTAGAGCTGCTTGTCCTTCAGCGTCTCCGGCACCTCACCGCGCACGATGTCCTGGGCCAGGCCCTCGACGACCGCGGTCTTGCCGACGCCGGGCTCACCGATCAGCACCGGGTTGTTCTTGGTGCGCCTGGACAGCACCTGCATCACGCGCTCGATCTCCTGGTCCCGCATGATGACCGGGTCGAGCTTGCCCTCGCGGGCGGCCTGAGTCAGGTTGCGGCCGAACTGGTCGAGCACCAGCGAGCCGGCTGGGGTGCCGCTCTCCTGGCCCGGCTGGCCGACGCCGGCGCCCTGGGGCTCCTTGCCCTGGTAGCCGGAGACGAGCTGGATGACCTGCTGCCGCACGCGCGACAGGTCGGCACCCATCTTGACCAGCACCTGGGCGGCGACGCCCTCGCCCTCGCGGATCAGGCCGAGCAGGATGTGCTCGGTGCCGATGTAGCTGTGGCCGAGCTGCAGTCCCTCGCGCAGCGAGAGCTCCAGCACCTTCTTGGCGCGCGGGGTGAACGGAATGTGACCCGACTGGGTCTGCTGGCTGGGGCCGATGATCTCCTGCACCTGCTCACGCACGGCGTCCAGCGAGATGCCGAGGCTCTCCAGCGCCTTGGCGGCGACACCCTCGCCCTCGTGGATCAACCCCAGGAGGATGTGCTCGGTGCCGATGTAGTTGTGGTTGAGCATGCGCGCCTCTTCCTGAGCGAGCACCACAACTCGCCGGGCGCGGTCTGTGAACCGTTCGAACATCTCAACTCCTGAAGGTAGCTGTCGCCACCGTTGATGCTAATGCGCCGACCTGCACGTGTATGACGGCACGTGCGCACGGCGGGACTTGTCGGTCACAACGCCACTGGTCTCCAGCATGTTCCACCACGGGACGTCGCCGGAAGCGGTGTTCGCGGATGGCGAACACCGCGCCACTGGTCGCTGTCCTACTCGTTAAGATCCGCTCATGACAGGGGATCTGCGGCTCAGCGTGCTCGGGTCCGTGCTCTCCGTCCCCGCCACCGACGACGACCTGGAGCGTTGGCGCGGTCAATGGTCACGATGCCTGGCCGCTCCCGGCTCGGCCGCGGACGACGAGGTGCGCCCCGGCAACCAGGACGATCCCGACCGACGCGACTACTCGCTGGCCAGCGCGCTGACCCTGGCCGGCATCCGGCAGGCGGCCGGATCCCGACTGATGTTGCACGCGTGCGGCGTGGCCGACCGGGTCACCGGCGACGTCGCGGTGCTGGTCGCCGCGTCCGGGACCGGCAAGACAACCGCCGCGCACCGGTTGTGCTCGGCCGGGTTCGGTTACGTCACGGACGAGACCGTCTCGATCGGCGACCGCCTCGACATACTCCCCTATCCCAAACCGCTGTCGGTGGTGATCGCCACCGACGATCCGGGACACAAGTCGCAACACGGCCCGGACGAGCTCGACTTGCCCATCTGCCCGCCCGACCCGCACGCGACCCGCTTCGTGCTGCTGGACCGGGCCGACGACGCCGCCACGGTGACGCTCGAGCCGGTCCCACTGCTGGACGGCCTGCTCGACCTCATCCCACACACCTCCGCTCTGCCGGCGATGCGGGACCCGCTGTGGACCCTGGCGCGGGCTGCCTGCGACACCGGCGGGGTATGGCGGCTTCGCTACCGCGACATCGAGCAGGCGGCGCAACTGTTGCGGGACGCCCTGCGGCAGCGCCCGACCGAGCCCGCCGAGCTGGTGCACCTGGCACCGCCCGACGCCGACGCGTTGCCGGACCGCTACTTCCGCCTGCCGCCGCCGGTGTCGGAGGACCGCCGGCGGGACGGGTCACAGCCGGAGCCGCAGACCCTCGTCCGGCGGGCCTCCTACACCGACGCGGTCGGCATCGACGGTGAGGTGTTGCTGCTGGTCGGCTCCTCGCCCGCCCGGCTCAGCGGCCTCGGCGCGACCATCTGGTCGCATAGCGCGAAGGAAGCGTCACTGGAGGAGTTGACGCAGGTCTGCGTCAACCAGCACGGCGACCACCCGGACTCGACCGAGTTGGTCAGTGCGGCGGTCCAGGCGATGCGCGACCACGGCATCCTCGAGACCGTGGTCCCGCAAGTCAGTCACCCAGCCGCGGGATGAGTTCGTCGAGCAGACCGGCGATCTCGAGCGCCACCTCGTGCGCCACCTCCGGGCTGCGACGGTAGGGGTCGCGGATGTTGTCCTCGTCGCGGGCCCGGTGCCGGAACGCGCCGATCTGCCCCAACAACTCCGACCCCTTGACCTGCGCCGGGTAGTCCCGTGCGATCCGGGCCAGTTGTCCGAGGGTGAAGGTGCGGCGTACCAACGCCGGGAAGTCGTCGAGCACGACCGACCGGTGGAACGTCTCCATCGCCACGATCAGGTCCGCGTCATTGATCACGTCACGGGTGAGGGACCGCGCGCGGAAGCCCTCCGGGTCGCCGCCGAGGTCGACCAATTCCTTGGCCATCTGGCGATCCATCGACGATCCGACCAGGGCACCGGCGCCGGCACTGGCGAAGTTCCAGCCCTGCAGGTCCGCGCTGTCGGCAAGACGGCGTGCGTAACGCTCGGCGAACGGCGACCGGCAGATGTTTCCGGTGCAAACGAACAACACGGTCGGCATTGAGAATCCTTGGCGCGACGGGGCAGGGCGGGGAAATCCTCGCACGGGTCAGACGGGACTGTCGCATGCCATATACTCGGGGCGTTTTGTGACGTTGTTTGGGGGCGGCGCTGCCTCCATCCGCGCCAGGGTTCGGTTGTCCGCTCCGTGATCCTGGACCTCTGACCGGTCATGGAGACGCACGTTGACGCTCGAAGATCTCTGGAAGCTCACCCGCAGGTACTGGATCCTGTTGCTCGCCTGCGCGTGCGTCGGACTGGCGCTGGCCGCGGCCTACACCTGGACCCGCACCAAGGAGTACACCGCCACCTCGCAGGCGCTGGTCGCGGCCCCGAACTCCTCCGGTAACAGCTCCAGCGGTGCGGCCTACAGCAGCGGTCTGGTCGCGCAGCAGCGCGCCGCGACCTGGGCCGACCTGGCCACCAGCCAGCAGGTCACCTCGCAGGTCATCAGCAAGGAAAAGCTGAAGATGACCAACAGCGAGCTCGCCGCGAAGATCAGCGCGACGGTGCCGCAGGACAAGCCGATCATCACGATCAACGCAACGGCCACCAACGCCTCGCAGGCCAAGGCGATCGCCAACTCGGTGGTCGACGTCCTCACCACCTACGTCCAAAAGACCGACCCCAACACCGGCGTCGCGATCAAGAACACCTCGAGTGCCGCGCTGCCGCAGTCCCCGTCATACCCCAAGCCGGCCCGCATCCTGCCGATCGGCCTGCTCGCGGGCCTCGTGGTCGGCTACCTGCTGGCGCTCATCCAGCACCGGCGTGACACCCGCATCCGGTCCACCGACGACGTCGAGGAAAACCTCGGCGCGAGCGTGCTCGGTGTCATCCCGGGCAACCGCACCCTGGCCGCCGCGGACCGTTCGCTCGGTGACGAGAAGGACTTCCAGACCCGGGAGGCGCTGCGTCAGCTGCGCACCAACCTGCGGTTCGTCGACGTCGACCACGACCCGCGCAGCATCGTGATCACCAGCGCGCGGATGGGTGAAGGTAAGTCGACGGTTGCATCGTCCCTGGCGTGGGTGCTGGCCGACTCCGGCGACCAGGTCGTGCTGATCGACGCCGACCTGCGCCGGCCGACCGTGGCGGGCATCTACGACCTGGACTCCTCGGTCGGTCTCACCCAGGTGCTGGCCGGTACCGCCACCCTGAGCGACGCCCTGCAGCCGACCGCCAAGGCCGGCCTCTACGTGCTGACCGCCGGCCAGATCCCGCCGAACCCCAGCGAGTTGCTCGGCTCGCAGCGCATGCACCAGCTGATCGAGAAGCTCACCGAGACCCACCGCGTGATCCTGGACGCGCCGCCGCTGCTGCCGGTGACCGACGCCGCGCTGCTGTCGGCAAGCGCCGACGGTGCCGTGGTCGTGGTCGCCGCGTCCGACACCCGCGCGGAGCACCTGCAGCGCGCCGCGCACAATCTGAACGCCGTCGGCGGCCGAGTGCTCGGCGGCGTGCTCAACCGGGTCAACACCAAGCGCATCAACCGGATCATGTATGGCGACTCGCAGTACGGCTACGGCGCCTACGGCACGTACGCGGGCGAGAAGTACTACGGGGAGTCGCCGTCGAAGGACACCTCCGCAACGACCGGAGACCAGACCGTCGAGTCGGCGGCCGAACCGGTCACCGGCGGCAAGCTCAACGGGAAGGCGAGCGAACGCCCGCGCGCCTCGCGTCGGCGCGAACGCGCCCGCTGAGACCGGACCGACCGTCTGCGAGCAGAACCCGCCGCCCATCGGGCGGCGGGTTCTTGGCTAACTGCCGAGGCCTACGCGGATTTCTTGGCCGCGCCCTTCTTGGCAGCGCTCTTCTTCGCCGGTTTCTTCGCGGCGGTCTTCTTGGCCGCGCTCTTGGTGGCGGCGGCCTTCTTCGCCGGTTTCTTGGCGGCAGGTTTCTTGGTCGCGCTCTTGGTGGCGGCCTTCTTCGACGCAGGCCCGTCGGTGGCCTTCTCCGGCGCGGCGGCGCCGGCCGGCTGGTCGGTGGGCTCGCCACGGGCCGCCTTGGCCCGGGCAACGCTCTGCTGCAGCGCGGCGAGCAGATCCAGCACCTCGCCGCCCTCGTCCTCCGGCTCCTCCGGCGTGGTGACCTCGCCGCCCTCGAGCTTGGCCTTCACCACCGCCTTGACCGCTTCCTCGTAGTCGTCGGTGTACTCGGACGGGTCGTAGTCGCCGGACAACGACTCCACCAGCATGTGCGCCATCGCGAGCTCGGCCGGTTTCGCGTCGTCGCCGGCGGCGTCGTCCAGCACCCCGAACTCGGCGGCGCGCACCTCGTCCGGCCAGAGCAGCGTCTGCAACACGATCACCTCGCCGCGCACCCGGAGCACCGCAACGGTGGTGCGGGTGCGCAGCGCGACGGTCACCAGCGCGACCCGGTCGGTGGATTCCAGCGCCTCGCGCAACAGCATGTACGGCTTGACCGCGCCCTTGTCGGGCTCCAGGTAGTAGCACTTGTCGAGGTAGAGCGGGTCGATCTGGTCGCTCGGCACGAACTTGTCGACCGCGATCTCCTTGCTGGTGCTGATCGGCAGGTCAGCGAGATCCTCGTCGCTGAGCACGACCATCTGCCCGTCGTCGGTCTCGAAGCCCTTGGCGATGTCGTCATACGACACCTGCTCGCCGTCGATCGAGCAGACCCGCTGATACTTGATCCGGCCACCGTCCTCCCGGTGCACCTGGCGGAACTGCACGTCGTGGTTCTCGGTCGCCGAATAGAGCCGGACCGGGACATTCACCAGCCCGAACGACACGGCACCCTTCCAGATTGCGCGCACCAGGCAAGATTGCCTCATGAAGTTGGATCTGCAAAGGAGCAGGTGACCGGTGCGACCGATGCTCGCGACCGCGGCCGACGCGGTGCCGGCCGGCGACGCCTGGATCCACGAGGTGAAGTGGGACGGCATGCGGCTGCTCGTGCAGGTGCGGGGCGACGTCCTGCGGTTGTTCTCCCGCACCGAGCGTGAGGTGACGGTCGCCTTTCCCGAGTTGGCCAGGCCCGCTGCGGGATTGACCGGGTATGACGATCTGCTCCTCGACGCCGAGGTCGTCGTGTTGCGCGACGGGCGGCCGTCGTTCGCCGCGCTCGCCGAACGCTTCAACGTCGCCGACGCTGCGACGGCGGCTCGCCTCGCCGGCCAGTCACCGGTCACCCTCATGATGTTCGACGTGCTGCAGGCGATGAACACCCCGACGATCGGCCTGCCATTGCGGCAACGCCGTCAACTGCTCGAGGGGCTGGACCTGAACTCGCGCTACGTGCAGACTCCCCCGGTCTTCGAGGACGGCACCCAACTGCTCGCGGCGACCGCCGACCAGGGCATCGAAGGAGTGGTGTCCAAGCGGCTGGCATCGCCATACCAGCCGGGCAGGCGAAGCCTCGACTGGCGCAAAACCGTTCACCGCAAAGCAGATTCGTTCGTGATCGCCGGCTGGTTGCCGGAGCGGGAGAACGACCGGCGACTCGGGGCGGTGCTGCTGGCGACACCGACCCCCGACGGTCCGCTGCTCTACCGGGGGCGCGTCGGGTCGGGCCTCGCCGGTACGACCGGTGAGTCACTACGGGCCAGTCTGGAGGCGCTCGCGGTGGCGAATTCGCCGTTCGCAGAGGGACTTCCGCCCGACGTACCCGGTGGCGTGCAGTGGGTGCGGCCCGAGTTGGTGACCGACGTGGAGTTCCTGGGAGTTACCGAGGGAGGGCAGCTTCGCCAGCCGACCTGGCGCGGCATACGCCACGACCTGACCGTGGCCGATCTGGTGCGCACCGAGGTGACCGATGGCTGAGTCCGAACAGATCACCGTCGAGGTCTCCGGCCGCCGGCTGAAGCTGAGCAACCTGTCCAAGGTGCTCTACCCGGCGACCGAGACCACCAAGGGCGAGGTGCTGCACTACTACAGCCAGGTCGCCGGCCCCCTGCTCGCGGTGCTCGCCGGGCGGCCGGTGACCCGCATCCGTTGGCCGCACGGCGTGGCCGACCTGTCGTTCTTCGAGAAGAATCTGCCGCCCGGCGCGCCATCCTGGCTGGACCGGGTGACGCTGCCATCGAGCGGCTCCCGCGGCGGCGGTGACAGCGTCACTTACCCACTGGTCGAAGACCTGGCCGCCCTGACCTACCTGGCCAACCTCGCAGCCCTGGAGTTCCACGTGCCGCAGTGGCGGCTCGAGGACGGCCTACCGGGGTTGCCCGATCGGCTGGTGATCGACCTCGACCCGGGCGCGCCGGCCGGCCTGGACGAGTGCGCACGGCTCGCGCTGCTCGTGCGCGACCGGATGCAGGAGGCCGGTATGACGGGGTGTGCGCCGGTCACTTCGGGCAGCAAAGGAATGCAGGTCTACGCCGCGCTGGACGGCGGCCGCACCAGTGAAGAAGTCCGGGAATGGGCCCAGCAACTCGCCCAGCAATTGACCCGGGAACATCCGGACTTGGTGGTCTGGAAGATGACCAAATCGATGCGGCCAGGGAAGGTCTTGCTCGATTGGTCGCAGAACACCGCGGCCAAGACGACGATTGCGCCGTATTCGCTGCGCGGCCGGGAGCGACCGTTGGTCGCTGCCCCACGCACCTGGGACGAAATCGAACGAGGCGCACAGGAGGCCGGGTGGCTGCGACAACTGACTTTCGAGGAAGTGCTCGAACGGCTTGCCAGCGATGGTGACCTATTCGCCGCCCAACTGGTCTTTTGAGCACGATTGCAGCGGGCCGGGACGCCGAACGGGCGTTCTCCGATCTGCTCGGAGAACGCCCGTTCGGCGTTATTCATGACAGGTTTCAGCCATTCGCCTTCGCGTAAGCCGCCTGCAGCTCGGCGGAGACACGACCCCGGTCGCTGACCTTGAACCCGTTGTCGCGGCCCCATTCACGGACCTTGTTCAGGTCACTGCGGCCGGTGGTGGACTTGGCGGCGCCTGCGCGGGCGCGGCCCTTCACCTGCCGGCCGTGGCCGGTCCATTTCGCCAGGTCGTCGCGCAGCCGAGCGGCGTTTGCGGCGGAAAGGTCGATCTCGTAAGACTTCCCATCGAGGCCGAAAAGAACGGTCTCGGAAGCCTCCGAGCCATCGATGTCGTCCTCGAGAAGGATCTGGACGCGCTGTGCCATTAGCTCTCCTTCAAGCAGGCGTGCGGAATATCTTTACGCCGAAAAGCTAACACAAGTCGCGTGGGTTGCCGCGCAACGGTTAATCCATTTTGGCGGCGCGTCGAGTCCTGGCGAGCGTCAGGTTGCCAGGAAATGCTCAGCTTCAGGAATGCGAGCTGCCTTGCTGTTTCTTACGGGCGAGCTCTTCCTGCTCCTGCTCCCACTGGGCGTGCGCAATTCGCTCGCGCCGGTCGCCCTCCATCATGTGCTTGAGAATCACGTAGAGCAGATAGAGCAGCCCGATGGACGGCAGAAGAGTCTGGATGTAGGGCCACACGGCATACATGGTAAGCCTGCGCCCCGGGCTCCCCTACCGCGCACCGGGCCAGCGACCGTCACCGGGAAGGTGCGCACCTCGGGCCTTAGAACAGCGCGGGTTCGGCGCGTTCCAGTCCGAGTAACCATTGCTTGCGTTCGATGCCGCCGCCGTAGCCGGTCATGCTGCCGCCCGCGCCGATCACCCGGTGGCACGGGACGACGATCGAGATCGGGTTGCGGCCATTGGCCAGCCCCACCGCACGGCTCGAGGTCGGGCGGCCGATGTGCGCGGCGAGTTGCCCGTAACTCCACGTCTCGCCGTAGGGAATTTCACGCAGCGCCTGCCAGACGACTTGTTGGAACTGCGTGCCGTGCGCGCGCAGCGGCAGGTCGAATGCCTTGCGGTCGCCGGCGAAGTATTCGTCCAGTTGGCGGCGGACTTCGTCGAGCAATGCGTCGGACTCGACCAGCGCTCCGAAATTGTCGACGTCCGGCTGGTGCCGGTGACTGGCCATGTAGACCCCGACGAGGCTGTCGTCCTCGGCGACCAGCGTGAGCGGGCCGATCGGGGTGGGCTCGGTGATGAGGTGGCGGGTGTTCATGATGCGCTCCTGATGGTCGTGGTGGTCTGCTCGCCGGCGACGGCCGGGTCGCCGGGAAAGCGGTTGATCTCGTGGTCACCGGTCGCCCAGAGATGTTGCACGGCATAGGCTCGCCAGGGCCGCCATGCCGTCGACGCGTCGATGGCCGCCGATCCGGTGTCGGGCAGACCCACGGCAGCCATCCCCTGGCGCAGCCCGAGGTCGCTTGCCGGGAAGGCGTCCGGATCGCCGAGCGCCCGCATCGCAACGCCCTCGACGGTCCAGGCACCGATGCCGGGCAACGCGGCGAGCTGCTCGCGCGCGCGGTCCCAGTCGGCTCCGGGCGAGAGGTCGATGTCGCCCGCGGCGAGTGCGCTCGCCAGGCCGCGCAGGGTCAGCCGGCGCCGCTCCGGCATGGCGAGAGTGTCGTCAGTGGCGACGGCGAGGGCGTCCGGTCGCGGGAAGACGTGGGTGAGTCCGCCGCCCGGATCGTCCACCGGTTGCCCGTATGCCGTGGCGAGCCGCGCCGCGTGCGTGCGCGCTGCCTTGGTCGAAATCTGTTGTCCCAGAACCAGTCTCGCCGCAAGCTCTGGACCGTCGACTGTGCGGGGCACCCGTCGCCCGGGCGCCGCGCCGACCAGTGGACGCAGTCGGGGATCGCTGCCGAGATGCGCGTCGATCGCAGCGGGGTCGGCGTCGAGGTCGAGCAACCAGCGGCAGCGGCTGATCGCGACGGTCAGGTCGCGCAGGTCACTCAGCCAGAGCGCCGCACGGATGTGGTCGCGGGCGGGCTGCAGTGCTGCGATCGCCGGGCCGTGCGGTAAGTCGAGAGTGCGCCGGTATGCGCCGTCACGCCATTCCTCGACACCCGGCACGGCAGTGGCCGCGAGATGACCGAAGAGGTTGTCGGGGCAAAGCGGGGTGCGGTGCGGCAGGCGCACAGTGAGGAAGTGCCACGCCTCCGGAGTCTCACGCGCACCGACGGCGCCGGCAGAGGTGCGTGCCCGCAACTCGCGCGGGCTCAACGCGAACACCTCGCGCACCGTGTCGTTGAACGACCGGATGCTGCCGAAGCCAGCAGCGTGCGCAACCTCGGTCAGTGGGAGTGCGGTCGTCTCGATGAGCACCCGGGCGGTCTGCGCGCGCTGGGCGCGAGCCAGCGCGAGCGGGGAAGCGCCGAGTTCGGCCCGCACCTGGCGCTCGATCTGACGAACGCTGTAGCCGAGCCGCCTCGACAGGCCGGGCACCCCCTCCCGGTCGATGACCCCGTCGGCGATCAGCCGCATCGCACGGGCGACCAGGTCCGCTCGGACGTTCCACTCCGGGGAGCCGGGGCTGGTGTCCGGGCGGCATCGCTTGCAGGCGCGGAAACCCTGCGCCTGGGCCGCGGCGGCGCTCGGGTAGAAGGTGATGTTGCGCGCCTTCGGCGGCGTCGCTGGGCAACTGGGCCGGCAGTAGATGCCAGTGGTCCGCACGCCCGTCACGAACCAGCCGTCGAACCGCGCATCGCGTGACCGGACCGCGGTCAGACAGGTCTCTCGATCGGTGAGCATGCGTCCAGTCTGCGCCCGCGCACCGACAATGACTAGCAGAAATACGACATGGCGATTTTCTGCCAGTCAGGCGGGTTCGGGGCCGATCTGCAGCGGCAGGTTGTCGATCAGCCGGGTCGTGCCGACCTTGGCCGCGACGGCGAGCAGGGCGGGTCCGCGGTACCACTCGGGCACCTCTTCGAGAGTGTCCGGGTGCACCAGCACCAGGTAGTCGACGAGCGCCAACGGCTCGCGGACCAGAACATCTCGGGCCGCTCGACGCACGGCCGCCGGACCATGTAGGGACATCGCCTCACCCGCGTGCAGCGCACGCGAAAGGCTCTGTGCCACTTCGCGATCGGCGTCACTGAGGTAGGTATTGCGCGAGCTCAACGCCAGGCCGTCAGCCTCTCGGACCGTCGGCACCGCGACGATGTCGACCGGGAAGTCGAGGTCTTTCGTCATACGCCGGATCAGGAGGAGCTGCTGGGCATCCTTCTGCCCGAAGAGCGCACTGTCCGGTCGCATCAGGTGCAGCAGTTTGGCGACGACAGTGAGCACACCGTCGAAGTGGCCCGGGCGGGATGCGCCTTCGAGGACATCGCCGAGTTTGCCGGCGGAAATTCGCACACCCGGCTCCCCGTCTGGATAGACGACGTCCGGGGTGGGCGCGAAAATCAACGAAACGCCTTCGCGCGCACAGATTTTCACGTCATCGTCGAGTGTCCGCGGATAGCGCGAGAGGTCTTCGCCGTGGGCGAATTGCAACGGGTTGAGGAAGATGGTCACCGCGACATGATCGGCGTGTTTCTTGGCCTGACGGATCAGCTCGGCGTGACCCTCGTGCAGCGCACCCATGGTCATCACGACGGCGACCGTGCCGCCCAACTGGTCCCGGGCGGGTCGCAGATCTTCGCGGGTGTGCACGAGCACCGGTTGTGCGGTCACGATGGGCGTTCCTCTTCCGTGGGGTCGAGCAGGCTGAGCAATGGATCGAGAGTTTCGGCCGGCAGGGCATGGCGATCGCCGGCGCGCAGTGTGGTCGCGGTCGCCATTGCACGGTAGGCGAGCCGGACGTCGCGCGGTTGACCTTCGATGGCGTCCAGATGGGCCGCCACAGTGCCGACATCGCCGCGCACGATCGGGCCGGTGAGGGCCTTGTCGCCGCGCTCGAGCGTGTTGTCCAGCGCCGCTTCCAGCAGCGGCCGCAGCAACCGAGACGGGTCCTCGACGCCCACCTGCCGCAGCAGTTGCTGCGCCTGCGACACCAGGGTCGTGAGGTGATTCGCACCGTGCGACAACGCTGCGTGGTAGAGCGGCCGGTCGGAGTCGGCGAGCCGGAACGGGTCGCCACCGAGGTCGAGGGCGAGCGCGTCGGCGACCAGGTCGGAGCCCATCGACGCGGTGACCGCGATCGGAGTGCCGACGATGCGAGGCAGGTCGCGCTCGGTCCCGGTGAACGTCATCACCGGGTGCAGCACGACAGCGTCTCCCCCGGCGTCGACGACCGGTTGCAGTGGCTCGAGACCGTGAAAACCACTGGTGTGTATGACGAGTCGGCCACCCTCCCAGGCGCCCCTCGCGTCGAGGCCGGTGACGAGCGGTCCGATGGCGTCGTCGGGCACCGCAAGCAGGATGACGTCTGCCGCGGCCACAACCTCCGGCACGTCGCGCACGGGAACACCGGGCAACAGCGTCTCCGCACGCTCCCGAGAGGCGTCACTGACCGCACTGACCGCGACGACCTCGTGCCCGGCCGCCCGCAGCGCGGCACCGAGCACGGCACCGACCCGGCCGGCACCCACCACCCCGACGCGCAGGGTCGGGCGTGTGAGATCGCTCATCGGCACATCGCTGCCGGGACCTGACAAATCACCCGCACGACGGTAGTGCCCAGGCGCCAACGGCGCCCTGGCACCCCGCTCGCACCGTCATACGACAAGAAGTGGGTCAGTCGCGATCGAAACGGTGCAGCAGGTCGAGGAAGTCGGCGATCGCCCGGTCGAACAGCTCGCGGGCGGCGGGCACCGAACCCATGAGGTCGATCACCCCGTGCGCGAGGCTTGGGTCGTCGCGGTGAACGACCGCGACGCCCGCACCCGACAGGCGGCGCACGTAGTCGAAGTCCTCATCCTGCAACGGGTCGTGCCCGACGCTGACAATGACCGCAGGAGCGACGTCGGGCAGGTCGGGCGCGAGAATCGGTGATGCGAGGGGGTCCTCGACGTTGCCGCCTTTGCCGAGGTAGAGCGCCGAAGACAGTGCGAGCGCCGGCAGGTTGAAGAACGGTTGCTCGTCGTGTCGCGTGCGCGAGGGGTAGGGACCGACGTCGGTGCGGGCGTCCATCACGGGGTAGGCGAGCAACTGTGCAGTCAGAGGTCCGCCGCGCCATTGCGGTTGTTGGGCCACCACCGCCGCCAGGTTGCCGCCGGCACTGTCACCGGCGACGCCCACCGCGCGGCGGTCGGCACCCAACTCGCCGATGTGGTCGAAGATCCAGTTCATCGCGTCGAGGCAGTCGTCGACCGCTGCTGGAAAGGGGTGCTCCGGGGCACGCCGGTAGTCGACAGCCACCACAACCGTGCCGGCCGCCGCGAGTTCGCGAGCCGCAGGGTCGGTGGTGTCCAGGTTGCCGCTCACCCATCCGCCGCCATGGATCCACAGCACTGTCGGCAACCGCGTTGCATCTCCGGTCGCCGGTCGATAGATCCGGATCGGGATGCTCACGCCGTCGCGACTGGACAACTCCCGGTCCTCGCGGTCGGCCGCCTGCCGGGTGCGCTCGGGGGTGAACTCCTCAACCTCCTGGCGATAGTTGCCGCGCACCTCCTCGACCGTCGGGGTGGCCGCGTCTGCCCCGGGGGATGGCCGTGCGTCGACGATCCGCTGCAGCGCCGGGTCCATCGGGACACGCACACCCATCACCTCCGGTCGGGTCGCCAGCCCTACGCTGAACGGCGTGTGTTGGCGGCCGTGGAGCGAGGCGTGGCAGGACAGCCTGTATGGCGATGCCGGACTCTATCGCCAACCGGCCGGTCCGGCAGGGCATTTCGCGACATCGGCGCAGGGCATCCCGGGCGGAGGAGCACTCCTCGCGGCCGCGGTCGACTCGCTCGCCGATGCGCACGGCTGCCGGGCGGTCGTCGACTTCGCAGCCGGCCGCGGAGAGTTGCTCACCGAACTGGCCCACCGAGGGACGGCACGCACGCTCATCGGCGTTGACGTGGTCGACCGTCCCGCTGATCTGCCCGCGTCGATCGACTGGCTGCGTTCCCCCGGCGGCGCCACGTTGCCGAGTGCACTCGCCGGATTGTCAAAAACGCTCGTCATCGCCCACGAATGGCTCGACGTCGTGCCCTGCGAGATCGCCGAGTTCGACGGTGTCCGATGGCGCCGGGTCGAGGTCGACGATAACGGCACGGAACGACTCGGCAACGCACTCGACCCCGCGAATACCGAATGGCTGCAACGTCATTGGCCGGCACCGAGTGCTGCCGGGGAGCGCGCCGAAGTCGGCCGCACCCGCGACCTGGCCGTCGCCGACCTGCGCAGCCGGATGGCGAGCGGCCTGCTGATCCTCGTCGACTACGGGCACCTGCACGACGATCGACCACGGCACGGCAGCCTTACCGGCTTCCGTGACGGCCGGCAGCAAGCGCCACGACCGGACGGCTCGACGGACGTGACCGCGCATGTCGCGATGGACAGCCTTGGCGCGGATCGCCTTGTCTGCCAACGAGATCTGTTCGCGGAGCTCGATCTTGAACCGCCACGCCCGGCGATCACCCTGGCGAGCAGCGATCCCCCGGCATACCTGCGGCAGCTCGCCCAGCGATCGGCCTACGGTCAGTTGACCGCACGCGGTGGTCTCGGCGACTTCTGGTGGGCGCTGACGACGATCAGCTAGCCGGACGGAAGGTGGCGATGATCTTGTCGAGGTCGGCCGCGGGCAACTCCTTGCTCACCCCGAGCAGGCGCAGCGTCACCAACTGCGCGGACTCACCGGCAGTCGAATAGGTCACCGTGCGGATCTCGTACTTCTTGCCCTTGCCGCAGTCGTTGGGGTCACCGATCTCGGTGGTGATCGTGTATTCCAGCGCGGGCAGCGTCCCCTGGTTGACCTTGATCTGCTTGCCTGCGGAGATTTTGCCCTGGGGTGCCTTGCTGCCGTCCTTTTTCATCGCGATCAGATCGGCGAATTTCTGTGCGATCTCGGGACCGGCATCGGACGGGTCCCGCTTGCCGACGTTGCGCAGGCCGACCCATGCCGACTCCTGGTCCTTCTTTGCCGAGCAGAAGCCGACGCCATACATGGCGGGGGCGGCGGCGGTGATCATGTCCTTGTAGTCCTTCGGGTTGGCGAACCCAAAGACGTACGACGCCTCTTTGAGCTTCCAGTCCTGCGTCGGCACGTCGAACTGCCCGTTGGCGTAGGTGCTGGCGGTCTGCGACTGCCAGCCCGGCTGCAGTGCACGGCCGCCGGCCGCCTTGGTCGGGTTGGTCCAGGTCGTCGCGGTGACCGGTGCGTTGTCGACCGAGGCGGATTTGGAAGCTGCCGCCGTGTCCGAACCGCCACCACGGGTGAAGGCGAAGATCGCCACACCCGCGACGATGACCGCGAGCACGGTGGCCAGGCCGATGAGCAGCTTGCCGCGACCACCGGGCTTCTGCGGCTGCGGGGTGGTGACCCCCTCGCCCGAGCTCTGGGAGTAGCGGTTGTAGTACGAATCCTGCGGGTTGGACATCGTCGGGCCGGTGTTGGGGCCGGTCGGCTGATCACCCGACAGGCCGAATCCGCCCTGTTCGTCACTCATCTAACAATCCCCTCGGATTTCCTGCGGCTTGCGATCACCCGGCCTTGGATCAATTCTGCGGCCGGAAGGTTCCGATGATCTTGTCGACGTCGGCTGCGGACAACTCCTTCGGACCGCCCAACCGCCTGATCAGCACGAGCTGACCGGACTCGCCGCCGGTCGAGTAGCTGACGCTGTTCACCTCGAACTTGGTCCCGGCCTTGTCACACTTGGACGGGTCGCCGCCCTCGGTGGTGATGGTGTAGTGCAACGCCGCCAGTGCGCCCTGGTTGATCTTGATCTGCTCACCCGCTGAGACCTTGCCCATCGGCGCCTTCGAGCCGTCCTTCTTCTGCGCGATCGCGTCGGCGAACCGTTGCGCCACATCGGGACCGGCGTCGGACGGGTCGCGCTTGCCGATTTTGACCAGGCCCGTCCAGGCGGTGAACTCACTCTTGTCCGCTGCGCAGTAGCCGTCGCCGTACGTCGCCGGTGCGAGCGCGGTGATGACCGGCTTGCCGTTGTAATCGGCATAGCCACGCCGGTCCCCCGACTCCCCGAGCTTCCAGCCGGCGACCGGCACGTCGTACTGGCCGTTGACGAACGAACTGCCGTTGATCGACTGCCAGCCCGGCTGCAGTGCCCGCCCGCCGGCAGCCTTGGTCGGGTTGGTCCAGGTGGTTGCGGTCACCGGTGCGCGATCCGGTGTCTGACCGCCCGAGGACGCCGCGTCGGTGGACGTGGAGTCACCGCCGCGGGTCAGGGCGAAGACCGCACCACCCGCGACGATCACGGCAAGCGCGACGGCGAGCGCGATCAGCGTCTTGCCCCGACCGCTCGGCCCGTCGGGCCTCGGCAACTGAATGCCCTCGCCGGACCGCTCGGAGTAGCGGTCGTAATAGGACTCCTGCGGATTGGACATCGTCGGGCCGGTGTTCGGCCCGGTCGGCTGCCCACCGGTGTTCCACGGCTGCGCGCCAGGCCCGTCCGGATAGCGCGGTCCGCCGCCGTCCCCTTGGTTGCTCACGGGCAGCAGGCTACCCGGGGATCAGCGCCCCGCCTGGCGGGCGCGGTATGCCGCAACATTCGCGCGATTGCCGCACCCCGCGTCGCAATAGCGGCGGGAGCGGTTCTTGGACAGGTCGACCAATACGTTGTCGCAGTCGTCCGCCGCGCAGGTGCGCAACCGGCTGAGCTCGCCGGCGCGCACCAGGTCGACCATCGCCATCGCGGCGTCGAGCACCCACCGCGAGGCCAGCGGCGCCTCGACCGGGGTCGCGTGCAGATGCCAGTCCCATTCGTCATGGCGGACCAGCTGCGGCAAGGCGGACTCGGTGCGCAGCATGGCGTTGACCCGGTCGACGGTCTCGGCCTCGTCGCCGGCCCACAACCCGCGCAGCGTCGGCCGGATCTTGCGCACGGCGGCGCGCTCAGCGTCGTCGAACCGCACCGGACCGGACCACTGCCAGCGCGTCACGAAGGCGCGGAAGGACTCCTCGTCGTCCAGGGGGTCCGGCTCCTGCGTGACGGTGTTGACCAGGGCCGCCGCGGCAGCCAACGACAACTCCGTGTCATAACCAAAAAGCACATTGACTCCTGTCGGACGCCGCTTCTAGGATGGCGACGTCGTCATACGTCATGATGCATTTTACTCATTACATCCCGGGAGGTGTGCATGTCGACGGTCGTGTCCGATGCCGAGGTCTTCGCGGTCGACGAGCGCCCGACCGGCACGTTCGGGCCCGGCACCGTCGGCGTCGCGCTCGCCTCTGCGGCGGCGTTCGGCAGCTCCGGTAGCTGCGCGAAGGCACTGATCGACGCGGGCTGGTCTCCGGGTGCGGCGGTGACCGCCCGCATCGCGATCGCGGCATTGGTGTTGACCATCCCGACCATCATCGCGCTGCGCGGCCGCTGGCGGCTGCTCCGCACGCGAGCCCTGCCGATTTGTCTCTACGGACTGACCGGCGTGGCGGGCTGCCAACTGGCCTATTTCTATGCGGTGGAACGTCTTTCGGTCGGCGTGGCACTGATGCTGGAATACCTCTCGCCGGTGTTGCTGGTGCTCGGTGCGTGGCTGTGGACCCGGCGGCGGCCGGCCGCTGCGACCCTCGCGGGCACGGTCGTCTGCCTCGGCGGACTCGCGCTTGTGCTCGATGTTTTCGGCGACGCCCGCCTCTCCACCGTCGGCGTCCTCTGGGGACTCGGCGCCGCCGTCTGCTCCGCCTGCTACTTCGTGATCGCGGGACGAGCCGATGACGAGTTGCCCCCGATGGCCCTCGCGGGCAGCGGTATGGCGGTGGGCGCGCTCGCGCTGGGCGCCCTCGGAGCTGCCGGACTGCTGCCGATGCACGCGACGACCGGCGCGACACAGTTCGCCGGGCGGCAGCTGCCCTTCTGGGTGCCGCTGATCGCGCTCGGCGTCATCGCCACCGCGCTGGCCTACTTCTCCGGGGTGATCGCGGCCCGGCGTCTCGGCCGCACCATCGCATCCTTCATCGCGCTGTCCGAAGTGCTCTTCTCGGTGGTCTTCGCCTGGCTGTTGCTCGGCCAGCTACCGCTGCCGATCCAGTTGGCCGGCGGTGTGCTGATCGTGGGTGGCGTGGCGCTGGTGCGACTCGGCGAGTTGCGCGGCATCTGACCGCTCCACTGCCCCGGCTTGCGTTTCGACCGGTGGCGGCTGCCCGCCATACGCCCGCCGCTTTGGCAGACTGACCCGCATGCCTGAACGCGAGCTCACCGTCGGAGTCGGTGCGGGCGGCCTCGCGACCGCCGACATGGTGCTCAACATCGGGCCCCAGCACCCGGCCACCCACGGCGTGCTGCGGCTGCGGATCACCCTGGACGGCGAACGCATCAAGGCCGCCGAGCCGATCGTCGGTTACATGCACCGCGGCGCCGAGAAGCTCTTCGAGGTGCGCGACTACCGGCAGATTCTGGTGCTGGCCAACCGGCACGACTGGCTGTCGGCGTTCAGCAGCGAGATCGGCGCGGCGCTGATCGTCGAGCGGATGCTCGGCATGGACGTGCCCGAGCGCGCCACCTGGGTCCGCACGCTGCTCGCCGAGCTCAACCGGGTGCTCAACCACCTGATGTTCCTCGGCTCCTACCCGCTGGAGCTCGGCGCGATCACGCCGATCTTCTACGCCTTCCGCGAGCGCGAGGAGCTGCAGGCGGTGATGGAGGAGGTCGCCGGTGGCCGGATGCACTACATGTTCGGGCGCATCGGCGGTCTGCGTGACGACCTGCCGATGGGTTGGACCGGCCGCGTGCGCGAGGCGATCGATGCCGTCCGCCGCCGGCTGCCCGATCTGGAAAACATGCTGGTCGGCAACGAGATCCTGCAGGCACGGACGCGCGGCGTCGGCATACTCGACCCCAAAACCATTGCCGCGTATGGCGTTTCGGGCCCCATCGCGCGCGCCTCCGGCGTCGATGTCGACCTGCGCCGCGATCAGCCCTACCTTGCGTATGACGAGCTCTTCGCACCCGGTGGGCCGGGCCGCGTCGTCACCCGTGAAGCCGGCGACTGCCTCGCCCGCCTGGAGGTGCTGCTCGAGCAGGTGCACGTCTCGCTTGAGCTCGCGCAGGCCTGCCTGGAGCGGATCGAGTCACTCGGTCCCGGGCCGGTCAACGTGAAACTGCCGAAGGTGCTCAAGGTGCCGGAGGGCGCGGACTACCTGGCGACCGAGAACCCGCTCGGCTTCAACGGCTACTACCTGGTCTCCCGCGGCGACAAGACACCGTGGCGGCTGAAGCTGCGGTCGGCGTCGTTCAACAATGTGCAGGTGCTGAGCACGTTGTTGCCGGGCACCCTGCTCGCCGACATGGTCGCGATCCTCGGCTCGATGTTCTTCGTGGTCGGCGACGTCGACAAGTGAGCCCGCGCCACCGGAAATTATCCGCCAATTTTCCGATGTGACCTTGACCACCCTTCCTTTTTGCGGTGAAGTAGCTACCGCAAAGTAACTTTCCAGGGAGGGTCCTTCCGTGCCTGCATTCACCCGCCGCCTCGCGGCCACCTGCGCCGCCGCCGGCGCCGTCACTCTCAGCGCGGGCGCGTTTGCCCTCGCCTCAGCGCCCAGCGCCCACGCCGCCGAGATCAACAAGGACATGAGCTTCGGCTGCAATGTCTACCTCGGCAAGGACACGAGCGGCCTGCAGATCTGGTACAAGCCCGGAGCACAGGGCGCCGGCGCCGACAACCAGGCGGAGTTCCCGGTGTCGATCAGCGCCACCGCGCCCGACGCGATCTACGCGGGCGAGACCTACAGCACCGACATCTCGGCCAAGGTGTCCATCCCCGCCGGCCTGTCCAACGCGACGCGCGACCTGCTGCAGGGCAAGAGCATTGCCGGCACCAGCACCGCGACCGTGATCGGCGTGGTGAACGGCACCGAGAAGCAGACCATCACCGGAGACCTGAAGATCCCCAGCACGCCGGTGCCACCGGAGGCGAACTCGCAGATCGTCACCACCGCGACCGGTTCGGCCTCGGGCCTGTCGGCCAAGACCGCCGGTGAGCTGGTCATCTCCGCGCCCGGCTTCACCGCCAGCACCGTCGTCACCAAGGCCGACGGCAGCACCGCTGACGTGTTCCTCGACTGCTCCGCTCAGGGTTCGGATGAGGTCGGCACGCTGACCGTGCTGCCGGCGCAGTCGCCGAGCAGCAGCCCGAGCTCGTCCAGCTCGAGCACCACCGAGCCGACCGACCCCGGCACCACCACCACCGAGCCGACCGACCCGGGCACCACCACCACCGAGCCGACCGACCCGGGCACCACCACCACCGAGCCGACCGACCCCGGCACCACCACCACCGAGCCGACCGACCCCGGCACGACCACCACCGAGCCGACCGACCCCGGCACGACCACCACCGGCACCGGCACCGGTGAGCCCACCGACACCACCACCGGCCCGCCGATCATCACCGATGGCGGCTCCGACGGTGGCAGCGCCAACACCTCGCTGATCGCGGGTGCCGGTGTGGCCGCCGCGGGCGTGGGCGTGCTCGCCTACGGCGCGCGTCGCCGGCTGGGCGGCCGCCGCAAGTAAGACCTCATCCAAAAGGCCCCGACGCAACGAGCGTCGGGGCCTTTTGGATTGTGCCGCAACGTGATTCAGGCACCGCGCAGCAGACGGTCGCCATACACCGCTTCGAGCCCCTTGTTGCGCTCGTGACCACCGGGCACATTCGCGGAGATGTAGACCGGCGGCTCGCCGGAGCGGGCCAGCTCCTCGACGACCCCGAGGGTCAGCAGCTGCGCGATGAACGCGGCGGTCATGGAGGACACGGCGCCCACGCCATACCCCTCGACCTGCAGCGTGGTGTCGCCGTATGGCGCCAGGTTGTCGATCACCACGTCGGCGATCTCGCTCAGCCGTTTGCCGCTCGGGTGCTGCGGCTCCACCGCGGCGGTGTGCTGCAGGCTGGTCACCGCGATCACCGGATGACCCGCCTCCTTGGCGGCGAGCGCGAAGCCGACGATCGATCCGTTGACGCCCGAATTCGACGCGATGACAACGACATCCTGCGGTGATGCCGGCACCAGGGACCAGAGCTTGGCCGCGATGTCGGGGTCACGCTCGAGCAGCCCGTCGCCGAGCGTGGACCGGTCGGCGTCGCCACGAAGCACGAGATCGCGCAGCGCGATCTTGTTGGTCGGGATGAGGCCGCCGGCCCGTCCGGCGAGCTCCATCGCGAATGCCTCCGAGTGCCCCGTGCCGAACGTCTGGACAATGCCGCCGGCTGCGACGCAGCGGGCCAGCAGGCCGACCGCCTCGTCCAGACCGCCCTCCTGCGCGAGCTTTTCGATCCGGTCGAGGCGGGTCGTCACTTCGGTCAGCAGGCTGTCGGCGTGCTCGATCATGGTGCCGAGGCTACCGAGCAGCCGCCCTTACAGCTGAAGAGCCACGTGGACAATTTCAACGCCCGACATACGCACGCCGACCGTGCGCACACAGATTGCGACTCGATCGACACTCCGACACGCCATCTCCAAGCGCGCCGTTCGAACTGTCCGCTCGCGCGATGTCAACTTTTTACTACACGCCACGCAGCACCAACTGCCCTGATTTAAAGGGATTCAGGGCAAGGAGAATCGAGGACAATTTTTTATTCATTTCCAGTATTATACGAACATCTTCAGAGCCCATTGTAGATTCCCAAAGATTGGAGGAAAACCAGTCCATCTTTGCTTGGACTTTGATTGGCCCCACGTCCACCGGAATTACCAATTCCCCGTTCTGATAAACCTTGCCGACACGTTTGCCATCTACTAGAATGGCGCAACCCCGGGCTAAAGCAAACACTGGGGTTTTCCTGGTGACAATAAGACGAGACATTAGGCAAGATCCTTTCCGAAAAGCGTTGTGCAAACTCAAGGCCGCATCGTCATCCCGCGAGGCGGTCCCCACGTTCGTGCACCCTCCAAGTCACGAGTCTCTCGCTTGAGTTTAGATTAGAAATAACGAGAGAAGGCAGTAAACGATGGGATTCCGCCGATTGCACCGCCGATGGCCCAGTTGCCAACTTGATCACCGGTCGCCTGCTCACCCTCGCCGTACAGGTTGCCAACGCCTCCCCCTGCGGCTGCCCCCAAAGCTCCTCCAGCGACGGCGCAGCCCGGACCACATAGTGCTCCCCCGGCTGCGCCGCCGAGGATACCGCCGACCGCGGCGCCCACGCCTCCCCAATCAAGGTCAAACCTCCCTGCTGGATCGATGTTGTTGATGGGATCGTCTCCAACGTAGGTATATGGATTTGCACGATTGGGATTGTTCAGCATTGTGATCGGATCGACCGTTGTCCAGGTGCCGGTGGCGGTGTCGTTCCACCGCGTTCCTCGCTTCCAGTACTGGTAGTACGACTGCGATTGAACGCCGATTGTCGTCCATGGGCTAGCGCTACCGGCGGAAGCGGAGGCTGCGGCACTCTTACTGAAGATTTCGTTCGGCCCCGTCTTGCTCGGGGCAGAGGACGCAGCAGTCTCGACGGCTCCGTATGGATCCCACTTCGGCGCATCCAGCGTGCCCACACCGCTGCTGCTGCCTCCACCGGCGACTCGACCGACCATCCGGCCGAGACCGTCGTAGATGTAGTAGGTCAAGAACAGTGAGTTCCCGCCTCGTTGCCGGACACTAATCGGCTGCCCGTTGGCGTCGTTGTCGGTGATTAGCTGGTCAGTCGCCTCAAGCTGGGGCACACCAGCCTGGTCAGCACGTCCGTAGACGTATTGGGTCTTCGTCTTGCCGTCATCTTGCGAAACAAGTTCGTCCTGCCCCTGGCCAGCATAGAGCATCTTGTTGATGAGGCCGCCGGTGTATTGGCTGATGGCTTGACCCTCAGAGTTGTACGAGATCAGACTATTCCCAGTCTTATCCTGGGTGCGTCTGCCAGCTTTGTCGTAGGCATAACCGGGCGTTGTGATCTCGTTGTCCGCGTTAAATGTGAGTGACTGGGTGACTTGCCCGTTGGTCGTGACCTGAGTTCGATTTCCCATCCTGTCATACTTGTACGAATAATTCTTACCGTTCCAATTTGTCGCTGACGTGAGTCGGTTCTGAGTGTCATAGCTCAGCACCGACAAATTGGCGCTTGTCTTGTTGGTGTTGTCAGTAATCGACTGGATTAGGCCAGTGTCCACACCATCTTTCAGGTATGAATAGGAGCTGTCGACGATGTGCTGCGAACCGGATTTTTGACTCGTGGTCCAGGTCCGAACCAGTCTTCCCGCCTTGTCGAACTCGTTATGCGTGCGAGCCAAGTATGACGAATTATCCGCGTTGGTTATCCACCAGGTGTCGGTGCGACGGTTGTTGTTGTCGTAGGCGAACCGGGTGACGTTTCCTTCGCCGTCGGTCATTGTTACGAGACGGTTCGCCGCGTCGTATGCGTACCGGGTCGTATCGGATCCGATCGACCGTGAGGTCATGTTGCCGGCCTTGTCGTATCCGTAACTCACTGTCGATGCCGGCGGTGCGCCGGCTGCGACGGGTGTCGTGGCGATCGAGGTCAGGTTTCCTCGGGCGTCGTAGGCGTAGGTTGTCTTCTGCGTGTTGTCCGCGCGCGTGGTTAGCCGACCGGCCGTGGAGTGGGTGTAGTTCACCGTCACGTCCGTGCTGGATGACTTCGTCACCCGGTCCAGCTCGTCGTATGTGTAGTTGGTGGTTTGCCCGGCGCCGTTGGTGATCGATGTCGCCGGCACGCCAGTGATGGTGGTCGGACCGATCGCGGCGGTGCTGGGCGGGGTGATCTTCGTGACGTACTTCGACTTTGGGTCGTTGGTGTACGTCGTGGTGTTACCAGCCGGGTCGGTCGACGACTTCAACGTGCCATCGGGGTTGAACGCCACCTGTGCTTTAGCACCGCCCGACGCAGTGGTGCTGGATGGGTTGCCGGCACCGTCATACGTCATCACTGACGCGTTGCCTTGCTGGTCGGTGGAGTTTGTCACGTTGTACGCACTGTTCCCGGACCCGTACGAGACCTTGCCCGTGCCGCCGGTCGGGGTTAGTCGACTGGGTGACCGAGTGGCCACCGTTCACTCCCGACGAGTACGAGTTCGTCGACGTGCCACCGACTCCGTTGGTCGCCGACGCGACGTCGTTGAACGGGGTGTAGGTCGCAGACTGTGTGTGGCCCAGCGGGTCGGTCGCTTTCGAGACCAGCTTGGTCGAGGTGTTGACGTCGTAGATGGTGTGCGCGGCTGCCGATGGCTGCACCGACTGATCACTGTTCGGGTCGGCGACATCGGTCCAACTGGCGAAGTACTGGAACCGGGTGTCGGCCAGGTCACTGCCTTTGCCCTGCGACACCTTCGTCACCCGATGCGACGAATCGTAGGTGAAGGACGTGACGTTGCCGTCACCATCAGTGATCGAGGCCAAATCCCCACCCGAGGTCCAGGTGAACGACGCCTCCACCGTGCTCGGCGGGTTCGGGGTTACCGAATGCGACGGGACCTGCCTGATTTGGGTCAACCGGCCCGACGAGTCATAGGAGTACCGCACACCATCCGGGGTCGTGCCGCTACTGACCGTGCCCGGTCCACCCCAATCAGTGACCGTCGCCACCGTGCCATCGTCATTGTGCGTGACCTGCACCCAATCATCCGCACCGGACTGGATCTGATTGACCTGACCGCCGGAGTAGTTGAACTTCGTGACGTTGTTGTTCCGGTCGGTGATCGACGTCAACGCGCCCGAGGTGTTGAACGCCATCTTCTGCCGCGACGGCACATCCAGCACCGTGTAGGTGCCGTCACTGTTCTTCGTCAACGTCTTGTTCATCGTCGCCGGCGGCGCGTATCCGCCACCACTGACCGGCTTGAACACGCCCTGTTGGGAGTCCATCCCCACGAACAGCACCGACCCATCGTCGTTCGTGATCAGCCGAGTGTCGGAGCCGAACGGCATGAAGAACCCTCGCCCACCCTGGCCCTTACTCACCGCGGAGCCCGACCCCAGCGTGAGCGAGTTGAAGACCAAGCCGAGAGGCTGCAACTGGCCGTTCACCCCGGCCAGGCTCCGATCCTTCGTGGTCACCATCAAGTTCCCCGTGCCCACATCCACCGACGCCGACACCTGCGGGCTGACCTGAAACGGCACCCTCGTGGCCGAACCCCGCGCCCCGGTCAACACCGGCGACACACTCGTCGCAGCATCCGCGACCGGCGCGGTGCTCAACACCCCACCCGCAGTGACCAAACCAGCCGAGACAACAGCGACCAGCAACTACTTCGGGCGGTAGCTGACCGACCGGACGTTCGAATTCATGCATACCCCTGAGATTTGAGACGGAAGTAGGCGGCGCAACCAGCGCACGCAGCCAGGACTGTCAGTACAGCACCGAAAGTCGACACGACAGTGCCATGACACGCCAAACACATTGCCCGTCAAGCGCTTTCACGCGAAACCGAGTGCCTCCCTGACACGTTCGAAAGTAGTCCAATGTATCTCGGGCGCGCCTCACCCCAAAGGGTGGTTCTTCAGTCGGCGAGCTAGAGCGACAGTCGTCACTGCGCTCTCAGCGCAACTCGACCTTGCGGATCTTGCCGGTTGCGGTCTTGGGCAGCGCTTCGACCTGCTCGAACGCCTTGGGCACCTTGAATCCGGCCAGGTGCTGCTTGCAGTGCTCACGCAGCGCCTCGGCGTCGATGGTCGCACCTTCGGCCGGCACGACGTATGCCGTGACCGCCTCACCCCAGCGCTCGTCCGGCCTGCCGACGACCGCGCACTCGGCGACCGACTCGTGGGCGAGCACGACGCGCTCGACCTCGACCGAGGAGACGTTCTCCCCGCCGGTCTTGACGATGTCCTTCGCGCGGTCGGTGAACCACACGACGCCGTCCTCGTCGAGGTAGCCGATGTCGCCACCGTGGAACCAGCCGTGCGCGAAGGCCTCGGCGTTGGCGTCGGCGTTGTGCCAGTAGCCCTCCATCAATTGCGGTGTGCGATAGACGATTTCGCCTTCCACGCCGCGCGGCAGCAGCTCGCCCTTCGGGCCCATGATCTGCACCTCGGTCGCGGCGACCGCAGGACCCCACGAGTCGTCCTTGACCCCCTGATGCCCGGACCACTGCACCTGCGAGGCCGGCGTGGTCTCAGTCTGGCCGGAGCCGAGGATGATCGCGGCGTTCGGGAAGCGCTCACGCAGCGCACCGAGCAGCGGCGCAGGCATCGGGGCCATCGCGTAGAGACCGGTGACCAGGCTGTCGGTGTCACCCTCGGCGAGCGCCGGCTGCGCCAGCAGGGCGGCCCACATCGCGGGCAGCATCGTCAGGTGGGTGACGGCGTGGTTGCCGAAATCGGCGGCGACCGCGGCCGGGTCGAAGCCGCGGTGCAGGATCACCGTGCTGCCGGCGAGCAACGCGGGCAGCAGCAGCGCGTCCAGCGCGGTCACGTGGAAGAGCGGGAGCACCAACGGTGTCGCGCCCGCGTCGACGTCGGGCCGCAACCCGAGCGCCACCGCCGCACTGAGTGCCGACAGCTGCACCGCGACATGACTGGTCAGCACGCCCTTCGGCAGGGAGGTGGTGCCCGAGGTGTAGAGGCAGTGCACGATGTCGCGGTCCTCGACGATGCTCTCGAAGCGACTGCCGTCACCGGAGGTCAATCCGGTCCAGTCAACGGCGGGGACGTCGCCGACGGTCTCCGGCGCACTGCCGACCACCCAGATCCGGCGCACCTCGTGGTCGGCTCCGCGCAGTGCGGCTTCGGCCGCCGGCAGCAGGGCGTCCTCGGTGACCAGTGCCACCGACCCGCTGTCGGCGAGCTGGTAGGCGATGTCGGTCGGCGCGAGCGCCAGGTTGAGCGGCAGCGCGATGACACCGAGCTTCGCGCAGGCAAGGAAGGTGACGACGTTCTGCCACCTGTTCTGCACCTGTATGGCGAGCCGGTCCCCCCTGGCCAGGCCCGCCGCCTGCAGCCCGCGCGCGACCGCGTTGGCGAGCCGCTCCAGCTCGACGTAGCTGACCGTCGTGTCGTCGTCGACCAGTGCGGGACGCTCGCCATACGTGATCGAGGCGCGGGTGGGCAGATCGCCGATGCACACCCGGTGGGTGAGATTGACGGTCAGCGGGTCGACACCGGACAGGTCGGGACGCATCGCTTCGGGCATGGCTGGCTCACTTCCGCGGTGTGTGACGTGATGCACACATCGTCACTCGGGCGATCCTCGAAAATCAAGATACAAACAACCTTGACTGTTTTTATGTGCGCCCGGCATGCTGGCCGGGTGACAGTTCCCGCCCAGCGCACGCCGCAGCCCGAGCGCACCCGCGTGATGCGGGCCAGGCTGATGCAGGCGACGATCGACTGCCTGGTCGAGCGCGGCTGGGCCGGGACCACGACAACGCTGGTGTCCGAACGCGCCGGGGTCTCGCGTGGCGCGCAGCTGCACCACTTCCCCTCCAAACGCGAGCTCGTCGTGGCATCGGTGCAGCACCTGGCCGATCAACTGAACGGCGACCTCGAGCGCCGGCATGACGAGGCAATCCACGGCCGCGGTCACAGCACCCGAAAAACGTTGGGACTGTTGGCAGATCACTTCACCTCGGCGATCTTCGTCGCATCGTTGGAGTTGTGGGTCGCGGCGCGCACCGACGCCGAGCTGCTCGAGATCGTGCGGCCGATCGAGCGCCGGTGGGGTCGTGAGGAGCACCGGCTTGCCGTCGAACTGCTCGGGGTGGACGACTCGCACCCGCCGACCCGGGCGTTGGTGCAGGGCACGCTCGACATGATGCGTGGCTTCGGTCTGGCCAACACGCTGAGCGACGACAGCCGCCGGCGAGGCCGCATCCTCGCCGAGTGGGCCGAACTCATCGACAACAACGCCCGGCCCGCCGTTGCCGGAGCGGCTCCCACCGGAAAGGCACGCTGATGCTCGAAAGCCTGCTGGATGACCTGGCTGCCGAGTCCGCCGCAGTCAGAGCGCGGGTCGCGGACGGCTCCGCCACGACGTTGCAGACCCCCACTCCCGCCGAGGGCTGGGATGTTGCCCACCAGATCGCGCATCTGACCTGGACCGACGAAATGGCAACCAGCGCAGTCGCATCCGTGGTCGAAGGGGTCGCTGCGCCATACGACTGGAATGCCGTGCTGGAAGAAGGTGCCAAGTCACCGGAGTCGTTCGTCGACGACGGCGCGGACGAGCTCGCCGGCCTGCCGGCCGACGAGCTGCTCGCCCGGTGGGATGGCAGTCGCGCGGCGCTCGCCGCCGCGCTGCGGGCGACTCCGCGCGACACCCGCATCCCATGGTTCGGGCCGCCGATGAAGGCGACCTCGATGGCAACCGCCCGCATCATGGAGACCTGGGCGCACGGCCTCGACGTCGCCGCGGCCGTTGGCGCCGAGCCGGAGCCGACCGATCGCATCCGGCACGTCTGCCACCTCGGCGTCGCCACCCGCGGTTTCGTGCACGCCGTGCGCGGCCTGCCCGCTCCGCAGACGCCGGTGTATGTCGAACTCACGGCTCCGAGCGGCGAGATCTGGTCCTGGGGTGACGACACCGCAAGCGACCGAATCACCGGTCCCGCATGGGATTTCGCGCGGGTCGCCGTACGGCGCCTGCACCCGGACGACACCGCGCTCATCGCCGAGGGTGACGCCGCGAAGGAGTGGCTCGGCATCGTGCAGGCGTTCGCCGGACCGCCTGGCAACGACCCTGTGAGGAGCGGCAACAAGGATGACTGACCGAGTGCTACGGGTCGCGAACGCATCCGGGTTCTACGGCGATCGCCTCTCGGCGATGCGGGAACAGCTGGAGGGTGGCACGGTGGACGTCATCACCGGCGACTACCTCGCCGAGCTCACCATGCTGATCCTCGGCCGTGACCAACTCAAGGACTCCTCCACCGGTTATGCCAAGACTTTCCTGAGGCAGCTCGCCGACTGTCTCGCGCTGGCCAAGGCACAAGGTGTGCGGATCGTCAGCAATGCCGGCGGACTCAACCCGGCCGGACTTGCGCAGGTCGTGCGTGCCCTCGCCGCGGAGCTGGAAATCGACGTCACCGTGGCGCACGTCGAGGGCGACGACCTGCGACCGCGTGCTGCCGAGTTCGGCTTCGGTGACGCACTGACCGCGAACGCCTACCTCGGAGCCTTCGGCATCGCGGAGGCGGTGCGTCAGGGCGCCGACATCGTGGTGACCGGACGCGTCACCGACGCCTCGGTGACGATGGGCCCAGCGATCGCCGAATTTGCGTGGGGGCGCGACGATTTCGACCAGCTGGCCGGGGCACTCGTCGCCGGTCATGTGATCGAATGCGGCGCGCAGGCGACCGGTGGCAACTTCTCTGGCTTTGACACGGTCGGTGATCTGGCGCATCCCGGCTTCCCGATCGCGGAGATCGCCGCTGACGGCAGCAGCATCATCACCAAGCACGTCGGCACCGGCGGTGCGGTCACCGTCGACACGGTGACCGCTCAGCTCGTCTACGAGATCGGCGGTCCGAGCTACCTCAACCCCGACGTGGTCGCCCACCTCGACACCGTGCAGCTGGCACAGGAAAGCAAGGACCGGGTGCGGATCTCCGGCGTGCGAGGCAGCGCGCCGCCCGACACCACCAAGGTCGCGCTCAACCGGCTGGGTGGCTTCCGCAACTCCGCCGACTTCGTGCTGACCGGCCTGCAGATCGAGCACAAGGCCGACCTGATCAAGTCCCAGCTCACCGCGGCACTCGCCAGCGACCCACCCGACGAGGTCGTATGGCGACTCGACCGCGCAGACACTGCGGACCCGCAATCGCAATGGGCCGCAACGGCATTGCTGCGATGCCAGGTGCGCGACGAGCGTGAGGCGCCGGTCGGCCGCGCGTTCAGCGGGGCCGCCGTCGAGCTGGCGCTGGCGTCATACCCCGGCTTCACCACGACCGCTCCCCCGGCCAAGGCGACGCCGTTCGGCGTCTACCGCCCCGAGTACGTGCCACAGACGTCGGTGCCCCACCGGGTGATCCTCGGCGACGACACGATCGAGATCCCCGTACCGCCGCTGATGGAAACCACCCTCGACCCGGACCGCGCTGCCGACGTGCCACCGGCACCGGGCGGCCCGACCGACCGGCTCCCGCTGGGTGCGGTTGCCTACGCCCGCAGCGGTGACAAGGGCGGCGACGCCAACGTCGGCGTCTGGATCCCGCAGAGCAGCCCCGACCCCGAACGCGCGTACGCCTGGCTGGCAAATCTGCTGACCGTCGACGGCATCCGGTGGCTGCTGCCCGAGGCCGCCGACTTGGCCATTGACGTGTGGCCGCTGCCCAACCTGCGCGGAGTCAACGTCGTCATCCACGGCCTCCTCGGCGACGGGGTCGCCGCCTCCACCCGCTTCGATCCGCAGGCGAAGGCACTCGGTGAGTGGCTGCGTGCCCGGGTCGTCGACGTCCCCGAAGGGATCGCACTGTGACCGACATCTGGCTCACCCCCGAACGCGTCGCCCTGCGCGACGCGGTCACCCGCTTCACCAAGAAGCACATCGCTCCGCAGTTGTCCCAATGGGAGGACGACGGCGCCATACCGCGGGAGCTGCACCGAACGATGGCCGAATCCGGTTATCTCGGAGTTGGTTTCGCAGAGGAGGTTGGCGGCTCGGGTGGCGACATCATCGACGTCTCGATCGTCGCCGAGGCGATTATCCAGGCCGGCGGCTCCAGTGGACTGATCGCCTGCCTCTTCACCCACGGCATCGCGATCCCGCACATCGTGGCGTCCGGCAACACCGACCTGATCGACCGCTACGCCCGACCAACCCTGGCCGGCGAACTCATCGGGTCCCTCGGCGTCACCGAACCCGGCGGAGGGTCCGACGTCGCGGCCGTGCGCACCCGTGCCGTGCGCGACGGTGACAACTACCTGGTCACCGGCTCGAAGATGTTCATCACCAGCGGGGTTCGGTCCGACTTCGTCACCACCCTCGTGCGCACCGGCGGCGACGGGCACGACGGGCTGAGCCTGCTGGTGATCGACAAGGGACTGCCCGGCTTCTCGGTCTCCCAGCCGCTGCGCAAGATGGGCTGGCACTGCTCGGACACCGCCGAGCTCACCTTCGACAACACCCCGGTGCCGGCGAGTCAGCTGGTCGGTGGCGAGGGCGAGGGATTCGTCGCCGTCATGCGGCAATTCGTCAATGAGCGCATCAACCTTGCGGTGCACGGCTACGCCGTCGCCCAGCGCGCGCTCGACCTGGCCACCGAATATGCCCGCACGCGAGAGACTTTCGGCCGGCCGATCATCGACCGGCAGGCGATCCGGCACAAGCTGGTCAAGATGCACCGGCGAGTCGCCGAGTCGCGGGCGCTCACCCGGTCGGTGATCGAGCGAGCCGCGGCGGGCGAGGAGCCGATCGCCGATGCATGCCTTGCCAAGAACTCAGCCGTCGAGGCCTGCGATTACGTGGTCGACGAGGCAGTGCAGATCTTCGGCGGCGCGGGTTACCTGCGCGAGTCGGAGGTCGAGCGGCATTACCGCGACTCGCGCATCCTCGGCATCGGCGGCGGCACCAACGAGATTCTCGACGACCTCGCAGCCAAGCTGCTCGGCTATAGCTCAGGAGGCAAACGGTGACCGTCATACGGTCGACGATCGACCCCAATTCCCCTGCCTACCTGGCAAACCGGGAGGCCATGCTGGAGCGCGTCGCCGACCTCGACGTGCAGCAGGCCAAGGCGCTCGCCGGGGGCGGCGAGAAGTATGTCGACCGGCACCGTAAGCGCGGCAAGCTGCTCGCCCGAGAGCGGATCGAGTTGCTGCTCGACCGGGACAGCGCGTTCCTCGAGCTGTCCACCCTCGCCGCGTGGGGCAGCGACTTCCCGGTCGGCGGCAACGTCGTCACCGGCATCGGCGTCGTCGAGGGCACCGAGTGCCTGATCGTCGCCAACGACCCGACGTCGCGCGGTGGCGCCTCCAACCCGTCGACGCTGAAGAAGTCGGGACGAGCTGCGCAGATCGCCGCGGAGAACAACCTGCCGACGATCAACCTGGTCGAGTCCGGTGGCGCGGACCTGCCCACCCAGAAGGAGATCTTCATTCCGGGGGGTGCCGGTTTCCGCAACCTGACTCGCGCCAGCGCGGCCCGACGTCCCACTGTGTCCTTGGTTTTCGGCAATTCGACCGCCGGTGGCGCGTACATCCCCGGCATGAGTGACTACACGGTCATGGTCAAGGGCGGCGCCAAGGTCTTCCTGGCTGGCCCCCCACTGGTGAAGATGGCGACCGGTGAGGACTCCGATGACGAATCGCTCGGTGGCGCCGAGATGCATGCGCGTCAGTCCGGCCTGGCTGACTACCTGGCAAGCGACGAACTCGACGCGATCCGGATCGGCCGGTCGATCATCCGCCGGCTCAACTGGCAGAAGCAAGGGCTGGTCCCCGCGACCGACTACGCCGACCCGGTGCTGGACGCCGAGGAACTGCTCGGGCTCGTGCCATCGGACCCGAAGGAGCCGTTCGATCCCCGTGAAGTGATCGGCCGGATCGTCGACGGTTCGGACTTCGATGAGTTCAAGCCGCTCTACGGGTCGAGCCTGGTGACCGGCTGGGCCAACCTGCACGGTCACCCGATCGGGATCCTCGCCAACGCGCAGGGCGTCCTCTTCAGCGAGGAGGCGCAGAAGGCGGCGCAGTTCATCCAGCTCGCCAACCAGATCGACACCCCGCTGCTCTTCCTGCACAACACCACCGGCTACATGGTCGGCAAGGAGTATGAGCAGCGCGGCATCATCAAGCACGGCGCGCAGATGATCAACGCGGTCTCCAACTCGACTGTCCCGCACCTCAGCGTGGTGATCGGATCGTCATACGGTGCAGGCAATTACGGCATGAGCGGCCGTGCCTACGACCCGCGCTTCATGTTCAGTTGGGTCAACGCCAAGTCGGCAGTGATGGGCGCCGCGCAGCTCGCCGGCGTGATCTCGATCGTCTCCCGCGCGTCCGCCGAGAAGAAGGGCGTGCCGTTCGACGAGGACGCCGACGCCCAGATGCGCGAGCTGGTCGAGAAGCAGATCGAGGCGGAGTCCACGTCATACGTCATCTCCGGCATGTTGTACGACGACGGCGTCATCGACCCGCGTGACACCCGCACCGTGCTCGGCATCTGCCTGTCCGCGATCAACACGACCGCCATCCGTGGTGCCGAGGGATTCGGAGTGTTCCGACTGTGATTACTCCGAAGAGTCCTCGCTCCTACGCCACTCGCTACCTTCCGGGGGCAACACAATGACGATTCGACGATTGCTCGTCGCCAACCGCGGCGAAATCGCCCGCCGAGTTTTCGCCACGTGCCGCCAACTCGGCATTGAGACCGTCGCCGTCCACTCGGACGCGGACGCCGACGCGCCGTTCGTGCGGGAGGCCGACTATGCGGTGCGCCTGCCTGGTGACGCGCCGTCCGAGACGTATCTGCGCGGCGACCTGATCGTCGCCGCTGCGAAGTCGTCCGGCGCCGACGCGATTCACCCGGGTTACGGATTCCTTTCTGAGAACGCCGAATTCGCCGCCCAGGTGACGGATGCCGGCATCACCTGGGTCGGTCCTCGCCCCGAGACGATCGCCTCGATGGGGTCGAAGATCGAGGCGAAGGCGCTCATGCGAGCCGCCGGCGTGCCGACACTCGACATCGATGTCGACAACGTCGCAGACGACGCCTTCCCGTTGCTGGTGAAGGCGGCCTTCGGCGGCGGCGGCCGAGGGATGCGCGTCGTGCGTGCCCGCGATCAACTCACCGGTGAACTCGAGGCGGCGCGTGACGAAGCGAGGTCCGCCTTCGGCGATGACACCGTCTTCGTGGAGCCCTACCTACCGACCGCCCGCCACGTCGAGGTGCAGGTCCTCGCCGACCAGCACGGCACCTGCTGGGTCGTCGGCGAACGCGACTGCTCCATCCAGCGACGCCATCAGAAGGTGGTCGAGGAGGCACCGGCGCCGAATCTGCCGGACAGCGTGCGAGATCGACTGTTCGACGCCGCGCGCAAGGCGGTCGGCGCGGTCGACTACGTCGGTGCCGGCACGGTGGAATTCCTCGTCCAGGGCGAGTCGGTCTACTTCCTGGAGATGAACACCCGGTTGCAGGTCGAGCACCCGGTGACCGAGTGTGTCACCGACACCGATCTGGTGGCCGGCCAGCTCACCGTCGCCGAGGGCGGTGCACTGCCCGAGCGTGACTTCGCCCCGAACGGGCACGCCATCGAGGTGCGGCTGTACGCCGAGGACCCGGCACACGGCTGGGCGCCACAGACCGGCACCGTCGAATCGTTCGATTTCCCAGCGGCAGCCGCGCGATTCAGCAGACTCGATCGCCCGGGTCTGCGCCTCGACTCGGCGGTCGAGAGCGGATCTACGGTCAGCATTCACTACGACCCGATGCTTGCCAAGGTCATCGTCTGGGGGCCGACGCGCGAGGCTGCCACCCGGATGCTCTCCGACGCTCTGCGTCGCGGACGCGTGCACGGGGTGCTCACCAACGCCGCAGTGCTGCGCTCGATCCTCACCGACGAGGAGTTCGTTGCGGGTCGGGTGCACACGTCACTGCTCGACGAGCGCATCGACCAGTGGATCGAGTCGGCCGTCGCACCGGACGCGGGGCAAGCGGTCACCGCCGCTGCGCTCGCGGATGCGACCGCCGCACAGCGCAGTCGGCGGGTGCAGCAGCGGATCCCAGCTGCATGGCGCAACGTTCGCTCGAAGGACCAGACCCGCACCTACCTGCTCGGCGAGGACGAGGTCACCGTGGCCTATCGGTCGATCGGCGGACGGCTCGCACCCGCCGACGAGGCCCTGACTGCCGAACGGGTCGACGCCGACGGTGTGCGGTTGCGCTCCGGCGACGTGCAGTCGGCATACCGCGTGGGCCGCATCGACGACACCACCCACGTCGACGGCCCACACGGCGCGGTCGATCTCGCCCTGGTGCCGCGCTTCGTCGACCCGCAGGAGGCGGTGGCCAGCGGGTCGCTGCTGGCCCCCATGCCGGGCGTCGTTACCGCGGTGAGCGCGGCCGTCGGCGACTCGGTGACCGCCGGCGCCCCCTTGCTAGTGCTCGAGGCGATGAAGATGCAGCACTCGATCACCGCACCTACCGACGGCGTGGTCAGTGAACTCCCGGTCAGCGTCGGCAGCCAGGTCACCGCTGGCGCCGTGCTGGCTGTCATCGACGAAAACGACTCTGCTGAATAAACATTGGAGATCCTCATGGCTGATCAGATTCCCTTCACCGAGACCGAGGAACGGCAAGCGCTGCGCAAGTCCGTCGCAGCCTTCGCGAGCAAGTACGGCGAGGATTACTGGCTGGAGCAGGCCCGCGCCGGCAAGAAGACCGACGAGCTGTGGGCCGACGCGGGCAAGCAGGGCTTCCTCGGCGTCGCCGTGCCCGAGGAGTATGGCGGTGGCGGCGGCGGCATCGGCGACCTGGCCGCGGTGTGTGAGGAGCTCTCGGCCGCGGGTTGCCCGCTGCTGCTCATGGTCGTGTCACCCGCCATCTGCGGGACCATCATCGCGTCATATGGCACTGACGAGCAGAAGCAGCGGTGGCTGCCCGGCTTCGCCGACGGCACCCGCAAGATGGCGTTCGCGATCACCGAGCCGGACGCCGGGTCCAACTCGCACAACATCACCACGACCGCGACCCGCACCGACGACGGCTGGACCCTCAACGGCGGCAAGGTCTACATCTCCGGAGTCGACGAGGTCAGCGACGTACTCGTTGTCGGCCGGGTGGAGAGCGCCAAGACCGGCAAGCTACGGCCGGCGCTCTTCGTGGTGCCGACCGACGCAGAAGGCTTCTCCTACAACCAGATCGAGATGGGCATCGTCGGCCCGGAGAAGCAGTTCGTGGTCCACATCGACAACGTGAAGCTGCCCGCCGACGCACTCGTCGGCAGTGAGGACGCGGGCATCGACCAGCTGTTCGCCGGGCTCAACCCCGAGCGCATCATGGCGGCGTCATCGGCAACCGGGATGGCGCGTCGTGCCCTGGAGAAGGCCACGTCATACGCCAAGGAACGCGAGGTGTGGGGGGTGCCGATCGGGCAGCACCAGGCCGTCGCGCACCCTCTCGCGCAGTCCTACGTCGAGATCAACATGGCGCGGCTGATGACCCAGCGAGCGGCCGCCCTTTACGAGGCCGGCGAATACCTGCTCGCCGGCGAGTCAGCGAATATGGCGAAATACGCTGCGGCAGAAGCGGCTTGCACGACCGTTGACCGCGCGGTCCAGGTGCACGGCGGCAACGGGCTGGCCGACGAGTACGGCCTGGTGCACATGGTCGGCGCCTCCCGGCTCACCCGCATCGCGCCGGTGAGCCGGGAGATGGCGCTCAACTTCGTCGCACAGTTCAGCCTCGGGTTGCCGAAGTCGTACTGAGCTGAAGGTGAGAGTCACACCCACCAGAAGAGGCAACCAGCCGCCGCTCCGATCGACACCGTCGTGGTGTAGCTGCTGCCCGAGCCGCTGAGCGCGGGCGAACTCACCGCCCCGGTCGTCGGGTCGAGCATCCGCAGACCCGTCGGTGTCGAACCTGCGGCGCTCGGGTTGAGCGTGAGCGTGATGCCCTGAGCGTTCGCGGCGCTCTCGCCACCGGTGCTGCTACGCGAATAGATGTCGTCGTTCGCGACTCCCATGGCGTTGACGACCATGAAGAACGGCGTCGTGGGTTTTGGTATGTACGAACCCAATTGAGCTGTGCTCAACCCGGGGATTGGCCGGAAGGTGCCGACGAGGACGTCACCCGGCAGTCCACCGTTGCGTGGGGACACGGTGCTCACTCGCACCCCGGTCACACCGGTCCCGGCATCCGTCGTCGCCGAGAAGGCCGGGATGGATGACTCCGGCGTCGAGACCGGGACGCCGTTGTTGTATTGCCCGTGGACCAGTCCGGCGTTGACGCTGCGCAGGCGGACCAGATAGGGGCTCAAGCGTCGCATCGCGGCATTGAGTTCGCCGTACCAGTCGACGAAATAGGTCAGCGCGCCGGTGCTGTCGTTGAGCAGCCAATAGTCGGCGCCCGACTCCCACCGGAAGAGGTTCAGCCACTTGCCGCCGAGCGTCCAGGTCACGTATGACGGCAGCCACAACTCCGACTGCGACGGGACGCGAGGCCCGGTTCCGGCTTGGCTGGAACCCTGGCAGTAGCCGAGGGTGTATTGCCCGAAGTTGAGCGGTGAGGTCCCGTTGCCGTCGAGTCCGCCCAGGGCGAGGTTCCGATAACGCCACGTGTCGTTGTAGAGCGGCGTCACGCTGCCGGCGTTGAACCTGCCGTTGCCCGAAGTCGAGTAGTAGTAGTCGTCCCACGTGAGCAGATCCGGCTGTACCGCGGCAATGTAGGAGCGCAGTTGCGCGTCGGACCACTGGCCGGAGTACTGGTTGGTGTGGATCAAGGCGTTCGGCGCCTCGGCCCGCGCCTTCGCCGCCCACTGCGCGGTCCAGGTCTGGATCTGGGATGAGTAAGGCTCCTCGTCACCAAGACAGATCGAGAAGAGATTGCCGACGTTCGCTCGCTGCTCGGCGGTGAGGAAGGGACCGCTGCCGGGACCCGAGGTCATGTGACCGCCGGTCGGCGCCTCGGCGGTCGCCCAGAGCGTGTCGCCCAGTTCGGCGATGAGAGATGCGTTGTACTGCCCGGGTTCATAGAACGTGGGCATGGTGAATCCCGTTCGGTTCCAGGCGGATGCCGGAGGCACGTACCTACCGCCGGCGGACGACTGCGCCGCCCAGGCGCCGTGCTGAAGCCCTCGGTCGAGGAAAGCCAACTCGGCCTTCGACGCCGCGGTAGACGAGACGGCAGCACGGGAGGGCGCCGCCACCGTGCCTGCCAGGCCGAGAGTGCCAAGGCCTGCGGCGACTCCGGCCAACGCCGACCGTCGGGTGACGCCGGATCGTTTGCGGTGCTGAGCGTTCTGAGACATGTTCTGGTCCTTCCGTTTTCGCGGGATCCGCGCCGGCGATCGCCGTCGCAGTCAGTGCTCCGGTCCAGTCGCCACCAGCTCGATCGACACGACGGTGGTCGGCACCTCGCTGCCAGCGTCGTCGCCGGCCAGGCCGACGACAGCGGCTCCGTCGATCCATCGCCATCCGGTGGATCGCTGGGACCCGGAAACCTGCACGTCGCGTGGTTCGGCAGCCAACGGGATACGCAGCAGCCCATCGTTGACCGACCCCGGCTCGTGCAGGTGTATGAGATTGATCCGGTCCCCCGCCTGGGTGAGCCACCAGGTGCGGCCCTGGTCGTCCACGAGCTGCTCACTCCCGCCGATGCCGCTCACCACACCCTCCGTCACCGGCCGCGTGTCGAAGATCGCCGGTCCGATCGATGTGACGAATTCACCTATTGCTCGCAGTGATTCGGCAATGTCATCGGGCATTCGGCCCTCGCCGTCGGGCCCCACGCCGAGCAACAGATTGCCTCCTCGCGCCACAATCGTCACCAGCAGCTGCGCCACCTCGCGCACCGACTTACGCGGGCCGGGGTCGGGCACGGTGCACCAGTGGTCGGTCAATGTGATGCAGGATTCCCAGGGGTGGTCGAGTCGACCATCCGGTATGCGCTGCTCCGGGGTGCGGTAGTCCTCGACGCTGGTATGCACCTCGCGGTCGACGACGAGAATCCCCGGCCTGAGCTGCCTTGCCAGGGTGGCGAGCTCATTGATTTTCACGTCTTCACGGGGCGCCTTCACCCAGCCCGCATCCAGCCAGAGCACGTCGACCTCACCGTAGCCAGTGAGCAGTTCGCGCAGCTGGCCGTGCGTGAAATCGACGAACTGCGACCACAACCGGGGATCGTCGTGGTTGTGGAAACGGTCGACCGGGGCGCGGTCGGGTGCCCAGTAGCCAGGGTGATGCCAATCAGCCTTGGAGAAGTAGAGACCGGTCCGGAGCCCGCGCGCGGCGGCCTGCGAGGTCAGCTCGGCCACGAAGTCCCGACCGAACGGCACATCGGCCGCTGTCGACTTGTAGTCGCTGAGCGCAGTGTCGAACATGCTGAATCCGTCGTGATGCTTCGTCGTCAGCACGACGTAACGAGCTCCGGCTCCGTCAATCGCGTCCATCCACTCGGAGGCGTCGAATGCGCTGCCGGTGAAAGACTTCCGCGAGCTCACGTAGTGTTCCTGCCACGCGTCGTCGTCCCCGTCGAACTCCGCAGGGATCTGCATGCATCCCTCGTCGCGGGATCGGCACAACGTCCAGCTGCCGTCCTCACCCAGCGCGGCGTAGAGGCCCCAATGCACGATGATGCCGAACTTCAGACCCTGCCAGCGGGAAAGGCGCTGCCGCACCGCCTCGTCGGCCGGCCAGACATAACCCGGGTCCGCCTCGTAACTGACCACCCCCGCACCGAGACTCGGTCGTAGTGGAGCGGCGGAGTCCAGCGAGCTATCAGACATGCGCACTCTCCTCATCCAGGCCATCGGCAACGAGCCATTCCACCTGGTCGATCGTCGGCTCACCCGGGCCCGCGAGGCGCAGCCGACAATCCAACGGCCCAACTTCGTTCAGCGGCAGCGACATCCAGGTAGGTGGCAGTTGCTTGTCCAGACGCATCAGCTCGTGCCATGGGCCCGAGGGGGCCGCGATCTCGATCACGGCGCCGCGCCATCGATCGAGCAATCGGGCGGTCTCGTGCGTCCATTTGCCGCCGATCGACGTCACGTGCGCGCCGGACACGGCGTTGATCCGAACTCCGACGAGCCGCTCATCGCCGCCCACCACGACCCGTGGGCCACCGACGCCACGGGTGCCCGGGCGGCGGATCAGATCATGCTGAGCTGCTGCGTTGTCCGCTTCGGGCGATGGACCGTCCCAGGCACGTGTGGCAAAGACTCGCAGGGCAGCCGCGGCGTACCAGAGGAAGTATTCGTCCGGCTGCTCCTCGGCCCAGTCGCACCAGATCGCCAACTGCTCCCCGCCACCGGTCTGCAGTGGCCCCGACGACAGCCGCTGACAGTCCACTGCGACGTAGTTGACCCCGGGCAAGTTGCCGGGCGCGGTCCGCGGGGTGACGTAATGCGTGTCCTCTGGACTCGCCACGACCGAGTATCCCTGCGCCACCAGCCGAGACGCTTCGTCGCCTGCTCCCCAGGCGGTGATGGTCGTGGTCGAATCCGGTTGCACTGCAACGGCACCCGCCTGATCCCACCAGGACCAGATCTCAGCACGCCCGCCGGCTTCCCGGACCACCGCACACATTCGGTTGAGGAAGTCGACGACCACGTCTGCCGGCGTGTATGACGCAGCGCCCGGAGCGCCGGCGCGCGCAGCGAGGTCCGACGCCGCTGCCTGCAGGCCGGGCGACCTCGCCAACTCCTCCGAGCCGAACCATTCGTCGCCGCCCAGGTGGTAGGCATCGGCGTGCACTTCGCTGACGACGGCACGCACCAAGTCCGTGCAGAAGTCGACCACCTGCGGACGAGCAATGTCGAGCATCCATCCCGTGGTCGGGAAGCCGGTCCACGTCGACCCGTCCGCAAGCACCACGTCCGAGCCACGGACGCCCAGGTCGGGGAACGCCTCGATCAGCGCCGTGCAATGTGCGGGCAGATTGAGCTCGACACTCACCGCGATGCCATCGGCGTGCGCGAGCTCGATCAGTTCGTTCAGCTCATCCGACGAGTAGTGATCGGGGTCGGCCAAACCACGAAATCTGATGTCTGACAAGCCTATTCGGAAGGCATTCCACTCGGTCAGGTGAAGTTGCAAACGGTTCAGACCCAGCCACGCCATCTCGTCGATGAACGCACGCAGAGTCTCGGTCCGCCAACGCCGTCGGCCGACGTCGAGACACACCCCGCGCACTGTCAGCGCCGGCGATTGTTCCACCACGACGTCGGTCAGTCGGCCATGCTGGCGCACCACCAGTTTCGCCAGGGCATGGATACCGTGGCGAAGGCCGTCGGTGTCGGACCCCGCGACCACTGCGACGCCGTCACGCACGGTGAGCCGGTATGCGGCAGCCGACAGGGTCGGATCGTGCACCAGCGCCGGCGGTGCTGCGTGGTCGTGGCTGCCGTCATACGTCTCGAAGGCGGTGCGCAGCCGTTCCCGTGCGCGATCCAGTCGTGCGTCGTCGGGCTCGAGGAGCCGCGGACGAGTGAGCGCGTCCGTCATTACTTCACACCGCCCGACTCGACGCCGCGGAAGAAGAAACGTTGCAGGGCGAAGAACAAGGCCACCACCGGAACCAGCGCCACGACCGCTCCGGCGAGCACCACCTTGACGTCGAAACCGAAGCTCGACTGCAAAGTGGCCAGGCCGACCGGGAGCGTGAAGTTGGTGTCCGAGCGCAGCACGATGAGCGGCCAGAGAAAATCGTCCCACGCGCCGACGGCGGCGGTGAGTGCGACGATGGTCAGGGCGCCCTTCGCCGACGGCAGGTAGATGCTCCAGAACCGCCGGAACTCACCGGCACCGTCCATCAGCGCTGACTCCTCCAAAGCCGTTGGCACTGACACGAATGACGCTCGCATCACCAGAATGTTGAATGCCGAGATCATCCCCGGCAGCCACACGCCGATCACCGAGTCGAGCAGACCCATCGCGCGCACCTGGGTGTAGAGGGACAGCATGATGGCCTCGAACGGGAAGATCAGCGTGATGGTGATCAGCAGATTCGTCAGCCAGCGCCCGCGCCAGTGTTTGCGGGAGAGCATGTAGCCACAGGTCGAGGCGAGCACCACTTGGCTGATGACCGCCAACGCGCAGTAGAACAAACTGTTGCGGACGTACTGCCAGATCGGCACCTGCGCGAACAACGTGCGGTAGGAGTCCAGCGAGAACGCGCGCGGGATCAAGGTGGCCGAAGGACCGAAGACCTGTTCGGTGACCGCCTTGAACGACGTCATGACCGGCCAGATGATCGGCGCGAGGCTGACCACCAGCACGAGGCAGAGCAGGGCGTATCGCAGCGGCCCGGCCGACTCGCGCCTGGGCGTCTTACGCTTCGGGACCGTCGTCCGGTCCGTGGAGAGTGCGCTCATTCTTCTGCCTTCGATCCGAGCCGCTGGCTGGCGAGGAGGAAGCCGACGGTAAGCACGAAAAGCATTACGCTTGCTGCAGATCCGAGACCCAGCTTGCCGTCGACCGCGAGGCCGACATTGCGGATGTAGAACGGCACGGTCGCGTCCTGGCCGCCGATGCCGCCGGTGGGACCGCCCAGAATGTAGATCTCACTGAACACCCGCAGAGAGCCGATGGCGGACAGCACGCCGACGACGTACATCATCGGCCGGACGCCGGGCAGGGTGACGTGGAAGAAGCGGCGGACCGGTCCGGCGCCGTCGATCGTGGCTGCCTCGTAGAGCGTCTCGTCCACGTTCGCAAGAGCCGCCAGGTAGAGCACCATGTAGAAGCCGATGCCCTTCCACACGGTCAGCGCGATCGCCGAGAAGAGCAGAAGCCAGCGGTCGGAGAGGAACGGCACCGCCTCCTGGATCGGTGTGACCGCAGTCAGAATGGCGTTGACCGGGCCATCATCTCGCAGTGCCATCTGCCAGACGATGGCGATCACCACGGTCGACGCGACCGCCGGGATGTAGAACGCAGAGCGGAAGAAGCCGCCGAACCGGAAGGTGCCGTTCACCAGGCACGCGACCAAGAGGGGAAGCATCACCAGCAGCGGCACGGCGATCAGCATGTAAAGGATGCTGTTGAAGACCGCGTTGCGAAATTCGTTGCTCTCCAACAAGATCCGGTAGTTGTCCAGGCCGACACTGCGCACCGGACCACCGAGTGCCCGGGCGTCGGTGAACGACAGCCCGACGGTGTTGGCGAACGGCACGATCGAAAATGCGATCAGCGCAGCAACCGACGGACCGACCCACAGCAACGGCGTCCACCACTTGCGGAAACGTTCGGCGCCCAACTGTGGACGAGACTTCGACCGGCGCACCGGGGCAGGCTGCGCGGTGTGCACCACCTGCCCCGGACGCTCGATCACCGTGGAATCAGCTGTCGAGGCTGGCATTCGCGGCATCCTGTGCTTCCTTCAATGCCGTAGCCGCCGGCTTCTGGCCGGTGACCACTTGCTGGAACGCCTTCTGGATCGCGGTGCTCACCGTGCCCGAGAAGTACGGCACGGCAGGGTTTGCCTTTGCCTTCAGCGCAGCCTGCGCGGCGATCTTGCGCGCTTCCCCGAAGGCGCCGGACCCCGAACCGCTGGTGAAATAGGGGTCTTTCAACGCCGCGCTGGTCGTCGGGAAGATCACGACCTTCGGGTCCTTGCACCAGGCGAGCTGGTTGGCATCGTTGGTCAGGAACCGCGCGAACGCGACAGCGGCCGCTTGGTGCTTGCTGTTCGTCGGCACCGAGACGTACTGACCGTTGAACGGCACCGTGCCGTCGGGATTGGTCGGGTATGGCGCAACCGCGCTGGCGTCATACACCTTCGGCGCGTTCTGCTGCAGGTAACGCAGGAACGACGCATTCGACGAACCCCACACCAAAGTCCCCGCAGAGTAGTCGTTGGTCGGATCGCCGGGCCCAGTCACGCTGTCCTTGCGCATCCCGCCGGACTGGTAGACCTGACGAAGTTTGTCGAGGTAGGACACCGCCTTCGAGTCATCGCCGAAGGTGAACTTCGTCTGGTCCGAGTTCATCAACTGCACGCCGAGGCTCTGCCAGTCCGTCATGTAGTCCCAGTCGCGGTTGCCGATGATCGCGTAGTACTTGCCGCCCGACTTCTTGCCGACCTGGACCGCGTCGTCGAGCAGACCGTTCACGGTGGTCGGCGGCTTGGACAGACCCGCCTTCTGCCAGAGGTCCTTGTTGTAGACCTGCACCGATGGTCCCCAATACCAAGGCAGCGCAGGGTGCGCCGCGTTGGACGTTGACTTGATCGAGTCCCAGATGGTCGGCACGAACACCTTGCCCGCGTCGGGCGCGACCTTGTCGATGTCGACGAGGTCGCCCGCCTTGTTGAGCTCGTTGACGGTGTCGGCCGTGACGTTGACGACGTCAGGAAGATCGCAGGCACGAGCCTGCGCGAGGATGCGGGAGTTGAAGCCGGCGTCGCCGGGATCGTCGATCCACTTGACCTTCACGTCGGGATACTGCTTCTCGAAGTCCGCGATCAGCTTGGTGAAGAACCCGCTGAAGTCCTTCTTCAGGTTGGTGGTCTGGAAGGTGATCTCACCTTCCGGCTTGCCCGTCGGGTTCTGGTCGCCGCTCTTGCATCCGGCGGCCGGCTTGGCGGCCACGCCGCTGGCGTTGCCCGACGCACTGCCGCCACCTGCGCCCGGGTCGCTGCCGGATGCACCGCAACCGGCGAGCGCCAGGACGGCGAGGCAGGACAAGGCACTGACTCCGCGGGAGCTGTGACGCTTCATGGTTGTGTTTCCCTTCTGGATCGGCCGGTGGCCGCTGTTCGGTGGCGTCGCCTCAGGACGAACGGCGCCCCCGTGAATTCGGATGAATCGCCTGAGTCGGCGGATTGTGTTGCTGCAGAACGAATTCCCGCAGACGCCGCTGCACCATCGCGGCCAGGCCGCGACGAACCGGTTGGTCCGGCAGAGCCGAGACGGTCACCTCGGGTGGGTCGATGCGCAGGGAGCTGAAGACCGGCCGCAACCGCTCGCGAACCGCTGCCGCGAGGGCGTCCCCGCCGGCCAGGCCCAGGTCACCGGCAAGGACGAAACGTCCGGGGTCGACTGTGACAAGCACCGCGGACAGGGCATGCGCGATGCGGGTGGCGAGCTCGGCGAGCAATGGATCGTGCTCCGCGCCGGCGGCAGCGCGCACGACGGCGACGATGTCGTCCGCGTCATGTCCGTGGTCCGTCGCGAGCGCGCAGAGTGCGTCCCGTTCGAGCAGCGAACGCAGTTCGCCACGAGGGGAGTTCGGCGACAGCGGGAGGTAGCCCAGTTCGCCGGCCAGTCCCACTCGACCGCGGCGCACCGCGCCGTCGAGCACCAGTGCACCGCCGACACCGGTCTCCGAACTCAGGGTGAGCAACATGAAGTCCGCGCTCTGCGCCATACCACCGAGCTCACTCTCGGCCGTCGCCCAGAGATTCGTCTCGTTCTCCAACTCGACCGGCACCGGCAGAGCCGCGCCGAGCCCACTGACCAAGTCGTCGTCGTGCCACTCGGGCAGATCCCAGGACAACAACGCGCCGGTCTGCGGGTTCACTCCACCGCTGACGCTGACCACGACGGCTGCTGCATCGGCGCCGCGGACACCGGCCTGCGCGCAGGCCGCGCCAATCGCGTCGACGACATCGGTCTGCTCGGGGTGTCGTTGCGCCGGTCGACTCACCCGGGCAAGCGCGCCGTTGCCGACGGCGAGCACCTCGGCCGCGACGCCGCTGCGGTGGATCTCCACACCGACTCCGAACGCCGCCGACGGTGTTGCCCGGTAGAGCATCGGCCGCGGGCCGGGCTTGATCTCGACAGCAGCGCCACCCGCCTCGACCACCCGCCGGGTCACCAGTCGATCGACCGTGTTCTGCACAGTCGCCTTGCTGAAGCCTGAAGATCGGACGATTTCACTGCGCGCCATCGGCCCAGCGGAAGCGAGCAGCCCAAAGACCTCAATCTCGCTGTCGCTCCATGGCCCGATTTCGTTGCGCATGCTCGCCGTTCAGTAATTGATCGACCGTTGGCCAATCGACTGCCCGTGAGATTAATCCTCCGATGAATAAGCTGTCAACGAAAAACGTGAAACAGATCACAGTTCGACTCGTGCACGCCACCGACCCGTCGCCGCGCGCCTAGGACCCGCGGCCGTTTCGGGTTGGACGCGCTGCCGACCGTCCCCGAGCCGTTCCCCTAGCTGCGCCGCGCCACCGTCGCGAGCACCTCGGGTGCAGCGCGGAAATCGATGCGCTGCACCCGACCATCCGCGATGGTGAAGTCGAAGGCAACCTTGAACTCTCCACGATGCAGCCACGCCGCGCCGGGGCGACCTTCGACATACACCGGGAAGGCCGTCTGAGCTGCTCCGTTGAACATCGTCGCGACATCCTTCGCACCGGTGATGCGTGCGGGGGTGCCGAGCGCGACCGCCAACTCATCGCCGGCGATGACTGCGTCCGGCGCGAGGAGTTGCATGAGTCGGCCGAAGTCGCCACCTTTCGCGGCGGCGAGGAACGCATCGACCACCGCGGCGTCCGAGACCGGGGTCGTGGACGACGGCAGCGCGACCTTCGCGCGAGCCCGCGATGCGAGTTTGCGAGCGGCCGCGGGCGAACTGTCCAGGATCTGCGCGATCGTCGCGAACTCGACTCCGAAGGTGTCGTGCATGACGAATGCCACCCGCTCGGCGGGAGTGAGCCGGTCGAGCACCACCTGCAGCGCAATCCCCACCGTGTCGGCGAGCGCGATCTCGTCGGCCGGGTCGGGCACGGAGTCGTCCGGCTCGATCTCGGCCTCTGGCAACGGAGTTCGCGCCCGCAGCCGGTCGAGGCAGAGTCGGGTGGTGACGGTGGTCAGCCAACCAGGGAGGTTGTCGATCGAGGCATCGTTGCGGTCGAGCCGCAGCCAGGCGTTCTGGACGACGTCTTCGGCCTCGGCATGGTCGCCGAGGATGCGCTCCGCCATACGCGCCAGGCGGGGACGCTCGGCCAGGAAGACGGTAGTTTCGTCGAGTTCGCTCATCGTGGTCACACTTTCATCGTTTGGCTCGTCAGGTGGGTGACGCGCACGAAGCGCGCAATGTGACCGACCAAGGAGTAGACATGACCAGTTTCCAGACCGTGCTCATCCCGGCCAAGGATCTCGCCGCCGCGCGCGAGCTCTACACCAAACTGCTCGGCACGGCGCCGTCCGCCGACTCGGACTACTACGTCGGGTATGACGTCGACGGGCAGCAACGTCCGGCCGAAGGACGGCAGTCAGACACAGGTGCTGGGTCGGCGGCGAGGAACGAATCGCCGACCCAGCACATCGGACTCGTCCCGGGTGGCGGGGAGGTCACGTCATACCTGCACGTCGAGGACCTGAACGGTGCGATCGACCAGATCACCGCGGCCGGCGGCAGCGTGGTCGAGGAGCCGAAGAGCGTCGGTGGCCCGCGTCGGGTCGCGGTCGTGGCCGACCCGTCCGGTGGGCGCATCGGGCTGCTCAGCGACGCCGGCTGAGTGACGACCCCAGGACAAACTCACCGATAAGGTGCCTGACGCGCCGTACGCCACGGCACTCGCGGCGTGTCGGCCACCTTATCGGTGACTTTGGCGTCCGGCCCGTGCTCGCGCACCTTATCGGTGAGTTTCGCGCCGGCAGGGAACGCGCTCAGTCCCAGCTCAGGTCGCGGTGCCACGACTCGGTCTTGTATGACGTGACCCACCCCATCGAGGAGTACAACCCGTCGGCACCGGTCGGCGAATCGGCGTCGACTTCGAGGCCGACACGGTTGCGATCGTGCTCGAGCGCATCGCGAATCACGGTGTGCAGCAAGGCCTTTGCGACCCCGCGGCCGCGCGATCGACGGTGCACGCCGATGTAGTCGATATAGCTGCCGTAGGCGCCGGAGTCGTCCGGTGGCAGCACGGTGCCGACGACCGCACCACCCGGGGCGAGCCCGCCGTCCTCGTCCTCCACCTCGGCCAACCACCAGAGCGCCCAACGGTGCCCGGGGTCCTCGCGCAGCCGCTGCATGAACTCCGGAAAGCTCTCCCGGTAGGAGTTGAAGTGGTCGGCGAACGACTCCTCCAACACCAGGTGCACCGCTTGCAGATCTGCGGCAACCGGCGTGCCGTCTTCGTGAGTGGCCACCCGGCGCACGGTGACACCGGCGCGCGGGCCGGGAAGTCCGGCATCGGAGGGAGTGACCGGCCGGGACATCTGCAGCCAGGTGCGGGCCTGCGTGTAACCGGCGTCGGCCAGCCAGCGGCGCTGCCGGTCGTCGGCGGCGTAGGCACCCGAATCCAGCTGGGTCTCAGTCAGACCGCGTGCATGGGTGATGACGGCCGCGACTTCGGCCGCCCAGCCGAACAGTGCCCCGGCAAGCTCGTCGGCGCGCTCCTCGTCGGGCCGGACCGTGACCTCGACGACGGTGCGTCCGGCTGCCCGGTCGTGCACCAGCCCCCACGCCGCGAGAGCACCGTCCGGGTCGCGCACGATGACCTCACGTCTGGTCCAGGACCCGGTGCCGGCGACATTGGACTCGACCATCTCCGGGTCGACCGAGCTGGACCCGTGCGCCGCACGTTGATGGGCCGCGAGCAGCGCGGCGATCTCGGGGACGTCCGGCAGGTCGGGCACGCTCGCGCTCCAACCGGTCGGCACCTCGGGCATGGTCAGCTGTGCGGAAGTCACGGCATACAGTCAATCGCAGCCGGGTCAGGCGTGCACGGACCCTCCACCGGGTGGCTTGTCGTCGTCCTTGTCCTCGGGGATCCGACACCAGGCTTGTACGACGAGACCCACCGCAACCGCGCCGACGGACGCGACGAACAACACGATGGCCTGCACCATGCCGCTGAAAGCGCTTGAGGCTTCGAGCCTTCCGGCCTCGACCAGCGCGTAGCCGGCGAACCAGCCGGCAAGCGCCGCACCGGCAAGCACACACGCCTGCGCCGCGACCAGCGCCCGTCGCGCCTTCTGGGGCGACGGCGGACGGGTCGACTGACCCCGCAGATACGCGCGCACCTCCCAGCCGCCCGCCAGCACCGCGACCGTCAACAGCACGATCGCAATCAGCGCGAACCACGAGTTGTGCGGCAGCGTGTTGCCGCGGGTTGAGACGAGCTTGAGCGCGACGAAGGAAAGCACCAGCACGATGCCACCGACGCCGGCGGCATGCCGCCAGCTCACGCCGTTCTCGGTCACAGTGGGCTCCAATCCGGCCCCGGCCGTATGCCGGAGCGATCACTTGAGTCCAACAGGTCACGCACCGGCACCACGACCTCCCCAGCCCGAAGCGTGGCTGCTGGGTCGGCGTCGGCCCACGGCGCGAGCACGAAGGCACGCTCGGCAGCACGAGGATGCGGCAGGGTCAGCTCGGCGCGGTCGGACCGCAGGTCGTTGCCGGCCGCGGGGTCGCCGACCTGCAGCAGGTCGAGGTCCAGTGTGCGCGCCCCCCAACGGATTTCGCGGGTGCGGCCGCGACCGGCCTCGATCTCGTGGAGCCGCTCCAGAAGCGTCCACGGCGCGAGCCGGGTGGTGCCGACCGCGACCGCGTTGAGGTAGTCGGGCTGCTCCGGTCCACCGACAGGGTCGGTCTCGAAGAGCCGACTGACCGCGACCAGGTCCAGGCCGGCGGTGCGGTCGAGCGAGCGCACCGCCGAGCGCAAGGTCGCAACGCGGTCACCGAGGTTGGCACCGAGCGCGATCGCCACCGGGCGGTGCTGCTCGCGACGAATCGACACCGACGGACCGGCGAGGCCAACTCGTGAAAACAACACTCCCGCAGGCGCATCCGGCTTGTGCACGGTCACCTCGACGGCCTCGGCCGCAGGACGCGCGAGCACCGCAGCCGCGACCTGCTCGGCCAGCGTCTCGATCAGATCGACCGGCGGCTGGGTCATGATCCGCTCGACATCCTGCGCCACCTCGGCATAACTGATCGTGCGATCCAGGTCGTCGCTGAGACCCGCCCCGGACAGGTCGCACTCGATGACGACATCGACGAAAAACCGCTGTGGCTGGTGCTTTTCGTGGTCAAGCACGCCGTGCGGGGTGGTGACGGCGATGCCGGTGAGCGTGATCCGGTCTGTGCTTGGCGGGGTGCTCATGTGGCGGCTTCCGCTGCTCGCAGCTTGGTGACGACGTCGCACGCCGCGAAGGTCGAGCGGACCTCGTGCACCCGGATCGCCCACACGTCGGCCTGCGCCAGCACAACCGACACCGCGGCAGTGGCGTAATCGCGCTGATCGGCCGGCGCCGCGGCGCCATCACGGCTGCCGATCCGAGACAGGAACGACTTGCGCGAAGCACCGACGAGCACCGGCAGGTCCAGCTTCTCGAAGGTCGAAAGGTGTTGCAGCAGAAGCCAGTTCTGCTCCGGGGTCTTGGCGAAACCGAGACCGGGATCGACGACCAGTTGCGATCGCGCGACCCCGGCGTCGAGGGCGCCCTGCACCTGGCCGGCCAGCTCCCGGATCACGTCGGCCACGACGTCGTCGTAGACCGCTCGAGTCTGCATCTCGTGGCTGTGCCCACGCCAGTGCATGACCACCAGGCCGGCACCGGTGTCGGCCGCGACCCCCGTCATACCGGGGTCGGCGAGGCCGCCGCTGACGTCGTTGATGATGCGTGCTCCGGCAGCGACCGCCGCCGCAGCGACCTCGGCGCGCATGGTGTCGATCGAGATCCAGGCGCCGGTGCCGGCCAGCCCCTCGATGACGGGTATGACGCGCCGCAGCTCCTCCGCGACGCTCGGCCGGGACGCGCCGGGCCGCGTCGATTCGCCGCCGATGTCGAGGATATCCGCGCCCTGGGCGAGCAGCTCGCGACCGTGTGCGACGGCGGAATCGGAGTCGTACCAACGTCCCCCGTCGGAGAACGAGTCGGGCGTGACGTTGACGACGCCCATCACGAGGGGGCGTTCGGCGGGTCGGGCCGGCAGTGCCGCAGCCTGCGCAGCCATGGTCACCGTCGCGACTGTGCGTTGATCAGGCTCATCGCCTCGGCGCGGGTGGCCGGGTCGGTCAGCTGCCCGCGGACCGCCGAGGTGATCGTGAGTGCACCGGGTTTGCGCACACCACGCATCGACATGCACAGGTGCTCGCACTCGACGACGACCAGCACGCCCTGTGCCTGCAGATGCTCGACCAACGCGTCGGCGATCTGGGTGGTGAGCCGCTCCTGCACCTGCGGCCTGCGGGCAAACACCTCGACGAGCCGGGCGATCTTGGAAAGGCCGGTGACGCGGCCGTCGGGAGCCGGGATGTAGCCGACGTGCGCGACGCCGTGGAACGGCACCAGGTGGTGCTCGCAGGTGGAGTAGACCTCGATGTCGCGCACGATGACCAGCTCGGAGTGGTCGACGTCGAAGGTGCGGCTGAGCGCTTCCTCCGGGGTCTGCCACATGCCGGCGAAGGTCTCGGCATACGCACGGGCGACCCGGCCGGGGGTGTCTTTCAAACCCTCCCGGTCCGGGTCCTCACCGAGGGCGAGCAGCAGCTCGCGGACTGCGGCTGCTGCTCGCTTGAGATCAACTTTCGGCGGGGTCGACATACCCGCCGTCCGGGACCTCGATGACCGCCTCCGGCGGGTGCAACTCGGCCTGCTGCTTGTCTTCTTCCTTCTCCAGGTCGACGCCGTTGGCCTGCGCGCGCTGCTCGGCCGGGGTCAGCACCGGCGGGCGGTCGCTGACGAAGCGGCGGTCGCTGGACAGCCAGATCTTGCGACGCGGGCGCTTGTGCACGTCCTTGAAGATCTCCTTGAGCTGCTCGACGTCGAGCGTCTCTTTCTCGAGGAGTTCGAGCACCAGGTTGTCCAGCACGTCGCGGTTGTCGTTGAGCGCGTGCCAGGCCTCGTCGTGCGCGGCCTCGATCAGGCGACGGACCTCTTCGTCGACGACGCCGGCGAGCTCCTCGGAGTAGTCCCGCTCGTGGCCCATGTCGCGACCGAGGAAGACCTCGGAATTGCCCTGGCCGAGCTTGATCGCGCCGACGCGCTCCGACATACCGAACTGGGTGACCATCTTGCGGGCCAGGCCAGTGGCCTTCTCGATGTCGTTGGCCGCACCGGTGCTCGGGTCGTGGAAGACGATCTCCTCCGCGACCCGACCACCGAGTGCGTAGGCCAGCTGGTCGAGCAGTTCGTTGCGGGTGGTGGAGTATTTGTCGTCCACCGGCAGCACCATCGTGTAACCGAGGGCGCGACCGCGGGGCAGGATGGTGATCTTGCTGACCGGGTCGGTGTGGTTGAGCGCCGCCGCGACCAGGGCGTGGCCGCCCTCGTGGTAGGCGGTGATCTTGCGCTCCTTGGCGCTCATCACCCGGGTGCGCTTCTGCGGGCCGGCCATCACGCGGTCGATCGCCTCGTCGAGAGCGCGGTTGTCGATGATCTGCGCGTTGGAGCGGGCGGTCAGCAGCGCCGCCTCGTTGAGCACGTTGGCCAGGTCAGCACCGGAGAAGCCCGGGGTACGGCGGGCGACCTGCAGCAGGTCAATGTCCTTGGCCATCGGCTTGCCCTTGGCGTGCACCTGCAGGATGTGGTGGCGGCCGCCCATGTCGGGCGCCTCGACCGCGATCTGCCGGTCGAACCGGCCCGGGCGCAGCAGCGCCGGGTCGAGGATGTCGGGGCGGTTGGTCGCCGCGATCAGGATGACGTTGGTCTTGACGTCGAAGCCGTCCATCTCGACCAGCAGCTGGTTGAGGGTCTGCTCGCGCTCGTCGTGGCCGCCGCCGAGGCCCGCACCGCGGTGCCGGCCGACGGCGTCGATCTCGTCGACGAAGATGATCGCGGGCGCGTTGGCCTTGGCCTGCTCGAAGAGGTCGCGCACACGGCTGGCGCCGACACCGACGAACATCTCCACGAAGTCCGAACCGGAGATCGAGTAGAACGGCACCCCGGCCTCGCCGGCGACCGCGCGGGCCAGCAGCGTCTTACCGGTGCCGGGCGGTCCGTAGAGCAGCACACCCTTGGGGATCTTGGCGCCCACGTCGAGGAACTTCTTCGGCGACTGCAGGAACTCCTTGATCTCGTGGAGCTCCTCGACGGCCTCGTCCGAGCCGGCGACGTCGGCGAAGGTGACCTTCGGCATGTCCTTGCTGGCCAGCTTGGCGCGGGACTTGCCGAACTGCATGACGCGCGAGCCGCCGCCCTGCATCTGGCTCATCAGGAACCAGAAGATCAGGATGAACAGCAGGAACGGCGCGAGGCTGATCAGGATCGACAGGAAGACGTTCTGCTTGTCGGGGTCGTCGGTGTAACCACCCGGCGGCGGGTTCTCCGACAGCATCTGGACCAGGCTGTCGCCGCGCGGGCTGACGTAGTTGGCCGACACCTTGGTGGCGTCCTTGACGTCACCGATGGTGGTCGGGTCCTTCAGCGTCAGGTTGATCGCATCGGGGGTCAGTTTGGCGGATTCGACCTGCTTGGAGGTGATCAGTCGCTCGGCCTGGGAGGTGTCGATGTTCTGGTAGCCGCCGACGTTGCCGAAGACGAACCAGAGGAAGCCGAGCAGCACGACCAGGACGATCCACAGGCCGGGGCTCTTGATGACGCGCTTGAAGTTCATGTACGTGCGGGGCGTGCCCCGATCCTCCTGCTACGAGTTGGGCCGAGCCCGACAACAGACCAATAGACGGTACACCGACGAAACCGGGGAGTTCTTCATGGTGTCCGGCCTGATCAACGCATGGCAGGTGACCGATGTTCCGTATGCCGCCCCGCGGCCTCAGCTGCGACAGTCTCGCGGGAACGTTTCTCGACCCGAACATTTCTCGACCCTCGGCATAGCGACGCGCCGACGATCGAGAGTTTCTCGGCGTGTTTGTATGCCGAGGGTCGAGAAATGCCGGGCGGGCGACGGTGCCGGGCGGGCGGGCGGGCCTGCGAGCGCGGCCGGAGGAGGAGTCGACGCCAAGGGGACGGGTGTACTCGTCGCCGACGAGGGAGGCTACGAGTACACGTGCGGGGCGAGCGTGCCGATGTCGCGCAGGTTGCGGAACTTCTCGTCGTAGTCCAGCCCGTAGCCGACGACGAATTCGTTGGGGATGTCGAAGCCGACGTACTTGCAGTCGATCTCGACCTTGGCGGCGTCGGGCTTGCGCAGCAGGGTGCAGATCTCGACCGACGCGGGCTCGCGGGAGCGAAGGTTGCTGGTGATCCAGTTCAGCGTCAGGCCGGAGTCGATGATGTCCTCGACGATCAGCACGTGGCGGCCGGAGATGTCGGTGTCGAGGTCCTTCAGGATGCGCACGACGCCGGAGCTCTTGGTGCCCGAGCCGTATGACGAGACCGCCATCCAGTCCATCGGCACCGAGCCCGGCAGCGCCCGCATCAGATCGGCCATCACCAGGATCGCGCCCTTGAGCACCCCGACGAGCAGCACGTCCTTGTCCTGGTAGTCGCGCCAGATGTCGGCGGCGAGCTCGTCGAGCCGAGCGTGGATCTGCTCCTCGGTGAAGAGCACGTGGTCGAGGTCCGCTCCCATATGACTGGAGTCCATGACCGCCATTCTGCACTGCGGTCAGGGACGGACTTCCAGGTGGACCAGCCCGTCCGCGCGACGCACCTGCAGACCGCCCGGCACATGGATCGGGCCCTGCCCGCGCCACCGCCCGATCAGCGCGTCGACGCCGTCGATGTGCACTTTGCCGAGCGCGGCGCTCGGGCAGCCTCCGGCGGTGAGCAAGCTGCGCCATACTCGGGTGCGCAGCGCCGGGGTCAGCGCAGCCAATTCGGCTACCTGCCAAGGACTTTCGCCAAGCTGTATGACGGCAGCCGCGGCCTGCTCGTCCAGCGTCTCCAGGTCGTGGCGCACGAGTTCGGCGCTGCGGGCGAGCCCGGCGATCACACCCGGGCCGATCTGCCGCTCCAACTCCACGAGCGCCTGGCGGGTGCGCACCCGCAGATAACGCGGATCGCTGTTGTGCGGGTCCTGCCAGACGTCGATGCCGAGCGCCGCACAGGCCGCTGCGGTGTCGGCACGGTCGATCCCGAGCAGCGGACGCAGCCAGCGCACGCCCCGGGCGTGCGCGACCTGCGGCATACCGGAGATCGCGCGGGGGCCGGACCCGCGGACGAGGCCGAGCAGCACGGTCTCGGCCTGGTCGTCGCGGGTGTGGCCGAGGAAGACTCCGGTGGCGGCGGTTTGCTCGGCGACCTCAGTCAACGCTGCATAACGCGCTTCCCGTGCGGCCGCCTCCGGGCCGTCGTGACCCGCCGGCACGTCGACCGGGACGACGCGTGCGCCGTCCAGGCCGAGCGCGCGGCACTGCTCAGCGGCGCGCTCGGCCACCTGCCGCGAGCCGTCCTGCAACCCGTGGTCGACGACGACCGCCTCGGTGTGCAGCCCCAGTTTCGGCGCCTCGAAGGCAAGGGCGGCGGCGAGCGCCAGCGAGTCTGCGCCTCCCGAGCACGCGACGAGCACGGTGTCGCCCGGACCGGTCGGTGCACGCAGCGCGCGACGCACCTCCAACCGAGTCGCCGCGACGGCCGGGTGCGGCCCCGTCATACTGCTGCGCCCTAGCCGTGGACGCGCTCGACCCAGGCGGTCGGCGTCTCGATCTCGGCCGCGGTCGGCAGCGTTTCCGGCGATGTCCAGACCTGGTTGAACCCGTCGACACCGACCTTGTCCTGCACGGCTCGGCAGAACGCGGCACCATCGCGGTACTGCCGCATCTTGGCCTCGAGCCCGAGCAGCCGACGCAGCATCCGGTCGACGTTTCCGGCGCCCTTGCGGCGCTCGTCGAACTTGGCGCGGATCTGTTCGACGGTCGGCACGACCTGCGGGCCGACGTCGTCCATCACCACGTCGGCGTGCCCCTCGAGCAGCGACATGATCGCGGTGACATTGGCAAGCTCGGCGCGCTGGGCCGGGCTCACGACCAGATCGGTGAGCCCTCCCCCGCCGTCGCGCAGTGCACCCGGCAGCGCCTTGGCGACCGTCTGCAGCCGCTCCTGCAGCGCCTCCGGATCGGGCACCAGGTCGGTGATCAGCGAGCGGACCCGGTCGATCAGGTGCTCCCGCAGCCACGGCACCGCGGTGAACTGCACCCGGTGGGTCTCCTCGTGCAGGCACACCCAGAGCCGGAAATCGGTCGGGTCGACGTGGAGTTCGCGTTCGGCGGCAACGATATTGGGCGCGACCAGCAGCAGGCTCGGGCGGCCGTCGGGGGCCAGGTCGAACTGCCCGAGCACCTTGCTCGCCACGAAACCCATCAGCGCCCCGGTCTCGGCGCCGCCGACCTTCGCGCCGACGGCGCGGGTGCGCGGACCGGCCTTCTTCTTGGCGATCAGGATGTCGATCACCGGGGCGAGCAACGCGTCCATCGAGTCGACGTTGACGTCGATCCAGGCCGTCCGGTCGACGATGTGCACCGGCGACTCGGCCCCGGCGCTCGCGTCCATCCGGGCGGTCTCGGCGACCGGGCCGTGCGCCCGCATCGCTGCTCCGCGCAGGTCTTCGACGGCCGCGGCCGCCTCGCCGGGGGTCGTGCTCGGACCGTCCGCAACGAACCTGCGGGCGGTGCGCTTCGCGAGCGCCCAGTCGACATACGTCTGCGCCATGAGCATGAGCGTATGCCGTGGCGCTGCACGCCGACGCGGCCGCCATACGGACCTGAAAGGTCACTTCTGCGCGGCCGCGGTCACGATCCTGCCTGGAAGTGACCAATCGGTCGCGATTCAGCCCGGGAAGTGCAGCCGGCACCTTCAACGGACTCGCGGCGCAGGAGGTCCTTCTCCCACTGCCCTTGCCGCTCGACATGGGCCCGCCCGTCGTACTCGATCGCCAGCCGGAACGCTCCATAGGCCAGGTCGAGCCGGTAGACCACGAACCCCTCGGCATCGAGCAACTCCAACTGGATGGTCGGCTCCGGCAGGCCGGCGAGCACGACGAGCAGCCGCAGCCGCGTCTCCTGCGGCGACTCGACCCGGGCACGCACCAGTTTCGCCGCGCGGCGCGCCCTGACCACGCCGCGGCCGGTCGCACGAGTCGCACCGGCGCGCAGTTGCTCGGGGAAGTCGGCGTCCCGACCGGCGAGCGAGTCGCCGAGCACGACGAGGTCGACGAGACTCAGGCGAGCTGCCAGGTCGAGGAACGTCTGCACCTTCGTCGTGACCGGCATACCCCGCACGGTGACGATCTCCGGAGGACTTGTGTAGCGGTGCACGAACAGGCCTTGGACCCGGATCCGACGACCGCTGAGCGTGCCGATCTCAACCTCGCCCGCCGCGGGCACCACCCCGCCGTGCAGCACCGCAGCAGTGTGATGACTGAGGAACGCGTCATCCGGCCCGCAATTGAGGCCGGCCTGCCAGAACTCCTCCGGCCGCAGCCGCGTGGTGTCCACCTTCCAGTGTCCGCGCAGCAGGCGCAGGTGCTGGCGCCGTAGCTGATTGTCGTCGATACCAAGCGAATTCGCCGTAGCGCGACTCACCGGACCGCTGGCCCGACCGACCCTTTGTTCCATCGATCGAGGGTGCCAGCGATTGCCGACGCGCCGCGGACGTTGTCCACAGGCGGCGCTTGCCGCCGGCTGCGCCGACTCTCGGCACGAGATCGACCCGAGCGGTCACTTCCGGGGCGGGTATGACGTGAGCAGCGCCCACAAGTGACCTCTCGGGTCAGTTGCAGCCGCAGCTCGCCAGGTCGGCGACGATGTCGTCGACCGCGTCCCGCGTGCTGTATGGCGCAGCCTGCGGGCCGTTGCTGATGACCGCGAAGACCAGCACGCGACCGTCCTTGGTCACCACAGTGCCGGCGAGCGACGAGACGCCGAGCAGCGAACCAGTCTTGGCGCGGACCAGCCCCGCTGCCGCGGAGTTGGTCTTGGCCTCGAAGCGGTTGTGCAGGGTGCCGCTGAGACCGCCGACGCCGAGCCGGCTGATCACCTCGGCATACGCCTTGTTCTTGCCGGTGGTGCCGGACAGCAGCACGTCGGCGAGCACTCGCGGCGGGATCGTGGTGCCGTCCGAAAGCCCTGAAGTGTCAGCAAGTTTCACCCCGGCGATGTTGAAACCGCCTTGCTTGAGGGTGTTTTCGACGAACTTGGTGACCTCGTCGGTCGACCCACCGACGCCCTTGGTGAATGCCGCCTGTCGCGCAAGTGACTCGATCATCGCGTTGTCGCTCGCCTGCAGCGCGTCACCGAGCACGTCGACCAGCGGCGCCGACTCGACCTTGCCGAGCTCCTGGGCGCCCTTCGGAGCAGCGCTGCCCGACCCCTTCTTGGCCGTGATCCCTTGTGCCGCAAGGGCTTTGACGAACGCCTGCTGGGTGCTGCCGACCGGGTCGGCGGGGGTCGGAGTCGCGGAGTCGGTTGCCCGCTCGGTGGAGAGCCCGAGCTGCGCGATGCGCGCTGTGTAACCCGCGGCGACGACGTCCGGGTCCCAGTGCTTCGCGGTCAGCGGACCCGGCGCGTAGGACGTGTCGACATTCACGATCACCGATGTCCGCCCGTCCTTCTTCAGCTTGCCGGCGACCTGCGCTGCGAGATCGGCGAGTCCGGCGTGCCCGTTGACCGCGTCGGGATCGCCCTTGCCCGGGTTGAGCGCGGTGTCACCGCCGGCGACGAGTGTGATGACGTCCGAGGCGCCCGCGGACACCACCCGGGTGGTGAGCGGCTTGTCGAGGTCCATCGTGTCGGCGATCGCCCAGGCCGAGAGCAGCTTGGTGGTCGATGCCGGGGTCATGGCGTCGTTTTGGTTCTGCGCGACGAGGACGGCCCCCGTCATACCGTCGCGAACGTCGATGCCGACCTTCTTCGAAAGGTCCGGATCCTTCAGCGCCGCAGCGACTTTCGCCTTCACCTTGGCCGGGTCGGGCTGCGCGCCGGCGAGTTTCGGCAACGCCGCGGGTGATGCCGGTGCAGCCGGCGGGGCGACGGACGGCCCGACGGAGGACTTGCCGGGCGCCGGCACCGCTTGCCGGGTGGCGGTGTCGCGGGTGAGCGGTCCGGGCACGACGTCGAAGACGTCAAGCGTCTCGTAGCCGAGGGCGAGCACGAGCGCTCCGGCAGTGAGGCCGATCGCCATACCCTTGCCCATCGCTGCCCTTCACCGACGTCACGGACCCCGCGCACGGCGGTCATCCGCGGCGTGCGCCACACTAGCCTGCAGTCAAACACACTGACTTTCCGCGAAGGGACAGCCGTAATGGAGTTCGACGTCACCGTCGAGGTGCCGCAGGGCAGCCGCAACAAATACGAGATCGACCACGAAACCGGGCGGCTGCGGCTGGATCGCCGCCTCTTCACGTCGATGCAATACCCGACCGACTACGGCTACATCGAGCACACCCTGGGCGAGGACGGCGACCCGCTGGACGCGATGCTGCTCATCACCGAGTCGGTCGTGCCGGGCACGGTCGTGGAGGCGCGCCCGATCGCGGTGTTCCGGATGGTCGACGAGGCCGGCGGCGACGACAAGATCCTCTCGGTGGTGGCGGGAGACCCGCGCACGGACGCGCTGCAGGATGTCGGCGACGTCAACAAGTTCCTGCTGGACGAGATCGCGCACTTCTTCGAGAACTACAAGGCGCTCGAGCCGGGCAAGGGTGTGGAGCCCGGCGCCCGCTGGGAGGGCCGCGCCGAGGCCGAGCGGATCGTCGGCGAGGCGCTCCAGCGCGCGAAGGACCAGGGCGTGGACACCGCTCGCTGGGCGATGCCGCAGCAGCACTGACACCCGCCCCCTCGCCGAGCGGCTCACTTACCGTCCAGAGGCTCACTTGTCAGGCCCAATTCGGGGCCTGACAAGTGAGCCTCTCGGCGATTAGTGAGCCTTTCGGCGGGACTGGCCGGGGCGGCCGATCGGCAGGCCCGTCCGCAGGTGGGCGTAGTCGTCGTCGGCGTGCACGAGACGGCGGGTCTTGCGGCGCAGCCGGACGATCTGCACGATGCCGAGCGCCCAGACGAAATACTGCACACACATCGCCACCCGGAACGCCGACAGGTCGTACTCGTCCGGACCACCGGGCGCCTGATGGTCCAGCACGACACCGATCAACAGCACCGAGACCAGCGTGGCGGTGAAACCGCCCACGTTGACGATGCCGGACGCCGACCCCAGCCGGTGCTCGGGGTTGAAGGTGCGCGCCAGGTCGAAACCGATCATCGAGCCCGGACCGCCGACCGCCGTGACGATCACCAGCACGACCAGCAGCCACAGCGGTGCACGGCCTGGCCAGAGCAGCACCACGGTCCAGACCGTCACGATCGCACCGACGGTGATCAACACCAGCGTTGACCGCGAGTAGGGGTAGCGCGCGGTGAACACCCCGAAGACCGGGCTCGCCGCGATCGTCGCGACCACCATGATTTCCAGCAGCAGGCTCGCGGTGCCAGTGGACAGCCCCTCGCCCTTGGTCAGGAACGGGAAGCCCCACATGAGCGAGAACACCGTCGCGCTGAACTGCGAGGTGAAGTGGCTCCACAGCCCGAGCCGGGTGCCGGGTTCCTTCCACGCCGAGCTCACTGCGCGGCCGACGGCGCGCAGTTTCACGTCGGTCCGGCTCTTGCTGCGGTATGGCGAATCGCGCACGACCAGCACGAGAATCACGCCGAGCACGACGCCGGTCAAAGACGCGATCAGGTAGGACTGCGTCCAGCCGAGGTCGTGCAGCGCGACGGCGAGCGGGCCCGCGGCGAGGATCGCGCCGAGCTGCCCGAAGACGCCGCAGAGTTGGGTCATCAGCGGGGTCCGCGCCGGCGGGAACCACAGCGCCACCAGCCGCAACAGCGACACGAACACCATCGCGTCGCCCATGCCGACGAACACCCGGGCGAGCACACCGAGCGCGAAGCTGTCGGCGAAGGCGAAGCCGAACTGCGCGATCGACATCGTCGCGACGCCCGCGACCAGCAGCACCTTGGAGCCGTACTTGTCGAGGAGTGCCCCGACCGGGACCTGCATGGCGGCATACACCAGCAGTTGCACCATGACGAAGGTCGCCAGTTGCGCGGAGCTGATGTGGAAGCGGTCGGCGGCGATGACGCCGGCGACGCCGAGCGAGGTGCGGTGGAAGATCGCGAGGATGTAGACCGACAGGGCGGAGATCCACACCGCCCAGGCGCGCTTGCCGCCGAGCGGCCAGTCGGCAGAAGGGGTTTCGACGACCGACGGCAGCGAGTGGCTGCCTTCCTTGGTGGGTGGTGTCATCTCGAAACCGCCATGGTGCCGACGTAGCTGACGTGGTCGCGACAGGCACGCACGAACGCCGTTTTGGTGCCGCTGTCGAGCAGGTCAAGCAGCTTGCGATGTTGTGCGTATGACGAGGCCATGCGCTCGGCGTCGCCGCGCAGGTTGCCGGCCACGATCACAATCTGCCGGTCGCGCAGATGGCGGTACTGCCGCGCGATCACCGAATTGCCGGCCGCCTCGACGATCACCTCGTGGAAGGCGCGGTCGGCGGCGCTGAACGCGTCGGCGTCGCCGGCCGTCATCGCGGTCGACATCTCGGCGAGCCGGTCCCGCAGCCGCGGCACTGCCTCCACGCGCCGCGACCAGGCCTGGGCCGCGGCCCATTCCTCGATCAGCGCACGCGCCTCGAAAACCTCGCGGCTCTCCTGCGGCGTCGGGGGCACGACGAGCGCCCCCTTCTTCGGATAGAGCTCGACCATCCCCTCGGTCTGCAGCCGCAGCAGCGCCTCCCGCACCGGGGTGCGCGAAATGCCGACCTCGGCTGCGACCTGGCCCTCGGTGAGGAAGGTGCTGGGTGCGAGCCGGCCGGTCAGGATGCCGTCCTTGACGTGTTCGTACGCCCGATCACTTGCGCTCATGTTGCATCCAGCATAGATGCAACAGCCTGTATGCCGCAGGCCGCGATCGCGTGACGTCGACCACCCGGACGTCTACATTCGTAGTCATGCAGACCTACACCCGCGACGGGCTGACCTTCGACGTCACCGACTCCGGACCCGCCGACGGCGAGGTCGTCGTGCTGCTGCACGGCTTCCCCGAGGACCGGCAGGCCTGGGACAAGCTGACCCCCAAGCTGGTCGAGGCCGGCTATCGGGTGCTCGCCCCCGACCAGCGCGGCTACTCGCCCGGCGCGACACCGAAGGGCCGCACGTCATACGGCCTGAACGAGTTGGGCAAGGACGTCATCGCCTTGCTCGACGCGGCCGGAGTCGACAAGGCGCACATCGCCGGCCACGACTGGGGCGGCGCGGTTGCCTGGCAGCTCGCCGGCCGGCACGCCGATCGGGTCAGCACCGTGACCGTCCTCTCGACGCCGCATCCGGCGGCGATGGCCTGGGCGTTCGCGCACAGCGACCAGTGGCGCAAGAGCGGTTACATGGTCTTCTTCCAACTGCCGTTCATCCCCGAACGCGCTGTGCTGCGGCAGATTCCGGGGCTCTACACCAAGACCGGCATGCCGGCGGAGGACGCGAGCAAATATGCCGAGCGCTTCCGCACTCCGCAGTCACTGACCGGCCCGCTCGGCTGGTATCGCTCGATGCCGGCGAGCGGCGCGATGTTGAAGGCGATGCGCGGCCGCGGCGGCAAGTCGTCGGACGCGACGACGCGACCGAGCCGGAAGGTGCAGGTGCCGACCACCTACATCTGGGGCAGCCGTGACTTTGCACTCGGCCGCGCCGCAGCCGAGAAGACCGCCGAATTCGTCTCGGGCGACTACGAATTCGTCGAGATCCCCGGCGCCGGCCACTGGCTGCCGGAGGCAAACTCCGACGAGGTCGCGCAAGCGGTGCTCAGGCGAGTGCGCGGCTGAGGCCGGTCGCCCATGCCGCTCGCACCGCGTTGGTCGGTGCGGTGCCGCGGTGCGGATGCACGGCGTTGGCCAGCAGGATCGCGACCGCCCGCCGGTCGAGGTCGGCGACCAGGCTGACGCCGGTGAAGCCGGTGTGCCCGATCGTCCGCGGCCCGCTGAGCTCACCCATGTAGCGGGGCTGGTCGATCTCGAAGCCGAGTCCGTGCGCGTCGCCCGGCAGCTGCGGGTTGAGGTCGGTGGTCATGCGGGCGACGCTGTCGTTGCTCAGGATTCGCACGCCGTCAACCGAGCCGCCGTCGAGGAAAACTCGGGCGAAGGTCAACAGATCGGCGGCAGTGGAGAAGACACCGGCGTGGCCGGCGACGCCGCCCAGCGACCAGGCATTCTCGTCGTGCACCTCACCGCGGACCAGGCCACGACCGGCGTCGTCCTCGATCTCGGTGGCCGCAAAACGGCCCGGGTCGAGCTGCCCGAGCTGCGGCGCATAACCGGTGTCGCGCATCCCCAGCGGCTCGGTGACCCGGTCGCGGAGCAGCAGGTCCAATGGCGTGCCGCTGACCTTTTCGAGCAGCACACCGAGCGCGATCAGGTTGAGGTCGCTGTAGACGAACTCCCCCGTCGGCGTGGCACGCGGGTTGGTGAGCGCCGCGTCGACGCGCGCCTCGCGGGTCGGCCAGTCGCGCCAGAGCGGCAGCCACCACTCCAGTCCGCTGGTGTGCGTGAGCAACTGGACGACCCGGATGTCGCACTTGCCGTGTGCGGCGAACCGCGGCAGGTAGTGCGCGACCGGCGCGGCGAGGTCCAGCCTGCCCGCCTCCACCTGCTGCAGCGCGAGCGTCGCGGTGAACAGCTTGGTCAGCGATGCGACGTCGAAGACGGTGTCAACGCGGGCCGGGGTGCGCCGGGAGTGCGGCAGCCGTGCGCCGCTCCCGTCATACAGCACGGCGGAGCCGGCGACATGCTCGGCGATGACCCGGCCGTCGGCCCACATGAGACCGACGACGCCGGGCAGCAAGGGTGCTCCCGGCACGACCGGGGTATGACGTGCGGCCTCGACCGCCGCGATCGCGTCAGTGACCGGACTTACGGCGCTCACGCCGCTCGTCGTCCTTGACCAAAAGCGGCAGCTGCGGCGCCTCGCGCGGCCCGCGGCGCTTGTCGCGCTGCTTGCCGACCCAGACGATGATCAGGAAGAGAATGATCATGAAGGCGCAGATGCCGAAGAAGCCCACGCCCATGCCAATCGGGTGCCCGTTGGTCTGGTCCAGCTTGGCGGGCAATGCGGCGGCGGCGGTCAACACGCAGTCCATTGTGCCTCGGCGGACCGCGCGCTGCCTCGCCCACCTCCGCCGGCTAACCGCTTCGGCGCCGTTCCTGGTTACGCTGACGGCATGTCGGCGTCCTGGTGGGTCGAGGTGGACGGTGTGGTGCTGCCCAAGCAGCTGGCCGGGCATCCCGCGCTGGAGTTGTGCAACACCCGAGCCGGCTGGCGCAGCGCGCCGGATCCGCGTGGTGAATATCTCCGCTCGTATGACGCACTCGCCCTCGTCGCCCAGACGTCCGGCGCGTTGCCCGAGGACGTCGTCAATGACGCCCGAGCGGCCGGCCTCCACCGACCGGCTGCCGCCGCCCGCGAGGTCGACCGGGCACGGGCGATTCGCGCCGACCTCTACGCGATCTGGACCGGCAGCGCCAGCAAGACCGCCCGCGGGCGAGTTGCCAGTGGGATCGCTGCCGCGCGTGCTCGTCAGCGGCTGGTCATCGACGGAGACTCGGCGACCTGGGAGTTCGGCACGCCCGGGGTCGCCGACCCGCTTGATGCGTTGCTGGTGGCGAGCGGGGAGCTGCTGGCCGACAGCGGGCGCGCGCCGGTGGTCGCGTGCCCGGGCATCGACTGCGGGTGGCTCTTCCTCAACACCTCTCGCCGACGCCGCTGGTGTCAGATGGCGGTCTGCGGAAACCGTGCGAAGCAGGCGGCCTTCAGCCGCCGGGCTCACTCCTGAGTCTCGACCGCTGCGAGGGCGAGCGCCAGGTCCGCGCCGAGCTGCGCATTGTTCTTCACCAGTGCGATGTTCGCGGTCAACGACGCGCCGCCGGTCAGCTCGACTACCCGGCCCAGCAGGAACGGGGTCGTGTCCTTGCCGGTGATGCCTCGCACGTCCATGTCGGCGAGCGCAGTGTCGATGATGCCGGCGATCCGGTGCTCCGGGATCTCGTCGCCGGCCGGGATCGGGTTGGCGATGCTCACCCCGGCGGTGATGCCAAGGTCCCGCTGCGCGCGCACGAGGCGTGCCAGATTCGCGACCGTGTCGACGCGAGTTGGCACGGCATACCCGCTGGATCGTGAGTAGAACGAGGGGAATTCGTCGGTCTGATAGCCGACGACCGGGATCGAGAGCGTCTCCATCGCCTCGAGGGTGAGACCGATGTCGAGGATCGACTTCACGCCCGCGGAGATGACCGCGACTGGAGTGCGGGACAGCTCGGTCAGGTCGGCCGACACGTCCATGCTCGTCGCGGCCCCGCGGTGGACGCCGCCGAGGCCGCCGGTCGCGAACACACCGATGCCGGCGAGTGCGGCGAGTCGCATGGTGGCAGCCACCGTTGTCGCGCCGTGACCCCCGGAGGCAATGACCGGCGCAAGATCTCGCACGCTTGCCTTGGTCACCGATTGCCCTGCCTTGCCGAGCAATTCGAGATCATCGTCTTCCAGACCGATCCGTGGGACGCCATCGAGCACGGCGATCGTGGCAGGGGTGACGCCGCCCTCCCGGACGATCGTTTCCACCTCGCGAGCCGTCCGCACGTTGTCCGGGTAGGGCATGCCGTGGCTGATGATCGTGCTCTCCAGTGCCAGCACCGGGCGGCCTTCAGCGAGTGCGTCGCGCACCTCGTCGGTGGGCCGGAGTCGCGGGTGCATGCTCATGGGCATTCCTCTCGCAGGGTTCGATCGACAAGTTCGGCGCTCAGGTCGGGCCGCACGGTGTGGTCGCTGGTGATGGTCAGGTATGCCGTGACGGCCCCGCGCCGGATCGCCTCCGGCTCGGCGCGGCCGCTCAGTAACGCGTGCACGTAGCCCGCGGTCATGGCGTCGCCCGCGCCGGTCACGTCGACCACGTCTGCTGGCACTGCGGGCAAGTGCGTCACACCACGCATGGTGAACATCGTTGAACCAGAACGTCCTTCGCGCAACCAGACGCGCTCCACACCCGTCCTGTGCAAGATGTCGGCCGCGGACTGCGGGTCGGCTTCCCCGGTGAGCGCCTGGAGTTCGTCCGCAGTCGGGGTGATGGTGTGGATCCGCGCGCTGCCGAGCACCGGCCGCAGCCGCCTCGCCTTGGGCGCCGACACGGGGTCGAGCACGGCCGGCACCGCGTGCCGGTGCGCGGCCGCCAGCACGCTGGTGACCACGCCGGTCGGCAGATTGCCGTCGAGCAGGACGAAACCGGACTCCGCCACGATCGCCTCGGGCACGTCCGCGGGGCGGAGTGACTCGGTGCCCGCCATGTCCGCTACCGCGGCGACCAACTCGCCGCGGTCGTCCAGCAGGGCGGTGTAGCTGCTGGTGCCGAAGCCGGGCACGGCATACGTCAGATCGACACCGGCAGAGGCTGTTTCGGCGCGCACCCGGACTCCGAACTCGTTGTCGCCGATCGCGGCGACCAACCGCGTCGGCACGCCGAGTCTGCCGAGGTTGGCCGCGATGTTGCGGCCCACCCCACCGGCGCTGACATGGGTGTGTCCGGGGTTGCTCGTGCCGGTCGTGAGTGGCGCACTCGTGCGCGCCACGATGTCGAGATTTGCCCCACCGACCACCAGCACTGTCCGCACTCGCCTCATTGTGCCGGTGTCGGTAATCTGCGCAGGTGGCTGCCGACGAACCAACCATCCTCGCGACTTCGGGCGGTCTGCGGCCCGGTGAGCGCACCTACTTCGAGTTCAGCGAATTGACGCAGTATGCCGTCGAACTCGCGGGCGTGACCGGCCGTGCACCTCGACTGTGCACAGTCGCGACCGCTGTCGGCGACACCCCGCACGTGCTGCACGCATTGGCCGAAGCGGCCCGCGTCGCCGGCTACGAGCACTCCCATCTGCAGCTGTTCCACCAGCCCAACGTCGCCGACCCCGCCGAGCACCTGCTGGCCCAGGACGTGGTGTGGGTGATGGGCGGCTCGGTCGCCAACCTGCTGGCCGTATGGCGAGTGCACGCGCTCGACGCCGCGTTCCGCGCGGCGTGGGAGGCCGGCGTCGTACTCACCGGGGTGAGTGCGGGGTCGATCTGCTGGCACGTCGGCGGCACCACCGACTCCTTCGGGCCGCAGCTGCGGCCGGTCACCAACGGCCTGGCGTTGCTGCCTTACGGCAACGGCGTCCACTACGACGCGGAGGACCGGCGCCGGCCGCTCATGCAGCGACTGGTCGCCGACGGCACGCTGCCGGAGTCCTACTGCAGCGACAACGACGCAGGGCTGCTCTATCGGGGCACCCGGTTTGTCGAGGCCGTCGCCGAACGCGACGGCGCACGCGGTTATCACCTGGTGCGAGAAGGGGATTCGGCGGTCGAGACGCCGCTGGACACGCGACGGCTCTGACCGCTGCGGTCAGTGACGCTGCTGCGGCACCCCCCACGGGTTGTCGTCGCGCAGCGGAGGCGGGAGCAGCTGTTGCGGAGCGCTCTGGTAGGCGACCGGCCGCAAGAACCGACTGATCGCCGCGCTGCCCACCGATGTGCCCGAGTCGTTCGTCGTGGCGGGCCACGGACCGCCGTGCTGCATCGCCGGCGTCACCGAGACGCCGGTCGGCCAACCCGCAAACAGCACCCGTCCCACCCGCTCGGAGAGGTGATGGACGAGCTCGGCAACCACCGGATCGGCGGCGTCGTCGGGCCCGAGTTGCACCGTAGCGGTGAGATTGCCCTGGAAGAGATCGTCCAGCGTGGCGGCCAAGTCGGTCCCGTCGGGATACTCGACGACGATCGAGAGGGGCCCGAACGCCTCGTCGCGCAGAAGGTCGGCCTTCGCGATCAGCTCCTCGAGCGAGACAGCGACCAATGTCGGTGTGACCCAACCGTTGCCGCTCTCGTCGACACGCACGCTTCCCTCGCTCACCAGCCGCACGCCACTGTCGAGGATGGTCTGGCGTCGCTGCCGGTATCCGTCGGTGATCTGAGGGTTGAGCAGCCGATGCTCGGTGACCTCGGCAGCGGCGGACCGCAGCGATTCGTCGAGTTGCTCTCCGTCCGGCACGAAGAGGAAGCCTGGTTTGGTGCACAGCTGTCCGGCCGATCCGGAGACGCTGCCGACATACCCGGTGATCAGCTCGTCCCCGCGGTCAGCCAGCGCAGAAGCGGTGACCACCACCGGGTTCACGCTGCCGAGTTCGCCGAAGAAGGGGATCGGATCGGGCCGTCCTGCAGCGATGTTGGCGAGGACCCGGCCGGCCCGCACCGAGCCGGTGAATGACGCAGCCCGGATCAGCGGGTGCTTGAGCAGCTCCACCGCTTCGTCCTGACCGTGCACGAGTTGCAGTGTGTCCCGGGATATTCCGGCCTCGTCGAGGGCGGCACGGGCGAGCTCGGCGGTGAGGTCGGACAGGGCGGGGTGCCCGGGATGGGCCTTGACGACGACGGAGCATCCGGCGGCAAGCGCGGCTGCGGTGTCGCCGCCGAGCACGGAGAACGCGAGCGGGAAGTTGCTCGCCGCGAAGTTGAGTACAGGACCGACCGGCGCCAGATAGCGCCGCACATCGGGGCGCGGGCCGATCGGGTAGTCGGCGACGGGGCTGTCGATGCGCACGTCGAGGTAGCCGCCGTCCAGGACGGTGTCAGCAAACTCCTTGAGCTGGAACGTAGTTCGCTTCAGTTCGCCGGTAAGACGTGCTTCGGACAGGCCGGTCTCGTCCATTGCCGTCGGGACGAGACGATCGTCGGCAGCGAGCGCATCGGCGATGGCGGTCAGCGCTCTCGCTCGGACGCGCGGTGCTGTGCGGGCGAACTCGCGGTGCGCCTCAGCGGCACGCCGCGCTACGTGGTCGATGTCGGTCATTGAGTCAAACCTCTGCGGAAATCGTTGGGAATCATCAGAATTCAAAACCGGACGGGAAGGGATCACTAGGGTCGAGCAGGTAATCTCCTACGCCGGTCACCCAAGCGCGGCCGGTGATCGTGGGTATGACAGCAGGCGTCCCGGCCACCTCGGTCTCACCGACCAGCCGGCCGACGAAACGACTGCCGATGAACGACTCGTTCACGAAGTCGGTGTCGAGCGGGAGTTGACCTCGTGCGGCGAGCTCCGCCATACGGGCGGAGGTGCCGGTGCCGCACGGGGACCGATCGAACCACCCGGGATAGATCGCCATCGCGTGCCGGGAGTGCGCGGCGGTCGACCCCGGCCCGATGAACTCCACGTGATGACAATGGTCGACGCCCTCGATCGTCGGATGCTTCGGCGGCGCCTGCTGATTGATCTGCTCCATGATCGCCAGCCCGGCCTGCAGGATGTCCTGCTGCCTGCTCCGATCGAACGGCAGCCCCACATCGGCGAGCTCGACGAGCGCGTAGAAATTGCCGCCGAACGCCAGGCTGTAGGGCACGGAGCCGAGGCCAGGCACCTCGATCGTGGCATCGAGACGCTCGACATAACTCGGCACGTTCTGAATCGTCACCGAGTCGGCGTGCCCGTCGCGCACCGCGACCCGAGCGGTCACCAGACCGGCCGGAGTGTCCAACCGGATTGTGGTTACCGGCTCCTCGACGGTCACCATGCCGGTCTCGACCAGCACCGTCGCAACCCCGATCGTGCCGTGACCACACATCGGCAGACAACCGGACACCTCGATGTAGATGACCCCGAAGTCTGCGTCCGGGCGGGTCGCGGGTTGCAGGATCGCCCCGCTCATCGCGGCGTGACCGCGCGGCTCGTTCATCAGCAGTTTGCGCAGCTCGTCATGTTCCGCGATGAAATTGAGCCGCTTGTCGTTCATCGTTTCGCCTCGGATCACCCCAACCCCACCGGTGACGACCCTGGTCGGCATGCCCTCGGTGTGGGAGTCGACCGCACTGATCACCCGACTGCTGCGCATGAGATCAGTCTCGCGCGGCGAGTGCGTCGAGGGCGCGCTGGGTCTCCTCGCGCACCGCCTTCTCGTGCTCGGGGCTGAGCGGGCCACGTGGTGGCCGGGTGCGGCCGCCGAAGCTGTTGCCGGCCACGTCGATCGACAACTTGATCGCCTGCACGAACTCAGTGCGCGAGTCCCAGCGGAAGACCGGCACGAGCTGCTCGTAGAGCGCCTTCGCACCCGCGATGTCGCCCTTGGTCACCAGCTCGTAGAGCTCGACCGCCTCGCGTGGGAACACATTCGGGTAGCCGGCAAACCAGCCCACCGCACCGGCGACCAGAGACTCGAAGAGCAGATCATCAGCTCCGGCGATCACATCGATGTCGCAGCGATCGTTGATCTCCATCACGCGTCGCACGTCGCCGGAGAACTCCTTGATCGCCACGACGTTCTCGATCTCGGCGAGCTGCTCGACGATGTCCGGTGTCAGGTCGACCTTGGTGTCGATGGGGTTGTTGTAGGCCATGATCGGCAACCCGACCTCGCTCACCCGGCGATAGTGCTCAAGGATCTCGTCGGTGTTTGCCCGGTAGACGATCGGCGGGAGTAACAACACACCGTCCGCACCGTCCTCCTTGGCAAGCCGCGCCCAGTGCTGCGCTTGGTGCCAGCCGACACCGTGCGCACCGGCGACCACCAGACCGCGGCCGTCCACCGCCTCGACGGCGACCTGCACCACCCGGCGGCGTTCCTCGTCGGTGAGGGATGAGTATTCACCGAGCGAACCGTTGGGGCCGACACCACGGCAACCGTTCTCGATCAGCCAATTGCAGTGTTCGGCGAATTTGTCGTAGTCGACCGCGAGCCCGCCCGGCGCAGAGGGGTCCTCCTTGAACGCCAAGGTGGTCGCGACGATCACGCCGCCGAGGTCGAAGGGGTTTTGGCTCATGTTGTTCCTTCCAATGCTGCTGTGTCTGTTGTCGATTCGGCTGCAAGGTCGCCGAGTTTGATGGGTATCGCGATCGGTCTTCGGTCCGTGGTCATCGCGCCGAGGAGGGGTTGATCCTCACCCAGGAGGTCCTCCACGGTGCGGCCGCACATCCGGCCCTGACATATCCCCAGACCGGCCCGGGTGGTCAGCTTGCGACTGCGAAGGCCGCGGCTCCGGCCGGCGGCGGGAGCGTGCAGTGCCGAGTAGGTCACCTCTTCGCACCGGCAGACGAGGGTGTCCTCGGTGAGCCACGCGCGCCATCCAGGCCGTATGGCGTGGGCCGCGGCCAACCGACTCGCGAAGTGCCGTTGCCGATCACGCTGTGCGAGAAGTGCTTTCGGCGGCGTGACTCCCGCCGCGGCCAGGCCCGCGACCGCGCCCTCGGCGGCTGACAGTGGCATGCCACCGATCCCGGTGATCTCTCCGGCTGCGTAGACCTCGGCAACATTGGTGCGCTGCAGGGCGTCGACGGTGACGTAACGGTCCTCACCGATCGCGCAGCCGGCCGCGATCGGGAGCTCGAGACGCGGGGTGAAGCCGTGGCCGATGCACACTGCATCGACCGCGATGCGTCGTGCGGTGCCGGCAATCGGCCGCCAGCCCTCGTCGAGCCGGGCAACCGTGACTGCCTCGACGGCGTCGGTGCCGTGTGCGGCGATGACGGCGCTGCCCGTTCGGTAGGGGATGCGGTGCCGAACGTGGCCTGCGGCATACTCCGCCAGCTCGAGGAGCTTGCCGGTGAATCCGACCATTTGCCAGGACTTCTGGAGCCAGCCCCGGGCGAGTTGCTTCGGTCTCGCCGCCTCGTGCACGCCAACCACGGTTGCACCAACCTGAGTCAGGGAGGCCGCGACCGGCAGCAGGAACGGACCGGCGCCCGCAACCAGCACCCGAGATCCAACGGCGACCCGTTCGCCCTTCGCCAATGCCTGCGCTGCGCCGGCTGAGAAGACGCCCGGCAGGTCCCAGCCGGGGAAGGGCAGCACCCGGTCGTGGGCGCCGGTGGCGAGCACCAGCGCGTCTGGGAGGAGGGTGAGCCGCAACCGTCCGGAGTCGTCGGCCGCGCCCGCGATCACCTGCACGGCGAGTCCGGCACCTGCGGTCACGTCCGGTTCGATAGCCCACACGTCGGCCGAGGTGAGGATCCGGCAATGCGGATGAGCATCGAGGCTGGCACGCAGTCGCTGAAAGACCGACCACTCGTGATGCAGCCGATGCTCGTCGGCTGCGGCCCGTGCGGCGGGCAGGTGTCGCCAGAACTGTCCGCCCAGCTCGTCGGATGAGTCGACCAGAGTGACGAAAGCTCCAGCTTGGCAAGCATTTTCGGCAGCTCGCAGTCCGGCCGGTCCGGCGCCCACGACCACGACTTCACGCATCGCCGCCTCCTGTCCGGGCGGTGTCGACGCGCACCGGCAGTGCGTCGTGCTGGGTCTCCACGACGTCCCCATCAGCGGCTCGGCGCTGGCACAGTCGCACGTCGCGCACCCCGTTGACGGTCGCGATGCAGTCGAAGCACACGCCGATGCCGCAGAACACGCCTCGAGGTCGCTCCGCGCCGCTCGTGCGCCGCCACGCGCCGCGGCCGGCAGCGAGCAGGATCCCAGCGATCGTCTGCCCGTCAATCCCGCCCTGCGCAACGCCGTCGACCGTGATCGTGACGGACTCCGCCGCCGTGGGGTGTGCCGGATCGACCCCGGGATCCATTGCGTGCGAAGGCATTCAGGCCACCTGCTCGGTGAGGTGGGGTTGCAATGACGCTCGGGTCAATGCGTAGGGAGCGACGTCGATCCGGCTCCGGCGGCCGGCGAGCTGGTCGGCGATCAGCTCGGCGGTCGCGACCGACAACCCGATGCCCGCACCTTCGTGGCCGACCGCGTGCCAGAGCCCGGGCAGCCGGTGATCGGCACCGATCACCGGCAGGTGGTCGGGCATGTAGGGGCGGAATCCGCCATACGCCCGCATGACCGGCTGCGCGGCGAGGAAGGGGAAGATCCGCAGCGCCTTGGCAGCCATCTCCTGCAGCACCCGCGTCTGTAGGCGCTCATCGAATCCGATGCGTTGACGCGAGGATCCGATCAGCACGGTGCCTGCGGCGGTCGACTCCACGACGCTGGACGTCTGCAGGTCCGCGGCGTCCGAGGCCACCGCGCCGACGTAGTCGCCGTCATACACCTTGTGGAAGACCCGGTGTGGCATGCGGCTGGTGACCAGCACCATCCCGCGGCGCGGCAGCACGGGCAGATGTATGCCGAGCCGACCCGCGACCTCGGCAGACCACGGTCCGGCTGCCAGCACCACTCGGTCGGCCGCCAGGTCCCCGCGGGTAGTGCGCACGCCGACGAGAGCGCCACCGTCATCGAGCGCCGCTTCGCGCACCTCGGTGCCCTGGAGCAACCGGGCCCCACGACGGCGTGCCGACGCGAGCAGTGCCTCGGTCGCGCCAACGGGTTGCACCTGTGCGTCCTCGGGGTAGTGGACCGCCACGCGCGCGGCCGGGTTGAGCCACGGCTCGCGGTCGCGGGCTTCGTCCGGGGTCAGCTCCCGTGCGTCGACGCCGGCCTCGCGCTGTCCGGCCGCGAAGGCGCGCAGCGCCTGCGCCCCCACGTCGGTCAGGGCGACGACGATGCCGCCCTTCGGCTCGAATTCGATGGGTGGAGTGTTGCCGTCGAGTTCGTCCTGCAACTCGACGGCGAGCCGGCGCCATACCCGCGCGGCGTATTGCGCGAGCACCAACTCGGCACCCGGGCCTTTGTCGGAGACCAGCAGGTTGCCCTCCCCCGCGGCGGAGGTGCCACTCGCGGTGCCGGCCCGGTCGAGCACCGTGACGTCATGCCCGTCCAGCGTCAGCCGGCGGGCACACGCCGCGCCGACGATGCCGGCGCCGATCACCACGATCCGCATGTCCCTCCTCAGTAATATGTCACACACTATAGGCGATGTCGGGACTCTTTTCATCCCCGTCGCCGGCCTCGACCGGGTCCTCGTCCAGTTGCACATCCGGCAATGCGGACGCAGTGCCCCAGAAGTAGGCGCCGAGCCCGATCGTTGTGATGACGACGAGATCCCACGGGGAGTCAAGGACACCGCGGCCGCCATACGAGCCGAGGAAGGAAACGACCAGCATCGCCACGTAGTAGGCGACCAGCCACCACGACGACCTGAGCTGCTGGGCGAGGCCGACGACATGCGTCGGCACGTGATTGCGAGCCAGCAGATAGAGCCCGAACATCACCAGCTGTGAGCCGAGCAACCAGCTGATCGTCGACCAGCCCGTCCAGTAGACGATGTAGGACGCGATCACGAACGCGAGTGGTGAGATCACCGCAAAGCCCTTGAGCCGGAACGGTTTTGGCATGTCGGGCAGTCGACGGCGGAAGGCGCCGGCACAGACCGGGGCAATCGCGTAGGAAAGGATCAGCGCCGCGGAGACGACGTTGACCAGCACGCCCCACGACGGGAACGGCAGGGTCCAGAAGACCGCGAGCGCGAAGGTGAGCCACATCGCCGGGCGCGGCACACCGGAGCGCGGGTCGACGCGGGTGAAGACCTTGAAGAGCGTGCCGTTGCGCGCCCAGCCGTAGACGACCCGACTGGTCGAGGACACGTAGATGTTGCCGGTGCCCGACGGCGAGATCATCGCGTCGAGCACGATGAAGACCCCCAGCCAGCCGAGCCCGAGCACGGTCGCAATGTCCTTGAACGGGAGGCTGAACTTGCCGTCGATGCCCTGCCAGCCGCCGGAGATCAGGTCGCTCGGCACAGCGCCGATGAAGGCGACCTGGAGCAGGATGTAGACGCCGGTGGCGAGCACGACCGAGAGGATCAACGCGATCGGCACGGTGCGCTGCGGCTTCTTGGCCTCGCTGGCCATCGTGACGATGGGCTGCAGACCGAGGAAGGCGAACATCACGCCGCCACCGGCGACCGCCGCCTGGACACCGGACATGCCGAACGGGGCGAAACCCTGCGAGCTGAAGTTGGCGCCCTTCACATGGAAGAGCAGCACGACGATCGTCAGCACCGGCACCACGAACTTGAAGACGGTAATGATGCTGTTGGACTTGGCGAAGGTCTGGACCGCGAGGTAGTTGAGCACGAAGAACAGCAGGATCAGCGCAAACTGCACCAACCAGCCGAGGACCGTCGGCGAGGACGAATCTCCTTGTGTCAGAGCGGGAAACCAGGCAGACGCGTATTGCCGAGCCGCCTCGACCTCGATGGCGATGAGGCTGGAGAAGGCGATCAGCGTGACGAAGCCCATCAGGTAACCGAGCAGCGGGCCGTGCGAGTAGAGCGGGTAGCGGATGACACCGCCGGCCCGCGGCAGGGACGCGCCGAGCTCGGAGTAGACCAACCCGAGCAGGAGTACGGCGATGCCCCCGATCAGCCAGGACAGCCAGCCGGCGGGGCCCGCCATACCGGCGACCTTGCTGGCGGCGAAGAGCCATCCGGACCCGAAGATCGCGCCGAATCCGACCATGACCATGTCGGTCGTGGACAGCTTCGGCTTGAAGGTGCCTTGAGACATGCGCCGACCTCTTTCAATGTGTGACGTGTGATATATCACACTGCACACTGCGCGATCGGCTGTCAATCGATACCGGAAAACTGCCTCGTCAGTCGGTTTCGGATCGGCCGGCCCACCAGCCGACGACGTGCCCGATGTGGGTCTCCATGAGTTCGGCCACCTCGTCGGCCTTGCCGTCGGCGAGCAGATCGAGCATCAGGTGGTGCTCGGCGGCGGACCGCTTGAGTTCCTTGGTGTCCTTGAGTGACGCGAGCCCGACCAGGCGGGTCTGGCTGCGCAGGTCGGCGACGACGTTGCGCAGCCGGGTGTTGCCGGTCAGCTCGATGAGTGCGAGGTGGAAGGCGGTGTCCGCCGCGAGGTAGTCAGCGAAGTCGGCGGCCGCGGCGGTTTGGACGATGTCATCCGCGAGTGCCCGGAAGCGGTCCATCTGATCCATCGGGAAGTCCGCCGCGGCGAGCCGCGCTGCCGGCACCTCCAGCCAGCAGCGCACCTGGACCAGCTCCTGCAGGTCGTCCTCCCCCACCGGCGTCACGCGAAAACCCTTGTTACGCACCGAGCTGACGAAACCGCGATTTTCTAGGTTGAGCATCGCCTCGCGCACCGGAGTCGCCGAGACGCCGAAGCGGGCAGCGAGCTCGGGCACCGACACGACGATCCCGGGAGCGAGCTCACCGGCGACGATCGCCGCAGACAACATGCGTTCCACCTCGGCGCGCAGACTCGATCGCTGCGGGACGCTGCTGATCCGCGACACGTTCTTCGCCACCGCAATCTCCTTGTCCGCACCGCCGCCTTTGATATGTGACACGGTACCGGCGGAGGGAGTGCGACCCGGACGGCACCGCCGCCGCGCGGCGTGCCGGCCGACTGCCGCGCGGCCTCAGTCGAGACAGAACTCGTTGCCCTCGGGGTCCTGCATGACGATGTGCCCGGCGTCCATGAGACCGGGATCCGCGCAATCGAAGATGACCTGAAACTCCAGCGCCATCAGCTCACCAGGTGATCCCGCGTGCGTTGAAGCGCGCCTTCACCGCGGCAGCCGCGGCCGCACCGTCGCGCTGCAGCGCCTTGTCGTAGGTGGCCTTGGCGGCTCCGGAGAAGCTGGTGTCGGGGGCGTAGTCGAACTGGCTGTCGACCAGCGTGGTGTCCCAGGCGCGGCTGCCGAGACCGAGCGCCTCGTAGTCGGTGCGGATCTCCCAGAGCGCTTGTCCCCAGATCTGGCCGTCGTGGTGCACCTCGCCGTTGGCGTCGGCGACGGTCAGTCCGGTGTGGAAGCTGCGGATGCAGTGCGGTGCGGAGGTGTATGACGTGGAGTCCCAGTCCATCGGACAGGACGGATCGGCCTTGACCGGCCAGCCGTACTGCTTGGCCGCGTCCAGCCCGACCGTGACGCCGAAGTAGTCGCCCCAGGCTTCGCCGATCGAGCCGGCCTGCACGCTCCCGCCATACCCGGGCACCTGCGACTGATGCACCGCGTGGCCGTACTCGTGCACGATCACCTCGGCGTCCTCCGCGTCATCGACGCCACCCTTGCCGTAACGCACCCGGTAGGGCTTGTCGGTCTGGTAGCTGTTGTCGCCGCCGTACTGGTCGACCTTGACCGGGAACTGCTGCTTGAGCACCGGACGCAGCGTCGAGCCGAAGCCGAGCGACTGCAGGTATTCCTGCGCCTGATTGACGAAGAAGTAGGCCATCACCTGCTCGAACTGGTCCTGGCTGCGGGTAAACAGGAAGGTGTTGGTCTTGCTGAATGCCGGTGTGCCCGTTGCGGATTCGACCTTCACCCACTTGCCGCTCAGGTAACCCGAGCCGTCGAGGTTGCGCAGCTGCGCGACCGTGTATGCCGAGGCCGGCACCGCCGCATCGGCGTCCTTCTGGTCGGTCAGCGACTGGTCACCCGTGGACTGCACCGGGTTGACCATGAAGATCCGGGCCTGCCCGGTCGACGTGCCCGAACCGGGCTTGTCGGCCTGCGCCGGAAGGGCGACCGCGCAGAGGGCCAGCGTGCTGGCGGCGGCCGCGGCGATGCGGGTGACGCGTGCGGACATGACGTCTACTCCTCGGGTGACGGGTGGCGCCGGGGTGTGCGCCTCTCGTGAGGCTAGCGACGCCGGGCGCCCGTCGGGGCAATCTCGCGGCAACCGGACGCACTCAGCGGCCGTACCCACCCCATGGCGGACGCTCACCGCTCGACGTGCGCGAACCTGAGTTTTTCCTGAGCGCACCTTCAAAAAACCCTGCCAAGAACGTAAAGCGAACGGAAATATTGAGCACCAATGGTTGACAGTTGCCCTTGCTCGGCCCCTAGCGTGGAGGCTGCTTCCTAAAAGGGGCGCCGAAACCGCGCCACGCGACCGGAAGCATTTGATGTTGGCGCTCAGCCGACCGCGGCATTTGGGGCGGACCGCAAATAGTCGAGGGGGTTGACGGTATATCTCTCGGAGAGAGGCCTCCCGGGAGTGCACGCAGGGGGCGACGTCTCCCCTTGCACGTTCACGGAAATCCTTCTTCATCGAGGAAATGATGATCGAAAATACGGTAAGTGGATTGGAAGAGTCCGCGGTTGCGGTGGCCGTGGCACGCGCCTGGAATGACGCGAGTTACGCCGAGGAACTGGCTGCGAACCCGAAGTCGGCGCTGCGGCAACTCGGGGTCGAGATCGACAGCACCGTGGACCTCGTCGTCCTCCGGGACTCGCAGGAGGTGACGAACCTGGCCTTCACCCGCGAGACCGGGCCGGCACAGCGAGCGGAGATCGCGAACGTGGTCGCGGCACACCTGCCGATCGCGGACCACGAGCTGCGCGTCGTGCAGAGCACCCCGACACGTCGCTACCTGGTCGTCCCGGAGAAGCCGGACAGCGTCGACGGGCAGATCACGGCCGAACTCAACATGGTGGGCGCCCGGCCCGACGGCTGGGTCTGGACGACCTCCGACGTCGTCCAGACGACCGAGGCAGTGACCACGGTCCTCGCCGCCGCCGAGGCGGTTGCGGTGGCCGTTCTCACCTGATCGACCAGGCGCACAGCTGACACTCGGCATCCACGGGAGGGGAATGAAATGGCAGACAAGACCTACGCGCTTCTGGGGGACCTCGAGTCGGTGCCCGCGGAGTACAAGTCACAAGTGGCTCAGGTCAAACGCGTGCTGGAAGTGTTCACCATGGATCCGGCGTTCCGGGACGGTTACCAGGCCAACCCTGAGGGTGCACTGGCCTCGCTCGGGGTCGATCTGGCACCGGCCGACGTCGCCCCTCTCGTGGATCCCGACCAGGCCCGGCGGGCACGCGAGTTGCTCGCGGTCGATCCGGAGCAGGTGCCCCCCGCCGTACGACGCCACTGGGCGTTCGTCGCCGAGAAGTTGAACTTCCGCGAGGCCGTCCGGCAGGCGGGTTTCGCCGCCTCACCTGGGCTCGCCAAGTGGCGGCAGCGCCAGCTGAACCGCGCCTGCGGCGAGCTGGGGACCGGCCGGTCATCGGCGATCGTCCACGCTCCGTTCGCGGTGGAGCTGAGCAAGGGTTGCACAGTCGGGTGCTGGTTCTGCGGCGTCGCTGCACCGAAGTATGACGAGGGCTTTTCCTACACCGCGCAGAACGCGGCGCTCTGGCGGGGCTGCTTGACTGCACTGCACAACGTCTTCGGGACGGCCGCGACCCAGGGCTTCCTCTACTGGGCAACGGATCCGCTGGACAATCCGGATTACGAAGCCTTCCGTGAGGATTTCTTCGACATTCTCAAATACGCGCCGCAGACCACCACGGCGCAGGGCCCGAAAGACCTTCCCCGCACGCGCGCCCTGCTGGAGCGGTCGGCAGAGATGGGTATCGCGGTCGACCGGTTCTCGATCATCGCGCTCAATCATTTGCGACGACTTCATGAAGAGTTCACTCCCGAGGAAGTTCTGCGCGTCGAGTTCGTTCCGCAGAACAAGGAGTCAGACCAGTTGAAGTCTCGATCTGGCCGCGCGCTGAATTTCGCGGAGAAGCGAGCTGGAGAACTGGTGGACGAGGCGGAAAGCTCCACGATCGCGTGCGTGACCGGTTTCCTGATCAACATGGTCGATCGACGGGTCCGTCTCATCACCCCGTGCAACACCTCGAAACGCTGGCCACTTGGCTACTGGGTGCTGGACGAGGAACATTTCGACACCGCCGAGGAGTTCGAGCGGGCCCTTCGGCGCATGATCGATCGTTCGGTGCACCCCTTCCTCGAGCGTGACACGCCGATCCGAGTCCGGCGGGACATCAGCCTGTTCAGCGAGGACGACTCGCTCGTGTTCGAGGCGCGCGGGCTGCGTGAGTCCGTCCGGGTAGAGCCGGACTGCGCCGGCTTGCTCGACCTCATCGCCGACGGGTCGCTCAATGCGGAACACATCGCCGGGGCCCGACGGCGCGAGGCCGACGTTCCGCTTGCCCACACGTATGCCCTGCTCGGCAAGATTTTTGACCACGGCCTGCTGGACGAGGAGCCGCCGCCCCGTTCGTTCGAGGACGTGATGCGCAAGCCGACCCCGGTGCAGCTAGGGCGCCGGCAACCGGCCCGTGACTGACCCATCGAGTGCAAGGAGAGGTACCGGTATGACCCAGCAGAACAAGCCGTGGTTCGGCTCCAAACGAGTCGGTGTCGGCATTCGGCCGCAGACCTGGCAGGGCTGGCTCGTCGTCGTGCTCGCCGTCGTGGTCTTGGTTGTGGTAATTCGGCTCGTCACCGGCTGAGACATGGACGCCGGCACGAAGACGGCAAACCCCTGGCGGCACGTCACACCGCTGTTACGGACGCGTCGCCGACGGATTGCCGTCGTTGTCCTGCTGGTCGTGGGGCAGATCGCGCTGAGCGTCATACCGGCGCTGCTGCTGCGGGATCTGATCGACAACGCGCTGCTCGCCGGGGATCGGGCGGCGGCGACAAGGGACTGCCTGGGCATGGTGGCGTGCGCCCTGGCCGTCTACGGGTGCGGCGTGGCGGTGTCGATCCTGGTGAACTCGACGGTGCAGGACGTCCTGCACGAGCTACGGATGATGGTGTATGACGACCTGTCGGCCGCCCCGCTGTCGGCAGTCGCAAGCCGGTCGACCGACGAGATCAACACCCGTCTGATCAGTGACATCCAAGGCGTCGGATCGGCGCTGACACTCGTCATCCGCGCCGGTCTCGGGGCGAGTGTGCAACTGACCGGTTCGATCCTCGCGATGTTGTGGGTCGACGTCCGCCTCGCCTTACTCGCGATCGTGTTCAGTGCCGGGGTCGCCGTTGCCTCTCATCGGACGGTGAGCGTCCGGCGACACCTCGCGCGGCAGATGCAGGTCGAAACCGAGACCCTGATGGGTCGCTCCACCGAAACCCTGTCCTGGAATGGCGCAGTGCTGCTTCGCTCGCACGGTTGGGTGCGAACCGGGCGCCGGGAATTCGCCGGCACCTCCGAGCAGTTGGCGGCCGCGTCATACCGGGAACGTCTGCTCGGCACCGTCCTGCAAGGCGGCGTCGGTGCCACGATGGCCGCGATCGTCCCGCTCCTCTACTGGCTGACGGCGATGTCATGGTGGCCGGTCACCGTTGGATCCATCGTCGTGGTGGCGGGACTACAGGTGCGTCTGTTGAGCCCGATGCAGGAACTGCTGTCGTTCATGCCCAGTTGGGCCGCATCGACCGTCATGCTCGAACGGGTAAGTGCCCTGGTGCGACGCACCCGCCCGCCCGTTGCAAGCCTCGTCCCGTCGGGCGCGACACGGCCGGACGACGCCCGAGCCCTACGGCTGCAGGGCACGGCCTTCGGCCGTGGCGACAGTCCGCAGGTGCGGGTCGATGCCTGGAGGTTGGCACCCCGATCCCTGCACGTGGTCGTCGGTGACAACGGCTCGGGAAAGTCGACACTGGCGCTCGGGATCTGCGGCCTGACACCGCCACTCGAAGGACGGATCTTCTGGGATGGCAATCCAATTGCCGACTGTCGAGTCCGGGAAGTGGCGACGATGCTGCCGCAGCAGCCTTACCTGTTGCGCGGCGACGTTCGTCGCAATCTGGACCTGCTCGGGGTGTACGACGACGACTCTTTGCTGGACGCGCTCGGCCGGGTGGATCTGCTCGCTCGGCTCGGCGGACGTGCGTCGGCCCTCACCTACCCGATCGGGCCCGAAGCAGCGCTGTCCGGCGGCGAGCGACAACGGCTGGCGCTGGCGCGCGCGTTGATCGACCCCTCCCCCGTGCTCGTGGTCGACGAACCGCTGAGCGCTGCCGATCCCCAGAGCGCTGAGCACCTACGTGCGGCCCTGGTCCAGGAGTCACGCCGGCGCACAGTCGTCGTCATCACGCACGACCGGCACTGTTGGCCCTCGGACGCACGCCTCCACCGGGTGCAGCACGGCCGGTTGGCCACCGATATCGCTGCCGCGCCGGTGCTCCTGGGAAAGGAGTGAGCGTGCAGACGACGGCACTCAATGCGAGGGGCTCGGTTGCCCTCCCCGCGCCGCTCACCGTCGACGACGGATCGGTGCTCGACGACGTGGCCGTCGGCTACGAGTCATGGGGCGCGCTCACACCCGAGCGGGACAACCTGGTCGTGGTCTGCCACTCCTTGACGAAGGGGGCGCATGCCGCCGCCCACGATGAGGACGACACGGCCGGCTGGTGGGAAGCCGCTATCGGTCCGGGGCGGATGATCGACACCGACCACTGGTGCGTCATCGCCTTCGACGCTCTCGGGTCCGGCGGGACCACCGGGCCCTCCACGCCGCACCCGTCCGACGGCGCGCCATACGGCAGCCGGTGGCCGCGGGTGACCGTCCACGACATCGTCCGGAGTTGCCTGGCCGCGCTCGACGCGCTCGACATCTGCTCGGTGCACGCGGTGATCGGCGGATGCTTCGGCGGACAGCAGGCGCTGGGGTGGGCTCTGCTCGGTGGAGACCGCGTGCGCAGCGTCATACCCATCGCGGTCACAGCTGCGACTTCTGCGCACTCGATTGCGTTGTTCTCGGTCCTCCGCCAGATGATCACCTCGGACCCGAAGTGGCGCAACGGCGACTACCCACCGGACGATCCGCCGACCGAAGGCGTGGGGCGTTCCCTCGCCGCCGCCATACCGCTGTGGATGAGTCGAGCGACGTTCGAGCAGAAGTTCGGTCGCCAGCGCGGCGTGTGGGACGGCGAAACATGCTATGCCTCAGAGGTTTTCGTTGCACAGGTCGTCGAGCGCAGCGGCCGCGGGATCGATGCGCGGTCACTTGTGTCGCTGACTCGCACAGTTGACGACTTCGATCTGCGGACCGGCCATGGCGATCTCGCTGCCGCATTCGGTCCGGTGTCGGCTCGCCTTCTCGTGGTCGCCTACGAGAACGACTGGCGCTATCCGGTTGAGGAGTGTCGCCAAGTGCACGAAGCCGCGCGGGTGGCCGGAGTGCACTCGCGATTTCTGGTGATCGACAACCCGACGGGACACGGTGCGTTCATGTACGACCTCGCCGAGCTCTCCGGACCGGTCCGCGACTTCCTGCACGCGGTGCGCAGTGAGCGGGACGGGTGCGACCGATGAGTGCCACCGGCGCCGGCGTTGATGCGGTCCGCGCGACCGAACCCGAGGTGATCGTGCGCCAGGCGATCACCGGTTATGACGACGTCGCCAAGTTGCATCAGGTCGATCTACGGCTCGGCCCCGGCATACATCTACTCGTCGGACCGAACGGGTCGGGCAAGACGACATTGTTCCGGGCGATAGCCGGTGTCCTGCCGCTCTGGTCCGGCGAGGTCGAAGTGCGGCAGGGCAGGTCGCGAGCCAGCATCGGGTACGTCGGCCACCGTCCGGCACTGTCGCCACAACTCACCGTCACACAAGACCTGGAGTTCTGGTCGCGGGTCATCGGCGTCCCAGAGCGCTCGCGCGACGCGGCGGTGCGCCGGGTGCTCGACCGCCTCGACCTGCACGGCCTGGCCGACACCCTGACGCGTTCCTTGTCTCGGGGACAGACCCAACGGGTGGCGATCGCGAAAGCGCTGGTCGGCGACCCCGCCGTGTTGTTGCTCGATGAGCCGTTGACCGGTGTCGACGCGGTGACCGCGGACCGGGTCCGCTCCGATCTGACCCGGCTCGCAGACGACGGCCGGGTCGTCATCATCAGCTCCCACGAACTCGCCGAGCTCTCCGGGTTACGAGCCGATGTGGTCGCCATCCGCGACGGCCGAATCGTGGTGCACGAGAGCCTCGCGGAGATCACCGGGGAGCACGCGCTACATCGCTCCTGGTTGCGCGTGCGAGCGTCGCCGCAAGCCGCCGACTGGGTGCAGGCGGAGGGTTACCGCCTGCGGCACGTCGAGCGGCATTCGTTCGAGGTGTATGCCGAAGGTCCCGATGACATCGCGAAATTGGTGGCGGGGCTGGTCGGGGCGGGACATTCGGTCTACCTGGTCGCGCCGGTCCGGGACGGCCTCACCGAGCTACTGCTGAGCTTCTCTGATCACGAACTGGAGGCCAACGGTGCACACCTCGACTGAATCGGACCCAGGCGCCACTGCATCGGGCGAACCGGGCTGGCAACAGTTGGCCGGCGCGATGCTGTGGCGTGCCCGCACCGAAGGTTTCGCGTCGATCTTCGCCTATCCGATCGGGATGATCGCGATGGCCGTCGTCATCGGCGTGGTGACCTTCAACGCGCCCCGCGAGAACGTGCCGTCATTCCCGTCGGGCGGGCCATACGGGACGACGGCGGACGGGTTGCCGATGCAGCTGGCGCTGATGATGGCGCCCGCGCTGCTGGTGCTGGCGGTCACCATCGGCACAGGACGGATGGTGCAGTCGGTCGTGGGTTCGGAGTCGGCAACCGGGACGTTCGAAATGCTTCTGGCACAAGGGTTTCGGCCTCGCCAGTTGGCAACCGCGGTCATCGTGCTGGTGGCTTGCGGGACAGCTTTGCTGTGGGTTGCGGCCACAGTGACGGTGACGGTTCTGCTCCTCGTGCTCGACTCGCTTGCCGATGCGCACACCCAGTTGTCACCGGGTTATGCGACGTTGCTGGTCGCGATGCCGTTGTTGGTCGCCGCCTCCGGAGGCTTCCTCTCGATAGCGCTCGGCTTCTCCTCCCCGACCCTCACTCAGCCGGCCCAGCAGGGAATGGTCAGCGGCACGGGAAACCTCGTCGGCACGATCGCAACCCTTCCCGGGCTCATCATGCTGATCGCAGTGGTGTCGGTCTCCGGGCTGGGCTGGGGCACCACTGTCGTGCTCGGGCTGACGGCCGGCCTGACCGTCCTGATTTGCGGTGCCAGCATCTGGATCATGACGCACCGTTTCGGCTACGAGGGCGTCCTGCGGTCGGTCTGAGTGCGGCTTCTCGGCCCGGCGAAGCCCGCGTCACCACTCGCTCGTCGGGCTGAACTGACTGACCGTCAGCAGGGCACCGTGGGGGTCGCGCAGGTCGGCCACCTTCGTCCATTCGGTGTCGTGACTGTCCAGCACCGTCGCGCCCAACTCCGCGGCACGTGCCGCAGTGGCGTCGCGGTCGGCGACCGCGAAGGTCGTCGCCCAGCGTGTCGGTTCCGCGCCCTTGCGCGGTCCGACCCAGCCGATCGCGTCGGCGAAACCCTCGGGCGCGTGCTTCTGCACCTCGTAGATGTCCGGATAGGTGGTCGCCGCGAGGTGCTCGCCATACCCGGGTCGGCGGAGCATGGTGGCCGGGTCATCGCCGGGCATGCCCTCCCAGCCGAACAGCGAGGAATACCAATCGATTGCGGACTTCTGGTCGTCGGTGCGCAGGTCGTTGAAGTTCCAGGCTCCCGGGACGTTGACCGCCTGGGCACCGAGGCGGCGACCGGCCTGCCACAGCCGCAGCGCGGCGCCTTGCGGATCGACGAACTCGGCCCAGGTGCCGGCGGGACCGATCTGTACCGGCCGATGCCCGACGGTGGCGCCAGCAGCGACCGCGTTGTCGAGTGACGCAGCGGCGTCATCGGTCGCCACGTAGACGTGCCAGCGCGGTGCTCCGTCGGTGAGTGCGCTCCCGACGCCGGCGACATCCGCGCCGTCGAGCCGGGCGATCAAATAGCGGTCGTCACCGCCGGTGGGACGCTCCTCGAACGTCCAGCCGAACAGCCCACCGTAGAAGTCGAGGGCGGCGTCGACGTCCGGCTGCTCGGTGTCGATCCACGCGGGAACGCCTGCTGGGTAGGTGTGCTCTGTCGTAGTCATGCCTCGATCGTCCGCCTGGCAGCGGTCAGGAGCTGTCCTCATCATCATCGGCCCACGATTACGAGGCAAACCTTGTGATGGCTGTTGCTCGCTGGTGCCATGATGTCGGCATGCCGCCGCACTCTCTCCTAGACCGCGCGATCTACTCGTACGGCGATGTAGACCGGCTCGCAGGGCTGCACGCTGGCACCGCTCTCCGGTGGCTCGAGGGATATGAGCGAAAGGGCCGTTTCTACGAACCGGTGCTTCGCGAGGAACCCACCGGCTCCGATGCCGTCACCTGGGGCGAGATGGTCGAGGCGCGCATGCTCGCGGAGTTCCGCGATCGTCGGATCCCGATGGTACGAATGCGGCCGGCGATCGAAAAACTACGCCAGCAGTTCGGGCGCTACCCGCTGGCCCGCGCCCGCCCGTTCTTGGACGTCGAGGGCCGCGAGCTGGTCCAGGTAGTGCAGCAGGAGGTGGGCCTGGACCGGGGCTTGCAATTGGTCGTTGTGCGGAGCGGCCAATTGACGCTCAGCCTTGCCGCGCAGCGGTTCAGCTCGATCGTGCACTACGAGGACAATGTCGCGCAGTCCCTGTCGCCGCAACTGCGCACTCCTGATGTGCTGATGGACCCGCTGCGATCGTTCGGTCAGCCCGCGGTACGTAGCGTGCGCACGGAATCCTTGGCCGAGGACTACCGGGCCGGGACCAGCCGGGAGGATCTGGCTGAGCTGTACGACTTGTCTCCCGAGCAGATCGACCAGGCCATCAGGTTCGAGCTCATCTCCGCCGGTAGCCTGCGCGCTGCCTGAGCATGGCAAGGGTCTCGGCCGCGTCGTCGGTCGTGTACTTCGCCGACGAGAACCTGCTCGGGATGGGCAAACTCTTATGCCGGGCTGGCCGCCAGGACGTGCTTCACCCTGGTCACGAGGCTGTGCCCGAGATCCCCCGCGGGACTGCCGACCTGGACTGGATGCCGGTGGTCGGCTCACGAGGCTTCGTGGTGCTGTCGCGGGACCGTCGCATCCGCACGCGGCCGGTTGAATTGCGCGCCTATTGGGAGCACGGCATTCGCTCGGTTTGGCTAGGGGCGAAGCAGGACATGAGTCCCCCGCAGCATGTCGAGTTGTTTCTGCGGCACGAGGCACGACTGCTGCGAGAGATCACCAAGCGCGGGGCTGGGCCATGGGCGCTGGCGATGAGCCCATCAGGTATTCGACCTCTCCTGCTGCGCGAGCCCGATGGACCGACCTGACTGAAGTCCTGACCGAAATCGCACCTGACCAGCAGAAATGCCCCCGACATACGTCGAGGGCATGATCTGAGCCGCCTGTCGGAATCGAACCGACGACCTATTCATTACGAGTGAATCGCTCTAGCCGACTGAGCTAAGGCGGCCTGGCCTGGGGCGCTGCCGCAGGCCGCGACGAGTATACGCAGCAAGGAGCGCTCCCGCCGAATCGGTCTGCGGGGACGGCTCACCACGAGGGCGCAGCGCTCAGCCCCCGACGATGGTGAGGCCGTAGACGGTGATCAGGCCCAGGAAGAACGTTGCCGTCAGGACCGTCGTCTCGGACTCCTCGTGGGCTTCGACCAGCAACTCCTCGACGGCCAGGTAGACCAGCGCGGCAGCTCCGAAGCCGAGGGTCGCTGCGATGGGCTTCGGCCCGGCGTCGCCAAGGGCGATCGCAGCCGTCAGGGCACCCACCGCGGTGAGCAGGCCGAGGCCGCCACTCGCCCCCGCGGCACGCCAGCGGGTCATCCCGGCCTGGACGAGTTCGCCCTGCACGGAGAGGGCGAGGAAGAGCACTTCGAGGGTGAGTGCGCCGACGAGGATCATCGCCTGGGTCGAGCTCAGGGTCGCGGCAAGACCCACGAGAGCTCCGTCGATGAGCAGGTCGATGGCGACCGTGACCATGAGCCCGATGGGCAACGCCGACTGCGCCGCCCTGGCCGGGGTATCGAAGCCTTCAGTGTCCTTGCCTCGGGCATCCAGCCGGCGTCCCCAGGCGGCGAGCGCGAGCACCACTGCCACTCCGAGCGTGAAGCCGGCAACCGCCCACGACCACTGCGCTTCGGCGTCCAGGTCCGGAAGGATCTCGCCCACCACGGCGGCGAGGACCACGCCGGCTGCGAAGTGCTGGACCGCGCTCATGACCACGCCGCTCGGTCGCCGAACGGCCGCAATCACTGCGCCGAGCGCGGCGGCCCCGACGGGGAACGCCGTCAGCAGGGCCGCATTCGCAACATTCGCCATGTCAGGTGACGCTACCGTCGTGGGACAACCGCGTGCGGCTCAGCAGGCCTTGTTCGCAGGCGGCACGGTGCCGTCGAGCAGATACCTGTCGACCGCGTCGTCGACGCACGATGAACCCATCAGGTAGGCGGTGTGGCCGTCCCCGTCATACGTCAGCAGGTGGCCATTCTGCAGCTGGTCGGCCAGTCGCTTCGACCATTCGTATGGCGTGGCCGGGTCCCGCGTGGTGCCGACGACCAGGATCGGGTCCGAACCCGCAGCGGTGATGCGCTCGGGTTTGCCGGTCGCCTTGATCGGCCACTGGCCGCACACCAACGAACCCCACGCGAGCATCGGCCCCCAGGTCGGCGCCTGCTTGGCGAACGTGGCCGCGTCCTGCCGATAGCTCGCGAGGTCGGACGGCGCCGACCGGTCGAGGCAGTTGACCGCGTTGATCGCCTGCATGATGTTGCCGGAGTAACTGCCGTTCGGGCTGCGCTCGGCGTAGCTGTTGGCCAATGACATCAGCTTGTCGCCCTTGCCCCCGAACGCCTGCTGCAGCGCCTCGGTCAGCCCCGGCCAGGAGCCCTTGTCGTACATCGCCTGCGCGATGCCGATGGTCGCCCACCCCTCGGTGAGCTGGGTGACGTCGTCATTGCCGCTCACCGGGATCGGCTTGGCGTCAATATCCTTCAGGAACTTACGGATTCGCGTCATACCCGCGTCCAGGCTGTCACCCAGCGGGCACCCGCCCCGGGCCACACAATCACGCACGTAGGACTGGGTCGCCTGCTCGAAACCCTTGGCCTGGCCGAGGTTCATCTCGGTGCTGGTGATGTCCGGCGGCACCACGCCGTCCAGCACAAATCGACCGACCCGCTTGGGGAAGAGCCCGGCATACGTCGACCCGATGAACGTGCCGTAGGACTTGCCGAGGTAGTTGAGTTTGTCCTCGCCGAGCGCCGCCCGCAGCACGTCGACGTCCTTGGCCACCTCGACCGTCGACACGTGGCCGACCAGCGGGCCGCCTTTGGCCTGGCAGGCCTTGCCGAAGTCACGATTGGACGTCGCCGCCTGCTGTTGCTCGGCGGCATCGTCCGGGGTCGGATCGGAGCCGATGAAACCGTCCAGTGCCTTGTCGTCGACGCAGGTGATCGGCGCCGACCGCTGCACTCCGCGCGGATCGAAGCCCACCACGTCGTATGACGAGAGCACCTTCTTGTTGACGACATACCCATCGGCGGCGTAGGCCGCGTAGTCGTAACCGGAAGCTCCCGGCCCGCCCGGGTTGACCACCAGCGCGCCCTTGCGGTCGCCCGTCGCCTTCACCTTGTCGACCGCCAACTGCACGGTCGCACCGTCAGGCTTGGAATAATCAACCGGGACAGTCAATTTCGCACACTCGACCGACCCGCAGTCCTTCCAGTCGAGCTTCTGGTCGTAGAACTTCGCGAGCGACGCCGGTGTTGCAGCCGGCGAGTCGGTCGCGGAGGGGCCGGTCGCGGCAGACGACGACCCGGCGGAGGACTTGCTGCTCGAACCGGCCGTGCCGCCGCTCGATCCACTGCTGCACCCCGCCAGCGCGAGCGCGATTGCGGCGGCACCCGCCGCGCCGGTCGTGGCCAGTCGTCGCATGGAGTGCACGCTACGTCATGGATTCGGGTCATCGGCCACAGCCACGAGGGGCGGCTGACAAACTGTGCGTCATGCCGTCACCGGGAAGGATTCTCGACCGCAGCACCCGGCTGTTCTGGCGAGCGGCCGGCCGCCCGGTGGACCTGACCGCCGAACACGCCTGGCTCGCGTCGCCGACCAGCCGGAGCTCCCGGGTCGGCGACGACTGGCTCGCGACCGCGGCGACCGCACTGGGCGGCAGGGTCGAGCGCCGGCCGGATGCAGGCCTGCTCGCCGATCTGAGCGCGCTGGACGGCGCAGGGTTTTCGGCTGCGGCGCTGCACCCGGACGTACGTGGGTTCTACGAGCACACCTCCGCCTGGCGGATGGAGGTCTGGACGCAGTGGAATCCGCTGCTGCAACCCGGTGGCGCTGCGGTTGCCGCGCTCTTCGGCCGCCGGGTGCAGCAACTCGCCATACCGACCCGCCCACTGGATGTTGCGCACGGCATGGACAGCACGGTCGCCCCGATCGTGGACGCAACCGGCAGGCAGGTCGCGGCGGGCTGGTTACGAACGCTGCGTTCGAGCGGCGACTACGTCTACAGCGGTTGCTACTCGGTGCGCGGACTGCCGGGCGCCAGCCGGCCGAGCGTGCACGTGGCGTTCCCGCTCGAAGAGGGAAACGTGCAGGTCTTCCTCCGACCCACGGTCGAGGCCGGCGGAGCGCTCCGATTGACTTCTCCGGTAGGGCGATTCGGGACTGACGGTGCTTATGTGGTCGTGCGCATCGGCGGGCGAAACCACGCGGCCCGGGCGCCGATCCACGAGACCTTCCGGGTGTATGTCGATGACGAAGGCACTCTCCGCACCGACCACGACCTGCGTTTCCGGTCGGTCCCGGCCGTCCGTCTGCACTACAAACTGACCCGTATCGGCGGCTGAACCGCCGCCGGTCACCGCCCGGCCGGAGCCCGCAGCCCGATCGCCATTGCCTCCAGCGCGAGCAACGGTGGCACGTTTGCCTCGATGCGTTCGCGGGCCGTGCCGATGGTGTCCATCGAGGTCAGCAACTGCTCACTGGTCCGGGCACGGGCCAGCTGCTCGACCTCGGCTGCCAGGTCGGCGTTGATCAGTGGCACCGCGTTGCCCGCGCGCACCACCAGCGCGTCCCGGTAGAACGACAGCAGATCGACCAGCGATCGGTCGATCACGTCGCGACCGAAGCGGGTGGCGCGCGTCTTCTGCTCCTTCTCCAGCGCCGACAGCTGGGAGCGCACGTGCGGCGGCTGGGTGCGTGCGGTCGGGTCGGCACCCAACTGCTCCATCAGCTTGGCCTTCTCGGCGGCGTCCCGCTCCGCGCCGGACGCGCTCGACTCCTCGCCGGCGAGCGAGGCGAGCTCGGCAGCCGCCGACATCGCGTCGCCCAGCGTGTGGATGCGTCCGGCCAGCAGCACCGTGCTGCGGCGACGCTGGCGGGCCGCGTCGTCGGTCGCGAGCCGCCGAGCCAGACCGACGTGAGACTGCGCCGCCCTCGCCGCGTATGACGCAAGCCGCTCCTCGATGCCGTCGCGCCGGACGAGCAGCGCCGCGACCGCCTCGACCGACGGCGTGCGCAGCCGCACGTGCCGCGAGCGCGACCGGATGGTGACGATCACGTCCTCCAGGGACGGCGCGCAGAGCAGCCAGACCGTGCGCGGCACCGGCTCCTCCAGCGCCTTCAGCAATGCGTCGGCCGCCCGCTCGGTGAGCCGGTCGGCGTCCTCGATGATGATCACTCGCCACGGGCCGACCGCGGGCCGGCTTTGCGCCAACTCGGCGAGAGCGCGGGCGTCCTTGACCTGGATCGACAGCCCCTCGGTCGCCATCACGGTCACGTCGGCGTGGCTGCCGTCGAGCACCGTGTGGCACTCGTGGCATTCCCCGCAGCCACCGCGCGGACACTCCAGGGCTGCCGCGAAAGACCTTGCCGCCATTGAGCGTCCGGAGCCGGGCGGTCCGGTGAGTAGCCAGGCGTGGGTCATGCGGGCCGGGTCGGCGACGGCGGCGGTGAGGGTCGCCACGGCATCCTCCTGGCCGACGACGTCCCGCCATACACCACCGGGAGCGGTCGGGGTGGTCACAGCTGCACCTCCTTGGCAACGCGGGCGGCGATCTCCTGCGCGGGCAGGCCCGCGTCGACCACCAGGTAGCGACCGGGATCGTCCGCCGCGAGCGCCAGATAGTGCTCGCGCACGCGGGCGTGGAAGTCGTCGGCCTCCTGCTCGAGCCGGTCGTGCACCTCGCCGCGGCGGGCGCGGCCGAGCTCCGGCGTGACATCGAGCAGCACGGTCAGGTCCGGCAGCAACTCCTCGGTCGCCCACAGTGAAAGTCCTTTGATCTCAGCCGGATCGAGCTCGCGGCCGGCCCCTTGGTAGGCGATCGAGGAGTCCATGTAGCGGTCCTGCAGCACGGTCGCGCCACGCTCCAGTGCAGGCCGGACGACGGTCGCGACGTGGTGAGCGCGGTCGGCGGCGAAGAGCAGCGCCTCGGCACGCGGCGCGACGTGGTCGCCGTGCAGCAGCACCTCGCGGATCTGCTGCCCGAGCGGAGTGCCGCCAGGCTCACGAGTCAGCACGACCTCCCGGCCGGCCGCGACCAGGCGGTCCCGCAGCAATTGGATCTGGGTCGTCTTGCCCGCGCCGTCGCCGCCCTCGAACGCTATGAACACGGGCGCCAGCCTATGCGAGGCGCCCGACAGCTCAGCGCCGCGCGAACACCCCGACCGCGTCATACGCGATCCAGGACCCGTGGTCCTTGACGACGTCGATGGTGTTCTCGCCGACCTGCAGCGTGGCCCGGTCCACCGGTCGTTCGATGTATGCCGGGCCGCCGCCGAGTCCCGGCACCGCGACCGACGCCTCGGCGGCGGCGATGCGATCACCGGTCACCGGGTCGTCGAAGAAGATCGTGTGCTCGGCACCGCCGTTGACCACGACCGTCGCCGAGCCGGCCCGGGTCGCGTGCCGGTCGACGAGCCAGAGCGCGAAGTCGAGATCGTCGTCCGGCACCTGGTCCAGGTCGAACCGCAACCGGAACCGGTGACCCCGCCGCCCCGCCCAGGCGTCGTCCGGGCCCGGCTGCAGGTAGCTCCAGGTGACGTCGGCCCGGTCGTAGCCGTAACGGAAGTCGACGTCCCGCGGGAAGGTCGATCGGTAGTGCACGAAACCCGTTGGCGCCAGGGCAAGCTCGAGCCCGCTCCCGTCAAACGAGCCGACGGTTGCGACCGGGTCGCCGGTGACCGTCACCGAGGTGCGCGTGGACGCCGTCACCGTGCCGAGCGGCTCCGTCGGGTGGTCCAGCACCGGCACGACGGCATACGACCAGTTCGCCGCGAGTGGCCCGAGCCCGTCGTGCACGAAGCGCGGCTGCGCGTGCGTGGTCAGCAGATTGCGGTCGTCCGGCCTCCAGGTGCCGGATCCGGGGGTGGCGACGCCGTGCACCCGGTAGCCGCTGGCGCCCGGCACCTCACGCCAGGTGAGCCGCACACTGCCGACATCACCGACCGCGCGCAGCGGCCGGGGCTCCTCGACAGCGGGCACGGAGGAGCCGTGCGGTGCCAACGCCATGACGCACTCCTCACCGTTGTCCCGGACCCATCGGGGCTGATTCCGCCGATCGTCACCCACGCAGGCGTCCGCGAGGCGACGCCGACATGACGCACGGGTGACGGATGTGACGTATGACGCAGTGGGACCGCTTCCGGCGGCGCCGATTAGGTTTGCGTGCTATGAGCTCCGAGATCGCGTCGGCACCGACCGAGCAGACCATCCGATCGCTTTCCCGCATCGCACGGACCGCCCAGCGCGACAGCCGGACTCCGGCCCTGGTCGCGGGCGTCGGCCGGCACGGTTCGCTGCTCTGGTCGGAGGGCGTCGGTCGCGCGGACCTCGACGATCCGGCCGTGCCCCTCGGCGACGACACGCAGTTCCTGGTCGCGTCCAACACCAAGACGTTCACCGCGGTGCTGACCATGCAGCTGCGGGACGAGGGCAAGCTGACCCTCGACGACACCGTCGACCAGCTGGTGCCGGGCACGACACATCCGCAGGTCACCGTCCGCGAGCTGCTTTCGCACACCAGCGGCATGCAGCGCGAACCGGTCGGCGACGTCTGGGACACCCTGCAGTTCCCGGACCGCGACGGCCTGATCGAGGGCTGGAACGCCGCCGAACGCATCCTGCGCCCGCACAACCGGTGGCACTACAGCAACCTCTGCTACGGCCTGCTCGGCGAGATCATCGCCCGGCTCGACGGCGACGACTGGGCCGACTCGCTACGCCGCCGGTTGCTCGAACCGCTCGGGCTGCGCCGCACCGCGTTGCAGCGGTCGGCACCGTTTGCCGGGCTCTACTACGTCCCGCCGTTCACCGATGTGCCGGTCGTGGAGCCGCCGCTCGAGAAGGGCGCGGTCGCTTCCGCCGGTTCGCTCTGCAGCACGCTGGCAGACATGGTGCGCTGGCACGGTTTCCTGCTGGACCCCGACGAGTCGGTCCTCTCGGCAGACACGATCGAGGAGATGCGGCAGCCGCAGATCGTGGTCGACGAGGGCTGGAATCAGGCCTGGGGCTTGGGTTTTCAGCTGGTACGACGGGGCGACCACGTGTGGTTCGGGCACACCGGTGGACTGCCGGGCGGCATCACCGGGTTCTTCTCCGAGCCGGAGTCAGGCACCACCGGTGCCGTCCTGATGAACAACACCGGCGCGAAAGACCCCGCAGGCACCGCGATCACGCTGGGCGACCACCTGCTCACCCACGATCCGGCACCGGTCGAACCCTGGCGGCCGGGCACCACGACACCACAGGAGCTGAAACCACTTCTCGGACAATGGTTTTCCGAGGGAGTCGAATTCACGTTCGCCGTTGCCGACGGTAAGTTGACGGCCCGTCTCGCGCAGCAGAGCTCGGCCCAGCCGCCATCGGTTTTCGAGCGCGAGGGCGACGACACCTACCGCACGGTGAGCGGCCGCGAGCGCGGCGAACGTCTCGTCATACGGCGTCGGGAGGATGGGTCGATCCGGCAATTGAACTGGGCCACCTACAGATTCACGCGTGAGCCGCTGTCGTTCGGCGAGCCCACCCCCTGACCGAGCAGCAAAGACCCCGGCACCGCTCGGTGCCGGGGTCTTCGTCATACGTCAGGACGTCACTTGCTCCAGACGATGTTGTGGTCGTAGTCGTTGTAGGTGACGCTGCTGATTGTCGCGCCGGGGATCTGGTAGATGTAGCAGCTGCTGCCGCTTTCGCCGGCCTTCAGCTCCTTGGACTCGCTGCTGCAGGCATCGGTGTCGCCGTAGAGCCGCTTGGCGCCCTTCACCGAGTCCGGCACGGTCGGGTGGAAGAACAGGCCGTTGACCGAGTTGGTGCCGAAGAACGTCGAGTTGGTCTTGATCGCTGTGACGTCGAACTTCAGGTAATAGAGCGTGCCGTCGGCCTTCTTGCGGCGGGTCTCGTTGTAGGCCGAGTCGGGCGCAACCTCCAGCGAGGTCGGCGTCAGCCGGTAGGTGTCGTCGTCGTCCTTGATGACCGCGGGCTCGCCGATCTTGAACTTGCCGTCCGGGTCGCTGACCTCGGTCGGGCCGCTGACCGGGGTGCTGGCCCCGCCGGACGCCTCGCTCGACGCGGTGTCGCTGGTCGCCGGCGAACTCTCGGTGGTCGTCTCCGTGGTCGACGGAGCCTGCGTGGTCGACGGAGTGGTCTCGGTGGTCGTGCTCGGTGCCGCACTGCTGCTGGTCGCCGGAGGCGTGGTCACGCTCGCGGATTCCGAGTTGTTGCAGGCGGCCAGGGTGAATGCTCCGGCGACGGCCAGGGCGGCGGCTGCGCCGCGACGAACGGTGGTGCGAGACATGGCTTCTCCTCCAAAAGTGCCTCAGGGATGATTCCTGCGTGTGACGACGCAGGAGGAGCGTCGGTTCCTTCCCCCGGACGGGGCCCGAACGCTTCGGCGGCTGGCATCAAACCGGTGACGGCCCCCGCAGTCAAACTGCAGGGGCCGTCAGCGAATCTGAGGATCAGCTCTTCTTGGCTGCGCTCTTCTTGGCCGGCGCCTTCTTGGCCGTCTTCTTCGCTGCCTTCTTGGTCGTCTTCTTCGCGGTCCGCTTGCGGGTCGTCGGACCCTTGGCTCGCTTCTCGGCAAGCAGCTCGAAGCCGCGCTCGGGGGTGATCGAGGCAGGATCGTCGCCGCGGCGCAGCGTCGCGTTGGTCTCGCCGTCGGTGACGTAAGGCCCGAACCGGCCGTCCTTGACGACCACCGGCTTCTGCGAAACCGGGTCGTTGCCGAGCTCCTTCAGCGGCGGCTGCGCGGCCCGGCCACGGCGCTTGGGCTCGGCGTAGATCTTCAGCGCCTCCTCGAGGGTGATGTCGAAGAGTTGCTGCTCGGTGGTCAGCGAGCGCGAGTCGGTGCCCTTCTTCAGGTAGGGGCCGTAGCGGCCGTTCTGCGCGGTGATGTCGACGGCCTTGGCCTCCTCGCCCTCACCCTCGGTGACGGTGCCGACCACGCGCGGCAGGCTGAGCAGCCTCAGCGCGGTGTCGATGTCGATCGTTGCCAGGTCCATGTCCTTGAAGAGACTGGCCGTGCGCGGCTTCGGCCCGGCGTTCTTCTTGGTGCGCTTGGGTTTCTCGCCGTCCGCGGGCGCCGGGGGCTCGGGCAGCACCTCGGTGACATACGGCCCGTATCGGCCTGCCTTGGCGATGATGTCGTGACCGGTGACCGGGTCCTGGCCGAGCACGCGGCCGTCGTCCTCGGCAGCCTCGAGCAACTCCCGCGCCTTGGCCGGCGTCATCTCGTCCGGCGCGATGTCGTCGGTGATCGTGGCGCGCCGCGGGTCCTTCGGTGCCTCGGCGGCGGTGACCTCGCCGGTCGCGGCGTCGACCCCCGCCGGGACGACCTCCTCGACATACGGGCCGTAACGGCCGACGCGTACGACGATGCCGTCGCCGATGTCGATGGTCGAGATCGCCCGGGCGTCGATGTCGGGCAGGTGCTCGACCATCTCCTGCAGACCCTCGGCGGCCGTCGGACCGACGTCGGGCAGGCCGACGCGGCCCTTGCTGTCCTCGTCACCGAAATAGAAGCGGGTCAGCCAGGCAACCCGGCCCTCGTCGCCGCGGGCGATGCGGTCCAGCCCCTCTTCCATCGATGCGGTGAAGTCGTAATCGACCAGCGACGGGAAGTGCTCCTCCAGCAGCCGGGTCACCGCAAACGCCGTCCAGGTCGGCACCAGCGCGTTGCCGCGCTTGCCGACGTAGCCGCGGTCCTGGATGGTGCCGACGGTCGCGGCGTAGGTCGACGGGCGGCCGATGCCCATCTCCTCCATCGCCTTGACCAAAGTCGCCTCGGTGTAACGCGGCGGCGGGCTGGTCTGGTGGCCGTCCGCCTCTGCACGCAGCACGTCGGCCAGGGCACCCTCGCTGAGCTTGGGCAGTCGGCGCTCGGCATCGTCATTGCTGGCGTTGCGCTCGACGTCGCGGCCTTCTTCGTATGCCGCGAGGAACCCGCGGAAGGTGATGACGGTGCCACTGGCCGTGAACTCCGCCGACTGTGCGACACCCGAATCCGCAACCGGCACAGCGAGTTTGACGGTCGCGGTGCTCCCGCGTGCGTCCGCCATCTGCGAGGCGACGGTGCGCTTCCAGATCAGCTCGTAGAGCGCGAACTCATCACCGCGCAGCGCCCCCGCGACCTGTGCCGGGGTGCGGAAGGAATCGCCCGCGGGACGGATCGCCTCGTGCGCTTCCTGGGCGTTCTTCACCTTGCCCTGGTAGCGACGCGGCTGGTCCGGGACGTATTCAGCGCCATACAGGTCACGGGCCTGGGTGCGCGCGGCGTTGATCGCCGAGTCCGACAAGGTGATCGAGTCGGTGCGCATGTAGGTGATGTAGCCGTTCTCGTAGAGCCGCTGCGCGACTCCCATCGCGGCCTTGCTGCTCATCCGCAGCTTGCGGCCGGCCTCCTGCTGCAGCGTGCTCGTGGTGAAGGGCGCACTCGGCCGCCGCGTGTAGGGCTTCTCCTGCACGGAGCTGACCGTCGCGGTCGCCGCGGCGACGGCGGTCGCGACCGAGGTCGCCTGCTGTTCGTTCAGGTGAAAAACGTTGTCACTCTTGAGGTTTCCGCGGTCGTCGAAGTCACGCCCGGTGGCGACGCGTCGCGCGTCGAGCGCGGAGAGCTTGGCGGTGAACGCCTCGCCGGCGCTGCCCTGCGGGGCGAACTCGCCCTCGACGTCCCAGTAGGAAGCGGCGCGGAACGCCATACGCTCCCGCTCACGCTCGACGACCATGCGGGTGGTCACCGACTGGACGCGGCCGGCGGACAGGCCGCGCCGCACCTTGCGCCACAGCACCGGGCTGACCTCATAGCCATAGAGGCGGTCGAGCACCCGGCGGGTCTCCTGCGCGTCGACCATCTGCTGGTCGAGGTCGCGAGTGTTGTTGACCGCGCGCTGGATCGCTTCCTTGGTGATCTCGTGGAAGACCATCCGCTTGACCGGCACCTTGGGCTTGAGCACCTCAAGCAGGTGCCACGCGATGGCCTCGCCCTCGCGGTCCTCATCGGTGGCCAGGTAGAGCTCGTCGCTGTCCTTGAGCAATCGCTTGAGCTCGGCGACCTTCTTCTTCTTGTCCGGCGCGACGACGTAATAGGCGTCGAAGCCGTCGTCGACATTGATCGCGAACTTGCCGTACGGACCCTTCTTCATGTCCGCCGGAAGCTCGGAAGGGTTGGGCAGGTCGCGGATGTGGCCGACGCTCGCGTCGACCACATAGTCGTCGCCGAGATAGCCGGCGATGTTCTTGACCTTGTTGGGCGACTCGACGATGACAAGTTTGCGCGCCATGGGTTCTTCTCACTTCCTGCCCGACGTGCAGCGGATTCGTCGCTGCCGATACGTGCGAACGGCGTGCAGTCTAAGCACGCGGGCTGCGCCGCTGTGCCCGGAGGTCGGTTTCGCCATACGGAATGAAATAGTTGAATATTTAACTTGTTTGCCGGATGATGGAGTCATGACCACCGACCAGTTGCCCGTGCTGTTCCTCAGCCACGGCGCGCCGCCGCTCGCCGACGATGCCGAGTGGACCGCGCAACTGGCCGAATGGAGCGGGCAGATCCCGCGACCCGAGTGCATCCTGATGGTGTCGGCACACTGGGAGTCGGCGCCGATCGCGGTGAGCTCCACGACCGGGGCGCCGCTCGTCTACGACTTCTGGGGCTTCCCGAGCAAGTACTACGACGTGCGCTATGACGCGCCGGCCGCGCCCGAGCTCGCCGATGACGTATCGAAACTGCTCGCCTCCCCTGGCCGGTCGGTGCTGCGCGACCAGCAGCGCGGTCTGGACCACGGCGCCTACGTGCCGCTGGTCGAGATGTACCCCGATGCCGACATCCCGGTGCTGCAACTGTCGATGCCGACGCTGGAGCCCACCGAGCTCTACGAGTTGGGCCGCAAGCTCGCACCGCTGCGGGACAGCGGGACGCTGATCGTCGGGTCGGGCTTCACCACCCACAACCTGTCGATGATGCAGCAGGACTCTGCTGCGGAGCCGTCGCCGGCGATGACCGAGTTCGACCAGTGGGCCGCCGAGACGATGGAGCGCGGTGACCTCGACGCGCTGCTCGACTTCGGCAGCACCGCGCCGGCGGCGCAGCTGGCCCACCCGCGCACCGAGCACTGGGCGCCGCTGTATGTCGCACTCGGCGCGGCCGCGAGCGACGGCACGCACTCCCACACCGCGATCGACGGCTTCTGGCACGGGTTGTCCAAGCGCAGCTGGCAGCTCGACGCCGCCTGAGGGTCACACCCGCTCGCTCGCCCACAGCCGGTAGAGACACCAGGCGGCGACCGCGCACATCAGGTGCCACAAGGCGTGCCCCTGCAGCAGCGAATGCGGGCGGCAGAGCGGGCCGCCGTCCTTCGCCATACTCCAGACCGCGAATGCCGTTGCCAGCGCTGCCAATGCGGCGACGCCCCACCGCAGGTCGGTGCGCGGTCCCTGCCTGTGGTGCAGCGCCAACTCGCCAACTGCGGCGGCGAGCAGCAGACCGCCGAAGGCGACGTTCGCCCAGGTCATGAAGAGCGGCACCTCACCCGGGACGCGTTCGGCGATCTCGCACAGCACCAGCCCGGCGACGAAGCACGCCACGAAGACCGTCGCGCCGCCGCGCACCACCCGCATCACCATGTATGACGCAGCGAAACTCGCGACGAGGAACATGCTGAGCACGTCGAGCCTGCCTCCGGCCGCGGTCTGCGTCGCGTGCATCGCGGCACTGCCAGGGCCGAGAAGCACCACGAGACAAGCAAATCCGGTCGCCAGCCAGGTCGGTGGCCGACCCGGAGCCGCGGCGCGGGCGGCGATCACCAACCCGGCGACGACGAATCCGAGGTTGCTCCAGGTGTTCGCGGGCTGCCGCACGAGCGAGTCGCGGGCCGCCTCGCAAAAGCCGCTGCCGGCGCCGATGTCCGCGCCGAGCCAGCCGCCCGCGACGGCAGCGGCGAGCAGACCGACCGAGACGACAGCCGTGACCGCGGCAGCAGCGAGCGGCCACCGATCGCCGGGCGTTTGCATCGGCCTCAGCGCACCAGCAGTCCGTCGGCGACCAGGTCGCGCAGCACCGGCAATGCATCGGCGATCAGCGCGTCCGGCGCCACCTCGAGCAGAGTGGCGATCGCCTCCAAGGCCTGCCGGACACTGAGTTCGCCGTCGGCCACCGAGAGGTAGGCGGCAACGGCCGTACCGACCTGGAAGGCCCGGCGCAGGCCGCCGCCCTGCCGGACCACGATCACGCTCGGGTCATCGGCGCCGGGGCGGCCGTGACGCTCCTCCGTCACGTCGTCCGCGACGCGCAGCCGTGCGTCAAGCAGCCCCTCGTCACCGACTTCGGCGAGCCACGTGCGTGCCCGCAGACCGGCGTCGATGGTCGGACCCATGGGGCTCTGCACGGGACCGGTGATCTCGACCAGGTCCAGCCACGGCTCGCGCGCCGTCCCGGGCCGTTGCACGGTGATCACGCCGAAACCGATGTTGCCGATGTCGCGACTCTTGAAGTCCGCGAGCCAGGCGGCATACATCTCCTCGAAACCCGTTGCGCCCGTGCGGTGTCCGCCATCACCGGCCCAGAGCTCGGCATACTCGGCGGGGTCCTGGGTGTCACGTTGCACCACCCACGCGTCGAGGCCGGTGCCGGTGAACCAGTCGCCCACCACCTGGCGCCAGTCGCCGCCGGTCGGCACCTCCCAGTTGGCGAGTAGCTGCGCGACGCCGCCGGGTTCGAGGTGGTCGGGCAGCTGCTCGATCAGCGACCGCACGATCTCGTGACCGACGCGGCCGCCGTCGCGATACTCATAGGTCGGCACGCCCGCCGCCCGCGGGGTGATGACGAACGGCGGGTTGCTGACGATCAGCTCGAAGCGTTCGCCGCGCACCGGCGCGAAGAGGTCCCCGCGGCGCAGCTCCCAGGTGTCGCCGTTGAGCGCTGCGTTCCAGCCGGCGATCTCCAGCGCGCGCCGCGAGGTGTCGGTGGCGACGATCTGCTCAGCATGGCTCTGCAGGTGCAGCGACTGCACACCGCACCCGGTCCCGAGGTCGAGCGCACGGCCGACCTGACGGCGCGGAGTCCACGAGGCGAGCGTGGTCGAGGCGCCACCGATGCCGAGCACGTGGTCGATCGGCAACGGCTGCCCCGTCATGACCTCCGACAGATCCGAGGCCACCCACCACTCGTGCCGCTCATCGCCATACGGACGCAGGTCGTATGCCGCCGTCACCCGCGACCCGTCGACCCGCACCAGGCCGGCGGCCGCGAGCCTGCGGGTGTCCCAGCCGGCCAGAGCACGGTCGAGCTGCCGGACCGTCACCGGCAGCCCCAGTGCGAACAACCGCACCAGGGTCGCGACCGGCGAATCCGTCTCTCGCGTCACCAGATCCGCGGGCAAACGCTGCTCACGGTGCAACGCCGCCGAGGGTAACGGCCCGAGCAGATCGGCGATGCCGTCGGTGGTGAATCCCCCCGCGACAAGCGCCCGGCGCAGCGCGGCCGGGTCGTCGGTCAGCGGCGGCGGCGGAGCGGGTGGGATTGTGAGCGGCATACGCACATCTTGGCGCCACCCTCGCCGAAAGGCCCACTTATCGCCCAGAGGCTCACTTACCCGGCCGTTCAAACGGGCAAATAAGTGAGCCTGCCGGTGGTAAGTGAGCCTGTCGGCGAGAAGGATCGGTCAGTTGAACAGGCCGCCGAGACCGCCACCGCCCTGGCCGCCGCCCGCGACCGGGGTCCACTCACTCGGCTGGACGACCACGAAACCCGGGCCGTGGAAGGCGTACTGGAACGCTTCGCCCGAGCCGCCGCGCAGCATCGACTTCATGTTCATGCTGTTGACGACCTGCGGGGTCAGATTGGCCGACCATGCCACGCAGGCCTGCACGTCGACATACGTCGGCTGCTGCGAGCAGTCGAGGATGACCGGCTGGCCGACGGCGTGCATCGCGACCGTGCCCTGCCCCTGCAGGAACACGTTGAACAGGCCGCCGGACATCATGCCGGCGCCACCCGTGCGGCGGATGTCCCACGTGACGTTCGAGTCGAAGGCCAGCAGGTTGCGGCCGTTCAGGCTGATTGCGTCGCCCTGCAGGTCGACCAGGAAGACGTAACCAGCCTCGCTGGCGAAGAACACGTCGCCCTCACCCGCGACACGCATGAGCGGCACGTCCTCGCTGGTCAGCACCTTCTTCATGAACTTGCCGACTGATCCGGCGCCTTCGTGGTTGAAGGTGATGTTGCCCTGGTAGGCGACCATCGCGCCCTTGGTGGCGAGCACGTCACCGCCCAGGTGAACCCGCAGCAGCTGCGGGTTCTGCAGCGCGAAACGGTTGGTGGTCTGGACTTCGAGATTCTTCTGGTCGAACAGGGTGCTCTGCATGCTCTGACCGACGCTCGGGGACCGCGGTAAGTTCCACCCGGGCGCCGTATGACGGGGCTCAGCCTCCGGCGACGGCCTCGCGCACGCTGCCGTAGACGTTGAACACCCGGTCCAGGCCGGTAATCCGCAGATTGCGCATGAGGCGTTCGGACGGCACGACCAGTCCGAGGTCGCCGCCGCCCTGCCGCAATTGCTTCAACCTGGCGACGAGCACTCCGAGGCCGGTCGAGTCCAGGAACGGCACCTCGGAGAGGTCGACCAGCACCTTCTCGTCCGGCTCGGTGATCAGCCGACTCAGCCCGTCGCGCAAGCGTGCGGCGGCGGAGACGTCCACGTCACCGACGAGGCGAATGACGGTGAAGTCGCCCTCGTCGCTGCCGGTGATGTCGAGGTCGGTCACGGGGTAGACCTTTCGGGGTGGGGTGCGTCGGGTCGCGGGGCAGTCTTTCATCCGAAGCGCCCCACGTCCGCAACTTGTCGCAGACCGGACTTACCGTGGTGACCACGATGAGCCAAGTCCTGCCCGACGCCGCTGCCGCCGGCACCTTCGACGCGAACGCCGCCCTCGCCGCGCTCGACGGTGTCGGCACGGGCCGGTTGCTGCACGTGCGCGAGTTGGCGGGGCGTGCTCCGCGCACTGCGGGTTGGCCGGACTGGGTCAACCCGCAGGTGGCCGCCGCGATCCGCGGCGCCGGCATCGATGAGCTCTGGTCCCACCAGCGTGCGGTGGCCGACATGGCGTGGGCTGGTCACCACGTGGTCGTCAGCACCGGCACCGCGTCCGGGAAGAGCCTGGGATATCTGCTGCCGACGCTCTCGGCCGTCGCCGACGGCGCGAGCGCGCCGACCGGCAGAGGTGCCACTGCGATCTACCTGGCGCCGACCAAGGCACTGGCCGCAGATCAGGAGGCGCGCATCCGGTCGTTTGCAGTGCCCGATGTGCGAGCAGCGGTGCTGGACGGCGACACTCCCACCGACGAGCGCCGCTGGATCCGCGACCACGCGGCCCTGCTGCTGACTAACCCCGACCTGCTCCACCAAACCCTGCTACCCGGTCACGAGCGGTGGGCGTCATTCTTTCGCGCACTGCGTTACGTCGTCATCGACGAATGTCACGTCTACAAAGGGGTTTTCGGCTCTCATGTCGCCGGGGTGCTCCGTCGGCTGCGCCGCATCGCCCGTCGGTATGGCGCGGAGCCGACCTTCGTGCTGGCGTCCGCCACCATCGCCTCACCGGGTCTGCACGCCGAAGAACTCACCGGTCTGCCGGTCACGGAGGTGACCGAAGACGGGTCCCCACGGGCGCCGATGACCTTCGCCCTCTGGGAGCCCGGAGGCAAACCAGGCGGCAATGCCACTGGTGCCAGCGATGATTCGCGACGCAGCGCCGTCGCCGAGTCTGCCGACCTGATGGGTGCCCTGATCCGGCACGGGGTGCAGACACTCACCTTCGCGCGGTCCCGCGTCGGGGTGGAGGTCGTCGCCGAGATGGTCCGCGCGAGTCTGCGGTATGACGGCGCGGACTCCCCGGGCTCAGTGGCGGCATATCGGGGCGGCTATCTGCCGGAGGAGCGGCGCGAGCTCGAAAATGACCTGCGCACAGGGGTTTTGCGCGGCCTTGCCGCCACGTCTGCGCTCGAGCTCGGCATCGATGTCAGCGGACTGGACGCCGTGCTGCTCGCGGGCTGGCCGGGCACGCACGCATCGCTGTGGCAGCAGGCCGGCCGGGCAGGGCGCAGCGGGCGCACCTCCTTGGTGGTGCTGGTCGCCGCCGACGACCCGCTCGACACCTTCCTGGTGCACCACCCGGAGGCAATCTTCGACCGGGCGATCGAGACGGCGACGATCGATCCGGCGAACCCCTTCGTGCTCGCGCCACATGTGGCCGCGGCGGCCCACGAGCTGCCAGTCACCGAGGCGGACTCGGTTTACTTCGGCAAAACTCTTCGGCCTGTGCTGGATTCACTGGTATCCGGCACAGTGTTGCGTCGTCGGCCCAAGGGGTGGTTCTGGGCGCGCGACGATCGCCCGGCCGATCACTTCTCGCTACGCGGCGGCAGTGACGACGACATCCGCATCGTCGAAACGCGCACCGCGCGTGTGCTCGGCACCGTCGACGCCGCCCGCTCACACGCCGCGGTGCACACCGGAGCCGTCTACCTGCACCAAGGCCGCTCACACGTGGTCACCGAGCTCGATCTTGCGGCCACGACCGCGCACGTGGTGGTGGGTGACCCCGGCTGGTCCACGGTCGCTCGCTCGGTGTCTTCCTTCGACATACAGCAGGTTGAGCGCGAAAAGCGTTGGGGTGCAGCCCGTTTGCACTTCGGCACAATCCGGGTGCGCAATCAGGTCACGTCATTCCTGCGGATGTTGCCGTCCGGTGAAGTCATCGGTGAACACCCCCTGCAGCTCCCGGAGCGCGAGTTGGTCACCCGTGGCGTCTGGTGGACGCTCGCCGAGGAGGAGCTGCTCAACGTCGGCGTGACCGCGGATGCGCTCCCCGGTGCGTTGCACGCGGCGGAGCACGCGTCGATCGGCATGCTGCCGCTGGTCGCGCAGTCCGACCGCTGGGACGTTGGCGGCGTGTCGACCGCGCTGCACCCGGACACCGAACTGCCCACAGTCGTGGTTTATGACGGTTATCCGGGCGGTGCTGGTTTCGCCGAGCGGGCGTATGACGAGGCGGCAACCTGGCTGATGGCCACTCGCACCGCGATCGCCTCCTGCGGTTGCCCGAATGGCTGCCCCTCGTGCGTGCAGTCGCCGAAGTGCGGCAACGGCAACAACCCGCTCGACAAGACGGCCGCGGTCATCGTCCTCGACCGGGTCCTGCGCGACCGTGCTGCGGACTAGCGCGAACAAATCGAGTGCAGCCCGAGCCTGGAGCAGGCAGGATCGACCGGTGCCCAACACCACCGATCGCTGGCTGGCCAGCTACGACGAACAACTGCGTTCCGACGCCGAGATGCGCTACGCCATACAGGTCGATCGCGTCGGGCCGCTCATGCTCGGCACCTTCCGCGGCGGACGGGGCTTCGTCAGTTACGCGCCCTTCTCGGCCACCGGAGACGGGATGCTGGGTGATCTCGTCGATGCCGCGGTCGATCATTTCGCGGCGAACCCGGAGATCACCGAGTTCGAGTGGAAGACCCGCGGCCACGACAACCTGCCGGGACTCCAAAAGCTGCTGACCGAGCGCGGATTCGTGCCCGAGGACCCGGAGTCGGTGATGGTCGGCGAGTCGGAGGCATTGGCCGTCGAGGTGCCGCTGCCCGACGGTGTCACCCTGCAGCAGGTCACCGATCGCCCCGGGCTGGAGCTGATGTGCACCATGCAGGCGATCGTCTTCGCAGATCCGCCGGAGTCGATTGCGCCGCGCGTCGAGGAGCACCTGAGGGAGTTCGCCGAGGACACCACCGGCATGGAGGCGTGGGTCGCGGTGTCGGGCGGACAAGTGGTCAGCGCGGGACGGATCAACCCGGTGCCCGGCACGGACTTCGCTGGCATCTGGGGCGGTTCGACGTTACCGCAGTGGCGCGGTCGCGGGATCTACCGGGCATTGACCGCCGCTCGCGCCCGGGCCGCGCTCCGTGCCGGTAAGACCCTGATCAACAGCGACTCGACCGACTACTCGCGGCCGATCCTGGAGCGCTACGGATTCGCAAACGTGACGACCACGACGCCATACGTATGGCGGCGCGCAGTCACTCGTAGTCATTGATCGCCGCCACCTTCTGCGCCGATGGTGAGCTGTCGTCGAAGTCGTAGTCGAGCCATTCCTTGGCGAGCCGACGGGCGAGCTCCAGACCGATCACCCGCTGGCCGAGGCACAGCACCTGGGCGTCGTTCGACAGCACGGCTCGTTCCACCGAGAACGAGTCGTGCGCAGTGACCGCACGCACGCCCTTGACCTTGTTCGCCGCGATCGCGACGCCGAGACCGGTCCCGCACACGAGCAGTGCCCGATCCGCCACACCGTCGGCGACCATTCGGGCGGCCCGCACCGCGATGTGCGGGTACGCCGTGTGCCCCGACTCGTCAACGCCGACGTCGGTGGTGCTGATCACCCGGTCGTCATCGGCCAGATCGGCCTTGATGGCCTCCTTGTAGTCGTAGCCTGCGTCGTCGCTGCCGACCACGATCCGCAGTCCGTTGCTCACTTGTCGCCCTCCTTTGGGTTGGTGGTCTCGGGTAGCCAGGCGCCGAGCGCGGTGACGATCAGCGCCAGCGAGGTCGCTCCGGCGTCTGGGTGGCCGATGCTCTTCTCGGCCAGCGGCCGCGCCCGGCCGACCCGTGGTCGCAGCGTCGCGGTGCCGTCCGCCGCCCTTCGGGCTCTCTCTGCTGCGGCCGTCCACGCGATCGGAAGACCGTCCTCGACACGTGCGGAAAGTTGCTCCGAGAAGGGAATCAGCGCATCGAGCATCGTCTTGTCACCGAGTTCGGCATGGCCGAGATCGCGCACCGCATCAGTGAAGGCGCGCACCCCAGCGGCGATGTCGGCGGCCGTGTAGGACTCGCGACTGTCGGTGAGGGCGTCGCCGAATGCTTCGAGCCCGCTGCCCCAGAGCACGCCGGAAGTTCCCCCGGCCTGTTCCGCCCACGCTTGTCCGGCGCGCGAAAACAGGTGTCCGACGCCGGATTCGGCCGGCGCCCGTTCAACTGCCCGGGTGGCGGCAGTGCAGCCTTTGACCATCCCGCGTCCGTGATCGCCGTCGCCCGCGACTGCGTCGATGCGAGCCAGCTCGTCCTCGTGCTCGGTGAGAGTGCGCTGCATGACGCCGAGTGCCTTCCTCAGGCGTACGCCGAGTTGTCGAGCTGCATCCGTCGCATCCGGGGCGGGCATTTCGATCGATGCCGCTGACTCATCGGCGTCGCTGGGCGCGTGCAACTGGTCGACGCCGCTGCGCACCTTGCGATAGGCCGGGGTGTACGCATCGGCCCGCCACAGCCGCTCCAACTCCTCGTCGAGCCACATGAGTGTCAGCGAACATCCGCCCATGTCCAGACTTGTCACCAACTCGCCGACTTCCGGCTCGACAAGCTCAAGTCCGTTGTCCTGCAAGCGTTTCGAGATCAGCGACCAGAGCAGGAAGAGCTCTTCGTACTTCGTGGTGCCAAGTCCGTTGAGGATCGGAGCGACTCGACTTCCCGCCCCGTCTGGTGTGCTTCGCAACAGGTCGTCGACCAGGAGTGCGGCAAGTTCGTCGGCGGGCAGCATTGCGACATCGCGGATGCCGGGCTCGCCGTGGATGCCGAGCCCGAGGCCCAGGTGCCCATCGGGCACGGTGAACAACGGTTCGGTGGCACCGGGCATCGTGCAGCCCGAGAAGGCGACACCGAGCGTGCGGGTGTTCGCGTTCGCGGCCTGGCCCACCCGCTCGACATCTTCGAGCGACATGCCTTCGGCCGCGGCCGCACCGAGCACCTTGAACACACTGAAGTCGCCCGCGATGCCGCGTCGCTTCTCCGGCTCGTCGGCCGAGGCAATGTCGTCGGTGACGACGACGATGCGGGTGTCGATGCCTTCTTTGCGTAACCGGTCGGCGGCAAGGCCGAAGTTCATGTTGTCACCGGCATAGTTGCCGAAGCTGAAGATGATGCCTTCGCCCTGATCTGCAGCCCTGGCAACCGAATACGCCTGCGCAGTCGACGGCGAGGTGAAGATGTTGCCGACAACAGCGCCAGTCGCCAAACCCGGCCCGACGGTGCCGGCGAAGGCCGGATAGTGCCCCGAGCCACCGCCGACGACCACGCCGACCTGTGGCCGATCGGTGAGGTGGCTGACGACGCCGCCGGGGACTTGGCGCAGCCGATCGGCATAGAGCGCAGTGAATCCGGTGAGTTGATCCTCGGCGAAGCCCGCCGGGTCACGGAAGATGGAAGTCATGGGGTAGACCTTTCGACAAGGCTGTCAGTGCTGACGGCGGCCCTTTTCGTCCTGGGGCACCCGGAGGTCGCCGACCATCACGAAGGCACACGCGTAGAGGGCGACGAACGCCCACACGACGGCACTGTTGGACACAAAAGACGAAGCGCCGAGCGACTTCGCGACGTTGAGAACTATTGCCACGACTGCAGATCCGAGGAAGTACGCACCGCCGGCAGCCGTCGTGTACATCGCCATTGCGGCACCTTTGTGCTCGGGTGCCAGTGCCGGCATGATCGCGCCCATCGGCACGAACCCGGCGAGCAGGATCCCGAACACCATGCCTGCCACCACGGCGACCAGGAAGCCCCAGTCCGACCCGGCGGGCACCAGGTGCGGCACATACCACCACAACAGCAGACCGATAGAGGATCCGACGATCCCCAGCCACCGCACGGTCTGTCGCCAACCGAACCGGTCGCCGATGGCACCGAAGAAGGCGTTGAAGAGGATGTTGCCGGCATACACACAGACGGTCATGGTCAGCCAGCGCGACTGTCCCCAGCCGAGGTCGTCCGAGATGACCGCCGGCAGGATGATGAACATCCCGAACTCCGGGGCAGTGTTGATCAGTCGCACCAGAAAGCCCTTGAGGATCTTCCGGTTGTGAGCGGTGAGTCGTATCCCGGCCGTGAGCACCTGCGCCTTGGACTCACCCGCAGGAGCGATTCTCTTGAAACCATTACGGTTTCGGACCCCGAACCAGGCCAGCGAGAACCCGGCGACAACCAGCGCGATCGAGCTCCACATGGCTGCGGTCTCACCACCGAAACCGCCGCCGAAGGCAGGGATTGCGCCGATCGCCCAGAGTGACCCAAGGGTCGGCAGGCCGCCGGTGAACATCACGTAGAACCAGCCGACAGCGGTGCCGTTGCGCTCCACCGGAGTGGTGATGTTGACCCACACGAGAAAGGCGAACGCGAAAAGCGGAAAGCCGAATCCGCGCAGGGTGTACGTGATCGCGGCGAGCGGCAGACTGCCGGCGGCGGTCGACAGCAGGAACAGCACCTCGAACAACACCCAGACCACGAAGCCGAGCAACATCACCCGACGCGGACCGATCAGGTCGGCAAGGGCGCCAGACAGGTAGCTGGCGACCAACACGGACGCGCTGTAGAAGGCGATGATCACCGAAATGGTGGCTTCGGTGGAACCGAGCGCATCCTCCAGATGCGGTGTCAGGAAATTGGATTCGACACCGTTGCCGGTCATGAAGACCAGCACACCGAGAAAGCCCCAACGAAGGCTATGCGGTATGCCGATCCGATCGAGGAACGTTTCGCGGCGCCCCGTAGACGCCATCGTCAGCGCTGTCATCCCACACCGCCAGGCAGGATCGACACCTTGACCGAAGACCCGGCCGAGTCGCCCACCAGGTCGAGCGCCTGCTGGAAGTCAGCCAGCGGGAACTGGTCGGTGCAGATGCGGTCCATCGGCAACACACCGCTCTCCAGCAGCTTGATCGCCGCCGGCCAGCAGTGCGGACCGAGGTGGGCACCGAGGACGTCAAGTTCCTTGTCGTCGGAGATGATCGACCAGTCCACGGTGACGTCGTCCTTGAACACCGAGTACTCCACGAACCGACCGAGCTTGCGCAGCAGATTGATGCCCTGCCCGACCGCACTGGGGTGCCCGGTCGCCTCGATGTAGACATCGGCACCGAGCCCCTCGGTGATGTCCTTCACCCGCTGGACGGCATCCGCCTCGGTGATGTTGATGACCTCGTCCGCACCGCAGGACGTGGCCAGATCGAGCTTCGCGTCGACCGCGTCCAGCGCGATCAGTTTGAGCGGGTTCTTCTGTCGTGCGCCGGCGATCGCACCCAGCCCGATTGGTCCGGCACCCGCCACGACGACTACGTCGTCGAAGGTGACCCCCGCTCGTTCGACCGCGTGCATCGAGCAGGACAACGGCTCGGCGAACGCGGCGTGCTGGGCGGGCAGATCATGGCTGATCTTGTGTGGCAGGGCGCGGGCCGGGACGACGAGGTACTCCGCCATGGCGCCGTTGAAGTTGCGGAAGCCGAACATGTCATGGGGAGCGCACATCCAGTACGCGCCGCGCAGGCAGTACGCACACTCCCAGCAGGGCACGATCTGCTCGACGACGACCCGGTCGCCTACCTCGATGCCATGCCGCGCAGTCGCGGCCGCATCGGCCTGCACGATGGTGCCGACGATCTCGTGCCCCGGGGTGACCCCGGTTTGCGCCCAGGCCGGACGGTTCTGGTCTCCCCAGAATTTCGCGGCGCCGTGGTAACACTTCAGGTCGCTCGCGCAGACCCCCACCGCCTCGACCCGCATGAGCATCTCGCCCTCGGCGGGGGTCGGAACCTTCAGTTCCTCCAGCCGGTAGTCCTGCGGGCCGTGTACGACGACGCCCTGCATGGTGGCGGGCACGTTCTCGGTCATCTGAGCCTCCTCGGTGTGCGCTGCATCACAGCGATACCTCGAGAGTGAAGCGGCCAGGAACAAATGTCAAGAACATTGGTTCATATTGGAACAGATGTTCTGCGATCGATTTTCGCGGTATAGGCTCGGCATCGACGGCGGGGAAGAGCCCGTCGCGGAGCAGGGGTGAGCGACGGGTGCCGAAGACGAGCGCTGAATCCACCAGATTCGATCCGGCGACGGCATACGAGGCCGCGCGGCTCTATTACCTCGACCACGCGACACAAGCGGACATCGCCGGGCGACTCAACGTGTCGCGTCCAACAGTGAGCCGCCTCATTGCCGAGGCGCGACGGATCGGCTTGGTGGACATCACTATTCACCGTCCCGAGGACCTGCGCCGCGTGGCCGATGCGTCGCATGCCGACATCGCGGGGCGGCTCGGCATCCGCAAGGCCTATGTCGCCGAGGGCGACCAACGCGGCCACGAGGGAGCCGGGCTGCGCGGCCCCGTGGCCGACGCGTTGACCGACGCCGCCCTACGGCCGGGAGACGTGCTTCTGCTGTCGTCGGGCCGCACGGTCTACGAGCTCAGCCGAGCACGGGTCACGGTGCCGCCGGGCCTCGACGTCGCGCCGACTGTGGGCGGAGTCTCTGAACCCGAGGCCTGGTACCAGACCAACGAAATCGTCCGGTCATTCGCCGAACAGGCTTACGGCCGTGCGCATTTCCTCTTCGCGCCGGCTCGTCCGAGTGCGCGCATGCTGGCGACCCTGCGTGACGATGAGGACTTCACCGCGCTGACCGCGATGTGGGACCGCGCCGCCGCAGCTCTGGTCGGCATCGGTGCGCCGACCAGCTCCCGGTCCTCGATCTCACGGCACATCCCGGCCCAGGGCGACGAGTTGCAGACCGCGGTCGGCGACGTCTGCCTCAACTTCTTCGATCTGGATGGGCAGCCGCTGGAGTTCGACGGCAGCGATCGGATGGTGCGCATCTCACCCGATCAACTACGCCAGGTCCCGAGCTCGATCGCGGTGGCCGTCGGACTGGAGAAGGTCACCAGCATCGTCGGCGCGGCGGCATCCGGGATGTTCGACACCCTGGTGACCGACGCGGTCACGGCGTCCGCGGTCGCGGACTATCTGGACCGTCGACGCAACTGACCCGTGACGTTCAAAAGTCGTTATGCGTCGATGCTGCGGTCGGCGATGTCGGCGAGAGCGTGCAGGTGGTCGCGCAGCATCGGGTAGGCGGTGGTGAAGAGCTGATACATCTCGTCATACCGGGCCAGGTGCTCGGGATTCGGCTCGACGGTGCGACCGTCCTTCGCCCACACGGTCCCCGGTGCCACGTCACCGACGCCGATGGCGGCCATCAACGCGTCGCCGTAGCTCGCGCCGATCGTCTCGGACGGCACGACCTGCGGCATACCGGTGATGTCGCTCATCGCCTGCACCCAGGCGGCCGATTGGGTGCCGCCGCCGACAGCGATCAACCGACGCGCGGGTGCCGCCTGTTCGAGACGTTCCAGAATCTGCCGGGTGCCGAAGGCGATTCCTTCGTACATCGCGTGCAGGACGTGCGCACGGGTATGCCGCAACGACAAGCCGAGCATCACGCCGCGGGCGCGTGGGTCGAAGATCGGGGTGCGTTCGCCCTGAAAGTACGGCAGCACCAGCAGACCCTCGGAACCCGCAGGCACCACTTGCATTTCGCGTTGTAGCGCATCGAAGGATACGTCGCCGAAGAGTTCTCGGGCCCACGTCGTGATGCTCCCGCCGGTGGAGGTGCCGGCCGCGAGCGTCAGACTGCCTCGCTCGATCCCGACCGTCGTCCACAGCAGCGGGTCGATGCGATAGTCGGCGAGTTGCTGCACGAAGAACATCGTGGAGCCGTACATCACCATCACGTCACCGTCCCGCCGGACGCCTGCGCTGTAGGCCTCCGCCCAGGCGTCGACGGTGCCCGCACAGACCGGGGTCCCGGCCGGAATCCCGGTCGCATCCGCAGCTGCCGCGGTCACTTGCCCGACGAGCTCGTCGGACCACACCAGCCGCGGCAGCGCAAGAGCACCGGCGATGTCCGAGGCCCACGACTCATGCCATCCCTGGCTACGCATGTCGTACATCGGCGCATACTGACTCGCGGTGTGGTGGTCGAGGACGTATTCACCGGTCAGCTTCGCGACGAGATAGCTGTTGGAGCTGAAGAACCGCGACGACGCGGCATACACCTCGGGCTCGACCTCGCGGACCCAACGGATCTTTGGGCCAACTGCCTGTGAACTCAACGCCTTTCCGGCTATCTGCAGAATCTGCGCCGCCCCGAGCTCGCGGGTCAGCGCGTCGACCTGCTCCTCGGCGCGGGTGTCGACTCCATAGAGGATCGCCGGCCGGGTCGGTTGCAGCCGATCGTCGGTGAGCACCAGGCACGGACCCATGCCACTGACGCAGACCGCTCGCACTCGGTCGGCGGGGTTCCTGCCGAGCAGCTCACGGCACAGCTCGGTGAGTTCCCGCCACCAGGTGCCTTCGGCGTCGAACTCGGCGCGCCCGTGCCCCGGCAGCGACACCTTGTGGCTGCGCGACGCAGTGTCGATGACGACGCCTTCTGCGTCGGCTAGTACGGCCTTGGTGCTACCGGTGCCGATGTCGATGCCGAGGTACATGCCGATCTCCCTGCGACGTGTTGGTGTTGCGACTCAGACGAACTGGTTGATGAACCGCGTGACGTCGCGCAGTACATCCAGCTTGTTGATCTCGTTGAAGATCTCGTGACGCGCGCCGGGGTAGGACTGTGCGTGGTCACCCTCGTCGGCGATCACCCGCCAGCCCTCCTGGGTCGCGGCGTAGGGAACGAGCTGATCCGCTTTACCGTGCAGCCAGATTGCCGTCACGTCATCGAGCGCCGGGCCCTTGTTGATCCGATCGAGCTCGGTGTGAAAAGCCTGCAGTGTCGACCGCTTGAACGGCCCATGCCAGACGAGCGGGTCAGCCTCGTATGCCGCGCCGACCGCCGGATCGCGCGACAGCGTCGACGGGTCGAGCGGCGTGGGCTCGATCTCACCGGACAGCAGCCCGTCGATCACATCCCAGTGACCGAGCACGGGCGCCGACAATACGAGGCAGGCGAGCTCTGCTCCGTGCAGACCGCCGTAACGGGCCGCGATCATCCCACCCATCGAGTGGCCGATGAGCACCACTGGTAGATCTGGGTTTTCGGCCTCCGCCTGCTTGTGTAGCAGGCGGAAGTCGTCGACCACCTTGTCGAAGTCGTCGATCAACACGCGCTCGCCCTCGCTGCGACCGTGGCCGACGTGGTCGAGGCCGTAGACGATCGCTCCATCGGCGCGTAACCGGTCGGCGACGAAGCCATAGCGTCCGATGTGCTCGCCGTAGCCGTGGCAGAGCAGCGCCACATAGCGCCGCTGCTCCGGCTCCGGCCACCGCTGTGCGTGCAGTCTTCCGGCGTGACCGGACAGCTCGAACGTCGTCGGTTCGCTCATTCGGACAAACCTACCCGCCAGACCTGATGTGCCACCGAACCCGGCCCTCGGGGAACGAGGCACGAAACCTTCCGGACCCGCCCGCGCCCGCGCATTCGCGGCGGGCAGACCGGGCCAGGACGGGGTGACGGTCACCGAGACTGTGACCTCATCGCCGCTCTCGGCGCAGCTGGTCAGGTGTCCCCGGTTGGCGCTCGCGACCGAAGCCGCCACCGCACAGGCCGAACGTGCATCGAGCGGGTCCAGCAGCACCCCGGCGCCGGCCAGTGCGGCCAGGTCCGCCACCGCTCGCGCGCGATGGCTGGCGGTGACCGCGGACAGCAGCGCCAGCGCGCCGAGCAGACAGGTCAACACGACGCCGATCGCAGCAATGACCAGGACGGTGGCCGACCCTCGATCGCCAGGTCGGCACGCGGCGCGAGCGGTGCTGGGCACGACGCCCGGCTCGACGCTCACGGCGTCGTCCCCGCCGCGGGCGCCGCAGCGCCGGACTCGACTGGGGTGGTTACGGTCGCGGACAGGTCCGCTCCCCCGGTCAGCCAGCCGAACGGACCGGGCACCGGTGCGCGCACGGTCACGATGACGGTGCCGCCCGCGGCACCTGGACCGCCGCGCACCTCGACCGCGGCCCCGCCCGGGCCTGCCCGCGCACCGACCTGCCGCACCGCGGCGGCCGAGTCACCGCGAGCCGCGGCACGAGCAGCCACTCGTGCCGCGTCGACGCAACGCACCTGATCGATGCCGATCAGCACCGCGTTGAGTGCCACGACGAGCACGAAGATCAGCGCTGGCAGGGTGGCCGCGAGCTCGGCAGTGACCATGCCGGCATCGCGCGTGGCGTTGCGCCCCGCTCGCGGCCACCCGGCCGTCAGGACGCGACGCTCAGCGCGCTCTGGATGATCGCGGTCAGCGCCGATTTCACCGCTCCCGACTTCACGACAGCCATCAGCACCGCGGCGAAGGCCACCGCTGCCAGCGTGCCGACGGCGTATTCGGCCGTCGTCATCCCGGCCTCGCGGCCACGGGAGACCGCCGTCATCACCTCCAACCAGCGCCGTTGCACTCGCCGCCCAAGACGTACGTTGCGTATCGTCATCGATCTCCTCCTTGTTGAATCGCCCTCTGCGAGAGCGGTTTTCGAGCTGCCGGCTATCGACAGCACGCCTGGTCACCGGACACCACCCAGCAGGTCACCCGCCAGCACGGCGATCACCGGCACGACCGTGAGCAGTGCGAACGCGGGCAGGAAGCACAGCCCCAGTGGCACGACGACCAGCACCGAGAGCCGGCCGGCGGCCTCCTCGATGCGCCGCTGTTCGCCACGGCGCAGATCCGCTGCCGCTCGGCGCAGCAGACCTGCTGGCGGCACGCCCGCCATCCCGGCCAGCGCGAGCGCCTGTCCGGCGGGCCGCCAGCACGCGGGCAGCCCGTCCCAGGCCTTGGCCTCCTCCACACCCCACCGCAGCGCGGCCACCACCTGACGCAGCTGTCGGCCGACCACCGGGCCGCTGCGCTCGGCGACCACCTCGACGGCGGTGACCAGCGGGACTCCACTGCCCAGAGCGAGTGCGATGAGGTCAAGGGCACCCGCCACGCTCAGTAGGTCCTCTCGCGCGTCCGGCGCGGCGCGAGCGGGTTGATCGGTCTCGACGAGCGGGGCCGGGGACGAACCAGGACTCGGCCACAGCAGGGGGACCGTGGCCACCAACAGGACCGCAAACCAGACAAACCCGTTGCCGTTCATACGATCTCCGCCGATGCGCACGCTCGTCGGATCATCCGGCGCACTAACCGGCGTCCGGCGAGGATGAGCAATCCACCGAGGACGAGCACAGCGATGCCGAGGCTGCCGGCATACAACCGCCACGGGCTCACGCCGATCAGCGCGGCGATGCCTACTCCCGCCAGCGGCAGCAAGGTGAGAAGTTGCATGGTGGCGCGGGGCCCGGCGGTGACCACGTCGACTCGCCGGTCGCGATCCACCTGCTCACGCATCATCGCGCTCGCCGTCGCCAGGGAGTCTGCGACACCGCACCCCAGTTGCTCGGACAACGCCCAGGCGCGGGCGATGCTCGCGAGAGCGGGAAGTGCGTGGACGCGGTGCAGGTCTGCCCAGATCGGCGCGAGCTGCGCACCAGCCGCCGCCTCATGGGCAAGGCGTCGCAGCCCGTCCCGCAAGCTGCCGTCCTCGATCGAACCGGCGGCGAGCAGGGCTGACGTCGAGACCGCCGTCGCCGGCGCGACTCCGGCGGCGATCGCCGGCGCGATGCCTTCGAGCATCGCGGTCAGCCGGTCGATATCGGCCGTTCGACGCGACCCACGCCCGCCAATCGACAGTCGGGGCCGCCGGCTTCGCACCCGGCCACCCCCGACAGGATCAGGTATGACGGGAGTCCCGCGTGCCGGCCAGCACACCACGGCCAGCGCAGCGCACATTGCCGCCAGCGCGATCACGACTGCTCCGTCATCTGGACGTCGTCGATGCCCAGCAGCCCGGCGAGGACCGGCCACGCCTCGTCGCGGACCAGGTCCCCGCCGCGGCGATGCAGAGCCGGACGCACCCGCAGCCCACGATCGCCGCGCTCGATCACGCCGATCTCCCCCACCGTGCGTCTGCCGCCGTCGCGGCGCACCTGCACCACGACCTTGACCGCGGACGCAAGTTGCGAGCCAACGGCGTCGGTCGACATCCCCGCCAACGCACCCAGCGCGTCGAATCGGGCCAGCACATCGGAGCTGGTGTTTGCGTGCACGGTCCCGCAGCCACCTTCGTGTCCGGTGTTGAGCGCGCTCAGCAGCTCCCGCACCTCGGCGCCGCGCACCTCGCCCACGACCAGTCGATCGGGTCGCATGCGCAGCGACTGCCGGACCAGAAGGGTCAGTGAAATCTCGCCCTGTCCTTCGACATTCGCCGCGCGGCTTTCCAGCCGCACGACGTGCGGATGGGCGATCTGTAACTCCCGGACGTCCTCCACCACCACGATGCGCTCGGCGGAGGCGACCTCGCTCAGCATCGATGCCAGCAGCGTGGTCTTGCCGGTGCCCGTCCCGCCGCTGACCACGAACGCGACGCGCGCGGCGATCAGGCGGCGTAAGACGCGCAAGCCGAACGGCCCGACGGTGCCACCCATCGCCAACTGGTCCAGGGTGGGCGGCTCGCGGCGGGGCACCCGCAGGCTGAGGTGCGCGGCGTCCTCGACCAGCGGTGGGAGCACGGCGTGCAGCCGAACGCCACCCGGCAGCAACCCGTCGACGCACGGGCTGGTCTCGTCCAGGCGGCGCCCGGCGAGGGTCGCCAGCCGCACCGCAAGCCGCCGCACCGCGGCCGCGTCGCCGACCTCGACCGCGATCGACTCCAGGCCGGCACCTCGATCGATCCAGACACCCCGTGTGCCGTTGACGAGCACGTCGGTCACCCCGGGCAGCACGAGCACCGGGTCGAGCACCCCCGCGCCGAAGACATCGGAGTGCAGCCGCTCGGTGAGCGCGCTGACACTGTCCGATCCGAGCAACGCCGCGTCGACCTCGGCGAGCGCACCGACGCTGCGTTCGGTCGGCGACCGGCCGTCCCGGATCTGCGCCCACAGCGCAGCGCCGACCGGTGAACTCTCCGGACGCCCGCTCATGCCGCGGCTGCGCTCGTCAACAGGTCACGCAGAATCTCGTCACATCGGGCGGTGAACTCCGAGCGCTCCCGGGACCCGGGCGGCAACCCGCGTGTCGCGTCGGCCGACAGGTGGCGGTCGCTCGCGATGACCGCAGCGACCGGCAGCCCGAGGGAGGCCGCCACCTCAGCGACCAGACCCGCGGGCAGGTCGCGCACCACCAGCTGGGCCGAAACTCCGAGACGGTCGGCGGTCGCCCCGGCGGCCGCCAGACCGCAGGCCGTGCCGCGCGCAGCGAGGATGACCGCGTCGCACCGGCGAAGCAGCGCACGCATGGCTTCGTCCTGCAGGGCCCGGCCGACGTCGACGATCACCAGCTCGGTGACCGCCGCCAGGCCGTCGATCGCGCGCACCATCAGCTCATCGGCGACCGGGTGCCATTGCCGACCGTGCGAGAGCACCGCGGGTCCGTCCGCACGCTGCGGCAGCCGCCCGAGCAGACGCCCGCCGTCCAGCGCGCCGGACGCGCCCTGCAACTGCCGCCACCGGGCGCCCGACTCCGTCTCGAGCCCGAAGGCGACGTCGAGTCCGCCGCCCGCAGGGTCTGCGTCCACTGCCGCGACGCTGCGCCGAGCCGCGTGCGCCCGCACCGCGAGCCCGCACGTCAGGGTCGTGCCACCGGCCCCGCCACCGCCGCTGACGACGGCCACCGTCATACCTGCCGAAAGGTCCATGTGGCCGATCGTCATCCGGACGGAACCGGTCGGCCAGCCGTGCCGTCGCTATCTGTGGATGCCGGCCGGCGCACCCGTCGGGGTGTGGATGAGGGGACCGATGGGACGCGCCGGTCGGCATTCGCCAGGATCTGCCATCACATATGAAGGCCCCCGCCGGGGGGGTCGGCGGGGGCCTTCGGTGTGGCGACCCCAGGTGGGGTTGAGGCCGCACACCGGCGCTGCTACCTGGAAGGGAGCGCTTCGTGATCAAGTGTTGCCCCGGCGGGGAACCGAACTCAATGGCAGCGCCGATTCCTATAACAAATCCTGACGTTCGTCGGACTTTCAACAATCGGTAAACCCATAGGGCGAGGGCCCCGCGCTTGCAAGCGCGAGGCCCTCTGGCCGCTGCCTACCTCCGGTGACCAGGCGTGCATCCTCAAGGTTTGTCGCCCGGGCGCAAGGCCCGGAACGAGCGGTCCATACGTGGACTGTCTCCGCGTGGGTGCCGGTCTCGGTAGCGGTTGTCGTCGGACTCCCGTCCGTCGTTGATGAAGACAGGTCTACTCCGATGTGGCCCAGGTCACAAGTCTTGTATGTCGGGGCGCAGCGGCGCACAATACGCGCTGCCTCAGGGCCTTGGAGTCAGCCGTCCCGCGAGCACCGCGTCGCAGATCCGCGTCGCCTCGGCGGCCCCGGCGACGACCGCCTCGGCGCTGTGCTCCAACCAGAGACGCACACCTTCACTCCCGCCGGAGCTGTATGCCGCAAGCGCCCCCTGGTAACCGGCCGCGGACTCGCGTGCACGACCCGCCTCGATCACCACCGTGCCGGTCGGGTCGACGCCGGTCGACTGAAGGAGCAACCGCTCCAATGCCCTTGCCACCAAAGCGTTTCCGTGCACAAACGGCCGCGCACTCGCGATCTCGGCATGTGCGACCGCCGCCACGAGCACGCCGGGCGCCCCGGCCGACGACGCGATCAGGTCGACGACTCCGCGCAATCGGGCGGCGGCCTGTGCCGCGTCGGGCGCCGGGCCGAGCTCGGTGAGCTCGGCGACGCGCTCCCCCGTCATACGTGGGCGGCCGAGGGCGTCGTCCGGGACGAGTCCAGCGGCGGCCGCAGTGTGCAGTCGCGCGAGCGCCTGGGCCGGGGCGGTCCGGACCACCGACAGCAGTTGTTCGGTCTGCGCGGTTGCCTGGATCGCGCCCTGCAGAGCGGCGCCGCGGGCATCGCCACCGGGCGCTTCGTCCGCGCCACGCATCACGTCTCGCACCAGGTCGACCGGGAACTCGGCACCCTCCAGCAGCGCACTCGCGCGAGCCCCGCGCACCCGCGACTCGGCGGACGCCTCGGGCACCCGCCGACGCAGGGCGTTGTGCCAGCGCAGTTGCGTGCACGCCTCCCGCGCGCGGTCGACGGCGTCGGAGACGCCGGGCAGACCCGCGAGCGCGGTCAACGGACTGGTCGAGGCGGAAGTCATCTGTCCAGCAGCTCTTTCGGTTCGGTGGTCACGTCGCGATCGCCATGCACGATCTCGGAGTTGATGGTGCTGCGCCAGCCGGCCTTGGGGTCCCCCTGACCGGTCATCACGTTGAGCAGACCGGCGATGCGCCAGACGATGCTCGCCCCGATGAACATCAAGAAGCAGGCCAACGGGATCTCCACGACAATCGCGGACACGATCGACAGCCGCACGTCGTCCGGGTCGGCGGTGGTGATGTCGAACCACGCGTCGGCCAGCAGAAGCACACCGGTCGCGAACGAGGTCAGCACCACCAGCACCCGGCGCTTCCAGGCGAAGAACGCGGTCAGACCGAGCATCACGACCAGCAGTGCGTCGAAGCCGGTCCAGGTCAGCGCCCATGCGTGCGCGACGTATTGGTCCGGCAGCGTCAACGCCAGGTAGACGACCCATGGCAGCAGCAGTGCGGTGCAGACCGCGGTGATGGTGAGCGCGATCGCACGGCGCCGGCGCGCTCGGCGCAACTCGGTCCGGACCAGTGCCTCCAGGACGCCGCCGGTCTTCAGACGTCGTACGAGTTCGATGCGCTCGGCCGGCCGGAGCGCGGCGATCTCGTCATCGGTCAACGGCATGCCATCAATTTTGCGGCAATCTCGTGCAACGGTTGGCAGCGGACTTGATTTAGCGGTTGGGTGGAAGGAAGCCAACCGCCCGAACATAGGAGGTATTGCCGTGTCCGACGCTCCGAGCGAGGAGACCCTGGCCGCCCTGTCCCACGAAGACCGTGAGTTCCCTCCGGACCCGGCGTTCACGGCCCAGGCGAACGGAACGAAAGAACTGTTCGACCAGGCCGACGCCGATCGGGACGAGTTCTGGGCGCAGCAGGCGCGTGACCGGATCACGTGGAGCAAGGACTTCGGGCAGGTGCTCGACTGGTCGGAGGCGCCCTTCGCCAAGTGGTTCGTCGGCGGCGAGCTCAATGCGGCATACAACTGCCTTGACCGGCACGTCGAGGCCGGTAACGGCGATCGTGTCGCGTTGCACTTCATCGGCGAGCCCGACGGCGACACCAAGGACTTCACGTATGCCGAGGCACTCGATCAGGTCAAGCGCGCCGCGAACGTGCTGACCGATCTGGGCGTCCAGAAGGGCGACCGGGTCGCGATCTACCTGCCGATGATCCCCGAAGCCGTTTTCGCAATGCTCGCGTGCGCCCGCATCGGGGCGCCGCATTCTGTTGTCTTCGGCGGCTTTTCGGCCGACGCGCTGCGCTCACGCATCGCGGACGCGGAGGCGAAGGTCGTCATCACTTCCGACGGCGGTTATCGCCGTGGCAAGCCGTCAGCACTGAAACCCGCTGTGGACGAAGCGGTTTCGGGTGACACGACGGTGAGCAAGGTGCTCGTCGTGCGACGCACCGGTCAGGACACCGCCTGGAACGACGAACTCGACCTGTGGTGGCACGAGGCGCTGGAGGCCGCGAGCCCCGAACACGAAGCAGTGCCAGTCGATTCCGAGCACCCGCTCTTCCTGCTCTACACCTCCGGCACGACGGGAAAGCCCAAGGGCATCCTGCACACGACCGGCGGTTATCTGACGCAGGCGGCCTACACCAACTCGGTCGTGCACGACGTCCACCCCGAGACCGATGTCTATTGGTGCACCGCCGATGTGGGCTGGGTGACCGGTCACACCTACATCGTCTACGGCCCGATGGCCAACGGCGCGACGCAGGTGCTTTACGAGGGCACGCCGGACACCCCGCACCAGGGCCGCTGGTGGGAGATCGTGCAGGACAAGAAGGTCTCGGTGCTCTACACCGCGCCGACCGCGATCCGGACCTTCATGAAGTGGGGCAAGGAGACCCCCGCGAAGTACGACCTGTCCTCGCTGCGGGTGCTCGGGTCGGTCGGTGAGCCGATCAACCCCGAGGCGTGGGTCTGGTATCGCGAGATCATCGGCGGCGGCAAGACCCCGATCGTCGACACCTGGTGGCAGACCGAGACCGGCGCGATCATGGTGAGCGCCCTGCCCGGCGTGACCACCCTGAAGCCCGGGTCGGCGCAGGCCGCGATCCCTGGGATCAGCGTGGATGTCGTTGACGAGCAAGGCAATTCGGTCGAGAACGGCAAGGGCGGCTACCTCATCATCGACAAACCGTGGCCGTCGATGCTGCGCGGCATCTGGGGCGACCCGGAGCGCTTCAAGGAGACCTACTGGTCGCGTTATCCCGGCGTCTACTTCGCCGGCGACGGCGCCAAGCGGGACGAGCAGGGCAACATCTGGGTGCTCGGCCGGGTCGACGACGTCATGAACGTCTCCGGCCACCGGCTGTCCACCACCGAGATCGAGTCCGCACTGGTGTCGCACCCGAAGGTGGCCGAGGCCGCGGTCGTCGGCGCCACCGACGCGACCACCGGTCAGGCGGTCGTCGGGTTCGTCATCCTGCGTGGTGACGCGGCTGCCGAGGCCGAGCAGGACGGCGACGCCCTGGTGGCCGACCTGCGCAACCATGTCGCCAAGGAGATCGGCCCGATCGCCAAACCGCGGCAGATCATGGTCGTCTCCGAGCTGCCGAAGACCCGCTCGGGCAAGATCATGCGCCGTCTGCTGCGCGACGTCGCCGAGAACCGCGAGGTGGGCGACGTCAGCACGCTCGCCGACTCCTCGGTGATGGACCTGATCAAGACCGGCATGAGTGACACGAACGCCAAGGACTGAGCGACCGGCTCGTCATACCAGCGCTCCTCGCACCAACACTCGTCGCGCGAACGACGACTTGTCCACCAAACGGGGACTTGTCACGTGCTAGAGCACGTGACAAGTCCCCGTTTGACGTGACGAGTGCTACCGGTTCTAGCGGGCGAACGGCCCCACGTAGATCAGCGCTGTGTTGACCACGACGACCACCGCCCAACAAAACCACCAGCACGAGCGGCCACATCGGGTATGCCGCCAGCACGCTGCCGCCGAGCACCAGCACCTTGACCGCGATCGCAGCGGCCGGCACCTGGAAGGTCGCCTTCGGCGCGGCAAACAGCCCCCACAGGGTCAGTGCGACCGCGAGCACGAGCACCACCGCGCCGAGCCGTGCGATAACCGGCTCAGGCGCGGTCCGCCACGCCCAGGTGCCGAGCAGGGCGAGGGCGACGATCTCGATCAGGAAGGCGAGGACGTCGTTCGGGTTGATCTCGTTCGTCATACGCGGACCAACCGGAAGACCGGGTGATCCGGGATCACCGCGAGCAGTTCGGCATCGGTCGACCTCGCCGTCACGCCCTCAGGGAAGAACGCGCCGACCTCCCACGCCCACTTCTTCAGGTAGAGCCGCAGCACCGGCACCGCGTCCGCACCGTGCAACTCCTGCACGGCATAACGGTCCTCCTGCTTGCCCAGCCGCAGCCCGACCGACGGCTGCTTGCGCACATTGCGCACCCACTGCGTGATGCCGCGCGGCGCGACGAGGTAATCCGCCCCGTCGAGACGGAGCAGATTGACCGGCGTACGCCGCGGCTGCCCGCTGGTGCGCCCGGTGACGACGAGTTCGCGAGCGCCGGCGACGCTGATGCCGCGCCGCGCCAAGAACGCGACGACCGTGTTGAAGACGCGGGTGCCGATGCCCGGTCGATGGTAGGTCTGCTGCGCCATGGTCCCTCCTCCATTTTCGAGAGCAGTGCTCTCAGTGGTGGGACCAGTGAAGCACCGAGCACCGAGGTTTACAAGAGCACTGCTCTCGTTTTTGTCGCGCCGCCATACCGAGTGACGTCGTTCGCTCGCGAGTGTCGGCATACGCAATGAGTGACGTCCGTGCACGGACGTCACTGGTTGCAGCGGACGTCAGTCAGCGGCAAGAGACGTCACTCGGGAGCCGCCGCGTGCCGGATCGGCTGCGTCTCGGGATCCCACCGTCGCCATACGGCGGCAGGCTGCGGCACCAACCCGGCGTCCCGCAGGATCCGCGCCAGCCCGTCCCCGGCGAAGGCATCCGACCAGACCCAGCGCGCGACGGCATCGGTCGTCCGCCGCACCCGGTCTTCGCGTTGCTTCTCGCGCCAGAGGTCGTCACCGGTGAGGTACTTCACCCGGCCGTCGAACTCACCGATCAGGCCCTCCCACCCGAAGTCGCCGAAGCCGAAGACGCCGGCCGCGTCCACGAGCGGCACCTGCAGGTCCGGTTGCGGCAACCCGAACTCGAAGATCCGCGCCCGACTCAAGGACTCACCGGGTGACTCCGCCCTGCCGTCAGCAAGCCGTATGGCGAGAGCCGCTTGCCGACGACCACGCGCGCCCGGCAGGAGTTCCGCGCACTGCGCATCCAAATCGGGCAACCTGCACAACCGCGCGTGCAACGCAGCATCCGCGGTGATCAGCCCCGCAGCGAGATCGCCGGACCTCGCAAGGTCGACCACCGTGCGGGCAGCGGTCGTCACGGGAACCCCGGCGATCTGCACTGCCGGCGGCGAATCGAGGACCCGATGGGCGCGGACCAGTCGACTGCCTCCTCCGGAGCTGGCGTCGCGCGTCACGTCGACCACGCTCGGAAAGCGCCCGAGGATCGGCAGACCCCAAAGCGCCGCGGCCGCGTAGTGGGACGCCACCGGCAGGGGCGGCCGCATCGCGCGGAACGTCGCCAGCACCATGGCGCGGTGCCTCGTCATCGCCCCGAATTGCGCCCACCGGTCCGCGGGCACGTATGCGCCGCGCCGCACTCGATGCAGTTGCGGTCGCGGCCCGCTCGCCATCCGCCAGCCGTATCGCCCGGCCCGCTGCAGGTCATCGGTGCACAGCAGTTCGTCGGGCCCGAACGGCGCAGAAACTTCCTCCATCGCCGAAGGGTGCCAGCGGACGCGCGCCCTCCGCCGTCAGCGGCTGCCCGCCCTGTGGATCGTGCCGCCATACCGAGTGACGTCGTTCGCTCGCGAGTGTCGGCATACGCAATGAGTGACGTCCGTGCACGGACGTCACTGGTTGCGTATGACGTCAGTCAGCAGCAGGAGACGTCACTCGCGAGCCCGCGAAATCCGCGAGCGCTCGGTCACCGGCCTGCCCGGCTCGTGGACGGCGTAAAGATCGCGACAAGAAGCCGGTAGACTCGAGTGCAATTGGTGTGCCGGGAAGCCTGGTCGGCGTCGAACGATCCGCGACCGCTTCTCGACCCCGAAAGGGCCGATCTCATGACCTTGCCCGGAGCACCCCGCATCTTCACTCGCGGCGACTGGCCCGAGGCCAAACGCGTCGCGTCGCTGCTACGCCACGAAACCGTTGGCGGTGCGCTGCTGCTGCTCGCCGCCGTCGCCGCCCTGATCTGGGCGAACAGCCCCTGGCGTGACGGGTATGGCGACCTGGCGGACACCAAGGTCGGACTGCCCTTCCTGCACCTGGACATGACCTTCGCGCATTGGGCATCGGATGGGCTGTTGGTCGTCTTCTTCTTCCTCGCGGGGCTCGAGCTCAAGCACGAGTTCGCGCACGGCGAGCTGCGCGATCCGGCCAAGGCGGCCGTCCCCGTCGTCGCCGCGATCTGCGGCGTCGCGCTGCCGGCCGCACTCTTTGCCGGCTACCAACTGATCGGCGACGGCAACCTCAAGGGCTGGGCGATCCCGACCGCAACCGACATCGCGTTCGCGCTCGCCGTCCTCGCGGTGATCGGGACCCACCTGCCGGCGGCGCTGCGGTCGTTCCTGCTGACCCTCGCGGTCGTCGACGACCTGATCGCGATCACGATCATCGCGTTGTTCTACTCCTCCTCGATCAACGTGCTGTGGCTCGGTGCTGCCGTCATACCGCTGGTGCTGTTCGGCGTGCTCATGCGGCGCGGGATCAACCACTGGTGGCTGCTTGTGCCGCTGGCGTTCCTCGCCTGGCTGTGCGTGCTCAACTCGGGTGTGCACGCGACGATCGCCGGCGTGATCCTCGGCATGCTCGTGCCGGTCACCGCACGCGTCGGCGAGGAGGAGTCGATCGGTGACCGCGTGGATCATCGGGTGCGGCCGCTGTCGGCGGGTTTCTGCGTGCCGGTCTTCGCCTTTTTCAGCGCGGGAGTCACCGTGGTCGGCGGCGGTTTCAGCGACGCGGTCTCCGACCCGGTCACCATCGGCATCGTCCTTGGCCTCGTGCTCGGCAAGGCGGTCGGCGTCTTCGGTGGGACCTTCCTGACCGCGAAGTTCACCCGCGCCCAACTCGATGACGACCTGGAGTGGGCGGACGTCTTCGGGCTCAGCCTGCTGGCCGGCATCGGCTTCACCGTGTCCTTGTTGATCGGCGAACTCGCCTTCGGCAGCGGGTCGGTCACCGACGAGCACGTCAAGCTCGGGGTGTTGACCGGGTCGCTCCTTGCGGCAATTCTCGCCGCGATCGTGTTGCGTTCCCGCAACGCCACCTACCGCCGGATCCACGAGTTCGAGTCGCGCGACGACGACGGTGACGGCGTGCCGGATTGCTACCAGGTCGAGGAGTCGGCGGGCACCCGCTGAGTCCTTCGGCGGCGCGGCCCTCGCCAACTTCCCGCTACAGGGGCTAGCCTGCGTGGCTGGACTTCCGCGCGAAGTCGCTAAGGTACTGATGAGTTCAGCACGTGAAGCCGACCCCGTTCACGAGGAGTTTTCGATGGCCCAGACCACCAAGGGCACGGAGCGCACTCTCGGCCAGCTCGTCGCCGACGCCTCCACCGACCTGCAGGCGATCGTCAAAGACGAGATCGCCCTGGCCAAGGTGGAGATCAAGGCCGATGTCTCCAAGGGTGGCAAGGGAGCCGGTCTGCTGGCCGCTGCCGGCCTGCTGGCGCTGTACATGCTCGGCTTCCTGCTGCTCACGCTCGCGTGGGGGCTGCACGCCGCCGGCTTGTCGGTGTGGCTGGGGATGCTGATCACCGCGGGTGTGCTGCTGGTGATCGTGCTCATCCTTGCGCTGCTCGGCATCAGCGCACTGAAGAAGATCAAGGGCAAGCCCGAGCGCACGATCGCCGGAGCGCAGCGCACCGTCGCCGCACTGAAACCGCCGAAGGCGTGAGCGTTTCGTCATACCCACGATGAAGGGTCCGGCCGATCTCGGCCGGACCCTTCATTCGCGCGCGTATGACGGGGGCCGTCAACTGCTGAAGTAGCGCAGCGGCACCGGCCGCCGGTCCGCCCGGTCCCACGGCCGCTCCAATCCGGCCAGCCGCAACGTGGCGTCCAGCAGGATCGCGGTGAACCCCCAGATGTAGAAGCCGTCGACGTCGAAGCCGGGTGCGTCGAACGAGCGGCTCGGGTGCACGGTGGTGAACCGGTTGGCCGGGTCAACCAGGTCGGCGACCGGCACCCGGGCAACCCGCGCCACCTCCGCGGTGTCGACGACACCGATCGGACCGGGCACCGCCCACCAGGCGGCGATCGGAGTGACCCGGAAGCCGGTCACGCTGAGCGGCAGCACCGGCAGGTCACCGACCACCTCGACGCCGCCGGCGTCCAGACCGATCTCCTCGTGCGCCTCGCGCAGCGCGGTCGCGGCCGCGTCGGCGTCGGTCGGGTCGACGCCGCCACCGGGGAACGACACCTGGCCGGCATGCTTGCGCAGGGTCGCCGCCCGCTCGGTGAGCACCAGGTCCTGGCCGCCGCCCTCGCGCGGACCGAACAGCATCAACACCGCCGACTGCCGGCCCGACGCCTCGGGCAGGCCGGGCAGCATCGGCTCCGCGTGCGCGCGCTGCGCAAGACCGGGCAACCAGTCGGGCATCTGCGCGGGAGGCGGGTCGGCGGACCGTGGGGTGCTCATGCGGGGCCCCCGCGAAGTATCCGGAGGCTGCGGGCCCCGCCGAAGTATCGCAGCGACGAAGGAGCGGAGAACTTCGGCGGGCGCAGCGCAGCGGGGGAGGAACTTCGTGGGGTGCTCACAGCACTGCCGCCGGCTCGGGGGTGCCGGGCGGACGCTCGGCCCCCGGCGCGAGCTCATACTTCAGCAGCTTGCGCGCCTTGTCCGGGTCGGTCTCGCCGATGCCGTATGACGGGCACCAGCGGGCCACTGGGCACACCCCGCATGCCGGGCGCTTGGCGTGGCACATCCGCCGCCCGTGGAAGATCACCACGTGACTGAGCATGGTCCAATCCTTGCGCGGGAACATCGCACCGATCGCTTCCTCGACCTTGACCGGGTCCTCCTCGGTGGTCCAGCCCATGCGACGCACCAGCCGACCGAAGTGGGTGTCGACGGTCAGGCCCGGCTGGCCGAACGCATTGCCCAGCACGACGAACGCGGTCTTTCGTCCGACACCGGGCAGCGTGACCATGTCCTTCAGCCGGGGCGGCACCTGCCCGCCGAATCGGTCGACCAGCGCCTGACCGAGGTTGATCAGCGAGCCCGTCTTGGCCCGGAAGAAGCCGGTCGGCCGGATCAGCTCCTCCAGCTCGGCGCGGTCGGCACCGGCGTATGACGCAGCGTCCGGGTAGCGCGCGAACAGCGTCGGGGTGACCTTGTTGACCCCGACGTCGGTGGTCTGCGCGGACAGGATCGTCGCAACCAGTAGCTCCAGGGGCGTGCGGAAGTCGAGCTCGCAGTGCGCGTAGGGGTACTGCTCGTGCAGCACGCGGTACATCTTGCGGGCCCGTCGGGTGCGGGCGACGGATGACTCCGCCGAGACGTCGAGACGCTTCACGACAGCTGAGCCTAGTTGCGGGCACCGACAAGCTGCCGACTTCCCTTGCGATGACGCGGGTCCCAGGTGTGACAGCTTCCACACGGTTCATGGCAGACTGCGGAGCGTGGATACCGAGGCCGTACGCAAAGCACCTCTTTTCGCTCCGCTCGACGACGCCGATGCCGAGGCGCTGCTGTCGACGATGACCCGCACCAAGATCGCCCGCGGGCAGGAGCTCTTCCACGAGGGAGAGCAGGGCGACACGCTCTACGTCATCACCGCCGGCAAGGTGAAGCTGGGCCGCCGCTCCCCCGACGGCCGGGAAAACCTGCTGGCGATCCTCGGTGAGGGCGAGATGCTCGGCGAGCTCAGCCTCTTCGACCCGGGCCCCCGCACCGCGACAGCGACGGCCGTCGCCGACACCGAGCTGGTCGGCCTCGCGCACGGCTCGATGACCGAATACCTCGGCACCCGGCCCGAGGTGGCGATGACGATGCTGACCGCTCTAGCTGCTCGGCTGCGCCGGACCAACGAGGCGCTCGGCGACCTGGTCTTCACCGATGTGCCCGGCCGCGTCGCCAAGGCGCTGCTGGACCTGTCCAACCGCTTCGGCCAGCCCGCCGAGGACGGCACTCTGGTCGCCCACGACCTCACCCAGGAGGAGCTTGCCCAATTGGTCGGCGCCTCCCGTGAGACCGTCAACAAGGCGCTGGCCGACTTCTCCGCGCGCGGCTGGATCAAGCTCGAGGCGCGGGCGGTGACGCTCATCGACACCGAGCGGCTGCAACGCCGGGCGCGCTGACCGTCATACCGACGGAACCGGTAAGAAGTCGCGGCACGTCTGCCTGACGTCGAGCAGTCCGACGCCAGCAGGAGACAGGGGAATCGCACAGTGGATCAGGGGCAATCCCCAAGCGCCGCGGACGACCGCAACCATCTGCTGATCGCACCGCAGCCCTGGATCGCCGGGCTGACTGATATCGGCCGCCGGCACCACCGCAACGAGGACGCCCTTGCGCTGGCCGCGTCCGCCGAACCCGGCGGGCGCGCGGTGCTGGTCGTCTGCGACGGGGTCTCGACGGCGACCGACTCACACATCGCGTCGGAGACCGCGTCGCAGGCGGTCCTGGCACGCCTCGGTCAACCGATGCCACGGGACGGCGTCACCGAGGACGACTGGCTGGCCGTCGTCGCGCGGGCGTTCACCGAGGCGGCCGAGGCCGGCAGTCGCGCCGCGACGGCTACCGCTGCCGACGGTGATCCGTCGCCGCCGTCGTGCACGCTCGCCGCGGCCATCGTCGAACAAGGCATGGTCGTCGGCGGCAATGTCGGTGACAGCCGGGTCTATTGGCTGCCGGATGTCGGCCCGGAGCGGGCGGTTCAGCTGGGCCGCGACGACTCGATGGCCAACGAACTCATCCGCCGCGGGGTCGCCCGGGCCGAGGCCGAAGCCACCCCGAGCGCGCACGCGATCACCCGCTGGCTGGGGCGCGAGGCCCCCGCCGATCTGTCGCCGCACCTGGCCCACCTGCTGGTGCAGGAGCCGGGCTGGCTGCTGGTGTGCTCCGACGGTCTGTGGAACTACTGCTCCGACCCGGCCGACCTGTGGGACCTGATGCAGCGGGCCTGCGCCGAGCGCGGACCGGCGCCGAGCGCGGTCGTGGAGGCCCTGGTCGCCTTCGCCAATGGCCAGGGCGGCATGGACAACATCACCGCGATCGTGGCTCGCGTCGAACCATGGCCGACGGCCGATCAGCGCGACTCGGCCAGATAGTCCAGTTGCGCCTGCACGCTCGCCTTCGCGGCGGGCCACACCTCGCGGGGCACCTCGGCATACACCCGCTCGACGACGGCCTGTGCGACGTCCGGCGCGTCCGCGTCCCCGGCCGCGAGCGCGGCACGCACCTGGTCGAGGCGTTCCCGGCGGTGCTGTCGGTAGAAGGCGATCACCGCAGCCGCGTCGTCGTGTGTCGGTCCGTGCGCGGGCGCGAGCCGGGTCGGTACGGCACTCGCGCTCTCGTGCAGCCGGTCCAAGGAGGCCAGGTATGGCGCGAGCGCCCCGTCGGGATGAGCAACGACGGTCGTGCCACGCCCGAGGACGGTGTCCCCGGTGATGAGCACGCCCGCGGCAGGCAGGTGGAAGCTGACCGAGTCGGCGGTGTGCCCCGGGGTTGCGATGACGCGAATATCCAACGATCCCAGGGTGATTCGCTCTGCGTCCAGCAACGCGTCGCCATGGCCACCACCTCGCACCGGCGCATCGGTGAGCTCGACCCAGCGGGGTAGCGCCTCGGTGTGATCGTGGTGCCAGTGCGTGATGAGGGTGAGCGCGACCCGCGCGCCGAGCTCATCGACCTGCCGCCGGACCGCTTGCAGATGGCCTTCGTCAAGCGGTCCCGGGTCGACCACGACCGCGACGTCGTCGCCAGGTGCGTGCAGCACCCAGGTGTTGGTGCCGTCGAGGGTCATCGGGCCTGGGTTGGGAGCAAGGACCGCGTAGGCCTGTTCGCCGAGCGGACCGCCCTGCCACGGAGCATCGTTGGTCACCCCACCCACCGTAGTCGCCGGCCGAACCTGCAATCCGGACAGTCGTATTGACGCTCCGCCATACCCCGGTCTTGGTGAAGTGTTGACCGAGTGTTGGTAATCCATTTACGAAAACGGTCGTAGCGTGTAAATACCCCGATACCGGTGCCGGCGGCTGAATCCCCGTATGCCGCAGGCACTTTCGAACTCCTGAGGTGATCATGAAGCGATCCGTCCTGTCCGCCGCCTGTGCCGTCGCCGGCACCGTCGCGCTGACCTTGTCCGCCACCCCCGCGCACGCGGCGCCGGCCTCGCCCGGTCCCGATCGCGCCGCACCGCACTCCGGGCTGCAGCGCGGCGAGGCCTACGCCGGCTGGTCCCAGCGCGGCACCACCGGCCCGTCCACTGCCCCGAAGGTGGCCAGCCCGTTCGCCGCCGCCACCCAGACCCTCGGCATCGACGTGTCCGGCTGGCAGGGCAATGTCGACTGGGCCGCTCAGTGGAACTCCGGTGTGCGCTGGGCCTACACGAAGGCGACCGAGGGCAACTACTACACCAACGACTACTTCGCCCAGCAGTACAACGGCAGCTACAAGCAGGGCATGATCCGCGGCGCCTACCACTTCGCGATCCCGAATGGCGCGTCCGCGGCGGCTCAGGCGCAGTATTTCGTCGCGCACGGCGGCGGCTGGTCGCGCGACGGCAAGACGATGCCCGGCATGCTCGACATCGAGTACAACCCCTACGGCTCGACCTGCTACGGCCTGTCCCAGTCGGCGATGGTCACCTGGATCCGCACCTGGCTGAACGAATACAAGCGACTCACCACCCGTGACGCGCCGATCTACACCACCTACGACTGGTGGAACCAGTGCACCGGCAACAGCACGGCGTTCAACCAGACCAACCCGCTCTGGATCGCGAAGTACAGCAGCTCGCCCGGCACGATTCCCGGCGGCTGGCCTTACTACACGATGTGGCAGTACACCGACACCCCGTTCGACAAGAACTGGTTCAACGGCGACCTGAGCCGGGTCGTCGCGATGGCCAACGGCTGAGTTGCCGATCGCCAACGGCTGAGGCTCGTCCGCGAACCTCGCACTAGTACCACCGAAGCCGGACTTGTCACGTGTTCCTGCACGTGACAAGTCCGGCTTTGGTGGTACTAGTCCTACGCCCGAACGCGGAGAACCATTGCGAACCAATCGGATTGGTCGCGTTCCCCCAACCGTCGGAGATTTCGTGATAATGAGACACGGAGACCTCCGATGCTCTACATTTCTCCTGGCCGACACTCGTCGTGCACCTTCACTCCCAGCCGATCGGCTGCCCGTTCCAGGGGAATTCCGTCATGCATGCTGCCCTGCGCGCGCTCGTCGCCGCCTCCGCACTCACCTGTCTCGCCGCCACCGCCGCTGCCCCGGCGGAGGCGGCCACCCCGCCGCTGAAGTTTGGGCGCTTCGTGTTCAACCCGGCCGGCACAGACCGCGCCGGCGACAACGCCCAGCTCAACCGCGAGACGATCGTGGTCACCAACACGACCACGAGGGCAATCGCGGTCGCCGGTTACCGCATCAAGGACGCGCAGAACCACACCTACGTCTTCCCGAAGGGCTACGTGATCGGCGCCCGTAAGTCGGTGACGGTGCACACCGGCAAGGGCCGTAACACCGCCACCGACGTCTACTGGAACCAGACCAACTACATCTGGAACAACAGTGCACCCGGCGACACCGCCCGGCTGCAGAAACCGACCGGCGCCGGCGTCACCAGCTGTGGGTACAGCACGGCCGCCCAGCTGCGCGCGGGTTACCGCTACTGCTGACCGGATGCGGGCTGCGCCGCCTACGCTGATCCCATGGCGCCGCAGCCCGGCACTCCGGAGTCCTCCCCAAGGACCCCGGAGATCTTCCGCACCGCCGACCTGCCCGCACCGGACCGGGTGCGCGGTTGGGAGCTGCACAACGCCGAGGCGCTGATCGGTCTCGCCTGCCGTCAGCTCGACGGGCCGGCGCTCGAGGCGACCGAGCAGGTGCTGACCAGCACCGAGCTGCGCGTCGCACGAGTGACCGCCAACGGTCACTTCACCGAACGCAACGCCCGCATGGTGCGCCGCACCCCGCAGGAGGCGGCGGTGGTCTTCTGCGCGGTTGCCGGTGAGTCCGTCTACTACAGCGACGGCGCGATGCGCTCGCTGCGACCGGGCGAGCTACTCGTCGTCGACGCCGACCGGCCGTGCGTGCGCGGCTTCTCGGCGGACTTCGAGGAGTTCGTGCTGACCGTTCCGCGGGAGGTCGCAGACCTGATCGACCTGCAACCCGCGGCCGACCAGGCGCGTGTGCTGCCGTTCCGCGGACGGACCGCGACCCCGTGGGCGACCACGCTCGTGAGCCGGGTGCACTCGTCGTTCAACGGTGACGTCGCAGCTGACGGGCTGTTGGATCTGCTCGCCGCGGCGACCACCGGCGGTGCCGAATCCGCCTCCAGCGACTCGCATTTCGCGGCTGCTGCGTCATACATCGAGGCGCGGGTGGGGGACGCATCGCTGTCGGCGACCAGGATCGCCGCGGCCGTCGGGCTCAGTCCGCGGCAGCTCAGCCGGGTGTTCGCCGCGCGCGACCTGACCGTGCCCGGCTACGTCACCAATCGGCGCGTGCAGCGCGCCCGTCGACTGCTCGCCGCCGGCACCGACCGGTCGATCGCGGACCTCGCCCATGCGGTGGGCTTCACCTCCCCGTCCCGCTTCGCCGCCGCCTTCCGCGAGGTGTATGACGAGAGCCCCTCTGCCTTCTGTGCGCGGCTGCGCGTCGAGCGCTCCGCGTGAGCTGCCGACTGCGCGGCCCCGCGCGGCCCCGCGCTGCCCCGATTCGGACAATCGCGCCGGATTCGGCCGTCCTGCCCGCCGAGCTCTGGCCTTGCACCGGTGTGACGCCCGACACTTTCAGGCACAGCGCCGCCTCGGCGGCCGATCGCGAAGGAAGTGACCCACGATGCCCGCATTCAACGACGGTCAGGAAGAGACTCGACCGCCCGCCGACCAGCAGGTGGAGACCGACGTGCTGATCGTCGGCTCCGGGCCGGCCGGGTCGGCGGCGGCGCTGTTGCTCGCCACCCTCGGCATACCGAACATCATGATCACCAAGTACCGGTGGACGGCGAACACGCCCCGTGCGCACATCACCAACCAGCGTTCGATGGAGGTCTTCCGCGACCTCGGGATCGAGGAGCAGGTGTTGGCGGACGCGACCCCGCACGCGCTGATGGGCGACACGGTCTTTTGCACCTCGATCGCCGGTGAGGAGATCGGCCGCATCCGCACCTGGGGCACCGGCGCCGACCGCGAGGGCGACTACAAGTCGGCGTCGCCGTGTCTGCCGGTCGACATCCCGCAGACCTACCTCGAGCCGATCCTGGTGCGCAATGCGACCCAGCGCGGCACGCAGGCGCGGTTCTCCACCGAATACCTTTCGCACCAGCAGGATTCCGACGGTGTCACCGTGCAGGTGCTGGACCGGCTGACCGGCACCGAATACGAGATCCGGGCAAAGTACCTGATCGGCGCCGACGGCGCACGCTCCAAGGTCGCCGCCGACATCGACCTGCCCTTCGAAGGTGCGATGGACATCGCGGGATCGATGAACATCACCTTCAAGGCGGACATCGCCGCCTATTGCGAGGGGCGTCCGTCCGTCCTCTACTGGGTGATCCAGCCCGGCTCCAACATCGGCGGCATCGGCGCCGGACTGGTCCGGATGGTCCGTCCGTGGAACGAGTGGCTGATCGTCTGGGGTTACGACATCAACCAGCCGCCGCCGGACATCGATGATGCGGCCGCCACTCAGATCGTCCGAAACCTGTTGGGAATGCCCGATATCGACGTCGAGATCACCGGCACCTCGCTGTGGGGGAACAACGAGATGTTCGCGACCCGGTTGCAGTCCGGTCGGGTCTTCTGCGCCGGCGATGCGGTGCACCGGCACCCGCCGAGCAACGGTCTCGGCTCGAACACCTCGATCCAGGACGCCTACAACCTGGCCTGGAAGCTGGCCGCCGTGCTGCGTGGTCAGGCCGACCCGTCGCTGCTCGACAGCTACACCGCCGAACGCGCTCCGGTCGCCGAGCGGATCGTCCGGCGCGCAAACACCTCGTCGCGGGAGTTCTCCCACCTCTTCGACGCGCTCGGCCTGACCGGCGCAGCGACCGAAGCAGAGATGACCGCGGCCATCGAGGAGCGAAAGGCCAACACCGGGGCCGGCGCCGCGAAGCGGGCCGACCTGGTCTCCGCCATGGAGCGCAAGAACTACGAATTCAACGCTCACGGCGTCGAACTCGGCCAGTTCTACGAGTCGACCGCAATAGTCGGCGACGGGTCGACGCGACCAGATCCGACCCGCGACCCCGACCTCTTCCACCAGCCGTCGACCGTGCCGGGCTCGCACCTGCCGCATGCCTGGGTCGGCGACAACGTCACCACCCGGTCGACGCTCGACGTGTGCGGTTACGACCGGTTCACGCTGCTGACCGGGGTCGCCGGCGACGCCTGGCAGGAGGCCGCGGCGAAGGTCGCCGCGGAGCTGGACGTGCCGCTCGACTCCGTAGTGATCGGACCGGGCCGCGAAGTGACCGACCTCTACTACGACTGGTCCCGGCTGCGCGAGGTCGAGGAGTCCGGCGCGCTGCTCATCCGTCCCGACAAGCACGTCGCCTGGCGCGCGACCTCGCTGCCGGACGACCCGCAGAGCGCACTGCGGACCGCGCTCACCTCCGTGCTGGGACGGACGACGGTATGACGATCGGTTTCACCCACGAAACCCTCGGCCAACGTGTGGTTTTCGCGCCCAAAGATGCGGCGGACGCGACATCGGCGGAGGTGGCAGGACTGGGCGCTCGCCGAGTCATGGTGATCGCCGCCCCGGCGGAGCGGACCCTCGCGGACCGGGTCTGCGCGGACGTCCCGGTCGCGCTCGTGCACGACGACGTGCGGATGCACGTGCCCGTGGAGAACGCCGAACGCGCCCGGGCCGCAGCCGCCGAATCGCGGGCCGATGCCCTGCTCAGCATCGGCGGCGGGTCGACAACCGGGCTGGCCAAGGCGGTCGCGCTGACGACCGGGCTGCCGATCGTCGCCGTGCCGACCACCTACGCCGGGTCCGAGGCAACCCCTGTCTGGGGTCTCACCAGCGGCAATGAGAAACAGACCGGCGTCGACCCACGAGTCCTACCCGCTTCGATCGTGTATGACGCAGCGCTCACCACGTCGCTCCCGGTCGAGCTGAGCGTCGCCTCCGGGCTGAATGCCATGGCGCACTGCGTGGATTCGATGTGGGCGCCGCACTCCGACCCACTCGATATCGCACTCTCCGCCGAGGGCGCGCGGGCGCTCACCACCGGGCTGCCGAGAGTGGTGGCCGCTCCGGAGGGACTCGAGGGCCGCCAGGACACCCTCTTCGGCGCCTACCTGGCCGCCGTCGCCTTCGCGTCCGCGGGCTCCGGTCTGCACCACAAGATCTGTCACGTGCTCGGCGGACGCTACGACCTGCCGCACGCACAAACCCATGCAGTGGTGCTCCCGCATGTGCTCGCACTGAACGCACCCAATGCACCGGATGCCGACCGACGCCTCTCCCAGGCTTTCGGGTCGGACACTGCACTCGACGGATTGGAAGCGTTACAAACGCAACTGGACGCACCCCGCGCGCTGCGCGACCTCGGGATGCGCAGGGCCGACCTGCCGGACGCGGTAGCCGCGATCCTGCCGGTCGCGCCGCCGTCCAACCCGACGCCCGTGACTGAAGACAACGTGGCCGGGCTGCTACAACGCGCCTGGGAAGGAGCTCCACCGCGATGACCAACAGCAATGACGACCAAGCTCAGGTGCAACGCGAGCAGGACCTCACCGACAAGGTGGTCGCGTCCTTCGCCAACACCCCCGACGACCGGCTGCGCGAGATCCTGCAGGCCGCCACCCGGCACCTGCACGCCTTCGTGCGCGAGGTGCGGCTCACCGAGCAGGAATGGGAGGCCGGCATCGAATACCTGACCGCCGTCGGGCACATCACCGACGACAAACGCCAGGAATTCATCCTGCTGTCGGACACCTTCGGGGTGTCGATGCAGACCATCACGATAAACAACCGGGCTCGCGGGAATGCCACTGAGGCAACGGTTTTCGGTCCGTTCTTCGTGCAGGACTCGCCCGAGATCGACAACGGCGGCGACATCAGCGGCGCGGCCACCGGCATGCCGTGTTACGTCGAGGGCACCGTGCGCGGCACCGACGGGCAGCCCGTGCCGGGTGCGCGCATCGAGGCGTGGGAAGCCGACGACGACGGCCTCTACGACGTGCAGTATGACGACGGGAGGGTCGGCGGCCGGGCGCACCTCTTCAGCGACGAGCGCGGCGAATACCGTTTCTGGGCGGTGCAACCCACGCCATACCCGATCCCGTATGACGGGCCGGTCGGGCAGATGCTCGCGGCCTCGGAGCGCACCCCGATGCGAGCCTCCCACCTGCACTTCATGGTCACCGCGGACGGCAAGCGGCGCCTGGTGACCCACATCTTCGTGCGGGGCGACTCGCAACTGGAAACCGACAGCGTCTTCGGGGTGAAGGATTCGCTAGTGCTCGACTTCGACCTGCAACCGGCCGGCACACCCACTCCGGACGGTCGTGACCTGCACGGCGGGGCCTGGTCGCGAGTCCGCTTCGACGTCGTCCTCGCCGACGATGCTGGTTGAGTGACCACCCCGCTGGTTGAGTAGCCGGCCCCGCTGGTTGAGTAGTCGGCACGGGCGAGCCTGCAAGCCCGTGCCGGCGTATCGAAACCAGCAGACCTATCGCAACCAGCCGAAAGCGCCCGCCGTCAGTCGTTCAGCGTGGCCCGCAGCACCATCCCGCCATCGGTCTCGGCGGGCTCGGGCATCACCGCCACCAAGCCGGCGCGACTGACCATGCCCTGCCCGATGTCGGCGAAGGCACCCAGCCGGCGCAGCTGCACGATCGTCGGGGGCATCATGCGGGCCGCACCAGCACCGACCTGCTCCAACGCCGCGGCCGGACGCACCCACTCGGTGCGGTCGGCCTCGCTGGTGCGGTCGTCGGCGGCCTGCCGCTCGGGCAGCCGGGCGGCGAAGAACCAGGTGTCGTAGCGCTTCGGCTCCATCTCCGGGGTGACCCAGTGGTCCTGCAGCGCAAGCAGATCGGAGCGCAGCACCAGTTGGCGTCGGGTCAGCAGCTCGGCGAAGGACAGCGACCGGTCGAGCAGCGCCTCCCGGTCAGCGTGCCAGTCGTCGCCGCTGACGTCCGCGACGACCGTGTCCGCCGACGGTCCGGCGAGCAACACGCCGCACTCCTCGAAAACCTCCCGCACCGCCGCGATGACCGTCGCCCGCGCCGTCGCGTCGGGCAGCCCGGTCAGCGCCGCCCACTGCGCGGGAGAGGGCCCGGCCCACGGAATGTCGCCGGCTTCGTCGCGGGGGTCGACACCGCCGCCGGGAAACACCCAGACCGACGGCGCGAATGCCATCGACGGCACGCGCCGGAGCATGAAAACCTCCGGTCCGGAGGCGGATTCGCGCAACAGCATGACGGTCGCCGCCATACGGGGTGGCACGATCGGACGTTGCGCCGGAGCGGTCGCCAACCACCGCTGCGCGCCCTCGGCGAGCGGCGGCGGCACCGGGAAGTCGTGCTGGGACGTCACCACGACGTCACTGCACGGAGACGGTGATCTCGACCTCGACGGGAGCGTCCAGCGGCAACGCGGCGACGCCGACGGCCGAGCGCGCGTGCGCACCGCGCTCGCCGAACGCCTTCGACAGCAACTCACTGGCGCCGTTGATGACCGCCGGCTGACCAGTGAAGCTCGGGTCGCTGGCGACGAAGCCGACCACCTTGACCACGCGGGTGACCTGGTCGAGGTCGCCGATCTCCGACTTCACCGCGGCGATCGCGTTGAGCGCACACGTCTCGGCGAGTTTGGCGGCGTCCTCGGCGGTCACCTCGGCACCGACCTTGCCGGTCGCGGCGAGCTTGCCGTCGACCACCGGCAGCTGACCGGAGGTGAAGACGAGGCAGCCGTCGCGCACGACGGGCACGTAGGCGGCGACCGGGGCGGCGACCTCGGGGACGGTCAGACCGAGCTCGCTCAGCCGGTCCTCAACTGATGACATGGTTTTCAGCTCTCCTTGGGGCGTTTCAGATAGGCGACGAGGCCGTTGCCGTCGGGTCCCGGCACGACCTGCACGAGCTCCCAGCCGTCCTCGCCCCACTGGTCGAGGATCTGCTTGGTCGCGTGGATCATCAGCGGCACGGTGGCGTATTCCCACTTGGTCATGCGGTCACCCTAATGCGGCGCGGGTATGACGACCCGGTCAGCGGGTCGGGTCGAACGGCAGCAACTCGGGCGGGGTCACGCCGGTGACCATCTGCTCGGCCAGCAACTGACCGGAGAGCGGTCCGAGGGTGATGCCCCACATGCCGTGGCCGCCGTTGGTGAAGACGCGCGGCACCTTGGTGGCGCCGACCAGCGGCAGACCATCGACGGTCACCGGTCGGCCGCCGACCCAGGTGTCCTGCCGGTCCTCCCAGTCGACGCCCGACAGCAGCGGGCGGCCGTTCTTCACGATGGCGTCGACGCGCTCCTCGTGCAACGGCTCCTCGGTGCCGGCGAACTCCATCGTGCCGCCGACCCGCAGCCGGTCACCGAGCGGCGTGCAGGCGACCCGCTCGTAGGGGAAGTAGACCGGGCACGGCACCGGCCGCATTGACGGGTCGGTGACCGAGACCGAGAAGCTGTAACCGCGTCCGGCGCGCAGCGCTGTCCGCACGCCGCAGTCCCGGGCCAGCTCGGGCAACCAGGCGCCGGTGGCGAGCACGACGGCGTCACCCGAGATCGGTTCGCCGCTCATCATCTCGACGGTGACGCCACCCGGGCCGTGCCGCAGGGCGCGAGCGTTGGACCCGATGACGAGTCGGCCGCCCCGGTCGGTGACGGCGTTCGCGAGCGCGTCGACATACTCACCGGGGTTGATGAACCGCTGCCCGCCGAGCCGGATCGCCTTCTCGACGTCCGGGCTGACGATCGGCAGTTCGGCACGCAGCGTGGCGTTGTCGACCTCGGTTGCCTCGAGCTCGAGGCCGGCCTCGCGGATCAGCGCGACCTCGTGCTCCAGCCCCGCCGCGTCCTCGGCGCGGCGGAACGCAGCCATGATCGGTGCGTCGTGCGAGGTGGACTGCACACCATGCGACTCGAGGAACTCGTACGCCTCGATCGCGCGCCGGTTGACCGGGACGTACTTGTCCATCGTTCGCTTCCACTGTCCCGGCGTGCAGCGCCGGGCGAAGCCGAGCAGGAATGAGGCCAGCTTCGGGTCCGGCTTCATCGGGATGTAGAGCGGCGAGTCGGGGTCGAGCAGCGCCTTCATGCCGTACTTGATGACCGACGGGTCGGACAGCGGCACACACAGACCGGGCGACACCCAGCCGGCATTGCCCCACGAGCTGCCGGCGGCGACACCGGATCGCTCGACGACGGTCACCTCGACCCCGCGCTCCTGCAGGTGCCACGCGGTCGAAAGGCCGACCATGCCGGCTCCGACGATGACGACGTGCGGCGTGCGCTGACCCTTGACAGCGCGCAACGGTTCCTGCGGCATTTTGGCTCCTCGTTCTACGATATTCCCGCTCTCGCGACGGTAGCACCGCTGATTTCGTAGGGCCAACCGGCGTATACCGAACTAGTCAGTAACTTCTGGTGCGCTCGGTAAGGTCGCCGTCGTGCCCGACTTCTCCGCGCCCGACCGGCAGCCCGACGCCACCCGCAGTTACGGCCGTCACCCCGATCAGTTGTATGACGTGCGCATCCCCTCCGGCGACGCACGCGACGCCACCGTGCTGCTCGTGCACGGCGGTTTCTGGCGCCCGAAATACAACCGACTGCACACCGGGCCGCAGGCGACGGCGCTCGCGGCGGACGGCTTTCACGTCGCGTCGGTGGAATACCGCCGCATCCCCGGCGACTGGGCGGCAATGGCCGCCGATATCCGAGCCGGCGTCGCCGCCGTCCGCGCCGACCCAGAGCTGCCCGATCGTGTTGTGCTGCTTGGACATTCAGCCGGCGGCCACCTGGTCGCCTGGGCTCTGCACCAGCCGGAGGCCGCGGGCATCGCCGGTGCGATCTCGCTCGCCGGGGCGGTCGACCTGCACCTGACCCGAGACCTGCACCTCGGAGACGGAGCAGCCGACGCGATGATGGGCAACGCCGACGAATCCGTATGGCGGGCAGCCGATCCCGCGCTGCTCGGACCTACCCCGGCACCGGTCCGACTCATCCACGGGACGGCAGACGAGACGGTCCCGGTCGAGGTCTCCGAGAGCTACCAGGCCGCGGCCGGGCCCGGCATACCACTGACCGTGCTGACCGGAGCCGGGCATCAGGACCTGATCGATCCGGACTCGCCCCACTTCGCGGCGGCCCTGCGCGACCTGTCCGACCTGACATCCTGATCACCCCTTCGGGGGCAGGCCCGGGCGGGATAGCGTTTGCGGCATGACGAGCGACTGGGACGGCGTGCGGCTGCACATCGTGACCGGCAAGGGCGGCACCGGCAAGACGACCGTTGCCGCCGCGCTCGCGATGTCATTGGCGACCGAGGGCAAGCGGGTGCTGCTCGCCGAGGTCGAGGGCCGGCAGGGCATCAGCGGCGTCCTCGACGTGCCCAGGCTCGGCGAGGACGAGGTGCAGGTGGCGACCGGGCCTGGCGGCGGGCAGGTCATGGGCCTGGCCGTCGACCCGAAAGCCGCGCTGCTCGAATACCTGCAGATGTTCTACAAACTCGGCATGGCCGGCGGCATGCTCGAGCGCTTCGGCGTCGTCGACTTCGCCACGACCGTCGCGCCCGGACTGCGCGACGTGCTGCTGATCGGCAAGGTCTACGAGGCGGTCCGGCGCCGGCCCGGACGTCGTGGCGTCCGCCAGGACCAGGTGTATGACGCCGTCGTGCTGGACGCTCCCCCGACCGGCCGGGTCGGCCAGTTCCTCGCGGTCAACCAGGCGATGTCCGGCCTGGCCAAGGTCGGCCCGGTGAAGAACCAGGCCGACTCGATCAATGACCTGCTCCAATCCGACCAGACCGCAGTGCATTTGGTGACCCTGCTGGAAGAGATGCCGGTGCAGGAGACCGTCGACGCGGTCGCCGAGCTGCGATCGTTGCCCCTTCCGCTCGGGGCGGTCGTGATCAACCAGGAGCGCACCCCGCCGGCCGACGAGCACGCCCGAAACCTGCTGGCCGCAAACGATTTCGACACCGCGCCCCTGGCCGACGACCTGGGCGAGCTGGGTCTGCGAGTGGGTCCGACGCTCGTCGGTGGCCTCGTGCAGACCGGGCGCGATCTGGTCGACCGCCTCGACCTGGAGCAGCAGGAGCGCGAGACCATCGCCGGGCTGGGGCTGCCGACATACCACCTGCCGTTGCTCGCCGACGGCCTGGACGCCGGTGGATTGCTCCAGCTCGCAACGAGTTTGGCCGACCAGGAGGCTCAGGTATGACGGCAGTCCTCGACGTCGACCAGTTGCTCGCCGACGACTCGGTGCACACGATCGTGTGTTGTGGCTCCGGTGGCGTCGGCAAGACGACGACGGCTGCGGCAGTGGCGATCCGAGCCGCCGAGCAGGGCCGCACCGTGGCGGTGCTGACCATCGACCCGGCACGCCGGCTGGCGCAGGCTCTCGGCCTGGAGCACCTGGACAACGAGCCGGCTCCGGTGGAGTCGATCGACTCATCCGCGGGCGGTTCGCTCGACGCGATGATGCTCGACATGAAGCGCACCTTCGACGAGGTGGTGCTGCGGCACGCTGACCCCGGCAAGGCGCAGCAGATCCTGGAAAACCCCTTTTACCAGGCGGTTTCGAGTTCGTTCGCCGGCACGCAGGAGTACATGGCGATGGAGCGGCTCGGGCAACTGCACGCCGAGCAGCGGGACGGCCGGGCCCGGTGGGACCTCATCGTGGTCGACACCCCTCCGTCGAGGTCCGCGCTAGACTTCCTCGACGCCCCGAAACGGCTCGGGTCGTTCCTGGACGGGCGGTTCATCCGGCTGATGATGTCGCCGGCCAAGGCCGGAGGCCGGGCCTACCTCAAGGTCGTCTCGGTCGGGGTCAACTCGGTGACCGCGGTCATGTCGAAGATCCTCGGCGGCCAGTTCCTCAAGGACGCGCAGACGTTCGTCGCCGCGCTGGACACGATGTTCGGTGGTTTCCGGGAGCGGGCCGAGCAGACCTATGCCCTCCTCGGTGACGCGTCGACGGCATTCCTGGTGGTGGCGACGCCCGAGCGGGACGCACTGCGTGAGGCGTCCTACTTCGCCGGCCGGCTCGGCGAGGAAGGGATGCCGCTCGCCGGTCTGGTGGTCAACCGGGTGCAGCGCACCCATGTGCCCTCGCTCAAGGAAGCGCGCGCCGAGGTTGCGGCTGAGGCGGCCGACGAGCTACCCGCGCGGCGCGGGAAGGGCTGGCAGCCGGGCGACACCGCGAGCCTGCTGCGGCTGCACGCTGACCTGGCCGCCACCGCGGCCCGGCACGAGGCCGCCATCGGCAGGTTCACCGCCGCGCACCCGACGATCCCTCAGGTGCTGGTGGGCGCGGCCGCGCATGACGTCAACGACATCGCGCAGCTCCGCGAGATCGGCGACGAGCTCGCCGGGTAGATGGTGGTCGAGTAGCTCCGAGGACCACCGGGTAGATGGTGGTCGAGTAGCGGTGAGGAACGAGCCGCGTATCGAGACCACCGACGCAGGTTTCGATACGCTCCTCCGCTGCGCTCCCCCGCTACTCAACCAGCGGAGACGTGCTCAACCGGGACGCGGCGGAGGAGGAACCGCCGCCAAAAGACAGGGAGCTTGGTTGATGGTCCGCGACGAAGTCGCGGACCATCAACCAAGCTCGTCGGCGCGAGCGATCTTGAAGAGTTGCTCCCAGGAGCGCACGTCGGGTCGACGGCGGAGCAGCGCGCGGCGCTCGCGCTCCGTCATACCGCCCCATACGCCGTATTCGGTCTTGTTGTCCAGCGCGTCGGCGAGGCACTCGGCCACTACCGGGCAGCGCTGACAGATCACCTTGGCGGTCTGTTGAGCGGCGCCCTTCGCAAACAACTCGTCGGGCGAACTTCCGGTGCGGCACACTGCCCGTGCTGCCCAGTTGTCATCCCAGATCACCTTGTCCGGCATTACTGCAGTCATAGTCGTTCGGCCTTCCCCACCACGCTGCTTCAACAGGTCTCACGCCCCCGCGTGTCTTTGGGAGCACGTTATGTCTCCCGCCGTTCACCCGCTAGCCCTATTGGGAACTATTTCGAAATAGCCCGTTCGGACTATACGTGCGGTCAGCCGGATAGCGCTAGGGTGCACGCCCACATCGCCCGCCTGCAGTGCGGGCCACGCGCCTGCGCGGCGCGGACAGTTTCGCCGGTTACCCTGGCGCTCATGCGTCAAGTGAACCGCTTCGGCACAGTGTTCAGCCTGCTCGGCGCGCTCATCGCGACTGCGATCGCGATGGGCCTGGTTGCCGCCGGGCTGGCACTGCCCGCCATCGGTGCCGCCGGTCAGGCGACGAACGGCAGCATAAAGCTGTTCAACCAGATCCCGAGCAACATTGACATGAATCCGTTGGCTCAGCAGTCCCGGATCCTTGCCGCCGACGGGTCGGTGCTGGCCACGCCGTTCAACCAGAACCGCATCGTGGTGCCGTTCGACAAGATCTCGCAGAACATGAAGAACGCCCAGGTGGCGATCGAGGACGAGCGGTTCTACCAGCACGGCGCGATCGACTCCAAGGGCCTGTTGCGCGCGATCACCTCCAACGTCTTCAGCAACGGCACCCAGGGCGCATCCACGCTGACGCAGCAGTACGTCAAGGTCATGCAGCAGAACCAGGCGATCAACACCGGCAACGAGGAGGCCGCCAACCGTGCCGTCACCCAGTCCGGCATGGAGGGCTACGTCCGCAAGTTGCAGCAGTTGAAGTACGCCGTGACGATCGAGCAGAAGTACACCAAGGACCAGATCCTGGACGGCTATCTCAATCTCGTCTACTACGGCGGCCAGGCGTATGGCGTGGAGGCCGCCGCCCGGCACTATTTCGGCATCAGCGCCGCGGAGCTCAACCTGCCGCAGTCGGCGATGCTCGCCGGTGTGGTCAACGAGCCGGGCCGGCTCGACCCGACGACCAACCCCGACGAGGTGCTGGCGCGGCGCAACGTGGTGCTGGACAAGATGTACCAGCAGAAGATGATCAGCTACACCCAGCTGGTCGATGCCAAGAAGGCGCCGCTGGGGTTGAAGCTGACCCAGGTCAACTCCAACTCGTGCGCCAACTCCAAGTACGCCTACTTCTGCTACTACGTGATCAACTGGCTGCAGACCCAGCCCGCGCTCGGCAAGGACCCGAAGTCCCGCCTGGCGACGCTGCAGAGCGGTGGCCTGACGATCAAGACCAGCTTCGACCCGAAGATGGCCGACGCGATCGACAAGGAGATCCGCAAGAAGGTGCCGCAGGGCAACTCCGAGGGGATCGACTCCGCCGGGATCATCATCCAGCCCGGCACCGGTTTGGTGCTGGCCAGTGGCCAGAACACCCAGTACTCCAACGTCGCGGGACCGGGCAAGAACGCGCAGAACTTCACCACCGATGGTGAGGGGTACGCCTACGGGTCGACCGCGAAGATGTTCACGGTCGTCAACGCGCTCGAGGCCGGCTGGTCGCCGGAGAAGAAGATGACCGTGCCGTCATACAACACGACGAGTTCGGCGGGCGCTCCGGCACACGCGTTCAGCAGCGCCGACTTCCCCGGCAAGTGCGGTCTGACGCCCGGTACGACGTGGAAGCTGCCCAACGACGCGCCCTACCCACCGGCTGGGCAGAAGATGAGCCTGAAGGACGCCACCGCACAGTCGGTCAACACCGTCTTCGCGGAAATGGTCAGCCAGCTCGGCAGCTGCGACGTGCTGAAGACGACCAGCAAGTTCGGCGTCGAGAGCGGCACGGGTCAGCAGATCCAGTCCACGGCCGCGTCGATCACGCTCGGCACCTCCGACGTGACCCCGCTGGACCTGACCAACGCCTACGCGACGATCGCCGCGGGCGGCAAGTACTGCCCGCCGCGGCCGGTCGTGTCGATCAGCGACAGCAACGGCAAGAAGCTGCCGCTGTCGGGCACCGAGTGCAAGCAGCTGGTGAGCGAAAAGGTCGCCGCGGAGACCTCCGAGATCTTCCAGTCGGTGATCACCGACCCGGCCGGTACGACGCACGGCGACATCCTGCTCAACGGCAACCGGCCGGCGGCCGGCAAGACCGGCACCGAGGACGGCGCCAAGAACATCTGGTTCGTCGGCTACACCCCGCAGCTCGCGACCGGCATCTGGGTCGGCCACAACAAGGCGCCGGCTCCGATGAAGGACATCACGCTGGCGGGTCAGAAGTACGACGGTTACGTCTTCGCCGGTGACCTCGCCGCGCCCATTTGGAAGAACGTCATGGACGCGGCGCTCAAGGGCAAGCCGATCGAGTATTTCCAGAAACCGGACGGCACCACCCCCAAGTCCAAGCCCGCGCCGAAGGCGACTGCGTCGACTCCGCCGCCGCCCACCCCGGTCGGACCGACCGGCACTTACTCGCCGCGCACCTACTCACCGCGCACCACGCAGCCTCCGGTGGTGCCGCAGGCCACGGCGACGCGGCGAACCCAGGCCGCTACGCCGCGGGTGACGGTGCCTCGGACCGTCAAGCCGAAGGCCACCAACAAGCCGAAGGCGACAAGCAAGCCGAAGGCCACCAACAGGTCGAAGCCGACGAGCACCGCGAAGGCGACGACCAAACCCAAACCGAGCGGCAAGTAGCCGCCGTACGACGACAGTGCCCGCTCACCGATTCGGTGGGCGGGCACTTTCGTCAGTGCGTGGGGTCAGCCGCTGAGTGCCTGTTTGACCAGCGCGGCGACCTTGCCGCCGTCGGCTCGTCCGGCGGTCTGCGGCTGGACCACCTTCATCACCTGACCCATCCCGGCCATGCTGTCGGCACCGGTCTGCGCGATCGCGTCTCGCACGATGGTCTGCAGCTCGTCGTCGGTGAGCTGCTTGGGCAGGTACTCCTCCAGCACGGCGAGCTCGGCGCGCTCCGCCGCGGCCAGCTCGTCGCGACCGGCTGCGTCATACGCCTCGGCGGCCTCGCGCCGCTTCTTGGCCTCCTTGGTGATCACCTGCTGCACGTCGGCTTCGGTGAGGTCCTTGTGCTCCTTGCCGGCGACCTCCGCGTTGGTGATGGCGGCGATCGTCATCCGCAGGGTGCCGGTGCGCACCTGGTCGCGGGCGCGCAGCGCAGCGGTCAGGTCGTCACGGAGGGTCTGCTTGCTCGTCATGGGGACAGTCTGACAGGAGAGGCTCAGTGCGTGCCGCGCATAATTGACCGGTCATGAACGCACTCGCCAAAACAACCGTCGCGGTCGCAGCCACGGGCGCCGGCACTCTCGCCTGGGCGTCGCTGGTCGAACGCCACCTCTACACGCTGCGCCGCTTCACCCTGCCGGTGCTCGCGCCGGGCTCGCGCCCCCTGCGGGTGCTGCACCTGAGCGACCTGCACCTGGTGCCGCGGCAACAGCGCCGCATCGACTGGGTGCGCGGATTGGCAGCGTTGGAGCCGGATTTCGTGATCAACACCGGTGACAATTGTTCGGATCTTGATGCCGTGCCGGCGGTGCTGCATGCGATGGAGCCGCTGCTGGAGTTTCCTGGGGCGTTCGTGCTCGGGTCGAACGACTACTACGCGCCGGCGCCGAAGAACCCGCTGAAGTATGTCGGGATCGGCGCACCCCACAAGAAGGGCGCCGACCTGGAGGTGGCGTCGCTGCCGGTCGAGGAGCTGGTCGAGGGCTTCACCGCCGGTGGCTGGGTCGACCTCGACAACGTGCGGCGGACCGTCGAAATCAACGGTGAGTCAGTCGAATTCGTCGGGGTGAACGACCCGCACATCGAGCTGGACGATTACGCCGCGGTCGCCGGCCCTGCCGCCTCCGATGTCGCGCTGACGATGGGCGTGCTGCACGCGCCGTATGTGCGGGTGCTCGATGCGATGAGCGCCGACGGGGCGCGCCTGATGCTCGCCGGACACACCCACGGTGGGCAGGTGTGCGTGCCCTTCTACGGCGCGCTGACGACCAATTGCGACCTGGACAACGCTCGTGCCAAAGGGGTTTCGCGCTGGTGGCCCGGCGCGGCGACGGGCGTCGCGGCTCCGTCGGACGCCGCGTGGCTCGAGGTGTCGGCGGGCATCGGGCACAACAAGTACAACCCGGTGCGGCTCGCGTGCCGCCCGGAGGCGACGCTGCTGACGCTGGTGCCCGGGGCGTGACCGCGGGCGATTTCGTCAAGCCGGTCGCCTCGGAGCGCGCGGGCGCGTGGGAGGCGGCCGGGTTGTCGTGGCTGCGGGTGCCGGGCGGTGCACCGGTCGTGGGCGTCGAGGCGGTGTCACCGGATCGGCTTGTGCTGCAACGCCTTTCGCCGAGCGCCCCGTCGGCCGCGCAGGTCGAGTCGTTCGGCCGGCAGCTCGCGGCGACCCATGCGGCCGGCGCCTCGGGTTTCGGTGTCGGGCCGGACGGATGGACCGGTGACGGCCTGCAGGGTCCGGCGGACGACCTGATCCCGCTGCCGCTCGGGTCCTATGACGCCTGGGGCGCGATGTATGCCGATCTGCGGGTCGAGCCGTTGGCACGCCAGGCGGGGCTCGGCGGCGCCGCCGAGGGGCTGCTCGGGCGGCTGCGGGGCGGCGAGTTCGACGAGTCGGTCGCCGCGCCGGCGCGGCTGCACGGCGACCTGTGGGCCGGCAACGTGGTGTGGACCGCGGCCGGCGGGGTGCTGATCGACCCGGCCGCGCACGGTGGGCACCCGGAGTCCGACCTGGGCGCGCTCACGCTCTTCGGGGCGCCGCACCTGGAGCGGCTGCTTGCGTCATACATCGAGGTGGCGGGGGTGGCCGACGGCTGGCGCGACCGCCTCCCACTCATGCAGTTGCACCTGGTCCTGCTGCACGCGGTGCTCTTCGGCGGCGGGTATGTCGGGCAGGCCGCGTCCATCCTGCGCCGCTACGCCTAGCCCGATTGGGCGAATCCGCGGGTCAGCTTGTATCGTTGCTTCTCGCTGCGTGCGTCCTGCTGGGGCGCTCGCGGCATGCCACGGGGTGTGGCGCAGCTTGGTAGCGCGCTTCGTTCGGGACGAAGAGGTCGCAGGTTCAAATCCTGTCACCCCGACCCAGCGATGTCTTGAGGACATCGGAATGGCCCGGACCTGCATTGTGTAGGTTCGGGCCATTTTTGTGGGCGGGGGTCCGGGTGGTCGGCCGGTGCCGGTTATCCGCTGGTTCACCGACATGCAGCGCGGCTGCGGGATCAACTTTCATGGGCGCGGGTCTCGGAAGTCAGGTTCATGACCGCGCGCAGTTGAGAATAGGCATAACTTTCGCCCCCGGCATCTGGATGAGGCGTTTGCGCTGCGGTCGACCATACGTCGGCGAGCCCGTCCACCTCGCCACGCTCCGCGTAAATCCTTGCCAATTCACGGTCTGTCGCGAACGCGGTAATCACATCGTGCTCACTCGTGGCTGCTTCGCAGAGGGTCCGTAGATGGTCCGGTGTCAAATACTCGGCCGACGCAGATAGGGCCGGCATCAAAGTGTTGGTGTTCTTCCAGCTTTCACCTTCTGCGACTCGCGCAACCGCCACGTCAAGGAGCAATGGCCCCGGCCGACGACGCAGGTTATCGGCCAATGTTTCCGCATCGATGTCACCGGCTCGAGACTTGCGGATCTCACGCACAGCGTCCGCTGTTGGATGGCTGGCCAAATCTGCCGAGAACACACCCGCTTCGACCAGCGCGGTGATCGGCGAAGAACGCATACATGTGAGCAGTCTCGGCACCGAGGCCTCCGGCAGGTAGTCCCACAACGCCTGCACGGGACCAAGTGCACCGACAGCCCGGCGCAGTTCATCCTCGCTGAGGCCAGCGGATTCTTCCTTCTTTCGGACCACGTGTTCGATGGCAGCGACCACTACGTCGGGACGGACCTGATAGAGAGACCACGCAATTTTGGGATAGCGCTCCGCGATAACCTCGCGCCCTGGAGCATTCTCTGGGATCGCCATACACGTCTTGACGATCAGCTCGGCCAATTTTCCCTGGGTTGACTCTCGCGCTCTGCCGAAGTATCGCTCGGCAAGGTATTCCCGTAGACCCTCCTGGTCGTCAGGCCAAGCCGTCGATATCGACTCCTCCTTGAACCGTTCGACAAGCTGCCGACCCGGTGTCGCTGGGAGGCGTAGCACCGTGTCGACCACTGCGGCAATATGTGCGCGAGTCAGCTCCGCTGTCGGCGTGAAGATCAGATCTTCCGAGACGAAGGCCGGATGGGCACACACGTGTCGATCCGCGCGTAGCCGGTCGAGCACTTCGACGTCGCGTTCGCTCAGCAGCTCGAAGTCGTCCTTGCAGACGCTGAGCAATGACCTCTCGAACTCCTGCAACTTGCCAAGGTTCTGCTGAGAGATTGCCGCGTCCAAGTCGAGGATCTTCTTTCCGGCCGCGCGGTCGCCCGTATCGGCGAGCTCTCGCAATTTCGCCACGAGGTCGAACGCCAGCGCAACCCAGGTGCTGACGATCGCAGCACGGTATGCGCCGGCCTGATAGGCCCGCGCAGCCTCAGCAAGATGCTTGCGACTGTTTGCATCCCGCACGGAGGCAACCAGCAGATCCAAATCACGCATAGACCCATGGTTGCCCGAGCGTGGTGACCGAGGGGCCATCTCGGGCGGTCGATCCGACAAAGGGACACCGCGGGGCCGCACAAGGCGACATCGCGACGCCGCCATCCGCGGGGCCGGGGTGCAGTCCAACTCGGCAGTGAGCTGCGCCCAGGTCTGCCCCTCATCCGTCCGGCGGCGGTTGAGCGCGTCGTGCAGCTCTGCGAGAGATACCCGCAGGCGGGCGTCCGGACCCTGGGTCCGACCTGCTCAGTCGCCGCCGAAGGCTCGCTCGACGTAGGCGGCCCGTTCCTCGGCGCTGGCCTTGCCGGCGATGTCTTGGACCCCGAGCTTGAGCAACACCGCTTCACGTGCGGCGCGAGGCACGAAGTTGCCGAGCTTCACGCTGAACCCCTGGCTCCGTGGTGCCCATACCTCGAAGCGAGCGTCTTCGACCGCGCGCACGATCTCCTGCGCCACTACGTCCGGCCCGACCTTGGGCAGAAGCCGTGAGGACGGATGTGTCCCGTCCATCATCGCCGTGTCGATCTGCCCCGGCTGCACGACGCTGAACGTCACGCCGCTGTCGCGGTACTCCAGCTTCAGGGCTTCGGTGAGACCGACGACGCCGTACTTCGTCGCGGTGTAGACCGCGCTTCCCGGCTGCGGCGTCCGTCCGGCGGCCGAGGCGACGTTGATCAAATGGCCGCCGCCGCGTGGCAACATCCGCTTGAGACCGAGGCGGGACCCCAAGATCGCCCCGAGGAGGTTCACCTCGAGCTGCCGCAGCGTGACGTCGAACGGCTCGAGATGGAACGGTCCCATCCAATCGACGCCGGCGTTGTTGATCAGAATGTCGATCTGTCCGTGAGCCGCTTCGGCCGCGCCGAGGAATGTGTCGAAGGACTCCTCTCGCCGCACGTCGAGTGGCAGACCGACCGTCGAGGCGCCGATCTCCTGTGCCGCCAGGGCCGCAGCCTCGGCATGGATATCACCGATGACGACGCGGGCGCCTCGCGCCGCGAACAGGGCTGCGGTCGAACGCCCGATGCCGTTGGCGGCTCCGGTGATGACCACCGAAAGACCCGCCACGGGCCTGGAAGCTCTCTTACTCATCGAACACTCTCCTTGGAAGTTGTCGCGGCGACCTGGGCATCGGGGCGCTTGGCGGCGAGCGTGGTGAGGCTCGGGTGGCCGACCCACCAAACGGATGCGCAGAGAACGCAGCTGCTCCTGGGCGGGCCACCTTCAGCAGGCCCGCCCACGCGCCCTGCTCGCCATGAAGCCATGGGCTCCTTGGTGGACCGGCGCCGCCATACCGAAATTGAACAATCATGTTCTATTAATGTCAATGATGTTTCAAACCTCGTAGCTTTGCTACTAGCGAGACGTTTGAGTACAGTCGGCCCAAGCCAAGGAGGGTCCGCAATGAACGCGACAGAACGCCGCATCCACGACGCGGCTGTGCGCCTGTTCGCCGAGCGTGGCCACACTGATGTCAGCGTCAGCGACCTGGCCGCCGAGGCCGGCGTTGCACGCGGGACGCTGTACCGCAACGTGGACTCCATCGAGAACCTGTTCGCCAGCGTTCGGGTTCAACTTGCCACCGAGGTGCACGCACACAACGTCAGCGTGATGGACGCCGCCCGCGTCACCGATGCTCCCCTGCGCCTGGCGACCGGACTCCGGCTTCTGGTCCGCCAGGCCCACGAGTCGCCGCAGATGGGCCGCTTCTTCGTGCGATTCGGCCTGACCGACGAGTCCCTGCGAGAACTCCTATTGGGGCCACCGCTCGCCGACGTCAACGACGGTATCGCCAGCGGGCGCTATTCGATCGAGCCGGGCCGCGACCTCAGCATCGCCACGATGCTGATCGGCACCACGGTCGCCGCGATCTGGATGGTCTTGGAAGGTCATCAGGGCTGGCGCGAGGCCGGCAGCGACGCAGCCGAGATGGTGCTGGTCGCCCTGGGCGTCGCGCGCCAGGAGGCGCGCGAACTGGCCAGCCACCCCCTTCCGGCCTCCTGAGCTTCGCGTCTCCAAGGTCGTCGACGGTGATTCGCGGTCGAGGCGATTGCCTCCGGCCGCCTTGACCCACGCAGAGCAGCGGACGCCCGCAGCGGGCTCGGTGCGCGCTTACCCCGATACACCCTTGACATATTTTGAACACAGCTGTTCACTTTGGGGTCTACGCACTAGGAGAGCCCATGAGTACCGCACCGGATCCCGGCGCTTCCCCCCTTGGCGTCATCGGCGGCCTCGAGGAGACCGACGTCCTCATCGCCGGAGCCGGACCGGTAGGCCTCACCCTGGCGCTCGAACTCGAGTTGCACGGCATCACAACGCTGCTCGCTGAGCGCAATACCCGAACCACTCGGCATCCCAAAATGGACGTCACCAACGGGCGGAGCATGGAGCTCTACCGGCGCCTCGGGGTCGCAGACGAGCTACGCAAGGTTGCCGTACCCACCGACCACCGCATCAAGGTCACTTGGGCAACCGGCGCCGAAGGCTGGGAGCTCGCCTCATTCGAATACCCCAGCGTTGATGAAGCGCGCGCCGCCGCGTCCGCAGCAAACGACGGACGGGGCACGCTGGAACCGTCGATGCGCGTCTCGCAGATCATTCTCGAGCCGGCGCTACGAGACATCGTGGTCGCCCGCGCGCAGCACGTCACCGTCGACTACGGCTGGATGGTCGAGGAGTTCCGTCAGGACGACCGAGGCGTCACCGCAACCCTGCTCTGCGAGGAGACAGGTCACCGCAGGCTCGTGCGAGCCAAGTACCTGATCGGCTGCGACGGCGGCGGCAGTCGCACCCGCCGGCAGCTCGGCATTGACCTTGACGAGATCAGTCTTCGCCGACAGATGATCAAGAAGCTTGGCCTCGGCCGCACACTGCGCGGGGCCGTGCGCGCATACCGCGCTCTGGGGCACCGCCCACCTGATGGCCGGTTCTACATGGTCCACTTCAGCACCACCGACCGTCGCATGGTTGAGCGATTCGGCCAGGTGTGGCACCTCCAGTCCCCCGAGGGTTGGACGCTGATCTCGCAGGACGACGGCGACACCTGGACCCTGCACACCCCGCTCAGCGCTCGCGACAACATCGATGCCATCGACCCCGCTGCGTTCGTGTGCGAGCAGCTCGGCATGGACTTCGACATGGAGATCCACGTCGCCAACGCTTGGACGCCACGTCTGGTCGTCAGCAAGTCTTTCGGCCGTGGGCGGGTGTGGTTGGCCGGCGACGCAGTGCACCAGGTGCCTCCCACCGGGGGCTACGGCATGAACACCGGAGTGGGCGATGCGATCGGGTTGGGGTGGGCGATCGCCGCTCAACTCCAGGGCTGGGGCGGCCCCCGACTTCTCGAGGCTTACCAGCGTGAGCGCCAGGCGATCGCTTACCGAAACCGTGAATCCGCCGCCCGCAACAGCGCCGTCCGCGGTGCGATCATGGCTGCATTCGACCCGGTGATGCACAGCGAGGACTGGTCCGGCGACGTCACCCGCAAGCAGCTCGGACGCTACATTCTGGACCTGGGCAACCTCGAGAACGAAGCCCACGGCATCGAGCATGGCTACCGTTACGACGGCTCGCCGGTGATCTGCGCCGAAGCGGGCTCCGCGCCACGTCTGCGGACCGATGAGTACCTTCCCGGCACATGGCCCGGCTCGCGGCCACCGAGCGTGCGGCTCAACGACGGCACTCAGATCTTCGACCTATTCGGCCGCGGGTTCACGCTGCTGCGATTCAGCGAAACCGACATCACAGACCTCGCCGGGGCAGCACACGCCCGTGGTGTCCCACTGACCGTCGTCGATGTCCGCGACGACCACGCTCGCGACCTCTACCAGCGTGACCTCGTCTTGATCCGGCCCGACCAGCACGTCGCGTGGCGTGGCCAGTTAGCACCCACTGACCCCTTGTCCGTGATCGACCGGGTACGCGGCGCCTGAAAGGACACCTCCGCTCCTGGTCCTGACCCGCCGCCGGGGCGATCTGCCGCTTCAGCGCCTACCCGTTCTCCTGACACGAATCTAGGAACACGTCATGTCACAGCCTGAGACCATCACCGCCGGACTGTTCTCCGTCCGTTTCCGCGACGACGTTCCCCGCGAGGTGGCGGTCAGTCACTGGGAGCACCAGCACGCCGACATCATGCGGCACCTGCCGCACATCGACGAGTACCGGCAGCGGCAGTTCTCCGCGGTCGACCATGGGTACTGGCCCGCGACCCCTGGCGTCGGCACGACCATCTCACCGGAGTACCGCCTCGACGGGTTCGCTGAGATCCGCTGGCCCAACATGCTCGGGATCGTGCGCACCTCCTTCCACAGCTCGCAGATCCTGCACGACGAGCAGAACCTGTTCCGTCATGTCGTCGGCCAGCTTGCCCCGCGACGCGGCCGCTGGTGGCCCGATGAGAGCACCAGCCAGATCGGACAACACACCGCAGTCATGCTGCGCCGCCGGCAAGGCGCCAGCCGGGGCGCCTTTGCGCGCTTCGTGCACGACGAACTGGGACCAGCCCTCCACGAAGCAGGCGCGCGCGATCTGCGCACGTACACCTTCGTTCCCTCCTCCAAGGTCGCCGCGACCTCACCGGGTGTCTCACATCAGTACGCCGTCGAGCGACGAATTCACGGGGGTGTCAGCTTCGGTCTCAACGACCGCGGTGCCGTCGACAGCGTGCTCCAGCACCCGTCGGTTGCAGCGGTCATCGAGGGTCAGTCCGAAGTGCTCACCGGCGCCTACGCCTACACGATTGAGCGCTCCGACACCGTGATCGACAACGTCGTTCGCCACGACCGCGGCAGGCACGCGTGAAGCAAGGCGAACTCGCACCTGCCAGGGTGCACCTGCAGTAGCCCCGAGAGCGACCGTTGGCACGCTGCAGTCAGAGTGCCGCAAGATCCTCGGCGGTCACCGGGTGGATGAAGCGCGCCGCCGGCAGCGCGAGCCATTGCGTGACGCGCATGGCGAGCGCCATGTCGGCCTCGCGGGCGGTGCGCAGATTGGTCAGCCGGGCCGGCGTGCAGTCCAACTCGGCGGCGAGTTGCGCCCAGGTCAGACCCTCGTCATTGCGGCGGCGGTTGAGCGCGTCGTGCAACTGTGGCAGGTCCCAGCGCAGGCGGGCCTCCGGGCCGGCCGCCGGCAGGGTCGGGTCATCCGTGGCACTGCTGGCGCCGGTGAGGAAGTCCTCCGGCGGCCGGTCCAGCCAGCGCAGCATGTAGAGCGCGTACTGGCAGGAGGTCGCCCCGCGCCCGCGCAGCCGGCCGACGGCGCCGCCGCACAACGGGTGCCCCGGCAGGACGGCGTTGAGGTCGGCCGACTGCTGCCACAGGAGGTCGGCGACGTCATACCAATTGAGATCGAGCCGAGCGCGCTCGGCGTCGAGGGCGTCGACGAACGCATCCATGTCCCACTCGGCACGCGCTGCCATCGGTCAACACCTTCGTCAGGGCCATCCGGGTGGCCAGGACTGACTCTGCCATCTTCACGCTAGACGGTCGGCGAGCTTGAGCCACACCACGCCGGCGATGATGACCGCGAGCCAACCCGCCTTCGCCACAGACAGCGACTCGTCGAAGAACACCGGTCCGAACAGTGCGGCACCGACGGCGCCGATGCCGGCCCATACGGCATACCCGATGCCGACCTCGATGGTGCGCAGGGCCCGGCTGAGCGCCCAGAGGGTGAGCAGGAAGAAGACCACTGCGACCAGCGACCAGGTCCACCGGGTGAAGCCGCGACTGCCGCCGACCGAGAGGGCGTAGCCGACCTCGAAGGCGCCCGCCAGCAGCAGCGTCAGCCAGGCGTTGCGTTGTGCCACCCGGTCCATCACGCACCGCCGGTCAGCTGCAGCCCGACGACACCGCCGATGACGAGTGCGATGCCGGCGGCCTTCGCCCAGGTGAGGCGCTGCCCGAAGAGCACCGCACCGAGGACCGTGATGCCGACCCCGGCGAGCGAGGTCCACAACGCGTAGCCGACGCCGACGTCGAAGGTGAGCAGCGCGCGGCTGAGGAAGTAGGTGCCGAGACCGCCGGTGACGAGCGTTGCGATCGTCCAGCCGCGGCTGGTGAAACCCTGTGCCTTGCCAGCGCTGATCGCGACCGCGATCTCGAACAGCACCGCGATTGCCAAATAGATCCATTCCATGCCGGCCACTGTCAGACCTGACACCGGTGTCAGATGCAAGACTTGAGGCGCACGCGACGGGAGGTCTTATGCGCATCGGTGAACTCGCACATGCCAGCGGTGTCAGCGCGCGCTCGCTGCGCTATTACGAGGAGCAGGGCCTGATCGGGTCGGAGCGTACGCCGGGCGGCTGGCGCGACTTCGAGCCGGACACGGTCGAGCGGGTGGTGCTGATCCAGCACCTGCTCGCGGCCGGACTGTGCACCGTGACGATCGGCGAACTCCTGCCCTGTCTGGAGGCTCCCGCGCACGAACGCACCGGGGCGATGGAAGAACTGCTTCGTCAGGAGGTCGATCGCCTCCAGGACAAGCGCCGCGAGATCGACCGTGAACTCGACGTACTCCAAACCCTGCGTCGCGACGTGACGCTCGCCCCGCGGGCAGCGGGCTGAACGGATCATGTCTCTGCAGGGCGGGGCCCGGACTACCGACGCGGCATACGAGAAACAGCCGGTCGCCTGAGATGGGAAATGCGCCACACGGATTCCGCTACGAGCAGACGGGTGACGACGTCGTTATCTATCACCACGGCCGCCGGGCAACGACCTTGCGGGGCAACGCCGCCGCCAAGTTTCTCGCCTCGGCAGGTGCCGGCGACGAGCAGCTGCTGATGGCACGCGCGACCGGCAACTACAAGCACGGCAACGAACGCCGCTCCAAGCGCCGCTGACCCAACTCACTAGGCGAACCCCGCGACGAAACGCTCCCGATCGACGGCAGCGCGGGTGATCCGGCCCGCGCCGACGACCGTGCCCTCCTGGTCGACCGCCTCGACGGTGAACTCCAAGCGTTTGCCGGCACGTTCGCGCTCGGTGACGCTCACCTCGACCGACCCGCCGACCGCGGTCGGCGCACGGTGCTGGACCTCGATCGCGGTCCCGACCGATGTCTCACCGGCCTGCAGCAACTCGGCCGCGGCCTCGACCGTCGCTGCCTCCAGCCAGGCGATCAGCCGGGGTGTGCCGAGCACCGGCACGTCCCCGCTGCCGAGCGCGATCGCGGTGTCGGCCCCGGTCACCTCGTGTCGCATGCTTCGACGGTAGTCGGTGCCGAGTGAGCCGCACAGACGACGGCGCGACGTCATACGCTGCAAGTTCGAAGACCACCGCACCTCGACGGAGGAACCCCGCGATGAACAAGCACACCCGGGAGACGCTCGACAAGATCGTCGGATCGCCCGCGCCGCGCAACCTGGAGTGGCCCAAGTTCGTGACGCTCTGGGAGGACCTCGCCGACGAGGTCGACAACGAGTCCGGCGACCGGCTCGCGGTGAAACTCAACGGCCACCGCGTCGTGTTCCACCGGCCGCACGACGGAGTCGTCTCGATCGAGGACGTCGAGCAGGCCCGGCACCTGCTGCGCGACCACCCGGACGTGCACGGCACCGGCGACCTGCTCGTGGTGACCATCGACGAGAAGGAAGCGCGGATCCTCGACTTCAACCTCGACACCACCGGCACGTCCGACACTGAGCGCGACGTGCGCGACACCCAGTCAGCAGGTCGGCACCTACGCACGGTCGAGCGGCACACCGGCCGCGAGGACGAGCAGGACCTGGGCCGATTCTTCGACCAGCTCGGCGCCGAACTCGAGGGTCTGACCCGCGACCACCGCTTCGTCGTCTTCGGCCACGGTCGCGGAAAGGCCGACGCCGCAGCGCAATTCGTCGACCGACTGCGCAAGAAGCACCCGCCGGTCGCCAAGCAGCTCGCCGGCGTCGGCTCCATCGACCTCAGCGCTGCCAGCGACACCGACCTTGAGCAGGCCGCTCTCACCCTGCTCAATAGCGGCGCGCGCTGACCAACGGCAGCACCACCCACACCAACACCGCCGCAACCAGCCCGACCGCCGCGACCACGATCGCGGCGGTCGTGCTGACCACGACGGAGAAGACGAGCGCGGCGACCGCCAGCATCGCCGCACCGAAGACCACCAGCCCGGCGCGGGCCATCATGTGCGCGTGCTCGACCAGCGCTGCCTTCTCGTGCTTGCGGAACAGAATCCGGTGCGAACTCACCGGCGCCACCAGCAGCACCGTCGCCAGCAACGACAGGCACAGCGAGACCAGGTAGAGCACGCGCTGGTTGTCGCTCAACCGGTCGAACCGGCCGCTGAACGGCACCGTCAGCAGGAAGCCCGACATCACCTGGATGCCGGTCTGGGTGACCCGAAGCTCCTGGAGCAACTCGTTCCAGTTGCGGTCACTGCGCTGCGCGGGCGTCTCGTGTCGCTCCGGCGTCGGCATACCCACCTCCGTCAGCTGTATGGCGCATCGGCCTTCCCGACGCTACCCCCGGAGGGCGGATACATTGCGCACCAGAAACCTGCACCGTCCACCCGCCGAAGGAGAGCACGTGCCCCGGTCGTGGCTTCGTGGTGTCTTCGACCCGCTGACTGTCGCCGTCACCGTTGCCTTGGTCCTCGGCCTGCTGCTTCCCGCGCCGGGCTCATGGCTGCCAACTGTCATGGTTGTGGCGAAGGTCGCGATCGGCTTTCTCTTCTTCCTCAACGGGATTCGCATCTCGACCAGCGACATCATCGCGGGCGTCAACCACTGGCGGATGCACCTGACGATCCTCGTGATCACCTTCGTGATCTTCCCGATCATCGGGTGGGTCATGCAGTTCCTGCCGTCGATCATGCTGCGACCCGAGCTGCACGCCGGCGTGATCTTCATGTGCCTCGTGCCGTCGACAGTGCAGGCGTCGATCAGCTTCACCGCGATCGCCGGCGGCAACGTGCCCGCCGCGATCATCGGCGCCACCCTGTCCAACCTGGTCGGCGTCATCGCGACGCCGTTGCTGACCTACCTGCTGCTCTCCCCCGCCGGCGACGTCACGATCAACGCGGCGACCGCGCGGGACCTGGTGCTGTCACTGGTATTGCCGTTCATCCTCGGGCAGTTGGTGCGCCCCCGGGTCAAGGCGTGGGTCGACAGTCACGAATCCACCCTGCGCAACGTCGGCCGCGAGTCGATCATGCTCGTGGTCTACGCAGCCTTTTCAACCGCACAGGACCAGCACTTCTGGAAGCGGCTGGACTGGTGGGAGATCCTGCAGATGCTGGCCATGTCGGTCACCGTGCTGCTGGTGATCCTGCCGCTCAGCCGCTGGATCGCGGTCCGGCTCGGCTTCGACCGGGGCGACGCGATCGCCATACAGTTCTGCGGCAGCAAGAAGGCCCTCGCCACCGGCCTGCCGATCGCGACGATCCTCTTCTCCGGCAACGCACTCGGCCTGGTCATGGTGCCACTGATCATCTTCCACCAGGTGCAGCTGGTCGGCTGCTCCTGGCTCGCCAATCACTATGCACGCCAACTGCGTTCGGCAACAGCCTGACCGGGGCACGACCTGACAGGACACCGTGCTAGCGCACGACCTCGCGGTGGCTGTTGTCGACCCGCCGGGTCCAACCGCGCGCGTCAAGATGCTCCAGGAGAGGTATGGCGACACGACGCGTCGCCTGCAGTGCCTGCCGCGCCTCGCTGGTGGTGAAGAGCGCCGGGAGCGAGGCGAGCGCGCGCATGGCGAGGGCCGGGGCGTTCGGCAGCAGGATCACCCCGTCACGCAGCCGCAGCAGCCGGTCGGCGCGCTCGGCAGCGGCGAGCTCGCGGGGCCCCAGCCCGAGCTGCGCCAGGTCGTCCGCCTCGGGCGCGTCGAAGGGCCGGGCGCGCAGCCGGGTCTCGAGCTGCCGGACGGCATCCTCCGCAGCGCCGAGTGCGGACTCGGCACCCGGTGCGCTGATCTCGCCGTCCCGCTGCTGCAGCCCGGCGGCCTCGACCACCGTCGCGAGCAGATCGGTCGACGGAAGCGCGAGGAGGGACGTCGCGGCGCCACGAGAGAGCCCGGCCGCCAACGGATCACGCGCATGCAGCTCCCACACCGCCGACTGCAGCGCCGACGTCCACTGCGCGAAACGCCGCTCGTCGACCCACCAGCCGCCGATCGCCCGCACGCCCTCGGGAGCGTCGCCGGTCGCGCCCGCGATGCCGAGCCGGCGCAGGGTGGCAACCTGCACGGCCCCCCGACGAACGACCTCCGCGGTCACGTCGCCGCCCGGTGGCAGTGCCGACAGGGCCTCGGCGCGACGAGCTCCGTCGCCTCTGCGCCGCAGCTCCGGCGGGTCGGCGTCGAGCACCTGCGCACCACCGAGGACCCGCCCGGATCCGCTGTCCCGCAACACGATCCGGTCACTCACCGCCAGTGGCAGCCGCCGGTCGAAGGTCAGCCGCGCGTGGTCGTCCCCGAACGGCCGCAGGCGCGCCGGCACCGCGGCCGTCCCGATGTGCGCGGTCACCTGGGCCGGGACGTCGGTGCAGACCGCACCGCTCACCCGGCGCACGTCGACGGTGTCGGCCAGCTGCCAGGCGCCCGGTGTGAGCAGCGCGTCGCCGCGGTGGATGGCGGCCGCCTGGATGCCGCGCAGATTGACCGCGGTGCGGCTCACCGGCTGCGCCACCTGCTCGGTGGAGCCGTGGTGCTGCAGGCCTCGCACCACGACGCGCTGGGTGCCCTCGGCGCCGGACAACTCGAGGGTGTCCTCGGCGCGGATCCGCCCCGCTGCGAGCGTGCCGGTCACCACCGCGCCGGCCCCCTTGATGGTGAACGCCCGGTCGACCCACAGCCGCACCCGGCCGTCCTGCACCGGCGCGGGCACCGTCGCCAGCACCTCGTCGAGCGTATGACGCAGCTCGTCCAGCCCGGCACCGGTGACCGCCGAGACCGCGACCGCCGGCGCGTCGGCAAGTCCGGTGTCGCGCAACTGTTTTCGAGCCTGAGCGATGACGTCTTCGACGGCATCGGGGGCCTTGTCGGCGCGAGTCACCACGATCACGCCGTGCCGGATGCCGAGCGCGGCGACCGCGTCCCGGTGATCGGTCGACTGCTCCCGCCAGCCCTCGTCGGCGGCGACCACGAAGCACACGACCGGCGCCGGACCCAGCCCGGCCAGCATGTTGCCGAGGAAACGTTCGTGACCCGGCACGTCGACGAAGGCGATCTCGCGGCCGGAAGGCGTTGTGGTCCAGGCAAATCCGAGATCGATCGTCAGGCCACGCCGCTTCTCCTCGGCCCACCGGTCCGGCTCGATCCCGGTCAGCGCACGCACGAGCGTGCTCTTGCCGTGATCGACGTGACCGGCCGTGGCGATCACGTGCACGCTCAGGCCCTCCGCTCGCCGGCGCCGACCGCTGCCCGGACGGCCTCGGTGAGACGGGCGTCCTCCGCCTCGGGCACGCAACGCAGGTCGATCAGGCACGCACCGCCGTGCACCCTTGGCAACACAGCGGGTTCGCCGGTGCGCAGCCGTGCGGCCACCTCTTCGGGCAGCGCCACCGCCCACCCGTGCAGCGGCACGCCGGGCGCCCCGCCACCGCCGACACGACCGTCGTGCGGCACCACCTCACCACCGACCGCCTCGGCCAGGGCAGTGGTCCGACGCTTCAGGGCTGCCGGGTCGGCGTGCAGGGCCGCCACGACCGGGGCGTCGCCACCACGCAAGGTCGCCTCGAGCGCGGCCAGCAGGAGCTTGTCGGCGCGGACGGCTCTGGCGAGCGGGTGCTGCGCCATACGGCCGACGAATGCGCTGTCCCCCAACACTATTCCGGCTTGTGGCCCGCCGAGCAGCTTGTCGCCGCTGGCGGTGGTGATGCTGGCGCCGTCGGTCAGCGCGGTCGTCGCGTCGGGCTCGTCGGGCAGCGCCGGGTCCGGCTCCAGCAGTCCGCTGCCGAGGTCGACGACCAGCGGGAGGTCGTGCTCGCGGGCGAGTCCGGACACCTGCGCGACCGAGACCCCGGAGGTGAAGCCCTCGACCCGGAAGTTGCTCGGGTGCACCTTGAGCAGCAGGCCGGTGTCCGGGCCGATCGCGTCGGCGTAATCGCGCAGGTGGGTGCGGTTGGTCGTGCCGACCTCGCGCAGCCGCGCGCCGGTCGAGGCGATCAGGTCGGGCAACCGGAAGCCGGCGCCGATCTCGATCAATTCGCCTCTGCTGACTACGACTTCGCGGCCCGCGGCAAGCGCGGTGGTGGCGAGCACGAGCGCCGCCGCCCCGTTGTTGACGACCAGTGCGTCCTGCGCCGCCGGGCAGTGCGCGAGCAGCGCGGCTCGGGTCGCGACCCCACGCTTGGACCGCACACCGGTGGCCAGGTCGAGCTCGACGTCGACATACCCACTCGCGGCGAGCAGCGCCTCGACGGCAGCCGCGGACAGCGGAGCCCGCCCCAGGTTGGTGTGGATGACGACGCCGGTCGCGTTGAGCACCGACCGCAGCGAGGCGACCGGTTGCGCGGCGAGCGCCGCCTCAAGCTCGGGCACGACCTGCTCCGGCGCGATCTGCCCGGACCGGGCGCGGGACTGCGCTGCGTCGATCGCCGAGCGAATAGCCTGCTCGCTCAACGTCGTTCGCGCATCCTGCACGGCCGGCAGCTCGAGCAGCGTGTCGGTGCGCGGGATGCGGCTGCGCGGGTCGGCGCTGGTCACCGGATCATCGGCCCTTCCTCGCGAGGAAACGTATGGCGGAGGCGGACGGGAATCGAACCCGCCAGACCGAGGTGCTCGGTCTCACCGGTTTTGAAGACCGGGGGGCCCACCAGGAACCCTGACGCCTCCACGCGCCAACTTAGCTGCTGTCCGGCAAGTGTCGTGGCGCGGGAGCGGATTAGCCTCTATCGGGTGAGTGACACGACCGAGACGACCCGACTGACCGGCTACGCCCACGGTGGCGGCTGCGCCTGCAAGATCCCGCCGGGAGAGCTCGAGGACGCGGTCCGTGGCCTGACCGGCCAGGCCGCACCCGACGTGCTGGTCGGACTCGACGACGGCGACGACGCTGCCGCCGTGCTGGTCCGCGACGACCTGGCCATCCTCTCCACCGCCGACTTCTTCACGCCGGTGGTCGACGACGCCTACGACTGGGGGCGCATCGCGGCCGCCAACGCGCTGTCCGACGTCTACGCGATGGGCGGCCGGCCGGTGGTCGCGATCAACCTGGTCGGCTGGCCGCGCGGCGTGCTGCCGATGGAGCTGATGACCGAGGTGCTGCGCGGTGGCCTGGCCGTCGCCGGCGAGGCCGGCTGCCCGGTGATCGGCGGCCACACGATCGACGACCCCGAGCCCAAATACGGTATGGCGGTCACCGGCGTCGCCGACCCAACTCGCCTGCTGCGCAACGACTCCGCAGAGGCCGGTCTGCCGATCACGCTCACCAAGCCGATCGGCGTCGGGCTGCTGAACAACCGGCACAAGCAGACCGGCGAGGTGTCCGAGGCGGCGATCGAGACGATGACCGCGCTCAACCGCGAGGCGTCCGAGGCGGCGCTGGCGGCGGGTGCCACGGCGGCCACGGACGTGACCGGCTTCGGGTTGCTCGGCCATCTGCACAAGCTGCTGCGCGCCTCCGGCGTCGGTGCCGTGCTCGAACGCTCCGCCATACCGACGGTCGAGGGGGCGCGCGAAGCGTTGCGCGACGGCTATGTGTCCGGTGGCACCCGTCGCAACCTGGACTGGGTGCGGCCGCACCTGTCGCCGGCGGCGGACGTCACCGAGGACGACCTCCTGCTGCTGGCCGATGCGCAGACGTCCGGCGGTCTGCTGGTCGTCGGGGAGGTGCCTGGCTACCCGGTGATCGGCCGCACGGTCGCAGGCTCGGGCATCGAGATCGTCTGAGCGCGACCGTCCGACGCGCTCAGGAGTGGCTGGGCCAGTGCGGCGCGGCGGTGGTGATCGAGTCGTCGGTGATGCCGGCGGCGCGGCGCTCGGCGAGCCGCCGCAGCTGGGGCTCGACGGTGTAGCGCGGGTCCTTGGCCGAGTGCAGGCCGGCCTCGAACACTCCGAAGCGGGTGAATGCCGACACGGTCAGCAGCGCCAGCCCGGAGGCGGCCGCGACCGCCCGGTGTCGTCCACCGAGCAGCGCGCCCAGCCCGCCGGCGACCGCGAGCCGCTCGCTCCAGCGCAGCAGCTGGCCGGGCGTGCCATGGTGGAGGGGTTCGGCGGCGACCGGGTCCATCCGGTGCTCCATGTATTTCATCGCCGCGATGTCGCCGATCACGCCCATCACCGCGAGCGCCCGGGCCGGGCCGGTCTCGCGGGTCGGCGTGGTCACCATCGCCAACCCACCCGAGGCGAGGCTGGCCGAGCTGACGAAGACGAACGGCAGGTCGCGGTGCGCGCCATTCCAGGTCGGGTTCGCGGTGTCGGAGAGCAGCACGGCGGTGTAGACCGCCAGCGGGCCGGCGAAGAGCGCCGCCTCGGCACCGGCCGGTGCCTCGACCGCCCGCAGCACCTTGCGCAGCGGGCCGAGCGGCAGCCGGTCACCGAGCAGCCGGTCGACCTCGCTCGCGACCGCGACACCGGTGCCGGCGCTGAACGCGCCGAGGATCCACGACCCGATGCTCATCGGCGAGGTGAGCTTCAGGGTGCGGAACATGTTGTAGAACCGTTCCGGGCGGCCGAGGTCGGCGATCAGCGCGACGCCGCCCACGCTCGCCGCGGCCATCGCACCGAGCCGGGCGTTGCGCCGCAGCACCGCGCGACCGGTCAGCTGCGCGCCGAAGCCGAGCAGACCGGAGCCGCCGGCCACACCACCGAGAAACAGGTATGCCGCAACCGGCCACTCCCACGGCGGCGGCTTGACGATGTTGTGGCCGTAGTAGGACTCGAACTCGACGTCCGGCACCATCAGCATCTCGGCCGAGCCATCCGTGCGGCCCGGGCCGGGACGCTTCTTGCGGCGCAGCTTGCCGAAACGCCGACCGGGACGCTCCGGCTCCGGCGGGCGGAACTGGTCGAAGGCGGAGGTCGTCACCGGGCCCCCAGGAATGCGATCGCGGCCGCAGTGACCATGCCGGCCACCGCCATACCGGCCCGCTTGGCCATCACCGGCAGGTCGGCCGTCGGCACCCGCGGGTCCGGCGGCAGCCCGTAGACCTGCGGCTCGTCGAGCAGCAGGAACATCGCACCGGTGCCGCCGACACCGTCGAGCTCGTTGGCGCCGTAGAGCCGCGCCTCGGTCAGGCCCTGCTCGTGCAACTGCGCGACGCGGTCACGCGCGATGTCGACCAGGTCGGTGTGGTCGCCGTACTTGATCGACGTCGTCGGGCAGGTCTTCGCGCAGGCCGGCGTCTCGTCGTCGAGCAGCCGGTCGTAGCAGAGGGTGCACTTCTGGGCGATGCCCTTCTTCTCCACCTCGGGCTGCTGGCCCTTCTGCTCGCCGCGGCCGGTGGTCGGCTCCACGGTGCCGTCACTGCGCCGTTGGATGACGCCGAACGGGCAGCCCGCCACGCACGTGCCGCACCCGTTGCAGACATCCGGCTGCACAACGACCGTGCTGAACTCGGTGCGGAAGAGCGCACCGGTCGGGCACACGTCGAGGCAGCCCGCGTGCGTGCAGTGCTTGCACACGTCGGACGCCATCAGCCACCGAAACTCCGGGGTGTCCGGCGCGCTCGTGTCCGCCCCCGCCGCAATCGCCGAATCCGTCGCAGCCTCAGGCGTTTTCGCCGGCGGACCCACCGTCGGCATGCCGAGGCTGACCAGCTGCCGGCCGGACTCGCGCGCCTCTTCGATGCGCTCGCGGTCCTGCTCGATGAAGGCGACGTGCCGCCACGTGCTCGCGCCGAGCGCCTGGGTGTTGTCGTAGGACCACCCGGTCAGCTCGAGGTCGCCGTCGCGCGGGTTGCGGTTCCACTCCTTGCACGCGACCTCGCACGCCTTGCAGCCGATGCAGATCGAGGTGTCGGTGAAGAACCCCTTGCGCGACTTGTGCACCTGCCAGTGCGCGTCGGCCGCGGGATCGGTCGGTCCGTGGAGCTGATGACCGAGAACGGAGTGCTCGTCAATGCTCAAAACTGGCTCCAACCTTCCTTGTCGCGGTTCGGATCGTCTTTGGGCGCAGGGTCTTTCAACTCCGCCTCCGGATCGGTGATCCGGATGTTGTCGGTCTCGGTGGTGACCCCCGCACGCTCGTTGTATGACGCAAGCAGCGCAAGCGACGCGGCCCCTCGGGGGCGCCGGCCGGCGATCACGTCACACGAGCCGACCTTCGACTCCTGGATCTGCGTGTTGGGGTCGAGCGTCACGCCGATCAGGTCGTTGGCGGCATCGCCGCTGACGATCGCGTCGGTGCCCCCGACGCCCCAGTGGTAGGGCAGGCCGACCTGGTGGACGGTCTTGCCCGCCACGGTGAGCGGCGTCATGCGGTCGGTCACCAGCACCTTGGCCTCGATGACCGCGCGCGGCGACACGATCGTCGCCCAGCCGTCGTTGACGAGGCCACGCTCCTGCGCGAGCGCAGGCGACACCTCGCAGAACATCTCCGGCTGCAGCTCGGACAGGTAGGGCAGCCAACGGCTCATGCCGCCGGCGGTGTGGTGCTCGGTCAGCCGGTAGGTGGTGAAGACGTAGGGATAGACCTCGACCCCCGGCATACCCGCACTCGGTGCGTCCAGGTTGTCCTCGCGGGCGAAGATCATCCGGGCCGGGTTCTGCTGCTGCACGTAGAGCGGGTTGCGGACCGGGGACTCCTGCGCCTCGTAGTGCACCGGCAGCGGCCCGTCGACGAGGCCCTTGGGCGCGTAGAGCCAGCCCTTGCCGTCGGCCTGCATGATGAACGGGTCGTCACCGGTCAGGGCCGCCGGACCACCGAGGTCGGGGTCGGGCCGGCTGTGCGGCGCCCGGTCGACCGGGAAGTCGGGCACGTCGTCGCCGACCCACTTGCCCTGCTCCTCGTCCCACCAGATGTACTTCTTGCGCTCGCTCCACGGCTTGCCGTCGGGGTCCGCCGACGCCCGGTTGTAGAGGATGCGCCGGTCGGCGGGCCACGCCCAGCCCCATTCGTTCTGGGCCGGGTTGGGGCCACCGCGCGGCACCCGCCGGGCGGACATGTTCTGCCCGCCGGCGAAGACGCCGCTGTAGATCCAGCAACCGCACGACGTCGAGCCGTCGGCCTTCAATTCGGGGTAACCGGAAAGGAGTTCGCGCTCGCCCTGCTCATTGGTGCGATAGCCGTTGATCTCCTGCAGGACCGACTCGGGCACCGGGTCACCGTGCTCGTCGAGCGGATAGTCCCAGGTGACCGCCTGCAGCGGCGCGTCGACCTCGTCGGTGGAGTCGGCGACCAACTCCTTGATCCGCGCCCCGAGCTGGTAGAAGAAGTCCATGTCGCTCTGGCACTCGCCCGGCGGACGGATCGCCTGGTGGCGCCACTGCAGCATGCGCTGGGTCTGGGTGAAGGTGCCGGCCTTCTCGACGTGCGTCGCGGCAGGCATGAAGAACACCTCGGTGTCGATGTCCTCGGTGCGTAGCTCGCCGGAGGCGATCTCCGGAGAGTCCTTCCACCAGGTCGCCGACTCGATCAGGCTGAGGTCGCGCACGACCAGCCACTTGAGTTTGGCCATCGCCAGGCGCTGCATGCGGCCGTTCGCCGAGCCGACGGCCGGGTTCTGACCCAGCACGAAGTAGCCCTCGACGTCACCGGCGAGCATGCCGACGGTCGTCTGGTAGGTGCCGTGCGGCCCGGACAGCCTCGGCAGATAGTCGTAGGCCCAGTTGTTGTCGGCCTGCGCGGCGTCGCCGAAGTAGGCCTTCATCAGGCTGATGAAGTAGCGGTCGGCGTCGGCCCAGAAACCCTTCTGCTTCTTGGACGCGATTGCGTCGAGATACTCCGGCAGCGTGTCGTGCAGTCCGACCGTCGGCATCGGCAGATAGCCGGGCAGCAGGTTGAACAGCGTCGGTATGTCGGTGGACCCCTGAATGCTGGCGTGTCCGCGCAGCGCCATGATGCCGCCACCGGGACGACCGACGTTGCCGAGCAGCAACTGCAGGATCGCCGCGGTGCGGATGAACTGCGCCCCCAGCGTGTGCTGGGTCCAGCCGGTCGCATAACCCCAGCAGGTGGTGCGGTCGCGGCCGGAATTCTCGGTGATCGCCTTGGCGAGGTAGGTGAAGTCGTCGGCGGAGATGCCGCAGACCTCCTGCACCATCTCCGGGGTGTAGCGCGAGTAGTGCCGCTTCAAGATCTGGAAGACCGTGCGCGGGTCCTGCAGGGTCTCGTCGCGCTGCACACCCGAGTGCTCCAGCGGCGCACCACCGCTACCGGCCATCTCACCGGAGGCGGTGCCGGACTTGTTGTGCCCCTCATCGTCACCGGTGCCGCCCACTCCGGAGCCGTCGGCATCGGCATACGACCACGAGCTGGGGTCGTACTTACCGGTGGTGGGGTCGAACCCGGAGAACAAGCCGCCGAGATCCTCGGTGTCGCGGAATTCGTCGCTGACGATCGTCGCCGCGTTGGTGTAGGCGACGACGTACTCCTTGAACCACAGGTCGTGGGAGATCACGTAGTTGATCAGTGCGCCGAGCAGCGCGACATCCGAGCCCACCCGGATCGGGATGTGCTTGTCAGCGACCGCCGAGGTGCGGGTGAAGCGCGGGTCGACGTGAATCACCTTGGCGCCGCGGGCTTTTGCCTCGGAGACCCACTGGAATCCGACCGGGTGTGCCTCGGCCATGTTGCCGCCCTGCAGCACGATGCAATCGGCGTTGGCCATGTCCTGCAGCGATTGGGTGGCGCCGCCGCGCCCGTAAGAGGCTCCCAGACCGGGAACCGTGGCGGAGTGTCAAATGCGCGCCTGGTTCTCGATCTGTATGGCGCCGGCCGCGGTGAAGAGCTTCTTGATCAGGTAGTTCTCTTCGTTGTCCAGCGTGGCGCCGCCGAGCGAGGCGATGCCCATCGTGCGGCGCAGCAGCCGGCCCTTGTCGTCGCGCTCCTGCCAGCCGTTGCGGCGGGACTCCACGAAGCGCTGGGCAATCATCTCGATCGCGGTGTCGCGGTCGAGGTGCTGCCACTCCTTGGATTTCGGCGCACGGTAGAGGACTTCGTACTGCCGGCCGGGCGCGTTGACCAACTGCTCGCTGGCCGAGCCCTTCGGGCAGAGCCGACCGCGCGAGACCGGCGAGTCGGTGTCGCCCTCGATCTGGATGACCTTCTCGTCCTTGACGTAGACCCGCTGGCCGCAGCCGACGGCGCAGTAGGGACAGACGCTCTGCACGACGCGATCGGCAGTCTCGTTGCGCGAGGTCAGGTTGCGGGTGCGCGCGGACTCCACCGCCGGCCCACGGCCGAGGTAGTCCCCGGACCGGAACTGCCGCAGCACCGGCCACTCAAGCATGCTGAAACGTCCCACGGACGCGACCCTACCGCGTCCACCCGGCCGGGTGTGCAGGCTGGGCGAAAGCCTTTGTCCGCACGCGCAATTGGGCCGGTATGACGGGGGCCGCGCAGCCCTCAGCCGCGCGTGTCGTAGGCCTTGAGTCGAAGCTCCTCAAGGTCGAGCGTGGACTGGATGGTGCGCAGCACGGTGTCGTCGATCGTGCGCTCGTCGCGCAGCCGCAGGATGGCCGCCCGCTTGGTGCCGATCAGCGCCAGTCGCAGGCGCAGATACTCCTGCCGGCCGCTGAGCGACTGGTCGGTGCCCGGCTCGGTGAGGTGCAGCAGGTGTTGCTCGATCTCCAGGCGCACCTGGTCGCCGATGGCCGGGTCGATGTGCTGCTCGTCGACAAACTGCGGCAGCGCGTCGAGGGCGGCCTCCTCGGCCGCCGTCTCGGCCAGCTTGCGCTGCTTGCGCAGATCGGTGTCCGGCGCGAATCCGGCCCAGCGGACCACCCTGGGCAGCACCAGCCCTTGCGCGAGAGTCACCACGATCACGCCCGCGGTGACGAAGATGACCGTGTCCCGAAAGGGCAGCGGCGCACCGGCGTCGGTGAATTCCGGCACCGACAACGCGATCGCCAGACTGATCGCCCCGCGGAAGCCGGCGAGCCCGCTGACCAATCGGTAGCGGCCGCTTGCCAATTGGCCTGCCCCGTGCCGGCGACGGTCGAGCCCGGCGATCAGCCAGGACGAGGCGAAGACGAACGCGACCCGGACCACGACGAGGACGGCAACCACCGCCATCACGATCAGCAGCGCATGACCGAGCCGACTACTGGACAGCCCCTCGACCACGGACGGCAGCCGCGCGCCGACGAGCACGAACAGTGCGGCGTTCAGCCAGAAGGTGACCAGCGTCCAGAACGTCTCGGACTGGTGGCGGGTCGCCGATCGGCCGATCCGCGGCGCGGCCTGCCCGAGCACAATGCCGGCGGTGACGACCGCGAGCACACCGGATCCGTGCAGTTCCTCGGCGACCAGGTAGGCGACGAACGGCACCAACACGGTGGCGGTGTTGCCGAGCAGCGGGTCGGCGAGAGTACGCCGCAGCACGAACCCCGCGTAGGCCACCGCCAACCCGATCGCGATGCCGACCAGGTAGCTCGCGACGAACTGCCCGGCGATGCTCAGAGCACCGGGGCGGGTGCTGATGGTCGCGGTGACCGCGACCGAGTAGAGGACGAGTGCGGTGCCGTCGTTGACCAGACTCTCCGCGCGCAGCGCCGTCATACGGCGGAAGGGGAGGAGCCGGCCGAGCACGGCCACGGCGGTCGCGTCGGTCGGGGCGACCGCGGCGCCGAGGATCCAGGCCGGTCCCCACGGCAGCCCGAAGGTATGCGCTACCACCGCGACGGCCCCGGCCGAGAGCACCACCAGCACGGTGCCCGCCAGGGCGATCCCGCGGAAGTTCTGCCGCACCTGCTGCAGCGAGATCGTCAGGCTCTCCCAGAAGAGCAACGCCGGCAGGAAGATCAGCAGCACCACGTCCGGCGGCAGCTGCACGTCGCCGACCGTCGGCAACAGGCCGATGATGACACCGCAGGCGAGCAGGACGACCGGCGGCGAGATGTGCAGGCGGCGGCCGATCACGGTGCCGACGAGCACGACCGCCGCGACCGCGACGAGCAGTTCGAGGCCGACCATGTGCTCTTAGAGACTACCGACCTGCTCCCCCTGCACCGGCCCGTCGGTGTTCGGCGCCCAGCCGAGCTCCGGCGCGACGTGCTCGGCGAAGGCCTGCAGCACGTGCAGGTTGTAGTCGACGCCGAGCTGGTTGGGGATGGTGAGCATGAGCGTGTCGGCCGACATGACGGCCGGGTCCTGCCGCAACTGCTCGATCAGCTTGTCGGGTTCGTCGGCGTAGGTCTTGCCGAAGGTCGACCGGTGACCGTCGATGATGCCGACCTGGTCGAAGCCCTCCCGGCCGCCGAAGTAGGCCGCGTCCCGATCGTCCATGATCGGGAAGATACTGCGTGACACCGAGACGCGCGGGGCTCCGGTGTGACCGGCCGCGGCATACGCCTGCCGGAAGCGGTCGATCTGCTCGTTCTGCAGGTCGGCGAAGGACTCACCGTTGGCCTCGGTCAGCAGGGTCGAGGACATCAGGTTGAGCCCGAGTTTGCCTGTCCACTCTGCGGTTTCGCGGGTCCCGGATCCCCACCAGATGCGGTCGCGAAGTCCCGGCGCCTGCGGCTGTATGGCGAGCCGGCTCCCCGGCCGAGCGCGCTGCGGATCCGCGTCGACCATCCCTTCGCCGCTGATCGCGTCGAGGAAGGTCGCGAACTTGTCGCGCGCGATATCGGCACCGCGGGGGTCCTTCGTGCCGGTGTAACCGAATGCCTCGTATCCGCGCATCGCGGTCTCGGGTGACCCGCGCGAAATGCCGATGGCGATGCGCTGGTCGCTGAGCAGGTCGAGCGCCGCGAGTTCCTCGGCCAATTGCAGCGGGTTCTCGTAGCGCATGTCGATCACGCCAGTGCCCACCTCAATGTGGCGCGTGCGGGCGGCGATGGCCGACAGCAACGGGATCGGGGACGACTGCTGGCGCTCGAAGTGGTGCACCCGGAAGTAGGCGCCGTTGGCACCGACCTCGTCGGCCGCGACCGACAGCTCAACTGCCTGCTTGAGGGCGCTTGCCGCGTCAGGCGTCTGTGATCCGGGGACTGCGCCGTAGTGTCCGAAGCTCAAGAATCCGAAAGCCTTCACAGTCGTCCAGAACGCCGGATCGGGCCGGGCTGTTCCACGTTCGGCCCGATCGGCTCACGGCAGCGCGTCGAGCAGTTCCACCCGCAATCGGTCAGCCGTCTCCTGCACCGGGTACGCGACCGCCAGGCTCGCGCGCTGGATCAGGTAGTCGAGCTGAGCGAAAACCCGCGCACCGGTCATCGGGGTGCCGAGCTCGGCATACCTCCCCGCGGCACGGTCGGCGAAATCGTGCAGCGGCCCCTCCAGCGCCGTGACGTATGGCGCGAGGTCGGCGTCGAACAGCGTCCGGCTGCGCAAGTCATGCCGGATCACGTATGCCGACCGGTGCGCGACGAAGTCGTTGGCGATCACCGACGCGAGCGCATTCGACACGGCCGCAACGGTTTTCGCCGCATCAATCGGCGACGCGTCCAGCACGGACTCGCGCAACAAGCGGGCGACACACTCGCGCACCAACTCCGGCCGGCCCGCAAAGTAATAGTGGACCACCCCGTGGGAGTACGGCGTGCGCCGCGCGACGTTGCGGACCGAGAGGTTGTGATAGCCGCCCTCCGCCCACACGTCCAGCGCAGCGTCCACCAACTCGGCGCGGCGATCCCTGCGGTTCTCCGACAGCCCCGGTTCCGGCCGGAGCAGAATTTCAGACCCGTCGACACAGCTCATGCCGACCCACCTCCTCGACGTGCTGATCCGAGTGTCGGGCGCATCCGCTCGGTCCGGAAGACTTGGGCGTTCGTCCATGACGCGATCGGTACAGCCGGGACGCGATCGGTATATCGATCGAGCCAATTCCCCTGTCCTGGGCGGGTGTTCAGGCTCTCTTCGACTCACCGGGAAGCTCCCCGAAGCGCTCCGCATAGGCCCGCGAGAACCGTCCCGGGTTGCCGAATCCCCACCGTGCAGCCACCTCGGCCACCGTGACGGCGCTGCGACCGGCGCGCAGGTCCTGACGGGCCCGCTCCAGCCGCACCTGGTTCAGGTAGCGAAGGGGGGTCGTGCCGAGATGACGCTCGAAGGCGCGCTGGAGGGTGCGCCGACTGACCCCGGCCGCCATGCACAGATCGGCGAGTACCAGCGGCTCGTGGGCCCGTTCGTCGATCTCGCGCAGTGCCCTGCGCAGTGCCCCGGGCAACAGCCCGTCTCCCCGGCGAGGTGGGTCCTCCTCTGCGGCGTGGGTGATGAAAAGCGTTCCCACGACATACTCCTCGAAGGTCGCCCACCACAGTGGACCGGCCTCACGCACCGCCGGGTCGCTCAGGCTGCGTTGCACCAAATTGACGCAGCGTTGCCAGCGCAGTGCGTCCTCGGCGGACTTCGGCGCGGCGGCCGAGAGTGATGGCGGCACGCCACCCGCCTGCCCGGTGATGCCGCGCCAGTAGCGGGTCAGCGCGGCAGGATCAAGGCGCAGGTTCCGCACTACCAGGCCGTCATGCCAGCGCATCCGGAAGAGCACTTCAGGGTCCAGCGCCGCCGAGTCTCCTGGTCCGACCAGGAGTTCCCGCGGTCCGGCCGAGACCGTCAGGTTGCCGCGCATCGCGTGCATGATGCAGTAGGTCTGGCCGAGTGGATCGAACGGCACCACGAGCGAGTCGGTGCCGTAGGACAGCAGGTCGATCGCCAGCGCACCGTGCTCGAGACTGCGCTGCCGAGCACGAAAGTCGGCGGCCGCGCCGAGCACCGCGATGCCGTGGGGCACGTAGGACGCAGCGACGATTTCGCGAGCCTCGTCGATGTCGGAAGTGTCGAGTTGGGTGTGGAAACCGTGTGCTGGTAGGTGTGCAGGTGGATCAGCCATGGGACGTTCCGATTCGTGCCTCCGGATCGATGCTACTCCGGGTGGTCAAGACACCTGTCAGGCAAGCGTCCCGCGCTGTGTGTTCTACATTTTGTAGAATGCTCGTGTGCTCGACGAACCCGTACCGCTCCACGGCACCGGCTACCACCCCGATCCCTACCGGCTCTACTCGCGAATGCGCCGCGAAGGACCGGTGCATCGGGTGGCGTTTCCAGCAGTCGACGCCTGGCTGGTCACCGGGTATGACGCGGCACGCGCAACCCTGACCGACCGCCGCATCGGCAAGAACCACGCGCTGGGTAATGACGCCTGGCGGGCGAAGGCGTCGATCATGCCGGAACCCCAGCACTCCGAACTCCAAGCGCACCTGTTGCACCAGGACGGCGCCGATCACGCGCGCATGCGGTCGCTCGTCATGGACGCACTGTCGCCCGCAGCGTCCGAGCTGGCGCGGCCGCGCATCCGCGAGATCGCCGGCGCGCTCGTGGACGACTTCCCCGACAGCGGGCAAACCGACCTCGTCGCCTCCTTCGCCGCCCGACTTCCATTCTTGGTGTTGGCCGAAACCCTCGGCTTGCCAGCCGAACTCGTCGATCGGTTCGACCGGGACTGGCGCCTCGTTGTCCAGCCGGTCGGCCCCGACTCCCCATTGCGGCCGGTCTACGAGGCACGGCTGCGGGCCTTGCAGCGCTACATCGGAGATGTCGTGCAGGATCAACGGGATCACGAACGCCCCTGCCTCCTCGGCACTCTGGTGCGCGCGCACGACCGTGGAGTGCTGAGGAGGGCCGAGCTCGACTCGATGATCTTCCAACTGCTGGTCGCCGGCCAGGAGCCGGTCACCAATCAACTGAGCACGATGTTCGTGGCGTTGCTGCAACACCCCGAGGCACTCGACGCGCTGCGGGCGGACCCGGGCCTGCTCCCCTCCGCGGTCGAGGAGTTGCTGCGCTACGACAGTGCCTTCGAACTCACCACCTGGCGCTTCCTGCCGTCCACCAGTGACCTGCACGGACGAACGGTGACCGGCGGCGACTCGATCATCGTCTCGCTGTGCGCGGCCAACCGTGACGAGCGCGAGTTCGACCGCGCCGACGAACTCGTGCTCGACCGAAACCCCAACCCCCACCTTGCCTTCGGGCACGGCAAGCACTACTGCCCTGGTGCGGCATTGGCCCGCATCGAGTTCCAGGTGGCCCTCGAAGTGCTGCTCTGCCGACTTGAGTCCCTGAGCCTGGCGTGCGACCCGGCCGAGCTTGAGTGGACTCCGGCGGTGCTGGCCCGGGGTGTCGACCGCCTCCCGGTGCTTTTCGAGCGGCGCGCATGACCAGCGCGGACGACGTCGCGCGGGCGATCCTGCAGATCCTCCTGCCGCACCGGCGACACCTGCCTCACGAACCCAGGGCGACGCCCGACGACTTGCAACCACAACTGCGCCGGCTGACCCGCACCGTCCGCTCCGGCCGACCGGTGCACTTCACGCTGCCCGGATTCCCGTGCAAGTCGCCCAACCCGGCCAAGGTGCTGGGGTCCCTGCCGGATGAAGGCGAACGCCTTGCGTTGCACTTCCTCGACCGGCTCTGCCGGGACGTGGAGCTCGTGCACCCACCCGGGGCGCGACTCACCGTGTGCTCCGACGGGCATGTCTTCAGCGACGCAATTCGAGTGTCGGACAACACGATTCGCGCCTATCGCCGCCGCCTCGACAGCATGATCGCGGGCACGTCGGACCTGATCGACACCTTCGACCTGGCCGATGCGGGCTTCGCCGGCCTCGCTTCCCGGCGGGAAAAGCTGCTGAGCGAGCGAGCACCGCACGTCGAACAGCTGCGCGCTCACGTGCGCTCCGATGAGACGGCGGCCCAGCATTATCGCGGGATCACCCGGTTCCTCGTCGAGGACACCCCACGGCACGACGGCACGAAGTCCGCGCTGCAGCGCGACTGCCGACGCCGGGCGTATGACGTCATACGAAGGAGCATCGCGTGGGGCAGCCTCGTCGACGAGACCTTCCCGGACGCGGTGCGCCTGTCGATCCACCCGCAACCGATCGGGTCGGCCAAGCTCGGCATCCGGCTGCTCGACAGCCCGGACGCATGGGCGACCCCTTGGCACACCTGCGTGCTGCGAGGTCCCGACGGCACCCGGCTGCTCCCCCACCACGAGGCGCGCCGTCACGGCCGGCTCGTCCGACGTGACGGCGTACCAAGCCATTTCGTCGCGCGCTGACTTACCAAACGTCGAGCGGCTGCAGGTCCCACCGGGCCAACTCGTCGGTCACCAGGGCAGCCAACGCATCCCGGTCGGGCATCCGGTCGGGATCGAGACCCTCGACGGTGAGCGTCATCCGGTCGCCGAATTCCTGCAGCCAGGTGGTGACCCCGCCACCGGCCGCGCGCATGAGATCCGGTGTGACGTTGCGGTGCACCCCGCGGCACATCATCGAGCGGGCGGTGGGACCGCCGAGCCCGCTGCCTTCTGGTGAGATCCGGCCGACGTTGGACACCGAGACCAGCGAGGCAGGCATCCGCTCGACGAGCTTGCGGATGACCGCCTTCGGCAACAGCCGCGCGACCGGCTCGAGATGGGTCATCATCGATGCCTCGTCCGGGTCGGTGGCGCGGGCCAGCGCGACCTTGGTGGCGGCTCGCACCTGGCGTAGGTCGTCGTAGCGGCTGCTGCTGACTTCCACCGGCACCGAGGCGCCGCCGAGCACGTTCGAGCGGTAATCGCCCTCGCCGCGCAGACGCACCGGCATCGCGACGCCGATCGTGTCCCCCTCGCGCGCCAGGCCGGCAGCCACGACCAATCCGGCGGACAGCATCAGCAGCAGGCTATTGGAGGTTCCGCCCCGGGCAGCGGCCGCCGCACGCCAGTCGCCAGCCGCAAGATCGACGGCCACGAACGCTGGCACGTATGACGATTCGCGGTCCGCACGAAGTGGGGTGCGCGCCCGATCCGCCGGCACCGAGGGGGTCGCCGAGTGCTCGCCGGTGTGGCGGCGCGCGGCTCGGACCGCACCCACGGTGCCTCGGCCCGCGGCGATCAGCTGCCGGCCCGCGTCGCGCGCGTCGTCCCGCCATCGCACCACCTGCGACGTCGCGCGGGCGTCCGGCACACGGGGCAGGGCATCCCCAGTGACGGCTGCGTCGATCGCCTGCAGGATCAGCCCGCCATCGCCGATCGTATGGCGCGTCACGAACGACACGAGCTGGCCACCGTCGGTGACCGGGGTCGCGGAGAGCCACCAGGCAGGGCCGTGCAGCGGGTCGATCGGCGCGGCCAGTTGGTCGTCGCACCAGCGCATCAACTGCTCAGGGCGGACCGGCTGCTCGTCGATGGTGAGGCGGGTGCCGGCCGGCGCGGGCATCCACCGGTACCGCGCGCCCGGCACTCGCGGCGCCGCGGCGAGCCGGCTGAGTGGACCTCGGGCGAGGTTGTCGTGCAGTGCGGCAAGAGCCCCGCTGGGCAACGGTTGCGGCAACCGCCAGGTGTGTTGGGACGCGACCGGGATCCCCAGCACCGACTCGCTGAGGAAGTAGGCCTCGTCGCCGAAGGTGAATCGGTTGTCCATCACTTCACTCATCGGTCCCCCTCACCAGAATGTAGGTTGCAGAGCCCATTTCGCGCTCTCTTCGCAGATCGCTCGTCGGATCGCGGCCGGATCGGGCCAGAGGTCCGGGTCCATGCCGAGCACGCTGAGTGTCGCCTTCCCGGCCGAGACCGACAGCCAGACGGTGAGTCCACCACGCGCGCGGCGCAACTGCTCGACGGTCGCGTTCTGCACTGTCATCCGCACGGTGACCGCGCCCACGACGTCACCACCCAGCGAGGCGACCGCGGCCGGCACCGCGCCGATGTTAGAGCACGTCAGCACGGCCGCCGGCTGACGAAGTGCCATGCTGCGCAACAGTTTTCGAGGAAGCAGCCGAAGGATCGGGGTGACCATCCGCAAGACGTCCTGCTGGTCGCGCTGCGGGTCCGTCGCGTGGGCAAGTGCTTCGCGGGCGGCCTTGCGCACCGGGCGCAAGTCGTCATACCCGGTCGCGTCGACGGTCATCGGCATCGTGGCGCCGATCGTCGCGATCGCCCGACGGTCGCCGGGCCGGCGCACGGCGACCGGGATCGACACCGGGATGCGGCTGCCGGTCTCCACCCGGCCGGCCGACTCCAGCAAGCCGGTGCCAAAGGCGATGAGCAGCGAATTGTTCGACCCACCGCGAAGCTCGGCGACCGCCTGCCATTCCCTCTCATCGAAGTCGGCCACTGCGTATGCCGAGGGCCGCGCGGCGTGGGCGACCGGCACGTCCGGGCGGGGCGGCTGTGCGGGCGGTTTGCTCATAAACGCAGCCGGTGACTGCTTCCGGCGACGCAGCGCGAGCCGCGCCAACTTGCCGATCCCGAAGAATGCGGCGGCGAGCTGTCTCCCGGCGTCCCGCAGGTCGTCCAGGCGTGTCGGAGTGCGGGCACTGTCGTCAGGCAGTCGGCCGATGTCCTCGCCGGTCGACGCGGCGGCGAATGCCGCATATGCGCCACTGCCGTCCGAGAGCGTATGCGGCGCGGTCAGCACGACGGCGTGTCCACCGCCGGTGAATGGCACTGCCGAAATCGTCCAGGGCACACCGCGATCGGCGTGAAATGGCCGCGCAAGGTCTCGGTCGGCCCAGTCGATGAGCTCGTCGCGATCGATGGGCGGATCGACGCGCACGAGTGGTTCCGGTGGCGGTGCGGCGACCCAGGTGCCGCGCGCAAACGGCATGCGGGCCGGGCGCAGGCGACGGGTGAGCGGGCCCTGCGCCACCCGGGCGACCAGCCGCTGCAGGCGATCCCGGTCGATCGGCGTGTCGAACCGCCAGATCATCTGGTTGACGATCGGCAGCTCGAGCACCTGCTCGGCCAGCACAAACGCTTCCTCGGCCGGAGTCAGCCGATTGGCCTGCGACATACGGCAACTCACGTCTTCCGGATGTAGGCGTGCACCGCGATGGGCGCCATGATCAGCATGATGAGCGTCGCGCCGACCAGCGACCAGATGATGTCCATGCCCACCGACCCCTGATTGGCCAGTTGCCGCACGGCGGTCACCAGGTGCGACACCGGGTTGATGTCGGCGAGCCACTTGATCCAGGACGGCATGTTGGTCGTCGGCACCAGCGCGTTCGAGATGAACGTCATCGGCATCAGCACGAACATCGAAGCGCCTTGCACCGCAGGCGCGCTCGGCATTCGGACCCCGAGGAAGGCAAACACCCAGCTCAGCGCGAACGCGGTGTAGATCACCAGCAAGCAACCCAGCAGCAGCCCCGGCCAACTGTGCGGCGTGTAACCCATCAGAGTGCCGACGAGGACGACCATCGCCGCGGCGACGATGTAGCGCACGACGTCGGCGGTCAGTGCCCCGATCAACGGCGCGATGCGGGCGATCGGCATCGACCGGAACCGGTCGAACACTCCCTGGTCGACGTCCTCACACAGTTGCACGCCGGTGTTGACGGCCGCGGTCACCGCAACCTGCACCAGCACGCCCGGCACCAGATTGGGCAGGTAGTTGCTGACGCTGCCGGCAATCGCACCGCCGAAGATCCCCGCGAACATCGCGGTCGAGACGATTGGCAAAGCGACGACATCGAACAACCGGAACGGGTTGTGCCGGATCTTCAGCAGGCCGCGCGCAGCCAACGTCAACGACGTCGCCGCGGTGCTCGCGACACTGGGCCGACGGGTCAGGTTGTCCCGCTGTCGACGTTGTGCCCGTGACTGGGCAGTCGCCGCGGTCATGCGCCCTCCTTACGCGGGTTACCGGTGATCTGGAAGAACACCTCGTCGAGGGTCGGCTTGTGCACCCCGACCTCGGAAACCTCGATCCCCTTGTCACGCAAGGCAATCAACACATCCGTGACCAGTGAAGCACCGGCGACCGGCACGACCAGTGTGCGGTCGGCTTCGGTCTCGACCGAGTGGCCGGCGATCTGCTCCATCACCAGGCTGGCGGTCGGGAGATCACCGTCGTCGACCAGCGACAGCCGGAGACGACCCGAGCCGACCGACGCCTTCAGATCGTCCGCGCTGCCCTCGGCGACCACCTTGCCGTGATCGATCACGACGATGTTGTCGGCGAGCTGGTCGGCCTCTTCGAGGTATTGGGTGGTGAGTACGACGGTGGACCCACCCCGCACGAGCCGTCGGATCGTCTCCCACATCTGTTGCCGGGTGCGCGGGTCGAGCCCGGTGGTCGGCTCGTCGAGGAAGATCAGCGGCGGCTCGGCGAGGAGGCTGGTCGCGAGGTCCAGCCGACGACGCATGCCGCCGGAGAAGTGCTTGAGCGAGCGGTTCGCCGCGTCGGTGAGCGAGAACTCCTCGAGCAGTTCGGCGGTCCTGCGACGGGCGCCGGCCCGCGAGAAGCGCAACAGGCGCGCGAAGACCATCAGATTTTCGCGCGCGGTCAACTCCTCGTCGACCGATGCATACTGCCCGGTCAGCCCGACGAGCGAACGCACCCGGTGCGCGTCGTGCTGCACGTCGTGTCCGAAGATGCTCGCGCTGCCACCGGACGCAGGCAGCAGGGTCGCAAGCACCCGGACCGTCGTCGTCTTGCCCGCGCCATTGGGACCCAGCAGGCCGAGCACGCTGCCGGTCGGGACACTGAAACTGACGCCGTCGACCGCGACGAAATCGTCGAACCGCACCGTCAGATCTCGCACGTCAACCGCGAGCTCCGGTGGGGCGGCGGGACTGGAAACCATGCCGGCCATGGTGCCGTATCAGACTACGCCGCGGTAACCCCGTCGATTGACCAGTTGTGCGATACGGATCACGTTACGGCGCAACCCTTCGCGCAGCACGCCCGGCCCGATCCGTGATTGCCTTACCTGCCATGCGGATCCTCATGCCGTTCCTCGGCAGTCGCGGCGATGTGCAGCCTGGCATAGCGCTCGCTCTCGAGCTACGCGGGCGCGGCCACGACGTGCAACTTGGCGTGCCGCCCAATCTGCGCGATCTCGCGCAGCGGGCAGGGATCGAGGCGATCACGACCGGTCCTGATTCGGCGGCGCTGCTGGAGTCCGACCTGGTGCAACGCCGGATCAAGTCGGCCGACCCGCGGGTGCGCTGGCGCGGGCTGTCCGAACTGGGCACCATCGGCTGGTCGCAGCTGGCCCGTGACCTCGACGAGCAGGCAGCGGGGTCCGACGTCGTCGTCAGTTGCTTCCTCGGCCAGGAGGTGGCCCGGGCCCTCGCCGAGAAGCACGGCATCGCGCAAGCCGCCGTGCACTACTACCCCATCCGTCGTTCGGAGTCCGTGCGTCTGCTGCCGGACCCGCCGGTCGCGGCGGACCTTGCGCATCGGGCGACGTGGTGGCTCGCCGACCGATCGTGGCGCCTGATGACGCGACGAGGCGAGGACGCCATGCGTGCCCAGTTGGGTCTTGCGCCCTCGCGGGTGTCCGTGGCCGACCGTATGGCGAGCAGCGGGTCGCTCGAGATGCAGGCGATCGATCCGCTGCTGTTCCCCGAGCTCGCGGCCGAGTGGGGCGATCTGCGTCCCCTGGTCGGGTTCCTCGACCTCCCGCCGCAGGCCCGGGCAGCTCTCGACCCGGGAACCGACACCGAACTCGATGCGTGGCTATGTGAAAAACCCACTGTTTACTGGGGATTCGGAAGTATGCCGGTGCGCGACCCACAGGCGACGGTCGCGCTGGTGCGTGAGGTGTCGCACCGCCTTTCGTGCCGCGCCCTCGTGACCGCGGGCTGGTCCAGCTTCGACGTCGCCGCCGACGACGACGTGCGCATCGTGCCGAGCGTCGATCATCACCGGGTGCTGCCGCGCTGTGTCGCGGCCGTGCACCACGGTGGCGCCGGCACCACCGCGGCAGCGCTGCGTGCCGGCATACCGGCTCTGGTCGCCTGGTTCAACGCCGACCAGCCGCTGTGGGGTCGACGGCTCGCAGCCCTCGGAGTGGGCGATCTCACACGGTTCCTCGACCTCACCGCCGACGGGTGCGCGGCATCGCTGTCTGTGCTGGTCAGCGACCCGGTTCGGGGTCGCGCGACCGAGCTGGCGAACCGCATGATCGCCCCCTTGACGGCTGTACAACGAGCCGCGGATCTGGTGGAATTGCAAGGATTTACCCACTCTTGACCATCCCAGGTGTAGAACGGGGGCGGGTCCCTTACTCTGCCGTAGCAGTGCCGCTGCGCGCCCACTCCCCCACCCCGCACACGAGGAAGGAGCTGCGCCGTGGAATACACCGAGCTCGCCGACTACGAGGTCTACGCCGGCGCGGTCACTTTCTGGCGAGCCAGGTCATCGACACCGTGCGCCGACGCCGTCGACGGACGCCCACTCTCACCCCAGCACGAAAAGCACGTCACCCGCGCACCCGACCCGGACGAACCGTCGTGGATCGGCACCGTCTTCGAGATCCAGCACGAGTTCGACGCGGAGGCCGTACGCCGCACGTTGCTTGCCTGGCACGCCAAGCATGAGTCGTTCCGCACCCTCGTGACGCGGGACGACTCCGGCCTGCACCGCGCGACCTACCGGCCCGAGAATCTCCACCTCGCCGCTCGGGACGCCGGCAGCTACGACACCGTCGAGCGCGTCTACGACGTGGTCTCCCGCTACTTCGACCGCACCGTCCGACCGGACAGCTGGCCGCACCTGGTCGCCGCGACGGTGGTGCCCACCAACCAGGAGGACGGTCCGCGCTTCCTGCTCGCCTTCGCGGCCGACCACTCGGTGATGGACGCCTACTCGCAGGTGATCGCAGTGTCGGAGCTCGACCAGCTCTACACGGCCGCGCTAGCCGGGGAGCCGCTCGTCACCGAACCCGCCGCCAGCTACGTCGATTTCAGCGTTGCCGAACGCGCCCACGCCGCAGTCGCCGACCACGGACACGAAACCACCCGTCGCTGGCTGGACTTCCTGGAGCCCGATGAGCCGCGTTTCCCGGTCGCACCGTTTCCCAATGAGGAACCCGCCGACCTGACCTTGCCGCAGCGCAGCATCTCCCGCTGGCTGGTCGGTCCCGAGGTCAGCGACCAGATCCACCAGCACGCCCGGTCGCTCGGGTTCGGGATGCAGCCGGCGGTTCTGGTTGCGCTCGCGGAGGCGATGTCGACCGCAACCGGCACCGCCGACCCGTTCAAGTTCGTCATGCCGATGCACACCCGGACCCCCGAATACACCGCATCCATGGGTTGGTTCGTCGGCATCAGCCCGTTCACCCTGCAACTCGCCGGTGCTTCCGGGCTGCCGGAGAAGCTGCGACGCGCGGACGAGGCGTCCGCGCACATCCGCAGTGATGCCCAGATCCCGTTCGCCACGATCGCCGACCTGCTCGGCATCGACTCCTCGCCCCGCTTCGTGGTCTCCTACGTCGACCTGCGGCACCTGCCTGGCGCGGCGCAGTTCGATGCGGTCCGCGCCCGCGCGCTGCGCAGCATCCGGTACTCCGACGACGAGTTCTACTTCTGGGTGGTGCGCGCACGCGGCGGCATCAACGTCTCCGTGCGGCACCCCAACAACGCCACCGCGACGGCCGGGGTGGAGCGCTACCTGCAGGCATTCACCACCGTCCTGCAGGAGTTGGCGACTCAGCCGGAGCCAGCGCTCGTCTGATGCTGCTGACGACCGCAGACCGGCTCGACCTGCCCGCGGGCCGGCTGGTGCGGTGCCTGCCGGCACCGGCCGCGGCCTCGCACGTCATCCCCGATGTGCCGCCGTCCTTCAACCAGATCAACCACACGCTCGCCGCAGGCCCGACCGGAGGCTGGCTCTGTCTGACCCTGGCCGTCGCCGGCCCGCTGGACCGAGCAGCGTTGACCTCAGCCTGCGCGGCCCTCATGAACCGCCACGAGGTGCTCCGCACCGCGACCGCCTTCCGCGACGGCGCACCCGTCACTCTGGCCTTCGGTGACGAATTCGACTGGGAAATCGTCGAATCCGACTGCAAGGGCTCCGTCACCGACCGCCGCCGACAGCTGCGGACCCTCATCGACGACGCCACCCACACCGTGGACGGGCCGAAGGTCTGCTTCGCCGCCGTCGATGCCGGCGACCGCTCGACCGTCGTCATCGCCCTCGACCACGGACTCACCGATGCCGTCTCGATGGCGGTGCTCGCGCGCGACTTCGTCGAGCTGTATGCCGCAGGCCGCGACCACTGGAGCGATGGCGACCATCCCGAGCTTGCGGGGACCGGTCTCCCCCGGGTCGGTTCCTTCCTCGACGCCTGCCGGGCAGAGGCCGCGGTGGCAGCGGGTCCGGCCGGCACCGGCATCTCCGACTGGCATGCGTTCTTCGACCGCAATTGCGGTGGGCTGCCACGCTTTCCGCTACCGGCTGCGGCACGCCACGGCAACGGTCCGGCCGCGGTGGACGTGCGGAGCGTGCTCACGTGCGAGCAGACCGACGCGCTCGAACGGTGTGCCCGCGACCATGGAGCCCGGCTACCGGCCGCGTTGTTGGCCACCTGCGCACGGGCAGCCGGCACGCTCGGTCTGACCGACGAGTTCAGCACGTTGCTGCCCGTCGGCACCCGCAGCCGCGACGAGTGGCGCGAAGCGGTCGGCTGGTTCGTCAGCAACGGGCCGGTCACCATCGCCAGCCACCTCGCCATGGACGAGTTGTTGCCGGAGGCGCAGCGCCAGGTCGAACGCGCGCAACGCCTCGCGACGCTGCCGTTGGGTGACGTACTTGCGTCATACGCAAGAGGATTCGCGCACGAGGGGGATGTCGGGATGATCTCCTACGTCGACTACCGGCGGGTGCCCGGCCACGAGCTGCACGAGCGCCACGCGGTCACCCAGGCGAGCCCGGATGCGCCGACGACCGACGTGCAGCTGTGGTGGGTGCGCGACGACACCGGCCTCGCGCTGCGCGCCAGGATGCCCGACACGGCGCAGGCGCGCAGCATCGTCGGCGACTGGCTCGACGAGGTCGAGCGCACCCTGCGCGCGTCGACGGGGTGACCGTCAGGCTGTCGCCGGGATCGGCAACTGCATTGCGGCCAAAGCGGTTTCGACGGTCACGTCCTCCTGTGCCGCAACGGCGCGGATGAGCTCGGTAATCGCGCCGAAGTAGCGGTCGATGCTGACCGCGGCCTCGGGTGTGTCCGGGTAGCTCATCAGCGCGTAGGTGCGATCGCTGCCTCGGTTGATCCACATCGACACGTCACCGGTGGTGCCGGGTCCGCCGAGCGCGTGCACGTCGTCGACGCCGGGCAACTCGGCCCCCGGCACCCGACGCAGGTCGATGTAGGAGACGATCGGCGGCACCGCCGTCGCGCCGACCTTCACCCCGCCGAATTTCGCCGCGTAGTCGACGATCGAGCGGGCCGGCGTATCCGTGGCGGCACGGGATCGGCGCAGCGCCTTCTGCGCCTTGCCGACCAGGTCGTCGAAGGAGGTTCCCTTCCCAACCCGGAACGCGACCGGCACCAGGTTGATAAACCAGCCCTGTGCCATCAGGTATTGCGGATCCGACCGGGTGGCAACGGCGTTGAGGGCCAGGTAGCTCGGCCGACCGGTCAGCGCGGCGTCGATCAATGCCAGCACGGCGAAGAGACCGGCGCCGGCGCCACCTTCGTGTGCCTTGCAGCGGGCCTCGAACGCTTTCATCGTCTCGGCGTCCGCGAGCGTCCGGTTCATCCGGGTCGAGGGCGCCGTCTGCCCGGGCTGCACGCCGATGTCCAGCGGGGTGCTGGGCAGCTTGTTGCGCACCGACAGCAGCGCCAGCGCCCAGACCCGCACGGCAGGATCGCGCCAGCTGAGCCGCTCCGACCGGGCCCGCTCCTGCTCACTGAAGTCGACATAGCTGCCGACCGGGGGCACTTCCTCCTGCGACCCGTGCGCCTCGATCTGATAGAGCCGGAAGAGATCATCGACGCCGAGGGCAAGGGAGACGCCGTCGCTGAACGAGTGATCGACGCCGTAGTAGACGGTGAAGCCGTCGTCGCCGTGGTCGATCGCGCCGGCCGCGAACGAGGGCCACTCCAGCGGACTGGTGCTGCCGGCGAAGCGCTCGGTGACCGCATCGCGAGCGGCGTCGACGTCCGCCGCCCGGCCGGTGCTGCGCACCTCAAGCTCGACCTGCTCCACGGGCAACGCTCGTCGGGTGAAAGTCGTGCTCTCATCGATGGTTTCGGCATCCGGCTCGAACCAGCTGAGCAATGCCCCGTGGCGGGTGACGAAGCGCTGCACGGCACGGCGCAGCGCCTCCCGGTCCAGCCGCTGCGGGACGTGGAAGGCGAAGGCGATCCACGGCGACCACGGCACACCCTTGGCCCGCCGGTCGGCCGCGGTGCGGATGTGCGACTCCTGCAGCAGCGACGGCCGCGCGGACGACGCCGGCGCGGCCGCCACGGCAGCCATCGTGGCGTCGGTCGGCACGATCTGCAGCACCTCACCGGCCCGCGGCTTCCACTGCTCGATCGGGGTCATCTCCATGTCGTCACGCTCCGGTGCTCTTGCAGTCGAGGGGTTGCTTGTCCTTCGGCAGGGTGGTCGGCGCTCCCCGGAAGCTGGCGACCAGCCCGGCGCCGGTGACCTTCACCGACGTCGCCTTCAGCCCGAGCGGGAGCTGCGTCATACCGCTGCCTCCGGAGGAGCCGCCGAGCATCTTCTGCGCCTGGTCCGCGGGCACGTCACGCCCCGCCAACGACGCCTTGGTGATCGTGAAGTCGAGCTGACCGCCCTTGACCGACGGTCGCACCCAGATCTGCGCGAGGCCACCGAAGCCGCTGAGTTGGACTGTGCCCGAAGCAGGTTCGGGCGTCGCGGTGACCCCCTGAGCCTGGCCCGAGCCCGCCACCAGGTCGGCCATCGCCTGACCGCTCAGCGTCAGGGCCAGGTTGGATTCGCCGATCCGCCCGCCGGACGGGGACGTCGACACATCCCGGACGTCGGCATTGATCGAGACGTCCCGGACCTGACAGATGGTGGCGTTCTGCGCGTTCAGGGTGACCTTGTCGATGCTGCCGCGGCCGAGGTCGAGCAGCGCCGGCGTCGAGCCGATGCCCACGTCGACCGAGGAGGTGCGCAGCCCGTTCTCCATGGCGTTCGAGACGCTGCTGCGCAGTTGATGACGCACCAGGAACTCCGCGCCGGCCACGAGCGCGAGGACGGCGAGTATGGCGACAGCGGCGATCAGGGGTGCTCGTCGGCGGCGGCGCGGCTGCTCGGTCATCGGTCGTCACTTCCGGATCATGATCGAGGTCAAGGCGGGCCCACCGTACCTACCCACGGGTAAAGATGGGCCCTGCGGCAACTATGCGTTTGCCCACACACGCCCCTGGTCAGCCGACCGGCAGGCGCAGGTTGTCGCGGCCGAGCTCGGTCACCGAGGCCACTCCGGAAAGCGCCATGGTCAGGTCGAGTTCGGCGATCAGCCGCTCCATCACGGCCTCGGCACCGGCCGCGCCGTCGAGGGCGAGGCCGTAGAGCCAAGGCCGGCCGATCATCACCGCGGACGCGCCGAGCGCGAGCGCCTTGAAGATGTCGGCGCCGCTGCGGATGCCGCTGTCGAAGAGCAACGGCACCCGCCCGCCGACCGCGGCGCTGATCTCAGCAAGTGCGTCGAGGGCCGCAACCGCGCCGTCAACCTGACGGCCGCCGTGGTTGGACACCTGGATGCCGTCGACCCCGCGGTCGATAGCCTCGCGGGCATCGTCGACCGACTGGATGCCCTTGAGCACGATCGGCAACGAGGTGATGCCGCGCAGGAAGTCCAGGTCGTCCCAGGTGAGCGCCGGGCAGGGGAAGACGTCGAGGAAGGTCTCGACCGCCGCCCGCGGCAACGGCGACCGCAGGTTGGCGGGGAAGCGTCCCGGGTAGTGCCGGGTGATTGACAGCAGGGTGCGGACGGCGGCCAGCGTCGGCCGCTGGTTGACGGCGGTCTCCCCCGCCACGCCGCTCGCCGCTCTCCGGCGCACCAGGTCGGTGAAGACCGGGTCGGTCAGATATTGGGCGATGCCCTCGGCCCGCGCGAACGGCAGGTAGCCGAGGTCGAGGTCCCGGGTGCGCCAGCCGAGCAGGTGGGTGTCGAGGGTGACCACGAGCGCCTGTGCGCCGGCGGTCTCCGCGCGACGCACCAGCGACTCGGCGAGCTCGTTGTTGTTGCTCCAATACAGCTGATACCACATGGGATTGGCGCCCAACTCGGCCACTGTGCGCTCCATCGGGACCGAGCCCTGCGTCGACAGCACCATCGGCAGGCCGAGCGCCGACGCCGCGCGGGCGACAGCCAGTTCCGCGTCGGGATGCGCCATCTCGAGCACGCCGATCGGCGCGAAGAGCAGCGGTGCGGGCAGCGTGTAACCGAACAGCTGCACCGCGAGCGACCGCTCGGAGACGTCGCGCAGCATCCGCGGCACGATCGGATAGCGCTGGAATGCCTGCTGATTGGCCTCGTCGGTGCGTTGCATGCCCGCGCTGCCCGCGACGTACGACCACGCTTGCGAGCTCATCCGCCGGTGCGCTGCGGCATACAGGGCCGAAGGCTCGACGGGCACCTTCGGCCGGTGTCCGTAAGCTCCGGCGGAGTAGATCGCGCCTTGGACCGCGCGCCCGATGTTGCCGAAGTCCCTCACTAGTTGACCTGCCGGTCGGTGCCCTCCCAGAAGGGCTGCCGGAGTTTGAATTTCTGCAGTTTGCCGGTTGCCGTGCGCGCGAGCTCGTCGCGGAATTCGATGCGTTTGGGCACCTTGTAACCGGCGAGCGACTTGCGGCTGTGCGCGATCAGTTCGTCGGCGTCGACGTCACCGTCGACCACGACCAGTGCGGTGATCAGCTCGCCCCACTTCTCGTCGGGTATGCCGATGACCGCGACCTCGCGCACCTGCGGGTGCGACATCAGCACGTCCTCGACCTCGATCGAGGAGACGTTCTCCCCGCCGGAGATGATCACGTCCTTTTTGCGGTCGGAGATCGTGAGCACGCCGTCCTCGAAGGCGCCGCCGTCGCCGGTGTGGAACCAGTCGCCGGCCTGCGCGGCCGCGGTGGCCTCCGGGTTGTCCCAGTAGGACGCGAGGTTGTGGTTGGACTGCGCGAGCACCTCGCCGCTCTCGTCGACGCTGATGCGCACTCCCACGGCGGGGTACCCGGCCCGGCCCAGGTTGCGTGCCTGCTCGGTCGGGGACAGGTCGTCCCACTCCGCGCGCATCCGGCTCATCGTGAGCAGCGGCGAGGTCTCGGTCAGGCCGTAGATCTGGATGAACTCCCAGCCGAGCTCCTCGCGCACCCGCTCGATGGTGCGGGTGGGCGGCGGGGCGCCGGCGACGACGATGCGGGTGCGGTCACGCCCGGGGATCGGCCCGTCCCAGGTCTGCGCGGCATCCAGCGCAGCCGCCACGACCGCGGGCGCGGCGCACATCAGCGTGACGCCGTGCTCGTCGATGCGGCGCAGGATCTCCGGGCCGTCGACCTTTCGCAGCACGATGTGCTTGCCGCCCATGCCGGTCACCGTGAAGGGCATGCCCCAGCCGTTGGCGTGGAACATCGGCAGCGTGTGCAGATAGACGTCGCGGTCGGAGACGCCTGTCTGCCAGCCGAAGATGCTCGCGTTGAGCCAGTTGTTGCGGTGGGTCAGCTGCACACCCTTGGGCCGTGCCGTCGTGCCCGAGGTGTAGTTGATCGTCGCGGTCGCGTGCTCGTCACCCGCCCACGGCCGCGGCTCGGCGGTCGAGCCCCACAGCTCGTCGTCCGATTCGCCCAGCACGAACTTCCGCTCGCACGGCACCTCGTCGATCAGATGCGTGAGCTCGGGGTCGATCATCAGCACCTCGGCGCCGGAGTGCTCGACGATGTATTGCACCTCGGGCACCGAGAGCCGGAAGTTGACCGGCACCAGCACCCGGCCCCAGCCGCTCACACCGTAGAACGAGGTGAGCAGGCGCGCGCTGTTCTGCGAGACGACCGCAACCCGCCCACCGACCGGCACCCCCATCGCGTCCAACCCGGCGGCCTGCGCCCGGGCGCGCTTGGCCAGCTCCCGGTAGGTCAGCTCGCCCCCGCCGAATCCCGGCGCCGGCTGGTTGGGTTCGTCCACCACGGCCACGCGGTCCGGGTAGGCCGTCTCGGCCCGATCCAGGAAGTCACGAACGATGAGCGGGTATTCCACGAGCTACCTCCAGGGGGATGTGGTGGCCTCATTGTGGCAACGGTCACACGATGTCGCTACGCATCCGCCACGTTCGTTCGTATGGCGAGAGCTTCGCCGCCGCGGTAGTGCGCCAGCCGGGTCACCCGCGTCAGCGGCGGAAGGTCGCGCAGCTGCGGGTCGTCGACGAACCGCGCGAGCACACCGGCGGACTCGTCGCTGATCCAGATGCCCTCGGCGTGCCGTGCCCGCATGATCTGGTCCATCCGCTCCGGGTCGTCGACGCTGCACAGGAAGGATGCGCCGAAAACCACTGGCAACCGGCCGAATCCGAAGCCCTCCTTGCTGACCGCGTCGAAGGCGTCCTGACGCGAGACGACGATGTCCTGCTCGGCCGCGAGCTGTGCGGCGCGCTGGACGCGGCCCTGCGCGGCGAGGTCCTCCGGCTCGAGCAGTGCCAGCATCTCGTCGCGCACCTGCGGGTCGCGGGTGTCGAGCGGGTCGAGGTCGACGCCGCGACGGTGCACGATGTGGTGCCCCTGAAGGAGACCGGGTGCCAGGAAGTCGGCGACGAGTTCGAGTCCCCCGGCCGCCCCTACCGCGAGCAGCTCGAGGACGACCGGGTCGGCATACGCCTGGGTGAGGTGGGTGTCCAGCAGCCGCATGATCCGCAGGCCCGCGATCGGGTCGTTCAGCGGCACCGGCGGCTCCTGCAGTCGTCTGCCGATCGGACCGCGGCGGTCGCGCAGCAGCTCGGTCCACAGCTGGTAGGAGCGGGCGTCTGGGGGCAGCGTGCCGCCGAGCACCGGGAAGTAGTCGGCGAGCGGGTGATCGAGGCCGGCTCGGCGCAGCTCCAGGCTGGTGACCCGCAACAGCCGCTGAGCCGCCCGCCAGTCGTCGAAGTCGAGGCCGTAGCTTGCGAACCCGGTGAAGGTGCGGTCGTCGCGGCCGGTCTCGGCCGCCATCGCGCGGCACCAGTGCCGATAGAGGGGGCCGGCGAACACGTCCGCAGCCGCAGCGAAGGCGGCTCGGGCCCGGGCGACGTCCACTGCACTCATGTCGGCTGTCACTGTAATTGCGCTGCGGGCATGATGGGCATGTGAGTGCACCGAACCCTGCCCTGACCAAGCTCCTTGCCACCGACGGTCTGCTGGAGGAGGACGAGCGTGACCTCGCGGCCGTCGTACGACGATTCGGCGACGAGAAGTTGCGGCCGCACCTGGCCGAGTGGTTCGAGGCCGGGACCGTGCCGGCCCGCGAACTCGCGCCCGAGCTGGGCAAACTCGGCCTGCTCGGGATGCACTTGGACGGTTACGGCTGCGCGGGCTCGACGGCCACGCAATACGGCCTGGCCTGCCTGGAGCTGGAGGCGGCCGACTCCGGCATCCGGTCGCTGATGTCGGTGCAGGGGTCGCTCGCGATGACCGCGATCCACAAGTTCGGCAGCGAGGAGCAGAAGCAGGAGTGGCTGCCGCGGATGGCGGCCGGCGAGGCGCTCGGCTGCTTCGGGCTGACCGAGCCCGACTTCGGCTCCGACCCCGCCGGCATGCGCACCCGCGCCCGTCGCGACGGCGACGACTGGGTGCTGAACGGCTCCAAGATGTGGATCACCAACGGCCCCGTCGCGGACGTCGCGGTCGTGTGGGCGCAGACCGACGACCCTTCGACAAGCTCAGGACGAGGCAAGATCCGCGGCTTCGTGGTGCCGACCGACACCCCCGGCTTCGAGGCGACCGAGATCGAGCACAAGCTGTCGCTGCGTGCCTCGATCACCGGCTCGCTGGCGTTCACCGACCTGCGCCTGCCGGGCGATGCGGTGCTGCCCGAGGTGGCCGGTCTGCGCGGGCCGCTGTCGTGCCTGTCCGAGGCGCGCTTCGGCATCCTCTTCGGGGCGATGGGCGCCGCGCGGGAGTGCCTGGAGATCGCGCTGGCGTATGCCGAGAGCCGCAAGGTCTTCGACAAGTCGTTGTCGGGCTACCAGATCACCCAGACCAAGCTCGCGGACATGGCCGTGGAGCTGATGAAGGGGACGCTGCTCGCCATACATCTGGGACGGCGCAAGGACGCCGGCGCGATCACCAATGAGCAGGTGAGCGTCGGCAAGCTGAACAACTGCCGCGAGGCGATCAAGATCGCCCGCGAGTGCCGCACGATCCTCGCCGCCAACGGCATCACCCTCGACTACCCGGTGATGCGGCACGCCAACAACCTGGAGTCGGTGATGACCTACGAGGGCACCTCCGAGGTGCACCAGCTCATCATCGGCCAGGCGCTGACCGGCGAATCCGCTTTCCGCTGAGCGAGATTCGGACCGGCAGTCACGCCTCCAGCAGGCGCTGCAGGAAGGTGCGGGTGCGCTCCTTGGTGGGGTGCTCGAGCACCTGCTCGGGCGTGCCGCGTTCGACGACCAGCCCCTCGTCGATGAAGAGCACCTGGTCGGCGACCTGCCGCGCGAAGCGGATCTCGTGGGTGACGATCACCATCGTGCGGCCCTCCTGCGCGAGAGCCCGTATGACGGCAAGCACCCCGCCGACCAGCTCCGGGTCGAGCGCCGACGTCGGCTCGTCGAGCAGGAGAAGCTCCGGCTCGAGCGCGAGCGCCCGGGCAATGCCGACGCGCTGCTGCTGACCGCCGGACAGTTGGTAGGGGTACTTGTCGACGTGCCCGGTCAGCCCGACCTTCTCCAGGAGCTTGCGCGCCTGGTCGTCGGCTTCGGCGGCCGGGCGGTGCTGCACCACGATCGGGCCCTCGGTGACGTTCTGCAACGCGGTGCGGTGCGGGAAGAGGTTGTGGCTCTGGAAGACCATGCCGCTCTGGGCGCGGTAGCGGCGCACCAGCTCGCGGTCGGGCTTGGCGAGCCGTCCGCCGCGGCCGGGGTGGATCTGCCCGAAGTCGACGTCGACGTCACCGATGCGCACCGCGCCACTGTCGGGCAGTTCCAGCGCGTTGAGCCCACGCAGCAGCGTGGTCTTGCCCGACCCGGACGGCCCGATGACGACGGTGACGGTGCCCTTGCCGACCTCGAACGAGACATCCTTGATGACCTCGTGATCGCCGAATCGCTTTGCCATCGAAGTGACTTCGACCAGGGGTGTGCGCGGAGAACTCTGTGGGGTGGTCATCGGGGCCCCCGCAAAGTATCGAAGCGACGAAGGAGCGGAGAACTTTGTGGGGTGATCATCGGGGCCCCCGCAAAGTATCGGAGCGACGAAGGAGCGGAGAACTTTGTGGGGTATTCATCTGACTACGTACCTGTTCAGTCGTTTCTCGAGGCGGCCCTGCAGCGCGTTGAGCACGAAGCAGATCACCCAGTAGTAGGCGGCCGCCGCGGTGTAGAGACCCATGTATTCGAAGGTCGGTGCGGCCGCGTTCTGCGCTTTCTGGAAGAGGTCGGCGACCAGGATCACCGAGGTGAGCGAGGTGTCCTTGACCAAGGACACCAGCGTGTTGCCGAGCGGCGGCACGGCGATGCGCGCCGCCTGCGGCAGCACCACCCGCCGCAGGGTCGTGCGGTAGTCCATGCCGATGGTTTCGGCGGCCTCCCACTGCCCCTGCGGCACGGCCGCGATCGCCGACCGGATGACCTCTGCGGCATACCCGCCGACGTTGAGACTGAGCGCGAGGATCGCCGCCCCGAACGGGCTGAATTTCAAACCCAGCTGCGGCAATCCGTAGAACACGATGAACAACTGCACCAGCAGCGGCGTGCCGCGGATGATCGAGATGTAGGCGCGGGCGAGCCAGGAGACGATCGCGATCGTCGAGCGCCGCATCAGCGCGATCAGCAGGGCGATGGCCAGCCCGAGCACGAAGCTGATCGCGGTCAGCGGGATCGTCGTCCGCAGGGTCGCCAGCAGCATCGGCCACAGGTTGTCCCGCACGATCTGCCAGCTGCTGCGGTTGCCCGCCTGCTTCTCCTGCTGCTGAGCCTTGGTGCCGAAGTATTTGTCGTAGAGCTGTTGCAGCGCACCGTCGCTGCGCATGGCGGCGATCTGCGCGTTGATCTGCGGCATGTAACCGCTGCCCTTGCGCGCGGCGAACACCGAGTCGGTCTTGTCGCTCGTCGTGGAGACGATCTTGACCTGCTTGTTGCCGGTCGTGTTGAGGTAGTTGCGCACCGCCAACTCGTCGTTGACGACCACCTGCACGCGGTTCTGCGCCAGCGCGGTCATCGCCTTGTCCATGTCCTGGATCGGCACGATCGTCGCGCCGGCCTTCTTGGCGACCTGCGACCAGTTGCTGGTCAGACTCTGCCCGGCCCGCTTGCCCTTGATGTCGGCGAGCGAGGTGATGTCCTTGTTGCCGGAGGCGACGACGACCACACCGGTCGTGGAGATGTATGGCGCGGACAGGTCATACTTCGCCTTCCGCTCGGGGGTGGGCGAAATCTCGTTGGCCACCAGGTCGATGCGGCCGGACTCCAGCGCCGCGAACATCGAGTCGAACGGCGTCTGCACCAGTTGGACCTGCACGCCGAGGCGCTTGCCGATCTGCTGGATCAGCTCGACGTCATACCCGGTGAAGTTGCCGTTGCCGTCGTGATAGCTGAACGGCGGGTAGACGCCCTCGGTGCCGACCCGCAGCACCTTCGGCACGGCTGCGGCGGGCGCTGGGTGCGCCGGCTGCGGGGCGGCAGCCCGGGCGACCCCGGCCGGTCCGGCGAGCGCCAGCAGCACCGCGAAGACCGCCACGGCCACTCGCGCGGCAAGTAAGCGAACGTTATGCACCACGTGAGGTTAGTGCATCCATGGGCGGTGACCGGCGCGGCCCAGTGGAGTTCAGCTGACCGTGAGCTCCGCGATCTGCAGCAGGTTGAGCGCCGAGCCCTTGCGCAGGTTGTCGGCGCAGATGAAGAGCTCGATCGCCTTGGGGAAGCCGTCGAGCCGGCGCACCCGGCCGGCGAAGACCGGGTCGGCACCGACCACGTCGACCGGCGTCGGCCACGCGTCGTCCAGCGACTCAGCCGAATCATCAAGCACCACAACAGAATTCGATGACTCAGTGAGCACCCGCACGGCGTCGTCGCGATCGACGTCGGCGGCGAAGGTCGCGTGCACCGAGACCGAGTGCGTCCGCACGACCGGCACCTGCACGCAGGTGACCGCGACCGGCAGGTGCGACACCCGCATCAGCGACCGCAGCTCGTCACGCACGTGCGCCTCGGAGTCGGCCGCGCCCTCGTCGGCCGGTGCGCCGACCCACGGGATGAGGTTGAACGCGACCGGTGCCGGGAAGGGTGACGCGCCGAGATCGGAGAGCATCCGGCGCACGTCCCCCGGGGACTGACCCACGCCCTGGTTGCCGGCGAGCTCCATCGTCTCGTCATACAGCCGCAGTGCGCCGGCGACACCGGCGTCGGTGACCGCCTGCATGGTCGTGGCCACCACCGACGTCAGCTGCCACGCGCTGTGCAGCGACCACAGCGCACCGACCATCATCAGCGTGGGTCCGCTCGGGCTCGCGACGATGCCCTGCGGGTGATAACGCGCGGCATCCGGGTTGATCTCCGGGACGACCAGCGGCACGTCCTCGCGGCCGGTGAATTCGCCGGAGCTGTCGATCACCACCGCCCCCGCAGCGACCGCGATCGGCGCCCACCGGGCCGCGACCTCAGCGGGCACCGCCATTACGACCACGTCGACTCCGTCGAACGCGGTGTCGTCCAGCTCCCGCACGACCACGTCCCGGCCGAGGATCGTCATCCGGCGACCAACCGAGCGGCCGGATGCGATCGGCCGGATCTCACCCCAGATGTCGTCGCGGGTGGGCAACAACGAGAGCAGTGACAGCCCGACGACGCCGGTGGCGCCCACGAGTGCGAGGGTCGGCTTGTCCCCGATCATCGAGTTACGACCGCGCTGCCGCGATGGCCTCCGCGATCTGAATCGTGTTGAGCGCAGCGCCTTTTCGCAGGTTGTCCCCGGCTACGAAGAGCACCAGGCCCTTGCCGTCGGGCACCGACTGGTCCTGCCGGATGCGCCCGACGTATGACGGGTCGGTGCCGGCCGCCTCGAGCGGCGTCGGGACGTCGACGACCGTGACACCGGAGGCGTTCTCGAGCAGCTCCTTGGCCTGTGCCGGCGTGATCGCCTGGTCGAACTCGGCGTGGATCGCCAGCGAGTGCCCGGTGAAGACCGGCACCCGCACGCAGGTGCCGGCGACGGCGAGCTCGGGCAGGCCGAGGATCTTGCGCGACTCGTTGCGCAGCTTCTGCTCCTCGTCGGTCTCCTCGCTGCCGTCGCCGACGATCGAGCCGGCCATCGGCAGCACGTTGTAGGCGATCGGCGCGACGTACTTCTTGGCCGGTCCGAGCTCGATCGCCGAGCCGTCGTGGGTCAGCGCCTCGAGGTTGCCCTCGACGCCCTGGCGGATCTCACCGGCGAGCTCCTCCACCCCGGCGAGGCCGGACCCGGAGACTGCCTGGTAACTGGCCACCACCAGTCGGCGCAGACCGGCCGCCTCGGCGAGCGGCTTGAGCACCGGCATCGCGGCCATCGTGGTGCAGTTGGGGTTGGCGATGATGCCCTTCTTCGCCTGGTCGATCTGCTCCGGGTTGACCTCGGAGACGACCAGCGGCACCTCGTCGTCCATCCGCCAGGCGGATGAGTTGTCGATGACGGTGACGCCCGCCGCGGCGAAGCGGGGTGCCTGCTCGCGCGAGGTGGCTCCGCCGGCGGAGAAGATCGCGATGTCCAGACCGGTCGGGTCCGCGGTCGTGGCGTCCTCGACCACCAACCGCTTGCCCTGCCAGTCGATTTCGCGGCCAGCCGAACGCGGCGAGGCGAAGAGCCGCAGCTCGCCCAGCGGGAAGTTGCGCTCGGCGAGCAGCCGCAGCACGACCCCGCCGACCTGACCGGTGGCGCCGACGACGCCGACGTTGAGCGGCTTGAGGTTTTCGCGCTTGACGTTCTCGGTGGTGCTCATCGTCCGGTGCCTCCGTAGACCACTGCTTCCCCGTCGGACGAGTCGAGCCCGAACGCGGTGTGCACAGCGCGGACCGCGTCGTCCAGCTGGTCGTCCTTGGTGACGACCGAGACCCGGATCTCCGAGGTCGAGATCATCTCGATGTTGATGCCGTTGTCCGCGAGCGCCTGGAAGAGGGTGGCGGAGACCCCCGGGTTGCTGCGCATGCCCGAGCCAACGAGCGAGAGTTTGCCGATCTGGTCGTCATACTGCACCGACTCGAAGCCGAGCTGGTCCTTGATCGCCTGCAGCACCTGCACGCCGCGCTGCCCGTCGGTCTTGGGCAGCGTGAACGAGACGTCGGTCTTGCCGGTGGAGACCGCCGAGACGTTCTGCACGATCATGTCGATGTTGATGCCGCCCTCGGCGATCGCCTTGAAGATCGAGGCGGCCTGACCGGGCGAGTCGTCGACCCCGACGACGGTGATCTTGGCCTCGCTGCGGTCGTGCGCGACGCCGGCGATGATCGGTGCCTCCACGTCGTCGTCCTCTCCTTGTGGTTGGTAGACCCAGGTGCCCTCGCGGTGACTGAACGACGAACGCACGTGGATCGGCAGGTTGAAGCGGCGGGCGTATTCGACGCAGCGCAGCATCAGCACCTTCGCGCCAGACGCCGCCATCTCCTGCATTTCCTCGTTGGCGATGCGGTCGACCTTGCGCGCGGTCGGCACGATGCGCGGGTCTGCGGTGAAGATGCCGTCGACGTCGGTGTAGATCTCGCACACGTCGGCATTGAGCGCGGCGGCGAGCGCGACGGCGGTCGTGTCGGAGCCGCCGCGGCCGAGCGTGGTGATCTCCTTGGTGTTCTGGCTGACGCCCTGGAAGCCGGCGACGATCACGATGTGCCCGGCACCGAGCGCCTCGGTGATGCGGCCCGGCGTGACGTCGATGATGCGGGCCTTGCCGTGCACGTCGTCGGTGATGACACCGGCCTGCGAGCCGGTGAACGACCGCGCCGAGTCGCCTAGGTTGGCGATCGCCATGGACACCAACGCCATTGACATCCGCTCACCGGCGGTCAGCAGCATGTCGAGCTCGCGCTCGGGCGGTGCCGGCGAGACGGCGTCGGCAAGATCGAGCAGCTCGTCGGTCGTGTCGCCCATCGCGGAAACCACGACGCACACCTGGTTGCCCGCCTTGCGGGTGTCGACGATGCGGCGCGCGACCCGCTTGATGCTGTCGGCGTCGGCGAGCGACGAGCCGCCGTACTTCTGGACCACGAGAGGCACGTGCTGTTGGCCTTTCTGACGGGTCGGTGGCGGAGCCTCGATTCTAACGAGGCGTCCACATACCGATTGCAGCGGCCGTATGGCGGACTGGGGGCCGCGCTCTGGCGTGAGTTGCGTCATACCCCCTGCAGGCATGCCCGCGCATGCGCGGGATAGCGGAACACACCAGTATGCAGGTTGATTTCAACCTTTGGGTGAACTAATGAGAAGCTGTCATGGTGTCGATCCGCTCGGAGGGGGTTGGCGACCTGACAGCCGCGACGCGTCGGACCGAATCTGGCCCGGCGCTCTTGCCGCTGCGCTGGCGCGCGTACCGCGCCCCTCGGTGGTGGTTCGAAGTCACCGTGCTGGTCGTGCTCGATCTGGTCTATGAGCAGCTCCGCAACCTGGTGCCGACGCATCAGCAGGAGGCCATCAACCGCGGCTGGCGTCTCCTGGAGTTCACCCAGGACCTCAACCTCGACATCGAGCTCACGCTCAACCAGTTCCTGGTGCGGCACGAGTGGCTGGCACAGATTGCCAATTACGACTACTCGTTCCTGCACTTGCCGGTCACCGGCGGCACGCTGATCTGGCTGTTCTGGAGGCACCGCCGCGTCTACAAGACTGCCCGCACCGTGCTGGTCTTCACCACGATCCTCGGGCTGATCGGTTTCTGGATCGTGCCGATGGCGCCGCCGCGGCTGCTGCCCGGCGCCGGCTTCGTCGACACGGTCGTCTACTTCAAGACGTTCGGGTCGTGGGGCACGCCGACGGTCGCGGACAACTCCAACCTCTACGCAGCGATGCCGAGCCTGCACTGCGCGTGGGCGCTGTGGGTGGGGCTGTGCGTATTCTTCGTCGCCCGCAACCGGGTGGTCCGCACCATTGCCGTGCTCTACCCGATCTGGACGGTGTTCGTGGTGATGGCAACGGCCAACCACTTCGTCTTCGACGCGGTTGCCGGCTGGGCCTGCATCGCGATCTCGACTGCGGCGGTCTGGGCGCTGTTCGGGCACAACCCGTGGCATCCGGCGATGACCAAGGAAGAACTCACCCTGACCCGTGACCCGAAGGATCACCGGCAGGCGAAGCTGGTCGATTGAGCCGAGCCACCCTCTTTCGCTGGTCGAGTAGCCGAGCCGCTAGGCGAGGCGTATCGAGACCGGCGCCCTCACGGGTGCAGCGCCTCGAACTCCGCGTCGGCGACCGTCTCGTCGTCGGCGTCCAACCGCAGGTGCGCCAGGATCGTTTGTACGACGCGCAGCGCCGCCGAGCCGCGCACGCCCCACTGCGACAGGTAGCTGAACTGCCACCACCACAACGCCTCGGCGATCCGGTCGCGGTCATAGTGGGCCAGACCGTGCTCCAGCGCACCGACGATGTCGGTCAGGTCGTCCGACAGGGCGCCACGCGCCGGCTCGACGGAGGTCAGCGGGTCGACCACGTCGGCGTAGTCGTCGATGCCGTCGAGCAGGTTGGCCAGCCCCATGCGCAACGCGTCGAGGTTGCTCTCCGGGCCCGGGTCGGCCTCGAATCGTTCGTCCGGGACGACGTCGTGGATCGCGCCGAGTCGAGCACCGGTCACCTGCAGCTGGGCGAGCATGAGCAGCAGTAGCGGGATCGCCTGGTCCGGGGCGGACCCGGCGGCGAGCTCGCGGATCGCCATACAAAAGGAGCGGGCGTCGACGGCGGTCTCATCCGCCAACGTGCCGACCTGCAGCGGGTCGGTGGGCGGCTGATCCTCAGGCATCGACAACTCTCCGTCCCTCGAAGGCCCGACCGAGGGTGACCTCGTCGGCGTACTCCAAGTCTCCACCGACCGGGAGGCCGGACGCCAGCCTCGTCACCCGCAGCCCCATCGTGCGCAGCAGCCGGGACAAATAGGTAGCGGTCGCTTCGCCGTTGAGGTTGGGGTTGGTGGCGAGGATGACTTCCTCGATCGGCTCCTCACCGAGTCGGCGCACCAGCTCGGTGATCTTCAGGTCGTCCGGGCCGATGCCGTCGATCGGGCTGATCGCGCCGCCGAGCACGTGGTAGCGCCCGCGGAACTCCCGGGTGCGCTCGATCGCGACGACGTCCTTGGGCTCCTCGACCACACACAGGAAGCTCTGGTCGCGCTTGACGTCCAGGCAGATGCGGCACTCGGTGTCCTCGGCGACGTTGAAGCAGCGCTCGCAGAAGCGCACCTTCTCGCGCACGACCGTGAGCACCTCGGTCAGCCGGCGCACGTCCGCTGGGTCGGCTTGCAAGAGGTGGAACGCGATGCGCTGGGCCGACTTCGGACCCACGCCCGGCAGCCGACCGAGCTCGTCGATCAGGTCCTGGACCACGCCTTCATACACGAGAGTCGAGCCTAGACGCCGGGGCTGACATGCGGGCCCCCGCCGCCGAGGTAGCAGTGGCGGTCGTTATGGCGGCCCCATAACGACCGCGAGTGCTACCTCGGCGCACCTAGGCTGCTGGGGTGACGGATCCGGCTGCCTGGACGACGACCACGCACGACTGGTCGGTCACCGTCGACCGCGCGCACCTTGAGGCGATTCGCGCCCGGCCCCAGACCTACGCCCTCGGCGGCGTCCGGCATCTCATCCTCGAGGTGCTGGCGTACGCCGACGACGAAGCCCGATCGATCGGCCGCCGAGGCGTTGCGGTCGTCACCACCCACCCCGACGGTTCGATCTCCATCGCCGACGGCGGACGCGGCACCGACACCCGCCGAGACAAAGCCGGCCGGATCATCCGCAAACCTGTGATGTCGAGCAAGGACGTCCGCTTCTTCGATGACCCGGGCAGGCCGCTCCTGCCCGACGGTCTCCCGCGGTGGGGTATGTCGGTGGTCGCGGCCGTGAGCACGGTGCTCGTGCACGAGAACCGGCGCTCGGAGGGATCGTGGGCCCAAGGTTACGAGCACGGCATCCCGGCGGCAGGGCTGACGGAGTTGCCGGGCGCCGGACGCACCGGCACGACCGTCCGCTTCGTGCCCGACCTCGCGCTCCCCGACCCGATCTCGCCGACACCCGCCGATCTCGAAGGGTTCGCCTGGCTCAGGGTCGAATGCCGGCCGGCGCCTCAGTCCGCGAGGTAGCACTCGTGGTCGTTATGGCGGCCCCATAACGACCGCGAGTGCTACCTCGGCGTACCTAAGGGGTGGAGGGCAGCTAGTGGGTGGACGGCCGCCGATAGACCACGAGCGCAAGCTGGGCGAGCTGACGGTAGGGGTCCATCGAGCCAAGGCGCTCCTCGACGTCGAGCAGCGCGGCGAGCTCGGCCGGGTCGGATGGTGGCGCGGCGTCGAGTTCGGCGGAGTCGACGGCGAGGCGCACGCCATACCACTGCTCGACGCTGAGACCGGCCCGCTCGGCGGTCGCCGCCAGGCGATCGAGGTTGTCCGCACGAGCCGGCGCGCCGATTTCGTTGGTGTAACGCACATCTCGGCCTTCGGCCCGTGCCGCGTCCCATTCGGCTAGCGCGTCCAGCGTGGCCTTCCAGTCCTGACGCGCGGCCGGTCGCCAGGCGACCGAACTCTCCGAGCGCACCGCGACCGCAAGCACCCCGCCCGGCGCGACGTATGACGCGAGCTCCGCAAGGGGCGCCTGGCCTTCCGGGAGATACATGAACACCCCGAGCGCGAGCACCGCGTCATACGACGCGTCACCGAGGAATGCGTCGAGCCGCCCGATCTGCCCGTCCCGCAGAGTGATTCGCGCACGAACCTCGTCCGGCAGGGCATGTTCGGCTTCTTCAAACGCCGCACGCATCGCGGGATCCGGCTCGACGGCAGTGACCCGGTGACCGAGCCCGGCGAGCCGTAGCGACTGCGTCCCCTGCCCGGCGCCGACGTCGAGCACCGTGCTCGGCGGCTCGCTCAGATGACGCGCCAAATATCGAGCAACCATCTCCTGCCGCACCACGTTGCGCACCGCGCCCAGGCGCCGCATCCACAGCGCCCTTCCGGAGTCGAACGTGCCGAACGAATCAGCACCAGCGTCAGTCGAATTCACACTTTCTCCAAGGTTTTGCCGCTCGTCTCGTAACCGACCGTGACGCCGGAGTCACTTCCGCTTACGAGACGCGCGCGGGTGCACGCTCGCTGACGAGACGCGCGGGGATCTCAGGTCGCAGGCGGGCGCTCGTTGTAGCCGGGTGCGCGCTCCTGGCCGGAGAGCGCGGCGATCGCGTCCATTATCTCGTCGGTCGCCTGGCGCCGTGCCTTGCCGGCCGGCATCGCCTTGTATGACGACCCGAACGTCAGCGGCTCGCCGAACTTCACGCTCACCTTGGCCAGCCGCGGCAGGTTGGACCCGATCGGCTGGACATCCGGGGTGCCGGAGAGGCCGACCGGTACGACGGGAACGCCCGCCTGCATCGCCAGGTGGGCGGCACCGACGTGGCCGCGGTAGAGCCGGCCGTCACGCGACCGGGTGCCTTCGGGATAGATGCCGAACGCCTCGCCCGCCTCCAGCACCTCCAGCGCCTGCTCCAGCGAGTGCACGGCAGCCTTGGGGTCGTCCCGCTCCACCGGCAGCATCCCCATCGAGTTGAACCACACCCGTGAGGCGAATCCCTTCGGGCCGGTGCCGGTGAAATATTCGGCCTTGGCCAGGAAGAACACCTTGCGCGGCGAGCACAGCGGGATGACGACGCTGTCGATGAACGACAGATGATTGCTGGCAATCAGCACTCCCCCGCGTCGCGGCACATTACGAGCACCTTCGACATGCGGTCGCCATACGGCGCGCAGCAGCGGCGCAACGGTAAGTCGCGCAGTGAGATAGAGGGCACTCATGCGCGAACCCCCCGGCGGCGCGTCCCCGGCGCGCCCGCGAAGTCTTCGGGGAAGCGAAGCGGAGGAGAAACCTCGTGGGATGGCATTTCACTCCTCCCGTTCGTCGATCACGGTGGCGCCGAGCACCGCCTGCATCACCGGCAGACCGATCTCGCCGGGATCCTCCACGTCCTCGTCGTCCATCGACTCATTGGAGCCGTCGTCCTCGACTTCCTTGACCGGTTTGTCGGCCGGTTGAGGTGGCGCAGCGGGGTTTTCGGCGGTCGCCCACTCCGGTGGTGGAGCATTGACCGACCCCCAGCCGCCGCCATTGTCGGCCGCGCCAGAGCCGGCCGAAAGACCCGCCTGGGCGAGCGCCTCGGCGGCGCGGTTGCGGCGCGGTGCAGTCTCGGCCGCGGGCTGGGCCGCCGGCACCGGGGGCGCGGGCTGCTCGGGGGCCTGGCCCGCCGCCTCGGCCGGCGGGCCCTGCTCAGGGTTTACGGGAGCAGAACCTCCACCCTCGGGGGCCGAATCGCCTTGAGACCGGTCGCCGCTCGGCTGGGCCGGTGCTTCGGGCGGCAGGTTGGGTGCCGGGGCATTGACATCGGCCCGCGCCCGCACCTGCACCCCGATGCCGAGGGAGTCGCGCAATGCGGCAGCGACGACATCGGGATGCGGTGGTCGCTCAACGGCGGCCGCCAGGCCGGGGCTGCTGGTGCCGAGCACCAGTGTGCTGCCATCGAATTCGGCGACGTGCGCGTGCTGACTGAGCAACGTCCACGTGACGCGCTTGGCGCGGGCGATGCGGTCGAGCACGTCGGGCCAGGCACGTCGCACATCGTCGGTGCCGATGCCACCTGCCGGCTGAGCGGCCGGCTGAGCGGCCGGTTGCGCCGCAGGTTCTGGGGTCGACGCGGCTGGGGGTTGGTCTCGATACGCTCCCCCGCTGCGCTCCTCCGCTACTCGACCAGCAACGGGCGCCTCCGCTACTCGACCAGCATCGGGCGCCTCCGCTACTCGACCAGCATCGGGCGCCTCCGCTACTCGACCAGCATCGGGTGCGGGGGCTTGGTCTCGATACGCTCCCCCGCTGCGCTCCTCCGCTACTCGACCAGCAACGGGCGCCTCCGCTACTCGACCAGCAACAGGTGCATCCGGTGCGTCGGCCGATCGACCAGCGGCGGGTGCAGACCCCGCGATGTCCATCCGGCGCTCAAGCCGGTCGAGACGTGCGGCATATCCCTGCTCACCGGAGACGGCGGGCAGCAGCACACGGGCGCAGATCAGCTCCAGCTGCAGCCGGGGGCCGGTCGCGCCGGTCATCTCGGTCAGGCCGGTGTTGACGATGTCGGCAGCCCGCGACAGCTCCCCCGGGCCGAACGACGCCGCCTGCTGCCGCATCCGCTCCAGCTGGTCGTCCGGCACCCCGCGCAGCACCTGCGCCGCGCCGTCCGGGACCGCCGCGATCACGATGAGGTCGCGCAGCCGCTCGAGCAAGTCTTCGATGAATCGCCTTGGGTCATGGCCGGATTCGACGACCCGATCAATCTGCCGGAAGACCGCGCCGCTGTCGCGCGCACCCAGCGCGTCGATCGTCGCGTCGAGCAGCTCGCCGTCGGTGAAACCGAGCAGCGCAGCGGCCCCGGCATAGGTCAGGCCCTCGTCGCCGGACCCCGCGATCAGCTGATCGAGCACGGACAACGAGTCACGCACCGAACCCCCGCCGGCGCGCGTCACGAACGACAGCACACCCGGCTCGACTGCGACACCCTCGGCGTCACACAGCTGCTGCAGGTAGTCGGTCAGCCGCTGCGGCGGCACCAGCCGGAACGGGTAGTGATGGGTGCGCGACCGGATCGTGCCGATGACCTTCTCCGGCTCGGTGGTCGCGAAGACGAACTTCACGTGCTCCGGCGGCTCCTCGACGATCTTCAACAGCGCGTTGAAGCCCTGCGGCGTCACCATGTGCGCCTCGTCGATGATGTAGATCTTGTAGCGTCCCTGCGCCGGACCGTATGACGCCCGCTCGCGCAGGTCACGCGCGTCGTCGACACCACCGTGGCTGGCCGCGTCGATCTCGATCACGTCGACCGTCCCGGCGCCACCGCGGGCGAGCGCGACGCACGACTCGCACTTCCCGCACGGCGTCGGGGTGGGACCCTGCTCGCAGTTGAGGCAGCGCGCGAGGATGCGCGCCGACGTCGTCTTGCCGCAGCCGCGTGGACCGCTGAACAGGTAGGCGTGATTGACCCGGCCGGTGCGCAGGGCCTGCATCAACGGCTCGGTGACGTGCTCCTGGCCGATCACGTCGGCGAACGTCTCGGGCCGGTAGCGGCGGTACAGCGCGGTGGTCACGGAGACGACTCTATGCGCCACGACGGACAGGTCGAAGGCCCATCCACCGGTCCGTCCCCGAGATATTTGCCAAAGCGGGGTTGTCGGGGTTGACAGGTACCCTGGAAGCCATGCTTTCGTCCCGCCGGCTTCGCTCGCCGGCGACGTTGGCGACGATCTGTGCGGTTGTCTTCGCGCTCCTCTATGTTCTCTGGACGCCGCAGGCGCCGGACCTCGCCGCGCAGGTGGCGCGCGCCAACGTCGCCCGGGTCGGTGGTGCGCCGGTCTGGTGGGGCGGCTGGTTCGGCGGGATCACGCTGCCCAACTACAGCACCCTCGTGCCGTTCTCGATGGCCACCTTCGGCATCCGGGTGACCGGTGTGGTGGCCGTCCTCGCCAGTGCGTATGGCGGGGCATTGCTCGTGCGCGGCGCCATCCGGCCCCGCGCCGGCGCCATCGCGATCGCGGTCGCCCAAGGGGCAGACCTGCTGAACGGCCGGGTCACCTTCACCGTCGGTGCGGCAATCGGCATCTGGGCGTTGGTCGCACTGCGCGCCCGCCGGGAGAAGACCGCGGCGCTGCTGGCCGTGCTGGCCTTCCTCGGCTCCCCGCTCGCCGGCTTCTTCGTCGGCCTGATCGCGGCGGTCGTGGCGGTCCTGCGTCCGGACTACCGCCGGACGGCGGCAATCAGCGCTGCGGTCTTGCTGCTGTCCGGCCTCGCGATGGCCTTCCTCTTTCCGGGCACCGGGAAGATGCCGTTCCCGATCAGCGACGCCGCACCGGCGATGCTCTCCTGCATGGTCGTGATCGGCGTCGTCCGCAACAAGCTGATCCGCGCCACCGCCGCGGCGCTCGCGGTCTCCTTCGTCCCCCTGCTGATCGTGCCGCTCGCGATCGGCAGCAACGCCACCCGGCTCGCCTGGCTGGCCGCGGTGCCGGTCGTCATCGCCTATGCCGACGTGCGCAAGTCCGTCGTCTGGCTCACCGCGGCGGTCGTCGCCGTCTGGCCGCTCAGCGACCTGGCCAACCAGTTGCAGCTCGCCCACGAACCATCCAGCAACTACACCTTCTACGAGCCGCTCGCCGCCGCGCTCAAGAAGGATCAGAAGGCGCTCGGCGCGGCAGCGGTCGGGCGACGGGTCGAGGTCGTCGACACCAAGAACCACTGGGGCTCGGTCTATCTCGCGTCGTTCTCGCTGGCGCGCGGCTGGGACCGGCAGGCCGATCAATCCGACAACTCGCTGTTCTACCAGCGCGACCAACTCAACCCGGTCAGCTACCGGCAATGGCTGGACTCACTGGCCGTGGGCTGGGTGGCGGTCCCGCGTGCGCCGATCGACTACGCGTCCAAGGAGGAGTCCGACCTGGTGCTCGGCGGTCTGCCCTACCTGCGGCTGACCTGGACCAACGACGACTGGCGGCTCTACCGGGTGCTGTCCCCGGCGCCACTGGCCACGGGGGCGCCGGTGACCAAGATCGACTCGCACGGGGTGACGCTCGCGGCCACCGCCGGCAAACCGATCAGCCTGAAGGTGCGCTACTCGTCATACATCGGCGCCGCGGACCCGGCGACCAAGGCGCCGGTGTCGGCCTGCATCGTCGACGACAACGGCTGGCTGCGGGTGACCATGCCGGTGGACGGACCGGTGCGGCTGAGCAGCGACTTCGCGCCCGTCCGCAGCAAACCGCCGGGGTGCATCTCGCCGGATGAGGAGAGCAGGTCGCCCGCGCCGGTGTCCGGCAGGTAGCGAGCACGAGTGAACCCCTCGCGCACCTGGAAGAGCTTTCCTACCCTTGCTGCATTCCTGCCCTGGGGGAGTTCGGAAAGGTACCACCGCACGAGGGGTCCGGCGTCAACTGTAGGACATCGGGTATGCCGAAACCCAATCGCCCGACCGGCATCCGCGCCGGGTGACGCCGATTCGTCGTGGCGGTGACGAACAGGTATCCTCCTGCGCGGAGGATTCGCATAGTGGCCTAGTGCGCACGCTTGGAAAGCGTGTTGAGTGAAAGCTCTCGCGGGTTCGAATCCCGCATCCTCCGCCATTCGAGTGACACGGGCGTTCACGTACCGATGCCATAACGACACCGCCGGGCGGGTTCCGGCCTCGGGACCAAGACGAATTAGGATTCGGCCAAGAGTCATCGGGGCGCATTGGGGAGCCATGGGACACAGCACACGGCGCGCGGTAGTGGCCGCGACCGCGATTGCGCTCGCCACCACCACGATCACCGCCTGCGGCGGCAGCGACAGCGGCAGCAAGAAGGCGGACGCTCCCACCACCTGCGTGCCGACGCCGACACCGACGATGAAGATCGGGCTGAGCACGATCTACACCAACGTCTGGAACGCCGGCGGCAAGGACGGCCTGGCAGCGAGTGTCTCCCAGCAGCTCGGCTGGCGGGGCATCCACGTGATCGACACCGGCAACGACCCGAAAGCCGGCGAGACCAAGGAGCCCACCTACGCAGAGATCCGGTATGGCCCGAACGGCCGGCAGATCGCGCTCACCCTCGCCACCCAGGTCAAGAACGCCAAGCTCGTCCAGGACGAACGCACCAACCCAACCGTCGACCTGGTGCTGGGCACGAAGTTCGCGCTCATCCCGATGCCGCCGCCACCGGCGAGTTCGGTGACGGTGAATGTCTACAACGCCTACGTCCTGCCGGGCACTGCCGGCAAGCTCGCCGCGGAGATGCGCAAGCGCGGCTTCAAGATCGGCGAGGTCGGCAACGACCCGAAGCGCGGCTACTTCCCGGACAACCCGACCGCGATCCGGTACGGCTCGCAGGGCGAACCGGCCGCGCGCCGGGTGAAGCTGCAGGTCAAGGACGCCAAGATGGTCAACGACGGGCGCAAGGGCACCACGATCGACCTGCTCATCGGCAGCAAGTGGACCGACGACGCCGTCATACCTGCTGCGCAGGCGACGGTGCCGCCGAGTCCCTCACCGACCAAATCCCCCGGCTGCTAGGCACATCCCACAGGACGTGATCGTCAGCGGCGACGCGCGGTGCCGAAGATGCTGCGGGTGATCTCCCGGCCCAGCACGGTGCCGGCCGAGCGCACCATCGACTTGAAGGCGCTCGACTTCACCACCTGCTCGACCATGCTCGGGTCGTCCTTCTTCGCCTTCTCCTTGGCCGGCGGCTGCGCCGACTGCGGCGGGGCCGGCTCGCCCTCGGCCGGCGGGGCGTCGGCCAGCTTCTTGTTCAGCATCTCGTATGCCGATTCGCGGTCGACCGCCTCGGCATACTTGCCGTTCAACGGCGACGCACCGACGATCTGATCGATCGTCGCGTCCGGCGACGGACCCATCAGCGACTGCGGCGCGAGCATCCGGGTCCAGGCGACGGGCGTCGGCGCGCCGGTCTCGGACAGCACGGTCACCACCGCCTCACCGGTGCCGAGCGAGGTCAGCAGCTTCTCCAGGTCGTAGCCGCTGGTCGGGAAGGTCTGCACGGTCGCCTTGAGCGCCTTGGCGTCGTCCGGGGTGAACGCGCGCAGGGCGTGCTGCACGCGGTTACCGAGCTGGGCGAGCACGTCGTTGGGGACGTCCTTCGGCGTCTGGGTGACGAAGAAGATGCCGACTCCCTTGGAGCGGATCAGCTTGACGGTCTGCTCGATCGCCTGCAGGAAGGCGGTCGACGCGTCGTTGAAGAGCAGGTGCGCCTCGTCGAAGAAGAAGACCAGCTTCGGCTTGTCGGCGTCACCCACCTCGGGCAGGTCGTGGAACAAGTCGGCCAGCAACCACATAAGGAAGGTGGAGAACAGTGCGGGCTTGTCCTGCACACCGGGCAGTTCGAGGCAGCTGATGACGCCCTTGCCGTCGTCGGTCACCCGCAACAGGTCCTTGGTGTCGAACTCCGGCTCGCCGAAGAACACGTCGGCGCCCTGGTCGGAGAACGCGATCAGGTTGCGCAGGATGACGCCGGCCGTTGCCGCGGACAGGCCGCCGAGGCCCTTCAGGTCCTCCTTGCCCTCGTCGGAGGTGAGGAACTGGATGACCGCGGTCAGGTCCTTCAGATCCAGCAGGCTGAGGCCGCGCTTGTCGGCGTAGTGGAAGACCAGCCCGAGCGACGACTCCTGAGTGTCGTTGAGCCCCAGCACCTTCGACAACAGCGTCGGCCCGAATGACGTGACCGTCGCGCGCACCGGCACCCCCTTGCCCTGCCCGCCGAGCGACAGGAACTCCGTCGGGTATGCCGTGGGCTTCCAGTCCTGGCCGACGTCCTTGGCCCGGGCCGCGATCTTGTCGCCCGCCTCCCCCGGTGTCGCCACGCCCGAGACGTCGCCCTTGATGTCGGCCAGGAAGACCGGCACCCCGGCGCCGGACAGTTGCTCGGCCATCAACTGCAGGGTCTTGGTCTTACCGGTGCCGGTCGCGCCCGCCACCAGGCCGTGCCGGTTCATCATCGACAGCGGCAGTCGCACCGGCACGTCCGCGCTGGCGGCGTTGTCGACGACCGCGGCGCCGAGCTCAAGCGCGCCACCCTGGAAGGAGTAACCGGCCTTGATCTGCTCAAGTTGGGAGTTGCCTGCGGAACCTGTGGATTCAGTCACGTTGCCTGAGAATAGCCGCCACCCCCGCCATACCGACAAGGATCGGACGGCAAGCCCTATTAAGCTGACGAAGTGATTTTCAAGGCGGTGGGCGACGGACGTCCCTACCCCGATCACGGGCTGGAGAGCCCTCGCGACTGGAGTTCGGTCACGCCGCGCATGGTGCGGCTCGACGAACTCGTCACGATCAAGCGCACCCTCGACCTGGACGCTCTGCTCTCGCAGGACTCGACGTTCTACGGGGACCTGTTCGCACACGTCGTCTCGTGGCAGGGCAACCTCTACCTGGAGGACGGCCTGCACCGCGCGTTGCGGGCCGCACTGCAACAGCGTCCGGTGCTTCATGCGAGGGTGCTGGTGCTGTGACCACGCAGAAGGGGACTGCCTGAATGAGTTACGTACGCGACACCGGGCTCGCGCGAGCCCGCCTACGGCGCCAGCGTCGATCGATGGCGATCGTGATCGTCGCGGCGGTGCTGGTCGTGGCGGGGTTCGTCTACGCCCTGGCGTACATGAACCGGTCGTCGTCGAAGTCGGCGCCGCCACCGTCGTGCGTGCTGCCCACCAGCCAGGCACCCGCGCAGGCCTCGTTCGTGCTCAACGTCTACAACTCCTCTACCGACAACGGCCGCGCCAAGACGTCCGGAGCGGCCATGAAGTCGCAAGGCTTCAACGTCGGCGTGATCAGCAACGACCCCTACAAGCTGTCGCTCAAGGGCATCGGCCAGATCCGGTTCGGGCCGAAAGGCAAGGCGAACGCCGAGGAATTCGTCACCAAGATGATGCCCGGCGCCGAGCTCATGCAGGACGGTCGCACCGACGACTCCGTAGACCTGGTGCTCGGCGACCAGGCACCGACGATCCCGTCGCAGTCGGCCTCTCCCGTGACGCTGCCACCGGGCTGCTGATGCCGACCGGGCGACGCGTCGTCTCGCTGCTGCCGTCGGCCACCGAGGTGCTCTTCGCGGTCGGTGCCGGTGACGATGTCGTCGGGGTGACGTTCGAGTGCGACGAGCCGGCGCACGCGCGCTCGGTTGCGCGGGTGGTGTCCAATTCCGCTCTCCCGGAAGGGCTTTCACCGGCCGAGATCGACACCTTCGTCGCTGCTCGGATGGCGGCCGGCGAGGACATCTACCACCTCGACCGGGCGGCGCTCGCCGGTCTCGACGCGACGCTGGTGGTCACCCAGGACCTGTGCGCGGTGTGCGCGGTCGACGTGTCCGAGGTGCACGACGCGCTCGACTTTCTGCAGTGCCGCGCCCAGGTGCTGACCACCGACCCGCACACGCTGGAGGAGGTGTGGGCGTCGATCGAGGCGATCGGTGCGGCGACCGGACGCGACGCTGCTGCAGCGGATCTCGCCGCGTCGCTGCGGGATCGAGTGGCCGCGGTGCGGGCCTCCGTCGCGGGTATGGCGGGGGCGCGCTGCGCCATACTCGAATGGACCGATCCGCCGTTCAGCCCAGGGCATTGGGTGCCGGAAATGATCGAATCCGCCGGCGGGGTGAGCGTGCTCGGCGTTGCCGGGCAGAAATCGCGGCGGCTGGACTGGGCGCAGGTCGTACAGTCGCAGCCGGAGGTCGTGGTGGTCGCGCCGTGCGGTTTCGGACTCGCGGAGTCGGAGCGGCTGGCCGGGGAGGTCGTGGCGGCTTCGGTGTTGCCGGCGGACGCCCCGGTGTGGGCAGTGGACGCCAACGCCTCCTTCGCCCGCCCCGGCCCGCGCCTCGCCGACGGCGTGGAGGCCCTCGCCCGCATCCTGCATCCCTCGCTCGGCGCACCCGATCCGGCGATGGCCCGGCTGGTGCGCGGCGGGCCGACCGTTTGAGCGACGTCGCCGCGAGTGACGTCGAGAGCGCGCGATTGACGTCCGACTCAACGACTGACGTCCTTGCAACGGCGTCACTCGTTGCGTGGGGGTTCGCTCGCGACTGAACGACGTCACTCGGCGGGCCTCGTTTTGGAACGTCGGCGCGCCGTCAGGTAGCCTCTTCGGCGGTGGCGTGTCCGAGCGGCCGAAGGTGCAACACTCGAAATGTTGTGTGGGGGCAACTCCACCGTGGGTTCAAATCCCACCGCCACCGCGTTACGAAAACCCCCGGGAACTTACGCCCGGGGGTTTTTCGCATCTGGCCAGTAGCTGCCACGCGGCGGCGCCGTGATCACCCAGCCGGCCGTCATTCAAGAGTTGGCAAAGGATTCGCCGAGACTCTTGCCTAAACCCCTTTAGTTCGACAGGTTTCCGAGAGTCCCCGTCACCTGGAGGAACCATGACGAACCTCACTCGACGTGCCCGTGCGGTCGGCGCAGTGGTCGGCGCGGCCGCACTCATCGGCACCGCCGCGATCGGCAGCTCCGCCGCGGCCACCGCACCCGATCGCGCCACGTCACCACGCGCCGTGCCGGGCAACGCGGCGCAGTGCTCCAGCACTCCCCTGACCGCCGGCTATTACCGGATGTGGCGCGACATACGCACCACGAAGCCGGAGGACCGCGCACCCAATGTGCAGTCGATGGACGAGATCCCGCCCTCGGTCAACATCGTGTCCGCATTCGCCACCAAACCGACCGAGGATCCCGACTTCTGGGCGGCCTTGAAGTCCACCTACGTACCGAAGCTTCATGCCCAGGGCACCAAGGTGATCTTCACGCTCTTTGTCGACGACCTGGCCGATGCCAATGTGGCGATGACCGATGCGGCGTATGACGCCTTCGCGCGCCAACTCGTCGACTCCTACGTCACCTCGGCCGGACTCGACGGGCTGGACATCGACGTCGAACAGGCGCTCAGTGGAACGCGATTGGCCAAGGCCGCCGGCATCATGAAGGCGCTGGGGAAGTACCTCGGGCCCTCCTCCGGCACCGGTAAGTACCTGGTCTACGACACCAACATGGATGGCACACACCCGTTGCTGCAGGCGTCTGCGCCATACCTGTCGTATGTGTGGGTGCAGTCGTACGGCCGCTCGGTTTCCTGGCTACAGGGCACCTGGGACTCGTTCGCGCCATACATCCAGCCATGCCAGTACTTCATCGGGTTCACCTTCTACGAGGAGCGCGGCTTCAATTGGTATGACGCCGTCAACCCGCTGTCGAGCAGTCGCGCCGCGAGCTACGCCACGTGGCAGCCGTCCGGCACCCGCAAGGGCGGCCTGTTCGCCTACGCACTCGACCGGGACGGCAAGCAGCCGGGCGACGACACGATTAGCAAGACCGACTACAGCTGGATCACCCAACTCGCGGCGAAGCAGGCGGGCTGACCGCGACCCATCGCCCTACCGTCGCCTCCCAGCGGTCATCGCGGTGTGCGTCTGCTCGGCGGTGAGCGCCGGCGTCGGCAGCGGCGTGACTTCCGGCCGGTCGGCGCGGATGCCGTCGAGGAAGAGCGTGAGGTACCGCCGGTAAAGGTCGGGCTCGACGGCGCGGCTGCGGTCCATGATCGCCGAGAGCCCGACCTGCGCGAAGACGATGTCGGTCTGGTCCAGGTCGGCGCGCACCAGACCCTGCTCCTTGGCGCGGGCGACGAGCTTCTCGATCAGCGGCGCGATGCGGGTGCGGGCGTCGCTGACCCGTTCGTCGCCGAGCGCCGGGTTGTTCATGATCTCGTTCAGGCCGCGGTCGCCGAACTGCAACTCCATCGAGCGCTCGAGGTAGCTCACCAGACCGTTCCACGCGTCAGTGTCGGCGAGCGCCTCGTCCGCCACTGCGGCGACCTGCCGCAGACCCTCCTCGAAGAGTGCGTCGATGACCTCCTCCTTGTTGGCAAAACGCCGGTATGCCGTGCCGACCCCCACACCGGCGTGGTGCGCGATGTCGTTGAGCGTCACGTCGAGACCACGCTGCGCGAACAACTCCCGTGCAGCGGCGAGCAGCCGCTCGCGATTGCGGGCGGCGTCCTTGCGCAGGCTGCGTCCGGTGTCGTCGGTCATGTGCGCAGCCTAACAAGAAACGGATTGACAATATCCGCTTAGTCCGTAGGCTTGGAGATAAGCGGATACGAATTATCCGGAAATTACCCAGCAGGGAGCATCCATGAAGACCGCGATCTTCAACGGCAAGGGCAACGTCTCGGTCGAGGAGCGTCCGAAGCCGACCATCCAGGAGCCGACCGATGCGATCGTGCGGGTCGTGCTGACCTGCGTGTGCGGCTCGGACCTGTGGTTCTACCGCGGCATCTCCGAGCACGCACCCGGATCGATCGGTCACGAGTTCATCGGCGTGATCGACGAAATCGGCTCTGCTGTCACCGATCTCAGGGTCGGCGACTTCGTGATCTCGCCGTTTTCGTGGAGCGACGGCAGCTGCCGCAACTGCGCCTCCGGCTTCCAGACCGCCTGTGTGCACGGCGGGTTCTTCGGCCAAGGGGTCGACGGCGACGGAGGGCAGGCCGAGTTCGTCCGGGTCCCCCAGGCGGACGGCACGCTGGTCGGCGTTCCCGGCGATGACTTCTCCGACGCGACGCTTGCCTCGCTGCTCGCACTCACCGACGTGATGAGCACCGGCTACCACGCAGCGGTCAGCGCCGGCGTTCAACCTGGCGACACCGTGGCCGTGGTCGGCGACGGGGCGGTCGGCCTGTCCGGGGTGCTGTCCGCGGCGCTGCTCGGCGCCGAGCGCATCATCCTGCTCGCGAGCACCCATGAGGACCGGCATACCCTCGCGCGGGAGTGGGGCGCCACTGACCTGATCACGGTGCGCGGCGACGATGCCGTCCGCGAGGTCCACTCCCTCACCGACGGGTATGGCGCAGGCGCCGTCCTGGAGTGCGTCGGCACCGAGGAGTCCACGCGCACGGCGTTCGCGATCGCCGCACCGGGCGCGATCGTCGGCCGGGTCGGTGTGCCGCACGACGCCACCATCGACGCAACCGGCACCTTCTATCGCAATGTCGGCATGCGCGGCGGACCGGCGCCGGCCCGGCAGTACCAACCCGAGTTGCTCAAAGCCGTCCTTGCCGGCGACATCGACCCCGGCAAGGTCTTCGACCTCAAGACCGACCTCGACCACATCGCCGACGCCTACGCTGCCATGGACGAACGGCGCGCGATCAAGGCGCTGGTGCGGGTCAGCGACCTGACCTGAAGCCGCCCGCACCGCCGAACCAACTGACGAGAGGAACACCGATGGAGTACACCAGGAGCGGCGGGAAGTCCGTCGCCGGACCGGCCGATTGGTTCACCGGCACCGTGCAGATGGACGGCATCCGCAACCCGGATGAGCGCACCGGAATCGGTTGCGCCCACGTGCGATTCGCGCCCGGTGCCCGCACTGCGTGGCATCACCACCCGAAGGGTCAGACCCTCTACGTCACCGACGGCATCGGCCTGGTCGCCACCCGCGACGGCGGGGTGCAGGAGATCCGGCCGGGCGACGTGGTCTACATCGAGCCGGGCGAGGAGCACTGGCACGGCGCGACACCGGAGCGGTTCATGGCCCACATCGCGATGCAGGAGGCCGACGAGAACGGCCAGGTGGTGACCTGGCTGGACCACGTCACCGACGAGGAATACAGCGCCTGACGCGTCAGGCGGGCCCCAGGATCCGCCGGTAGAGCGCCTCGTAGCGATCGGTCACTGCCGACCACGTATAGCGCTCGGACGCTACCCTGCCCGCCCGAGCCAGCCGGGTCGCCAGCTCCGGATCGTCCAGCACCCGCCGCATCGCGGCGCCGAAGGATGCCGCGTCGGTGGGGTCTGCGACCAGAGCGTCGATTTCGTGGCGCACCAACGATGCTGGGCCTTCGCGATCGGTCACAACGACGGGGACACCCGCCGCCCATCCTTCGAGCACGACGATGCCGAATGCCTCACGCCGACTGGGCACCACCAGCACGTTCGCGGACGCGATCAACCGGCGGACGGCCTCGTTGTCGAGGGCACCGGCGAACTCGACCGATCCCTGCAAACCGAGCGAACTTGCTTGTGCCCGCAGCGGTTCCAGTTGTGATCCGTCACCGACCACCACCAGACGGGCTCGCTCGGCCAAGCCCGAGACGGCGAATGCACTGAGCAGCAGGTCGAACCCCTTGACCCGTTCGGCCCGGCCGACGGCAAGCACGAGCGGGCGGTCGATGTGCGCGCTGGGATCGTGCACGTCGACTGCCGGGTCGACGCCGTTCGGCACCACCACTGGATCGACGATGCCGAATCTGCCGAGGTCGTCCCGGGCCGCCGAGGAGACGGCGGTAACGGCCGCGGCCACCCGCCCTGCGACGCGAAGGGCTGTGCGCTGCAGCACCGATCGGTCGAATACGCGGTCCGCGTCCGCGAACGTCTCACCGTGGGAGCTGACGACCAACGGCACCCGCCGGAGTCGCGAAACCACCAGTGCGTAGTCAAGATTCGGACCACAACACTGCACGTTGAGCACGTCCGGGCGCAGCTCCCGCGCCACCCGCCACCACCGGCTCACCGCGGCCGGGAGCTGCCGTGTCCACTGCGCGATCCCGGCCGGCGACATCGAGGGCAGCGGCGCCGGCAGATAGTGGACGATGATCCCGTCGACCTCCCCGCGCGCCATCCCGGCACCCCGGTCCACCGTCCAGACCTCGACGTGCCATCCGCGAGCGGCCAGCTCGGCCGCGACCGAGCGGACGTGCTGCTCCACACCCCCGAGGTGCGGCAGGTATGACGAAGCCACCAGCGCGACTCGCGGCGACTCCATCCGGCGCGGCTCCGTTCGGTCGAGGTCCTGCGGCATTGTCATTCGTAGAATGGCACGCCGTAGCCGCCGACCCGAAGGATGCCGATGCGCAGGGTGACTCTCGCCCGACTGGCGACGGACAACCCCATGGGCGCGCAGGTTTACCAGCGGCAGGTGGCTGATCGCGCGCAGGCCGCACTTCGCGCGCACGGCTCAGGTGCCGACGTGATCGAGCTGCCGATCCGGTCGATGCGGTCCGCACTCCCCGGCCGCCGGGCTCCGGTCGGCCCGCTCCACCGGGCGAGCCCGGCCCTCCGTCGAGCCGCCGGCCGGCTGCTCTACGGGCGCAGCAGCCTCGTGCACCGGATGAACCTCGAACTTCCGCCGCACCCGGCCGCGGACGTGGTCACCCTGCACGACCTGGTCGCCTGGGAGTTCGCCGACGAGAGCGCCCCGGTCGCCGCCGCGGCGCATGAGCTGCGTGCCGCCGACGCGGTCATCTGCGTGTCCGGCTACACCGCCGGCCGGGCCGTCGAGGTGCTCGGGGTGCGCGACCCGATCGTCATACCCAACGGCGTCGATGAGCGTTTCCTCGACGCGACGCCGTTGACCGACCAGGCGCTCGCGACGCTCGGCGTCCGCCGACCGTATGTGCTCATCAGCGGCGGTGCCAGCGAGCGCAAGAACCTCCGCGCGCTGGCGGCCGCCTGGCCCGTCATACGAGATCATCACCGCGACCTCACTCTGGTGGTCGCCGGCCCTGAACATCCCGCGCGCACAGCGCTTTTCGCCGGAATGACCGGAGTGCAGTTGACCGGCCGGATCCCCGACGACCAGATGCCCGGCCTGGTGTCTGCCGCCGCCGCCGTGGTGGTGCCCTCGCTCGTCGAGGGGTTCGGCTTCCCGGCACTCGAGGCGATGGCCGCGAACACACCGCTGGTCTCCAGCAACACCAGTTCGCTGCCGGAGGTGGTGGGCGACGGCGGCACCCTCGTGCCGCCGACCGCAGCGGGGATCACCGAAGGCCTGTTGCACGCCTTGGCCGATGACGGGCAGGTGCGCGCACAAGTCGCCCGTGGCCGGCAGCGCGCCGACCGGTTCAGCTGGGCGGCCAGTGCCACCCAGCATGCCCGGGTGTGGTCCCGGCTTCTCGGCTGAGGTCAGCCCGACCGCAGGCGGTGCCGAATCGCCGCGTAGGCGACCCTCCTGTCCAGCCGGAGCGCCGACCGCAGGTGGGCCGCCGCCGCGGCGTAGTCGCCGGACGCGCGAGCCGCGCGCGCGGCATCCAGCGCTTGGTGGGCGTAGAGCTCGTCGGTGCGCCGAATCCCGGCCCGGCCGGCTGCGATCGTCCCGGCGTCCTTGGTGTCCCTCGCGGCGTCGAGGTGTGCCTGGAGGATCCGGGTCCGTTCACGATGCGCGACCCGGTATCGCCGGGATGCGTTTGCGTCGTGCACTCGATAGTCGACCAAGACATCCGGCACCGAAACCGGGTCGGCGAGCCGACCGAGCCGCAGGAACAGGTCGTAGTCCTGCATCAGGCGCAGCAGTGGATCGTGGCCACCCACAGCGAGATACGCCGATCGCCGAACGATGACACTGCTGAGACACACGTGCTGATCGCGCAGCAGTCCGTGATAACTGATCGGGTCCGCAGGCGCGGCAACCACGCGGTCGGGCAGCACCCAGTTGAACCCGGTGCAGGCGTAGGGTGCGCTGCGGTCGTCGCGGAGAACCTCGACCTGCCGGCGCAGCTTGTCCGCATGCCACAGGTCGTCCTGGTCCAGGAAGGCGATCAGGACGCCACTCGATTGCGCAACCGCGACGTTCCGGGCCACCGAGACACCCCGGTTGGGCTGTTGGATCAACCGAATCCGCTGATCGGGCACGGCCGCGACCCAGCTGACGTCCTCGCGCGACCCGTCGTCGACGACCACGCACTCGAAGTCGGCGACGGTCTGCGCCAACACCGAGTCGAGTGCTTCGCGCAGCCTCGACCCCGGGTTGAACACCGGGATCACGACCGAGATCAGCGCCACGGGTCGTGACGATATCGTCGCCGGCGGCGTCACCGCCGCAGCAGCCGTATGGCGCCGTGCACGAGCCCCACGACGGCGCCGAGGACAGCACCGACGAACGCCGACGGCAGGCCGAGCTCGATCGCCGCGGCCCACGAGGTGGGCGCGTAGGTCCGCAGCCCGATCACCAGGCCGACGATCGCGCCGATCACCCCCAGCGTGACACCGCCGACCACTCCGTAACGGACCGGCAATGGCAGCTCGCGAAGCTGCTCCCGGAGATTCTCGACGGTGCTCATGGCGTGCCTCAGCCGCGGCGTTCGACCAACCCGCGCAAGTAGCCGATCTGGCCCAGGTGCTGTGTGATGTCGTTGATCACCGACACCAGCCGGGCAGCCGCGGTCACCGGCGGGTCCCACCGGCGATCGACGATGCGCTCGTAATCGGCGTCGGTGGACAGGCCGTCGAGCACCTGCATCGTCAACTGGTGCACGGCGTCGTGATAGCCGAGCAGCACCGAGGTGTCGGTGACATCGAAGGCGCCGACCTCGTCGGTGCTCTGGCCATAGCCGATGCTGCCGTCGTCATACGGCAGGGCGAAGCGGGTCGACCAGCCACCGGTGATCCACACCTGGTCGATGCCGCCGAGGTCGGCCAGGTGATCGTCCTGCACCCGGCTCAGGTGCCAGGCGAGCCAACCGATCGGGTTGGCATCCGCGTCGAGTCGCCGGAGCAGTTGATCACCGGTCAATCCGTCGAGTTCCGAAGGCAATTGCTGGTGCACGCGGTCGAACCCGTCGCGAAGGACCAGGGAAGTGATGTCGGCCATGACACCACTCAAGCACGCGCGGGCGGTTTGCGGCGGCCGGATCGCGGGCGCACACTGGGCGGGTGATCGCCACCGCGCTCGGAATGCAGCTGCGCAGCCGCCTCGTCGGCTGGCTCGCGCTCGCCGCGTTACTGGGCTCGGTTGTCGCCGCTGCGGACGCGACGACGGCCCTGGTGCTGCTCGCCGCCGTCGTCCTCGCGGCACTGCTGATCACCGCAGTCGTCGTCCCCGGCCGCACTCGGCTCCTCGTCACCGGTCGCCGCAGCCGCGCACCGGGTGTGCTGCTCGCCAGCACCCATCCGGCCGCGCCGGGGCACCCGAGGCCGAGAGCACCAGGACCCGGGCCGGTGGCCCCGGCCTGACCTCGGTCCCCCGCGGGCCACCTCCGTTGGTCACTCACCCACAGACTCGGAGGTCCTTTCGTGAACCCGTTTATCGTCCTCGACCCGCTGGTCCATCTGCTGTATGTCGTTCTGCTGCCGCTGATTCCGCATGCTCCGGCAATCCTGCTGATTGCCGGCATCACCCTGCTCGCCCGGCTTGCGCTCCATCCGCTGATGCGCAAACCGGGCCTGCTCACCCTCGTTGCGCAGGTGCCGATCTTCGGCGTCGTCTACCGGCTCTTCACCGCTCCGGTGATCGCCGGACAGCACAACCTGTTACTTGACCAGACCCTGCTCGGCGCGCCGATGTCCGCCCACCTGCTGAGCGCGGGCTGGCCGGCGGTGTTCGTGCTGCTCGGTGTGCTGGCCTGCATCGCCGCCGTCGGCTGGCTGACCGTGCTCGACGCGCGCGCCAACCCGGCGCCGCTCAAGCTGCCCGACGATCAACCGGCCGAGGTGGCGGCCGCGATGGAGCGCATGCAGCGCGTCACGCCATACCTGTCCCTCGGCTCGGTGCTGTTCGCCGCGTTCATGCCGCTCGCAGCGATGCTCTACCTGCTCACCAGCTCGACCTGGAGTCTGCTGGAGCGCCGTCATCTACGCGCGCGCAGCGCCGCGGCCGTCGTCGCCTGATCCGGGTCGGTCAGCGACGGGTCGCCACCAGCGTGACCTCGTGCCGGTTGTGCTGCAGCTGCCGCATGAAACTCGGATCGTATGACGCACCAAGCATTTCCAACGCATCGTCGATCTGCTTGACCGGGTTGTTGGTGCCCAGCTTCAAGGTGATCACCGCCTGCCCACCGGGCCGCAGCAACCGTGCGGCCTCGACCATGGTGTGCGCGGTCAGCTGCGGCACCATCCGCATGTCGTTGACGATGAGGTCGACCGGCTCGCCCTCCCAGTCCTTCACGAAGTCCCCGGCGGTCTGCTTGTGGTGCTCGACCCCTGGCAGGTCAAGCACCCGCTGGTCGAGCTCGGCGGGGTCGACCGCGTGGATGGTCGTGAAGCCGCGGTCGGCGAGGATGCGGGTCCAGCCGCCTGGGCTGGCGCCGAGGTCGACGGCGGTCGATCCGACCGGCTCGCCGACGAATCCGAACAGCTCCTCGAGCTTGAACTCGGCGCGGGACACCTGCTCGGGGCGGGTCGCGAGGCGGATCCGGCCGCCAGCCCAGTCGACCAGCGACACGTCGGTCGAGTTGACGCCGGCAACCACCCGCTCGGCACCGAGACACACACTGCCGACTCGAGAGGCGTCGCTGGTGACGACGCGGATCCCGTTGTCAAGCAAGAGTTCCAGGAGGGGTCGCCGCACTTTGCCCGGCGCGAACGGCGCCTCGCCGCTGTCCCACGTGTGCAGGCTGATCGTGTCGCCGGTCTCAAGCGATGCCAGCAGCACGCTCACGGCCCACTCGGCCAGGTCGTCCGGCCGCTCGAAGCCGCCGGCACCGCGCACCGCGTCCGCCTGGGCCAGGTGCCGGATCAACGGCAACTCTCCGCCCAGGCACGCGTCGGCGACGTCCGCGATGCCGCCCGCGCCGAGACTGACGACCCCTGCGTCCGGTCCGACCCGCTGCACCTTGGTCACATCGAGTGCGTGTCGCAACTCGGCGACCGCGAACCGGTAGTAGTCGGGGGCGACGGAGAAGAGCACGGGCGGTTCCACGGACGCCATGCTCTCACCGCGGCTTTCGTCATACCCGTGGCGGACGGCATACCTAAGTCGTATGGCGAACCGCCGCAAACCCCTCCGACGGCGGATGCGCGCGCCGCGAGCGCGCGGCATCCTCGTTGACGGTCGCACCACTGTGCGCCTACTGTGAGACCGACACAACGCGATAGATCGCGTCTTGAAGAATCGGGGAGTTCATGTTCGCCAGCCTCGGCCGGTATGTCGTCAAGCACCCGTGGCAGGTGATCGCCGCCTGGATCGTGGCCGCGATCGCGATCGTGTCGCTCGCACCCTCGCTGCCGAACAGCAGCGACGAGAGCGACTTCCTGCCGCGCCACTACGAGTCGATCAAGGCGGCCGACATTCAGCAGTCGGCGTTCCCGGCGGCGTTCACACCGTCGATGATCGCGGTCTTCCAGCGCGAGGACGGCAAGCCGCTCACCGCGGCGGACTCGGCGAAGATCAATTCCTTCGCGGCGCAACTGTCCGGCAAGAAGATCGAGAACATCCAGCAGGTGATCCCGGCACCGCCGTCGCCCAAGAAACTGGTGCAGACGCTGCTGTTCAAGACACCCGAGCAGACCCAGAGCAACTACCAGAAGCTCAACGACTCCGCGCAGCAGGTGCGCGACGCGCTCGGCCCGATGGTCAAGGGCAGCGACCTCAAGGTGGGCACCACCGGATCACTCGCGCAGAGCCTGGACCAACAGAAGGCCTCCGGCAACTCCGACGCGATCATCGGGATCGCGACCATCCTGCTGATCATCGTGCTGCTGCTGGTGATCTTCCGCAGCCCGATCATCGCGTTCCTGCCGATCGTGCTGATCGGCATCGTCAGCCAGGTCGCCAATGGCCTGATCGGATTTGCTGCCAAGGGTTTCGGACTGAAGGCCGACAGTTCGATCAACCAGTTGCTGATCGTCGTGCTGTTCGGCGTCGGCACCGACTACATCCTGTTTCTGATGTTCCGTTACCGCGAGCGCCTGCGCGCCGGTGAGGATCCCAAGCAGGCCATGGTGAGCGCGGTGACCCGCGTCGGCGAGGCGATCGCCTCCGCCGCCGGCGTGGTGATCATCGCGTTCCTGGCGATGACCCTGTCGACCCTCGGCATGCTCAAGGCGATGGGTCCGTCGCTCGCGATCGCGGTCGCGGTCACGCTGCTCGCCGGCCTGACGCTGGTGCCCGCGGTGGTGTCGCTGCTCGGCACCAAGGTCTTCTGGCCGTCCAAGGCGTGGCAGCACGAACCCACCGGCGCGCGGTATGCCGCGATCGGCCGCTCGCTCGCCAGGCGTCCAGCGATGTATGCCGGCGTGTCGGGCGTCATCATGCTGGCCCTCGCGATCTCGGCGCTCGGCTTCAAGCCGACCTTCGACCTGAGCGGCTCGTCGATGCCGAAGACCGCCGAGTCCGTTGTCGCACTGCAGGATCTCGAGCGCGACATGCCGGCCGGTGCCACCAACCCCACCGACGTGTTCGTCCAGGCGGACCAGCCGTTGGACAAGGCCGCGATGGCGTCATACAAGGACAAGCTGGCGGCGGTGGACGGCGTCGGGCAGGTGGCCGACCCGAAGTACTCCAAGGACGGCCGGACCGCCGACTTCTCAGTGGTGCTCAAGGCAAGCCCCGAGTCCGATGCCGCGCTCAACACGGTCAGTGGACCGCTGCGGGACGCCGCACACCAGAACGCACCGCCCCAGGCGAAGGCGTATGTCGGTGGCATCACCTCCGTCTACGTCGACATCAAGGCCGCGATGAACCGTGACTACGCGGTGGTCTTCCCGGTCGCCGCGGTGCTGATCATGATCGTGCTCGGCCTGCTGCTGCGCAGCCTGGTCGCGCCCTGGTATCTCATGGTCTCGGTCGGGCTGGGATTCCTTGCGACACTCGGCGCAACGACGTTGATCTTCCAAGGGATTCAGGGCGAGAGCGGCCTGATGTTCATGCTGCCGCTGATCATGTACATGTTCGTGGTCGCGCTCGGCACCGACTACAACATCCTGATGGTCGCCCGGCTGCGGGAGGAGGCCCAGGAGGGGCTCAGCCCGCGGGACGCGGCAGCGATCGCGATCCGCCACGCCGGGCCGACGATCGGTGCGGCGGGTCTGATCCTCGCCGGTTCGTTCGGGTCGCTGATGCTGGCCGGCAACTCGCTGCTGTCGTCGATGGGCTTCGCGCTCGCATCCGGCATCGTGATGGCCGCCTTCCTGATGGCGACGATCTTCACCCCGGCGCTCACCGCGCTGATCGGCGCGAAGGCGTGGTGGCCGGGTCACCAGGGCGATACGCGCGCCGACGCCGGGCCCGGCGGGGACGAGCTGCGGGAGCAGGTGGGCGCCCCCGTCTGATCGACGGGGGGAATGGTCGACGCGGGGAGCGGGGTCAGCGGGCGACGCGGTAGCGCACGAACACCGGTATGGCGGAGCTGGCCGCGAGCACCAGAGCGATCACCAGCACGCCACCGCCCGCGGCCGCCACGGCGGTCCCCGCCACAGCAGCCGCACCGCCGTGCACGACGTCGGCGATCCGGGGACCGCCCGCGACCACCACGATGAAGACGCCCTGCAACCGGCCGCGCACCTCGTCGGTTGCCGACTCCTGCAGCATCGTCGACCGGAACGCCGCCGACGCCATGTCGGCGGCGCCGCCGATGATCAGGCCCGCGAGCGCGATCACCAGGAAGACGCCCGCCGTGCCGCCCGCGGCGCCGACCGCAAGGCCGAAGACGACCATCGAGGCACCCCACACGACGATCGCGCAAACCACTGCCAGGCCTTGACGTTCGACCCGGGACACCCACCCGGAGAAGATGCCACCGAGCACCGCACCGGCGGGGATCGCGGCGAAGAGCAACGCAAACGCCAGGCCGCCGTCGGTCGGGCCGCCGAAGCTCTCGTGCGCGACCTGCGGGAAGAGTGCCCGCGGCATGCCGAAGACCATCGCGATGATGTCGACCAGGAACGACATCAACAGCACCTTGTGACCGCGCAGGTAGGCGAATCCGTCCAGCACCGAACGCAATCCGGCGCGGGCCGCGGCCTCGGCACCGGGTGGCATGGCGGGCAGCCCGACGACCGCCCACAGGGTTGCGAAGAGGGTGATGGTGTCGGTCAGGTAGAGCCAGGAGTAGCCCAGCACCGGGATCAGCGCGCCGCCGACCATCGGCCCGGCGATCGCCCCGAACTGCATCACGGTCATGTTCAGGGAGTTGGCGGCCGGCAGTTGCTCGCGCGGGATCAGCCGCGGCAGCAGCGCGCTGCGGGTCGGCTGGTTGACCGCGAAGAAGGCCTGTTGCACCGCGAAGAGCACCAGGATCAGCCAGACGTTGTGCAGGCTGAGCGCCGCCTGCAACCAGAAGAGCGCGCTGCTGGCGATCAGCCCGACCGTGGAGATCATCAGCAACCTGCGGCGGTCCATCACGTCGGCGAGAGCCCCGCCATACAGCCCGAAAACGACGAGCGGGACGAGGCCGAAGATGCCGGTGAGCCCCACGTATGCCGAGCTGTCGGTCTCGGCGTAGATCTGCGCCGGCACCGCGACGACGGTCAGCTGGGCGCCGATGACCGTGACGATGTTGGCGGTCCAGAGGCGCCGGAATGCCGGCACTTGCAAGGGGCGCGTGTCGGCGAACATGCCGCGCAGGCTGCTCACCGCGTGCTCCTTCGGTCGTGACAAATGTCGGGGATCAATGTATGCGGCCGGCCGGCTGCCCGGAACGCGAGCCCGCCTGTCGGACGTCGATAGGGTTTGCGCGGACAGGGAGGCACGGGGTGAACATGCAGCGGAGCGACGGCACGGTCGTCGGTGGCCGCTATCTGCTGACCTCGCGGATCGCCGGTGGTGGCATGGGCGAGGTATGGCGGGCCACCGACGAAGTGCTGGAGCGCCCGGTGGCGATCAAGCTGCTGCGGGCCTCGCTGACCGACGACCCGGCGTTCCTCGCGCGGTTCCGGGTCGAGGCGCGTAACGCCGCCAAGCTCAGTCACGGCAATATCGCCCAGGTCCACGACTACGGGGAGGACCACGGCACCGCGTTCCTGGTGCTCGAGCTGGTCGACGGCCGGCCGCTGTCGCAGATCATCGCCGAGGAAGCGCCGCTGGCGGAGGTGGACGCGGTGCACCTGCTGGTGCAGGCCGCGACCGCACTGCACGCGGCGCACACCAAGGGCATCGTGCACCGCGACGTGAAGCCGGCCAACATCGTGGTGGACGACGAATCCACCGCCAAACTGACCGATTTCGGCATCGCCCGCGCGCTCGACGCGTCCTCGATGACCCGCGCCGGTGAGGTGATGGGCACCCCGCAATACCTCGCGCCGGAGGCCGCGATCGGCAAGGAGGCGACGCCGCAATCGGACGTCTACTCACTCGGGATCGTCGCCTACGAACTCCTCGTCGGCCGGCTGCCCTACTCGTCGGACACCGCGGTCGGCTTCGCCCTGGCGCACGTCAACGAACCGGTGCCCAACCTGCCACCGACGGTGAGTGCACCGCTGCGCGAGGTGGTCGAGGCGGCGATGTCGAAGCGCCCTGACGAGCGGCCGCTCGGGGGCACCGATTTCGCCAGGCGGTTGCAGGAGGCACTTGCGGCGACCCCGGTCTCGAATCTCGCGCCGGTGCGGGTGGCGCACCTTCCGCTGCCGCTCGGTGCCGCGGAAACGGCAACGGTGCCCGCGGAGGCGCCGGAGCCGGAAGGCAATCCGCCCGACGACAGCCCGCCCCCGGTTCGAGCGCTGACCCGCGGGCAGAATTCGGTGCTGTCCACCCATCGGCTCACCGTGCAGGTCGAGGCCGCCGGTGACCCGCAGGTCGATCTCATTGCCTGCGAACTCGACGCCCGGGGACGGGCCGTCGGCGAACACGGGCTTGTGTTCTACAACCAGCCCGTCTCCGGCGATGGGGTTGTCCGGCTGACCGCGGCCGGGCGGATCGAACTCGACACCGCTGCGCTCGCCGAGCAGGTGCAGTCGGTGGCGGTCGGCGTCGCCATCGATCCGCCCGACACACTGGCCGCTCTCGCCGGGCTGCGGGCGACCGTCACCGGGTCTGGCACCGATCAGTCCGAAACCTTCCATCTGTCGGCCGAACTCGGCGACGAACGGGCCGCCCTGCTGGTGCAGGTCTATCGGCGCGGCGACGGCTGGAAGGTGCGCAATGTGTCGGCCGGCTGGAACGCGGGACTCGCCGCGCTCGTCGGTTCGTTCGGCATCGAGGTCGACGGGCCGGTTGACTGACCCATTCGCCCGCGGTTGCTGGAAGGATGGACGCATGGTCACCTCAGGCAATCCCGAATCACCGAATCCGATGGTCGCCCGTGACAAGGCCGCCGCCGAAATCGACATCGATCAGGACGTCGACATCCTGCCCGGTCCGGCCGAGGACGAAGGTCCGATGCCGCAGCTGCACGACTCGGCCTTCCATCCGCCGAAGGTCGGCGACGGCCTCGACGAGCAAGAGCTGGAAGCCGACCTCAAGGACGAGTGAGGATCGGCCGACAGCTCACCGCATCGGCTGAAAACGCCTCAGCCGCAACGAATTGAGCACCACGAACACCGACGAGAACGCCATCGCGAAACCGGCCGCCATCGGCCCGAGCCGGCCGCTCATCGCCAGCGGGATCGCGGCCACGTTGTAGCCGAATGCCCACACCAGGTTGGACTTGATCGTCCGCAGCGTGCTGCGCGACAGACGGATCGCGTCGGCCGCGCCGAGCAGATCGCCCCGCACGATCGTCAGGTCGCTCGCCTCGATCGCGACGTCGGTGCCGGTGCCCATCGCGATGCCGAGATCGGCCTGCGCCAGCGCGGCCGCGTCATTGACACCGTCGCCGACCATCGCCACCGCCCGGCCCTGATCCTGCAACTGCTGCACCACCGCCGCCTTGTCGGCGGGAAGCACCCCGGCGATCACCTCATCGATGTCGACCCGGTCGGCGACCGCTCGCGCAACCGTCTCGTTGTCACCGGTCAGCAGCACCGGTCGCAACCCGAGCGCGCGGAGCTTGCCGACCGCTTCGGCCGAGGTCGGCTTGATCCGGTCCTCGACTGCAACCAGCCCGCGGGCGGCGCCGTCCCAGCCCACAGCGACGACCGTCGCGCCGGCGCGCTCTGCGTCATACATCTGTTGTTGGAGGACGTCGGGGAGCTCAATCGACCAGTCCTGCAACAGTTTCGGCCGCCCGACGACGACGGCGTGGCCGTCGACGACGCCGCTGACTCCGAGCCCGGCGGTGTCCGAGAACGACTCGGCCACGGCAAGCGGCGCCACCTCGGCGGCAGCCTTCGCGATGGCCTGCGCGATCGGATGTGCCGACCCGTGCTCGAGCGCACCGGCGAGCGCCAGCACCCGGTCACGGCTCTCCCCGGCAGCGGGTATGACGTCGGCCACGCCCATCCGGCCCGTCGTGACCGTCCCGGTCTTGTCGAGCAGCACGGTGTCGACGGTGCGGGTGTTCTCCAGCACCTCCGGGCCCTTGATCAGCAGGCCGAGCTGCGCGCCACGACCGCTGCCGACCAGCAGGGCGGTCGGGGTCGCCAGGCCGAGCGCGCACGGGCAGGCGATCACCAGCACCGCGACCGCCGCAGTGAAGGCAGTGACCGTCGACCCGCCGAAGACCAGCCAGCCGGCGAAGGTGAGCGCGGCGAGCACGAGCACGACCGGCACGAAGACCGCCGACACCCGGTCCGCGAGCCGCTGCACCTGCGCCTTGCCGGCCTGCGCCTGCTCGACGAGCCGGCCGAGTTGCGCTAGCGCGGTGTCGGCACCCACCCGCGTCGCCCGGACGACCAGCCGACCTCCGACGTTGACCGCGCCGCCGGTCACCGCGGACCCGGGCTGCACCTCCGCGGGCACCGACTCCCCGGTCATCGCCGAGTTGTCGACCACCGAGGTGCCCTGCTCCACCTCGCCGTCGGCCGCGATCTTCTCGCCGGGCCGCACGACGAAGAGGTCACCAACGGCCAAGTCCTGCACCGGGATTCGCGTCTCACGACCGTCGCGCAGCACGGCAACGTCCTTGGCACCGAGCTCGAGCAGGGCCCGCAGGGCAGCACCCGCGGTGCGCTTGGACCTGGCTTCCAGGTAGCGCCCGGTCAGCAGGAACGCGGTGACGCCGGCGGCGGCCTCGAGATAGATGGTGCTGGAGCCCTCACCGGGTGAGGTGGTGAGGGAGAAGTCGTGCCGCATCCCGGGCATGCCCGCGTCCCCGAAGAAGAGTGCGTCGAGGGACCAGCCGAAGGCGGCCAGCGTGCCGAGGCTGACCAGCGTGTCCATCGTGGTGGCGCGGTGGCGCAGGTTGGTCCAGGCCGCCTTGTGGAAGGGCCAACCGCCCCAGACCACAACCGGCGCCGCGAGCACGAGCGACAGCCACTGCCAGTTGCGAAACTGCCACGCCGGCACCATCGCCAGCACGATCACCGGTGCGGCGAGCAGCCAACTGACGATCATCCGCTCGCGAAGCGGCTGGGTTTCGTCGGGCGCGGTGTCGGCGTCGTCCCCGACGGGGACGGTCGCCGGTTGGTGGGGGCTTGCGTCATACCCGGCGGCACGCACGACCTGCAGCAAATCGTCGGTCGAGACCGAAGCCGGGTGGGAGACGGTGGCGCGCTCGGTCGCGAAGTTGACGCTGGCATCGACACCATCGAGCTTGCGCAGCTTCTTTTCGATGCGGGCCGCACAGGACGCGCAGGTCATGCCCGTCACGTCGAGCAGCGTCTCGCGGTCTTCCGGCCGGGTTTGCGTCGTCTCCATGGGTAGCCACCTCCGTTCGACGCCAACTATACCCCCCATGGGTATATTCCAATTTGGCCGGACATTTCTTGTCTACGCTGGAACCCATGTCTCAGGCCGAGCAGATCCTGACCGCCCTCGGCGGCGCCGACAACATCGCCGACGTGCAGGCGTGCGTCACCCGTGTCCGCGCCGAGGTCGAGGACCCCGCCAGGGTCGACGATCTCGCGCTCACCGAGGCGGGTGCGATCAGCGTCATCACCCAGGGTCAGGTCGTGCACGTCGTGGTCGGCGCGGATGCCGATGCGCTCGCCGACGACATCGAAGACCTCATGTGACCACACCCACGCTCCTCTGCCCGTATGACGGGAGCGTCGTGCCGCTCGGCGACGTCCCCGATCCGGTGCTCTCGCAAGGAATTCTCGGCGGCTCGCTCGCGCTCGACCCGCAGCGACATCCCGGCACCGCGCTGGCCCCGACCGGCGGCACGGTGCACACCCGGCACTCGCACGCGCTGATCGTCCGACCGCCCGTCGGCCCCGCGGTGCTGCTGCACCTGGGCGTCGACACGGTGCGGTTGCGCGGTGCCGGCTTCCGGCCCCTGGTCGAGATCGGCGATGTCGTGGCCGCCGGTGACGCGGTCATCGAGTGGGACCCGGCTTTCGTTGCCGGCCAAGGTCATTCGCCGATGGTCGTGATCGCGTTGCTCGACACCCCGCCGGGCGCACTCCCGGTGCGCAGTGGTCCCTATCGGGCCGGTGACCCGCTGATCGTCCGCACGGCCCGCCCCTCCTAAGCTGCGAGCCGTGACCGACGCGAGCAACACCCCTCACGCCTACTACCTGCCGATCTCCCCCGGCGTCTACCAGCCGACGATCCACGTGCAGGGCGCGTGGCAGGACACCGAGCAGCACATGGCGCCGATCAGCGGACTGATCACCCACGAGCTCGCGACGCACGAGCCGCGCGACGACATGCAGATCGGGCGGCTGACCTTCGAGATCCTCGGGATGATCCCGTTGCAGGAGAGCACGATCCGGGTCCAGACGATCCGGCCCGGCCGCACCATCGAACTGCTCGAGGCGACGCTGGAGATCGGCGGCCGGGCGATCATCCGGGCCCGTGCGTGGCGGCTGGCCAGGAGTGACATGAGTGACCTCGCGGGTCTGGAGCTGCCCGCCATGCCGCAGCCGGCCGAGTGCGAGCCGCTCGACGGGACCGAGGAGTGGCCGGGTGGCTACATCGCGTCGCTGTCGATCGACGCCGCACCGGGCGGGCGCGAGGGGCGCCGGCAGGCGTGGGTCAGGAGCGGCTGCCGCCTCATCGAAGGCGTCGATGCGGACCCGCTGGCGTCATACGTGATGCTGGTCGACACCGCCAACGGCATCGCGACGCGGGTGCGGCCGACCGAGTTGATGTTCCCGAACGTCGACCTGTCACTTCACCTGTTGCGTCAGCCCGACCCCGCGCTCGTCGGGCTCGACACCTCCGTCAGCTTCGGCCCCGACGGTCTCGGCCTCACCTCGACCGTGCTGAACGACGTCAACGGCCCGGTCGGGCGTGCCGAGCAGTGCCTCACGGTGCGGCACTTCCCGACGAAGTAGCCCACGCAACGGCCGCCGACGCAGCACCCGCCAGGCGGCGAGCAGCACCGCGGCATACAGCACGCCGGCGATCTCGTCGGTGACGTAGTGCTCGCCGGAGTAGACCAGCGTGAAGGCCATCAGTGCCGGGTAGAGCAGCAACAGCGGCCGCACCCACCGGCGCACGCTGAACCAGAAGAACCCGGCGACGAGCGTCGCGGTCGCCATGTGCAGCGACGGCATCGCAGCGACCGGGTTGGAGCGGGCCTGGCCGTCGCTCAGCACTTGACCGGCGCCGTGGAAGCCGAGCCAGGACCAACCCTGCCCGGAGATCCGCAGCACGTCCGGGCCGGGGATGTAGCCCTGGGCGGACGCGAGCCACGGCGGGCTCATCGGGAAGAGGAAGTAGGTCGTCAGGCCGGCGACCGCGAGGGCGATCAGCAGCTTCACCCAGACCCGGAACTTGTCGCGAGCCCAGATCCACAGCGCGGCCGCGACGACCGGCGACACCACGAAATGGCTGACGTAGCAAAGGGTTACGAAGACCGACCACCACGGCGCGGTCTGCAGGTTGGCGTGCAGGTGCTCCTGCAACCACTGGCTCGGCAGCTGCCCGCCGAAGAGCCACTTGTCGACGTCGACCGGCATAGTGACGTGCAGCGGCATACCGAGCTCGTTGCGGGCGCCCTCTGCGGGGAAGCCGGCCCGCTGCGGTCCGTCGAAGTGCGACGCCGCGCCGTAGCTGTAGTCGTAGGCGAGCAGGATGCCCTGGAACGGCAGCCAATCGAGCATCATCCGGCCCCACGCACGCCAGCCCTTGCCGATGCACAGCACGCTGAGTCCGGCGACGATCCAGAGGGTCAGCCCCACCCGGTCGAGCGGCACGCCGACGAAGATGATGTAAAGCAGAAGGACCCCGAGGTATGCCGCGACGACCGCACGGCGGATCACCACCCAGGACAGACCGGCCACGCCGACCGGCGTGACGCGACTTTCCCCCGAGGCAACCATTCGGTAAATAATAGGCAACGAGCGGGTGGCCGGGCTGACCGCCATCCGATTTCACCGGGCGCCGCAGCAGCCACAGGTGACGCATGGCCCGGCACGTGGCAGGCTTTCGGCAGACAGCAATCACCCGGGTGACAGTGCACGGGTGCGGCACGGACGGAGAGATCAGCAGATGGGTTCGATCGCCTGGAAGGTGCTCGCGACGGTGTCGGGCATCGTGGCCGGCAAGGCCGCCACCAAGCTCACCGCGTCCGGCTGGAAGGCCGCCACCGGTGGCCGGCCACCGGTCGGCAAGCACGACCCCGAGCACAGCGCTGCGCAGATCGCGGTCTTCACCATCGTCTCGACCGCAGTAGCCGGCGCCTTCAAGGCGTTCGCCGAGCGCAAGGCCGCCGACTTCTACACCAAGTCGTCCGGCACACTGCCGCCGCCGGTGCTCAAGCAGCAGCAGAAGGCGGCCGACAAGGCCGCCAAGAAGGCCTGACAAGTCCGCGCGACTCGCCAGCATCTCCGGTGAGCAGTTAGCCTCACCTTATGAACGAAGCGACGCCCACCGGTTCTGCGGTGCGTGGTGCGTCGAAGGCGGCCACGGCCTGCACCGACAGTGCCCGTGACGGGGACGTGCAGAGTCTGACGTCGTATGTCGATGCGGGCGTGCCGGTCGATCAGACCGACTCGTGCGGCAACACACTGCTGATGCTCGCCGCCTACCACGGCCACGCCGGCGCGGTGAAGGCACTGCTGGAGCGCGGCGCCGACGCCAACCGGCTCAACGACCGCGGCCAGTCGCCGCTCGCCGGCGCGGTCTTCAAGGGCGAGGACACGATCGTGTGGCTCCTGCTCGACGCTGGTGCCGACGTCGACGCCGGCTCACCGTCGGCCGCGGCGACTGCCGAACTCTTCGGCCGCGGCGACCTGCTGCGCTGACCGACCCGCCGGCCGAGCTGCCGATCACTCCGGCCACGGCGTCCCCGCGCCCTCAATCTCCTCGAACGCCAGCCAGGTGCGCGTGCCGATGATGCCCGGGATCGCCTGAATCCGCTCCAGCACCAGGGTGCGCAGCGCGAGATTGTCCGGCGCGTGGGCGCGCAGGATCACGTCGAATTCGGCACCGAGCAACGCGATCGTGTCGACATACTCCAACTGCGCGAGCGCCGCGGAGACCTGGCGCCAGGTGTTCTGCTCGATGTTCAGCGCGATGTATGCCGTGGTGTCCAGCCCCGCAAGGTGTGGCTTGACGCGCGTCGTATAGCCGGCGATCACACCGTCGTCGGTGAGCCGCTGTAAGCGGGCGTAGGCACCGGCCCGGGACAGGTGTAGTCGTTCGGCGAGCGCGCGCACCGACAGGCGCGCGTCGTTCACCAATGCTCCGAGGATGCGCCGGTCGGTGTCGTCCAGGGCGCGGGGTGGCCGGGGTGGCGCCGACTGTCCATCGGCGACTCGAGTCTTCGCTTGATTCCTGGACTTTTGGCTTGGCACAACCCGATTCTGACACCAACCATCCGGCATTTCCCGGTTCAATTGAGCAATATGGCTCAATCACGCGACACTGGTGTGATGGAGACCACAGCTCAGGCCGCAACCGACGCGCTGCTGCCGTCGGCACGCCCGGTGCAACTGCTCGACCCGAGCGGCACCGAGGTGCCCCAAGCCGGCACTGCCCGCGACTACGTGATGCCCAGCGCCGCCCGCCTGCGTGAGGTCTGGCGCGCGATGGTGATCGGCCGCCGCTTCGACATCCAGGCAACCGCGCTGACCAAGCAGGGTCGGCTCGCGGTCTACCCGAGCTCCCGCGGCCAGGAGGCCTGCCAGGTCGGGGCGACCTTGTCGGTGCGCGCAAGTGACTGGGTCTTCCCCACCTATCGGGAGTCGATGGCCCTGGTGACCCGCGGGATCGACCCGGTCGAGGTGTTGTCCCTGTTACGCGGGGACAGCCACTGCGGCTACGACCCGATTGCCACCCACACCGCGCCGCAGTGCACCCCGCTGTCGACCCAGCTGGTGCACGCGGCCGGCGCGGCATACGGCGAGCAGCGGCGTGGTCGCGACAGTGTGGCGTTGGCCTTCATCGGCGACGGCGCGACGAGCGAGGGCGACTTCCACGAGGCGCTCAACTTCGCGGCGGTCTTCGAGTCGCCGACGATCTTCTTCGTGCAGAACAACAAGTACGCGATCAGCGTGCCACTCTCCAAGCAGACCAAGGCTCCGTCGCTGGCCTACAAGGGGATTGGGTATGGCGTGCCCGCCGAGCAGGTCGACGGCAACGACCCGGCCGCGGTGCTCGCGGTGATGGATGTGGCGCTGGAACACGCCCGCTCCGGTAAGGGGCCGTTCCTCATCGAGGCGCATACCTACCGGCTGGACGCGCACACCAACGCCGACGACGCGACGCGTTACCGGTCCTCGGACGAAGTGACGACATGGCTCGACCGCGACCCGATCGCCCGCGTGGAGGCGTGGCTCAAGGCGCATGGTGAGCTCAACGACGACGTCGTGGCGGCAACCAACGCAGAGGCCGAGGCGCGCGCGTCGGAGCTGCGTGACCGGATGAATGCCGAGCCAAAGGTTGAGCCGATGTCGTTGTTCGACAACGTGTTTGCCGAGCCGACAGCGCAATTGGAGCAGGCCCGTGCGATGGTGCAGGCCGAGCTCGACGCGGAGGCCACGGCATGACCACCGCACGACCGGTCACCATGGGTGCCGCGCTCAACACCGCACTCCGCGACAGCCTGCGAGATGATGACGACGTGCTCGTCTTCGGCGAGGACGTCGGCACGCTCGGCGGTGTCTTCCGCATCACCGACGGACTCGCGGCCGACTTCGGCGAGGACCGTTGCTTCGACACCCCGCTGGCCGAGGCCGGCATCGTGGGCTTCGCAATCGGCATGTGCCTCACCGGTTTTCGTCCCGTCGTGGAGATGCAGTTCGACGCGTTCGCCTATCCGGCGTTCGAGCAGATCACCTCGCATGTCGCCAAGATGCGCAACCGCACCTCCGGCCGGGTCGGGCTGCCGATGGTCATCCGGGTGCCCTACGCCGGCGGCATCGGCGGTGTCGAGCACCACTGCGACTCCAGCGAGGGCTACTACGCGCACACGCCGGGCCTCAAGGTCGTCACCCCGTCCGACGCGGCGGACGGCTACAGCCTCTTGCGGGAGGCGATCGACGACCCGGACCCAGTGATCTTCATGGAGCCCAAGGCGCTCTACTGGTCCAAGCAGGACGTCGAACTCCCCTCTCGGCAGCCGGCTTTCGGCAAGGCAGTCGTCCGGCGCAGGGGCACCGACGTCACGCTCGTGACCTACGGCCCGTCGGTGCCGATGGCGCTCAAGGCGGCCGATGCTGCTGCGGAGGAGGGCTGGAGCGTCGAGGTAGTCGACCTGCGCACGATCGTGCCGTTCGACGATCAGACCGTAATGGAGTCCGTGGCGCGCACCGGCCGCTGCATCGTGGTGTCCGAGGCCCAGGGCTTCGCCGGAGTCTCCGGAGAGGTCGCGGCCCGGGTGAGCGAGCGATGCTTCCACTCGCTCCACGCCCCGGTGCTGCGCGTCAGCGGTCTCGAAATCCCTTATCCAGCACCGATGTTGGAGAAGGTGCACCTGCCCGGCGTGGAGCGCGTGCTCGATGCGATCGCCCGGCTGCAGTGGGACGACCAACCCGACCTGACGTATGCCGGTGGTGCGCTCTGATGGCCGAGCAGACTTTCAACCTGCCCGATCTCGGCGAGGGCCTGACCGAGGCCGAGGTCGTCGAATGGCTCGTAGGCGACGGTGACGAGGTCGTCGTCGACCAGCACGTGGTCGTGGTCGAGACGGCAAAGGCCACTGTCGAGGTGCCCTGCCCGTATGCCGGCAAGGTCAGCCGCCGGCATGGTTGCGAGGGCGACGTGGTCGCGGTCGGCTCGCCCCTGGTCACGGTCACGCAGGGTGGCGCCGACGCGGGCCCGGACGACGCGCAGCCCGACGCCGCATCCGCCGATGAGTCGGGTTCCGGCGCGGTGCTGATCGGCTACGGCACCGCACACGAGCGCACCGCACCCTCCAGCGGCCGGCGCGCAGCACGAGCGGCCGCCCGCGCCACCCGCGCCATGCACTCCACCCACCCGCCAGTGGCGGCTGCCACGCCGAAGGTGATCTCGCCGATCGTGCGCAAACTTGCCGCCGACCGCGGGATCGACCTGCAGTCCGTCCAGCCCGGCCCGGGCGGCGTGATCCGCCGGGCCGACCTGGACGTGGCTGCCGTGGATGGGGCGACCGCGCCGGCAGCTGCGCCGGCACCCGCGCCTAAACCCGCGCCTAACGCCGCGGCTGCCGCGGTCGCGGCTCCCGTCATACCGACGACTGGGGAGGAGCGAGTGCCGCTGACCGGGATTCGCCGCGCCGTCGCCGACAAGCTCAGCCAGTCCCGCCGCGAGATCCCGGACGCGACCACCTGGGTCGACGCCGACGCGACCGGCCTGGTCGAGGCACGCCGGACGATCGGTCTGGAACGCGCCGGCATCCTCGCGCTGCTGGGTCGCATCTGCGTCGCCGGTCTGCACCGTTTCCCGGAGCTCAACTCCTCAGTCGACACCGAACGCGCGGAGATCGTGCGGCACGGCGCGGTCAACCTCGGGTTCGCCGCCGACTCGCCTCGGGGTCTCGTCGTCCCCGTCATACCCAACGCAAACCGCCTCACCACCCGCGAACTCGCTTCTCGGATGGGCGAACTCGTCGATGGTGCCAGAGAGGGCACGCTGAAGCCGGCGGATCTGACCGGCGGGACGTTCACGTTGAACAACTACGGCGTTTTCGGGGTCGACGGCAGCACCCCGATCATCAACCACCCGGAGGCCGCGATGCTCGGCGTCGGTCGGATCATCGACCGGCCATGGGTGGTCGACGGTGAGCTGACTGTCCGCAAGGTCGTACAGCTGGGGCTGAGCTTCGACCACCGGGTCTGCGACGGCGGTGTCGCGGGCGGTTTCCTGCGCTTCGTGGCCGATGCGGTCGAGCGTCCGCTGCAACTGCTCGGCGACGTCTGAGCACCGGCCACGTAAACTGCCGCCCGTGGAGTCCAGCGCACGGGAGGCACGATGAAGCAGGGGATGCGTCGCACGGCCGCGGGCATTGCGGCCGGCGCCGTCATGGTCACCGTCGTCGCCGGCTGCGGTGACCGCGTGGTGAAGAAGGGCGATCTGCAGTCCCAGGTGAAGGAAAAGGTCGTCGCGGTGTCGCCCGGGCAAAAGGTCGGCGACGTCAAGTGCAAGGACGACCTGAAGGCCAAGGTCAACGCCACGACGACCTGCACCGTGGACATGGCCGGCACCGAGCGCAAGGTCACCGTGAAGGTCAACCAGGTGGACGGCAACACCGTCCGTTACAACATCGCCAAGGACGGCTGGTGACCTGCCAGGTCTGCACGAGGGTATGGCGCAAGGGCAGTCCCGCCGAGACCGACGTCCCGCTCGACCAGGTCGGTGAACTCCTCCAGCAGCCGGACGCCTGCACGTGGGTCGACCTGCTCGATCCGCAAGGTGACGACCTGCGCAAACTCGCCGACGAGATCGGCCTGGACCCCCACACGGTCGAGGACGCACTGACCCGCAACGAGCGTCCCAAAGCGGTCCGTTTCAAGTCCTACTTCTTCATCACTGCGTTCACCGTGAGCGGGATGGCGCAGGACAACCAGGTGCACCGCATCTCGATGATTCTGCTGCCGCACGGTCTGGTCACCGTGCGACTGGGCGGCGCGTTCCCGGCCGAGGACGTGGTGCAAAACCTTGAAGACGACTCGGACCTCATGGCATTGGGGCCAAAAGGTCTTCTGCACGGGATGCTGGACGCGATCGTTGACGGCTACTTCGACGCCATTTCGCAGATCGATGACCAAGTCGATGCGCTGGAGAGCGGGCTGTTCGACGAAAACCATGCCGGCAAGGACGTCGCGCGCAAGGCGTTCCTGCTGCACAAGGACGTCGGGCGGCTGCGTCGCGTCGTGCTGCCGATGCGCGAGGTCGTCGGCGCGGTGTTGCGTAAGGTGACGACCACCCCTGGGGAGCAAGCGTTGACCCCCTACTACGAGGACCTCTACGACCACACGATGCGGGTCGCCGAGTGGTCGGACTCGCTGCGTGACACCGTCGAGTCGATCCAGGACACCAACCTGGCGCTCGGCGACGCAGCGCTCAACAACATCATGAAGAAGCTCACCTCGTGGGCGGCGATCATCGCGGTGCCGACCGCGATCACCGGCTTCTACGGTCAGAACGTCCCCTACCCGGGCTTCTCGAAGGAGTGGGGCTTCCTACTCAGCATCACGCTGATCATCGTCATCTCGGGAGCGCTCTTCGTCTCCTTCAAGCGCCGAGACTGGCTCTAGCGCAAGCTGATTCGGCGGGCGATCGGCACACCCGGGCGATAGGCCAGGTGCAGATAGGAGGGAGCGTCCAGCACGGTGAGGTCGGCTCGGGCGCCTGGCCGCAGCACGCCGATATCGTCCCGCCGCAAGGCTCGGGCCGCGCCCGCTGTCGCCGCGTGCAGCGCCTGCGCTGGTGACATTCCCATGTCCCGCACCGCGACCGCGATCGCGAACGGGATCGAGCTGGAGTAGCAGGTGCCGGGGTTGCAGTCGCTCGCGAGGGCGAGCGTCACCCCGGCGTCGAGCAACCGGCGCGCGTTGGGGTAGGGCGACCTGGTCGAGAATTCCACACCGGGCAAAAGAGTTGCCACGGTTGATGACTCGGCGAGTGCGTCAATGTCTTCGTCGGACAGAAAGGTGCAATGGTCGACACTGGCCGCACCGAGACGGACGGCCAGCTGCACGCCGGGACCTGGGCCGAGCTGGTTGCCGTGCACCCGCACCTTCAGTCCGGCTTCCTTGCCCGCGGTGAGGATCTGCTCGGATTCGTCTGCGGTGAACGCAAACTCGCTATGCGGCTCGCAAAAGACATCGATCCAGCGCGCGTGGGGCGCGCAGGTCCGCAACATTTCCCCGCACACCAGCTCGACGTATGACGCCCGGGACGCCTCATCGCCCCGGAATTCAGGAGGCACGACGTGCGCACCGAGAAACGTTGTCTCCTCGGTGAATTCGCGGGCGATGCGCAGTGCGCGCGCTTCGTCGGCGACGCTCAGTCCGTAACCGCTCTTGATCTCGACGACACCCGTGCCCTGCGCGCGCATCTCCTCGACGCGGCGCGCGACGAGTGCCCGCAGTTCCTCGTCCGAGGCAGCTCGCGTCGCCTCCATGGACACGGCGATGCCACCCCCGTCATACGGTGTGCCGGTCATGCGGGCCGCGAACTCGGCAGACCGGTCGCCGGCGAAGACGAGATGGCTGTGACTGTCGACGAAGGCCGGGATCAGCGCGCGGCCCTCGAGGTCGTGCCGCTCGTCGGCGTCCGGAGCGTCCTGCGCGCGTCCGACCCAGGCGATGCGCTCACCCTCGGTGACGACGGCTGCGTGCTCGATCACCCCAAGTGGAGACCCGTCGCCGTCGGGGTGGGCCGGGTCGTTGGTGACGAGTTCGGCGATGCCGGTGACGAGGGTGGTGCTCATCGGGGCCCCCGCGAAGTATCGGAGCGAGGCACGAGCGTAGAACTTCGTGGGGTGGTGTTCATCGGGGTCTCCAGAGGTTGTCGATCGCGTCGGTCAGCAGGGCGCCCACGTCGCCGAGTCGGTGCCGCCCGTCGGCGACGATGATCTCGCCGTCGCGGATCACGTCGGTCACGTCAGCCGCGGTGGCGGCGGTGACGACGAATTGCGGTGGCACTCCTGCAAGTCGGGCTGAGGTGAGAGAGATCGCGACCAGGTCGGCGCGGGCGTCTGGGCGAAGGGTGCCGGCGTCGTCCCAGCCGATCGTGTGGTGGGCCGTCGCGGCCGTCAGCAGCTGGTCGGTGCTGATCCGGCCGCGGACGTGCGTGCGCACCCGCTCGTGCGACTCCAGATCGCGGATCTCCTCGAACGGGTCGATGACCGCGTGCTGGTCGGAGCCGAGGCTGAGGGCGGCGCCGCCGTCGAGCAGCTCGCGGCTGGGCCCGAGACCGTCGGCGAGGTCGCGCTCGGTGGTCGGACAGAAGCACGCGGTGCTGCGGGCGGTGCCGAGCAGCCGCACGTCGCGGTCGGTCAGGTGGGTCGCGTGCACCGCGGTGAAGCCGTGGTCGAGCAGCCCGGCCTCAGCCAGCAGCTCGGTGGGCGACCGGCCGTAGAACGCTTGGCATGCTTCGTTTTCCGCCGGTTGCTCCGACACATGCGCGTGCCGGATCGGCCGGTGCTGACCGAAACGGGAGTGCTGGGCAAACTCCTCGAGTTGCGGCCGCGGCACGGCACGCACCGAGTGGACTGCAGTGCCGACGCGGCTGCCGTCGTCCTCCCGCAACGACGAGACCCGCTGCGCCCAGCGTGACACGTCGTGGTCGCCGAAGCGCCGCTGTTCCGGCGCGAGCGGGAGATGCCCGCCGCCGGTGAGCCCGCCGGCCAGATAGCAAGTGTCGAGCAGGGTCAGCCGCACTCCCGCGTCCCGAGCCGCCTGCTGCAGCGCGACGCCCATCGCGTTCGAGTCGTCATATGGCGTCCCGTCGGGATTGTGGTGCACGTAATGGAATTCGCCGACCGAGGTGATCCCGGCGAGCGCCATCTCCGCGTAGGTCGCTCGGGCGAGAGCCAGGTAGTTGTCGGGGTCCAGGCGTTGCGCAGCGTCATACATGACTGTGCGCCACGTCCAGAACGTGCCACCGCCGGCGTGGGTGCGGCCGCGCAGCGCCCGGTGGAACGCATGGCTGTGGCAGTTGGCGAAGCCCGGCAGCACGACTCCGGCAAGCCGGTGCGCGTCGCCCTGCGGTGAGTCCGGCGTCACTGACCGGAAGAAGCCATCCTCGATCTCGAACCGGACGTTGCGCGCCAAACCATCTGGCAGAAGGGCATATTCGGCCCAGTATGACGTCACGACGTCAACTCTCGCACGACGGTGGTGAGCGCGTCGACGCCGCGCAGGCAGTCGTCTCGCTCGGCGAACTCCTCGGGCGAGTGGGACACCCCGGTCGGGTTGCGCACGAAGAGCATCGCGCTCGGGATGCCGGCGGTGGCAAGCACCCCGGCGTCGTGACCGGCACCGGTGCCGAGCATCGGCGTCTGCGGGTCGAGGGCGTCGCGCAGCCGGAGCGCCAGGTCGCCGTCGAAGCGGGTGGTGCCGGTCCAGGACTCCTCGGTCAGGGTGCCACCCAAGCGCTCCGCCTCGCGGCGCACGGCGTCGACGGTTGCCCGGACGGCGGCTTCGTCGGCGCCACGCGCATCCAGCCACACCCGCACGTGGGACGGGATGGCGTTGACGCCGCCGGGTTCGACCTGCAGCTTGCCGGTCGTCGCGACGCAGCCGTTCGCGGTGGCGGCGGCACGCGCGCCGAGCACCACCTGCGCGGCGGACAGCATGGCGTCGCTGCGATCGGCCAGCGCCGTCGTCCCGGCGTGGTTGGCGACCCCTGGCAGGTCGATCCGCCACCGGCCGTGCGGCCAGATGTCGGTGCCGACCGCGACTGCCGACGTGGCCGGGTCCAGGTCGGCGAGGACCCGGCCCTGCTCGACGTGCAGCTCGACGAAACTGCCCACCCGACGCAGGGTTTCGTCGTCTCGGCCGATCCGCGACGGCTCCCGGCCGGCCGCGCGCAGTGCTTGCGCCATCGAGATGCCGTCGGCATCGGTCAGCGACAGGGCCCGGTCCGCGGTCATCGCGCCGGTGATCACCCGCGAGCCGGCGCAGGCCACCCCGAAGCGGGCGCCCTCCTCATCGCCGAAGTTGACGACGGCGATCGGCCGCGCCGGCCGAAAGCCGCTGTCCCGCAACGCATCCACCGCTGCGAGCGAGGAAACCACGCCGAGCGGGCCGTCATAGGCGCCGCCGTCCGGGACCGAGTCGAGGTGGGAGCCGATCGCCAAGCCCCGCCCCTCGGCGTCGGGGTCGCCCCACCACGCCCACTGGTTGCCCATCCGGTCCTCGACCAGGTCGAGGCCGCGTGCCGCGCACTCGCCTGCGAACCACTCCCGCAGGGTGTGGTCCTCGGCGGTCCAGGCGAAGCGGCGGTAGCCGCCGTTGCCGACCCGACCGACGGGGTCGAGTGCGCCCCACATCCGGTCGAATTCGCTGCTCACGGCCCGGTCAGCCTTCGCGCATCGGCACGCGCACGTCACGCTGCTGCGCGACCTCGTCGGCGCGGTCGTATCCGGCGTCGACGTGCCGGATCACGCCCATCCCCGGGTCGTTGGTGAGCACCCGCGCGAGCTTCTGCGCTGCGAGGTCGGTGCCGTCGGCGAGCGACACCTGACCGGCATGGATGGAGCGTCCGATCCCGACGCCGCCGCCGTGGTGGATCGACACCCAGCTGGCGCCGGAGCTGGTGTTGACCAGCGCGTTGAGCAGCGGCCAGTCTGCGATCGCGTCGGATCCGTCTGCCATCGCTTCGGTTTCACGGTATGGCGAGGCGACCGATCCACAGTCGAGGTGGTCTCGGCCGATCACGATCGGGGCACTGACCTCGCCGCGGGCGACCAGATCGTTGAAGGCCAGTCCAGCCTTGTCCCGCTCGCCGTAGCCCAGCCAGCAGATGCGGGCCGGGAGCCCCTGGAAGGCGATCTTCTCGCGGGCGCCGCGCATCCACTTCTGCAGACGGTCGTTGTCGGGGAAGAGCTTCATCACGGCCTCGTCGGTCGCGTGAATGTCCTTGGGGTCACCCGAGAGCGCCGCCCAGCGGAACGGGCCCTTGCCCTCGCAGAACAGCGGTCGGATGTATGCCGGCACGAACCCCGGGAAGTCGAACGCCCGGTCGTAGCCACCGAGGCGCGCCTCGTCGCGGATCGAGTTGCCGTAGTCGAAGACCTCGGCGCCAGCGTCCTTGAAGTCGACCATGGCCTCGACGTGCTTGGCCATCGAAGCCCGGGCCCGATCAGTGAACTCCTCGGGCTTCTTGTCGGCGTAGTCATGCCAGTCGCCAACCGAAATGCCTTCCGGCAGATAGGAAAGCGGGTCGTGCGCGCTGGTCTGGTCGGTGACGATGTCGATCGGCACCCCACGGCGCAGCAGCTCAGGGAAGATCTCGGCGGCGTTGCCGACGACCCCGACCGACCACGCGCGGCGCTCGTTCTTGGCGGTCACGGCCTTGTCGATGGCGTCATCGAGCGAGTCGGCGACCTCGTCGAGATAGCGATGCTCGACCCGGCGACGCAGGCGTGCCTCGTCGACGTCGACGATGAGGCAGGCGCCGTCGTTGAGGGTCACCGCGAGCGGTTGGGCACCACCCATGCCACCACAGCCCGCGGTGAGCGTCAGGGTGCCGGCGAGGGAGCCGCCGAAGCGCTTCTCGGCGACCGCGGCGAACGTCTCATAGGTGCCCTGCACGATGCCCTGGGTGCCGATGTAGATCCAGGACCCGGCGGTCATCTGGCCGTACATCGTCAGGCCCTGCTGCTCCAGCCGGCGGAACTCCGGCCAGTTCGCCCAGTCCGGCACCAGGTTGGAGTTGGCGATCAGCACGCGCGGCGCCCACTCGTGGGTCTGCATGACGCCGACCGGCCGACCGGACTGCACCAGCAGTGTCTCGTCGGCCTCCATCCCCTGCAACGTGCGGACGATCGCGTCGAAGGACCGCCAGTCGCGGGCAGCACGCCCGGTGCCGCCGTAGACGACCAGGTCGTCGGGGCGCTCGGCGACCTCGGGGTCGAGATTGTTCATCAGCATCCGCATGGGGGCCTCGGTCGCCCATGACTTCGCGCTCAGCGTCGTACCGCGCGGGGCGCGGACGGGACGTGCACCTTCCATGGTCAATCTCCTTGCTCTGCAGCAGTTTTCGTATGACGAATCAGTTGAGCGGCCCGGTTACGGCCTCGGCTGCGGCAACCGCCGCACCCGATGCGACGAAGTCGACCGCCAGCTCGACCTCGGGCGACAGGTGGCGGTCCGGGCCCGGCATGCCGATCGCTGGCAGCGCCGCGATGACTGCCGCGGACGCCGGTCCCGGGCGCAGCGGCGCGCGCAGCTGGATCCCGCGGGCGGCGGTCAGCAGCTCGATGGCCAGCACCCGCCGCAGTCCGTCGACGCAGCGACGCAGCTTGCGCGCCGCCGACCAGCCCATCGAGACGTGGTCCTCCTGCATCGCGCTCGACGGGATCGAGTCGACCGATGCCGGCGAGGCCAGTCGCTTCAGCTCGGAAACGATTGCGGCCTGGGTGTATTGGGCAATCATGTGCCCCGAGTCCACGCCCGGGTCGTCGGCGAGGAACGGCGGCAGCCCGTTGCTGCGGGACACGTCGAGGAAGCGGTCGGTGCGGCGTTCGGCGATGCTGGCCAGGTCGGCGGCGACGATCGCGAGAAAGTCGAGGACGTAGGCGACCGGTGCGCCGTGGAAGTTGCCGTTGGACTCCACCCGGCCATCCGGGGTGACAACAGGGTTGTCGACGGCGGCGGCAAGCTCCGCGTCGGCGACCGACGACGCGTGCGCGATCGTGTCTCGCGCACCGCCCGCCACCTGCGGGGAGCACCGCAGCGAGTAGGCGTCCTGCACCCGGGTGCAGGCCGACGGGTCGCGATGGCTCTCCCGAATCTCGCTGTTCTGCAACAGCTTCCGCAGGTTTTCGGCGCTGAGCGCCTGTCCGCGCTGCGGACGCAGCTGTTGCAGGTCGGCGGCGAAGACATCGTCGGTGCCGAGCAGGCCCTCGACCGACATCGACGCGGTGAGGTCGGCGGCCTTGACGAGGTCCTGCAAGTCGGCGATCGCCAGGCACAGCATGCCGAGCATGCCGTCGGTGCCGTTGATCAGCGCAAGACCTTCTTTTTCCCGCAGCTCGATCGGCGTCAGCCCGGCTGCGGCAAGCGCGTCGCCCGCCGGCATCAACTGTCCGGCCGCGTCCCGCACCTCGCCCTCACCCATCAACGCGAGCGCACAGTGCGACAGTGGAGCGAGGTCGCCGGAGCAGCCGAGCGAACCGAACTCCCGCACCACCGGGGTGATGCCGGCGTTGAGCATGCCGACATACGTCTCGAGCGTCTCCGGCCGAACGCCGGTGCGACCGGTCGCGAGGGTGCTGATCCGCAGCAGCATGAGTGCGCGCACGACCTCGCGCTCCACCTCTGGGCCCGACCCGGCCGCATGCGAGCGCACCAGACTGCGCTGCAACTGCGCGCGCTGCTCGACCGGGATGTGCTTGGTGGCGAGGGCCCCGAATCCGGTGGACACGCCGTAATGCGGGATCGGGTCGTCGGCCAGCTTCTCGATGATCGCGCGACTGCGGGCGACCTCGGCGGCCGATTCGGGCGACAGCTCGACGACGGCTCCGTGCCGCGCGACCGCGACGACCTCGTCGATGGCGGGCGGTCCGGTTCCCACGGTGATCGCGTTGCTCATGACTCCATTGCAGCCCCGCGACGACCGCGGCATTGCACCGTACGGTCGCATTGTGTCTCGGATATGAGACAGTGAGGCGAGTATGCCGAATGCACCCGCCGCAGCACAGGCCCTGGCCCTGCTGCAGCTTCTCGCTCATCACGCGGAGCCGCTGCCGGCCGCGGCGATCGCCCGCGAGCTGGGCCTGCCGCGTTCGTCGACCTACCACTTGCTCACGGTGCTGAAGGAGTCCGGCTTCGTCACCCATCTGGCCGACGACCGTCGCTGGGGCCTCGGCGTCGCGGCATTCGAGCTTGGCTCGGCATACCTGCGGCAAGCCCCGTTGCAGCGCATCGCCCGCCCGGTGCTGACCCGGCTGGTCGAGGCCACCACACACAACGCGCACCTTGCGGTGCTGCACGGGCGCGACGTGTTCTACGTGATCGAGGAGCGTGCTCCTCGGCGGCCATCGCTGGTCACCGACGTCGGGGTGCGCCTCCCCGCCGCCCTCACCGCGTCCGGACTCGCCATGCTCGCCGCCCTTTCACCGCAACAGTTGCGGGCGATCTACCCGGCCCGAGACGCGTTCGTGCAGCGCAACGGCAAGGGGCCGACGTCACTCACCGCGCTCAACTCCGAGCTCGCCCAGGTCCGCGGTCGCGGCTACGCGGTCGAAAGCGACTCCGTCACACCGGGATTCGCTTCGGTCGCCGCCACCGTGCTGGACCACAACGGCAACGCCGCGGCCGGCGTCGCGGTGACCTACCCGTCTGACGACCCGCCCGCGCACCAGCTGCTCGTCGCCGCCGTGCAGCGGGCCGCCACCGAGCTCAGTCGTCGTCTCGGCCACCGCGCCGCGACCGCGGTCATTGACGCACCCATGGGCTAATTTGCGAGACTGGACCCATGGACACCACCACCGTGGTGCTGGCGGGGGGCCAGTCGTCCCGTTTCGGCGAGGACAAGACGCGCGCGCTGCTCGGTGGCACACCCCTACTCGATCGGGTGCTGGATGCACTCCCCGGCGACTCCGACATCATCGTGGTCGGTGAGGCCCGCCCGACGACCCGCCGGGTCCGGTGGACCCGCGAGGAGCCGCACTTCGCCGGCCCGTTGGCCGCCCTCGGCGCAGCTCTTCCACTCATCGAGGGCGAGACGTTCATGCTCGTCGGCGGCGACATGCCGTCGGCCGCACCGGCACTCCCGCAGCTGGCCGAGTTGCTGCAGGGCACACCGGTCGACGCCGTGGTCGCCACCGACCTGAACGGCCACCGTCAACCGCTGCTCGCGGCATACCGCACGCATGCTGTGCGGGCCGCGATGCCGCACTCACCGATCGATCTGTCGATGCGTGTGCTGCTGCACGACCTGGACGTGACCACGGTGCCGATCGAGGAACAGTTCGTCACCGACATCGACACTCAGGAGGACCTGGCCCGGATGAATTCGGTGTATGACGGTGCCGACGCACGCAGCGCTCGCGAAGCGGACCTGGTCACCTACTACGACAACGAAGCCGCGGATCGGCGTGACAACCCCCTGCCCGAGGACCGGGCGGCCCGTCGCGACGAGTTCGTCGAGCAGCTGAGGGCCGAGGGTCGAGGTCGACTGCTCGAGGTCGGCACCGGCCCGGGACGGGACGCGCTCGCCTTCCAGCAGGCCGGTCTGACGGTCAGCGGCGTGGACCTGGCACCGGCGAGTGTGGAGCTGTGTCGGCAAGCAGGGCTCGACGTCCGCGTCGGGTCCGCCCTCGAATTGCCATTCGAGAGTGGTGAGTTCGATGCGGCATACACGGCGAGCACACTGCTGCACGTCGCCGACGAGGACCTGGACACGGCACTGACGGAGTTGGTGCGGGTGGTGCTGCCGGGAGCGCCGATCGCGATCGGCCTGTGGGGCGCGCCGGAGTCCCGCCAGGAGCGGTGGGGCAAGCAAAGCTACGGCCCGCCGCGCTTCTTCGCGTTGCGCAGCGATGCCGACCTCAAGGCGGCGCTCGTCGCGCACGGCGCGATCGAGAGGTTCGACACCTGGCCGAGCAGCGAGGGCGACGAATTGCACTACCAATGGGTGGTGCTGCGCACACCCGATCGCGCATAACGTTGGACCATGCGTGCGATCACCCTGCCCTCCTTCGGCGACGAGTCCGTGCTGACCCCGTCCGACGAGCCGACTCCGACCATGACCGATGACGAGGTGCTGGTCGACGTTGCGGCGGCCGGAGTCAATCGGGCGGATCTGATGCAACGTCAAGGGCTTTACCCGCCGCCGAAGGGCGAGTCGGAGATCCCCGGCCTGGAGATCAGCGGCACCATCGCTGCCGTCGGCGCGGACGTCACCGGCTGGTCGGTGGGTGACCGGGTGTGCGCCCTGCTCGCCGGCGGCGGGTATGCCGAGCAGGTCGCGGTCCCGGCCGGTCAGCTGCTGCCGGTGCCGGCCGACCTGGATCTGGTCGAGGCGGCCGCGTTGCCAGAGGTGGTCTGCACCGTGTGGTCGAACATCTTCATGTCGGCGCAGCTTCAGCCGGGTGAGCTCCTGCTGGTCCATGGTGGTTCCAGCGGCATCGGCACGATGGCCATCCAGTTGGGCAAGGCCTTCGGTGCGCGAGTGGCCGTAACGGCAGGATCGGCCGAAAAGCTCGAGCGCTGCAAGGAACTCGGCGCCGAGATCCTGATCAACTACCGTGAGCAGGACTTCGTTGAGGTGATCAACGAGGCGGGCGGTGCGAACGTCATACTCGATGTGATCGGCGCGAAGTATCTCGCTCGGAATATCGATGCGCTGGCGCTCGACGGCCGGCTCGACATCATCGGCATGCAGGGTGGGGTGAAGGCCGAGCTCGACATCAGCAAGCTGATGGCCAGGCGCGGCGCGATCATGGCGATGGGGCTGCGCGCCCGCGATCGGGCCAACAAGGCCGCGGTCGTTGCCGACGTACGACGGCACGTCTGGCCGCTGATCGAGTCCGGCGCGGTGCACCCGATCATCGACCAATTGCTACCGCTGGAGCGGGCCGGCGATGCACACCGCGCGTTGGCTGACTCGCAGCACGTCGGCAAAGTGCTGCTGACGACGTGATCTGACCGGAACGGCGCAAGCCGATGAGGCAGGATGAGAGCTATGACGCCCGAAACCGACAACCCGAAGAACGCCGACGAGCAGCGCATCGTGGTCGTGACGCAGGACGGCATGGGAGTGGCCGGCGGCTCGGCCGAGGACGACGGCGCGCAGACTGACGACAAGCAAGGTGAGAACCCGGCCGATCTGGTCGAGCAGCCGGCGAAGGTGATGCGCATCGGCTCGATGATCAAGCAGTTGCTCGAGGAGGTGCGCAATGCGCCGCTCGACGAGGCCGGTCGGCGGCGCCTCGCGGAGATCCACAAGCGGTCGATCGGCGAGTTGAAGGAGGGCCTTTCGCCGGAGCTGGTCGAGGAGTTGGACCGCATTGCGTTGCCGTTCAGCGAGGATGCGCCCAGCGATGCAGAGTTGCGGATCGCGCAAGCACAGCTCGTGGGCTGGCTGGAGGGGCTCTTCCACGGCATCCAGACCGCGATCGTCGCCCAGCAGATGGCCGCCCAGGCGCAGTTGCAGGCGATGCGCCGCGGACTGCCGGTCGGTCACGCGGACCTCGGTCAGCAACCGCCGGCCGGTGACGGTCCTCCGTCCCCGACGGGTCAGTACCTCTGAACGCCACCACGCACACCGCCGCGGCGTCCGACCGTAGCCGCACCGCGCTCCAGAACGCCTGGCTGATCGGGGTCGGCGTCTTCGTCCTCATCCGGGCGATCGGCATCTTCTGGCTGTCGTATGTCGGGGATCGGCAGGGCAAGAGCGTGCGCAACATGCTGTCGTCCTGGGACGGCGAGTGGATGCTCGCACTCGCCGAGCACGGTTACAACAGCGTGCCGCAGCGGCTGGTCGACGCGCACGGAATGCACACTGCCGACACGGCATACGCGTTCTTCCCCGGTTATCCGATGCTGGTCCGGGCGGTTGCGGTCCCGCCGGGCGTCTCGGTGTATGCCGCAGCGATCCTCACCAGCGTGGTCGCCGGTGCCGTGGCGACCGTAGCGGCATACCGGATCGGTGAGTGGTGCATGCTGCGCGCTCGTCCCGCAGAGGACCGCATGGCGCAGCGCGTCGGCCTGCTCGCCGCTGTCCTCTTCGCGGCGGCCCCGATGAGCATCGTGCTGACAATGGCCTACACCGAGGCGCTCTACTGCGCACTCGCCGGCTGGGCACTGCTCATGGTGCTCGAAAAGCGTTGGGTTGCAGCGGGTTTGCTGACCATCGCCGCCGGCCTGACCCGCACGACAGTCGTGGCGTTGATTGCGGTTGTCGTGCTGGCAGCGTTGCTGCACTGGCGCGACGGCTGGCGCCCGTGGGCCGCCATCGTGCTCGCCCCCCTGGGTTGGTTGGCCTGGCTGGTCGTGGTCGCCGTGCATGCCGGCTCGCCCATGGCGTGGTTCCGGATCCAGAGCAACGGCTGGGACACCGGATTCGATGCCGGTCAGGCGACGTGGCGGTATCTGCGTGAGACGCTCGCGACGAACAACTCCGCCGGGGACGTATTCACCGCTTGGGTGATCCTCACGACGTTAGTGCTCGTCGTGCTGGCATTCGTCACCCGATTGCCTTGGCAGGTCAGCGTTTACGGCGCGTTCGTGGTCGCCACCGTGCTGCTCACCGATGGCCTGATGAACTCCCGTGCCCGACTGCTCCTGCCGGCATACGTGCTGTTGGTGCCGGTCGCGATCGGCCTCGCACACCGCTCTCGCCTCACCCAGGCGACCGTCGGGGTCGGCGTCACCGCCGTCAGTGCATGGTTCGGCGCCTACATGCTCGGCGTCTACCCGTATGCGATCTGAGCGGGCACCTGGACGTCGGTCACCCGTCGCACGGACGACGCTGAGCCTGATCACGTTGATCGTCGACGACTACGACCGAGCAATCAGTTTCGTCCGCGAAGCGTTCGGATTCGAGTTGCGCGAGGATGTGCCGGCAACGACGACCGATGGCAGGTCCAAGCGGTGGGTCGTCGTTGCTCCCCCGACTGCGGAGACCGGAATCGTCTTGGCAGTGGCGGACAAACCGTCCCAGATCGCCGCAGTCGGAACGCAGTTCGCCGGTCGAGTTGGCCTGTTTCTCGACGTTGGAGATGTGGAGGTTGCCGCCGCGCGCGCCATAGCCGCGGGATGTGAGATCGTCCAGCCACGGCGTGACGAGAGCTACGGGAGCATCATCGTCATACGGGACATCTGGGGGAACCTCTGGGATCTGCGGGCCCCTGCTCACTCGTAGAGCACGTATTCCGGTTGCGGCGTGAGCGCCAGCACCTGCTCCGGCGTCATGAGTGGTCCGTAGCGCCCGTCCTCCTGGAAGAACAGCTTGAATCCGGGGTGGATGTGCGACGGTGTGCCGGCCATGACCGCGTTGTACGCCTTGACCTTGTCGTGCATCGGACCGATGCCGTCGACGGACTTCACCAGTGCAACTCCCTTGTGGGGCCGCAACTCCGCTTCGTCGCTGACGATGTTGCGACGCAGGACGTGGATCACCATCGGCTTCTCCGGCATCTTGTGCTCGCTGACCAGACCGGAGACGTATGACGCAACTTCGTCGAGCACCCGGCCCGTCGTGTGGCCGAAGACCTTGCCCGGTGTCTGGCCCGGACCGACCGACCACTCTGGGTCGAGCGCGATGCCGACGTCCGGCTCTCTCAGCCACCGCTCGATGGCCTTGACCTCGTCGAGGAATGCCGCCCGGCCCGGCTGAATGTTGAGCAGTAGCAACGCTTTGTGTTGTCTTGCGACGTCGAGCCACTGTTGCACAATGTCGTCACCGAGCCGGATCCGATATTGCCCGTCGGCGCCGGGTGCGCTCTGCACGATGCAGGAGATGAGCTCCATCACCGGCTGCACCCGACGACCGCCGCCCCACTCGGCCGTCTTGCCCATCATGCCTCTCGCTTCGTCGGCGAGGTCTCCCACTCCGAGCTGGCCGAGTGCCGGCGCGGCCGGTGACCCGCAGTAGCCGAAGAGCCGGTACGCCGGGAAGATCTCCCGCCCGCCGTTCGGCAACTGGGTGGGCGTCGGTGGTGCCGGGCTGCTGCTTGGTGGCGCCGTGCCCCCACCGCCCTCGCCTGGTCCTGAGCCGGCGGAACCGCTTGAGGAGCAGGCGGCGAGCGCTCCGAACGAGCCGACTCCGGCAATGGCGAGCAATGTACGACGTGTCAGTTTTCCCCCGTAAGACATTGCCTCCCACGGTAACTGCCGTCCCCCGAAGGCAACGGCAGGGGCCGCTCCGAGCGGTTCTGGCACGAGCGTGCGCCCGCTGATCGAGTAGGCCGAGCCGCTAGGCGAGGCCGTATCGAGATCAGCGGTCTGTTAGTCGGCGGGGTGGGTGAGGTAGGTGTGCCCGCCGGGGCTGGTCCAGGTACAGACGCCGTCGGGGGTCATGGTGACCTGCCAGCCGGTTTCGTGTTTGGCGCGGTGGTGGTGCCGGCACAGGCATTGCAGGTTGTGGGCTGCGGTGGGTCCGTCGGGGTAGGGGGTGATGTGGTCGAGGTCGGTGAGTTTGGCGGGTCGGGTGCAGCCGGGGAATCGGCAGTGTTGGTCACGGGCCCGCACGAATCGTGCCAACCGGGCGCCGGGGGTGTAGGTCTGGTTGGCGGTTTCGGCCACCGTGCCGATTTCCGCGTTGACCAGGGCACGGGTGATCTTGGTGCCGAGCAGGCGGGTGAGTTCGCGGACCGCATCGGCGGGGATGACCCCGACACCGGGGACTTGGATGTCGCCGAGCCGGTACCGCGCGGGGTTCGCGGTGGGGGCGGGAGTTTCGCTGGGTGTGGACTGCTGGGAGCGGATCCGATCGGGTGGTGGTCGGGTGCCGGTCCGTGGTACGGCTTCGAGCACCTTGGCTTTGAGTTGGCGTTCGGCCTCACTGATCGGGCGGCAACTGGTCGGGCGGCAGGTGTCGAGGTCGAGGACGACCGGGTTGATCGGGAGTATGAACTCAGGCGGACCGGGCGGTCGTACCTTCGATGTCCACGCGCCGACGGCTCCGGGTGTCGCGTCGGTTGCTGCTGTGTCGTCAATGATGCTCGGCCGGTCCAGCACGCCGACCCCGCCGCCCACGCCCGTGCCGGTTGCGTCACTCGTGCCCGTCGCACGGTGGCGGCCGTGCGCTTCGGTCCCGCCAGTGCCGGCCTCCGGACTCGTGTTTGTGGACGCGGCGGTAGCCGGGTGGAACGGCACGTGCAAGACGAGTTCGGTGATCACGTGCGCGTTCGACAACAGCAGGTCGGTCAGGGCGTCGACGCGGCATTCGCCGAGGCTCTTACCGGTCGTGGTCGAGCCGTGCAGCACCTTCGCGTGGGTGTTGATTGCGGTCATGAGTTGCGCCGCGTCCAGGGAGGGCAGGATGGCAGTGAGGGTGGACATGCCTGGTTCCCAGTGGGGTGCGACGGTCACGTCGGTGGACTCTCGTCGTCGTGCCGCCGCAGCGTGGTCGGCTGCGACCGGTGCGTGCTGGGTCAGTAGGCGCCCGGTGCGGCGGCGGAGTTTTGTCGATGTCGAGGTCTCCGGGGTGCTGGCGAGGATCTCGGCTTCGATGGTTGCGGCGAGGTCGACCGGACAATCAGCCGCCTCGGGTGTGCCGGTTGCCGGGATTGCGCCGGCGAGGGTGTCGCTGACCGCGACCACTTTCCGTCCCTCCAACTCCCCGGTCCCGGCCTGGTGGAGCAGCAGCGGCGTGTAGCGCACACTCTCGGTCGCTTGGGTGAGTCGCAGGCTGGTTTGCCGGTCGGTCCACCCCAGCCGGGCACCGACTTCCAACGGTGTCCAGGTGTCGGGGTGGTGCGGGTGTTTGTCGTATTCGCGTTGCGCGAGTTGGTCCAGGCGCAGGGTTTGGGTGGCCCAGGCGGAGTTTTGCACCTGCTGGGTGGCGAGCACCTGATCGAGCAACTCGCCATCTGAGAGACCCGTGCCGTCGGACTCGTGGGCCTTCTCGAACGCAGCCCGCAGCAGCGTCTGTGCGGCCTCCAAGAGTTCGCTCGTGGTGGCAGCAGCGATCACCGGGTCGGTGAGTGCCTGCTGCAGCTGGGACATACCCAAATCATACACGTGTTCGATGTGGTTGGGAAGGGTGCACAAGGCCGAATAGTGTGTGGTTCCAGTGTGATTCGTGGAATCGAGCGGGGGTTGTCAGTGCCCGGTGGGATGGTGTTGCGTGGTGGAGTAGGAGTGGTCTCGATACGGGCTCCCCCGCTTCGCTCCTCCGCCCTACTCGACCACCCCCGCCGGCCCCAAGGACTTGGCTGCTTCGCCCTACTCGACCAGCCCCCACCGACCCCAAGGACTTGGCTGCTCCGCCCTACTCGACCACCGCCGAGATCTTGGCTGGTTCGCTCTACTCGACCACCGCCGACGGGACCCCACCCGCCAGGTTGCGGAAGGGGGCACGATCAGGTGCGTGGCGAGATCTCTGAGCGGGGCGAGGGGCCGCGTGAGCGGCCCTATGCAGCGAAGCGGAGCGCCAGCGGAGCGAAGCGGAGTGAGGCCGCGAGGGTGGTCCCTCGTCCCGCGGCGCGCGTTGGTCCCGCGGCCAGCGAGTCATCCCGAACCGCCGAGCGCGCTCCGCGAGGTAACGATCAGCACCGGCCACCACTGGCGCGCTTGACCTTCACACTGTGTGATGGCTTCCGATGAGTGCCGTGATGCTGAGTATCGGTGAAATCGCACAGGCGACCGGAGTGTCCCGCCGCATGCTGCGCCATTGGGAAGACGCGGGTCTGCTCGAGCCGGCGTACGTCGACCCGGGCACCGGATACCGGCGCTATGCCGCGAGCCAGACGGGGCGGGTCCTGCCGTCGCGACGCTCCGCGAGCTCGGGTTCGGGCTCGCAGACATTGCGGCCCTGCTGAGCCCTACCGTCGAGCACCTCACTCTCGAACGCACCCTCCGGGCCCAGGCGAGCGCGCTCGAGCAACAGATCGCCGAAGCCACCACGCGCCTGACACAGGTGCAGGAGCGGCTCCACGCCATTGAATCAGGAAGCCGGAAGGTCACCATGAATCTCACGCAACAGCCTTTACCCGCAATGCAATTGGCCGCCTATCAGGTCAGGGTGCTCGACGAGACCGAGATCCCCGGAGCCGTTGCCGAGCTCCGATCGAAGCTCGATCCGCTCGCCGGCACCAACGCTCTGACGCTGGCCTTCGACGGCACCGATGACGATGCGATCGTGGTCACCGCGGGCATCGATGCGACTGCCGCAGAGTCAGACGATCAGCTGAGTGCGATCACGTTGCCGGCCGAAAGCACGGCGATATCAGTGCGTTTCGACGAAATGCCACCTCAACCCTCGGACGTCTGGGCCACTATCGACGCCCACCTGGCGACTCTCGGGCTCCGCACCCACGGCATCCACCGGCACCTCGTGGCGCCGGACGGGTCGGTCACCCTGCAGGCGCCGGTGCACGACGCTTAATCGAGCACACGCCCCGGGCGGGGGACACGCCGAGCCGCACGCACCGTCGCCAGGATCCGGGCCGTCGCAGAGTCGATGTCCCACCACTCGTCGAGCGGGAGCCAGTCATGTCCGGTCGCTTCGCTCGCCACCTGTATGACGGGCTCCCGCTCACACACGACCCGGAAGATGACGTCGATATGACGTAGCGACGGCTCGAAGACGGTCGCGAACGAGTCACCCGGGTCGATCCGTAAACCGGTCTCCTCCAACACTTCTCGGGCCACGGTCCGCTCGGGACGCTCGCCTCGGTCGATCAGGCCACCGGGCAGGCTGACTCCGTGCCGATGCGTCTGGCGCAAAGCGAGCAGCTTGCCGTCGTACTCGATCAACGCGATTGCCCCGACGCTGAACGTCGGCGTCGTCAACCGCACGAGTCGGTAACTCGGGCCGGTCGGCAACCACCGGAAGAGGGTCAGACCGAGCCTTCGCAGCGGTCCGGGGCGAGCGTGCGACATCAAACCACCTGGGCGGCCGCGGACCGGCCCGCCGAGCGGCCAGAGAAGATGCAACCGCCGAGGAAGGTGCCCTCGAGCGAGTTGTAGCCGTGCACACCACCCCCGCCGAACCCGGCTGCCTCACCGGCCGCGAAAAGTCCTTCCACCGGAGCACCGGCGATGTCCAACACACGCGACTGGAGGTCAGTTTGCAGACCGCCCAACGACTTTCGGGTCAGCACGTGCAGCTTCACCCCGATCAGCGGCCCGGCTGACGGGTCCAGGATCTTGTGCGGCTTGGCCACCCGCACCAGGCGGTCACCGCGATAGCGCCGCGCACCACGCAGTGCAGTCACCTGAGCGTCCTTGGTGAACGGGTTGTCCAGCTCACGGTCCCGCGCCACGATCTGGCGTTCGATCTCGGCCGGGTCGAGCAATGGAGCGTCGGTGAGTGCGTTCATCTTGGCGACAAGGTCCGAAATGTCTTCTGCGACAACAAAGTCGGCACCATGCTGCTTGAACGCCTCGACCGGACCCGGAGCGCCCTTGCGCACCCGGGAAGCCAGCAGTTTCAGGTCTTTGTTGGTGATGTCCGGATTCTGCTCCGAGCCCGACAGCGCAAACTCCTTCTCGATGATCTTCTGCGTCAGCACGAACCACGAATGATCGTGTGGCGCGAGCTCCGGTGTGGTGCGCAGATATCGAAGCGTGCCGAGGGTGTCGAAGCCGGGCAGATACGGATGCGGCAGCCGTCGGCCGAGAGCGTCGAACCACATCGACGACGGACCGGGCAGGATGCGGATCGCGTGCTGGGGCCACACCGGGTCCCAGTTGCGGATGCCCTCGACGTAGTGCCACATGCGATCCCGATTGACCGTGCGTCCGCCGGCCTGCTCGGTGATGTCGATCATGCGGCCGTCAACGTATGCCGGCACACCCGTGATCATCGCCTTCGGTGCCGCACCGAGGCGCGCGGGCCACCACTTGCGCACCAGGTCGTGGTTGCCGCCGATGCCCCCGCTGCTGACCACCACCGCCTGTGCTGCCAGCTCGAAGTCACCGACCTCGTCACGGTTGCTGGCGACACCGCGGGCGGCGTTGTCTTCCTTGAGGATTCGGCCTCGCACACCGGTAACGGCGCCACCTGAGGTGACCAGCTCGTCCACCCGGTGTCGGTGCAGGAAGCGCACATGGCCCGTCTCGACCGCCGCCAGCGCGGCCTCGGCGAACGGCTTCACCACCCCGGTGCCGGTCCCCCACGTGATGTGAAAACGAGGCACCGAGTTGCCGTGACCGTCGGCTCTGCCATCGCCACGCTCGGCCCACCCGACGACACCGAGCCAGCCCATGCCGCGCTCCTTGAGCCAGGACCGCTTCTCACCGGCGGCGAATTCGACATACGCCCGGGCCCACCGGTGCGCCCACGAATCCTCGTCGTCGAGCCGGTCGAACGCCGCGCTGCCCTGCCAGTCCTGCCAGGCGAGCTCAACCGAGTCCTTGATGCCGAGCCGTCGTTGTTCGGGAGAATTGACGAAGAACAGGCCGCCGAACGACCACCAGGCCTGGCCGCCGAGATTGGCCGGGCTCTCCTGGTCGACGATCACGACGCGCTTGCCCGCCGCGACGAGTTCGCCGGCGGCAACCAAACCGGCCAGCCCCGCGCCGACGACGATGACGTCTGCGTCCATCTGGTGAAACCTCCGTGAGATCGGAGCTCCAACCTAACCTGGTCGTATGGCGACACCACGCTTCGACGAGATTGTCGATCGACTGTATGCCGAGCCGCCCGCCAACTTCGTGGCCACGCGTGATGCTGCAGCCAAGCAGGCGCGCGAGAGCGGGGACAAGGACCTGGCGTCCCGGCTGAAGGCACTTCGCCGTCCGACAGCGGCGGCGGCACTGGTCAATCTGCTCGTGCGCAGCGCGGCCGACCCGGGCATCCCACAGCTGCTGGACCTCGGTGCCCGGCTGCGCGACGCTCAGAGCAGTCTGGACGGACCGGCGATGAAATCGCTCGGCGCAGAACGCAATCGGCTCGTCGCCGGCCTGCTCGACTCAGTGGCCGAACTCACCGACGAGGACCTCACCGGCGGTGTCAGGGATCAACTGATCTCGACCTTCACCGCGGCGATCGCCGACCCGGAGGCAGAGACCGCGGTGAGCAGCGGGCGACTGGTCAACGCGATCAGCTACAGCGGATTCGGAGAGGTGGACGTCAGCGACGCGGTCGCCACGCCACTGCCCGACCGACCGAGGCCGCAGGTCACGCCCGCGCAGACCGCCGACGCGGCCAGCGGTGCAGCCGAAGTCATCGAAGCCGTCGACGAGGGCGCTGCGGAGCGCGCCGCCGCCGCGAACCGCATGCTCGAGCGGGCGCAACGGGCACTGCAGGAGGCGAAGGACGCCGAGGCATCCGCACTCGCCGCACTCGATCTCGCCGAGCGGACGCTGACTGCGGCGCGGCATACCCACGACAGCGCCGGTCGACGCGCGAAGCAGGCGACGACCACGCGCGAGGCGGCCGAGCAAGCGGTCGCCGACGCGCAGGCCGTCCTCGGGACTACTTAGTGATCAGGCCCTGACAGTAGGTGCGCAGGCCCTTGCTGTCGCGGTTGAACCACTGTGTGTCCACCGTCTGCCGGTTGGTGCGTGCCTGCGCCATCTTCTCCATGTCCCGCACGACATAGCTGATCCGCTTCTCGAATCCGGCGTCGCCGGCCTGGGGGGCGAGGCCGCGCAGCTCCTTCGCGGTGCTGCGGAAGTTGGCCGCGGCCGAGTCGAGCTGGGTGGAGACCTGGGTGTCGACCGCGTTGTTCCACTTCGTGGCCGCGTCGTTGGTCTTCTGGGTCGCGGTGGTGCAGGCGCCGACCGGGTCGACCTTGACCGAGGGCGACGAGCTCGTGGCGGCCGCGGAGCTGCTGGACGATGCCGACGGGCTGGCCGAACCGGCCGAGCTACTGGAGGAGCCGGCCGAGCTGGAGTCCGAGCTGCTCGCAGCGGTCGAGCTCGACGTCGGCGCAGCCGAACTCGTCGTCGCGGAGGAGCTGCTGCTGGTGGGCAGGGTGCTGCTGGTAGCCGCGTCGTTCGAGCCGCCGCTGGAGCAGGCAGTCAGTGCGGCGACGCCGCAAGCGGCGGCCGCGAGGGCGGTCAGCCGCTTCACGTTATGGGTTGTGCGCATGGGACCACCATGCACGGCGGGCGTGTCGCTCTCCAAATCGGGTGATCCGCGTCACGCCGCCGATTTCAGCCGTTCGCGGCCGTCGACGCGTCGGGCGCGGTGGTCGCCCGGCGAACCATCTCGGGGTTGGCGTCCAGCCAGCGCAGCATGTTGTCCGCGACCCAGTCGGGGTCGTCGAGCATCGGCGTGTGGCCCTGGCCGGGGCCCTCGACATACGTCCAGTGCGGGTGCGCAGCGGCCAACGCCTGCGCCGCGCGGACGCTGACCAGCTTGTCGCGCGCGCCGTGCAGGAGCAGCACCGGCTGCAGGATCTTGTTCATCGTCGCGGCGTACTTGCCGCGCCGGGTGATCTCCCAGAGCACCGACTTGGCCGCCGCAAGAAATTGCGCGTCCCCGTCCGGCACTTCGTCGCGGCGCTGCCCCGCGCCGTCCACGTGCAATTGATAAAGCTCCGGGCTGACCCGTTTGAGGTCGGCGGTAACCAGCTTCAGCACGCCCCGCACCTGCTGCTCCAGCGATGCCCGCTTGGCCTGATCAGCGAGGAACCACGGGCCGAGACCCGGGGTCGCGTAGATGCCGAAACCCACTGCCACCAGTGGATGTGGCCGCTTGGTCGGGCTGATCGGGATCGCCGGGTCGATGAGTACGGCGCCGGCGACGGCACGCTTGTCGCTGGCCGCGAGCTGGCCGGTGAGCAGCCCGCCCATCGAGTTGCCGGCCACGATCGCCGGCCGGTCGCAGACCGTCTGCACGAAGCGCTGCAGCAGACGCAGGTTGGCCGGCACCTTCGCCAGGGCAGGCGCGACCCGCGTCATACCGTGCCCGCCGAGGTCGAGGGCGATCACCCGGCCACGCTCCGCGAGCAGGGGCATCACGTCGGCCCAGTTGGCCCAGGAACCGCCGAGCCCGTGCACCAGCACGAAGGTCGGGCCGTCCTCCGGGCCGGCGACGGTCACGTAGTGCACACGGGTGCCGTCAAGCTCGACGAACCGGTCTCGGGGCTGCGCAGTGGTCACGGTCGCCCAACATAGTTGGGAAAACCAACTCGTGGGTAACAAACCCTGCCCGTATGTCGGGCGACCGTGCCCGCTCAGGCCCGCGCGAGGTTGGCGGTCGCCTGGCGGTCGAGCTCCTTCAGCCGCTTCATTGCCGCCTTCTGCCGCGCGCCGTCGCCGGAGTGAAGGTCGGTGTTCAGCGCCTTGACCTCGGCCGGGTTCAGCCCGGCCCGCTTGGCACCCTGCAGGCTTTCCGGGGAGGCCAGGTCGATGTTCGGCACGGCAACCGCGCCCGGCAGCGACCGCGCTGTCGCGCCCGATGCGGCGACGCTGGGCATCGGCATCGAACTGCCGACCAGCGACGGGCTGATCACCGCGGCGAGCGCCTTGTTGCCCGAGGTGTTCGGGTGGTAGGACTCCTCGACCGGGTTGGACAGCCCGTTGATCCACTCGCCCTTGGTGCCGCAGACCTCGTGACCGGTGAACGACGGCCGCGGGTCCACCCAGGTCATGCTGTGCGCGCCGGCCTTGGTCCGCTCAAGGCTGTTCAGGTCGTCGGTGGCGGAGTTGAGGGAGGCTTCCTCCTCCGGCGAGAAGAAGGTCAGCGCGTTGCAGTCCTCGCCGTTGAAGATGTGCGGGTAGCCGCTGATCACGATCTTGGCGTTCGGCGCCTTGCTGCGGATCGCCGCGAACAGCGAGTCGTAACGACCCGGCAGGCTGCCGGTGAGGATTGCGCGGCCACCGGCGATCGCGCCGTTGCAGTCGCTCATCCAGCCCGGCTGGGCGCACTCGGTCAGCACACTGGAGAAGCCGACGTCGTTGCCGCCGATCGTCATCGTCACGTACTTGGTGTCGGTGCCGAGCGTGCCGAGCTGGTTTGCCGACACGTCGCCGGTCTTCGCGCCGCTGCACGCCTGGTAGCTGAGGGGCAGGCCCTTCGCCGAGGCGATGAGCGGCGCGTAGCCCAGCTGCGATTGGTAGCAGGAGTTCTGCGACGACTTCGTGCCGACGCCTGCGGAGTAGGAGTCGCCGAGGGCGACGTAGGTCGTGCCGGCCGCGTCGGCCGACGGCATCACGAGAGCTGCAGCCGCAAGGGCGGTGGTCGCGGACAGCGCCGCTGAGATCCGTTTCATAGGAATCAACCTGGCCCGCCCGGGCGACCTGTGGGGGTACGGGAGTCGAAAAGTTCTCCGCCGTAAGGTCAGGACTTGGTAAAGAACTCACTCATCGGCGCTCGCGCAGCCGCTGGTCCAGCTCGCGAAGTCGGGCGTGTGCCGCCGGGTCGTCGCGCTCCGCGCCGAGCGCCGCGATCTCGTCCGGGTCGAGACCATGGCGTTCGGCACCCACGCGGCTCGCGTCACTGGTGAGATCCGGCGGCACGAAAACCGGTGCAGGGGTAGGGCGTTCGGCGCCCTGACTGACGTTGGACCGCCAAAGGTCAAGGCCCGGCCGGCCCAGCACGCTCTTTTCCACCCCGAGCACCCGCCCGACCTCGGAGGCGTAGGCGCCGTGGCCGTCCGTCGTCGGATGGAACGACTCCTGGATCGGCAGCACCACATCGTGGACCCATGCCTCCTCGTCACAGACCGCGTGACCGGCGAAAGCGTCTCGCACGTCGACGAATTCGAAGCCGGCGGCGCCCGCCGCAGCGCCGATCACCTGCGCTAGCTCGTCGGCGGCGTCGTTGAGTCGGGTCATCTCCTGCGCAGTGAAGAAGGTGACCAGGCTGCAGTCGACTCCGTTGAACAGCCGTGGGTAGCCGGCCACCACCACGCGCGCCTTCGGTGCCCGCGCGCGGATTGCGTCATACAAGGTCGAAAGGCGGGTGGGCAGTTGCTCACGCAGGATCGCGAGCGCCGCGTCGATCACCGGTCCGGAGTCGCCCATCCAGGCCGGTTTGGCGCACTCGGTGAGCACGTGGGTGAAACCGACGTCGTTGCCACCCACCGTCACCGAGACGTATGACGCAGCCCGCGATACCGCCGCGAGCTGGGTGCCGGACACATCCCCCACGGTCGCGCCGATGCACGCCTGCAGATCGACCTGCACACCCAGCCCGGCCGCGACCTGCACCGGATAGGCCGAGGCTGTCTGCCAGCACGAGGTCTGGCTGTCCCCTGAGCCGACGCCTGCGGCATACGAGTCTCCAAGTGCGACATACGGGGCAGCGGCCATGCGTCCATCCCAGCAGAAAGGGGTGTCAGTCGGTGGGCGGGCGGCATCCCGCGCGCAGGACGAGCTCCAGCTCGAACCGGCGGTCGGGGTCGTCGAGTTCGTCGCCGAAGACGTCGCGCAGCTGCGCCAAGCGGTAACCGACCGTCTGCGGGTGCACGTGCAGGTCCTCGGCGATGCGAGCGCGCTCACCGCGGTGCCGCAACCAGGCGAGCAGGGTCTCGGCGAGGCGTTCGCGCTGGGCGGGCCGCAGGTCGAGCATCGGCTCGAAGCACACGGCCGCGAGGTCCTCCATCAACAGCGGGTCGGCCTGCAGCGCAATGGCAGCCAGGTAATCGTCGACGAAGCGCGGCTCCTCGCTGTCCTCGGCGAAGGCCGGGGTCGCCGCCGCGAGCGCGGCCGCACGGTGCGACTCGCCGGCACTCTCCCACGGCCGGGCCGGCCCGATCCAGGCACGACGGCCGCGCAGCGCAGACTCCAACTCCGTTCTGGCCTTTGCTGTTTCGGCCGCGGCGAGCAACACCACCACCTCACCGGTGCGACCGCTGATCAGCGCCTGATCACCGAGCAGCGCCCGCAGCCCCTCGGCGTGCTCCGGCGGCAGCACGATCGCGCGCACCCGCGCCGGGATCGTCCAGCCGGCACCGCCGGCCAGACGGCGGGCCTCGACCTCGGGCAGCTTGCCGCCGAGCAGCCGGCGCAGCAGCGACTCACGCCGCCGGTCGCGCTCCCCGACCTGACGGGACTGCTCCTCGGTGAAGCCCTCGACGCTCGCGGCGGACATCTCGTCGATGTAGACGAAGATCGACTCGCCGAGCGGCAGCATCAGCCGGGGTTCGATGCCGGCACGTTCGGCGACCGCGGACGCGGCTCGGAAGGTGACCCGCGCCCCCAGCCGGTATGCCGACAGCAACGCCTCGAGCGACCGACCGGTGCGCGCCTCGCCGATGCCGATCTGCCGGTAGACGGCCCTGGTCTCGGGCTTCAACGCCGGCTCGTCACGGCCGGGCAGGTCGATGAAGAGCCGCCCGAGCGCGATCTCGACGCCACGTCGCACGGCCGCCCCGAACTCGCCCTCCAGCGGCCGGGAGTACTCCGGCACCTCCTGCGGGATGCGCCCGATGATCTCCTCCACCAGCTCCGGCACGGCGTCGGCGAGGATCGAGCTGAGCTCGCGCGGCAGCGTCGACCAGGGCTGTTCGGCGCCGATCAGGCCGATGGCGGGTTCGGAGGATCTTCCCGACCCGTTCGCAGGTGCATTCAGGCTCGATGTGTTGGAAGGGACGATCGTCATCGTCATACGCCTCGAATTTGTGGTGACACGCTAATTCCGCCGTGTTCATTGTAGGTCCCGGGCGGATGAACGAGCGCCTCGCGCCAATTACAGTAGGAGTCATGGGTATGAAGTCGGTCGCAATGCGTGCTGCGTCGGTCTTCACGCACCCCGCTCCCCCGCACGACTTCCTGGCGTTGTTCAACCCGCTGTCGTCCGCGCGGCAACTGCGTGGCGTGGTGACGGCGGTCCGGCCGGAGACAGCACAGTCGACCACGATCGCGTTCCGGCCCGGCAACGGTTGGTCGCCGCACGACGCCGGCCAGTGGGCCCGCATCGGCGTCGAGATCGACGGCGTGCGGCAGTGGCGCTCCTACTCGCTGTCTGCACCGGCGGGCAGCGACCCGGAGATCACCGTGACCGCCTGCGGCAAGGTGTCGGCGCACCTGGCCCACCAGACCCGCGTCGGTGACATCTTCTTCCTCGCGCCGCCGCAGGGCGACTTCGTGCTGCCGACCGGCCCGCGTCCGCTGCTGATGCTGACCGCGGGCAGCGGCATCACCCCGGTGATGTCGATGATCCGCACGCTGGTGCCCAAGCGCCCCGACGCCGACGTGGTCCTCATCCACTCCGCGCGCGACCGCGAATCCACTTTGTTCGAAGGCGAACTCGCCGAGCTCTCCGAGCAGTATGACGGCCTGCACGTCATACATCGGTTCACCAGTGAGGACGGGCGCATCGACTTCTCCGACGCCGCCGACCTCGATGCCCTCTGTCCGGACTGGCGCAGCCGCAAGACCTACGTGTGCGGTCCGAGCGAGATGCTCGACGCGGCCGAAGCACTCTGGACGGGCGCGAACCTTCCCGACACACTGACCGTTGAACGCTTTGCGACGGCGACCTACGCCGAGGTCGACGGAGCAACCGGGGGCACGGTCACGTTCGAGAAGTCCGACCGTGAAGTCGAAGCGGACGGCACCACGCCGCTGCTCGAAGTCGGCGAGGAGGCCGGTGTGCTGATGCCGAGCGGTTGTCGCATGGGCATCTGCCGCACCTGTCTGACCCCGCTGTTGTCCGGCCAGGTGCGCGACCTGCGCACCGGCGAAATCAATGCCACTGAAGGCGATCTCATCCAGACCTGCATCTCGGCTGCCGCCGGAAACTGCCACCTCGACGTCTGATTAGGAGCACCCTCCCCATGACGCTCACCACCGAAGAGACCACCACCACTGACGTGCGGGTCGCGCTGCCGCCGACCGTCAAGCGCACCGGAGTGCTGCCGACCTCCGGCGCACCGCTCGAGCGGCCGACTGCCGCCGCCCACCTCAGCGACGAGCAGGTGCACCAGCTCGGCGCCGAGCTGGACGCGATCCGTGACGAGGTGCTCGCCGCCCGCGGCGCCGACGACGCCGCCTACATCCGCAACATGATCCGACTGGCCCGCACGCTCGATGTCGGCGGCCGCATCGCGTTGGCCTTCAGCAAGACCCGCCTCGGTTGGGCGATCGGCACCGGCTCGCTCGCGCTCGGCAAGGTGCTGGAGAACATGGAGATCGGGCACAACGTGCTGCACGGTCAGTGGGACTGGATGCGCGACCCGGACATCCACTCCACCACCTGGGAGTGGGACTTCGTCGCCCCGGCCCGCGGTTGGCAGCACACCCACAACGACATCCATCACACCTGGACCAACGTGCTCGGCAAGGACCGCGACGTGGGCTACAACATCCTGCGGGTCAGCGACGAGCAGCCGTGGAAGCCGCGCGACGTGTTCAACCCGGTCGTCAACTTCTTCCTGGCGCCGACCTTCGAGTGGGGCATTGCGTCATACGACCTCGAGTGGGACATGGTCAAGGCGGGCGTCAAGAGCAAGGAGGAGTTCAACTCCGACCTGAATGCCTTGAAGCAGAAGGCGATTCGCCAGGTGCTCAAGGACTACATCGCCACCCCGGCGGCGGGGCTGCTGGCGGGCAACTCGTTCAAGCGCGGCCTCGCCGGCACGGTCGCCGCCAACATGATCCGCAACGTGTGGTCGCACGCGGTCATCTTCTGCGGACACTTCCCGGACGGTGTCGACGTCTTCACCGAGGAAATGATCGACGGTGAGACCCGCGGCGACTGGTACATCCGCCAGATGCTCGGCTCGGCAAACCTGTCCGGCCCGAAGGTCTTCCACATCCTGACCGGCAACCTGTCGCACCAGATCGAGCACCACTGCTTCCCCGACCTGCCGTCCAACCGCTACATCGAGGTCGCGCCGCGACTGCGTGAGGTCTGCGAGCGTTACGGCCTGCCCTACGTGACCGGCCCGCTGCACACCCAGCTGTTCCAGACCTGGCGCAAGATCTGCCAGCTGGCGCTGCCCGATGAGAACAAGGCCGAGACGCTCAAGGAGACGTTCCTGCCGAAGTGGATGCGCCGCAAGACGGCCGTCGCGACCGCCTGACCCATCCACGCGTCACAACCAGCGCACAGAGGGGGCCAAGCCCGGAGCGGTTGGCTATTCACATGAACGCCAACAGATCTGGAGCAGGCCCACTTCGCCGCGTCGCCCGAGGCATCCTCGGCGGCGCGGCGATCCTCATTGTCGGCGCCGGAGCACTGCCGGCGGCCGACGCATCGGCCGCAGGAGTGTCGACCGGTCTGCGGAACATCGCGACCACGCACTCCGTCGCGGGCGGCGTCAGCCCGAGTGCGCTGCCCGCCGAAAGTCGAGCGGTGGCAGCCCGATTCGTCGTCGACGAGGACGGGAAGCTGGTGCGGCTCGACTCGTGAGCCGGGTCGGACGTCGCGAGCCCCACGAGCGAGCGCGTCTCGAGATCATTGCACGCCCGGGATAGGTTGGTCCTATGACCCGTTCCGTGCTGCTGGTGCGCCACGGCCAGGCGTCATTCGGCAAGAGCGACTACGACCAGCTGAGCGACCTCGGCCACACCCAGTCCCGGTTGCTCGGGCAGTTCATGGGCACCCGCGAGTGGAGACCGGACCGCATCGTCACCGGCAGTCTGCGGCGCCACCGGCAGACCGCGGCCGAGATCTGCGTCGCGGCGGGCTGGGCGACCCCGTCCGACACCGACCCGGTCTGGAACGAACTCGACCACGTCGAGATCATCAACACCTTCCGCCCGGCATACAAGAACATGCTGGTGCTCAAGGCCGACATGGTGCGCACCTTCCGGCCGCGCGCGGCGTTCGAGGACATGTTCACCGCGGCGATCGAGCGGTGGGCCGGCGGCGAACACGACGACGAATACACCGAGACCTTCACCGATTTCGACAATCGGGTGCGCGCAGCGTTCCAGGGTCTGCTCGCGGGCGACGCCGAACGCACGCTGGTCATCTCCAGCGTCGGCGTCATCTCCTGGATCGCGGCGAGGCTGCTCGTCGGCGAGCCGTGGGACCGCGGCGTGCGTGACGCCGAACGCGAGACGGCGAACGACGCTGCCCTCGAAAACGTATGGCGCATGGCGTCACTCACCGGTCACAACACTGGGGTGACCCGGCTGCAGCTGGACAAGGAGAATCCGCCGCAGCTGGTCAGCTACAACGAGACCGCGCACCTGCCGGAGGCGCGGCTGGTCACCGGCCGCTGACCGGTCGCACCGGTCAGCGGCCGATCACAGGCGCGGATACTTCGCGGCCGCGACCTCCTCGGCATACCCGTCGTAGACCGGGACGTAGCCGCGCTCGGCATCGGTCAGCACGTAGACCTGACCGTCACGCGCCTTGTCGAAGCTCTCGTCGCGCAGCTCGACCTTGCGGCTCTTGAACGTCGAGGTGTGCTCCAGCGAGAAGACGGTGCGCACAAACAGCGGCACGGCGTATGACGGCAGTGCCGACGCCAGGTGCTTGGCCAACTGCGGCCCGTCGAAACTCGCGCCGTCCCGCAGGACGACTGCCGCCATACCGGCCTTGCCGTCGGTGCCGGGGACCTCGACGCCGTAGACGGTGACGTCCTCGATGTCGTCGAGGTGGGCGAGCGCAGCCTCGACCTCGGTGGTCGCGACATTCTCGCCCTTCCAGCGGAAGGTGTCGCCCAGCCGGTCGACGAAGGACACGTGGGTCAACCCCTGGTTACGGACCAGGTCGCCGGTGTTGAACCAGACGTCGCCGTCCTTGAAGCCGTTGCGCAGCAGCTTGGCCTCGGTGGCGCCGGCGTCGGTGTAGCCGTCGAACGGCGCCCGGTCGGTGACCTTGGCGAGCAGCAGCCCGACGTCGCCGACCTTGACCTTGGACAGGCGGCCCTTCGGGGTGCGCACCGCCTCGCCGGTCTCGGGGTCGTAGGCGACCACCTTGTAGGGCAGCGGGCAGGTGCCGGCGGTCTGGTCGACGTTGTAGGCGTTGATGAAGGCGATGTTGCACTCGCTCGCGCCGTAGAACTCGGCGATCCGCTCGATGCCGAAGCGCTCCTGGAACTCCTTCCAGATGTCCGGGCGCAGGCCGTTGCCGACGATCACCCGCACCTTGTGCTGCCGGTCGACCGGTTTGGCCGGCTGCGCAAGCAGGTAGCGGCACAACTCACCGATGTAGATGAAAGCGGTTGCGTCGTAACGGATGCAGTCGTCCCAGAACTTGCTCGCCGAGAATTTCGGTGCGATCGCCATCGACGCACCGGAGACCAGCACCGAGCCGAGCGCGACCGTCACCGCGTTGTTGTGGTAGAGCGGCAGCGAGCAGTACATCGTGTCGGTGGCCTTGAGTCGCACACCCAGAGCACCGAGGCCGGAGTAGGACTTCAGCCAGCGGAAGTGACTCATGACCGAGGCCTTCGGCATACCCGTGGTGCCGGAGGTGAAGATGTAGAAGGCCTTCTCCTTGGCGACGGTCTGCGCTGTGGCAGAGGGGTTTTCGTCGCTCTCGGCCTCGGCGGCCTCGTTGAGGTCGCTGAAGGTCATCACGGTCTGCTGTGCCGCGGCGTCGCCGGCGGTGGCGAAGCCTTCCTGGCAGTCGTCCTCGACCAGCACCACCCGCGCATCGAGGATGCCGAGGCTGTGCGCGAGCACGTCGCCGCGCTGGTTGTAGTTGAGCAGGCCGGCGATCGCACCGAGTTTGACCGCGGCGAAGATCGCGAGCAGGTTGTCGATGTCGTTGTGCGCCATGATGCCGACGACGTCGCCGCGCTTCACGCCCTGCGACTGCAGCACATGCGCGAAGCGGTTGACCTGGGCGTTCGCCTCGCCATACGTCAGCGTGCGCAATCCACCGTTGCCGTCCTCACCCTTGAGGAAGACGCGCTCTGGATGCTTGGCCGCCGCATTCTGGAAGATGAGTCCGACGGAGTTCTTGTCGGTCGGCTTGCGCAGCAGCAGGCCGGGCCCCTCCTTGGCCAGCAGCGGCAGGTCGCCGATCATGCCGGCAAGGCCCTTGCCGACGTCGAGCAGACTGACGCGCTGACGGGTTTGCGCACTCATGCGTACTTCCTTCGCTGTTCCATCGAGACGTTGGAGGCTCCGAGAGTTGTGCCGATCACAATACCCGCGGGTAACTCCGGCGTAACCGCCGAACTGGGCCTTCGTGACAATTCAGTTGTACGCCGCGGGCCACGGCTGGCATGCTGACGCCCGTCATGAAGCACTGAGTCCGCCATCGCTCGCGCCCGAGGCCGCTGCCCGGCGAGCGTCCGCCATCTGCGCGAACGGACTCCACCCATGTCTATTACCTGCACCGAGCTGACCTTCGCCTACGCCGACCGCCGCGTCCTTTCCGGCGTCGACCTCGTCGCGCCGCCCGGCGCCCGGGTCGGTCTGGTCGGCGAGAACGGCTCCGGCAAGTCGACGCTGCTGCGGCTGCTCGCCGGCGCGGAGCGGCCCGAATCCGGCCGGATCCAGGTGCCCGCCGATACCGGCTACTACGCACAGGACTCCGGTCTCGACCCGGCCGCCGACGTCGCGACCGTCCTGCGCGAGGCGCTGGCTCCCCTGCACGACGCGGTCGCGGGCCTTGAGGTGCTGGCGGAACGACTCGCCGACGACGAGGCCGCGGCGAGCGATTACGCGGACCTGCTGGAGTGGGCGACGCGGCACGACGCGTGGGGTGCCGACCGTCGTGCCGAAGTGGCTGCGCATCGGTTGGGCCTTGCCGCCATACCCGGTGATCGATGGGTGGCGGAGCTGTCCGGTGGGCAGCGGTCCCGCCTCGCGCTCGCGGCGTTGCTGACCCGCCGGCCGGAGGCGTTCCTGCTCGACGAGCCGACCAACCACCTCGATGACGACGGCCTCGACTTCCTGCAGACCGAGCTGACCGAGCAGACCGGCGCGGTGCTCGTCGCCTCGCACGACCGCGTCTTCCTCGACGCGGTGTGCACCGGGATCGTCGACCTCGACCCGCCGCATTTCGGCACCGACGGCCGCGGTGGCCGGGCATTCACCGGCAACTACAGCGACTACCTGCACGCCAAGCGCACCTCGCGGCGGCGCTGGGAGGAGGAGTTCGAGGCACAACAGGACGAACTGAACCAGCTCCGCGCCACCGCTCGCACCAGCGAGAGCGACATTGCCCACGACCGGCCGGCGCGGGACAACGACAAATACATCTATGGCTTCAAGGGTCAGCGGGTGCAGGCGACGGTGAGCCGACGGCGCAAGAACGCCGAGCAACGGATCGCCCTGCTGGAGCGAGAGCGAATCCCGAAACCCCCTGCCGTCATACAGTTTTCGGGTGCGTTCGAGAGGCAGCCGATCGCCTCGGTGCTGCTGCGGGAGGTTCAGGTGCCGGACCGGTTGCGGTGCGATCGACTCGACGTCGGGCGGGGTGAGCACCTGCTGGTGACCGGTGCCAACGGCTCCGGCAAGTCGACATTGCTCGGGGTCATTGCCGGACGAATGACACCGACCGAGGGGACCGTTGCGGTGCGCGCTCGAGAGGTCGGGCTGCTCGCCCAGGAGGTCGGCATCAGGGACCTGAGCCGCTCCCCTGCCGAGCTGTATGACGCAGCTCGCGCTCGAACACCGCTGTCCTCGTTGGGCTTGCTGCATCCGCGCGACCACAGCCGGCCTGTCGGCGAGCTCAGCCTCGGGCAGCAGCGGCGGGTCGAGCTCGCGCTGTTGCTGGCCCGCCAGCCGGACCTGTTATTGCTCGACGAACCCACCAATCATCTGTCGCTCGCGCTGGTCGACGAGTTGGAGGAGGCGTTGCTCGCCTCGCCGGTGACGGTCATCGTCGCCAGCCATGATCGATGGATCCGGCGGCGATGGGCCGGTTCGCAGGCCACGCTGCGCTGATTGGGCATACGCTGATCGCGTCGCCGCTCGAAAAGCGGGCGGTAGCCAGGGGAGGCTTGCGGATGACCGGACAACCAATCAAGCCGGCCGGCGGTCGCGCGGCACAAGCGGTGCAGATCGCGTGGGGCCTGACCATCCTGCTCATCGTGCTGGTGCTGATCGCGGTGTTCACCTCGATGCCGTGGTGGCCGGTGATCGTCGTCGCGGTCGCCAGCGGTCTGTGGTGGGGCTTCGGCCGCCGGATGATGGCCGGCGAAGCGGCCGGACCCCGGCAGCGCAATCGAAACCGCAACCGCTGAGCGCAGACGCAACCACGACGCTCACTGCAGGCGGGCGTAGACGACCGTGTTGTCGCGGAAGTGGCCGGTCGATGAGTCGAAGCTGCCGCCGCAGGTGATCACGCGCAGCTCCGCCCCTGCAGTGTTGCCGTAGACGACCCCGGTCGGGAACTCGTTCTTGGGATAGCGCTCGGTCTTGTAGACCCGGAAGGTCAGCGTCCGCCCGGTCGACTGGGTGACCTGCACATCCTCGCCGACCCGGACCGCCCCGAGCCGGTAGAAAATACCCGGACCATTCGGGCCGGTGACATGGCCCTCGATGACCGCCGGACCGTCCGCGCCCGGCGCCGGGGAGCCGGTGAACCAGGCCGCCTTCATCACGTCGGCGTAGCTGGGCACCGCCACCGTGCCGTCCTTCTGCAGACCGAGATGCAGCAGCCGGGACGACACGTCGATCGATGGGATCGTTACTGAAACTGGCTTGGACACAGGAGTTTTGGCGGCTTCGGTGGAGCTCCCACGCGGTGCCGGAATGCTGCTGCGCGCGCTCGGTGTGGAGTCTCCCGTGGCTGACGGGGCCGTGACTGCTGCTGGTGCGGGCGGCGTCGCGCTTTGCCGATAACGGTGGTTGACCGCCCACAGGCAGACACCGACGCCGATCGCCACGAGCAGCACGCACACCGCCAGACCGATTGTCCGACGGTGTGCGTGGGTCTGCTGCGTCATACCGATGAGGTGATCAGCGGTTCGCGCGGTTCTTGCGACGCATGCCGAGGAATCCGGCGCCACCGAGCACTACGGCAGCAGCGCCGCCGGCGAACGCAATCGGTGCGACCGGGTTGTCCGAGCCGCCACCGGTCTGCACGCCGCCCTCCGGCATGGAGTTCATCTGGCTGACCTCGAGAACACCGCAGGTAGCCGGATCGGTCGCTTCCTCAGGCAGTTTCGGGTCCAACTCGGACTTCGACTCACCGTCATACTTGCCGTTGCCGTTGTAGTCCACGCCATGCTGTACGACGACGCCCTCGCCGTTACGCAACGACTTGGCCACCGAGTCGGACACAGTCAGGGTGCGCTCGTAGGTCTCGTTGCCGGTCGGGAAGCGGTCGACCGCGAGCCCGCTGTCCGGGGAGCTGTCGCCGGTCTTGGTGAGCGACACTGCGATCATCCCGTAGCTCTTCATTCCATCGGCGACACGCAGGTGCCCGTCAACGCCGGTGCCCTTCGCGTCGGGTGCCGGGCACTGGTTGCTGCCACCGATGTGGATGTGCTGAGCGTGCGGGGCGCCCGCGAGCAGCCCGGTCGACACCATCTTGATGCGCAGCTGGTTGCCGGTCAGCCACGCGGTCACGGTCGACGAGGCACCGCTGTCGTTCAGCTGAGTCGCCTTCGCCCACAAGGTGGTCGTGCCACCGCCCTCGGCGGCGCTGGCGCTGCCCATCGACATGGCCATCGGCGCCGCGGCCAGGGCCAAGGTGGCGCCGGCGATGGCGGTTTTGCGAAGAAGCATGACGTATCCCTTCACTCGTGAAACTCGCTCGGCGGCGAGCGTGCATCAGTGGTTCGGGACCGTCCGGCAACCGGATGGGTCGCCGACGAGAAGATTTGTGAACCGGCTCACTCCACGGTGACCGACTTGGCCAGGTTGCGCGGACGATCGATGTCCCGCCCGAGGGCGGTCGCGAGCTGATAGGCGAGCAGCTGCAACGGGATCGTCAGCAGGATCGGGTCGAGTTCGACCTCACTGCGGGGCACGTCGATGCGGGTCACCGGCAGGTCACCGAAATCGACCGATTCGTGGGTGATCGCCACGATCGTGCCGCCGCGCGCGGCGATCTCGTGCAGCGCACCGACATTGCGCTCGGTCAGGTCGTCGTCCGGCACGATCGCCACCGTCGGCATCCGTGGCGAGATCAGCGCGAGCGGCCCGTGCTTGAGCTCGCTGGCCTGGTAGGCCTCCGCGTGCTGGTAGCTGATCTCCTTCAGCTTCTGCGCACCCTCACGAGCAACGGGGAAGCCGCGCACCCGGCCGATGTAGAACAGGTTGTCCGCATCGACAAGCTCCTTGGCCACCACACCGATCGCATCCTCGGCGTCGACGATCTGCTGCAACTGGTCGGGCAGCGCCTGCAGGGCCTCGACGATGCGGGTGCCGTCGGCGTGCGACAGGTCGCGCACGCGGCCGAGCGTCACTGCCAGCAAAGCAAATCCGACGGCCATGTGGGTCAGCGCCTTGGTCGAACACACGCTGACCTCGGGACCGGCGTGCAGGTAGACACCGCCGTCACACTCGCGAGCGATCGTCGAACCGACGACGTTGACCAGGCCGACCACCCGGCCGCCCTTGCGCTGGATCTCCCGGACCGCGAAGAGGGTGTCGGCGGTCTCCCCGGACTGACTGACCGCGACATACAAGGTGTCCGGCTCGATGATCGGGTTGCGGTAGCGGAACTCCGACGCTGCCTCCGCGTCGGCCGGGATGCGTGCGAGGTCCTCGATCATCGCCGCGCCCATCTGGCCGACGTAGTATGCCGATCCGCAGCCGATTGCCTTGACTCGCTTGAACATTCGCAGCTCACGCGCATCGATGCCGAGCCCGTCGAGTCGGGCGGTGCCGAAGCGCGGATCGAGCCGGCCGGTGAGCATGCGCTGCACGGACGCCGGCTGTTCCAGCATCTCCTTGTGCATGAACGTGCCGTGCCCGCCCATCTCCAACTCGGCGACGTCGAGCTCGATCTGCTCCGGCTGCTTGCCGGTGTCGGCCTGGTCCGCAGTGAAGGTGCGAAAGCTGTCCGCGGTGACTACGGCGAGTTCACCGTCGTCAAGGTGCACCACCGAGGAGGTATGCCGCACGAGTGCCGCAGCATCGGACGCCACGAACATCTCGCGGTCCCCCACGCCGAGGATCAGGGGCGAGCCCTGCCGCGCAACCACGATCTCGCCGGGCAGGTCGGCGTCCGCCACAGCGATCGCGTAGGTGCCCGTGACCTGCCCGAGCGCGTCGATCACCTTGTCGGACAACGTCTTTGCGTCGGAGGCAGCGATCAGATGTGCCAGCACCTCAGTGTCGGTGTCGGAGCGCAACTCGACCCCATCAGCGGCGAGGCGGCTGCGCAATGCAGCGGCATTATCAAGGATCCCGTTGTGCACCACCAGGATTCGGCCGGTCGCATCGGCATGGGGATGTGCGTTCGCTTCTGTGGCGGGTCCGTGGGTCGCCCACCGCGTGTGCCCGATGCCGACCTTGGCGGTCAGCCGCGACGGCAGGGTCGCGGTCAGGTCGCGCACGCGTCCGACCGCGCGGAACACCTTCGGCCCGCGCGAGGTCAGCACCCCGATGCCCGCCGAGTCGTAGCCCCGGTACTCCAGCTGGGTCAGGCCTTCGACCAACACCGGCACCGCATTTGCGCGCCCGACGTACCCGACTATTCCGCACATGTGTATCGCTCCTTCTCCTCAGGCGCCCGCTTGTCTTCCACTTCGTTGGTCCGGCCTCGTGCGTCGGCCGCGCCGCTACCCGTAGACGATCCGCCGCAACTGGCGCGACGAAAGCTCCGGTGCGGCGAACGCGCGCTCGGCGAGTTCGGCTGCGATCAGCGCAAAAATCTCGTCGTTGCGCTTGCCGTAGGTCTGGTGGTGCGCATGCCGCCGGCGAACGAAGTCCTCGACGGTCTCTCGGTGCCAGGCCAGCACGTCGTCGATCACTCGCGTCGCCTCGGCCGGGGACAGCCCGGTCGTGGCGGCGACGCGATCTACGAGTTCGGCATCCGGCACACGCAGCATGATGCAGCGCGTGCGCGCCGAAAACCAACTTTCTGCCCGTTTTCGGGCAAATCATGCCATTTCGACCGCGAACGACTTGGTCATGCATTGTTCACCGCGCTGCGCCCCCGTCGCCGCACGCACCGCCATACGTTGGACGGCGGATCACCAACTCCAGGAGGAAACGATGGCGCCAGGGATCAGCCGACGAACCATGCTGCGCGCGGGCGGGGCAGGCGCCGTCGTCGCGGCGGCCAATCTGCTCCCCGGCGTCGCCTTCGCCGAGGCGCCCGCCGGGACCGCGCCGACCAGCAAAACGGTGACCGGACACTTCGGCCCGGGCAATCCGGACTTCTACTACCTGCCGGTCGAGGTCCCGCGCGGGGTGAACCGCATCGATGTCTCCTACACCTACGACAAGCCTTCGGTCCCGGCGGGCCGGCGTGGAAATGCTTGCGACATAGGCATGTTCGGGCCTGAAGGCACCAAGCTCGGTGACCGCAAGGCTTTTCGTGGCTGGTCCGGCGGCTTCCGCACCGAGTTCTTCATCACCGCCGGCGAGGCAACCCCCGGCTACCTGGCCGGACCGATCAAGCCGGGGACTTGGCACGTCATCCTCGGGCCCTACACCGTGGCACCGCAGGGCATGGACTACAGCGTCACGATCAAACTCTCGTATGGCGCCGCCGGTCCGGCCTTCACGGCCACGCCCGCACCGACGAGCGCACCCAAGCGGCAGCGCGGCAAGTCCTGGTATCGCGGGGACGGTCACCTGCACACGGTGCACAGCGACGGGCGGCGCACCCCGGAGCAGCTGGTCGCCGATGCCAGGGCCGCCGGGCTCGACTTCGTGGTTTCGACCGAGCACAACACACCCAGTGCGCAATTGGTCTGGGGCAAGTACGCGACCGAGGATCTGCTGATCCTCAACGGCGAAGAGGTCACCACTCGCTCGGGCCACTGGCCGGCCATCGGCCTGCCTGCCGGCACCTGGCTCGATTGGCGCTACCGAGCCGACGATCGGCGCGACTTCCAGCGGTTCGTGGACCAGACCCACAAGGCGGGCGGTCTGGTCACCGCGGCCCATCCCTTCGCCAACTGCTTCGCCTGCAGTTTCGAATTCCCTTACGAACCAGCCGATCTCATCGAAGTCTGGAACGGACCATGGTCTGCCGAGGACGACGCGGCGGTGACGCATTGGGACGGTCTGCTGCGCACCGGCACCTTCATCCCGGCGATCGGCGACTCCGACGCGCACAGCCCTGGCGACACGATCGGGCTGCCGCATACGGTCGTGTGGGCAGACAGCCTGGAGCGGCGTGCTCTGCTGCGCGGACTGGCGGCGGGTCGTTCCTACCTGGCCGCCGACCAGCACAAGACGCTCGACTTGCGCGCCTCAGCCGGTCGTGCGAGCGCCGGCATCGGCGAGACAGTGTCGTCGACCTGGGGCACCGCCGTCACCTTCACCTGCCATGCGACCGGCTTCAGCCCGGGCACGACCCTGACCGTCTTCGACCAGCTCGGCCCGGAAACCTCGACCCAGCTGCCCTCCGGGTCGGGCACCCTCACCTGGACCACCGACTCGCGCTACTCAAAATGGGCGCGCGTCGAGGTGCGTCGCGCTGACCGCACGATGGAGGCGATGTCCAATCCGATCTTCGTCACCGGTCAGCCCGCGCGCTGAGGGTCGGACACCCGCACGCACCCGGCGACCGTCGTCGGAAAAGTGCGCCCCTGACGCCCACACCCACACGAACCCGACGACCGTCGTCGAAAAAGTGCACCCCTCACGGCCAGACCCACACGCACCCGACGACCGTCGTCGAAAAAGTGCAGCCTCACCCCAGGTGCCGACGCCAACCGGTAGTGACCTCGATCTGACCGCCGCCGGCCAATTCGATGGCATCGACGATTCGCTGCAGCACCCGCAGTGGATTCTTGAATAGTTCGGTCGAGGTGACCACGACGAATCGCCAACCTTGCGCCTCGAGCTCTTCGCGACGCAGGATGTCACTTTCCCATTGCTCGATCTCGAGATGCTGCCGACCGTCGAATTCGATTGCCAGTTTGAGGTTCTCGTATGCCAGATCAACCCGACGCTTCCGGCGCGTGTTCGGCATGACCAGGGTCAGATTCGCCATTGGCTCGGGTAAGCCGGCGGAAACCATCAGCAGCCGCAGCCGGGATTCGTTGGGTGAGTCCACGTTCGAGCGAACCAGCTGCGCGACTTCTCTCGCATGTCGAGCGCCGTGGCAAGTCACGCCCGCCACGAAGTCGCGCAGCTCCGACGGTGTGCATGACGTCCGGCGAACGAGTGAATCCCCGAGGATCAACAGATCGGCAAACTCCAGCGACTTTGCGAGATCGAGGTAGGTCTGCGCCGGCCCGGTCATCCAGATCCCCTTGTGCAGGACGAGATCGGAAGCATTCTTGTAGAAATGCAGCCGTACGCCGCGCCGACCGCACTTGTGTCGCCGCCTGCTGCCGAAGTGCAGGTCGGACGCCCGCGGGGTGATGCCCCCGAGCAGATGGGCTGCAGTGTGCTGTGCCGCGAATTCGGCCGCGGGGACGACACCCAACGCGAACTCGACCTGATCCGCGAAACTCAGGAGTGCATCTGTCCTGGTGTAGGCACCCCAGAACAATCGCTCGTAGGGCGGGCGCGCAAGCTGCCGTGAGGACAGGCCGACGGCGCGGGCGTCCTCGGTCGTGAAGATCGGCGCCAACAGACGTCGGTCGCCGCGCCTGGCGTTTGGCTCAGTCATCGGTTCAGGTTGGCAGTCCGCCGAGATCGGTGCGTTTCGTCGTCCACAGGCCGTATGCCGGCGGCGCTCTTCGCGCGACCGTCGTCGGAAAAGTGCACCCCTCACGGCCAGACCCACACGAACCCGACGACCGTCGTCGGAAAAGTACAGCCGCTAGGTTGGGCACATGCCACCCAAGGGCAAGTCGCCGTCGACCGAGGTGACCGCGGGCGACCGGACGATCCGCATTTCCAACCCGGACCGGATCTACTTCCCCGCGCGAGGCGAGACGAAACTGGACCTCGCCAACTACTACCTGTCCGTCGGCGATGGGATCGTGCGTGCGCTGCGAGACCGGCCGACGATGTTGCATCGTTATCCGACCGGGGTGACCGGCGAGAAGGTGCACCAGAAGCGGCTGCCCAAGGGCGCGCCGGATTGGTTGGAAACGGTCAACATTCACTTCCCTCGGTGGAACCGCACGGCCGACGAACTGTGCGTCACCGAGATCGGCAGCGTGATCTGGGCAGTCCAGATGTCGACGGTCGAGTTCCACCCGTGGAACTCCCGCCGCTTCGATGTCGAACGCCCCGACGAGTGGCGCATCGACCTCGACCCGATGCCGGAGGCGGGCTTCGACCGGGTGCGTCGCACCGCCCACGTCGCGCACGAGGTGCTGGACGAACTCGGCATCACCGGTTACCCGAAAACCTCGGGCGGGTCCGGCCTGCACATCTACGTGCGGATCGAGCCGGAGTGGGGGTTCTCCGATGTACGCCGTGCCGCCCTCGCCTTTGCCCGCGAGGTCGAGCGACGCGCGCCGCAGGACGTCACGACAACGTGGTGGCGCAAGGACCGAGACCCCGCAAAGGTTTTCGTCGACTACAACCAGAACGCCCGTGATCACACGATCGCCGCCGCCTACTCGGTGCGCGGCAACGCCGAGGCGACCGTCTCCACGCCGATCGACTGGTCCGAGCTCGACGACGTCGACCCGCGCGACTGCACGATCGCGACCGTGCCCGCCCGGTTCGCCGAACGCGGCGACCTGCACTCCACGATCGACGACCAGGCGTTCGGCCTCGATCAGTTGCTGGAGTGGGCCAACCGCGACGCGCGCGAGGGTGCCGACGATCCGCCCGAGGACGACTGAGGCAACACGGGTTCAGCGACGATCCCGTTGCGCCCCAGTAGGTTTCGCAGCTCTTCCAACTCGTATGACGCAGCTCGTCGCATCCGATGCAGCCGCCATACGCCACGCAGATCGTCTCGGGCGGTACTCACGATCTGCACCCGGCTGTCCGGGTCGTCATACCAGTCGACCGGCACCTCGTGGATCCGCAAGCCGGCCCGCTCGGCGAGGACGAGCAGCTCGGTGTCGAAGAACCAGCTGTTGTCGACCACCAGCGGCAACAGCTGCTTGGCAACGTCGGCCCGGATCGCCTTGAAGCCGCATTGAGCGTCGCTGAACCTCGCTCCGAGCGCCGCGTGGACGATGAAGTTGTAGCTACGAGAGATGAATTCGCGTTTCAAGCCGCGCACAACATGCGACCCGTGCGCCAGCCGAGATCCGATCGCGACGTCCGAATGACCAGACATCAGCGGCGCGACCAGTGGCGCCAGGGCATCGAGGTCGGTCGACAGGTCGACATCCATATAGGCAAGGACCATCGCATCCGAGGCCTCCCAAGCTCGTCTCAGTGCCAGCCCACGCCCCTTCTGAGTCAGCGCATGCAAGTGCACACCGGGCAACTCTCGCACCAACCGTCGGGCCACCAGTGCGGTGGCGTCCGTCGATCCGCTGTCGGCGATGGTGATCCGGAACGGATAGGGAAACTGCTGCGTGAGGTTCCGATGGACCGTGCGGACACTCCCATCGACGATGTGCTGCTCGTTGTGCACCGGGATCACCACGTCCAGGACCGTCGTCTCCACGCTCATGACGTCGCCCCGCTCGTGCTCGAAGTCGGCTGCGTCAGGTCGTAGAAGGTCTGGCCACCGATGGTGACTCTCTTGAAGTTGGCGGTCACCCAAGCGGCGATCTGCTGAGCGGTGTTCGAGCCGTTCGGCTGGCCGCCGCCCATGCCGCTGCCTGCCAGGAAGTAGTGGATGGCGCCCTGCGCCACATAGCTCTTGAACTGCGTCAAGGTCGGCGACGGGTCGCTGCCGTTGAAACCACCGACCGGCATGACTGACAGCCCGGTCGCCAGCTGCAGACCAGCCGCATTGTTGCTGCCGATCGCCGCCGCGACCCAGCGATAACGCCCGGCGTCCTGTTGCAGCGCCGAAACCACGGCGGTGCCCGGCTTGCTCGCGTCGAGCAGGCCGCCCATGCCACCGGCCGGGCGAGCACCGGCTGCAGCACCGGGCGCGGCTGCGCCGGTCTGGCTGCGACCAGCACCGGGCGCGGCTGCGCCAGTCTGACTGCGACCGGCACCGGGCGCGGCTGCCGGCATACCTCGGCCAGCCCCTGCGCCGCCGGCGCCGCCGATTGTGTTCGGTCCCGCGGTGGGGATGGAACCGGTGTGCGGTTGTTGCACGGTGGTGATCGTGTATGCCGTCGGACCTGCCAGCCCCGCAGCGATAGCTGCGGCGACGATCAGCGGAATCACCTTGGCATGCAACCAATTGAGCGCCAGCAGGAGGAAGGCTGCCGCCATCCCGATCGCCAGGATCGACGTCCGCAGCCAGTCGCCGTACGCAGTCGTGCGGGTGAGCAGGATGAACGACCAGGTCGCCGCCGCGGCTGTTGCCAGCGCGAGCCCTATCGAGCCGACCGGAGTATGCCGGCGCGCCCAGGCCTCGGTGGCGCCCATGCCGACCAGAGCACCGATCGCGGGAGCCAGTGCGACTGTGTAGTACTGGTGGAAGATGCCGGCCATCAGCGAGAAGGTCAGCCCGGTGACCAGCAACCAACCGCCCCACACCAGATAGGCGGCTCGGCGGACATCGGTGCGCGGCGCGCGACCACGCAACCACAGGCCGAGCACGAGCAGCACGAGCGCCGTCGGCATCAACCAGGACACCTGGCCCCCGACCTCGGAGCCGAACATCCGAGTGAGTCCGGTCGAACCCCACTGACCGCCGGCGCCCCCACCGCCACCGCCACCGACCGACCCGGTCTCGTTGCCGCTGATCCGGCCGAATCCGTTGTAACCGAACGTGAGGTTCCAGAACGAATTGTCTTGACTACCACCGATGTAGGGCCGCGCGCTCGCCGGCACGAGTTGCACGACTGCAACCCACCAGCCACCAGCGACCACCATGGCACCGACCGCGGCGAGCAGTCCGAGAATGCGGCGGCGTAGCGGCGCATTCGCCGCCAACAGGAAGGCGATGGCGAAGAACGGCACCACCAGGAAGACCTGCAGCGTCTTGGTCAGGAAGCCGAACCCGAGGAACACCCCGACCAGCGCCGCCCACCGCAACGAACCGTGCTCGATGGCCCGCATCGTCGCCCACGCCCCAAGGGTCATGAGGAGCACGAGCAGTGCATCCGGGTTGTTGAAGCGGAACATCAGCGCGGCCACCGGGGTGAGGGCCAAGGTGACGCCGGCGAGCAGGCCCGCGACCGCACCGAAGTGCCGTCGGACGGTCGCATAGAGCACTCCGACCGTGGCAACTCCCATCAGCGCCTGGGGCATGAGGATCGCGAACGAGTTCAACCCGAACACCCGCACCGACAGCGCCATCACCCATAGCGACGCCGGCGGCTTGTCCACCGTGATCGAGTTGGCCGCATCTGAGGAGCCGAAGAAGAAGGCCTCCCAGTTGACCGAACCCGCTTGTGCCGCAGCGGAATAGAACGAGTTGCCCCAACCGCTCGACGTGAGATCCCAGAGATAGAGCAGACCGGTTGCGAGCAGTAGCGCAAGCAGGGCAGGTCTCGCCCAGCCGGGGTCGTCGGGGTGGCCGCGCCACGGTCGGCGCGGCCGGACTCCGCCGGCATCGGTGTGTTGCTCCACCGCGGCCGCGTCGCCGCTGCGGAGTAGCTGATCAGATGTCCGCAGGTGCGCGGTCGTTGTCTCCATGACCGATGACCGTGCCCACCATCAATGTGGCGGCCCTGTGGCGTGGTCCGGGCGGCGCCGTGAACGAACCATCACGACAAGAAGTTGCCAGCGCGATGCCCAGGTTTGCAAAGCGATGCCACAGCACGGCCGAGAACTGTGTATTTGCAAGACAATTCACCGAGCAGAAAGACCGCACCGATGCCTGATCCGCAGCAGCCCGAACACCAGCCGCCATACGGCGCCGGCTATCCGGCCTCGGCCCTGCCACCCGAGCCGCTCACCGGCACCCCGGCTGCACAACCGCCGCTGCAACAAGCGCGGTGGTCTGGCAAGAAGACGGCAGTCGTCGCCGCGCTCGCGATCGGCCTCGCGTCGGGCAGCGCCATCACCGCATCAGCAGCCGTTCCGGCCGGGTCGACCCAGCAGGGCCCCACCGGACGAATGGGCCAGAATCCGCCCCCAGCACCCTGACGAGGCCGAATCGCAGGGCCAGAACTTCTGCTAGAGCTGGTCGACCGCCTCGGCGATCGGCGTCGATCCGTTGTTGAACTGCACCATCTTGCCCACCGACTGGGGCGCCTGCAGCAGCGCAGCGATCACGGCCGCGACATCGCCGCGACTGACCTTGCCACTGGTCAACTCCTGGCCGCCGAGACCGTTGACCTCGATGCGCCCGGTGGGTTCGTCGTCAGTGAGGCTGCTCGGCGCGGCGATCGTCCACTCCAGGCCGGTGCCCCGGAGGTACTCGTCGGCCGCGGCCTTTGCCTCGGCGTAGGCGAAGAACGAATTGTCTTCGGGCACACCATGATCGACCGATGCGCCGAAGTAGGAAACCATGACGTAGCGCGGGACCCCGGCAGACGTCGCGGCGTTCATGCTGCGGATGGCGGCGTCGCGGTCGACTGCGTAGGTGCGAGCCGGGTTGCCGCCGCCCGCACCCGCGGACCAGACGACTGCGTCGGCGCCGGTCAGGTGTTCGGCCATCGCCGGCACGTCGAGCTGCTCGACGTCGGCGACCACCGGAGTTGCACCGGTCTTCGCCACCTCGGCTACATGCTCGTCATTGCGGACGATCGCGAGCACGTCGTGCCCGCTCGCACTCAGCAGCTGCTCGAGCAGCAGCGCAACCTTGCCATGTCCACCGATGATCGCGATTGTGCTCATGGGTTCCAGCCTACGTCGCGGCAGGCGGTCGTAGGCCGGACCGGGTCACTTGCGGCGTTTGGACCCCATCGCCTGCAGCTTGTCCAGGGCGGCGGGTGTCGGTGACTTCCCGGCCGCGACCCGCTTACCGGCCGAGCGCATCGCTGCGTCATACACGGGGCGGATGAATCGCTTTGCGCCATAAGCGATCTGGCCGTCCTGATCGGTGAGGATGATCAGCTTCTCCGCCTTCATGCCGGCGTAGGCGACCCGCGCGACCTGATCCGCGGAGCGCGGCGCCTTGTTGATCAGATCGGTGCCGCTGTGCTCCATGTCGACGTCCTTGCCCTGGAACGACGACGCGAGGTTGGTGCGGAAGAACGCGGGGCAGATCGCCGACACCGCGATGTGGTCCGGCGCCAGCTCGGCGCGCAGCGTCTCGCTGATCGCCACGACTCCCGCCTTCACCGCGTTGTATGACGACATCGCCGGCGCATGCACCAGGCCCGCCAGAGAGGCGGTGTTGACGATCTGTCCACCGCCCTGCTGCTTCATCATCGGCACGAACGCCCTGCAACCGCGCACCACGCCGAGCAGGTTGATGTCGATGATCCGCTCCCACTCCTGCATGTCGGCAACGTCGATGCGACCTCCGGCCGCGATGCCGGCGTTGTTGACCAGCAGGTCCAAGCCGCCATAGTGCGCCTCGACCCAGTTGCGGGCGTCGTTCCAGTCGTCCTCGCTGCGCACGTCGAGCCGCAGGTAGTCGACGCCATCGGGCAATGACCCGGCGGGCGCCTGCTCGTGCACGTCACCGACCACCACGCGGGCACCGTCCCGCACGAGCAGCTTCACCAACGCCTGGCCGAGGCCCGAGCAGCCGCCGGTCACGAGGGCGCGGGCACCGGCATACGAGCGCGGTTCTTTTCCGAAGGGGAGCTTCATGGTCAGCCAGCGTAGACGAACCTACCCGGCAGTAACCGGGTTTACGGCGGCGAAAACGGCCGGCCCCGTGGGGTAGGGCCGGCCGTTCCCATCCGAAGCTGTCCGCCGACGTCAGTTGACGTTGACGGCGCTCCAGGCCTTGCCGACCGCGGTGTATTGCGCGGAAGTCGCGCCATACAGGTCCTTGGCGGCGTTGAGGGTGGCGGTGCGGGCACCGGCGTAGTTGGTGCTGCTGGTCATGTAGACCGTCAACGCGCGGTACCAGATCTGCTGCGCATCGGCCCGGCCAATACCGGCCACCGTGCTGCCGTCACAAGTCGGGGAGTTGTGCGCGACACCGTTGATCGTCTTGGCACCCGACCCCTCGGCCAGCAAGTAGTAGAAGTGGTTACCCACCCCGGAGGAGTAGTGCACGTTGAGGTTGCCCACACCCGAGCTCCAGCAACCCACGCTCTTGCCATCCGCGGCCGGGTTGTCCATCCGCCGCAGGCCCTGACCGGTCTTGTCGAACATCTCCCCGATCAGGTAGTCACCGGTGTCCTTGGCATTGGCCGAGAAGAACTCCACCATCGTGCCGAAGATGTCACTGGTCGACTCGTTCAACCCGCCGGACTCCCCGCTGTAGGTCAGGTTCGCCGAGTTCTCCGTCACCCCGTGACTCATCTCGTGGCCGGCCACGTCCAGCGACGTCAGCGGCCCGTAGTTGGCGCCGTCACCGTCGCCATACGTCATCTTCGTGCCGTCCCAGAACGCATTCACATAGTTCTGCCCGTAGTGCACCCGGTTGAACGACCCCTTGCCGGTGTTGAAGATGCCGTTCCGGCCGAAGTTGGTCTTGTAGTAATCCCACGTCTCGTCCGTGCCGAACTGCGCGTCCACACCCGCAGACTCCCGACTCGACGTGCTGCCATTGCCGAAACTCGTGTCCGGACCGGCGAAGACCGGACCGGTCGCGCAGCTCGAACCGGTGATCTGACAGACGAACGAGTCGGTCTGGTTATTGACGTCGATCGTGTAGGTGTTGCCGCGCGTCGGGTCCTTCATCTCGTATGACGAGCCGTTCTGCGTCAACTGGAGCGGCACCGTCCCGCCATACAACGAATTCCCCTCGCCGCCAACGGTCATGATGCGCTCCTCGGAGCGGATCTGCTTGCCGCTCTTGGCATCGGTGTAGACCAGCCTGCGACTGGGCGTGCCGTCGGATTGGGTGCCGGCCACGGTGGTCTCCCAGGCGAGGCGCGGCGCGCCCTTGGCGGCATCGACGACGAGTCGCGAATTACCCTGCGCACCCTTGGTTTTCGGAGCCGGTGCCGAGCTCTTGGTGTCGATGGTGAGCGGCTTGGTGAGCGTCCGGGAGATGGTGACCTGGCCCGCGGCGGTCTGATGGATGACCATGTCCCCACCGATGACTGGCAGGCCCCGGTAGCTCTGCTGGGCACGCACATGGGTGGTGCCGTTGCTGTCGGTGAGCGCCGACTTCTTGTCCAGCTTCTGGTCCGCCGACAGGCCGTAGCGCGCGTGGTCGTTGCGGACCGCGCCGAGAGCCCGGTCGACCTTGGGCGACGCGACCGAGAGTGCGCTGGTCGAGCGCACCCGCTCGCTGCCGGTCGCAGCATTCGCGGAGCCGGCGACCGCCGTGGCTGCGGTGACGGCGCAGACCGCGGTGAGTGCGTAGAAGCGTTGACGGGGAGTTGCCATTGGAATCGTGTTCCCTTCTCATGGACCCTCGGGATGGCCGAGGTTCCTAGAGATGCTGTCGGCAGCGACGTAAGCCCGGGGTGATGAACCGGTAAAGGTTTCGTCAGATTTCGGACAGTAAACGTTCAGCTGCGAGCCGGGTTCACTGCAGGAGTCCGCGGATGTCGTCCGGGGTGATCGCGCCGCCGAGCGCCCCACCGCCGTCCACCACCTGCTCGAAGAGCGCTCGCTTGCGCTGCTGCAACGCGACAACCTTTTCTTCGATCGTGCCGGCGCTGACCAGCCGGTAGACCATGACCGGCTTGTCCTGCCCGATGCGGTGTGCGCGATCGATCGCTTGCGCCTCGGTCGCGGGATTCCACCACGGGTCCAGCACGAAGACGTAGTCCGCCTCGGTCAGTGTGAGACCGACGCCGCCGGCCTTCAGCGAGATCAGGAAGGCCGCCTGATCGCCCTGCTTGAAGTCGTCGATCACCTTTTGCCGGCTGCGAGTGCGACCGTCCAGGTATGACGAGGTCAGCCCCGCTTGGGTCAGCGCGTCGCGAGCGAGAGACAGGTAGGAGGTGAACTGGCTGAAAACCAGCGCTCGGTGTCCCTCCTGCGCCAGCTCGACGAGTTGCTCGACCAGGACGGCGAGTTTCGCCGAAATCTCGGGCGCCGCGGTCTCGGGATCGACCAGCCTGGGATCGAGAGCGAGTTGGCGCAGCCGGGTCAGCGACGCCAGGATCTCGACGCGGTTGGCGTCTGGGTCGTCCAGCAGGCCGAGGATGCGCTGCCGCTCGCGCTGCAGCTGCCGGTCATAGGTCTGCCGGTGCCTCGGCGTGAGCGTCACCGACAGGGTTTGCTCCTGCTTCGGCGGCAGGTCCGAGGCGACCTGGTCCTTGGTGCGGCGCAGCATCAGCGGCCGGATGCGCTGCCGCAGCTGATCGAGCAGCTCGGGCGCCTCTCCGCGCTCGATCGGTTTGCGGTAGCGCTGGGTGAAGGCGTCGGGCCGGGGATAAAGGCCCGGTGCGGCGAGCGCGAGCATCGACCAGAGATCCATCAGGGAGTTCTCCAGCGGGGTGCCGGTGATCGCCAGGGTGAACGGCGCGCCAACCCGTTTGGCCGCCTGGAAGGTCTTGGACTGGTGGTTCTTGACCGACTGCGCTTCGTCGAGCACCAAGCCGTTCCAGTCGGTTTCGGCGAATTGCTCGTCGTCCAGCCGCAGCACCGCGTATGACGTGACGACCACTTCGGCGCCGGCGATCGCCTCCGCAACGGTGGTGCCGCGCCGCTTGCTGGTCTCGGCGAGCGCGACCACCCGCAGGTCGGGCGCGAACCGGCCCGCCTCGCTGACCCACGTGCCGACGACCGAGCTGGGCGCCACGACCAGCACCGGGACGGCCAGCTCACCTTCTTCTCGCGCACGTGCGAGGAGCGCGAGAGTCTGCAAGGTCTTGCCGAGCCCCATGTCGTCGGCGAGCACCCCGCCGAGGGCACAATCCCAGAGCGCGGCGAGCCAGGTGAATCCGTCCAGCTGATAGGGCCGCAGCGTCGCCTTGAGGCCGTCCGGCACGGTCGGCCGAGTGAACTCGTCGAGCCCACGGATGCGCTCGATCTGTTGCGCCCATCGGCTGCTCTGCTGGTCGACGACGCCGATCGACTCGAGCTCCTCCCAGAGCCCGACCTGAAACCTGTTGATCGATAGGCCTTCTCGCTGCTTGTCGGACAGTTCTTTCGCTTCGGCGATCAGCCGCTCCAACTGGTGCAACTCTGGGTGGTCGAGGGTGAACCAGGTGCCGGAGTCGAGCAACATCGCCTCGTCACCGCGCGCGAGCGCCGCGAAAAGCGGTGCGAACGGGACGTCTTCGCCGTCGATCGTCACCGTCACGTGCAGGTCGAGCCAGTCGTTGTCCTCAGAGTCGGCGGCGCCGATGTTGATCTGCGGTGTGCTGGTCGACTCCTCGAAGACGGGCAGCTCTCCGTCCACGACCAGGTCGATGTCGTCGAGCTCGGCGAACGCGTCGAGCCGCTCGGCGAAGCGCACGGCGCGCCAGCCCGACAGCCGCACCCGCTCCACCGGCCACCAGCCGAGGCCGCCGATTGCGTGCAACAGGCCGGCGTCGTGCAGCTTCGACTCCAGCCGCTGCACCAGCTCGTGCTCGGCCTTCCGATCACGGGTGCGGTCATAGAGATCGGGGGTGACCGCTTTGAGGTGCCTCCCGGCATACAGCATCTGGGTGGTGACCTCGATGCTCTGCGGCTCGGGCGAGGTCACGGTCAGTCGCAGCCGCAACGGCACCGGCTCGGTGTCGGCGTCCACGACGGCATGCAGGCGGCGCGCCAGCCGCGGCAGGTAGAGGTCGATGAACTCGTCCGCGTCCTGCGCCGGCACCTCGACCGGACCGTCCAGCAGCATGGCGAGCGCCGGTCCGGTGATCAGCCGATCGGTGCCGGCGAGGGTCAGGCTCTGGTCGTAGCCGCGCAGCACGACCCCATGCGGCGGTTCGCCGACGAGCAGCAGCTCGCCGTCGTCATCGGGCAGACCGACGACGTCGGCCCGGCCGACCACCGAACCGTCCTGTTGGCGTTGGAAATCGGCGGCGACGCGCACCGGGTCCGGGACGAGGGTCACCCCATACTCACCGTTGTATGACGGGAGCAACTCCACCCCCGCATCCGCAACCTCGTGCAGGGCACCCCAGACCGCCGGCCCGCACTCATCGAGGAAAAGGTTGGCACCGGAGTAGAACACCGCGTGCGCCGAACCGCGGGCGAGCCGGTGGATCCGCGAAAGTGCTTGTGCCTGCTCGACATTGAAGCGTGAATTGAACCGATTGGCGGCTACGTCGTCCCACGAGGTCTGTTTGGACCAACGGCCCGCCTTGGTGAAATGACTGGGGCTCATGAAGATCCGCGTCGCCGGCCGGCCGTGCTGCAACTCTCGCGAGGTGCCGATGCGCAGCCCGAGCCGCACCCCGTCGTCGGCGGCTGCGCGCTGCTCGCTGTCGTCGAGTTGCTGCTGCACGAAGCGACGCCAGGCCGGGATCGGGTCGGCCCGCCCGCCGACGGCGTCGCGGGCGGTGAGCAGCGTGGCGGCGACGTGTTTGCACTCGGTGGCCACCGGGCAGGAGCAGCGCGACGTCCAGTCGGGGTCGCCGCCGATGTCGTCCAGCCGGGTGATCATCACCGTGTAGGGCCGATCGCGGCTGCCGTCGACGGTCGAGAGCAACAACCGGCCGCGGTCGCCGGTGTTGATCGTCAGCACCCGCTCGGAGTCGACGTAGACCAGCGCGCGCTCGTAGGACAGCTCCCCCACGTGCTGCACGATCTGGGCGTCGGTGACCTGGCGCACCCAGTCGGCGCCGCGCACCTCGAAGTCCGGGCTGTGGCTCACCACTCGACGGTAGCCCGAGCCACCGACATGCCGCGGAAGTTGTTCACAGCAGCTGACGGAAGTTGGTCGAGGCGAGGTCGAGCAGCTCGTCACCCCGGCCGGACAGCACGGTGCGGATCGCGTAGAGGGTGAACCCGCGCGCCTGTTCGAGGGTGACCGCGGGCGGCATCGACAGCTCCTGCCGGTTGGTCCGCACCGAGACGAGGGCCGGGCCGTCATACGCGAGTGCGTCACGCAGCGCCGGCTCGAGCTGGCTTGAGCTGTCGACCCGAAAACCCTTGATACCAATGGCATCCGCGACCGCGGCGAAGTCCGGGTTTTGCAGGTCGGTGCCGTAGGTCACGAAGCCGGCGGCCTTCATCTCCAACTCGACGAAGTTGAGCGAGGAATTGTCGAAGACCACGATCTTGACCGGCAGGCGGTTCTGCACCAGCGTGACCAGCTCACCCATGAGCATGGTCAGGCCGCCGTCGCCGGCCAGCGCGATGATCTGCCGATTGCGGTATGCCGCCTGGCCCCCGATCGCCTGGGGCAGCGCGTTGGCCATGCTGCCGTGCACGAAGGAGCCGAGCATCCGGCGGGTGCCGTTCATCGTGAGGTAGCGCGCGGCCCAGACCACCGGCGACCCGACGTCGGGGATGAACACCGCGTCGTCGGCCGCCAGCCGGTCGAGGGTGCGCGCAACGTACTGCGGGTGCAGCGGCTTACCCTCCGGCGCGGTCGTCGCGAGCTCGTCCAGCTTGGCGCGGGTCTTGCGGTAGTGGTCGCGCGCGTCGCGCAGGTGCTTGTCGTCGGTGCGCGGAGCGAGCCGGGCCGCGAGCGCGGGCACGGTCTCCTTGACGGTGCCGACCAGTCCGACGTCGACCGGGTGCCGCCGGCCGAGTTGCTCACCGCGCACGTCGACCTGCACGTACTTCGCGTTCGCGGGCAGGAACTGCTGGTAGGGAAAGTCGGTGCCGAGCATGAGCACCGCATCGGAGCCGGCCATCGCGCGATAGCCCGACGCGAAGCCGAGGAGCCCCGTCATACCGACGTCGTAGGGGTTGTTCCACTCGAGGTGTTCCTTGCCGCGCAGCGCGTGCACGATCGGCGCGTTGAGCTTGCCCGCCAGCGCGATCACTTCGTCGTGCGCGCCCGCGGTGCCGGCGCCGGCCAGGATCGTGATGCGCTGCGCGCCGTTCAGCAGCTGCGCGGCAGCCTCGAGCTCGTCCTCGGACGGCAGCACGGCGGACCGGGTCGGGCGGATGCGGACCACGCGATCGCTTTTGGCCTCGGCGAGCGCGACATCGCCGGGTATGACCAGCACCGCCACGCCGCGCTTCTCGATCGCGGTGCGGGTCGCGATCTCCAGCAGCCGCGGCATCTGCGACGGATCGGCGACGTATTCGGCGTAGACCGAGCACTCGCGGAACAGCTCCTGCGGGTGGGTCTCCTGGAAGTAGCCGGAGCCGATCTCGGCGGTGGGGATGTGGGCGGCGATCGCGAGCACCGGGACGCGGCTGCGGTTTGCGTCATACAGGCCGTTGATGAGGTGCAGGTTGCCGGGACCGCAACTGCCCGCGCACACCGCGAGGTCGCCGGTGAGTTCGGCGTCGGCCGCGGCCGCGAACGCCGCCGCCTCCTCGTGCCGGACGTGCACCCAGGTGATGTCGCCCTGCTTGCGCAACGCGTCGGTGAAACCGTTGAGCGAGTCGCCGGGCAGCCCGTAGACCCGGCGGATGCCGTTCGCGTGGAGGTTCTGCACCAGGTTCTCGGCGACCGTTGCCATCGGCGGCTCCTTCGGGGCGGTATGACGGTGCGACCGCACCATCGCGGCCTTCCCCCAGGTATAACCCAGCGGGCGGCGTGATGTGCGTCGCACCCGATGCCTGATCGTGACCTGCGTCCCGAACACGGTCGCTATCTTGGACAGCAAGGGGGCATCATGAGTGCAACTTTCGGACTCACTGCTGGGCGCACCGGGATCACCGGCACGGCCGTTGCCTGGCGGCCCGCGGTGGCCGGTCTCGTCGCGCAGCTCGCTGCGGCTGGGGACCTGCACTTCACCGAGGTCGTCGCGGAGAACATCCACCTGCCCGCGGTCGATCCGCGTCTTGAGTCACTGGCCGCCGGTGGCACGGTCGTGGTGCCGCACGGGGTGTCGCTCGGCCTGGCCGACGCGGCGCGCCCCGATGCCGCCCGGCTGCGCCGACTAGCAGATCTGGCAACGCATTTCGGATCCCCACTGGTGAGTGAGCACGTGGCTTTCGTGCGCGCCTGCGACACGCCGGACGCGATGCACGGGGACGTGCTGGAGGCGGGGCACCTGCTGCCGCCGCCACGCACGCGAGACAGTCTCGCGGTGCTCGCGGACAACATTCGCATCGCGGGCGAACAGTTGCCGGTCCCGCTCGCGGTCGAGAACATCGCAGCCGTCATGTCGTGGCCGGAGGACGAGCTGTCGGAGCCCGAATTTCTCACTGAACTCACCGAACTCACCGATGTTGGGATCGTCCTCGACGTCGCCAATCTCTATGCCAGCGCGATCGCTCGCGGCACCGACCCGCACGCCGATCTGCACCGTTTCCCGCTGCACCGGATCGCCTATGTGCATGTCGCGGGCGGGCGGTGGGAGTCCGGCTTCTATCTCGACACGCACGCCGATCCGGTGCTTCGCGCGGTCGCCGACCTGCTCACCGACCTGCTGGAGACCGTCGCGCCGGCGTCGCCGGGCGTGCTGTTGGAACGCGACGAGCACCTCTCGATCGAGGCCGTGCGCGCCGACCTCGCCGTCGTGAACGGAGCGTTCGTATGACGATGATCGCGCACGAACTCGACGTCGCCCGAGGGCAACTCGCGGCCCGGCAGGCCTCGGTGGTCGCGGACTTGTTGGCGGGACGGCCACCTGCGGGTTTCGATCCTGTTGCGGCGGAGCTCACGTCGCGGATCCTGGTGCGCAAGCGGGCGTCGGCTGCGTCATACGCCTGCCCGGAGGTGGCGCTGCTGCCCGGCTGGCGCGGCTTGTTCACCGAATATGCCTGGCAATGCGTCGAACACGGCTGCGCGCACGATGACGTCGTGGCGTTTCGGCGGTGGCTGGTTGCCCGACCGGTCACGCCCGAGATCGGCGCATGGTTGCGGCTCGCGGAGGTCTACGCCGGTGAGCGGCGCAGTTGCGTTGCGATCCGAAACGGCTTCTGGTCGTTGCACATCGGCGTTGGGAAGAGCGTCTGGCACGTGAAACTCACGCGAGCGCCCGGCTCGCGACTCGGGAGGGGAGAACGCTCATGATCATTGCGATCATCGTCATCGTCGCCGTCGTCATCGGCGGCGGCTACCTGATCCGCAACAGCGGAGCCGACGCCGGCCGACGCAAGCGGGTGAAGCGGTCGGGCACCGGCGGCGGCGCTGGCGCGGGCGTCTACGGCTACGACGGTGGGTCGTCCGACGGCGGCTCGCACCACGGCGGCGGCTCTCATCACAGTTGCAGCTCAAGCAGTTGCGGCGGGTCCAGCGGCTGCGGTGGGGGCAGCAGCTGCGGCGGAGGCGGCTGCGGCTCGAGCTGAGGCACCGTCACTGTTGGCCGGCAAAGCGGTGGCGTGCGCGCCGGGTGGGCCACCGGCCGGTCGCAGGTTCCGGTCGGTCGCAGGTTCCGGCCGGTCGCAGACGCCGCCACGGGTCAGTCGTAGGTGCCGGCTTACCCGCAGATCCAGCGGCTGCCGGTGCCGGGTTACGCGGCCGCGTGGGCATGCCCGGGCATGCGGCCTTCGGTGAGGTCCCAGGTCACGCCAGTGTTGGTGACAGCCGCGGTGTAGCCGTGGCGGTGGACTTCTTGGTGGTGTCGGCAGCACAACATGGCGGAGTTGGTCAGGCTGGTGGTGCCGCCGGCCCACCACGGCGTCACGTGGTGAACCTCGCAGAAACCAGGTGGTCGGTCGCACCCGGGGAAGGTGCACCCACCATCGCGTATGAGCACGGCCGCTCGTAACCCCTTGGTCACTAAGCGTTCTCGCCTACCCACGTCCAACGGTTGACTCGGCCCACCCAACACTGCGGGGATCAGCTCCGCATCACACGCGGCCCGCCGGACCGCTCCCGCATCGAGCACCTCACCGGTGGGGGTGGTCGCCCCACCGAGCCCCTCGGTCAACGACTTCAGGTTCATCGTCAGCAGGATTGTCGCCGCGGACCCGACCGGCGCCGACTCACCGGCAGCGACTTTCGCGCCCGCGGCCACCAACTCGATCAACGCATCCGCACGGCGTTTGCCCGGGGTGCGGTCATCCCGCACGGTCTTGCTGGTGTCGCTCCCGCCGGGCTCGCCCGCACTGGTCGTGTCGCCGGGTTCGGCGGGAGTGGACCCGTCGGTCCCGCCCGGACTGGCGGGTCGAGGCGCGCACCCAGCAGCGATCGCGGCCTTCAGCACCGCCGCATTCGCCGGCGCCAACTCCGCCACCAACCGCGTCATCCCGGTCGCGGTCGTACCCCAGGTCAGCGTTTCGACGGCTTCGAGTTTCGCGTCCTGCGCCGACAACGCCTCCGATGCGTAGGTCGCCAGGATCTTCCGGGTCAACGCCTGCACACCCTTGACCCCGAGCAACGGGTCGAGTTGCAGGAACCACGACAGCACTTCACCCCGGTCCGCGAACGGCACCACGGGCGCGACCTTGTCCGCATGGGTCAACGCGCCCCGCGCCGTCGACACCGTGCACAACCCTCGTGCGACTGCTGCCGCGATCACCGCGTTCTTCGGTTCCCGGCACGCCTCCGCCACCACCGCGATCGTCTTCGCCTCCACCGGTTCGACCGGCACCCCAGCAGCCGTGGCGTGCCGGCATACCCATTGGGTGGTGTTCGCCGCCGTCGAGCCCGCGACCGTGCCCCGGTCGACCGCATCCGCGGTGACCACCGCGGCAACCTGAGCCGACCGCCCGTGCAGCCGCAACAACACTTGCGTCAACGACTCCAGTTGCGCGTCGCCGAGCTGATGGACGACGTCCGGCACCTCGTCCAGCAACGCCGCAAGCTCCCGCACCCGCTCCAGCACGACCGGTCCACGACCCGGCTCAACCGGCACCCGAACACCATCCTCAGGCACGTCCGGACAATCCGGCAGCGGCAGGGCACGATCGAGAGACATATGCTCGAATCTCCTTCCGCCGCAGTGGTTTTCGTCGTGGTGATCATCATAACGTCGACCACCGACAACCGGCAGGGATTCGAACGTATTTCTACGCCTGGATCGGCCAGTTCCCGCGTGCGCTCAGCAACAACCCCACCGGGCGGATCATGCGTCGAGGCGGCCCGCATTGCTCCACCCGAGCGTGTCGGCCCAAGTCCTCCACCCCACCCCGCACGACCGAGAGATTTGAAACTCGGCGCCCAGAGACACGGCGCCCAGGGACACATTGCCGGCTCCGCTCCGGACTTCCGACCCATGCCGACGCCGAACACCGACAGCCCGCGGTGCGACGCGACCCGCGCTACCCCCGCCGACGAGAGCGCAGCACACTCATTGCGGCACCTTCTCCAGCTCCGCAAGCCACGCCTTAGCGTTGCCGTCACCCGGCGCCCGCCAGTCACCGCGCGGGGACAACGATCCACCGGCAACCACCTTCGGACCGTTCGGCATCGCCGACCGCTTGAACTGACTGAAACCGAAGAACCGTTTGATGAATACTTCGAGCCACGAACGGATTTCGGCCAGGTCGTAGGCGACGTGTTCATCGTCGGGATAGCCCGGCGGCCACTCGCCCGCGCCCGCGTCACTCCACGCGTGCTCCGCCAGGAAGGCGATCTTGCTGGGTCGCATTCCGTAGCGCAGCGTGTGGAAGAGGTTGAAGTCCTGGAGGGCGTAGGGCCCGATGCTGGCCTCGGTCGACTGCGGCTTCTCGTCCTCGCCGGCCGGCACCAGCTCGGGGCTGATCTCGGCGTCGAGGATGGTCTGGAGTGTCGAGGACGCCTCGGCCGGGAAGAGCTTCGAGGCGATCACCCACCGGATCAGGTGCTGGATCATCGTCTTCGGGATGCCGGAGTTGACGCCGTAGTGCGACATCTGGTCACCGACGCCATAGGTGTTCCAGCCGAGTGCGATCTCGGACAGGTCACCGGTGCCGAGCACGATGCCGCCGTCCTTGTTCGCGATCCGGAAGAGGTAGTCGTAGCGCAGGCCGGCCTGGACGTTTTCGAAGGTCACGTCGTAGACCGGCTCCCCATCACCCGCGGGGTGCCCCATGTCCTTCAGCATCTGGGTCGCGGCAGGCCGAATGTCCAACTCGTGGAACGTGACTCCCATGTCGGCGGCCAGTTTGGTGGCCGCCGACTTGCTCGCATCGCCGGTGGCGAAACCCGGCATCGTGTAGGCCAGGATGTCGGTGCGTGGCCGGTCCAGCTCGTCCATCGCACGGGCTGCCACCAGCAGGGCGTGGGTCGAGTCGAGGCCGCCGGAGAGCCCGAGCACGATCTTGGGCTGGCCGATCGCCCGCAGCCGCTGCTTCAGTGCGGACACTTGGATGTTGTAGGCCTCGTAGCAGTCCTGGGCCAGGTGCTCGGGATCGTCCGGGACGAACGGGAAGCGGTCGACCTTGCGCATCAGCCCGATGTCGGTGCGCGGCGGGTCCAGCGTGAAACTGACTGTGCGGAAATGGGTTTCGCTGGCAAACGTGCGCTCGTTGTCCGCGATCGACCCGTCCCGCAGGCGCTCCTGGCGGATCCGGTCGAGGTCGACGTCGACCGTCGTGCGCTGCGCGGTGTCGGGGAAGCGCTCGGTCTGGCCGAGCAGACCGCCGCACTCGTAGACCATCGTCATACCGTCCCAGGACAGGTCGGTGGTCGACTCGCCCTGACCCGCCGCCGAATAAACGTATGCCGCAAGGCATCTCGCACTCTGTGCCTGCGCCAGCAGGTGGCGGTCGGCGGCGCGGCCGACGGTGATGGGGCTGCCGGAGATATTCACCAGCACGGCCGCACCGGCCAGCGCAGCCAGTGACGATGGTGGGATCGGCACCCACATGTCCTCGCAGATCTCGGCGTGCACGGTCAGATCGGGCAGGTCATCGGCCTGGAAGATCAGGTCCGGACCGAACGGAATCTCGTTGCCACCCAAGGTGATCGACTCACCATGCTGGTCGTCGCCCGGAGCGAAGTAGCGCTTGTCGTAGAACTCCCGGTAGTTGGGCAGGTAGCTCTTCGGTGCGACGCCGATGACCTCGCCACCGTGGATCGCAACGGCACAGTTGTAGAGCCGCAGACCCTTGCGCAGCGGGGCACCGACGATCACCAACGGCAGCAGATCCGTTGTGGCCCGGGCAATCTCGGCGATCCCGGCTTCCACCGCGTCCAGCACCGGGTCCTGCAACACCAGATCGTCGATCGCGTAGCCGGTCAGACTCATCTCGGGGAAGACCGCGAGCGCAACCGCATCCTGGTGGCACTCCCGGACCTGGCTGACGATCGTGGCTGCATTGCTCGCCGGGTCGGCGATCGCCGTCGGGATCGTGCACGCCGCGATGCGTGCGAACCCCTGGTCGTAGGCCGAGTGGAAGTTCATGCCGCCATACTGTCAGCACGGCGCTCCGCCCGGTGAGGGTCTAACCCTTGACCGCCTTGACCACGGCCTCGTCGAAGGCTGGAAGGTCATCCGGGTTGCGGCTGGTGATCAGGTTGCCGTCGACGACGACCTGCTCGTCGACCCAGTCGCCGCCCGCGTTGCGGATGTCGGTCTGCAGGCTCGGCCAGGAGGTGAGCCGCTTGCCGCGCAACACGTCGGCTTCGATCAGCGTCCAGGGCGCGTGGCAGATGGCCGCCACGGGCTTGCCGGAGTCGACGAACGTCTTGACGAAGGAGACCGCGTCCTTGTCGGTGCGCAATGCGTCGGGGTTGGCGACGCCACCAGGCAGGACGAGCGCTGCGAAGTCGTCGACGGAAGCGTCCTTGACCTGCTGGTCGACCTGTTGGGTGGTGGATTTGTCGAGGTGGTCGAAAGTTTGCACCTCACCGGATTCGGGGCTGAGCAGCACCGGCTCGAAGCCGGCGTCCTGCACCGCCTTCCACGGCTCGGTGAGCTCGACGCGCTCGATGCCTTCGCCTGCGGTCAGAAATGCGATCTTCTTGCTGTCGGCCATGATGAATCCCTGCCTTCTCGCAATCGGGGCGGGCGCCGCACACGCGGCCTCGTCAGTCCACGTATAACGCGTAAAGGCGGCCCGCGTCGAGTCAGATCCCTTGGGATCGCAGCAAATTCACCCTTTCGAATGATGGAACGGACCTATTCGGAAGCATCCGTGCACAAGCCGTCGGCAATCTTGCCCATCACCCTGCGCAACGCAGCCTGATCGGCGGCAGTCAACCGGTCGAAGATCAACTCGCGGACCCGTTCGACGTGACCGGGCGCGGCCTCGACCAGAGCCTCCTGCCCGTCGTCGGTGAGGACCGCAAGGGTGACGCGCCCGTCCTGCGGGTCCGGCTCCCGTCGTACCAGACCCCGCTGCTCGAGCCGGCGCATCAGGTGCGACAGCCGGGACTGCTCGGAGTTGGCGAAACTGGCGAGCTCACCCATGCGCATGCTGCGACCCGGGCGGTCGGCCAGGCCGACGAGCACGTAGTACTCCAGGAAGCTCAGACCGGAGTCAGACTGCAGCTGGCGCCCCAGCGCGCCGGGCAACGTGGCGAGCACGAGGTGGAGGGAGCGCCAGGTCTGCCGCTCCTGCGAGCTGAGCCAACGCGGCCGGTCCGGCAGAGAGTCGGGCATAACAACAGCATACGTTTCGTTTGAAGATTCATATATCATCACTTGAACACTCATACGATTGGACGGAGAAACTACGTGAACATCGCAGTGTGGATCGTCAGCGGACTGCTCGCGGCGGTCTTCCTGGCCGCCGGAGCGTCGAAACTGCCGGTGACGAAGGAGAAGCTGGCGACCGACCCGAAGCTCGCCTGGGCTGCCGGCAAGCCGGCCGGGCTGGTGCGCTTCATCGGTGCCGCCGAGGTCGCCGGAGCGCTCGGTCTGATTCTGCCCGGCGCGTTCGACGTCGCCACCTGGCTGGTGCCCGTGGCAGCGGTCGGGCTCGCTCTGATCATGGTGGGCGCCGCCATCACCCACGCCCAGCGCAAGGAATGGCCCAACGTCGCGGTCAACGTGGTGCTGTTCGCGATGGCGGTCTTCGTGGCGATCGAACGGTTCGGGCCGCAGAGCTTTTGACCCACCGTCATATCCCCGCTTGCGCCCCGGCACACTTCGGCCGGGGCGCAAGCGTCTTGCTGACATGCTGGCGGCATGCGACTGGCCCCGTGGATGAGAGTGAGCTTCGCGCTCTTCGTGGTCGGGTGGGGTGCCAACGAGTTCGCCCCGCTGCTGATCGTCTACCGGCGCACCGACAACCTCTCGGAGACGCTCGTCACCGCGATGTTCGCCGCCTACGTGCTCGGCCTCGTGCCGGCGTTGATCGTGGCGGCGCGGCTCGCCGGGAGCTTCGGGCACCGGGCGGTCATGCGGCCCGTCATGGTGACCGCCGCGCTGTCGTCGCTGCTGTTGGCGATCGGTGAGGACTCGCCGCCACTGCTCTTCGCCGGTCGGGTCCTGTATGGCGTGTGCACCGGCGCCGCGATGGCCCCGGGCACGACCTGGGTGAAGGAACTGTCCGCCGGCGCACCAACCGGCACCGGCGCGCGCCGGGCGGCGATGTCGTTGTCCGCCGGTTTCGGAGGCGGCCCCCTCGTGACCGGCTTCCTGGCGCAGTGGCTGCCAGCGCCCAAGGTGCTGCCCTACCTGGTGCACATCGCGCTCACGATCGTCGCGGGCGCCTTGGTGTGGCGCGCCCCGCAGACGGCTCCCGCCGAGGAGGAGCATGTCGTCTCGTCCGGGGAGCCGTCGGTGGCGCGGGCCGTGCCGGAGCGGGGCCCGCGTCATACGGCCTTGAGGGGGCACTTCTGGTCGCTCGTCGCGCCGATGGCGCCCTGGGTATTCACTTGCGCCACAGTGGGTTTGGTGATCCTGCCGAGCCTGATGCAGGCGACGATCGAGGGGTTCGCGGTCGCCTTCACCGGCATCATGGCCGGCCTCACCCTCGGCGTCGGCGTAGTCGTGCAGCAGCCCGCCCGCGGCATCGAGGCCCAGCGTCCCGGCCTGGTCAGCGTGCTCGGTATGGCGTGTTCTGTCGCCGGGGTTCTGCTCACGGTCGTAGTCGTCAGCCACCGATCGGTGCTGCTGGTGCTCGCCGCGGGCGTGGTCCTCGGCTGTGGCTACGGCATGACGCTGGTCGGTGGCCTCACGCGCATCGAACACCTCACTCCGGCAAGCGATCTCGCGATGACCAACGCGGTCTTCTACTCACTCACCTACCTCGGCTTCTTCGTCCCCACGATCGTGTCGATGCTCGTCGAGCAGTGGCCGGAACGCTGGGTGCTGCTCGGTCTCGCCGGCCTGGGTGTGCTGTCGTTCATCGCCGCTGTGCTCGCCCAACGCGCGGCACGTCCCGCGCCGACACGGGCGGCCTCGCTGGTCGAGTAGGCCGAGCCCCAGCCTCGCTGGTCGAGTAGGCCGAGCCCCCAGGGGCGAGGCCGTATCGAGACCAGCACCTACTTCCGCGGCCACTTCTTCCGCGCCAATCCCGGCAACAGCTCGAACTGTCCCTCGATCAACGCTTCCCGCTTTGCTCGACCCCAACCCTGAATCTGCTTCTCGAAGGCGTAGGCCTCCCCGACGTTGCCGAATTCTTGACACCAGACGAGCTCCACCGGACACCGAGAACGGGTGTAGATCGAGCCGACGCCAGCCGCGTGTTCGGCCATCCGACGGTCCAGGTCACGAGTGCTACCCACGTAGTAGGAACCGTCGCTGCATCGCAGAATGTACGTCCAGGCCATTCGTCCAGGATGCGCTTGCGCCGTGCACGCGCTCCCGGTCGTTGCGTCGCCTTGTGGATTAGCGACAGGGCAGGGTCGCGGATGTGGATCGTGGTCTCGATACGGCCTCCGCTAGCGCTCCGGCCTACTCGACCATCTCAGGAACCACTAGCGCTCCGGCCTACTCGACCACCTCGGGTCCAATGCTGGTCGAGTAGGCCGAGCCCCCAGGGGCGAGGCCGTATCGAGACCAGCGCCGTCGGTAGCGTACGAATATGGAGGAGCAACTGACCCACCCGGACGGTGTCCTGGTCTCACCTGAGCGGCATTGCGGCACAGGCGTTCTCACGCTGGGCGGTTCCAGTGGGCGCATCGACGACGGCCGCGCGCGGTTGTTCGCCGCGCACGGAGCGCTGGCGCTGTCGATCCGCTGGTTCGGCGGCGACGGCCAACCCAGTGGCCCACGCCTCATCCCGCTCGAGACCTTCACCGCCGCGCTCGACCGACTCGCTCCGCACTGCGACCGGCTCGTCATCGCGGGCACGTCGTTCGGAGCGGAAGCCGCCCTCCTCACCGGTGCGTATGACGAAAGAGCCTCCGCCGCAATCGGTTTCGCACCGAGCAACGTCGTCTGGTCATTCATCGACCCCGACGGCACGCAGGTCTCGCATTGGTCCTGGGCTGGCGAGCCCATGCCGGCGGTCCCCTACGACACGGCCTGGAAACCGGACACCGACCCGCCGGCTTTCGTCGGAAACTACCGCCAGAGCCTCGCGGCGGCTGACCCGAAAACTGTTGCGGCAGCGACGATTCCGGTCGACCACATCGACGAGGTGCTGCTGGTCGCAGGTGGCGACGATCAGGTCTGGCCTGCGGCCGACTTCGCCTCCGCGATCGCCGACCGACGCCGCGCGCACGGCCGGGACACGACGGTCGTGACGCGCGGCGATGCCGGCCACCGGACGATCCTGCCGGGCGAATCGGCGGTGTCGGGGGGCATGCACATGCAGCGAGGCGGCACCGAGCAGGCCGACCGTGCGCTGGGTGAGCAGGCGTGGCCGGCGGTGCGCGACATCCTGCGGCTGCCGTCCGCGGGCTGAGAGCCAACCGTGCGGGATCCGCGGAGCAACCGACGACCCGTCGTCACAAAAGTGCAGCGCGACCGGCGTCAGCGGGACCGCGGTGCGAAAACCGGCTGTTCGCGCTGCAACCCGGCCTTCCGGGCGATCTTGGCGTTGCGTCCCATGAGCAACTTCGTCTGCTCCCAGCGCTCCTTGGCGAAGGTCCGGCGAGGGGAGGAGCCCCAACGGCTGTCGAAGAGCTTCTTTGCGGCCGCGAGTGCGTCCGGCGACCGCTGTGCGAGCTGCCCGGCCAGTTCGCGGGCTGCGTCATACGGCTCGGGGGAGACCTGGCCGACCAGCCCTAGTCGCGCCGCCTCCTCGCCGCTGATGATTTCAGCGGTCATCGTCAGGCGCTTCGCCGTCTCGATGCCGACGAGTTCGGCGAGCGCACGGACACCGGTCATGTCCGGGATGAGTCCCCACTTGCCTTCCAGCACAGACCATTTCGCGTCCGGCGCGGTGACCCGCAGGTCTGCTCCGAGAGCGATCTGCACGCCTCCGCCGTAGCAGTGGCCGTGGACCGCGGCGATCACGGGCACCGGCACCCGACGCCACGCCCAGCACGCCTCCTGGAAGACGTTCGTGCCGCGCCACGGCCGCGGGATCATGCCTAGCGGCAGCTGCTTCGGGTCGGCGCTGACTGTCTTGAAGTCCAGCCCGGCACAGAACGAGTCGCCGGTCCCGGACAGGATCACCGCGCGCAGCGACCGATCCGCACGCAGCCGGTGCGCCGCCGACGCGAGGCCGCGCAGCATCGGCATCGTCAGGCCGTTGAGCTTCTCGGGCCGGTCCAGCCGCACGTCCGCGATGCCGTCGCTGACGGCGACGTCGATGTGTGAACTCATGGCCCGATCGTAAGCGCGCGGCTCAGGGCGCGTCGTCCACCATGTCCTGCAACATCCGCGCCTGGTGCCGATAGGCGCCGAGCTCGTGGCTGACCACCGTCACGAACGGCGCGATCATGATGAGGATCAGGCTGACCGCCAACGGCGCCCCTGCCATCGCCACCACGACGGCCGCGACCAGGAAGAGCGCGGTCACCCCCAGCTGCACGAAGTGCAGGGCGTCGCCCGCACTCAGCAAGGCGTCGTGCAGAACGAAGACCATGCCGAGATAGATCGCGACGGGGACCGCGAGCAGCAGCGTCGTGGTGACATGACCGATCTTCGCCTCGTGCTCGAGATAGAGCCCCATCACGTGCAGCCCGGCCCCGGTCGCGGCAATCGCGATGAAGATCGGGATGTGCCCGTAGCCGAAGAGGTAACCGCGCCGCGGCCGGTATTGCAGGATCGTGCCAAACGGCGTGATGAAGTAGACCCACCACATGCCGAAGGTCAGCCCGATGCCGGCAACGACAACAGCCACCGCGTTGCCACTCCAGTCGGTGCCCGACTCGCCACCGAGCAGACCTTGCGAGGAGGCAACCGTGCCGACGACACCCTCGCCGAGGGTGATGATCGCGAAAAGGCTGTACCGCTCGGCGATGTGGTGCGGGTGCCACGGGGTGCCGTTCGCCTGTCCTTGGGAAAGCACCGGCAGCAGGAGTTCGAAGATGCCGAGCACCAGCGCGCACACAAAGGTCAGCGGCATGGACATCGACGTCCAGGCGACGATCACCCAGCCGACCTGCGCAATCATCACCCAGCCGATGTTCCGCAGGGCAACCCGGCGGTATGACGACTGCCGCGCCGCCCGCCACCACTGCCCGGCCATCGCGATGCGCATCACGATGTAGCCGATCACGATCAGCCGGTTGTCGACGTGCTGGCCTTCCTCGACCGAGTTGAACATCGGCGGCAGGCCCAGTGCGAACACCACGACTCCGACCATCGCCACCATCGTCAGCGCCCGATACAGCCAGTCGTCGGTGTCGAACGCCGACGCGAACCAGGCGAAGTTGATCCACGCGACACAGATGGCGAACATCGCGAACAAGAACGCCAGCAGCGCGTTGCCGATATGCCCTGCGGCGCTGACCTCGGCGAAGTGCGAGGCCGCTGTCCCGACGGCAACGACGAAGGTGAGGTCGAGAAGCAGCTCGAGGGGCGTCGACGCGCGCTCACTCTCCTCGGGGTCGCGGCCCCGCATCGGCGTCAGCCGGTGCACCAGGTCGGCCGGCGATTGGGGGTTACTCATGCCCCGAATCCTCCCAAACGCCGTCCGCTCAGGTGGTGGTTCGCGCGGGCCGATCGCCTCAGGCGGGCTTGACCGCCACCGGCTTGCCGTCGACCCATTCGTATGGCGTCATCTCGGTCAGCCCCGGTGAGTAGGCGTGAATCGTCACCGCGTAGTCGTCGCCAAGGTTGGTCACGTTGTGGATCTGGCCCGCGGCAATCACGTGCTCGTCACCAGGGGCGAGGTCGCGCACCTGCACCGACCCGCCCTTCCACAGTTCATCGCCGAGTTGACCCTCGACGACGACCATCGCGCCGCTCGCGTCACCGTGGTCGTGCCAACCCGTGGTGCTCCCGGGCGGCCACGTCATCACCCACACCTCGAGGTGCGGCGTCTGCGCCAATGGGTGACGGGTGCGCTCGTCGCCGGAGCGGTCGACGGCGCTGGCGGCGCCGGAGTCTCCGGCGAAAAGCTTTGCTACCCGGAGCAATTGGGCTCGGGTGAAATTGCGAACACCGGGAGAAGTGGTGGTCATCGAGGTCTCCGTGGGGAAGTGGCGCGCCTGCTGGCGACAGTGGTCTGTTGCGGTCTGAGCGGGTTCGGCTCAATAGCGACAGACATGCCACATGACGGGTCGCCGGTCGGCGATCCGCGTCAGGTGCGTGGCAATCGAAGACATGCCCCCAGCAGAACATGCCAGGCGACCGATCACCAAGCGGATTATCACCAGTCTTGTCATCCGGAACGGTTGTCCCGAAGGGTGGACAGTGCTATTCGCCGTGGCCCACGCGCAGCGGCTCGCCGAAGCGCTCGGCGAAGGCGAGTTGATCGAGCGGACGACGCTTTCGCGGGCGCTCCTCCCGCTCGACGTTCGCCTGGTCGACGTCCGGGGAGTCGGTCGTGCGCTCGGCGGACGGCAACCACCTCCCGACGGCGATGCCGCTCAGGACCTCCCATTGCGGCGGGACGGCGAAGCCGGCGGCGATCGCGTCGTGGTCGAACCCGCCGAACTGGTGGACAGCAAGGCCCATGCTCACGGCCTGCACGCTGAGGTGCGCCGCCGACTGACCGAGGTCGTAGGCGGTGTAGTCATAGGTGCGCAGGCCGCCCTTCGGGTCGTCGGGCTCCGCCCCGACCTGCCGCAGCCCGATCAGGATCGCGCTCGCCGCCGGCGCCCACTGTCGATTGCCGCGGCTGAGCGCCGCCACGATCCGCGCGTGGCTGGCGTCGCCGCGCCGCCCGACCAGGAACCGCCACGGTTGGGTGTTACCCCACGACGGCGACCAGCGAGCCGCTTCCAGCAGCGACGCGAGTTGACTGTCGTCCAGCGTGTGCGTCGGGTCGAAGACCGACGGCGAGCGTCGGTCGCGCAGCAACGGGTCGATCGGCGGGGTCGTCACCCGCGCCATTCAACTACGGTCGCGCAGCACGGAAGGATCGGCGCCCGCCATACGTTGCGCTGGGTGACAACGGCGAGCGGGTACTCGCTCGCCACCCACCCGAGGAGCTGACACCCGTGGCCACCACCACTTTGACGACCGACACCTTCACCGAAGGCGTCACCGGCGACGACATCGTGCTCGTCGACTTCTGGGCCGACTGGTGCGGTCCGTGCAAGATGTTCGCGCCGGTCTTCGAGGACGCGTCGGAGCAGAACCCCGACATCACCTTCGCCAAGGTCGACACCGACGCAGAGCCCGCGCTCGGCCAGGCGCTCAACATCACCTCCATCCCGACGCTCATGGCGTTCCGCGAGGGCATCCTCGTCTTCGCCCAACCCGGCGCACTGCCGGCGCGGGAGCTGAACTCACTCATCGAGCAGGTGCGCAAACTGCCGATGGACGAGGTGCGCGCCAAGCTCGCCGAGGCCGAAAAGGAAGACCAGAGCGGCTCGGATCAGCAGTGATCTGAGGCGCGCGATCCGGGCGGTCACACTTCGGGACCGCCCGGATTACACCTCGTGTCGTAGAGCACCTTGCCCGACACTACCGGCCGCCAAGGCTCGAGGTTCCAACTCGCCTTGGTCGGATCCGCAAGCCTAGCCAGCTGCCAGTGGCAGTCGAATTGCGCTCGCATTCCTGGGCTTTCGGCATCCGGCGCTCGGCGGACCACTTCCGCCCAGGCGTCGCTCTCGGCACCGGGATCGGTCGCGCGTCGCCCGCTTGCGGTCGGGTAGACCTGCAGGCTCCGCCCGCTGCGCAGCTCGACCCACACCACCTTCGCAATGTATGGCGGGGGCGCGCTCGTCACGTCCGACGCGTCTGACGAGCGGGCCGCAGCCGCCCCACCGGCCGGCATTCTCGCCTGCGAAGCAACTGTCGAGCCTTCGCTGTACGGCCCCGATCCTGGTGAACCACACCCGGACATGACGACCATGAGGACCACCGCCGACCCTGACCTGAACGCGCGCATGGGTCCATTGTCGGGCGCGACCGACGGGTGGCAGCCCCGGCCAACTGAGGTCGACGCCGTGCGGCACGCCGGCCGCTGCATCACTCGCGGCTCACACCGGTAGGGGCTCGAAGTTCCACTGATGTGCTGCTCGTTGCGTCAGCGCGACCGGTGGCGCGGGTATCACTGGAGCGCTGACGCTTCCCGTCGCGATGATGACAACCCGCTCGTCCGCGGAGCGGTAAAGCTGGACAACACAGTCAGGATCGCGTGCCAACAATGACGGTACGGCCGATCCGGATATCCAGCTGAGCAGTCGATCCAGTGCGTCCTCGGCGGCGACCGTCTCCCACATGGTCGTGCGATGCGGACTCACGGATTCCGCCGGAGCGGCGGCACTGCAGGTACATCCGGAGCTGCCGCCATATCGGCGGCGGTGAGGCGGAATGCCTCCGGGTAGAGCGCGGATTCAGTGCGTCGCTTGGGCTCGGTCGAACGCCAGCTGAAGTGACACACGCGGCACATGTAGACCGTCCAAATATTGCCGCTCGGCGAAACGGTCGCGACAGTGGCGGTGCCGTCCGGGCAGCGCGGGCAGGGTTGATTATCTGTATTCATGATCTACTCCTCTAGGTTGATCAGTTAAATGCGATCCGCCAGCATGGCGTTGAGTCGGGTAACCCACTGTGCCGTCTCAGGTAGGTCATGGGCCGCCTGTCCGTAATGACCACGAACGTCGGGGGCCACCGGAGTCGTCGCGTCTATAACCAGCTTGTCGCTGATGCCCGGCGGCACTGCGGACGGATCCAGGTTCATTACCGACATCTTGGGAAGTTGCACCAGGTCGCCATCGGGGTTGACCTTGGTCGACAGAGCCCACATGACCTGCGGCAGATTGAACGGGTCGATGTCCTCGTCGACAACAATTGCCATTTTGACATAGCCGAGTCCGTGCGGGGTCGTCATCGCCCGGACTCCTACCGCCTTGGCAAAGCCACCGTAGCGCTTCTTGGTGGATATGATCGCGAGGAGCCCGTGCGTGTACATCGCGTTCACGGCCTGCACCTCGGGATACTCGGCCTTGAGTTGCTGATAAAGCGGCACACAGGTGGCGGGGCCGATGAGAAAATCGATTTCCGTCCACGGCATTCCGAGATAGAGCGTCTCGAATATGGGGTCCGTCCGGTAGGAGACTCGGTCAATGCGCACCACCGGCATTTTCCGGCCCCCCGAATAGTGGCCCGTGAACTCGCCGAAGGGCCCTTCAAGTTCACGTGTTCTCCCTTCGATGACCCCTTCCAATACAACCTCGGCCCCCCACGGAACATCAAAACCAGTGAGCGGGGCACTGCTAATCGGATACGGCGACTGTCGCAATGCACCAGCCATCTCATATTCTGACTGGTCGTATTCGAGCGGTGTACCAGCCATCATTGTGATCACGGGGTCGTTTCCTACCGCGATGGCGATCGGCAAATCTTCGCCGCGTTCTTCCGCTTTGGTGAGCTGCAAGGCGATGTCGTGCATCGGGACCGGCTGCAGCCCAAGTCTGCGTGCTCCCTTGACCTGCATTCGATATATGCCGACATTCTGTTTACCGAAGTTGTCAGGATCCTCCGGGTCTCGGGATATCACTGGAGCCTTGTCGAGATAGAATCCACCATCACCGTCGTTGAGACGAAAGAGTGGCAACAACGAGAAGAGGTCGATTTCATCTCCTTCTGCACTATTCTCCGCCCACGGGGGGTCGTCTCGCCGCTCCGGTGCAACCGGAAACGTCTCCCACCTGCGAATGAACTCTGCGACCTGATCCCTCATGCTGGTCTCCATGGGCAGGCCAAGGGCTAGTGCGTGATTGCGCCACGACCCGTGGACTCCGACCGCAATCTGGGCTTTGATGAACCCGGCAACATTGTCGAACATGAGTGCTGGCGCGGTATCGCCGAGACGCGCGGCGGCGTTGGCCGCTGCGGCAATATCGGGTTCAGCGGTTACTTCTTCGGAAATGCGCAGCAGTTGGCCCTGCCTGTCCAGCTCGGACAAAAAGCCACGCAGATCATCAAATACCTTGCTTTTCACGAGCATTTACCTCCAGCTTTCTTGTGTCTTTCAGGCCCGCCCAACGACGGGCGTGCGGCGCGGGCAAGCCAAACTGATCGAGCACCCGGCTTACGGTGTGGTCGACGATGTCTTGGACCGTCTCTGGGTGGTTGTAGAACGCAGGCATGGGCGGCACGATGCGAACGCCCATCCTGGCCAGAGCAAGCATGTTCTCCAGATGGATCTCGTTCAGGGGCGACTCGCGAGGAACCAGCACCAGCCTGCGCCCTTCCTTGAGGACCACATCCGCAGCGCGACCAAGTAGGCCATCCGCGTAACCGCTGCGAATGCCGGCCAGGCTCTTCATGCTGCAGGGGATGATGACCATCCCCTCCGTTTGAACGACCCCGAGGAAACGAGCGCGGTCTGATCCTCCGGACCAAAGCAGTGGTCGGCCATCGACGCCACTTCAGCCGCGGTCAGAGAGGTTTCCAACTGAACCGTCGTCCGGGCCCATCGAGTCATGATGAGATAGGTCTCGACCGCCTGCTCGCGGCCGGCGAGGCGACATTGCCGGTTGATATCGGCCAGGGCCTCAAGGAGCGCTACCCCAAACGGTGCACCCGTTGCGCCAGTCATACCAACGATCAGCCGCATTGCCTCTTCCTTTCATATCGACGCTTAATGAGTCTCAGGACGTCGATGATCATGCGGTAGCATCCTCTTCAACGGACAGAGCAACCCGGATATCGCACGCCCTCAACCGAGGGAAGCCACCCGGGACATCCGAGCAATCTTGCCTCTGACTGGAATCTTCAGTGATGAGCAATTCGCGCTCGGTCTCCATATTCACCAGTCGCCCGCGCGGCGACCAGGTAGTTTCGAGCAAAAGGATGGTCAAAAGTGGACAGGCCCGACTCGGGACGCCAGGATGGTCGAGTCCTCGCCGACGCTCAGGCGATCACGGTTACACGGCTGATCGAAAACTCGGCAAATCCGCACCCTCGTCGCATGAATACGCACCGCCTTTTGTTCGTGCGATCGGGGACGCAAACAATTTTAGTGGACTTTGACGAATATTCCTGCAGCCCAGGAAGCCTGCTCTACACCCGGCCGGGGCAGATTCAACAATTCCCTCCAATCAGAAGCGGAAAGACCGAACGGCAGGATGCTATTCAGATCTGCTTTACCGGGTCGAGCCCTACCCGATTAGCACTCCGCGTCCCTAATCTTATTGACGACACGTTCAGTGCCCAACTGTGGCAGTTGGGCGGTAGCGATCGAGAGAATTTCGAGCGCTCATTCGTAGAGTTGGCCACGGAATACGACCGGAGCGTCACCGACCAGTCCGGCGTGGCCACACAGTTGCTTCGATTGCTCTTGGCAACGATGCTGTTGCGCATCACCCGATTGGCTTCGGAGACGCGAAGCTCCACGGTAGTGCTCGCGTCCCCCACGTATCACCGATTTCGCACCGAGCTCGAAGAATGCTTCACACATATCCACACGACGAACGAATATGCCCATCGGATCGGTTACTCGCCGAGAACGCTCAATCGGGCATGCATCGCGGCAAGTGGCCACACAGCGAAAGAACTAATTGAGGCTCGCGTCGTGTTGGAAGCAAAGCGCCTGCTCATCTATACGCACCTACCGGTCGCAACCATTGCCAGGCAGCTCGGGTTTACCGAGGCGACCAATTTCGGCAAGTATTTCTCACGGGTGTCCGGCGGCAGCCCTGCAGAATTTCGTCGTCGACACCAGGGAATTTGGTGATGCCGCGGCATTCGACAACCGCGGCCCTGGTCGGCCCACAATGCGTCCTAGGCTGACCAACGCCTCGCCCCAGCTACCCGAACCTCAGGCTGCCGACCAACCGCATCGGTGCGTTGTCCGACACGTGACGTCGGCGTCCCGCCCCGGTTACCGATGCGGAAGAATGGCGGCAAGACGCCATTTCGGGGAAGGAACAACCCGTCGTGACCCTGCTCCGGGGGCCGGACGCCCCAGCCGCACGCACGTTGGTGGACATCTTCACCGAGACCGTCGACGAGTGTCCCGATGCGGCCGCGATCGACAGCGGACAGACGGTGCTGACCTACTCCGAGCTGCACGAGCAGGCGATGGAGGTCGCCGCCGAGCTCGCCGGTCTCGGCATCGGGCCGGGGCACAAGGTGGGCGTCAGGATCAACTCGGGCACCACCGATCTCTACGTCGCGATCCTCGGCACGCTGCTCGCCGGCGCGGCATACGTGCCGGTCGACGCCGATGACCCGGACGAGCGCGCCCGCACGGTCTTCGGCGAGGCGCACGTCTCCGCCGTGATCACCGGCGACCTGGATATCAAGCAACCAGAAGGCAACCCGGCGACCACCGCCGATGCCGACGGAGCAGAGCCGACTCCCCCGACGATCACCGACGACGCGTGGGTGATCTTCACCAGCGGGTCCACCGGCAAGCCCAAGGGCGTCGCAGTGACTCACCGCAACGCGGCCGCCTTCGTCGACGCCGAGTCCCGGCTCTTCCTCCAGGACGACCCGATCGGCCCGGACGACCGGGTGATGGCCGGCCTGTCGGTTGCGTTCGACGCCAGCTGCGAGGAGATGTGGCTCGCCTGGCGCTATGGCGCATGTCTGGTCCCCGCACCCCGGTCGCTGGTCAAGAGCGGGATGGACCTCGGGCCGTGGCTGGTCGCCAACGACATCACGGTCGTCTCCACGGTGCCGACCTTGCTGGGCATGTGGCCGACCGATGCGCTCGCGAAGGTGCGGCTGCTCATCCTCGGCGGTGAGGCGTGCCCGCCGGAGGTCGGAGTGCGCTACGCGACCGACACCCGTGAGGTCTGGAACACCTACGGCCCAACCGAGGCAACGGTCGTCGCGTGCGCGGCCCGACTAGACGGCACCGACCCCGTGCGGATCGGCCTGCCGCTGGACGGGTGGGACCTGGAGGTCGTCGACAAGGAGGGCAACCCGGTCGCCGAGGGAGCCTCGGGCGAACTCATCATCGGCGGCGTCGGCCTCGCGCGCTACCTCGACCCGGAGAAGGACGCCGAGAAGTACGCGCCGATGCCGACGCTCGGCTGGGGCCGTGCCTACCGATCGGGCGACGTCGTCGTCAAGGACGAGGCGGGGCTGATCTTCGCCGGGCGTGCCGACGAACAGATCAAGCTCGGCGGACGGCGGATCGAGCTGGGCGAGATCGACGCCGCGCTCAGCGCACTGCCCGCAGTCTCCGGCGGCGCCGCCGCGATCCGAGCCACCGGCGCCGGCAACAAGATCCTGGTCGGATATCTGCTCACCGAGCCGGGATTCGCGCTCGAGCCCGCTCTTCAACAACTACGCGACGAACTACCCGCCACGATGGTGCCGCGGCTGGCTGCCGTCGACAACCTGCCCACCCGCACCTCCGGCAAGATCGACCGCGACGCGCTGCCCTGGCCGATCGCGACGCTGCGTGCCGGCGGCGACGACGCGCCCGACGAGCTCACCGGCACCGCGAAACAGGTCGCCGACATCTGGCTCGACCTGCTGGGCGCGGTCGTCACTTCCGGCAAGGACAACTTCTTCGACCTGGGCGGTGGCAGTCTCACGGCGGCGCAGCTGATCTCCCGGCTGCGCGAGACTCAACCCGAGGTGACCGTCGCCGACGTCTACGAGCACCCGACCGTCGAAGGCCTTGCCAGACAACTGGATTCGATGTCGAGCCCGGCCAATCTGCGCGAGCGCGACGTCCCGCCCACACCACTGAAGACGCAATTCGCCCAACACGCCGGCTTGATCGGGACTCGCTGGCTGGCCGGACTGCGTTGGGCCACCTGGCTGCTCATCGGCGTGCGACTCGCCGACCCACTGACCTCTCGTGATCTGCCGGTCGCGCCATGGTGGGTGCTCGTGCTGCTCTGGCTGGTCTTCCTCACCCCGCCCGGGCGGATCGTGCTCGGCAGCACCCTGGTGCGTGTCGTGCTCGCAGGCCTCAAGCCGGGCAACTACCCGCGCGGCGGCAAGGTGCACCTGCGGCTGTGGCTCGCCGAACGCATCGTCGACGAGGTCGGTGCCACCCGTCTCAGTGCCGCTCCGTGGATGCGCCTTTACGCCCGCCTGCTCGGGGCGCGGGTGGGACGCGACGCCGACCTGCACACGATCCCCCCAGTCACCGGCATGCTGCGGGTCGGGCGCGCGGCCTCCATCGAGCCTGAGGTCGATCTCGCCGGCCACTGGCTCGACGGCGACCGGCTCCTCGTCGGACCGATCGTGGTGCGCGGCGGTGCTCGCGTCGGCACTCGTTCGATGCTCACGCCTGGCGCGGTGGTTGGACGGCGTAGCGAAATCGCCCCGGGATCAGCGGTTTTCGGGAGTGTCCCCGACGATGAGTCGTGGAGCGGCGCACCCGCAGCCCGGGTCCGCAAGGCACGCGGCCCCTGGTCCGACACCCGGCCGCCACACAAGCCCGCGTTCTCCTTCCTGTATGGCGCAGCCGCCGTCTCGATCACGCTGCTGCCGGTGATCGCCACCGCTGCCGCGGTGGCCGTCGCGCTCGCCATACTCGGCGACCGCAGCCTGCTCGCGATGGCCTTGCCGATGGTGGTCCTGGGCGGCCTGACCGGCATCCTCGTGCTCGCCCTGCTGATCTGGATCCTGGTGCGGTTGCTGGCGATCGGCCTGACGCCGGGTCACCACCCCGTGCACAGCCGACCCGCTCTGCAGGCGTGGGGCACGCTCCGCGCACTGGACGAGGCCCGCGGGTGGCTGTTCCCGCTCTACTCAAGCGCGCTCACGCCCGCCTGGCTGCGCAGCCTTGGTGCCAAGATCGGCAAGGACGTCGAGGCCTCGACCGTGCTGATGATCCCGGCACTGGTCAACGTCGGCGACGGCGCGTTCCTCGCCGACGACACCCTCGTCGGCCCCTACGAACTCGGTGGTGGCTGGTTGCGCGTCGAACGATCCAAGGTCGGCAAGCGCGCCTTCGTCGGCAACTCCGGCATGACCGCGCCTGGACGCAAAGTGCCGAAACGTGGTCTGGTGGCTGTGCTTTCAGCCGCTCCCGGCCGCACCGACAAGGCGAAGTCGGGCACCTCCTGGCTCGGCAGTCCGCCGGTCAAGCTGCGGCGGCAGTCAAGCAAGAGCGACACCAGCCGCACCTACCAGCCACCGCGCAAGCTCAAGGTCGCGCGTGGCCTGGTCGAGGTGTGCCGACTCATCCCCTGGCTGGCCGGATTCGCCCTCGCCGGTGCGGTGGCGGTGGTGCTCATCGCGATCGGCAACGCCTGGGGCTGGTGGGCGATCCTGCTGCTCACCGGGCCCGTGCTGCTGGTGGGCGGCGCCCTCGCCGGAGCAGCCGCGACCATCGCGAAATGGTTGTTGATAGGCAGGATCGGCGACGGCGAGCATCCGCTGTGGAGCTCCTTCGTATGGCGCAACGAACTCGCCGACACCTTCGTGGAGATGCTCGCCGCCCCGTGGCTGGCGCGTCCGGCTCTCGGCAGCCCGGTGCTGGTCTGGTGGCTACGGTCGATGGGCGCCCGCATCGGCAAGGGCGTCTGGTGCGAAACCTACTGGCTGCCCGAGGCTGATCTGATCGAGTTGCAGGACGGCGCCACGGTCGGGCGTGGCTGCGTGGTGCAGACACACCTCTTCCACGATCGCGTGCTTTCGATGGACACTGTGCGACTGTTGCGCGGTGCCACCATCGGCCCACACGGGGTCATCCTGCCGGCCGCCACCATCGGCCGGCACGCCACCGTCGGACCGGTATCGCTTGTAATGAGAGGAGAATTCGTGCCCGACAAGACGCGTTGGATCGGCAACCCGATCGGCCCGTGGGTCGAGGACGAGGCCAGCGAAGTGGGTGCGCGGTGAGCGTCGCGACCGGCGTCACCGCCGACCCTTACCTGCCCGGGCACGGCGACCCGTCATACACCGTCCGGCACTACGACCTCGACCTCGACTACGCCCTCGAGAGCAACTCCCTCAAGGGCCGTGCCGTGCTCACCATCGAGGCGCTCGAGCCGGTCCGGCAGCTGACCCTCGACCTGCACGCGCTCAACGTCGTCAAGGTCACCGGGCCGAAGGCCGGGCGTCATACCCACCGCGGTGGCCGACTGAACATCCGTCTGACAGAAGAAGTTTCGCCAGGTGAGACGACCACGCTCACAGTGACCTACCGCGGTGTGCCGCGCACCGTCCCGGACAAGATCGGGGATGCCGGGTGGGAAGAACTCACCGACGGCGTGATCGTCGCCTCGCAGCCCGGCGGTGCGCCCAGCTGGTTCCCGTGCAACGACCGACCCGACGCCAAGTCGACCTACCGGCTCGCGATCACGGTCGCGAACGACTACCTGGTCGTCGCCGGCGGCGAGCGCACCGACCTACGCCGGCGGGCCGGCCGGACGACCTGGACCTACGAACAACGCAATCCGATGGCGACCTACCTGGCGACCGTCCAGATCGGCCGGTATGACGAGATCGCCCTGCCTGGGTCGGTCCCGTTGACCGCTGCGGTGCCGCCCGCGCGACGAGCCGCGTTCCAGGCCGCGTTCGCCGACCAGCCCGCGATGCTCGAGTTCTTCAGCCGTTGCTTCGGCCCCTACCCCTTCGACAGTTATCGCGTCGTTGTCACCGACGACGCGCTGGAGATCCCGCTCGAGGCCGGCGGACTGTCGATCTTCGGCAGCAACCTGCTCAACCGGTCGTGGGACGCCCAGCGGTTGATCGCCCACGAGCTGGCTCATCAGTGGTTCGGCAATGCCGTCACGCTGCGCCGGTTGCACGACATCTGGCTGCACGAGGGCTTCGCCTGCTACAGCGAGTGGCTGTGGTCGGAGGAGAGCGGTGGCCCGAGCGCGGACGCGCGCGCCCGTGAGCACTGGTCGCGGCTGCGACACCATCGGTTCAGCCGTGCGCTCGGCGACCCGGGCATCGCGCAGGTCTTCGACGACTGGGTCTACAAGCGCGGGGCCCTCACCCTGCACGCGATTCGCCGCGCGATCGGGGATGAGTCGTTCTTCGCGCTGCTGCGCACCTGGATCGACCGGCACCGTGGCGGGAATGTCACCACCGGCGAGTTCGTCGCGCTCGCAGACGAACTCGGCCACCCGCAGGTCGCTGCGATCGTCGACGCCTGGGTCTACGAGACGCCGCTGCCGGCGCTTGTCTGAGCCGCCGGTCCACAGGGCTTCGCTGACCGCACGTCCCGCGCCGGACACGCGATTAGGCTGATCGCATGCGCCCCGTCATACGCCTCACGTTTGCCGCCGGAAGCCTGCTGCTCGCCGGGTCTCTGGCTGGCTGCGGGAGCACGCCGGCCGTCAGTGTGACGTCCGGTAGTGCAGCACCCGGCAGCGCCGCGCCGAGCAGCGCGAGCGCAACCGGCCAAAGCACGGTGCCCACGGCGAAAACCGTGGTGGAGCAAGCCCGCACGTCGTCGGCGGCGGCCAAGTCGGCGCATCTGCACGCGGTCATCGCAGTGGAGGCCGGCGACGAGACGATAGATCTGAAGGGCACGATGGACGGCACCAACCAGGAGCTGACCGTCACCTATCCCGACGAGGGCACCGCAACCATTCGCACGGTCGACGACAAGCGCTACATGAAGGGGGACAGCACCTTCTGGCGCATGGCCGCCGGCGTCGGTCCGGCGACGGCCACCCAGATCGCGGACAAATGGGTGGTGACGCCCCCGCAGACGGCGCAGCGGATGAGCAAGCTGACTCTGCGCAGCTTCATCGACGAACTCATCGGGCCGCAGACCATCAGCGACAGCGACCTGGAGCAGGCCACCACCAGTCGCGCCAGCAAATCCGGCACCCCCGTGTGGCTGGTCGACTCCGGCGAGGGCGACACCCTCAAGGTCAGTGCCGACAGCTCGCACAACCTGCTGGAGGCGGCCGGGCCCACCGACGAGGGCGACGGCACCGCAACCATCGACGGCTGGAATGCCCAGTCCCGCATCACCGCGCCGCCCAACCCGATAAGGCTGCCCGGCAGCGGCGGGGGCGGTGGCAGCACAGACACCAGCACCGAGGACGGCCGCACCACCTGACAACCCGCGCCCGCGACCGCCGATCGAGCGGTCCACCAACGCATCGAGCGGCCCGCGAAATCGGCGTGATTTCGCGGGCCGCTCGCTGCTGTCCGTGCCGCTCAGTCAGCGGGGCAGCACGCGATCAGTGGCTCAGACACCGGCGAGCACCGGGTCGTCCTTGTCTCCGCCGCCGTCGCCACCCTCGGCGGCGTCCCGGTCGCGACCGGCGGTCAGGCCCTCGCCCTCGACGTCGACCTTCGGCAGGATCTTGTCCAGCCACTTCGGCAGCCACCACGCCTTGTCACCGAGCAGGTACATCACCGCGGGGATCAGCGTCATACGCACGATGAAGGCGTCGAAGAAGACCGCTGCGGCAAGTGCGAAGCCCATCGACTGGATCAGCGCGTTGTCCTGCAACATGAACGCGGCGAACACCGAGATCATGATCGTGGCGGCCGCCGCGACCACCCGTGCCCCGTGCCGGAAACCGTCCACGATCGACTCCCGCGCGTCGGCGCCGTGGACGTAGGCCTCACGCATCCGGGTGACCAGGAAGACCTGGTAATCCATGGCGAGCCCGAAGACGATGCCAATCAGGATCACCGGCATGAAGCTGACGATCGGCTGCCCCTCGACCAGCCCGAACAGGCCGTTCTGGAAGACCGCCACCGTCGCGCCGAGCGTGGCCAGCACCGAGAGCAGGAAGCCCAGAGTCGCGGTGAGCGGCACCAGCACCGAGCGGAAGACGATCATCAGCAGGATGAACGCCAGCCCGATCACGACTGCCAGGTATGGCGGGAGCGCGTCGGTCAACCGCTGTGACACGTCGGTCTGGATCGCGGTCTGACCGGTCACGCCGACGGTGGTGTTGGTCCGCTTCTCGATCGAGGACTGCCCGTCGCGCAGGTTGTTCAGCAGGTCGACGGTCGACTTGTCGTCGGCTCCGGCCTTGGGCGTGACCAGGATCTGCGCGCCGGTCTGGTCCTTGTTCATCCCGACGATTTGCGCGTTCGCGACGTCCTTCTGGCCACCGGCCCACTGCAGCACCGAACCGAACGCGGCCGGGCGCTGCTTGGTGTCAGGTATGTCGGAGGCGTCGGCCACGATCAGCAGCGGAGCCTGCCGCCCGGCGCCGAACGCCTCGGTGATCATGTCGGCGGCCTTGCGCTGCGTGGTGGAGGTCGCGGCGGTGGAGTCGCTCGGCAGGGCGAGCTGCATGTCCTTGATCGGCCCGGCGAAGGCGCCGAGCAGCACGACGACGAGCGCCACGATGATCGCCGGCTTCTTGCCGACCAGCTGCGCCCAGCGCACGCCGTTGTTGGTGGTGCGGCCGTCCGCGGCGACCTTGTCCTGCCGCTTGCGAAGCTGCCCGCCGAACGCCTTGGTCTTCAGCATGCCCAGCACCGCGGGCAGCAGGGTCAATGCGACAACCACCGCGAACGCGACGCTGCCGGCCGCGGCCAGACCCATCGAGGTCAGGAACGGAATGCCGACCACGGAGAGCGCGCACAGTGCGATAAGGACGGTCAGTCCAGCGAAAACGACTGCGCTTCCTGCCTTTCCGACGGCAAGGCCCGCCGCGTGGGCACGGTCGTCGGTCTCCTGCAACTCGGTGCGGTAGCGGGCGAGGATGAACAAGGTGTAGTCGATGCCGACCGCCAGCCCGATCATCGTGGCGAGGATGGGCGTCGTGGTGCCGATCGTGGTGAAGCCGGTCGCGAACTGGATCGCCAGCTCACCCATGCCGACGCCGATGAGTGCGGTGACGATCGGCATACCGGCGGCGACGAGCGAGCCGAAGGTGATGAAAAGCACGAACGCGGCGACGATGATGCCGAGCATTTCGCTGGTGCCACCCGGCGGTTCGACCGCCTGCATGCCGGAGCCGTTGACCTCCGCCTTCAGGCCGGCATCGCGTGCACCGTCCAGTGCCTTGAGCACGTCGTCCTGGGTGGACTTCTCCACATCGGCAACGGTCTTGACGTCGAACTTCCAGTTGATCGTGCCGGTGCGGCCGTCGGCGGACAGCGGCGAGAGCGCCTGGGCGTTCTGCTTCGCGGCAGCCTGCTCGGCCGCGGTCGGACCCGCCGCCTTCATGATCTGCTGCTGCTGGCCCTGCGCCGCGATGACCGGGTTGACCGGCTTGTCCTTGGCGTCGGTCGGCATCTGCGGCAACTTGTCGAGTCGCGCGATCAACTGGTTGACCGCACCGGAGTATTTCGCCTCGGTCAGCTTGTGCCCTTCGGGAGCCTGGACGACCACGGTCGCGCTCGCCTCGTCCTGGGCGTCACCGGTGCCCGGGAACAGCTTCTGCTGCATGTCCTGCGCCTTGAGCGACGGGATGCCCGGGATCGAGAACGTGTCGACCATCGGCTTGCTGACGCCGATCGCGAGCGAGCCGAAGCCGACCAACACGATCAGCCAGCCGACGAGGAAGAGCGGCCAACGCCGATAGGCGGTGTACCCCAGTCGGTAGAGAAGAGAAGCCATGAGGGTTCCTTAATAGGTATGACGAACCGGTGTGAAACTGCTTGTGCTGACTGATAATTGGGCTAGGCCAGCAGTTGTCGTGCGATCTTCAGGTTGTCGAGGAAGATGTCGGTGAGATCACGCTCGTCGCCCTCGCTGAAGTGGTGGATCGAGACCTCGAAGATGCTCGCCAGCAGCCCGAGGAGCAGGTGCGAGCGCGGGTCGTCCGGGCGGATGCCTTCGCGCTGTTCGATCAGGCCCTGCAGCGCCGCGATGAAACCCTGAAAGGTGTCGATCGTGGCGATCAGCAACTTCGGGTTGCGCTCGAAACACAGCCGGGAGATGCGCAGGTCCTCGCGGGTGAACTCATCGCCGGCCGAGGCCCGCAAGGTGGCCAGGATCAAGCCGCCAGATCGTCGACCGACTCCCCCGTGGGTCCGCCGTCGAGATACCTGTCGATGTCGTCCTGATCCACCCACGGGCCTGCGCCGATGGTGGCTTCGAGCTTGCCGTCGAAGTAGTTGAACAGCGTCCGCCGCGACACCTCGGCGCGCTGCGCCAACTCGTCGAGCGTGAACTCGTCGTAACCCTTTTCGACCGCGAGCCGCTGCGCCGCCCGGGTAATGCGATATGCGGTCCGCATCCGCTTGTCGGACAACCGACCCGCGACGAGGCGTCGCGGGTCGGGGTCGACCGAGGAGGGGAATCGCATGGGCTTTATGTTGCACTTCGCTAGGTCAAAGTGCAAATTTAGGCACCTGTGACCTTGGCCTCATTTCGCCAGCGGGACCGCCCGCGACCGCTGCCGGGCGCAAGCGGTACGCCTACCGACACGGGCTGGCCGACTGACCGGGGCCGGTTGGCCGCCGAATGGACGCCGTCGGCGCGTCCAGGTTGGATAGGACGCAGACCTGGAGCACCATCGAGGCGGCGCGCGAGCATGCCGCCCAGATCAAGGAGGGACACATGTCAACGCCCACAGGTGGATCGTGGAACGACGACAAGCACGGCCAGGACGAGACTCAGCGCAGCGGCCAGCAGTCCGCGCAGCAGGGACAGCCAGGGGTGAACCGGCCGGCTCAGGGCAGCCAGCCGCCCTATGGCCAGCAGCCCGGACAGGGTGGGTATGCCGCGCCGCAGGGGCAGAGCCTCGGGCAGGGTTACGGCCAGCAGGCCGCGCAGGGCACGCCGGGTCAGGGCGCTTCGGGTCAGGGCGCTTCGGGTCAGGGTCAGCAGCCGCCCAGCCAGGGCGGCCAGTCCGGTTACGGCCGGCCCACCCAGGGCGGGCAGCCCAGCGCGCCGGGTTACGGCCAGGGCCAAGGCCAGCAGACGCACGCCGGCCAGGGCGGTCAGAGTGGTTTCGGCCAGCAGGCGCAGCAGGTCGGGCAGCAGTTCATGGGTGATGCCGGTCAGATCGCGGCCGGTGCCGGCGACGGCATCGGTGCGCTGTTCTCGGACCTGCAGTTCAAGAAGTCGCTCACCGAGAAGATCGCCGGACTCACCTTCCTCGGCGTGATCATCTGGGCGGTGCTGAAGTTCCTCAGCAACCTGTTCTACAACTTCGGCAGCCAGGACTTCGCTGGCCAGTCGATCAAGAACATGAGCACCGGCTCGGCAGTCATGCACACGCTGGCCGATCTCGTCTGGCTGATCATCGTGGTCGCGATCGTGCGACTGCTGCTCGAGGTGGCGATCAACATCGCGCGCATCGCGCAGCGCAGCAGGAGCTGACAGCGTCCCGCACAAGCAGTAGGCGGCCGGTCCCGAGCGTTTCGGGGCCGGCCGTTTCGCATCCGCCGGGCGCGTCTCGCGCCGCGTGTGATACAACATATCCGAACATTTTCGAACGTTGATCCGTGGAGACCCACATGGAGCGCACGACAGGTCGGCTCGCCGACGGCCGCGAGATCATCTGGTATGACGCCGACGGCACCGGCCGGACCGCGTCACCCGACAAGCGGGACCTCCCGCACGCGGTCACCAACTCCCAGCTGCGGCGGGACCCGCTGACCGGCGAGTGGATCGCGATCGCATCGCACCGCCAGAGCCGCACCTATATGCCGCCGGCGAACGAGTGTCCGCTGTGCCCATCGCGCGACCACCTGTCCGAGGTGCCGTCCACCGAATATCAGGTCGTGGCCTTCGAAAACCGTTTCCCGTCATACAGTTTGAAGGCGGAGGCGACCGAGACGATCGAGACCGGCCTGGAGCAGACGCGGCCGGGCCATGGTCGGTGCGAGGTCGTCTGCTTCACCAGCGACCACAACTCGATGTTCGCGGCACTGTCGCCGCAGCAGGCGCGGCTGGTGGTCGACACCTGGGCCGACCGGACGACCGCACTGTCGGCGATGCCCGGCATCGAGCACGTCTTCCCGTTCGAAAACCGTGGCAAGGAGATCGGCGTCACCCTGCAGCACCCGCACGGGCAGATTTACGCCTATCCGTTCGTGCCACCGCGCGCGTTGCAGGAGCTCACGCAAGCCGAGGCCTACCGCGCGCAGACCGGGCGGTCGCTCTTCGGGGACATCATCGAGCGCGAAATCGCTGACGGCGCAAGGGTGGTCGCCAGCAACGACGAATGGGTGGCGTTCGTGCCCTATGCCGCTCGCTGGCCGATCGAGGTGCACTTCTACCCGCGCCGACAGGCGCCCGACCTCCCCGCTCTGGACGACGCGGCACGCGATGGGTTCGTGCCGATCTATCTCGATGTGCTGCGGCGCTTCGACCGGCTCTACTCCGAGCCGACGCCCTACATCGCCGCCTGGCAGCAGGCGCCGGTGCGCGCGCACCGTGACGACGCGTGGCTGCACCTGGAGCTCTACTCGGTCCGTCGTGCCGAGGGCAAGGTGAAGTTCCTCGCCGGATCCGAGTCCGGGCAGGGCGCTTTCGTCAACGACGGGCTGCCGGAGGCGCTGGCCGACCGGCTGCGGGAGGTGGGTCGTGAAGGGTGACATGAGCGCGGTCCGCACCCCTGCCGAGATCGACATCGACGGGCTGGTCGCGCGCTTCGCGCAGCTGTATGACGGGGCTCCCGCCGGGGTCTGGGCCGCGCCGGGGCGGGTGAACATCATCGGCGAGCACACCGATTACAACGGCGGCTTCGTGCTGCCGATCGCGTTGGCACAGCACACGATTGCGGCTGTGCAGCCCCGCGACGACGGTGTGGTCCGCGTGGCGTCCGCGTCAATCGACGGCGGCGCACCGGTGGAGGTCGAGCTCTCGCGGGTCGCGCCGGGTGGCGAGTTCGGTTGGGCGTCATACGTCGTGGGCGTCGGGTGGGCTGCCCGCCAGCGAGGGCTGCCGGTGACCGGGATCGACATTGCGCTGGACTCGAATGTCCCTCTGGGCGCTGGGCTTTCGTCGTCGGCGGCGCTCTCTTGCGTGACCGCACGGGCCTGGTCGGATCTGCTCGGGTGGGGCATCGACGACGAGACCGTGGCCGATCTCGGGCGCGATGCGGAAAACCACATCGCCGGTGCGCCGACCGGCTTGATGGACCAGCTCGCGTCGGTGTGCGGGCGGGCCGCCCACGCGATGCAGATCGACACCCGAGCGGTGACTATCGACCAAATACCCTTCGATCTGGGCAAATTCGGCCTCTCCTTGCTGGTGATCGACTCGCACACCGAGCACTCACATGCCGGTGGCGAATATGCCGAGCGCCGGCAGTCCACCCAGGAAGCAGCGCTGCGCCTCGGCGTTTCCGAGTTGCGCGATGTGCCACTGGAGAGCCTCGCCACCACACTCGACAAGCTCCCCGACCTGCTGCGCCGCCGGGCCCGTCACGTCATCACCGACTCCGCTCGTGTCGAACAGGTCGCCGCGATGCTCGCCGCCGGCGATGACCCCCGCCGCATCGGCCGATTGCTCAACGACTCGCATGCGTCGATGCGGGACGACTTCGAGATCACCGTGCCGTCGGTCGACTCGATCCAGGCGGCTGCGGTGAAGGCCGGTGCACACGGCGCCCGGATGACCGGCGGCGGGTTCGGCGGTTGCGTGATCGCGCTGGTCGAGGACACCGCCGCCGAGTCCGTGGCGCAGGCCTGCGTGGACGCGGCCGCGCGCGGTGGCTTCCCGACTCCGACCGCGTTCGAGGCAGTGCCGAGCGCCGGCGCGGCCCGCCTGCGCTGAGCGATCCCCCGCGGGGTGGGCGGGTGCGGTCACGTAGGGTCGATCGGGTGAGCTACGCCGTGTGTTTCGTGTGTTCGGGCAACATCTGCCGGTCGCCGATGGGCGAGGTCATCCTCCGGTCGATGCTGGCGGAGGCCGGGCTCGGCGACGAGGTCACCGTGGACTCCGCCGGTGTCGGCGCGTGGCACGTGGGCGAGCCGGCCGACCCGCGCACGGTCGCTGCGCTGCGACGTGGCGGTTACGACGGCAGCACCCACCGCGCCAAGCAGATCGACCCGTCATACCTGACCGAGCGCGACCTGATCCTGGGCGCCGACCGCGGCCACGTCCGGGAGATTCTCCACCTTGCCGGTGGCGGCGCGCCCGACGCCGACGTGCGTCTGATGCGCGAATTCGACCCGGTGGCAATGCAATCCGGGGATCTGGAGCTCGACGACCCTTATTACGGCAACGCCGCCGACTTCGACCGGTGCCGCGAGGAGGTCGAGGCCGCCTGCCGCGGGCTGGTCGACGAGCTGAAGAAGCAACTGCGCTGAGTCCGCTGCGTCATACCAACGGCAGATCGCCGCGCGCGACGTCGGTCGCCCACTGCAGGATCAGCAAGTCGTCCAGATGCCCGGTGGGTAGCCAGTCGGGCACGGCGTCGCGCTCGGTGACCAGGTAGTGCAGCGCGGCGATCACCACGCGCGGGCGCGGGTCCGCCGCCAGCGCAGCGCGCCTCTCGTCGGTGATGCCCGGCTCGGTGAGCTCCTCCAGATGCGCCTCCACCATGGCACCGGCAATGTCCACGTGCACACCGCGCGGCGAATCGGTCAGGGGGCCGATCCCGAAGACCTTGCCCTCGACGTCGGCCAACAACTTGCGCAGCCCGGCGATGTCACCGGCAAGTTGCGCAGCAACTTCCCGCGACCGCCGGAACGACGCCGAGGCCAACAGCTGAGCGAGCCCGATCTCGTCGGATGCGTCGCCCACCGAATCTCCTCCCACGTCGCCACCGTAGGTGCGCCCAGGTGACCGAGTAACCGATTTCACGAACTTCGTCGATTCTGGCCACTCGACAAAGATCCCGCAAACCCGGTCGAGGCTCCCGTCATACTCCGACTTCTGTTGCCGCCTAAGCTTCCGCACATGGCTACCCGGAAGACACCCTGGCCCGCGGGCACCCCGTGCTGGACCGACTGCGCATTCGAACCGGAGCACCGCGGCATGCACCACGCGCGTGACTTCTACAGCAAACTCTTCGGCTGGCGCATGGAGGAGGGGGCGAAGGAGACCGGTGGCTACACGACCTGCTTCAAGGACGACGAGCCGGCCGCGGCACTCCTGCCCAAGACGGAGCAGGACCAACCCACCGCGTGGGTGACCTACCTGGCCACCGACGACGTGGACGCAACGGTCGCCAAGGTGCGCGACGCCGGCGGCCAGGTCGTCGCCGAGCCGCAGGACGTGCTGACCTTCGGCCGTATGGCGCTGTGCGTGGACCCGACCGGCGCCCTCTTCGGGGTGTGGCAGGCAGGCGACCACATCGGCTTCGGCATCGTCAACGAGCCGGACACCGTCACCTGGAACGACCTGATGACCCGCGATCTGCGGGCCGCAAAAACGTTCTACGCCAGCGTCTTCGGTTACACGTATGACGAGCGCGACGATGCGTACGTCACCATCCAGCTGCCGGACGGCACGGTGGTCGGCGGCATGCACCAGGCCGATCAGCTGGACGCCGACACCCCAGCCAACTGGCTGGTGCACTTCGCGGTCGCCGACCGGGACTCCTCGGCGCAGATCGCGCAGGAGCTCGGCGCCGAGATCCTGATGACCTACGACACCCCCTTCGGTCCGGAGGCGCTCCTGCAGGGCAAGCACGGCGAGGTGTTCACGGTCTTCTCCCCTGCCACGGACGCTCCCGCGGAGTAAGGCCACCGGCGCCTGGCGGAGAGCGCATGGGGTTCTGGGAGACTTTGCCCCATGCGTTCGCTTGCTGACTCCACCCCGCCCATCGCGCTCGGTGCGCTGGACGGTCGCTACCGTGCCGCCGTCGCCCCGCTGGTCGACCACCTGTCGGAGGCCGCGCTCAACCGGCAGCGGGTCAACGTCGAGGTCGAGTGGCTGATCCACCTCACGACCAACGGTGCGGTGCCCGGCGTGCGTGCGCTGACCGACGCCGAGATCGCCGCGCTGCGTGACATTCCGGCGCAGTTCGACACCGCGGACATCGCCGAGCTCGCTGACATCGAGCGCGAGACCGTGCACGACGTCAAGGCGGTCGAGTACTACCTGAAGCGGCGTCTGCCGCAGATCGTCGGCGCCGACGACGCGGTGGACCTCTCCGAGCTGGTCCACTTCGGCTGCACCAGCGAGGACATCAACAACCTGTCCTACGCGCTGATGGTGCAGGGTGCGACGCGTCGGGTGTGGCTGCCGCGGGCGAACGCTCTGGTCGACCAGATCGCAGCAATGGCAAAGGAACTCGCCGATGTGCCGCTGCTCGCGCACACCCACGGCCAGCCCGCGACCCCGACCACGATGGGCAAGGAGCTCGCGGTGCTCGCGCACCGGCTCCGCCGACAACTGCGCCGCATCGAGGCCGCCGAATACCTCGGCAAGATCAACGGCGCGACCGGCACATATGGCGCGCACGTCGAGGCGGTGCCGGACACCGACTGGATCGAGATCTCCCGCACGTTCGTGGAAAACCTTGGGTTGCAGTGGAATCCGCTGACCACTCAGATCGAGAGCCACGACTGGCAGGCCGAGCTCTACAGCGACATCGCCCGCTTCAACGCGATCCTGCACAACCTGGCGACCGATGTGTGGACCTACATCTCGATGGGCTACTTCGCCCAGTCGCGCGGCCAGGGCACCGTCGGGTCCAGCACGATGCCGCACAAGGTCAACCCGATTCGCTTCGAGAACGCCGAGGCCAACCTCGAGGTCAGCAACGGCCTGCTCGACGTGCTTGCCCGCACCCTGGTGACCTCACGGCTGCAGCGCGACCTCACCGACTCCTCGATGCAGCGCAACATCGGCACGGCATACGGGCACTCGCTGCTGGCGATCGACAACGTCGGCCGCGGCCTCTCGGGGCTGGATGCAGTGCCCGCAGCGATGGCCGCCGACCTCGACGCCAACTGGGAGGTGCTCGGCGAGCCGATCCAGTCGGCGATGAGAGCCCTTGGGGCGCAGGGTGTTTCGGGCATGGAGCAGCCCTACGAGCGGCTCAAGGAACTCACCCGCGGACGACGGATCACCGAGGCCGACCTGCGCGACTTCGTGAAGGGCCTCGGCCTGCCGTCCGAGGTCGAGGAGCGTCTCCTGACACTCACTCCGGCGACGTATGTCGGCCTGGCGCCGCAGCTGGTGCGCTACCTCGACGCCTGAGTCAGATCCGGGCGACCAAGTTTTTGATCAGCGACCTGACCGGCCAGAGCGTAGCCGCGGGCAGGGGCGAACACTCCGCTGACCAAACATTGACCCGCTCTTGACCAGCAGATCACCCGATCGTCGGCTTGGCACGGCACGCTCGTGCCCCATGAAGACACTCATGCCCCGCCTCGGTTACACCATCGCCGCCGCCTCGCTGGTCGCCGGAGTCGGCATCGCCGGCGCCGAAGCCCCGGCGCGCGCCGCCGCTACCCTGCCGTCCTGCGCACTGTCGTCGTTGCCGCCAGAGGCGACGACCACCGCCAACCTGATCAAGCAGGGCGGGCCGTTCCCCTACCCGAGCAACGACGGTGTCGTATTCCAGAACCGCGAGGGGATCCTGCCGCAGCAGTCCGCCGGCTACTACCACGAGTACACCGTCAAGACGCCGAACTCCTCCACCCGCGGCGCCCGCCGCATCGTCACCGGCGGTACGCCGCTGACCAGCCCGCCGAACTGGTACTACACCGGCGACCACTACGCGTCGTTCTGCAAGATCACCGGCGTCTGACCGCACCGCAGAGCAAGGCCCACCCGTGCGCGGGTGGGCCTTGCTCTTGTGACGATGGGTGCGGGCGCCCCGACATACCCCCTATGGGTATACTCGAGGGCGAATCGACTCGGAAGAACGGCAGGAACACCAATGGCGGCTTACACCGGCACCAAGGACGACTACCTCAAACGGCTGCGTCGCATCGAGGGCCAGGTCCGCGGGATCCAGCGCATGGTCGAGGACGACACCTACTGCATCGACGTGCTGACCCAGGTCAGCGCGGTCACCAAGGCGCTGCAGACGGTCAGCCTCGGGCTGCTCGAGGACCACGTCGGTCACTGCGTCGTCGACGCCGCACGCGACTCCGACGAGGCAGCCCAGGTGAAGGTGCGCGAGGCGTCCGACGCGATCGCGCGGCTCGTCCGCAGCTGACGCTGCCCTGGTATGGCGAAAGCCCCGTCATACCAGCATCATTCGACAACGGGAGGCATCACCATGACCCAGACCGACATCACCGTGCAGGGCATGACCTGCGGCCACTGCGTCAACGCGGTCACCGAAGAGCTCAAAACCATCGACGGCGTCCGCGACGTCACTGTCCAACTCAACGAAGGCGGCGACTCGCCGGTGCACATCACCAGCGACGGCGACCTCGACCCGCAGGCGATCGCGGCCGCGGTCGACGAGGCGGGCTACCAGCTGGCCTGAGCCCCCGGCAGACGACAACGCCGCGGCCGCATCAGCGGCCGCGGCGTTTTGCGTGCTGGGGGTCAGAGGACGACGGTCTCGTCACCGCATCGGAACGACACCGACATCAGGCCGGGAGTGCCCATCGGGGCGATGAAGTCGAACGTGATCTCCGGCTCCCAGTCGTCGCGGTCCACGCCGGGCTCGCCGACCAGGCCGAGCCACTCGCGCACCCGCTCGGGCGAGCCGGCGATCTGCAGGGACTCCAGCGCCGCGTCGGTGGCGCCGTCCTGCGACGGGTGCTGCTGGCCCGGGGTCCACTCGATGAAGAACGGCACCTGCGGGTCGGACATCGTGCCGCGCACGCCGAGCTGCTTCCAGGTGACCTCGACGCCGTCGGGACGGTGCCGGTTGCCTGGGACCGCCGGACGGCCCACGAGCTGCTCGGCGACCGAGATGTCCTCGACCTCGACGACCCAGCCGAGCCAGCCGCCGCCGGCCTCGGAACGGGCCCGCACGGCCTGCCCGAACGGCGCCTTGTCGGACGCCGGGTGGTCGAGCACCTCGACAACCTCGAGGAAGCGGTGCTCCAGCAACGGGACGATGGAATTGCGGGTGCCGAACCGTGGGTGCAGCCCGCCGTCGACCGGCTCTACGCCCAACATGTCACCGAGCCGCTTCGCAGTCGCGACCAGTCCGTCAGGCTCTGCGGCAAAGACCAGGTGATCAACTCGCATGTCAAGCATCGTGCCACCACGGCGACTAGCCGCTAAACGCGGGTCGGCCGCTGGCGCACCGCCTCATACAACACAATCGCCGCCGATGTGGCCACATTCAGCGAATTTGCCTTGCCCACCATGGGAATTCGGACTCTGACGTCCGCCCGATCGAGCACTTGCGGGGTCAGTCCCTGCTTCTCGGTGCCGACCGTGACCGCGATCGGGCCGGTCAGGTCGACGTCGGTGTGCGTGATGTCGGTGTCCGGGGTCGCGGCCACCACCCGGATGCCGCGCGCTCGCGCCCAGTCGAGCGTCTCGACGGTCGTGGCCGACGCCACCGGGAGGGCGAAGACCGTCCCCTTCGAACCCCGCACCACGTTGGGATTGCCCCAGTCGGTCACCGGGTCGGCGGCAATCACCGCGTCGACCCCTGCGGCGTCCGCGGTGCGCAGCATCGCGCCGAGGTTGCCGGGCTTCTCGACACCCTCGGCGACCAGCACAAACGGGTCGTCCGGCAGCGACAGCCCGTCGAGCGACGTGCCCACCGCCGGCACGACCGCCAGGAACCCGTCCGCGCCCTCGCGGTAGGCAACCTTCTCGAACGCCGCGCGGCTCAGCCTCGCGACGCTCGCGCCCGCCGCACGGGCGGCGTCCACGACGTGCCGCTGCGCGGCCGGGTCGAGCATCAGCTCCGGGCAGTAGAAGAGTTCGCGCGGACGCACGCCGGCGTCGAGCGCGAGACCGAGCTCGTCATACCCCTCGACGAGGGTGAGGCCGGCCTGCTCCCTGCCGCGCCTGCGCCGCAGCGTCTGCAGCGCCTTGAGCCGCGGGTTGGCCGGCGAGGTGATGATCGCGTCCGGCATCTCAGACCAACTGCCGGAGTATGACGGCAGCCCCGTCCTCCTCGACCGGCGCGGTGACCTCGTCGGCGACCGCCTTGACCTCATCCGGCGCCTGGCCCATCGCGACGCCGCGGGCCGCCCACGCCAGCATCTCCAGGTCGTTGCGGTGATCGCCGATCGCGACCGTGTCGCCGGGCTCGACCTGCAGCCTGCGTCGTACCTGCTCCAGAGCCGAAGCCTTCGAGACGCCCTCGGGGTTGATGTCGAGCCAGGCGGTGTAGCCGACCGCGTAGTTGACCCCGTGCAAGCCGAGCCGCTCGACCAGCTCGACGAAATCCTCCGCGGTGCCACTCGGCGACCGGAAGGTGAGGCGGGTGGTCGGCTCGGCGCCGAGCTCCCGCCACGGCACGACCTTCACCGGGCCCATCAACTCGCCGTCGGGGAAGTTGGCACTCACCTTGGTGCCGATGCCCGGCTCCTCGATGCCGACGACTGCGTCGGGCCAGGCGTTCTCCAGCACGTCGAGCACCGGCGCGGGGTCAAAGGTGACCGTGTCGATGACCTCCCAGTCACTCCCGTGGACCCGCGCGAGCACCGCGCCATTGGACGTGACGGCGAATCCCCTTGGCAACTGCAGGGTTTCGAGCACCGGCACGGTGCCGAGGACGCTGCGACCGGTCGCGATCACGACATGGTGCCCGGCGCGCGCGACCGCCTGCACGGCGTCGCGCACCTCGTCGGACATCCGCCCGTCGTGATGCAGCAGGGTGCCGTCGATGTCGAGTGCGACGAGCTTCTTGGTGATCACGCCCCAACCTTAGGGGTCGGCCGGTTGGGGTCGGCGGAACCGTCAGTCACTCTCGGCGAGCGCCTGCCGGAAGCTGAGCTTGCGGCTGGTCTGCATGAGCGAGGAGCGATACATCCGCTCCGCCATACGCAGGATGTAGTAGGCGCCCACTGCGGCAATCCCGAGCGATGCCAGCGGCTCCCACCAGGATGCGTCGCCGGAGACCACTCGGGCCGGCATCGCAATGGTGGAGAAGAGCGGCACGAACGACAGGATCTTCAGCAGCCCTCCGGTGGCCAGGATGCCGCCCAGGAAGATCGCCATCACCAGAGACGTCATCGGCGCGGAGGTCGACTGCACGTCCTCCATGCGGGTTGCCAGTGCGCCGACGACCGCCCAGAGGCTGGCGAGCGCGAGGAAGCCGATCAGGAAGAACGGCAGGAACCAGCCGATCCCTCCGGCGATGGTGCTCAACAGGCCGGCGTTGTCGGTCACGACCAAGCCGCCGACCGCGACGACCGCCAGCAGGCCGACCTGCGCGATCGCGAGCACGGTGTTGCCGACGACCTTGCCGATCAGCAACTGCCGCAACGGGATTGCCGAGGCGATGATCTCGACGATGCGGTTCTGCTTCTCCTCCACGACGCTGTTGGCGATCGCCATACCGAAGAGCAACGCGGCCAGGTAGAACAGGAAGCCGAAGGCGACCGCGGACACTCGGGCCTCGGTGGTGTTGTCGTCGCCCTTGGGTTGCAGCAGGTCGTACTGCAGCTTGGCGCCCTGTTGCAGCGCGTCCAGGCTGGTCCCGGCCGCGGCCGCGTTGCGGGCGATCGCCTGAGTGCTGACCGTCTGGCCGACATACGTTGCCAGCTCGGTGTTGCGGCTGGACTTGCCGATCAGTCGCCAGCCCTTCCCCTGCGGCACCAGCCCCGCGTCGGCCTTGCCGTCCTTGACCGCCTGGTCGACTGCCTGTGTGGAGGCGACGGTCTTTGCCTTGAGTTCGAGGTCGGAGCCGGCCGCATCGGCGGTCTTACCCGACTGCGTGACGATCGAACTCGCCGCCGGGGACGCGACCGCGACGGTCTTGGTCTGCGACTTGCCACCGAGGAAGACCTGTATGCCGAGACCGACGATGATCAGCACGAGCATCAGGCCGGTCGAGACCAGGAAGTTGCGGTCGCGCAGCTTCACCGCGATCTCGCGGGCCGCCACGATGCGCCATACCGAGCCCGTTGTCATGCCGTCACCTCCCGGTAGATGTCGGCGACGCTCGGGACGAGCTCGGCGAGTTCGCGCACCGACCCCCTCCGCATGGCTTCGGCGAGCAGACGGTCGGTGTCCTGCGGTGCGGCAAGTTGCACGATCGCCCGGTCGCCGGCGACATCGACCACCTGCAGCCAGCCGAGGTCCCGCACCCAACCGACGTCTCCACCGGTGACCAGGCGGTGGCGGACCGGGCCGCTGTGGCGCAGGTCGTCCGCGGCGCCGTCGGCCACGACCCGGCCGCGGGACAGGATCACGATGCGGTCGCACAACCGCTCGACCAGGTCGAGCTGATGGGAGGAGAAGAGCACCGGCACGCCGTCACGGGTGAATTCCCGCAGCAACTCGACCATGTCGTCGACCGCCTGCGGGTCGAGGCCGGAGAACGGTTCGTCGAGCACCAGCAGCCGGGGCCGGGCGATGACGGCGGCGATCACCTGCACGCGCTGCTGGTTACCCAGCGAAAGGGACTCCAGCTTGTCTTTCGCGCGCCCGCCCAGACCGAAGCGGTCCAGCAGCAGATCGGCGCTGGATCGAGCCTCGCCGGCCGAAAGCCCTTGCAGCTGACCGAGATAGACCAGCTGGTCGACCACCGGTTGCTTGGGATAAAGGCCGCGCTCCTCCGGCATGTAGCCAAAGGTGCGGCGCTCGGCGGCGGTGACCGGCGCGTCGTTCCAGCGCACCTCGCCGTCGCTGATCCCGAGCACGCCCATGATCATCCGCATGGTGGTGGTCTTGCCGGCGCCGTTGCCACCGACGAAACCAACGAGCAGTCCGTCGGGCACGGTGAACGACACGTGGTCGACCGCGGTCACCTCACCGAATCGCCGGGTCAGTTGATCCACTTGCAGCATCGTCTCGCCTCTCGTCCACCTGCAGCGTTGCCCTCGACGCTAGGGCCGACGGCCGTATGGCGGATCAGCCGCGCGGCTGAGATGCCGGGTCGGGTCAGTCCCCCGGTCGAAGGAGCCCGGCCTCGTAGGCGAAGACGACTGCCTGCACCCGGTCGCGCAGGTGCAGCTTGGAAAGACAGCTCGACACATGGGTTTTCACGGTCGCCTCGCCCAGGAAGAGCTTCCCGGCGATCTCGCCGTTGGACAGTCCGCGCCCGACGAGTTCGAGCACCTCGCGCTCGCGTGGGGTCAGGCGGTCCAGCGCGCCTGCCTGTGCGCGGCCCGAGTCGGCGGACGAGCCGGCAGCCGTCATCCGCTCGATCACCCGCCGGGTGACCTCTGGGGCGAGCAGGGCATGACCGAGGCCAACCGACCGGATCGCCTCGACCAGATCGTCCGGGTCGGTGTTCTTCAGCAGGAAGCCGCTCGCGCCCGCCTGCAGCCCGTCGAAGAGGTAGTCGTCGCGGTCGAAAGTGGTCAGCAGCACCACCTGGCCAAGCCCCTCCGCGACAATCTGCTCGGTCGCCGCGATGCCGTCCAGGACCGGCATCTGCACGTCCATCAGCACCAGATCTGGCCGGAGTTTCCTTGCCATTTCGACGGATTCGGCTCCGTCAGCGGCTTCGCCGACGATTTCGATGTCGTCCTCGACCGACAGCATCATTGCGAACCCACTGCGCACCAGACGCTGGTCGTCGACGACCATCACCCGCAGCGGGGCTGACCCGGGTTGCGACTCGCTCACCAGCGTTTGACGGCCCCGCCGATGCCCGCGGCGAGCATCGCGACCCCCATGATCAGCACCAGCCACAGACCCCACCCGGAGGTGAGACTAGTGTCGAAGCCGCTCGGCATGCCCGAGCTCTTCATCGAGTCGGCGAAATCGCCGCTCTTGTCCCCGATCCAGATCAGCCGGTAGACCGGCAGCCCGATGAGGACCAGTCCGCCGACCGCGGCCGTGATGGCGGCGGGCAGCGCAGCCACCCGTTTACCGAGCCCGCGGACGACCCCGAGTCCGGCCACCAGGAGCGCGACGAGCGACACGACCCAGCCCTCCCACAAGTCGCCGCCCTCGTCGCCGGTCGCCGACGGCGAGCTGGAGCTGTCGGAGCTGCCGTTGTTGCCGTTGGCCTGCTCGTCACAGGCGCCGGCGCCGGCTCCGGTGCCCTTGCAGGACTGGTGGTTGAAGGCGTTGACCGAGGAGCTGATCGACATGCTGGTGCCGAGGTAGGAACCGCTCACCTTCGCGGTGGCCCACGTCCCGAAGCAGCCGATGAAGGCGATGAGCGCGATCGCGACCGGGATCCAGCCGAGCAGGCGCGCCGGCTGGGACAGCTTGTCCGCCACCAGCGGGAAGCACGGCTGGGTGCCCTGCGGGAAGTAGGGCTGCTGACCGGGGTGCGGCTGGCCCGGGACCGGCTGCTGGTACTGCGGCTGCTGCTGGAAGTGCTGCTGCGGTTGCGGCTGGGGTTGCTGGTGCTGCGGCTGCTGGAACTGCGGTTGCGGCTGAGGCTGCGGCGGCTGCTGTGGTTGCGCACCGCTTCGCTGGCCGAAACCTTGCCCGAGTGACTGCGGCGGAGCGGGCGCCCCGGCATACGGCTGTGGTGGAGGGGGTGGCCCCTGCTGCTGCTGCGGCGGCTGCCACGGCCGGCCGTCCGCGCCGATCACCGGCTGCTGGGTGGTCTCCTGCTCCGCCCGGCGCCGTCGCTCGTCGTCGGGAACGCCCGAGGAATTGTGGGACATGCCTTCCTCCCGCTCTGGTATGTCGCTCTCGGGTCACTCTAATCGGGGTGACCTCAACCCACGACGAACGGCAGGCGCACCCGCACCCGGTAACCCGCGGTGGCGCGCGGCCCGATCTCGGCTTCCCCGCCGTGCGCGGCGACGCGCTCGCGCATCCCGGTGAGCCCGAGGCCGGTGCCGCCCGAGCCGGGCACCGCAAGGCCGGCGTCGAGGACCTCGATCTCGGCATACGGCTTGCCGTCCCGGCGATCGAGACGTGCGATGACCTGCGCGCTGCGTGCGGTCGAATGCCGGCGCACGTTGGCAAGCGCCTCCTGCGCGGTGCGGTAGAGGCTGAGCCCGATCCCCGGTGGCAGCTCCCCGGCGAGCGGCGGGTCAGCGTCCACGACCCGGAAGTCGACGTCCAGCCCAGCGGACCGATACTCCTCGACGAGCCGGTCCAGATCGGCGAATCCCGGTGCCGGCGCGCGAGATTCGTCACCGTCGGCGCGCAATGTGCCGAGCAGGGCACGCATCTCGGTGACCGCCGATCGAGACGACTCCTCGATGCCGGCCAGCGCCGTCCGCGCGGCATCGGGTCGTTTGTCGAAGACACGGCGGGCAGCGCCGGCCTGCACGCCGATCACCGACACGTGGTGGGCGACCACGTCGTGCAATTCGCGGGCAATGCGCAGTCGCTCGGCGACCACCGCCTGCTCGCGGAGCGCCCGCGCCTGATCGTCGATGGTGCGCGCCTGCGCCTCGAAGGCTGAGCGCTGCCGGTTCTCCCGCCACGAGATCACCCCGACCAGGATCGCTCCGCCGAAGAAGATGACGTTGACGAGCACGCTGTAGACGATGTTGGCGGCCAGATAGCCGAACAGGCCCTGTGCCGGCCGCTTCGGGATGTCGAGGGCGAGAAACTGCCACGCGACCCAGCCGAACATGAACGTGACCATCAGCCCGACCGCGGCCAGCATCCGACCGCGCGGATGACCCCACGCGACAACGCTGTAGAAGCCGAACAGGTAGGTGATCTGCGCGATGAACGTCGCCATCACCCCGGTCATCGTGACACCGGTGACGAACATCGTCGCGGCCATCAGCACCATGGAGGTGATCGGGTACCGGCGCCGGAAGACGAGCAGACCGCCCGCGACGCTCAGCGCGAGGTATTCCGCCCAGATCGGCCCGCCGTACCGCTCCAGCATGCCCATGCTGCGGGAGAGTTCGAGCCCGAGGAACGCGCCGATCGTGAAGGTCAACGCGATCGCCAGATCCGCGCGCAGCCAGTCCTTCGGCAGCGGGCGCACCCAGGGGTCGCCCACCCCGAAGAACTGCGTCAGCCGGGTCATCACGCGGCAACTGTATGGCGGGAGCCGCGCACCCAGGATCCGTCGCGCGGCGGAGTTGGCCGCGACGGGTCCTTCTTCAGAGCGGCTTCAGCACGTCCGTCCCGAGGAACGGCTGTAGCGCGGCCGGCACCTTGACCGAGCCGTCGGCCTGCTGGTGGTTCTCCAGGATCGCGACCAGCCACCGGGTGGTGGCGAGCGTGCCGTTCAGTGTGGCGACCGGCTCGGTGCGCCCCTCGGGCGTGCGGTAGCGGATGCCGAGCCGGCGCGCCTGGTAGGTGGTGCAGTTGGAGGTCGAGGTCAGCTCGCGGTAGCGACCCTGCGTCGGCACCCACGCCTCGCTGTCGTACTTGCGCGCCGCCGAACCGCCGAGGTCGCCGGCCGCGGTGTCGATCACCCGGTAGGGCAGCTCGACCTTGGCGAGCATCTCCTTCTCCCAGTCGAGCAGCCGCTGGTGCTCGGCCTGCGCGTCGGCCGGGTCGCAGTAGACGAACATCTCCACCTTGTTGAACTGGTGGACGCGGATGATGCCACGGGTGTCCTTGCCGTGCGAGCCGGCTTCGCGGCGGTAGCAGGACGACCAGCCGGCATACCGCTTGGGTCCGCCGGAGATGTCGATGATCTCGCCCTGGTGGTAGCCGGCGAGCGCCACCTCCGAAGTGCCGGTGAGGTAGAGGTCGTCGGCGGGCAGGTGGTAGACGTCCTCATGCGCGTCGAGGTAGCCGGTGCCGTCCATGATCTCCGGCCGCACCAGCGTCGGGGTGATCATCGGGATGAAGCCCTGCTCGACCGCCTGGTTCATCGCCAGGTTGAGCAGCGCCAGTTCAAGACGAGCGCCGACGCCGGTCAGGAAGTAGAACCGGGCACCGCCGACCTTCGCGCCGCGCTCCATGTCGATCGCGCCGAGCTTCTCGCCGAGCGCGAGGTGGTCGAGCGGCTCGAAGTCGAACGTCGTGGGTTCACCGATGTGTTCGAGCACGACGTAGTCGTCCTCGCCGCCGGCCGGCACGCCGTCGAGCACGATGTTGTCGAGCTTCTTCAGCAGTCCGGTGAACTCCGCTCCCTCGTCGTCGGCGGCGGCCTCCCGGCGCTTCACCTCGGCCGCGAGCTCGGTCGCCTTGGCGCGCGCCTCGTCCGCTTCGGCCTGTATTGCGGTGACGTCGCCACCCTGCTTCTTGGCGGCGCCGAGCTTGCCCATGATCGCGCCGACCGACTTGCTGACCGACTTCTGCTCCGCGCGCAGGCTCTCGAACTCCGACAGGGACGCCCGGCGCTTCTCGTCGGCGGCCAGCACCTGGTCAACGAGGCTCTCGTCGGCGCCGCGGGCGCGCTGGCTGGCGCGCACCAGGTCGGGGTTGTCACGCAGAAATTTGATGTCGATCACGAGGGCCAAGGCTACGCGGCGGGACGGCCCCGCCCGCAACCCGATAACGTCACCTCGAACCGACCGGTAACGTCTGGCGATCGTGAGGAGTGGAGCCGTGCGTCGAGGTGCGGTCATCGTCAATCCCACCAAGGTCCCCGACTCCCGCAAACTGCGAGCCGACCTGTCGGCCATCTTCCGTGGCTACGGCTGGGCAGACCCGCTCTGGTGGGACACCACCGTGGAGCAGCCGGGCAAGCAGCAGGCGCTCGAAGCGGTCGAGGCGGGCGTCGACCTGGTCGCTGCCCTCGGCGGCGACGGGACCGTGCGCTGCGTGGCTGCGGGGTTGCTGCCGTCGCGGACACCGCTCGCGGTGCTGGCCTCTGGCACCGGCAATCTGCTCGCCCGGCAGCTCAAACTCCCGGTCGGGCACTTCGAGACCGCGCTTCGCGTCGCGCTCGCCGGCGTCGACCACGAGATCGACGTCATGCGGATCGCGTTGGACGACAACGGTTCTGGCCAGTTCGGCGCAGAGGAGATCGGGCTGGTGATGTCCGGCATCGGGGTCGACGCGGAGATCATGGCCGCCACCACCGAGGAGTTGAAGGGCCGGATCGGCTGGCTCGCCTACCCCGCGGCCGGACTGCGCCAGGTGGTGCACGACCTGGTGCCCGCGACGATCTGCTTCGACGACGGCGTGCAGATCGAGCGGGACGTCACCAGCGTGCTGGTCGGCAACTGCGGCATGTTGCAGGGCGGGATGAAGCTGATGCCGGACGCGGTTGTGGACGACGGGCTGCTCAATGCGGTTGTGGTGCGGGGCAGCGGGATTCGATGGTTGCCGGTCATCGCCAAGGTGCTCACCCGCTCCACACGAGACTCCGAGGCGGTGACCCGTCACCTGTGCCGCGAGGCGACCGTCCGCGTCGACCGACCGACCGGTGTCGAGGTCGACGGCGATGTGATCGGCACCGCGCGCGCCGTCCGGTTCGCGGTCGACCCGGCCGCACTGGTGCTGCGCCTGCCGCGGTGACCGCCCGGCACTTCCGCTTCGCCAGCACCCACCGCGTGGGCGCGGCGCGCGACGACGTTTTCGCCATACTCGCCGAGGGAGAGACGTGGGACCGGTGGTGGCCACAGATCCGCTCCATCACCGCGTATGACGAAACCCGCGGCTCGGTGCACATCCGCAGCGTGCTGCCGCTGACCCTCCGGCTGGAGCTCACCTCCGAGGTCGCGGATCCCGAATCCGGTGTGCTGCGAGCGTCATTGGCCGGCGACCTGGTCGGCTGGTCGCAGTTCGTGCTGACCTCCGACGGCCCGGCGGCGACGTCACTCGCCTACACCCAGGAGGTCGACCTGATGGTCGGCGGCGTGCTCGGGCGGGTGTCGACCTGGCGTGCGATGCGGCCGCTGTTGATCGCCAACCACGCGGCGATGATGCGCTCCGGGATGCGTGGGCTGGAGCGCGCGGCAAGTCACCCCAAGGGATGAGCACAACGGGGGTTTCCCAGCCGTAAGCTCCGGTCGACGCTGTCAGGGAGGCGGCGCGATCGTCGAGGGGGTCGTTTGTGGAGCCGCTGCCGGTGCCGGATGGGCTGGAGGCCGACGTCGAGCGGTTGCGCCGGGGCTGGAAACGCCCGTACGCCATACGGATCGGGCTTGCGGTGCTGGTCGCGATCCCGCTCGAGATCTTCCTGTTCACCGTTGTCCTGCCGAGCCCGCCGCACCACGATCGCGAGCACCACCGCTCGGCGGCCGGGCTGGTCATCGGGCTGGTCGTCGCGGCGGTGATCGTCGCCGGGTACGTGATCTTCGTGCGCCGCCTCTTCCGGCGCTACCGCGGGTCGCTCGCGCCACTGCAGTTGGCGCTGCCCTTCCGGAAGCGGCGGCAGTTGGCCAAGTCGGTCCGATCGGGTCGGCCCAGTTCCGACCCGCTGCTGCGCTACCTGGGGACCCGGTCCGCGCGGCTGCTGGTCGTGCAACAGCGGCACACGTGGCGTCGGTCCGTGCCGTTCGGGCTGTTGATCTTCGGGATCAACGTGCCGCTGCAGTGGAACTCCAACCGAAAACTCGCGCTCTTCATGCTTTGCATGCTGGCGATCTTTCTGCTGTCTCTACCACTCACCCTGCGCCTCCACCGAGCCGCAGGGCGCTACCTGCGCGCGGTCGGCATCGACCCGGACGAGCTCTACCGCACCCGCAAGCAGCAACCGGGGGCGGTGGGTCGGTGAGAAAGGGCACCACGGCGTTGTGTCTGATCGTCGGCCCGCGTGAACTGACACCGAGGTAGCACTCGTTGTCGCTATAAAGCCGCTTTAGCGACCGCAACTGCTACCTCGGTGCCAGCGCGCGAATGACGTGAGCCGCGACCTCGGCGGGTGCCCACCCCGCCGCCGCGGTCAGGCGCGTAGCTTCGGGTCGCCCCACTGATCATCGAGGCCGAGCACCACGCTCGCGATCCAGGCGATCCCGGCGGCGGTCTCCTCGGGCGTGCCCGACGGGTGGATGACGTGACTGAGCACCGTGCGCACCACGACGTCGACGCCGACGTCGAGCTGGGCGCGGGTGAGCCGCAACTCGAAGCGGAGCATGCCCTCGGTGATGGCTTCCTTGGCCAGGGTCAGCAGCGCCTCGCTGTCGGTGGTCAGCAGCGGCAGCAGCTCGGACTCGGCGCCGTGCGAGCCGGCGATCACCGCGTGCAGCAGCGGGTTCTCCAGGCTGAGCCGAAGCACATTGAGCGCGGCGCCGTGGATCGCGCCGACCGGGTCACTCGGGCTGGCCTCGAAGCCGTCGAACACCCGGCCCAGGAAGACCTGCAACTCGCCGAGCACCAGCTGCTGGGCAAGCGCGGGCTTGCTGCCGAACTCGTTGTAGACCGTCTGCCGGGACACGCCGACCTCGTCGGCGAGCCGGGACATGGTGACCTTCGACCAGCCCTCGCTGATCGTCAGCCGCGACGCCGCGCCGAGCAGTTGCGAGCGCAGCGTGTCGGCATCGGAGCGGGCGGGAGCGGTCACGCGCACCAGTCTAGGCGCGGTCGTGGTCTCCTCGATCGGCTGGGCGCTCATCACCGCCACCTCACGCGACGACCGCATCGGCAGCGGCGGCCTCGGCGAGCGCATCCTCGAACGGCGCCTGCCCCACGATGTGCCGGCGGTAGCGCATGATCTCGCGTTGGCCGTTGATGGTGAACGCACCGACCACCCGGTCACCGCGCCGGTAGAGCGCGAGGAACCGCTCCACCTCGGGTCGTATGACGCGCACCTCGTCCGCACTCGGCACACCGACGAACTGCAGCCGGTGCCCGTGCCAGTCGGACCAGAAGTAGGGAACGGTCTGCAGCGGACGCGCGGCCGACGGGTCGAGCAGGTGCCGTGCGGCGGCCGCGCCCTGCTCGGCGGCGCTCGTCCAGTGCTCCAGGCGCAGCACGTCGTCGCCGAAGACCGAGTGCGGTGAGTGCGCGACGTCGCCCGCGGCGTACACACCGGGTGCACCGGTGGCGAGGGTGGCGTCGACCAGCACGCCGCCGTCGGAGTGCAGCGGCAGTCCGGAGTCGCGCAGCCAGCCGGTGGCCGGTCGGGCGCCGATGCCGAGCACGACGAGGTCGGCGGGCACGTGGCTGCCGTCGCTGAGGCTCAATCCGGTGACACCGGAAGGCGATTGGTGCACCTGGGTGACCTGGGTGCCGACCCGCAGGTCGACGCCGGCCGTGCGGTGCAACCGGGTGAGCACGTCGGCGACGGCTCCGCCGACCGAGCGGGTCAGCGGCTGCGGCGCGGCCTCGATCACGGTGACCGGCAGATCCCGTGCCCGGGCCGCCGACGCGACCTCGGACCCGATGAAGCCGGCGCCGATGACCGCGACGCGGGCACCGGCGTCGAGCGCAGCCCGGATCGCGAGCGCGTCCTGCGCCGTACGCAACGGGTGGACCCCCGCGACGCCCGCGCCCATCGGCCACGCGTTGGCCGCGGCGCCGGTGGCGATGATCAGCCCGTCATACCCGATGCGCTCGGTCCCGACGATCACCTCGCGGCGGTCGACGTCGAGCCCGGTGGCCGGCGTGCCGAGCCGCAACTCGACGCCGAGCTCGTCGCGCAGGTGCCCCTCGGCGTGGAACGGCAGCACCTGCGCCGGGTTGTCGGCGCACAGCAGCGCCTTCGACAGCGGCGGCCGGTCGTATGGCGCCGATTGCTCCGCCCCGATCAGCGTGATCGGGTCGGTGCAGCCCGCCCGCCGGGCGGCCTCGACGGCGCGCAGCCCGGCGAGCGAGGCTCCCACAACGACCAGTCGCATGGCTGCCTCAGTCCTGCAGAGTGAGCGCGAGCACCGGGCAGGAGTCGACCGCGGCCTGCAGGTCCTGCCGGCGTGACTCGTCCGGCGAGGGGTCGTGGATCACGACGTGACCCTCGGGCCCGACCTCGAAGATGTCCGGGGCCATCGCCTCGCACATCCCGAGGCCCTCGCACTGTGCGATGTCGGCAACGATCTGCATCACGCCACCCCGGTCTTGCTGACCGGCACGAAGTCGAGCTTCTCGCGGACACCGCAGTCGGGGCAGCACCAGGTGTCGGGGATCTGGTCCCACGGGGTGCCGGCCGGGAAGCCTTCGCGCGGCGCGCCGACGGCTTCGTCATACACGTAACCGCATCCGGGGCAGCGCCCGCCGTGGTTGGCGCTCTGGTCGTGCGCGGACTTGTCGACTCGCAGCGGAGCCGCGTTGATCGGGGTCGGGTCGATCGCCTTGCCGTACTTGGCCAGGACCTTGTCCCGCTTGCGCGGCGAGATGTTGGCCTGCGAGATGTCGCCGTCGAAGTGCGCGAGCACCCGCGGGTCCATCACCTTGCGCCAGATCGCGGGCACGATCGCGAGCACGATCATCCCGGCATACCCGGTGGGCAGCACCGGCGACTCCTTGTAGTCGCGCAGCGCCTGGTAGCGCCGGGTCGGGTTGGCGTGGTGGTCGCTGTGCCGCTGCAGGTGGTAGAGCAGCACGTTGGTCGCGATGTTGTTGGAGTTCCAGCTGTGGCTGGGGTCGACCCGCTCGTAGCGCTCCTTGCCGGCCGGGCCGACCTTCTTGCGCAGCATGCCGTAGTGCTCCATGTAGTTGACGACCTCGAGCAGCGAGAAGCCGACGACTGCCTGGATCAGCAGGTAGGGAAGGATGCCGATCCCGAGGAAGGCCATCAGCACGCCCCACAGCACGGCGGTCATCAGCCAGGCGTTGAGCACGTCGTTGCCGATGTGGAACGGGTGGGTGCCCCGTCGGGCGTAGCGCTTCTTCTCCAGGTTCCAGGCGCTCTTCAGCGATCCGCTGACGGTGCGCGGCCAGAACTGGTAGAAGTTCTCGCCGACACGGCTGCTGGCCGGGTCCTCCTGGGTGGCGACCCGCACGTGGTGGCCGCGGTTGTGCTCGATGTAGAAGTGGCCGTAGGCGCTCTGCGCGAGGGCGATCTTGGACAGCCACCGCTCGTGGCTCTCCTTCTTGTGGCCGAGCTCGTGGGCGGTGTTGATGCCGATGCCGCCGACGCAGCCGATCGAGATGGAGACCGCGATCTTGTCGATCACGCTGAGGTCCCACGGCTGGACGAACCGCTCGCCCAGGTTGGTGGCGACCCAGTCGGATCCGCCGGTGAGGTTGAGGATCTCACCGACCGGGTTGTAGCCGGCGACCAGCATCATCACGCCGATCAGGCCGAGGTACTGCAGCGGCAGGTACATGTAGACGACCCACCGGTAGTACTTGTCGTTCTCCAGCGCCTCGATCACGTCGTCGGGCGGGTTGTCCTGGTCCAGACCGGCGACCAGGTCGATCGCCGGGACGATGCCGAGGATCAGGATCGGCCCGGTCCACAGCAGCACCGACCATCCGGTCAGCGCGTAGAGCACGTAGATCGCCACGAACGCCGAAGGGATCACCAGGCCGATCAGCCAGAGGTAACGCTTCTTGTCTTTCCACCCTTCGGTGGAACCGTCCGGCACGGTGCCGGATGCATCCATTATCGCCATGGTGTGACTCCCATCACGTTTGCGGTTTACAAAAGAGTGCCGTTTGTAAACCGTGGGTGTCAAGGGGTATGGCGAAAGCGATCCGCAACGCCCTACGTTCACGTAACCCACAGGTTCGGCGTGCCGGGTTCCGGTCGCGCCCGGCGGATCGGCCGTTCATAATCGGCTGCAGGGGTGCTTCGCCTCTCACGGGACCACGACGTCGACGCAGAAGAGCTGAGGGCGATGACCAACCAAGGCGGCGCACACCGCGCCTCCCGCCAAAAGGGGACCGCAGCGATCGTGGCGGGCTGCCTGATCGCCGCGGGCGGCGTCGGTGCCGTGGCGTGGAGCCTGCGACCGGACTCCTCCACCGAGGGCAACGCCGCAACGGCGTCATCGGTCTCGGCCTCCGACACGGGGACGAACAGCTCGGGTTCGGGCAGCTCCTCCGGTGCCGCCGGGTCGTCGAAGGCGTCGAAGTCGGGCTCGGCATCGCAGGGGTCTGCCGCCAAGGAGTCGAAGGGGTCCGCCGCGAAGAGCGCCACCAACGGTTCGTCGTCCGCGAAGAAGTCCGGCGGGTCGTCGCCGCAGAGCACGGTGCCGCCCAACAACTCCGTGCTGCCCAACCCGACCGGGCAGAGCAAGCGCGAGCCGATCGCGAATCCCGCTGGCGCTACCTGCATTCCGTCCAGCATGACGGTCGCCTCGGTCGGCATCTCCGGCGAAAGCGTGGTCCCGATGGGCACCAACTCGCAGGGCCAGATCTACCCGCCCGCGCGCACCACGATGTGGTACAACCGCTCCGCTCAGCCGGGCCAGAACGGCATCGCCGTCATCGCCGGACACGTGACGTATGACGGGCCGGACAACTTCTACAACCTGCGCAAGGTCGGCATCGGCTCCGCGGTCACGGTGAGTTGCACCAACGGCAAGACCGTCAGCCTCCGGGTCACCGGAAAGGAGTCGGTGCCGAAGACGAAACTGACCACGGATCAACGGGTTTGGGGCGGCAGCGCCACTCCGGTGGTGACGCTGGTGACCTGTGACAACACCTCGAAGATGGTCAACGGCCACTACCTGAACAACTACGTCGTCTGGACCCGTCCCGCCTGATCCGAGGTATGCCGTGAGCCGCGGTGAGGACCGCAGTCGACCCTGACTGCGTCAGCCGCGCAGCCGGTCGAGCCAATCGCGCGCCTCTGAAAAGGCTTCATTGGCAGCGGTTTTCGGCACCGACGCTGCCTTGCCGTCGGCGCGCGGGTAGGAGCCGAGGAAGCGGACCTCCTTGGTCACCCGGCGCAGCCCGGTGAGTGCCTCGCCGACCCGTTCGTCGCGGACGTGTCCCTCGAAGTCGATCGAGAAGCAGTAGCTGCCCATCGCCTCCCCGGTCGGGCGCGATTCGAGTCTGGTCATGTTGATGCCGCGAGCGGCGAAGTGTTCGAGCAGCTCGAGCAGACCACCGGGGTGGTCGCTGCTCTGGAAGAGCACCACGGTTGTCTTGTCGGCGCCGGTCGGCGCCGGACTGAGGCCGGGACGGGACACCAGCACGAATCGGGTGACCGCCGCGTCCCGGTCCTCGATGTGCTCGGCGAGCACCTGCAGACCGTGCCCCGCGACCGGCGCGCAGACTGCTGCGTCATACGACGGCGGATCGGAGGCCGCATCGGCGTCCCGCAGTCCGGCGGCCGCACCGGCGGTCGAGAGCGTTGGCACGTGCACTGCCTCGGGCAGGTTGGCCGCCATCCAGCCGCGCACCTGAGCCCAGCCGTGCGGGTGGGTGCCGACGGCGCGGACCTGGTCCAGCGTGATGCCCGGGGGTGCGACCAGCACGAAGGTGATCGGGACCAGCACCTCGCCGATCACCTGCAGCGGCTCACCGACCGACAGGGCGTCGAGCGTCGCGGAGACGCCGCCCTCGACGGAGTTCTCGATCGGCACCATCGCGGCGTCGAGCTCGCCGGATCGCACCGCCGCGAGCGCGAGATCGACCGAGGGACAGGCGACCTGCTCGGCGGTGGCGGCCGGCTCCCACGCGAGCAGCGCCGCCTGGGTGAACGTGCCGTCAGGACCGAGATATCCGTACTTCATCGGGTTCATTCAAGCTCACGAGTCCGGGAGGTGAGATCGACCGTCCGGACCGTGGAACCGGCGAGCACCGCGCAGGCCAGCGCGAAGGCGACCACGGCAACGACCAGGGTGTCGCGCTCGCCGATCGCGGTCGCGAGCAGACCGGCCAGCGGCGCGACGACGACCACCACCGCGCGGTTGAAGGCGCGGCCGGTGGTGTTGGTGCGCGCGAGCAGGTGATCGGGGGTGACCGTCTGCCGATAGGCCATCTCGTGCGAGTTGGACAGGCCCATCGCGCAGCCGTGCAACAACTGGCCGACGCCCAGCACCACCGTGGCACCGACCCCGCTGCCCAACCCGGCGGCCGCCATCACCATGACAGCGACCGCGGACAGCGCGTGCGCGCCGATGATCGTGCGCCCGGTGCCGATTCCGCGACCCACCCGCGTGGTCACACTCGCCCCGGCCAGCGCACCGACGCCGGCCGCCGCGCTCGTGATGGCGAAGGCCAGCACCTGCAGGTCCAACACCTGCAGTGCGTATGCCGGGACGACGACTCCCAGGGTCGCGTTCCCGACGAACCAGATGTGCGTGCTCACCGACATCGGCCCGAGACTGCCCTTGTAGAGCCAGCGCATCCCGTCGGCGATCTCGCGGCGCAGGTTGCGCGGACCGGTCACCGCCGGGATCGGGTCGGCGACCCGCAGGGAGGCCATCATCGCCGCCGAGAAGAGGTAGCTCGCCGCGTCCACGACCACGGCCAGCGGCGCGCCCATCACCTTGATCAGCACGCCGGCGAGGGCCGGTCCGCTCGCCTGGGCTACGGCGTCCGAGCCGTCGATGCGGGCGTGCGCGCGTTGCAGGAGCGGCCGGTCCACCAGCCGCGGCAACACCGCCATCGACGCGGCACCGTTGAGGAGGGTGACCGTGCCGAAGAGCATCACGACCACCAGCAGGAGGGGCAGCGACAGCACTCCGCACGCCCACGCCACCGGGATCGCACCGAGCAGCACGCCGGCGGCCAAATCGGTGGCCACCAGCACCGGCTGCCGTCGGCGCCGCTCCACCCAGGCACCGGCGAACAGGCCCAGCACGAGATACGGCAGCCACCGGGCGGAGTTGAGCCAGCCGACGTCACCGACCGTGCCGTGCAGCGTCTCAAGCACGATCACCTGCAGCGCCAGCACGCTGACGTAGGTGCCGAACGACGAGACCGTCTCGCCGGTCCAGAACCGAGTGAACGCGGCCGGCAGCGGGGTCGCGTCGGCTGCGGCGCGCCCCGTCATACGGCCCGGTCGCTGCGCGCCGAAGCCAGCGCCTGCTGTTCCTCGGGAGTGAGGGTGATCTCGGACCGACCGGAGACCACGCCCTTGGCGTAGGTGCGCGACTCGCCGCGGGCGTGGATCGACGACAGCACCAGCCCGTCGCCGGCGTCGTCGATGATCGCCGCCGAGAAGGACAACCGGCCGCCCATGTCGCCGAAGGCGTCGTAGCGAACCACCGCAACATGCCGCAGCCCGGCCGCGACATGTTCGCCGATGCCGTCGACCCGGCCGTCGAGGCGAGTGACCCGGTCGTCGAGGGCGTCGATGCGGCCGATGTGCATCCGCATGGTCGCGGCCGCATCGCGCTGCGGACCATCACCCCAGAGCACGCGGAACTGCCGTTGCACCGCGCGCAGCCGCAGCCAGGCCGCACCGGCACCGGCCAGCGCCAGCACGGCGAGGATCACGGCCAGCACGGCAATGGTTGTCGCGGTCACAGCAGTGAGGTTAGACCGGTGGCCGACACGGATTGCCCGGTTGGGGCGCCCATGCCGCAGAATGGTCGATCATGTTCAAACGGTGGCTGGCCTGGTTGCTCGCGGTCGCCGTCGTCGGGGTCGGGGTGTCCTATCTGGTCTCCTGGATCGTCGCCTGGCCAAGTGCCAAGCCGATCAGCCAGCCCGGGCCGATCGTCGTCATCAGTCAGCCGGCGTTGTCCTGGGATCAGGTCGGCCCGACCCGCACCCCGACGTTGTGGAAGCTGGCCACCGAGGGCGCCGCCGGGTCGATGGCGACCCGCAACCTGTCGCCGCACAGCTGCTCCAGCCAGTCGTGGCTGACCTTCTCGGCGGGGTCTCGTACGACGCTCGGCGCGTCCGTGCCGATGACCCCGCCCGGTGAGAAGCCGAAGCCGTGCACCGTCCTGCCGGCGCCGCAGCGACCCGGTGGCGGCACGCCGACCGGCGCCGCGGCGCCTGCCTACTACCCGTTCGCCATGTGGAACTCGTGGCGCAAGCTCAACCTGTCGCGCAGCGTCCCGGCCAATATCGCCTCGATGGGGACCCGCCTGGCGAAGGGCGGGCAGTGCATCACCGCCGCCGGCCGGTATGCCGGCTTCGCCGCCGCCAACGCCAACGGCCAGATAGCCAACTACACCATCGACGTGTCGCAGGTCGATCTGACGAAATGCCCGGTGACGCTGGTCGACCTGCCGACCCGCAACGACACGGCGCTGCGCACGATCGTCGAACGGGCACCGCCGAACACCACCTTCGTGGTCGCCGGATTCGCCGACGACTCCGGACCCGAACTCCTGCACACCGTCGTCGTCGCCGGACCCGGCGTCCCGCACGGGTTGCTGACTGCCGACTCCACGCAGCAACCCGGCGTCATCCAGACCACGGACCTGTCGGCGCTGGTCTTCTCCCGGCTCGGCGCCGCCGCCCCGAATCTGCGCGAGGGGCGGGTGCCGGTGGTGCAGCCGCGCGACGCAGGCGACAGCGCGATCGTCGATGCCCGCACGATCGCGCTGCAGCTGCGCATCGAGCACGGGCTGACCGGTGACTTCCTGGTCCGGTTCGTGGCGGCGATGGTGGCGCTGCTGGCGGTTGGTTGCGCATGGTGGGTGATCCGCAGACACCGCGCCCGGAGAGCGGGCGTCACCCTCGGGCGGAGCCGTTTGCTGCGCGGCTGGTTCGCCGGGGTCGCCGCGTGGACCGCGGCGATGCCGATCTCCACCTGGCTGGTCGGCCTGGTGCCCTGGTGGGAAGGGTCGGAGCCGCGCACCACCCTCGGCTGGAGCATCGCCGGGATCGCCCTGCTGCTCGCCGTCCTGGCACTTGTCGGGCCCTGGCGCAGGCATCCGCTCGGGCCGCCGATCTTCCTGGCGACGGTGACCGCGTCGGTGCTGTTGCTCGACGCGATCCACGGCAGTCCCCTGCAGTTCACCTCGATCATGGGCCTGCAACCGGTGTATGGCGGGCGCTTCTACGGCATGGGCAACGTCGGGGGCGCCCTGCTCACGACCAGCACGCTGCTCATCGCGGCCTGCCTGGCCGGCCAGTTGCAGTCCCGCGGACACAACCGGCTCGCCGCGGCCACCGTCATACTCATCGGGCTGACGACGCTGGTGATCGACGGCACCCCGATGTGGGGTGCCGACGGCGCTGGTCCGCTCGCGATGTTCCCGGCGTTCGCCTACCTCACGCTCAACGCCGCCGGCATCGCGCTCACCTGGCGGCGCGCCTCGCTGATTGTCGGCACAGCGGTCCTGATCGTCGGCGTGATCGCGGTGCTGGACTATCTGCGACCGCCGCAATACCGCACGCACCTGGGCGATTTCGTCTCGCAGGTCCGCAATCACGGCGAGTTCACCGGCATCGAACGCATCATCAAGGCCAACTGGACGATGCTGTCGAGCACTTGGTACACGGCGCTGGTGCCGCTCATCCTGGTGCTTGCGGTCGTCGTGCTGCTCGCGCCGTCGCGTCGACCCGGCAGCGTGGTCGCCGGAGTGGTCGACCGGGTGCCGATGCTCGGCCAGGGCCTGGCGGCGATCACCGTCTGCTGGTTGCTCGGCTTCGCGGCGAACGACTCCGGGGTGTCGATCCCGCCGACCGGGATGCTGCTGCTCGCTCCGCTGCTGATCCTGCTCGCGGCCCGGATGAGTTCGGAGACGCACGCCCGCCGCCGTCTCACCGGCACGCTCGCCCATCGCCATCCGTCGCCGGACAACGCCGAGGCATCGGCGACCTGATGCTCAGCCGTGCAGCGCGAGGTATGGCGCAACCGCCAGCATCGCCGCGACGAGCCCGAAACGCAGCATCCGCACCGGTAGTGCGCGAGCGATCCGCCAGCCGACGAACACGCCGATGAGCTCGGGGATCCCGACGAGCGCGGCCACCTTCCAGTCGACCGAACCCTGCATCGCGTAGCCGATGCTGCCGACGCCCGCGATGATCACCGACTGGGCCTGTGCGGCGGCCAGCGCCTCGAGCATGTCCACGCCGGCGACCACGAGCAATGGCACGGTGAGCATCGGGCCACCGATGCCCACGACGCCCGCGACCACGGCGACCGCCCCGCCGATGCCGGCGACGACCGCCTGCGGCGGGTGGTGACCGGTGGCGCGGTTGGTCCTACCCCGCTCGCGCAGCAGCACCAGCGCGGCCACCCCGGCCATCAGCACCGCGAGCGCGACGCTGAACGCGCGCGGTGACAACCAGGAGTTGACCAGTATGCCGATGGGTGTGCCGAAAACAGCTGTGGCACACAGTAATTGGGCAGTGCGACGCACCTGCGGACGACGCAGCTCACCGGAGCGCAGGTAGGCGGCGCTGCCGGCGCCGCCGGTCGCGACGTGCGTCACCAGCGCGGTGCCGGCGATCTGCGCGGGCGACAGCGTGGTGAGCATCGCCAGGCCGATCGTCGGCAACACTCCGCCGGGACCGATGGCGCTGATGCCGACGCCGCCGAGCAGGCCGAACACCCCGAGCGCCACGAGGGTGAGCGCGGACATCAGCGGTCCCGCTCGATCGTCGCCTCCAGGGCGATGCGGTCCGCGCGCACGTGCAGTTGCTCGGCGTCGACCGGTCGGCCGTCGGGCAGCCTGGTGAGCCGATCGATGCGGAAGACCGGGTCGCCCGTAGCGACCTGCAGCAGCGCCGCGAGGTCGGCGTCCGCGACATCGGCGTGCACGACGAGCTGCGCGCTGCCGAGCCGGGTGCCGAGGGACTCCTCGAGCAGCTGGAAGACGTCGGTGCCGGACAGGTCGGCGCCCAGCAACGGTGCACCGACGTCGGTGGGGAAATAGCTGATGTCCAGCGACAGCGGCTCGCCGTCGAGCAGGCGCAGCCGTCGGATCCGCACTCCGCCGGCAGTGGCTTTCTGGTCGAGCCGGGCGGCGGCCTCCTTCGGCAGCCGGCGCAGCCGGCGCGCCTCGAGCACCTCGTTGCGGACCTCGCCCTGACCGGTCAGCGTCTCGGCCAGGCCGGCCAGACGGTCGAGTCCGTGCCCCAGCTTCGGCGCGCTCACCCGCGTGCCGACCCCGCGCCTGCGGCTCACCAGCCCGTCGGCGACCAGCAGGTCGAGCGCCTCGCGAACGCTGTTGCGGGAGGCGTTGTATGCCGTGCCCAGCTCATCCTCGTCCAGCCGCGCGTCGGCGGGCAGTTCGCCGCTACTGATCCGCTCCCGAAGCAGGTCGGCGATCGCTCGCGCGCGGTCGCGGCGCGGGTCGGCGGAGGTCCAGCGAGCGGCGGTCACCGCACCAGTCTAGATGATCCGCCATACCTCCGCCACTGTTACGCCGGGGTTCCGCCAGGCACGCGGCTTGCCTACCGGATGGTGATCTGGCGGGAGACCAAACCGGCCCGGGCGCGGCGTTCGGCATCGTCGAGCGGCCGGTCGGCGACCGAGGCGAGCGCGGCCTCGAACCGGGTGCGCAGCTCGGCGAGCGGGGCGTCATACGAGAGTGGTTCGGCGGTCGCGTCGACCTCCCAGACCGGCACGAGGAGGCCGCTGGTGCGGAATGCTCCGAGCAGCCGGCCGTCGCCGAGCGCGCTGTCACCGGCGGCGTGCAGCCGGGCGAGCGCCGACGTGGCGGCGTCCTCGTCGTGCGGCAGAACCCAACGGACATAGGTGCGTTCGCCGATGCGGCACCAGTAGGCGGTGTCGGCGGACGGCAGCGCGACCGTCGGCGCGACGGCCTCGTTGGCCTGCTGGAGCGCCGCCGAGGTCGCCTCGTCCATCTCGTCCGCGGCGATCCAGAAGTCGAAGCCGTCATGCAGCTCAGGCTCGAACGGGCCGTCGACCAGGATGTCCTGCAGCCGCGGCGTGTCGGCGGTCACCGGCGGGGTGTTCGCGATCGAGTCGCCGGGCTCGGCGGCCGCTGCGGCCAGCAGCGCGGCGGCGAGGTCACGGCTGAGGTCTCCCGACCCGCCGCCGACCTGGGTGGCCACGAAGAGCGCGCCGTCATCGCGGTGCAGAGCCGCCCACGCCATCGGCAGGACGGTCGCGATCGTCGCGGACTGTTCGCCGTCCGGACCCCGGAAGCGCACCGGGACCGTCGCCGCGGGCAGGATCTCCCGCATCGCGACCAACTCGGTCTCACCGGTCAGATCCGCAAAAGGCCTGGCAACAAACGGGACTCGCGCTGCCCGTGCGGCCTTCTTGTCTGCGCCCTTGCGACGCGATGCCTTACCCATGAGGCATCACCCTAATCGGCGGCCGCACGGATCGCGTCGGTGACCGCCGCCAGCGCAAGCAGGCGCACCACGTCCACATGAGCAGGTATGACGCCAGTCGCGGCGGCGACGAACGCGTCCCCGTCGAAACGGGTGTGCGGCGGCGTCAGCGACCGAGCCAGGCCGTCGTGCGCACCCTGCGCCACGATGCGGCAACCGACCTTGTCCAGCCGCGCGTTGGTGACGACCACCCCGATCGTGGTGTGCGTGCGGTCGCTGGTCGCACCGAACTCGAACGGCTCCTGCAGCCGCGCCACCGCGTCGGTCGAGACCGGTGCGTCGCCGAGGTCGATGTCGCCATACGCATTGACCGCGACCAACGCCCAGACGACCACCTCACCCATGCGTCGCTCGGCGGCGCGCAAACCACCCGGTCGTGCGCCCTCCGGTCCACGCCAGTGGCTGGTGTAGGCACCGGTCCCGGCGCCGACCTGCCCGGTCAGCGAGGCGTCCGGCGAGACGGACGCGGCGGCGGCATACCCCTGCTCGGGACCGGGCCGCACGCCGCTCTCGCCGACGGCCAGGTCGAAGAGACCGAGCGCCGGCACGATCGGCACGGCGCCCGCAGGCGTCAGCACACCGCGACCGACTTCCTCCATGCGGCGCATCACGCCGTCGGCGGCGGCCAGCCCGAAGGCCGAGCCGCCGGTCAGCAGCAGTGCGTCGATGCTGGTGACCGACTTGTCGGTCTCGAGGAGCGTGAGCTCGCGTGCGGCGGGTGCGCCGCCGCGGCATTCGTAGGACGCGACGGTGCCCTCGGGGAATTCCACCACCGTGCAGCCGGTGCAGGCGTCCGTGTCGGTCCAGTGACCGACGCGCACCCCGTCTATCGGGATCGCCATGTCAGACCCGTCGCCGCGACGCGCCACCGAGCGCGGCCCACACCATGGTGTGACCGTCGTCGTCGCTGACGCCCCACTCGTAGGCGAGCGATCGCACGATGCGCAGCCCGCGGCCGCTCGGCGCCCAGTCGGCCTGCGGTTTGGGATGCGGGCGCTTTCCGGACCCGCCGTCGGTCACCTCGATCTCGACCCGCGGAGGGCGCGCACGCCAGCGCACCCGCACGTTGCCGTCGGGCATCGGCCGGCCGTGCAGGATCGCATTGGCGACGAGCTCGGCGACCACGGTCTCAGCTTCCTCGGTGACCTGCTCCGGCATCCCGCCGGCCGTCAGGTCACGGGTGATGTCGGCCCGCACCTGCGGCACCGACTCGGTGGTCCAGGGCAGCCGAACCGTGCGCACCCAGGGTTCGGTGCCGTGCTTGTCAGTCACGTGTCGGCCTTCCTTGTCGTATGACGCCAGCGTCCCACCCTATGCATCTAGAGCGCGTATGCCGCATCGACCATCTCGCGCACCAGACCCGGCTTGTTGCTGATGATCGCGTCGACGCCCAGCCGCAGGCACAGCTCGATGTCGGCTTCCGCATCGACGGTCCAGACGTGCACTTGATGGCCGTAATGATGTTGGCGCGCAACGAATTCCGGGTTTCGCCGGACGATGCCCATGCGCGGGCCGGCGATCGCCACGTTGGCGGGCAACCCGTCGCGGAAGAACGGCGAGGTGCCGACCTCGATCAGTTGGACGCGCTGCACGTGCGGCGCGAGCTTCGCCATACGCTGAATTGCCTTGGAGGAGAAGGACATCATCCGCACGGTCGGCTTGTCCGGCGCAGGTCGCAGCAGGTCGAACTCCGCGAGCACCGCGGTCAGCCGGCGCTCGACCTCCCCGGCATAGCGAGTGGGGTGCTTGGTCTCGATGACCAGGTCAGGGCGACGGTCGCTGGCCAGCACGGTGCGGATCAGGTTGCGCAAGGTGAGGATCTGCGCGTGGTGCCGGTCCGGGACCTCGTCCTCGTCGCCGTGCGCCTTCTTCCAGCTGCCCCAGTCCAGGCCCTCGAGCTGGGCGAGTTCCAGCGCCGACACCGCGCCCTTGCCGTCCGAGGTGCGGTTGACCCGCCGGTCGTGCACCAGCACCAGGTGCCGGTCGGCGGTGAGCCGCACGTCGCATTCGACGCCGTCGGCACCCTCGCCGATCGCCCGCAGGTAGGCACCGAGGGTGTGCTCGGGTTCGGAGAAGCTGGAGCCGCGGTGGGCGATGACCTTCGGTGGGCCGCCCCCGAGCGGTGAGCCGACGTTGCGCACGGCCCCATCGTCGCAAAGCTCGCCGCGCTTTCGTCGGCGGCCCGCGGGCGAGGGTGCCGGCACGACGACGCTTGCCTTGGAGCGCGCTCAAAGCTCTAGCGTCTTCGACATGGCCACCGAAGAGCTGCTGCAGAAGGCCCTCGACGCGATCGGCGAACCCGACAGTCCGCTGATCAAGGAGGTCTTCGACCGCCTGGTCACCACCGACCTGCCCGACCGTCCGATGAGCGTGCAGGAGGTCGCCGACCTGCTCGACGCCTCACCGCACACGCTGCGCTACTACGAGCGGATCGGGCTGATCGAGGTCGATCGGGACGCGTCCGGCTACCGCACCTACGACACCGACGCCGTACGACGACTCGTCTTCCTCACCCGAATGCGGTTGTCCGGTATGCCGATTCGCGACCTGCAGCACTACGTGTCACTGGTCGACCAGGGAGAGGGCACCGTGCCCGAACGGCTGGAGATGCTGCTCGAACACCGCGACACCATCCGCCGGCAGATCCGTCAGCTGACCCTGTCGCTGGCCGCCACCGAATACAAGATCGCTACCTATGGAGGCGAAACCGCACCATGAGCACCTCATCGCACGCTGACCTGACCTCGATCCCCCGCCGCCGCATCGCCGACCTCGACGTGTCCGCCGTCGGACTCGGCTGCATGGGGATGAACTTCGCCTACGGAGCGACCGCCGCGGACGAGACCGAGGCGATCGCCACGCTCAACGACGCCATCGACCTCGGCGTGAACTTTCTCGACACCGCCGACATGTATGCCGCAGGCGCCAACGAGCAACTGCTCGCAAAGGTGCTGGCCGACCGGCGGGACGAGGTGGTGCTGGCGACCAAGTTCGGGATCACCATCGGGCCGGACGGAATGGCCAACGGCACGAACGGTTCTGCGTCATACGTGAAGGAGAGTGTGGACGGCTCGCTGCGGCGGCTCGGCGTCGACACGATCGACCTCTACTACCTGCACCGGGTCGACCCGCAGGTGCCGATCGAGGAGACGGTCGGTGCGATGGCGGAGCTCGTGGCCGCCGGGAAGGTGCGTCAGCTGGGGCTGTCCGAGGCGTCCGCGGACTCGCTGCACCGGGCAACTGCGGTGCACCCGATCGCGGCGCTGCAGTCGGAGTGGTCGATCTTCAGCCGCGACATCGAGGCCGAGGACGTGCCCGCCGCGCGCGAGCTGGGGATCGCGGTCGTGCCCTACAGCCCGCTGGGTCGCGGGATGCTGACCGGTTCAGCTGCCGCGGCGACGCCGGGTGGTGACGACTTCCGCAGCACTCTCCCCCGCTGGCAGGGCGACAACCTGACCGCGAATCTCACTCTGGTGGAACGCATTCGGCAGATTGCGGGCGAACTCGATGCGACACCGGGCCAGGTTGCGCTGGCCTGGTTGCTGGCCCAGGGCGACGACGTGGTGCCGATCCCAGGCACCAAGCGCCGAAGCTACCTCCGCGAGAACGCCGCCGCGACCACGCTCGCCCTGCCGGCCGACGTGATCGCCGAGTTGTCGGCGATGCAGGCAACCGGCGACCGCTACCCCGACATGTCCTGGGTCGCCGGCGACTCCGCGCGCGCCTGAGATTCCGCGCGCCTGAGCGCTGCACTGCCGCACCTCCCACCGAGAGGCACATTCCCGCATCGAGGGGCAAACACATTTCGGCCCAGGGTCTGTGCCTCTCGATGCGCTTGTGGGCCTGTCGGCGAGCAGGTTGCGGTTTTTCAAAGTAGGTGCGTATCCTCCAAACAACAGCAATCACGCACCACCCGGGGGAGCACTTTTCCGATGCCGCACCAACAGACCCACGACTCACTGATCGGCTCGGTGCCGAGCCTTCGTATGCCGCCGTCGGTCGGCTATCAAGCGGCCGCGGTGGCCAGCTGTGTCGTCCTGGCGGCGGTCGGAGTCGTCGCGATCACGCGCGAGGTCGGCCGGCCGATCGGCATCGCCGTCGCCGTGCTGCTGCTCGGGTTCGTCCTGTGCTGGCAGTGGGCCGAGGGCCGAGCAGCGGGTCGCCGGCCCTGGACGCGTTCGTCGACGATCCTCAGTTGGGTCTCGATCATCGCCGTGACCTTCCCGATGAGCCAGCTCATCTGGCCCGCAGCGAGCGACACCACGACCTACGCATGGGTCTCGTCGGCGCTGGCGGGGCTCGGCCTGCTCGCCTTCTTCATCGACCGCTGGCGGGGCTGAGCCCGCACCGACGGCCCGACACACATGGATCCACGAGCAGCGCTGCCGAGCACCCTCCACTCGCCCGTCCGATTAGCGATCCTGGGATCGCTGCGCACCGTGCAACAGACCGAATTTGCAGCGCTGCAAACGACGTTCGAGATTCCGGCTTCCGAGCTGTCCCGCCAACTGGCGATCCTGGAGCGCGAGGGACTCATCGAGCTTGCGAAGGTCCGCAAGGGAAGACGCAGCGTGACGCTCGTGCGTATTTCCGACTCGGGCCGGCAGCGGTTCGAGGACTACCTCGACGCACTGCACCGCATCGCCTTCGCACACGAGCCCGGTCAGACGTAGGGGTGTGGCGCCCGCAACCCGCGGGCGCCACACCCTCAGCTCACGACCAGGGCGTCGCGCACCACACCGCGTATGCGCCGAGAGCGGCCGCCATACCGACGACACCACCCTTGACGACAACCTTGAGCCCGCGCTTGGCAGCCTCCTTGAGGATCAGGCCGGCCGCCTTCTGCCATGCCTTCTCCTTGATGGCGTTGACGATCGCCGTCGACGCGCCGACCAGACCACCAAGACCCACGGCCTTCAGGAGGCACGCCGCGTACTGTCCGGCGCTCTTGCCAAACAGGCCGGCCGTCACCAGAACCCCACTGCCCGCCTGTGCGCCGAGCTGCACCGTGCCACCGACGACGTGCGAATCCCATTGGGCCCCAAAGTTCGCCGCGTACTGAGCACCGAAAGCGCGAGTGGCTGCAGCGGCGTCGAACCGGCCGTCCGGACCAAGCAACCCAGCGGCTCCGACACCGCGCAGATAACGGGCGAGGTCATCGACCGTCCGTTGCTGCAGCTGTGCGGCCGGCGTATGGGGCGTGGGTGCTGCGACCGCCGACCCTGAGGCGGCGCTTCCGACGCCCACCGCGAGAACAGCCGACGTTCCGACCGTAAGGAGACGTTTCCTGGCTGACATCGACACGATTGATCTTCCCCCAAACAATTCGTAGTTCCCCCAAACGCCCCGTTGACGAGCGGGGGCTTCCACCTGCGCAACGGCACCGCTTGGGCACCTGGCTGCGGACGAGAAGCTAACAGGGCGAATGGTTTTCAACCAACCCGGGGGCATGCCGTCGCCCGACAGCCGACCTGATAGGGGCCGTTCGTAGGTCCTGCGCGACCAGCGGACCGCCGGGCCGGCGCTCAGGCCTGCAGCAACTCGGTGACCACGGTGACGTCGTGGAACGGCACGTCACCGGTCGGCAGGTGCTGCACCCGCTCGTGCCCCTTGCCGGCCACCACGACGACGTCGCCCGGGCGCGCCTCGGCCAGCGCGGCGGCGATGGCGGCGCGGCGGTCGAGCACGATCCGGGTGTTCGCAGCGTCGGCGCCGGCGAAGACCTCATCGGCGATCTGCTGCGGATCCTCGTGGTAGGCGTCGTCGGTGGTGACCACGCACTCGTCGGCGAGCTCCGAGGCGACCGCGCCCATCTTGGGTCGCTTGTCGGGGTCGCGGGCGCCGGCTGCGCCATACACGCAGATGAGGCGGCCGTCGCCGGCGACCTCGCGAGCCACCTCGAGCACGAGTCGCAGTCCGACGTCGGTGTGCGCATAGTCGACGACCACCTCGAAACCGCGGTCGACGGCCGCGGGAACACGCTCGAATCGCCCTGGCACCTGGGCCATTTCACGCACCGCACTCACGAGAGTCTCGGGAGGCATGCCCATCTCGAGAGCGATCCCGGCCGCTCCCGCGACGTTGTGCACGTTGTAGTCACCGAGCAGCGGGATGCTCAGCGTGAGCCGACCGTGCGCGGGGGTGTCGAGCTCGAAGACCGTGCTCGTCCCCTCGGTGCGCTCGCCGCTGATCCGGTATGCCGCGTCGGCCGCAGTCCCGAAGCCGAGGGTGCCGTCGATCTCCCCCACCAGCCGGCGGCCCCACTCGTCGTCGACGTTGGCGAGCTTGGGCCCGGCGGTCCATTCGAAGAGCCTGCGCTTGGTGAGGTAGTAATCCTCCATCGTGCCGTGCAGATCGAGGTGGTCGCGGGTGAGGTTGGTGAAAAGCGCTGCGGCATAACGGGTTCCGTCCACGCGATGCAGGTGTATGCCGTGGGAGCTGGTCTCGAGGACCACGTGCTGCACACCCGCGTCCCGCATCCGGGCGAGGTTGGCCTGCACCTGGGTCGCCTCGCCCGTGGTGCGGATTGCCGCTTCGTGCTCGGCGCCGACGATGATCTCGGCGGTCGTCATCAGGCCGGTCGCCCGCTCGCCATACGCCGCAGTCAGAATCGCGTGCAGCACATAGGAACTCGTCGTCTTGCCGTTCGTGCCGGTGATGCCGTAGACGGTCAGCTCGCGCGACGGATGGCCGGCGAGCTCGGTCGCGAGCGCCGCGAGCGCCACCCGGTCGCTCGGCACGACCGCGGTCGGCGCGCCGTCGACCGGCTCCTCGGCGACGATCAGCGCTGCTCCCTTCTCCAGCGCCTGCGGCACGAAGTCGGCGCCGCGGGAGGTGAAGCCGTTGATCGCCACGAACGCGCCGCCGGGCACCACCGCGCGCGAGTCGTGGGTGACCGCGACGATCGGGCAGGGCAGCGGCGGGACATCGACGCCGAGCACCCGGGCGACGGCTTGCTGGTCCAAAGGCACCGCAGGAGCGTACCCGCGCGCGACGCGATCCACGCGCCGGGGCACGCGCTCGATCGCACCTTCTATTCGTATCTATTATTATCTATATACATCGGTAGAAGCACCGATCGAGGATCAGCGACCAGACTGTCGGACGTGCCCACTCCCGCGATCCTCTGGCTGCGCCGCGACCTGCGTCGCCACGACCATCCCGCCCTCGGCGCGGCGACCGCCGCGGCCGGCCGCGCCGGCGTCCTGCCGGTCTTCGTGATCGACCCCGTGCTCTGGGAGGGCGCCGGCCCGGTGCGCCGCCGCTGGCTCGCCGACACCCTCCGCACCACCTCCGCCCTGTATGACGACAAGCTCGCGATCCGGGTCGGTGACCCCCGGGACGTGCTGCCCGCGCTCGCCGCGGAGACCGCCGCGGGCAGCGTGCACGTCACCCGCGAGACCACTCCCTACGGCGCGCGCCGAGACGCGCAGGTGGCCGAGCGCCTGCGCGCCGCAGATGTCGATTTCACCCCGACCGGCACGCCCTACGCGATCGGTCCGGGCATCGTCCGCACCCAGGGTGGCACGCCGTTCCAGGTGTTCACCCCCTTCAGCCGCGCGTGGCGCGACCACGGCCGGCCGGCGCCCGCGCCAGACCCGAAACCCACTCTGCACGATGCCGGCACCGACCTTGCCGCCGACGAACTCCTCACCGCGGCAACGGATTTCGAGCTCGCCGAGCCACTGCCCGACGCCGGGGAGCCGGGCGCTCTGGCCCGCTGGGCGCACTTCCTCGACCGGATCGACGACTACGACACCGACCGCGACCGGCCGGATCTGGACGGCACGTCGCGGCTCTCGCCATACCTCAAACTGGGGGCGATCCACCCGCGCACGCTGCTGGCCGATCTCGCCGAGCAGCACGGACCGGGCGTCGACCGGTTCGTCACCGAACTCGCCTGGCGCGAGTTCTACGCCGACGTGCTGCACCACCACCCGCGATCGGCCTGGCACGACCTGCGCGACGGATTGCAAGGGATGGCCTATGACGATCCCGGGGAGGAGGTCGATGCGTGGCGAGAGGGCCGGACCGGCTTCCCGATCGTCGACGCGGGCATGCGGCAGCTGGCCCGCACCGGCTGGATGGCGAACCGCGCGCGGATGATCACCGCGAGCTTCCTGACCAAGGACCTGCACATCTGGTGGCCGGTCGGCGCACGGCACTTCCTGGACCACCTGATCGACGGCGACCTGGCCTCCAACAACCACGGCTGGCAGTGGGTCGCCGGCACCGGGACGGACGCCGCGCCATACTTCCGGATCTTCAACCCGGTCACCCAGGGCATCCGCTTCGACCCGGACGGCGCCTACGTGCGCCGCTGGGTGCCCGAGCTCGCGCACCTGCCGGGCCGGGCCGCCCATGAGCCGTGGAAGCACGACGACGGCTACGACCACGGCTATCCGGAGCCGATCGTGGACCACGCCGCCGAACGCCGCGACGCCCTCGCCCGGTATGACGCAGCGCGCCGCTGAGCTCAGCCGCGCAAACCCAGATAGTCCGTCATCGCCGCCAGTTGCTCGCGCCACAGCTCGTCCTTGTGCTCGATGGCGCCCTGGAACCGCCCGAACAGGTCGAAGCTCAGCGCCCCGAAGAGCTGCTCCCAGGCGATCAGGCCACGCAGCAGCATCGCCTCCGGCACCTCGCTGGTGCCGAGCTGCGCAAGCACGCCCCGCAGCTCGCCGGCCACCGGCTCGCCGATCTCGGCGTCGGGCACCGACCGCCCGGCGGCCGCCGCGTCGCGCAGGATCGTCACCATGGTGACCACCGGCCGGCTCGCCGGCTCGATGGTCGCGGGCGGTGCGGCATACCCCGGGACGGGACTGCCGTAGAGCAGTGCGTACTCGTGTGGGTGCTCCATTGCCCAGCCGCGGATGCCGTCGGCGAGCGCAATCCACCGCCCGGCGAAGTCGTCCCGGGGTGCGGCCGCCTCCGCTGCCTCCGCCGCCTGCGCCAACGCCTCGTAAGCGTCGACGATCAGCGCGGTGAGCAGGGCGTCCCGGCTGTCGAAGTAGCGGTAGACCGCCGACGACACCATGCCGACATCGCGCGCGACGGCCCGCAGCGACAGATCCGCGCCGTGTTCGGCGAGATGCGCCCGGGCGACCTGTTTGATGCGAGCGGTCGTCTCGACCCGCGCCCGGGCACGGATCCCGGTGCCTCGCACGTTCGTCATAAGCGACACCGTGCCACACGGCGCGGTGGGCACGCCGGCGCCGGACAGCTGATTGTCTCAACTCGGTAGCGAAGTCGAACATCCGACGAAACGCGCCGTACTCTGGCGGGCGGCAGCTCACCGGCATCGGACAGTGCCGTCCGATCCTCGAGCCCAAGACCCCAGAGAATTTTGCGAAAACGGAAGCACGATGACGAACGATGAGATGGCCGCCCGCGGCGTGCCGGAGCACCCGGCATACCTGCTGAGCGTCCGTGCCGAGGCCGATGGCACCGAGTCGGCGTGGCTGGACGACCAGCGCGTGATGGTGCCACCCGGCGTCGGCGTGCACCGGGCGCTCATCCAGGCGGCGCGTCAGCGCGCGGACGTCGACTTCCCTGGTGAGACGGTCCGGGTCGTCGGCACGACGCCGGACTCCCGTGCCTTTCACATGGCGATCGGGCCCGACGGGCGCGCGTGGGAGGTGCCGGAGCCGGAGCAGACGTATGACGCGCCGGCCCCCGCGGCGACCAGGCCGGGAGCCGTGTCGGCCTTCACTCCCATGGCCGGGTCACCCGAGCCAGCGGGGTCACCCGAGCCGGCGGGGTCGCGTGAGCCGGCCGGGTCACCCAAGCCGGCCGCGCCCGCCGACGACCGGGCGCCGGCGACGGCCGAGGCCGAGCAACCGGTCCCCGACGACGTGGCGCATGTCGCCGAGCTGCGCGAAAAGGACGGCCGGCTCACCGGCTTCGTCGACGACGAACAGCTCAGCCTGTTGCCCGATGACGACCCCTACGAACAGCTGCTGCGGGCGGCCCGTCGCAAGGCCGACACCCATTCCCCCGGTGCGACCGTTCGGGTGGTCGGCCGCACCCCGGACGGCCGCGTCTGGCACATCGCCCTCGCACCGGACGGCACGCCGCGCATCGTCCCGCCGATCGGCGGGCAGACCGGCGCGACGCCGGAGCCGAAGCCGGACCCGCGCCCGCCCGCCGACGCGACGGCAGCCGGCACGACGGCATCCGGCACGACCGCGGCCGGCACGACACCGGCACCAATTCCCGCGTCCTTGCCGTCGAGCAGCGAGGAACCGCTCACCGACGAGGCCGGCCGCGTCATACCGACCACGACGACGCATTCACCGGCGCCGCGGGACTACCGCCCGGAGGCGACCGAGCCGATCCCGCGGGAGCCGGAGGGCCGCTCCGTGAGCGAGGCCCCGGCGGATCAGGACGAGTCACGGATGTCTCGTCGCGGGCTGCTCGTCGGCGGGGCGGGCGCTGCGGTGCTCGTCGCCGGCGGGGCTGCCGCCTTCTTCGCCACCCGCGGCGGCAGCAAGCCAACGCCCACCCCGGCCCCCACCGGCACCGCGATGCCGGCCGGGGTCAACGCACCCGCCGGCCTGCCCAACAGTTATCTCTGGTCGGTCGCGGGGGTCTCGGACGTCGCACCGGAGATCGTGGTGACCGACGACCAACTGATCTGCACCATCGACAACGACGCGACCGGCGGCACACAACTGGTGTCGATCGAAGCCGGCACCGGAAAGCAGCAATGGAAGTCGGACCTGCCGGTGGACGCCGTGATGACCGCCGGGCCGGCCCGAGCACCGATCGACGGGGTGCAGTCGGTCGTCGTGGTGACCCAGTCGCAGATCCTCGCCTGGCCGATGACCGGCGGCAACCCCAAGACGTGGCCGGTCGAGCAAAACTGGAACACCGCAATCCTGTCCAGCGGCGTGGTCACCACCAAGCCGAGCGACAAGGGCAGTGCCTATGTGCTGCACCGCGGCCAGTTGAGCAAGCGCACGCTGCCCGACAACGCCAACCCGGTGGCGCTGCTGACCGACGGCACCATGGTCGCGACCGACTCCCGGGGCCAGGTCTGGCAGGTCAAGGACGACAAGACGGCGCCGAAACCACAGAAGCTGGCGGCGCCGGAGGGCACCAGTCCCGGCACGTTCGTCGCGGCGACCGCGGGTCAGTTGATCAACGCATTCGTGCCCAAGGACAACCCGCAGGCGTCGATGCTGCGCTCGTTCACGCTGCCGACGCTGCAGCCGCGGATCACCACCGAGGCCTTCCGACCGGCAATCTTCCCGACCAACTTCATGCTCGCGCCGGACCAGAGCTGGGCGGTCGCCGGCAACGCGTGGGTGGACATGAGCAACGGTCAGTCGCACGTCATCGCCGCGCAGTGGTCGCCGATCGCGGTGTCGCAGTACAACTCCTGGAGCAAGTCCGGCGACAACGTGCTCACCGCCGACGGCAAGGGCAAGTCGCTCGGTGCGGCGGTCGACCGGGGCGGCCAGGTCGCCACCCCGCACGGCGGCACCCGGAAGGTCGCCTACTGCGTGGCGTCGGTCGGCAGCGACACCACGCTGTATGCCGTGCCGTTCGCCGGCTGACCGGCGCCGAGCGCAGCCCGCCCCCACCGGCCCGCCAGTGACGGTTTCCGCACCGATCGACGGCACGATCGGACCGTCGGTCGGCAAGGGAGTCCTCGCTCACCGATCGCTGCCCTGGACAATGGCCGGGTGCTGACCGTCCTGCTCCTTGCGGTCGCGGTGCTGCTCACCTGGCCGGTGCCGCGGTTGCTCCCCCGGGTGCCCGCGCTGGAGCGGGTGCCGGGCCCGGCTTTGCTGTTGTGGCAGGCGGTTTCACTCTCAGCGGTGTTCGCCGCGATCTGTCTCGCCCCGCTCGCGGTGCTGCAGTTCGTGCGAGACGGCAGCTCGATCCCGCACCCGGCCGCAAACCTGCCGATGCTCGTGCTCGGCCTGGCGATCTCCGGACTGGTGCTCGGCCGGCTGCTTGTGCAGGGCCACCGCATCGGCCGCAACCTGCGCGCCGCACGTCGCGAGCATGCCGAGCTGGTCGACCTGCTCGGCGAGCCGGCGCAGCCGGTCGCCGCGGGCTCCCACGGGCCGCTGACCGTGCTGGCCCACCCGACACCGACCGCCTACTGCATCCCCGGGCGACGGACTCGGGTGGTGCTGACCGATGGCACGATCCGGGCACTCCCGGACGAAGAGCTCGCGGCCGTGCTCGCCCACGAACGCGCACATCTGCGCCACCGCCACGACCTCGTGCTGGAGTTCTTCACCGTGCTGCACACGGCGGTGCCACGGGCGGTCCGTAGCGACCGCGGGATCGGCGAGGTGAAGCTACTGATCGAGTTGCTGGCCGACCGTATGGCGGCGCGCGCGGTCGGGCCGGTGCCGGTCGCCCGAGCGCTGGTCGAACTTGCCGGTGGCGCTCATCCGGATGCGACACTCGGCGCCGGTGGCGGCGCAGCCGGGCGACGGCTGGAACTGCTCGCCGACCCGAAGCCACACCGGATGCTGGCCGCCGGGACACTCGCGGCCGCGGCGCTCGTCATCGTCATACCCGGGGTGCTGGCATGGGGCGCGCTGCTCGGAGTCGGCTGACCCGCGCGTCCGGATGTCAGGTCCGGTTGCGCCGCTCGACCTCCTCCAAACCGGCACGCAGGGCGTCCCGATCCTCGGCCGACGCGTCTTCCAGGAAGTGCAGCAACACCGCGCGGCGGTCGTCCGGGGTGAGCGACTCGAGCCCGGCGTGCAACGTGTCCGCCGTCAGCTGCTCGCGGGAGGCGACCGGCCGGTAGTGCCAGGCACGGCCCACCCGCTCCCGATCGACCAGTTGCTTCTTGGCGAGCCGGTCGAGCACGGTCATCACCGTCGTGTAGGCCAGGTCGCGGCCGGCGAGGCGCTCCTGCACCTCGCGCACCGACAGCGAGCCGTCGTCCGGCAGCTGCCACAGCTGATCCATGACAGCGCTCTCCAACTCGCCCAACGAGGGCACCGGTCGCCGCTTCACGACGTCACCGTAACCGGTCGGGCGGCGGAGTCCTCAGCCTGTATGACGACGACCCGGTCCGCGCCGAATTCGCCTGTCGCCTGGTGTGTTACAGCGATCACAGTCGCGCCCGCGGTGGCGGCGTGCAGGTCACGCATGACCGCCCGGGCGGTCGGTGAGTCAAGGTGCGCTACGGGCTCATCGAGAAGCAGCACAGGCCGCCCAGAGAGGATTGCCCGGCCGATCGCGAGCCGGGCCCGTTCCCCGCCACTCACGCCGCGCTCCGGTCCCAGCTCGGTGTCGAGACCGGCCGGCAGTGCCGCGAGCCACCGCCCGAGCCCGGCGTCGACCAGCGCGGCACCGAGCTGCCCGTCGGTCGCGTCGGGCCGCGCCAGCAACAGGTTGGCTCGCACGGTGCCGGTGAAGACGTGTGGCTCGTCGTCGACCAGTGCAATGGACGACCGCACCGGGTCCAGGCCGAGCAACCGCACGTCCCCTCTGCCGAACCGGTAGCTGCCGCGCGCCGGGTCGAGGTGGCGGGCGAGCACCGCGAGCAGGGTCGACTTGCCGGCGCCGTTGGGTCCGGTGATCGCAAGGCGTTCGCCAGGATCGACATGCAGCCGGTCGAGTCGCAGATCCTCGGTGTCACCGACCCAGGTGGCTCGAATGTCCTTCAATGCCAATGCCGGTCGTGTCGGTATGTCGCCGGCGTCCGCAATCGACGGCAACTCGTGCACCGCCGGCTCCTGGCTGGTGAGGCTCTTCAGTCTGACGCGAGCGTGCCGGCCACGGGCCGCGGCGCCGACCGCGTCCGGCAGCGTGGCGAGCAGATCGGCCAACGCGAGCGGGCCGAGCACCAGCAGGGCCGCGATGGGTGCTTCGATGCGCCCGGCGTCGTAGGCCTGCCCGGCAACGACCGCCATCACGACCGCAGCAGCCCCGGTCAGCAGCGTGCTCAGACCGATCCCAATGGCTCGTCCGCGAGCCTGTCGTCCGGTAGCGCGCGCCGCACCCGCATCGGCGGCGGCGAGTTGTCGCAGGTAGCTCTTACCGGCCGAAATCGCTTGTACGGCGGCCAGATTGGACACGATCAGTTGCGTTGCCCGGTGCACCTCGCCGCGGGTGCGGAGGGCGTGACCCTGCCCGTCATACTCCAGTCGGTGGTCGAGCCAGGCGATCGCGCCGGCGACCGCCACCACTCCGGCGAGGACCAGTCCGCCGAGCGGCAGCAGTGCGGTGGCGATGCCGATCGCGAGCAGCGATGTCAGCGCGGCACCGAGCAGCGGCACCAGCGCCCGCACCTGCACGTCGACCTCGTCGTCCAGGTCGCTGACCGCGCCGGTGAGCACATCGGCGCGCCGGCGGCGGCCCAATCGCGCTGGGGTCAGCGGGATCAGCGAAGCGAAGAGCACCGCGCGACGCCTGGTGAGGTCGCCGAGTGCGGCGTCGTGCGACCGGACGCGTTCGTAGTAACGCAGCACCGGTCGGCCGATGCCGAAGGCGCGCACGCAGACGATCGCGACCAGCAGACTGAGCACGGGCGGCTGGGTGCTCGCCTGGACGATGAGCCAGCCGGACGTCGCCGTGAGCGCGACGCCACAGGTCGAGGCGAGCGCGCCGACCAGTGCGGCACGGAGCACGCCCGGCGCCGGACGCCAGAGCGAGCCGGTCGGCGTCTCCGGCCGTTGCCCGGTCGGCTCGGCGGTCACGGCCGCCGACGGTGTGCCGGCCGGCGCGCGTTCGGCAGTGCGAGCGGCAGACTCGTCGGCCTCGTGTGGTGCCAACTCGACCACCTCGTCAGCGAGCTCCTGCAGTCGCTCGCTGTGCGTCGCGACGACGACGATCCGGTCCGCGGCAAGGCGGGTGATGAGCTCGTGGACCGTGAGCGCCGACGTGTCATCGAGGTGGGCAGTCGGCTCGTCCAGGAGTATGACGGGAGCCCCGGACAGGTCGGCCCGCACCAGTGCGAGCAGCGCGCGCTGACCGGCCGACAGGCCGAATCCGTCGTCACCGAGCGGAGTTTCGAGCCCGAGCGGAAGCTCCCGCAATGGCTCCGGCAGCCAACCGGTGCCGGCCGGGAGGTCGTGCACGCCGTCGGCAGCGGTCAGGTTGTCGCGCAGCGTGCCGGGCGCGACGAAGGGGCGCTGGGTGACGTAGTGGACTCGCGCGGAGCGGGAGACACTGCCGTTGGTCGGACGGCGAGTGCCGGCGAGCAGCTCCAGCAGCGTCGTCTTGCCCGCGCCGGACGGGCCGCGGAGCACCGTGAGCCCGGTCCCGAACCTCCGGCTCAGCCCCTCGATGACCGGCGCCGTAGCACCCGGATAGCGATAGCCGAGTCCGTCGACCCGGAGCGCCAGGTCGCCGATCGCGGCAGGTGACTGCTGGCTGCCGTCGACGAGCAGGTCGTCCAGCGCCTGCACGCCGTCGGCTGCCGAGTGAAACTCCTGCCCGACCCGGCGGATCGGCCAATACGCCTCCGGCGCAAGCAAAATCGCGACCAGACCTACCTGCAGGTCCATGCCGCCGTGCACCAACCGCAGCCCGACGGCGACGGCGACGATCGCCACCGAGATGGTGGCGAGCAGCTCGAGGGCCGCCGTGCTGAGGAAGGCCGTGCGCAGCGTCCGCACCGTCGCACGCCGGTGCCGCTCCCCGACCGCGCGCACCACACCGACCTGGTGTTCGGCGCGCTGATAGCCGACCAGGGTAGGCAGGCCGCGCATCACATCGAGGAAATGACCTGTCAATCGGTCGGATTCGCGCTGCTTGTCGGCCGTCTGCTCCCGCGTGTGCTGTCCGATGAGCGCCGCGAAGAGTGGCAGCAGCGGAAGGGTGAGCAGCACGATCAGTGCGCTGATCCAGTCGGTCACCGCCAGTGCGATCAAGGCGAGGACCGGCACGACGGTCGCCGCCACCAGCGTCGGTAGATACCGGGCCACGTAGGGCTCGACGGCGGCCGCGCCACCGGTCGCCCGGGTGAGCATCTGCTGCTCGCTCGGACGATCGTCCGCCGGCGCACGCAACCAGGCGGCGACTGCCCGCCGGCGCAGCAGTGCTGCTACTCGCGAAGCCGCCCAGGCCGCAACGCGTTCCGCCATACCGCCCGCGAGGCCGCGTGCTCCGAAGAGCAGCAACACCGCCGCTGCGGGTGCAACGGGCGAGTCGCGGCGCACGACGGCGACGACGAGGGCCGCGACCGCGAACGCCTGGGCGACGGCCAGTGCGCCCTGGACCACGCCGAGCGCTGCGAGGGCAGCCAGGGGCCGTCGCGTGCCCGGCTCGGCGCGCAACACCCGCGAATCGAACGGCCTCATGCGTGCGGCTGTGCCTCGACCGGCGCCAGCGGGTCGCCTTGCGGCTCAATGTTGGCCGGTGACAACCGCTTCCGGAAGACCCAGTAGTTCCAGGCGCTGTAGAGGATCGCGATCGGCAGGAAGACCACCGCGGCACCGGTCATGATCTGCAGCGTCAGGTGCGTGCTGGCCGCCTCGTGCACCGAGAGGCTGTAGGCCGAGTTGGTGGTGCTCGGCATGACATCGGGATAGACGGCCAGGAAGTAGGTCGCAGCGGTCAGCCCGATCGCGAAGAACGTGCCCAGGAAGGCCCAGCCGTCCCGTCCGGCGCGGTCGGCGAGGGCCGACGAACCGAGCGCGAGGAGCGCGACCACGGAGGCCGCCCAGGACCAGACCGTCCCGGTGTGCACGTTCGCCCAGATCAGCAGCGCCGCCAGCAAGACCCAGGCGACCGGACCGAAGCGACCGGCGAACTTCCTTGCTGCCTCACGGATCTCACCGGTCGTCTTGAGTGCCAGGAAGAATGCACCATGAGTCAGCGACAGGGCCACGAAGGTGATGCCACCCAGAATGCTCATCGGGCCGAGCAGGCTGAAGAAGTTGCCGGTGAAGTCGCCCTGCGCGTTGATCGGGACGCCGTGCACGAGATTGGTCAGCGCGATGCCCACCAGCAGCGGCGCGAGCAGTGAACCGCCGATGATCGCGGCGTCCCAGCGGGCCCGCCACTGGGCACTGTCCCGCTTGTAGCGGTATTCGAGGCCCATGTTGCGCAGGATCAGCACCACGAGCAGGACCAGCATCGCCAGGTAGAAGCCGCTGAACATCGTTGCGTACCAGGCAGGGAAGGCCGCGAACATCGCGCCCGCCGCGGTGATCAGCCAGACCTCGTTGCCGTCCCAGAACGGACCGATCGTGGTCAGCATCAGGCGCCGTTTGTCGTTGGTCTCGGCCTCGGTCTCGCCGCGGCCGATGATCGCCAGCAGCATGCCGACACCGAAGTCGAAGCCTTCCAGGACCAGGTAACCGGCCCAGAGGATGGCGATCGCGATGAACCAGAGCGTTTCGAGTGACATTGCGAATCTCCCCGTTCCTTCAGTAGGAGAAGGCCAACGGCTCGTCCTCGGCCGTCTGCTTCGTCGGGTGGTAGGGGTCGGCACCGCGGCGGGTGTAGTCGAGGAAGAGCTTGACCTCGACGACGGCCAGTGCGGCATAAAGGAGCGTGAAGACGACCATCGAGGTGATCACGGCGCCGGCCGAGTTGCCGGACACTCCGGTGGCGGTGGTCATGACGCCGTAGACGAGCCATGGTTGTCGGCCGGTCTCGGTGAAGATCCAGCCGAAACTGTTGCCCAGCAACGGAAGGAACGGCGTCGCGATCGCGGCCCAGACCATCCAGCGCGGGATGGTGTCGCGGCGCTTGCGGGTGAACCAGAGGGCGAGCACCGCGACCGCGCACGACGCCATACCAACACCGATCATCAACCGGAACGACCAGTAGGCCAGCGGAATGTTCGGGGTGAAGACCGCGTCCGGCGGCTGCACGTAGCGCAGCGGCTCCTGTCTGGCCTGCGCCTCCTGGGTGATCTGCGCCGGCAGCTCCCGTTTGAGGTCGTTGATGCCCTCGACCTTGCCCTGGAACGAGCCGGTGCCGAGGAAGCTCAGCAGACAGGGGACGGTGATCGCGTAGCGCTCCTTCTCACCGTTGAGCGAGCCGACAGTGAAGATGGAGAACTCCGCGCAGCTGTCGCGGGTGGTGTAAAGCGCTTCTGCCGCAGCCATTTTCATCGGCTGGACCTCGGTCATCACCTTGCCCTGGGAGTCGCCGGAGATCGCGACGCCCAGACCGGCGACCAGCGTGACGACCGCGCCGACCCGCGCCGCCTTCCGGTACATGCCGCGGTCCTGCTGGTGCTTGCGCATGAGCCAGAGCCCGATGCCGAGCACTACGGAGCCGCCGACGAGGTATGCCGAGGCGAGCACGTGCGGGAAGGCAACCAGCTGCACCTTGTTGGTCAGCACGGCCACGAAGTCGGTGAGTTCGGCGCGCCCGGACTGCGGGTTGTAGCGCCAGCCGACCGGGTGCTGCATGAACGAGTTGGCCGCGAGGATGAAGTACGCCGACAGGACGGTGCCGATGTGCACGATCCAGATGCAGGCGACGTGGACCTTCTCCGGCAGTCGCCCCCAGCCGAAGAGCCAGAGGCCGAGGAAGGTGGACTCGAGGAAGAACGCGAGCAGTGCCTCGAACGCGAGTGGGGCACCGAAGATGTCACCGACGAACTTGCTGTACTCCGACCAGTTCATCCCGAACTGGAACTCCTGCACGATGCCGGTGACCAGTCCGAGCGCGAAGTTGATCGTGAAGAGCTTGCCGAAAAACTTTGCCAGCCGGAGCATTTCGGGCGTCCGAGTGCGCAGGTACCACGTGTGAAACCCGGCCACGATCGCCGACAGCCCGATGGTGATCGGCACGAACAGGAAGTGGTACACGGTCGTGATGGCGAACTGCCACCGCGCCAGGTCCAAGGCGTCCACGCTGGCTCCCCTTCATCTACTACTCATTGTCGTAGTAGATGCTACTACCTGAAGTAGTAGTGCGTGCACGATCGGGCTGAACTGTTCGCAAACACCGCGGGGCCCGGGCCGACGAACGGCCCGGGCCCGCGGCTTGGGTGGACGGGGCTCCCGTCATACGGATCAGAGGACGTCGTGCCCCGGGTGCGGCTCGGACGGGACGGTGCCGAGCTTGCCGGCCTGGAAGTCCTCGAACGCCTGGACCAGCTCGTCGCGGGTGTTCATCACGAACGGGCCGTATGCCGCAACCGGCTCGCGGATCGGCTGGCCGCCCATGATGTAGAGCTCCAGGCTCGGGCTGCGCGACTCCTGGCTGTCGTCGGCGGCGAACTCGATGACATCACCGGCGCCGAAGACCGCGAGCTGACCGGACTCGATCGGACGCCGCTCGGTGCCGACGCTCCCGCGGCCGGCGAGCGCGTAGACGAGCGCGTTGAAGTCCTTGCGCCAGGGCAGCTGCACGCGGGCACCCGGGGCGACGGTCGCGTGGATCACCGAGATCGGGGTGTGGGTGACGCCGGGGCCGGAGTGGCCGTCGACGTCACCGGCGATGACGCGCAGCAGGGCGCCGCCGTCGTTGCTCGACAGCAGCGAGACCTCCTTGCTGCGGATGTCCTGGTAGCGCGGGTCGGACATCTTCTGGGTGCTGGGCAGGTTGACCCACAGCTGCAGGCCGTGGAAGAGCCCACCGGACATGACCAACTGCTCCGGCGGCTTCTCGATGTGCAGCAACCCCGAGCCGGCGGTCATCCACTGGGTGTCGCCGTCGGTGATGCTGCCACCGCCGCCGTGGCTGTCCTGATGCTCGAAGACGCCGTCGATCATGTAGGTGACGGTCTCGAAGCCGCGGTGCGGGTGCCAGGGCGTGCCCTTCGGCTCGCCGGGTGCATATTCGACCTCGCCCATCTGGTCCATGTGGATGAACGGGTCGAGGTCGGCCATCGAGACGCCGGCGAAGGCGCGACGCACCGGAAAGCCTTCGCCCTCAAAGCCTTTGGGGGCGGTCGTGACCGACCGCACCGGCCGATCGACTGCGGTCGGCGCCGGGGTCGACACGCGGGGCAGGGTCAGGATGTTCTCGACTGTGACAGCAGGCATATCGGCCACAACTTCCTTCAGATTTGAATTATTCCCGTAGGTCGTCGAGCAATCGGGTGAACACCCGGTCCAGCACCGTGAGTTCGTCATCGGACAGATCGTCGAGGAAGAGGCTGCGCACCAGCGCGAGGTGCGGGCGGCCGGCCTGCTGGAACGCCGTGCGGCCGGCCGCGGTGATGCACGCCCAGTTGACCCGGGCGTCGTGCTCGTCGCGCCGGCGACTGACCCAACCGCGCCGCTCCAGCACGCCCACCTGGTAGGTGAGCCGGCTGCTGGAGAAGACCATCGCGCGGGCGAGTTCGCCCATCCGCATCCGGCCGTCGGCCTGCACAAGGAGCAGCAGCAGGTGGTACTCCAACAGCGACATACCCGAGTCGGCGCGCAGCTGCTCATCCAACCGGGTCTGTAGCAGGATGCTCGACTCGAAGTAGGACCGCCACGTGGTCGTTCTCGACTGTGCCATCGATTCGAAGCCTAGCTTCAAATTTGAGAGTTAGCCTGTATGCCGTGACAACTCTCGAACGCCTGGAAGCGCGCGAGGTGCCGCTCGGCGGCCTTCGCGCGATCTTCGTGCAGCGCACCCTGCCGCACCGCGACCGCACCCTCGTCGGAGCCTGGTGCTTCGCCGATCACTTCGGCCCGTCGACGACGCCGATGGACGTGCCGCCGCACCCGCACTGCGGATTGCAAACGGTGACCTGGCTTTTCGACGGCGAGATCGAGCACCGCGACAGCGCGGGCAACACGCAGCTGGTGCGACCGGGCGAGGTCAACCTGATGACCGCCGGCAACGGCATCAGCCACTCGGAGGTGTCGCGTGCGGGGTCGCTGCGCGGCGTGCAGTTGTGGGTCGCACAGCCGGATGCGACCCGCGACAGCGAAAACGGCTTCGACCATTTCGTCACCGCGGTCACCGAACTTTCGGTGCTGGCCGGTGGCGCGACGGCCCGGGTCTTCGTGGGGTCACTGTGTGGTGCCTCATCGCCGGTGCGGACATTCAGCCCGCTGGTCGCGGCCGAGCTGCACCTCGAGCCGGGCACGGTGCTGGACCTGGAGGTGGACCCGGACTTCGAGCACGGCGTGATCGTCGACGACGGCGAGGTCACCCTCGCGCCCGGAGACGCGAGCGAGGACGAGGCGCTGCTGCTGGAGCGCACCGAGCTCGGCGTGGTCGAAACCGGCCAGACATTGCTGCGACTGACGTCGGGCGACGAACGCGCCCGCGTCATCCTCATCGGCGGCACGCCGCTCGACGAGGACATCATGATGTGGTGGAACTTCGTGGCCCGCAGTCACGAGGAGATCGTCGCCGCGCGAGACGAATGGCAAGCCGACACAGGGCGATTCGGCACGGTCGAGGGGTATGTCGGCGAGGTCGATCGCATCCCCGCGCCCGACCTGCCTGCGGTGCGCCTCAAGCCACGCAAGGGCCGTCGGCGGTCGGCGTGATCCTGGCCTGACCTGGACCTGATCTCGATACGGCCAGCCCGGCTCGATCAGCATCGGGGTTGGTCGAGTAGCCGGGCGCCGGCGAGCCTGCGAGCCGACGGCCGGCGTATCGAGACCCCCGTCATACCCCTCAGGTCAGCCGGTGCTCCGGGGACTTGGTCTGGGCGGGGTCGCGCTGGGCGAGACCGCCGATGGCGTTGTCGATGCGGCGCAACGTCTCGTCGTCCAACTTGACCCCGGACGCCTTGACATTGTCGGTTACCTGCTCGGGCCGCGAGGCGCCGATGATCGCGCTAGCGACATTGTTGTTCTGCAGCACCCAGGCCACCGCGAGCTGCGCCATCGTGAGTCCGAGATCCTGCGCGATCGGCGCGAGTTTCTGCACGCCGGTGAGGGTTTCGTCGTTCATGAACCGCGAGATCATGTCGGCGCCGCCCTTCTCGTCGGTCGCGCGACTGCCGGCCGGCGGCTGCTCACCCGGCTTGTACTTCCCGGTCAGGATGCCCTGCGCGACCGGTGACCAGACGATCTGGGAGATGCCGAGCTCCTCGCTGGCCGGCACCACCTTCTCCTCGATGACCCGCCACAGCATGGAGTATTGCGGCTGGTTCGAGATCAGTTGGAAACCAAGCTCTTTCGCGAGCGTGTGCCCGGCCTTGAGCTGATCGGCGGTCCACTCGCTGACCCCGACATACAGCACCTTGCCTTGTCGGACGAGGTCGGCGAAGGCCTGCATCGTCTCTTCGAGCGGAGTGTCGTAGTCGTAGCGATGCGCCTGGTAGAGGTCGACGTGGTCGGTGCGCAGCCGGCGCAGGGAGCCTTCGATCGACTCCATGATGTGCTTGCGGGACAGACCGGTGTCGTTGGGGCCCTTGGGGCCGGTCGGGAAGTAGACCTTGGTGAAGATCTCCACGCTTTCGCGCCGTTCACTGGCGAGTGCACCGCCGAGCACAGTCTCCGCCGCGGTGTTCGCGTAGACGTCGGCGGTGTCGAAGGTGGTGATGCCGGCGTCGAGCGCCGCGCGCACCGACCGCACCGCCTGCTCGTTCTCCACCTGCGATCCGTGGGTCAGCCAGTTGCCGTAGGTGATCTCGGAGATCTTCAGACCTGAATTGCCGAGGTAGCGAAAGTCCATGCTCCGCACGTTACGCCGCCGGCCGCAGCGACGGGCCGCGGGTTTGCGTCCGATCAGCGGCGGGCGATGACAAATCGGGAGTCGGCGTTGAACCGCTTTGTCAGTCGGTCGAATTCACGCCCGTAGCCGTCTGCGACCGCAGCCGCCGTCTGGGTCTGCACCTGCCAGCCGTGGTCGGTGAACCATGCGCCGGGGTCGGTGCGTTCGCCGGTGTCGAGCAACTGTTTCATGTCCGCCCCGAGTTCTTCGGACAGCCGCACGAGCTCGGGGTCGTCGAGTTGCCCGCTGAGTGTCGTGAAGTCCTCCACGGCGACCCGGGAGCCGGGTGCCGCGAGCTTGTCGATCGTCGAGAGCAGGTCTCGCTCCGCCTCGGTCGGCAGGTAGGCCAGCAACCCCTCGGCCAGCCATGCCGACGGCAACGACGGGTCGAATCCGGCCTCGAGCAGCGCCCCGGACCAGTCGTCCCGCAGGTCCACCCGTATCACGCGGCGGTCCGTGGCGGGGCTGGCGTCATACCGATCGAGCACGAGGTCCTTGAAGTCGAGGACTCTGGGCTGGTCGATTTCGAAAACGGTTGTGCCCGTGGGCCATTCCAGGCGATGTGCCCGGGTGTCGAGCCCGGTCGCCAGGATCACCACTTGCTGCGCACCGGCCTCGGCGGCCGCCAGCAGGGTCTCGTCGAAAAGACGTGACCGGACCCCCATGTAGGTCGACATCATCTGCCATGTCGCGGTGAGCGAGGTGTCGGACGCCGGCAGCGGCCTGGTTGGCAGCGGTTTCGGCGGGCGAGCTGCCGCCACGAAGCGCTCAGCCCACGGATCGTCGACCAGCCGATCGGGGCGATGCGATTCGACCGCCCGGCCTGCGGCCACGATGAGGGCGGTGAGCCCGACCCCGCTGATGATGTCCCACTCGTCACGCGCACTGTTCGCCATACATTGATCGTCTCTTTTGTTACCGAGGGGTAGCTATCCCGTGCGACCCAAGAAACGGTCAAGATTCGACAGGTACTTCGCCTCCCCGGCGTCAGGCCGCCGCGTGGGTGTGGCCGGGCATGCGGCCGTCGGTGAGGTCCCAGGTCACGCCGTCGGGGCGGACTTGTGCGGTGAACCCTCGGCGGTGGACTTCCTGGTGATGTCGGCAGCAGAGCATGGCGGAGTTGGTCAGGCTGGTTTCGCCGCCGGCCCACCACGGCGTCACATGATGGACTTCGCAGAAACCCGGTGGCCGATCGCAGCCGGGGAAGGTGCACCCGCCATCACGTATGAGCACGGCCGCGCGTAACCCCTTGGTGACCAGGCGTTCTCGCCGGCCCACATCCAACGGTTGACTCGGCCCACCCAGCACTGCGGGGATCAGGTCCGCGTCACACGCGGCCCGCCGGGCCGCTCCCGCGTCGAGGACGTCACCGGTCGGGGTGGTCGCCCCACCGATGCCGTCGGTGAGCGACTTGAGGTCCATCGTCAGCAGGACCGTGGCCGCCGACCCCACCGGTACCGCTCCACCATCGGCGACGCGTGCGCCAGCGGTCACCAACTCGATCAACGCGTCGGCACGGCGTTTGCCCGGGGTGCGGTCATCCCGCACGGTCTTACTGGCACCGGTGGCCACGGTCGGGTCACCGGCACCGGGCGTCTGGTCTGCGGTGGCGGGTCGGGGTGCGGAGCCGACGGTGATCGCCGCCTTCACCACCGCAGCATTCGCCGGCGCCAACTCAGCCACCAACCGCGTCATCCCCGTGGCCGTGGTGCCCCAGGTCAGGGTTTCGACCTGCTCGAGTTTCGCGTCCTGCGCCGACAACGCCTCCGATGCGTAGGTAGCCAGGAGCTTCCGCGTCAACGCCTGCACACCCTTGACCCCGAGCGACGGATCGAGTTGCAGGAACCACGACAACACCTCACCCCGGTCCGCGGACGGCACCACGGGCGCGACCTTGTCCGCATGGGTCAACGCGGCCCGCGCCGTCGACACCGTGCACGACCCGCGTGCGACGGCTGCCGCGATCACCGCGTTCTTCGGTTCCCGGCACGCCTCCGCCACCACCGCGATCGACTTCGCCTCCACCGGTTCAACCGGCACCCCAGCCGCCGCGGCGTGCCGGCATACCCACTGGGTGGTGTTCGCTGCCGTCGAGCCCGCGACCGTGCCCCGGTCGACCGCATCCGCGGTGACCACCGCGGCAACCTGAGCCGACCGCCCGTGCAGCCGCAACAACACTTGCGTCAACAACTCCAGTTGCGCGTCGCCGAGCTGATGGACGACGTCCGGCACCTCATCCAGCAACGCCGCAAGCTCCCGCACCCGCTCCAGCACGACCGGCCCACGACCCGGCTCAACCGGCACCCGCACCGCCCCGGCAGGCACGTCCGGACGCTCTGGCACGTCCGGAGGCTGCGGCAGCGGCAAGGCAGAATCGAGAGACATAGGCTCGAATCTCCTTCCGCCGCAGTGGTTTTCGTCGTGGTGATCATCATAACGTCGACCACCGACAACGGAGCGCGCCCGAACGCAACTGCTGGGGATGGAGCGAGCATCCGCCCGCCCGCGCCGCTGCCCAAACGAGTCGGACAATGCCGCGACGTCGATGTCGTGGATCGCGAGCTGACCCACGAACAGACTCGCAGCTAGTCGCCGAAGCCCCGCACATCGACCGGCCGAGCGAGGAACAGCTCAGGACGCCTGCGCGTCGGCGAACTCCAGGACCGGGTCGTGGTGGTTGTGTTCGTACGCCTTGGCCTTCGTCTTCGCCGTCAGCGCGGCCCACTGCGCGGGAATGGTGTCGAAGCCGAACTTCCCGCGGGCTTCCGCCGGGGTGTAGACGACCTTCTCGACCGGGTCGATGTCGCGGAAGACGGGCGTCAGCACCGGACGGGTGCGGGGTGACAGGAAACCGATGACGGCGAGCTTCACCCGCGGGCTCCAGTTGGCTACGCGCACAACGGGTTTCGTCGCCGCGGTGATCACCGCATCGGTGACTCGACTCTGCGGAGTGCCACCGAGGTCGCGCATCCACCGCGGGAAGGTCGAGATGACCGCGCGGCTCATGAAGGCGTTGATCGTCCAGCGGATCGCGTAGGGCACCGAATGCGGGATCGAGTGCAGCTCCATGTTGGCGAGGAACTGGAACATGTCGCGTGCCAACTCGGATCCGACAAGTTGCGGGCGATAGTCCTCGAAGTATTGCCGGATGCCTTCGCGGCTGCGCGGGACGCGGTCGGGGTCAATCGTCTGGAACTCCGCGGCGAGCGCGCACTCCTGCCAATAGCGCGCCTCGTCCTCGGCGGAGAGCTTGCCCGGGCCGAAGCGCTCGTAGGTGTAGAGGATCGAGTGCCACGCGGTCAGGTGGATCCACAGCTGCGACTCTGGGTCGTTGGCGTCATACCGCTTGCCGGTCACCGGGTCGGTGCCGATCGCCCGCGAGTGCACCTTGACCAGGATCTCGGACGCCTTCAGCACCGACTGGGCATCGCCGAAGATGACGGTGGCGAAGTACTGCAGCGTGCGGTCGTAGCGCAGCGGGGTGCGCTGCTTGACCTGTCCGCTCTCCTGCACCGATGCGACAAGCAACGGATCCAGCTCCTCGATCGTCACCGCACGGGAGAAGCCGAGCCAGAACGACGTCGGATAGGACCAGACCTTCCACGACACGGAGTCTGGACCGAAGAATCCCCAATCCTGAGCCTGCGCAGACTTTTTCGCGTGCCGACCACGGCGAAGCCGGTCGGTGAGGGCAGTGGTGCGTCGCATGGTGGTCTCCGGGGTCGGTGATTGCTATGTGACGCACCTTACACGGATCACTTTACAAATTGAACCAGTTTGTAAAGTGATCCGTGTTTGCGGGCGTCAGCGCACCCGCGCCGGCAGGTGCTCCCAACCACGCAGGACTCGGGTGGGCCGACGCTTCGCACCGGCCAGCAACTCCACCTGCGTGAACCGGTCGTAGAAGGACCGCAGCGCGACCTCGCCCTCCATGCGGGCAAGCGCGGCACCGAGGCAGAAGTGCCGACCCGCGGAGAACGACACGTGATCGCGCGCGTTCTCCCGCCGTACGTCGAAACGATCCGGGTCGCTGAAGACCTTCGGATCGCGGTTGGCCCCGGCAAGCACGGTCATGATCACCTGCTGGCCTTTAACCGGCACGCCGGCAATCGTGGCGTCGCGCACCACCTGGCGGCCGGTCAACAGCACCGGCGGAGCGAGACGGAGGATCTCGTCGACCGCGTTGGGCCACAGCTCCGGCTCCGCCCGCAGAATCTGCAGCTGGTCAGGATGCTCGTCGAACAACCGAATCGCATTGCCCAGCAAGTTGACCGTCGTCTCGAACCCTGCCCCGAGCACGAGGCCCGCGGTCGACTTGAGCTCCTTCTCGGTCAGCTGCTGTCCTTCGTCGCTGGCCCGGACCAACTGACTGAAAAGATCAACGCCCGGCTCCCGGCGGAGACGCACGAGATGCTCGCCGAGCCAGGCGTCGAAAGCGTCGAGCGCGAGCTCAACAGTGCGCAACTCGCGCCAGCCGAGGCCCATGTCGAGGCTGGCCGCGGCTGCGGTGCCCATCTCCAGCACGCGCCGCCGATCGCTCTCCGGCACACCGAGGACATCGGCGATCACCTGCACCGGCAGTTGCGCGCAATAGGCGTCGACCAGGTCGACCTCGCGACCGGCTGGGATGGCGTCGAGCAGTGCGGCCGCGAATTTCTCGGTGCGGTCCCGCAGCTGGTCGACGGCCCGCACGGTGAAGACCTTGGTGACCAATTTGCGGTAGCGGGTGTGGTCCGGCGGCTCGGTCGCGAGCATCGACGGCGGTTCAACCGGATGTATGCCGGGACGCGCCGCCCAGCCGAGCGCGCGAGTCAACATGCTCTCGTCACCCAGACCGATGCCAGCGCGAACATCGTTGCTGGACAGCACTTCTCGCACGGCTGCGTGATCGACGGTCGCATAGCCGATCCGTGATCTCGCCATCGGCCCTTCGGCGCGGATCTGCTCGAAGATCGGCACGAGCTCGTCGGTCGAGTCCGTCTTTGCCCGCGTCGCCAACTGACCTTGCAGATCGCCGCGTCGCGCGCCGATCCGCATGAACGTGCCAGGCAAGGCGTGCCCGATACCCCAGCGGACGCTGCGTCGTACCTCGTCGATCGCGGTCATCACGTCTCCCAGCTTTACGACAGGTGTAGTTACCCAGCCAGGTTAGGTGATCTGGATCACCACCGCCAGCGGTGTCAGGAACTGGCAGCCTTCATCTCGTCCTGCACGACCCACTTGTGATTCTTCATCGTCATGCCGTTCATGTCGTAGTCGACGGCATACACCGGCTCGGTCGTGGACCCGGCGATCGTGGCCTTCGCACCGTCCATGCCGGGCATGTGGTCGGTCGCGAGCGTGACCTGCGTGCCGTCGGCGAGGCGGCCGGCCCCAGCACCCTTGAGCTCCTGCTGCACGACCCACTTGTGATCCTTGACCGGCGCACCACCGGTGGTCGGCGTGTAATTCACCGCGTAGGTGTTGGTGGCATAGACGCCGACAACCTTCGCCTTGGCATCTTTCATGCCGGGCATGTGGTCCGCAGTCAGCACGACCTCGCTGCCGACCGGAAACTTAGGATTTGCAGCGGCTTTCATGCCCTTCGGCACCGAGCCGCCGTCCATGCCATGTTGCATGCCTGCCATCGACGAGGCTGACCTCATCGGCGCCGATGACTCGGCACCGGCCCCTCGACCGCTCGAACATCCGGCGACAGCCACCACTCCGGCAACACTCGCGATCGCGCCAAACTTCGTCCAGGTGGTCCTACGCACAGCAACTCCTCGGATCGTCGAACGGACGATCCGTGTATACCACTTACCCCTATGGGGTATGACGGGAGCTTCTCACATGCGGACGGCGATCGCGCCGATCAGCAGCACTGCCAACGAGATCGCCAGCTTGCCGGCGAAGACCCAGACCAGCCCGGTGACGCCACCGTGCGGACGCGCCGCTTGCTTCGGATCGCGGATGCACTCAAAGACGGCATACGCCAGCACCCCCAGGCCGAGGGTGAGACTGCTGAGCCAGAACCAGAACCATCGGTTGCCGCGCCTCGGTTGATATCCGAACACGATCGCGGCGATCCCGAAGGCCCAGAAGCCGACCCCCAGCCAGCGCGGCACCGACGGGATGTCGAGTCGTCGGTCCGGGGCGCCCTGCTGGACCATCCACTGATCGAGGACACGGCCGGCATCGCCGTTGGTCTGTGGTGCGGACTGCGGCTCAAGGGGCTGCACCAGGTCGGCACCATCTGCCCAGTAACGCTGACCGCTGGCGTCCTGCCATTCGATGATCGTGCCCGCAGTGCCGGTCATATTGCCCATGCCCTTGCCCGGTCCGAATCCGGTCGAGGACAGCAGGCCGTCGGGTGCGCGCGACGAGCGGTCCCATGCCTTGACGTCGCCGCTGCTCACCGCATTACGCAGGTCGCCCGCGGTCTCTTCGTGGGGCGCCGACCAGAGCGTGACGCCGAACCACGCAACCCACATCGCGACCAGGAACACCCCGAGCAGGTGCCGCTGGGAACGCCACCAGCCCGGTGCAGCGTGGCTCAAGTGGCCCGGCGTCGGTTGTGCCGGTGTGAGTTGTGGCGCTGTGTGCTCCCCCATGGGCGGAGTCTCCCACCGAGGACGAGTCTGCGCCATACCCCTATCAGGCGCGCCGGCGGCTTGCCGTCGCGATATCGGCCAGCCCGACGAGCAGCGACGCGGCAACGAATGCGGCCACGCTGATCAGGCCGTGCACCAGGGCGGTGGAGAAGTCGGGGCGACCGCCGTCGGCGAGCACACCGTAGAAGACGCTGCCGGTGATCGCGATGCCGGCGGCCGATCCGATGCGCTGGCCGGTCTGCAGCACACCGCCGGCGACTCCGGCCTGGCGCACCGGCACCTCCGAAACGGTCAGCGTGAGATTCGGACTGATCACCAGGCCGCTGCCGAGGCCGCCGATGAGCATGGGCAGGGCGCCCGCCCAACCGAGATCGCTGCTGCGCACCTGACCGGCGACGATCGCCAGCGCGATGGTGCCGACGAAAATCCCCACGAGACCGACCACCACGAGCGGACGACCGTACTTGGTCACCAGCCGGCCGCCGAGGGCCGCCGCGACGGCGGATCCGACCGCGAACGGCGTTGCTGCCAGCCCGGATTCGAGTGCGCTGTAACCCAGGCCCTCCTGCAGCGTCTGTGCGTAGATGAAGAAGATCCCGGTGAAGCCGGCGAAGTAGAGCGTGCCGAGCGCGACACCGAGCGAGAAGCTGGACCGCTGGAAGAGCCGGAAGTCGACGACGGGCACATTGCCGAGCCGGCGATACCGGCGTTCCCACCAGATGAAGATGCCAAGCATGATCGCGGCGGCGGGGAAGAGCAACAGCCGGGCGTTGGAATGCCACGACTCCTGCTCGATGAAGGGCAGGATCACCAGCAGCACCGCGAGACCGAGCAGCACGACGCCGACCGGATCGAGGTCGTCGCGGCTGCGCTCACCGCGGGCCCGCTTGTGGTGCGGCACCCAGCGCAACGCAAGCAGGATCGCGAGAGCCCCGATCGGCAGATTGACGAAAAACACCGAACGCCAACCATTCTCGGTGCCGAACAGCTGGATCAGCAGACCGCCGGCAAGCGGACCGATCGCGGTCGAGATGCCCACGGTCGCACCGAAGAGACCGAATGCCTTGGCGCGCTCGACGCCCTGGAACATCGACTGGATGAGTCCGCTGATCGTTGGACTGACGAGCCCTCCACCAAGGCCTTGTATGACGCGGCCCACGACCAAAAGGGTTGCGTTGGGCGCAAATCCGCACGCCGCACTGGCGAGCGTGAAGACCGCGAGCCCGACGATCAGGGTCGGGCGTCGACCCCGCGCGTCGCCGATGCGACCGGCCGGCACGAGGAGCAGACCGAACGCGAGGGCGTATCCGGAAACCACCCAGGACAGCGCGTTCGGTCCCGCGCCGAGGCCTTCGCGAATGCTGGGCAGGGCGACGTTGACGATGCTCACGTCGAGCAGGGTCATGAAGCCGGCAACGAGGCAGACGGCGAGTGCCCGCCAACGGTTCGGGTCGGGTGCTCTGGTCGCTGCTCCCGCAGCCGTCTGCTCAGTTGTCATCGATCGACAGCCTATGACTGATACCTACCTGGCGTAGAGGGGTCCTTCAGGCGGCACGCAGCAACGCCAGCGACGCTGGGAGGCATGAAGCTGATGGACCGAGTGCTCTGGTCGATCCGGGAACGGCAATACCCGATGCCGGAGGCAGACTGGACGACCGGCGACCTGCTGCGGCAGGCGACCTACACACTGGAGTCACTGACCCGAAGTGGCATCCTCGACGACGAACGCACCGCTCTGCACGAGCTCATCGGCACGCTCTGCGAGCAGGACCTCGAGTCGCCGATGCGCCCAGCCGACGCTGTGGAGTGGCTGCGCATCCGCGAGCTCGGGCACTGAGCCGACACCGCCGACCGGAGTCAGCTGCGGCTCCGGGTAACGAAGCCGATCAGGTTGCCGAACGGGTCGAGGACCTGTAGCAGCCGGTCGCCGTTGAAGACGGTCTTCGGACCGCGATTCGTCCCCGTCGCGGGAGTCGGTCGCCTCGGCGCCGCGCTGACCGAGCACCGTGTCCCGTCAGTCGTGCAGACGATCCCGGGCGCCCGTCACGCGAAGGGTTACCAGGCCGACGCACTGCCGGTCACGCTCGCCTGGCTTGCCGGGCAACTCGGCTGATCCCGCGACGGTAGCCGGAGCGGGTCAGCGCAGCTTGCGCACCCGGTGCTTCAGCTGCAGCACGCGCAGGTAGCCGGGGATCGCGACGAGCAACACCCCGGCGACGAACGCCACGAGCAGCGCGACTGCAAGCGACACCGTCCCCTCCCAGCCGAAGAAGCTGACGGTGGTGCTCGCGGAGTTCTGCGACATGAAGATGACCATGAGGATCAACAGAATCGCCGCGATCACCAGGCCGGCGATGAATCCGCCGTGACCGCCGCGCTCGACGGCCCGGTCCTGCCGGAGGTCGCCCTCACGGACATCGCCGGCACGTTGCTCGGCTCGGCCGAGATCGGGCCGCTGCGGGTCGTTGTCGTAAGGGGTCGACATCGCCGAATTCCTCTCGTGTGCAACGGATCAGGTTTGCTGCCAAGCGTATGCGGCTCGGCTCACGCCGGGTGGGAACTGGCCCACTCGGGGTCCGTGCGGCGCGGCGCGAGGGGATCATCCGGATCATCACCCCGTGCCCGGCGCAGGGCGTCGTCCAGCTCGGTGAGCCGGTGGCCGTCGGCGAGCAGGTCGGCGCGAAAGTCGTCCTCGTGGGCCACCATGTCGTGGTGCAGGCTCTCGACGAGCGCCTCGACCGTCGGAGCTGGTACGTCGGTGATCAGGCCGGTGAGTTTGCCCACGACCGCAGTAGGGACCAGAGGCACCTTGACCTGCTTGCGGTCGATGTCGGCGTCGGCGGCAAATCTGTCGAGCAGCTCCGCGTAGGTGAGCACCTCGGGCCCACCGATGTCGTAGGAGCGAGAGCTGCCTTCCACCGAAAGCGCACCTACGAGCGCGGCGAGCGCATCGTCGACCGCGATCGGCTGCACTCGTGAGTCCATCCAGGTCGGAATCGCTTGCACGGGAAGGCGTTCGGAGATCTGCCGGACGATCTCGTATGACGTCGACGCGCTACCCAGCAGGATGGCCGCGCGGAGCGCGACGGTGTGGATGCCGGAGTCGGTGAGGATCTGCTCAACCTCACGACGGGAGGTGATGTGGTCGGACAGCTCGTCCTGGTCGTCGACATCGGGCACGATGCCGGACAGGTAGACCAGCCGCCCGACCCCGGCCTCGCGAGCTGCCTGCGCAAGGATCTGTGCGCTCTGCCGGTCCTTGGCGACGAAGTCGTCGCCGCCCATCCCGTGGATCAGGTAGTAGACGGCGTCGACGCCGTCGACCGCACTCGCCACCGAATCCGGGTCGAGTGCGTCCATCCGCACCACCTCGACCCGGTCCGACCACGGAAACCGGTCGGCGTCCTCATCGGGTAAGAACGCCGCGCGCACCTGGAGTCCCTCATCGACCAGTAGCGGGATCAGCCGGCCGCCGACGTATCCACTCGCACCGGTCACAAGCACGCCTTGACGCGTCTGGGCAGCCACGATCGAGACAGTAGAGCACCTCGCCGCCGCGCCGCCTCACCCCAACGGATGGCATGGTCGGTCGCCCAGCCGTTGTGTCTAAAGTGGCCGCGTGGCTGGATTGGTCGGTTCCATGGGGACTTTCGCGCGTGGCAGCCGCCGCCCGGCGGCCTTGCGGCGAGCGCGCTGGGCGAGTGCGGTGACCATTGCCGCGGGCGCGCCGGTGCTGCGCACCGCCATCACCAGCCCGCCGGGTGGCCGGAAGTTTCGGCGGTGGACGGTGGTCCTCGCCTCGACCTGGACCGCGGGCGCCGTCGCCGGCTCCCCTCGGCCACTGCGTCAACTGGTGCGACCGGCGACGCTGACGCGGTCGGTGGTGCGGCCGGCCATCATCGGGGCGGGCGCGGTCGCGGTCTTCTCGGCGGGTGCGGTCGTGACTACCCGGATCCCATTGCTACGGGACCGGATTCGTGCCGTCGTCGACCACGCCAGGCACGGCTCGCTGCCAACGGTCATCGGGCTGGCGCTACTCACCGGCGTCACCGAGGAGTTGTTCTTCCGGGGCCCGCTCTACGACGCGGTCGATCTGCCGGGCGTGCACCCGGTCCTGACGAGCACGGCCATCTACACCCTCGTCACCTGCGCCACCGGCAATCCGATGTTGGTCTTTGCAGCAGGGGTGCTCGGCACGATCACCGCGCTCGACCGGCGTGCCACCGGCGATGTGATCGGGCCTGCCGTCATACATCTCACCTGGTCGACGGGGATGCTGCTGGTGTTGCCGCCGATGGTGCATCGCTTCGACCGCTCACCGACCGGGCGGTAGCGCGGGCCCGCGGCACCACCATCGGAGTGCCCGTCTCGGGGTCCGGTATGACGGTGCTCGCGAGCTCGAACACCTCCTGCACGAGGTCGGCGCTGAGCACGTCCCCGGGCGCGCCCTGCGCGATGACGTCGCCGGAATTCATCACCACCAGGTGGTCGGCGTATCGAGCCGCCTGATTGAGGTCGTGCAGCACGGCGACGACCGTGATGCCGAGGTCGCGTAGGTCACGGCACAGGTCGAGCACTTCGTATTGGTGCGCGACGTCGAGGTAGGTCGTCGGCTCGTCGAGCAGCAGCACGGGAGTGCGCTGGGCGACGACCATGGCAAGCCAGACGCGCTGTCGCTGACCGCCGGACAGCTCCGCGACCGGACGCGTCGCAAGGTCAGCCACCCCCGCCCGCTCCATCGCGCTCTGCACCGCCTCGTCATCGTCCGGCGACCACTGCCGCAGCAGCGAGTGATAGGGAAAACGACCGCGCCCCACCAGATCTCGCACGGTGATCTGCTCCGGGACGACCGGCGTCTGCGGCAGCATCGCGACCACCCGTGCCGCCTCCTTGGTCTTGTATGACGCTGCCGGCCGTCCGTCGAGCAGCACCTGCCCGGAGGTCGGGGTCAGTACCCGGCCGAGCGCCTTGAGTAGCGTCGACTTGCCACAGCCGTTCGGGCCGATCACCGCGGTCACCGCCCCGTCGGGCAGGTCGAGGGTGAGGTCACGACAGACCACCCGGTTGCCGTAGGACAGCGTGAGGCCACGCGCGGCGAGGCGGTTCATGCGCTTCCCTTCTTCCATTCCTTCACGAGCAGGACCCCGAGGTAGACGCCGCCGAACGCGGCGGTGAGGATGCCGACCGGCAGGTCACCGAGCCAGCCGGCCTGCTGGACCCACAGGTCGGCGGCGACCAGGACGACCGCACCGGTCAACGCCGAGACCACAACCGCGCCGTGCGGACCGCCGACCAGCCTGCGGGCGATCTGCGGCGCGGTGAGCGCGACGAACGCGATCGGGCCGGCAGCGCTCACCGCGGCCGCGCACAGTGCGACGGCGATCAGGATGGCGAGACTGCGAGTGCGACCGGCGCGGGCGCCGAGCGAGTCGGCCATTGCGTCGCCCAGCTCCATCAGGCGCAGCCGCGGGCCCAGCGCGAGCGCACACGGCAGCAGCACCAGACACGCCAGGCCGACGAACTGTGCCTGCCCCCAGGTGCGGGCCGACAGGGTGCCGGCGAGATAGCCCGCCAGTGAAAGGGACTCGTCCTGGTCCTTGACCATGACGACGTACTGGATGAAGGCGGTCGCCATCGCGGAGACGCCTACCCCGGCGAGGATGATCCGGCTGGGCACCGCAAATCCGCTGCCCGTGGAAAGGTAGACGAGTGCGGCGGCGACTGCGGCGCCCGCAAATGCGCCGATGCCGAGCGGTAGCAATGGGATCCACAGACTCGCCACGACGGCTCCAGCGCCGGCACCCGCCGTCATGCCGACAACGTCGGGACTTGCCAACGGGTTGCGGGTGCCGGACTGGAAGAGCAGACCGGAGACGCCGAGCGCCGCGCCCGCGCCGACCGCCACGGAAAGGCGCGGCCCGCGCAGCTCCTCGAAGACGAACTTCTCCTTGCCGTCGGCGTGCCCGCTGATCGCGGTCCACAACCCACCGGGCGGGATGCCCAGTTTGCCCATCGTCAGGGTCAGGATGCCCAGCACGACCAGGAGCGCGAGAGTCACCGCGCCGACGACCACCGCTCGCGGGCTGACGTGCAGCACGACGCGCCCCGTCATACCGACCCGACGGGTCGACAGACCGTCCACGGCACTCACGACGACTCACCCGCCGTCCGCCGGACCAGCCACAACAGCACCGGCGCGCCGACGAACGCGGTGACCACGCCGACCTGCAACTCCTGCGGGCGCAACAACAGCCGGCCGACGACGTCGGCGATCAGCAGCAGGCTGGGTCCGATCAGCAGTGCCGCCGGCAACTGCCAGCGATGATCCGGGCCGACGATGGCACGAGCAAGATGCGGAACGGCAAGGCCCACGAACGCGATTGGCCCGGCGGCCGAGGTGGCGGCCGCGGACAACACCGTCGCCGCGGCGATGCCGGCCCAGCGCGTCACGGCCGGATTGGAGCCCAGCGAGATGGCTATCTCCTCCCCGAGCGCCAGCGCGTTGAGCGAGGTGGCGAGCAGACCGGCGACCACCAGGCCGATGATCGCCCACGGGAGGATTTCCATGACGTCGGCGCCGCCGCCGGCAAGTGAGCCGACGGCCCAATAGCGGTAATCGTCAAAGGCATTCGGGTGGGTGAGAGTGATCGCCTGGATGACTGCCGTGAGCACCGCAGTCACCACGGCACCGGAGAGGACCAGCCGCACCGGCACCACGCCGCGCCGCCCCGACCCCATCGTCGTGACGATCAGCATCGCCAGGAACGCGCCCGGCAAAGCCGCCCAGGTGGGGCTGCCGGGCAGGTGCAGGAACGCCGTCGAGACGACGATGCCGGTGGCTGCGCCGGCGTTGACCCCGAGCAACCCGGGGTCGCCGAGCGGGTTGCGGGACAGCCCCTGCATGACGACGCCGGCCACGGCCAGGCAGCCCCCCACCAGCAGACCGAGCACGGTTCGTGGCACCCGGCTGTCGAGCACGTCGCGGACGTGCTCCGGGCCTCCGCCGCCGACCGCCGTCCAGATCTGCCCGAAGGACAGCGCCTTCGAGCCGAAGGCGAGACTGAGCAGCACTGCGACGAGAAGCAGCGCCACCAAGGCGGCCAGTGCGGGCACGCGCCACGGCAGGAAGCCCGCCGCCGGGGCTTCCTGCCGGGTGAGCGTGCGGGTGTCAGCCAACCTTCGCGATGGCCGCGTCGATCATCGGCGGGTAGCGCTTGATCACCCACGGCACCGTGAGCGGATTGATCATCGACGATGCGGTGACGAACGACGGGTCGTCGCTGCTCACGACCGAACCACGTTTGACGGCAGGTATTTTCGCGTAGAGAGGCTGCGCCTCGATGCTCTTCTTGGTCTTCGCGTCGGAGTAGAAGGTAAACATCAGGTCGGCCTTCGAGATTTTGTCGGCGTTCTCCAGGCCGATGACGGCGGAGTCGGTGCCGTCCTTCTCCTTCAACGTCTTCACGACCGGATCGACCTTGAGGCCCATCTTGGTGAGCATCGCCGAGCGCTGCTCGGTGGGCAGGAAGACTCCGAGCGTCCCCGGCCCGTCGGTGTAGGTGTAGACGAAGCTGGTGTCGGCATACTTCGGGTGGGTCTTGGCGACCTGCGCGAGTTGGTCGTCGATCGTGGTGATCAAGCCCTTGGCCTTGTCAGACTCACCGAGCGCCTGACCGATCGTGGTGATCTGCTGATCCCAATCGGTGCTCCACGCCTTGTCGGGATAGGCGACGGTCGGCGCGATCTCCTTGAGCTTGTCGTACTGCGCCTGCGTGATGCCCGACCACGGGGCCAGGATGACGTCGGGGTCGAGCTCGAGGATCGCCTCGATGTCCAGCTCGGTGCCTCCGGTGAACTGCTTGGGCAGCGTGCCGTTCTTGGCCTTCACCGCGTCGTAGATCCACGGCAGATAGCCGGTCTTCTGGTCGCTGCCCCAGGGGTAGGACTCCATGCCGACCGGAGTCACCCCGAGCGCGATCGCGGTCTCGGTCGAACCCTGCCCGAGCGTGACCACCCGCTTCGGCTTCTCGGAGATCTTCGCGTCGCCGAGGGCGCTCTTGATCGTGACCGGGGTGAAGGAGGCACCCTTGCCGGACGCGGAGCCGGTGCCGGATGCGCCGGCGCTGCCTCCTGAGGACGAGCCGCAGGCGGTCAGACCTGCGACAAGAAGAGCGGCGGTGCCGGCGATAAGGGCACGGCGGGACGTTCGGTTCTCGAGCATGAGGTAAGGCTAACCTCACCTGGCCTGCGTGGTAAACCGGGTACCGCTCAGCCTTGGTCGTCGGCCTCCTGCGGCCACGTCTTTGCCACGAGGGTGAGCACGTCATACGTCGCAACGGGGTCACCCTCGGCGTTGGCGACAACGGCATCCCAACGCACTTCGCCGTAGTCGGCATTCAGACGTGGGGTGACCTGCTTGACCGTGAGCGTCACGGCGATGGTGTCGCCGGCCTTCACCGGGGTGAGGAAGCGCAGGTTGTCGACACCGAAGTTGGCCAGCACCGGACCCGGATTCGGCTCGACGAAGAGTCCGGCGGCAAGTGAAACGACCAGGTATCCGTGGGCGACGATGCCACCGAAGAGCGGATTCGCCGCGGCGGCCGCGGGGTCGGTGTGCGCGTAGAACGTGTCGCCGGTGAATTCGGCAAACGTGTTGATGTCCTCCAGCGTCACCTCGCGCTGGGCGCTGCTGATCGTGTCGCCGATCTGCAGCTCTGCCAGGCTTTTCCGGAAGGGATGTATGGCGCCTTCGCGTCGCTGCGCACCGGCGGTCCACCGCCCACCGATCGCGGTCACCATGTCCGGCGAACCCTGGATCGCGGTGCGTTGCATGTGGTGCAGCACCCCGCGGATGCCACCGAGCTCCTCTCCACCGCCCGCACGACCTGGACCCCCGTGCACCAGCATCGGCAGCGGCGACCCGTGCCCGGTGGATTCACCGGCATCGTCCCGGTCGAGCACCAGGATCCGGCCGTGCCAGGGAGCAAGGCCGAGCACGATCGTGCGCGCGACCTCCGGGTCGTGGGTGACGACCGAACCCGCAAGACTGCCCTTGCCGCGAGCCGCGAGTTCGATTGCCTCGTCGAGGGTTTCGTAGCTGATCACGGTGCTGACCGGACCGAACGGTTCGACGTCGTGCACCTCGCGGGCTCCGTCTTGCGCGCGCAGCAGGATCGGCGAGATGAACGCACCGCTCTCGGCGTCGGCTCCCACGACCGTCACGTCGTCCGGGTTGCCGAAGACGATCTCGGACGACGTCCGCAGCGCCTCGACTGCCTTGCGCACCTCGTCGCGTTGGCCGAGCGAGGCAAGCGCGCCCATCCGCACACCCTCGGCATCGGCCTTGCCGACGGTGACCTTGGCGAGTCGGTCACTGATCGCGGCGACGACGTCGTCGGCGATCCCGGCCGGCACGATCACCCGCCGTATGGCGGTGCACTTCTGACCGGCCTTGACGGTCATCTCGGTGACGACGCCCTTGACGAACAGTTCGAATTCCGGGTCGTCAACGGTGACGTCGGTGCCGAGCACCGAGCAGTTGAGCGAGTCGGCCTCGACCCCGAACTGCACACCCCCGTGCAGCACCGACGGGTGCTGGCGGAGGATGTCGGCGGTGTGCGCCGAGCCGGTGAAGGCCACCGAGTCCTGCGCGCCGAGGTGGTCGAGCAGGTTGCCGGCCGAACCACTGACCAACTGCAGTGACCCTGCCGGCAGCAGACCGGAGTCGACGATCTGCCGCACGACGGCCTCGGTGAGGTAGGCGGTCTGGCTCGCGGGCTTGACGATGGAAGGCAGTCCGGCGAGGAAGGCCGGCGCGAGCTTCTCGAGCATCCCCCAGACGGGGAAGTTGAAGGCGTTGATCTGCACGGCCACTCCTGGTCGCGACACGAAGACGTGCTGACCGACGAAAGTGCCTCCCTTTCCTAGCGGTTCGGCCGGGCCGTCGAGCACGACCTTGCCGTCGGGCAGCTCCCGCGTGCCCTTGCTGGCATAGGCGAACAAGGTGCCGATGCCACCGTCGATGTCGACCATCGAGTCGCGCTGCGTGGCGCCGGTCCGGAAGGACAGATCGTAGAACGCGTCCTTGACGGCTCGCTCCGACAGCGTCTTGGCGAGCGCCTTGAGTCGCGCTGCGCGCTCGTGGAAGGTGAGCGCCCGGATCGCCGGTCCCCCGGTCTGGCGCGCGTAGTCGACCATCGCGGCGAAGTCGAGGCCGGAGCTGGAGACGCGCACGATCTCCTCGCCGGTGCTCGCGTCGAGGAGCGGCGCGCCGTCGTCGGGTGCGAACCAACGGCCCGCGGCGTAACTCGGCAGGACTGCACTCATGGGAGATCTCCGTTGCGGGTCGGGTGCCTGGCCCGCCATACGGTAATACAGACCGCTCGGTCAGTAAATAGTCCGCTCAGCGCTTGTAGAGCAGGTACTGCCGTCGGGTGCGATCGATCGCGCGCAGTTCGGGCTGCCACGCGGCGACGATCTGAGCCGCGCTGTCGCCGGCGGCGAACATCCGCAGGAAGCGGTCCGATCCGGTGAGCAGGTTGATCCAGCGGCCGGCGTCACCGCGCCAGTCGAACTCGGCGTAGAGGTCGCGCAAGGTCGTCATCATCGTCGTCGCGGTGCGTATGGCGTCGACCCGCTGCGGATCGGCGATGTGCACCTGGACACCGCCGCACACCTTGCCTTCGTTCTTGGAGAACGTCGGGTTGAAGTAGGCCTCCCGGAACTCAACGCCCGGCAGTTGCTCCCCCGAAAGTCGTTGCGCCCAGCGGTAATCCACGTATGGCGCACCGATCAACTCGAACGGCCTGGTGGTGCCGCGGCCCTCCGACAGATTGGTCGCTTCGAACATGCCGAGTCCCGGATAAAGCAGGGCAGTGTCCGGCGTCGGCATGTTGGGTGACGGCATGATCCACGGTGCGCCGGTGTCGGCGAACAACTCGCCCGGCGACCAACCCTGCACCTGCACCACGGCCAGGTCCTGGACGGGACGGCCGGCGACCCGCGGCATGAACTCGCCGTTGTAGAAGCGGGCCAGCTCACCCGCGGTCATGCCGTGCTGCTGGGCGATCTTGTCCAGGCCGACGCCGGAGGTGAATCCGTCCTTGAGGACGGGGCCTCTTGCTTGTCCGCCAACCGGATTCGGTCGGTCCAGCACCACGAAGCGTTTGCCGGTCCGAGCAGCCGCCGCCATCGCGTTGTAGAGCGTCCAGATGTAAGTGTAGAAGCGCGCCCCGACGTCCTGGATGTCGAAGACGACCGTGTCGACCTGCGCGGTCGCGAAGTAGCCGGCGAACTTGTCGATGGTGGCGCCGTAGGCGTCGTAGACCGTGACACCGGTGCGTTCGTCGACGTAAGTGTCTTCGGCCTCACCGGCCTGCGCGGTGCCGCGGAAACCGTGCTCCGGGCCGAAAACGCCTCCTATCTCGACCTTTCCGGACTCGACCATCACATCGACGATGCTGCGCAGTCCATCCCGGACCACCCCGGTCGGGTTGGTGATCACGCCAATGCGCTGGCCGGAGAAGACCTTCCAGCCCTTCGCCGCGGCGACATCGGCACCGCATCGGAAGCGGTCGCCGTGATCCTTCGTCGCCGGTGCCGCGGTCGCGGGCTGCGTCATACCTCCGATCGAGAGTGCTCCCGCACCGATCGCGGCCGCTCCGAGGAAGCCCCGTCGGCCAAGTCGTCCGTCCCTCTGCTCACTGGAGTTGTCCATGCGTGCGAGCCTGCCGCAGACGGGGGCCGAATGGGCCCCTCGCTATCCCTAGACTTGGGGGCTCGACAACCATTCGGAGGTGCGATGAGTGACGACTTCCGCGTGGGCGACCACGTGCGGTGGAACTCCGAGGCCGGTGAGGTCAGCGGGGTGATCATCGAAAAGCACACACATGACACGGAATACAAGGGTCATCTGCGCCGCTGCAGCCCGGATAACCCACAGTATTCGATCCAGAGCGACAAGACCGATCACATCGCGATGCACAAGGGCAGCGCGTTGCACCGGATCGACTGACCGCTCCGTATGACGTGAGCTGCTCACAGATCTGGACGATCGGGCACTGGACTCAGCCGATCCCCGACTTCCTCGCGACACTGCGCCGGCACGACATCGACCTTGTCGCGGACGTGCGCGCCCAGCCGGGCTCGCGGCGCAGCCCACAGTTCGACAGCGACACCATGGCGCAATGGCTTGCCGAGGCCGGCATCGGTTACCTACGTCTGCCGACCCTCGGCGGACGACGGCCCCGCCAGGACGTCGACCCCGAAATCAACGCGGGCTGGCAGAACGCCAGCTTCAAGAACTACGCCGACTACACGCTGAGCGACGAATATGCCTCAGGCATATCAGAACTCATCGACCTGGCGAGCACTCATCGGGTCGCGATCATGTGCGGCGAACCCATGCCGTGGCGTTGTCATCGGTCCCTGATCGCGAATACGCTCGCCGCCGCCGGCTGGACCGTGCACGACCTGATGCCCCACGGCTCGAGTCGTGACCACGAGCTCGGCGCCTGGGGTGCGACGCCGGTCGTCGGCGCGGACGGACGGATCACCTATCCGGCGTAGCCACGCTCTCGCCGGTGCCGAGGTTGCGAGCGACGACGTGGTGGGCGTAACCGGGATCAGGCAGGGCGTGCGATGGCGAAATAGGTGACCGGCGGCTCATGTCCGGGCTCGGACAGGGTGAACCCCGCCGCCTCGGCCAGTTCGGCATCCGTCAGTTTGCCCCGTCTGCGACGAAGGAGCGCACTGAGCAGCGTCTGCGGTGAGGCGGGCTCGTATCCGTGTATCTCAGCTATTTCCAGGTTGATTCGTCCTACGGCTTCGGCAAGGAAGGCAGGGGTGCGCAGCCGGTCGGTGGTGTAGCGACCCGGCGGCATGATCCGTGTGCCCGGCACCTGTTGGAAGAGCCGGAGGTAGATCAACCGGGACAGCCAGGTGTCGCTCACGGTGTCCAACACGAGTGCTCCTGACGGTCGTCGGACGCGCGCCAACTCCGCCAGCACTCCGTGCGGGTCGTCGGTGGTTTCGAGGGTGTCGATGCACCAGACGAGATCGAACGATGCGTCCGGCGCCGGCAGGCTGGTGACCTCTCCTACCCGGAAGTCAATATCAGCTGCGACCTCAGCGGTGTTCGACGATGCAACAGCCGTCGCCTCGGCCGAAGAATCGATCGCGGACACCTGATATCCGGCACTGGCGATCAGGTGTGGCAGCCAGCTGTAACCGGCCCCGACCGTCAACGCGCGGGGCGTCGCGTCGGTGGCCGACGCCGGCAGCGGCAATAGGTCGAGCAGTTCGCGTTGCGCGCCCTCGAACGCGGCCGCCCGAATGTGTCGGCCATCGAGAACGTCGGGATCGGGGTTGTTGAGCGCAATCTGTGACATGTCCCCTCCTGAGTGAGTATCCTCAAGATACTTACCAAGGAGAGGTCATGACAAGAGTCGATCTGAGCGAGGTGTCGTGTTCGATCGCGCGCACGGTCGCCGTGATGTCCGACGCATGGTCATGGTTGATCGTGCGCGATCTGGCTGTCGGACTTGGGCGCTTCGACGAGTTGCACACTGACCTTGGGATCTCCCGAAAAGTGCTGTCGCAGAGGCTGATTGAGCTGACTGAAGCCGGTGTCGTGGAACGTCGCGCCTACCAAGAGCACCCACCGCGCTTCGAGTACCAACTCACCGAGCAAGGTCGCGACCTCATACCCGTGCTGCGCGCGATGGTCACCTGGGGAGACGAGTGGCGGCCCACTGGGCGAGGAGCGCCGATGCGCTATGAACACGCGTCGTGCCCTGGCAGTCGCCCGGAGGCAGTCTGCGACGTCTGTGCCGAGCCGGTAGACCCAGACGATCTCGTGCCGGTGGCCGGACCGGGTGGACGGCACGGCCCTGGGACCGCGTTGATCGGCGGCTACTTGAAGTAGCTCACGCGATACGGTCCAGATCCTGCACGGTGATCTGATGTTGCAACGGCTCGCCCGACGCGAGGCGGCGAACCTCCTCGACTGCTGCGTCGCCGAGTCGCCGCACCTCGTTGCCCATCGCTCCGGCGATGTGCGGAGTGACAACGACATTCGGCAGCCGGAAGAGCGGACTGTCCGCCGGCAGTGGTTCAGGGTCAGCGACGTCCAGGTAGGCGTCAAGCCGGCCGGTGGTCAGGTGCGACAGGAGCGCCTCGGTGTCGACCAGGCTACCGCGTGCGGTGTTGATCAGCACCGCACCGTCAGGCATGAGGGCCAGCCCGGCGGCGTCCAGCAGGTGGCGGGTAGAGGGCAACTCCGGGGCGTGCAGGGTGACAATGTCGCTCTGGCGCAACAGTTTTGGCAGATCCACAAGTTTCGCGCCGAGTGTCTCGGCGGCGGTCTTGTCGAGGTAGGGATCGGCGATTAGCAGCTGAAAATCCTTGTCCCGCAGTTGCTCCAGCACCAGCCGGCCGATGCGGGAGGCGCCGACGACACCGACGGTGATGCCGTGCGTCCCGTGCCATAGTTCACGATCCTCCTGCGAGCGCAGCTGCCCGGTTGCGCGGTAGGCCGCGATATGCCGAGATGTCCGCTTTGCCGCGAACACGATTGCAGCGACGGTGAATTCAGCGACGGGTATGGCGTTGGTCGCGGCCGCCGACGAGACCTGGACACCACTCTGCAACACCTCGGGCGCGACAATCGGTCGGATGGACCCGGGGGTGTGCACGATCGCTCTCAGGTGCGGCAGGCGAGCGGCGACGGCCTCATCGATGAACGGACTGCCCCAGCCCGTGACGACGATCTCGGCACCGGCAAGACGGTCCCACGGGGCAGTGTCCAGGTCGGCGACCACCAACGGTCGTCCGGCCTCGTCCCGCAGCAGCTCGGTGCACTCAGTCAGGGTCGTGAGCGCCGCATCGTCGAACACTGCCCGCACGGTCTCCGGCGGCATGAGCAGCACGCAGGTCGGTCGATCGTCGGGACCATTCGGCGTCATGCTCGGCAAGTTACCGCGCAGATGGCACGGTTGACTCATGACGACCCCAACACCACCACTCGGCCTGTGCTCGGTGACCTTTCGCGGGTTCTCCGCGAAGCGGGTCGTGCAGGTCGCTGCGGACGCCGGGCTGAGCTCGATCGAGTGGGGCGCCGATCGGCATGCACCACCGGGAGACCGCGCCGTCATACGGCAGGTGCGGGAGCTGACCGAGGCCGCTGGACTGAGGGTGGCGTCATACGGCAGTTATTGGCGCGCGGGCGTGACCGGCCTCGATGCAGCAAGCGAATTGCTCGACACCGCACGCGAACTCGGTGCCCCACGGGTGCGAGTCTGGGCGGGTGACACCGGCACGACCGAGACGAGCGCGGAGCAGCGAGCACACGTGGTCACCGAGCTGCGACGGTTCGCCGGCCTCGCCGCGGAAAGAGGGATCGTCGCAGGCACGGAGTTCCACGGCGGCACGCTGACCGACTCTGCGGACGCGACCGTGCGCCTGCTCGAGGAAGTGAATCACCCCAATTTGCAGACCTATTGGCAGCCACCCGTGGCGATGCCGGACGAGGAAGCACTGGACGGCCTACGGCTGCTGCTCGCTCGCACCGGGGTTTGCGCGGTCCACGTCTTCTCCTGGTGGCCGGAGACGGAACGGCTGCCGCTCACCGACCGGGCGGCGTTGTGGGCGTCGGCACTCGCCGAGCTGGCGAGCGTCGGCGTGGTGCCGGAGTTGCTCTTCGAGTTCGTGGCCGGCGACGACCCGGCCGCGCTCGTCAGGGACGCTTCGGCGTTGCGTGCCCTGTCAGCTCGGTGACCCTGCCGGCTCTGGTGACTGTTTGTTCCGTCGCCACCAACCGCCGCGTCCGCCGTGCCAGAGTCGACCGCATCAATCGGTCGCAGCGGGAGTTGATGAGGAGCGGGGCCATGCCGGTGTCATCGGTCAGGTACAGCCCCGAGAACGACAACGTGATCCAGCACCTGGGGATGCTCCGGGAGTTCGCCGGACCCTGGGAAGGGCGCGGCTTCAACCTGATCGCCCGGCCGGACTTTGAGGGACACGCCAACCTCTATCTGCAACTCAACCAGACGCAGGAGACCTTCGACGTCACGCCGATCGGCTCGGCGGTGCCCAATCGCGCATGCGGTTGCGACGACATCGACCTCTATGGGCTGACCTATCTGCACAAGGTGAAGGACCGGTCGACCGGCAGCGCCCTGCACATCGAACCGGGCATGTGGATGATTCAGCCGCCGACGGACTACCCGTCCGTGCACGCACCGGCCGGCGGTCAGATCGTCTACCGGATGGCCTCGATCCCGCACGGCAACACCCTGCTGGCGCAGGGCGCGGCCGCCAACTTCTCAGGGACGCCCATCGTGGCCAACAGCGTTGCGCCATACGCCCTTTCGGACTTCTTGTCGTTCAACAGCACGCCGATCACAGGGGCGACGCCACCGGAGGTCGCGATCATGAACGTCGCGGGTTCGTCGGAAGCGGGCACCACCCGCAGTGACCACCTGGTGCCGTTCGACCAGTACAACCTGTCGATCCCGGAATCGGCGGAGAACCCTCGCACGCCCTATGCCACCCGGCCACCCGAGCCGCCGCTGCCGCGCGAGATCGACGGCGTGCCGATGCAGCAGCTGGTCAACGATCCGATCACCCTCCTGCAGGCGGAGGTGCAGAGGCAGGTCGACGCCGGTTACTCCTTCGAGGGCGTCGCGATCAATGTGCTGACGCAACAGCAGGTCGGCTTCCGCAAGCACGTCAACGACCCCTACGGGCCGTATGACACTGTCAGCCCGTCGAATGCCGCGGGCGGCCTGACGAACACGCCCTTCCTCGCGGGCGGCGACCCGGTCGGCCACATGGGGCCGAACGCCGCCGCGGCGCTGGTCTATGCGACCTACTGGATCTCGCGGCTCACCCATCCCGACGACAACCGGCCGCCGATCATGCAGTTGCAGTATGCGCAGATGACCGTGCTCAACTTCGAGATCCTCAACATGCCGGACCAGGGGATCATCGGCTGGCCGCACGTCTCCGTCGCGACGCTGCGCAAGAGCTTCGGCTGTGCGCGGCTCCGGCGCGGGAATCTGCTTGCCGCGCTTGCTGTTGAGGCGGTCGATCGGTCCCCGCGGCCGCACCGGAAGTGTTAGGGATGACGCATGCGCCTGTATCTCGACAAGGCCGCACCGGACGTATGGGGCGCCGCCCGCGCCTACTCGGAGTCGGTGCTGACCGAGGCGACCGGGCGGGGCCTGGAGCCCGCCGAGACCGAGCTGATCAAGCTGCGGGCGTCCCAGATCAACGCCTGTGCGTTCTGCCTGGACCTGCACTCGCGCGAGGCACGGCGTGCCGGCATACCGCAGCAACGGCTCGATCTGCTGCCGGCCTGGCGCGAGACGGAGATCTTCACCGAGCGTGAGCGGGCGGTGCTGGCGGTCGCGGAGGCCGCGACCCAGCTGCCGCTGACCGAGGAGAGTCGCGCCGACCTGGCCGGGGCTCTCGCCGTACTCGGTGAGGAGGCGTTCGTCGCAGCCGAATGGGTTGCGGTCACGATCAACACGTTCAATCGGGTGTCGATCCTCAGCGAACACGCCGTGCAGCCGCGCGGCGCCGACGGACGACTTGCCCGATGAGTTCAGCAGCCCACCAGTTCAGCTCACAGTTCAGCTCACAAGGAGGAAGCGCATGACACAGGAACGGTTCGAGGTCCGCAACATCCCGGAGCAGTCGCGGTATGTCCTGATCGACCACGGCGAGGACGGCTCGGCTCAGGACGAGATCGGTGTCGAGCAGTATGTCGACTTCGACGGCGACGCCAAACCCGAGCGAATCCTTTACCACACAGCGGTTTCGGAGGATTACGCCGGACAGGGGCTGGCGTCGGTGCTGGTGCAGACCGTCGTCGACGACGTGATCGCCGGCGGCCGCGAGATCGTCCCGGTCTGCCCGTATGTCGCCAAGTGGCTGCCCAAGCACCCGCAGTATGACGAGCACGTCGTCAAGCCGAAGGCGGCGCACCTTGAGGCGGTGCGCGAAGCCGCGCGGTGACGCGGAACGCCTGCGCCTGAGCTGGGCCGGCGCTACCGTCGAGAGCATGGACATGCTCAGGGGCGAGCAGATCGCCGCGGCAAACCTGACCGACTGGCGCAAGCTCGCCCAGGGGCTGCATGCGCGCTACGTGATCGACAGCTTCGCTGCCGGCGCGCGGTTCGTCACCGTCGTGAGCGAGGCGGGTGACGCAGTCGGACACCACCCGACCGTGCGGATCGGCGACGGGTATGTCGACCTCGAGCTCGTCACCGACGATGCGATCTACCGCGGCGAGGACGGGACCGAACTCGTCATCGAATGGGTCACCCAGCAGGATGTCGACCTCGCCCGACGGATCACCGAGATCGCCGCCGAGCACGGGCTGACCGCTGACCCGACAGCTGTCAGCGAGCTCGAAATCGGTGTGGACACAACCGATTCCGCGGCTGTCGCTCCGATGTGGGCGGCCTTGCTGACGGGTGACCCCGAGGCGCAAGGGCGAGGGACGCCCGGGGATGAGATCCGCGACCTGACCCGCCGGTTGCCGAACCTGTGGTTCGGCGACGCCGACGGGTCATCGGGGCAGCGCTTCCACGTCGAGGTCTACGTCGCGCCGGAGGTGGTCGAGCAACGGATCGCCGCCGCGGTCGCAGCCGGCGGGAAGGTCGTCGACGACAGCGAGTCACCGGGTTTGACCGTGATCGCCGACGCCGAGGGCAACCGGGGCGTCATCTGCGCTGACACGTCGGCGCAGAGCGACTGAGTGCTGACCAAGGTCAGATCGGCAGCACCTTCACGTCGGTGCCCTGCAGCAGCAGCTCCATATCGGGCACGTCCGCGGTCACGACGACCCGGGGCTCGGGCAGGCCTGCCGCCGTCGCAGCGACCAGCGCGTCGACCGTCAGGTCGCGCGCCTTCCTCCGTTGCTTGGCGGCGCTCGCGCGCATGGCACCGGCCCGGAAGCCGATGACATCGTCGACGTCGATCAACCGGATTGCCTTTGCCGCGTGCCGGATTCGGGCGTCGCGTTGCGTTCCATCAGCCACCTCGGCGAGTGTTGCCGTGGAGGCGTAGAGGCTCGAGTCCGTGCGCCGAGCGACCTCCGTCCACGCCTGCATCCGGCGTTCACCGAGTGCGAGCGCGGACAACGCTTCCGCGTCAAGCAGGATCGACTGCGGCCGGACGATCACGCAGTGAGCCTGCTCATGATGGCAGCGACTTCCGCCTCGTCGACGGGACCGTGCTCTGCGGTCATCTCGGCGAGCAGATCGTCCAGCGCGTCACGTTCGAGTTGGCGTGCAACCGCGTCGGCGACGTACGCCGAAAAGCCGCGTGCGCCAACGCGAGAGCGCACGCCTTCGGACGTCTCGGCGGGCATGGTGACGGAGTGCTTCTCGGCCCCGGCTTGAGTGGACATGAGAGTTATCCTACTCGAAGTAGGACAAAAGGCGCGTTCGCTGTTGCCCCCTATTCGCGGTCAGACTCTGCCGATGCGAGGGATGGTGACCTACATTGCCCACCATGAGTGGAGGGGACCGGCTTCGCGTTGGACGCGTTACCGTCGGGTTAGCGACAGCGGCCGGGTGGGTCAGTGAGTACACCGACCCGGCGCGCATTGGCAGCAACGCTCCGTACGCGTTCCCGGCGTACGACCGGATGGACACCGAAAGTGATGCGTCTCGCCTGAACGACGGCGATCTGCTCGCGCCGGCGCTGCTCAACGTGACGCCGAAGCTGCGCGCGTTCTACGCGCTGAAGGCGATGCGCACGGACCTCGAAGAGCGGCTCGCCCGACTCGATAACCAGCCGCTCGAGAACCTGGACGCCGCCCAGATCGCAGCGGTAATCAATCTCATGTACGACCCTCTCGACCGCCACCGCGCCGGTCCTCGAACTGGTCTCAACGGAACGACCTACTCCAAGGTCCTGCACCGGAAGCGCCTGGCGCTGCTACCACTCCATGACCGATGGATCAACGCGTGCTACGTCTCCCATGATGGGCCGGTGCCTCCGGCGAAGAAGCGGACGTGGTCGGAGTACATGACCTTGGTCGCGATCGCGATGGCAGAGGACCTCAGTACACAGAGGCGCCAGTTCGACCAGATTGCAGACGCTGCGCACGAGCCGCTAACCCGGTTACGCCTGCTCGACATCGTCGCGTGGAAGTCCCAGGGGAGGTCGCACGAATGATCAACTAGAGATCAGCGTCGCCACGGGCAGAATCGATGCTCAAACTGGACAGAATGTCGGCCCACCCTTCCATCAACCCACGGCTCCGCAGGCATCCCACCGCGCGTCAGCGAATTGCCCTACGAAGCCTGCGGATGGAGCTTCTGCAGAAGACCCGAGGGATCTCGCCGCCACGCGATCCCTGAGGAGTCGGTGAAGACGAGTTCGAGCACTCGGTAACCGCGGCTGCGGGTATACGGCTTCGTCGCTTGCTCATGTTGCAACGGCGCCGGCAACGTCCAGCCATACTGCGGATCCTGCGTGACGACGAACTAAGTGGCGCCAACACACGCAGCCACATCGGCACCACGTGCCGGTGGTGCCGCGAACGTCTGCTCCTATCTCAGACTTTCTCGGTCCGGGAAGCCTTCGGTGGCCCGCAGCGTTGCCACCAGATGTGAAGATCAGCGAAGCCTCCCGGGTCAGTGGTGTGAGTGCACGCTCGTTACGACACTACGAGGAGGCGGGCCTGATCATCCCTGGCCGCTTGGACAACGGATTTCGTGACTACTGCCAGTCAACGATCGACCGAGTGCTCGTGATCCGTTCACTCTTGGGGTCCGGCATACCAGTGCGGTTGGCCAGGAAGGTCCTGCCAGCACCCACGGATGGAACGGGCGCTGGGGACGGCGAGGTTGATGCCGAGTTTCTGGTTGAGGTGCGCCTTTATCGCGATCGGCTTGCTGCGCGCATCGCCGCGCTAAGTGATCAGCGGCGAGCTCTGGAGTCGTATCTGAGGCAGGCTGGTCGCGCCTCTCGATGAGAATCCCTTGACCTTGACGCATGCGTCAGGTTCTTAGGTTCGGTACATGAAGACCAACGAGCCAGCTCGACTGAATGGCGATCCGATGCGGGCGCTCGTGCAGTGCTCGCGTCAAGGACCTATAGACCTCAGCCTCGCAACCGATCGCTGTCCGCCCACACCGGGGCCTGAGGAGTACCTGGTTCGCGTCAGTGCCGCCGGGGTCAACTTCGCCGACGTCATGCAGACGCGCGGCACGTATGGCTCAGGGCCGAAGGCGCCTTATGTGGCGGGCTTCGAAGGCGCCGGCGAGATCGTAGAAATCGGAACAGGGGTCGTCGATGGATTGCCGCTCGGCACCCACGTTGTCGGAGCCGGTTCGGGCGCGTTCGCGCAGTACATGACGATGCCGGCCGCCGGGGTACTGTCCGTGCCGATCGGCTGGCGCGACTCCGGCGCACTAGGCATGGTGCTGAACTGGGCAACCGCGTTGGCCGCTCTCAAGCCGTTAGGTGGAATCCGAACTGGCGACATCGTGCTCATCCATGCCGCCGCGGGCGGCGTGGGCCAGGCAGCGGTTCGGCTCGCTCGCCACTACGGCGCCCGCGTGATCGCCACAGCCTCCCCAGTCAAGCATGACGCTGTCCGCGCACTCGGTGCCCATGAGGTGCTGAGCAGCCACGACCCCGCTATGGCTGACAAGATCAACCGACTGACCTGCGGGGTCGGAGTCGACCTGGTCCTCGAATCGGTGGGCAAGGCTACCCTCGCCAGCAGCCTGGCGGTCGCCAAGCCGTTCTCCGGCACTGTCGTGGTGTTCGGCGCGGCTTCCGGCGACGCAACCTTGACCACGCACGATTTGGTCTTCACCCACCACGCCGCGATCAAAGGCCTCCACATCGGTGCCTTCGCGACCGTAGCACCGGGCCAATACAAATTGTTGCTGACAGAACTTGACGCGTTGATTGCTCAAGGCGTCTATCCCGAGGGCAATCCCCAGGTTCACCCGCTGGCTGAGGGGCCGGAGGTCCTGCGGCAGGTCGAGGCAGGGCTCACTCACGGCAAGCACGCTCTGGATCCCTGGAGTTAGACCCTCGTCGTCGGCCTGCATGCCCGGGATGGCATCAGATCGCCCTGAGCGATCTCACGCCGATGGTGTCGACCGGAGTTCGATGCACTAGTAACGATGATCTTGCGTTCCTGAGTCACGAAGGCGGACGCAGCAACGAGGAAGCCGAGAGCTGAACGGTCATCGATCAATCTCCACGAGCTGGGCATCCGCTCACCGGATGGACTATCGCGGCACTCGATTGCGGCGTCACCTCTGATTGCTGCCTTTATCGCGAAGCGGCCCGCAACCAGACCCTGCCCGGAATTCCGCATGGCTGCCTCATCATCCAGGGCGCCACGAATGTCCACCCCAGGTCCGCGGACGTTGTCGAGCAGCTTGCTCAGCGACGCAAGATGAGCGTCACGCTCATCCAACAGCGCATCGCTGACGATATCAACAAGGGCCTGCTGCCCGAGGAAACCGACGCGCGCCACCTCGCAGAGTACGTCGTGACCGTGCAACAGGGCATGGCCCAGCAGGCCCGCGACGGCGCCGACCGCTCGAGCTGAGAAGCGGTCGCCGAAACCGCGATGCGCGCCTGGCCAGCCGAGATCTCCTAGGGGCCGCAGAGTCGGGGCAAGGTTCGGCGCCGCCGGCGAGGCGGCACCAGGGTCATTGCTGCGACAATACGCGGAATCCTTTGATCGGACCCATCTTGAGTGCGTACCGTCGAAATGAGCAGGATCAACGATCATCTGCACTCGATTACTGTCCGGCATCAGCGATTTTGAGACTTCCGACCTGCGTAGGCGTCGATTCTGAGACCACCTCCGAACGACGAAAATGAGACTAGCTGCGGCCAACGATCGGCGTGCTGCCTGCGCACGCAGTCAGGACGTTGGGTGGGGCCCGACGGGTCACCACAGACATCGTCCGTCATTGGCCTCACCGTGCGAGCGGGCGAGACGCAGTGCGATCCGCCTTCATCACTGCTCGAGAACCCGGCGTCCAGCGAGCGCAACGACTGGGGCCCGACCCAACAAGACCTCGTCGAGCGGTCGGTCTGTGGCGAGTTCGCCACAAGTGAGCAGGGCGAGATTCAACGGGGTGAGCGGTTCCGTTTCGGCCAGCTCCGCAAGTCGTTGCGCCGCCGCTTCATTACCCAGCTCCGGGTACAGCCAGTTGCCGCCAATCGGGGCCCACATCAGAGCCGGAGGCGAACTCTTCACGAGCACGCCGGCGCCCAACGGTGACAAGACCCAGTCACCAGGGAAAACTCGGAAGCTTCGGAGGTCGATTCCGAGTCGAAGCGAGAGAGTGGAATCAATACTAATCATTGTGAGAACAAATCCTGACAGTTGACTGCGCCTGAATCCTTGAACGTCAAGGACTTCCGCGCCGTCGACTTGCTTCCTGAGTCTGAGGATATCAGTGCACGCCTTTGCCAGATTATGCGTTGCTTCCACGTTAGGCTGAAGGTGAGTCTCGCCGATCTGTCCAACGCACACTTTGCCCACGCGCGCCGTGACAGCATCCAACGCTCCATTTCGGACGATCGTGGCAGCGCGAACAACACTGAGTCTTGCGATATCCTCAGCACTCGCTGGCGTTTCGGAAATCCGACTATCGAGGTAGTCACACACAATCCGATTCTTAGCGCTCTCCACTCCACCGAGCAAGCCTATGCACGCGGCTTGCCACGAATTCAGAATCGACGTCCACCCGGGTCCCAGACTGAGATCGTTCACCTCAGTGAATTGGATGGCTTCCTCGAACGACGCCATCGCTTCCTCATATTTACCCATCAAGGCGAATGACTCAGCCAATTCAAAAATCAATTCGACACGCCTGTATGCACTGGGTTCATTCCTAAGCAGCTGAAGAATCCGCTCATGAACGACCCTGGTGTCGATGCTCGGGTCGCTCAATTGACGAGATACCTCCGCATAAGCCGACGCCCATCCCACGGCCCAACCGTCCGTCGATTGCAGTGGAAGCGTGAGCGCGTCGAGATCGTGCTGCCACCTGGCTACCTTGGGCACCCCCAGAAGCGAATCTTGCCTGGCATATACGAAGATGCCTCGCAGCTGTTCCACCGCTATAGCCACTTCGTTGAACCTATCAGGCGTAGCGTCGACAACTTCTTTGATTACACGGATGGCGCCATCGATAGCTTCTTCAATCTCGCCTGCAGGCGCATTCAAATGCAGAAGGATTCCCGCCGTTGACGCGTATATTTTAGCCCTAATGACAGGCGCAGGCAGATCCTCCGCATCGAGGTACATCAGTTCGGTTCGGTATAGCTTCAGAGCTTCCTGGTGACAGCCGCGTTGCATATAGCGTGCGGCGAGATTTCCTATCATGGTGACACCCTCGGGAGTGACCATTGCTGATGCCTCCGCGTGATCAAGGACGTAGTGACACGGCCCTTCGAGGGCTGCCGTGAGACGGAAGTCTTCGTCGTCGAGGGCTTGGAGTAGACACTGCGACAGAGCGATCTGAAGCAGGCTGAGATTGATGGCGCGATCGGTATTCGACTGAAGGCGGCGGACGATGTCGAGAACAACCTCGTTAACACGACCGAGCTCACCCAACGCACTGTCGGACGTCGAACCCTGGAGCAGTCCAAGGCTGACTAGACCGCGCATCGCATCGTCAATGGCGAGGTCGATCTTGCTGTCGTTCTCAGGAATCGCAGTGTTCCGATGGCGATGGTCGACGAAGATGGCAACTCGGCCAGCGAGGCTAATGGGCGCGCTGCGTGGGGGCAGGTAGGCCAGCGCATCGAGCAAAAGGGTAGGCGGCGGGCCAGCGACGGGCTCGAAGCTGGCAAGGTAGTCGAGCGTGACGAAGATTGCCTGTAGGAGGGTCGGGTGTGATTCGTATCCCGCCGGCATCAGGGCGGGCTCGTCCAGAACTCGCTCAGCGAGAATCTGCAAGTAACGGGATACTCCCGTCAGACCACGACCTGTTTGTTTGAGGAATGCACAAGCAAGGTCAATTGCGAGGGGCCAGTTTCCAAGGTTTTCAACCAGGACGCGAGCCAAATCCTCCTGATCGCGCCGGCTAGTGTCGACGCTGAGCCGCCGTCCCACCATGGAGATTGCCTCGGCGGTTTCCATGGGCGGCACATCCAATTGCTCAATGCTGTTCCACTCCATGGAAGTCGTGGAGGTTGCTACTATGTCTACGCAACCATTTGGCGGAATCCAATCCTTTATTTGGCCATATCCCTCCGCGTTGTCGAAGACGATCAACCATGTGCTGGGACTGCTGTTTACACGTTCAAGAAACTTAAGCCGCGCGTCCGTCTCGAGGACTTCCGGGCTGAGTCCTAGAAAGGTTCGCGCATAGTTGCTAATGAGTTCTTGGCTACTAGCGTCAATCCAGAGAATATGAGTGTACCGGTAGCCGATAAGATGGACGAAGTCGGCTGCGAGCATTGACTTCCCGATCCCGGACAGTCCCCAAAGGACAACTTGGCGAGGGCGCCGTCTGTCGGGCGGTCCGGGCAACGCACACAGGACGGCGTTGAGTACGTCGGGACGATGCACTGCGGCCATGGTCGGCATAGTGCCGAATACATTGCCCCAATCATACTGCCCAATCGAGTATGCCAGATTACGGTCCGACATGCCAAGAATCGCTTCAAGCTCGGCGCGGTGAAATTCGCGCGGCCCCCTGCGGCCGGAGAGGTAGAAGATCTCGGCGAGTAGATAGAAGAGCGATGCACGAGACGATTTTTCGCCAATTCCGTGGTCGCCGTAACGCCGCACCCGTAGAAGTCGGCGCCTAAGACTTTCTGCGAGATCGTCTGCTCCTTCCTTCGACACATTCACGGCGAGGTGCGCCAGTTTCGTCAGTTGTGAGTCGTCGAATCCTCTGAGCCTTGCTGCATATTTCTCTGGAAGACCGACGAGGCTCGATCGGATCTGAGGGCCATTCATGTCCTGGCATGTCCTGAGCATCTGGACGATGCGATTGGCGCCGCCCGTGAGTCGCCGGTTGGTCCGCAGTTCATGGCTGTGCGACCTGACGGCGATCAGACGTTCGGCGACGTCGAGCAAATCGGTTGCGGTCATCGCAGCGCCGTCCGGCCCATCGACGGCTGCTTTCGCCTGCACGACGAGGTCGATCTCACCGTCGACCTCAAAAGAGAAGTCGACGACCTCACCGCGTGGGTCCTCAGTGCGTAGAACGAAGTCGGTGTCCGAATCTTCGTAGCGGTCCAGGAGCTCCTCGACCGTTACCAGGTACTGGAACCCCAGTCCGGCCGCGGTCGCTACCCCGCCTGAAACATCGCTCACGGCCGATCCCCTTTGATTCTCTCGTGGGCTCTGGCAGGCTCATTACCACGCTATGCAGAAACCAACCCGGCGGTGGTAGTTCGGCGCCAAACGGCCTCAACTCGCTCGGGCGACCACCGATGAGCGATCGGGAGGACTGTGTTAGACGAACCATAACGAAGACGCCCGACGGCCTGAGCGATCGTTCCGGCGGACTCGGCCGGCTGACGGAAGAGACCGCTATCGGGCTCGCGCCGAATCTCAACTGCCGCCTGTCGGGTCCTCGCCAGGCAGTCCATCGGGAACGGCCTTCTTGCAACCAGCTGTGTAGTCATCATGGTCGATATCCGAACCATCGATCCAGGAGCCATCGGCCGAGTCGCCGTGCTCCGTCGCGATGTCGGCCCCTTCCGACACAGAAGATCTCGCTGGGAATCGGACATCGAGGTCTGGCCCGCGACCTTACGCATTGACGGGCCGAGATTGATCCCGTACTCATGGCCTGCCTTGTATGACGGTGACGACGAGTCGTAGCTACCTAAGAGCCCACTCGCCCCAGCAGCGCCGATCACGATCGTCACTACCAGAAGGGCGACCAAGCCACTGACGACCCAGAACCGGGGAGAGCGGTTCTTCAGGCGACGCGCGCCCGTCGGTACCCAGAGGTGCCATCCTTGAGGGACGGCCCCAAGTCTCGGGCGGGGTCCAGCCTTGTGGCGGGGTCCAACCTGCCGGAGGCGCTGGCCAATTCGGAGGTGGGTTGAACCGGTAGCTGGTTTGCGGCATGGCCGAGTCCATTCTGCGTCGACTGGTGCGTTGGGGGCATCTGCCGATTCCCCCAAGCCGAGTATGAACGTCCATTTGCTTGTTGCCCTCGCGATTTGGAACTCCCGAGCGCCCAATTTCATTACGTTCGCGGCCAGCGCTGTCTGGGGTCAGACCGGGCTCGTCTCACGGTGCCTGGTTGACGGAAGTGCGCCTTATCGGTGGACCCGCAAGGTCGTGGATGGGAACTGCCGCGGATCGCGGCCGGCGCAGACGCAGGGCTCGCGACCGGGCCGGCGTGGACTCATCCCGGCGGTGGTGGCCGAACGACCGTGCAGACGCGTTCGTACTCCTCGTCGCTGAGGAGTCCGCTCAGGTTGGCGACGGCCACCTGCGTCCACGTGCCCGGGTCGGACCCGTCGTCCAGGACACCTGGGGCGTACGCGGTGAAGGTGTAGCTCATAGTCGCCAGCGTGTGCACCAGCTCGTCCCGGTCTGTCCCGTGGACGGTGGCACGCAGGATGACCTCTTCGGGTGTGATCGCGTCGTCGTGCGCGTCTGCCGCGATGAGCATGCGACGAACACGCGGTTCGGTCGCGTGCAACATCGCCGCGATGTCGCGCGGTGAGAGTCCCTGTACCCGCAGACGGTACGCGGCATGCCGATCGTCGATGCGGTTGAGCCGCTCCTGGGCACGCCGAGTGACCGCAGCACGTGCGATCTCGGCGATGTCATCAGCGACCCCGGGCGCGTGGTTCGGGGCGTCTTGCGCCAGGTTTCGACCCCATTGCGGAACATCATCGCGGCCCGTCTTCTGCGACGCTTCCACGAACACACGCGCTGCCTGGACTTTGGTCGCCTGAGACACCGAGCGACGCTGTGCGTTACCAGCCATTGGACGCTCCTCCGCCGACTACACGTCAGAGTCTGCCCCTCGAGGCACGACGCGTCCATCGCGTTCGCTCCAGCATTTCCTAACCTGATCGGCACCCGCGCGTCAGGAGCTCGCGTGGCACCGTAGCTGAGCTCAAATGCGGTTCCAGGTCACTTAGTCACGTGCGCCGCGTTGGTCACCACGTCTGGCTCGATGGACGGGCACCTGCTGCTTGATTAACTCACTTGAGAACAGATTGAGCAACGGACGCAGCCAATCGTTGTCGGAATTGTCAGGGTGGACCGGCGGCCAAGGTGACGCCGCAACCTCGGGTTCATCAAGCACTACCAAAACCAATACGGAACGAGGATCACAGCGACCTGGACGGTATCCCTCGTCGCGCAGTCCGACATCGACGCACCGTGCGAACGATGCGCTGAGGCTGCTGCCGGAGATTTGCCGGAGTCACGGCCGACGGACCCGTCTCGACCCGTAGTCTCGGGCGAAGGGGGAACGCGACAAGGATCTAGTGACCAAAGGGGCTGCTTGAGTGACGGGATACCAAGTCCAATGGGATGGCGGCGACGTGGTACTCCCACCAGGCCCACGGGATGACTCGTGGTCCTTCAGCGTCTGGGATGCGAACGCCGAACGAAGGATCGAAGACTTCGTGCGCCGGTCTCTGCACGGTGCCGAACTGCCCCAGCACGGACTGATCAGCCTGCGTATGTCGCTCATACATCGCCCCGACAACGACTACAACCCGAACGCGATTTCTGTCTCGATGCCAGCAGACATCGGTCAAACCCCAGAGGATCGACATCTCGGCTATCTGTACGATCACCACCTTCGAAAGCTCGGGATGACGGCCCTTGCGAGCCTGGCAGAACTCAGCGGAGGCGAAATCCGCTGCACTGGCTTCTACCAAGGGGGAAACCTTGAGCTCGCACTGCCACACCCGAAAAGGCTCGCAGCCGCCATCGACGCGTTTCTGCCTGACCGGAAACCTCACGACCGCATACACACGAGCAAATCGCCTCAGACCACAGATGCCCTTTCAAGACTAAATTCCTTCGAGTCCCCACGCTCGCAAGTGCGCCAGATCCGTCTGGCACTCGGGACGTCGCGGCGTGGCGAGACGCGCTCCATCAGCCTCGCCGATGTGGACACCGGCCGCAGCCTTGGCCAGATCGCTGACACATACGTGCTTCTCAATGACGAGCGCGACCGTGACAATGTGCTCAATCTGTTGGCCGCCACCGAGGTGCCGGTTGCACAATCAATCACTCAGCCTGCCATCGCGCTGCATCCCGAGTGGCCGGTCGCGGCCATACCGAACATCTGGACATATCGGCTGCTAGATGCGCTTGCGTTTCGCGCACGCAACGTCGAGAAGCCGTATTCGCACGAAACGATGGCGATATACAACCCGGAAACGAAAAAGCTGTGGGTGGAAGACAGTCGGCTCGTCGGGCCGTGCCTGTGTTACGCCTCCAGAGTGGGCATCGAAATCTCAGCGGTGGGATTGCCGCGGAAACCGTGGCACCTAGAGGACGAGATCCCGTTTTACGAACTGAAGTCGAACCGGCGACGTAATCAGCTCGACGAGGCTGCATCCGTTGATGATTCTGACGCAGAGTGGACGCTCCTGAAGTCCGTTCGGCGATTGATCCCTCCGGACCTCTACGCCCCTGGACTTGTCCGGTGGTCTGCGACGCCTTACCCGCGGTTGACGGAACCTTCGGTGGATATCCACGAGCGGTACGTGACTGAGCGCCAGACCCTGTTTGGCAACCATTCGGTGGCACGCTCCGTCGGCAGATGCCGTCTCTGTGGCGAGCTGGGTCTTGCGTTCAGCACGCCCGCCTGCGTCGATGCACTGTGCTACTGCCAGGGGTGCCTGATTCGAGCGACCCGAGGGGCTGCTGAGGATCGCCAGCGTGCCGCGGCAGCGCTCGGCCTGATCGGAAGGCTTGAGTTTGACCAGTCACCCATGCTCGAAAGCCAGCTCGATCATCTGCACATCAATCCAGCCGAGCCCGTGTCAGGCGAATTCATCGACACACTGCTCCTACTGCGCTTCGCGATACGCCGCAACCTCTTCCCGTAGACCTACCTCCTAGAAGAGGCCGGCCTCGCACCTGACGGAGGCCTGCGCCTCAGCAGAGGCACTCTGTTGCGTGCCCGCGACGGGCACCGCTGCCTCTCGATGGGAGAGCAGACGATCTGCGACTTCCTCCACATGCATCACATCGCACACGAGCGTGAGCCCTTTTACCCGTCCGACCCCGAACTGAACCCCAAGGGGCTCCGCCGAGCGGACTGGGTCCTCGCCGACGGAACGTTCGTCGAGCTTTGGGGTCTACCGAATGACCCCGCGTACGCCGCCCGGATGGAACTGAAACGCCAGCTTGCAAATCGATGTGGACTGCCACTCCTTGAGCTGACAAGCGCAGACCTGCCGCATCTCCCACAACGATTCGCCAAGTGGTTACCGGGAGACGTGGGCACCACAACGAAATGGTCTTGGACACCGCGAGTCCCAACCAGGGCCGCCGAGCGGCGTTCGTTTGGTGCCAAGCGTGGCGAGAACGCCAGAAATCAAGCAGCGCGCGCCGAGCGGTTGGCGCGATGCAAGCAGTCCGTGGACGCGCAGAAGGAGGTCTCACCCGAAGTCAGATCGCTCAGCGTCTCAACGTCAGCACAGACACGGTCAAGATGCTCCTGCACGATGGCAAATTCCTGGCTGCCCCCGAGTCTGACCCGGAGCGGTTGCAGTGGGCGCAAGCCGCCACGGAGGCGAAGCGTCGCGGCATCACCGAGGAGGAGTTCCGGACCACCAACACGTTGACCCGACGCAAATCGAACGAGGCATGGAAAGACTCCGCGCTGCTCGAACTAACGTCGACGGATGCTGTCGAGCCTGAGGTGCCCGATTCACAATCGCCGGGCACATCCATCTAGCTGGTCAGCAGATTGGCTGGCCTTGCGCGCAGCCGGCGCGAGGCCCGCTGCAAATTCAGGCACCGAGGCTGTGACAGATGTGGTGCAAGATGGTGGCGTGAAACCTCAGGTGTGGGAGCGGCTCGACGTTTCCGCGTGGGAGGTTGTAGGACGACAGCAGACCGGATCGACAGAGAACCTGTGGCTCGCTGACCCAGACAGTCAAGTCTGGTGGCTGCACAAGGACACGGTCATACCGCGCAACGGGGTCGAGCAGGGCGAGGACTGGTCCGAGGTCGCCTCAACGCAGGTCGCCAGGATCCTTGGAGTGCCTTGCGCAACGACACGGTTGTGCATACGCGAGGGCAGGCGAGGATCGCTTTCGAAGACAGTTCGGCCTGTGGACGCTGACCTATGGGAGGGCCAAGTTGTCCTTCAGGATCTCGGTGTCCCGGACTATTTTCCGCACACTGAGGACCGCCCGGGCGTCGATCCGTCGCGACCGAAGGTCAAACGGCCCGGCCACAGCCTCCCCAACATCAAGCGAGCCTTGGACGCCACGGCGCCGCCACCCGGTTTCGATGGCCCAGCAGCTCTCAGCGGTTTCGATGTGTTCGCGGGTTACCTACTCCTCGACGCCCTTATCGCGAATCGCGATCGGCACGAGCAAAACTGGGCTGTGCTCATCCCTCGTCTTCTCGACCCGCCGAAACGACTGTCTCCGTCATACGATCACGCAAGCAGCCTCGGCTACAACCTCACAGACGACAAAAGGCTGACCTACCTCAGGTCCGACGCCGAGCTGGCTAACTGGGCAAGCAAAGGCACCGCCTATCGGTTTGAACACCAGGGCAGACCACCAACGCTTGTTGCACATGCCATGAACGCTGTCGGGCTCTGCTCACCTGAGGGTGCAGACTGGTGGCGGTCCCGGATAGGCACGCTCGACCTGAGGGAGTTGACTGAGGCATTGCTCGCACAGGACATCGAGGGGTTGTCACACCTCGCGGCTACGTTCGCGTGCGAACTACTCAATACGAATCTTAGGAGGCTCCGCGATGCGGTCCACGAGCGTTCTTGATCGCCGCTCAAGCGCAGCCGACGTCTCAGAAGGGCACGACCTGCTCTTGCTGTGGCAGCACCCCACGACGCGAGAGATTGTGCCGATCGGGCGATTCACGCATGACCGCGGCGAGTTCACGTTCCGGTATACCCGCGCGGCCGAAATGGTCGAAGGACTCCGTCCGCTGCCGGGACTGGGCGACCTTCATCAGACCTACCGCAGCGACCGGCTTCCGGCTGTGTTCGAGCAGCGCGTGATGGAACCAACGAGGCCGGACTACGCCGAATACCTCCACGACATCGGGCTTGATGCGATGCACGCCACGCCTTGGGAGCAGATCGTGCACTCTGGCGGTGAGCGCGCAGGGGACACTCTGCAGTTCATGCAGATCCCAGCCGTTATTGACGGCCGCGCGCGGGCCAGGTTTCTGGTAAGCGGCGTCCGTCACGTCGCAGGACCCGACCGGGTCATCGCGGGACGGTCCGTCAAAGTCACCGACACCCAACACGAAAGCGCTCTGCGCAGCCTGCACCCAGGACAAAGCGTGCGGATCGAAGCAGAAGAGGGCAACCAGGTCGACGTCTGCGCCTGCGTTGCCACGACGGACGGTGTGCCCCTCGGATGGGTGCCACGCGCGCTCTCCGCAAGTGTCCGCGAACTCCTTGATGCCGGGCCAGTCATGGCGACGGTCGTTCGGGTCGGGGCCGAGTCGACACCGTCACATCTCAGACTGGTGCTCGACCTCGACACGCCAGCACCCGCCGGTTTCGAGTTCGACCGAGAAGGTCGTTGGGAGCCAGTCGCGGCTCAATAGGTCAGCGGATTCGGAATACCGGAGACCTCCAGTTGCGCATCCACCGGCATGTAGGCACAGACTTTCTCAAACAACGGGCGCACTCCAGCTTCGACGAGACGCTGACCAAGGAGCTCGGCGAGGACAAGTAGATGCTCGACGTCGGTTGCGGCGTATCGCATCTGCTCCGCTGACAGCTGGGGCGTGCCCCAATCGCTGGTTCGAACAGATCCCTTTGAGATCTCGATGTCTAGCAGACGATGCAGGAGCCCCCGGAGGCTGTGCTGCTCCGACGCCAGATCAGGGAACAGGATCTTCGATGCCGCCTTCGTGCACTCGACTGATCTCACCGAGGCACCCCACCGCCCTTGTAGGAAACGGAGGTCGAAAGGTGCGAAATGGAAGACCTTCACGACGTTCGCATCGGCAAGTAGGTCAGCCAGCTGGGATGGCCTATCCGTGACGTTGCGTAGTAGCACCGCACCGGTCGCAGGCGTGAAGAGCTGGCACAACTGAAGTTCGTCCGTCACCCAATCAAGCCCGCTGGTCTCGGTGTCCACGGCCACCCGTCGCGCAGCGCGAAGGTCGCGAGCCAGCTCTGGTGTGAGGTCCCCTTCGAGGACCGTAACCGGAGTCACCGTTCGACTCACGCGCTCTCTCCTGACTCGCGGATGGTCTTGTAGAACTCGCGGCCGATCATCTGGGTGAGGGCCTGTCGGAAGTCGGGTTTGTCGAGGAACGCTTGAAGCAGACCGCTGTTGATGTCGTGGCGGTCGATCATGGCGCCTTCGAGGTAATCGTCGAAGACGGACATGAACTGGTCCTCGTCGTTGTGCTGCGCGACCGCCGTGACGTGCGCGTTGTCGGCCAGATCAGCCTGGGCTTGCTCGAAGAACAGCTGGTCGGTCTCGGTCAAGTTGGTGCCGAAGCGCTCGTTGAGCAGGCCGATGATCGACGACAACCGCTCACGCGGGTCCTCGTGCTGCTTGCCCTGCCCGCTTCCCTTGTGCCCGGTCTGCTCCGACTCCTCGTCCGTGACCGTCGTCAGCGAAGCATCGGTGAACGCGGTCTTCTCGATCCGCAGGTGCGTCAATACCGCGGCACCCGACAGGTCGACGATCCCGTCTTCATCTTCACCGGGCAGCCGCGGCAGCAGGACTCGTCCGTAGAGGTAGATCCGCTCCATATCCGGCGACGCCACCGGCACCACATGGGAAAGGAATGCGTACAGCCGCGTGAAGTCGCGGAGCGCGGTGCGGAACTCCTCCCGTTCGTCCTCCGGCAACGCCAGGTACCTGGCCAGCGCGAGGTCGGTCTGCGCGTACAACGCTTCATTGGTCTCACCGGTCTGCGCGAGCAGCGCATCCACGAGGGTGTCGACCTCGTCGCCGTCCAGCACGCCGGCCTGCCAGAGCCGGGTCTTCAGGTTGGACAGGATGTTCGGGTCGGTGGGTTGGGCCCAGGTGCGTTCGAAGAACGGCGCAAACGAGGCCTGTACGGCGTCGGCGTCGTTGACGAAGTCCAGCACGAACGTGTCGGTCTTGCCCGGCGCGATCCGGTTCAACCGCGACAGTGTCTGCACGGCCTTGACCCCATCGAGCTTCTTGTCGACATACATCGTGTGCAGCAACGGCTCGTCGAACCCGGTTTGGTACTTCTCTGCGACGATCAACACCTGGTAGTCGTCGGTCTTGAACTTCTTCGGCAACTGCCCCTCGGAGAAGCCATTCATCTTCGGCTCGGTGAACTCCACATCCGGCACATCCGGATCCTCGACCGCTCCCGAGAACGCCACCAGCGCAGCGATGTCTGTGTAGTTCTTGTCCTTGATGTAGGCATCGATGGCCTGCTTCATCCGGACCGCGTGCAATCGGGAACGAGTCACGACCATTGCCTTCGCGTGCCCGCCGACCTTGGCCGCGGTATGGGCGCGGAAGTGCTCGACGATGAGCTCGGCCTTCTGGCTGAACGCCGACGGGTGCAAGGACGCGAACCTCGCCAATGCCGCGGCGGCCTTGCCCTTCGGCAACTCCGGGTCATCACTAGTCAGGCCGTTCGCGAGCCGGTAATACACCGCGTAGGTCAGGTAATTCTTTAGGACGTCGAGGACGAAGCCCTCCTCGATTGCCTGCCGCATCGAATACAAGTGGAACGGCACCAACCGGATACCCTCCGGCGCGGCAACGTCCGGGATACGTTCGCCGAACGTCTCCAGCGTCTTCTGCTTCGGGGTCGCGGTGAACGCGAAGAATGACAGGTTCGGCTGCTTGCCCCGTGCCGCGGCCCGGGCGGCGAGCTTGTCCTGCCCATCCGGCTTCGACTCATCCGCAGCCTCAGCCGACTCGGCCGCTCTTAGCGCGTCATCACCCTTCTTCCCTGTCAGCACGGCCTTCAAATCCGTTGCGGCCTCACCGGTTTGGGATGAGTGCGCCTCGTCCGCGATCACCGCGAACCGGGCGCCGGCCAATTGTGTGGCGTGCTCGGCGACGACCGGGAACTTCTGCAACGTCGTGATGATGATCCGCGCCTTCGCCGACTCCAAGGCTTCCCGCAACTGCGCAGAGTTCTCATCGATCTTCTGGATCGTGCCCGGCGTGTGCTCGAACCCGGTCACCGTGTCCTGCAACTGCCGATCCAACACGACCCGGTCGGTCACGATGATCACCTTGGAGAACACCGGCTGATCCGTGCTCAACCCGACGGCCTGTGCGCCCTTGCCGAGTTCGGGATCGTCGGACGGGGTGTGCAGCGTCGCCAACGCCGAGGCGAGCCAGGCGATCGTGTTCGACTTGCCCGAGCCGGTCGAGTGCTGCAGCAAGTAGTTGTGACCAGGCCCGTAGGAGCGGGCATGCGCGGTCACGGTGCGCACCGCGTGCCACTGATGGAACCGCGGGAACAGCCAACGCCGGTCGTGCGCCTTGATCTTCGACGGCTGCTTGGCGCCGGTGGTGTCTTCGGACGCGAACGACCCGAAGAGCTCCAGCCAGGCGTCGCGATCCCAGACCTGCTCCCACAGGTATGCCGTCTTGTAACCGCCCGGATTCACCGGGTTGCCTTCGCCGCCCTGCTGGCCCGGTCCGCCTGATCCCTGGTTGAACGGCAGCCACCGGGTCTGCTCGCGCGCCAGCCGCGTGGTCATCGACACCACGTCCTGGTCCACCGCAAAATGCACGATCGACCGCGCACGGAAGAGCAGGTCGGCCGGGTTGCGGTCGTTCTCGTACTGGTGCTGCGCCTGCTGCACCCCCTGCCCCGTCACCCGGTTCTTCAACTCCGCCGTCGCGACCGGGATCCCATTGATCAGCAACAGCACATCGATGCTGTCGTGCGGGTTCGACTCACTGTGATGCACCTGCCGGGTCACCGTGCACCGGTTGGTCGCATACAGGTCCCACAACTCCGGAGTGATCCGGTGCGCCGGCCGCCAATACGCCAAGTCAAAGCGGACCCAGTTGACTTCCACGCCCTTGCGCAGCACGTCCAACGTGCCACGCGCGTCGACCTCGTCCGCAACCCGTCGATAGAACGCGGTCTGTGCGGCATCGGTTGACCCGTAATGGTTTTCGAGCTTCTCCCATGCATCCGGCTGCGACGCCTGGATGAACGAGATCAGCTCGAACCCATCGAATCCCAGATCCACCCGGTATGACGAAGCCTGCCCCTGATGCCAACCATGCTCCAGCAGGTAACGCTCGATCGTCTCCTCGAACGCCGCCTCCGAATGTTTCCCCACCACGACTACGCCACCCCTCTCCCCGACGCTGTCGTCACGTCGAACTCACCCGTCACCGCAGCCGTGGTCAACGACCGCTTCCGCTCCTGCATGAGGTCGATGTGCGCCTGCATCTCACTCTCAAGGGACGCCGTTGACTGCGCCGCTCTATTCATCTTCATCCCGATCATCGTCTGTGCGGCTTGGTCAAGAAGCGGGATTCGGTATGAACAGATTTGCTCAGCGCTCAGGTGCGGCACTGACAGTCCAGTCAGCTCGGACTCAACTGCAAGCCGAAATGCTGTTGCTCTGTATGCCCAGTACATGTAGTCGACCTCTAGCGATGGGCCGGGGCGGAGGAGCGCAACTCTCTGTAATAGCAGCGCTGGTAGGTCCTCGGCGGCGACTTTTGCGATTCGCATGCCACCGCGGATCCACGGACGATCCATACCCATCACGACGTCGCCCGCGTGCAAGTTGAAAGGTTTGAGAGACGCGGTCGGAGCAGCCCAGTGCACCGAATCCTCCCAGTTGAGTTCACCGACACCGACGTTGACGCCCCTCAGGAGCCGCACATCCTCAGCGTCATGCGAAAACCCTTCGCTTGGGAACGCATATCCGGGTGTGACCCGAAGCAGTAGTGAGGCCTTCGGATCGGTCTCTTCAGACTGAAAGTCTTGATCCACCAGCGTCTGCAGGCGCATCCGCAGGCTTCCGATCTGCTCCTCGCGGAGGCGGACGATCTCATCGATCCGGGCGACCTGGTCATCCAGGAAGTCCGCGATCTGCCGCTGCTCTTCCAAGCTGCGCCGGCGAATCCTGAAGTCCCGGAGAAAAAGGTCAGGAACGCGCTGCAGACCAGCAACTCCCTGAAATGCCGATACACCCTCGCCAAGGAACTGCTCAGTGTGGAACCCATAGGTCACATACCGCGGGTCGTTTCCAGGGCGCGGCCGAACGATGTGCACCTCCGTACTGGCGGCGCCAACAGTCGTCGGAACGCCTACCGCAAGAGCACTGCGTGCGGCTTGAAACGTAGGTGTCACCTTCGGCACAAGCACGTCTCCGTCACGGAACCGCACGTACCCAGTCGAGACTTCGGACTTCGGCCGAGCCCGCGACAAGTCCAATCGACTAGCAGGCCACACAGCCTCAAGGGGTACAAAGGTGACATCCGAATCTGCTGGTAACGATTCAAATTCGGGAACTGAAGGGTTGACCTCTGCCAGCTCTCGGACTCGGACTGTGTCGGTCATGCCAAGCCTCCGAGCAGTTCTCGAATCCTTGCCTCGCGCTCTGCGATCTCCTTGTCTATTTCGGCGACCGGGCGTGGTGGCGTGTAGACGTAGAAGTGCCGAGTCAGTGGGATCTCGTAGCCGATCTTGGTCTTGCTGTGGTCGATCCACGCCTCGGGCGCGTAGGGATGGACTTCGCGCTTGAGGTAGAGGTCGACGTCTTCGCCGAGTGGGACGTTCTCGTAGTCGCGGAGGTCGGGGTCGGGCAACGAATTGCCCTTGCGGTCTTTAACGATTGGGGCGTCCGGGTCGGGGGTCGCGGCAAGCTTCGCCAACTGTTTAGCAACGGATGCTGAAATGACCGGGCTGAGTTCGGCGATGAGGTCCTTGTCGGAGGCGTAGTCCTTGCCAACATACGACGCGAGGAGGTCAGCGGGTCTCGGCTCATGGTCTCGATACGCGGCTCGTTCCTCGCCGCTACTCGACCGGCGGGCAGGAACTTCTCGACCGGCGGAGGTGCTCTCGTACTTCTGCCATTGCTTGGACTCGGCCAAGGCTTCGAGGACCTCGTCGGTGATCTGCCAGCGACGGCGCAACGGCTGTTCGACGGTGATGCGCTGGAAGCCGAAGGCTTCGTTCGGCAGGACCTTGACCCGCGGTTCGTCGTCGGAGTCGGCGAGGTGGGGCGCATCGGCATACAAACGCGTTAGCTCGGCGATCGTGTCGTCGGTGAGGTAATGCCGTTTGTTGCCAAGGCTTTTGCGCATCTTCGACGCCGCCCCGCGGGCGTCGATCAGGGCGATCTTGCCCTTGCGGTCGGCGCTCTTGCGGTTGGTCAGCACCCAGAAGTACGTGGAGATGCCGGTGTTGTAGAACAGCTGGTCCGGCAGCGCGACGACTGCTTCGAGCCAGTCGTTCTCGATGATCCACTTACGGATGTTCGACTCACCCGAACCGGCTGCCCCGGAGAAGAGCGGGCTGCCGGAGAAGACGATCGCCAGCCGGGACCCGCCGCCGGTGCCGACGACCGGCTTCATGCGGCCGATCATGTGCTGCAAGAACAGGAACGATCCGTCACTCACCCGCGGCAGGCCCGCCCCGAAGCGACCGTCCGTGCCTTCGTTGTCGTGCTCGGCGACGATCGGGTCGGCATACTTCTTCCAGTCCACCCCGAACGGCGGGTTCGCCAGCAGGTAGTCGAACCGGTCGGTGGAGAACCCGTCGGCGGTGAAGCTGTTGCCCAGCACGATGTTGTCCGGGTCCTCACCCTTGATCAACATGTCCGACCGGCAGATCGCCCAGGTCTCCGGGTTCAGCTCCTGCCCGTAGACCTCCAGGTGCGCGTCCGGGTTCAGCGTCCTCAGGTGCTCCTGCCCGGTGGACAGCATGCCGCCGGTGCCGCAGGCCGGGTCGAGCATGGTGCGCACCGGAGCCGGACCCGCCAACGCTTCCTCGTCCTCGCTGAAGAGGATGTTGACCATCAGCTTGATGACCTCACGCGGAGTGAAGTGCTCACCAGCGGTCTCGTTCTGCATCTCCGAGAAGCGCCGCAGCAGCTCCTCGAAGATGTATCCCATCGCCTCGTTCGGCACTAGCTTCGGATGCAGGTTGATGTCGGCGAACTTCGCCACCACCTGGTAGAGCAAGCCAGCCTTGTCGAGAGTGTCGATGCGCTCGGCGAGGCGGTACTTCTCCAGCACGTCGGCTGCGTCCCGGGAGAAGCCTGCGACATACGAGCGCAGGTTCTTGCCGACGTTGGACGGGTCGTTCAGCAGATCGGTGAAGGACAGCGGAGAGGTGTTGTAGTAGGGCTGCTTGGTGACGCGCTCCAGGATCGGGTCGACGTTCTCGACCTTGCCGGCCAGCGCCTTCGCCTTCTCGATCACCTCGGGCTTGGTCGCTTCCAGCGCACAGTCCAGCCGGCGCAACACCACGAACGGCAGGATGAACTGGCCGTATTCGTGCTGGCGGATGTCGCCCCGCAACAGGTCAGCCACGGACCAGACGAATGAAACCTTGTCACTGAACCCCTCTACGCCTGACACCCTCGCGAGGGTAGTCGGTGCGTCACGCTGTCGGTGCTCGACGGCATGGTGTCGACATGAGCTTCCCAACAGCAGACATGGTCAACGGCATGATGCGCCTGACCGAGGCGCGGGCCATCGCCGAGAAGATCAAGCAGCAGCGGCCGGACCTCGCAGATCGGCTGGTCACCAGTGACACCCGACCGCTGGTGCGCTTGGTGCTGCCGGACTCGCGCAGCGTCGCGTGCGGGTTGGTTCAACTCGGCAACGTCGTCAACTGGATCGTCACCACCCCGGACTCCGATCTCGAGGCCGACATGGAGCACCGATTCGACACCCACACGAAGGACGAGCTCGCCGCCATGACGATCGCGGCGTATGACGAGCTGGCCGCTAGAGCGTGACCCAACCGGAAGCGCGTCCAGTCAACTCACGCTCCGCAAGTACCTCCCGAAGTGCGGGACCGTGAACGCGATCCGCCCGCGCTCACCGGAGTAGATGAGGCCTTTCTTCAGCAACGCATCCCGGGCGGGCGAGAGGGACTGCGGCTTCCGGCCCAAGACCGACGCCACTGCGGAGGTGGGCACCGACTCGACATCGTCCAGCTCGTCGGCGTCGAGCTCACCTGCGGCGTCGGCCATGGCGCGCAGATATTCGCGCTCGCCGGGAGTCGCTCTCTCATAACGGGATCCGAAGAATCCGACCGCCAGCTCTGCCTCCGCTGCCGGGGCCGCGACCTCGATGTCGGCGGCCGTCACCGGCGAGCCCGGGGCCACGTCCCAGGCGACCTTGCCGTAGGCCTGGATGAAGTAGGGGTAGCCGCCGGTGGCGGCATACATCGCGTCGAGCGCGGCTGCCTCGAAGTCGGCCTCCTCGTCACGCGCCGGCGTCTGCAACGCCTTGTCCGCCGCCTCCCGCGGCAGCCGGTCGATGCGGGAGTAGCGAAAGAGCCTCTCGCTGTAGGACTTCGACGCCGACAACACCGCCGGCAGGTGCGGCAGCCCGGCGCCCACCACGATCACCGGCAGCGACGCCTGACTGATCTCATGGCACGCCGCGCACAGCGCCGACACGTCGTCGGCGTGCAGATCCTGCATCTCGTCGATGAAGATCGCGATGCCCCGCCCCATGTCGGCCGCCAATCCGCCTGCGTCCGAGAGCAATTCGACCAGGTCGATCTCGATGTCACCCGAGTCGGCCCGGCCCGAGACAGCCGGTGCGTCGATGCCCGGGCTCCACTTGTCGCGCAGCTTCGCATTCGGCCCTGCATCCCGCTGCGCGAACGACTTGATCACGCCGAGCACCTGGTCGACGTCGCCCTGCTGCGAATGCCCAAGCTCGCGCACCGCCTGGTGCAGCGCCGACGACAGCGGCCGGCGCAACCGCTGATCGGGCCGCGCCTCCAGCTTGCCGGTGCCCCACTTCGCCCGGACTGCCGCCGACCGCAACGCATTCAGCAACACGGTCTTGCCGACACCGCGCAGCCCGGTCAGCACCACCGACCGCTCGGGGCGCCCCTTCGCGATGCGCTCCAGCACCACGTCGAAGGTGCGCAACTCATCGTCACGGCCGGCAAGCTCGGGCGGCCGCTGACCGGCGCCAGGGGCGTAGGGATTGCGTATCGGGTCCACGCGAGGACTGTATGGCGCAATCTAGCCTCCGGCCGATATATCGCTAGCGTGTCGTAGCGGAGCTGCCAGCAGTCCCTCGCGAGCAATGTATGGCGCTCTCTAGCGCGCGTCCGATAATGCGCTAGCGGGCGCAATCCGTTTTGGGTTCTTCAAGGCTCGTTAAAGACTCCATCAAGCCGGCCTGCACCGGTGCAGTCCCGTGATCTGCTGTGCGACACCCCAATTCACTACCGTCACGGGAGATCCTCCATGCGCACGTCTGCCCTCGTCGGCACGCTCAGCACCGCCGCCACCCTCGCGGCCGGCACCATCGCCTTCGCCCAGCCCGCAGCACACGCGGCCGGTCCGAACGTGCCGAGCGACGTCACCCAGGTGCGGGTCAAGCACTCGCTGCTCGGCACCCACACCTGGTATCAGCAGCGGGCCGGCGGCCTGCCGGTCGTCGGCGGCTATTACGCCGTGCACGACCTCAAGGGCAAGACCAGCGCCGACGACCACCGTGTCGCGGTCAAGAACCTCGCCGTCGGCAAGGGCCGCATCACCCCGGCCGCCGCCACCAAGGCTGCCGCTCCGCACGGTGTCGCCCGCGGGCAGCAGCTCGTCGTGCTCCCCGGAGACACCGCCAAGGTCGCCTACGAGGTGCGCACCACCGGCGGCAAGAAGGTGTATGTCGCAGCCTCCGACGGGAAGGTCCTCAAGATCGTCGACGAGCGCCGCTTCGCCGACGCGACCGGTAAGGTCTTCGACCCGAACCCGGTTGTGTCGCAACAGAATCAGTCGCTCAAGGACGGCAACAACGCAGCCTCCGCGGTGCCGGCCGCGGCATACAAGACGGTCACGCTGCAGCGTCTGGACGCCAGCGGTTACCTGCGCGGCAGCTTCGCGACGGTGATCAACGAGACCTCCGGCAGCAATCCGGCGGTCAAGGCAACGAACGGCGCGTTCAACTTCGACCGCAGCCAGCAAGGTTTCGAGCAGGTCAACGCCTACTACGCGGTCGATCAGGCGCAGGCCACCATCCAGGGCCTCGGCTTCACCGACGTCAACAACGAGGCGCAGGACCTGTCGGTCGACACCAGCACCGACGACAACTCCTGGTACACCCCGAGCGCCGACACCATCACCTTCGGCACCGGCGGGGTCGACGACGCCGAGGACCAGGAAGTCGTCTGGCACGAATACGGCCACGCCGTGCAGGACGACCAGGTGCCCGGCTTCGGCAGCACCGAGGAGGGCGGCGCGATCGGCGAGGGCTTCGGCGACTACCTGGCGTTCTTCATGTCCCAGCACAACAGCACCAGCACGGCGACCACGCCGTGGGCCTGCGTAATGGACTGGGACAGCACGGCTTACACCTCGACCACGCCGCACTGCATCCGTCGCCTCGACACGAACAAGACCGTCACCGACAAGACCGGTGAGGTGCACGACGACGGCGAGATCTGGTCGCGCGCGCTCTTCGACATCGACAAGAACCTCGGCCGGGACAAGGCCGCCAAGGTCATCTTCGAGGGGCAGTTCAGCTACGCGCCGAACGCCGACTTCGCGCAGGCCGCGAACGCCACCGTCGCCGCCGCCCAGGGGCTGTATGGCGCAGCCGACGCCGCGACGGTCAAGGCCGCGTTCCAGGCCCGCGGGATCCTCTGATGCGTCCGGGGGAGCGCTGGTTTCGATACGCGCTCCCCCGCTTCGCTCCTCCGCGACACTTGCTGGTCGAGTAGGCCGAGCCCCCACGGGCGAGGCCGTATCGAGACCAGCACGCGGGCGCAGATCAGCGCAGCACCGAGATCGCGATGCTCAGGATGATGCTGTTGTAGAAGAACGCCAGGATCGAATGAGTCAGCACGACATAGCGGGTGTGCCGGTCCTGCACGTTGACGTCCGATGTCGCAAACGACGTGCCGAGCGTGAATGCGAAGTAGGCGAAGTCGGATTCGTCCGGGTCGTCGGTCTCGGGAAGGCCAGGGTGCGCGGCTCCTGCTGCCGCTCGTAGTAGAGCCGGGCGTAGCTGTCGGCATACGCGAACTGCAGCAGCGCCCAACCGGCGAAAACTGCTGGCACTGCGACGATCCGGACGGCCGGCACCAGGTCCGGATCGACACCGCTGAAGAGAATGTCCGGCTTGGTGATCAGCAGACCTCCCGCCATCCCGGTGATGCTGGCGAGGAGCGCGCTGAGGAACGCCACCCGATAGCCGGACACCTGATGGATCCAGCTGGTCTGTCGACCGCGGGCGGCACGTCGGACGGCCAGCCAGCGCGTGGTGATGATCGCCATCGCGAGCACGTCCCACACCAACAGGATGAGCAGGTTGAGCGTCCCGCCGGGGGCAACTGCGAAGGCAACGCCCAGCAGCACCAGCACGATCTCGGCCAACCGCCGACTGCTGCGCCACCAGACATCGCGCGGGTCTCTCATGGCGGTAACCGTAGTGCGGCACGTGACGAGCAGGTGAAATCTCCGGCCACCGCTACCGATGCCAGGTCGGGTGCGCGAGACTCGTGGGGATGGACGAGAAGCAGGCCCCCGGCGCACCGACCGACAGTGTGGACGCACGCACCGACGACGCGGAGCACGCCGAGCACCTCGAGCGGGACCACGGGTTCGACGACGAGCACGACGACTACGACGAGGACGACGGCCCGTCGGAGTCACCGGGCTCGACCGGTTCGACTGGCGCACGGGCCGCGAAATCTCCTCTCGCTCTAGCCAGTTGGGCCGGCGCACAGGAGATCGACCTACCGGATCTGCATGCGGACGTCTGGAAGTCGGGCTACCCCTACGACACCAAGATGACCCGCAAGGAGTACGAGCGGATCAAGCGCAGCCTGCAGATCGAGATGCTCAAGATGCAGGCGTGGGTCAAGGAGACCGGGCAGAAGGTCGTCATCGTCTTCGAGGGCCGTGACGCCGCCGGCAAGGGTGGCGCGATCAAGCGCTTCACCGAGCACCTCAACCCCCGTGGCGCGAGCGTCGTCGCCCTCGAAAAGCCCACGGAACGCGAGCAATCCGAGTGGTATTTCCAGCGGTATGTCGCACACCTGCCCGCCGCCGGCGAGATCGTCTTCTTCGACCGGTCCTGGTACAACCGGGCCGGCGTCGAGCGCGTCATGGGCTACTGCACCAACAGCCAGTATCAGGAATTCATGCGCTCCTGCCCGCAGCTCGAGCAGATGTGGGTCAACTCCGGGGTCACGCTGATCAAATTCTGGTTCTCCGTCGGCCGCAAGGAGCAGATCGCCCGCTTCGAGCGCCGCGCGACCGACCCGGTCAAGCAGTGGAAGCTCAGCCCGACCGACCTCGCCAGCCTGGACAAGTGGGACGCCTACACCCAGGCCAAGGAGGCGATGTTCGCGCACACCGACACCGACTGGGCGCCGTGGACGGTGATCAAGTCCAACGACAAGAAGCGCGGCCGCATCGAAGCAATGCGCTACGTGCTCGACAAGCTGCCCTACCCCGGCAAGGACCGTGCGATCATCGGCTTCCCCGACCCCAAGATCGTCGGCTCCGCCAAGCAGATCCTCGACGAGGGCGAGGATGGATTCCAGGGCGGATACCGCTCGGGACGTTGACTATTCGCGCTCGTGACGGACGTCGAGCACCCGCAGCAACGCGTCCACAGCAGGTATGCCGCGAGCTGCTTGCGTCGACACCACGCTCATCCGCCAATGGAGCTGCGCGGTGAGCGGCCGGATGACCACGCCGGTCCCTGTCAGCCCCTGATCGGGCACGACCGCAACGCCGAGGCCGGCCCCGACATACTCCGGCACGGTGGCGAGGTCGGGCACTTCGACGACCACGCGCCGACGCAGCTTCTGCTCGCGCAGGTAGCGCTCGACGGCCAACCGATTGCCGAAACCCTGCGGCATGTCGACGAACGGCTCCTCGGCGAGATCGGCCAGATCGATCCGGGACCGGCCGGCGAGCCGGTGCCCGCGCGGCAGCACGGCAACCAGCGGACTGTCGTCGATCACTACTGGTGCCAGATCGGTCAGCTCCTCGGGCGCGAGCCCGACCAGCCCGATGTCGAGCCGGCCGGCGCGCAGGTCGCGCACGATGTCGGTCGAGCCACGCGGCCGGTGCACCATCGACAGCTGCACGCCCGGGTGCTCACGATGAAACTCGCCGAGCCGGGCCGGCAGGTCCAGCCACGCCAGGTTGGAGACCGTGCCCATCCGGATCCGGCCGGTCAGCCCGGCCCCAGCCTCGCCGGCGAGCGCACGAATCCGCCGTTCACCCTCCAGCATCTGCTCGGCCATCGGCAGCAGCTCGGCACCCAGCGCGGTGAGTTCGACCCGGCGGGTGGACCGGACGAAGACCGCATAGCGCAGCTCCTTCTCCAAGGCCGCCACGCCGGCGCTGACCGTCGACTGCACCGCGGTGAGACGCTCGGCGGCCCGGGTGAAGCTGCGCTCCTGGGCGACTGCGACGAAGTACTCCAGCTGGCGGGTCTCCATGATCCAAGACTAATCGCTAAAGACGATGGATCTATCCATTATTGTTCGTTGGACACGATCAGCGCGGCAGGCGCACCATGGATGCCATGACGGCTATGACGGGTGCCTCCGCACGCCCTGACCTCACCCCCAGCGCAGGCAGCGCACTCCATCGGCGCGCCTTCTGGCTGCTCGCCGCGGCGTTCGCCGCGACGATGGCGTTCACCACCGTGCCGACGCCGCTCTACTCGCTCTACATGGCCCGCGACCACTTCCCGACCGTGATGATCACGGTGATCTTCGCCGCCTACGGCTTCGGTGTGATGGCCGGGCTCTTCCTCGGCGGCCACGTCTCGGACTACCTCGGCCGCCGGCGCGTGCTGCTCGCCGCTGTCGCACTTGAGCTGGTGTCCTGCCTCATCTTCGTCCTCTTCAAGGACGTCGGCTCGCTGCTGGTCGCCCGTTTCATCTGCGGCGCGGGTATCGGCGCCCTGACGTCGACCGCAACCGCGCACCTGGCCGAGTTGCGTGGTGTGGGTGCGCCGCACGAGGACGGCCGGCTCGCGAGCGCCGTTGCCAGTGCTGTGAATACCGGCGGTCTCGCGCTCGGTCCCTTGGTCGGCGGCATCCTCGCGCAGTGGCTGCCGGACCCGTTGACGCTGCCGTTCATCGCGTTCCTCGTCGTGCTCGGACTCGCCGGGGTGATCGCGCTGCTCGCGCCGGAGACCGTGGACCGTCCTGCGCAGCTCCCGTCATACCGCCCGCAGCGAGTGAGCGTGGAGCCGCACCGCCGGCACGAGTTCATTGCGGCCGGCCTCGCCGCCGGCGGCGCATTCTCGGTGATGGGCTTCTTCACCGCGCTCAGTGGCAGCGTGCTCGGCACCGTCATGCACGAGCACTCGCTGCTGCTCACCGGGCTGGTCGTCTTCGTCGCGCTGGGCGCCTGCTCGGTCGCGCAGGTCGCGCTCTTCGCGGTGCGACCTCGCCCGAAGCTGTGGGCCGGGCTCGTGCTGATCGTGGGCGGGCTGGTGCTGATCGCGGTCGCCACTCTGGTCGCATCACTATGGCTGTTCTTCGTCGCGGGCGGCATCACCGGCGCCGGCATCGGGCTGGTGTTCGCCTCCAGCATTGCGGCTGCCAACCGGATGGCCGACCCGGCGAGCCGTGGCGAGACCGTCGCGGGGATGTTCCTGGCGGCGTACGCCGGGATCACGATCCCGGTCATCCTCTGCGGCGTGCTGCTCACCTGGGTGCCGACCACCACGCTCGTGGTCTGCTTCGCGGGCCTGATCATCGTGGTCGCCGGCGCGTCGACCCTGCGGATGCTGCAGCACACGCACTGACGCCTCAGCGCAGGCGGGTGACCTCGAAGCGACCCTGCGGGTGCGCGATCTCGTCCTGCGAGGCGATCAGCTGGATCTCGCGCGTGCCGGCATTGTGCGTGCGCTCCATGATCGAGTAGACCGAATCCGCAGTGTCGGCAAGCGCATTCGCGGGGTCCGCACGCAACCAGTGCGCGAGGAAGATCGCGGCGGTCGCGTCGCCGGCGCCGGAGACATACATCGGCAGCAGCGGCGTCGTCACCATCCACGCGCCCGCGTCGGTGACCACCGCGAGTTGCACTGAGTCCGCTGGGGTTTGGTCGGTCTGCACCGACGTGATCAGCACCGTGCGCGGCCCACGCTCACGCAACGCGTCAGCCGACTCGAGCAGATCGGCGACCGTGTGCACCTCGCGTCCGGTCAGGAAGTCCAGCTCAAACTGGTTGGGCGTGACGATGTCCGCCGCGGGGATCACCCTGTCCCGCATGAATTCCGGGATGCCCGGCCGCACGAAGAAGCCGCGACCGACGTCGCCCATCACCGGATCCGCGCAGTAGATCGCCTTCGGATTGGCCGCCTTGACCCGTGCCACGGCGTCGAGGATCACCGCACCGACGCGCTCACCGCCCTGATAACCGGACAGCACCGCGTCGCACTCGCCCAGCACGCCCCGCTCCTCGATACCGGTGATGACGTCGGCGATCGTCTCGGGATCGAAGACCGGGCCGCGCCACTCGCCATACCCGGTGTGGTTGGAGAAGTGGACGGTGTAGACCGGCCAGACCTCGTAGCCGAGCCGCTGCAGCGGGAAGACCGCCGAGCTGTTGCCCGCATGCCCGTAGGCCACCGACGACTGGATCGACAGGATGTTCAGCACCCGCGCAGTGTATGGCGGGAGCCGCCCCTTAAATGACCTGCGCGTCGCCGCTCTCGGACGTCAGCGGCTTGCCGGCGGCCGACCACTGCTTCATGCCGCCCTCGACGTTGACCACGTCGAAGCCCTGCTGCGACAGCCAGGCCACGGCGCGACCCGACCGGCCGCCGCCGCGGCAGACCACCGGCAGCGGGTTTGCCTCGTCCGCCTCGGGCAGCTCGCCCAGGCGGGCGGGCAGGTCACCGAGCGGGATGTGGACCGCGGTCGGCGCGTGGCCGGCGTCCCACTCGTCCTGCTCGCGCACGTCCAGCAGGACGGCGTCGTCGGGCAGTTGTTCCGGAGTCGTCGCGTTGCTCATGCCACCATCCTCGCCGAGAGCGAAATCATTTCAGCAGCCGGGACATCCGCCGGTCGGCGAGCGGCTTGCCACCGGTCTGGCAGGTCGCGCAATACTGCATCGAACGGTCCGCGAAGGACACCTCACGGATCACGTCGCCGCACACCGGGCACGCCTCGCCGGTGCGACCGTGCACCCGCATGCCGGCGCGCTTGGCGTCCTTCAAGTCCTTCGCCGGTTTGCCCGACGCGGCCGCGATCGCCTCGGTGAGGATGTCGCGCATGGCGTCATACAGCCGGGTGACCTGCTCCTCGTCCAGCGACCCAGCCACCGCGTATGGCGAGAGTTTCGCCGCGTGCAGCACCTCGTCGGAGTAGGCGTTGCCCACCCCGGCCAACACCGACTGGTCGCGCAGCAGTCCTTTGATCTGGCGCGCGGACTCGTTCCTCGTCCGTGCCCCAGATCCTGCACCTTCTGCCGTCCTCCGGCCGGACGTGATCTGCGTCCGCCGCCCCGCCAGCAACGCCGCGAAGTCGTCGCGGCTGATCTCCAGCGGGTCCGGCCCGAGCGAGGCGATGCCGGGCACCTGCTGCGGGTCGGTCACCAGGTAGACCGCGAGCCGCTTCTGCGTGCCGGCCTCGGTCAGGTCGAAGCCGGAGTCGTCGGCAAACCTGCAGCGCAACGCGATCGGCGACTTGCCCGGTCGCAGCACGGTCTGCGGGAGCTTGTCCGACCAGCGCAGCCAACCGGCGCGGGACAGGTGGAAGACCAGGTGGATGCCGTCGGCGTCGATGTCGACAAACTTCCCGTGCCGGGTCACGTCGGTCACGGTCAGCCCGCCGAGCGCCTGCGGCGCCGGGTCGTAGGTCTTCAGCACCGAGAACGACCCGAGCTCCACGGACGCGACCGGCAGGTCGACGATCCGCGAGCGGAGGAAGTCGACAAGACCCTGCACCTCGGGCAGCTCAGGCATCGGCGCTCCTCACCTCTTCGGGCTCGATAGGGCTGCCGGCCAACACTTTTCGCACCAGCCGGTGCAGCGTGAAGCCGTCCGGACCCTCGCAGACCATCACCTGCACCGGCCGCCCGCGGAACTCGTCACGCGCGAGTGGGTGACCATGCGACAACACCTGCTGGGTCGGGGTCAGCTGACGGATCGCGATGCAGGCGACGTTGTCCGGATGCTCCACCGCGAACTCCTCGTAGATCACCGGGTCGTGCTGGCCGTCGTCGCCGACCAGCAGCCACTGGATGTCCGGGAACTCCTCGGCGAGCCGGCGCAGCGTCGAGCGTTTGTGCTCGCGCCCGCTGCGGAATGCCCGGTCCTGCGTCGGTCCCCAGTCGGTCAGCAGCATGGGTCCGGTCGGGAAGCCGTGCCGCCGGAAGAAGCGGGTCAGGATCGGCTGGGTGTTCCAGGCGCCGGTCGACAGGTAGATGATCGGCGCCCCCGGCTCGCCGGCGAGCAGCGAGCGGAACATCGCCGGCATGCCCGGGACCACCTTGCGCGCGGTCTCCTCCAGCACGAACGTGTTCCACGCGGCGATCATCGGCCGCGGCAGCGCGGTGATCAGGCAGGTGTCGTCGATGTCGCTGATGATCCCGAAGCGAGCGGCCTGCGAGATGATCTGCACCGGCGCCTCGGCCTGTATGTCGCCGACCCCGATCGTCGCGGTGTGCCAGCCCGGTGCGAAGCCGTGGTCGCGCAGCTCGACGTCGAGGTAGCCGCCGCGGTCAGTGGTGACCTGCGCGGTCGCGGCACCACACCTGATTTCGACGTCCACCTCGGCCAGCGGAGCGGAGAAGAAGACCTTGAAACCGCGGCGCGCCTTGGCCTCGTCGGCGGTCGGCGCCGTCGCGGGCTGCCCGTCGCGGGCCAGCACCACCCGAGCCATGATGCGGGCGAAGCCGGCCCCGCCATACCCGGTGAAGGGCATCACCTGCAGTTGCCACCCGCGCTTGCGCAGCCGGCGCGCGACGACCGCGTTGAGCGCATCCTCGGCGCGCGACGCAGGGTGGACCTTCGGCATACGGCCAGACTAGAGGGGCCCACTCACGATTGCGGACGTTCGTTCGCACCGACCACGCGCAGGATGATCTCGGTCGCGCTGCGCAACGCCTCCTGCTCCTCCCGCGAGAGCCGGTCGAACTCCGGCGCGAGCGCCCGAGCGCGCGAGGCACGCAGGCTGGCGAGCATCTCGCGGCCGGCGTCGGTCAGCTCGATGAGCGCCACCCGGGCGTCCTTGGAATCGGTGGATCGGGTTGCCCAGCCTGCGGATTCGACCCGCTGCACCTGGGTGGTCATCGTCGGCTGGCTGCAGTGATCGGCGACTGCGAGCTCACCGATGCGAGCCGGACCGAGCTCGTCGATCAGAGACAGCAGGCGCCCCTGAGCCGGCGGGATGCTCAACTCGGCGTGCCGCGTCGCCCAGCGATTGAGCCGCGCCACGGCGCCCAGCAGCCTCGAGCCGGTTTCGTTGACAGGGGTGTCGTTCATGGGCGAATGTTACATAGTTAGTCTATGTGCTGTCAACTCTGTGCCGTCACTTCTGCGGCTCGCGCAGCTCTCGCTTGAGGATCTTGCCGGTCGCGCCCTTGGGCAACGCCTCGATGAACGTGATGGTGCGCGGGTACTTGTAGGCCGCAACCCGCTCCTTCACCCACTCGGTCAACGTGTCAGCGGCCAGATTCGATCCCGGCGCCCGGACGACGTATGCCGCAACTTCCTCGCCGTAGTGCTCGTGGGGCACACCGAGCACCGCCGCCTCGACGACTTCGGGGTGCTCGTAGAGGACTTCCTCCACCTCACGCGGGTAGACGTTGTAGCCGCCGCGGATGATCATGTCCTTGGCCCGGTCGACGATGAAGTAGTAGCCCTCGTCGTCCTTGGTGGCCAGGTCGCCGGAGAAGAACCAGCCGTCCTTGATCGCCTCGGCGGTGGCCTCCGGCTTGTCCCAGTAGCCCTTCATGATCAGGTCGCCCTTGATCGCGATCTCGCCGACCTCGCCCTCGGGGGTGTCCGAGCCGTCGCGCTCGGCCAGGCGCATCTGGACTCCCCGCAGCGGCAAGCCGATCGAGCCGATCTTGCGCGGGTGATCGGGCAGGTTGAACGACGCGACCGGAGACGTCTCGGACAGGCCGTAGCCCTCGAGGATCTTGGCGCCGAAGCGCTCCTCGAACTGGCGCATGACCTCGCCCGGCAGCGCCGCGCCGCCCGAGCAGCAGGTGCGCAGGGTCGCCAGGTCGATCTCGCCGTCGCCGGCAGCGGTGAGCATCGCGTTGTACATCGTCGGGACGCCCTCGAAGATCGTCGCCTTGTCGCGCTGCATGACCTCCAGCACCTTGGCCGGGTCGAAGCGCGGCACCAGCGTGAGGGTCGCACCACTCAGCACACCTGCGTTGAGACCGCAGGTCAGCCCGAAGACGTGGAAGAGCGGCAGGCAGCCCATGATCACGTCGCCCGGCTCGGTGCCGATCAACTGGTCGACGACCATGTGGCAGTTGTCGTCGAGGTTGTGGTGGGTCAGCTCGGCGCCCTTCGGCCGGCCGGTGGTGCCGGAGGTGTAGAGGATGACCGCGGTGTCGTCGGGCGCCCGGTCGACCGGCTCGGGGATCGGGTCGGCGTCGCCGATGAGTGCCACCGGGTCCGCCGGGTCGACGGCCTCGAAGTCGACTCCTGCCTCCTTGGCACCTGCCTCGCCGTCGCCGGGCATGCCGAACATGATCGACGCACCGGAGTCGGACAGGTAGTACTCGATCTCCCGCGGCTTGAACAGCGGGTTCATCGGTATGACGGTGGCGCCGGCCCAGAGCGCCCCGTAGAAGATCACCGGGAACGTCGGCAGGTTGGGCTGTGACAGCGCGACCCGGTCACCCGGCTTGATCCCGCGCGCGACCAGCTTGCCCGCGAATTTCGCTGCCGCATCGCGCAACTGGGCGTAGGTCAGTTCGAAGTCATCGAGCTTGATCGCGACAACGTCGGGGTGCTTGTCCGCGGTCGCTGCGAGGTTGGCCGCCAGATTCGTCATGGCCGCAACTGTAAGCGGGATCACGGCGCAGCGGGAGGGCCTTGCGCGAAGTCGGTTACGCGCGGGTCAGTGCACCCGGTCGTCCAGCAGGGGGATGCGCTCGACGATCTCGTAGCGCGGCCGGCCTCGTGGGCCCTCGCCCAGGTGAGACTCGATCAACGCGAAATCCGTTGCCTGCCAAGGGCTCCCGTCATACGTGCTGAGGACGTCCAGCCAATCGAGTTGCTGGCCGGCACGTTTCAGCCGGCTGACGGTCAGGTGCGGTCGAAAATCCTTGCCGTCCGGCGGGGCTCCGGAGTGCGCGGCGGCCCTGCGCACATTGGTTGCCAACCGATGCAGCTCGTCCAGATCGGCACTCGAGGCGGCGATGTCCAGCCAGAGCACCTTGGCCTGCACCGGATCCGGGAAAGCCCCGGCTCCGTGCAGCCGCAACGTCACCGGCGATCGCCGACGTCCGGCGGCACGCAGACCGTCGAGGAGCTCGTCGAGCCGGGCGTCGTTGACCCGTGCCAGGAAGGCCAGCGTGATGTGCCACTGCTCGGGATCGATCCATGGGTGCTCGGAGCGCGGCTGCAGAAACTCGGCGAGCTCTTCCTTGACCGGCTCTGGCGGGAGCACCGCCGCAAACATTCGCGTCATACAGCTTTCAATGTATGGCGGAAGACACGCTCCCGCCACCGCGAAGCAGCAGCTCGTCGGCCTGCTCCGCATCGACCCCGGCCAGCAGCATCACGATCGCGACCTTGGTGCGGCCGCCTGCCTCGTCAAGCGTCCGGGCCGCAGTCTCGGCATCGACCTCGGCGGCCGCCGCGACGATCCGGCCGGCCCGGTCGACCAGCTTGGCGTTGGTCGGCCGCATGTCGACCATGAGGTTGCCGTAGGTCTTGCCGATGCGCACCATCGCCGCGGTCGACAGCATGTTGCAGACCATCTTCTGCGCGGTCCCGGCCTTCAGGCGGGTTGAGCCGGTCAGCACCTCGGCGCCGGTCGGCACCTCGATGGCGACGCGGGCCTCCCGGCCGATCGCGGATCCCGGATTGCATGCCACCGCAACAGTGTGCGCACCCAGCTCGCGCGCGCGGCGCAGCCCCGCCACGACGTATGGCGTGCGGCCGCTCGCCGCGAGCCCCACCACGGTGTCCCGGTCCCCGACGTCGAGCCGCTCGAGATCGCGTGCTGCCGCGTCGGTGTCGTCCTCGGCACCCTCAACCGCCTGGATGAAGGCACCGTCGCCGCCGGCGAGCAACGCGGTCACCTGGCCTGGATCGGTGTCGAAGGTCGGCGGGCACTCGACCGCGTCGAGCAGGCCGAGCCGGCCGCTGGTCCCGGCGCCGAGGTAGATCAAGCGGCCTCCTGCTCGCAGCGAATCGGCAATCAGCTCAACCGCCTTCGCGATCTCAGGGAGCATGCTGCGCACGGCGGACGCGACCGTCTGGTCCTCGTCGTTCATCAGCTCCAGCACTTGATGGGTGCTCATCAGGTCCAGCCCGGAGCTGCGCGGATTGCGCGTCTCGGTGTCGAGATCGCCTAGCTTCACGAGCGAGTTTCCTTGGCATTGCGCCCTTTTCGGACGCGCTGCGGCGGTCGTCGTACGCTCACGGCCTGGTGGGTCCGGGCGAGGGCCTCGGTCGCGACGTCCAGCGCAGTGCGAGCGACCCCGACGAAGAGGAAATCGACCATCGCCAGCTGTGCGGTGCGACTGGCCAGCGCCCCCGACCGGAAGGTCGTCTCGCGGGCTGCCGTGGTCAGCACGATGTCCGCGTGCTCCACGATCGGGGAATTCGCGAAGTTGGTCAGTGCGATGGTCGTCGCTCCGGATTCCTTGGCGGCAGCGAGAGTTTCGACCACATCGGTGGTGCTGCCCGAGTGTGAGATGCCGATGGCGACGTCCTTATCCCCGAGCAGCACCGCAGCCGTGATCGCGGCATGGAACTCGGTCCAGGCAAAGGAGATTCGTCCGATCCGGTGCAGTTTGTACTGCAGGTCGTCGGCGACCATGCCGCTCGCGCCGATGCCGAAGACGTCCACCCGCGCCGCACCGGCGACTGCCTCGATCGCGGCGTCCAACGCCGCCAGGTCGAGGTGTTCGGCGGTCTCCTGCAAGGCCCGCACCTCGTGGTGCACGATCGTGGCGACGATGTCCTCGGTCGTGGCCGCCTCGTCGAGGTCGGCGGGCGGTTGGCGCCGTGGCCCTCCGAGGGCCGACTCCCGGGCGGCGGCTCCGGCCAGCGCGAGCCGCAACTGCGGATATCCGCCGAAACCGACACTGTGGCTGAAGCGCGCAACGGTGGCGACGGACGTCGACGCGCTCTCGGCCAGGTCGGTGATCGACAGTTGAGCCGCGGCCGCCGGGTCGCGCAACACCACCTCGGCGACGCGGTGCTCGGCGGGCTGCAACGACGGCAACGCGGCACGCATCCGGACCAGCACGTCGCGTGTCGGATCTGCGGACGGTAGTTCGCGGGATTGGTCATCCATCACTGGCCTCCCTCGGCTGTGCGGGGACAGATGTCGACCGATTCCATGTCAACGGCGTCACTCTAACCATCGTATGAAAAGCAACCAACACTATCGCGGCACGAGCCGGAAACGATTCACATACTCTGTGCGCGTGATTCGGGTTCTCGCCGTCGAGGTCCGGCCGATGGAGACCGTCGGTCGGGCCTTCCAGGTGCCTCGGTCGCGACCCAGTCCGCAGGCGCTGCAACCTGTCCCTGACACGCCCGATCTCGACGGCCGCGGCGCCGCGTCGTATGTCGCTGCATCGCGCGTGGTGTCGGACGCCATGCACAACGACCGGGTCGGCCGAAGCGACGTGCTGGCGGTTGCCGCAGCGCCACCGCTGGAGCCCGCGCAGACCGCCCGCCGCATCCGCGAGGTGACCGGTGACCGTGCCCAGGTGGTCGTTGCCGAGTCGGCCGTCGCCGCCCATGCCGGAGCACTCGCCGGCCGTCCGGGCGCGCTGCTCGTCGCAGGCGCCGGCGCGATCGGGGTCGGGATCGACGCGACCGGCGCACTCAAGCTGCGCGACGGGCGCGGTCCGGAGACCGGCGATCTCGGCAGTGCGCACTGGATGGGCCGGCAAGGCTTGCTGCTTGCCATGACGCACGGCGGCGCACTCGCCGACGCCGCACACGCGCGATTCGGGGAGGCGTGGGAAGGGCTGGCGACCGACGAAGGTCCGCACGTGACGACCCAGCGCGTGGACTTCGCACGCGATATCGCTGCCGCGGCAACGGCGGGCAACCCCGAGGCCTACCACGTGGTCCGGTCGGCGGCCGCGTTGCTGGGCCGCACACTTGCCGACGCGTCGGTGACACTGGACCTGGAGGAGGTGCCGTGCGTGATCCGCGGCCGGCTCACCACCATCGGCCCTGACTTCTTGCGCCAAATCCTTTCCGCCGCAACCTCGCTCGACCCGAGACTGCGACTTGTCGACCCCGCGGGCGACACACTCGCCGGCGCCGCGCGACTCGCGATCGACCCCACGACGCCACACGAAGCTCACGTCGTGCGCCGCCCGGACCGGGTCGCCTCGTGATCGTCGCGGGCTGCATCTCCGGCACCTCGATCGACGGGATCGACGTTGCGGTAGGCGAATTCGGCGGCGCGGCCGATGGCCGGCTGACCTTGCGCGCGCTGGGCGCCCGCACGTTCAGCTGGTCGGCGCAGGTCCGCCGGGACCTGCTCGAACTACTGCCGCCCGCAACCACCACGGTCGAGCAGATATGCAGGCTCGACGTGCTGACCGGCCGGGAGATCGCCGCTGCAGTGTCTCGGGCGATCGACGAATTCGCCGGCGGTGCAGCGGATTTCGTCGTCAGTCACGGGCAGACCGTCTTTCACTGGGTCGCCGACGGCCGATCTCAAGGCGGGCTCCAGCTCGGTCAACCCGCGGCCATCGTCGAGCGCACCGGCCTGCCTGTGGTCAGCGATGTGCGCAGTCGGGACATCGCAGCCGGCGGCCAGGGGGCGCCACTCGCCGGCACCCTCGACGTGTTGCTGCTGCACGGGATGACCCCCGTCATACCTCGGGCGCTGCTCAACCTCGGTGGCATCGCCAACGTGACCCTCAGCGACGGGCCGCTCGCGTTCGACACCGGGCCGGCCAACTGCCTGATCGACGCGACGATCGCGGCAGCCACCGGCGGCAAGCAGTTGTATGACGAGAGCGGCCGCCTGGCCGCATCCGGCAAGGTCGACCGGCGCCTGTTGACGCACCTGCTGTCCGAGCCCTACTACCGACTCCCACCGCCCAAATCGACTGGACGCGAGCTTTTTTCGGGCGACTACGTCCCGAGCGGCACCGGGCTGTCCTTGCCCGACCTGGTCGCAACGCTCACCGAACTCACTGCGATCACCGTCGCCGAAGCGCTCAGACCGCACGGCGTGCGCGAGGTCTACGCGTCCGGCGGTGGAGTGCACAATCCGATCCTGACGGCGCGGCTGCAACACCACCTCGGCACCACCGGGCTGCTGACCAGCGACCGGTTCGGGCTGCCGGTCGATGCCAAGGAGGGTTATCTGATGGGCCTGATCGGATACCTGACCTGGCACGGGATCCCGGGCGTTCTGGCCGGCGCCTCAGGCACGCTCACCGGCGCCGACCACGCGCGGGTGCTCGGCCGGATCAGCCCGGGCGACGCACCGCTTCGTCTGCCCGATCCGGGGGTGCGACCCGTCGCACTGCGCGTTGTCGATTGACCGTCACTGGGCTGTAGCAGGCGCGAATCGTGCTGCGGCACGGGCATATCCGATCGCCAGCAACAACAGACCGACGACGACGGCCGTGCTGGCGCCGAGGGTCATCCCGAAGCCGGCGGCGAGCGCCAGGATCGCCGGGTGCATCGCCCACAGTGCACCCGCACCGCGGCCGGGACCGGTCAACATCAGGCCGCCGGTGAGCGGCTCCTTGTGGGCGTAGAGCAGCCCGCTGCCGGCGAGCGCGGCCGCCACCCCCACGCCGTAGGCCGGCGCGATCGCGCCGACACCGGTCACCAAACCGGCCACGGTCACTGCGCAGCACTGCAGCACGGCCAACGGCGCCAGGTGCAGCACGACCTCCTGCTGCCACGGCAGTCCGAGCAGCGCGGGTTCGCCCACCGAGCCGGCGTGGTGCTGCAGGCCGCGCGTCAAGCCCGTGGCGGCCAGGTGCGCCAGCAGCAGGAGCACCGGCAGGACGAGGGGTGAGTCGGCATTAAGGACGACGCGCGTGCCGAGCACGACGAGTGCCGCCAGCTCCGCGATCAGCCAGGCCGCGACCGACCAGCCGCTGCGCAACAGACCAGTGAGGTCAGCCAGCACGACCGTGACCCACCGCCCAGCTGTCGGGATGCGAGCCGGCTTGCGCCGCAACGCGATCGGGAATGCCTGAGCGCGAGCACGTCGGGTGTCGGCGATCATCAGCGACGACGTGACCGCCTCGGACAGCAGCGACTGTCGCAGGAGCAGCGAGCCGGGCAGTGCCGCAACCAGCGACCCCGCCGGGGCGAGCAGGCTCGGCACGTGGCCGCAGGCTTGGCCGCGCAGCCATGCCTGCACGATGACAGCGCCGCCGACTGCGCCGAGCAGCACGCCGGCCGCGAGCGACCACCCGGGCCCACCGCTCAGCGCGAGCCCGGCGGGCACCGCGACCCCGAGACACACGCAGGTGGTGAGCACGACCAGTTGCGATCCGCGCCAAGCGTCGCGCAGGGTCAGGCGACGCGGCAGGTCGGTTGCGACGACGAACTCGAGGTGGCCGGGCTCGGGCAGCACCGGCCCGCGGGTTCGTCCCACCCGGAAGGCGACCGCCGAGCCGACCAGGATCAGCGCGATGACGATGCCGATCGACGCGAACGGCCGGTCCTCGATCCAGCCGGCGATCGCCGGCCACTGGTCGAAAACGTAGTGCGCCAGCACCGACCCGTAGACGATGCCGAGCAGGCCGGCAAGATAGGCGCCGAAGAGCGGCGCCGACATCGGGCCACCCTCGCCACGGAAGCGCAATTCGTAGGCGTCCGAGAGCCGTTCGCGTTCTTCGGCGGAGCCGACCCGGGACGTCATCAGCGTGCGCCCGGGAAGTGCACGGTCCGGGTTGCGGTCGCCTCCGCGAGCGTCCGGTCGTGACAGGCCCAGACGACCGAACTTCCGGCGGCGACACGCTCCCGGAGCACCTCGCCGAGCATGCTGCGGCGCCCCTCATCAAGACGCTGCTCGGGCTCGTCCAGCACGAGCAGTGCAGACGGCCGCAGCAGCACCATGGACAACTCCACGAGTTGGCGCTGCCCGGAGGAGAGTTCGGCCAGGAAGCGGTTGCCGAAGCGCATGATGTCGAGCCGTTCGAGCACGGCCGCAATGCGCTCGCCGGCACCATCCCGGTCGCCGCCCCAGGTCTGATCGATCAGGATCAGATGGTCGGCCACCGTCAGGTCCCGATAGCCGGCGACCGGGCCGATGAGCGGCGCGATGACACGTCGGGTGCCCGCGTCGCGCTCGTCGATCGGCTGCCCGTCGAGGGTGATCGTGCCGCCGGTGGGTTTCAGGTTGCCGGTCAGCACCCGCAGGAAGGTCGTCTTGCCGCTGCCGTTCTCGCCGGTGATCACGACGTTCTCCGCCGGCGCGACGGTCAGCGACGTGGGCGGCAGCATGGTGACCTCGCCGCGCCGGCAGGTCACATCGTCGGCCGAGACCTGTTGAAAGGCAGGGGCTTTCACGACAACCAGCCGACATGATCGTGCAACAGTGCATAGCCCACGAATGCGACGATATCCAGCAACGCATGCGTGATGATCAGCGGGAGCACCCGGCGGGTGCGCAGGTAGACCGTCCCGAGGATCAGACCCATCACGATGTTGCCGACGAATCCGCCGAACCCCTGGTAGAGGTGATAACTGCCCCGGATCACCGCGGACACCACGATGATCAGCGGCAACTTCCAGCGCGCCTGAGTCCAGCGAGTGAAGAGGTAGCCGACCATCACGACTTCCTCGACGATCGCGTTCTGGCACGCCGAGAGGATGAGCACCGGTGCAGTCCACCAGTATTCACCGAGGTCGGTCGCGACGACTGTGGTGTTGAACCCCAGATCGCGAGCCACGACATACAACACCAGGCCCGGTATGCCGATGAGCGCCGCCAAACCGGCGCCGAGCAGCAGATCGCGCCCCGGCATACGGCCGTCGATGCCGAGATAGCGCGCCGGAGAAGGGATTTGGAGCCCGAGCAGGTAGAGCGCCAACAACGCCGGCACGACACCGAGACCGATGTCGACCACCTGATACGCCAGGTCCAGCCAGGCGTTGGTGGACTGAGTGGTGTTGAGGGTCGACGTCTGCTGATTGAGCGCGGTCGTCGACTCAAGGCGCTTGATGATCGACAGGATCGAGTAAATCGCCGATGCACCGAGGCTGAGCAGCAGCACCAGCACCGTTTCGGTGTTGAGGGTGCGCGGTGTCAGCTTGCTCGGCGGCACGTCGAGCGGGCCGCGCCACAAGCTGCGCAACGAAGCGATCACCGCCGACACCGGGCCATTGAAACACTGCTACCTACGAGCGGACGTCAGTCGCCGCGGTATGGCGAGGCTCCCGGCCCGAAGTGCGCTCGGCAACACGGAGCCCGCACCCCCGGGGCCGGGGATGCGGGCTCCTTGCGATGAGCGACGAGTTCGCGCGGGATCAGCGCTTGCGGTGATCCCAGTGCTTGAACCCGGCCTTCTTGGCGGCGTCCTCGTCGACGAACCAGACCTCGGCAACCGTCGCCTGATAGCTCGGGCTGTCGCTGGTGTGGAAGAGCATCGAGTCGGCGTTGCCCTTGATCTTGTACTTGTCCGACGGGGCGCTGCCGTCCTCGCGGGGAGAGGCTGCACCGTCGCCGAACTGTTCCTGGATCGGGTCGGGCGTGCTGTCAGCCGCAGCCGACGTCGTCCCGCCCTGACCGGCGACCGATTTCGCGTCCGCCGAGCCCGCCGAGGCGGCGCCGGTCAGACCCGCGGCACCCGTCGCGCCAGCACCCGCCGCGCCGGCACCCGCCGCGCCGGCAGCCGCGGCACCGGTCGCACCTGCCGTGCCGGTCGACGTCCCGCTCGACGCCTTGTCGCTCGGCGGCGTCTTGTCGAACTCGTCACCGGACTTGGACGGTCGGCGGTTGTGATCCCACCGCTTGAATCCGGCTGCGGTCGCTGCCTTCTCGTCGGTGAACCACACCTCGGCACGGGTCGCCTTGTAGTAGGGCGAGTCCTCGGTGTGGAACAGCATCGAGTCGGCATTGCCCTTGACGGTGTAGCTGCCCGAAGGCGCTTCACCGCCGTCCTTCGGGGATGCCGCACCGAGGCCGTACCGCTGCGCCATCGGGTCCGAGACCGACGAGGAGGTACCCGTCGCGCCGGAGTCCTTGCCCGACGCTGCCGCCGCACCGGCACCGGCCACGCCCGCCGCACCGGCACCGGCCGCGCCGGCGAGCGGAGCAGCCGACCCGGTCGTCGAGCTCCCGGACGTCTGCGTCCCAGCAGCAGGCGCCCCAGCAGTCGGCGAGCCGGCAGTCGGAGCACCGGTCGCACCGGACGCCGTCGAATCGACACCGCCCTTGTCGGCAGTGGCGCCACCAGCAGCCGACCCGGCGGCCTTCTGCTTGTGGTTCCAGGCCTTGAAGCCGGCCGCCTCCGCGGCGGAGACGTCCACGAACCAGACCTCGGCCCGCGTCTGCTTGTACGACGGCGAGGTCTGGTCGTGGTAGAGCCCCGAGTCCTGGTTGCCCTTCACCGTGTATGACGAGTCCGGCGCGGCACCGTCCGCCTTCGGCGACGCAGCACCCTTGCCGTACTTGGCGGTCAGCGGGTCGCCGCCGGCGGCCGCGGACCCGGCGCCTGCACCGCCTGCGGTGTCCGCAGCGCCAGTCGTGCCGGCGCCAGTCGTGCTGCTGGAGGGTGCCGAACCGGTCGCGCTGGACGAGCCGGCCACCGGAGCAGCGGCCCCGGCGGCACCCGACGCACCGGTCGCGGAGTCACCGGCCGTCGCCGCATCCGTCGTGCCGGCACCGCTGCCGGACGCCTTGCCCGCGACGAACGCCGCGCCGCCCGCAGCCGCGGCACCACCTGCCGCGCCGGCCGCCGCAGCACCCGTCGAGCCGCCCGCGCTGCCCGGCGTGCTGCCGGACCCCGCGGTGGTCGAACCGGCGCCGGTAGCCGAGCCAGCCGCACCCGAACCAGCACCAGCGCCAGCACCAGCACCAGCGTCGGTGGACGTGCCCGGGGCCTCCGAGGTGCCGGTCGTGCCGGTGGCTGCCGAGGCACCGGCGCCCGAAGGAGCGGCCGAACCGCTGCCACCGGCCGCACCGCCCGACGCACCGCCGCCACGCTTGCTGCGGTCCCAGTGAGCGAAGCCGGCCGCGGTGGCCGATGCCTCGTCCTTGAACCAAACCTCCGGCTTGGTCGCGTCGTAGCGCGGGCTGTCCGGGGTGTGGAAGAGCATCGAGTCGGCGTTGCCCTTGATCGAGTAACCGGCCGGCGCACTGCCGTCGGCGGTCGGCGACGCGGCGCCCGCACCGAAGCGCGAGGTCATCGGATCGGTGCCGTCCGTCGCGGAGCCGGCCTTGGCGCCGTCCTTCTGATCGGCCGACTTCTTGCCGACTGCGTATCCGGCGACCGCACCGGCCCCCGCGGCTGCGCCACCGGCAGCCACGGTGCCCGCGGCGCCGGTGCCCTGGTCGGCACCGGCCGGCGCGCCGGTCGTGCCAGCAGTGCCGGTGCTGCCAGTCGTGCCAGCAGTGCCGGTGGTGCCGGTGCTGCCAGTCGTGCCGGTCGTGGTCGAGCTGCCCGTCGTACCGCCCACGGCAGGGATCGCCGTGGTCGGCGCGTCATGCAGGTCACCCGAGGCACCGGTCTTCGGGTCTGCCGCCTTCGCGGTGCCCGCTGTGCCGGTCGTCGTGCCGGCGCCCGGGCCACCGACCTTGCCGACGTCGGACTTCTCGACGTCGGTCTTGGGGTTCTGCTTGTCCTCGTGGCGGTGCGCCGCAGCAGCACCCGCGACACCAGCCGCACCCGCGGCGGCGCCGGCGAGGCCGACCTTTTCGCCGGTGCTCAGCCCGTCGTCGTCCTTGCGGGCCAACGCCGGATCCGGCTTCTTGGCTCCGGCGCCAGACGCGCTCGCCTCGGGCGCCTTGTCGGCAGCCCGGTCAGCGGGCCCGTCCGCACTGCCCGCGACCGGCGTGGTCGTCTGCGGCTGCGCCGGCTTGGTGGTGTCGGTGACCTTCGCGTCCGCGTCACGCTTGCGCAGATCGGGCTCGGCGTCGTCGTCCTTCTTCCGCTTGCCGGCAACCGCCGCCGCACCAGCGCCCACGGCAGCGGTGCCGGCCGCGGCGGCGCCGGCGGCCTTCCCGCTCACGCCCGGACGACCGGCATCGGCCTTCGGCTTGTCGACATCCGCCTGGGGCTTGTCCGCATCGACGCGGCGGCCCTCGACATCGGCCTTGTCCCGATCGTTGTCACGGTCCTTGTTGCGCTTGCCGGCGAGCGACGCCGCACCGGCGCCGACGGCAGCGGCGCCACCGGCGGCGGCTGCACCCGCAGCGGCGGTCTTGCCGCGCAGGCCACCGCTCGCACCGCGGCGCTCACGCACCTCGACCTCACGGCTGACCTTGCGGACCACCAGGAACCAGGTGATCAGGAAACCGAGGATGAGCGAGATCAGAATCCACAGCCACTCTTGTTTGAACAGCCAACCCATTAGGACCGACCTCCTTCGAGAACGTCCTTGAACGCGTCACGTTCGTTCGGGAACAACAGGTACGCAAGCAGCAACGCAATCACTGCCCCGACCACGAATGCCACCAGCAACCAGATCCAGGTCTGGAAGAAAAGCCAACCCATTTCAGCCTCCCACCACGGTGATTTCGACGCGACGGTTCTGGGCGCGCCCTTCCTCGGTCTTGTTGTCGCCGACCGGGTTGGCCGATCCGTAGCCCTTCGCGCTGAGGTTTGCCTTGTTGTCGCCCTTGCCGACCAGGTAGTCGACGACCGACTGGGCGCGGCCCTGCGACAGCGTCTTGTTGAACGACGCGTCACCGGTGTTGTCGGTGTAGCCGCCGACCTGGAACTTGGTGGTCGGGCAGCCCTTGATCAGGTTCGCGACCTTGTCCAGTGTCGGGTCGGTGGCCGACTGCAACTTGGTGGAGGCCGTCGCGAACTTCGGCTCGTTGCCCTTCAGCAGGGCGGTCAACTTCTCGCCCAAGGTCGCGCAGTCGTCGGCCGACGAGGACGGACTGGGTGACGGGCTCGACTCGGTGGGGCTCGGCTCGGTGCTCGACGGGGCCGGCGCCGGAGCAGCGGCCGTGCCGCCGCCCTTCACGTCGGCGACGCGCACCCCGTCCACGTTCTTCGCCAGGCTCTTGGCCTTCGCCGCGTCGGCGCCGTCCGGCAGCGTGATCGTGCCGTCCCGGCCGTCGAACTTCACGCCCGCGTCGGACACTCCACCCGCCTTCAGCGCCTCGGTGGTGCGACCTTTCAAGTCTTTCTCGATCGACCCGTGACGCACCAGCCCGGTAATGAGGGCGAGCACTGCGGGTACCAAAATGAGGCCGAGCAACCACGGCAACCAGGCGGGCTTTCGCACCCGCTTACTGATCGTCTCGCGACGGACGACTTGGCCGTCTCCGTCACGACTTTGTGAGGTGTTGCCATCAGCGGGGTCCATGCGGATCTCCTGTCCAGGCGAAGGTACAAGCCCAGCGGAAACTAGCCGTTCCGCACCTGGATGGGAATGGCATCAAGCACCGATTCGTCGTTCTTGTCAGCACATTTACCAAATCGTTACCAATACTTGATATCCGGTATGACGGGTGCTATGAGCCCCTCGAGTCGCCACGCTCGTGCCCTGCCTAAGCTGACCGCCGTGCCCGCTCTCTTCCGTCACCCCCGCATTCACACCGGCGACTCGCACCGCCCGCTCGTCACCGGACTCCTCGTCACCGATGGCGTAATCACCGAAGCAGGGGACGCCGACCAGCTGGCCGCCACGCACACGCGACTGCAGGTCGTCGACCTGCCCGGTGCGCTCGTTCTGCCCGGCATGCATGACGCGCACATCCACACCGCCGCCCTCGCCCGGTCGCTGGTGTCGGTCGACCTTCGCCCGGCGCGGTCGCTCGCCGAAGCGCTCGAGCTCGTGCGCGCGCACGTCCGGACGATGCCGGAGGGTGCCTGGGTCTTCGGCGGGCGCTGGGACAGCAACAAGTGGGAGCGCGCGGTGCAGCCCACCGCCGCAGACCTGGACACGGTGAGCGACGGACACCCGATAGCGCTGTCCAGCATCGACGGTCACACGATGTGGGCCAACAGTGCGGCGCTGCGGCTCGCCGGCATCAACGCCGACTACCGCGACCCCGCCGGTGGTCACGTGGTGCGCGATGCCGACGGTGTGCCCACCGGCATCCTGCGGGAAGAGGCTCAGGGCCCGATCGATTCGCTGTCCGAGAGCCCGGCATCCGGTGAGCTGGCAAGTCTGCTGGTCCTGGCGCAGGACCAGCTGCTCTCGGTCGGCCTGACCAGCGTGACCGACCTCAACGGTGAGGACGCCCGAGCGGCATACCTGCAGCTCAAGGCAAACGGAGACCTGAAAATCCGTGTCAACAAAGGCATTCCGCGCGAGTCGCTGGCGGCAGCGATCTCCGAGGGACGCCGCACCGGAGTCGGGGACGACTGGATGCGGGTCGGCCCGGTGAAGCTCTTCAGCGACGGCGCCCTCGGCTCCCGCACCAGCCACATGGGCAAGGACTTCCACGGCGACCCCGGCAACCGCGGCATCGCGGTGATGACCACCGACCAGCTGTATGACGCAGCCCGCACAGCGGTCGACGCCGGAATAGCGGTGGCAACGCACGCGATTGGCGATCAAGCCAACCACCTGGTGCTCGACGTCTACGAACGCCTGCGCGCCGAGACCGGCACGCGACTGCCGCTCAGCATCGAGCACACCCAATTCCTGCAGCCGCCCGACGTCGAGCGGCTGGTCCGCCTCGGCGTCACCGCGTCGATGCAACCGACCCACTGCACCAGCGACATCGACCTGGTCAATGCGCTGCTGCCGGACCACGAACTGGTCGCCTACGGTTGGCGCACCCTGCTCGATGCGGGCGCGATGCTCGCCTTCGGGTCGGATGCGCCGGTCGAGGAGGCCAACCCGTTCTTCGGGCTACACGCGGCGGTCACCCGGCAGCGCCCGGACGGGTCGCCGACCGGCGGGTGGCAACCCGACGAGCGCATCCGTGTCGATGAGGCGATTGCGGCGTACACCTCCGGATCCGCCCGGTTGGCAGGCGATTTCGACCGCAAAGGCCGGCTCACCCCGGGACGGCTCGCCGACTTCATCGCGGTCGACACCGACATCACCGGTGACGCGGTCGCGGCGGAGCCCGGCCGCATCCGGGACACCGGGGTGTTGCAGACGGTCGTCGGCGGCGAGGTGCGCTGGTCGGCCGGTTGAGGCTCAGGCGACCCTCTGGCGCAGCGCCGATCGCAGCCGAAGTCCACGCGCGACCTCAGCAACTCCGCCGACGACCAGGAAGATGGCGGCGACCAGCACCAGCACACTGAGTGACTCGAACGGCGTTGCCAGCATTACGAATCCGCCGATGAGCAGGAACACCCCAGCCAGCACGTCCCAGCCGGACCCGGGCCGGGTCGACGCCAGTCCGTCGACGAGGCGGCTGACGCCATACATGATCCAGCCGATGCCTATCCAGATCGCGAGTAACAGCACCGACTGAAAGCTGCCGCGAAAGGCGACGGCTCCGACCACGAGGCTGAGGCCGCCGCTGACGATCAGCAACACACGGCCCGGACCGGACAGCTCACCCACGAGCCCGATGACCACCTCGATGACACCGCTCACGACCAGGTAGACACCGAAGAGCAGCCCGACCAGCTCGATGCTCCGGCCGGGCCACGCAAGCACCAGCACACCGACGACGATGCCCAGCAGACCGAGGCCCACGAGCAGTTTCCAACCGTGCTCGGCAAACCCGCTCACCGGCGTCTCGACACTGTTGACCGAAGCGGCCATGGTCCCTCCTGCTGATCGGGAGATGAGATGAGGTGCGGGGCCGGCGACCATCCCCCGACGGGTCACCGGCCCCGCGGGGCAGCTACGGCAATGGAAGGGGTGGTCCGCCGCGCTGCCCTCGTGCCGACCCAATTCCGGCACGAGTCGGGTGGTCGATAACCGGCTGCCCGTGGGGCGCCGGTGGCAACCGGAGTTCGGCGGCGACCTGCGCGGACGGCCGCCGCGCGATCATGCCGCCGAATCCGGTGACGAAGAGGTCGAGCAGACTGGTGTCGCGCTCGCAGGTCTCGGCCACGATCGCCACCCCGCCGTGCGAGACCAGCCCCGCGAAGGTGTCGATGGTGTCTGTGCAGTCGACGGTGTCGACCGGGTGTTCCGGATCGAGAACCCCACGCGCCGGGATCGGCGTGCCGACAACGCTTTTGGTGGCCCGCCCGAACAACGACGCCATCCGGGCTCCCACCGCCGAGATCAGCGACGGCAGCAGCGAGTCCTCGCGGGGCGGGCGCAGGGACAACTCAAGCGTGCGTTCGGCGACGCGCATCGCCCCGCTCGCGGTGCGTTCAACCAGGGCGGCCGACCCGATCTCGGGACATCCGGCGCTCCCGCGCAGGCTGCCGAAGACCGATCTGGTGCGCCTCGTCCTCGGCGTCGTTATGACGGTTGCGTAGGTGGTCATCTGTGTCGTTCCCCCGAACTCCGTTGCGCGACGGACACTTCCGCCGCTGGCAAACCGTGCCCTGAACCCTGCGGTCTGCACTCCACGATCCAAGCCGCATCGGCTCTTGTCATCGTGACAGTTGACCAATCCGCGCGCCTCGCATTGTGTGTTGCGACAAACTGAGCGGTCACCGCGTCCTATCGTGCTGACATGCCGTCGGGATCGGGCCGGGTCGCGACGGCATGGGCCGGGCAACTCGCAGCCGACTCCGTGGAGCGCAACCGCCAGCTCGTGGACCGGTTGCGGGCCGAGATCCCCTCCTTCGGCGACGCCATGGTCACCGTCGATCAGTTGCGGTCGTGGGTGCAAGCGACCAGCCGGGCCTTCGTCGCCTGGCTGCTCGGCGACGAGTCGGTGGAGGGCAACGAGGACGAGCTGACTCTTTTCGGCCGGCGCAGCGCTGGCGCCGGCATCCCGCTCGCCGACGTGCACACGGCGATGGCGATGGCATTCGAGGACCTGACCCGCCGGCTGCCCGAATTCGCCCGCGAGTCGGGCTTCGACGCGGAGGCCATGGTGGAGATCGCCGAACTGCTCTGGACGGGATTCCGCCGGGTCTCGGCGGCGACCGACGCCGGTTACCGGGAGGTCATGACCACCCAGACCATCGAGCGGGCCGAGCAGGCTGCCTTCTATCTGCGAACACTGTTGGCGGGCAGGGAATTCGACCACATGCAGGTCTGGGAGGCGCTCGGTTACCTCGGCCTGGACCCGGTCGGCCGCTTCCGGGTGGTGATCGCGGGACCGGCGCACGACGACGGCGTGCCGCTGCCGGGCGTGCGCGCCCGGCTCACCAACGAGGGCGTGTCGTCGGTCTGGATCAGCGACCTCGACGGGCAGACCGGTCTCATCGGGATCGCTTCCGAGCTGACCTTCCGCCGGTTGACATCGGTGCTGCGGCAGGTCGCGCGTTCGCTGGTCGGGATCAGCTCGGAGGTCGGTGCGCCGGAGATCTCGCAGGGCTGGCGGCTCGCGCGCGTGGCGCTGCAGGCCGCCACTCCCGAGATGGCCGTGCGCACCTTCGGCGACGACGCCCTCGCCGCGGCGACCGTCGCCTCACCCGAGGTGATGGACCTGATCTCCGACGAGGTGCTGCAGGGGCTGCGCAACGCCTCGGCGCGCACCCGCGAAGAACTGCTCACCACCTTCCTCACCTGGCTGGACAGTCACGGGTCGATGGCGGCCGCCGGTCGCCGGCTCGACCGCCACCCCAACACCGTGCGCTATCGGCTGCGCAAGCTGGAGATGCTGACCGGGCGGTCGCTGACGGATCCGCGCGAGACGAGCGAACTCGCCCTGGCTGCAGTCAATTTCATGCATCGCGAGCGTATGGCGGCCTACCTGCGCGAGGGCGACGGCGAACGCAGTGGCTGAGCGCGCCCGACTGCCAGGACACTCACCATCCGGACGCATCGCTCAGATGCTTGCCTCAATCCTGAATGCGCCGCCAGGGCCTCGCCTGCTCCAGCTGCAATGCCAATCGCAGCAGCAGGGACTCTGCCCCGTGGTTGGCACTCAGCATCGCGCCGATCGGCAATCCCTGCTCGGTCGCACCGGCCGGCACGGACAGTGCTGGTCCGCCAGTCGCGTTGTGCAGCGGGGTGAAGCCGGCGTAGTCGACCAACCGGCGGAAGTGCTCCTCGGCCGGCAGATCCGCTGCGAGATAACCGAGTTCGGGAGTGGTGTGGGTCAGCACCGGAGTGAGCACAACGTCCGGGCCACGGGTGAAGGCAACCCGCGAGGCGACCGAGGTGGCCAGCAGTCGGCTCAGGTAGATCGGTGCCTTCCACAGCCGGCGACGCCCCTGCGCCGCGAGCCCCAGCGTCAACGGTTCGAGCTTGGCCTTGTCGAAGCCCTTGCCGAACATTGCCGGCCCGGCCGCCTCGATCACCGCCGAGAGGAAGCGCCAGTAGTCGACGAAGTCGGACTTGAAGAACTCCGGCACCGGCAACTCGTAGGGCTCGACCTGATGGCCGAGCGACTCCAGCTGATGGGCGAGTTCGAGCGTCGCCGCGCGGGTCGGGGCATCGGTGGCCGGCCCGACCGGTGAGTCGAGCAGCAGCCCCACCCGCAGCTTCGTCTCGATCGGCCGGTCGACACCCTCGATCGGCGGTAGCAACCGGTTGCGGTGATTGCGCTGCGCCGCGACATAGAACCCGGCGACGTCACGGACCGAGCGCGCGAGCACGGAGTCGGTGACCACGCGCACCGGCATCGCCTCGCCGCCGTCGGTCAGCCGCAGGCGACCACGCGTCGGCTTCAGGCCGATCAGCCCGCAGGCGGCCGCCGGGATGCGGATCGACCCACCACCGTCGTTGCCGTGCGCGATCGGCACGACGCCGGAAGCCACCCACGCCGCAGAGCCGCCGGAACTGCCGCCGCTGGAATAGCCGAGGTGCCACGGGTTGTGCGTCTGCCGGGTGAGCGTCTCGGTGGTGGCCGTCCAACCGAACTCCGGCATCGTGGTGGTGCCGATCGGGATGATCCCGGTGGCGCGGAATTGCGCCGCGACCCGGCCGTCCTTCTGCTGCGGCACTGCGGGTATGGCGGCCGACCCCTCGGTCATCGGCATCCCGCCGACCCGGATGTTGTCCTTGAAAGCCGCTGGTACACCGGCGAATTCGGCATCTCCCGGGTCCGCGGCGCGATCCCGGGCGCGAGCGAAGTCGTCATACGCCATGGCCTGCAGCTGCGGCTCGAGTCGTTCGGCTCGGGCGATCGCGGCATCGACCGCCTCGCGGGCGCTGATCTGCTTGGTGCGAATGCGCTCAGCGACACCGGTCGCGTCGAGATCTCCCAACGCGTCGTCGGTGAACGCATGCACCCTGGTCGTGGTCTCCTGGGTCGTCACCTACGCAAACGTACCCGGGGCGGCCCGGGCCAACCGCCCGGATCGCGAAATGCCATAGTCGGTAGGCCATGTCAGGGACTGCTTTGGAGCTGCACGAGGTCGCGTTCATCCGGGAGGGCAAGCACCTGCTGGAGGACATCGACCTGACCGTCGGCAGGGGTGAGCACTGGGCGCTGATCGGACCGAATGGCGCCGGGAAGAGCACGCTGCTGAACATCTGCGGCGCGGTGACCTTCCCCAGCCGCGGCACCGCGAGCATCCTCGGCTCCCGACTCGGCACGATCGACCTGCGGGACCTGCGCCGGTCCATCGGCTTGGTCAACCCCCGACACCCGCTGCGGTCCAATCTCGCAGCGCGCGGCATCGTGCTCACCGGCGAGACCGGCACGATCGAGCTGGTGCCGCGGTGGGAGCCTGGGCCGGAGGTGGCCGATCGCGCAGACCTGCTGCTGAAGACGATGGGGGTCGACCCCGATCTGCACTGGCACACGATGTCCCAGGGTGAGCGCGGCCGGGCGCTGATCGCGCGAGCGCTGATGCCGCAGCCGTCGTTGCTCCTCCTCGACGAGCCGTCGACCGGTCTGGACGTCGCGGCGCGGGAGCAGATGATCCGCACTATCGCAGAGCTTCCGGTCAGCCACCCCGAACTCACCACGGTGATGGTGACGCATCACTTCGAGGAACTCCCACCGTCGACCACGCACGCCGCGCTGCTGCGGCACGGCAGGCTGGTTGCTGCTGGTCCGGTCGAGCAGACCCTCACCACCGATCGGGTCACCGAGTGCTTCGAGCATCCCATCGAGGTCGTGCGGCGCCGCGGCCGCTGGGCGGCAATCGCCGGCTGAGAGCAGCCGCAATCGCCGGTCAGCTCGCGCCCGCGCCGACCCGGCGGCCTGCTCCGGTGACGACCGCCTCCCAGGCGCGGACCCGCTCGGCATACGCGGGAACGCCTGCCAATCCGTCGAATTCGATGGCCTGGCACAACCAGCCCCGAAGTGCCGGCGACGCGCCACGCAGGAAGACGACCAACTGATCGGCCGGCAGCGCGAGGACCCGTCGGCAGAACCGCGCGTTGGGCACGAAACGCGGGGTGGCGGCGATCTGCAGGAGTGTGTCGACACCGTCGATCGCGGCCTCGTTGAGCACCGACTCGATGCGCGGCGACCCCGCAAAGTCGTGAGCATCGACGATGTAGAGGTGCCGAACCTGCTCCACGCCGGCGGCGAGCAGGCAGGCGTCCATGGCGAGTTCGTGGGTGCCGGTCACCCGAATGTCGTCGAGAGCGAGCACGCGCGCACCGCGCACGTCACGCTCCGGTGTCAGATTGCCGGGCCCGACGGCGCAGCGGCGATCGGCGATCGTCATCTGCGAGTAGTCGCCGTTGCTGACGCCGCGCCGGAGCACCCGGAATGCGGTGACGTCCAGGTCTGGGCGCAGCGTGCGCAGGTGCTGCACGAACGGCGCCAGCAGGCTGTGCGCGGCGGGCGGCACGCGATCGAAGGCCGACGTGGTGACCTGCACCGGCTGGCCGTCCAGGGCGCGAGCGGCCAGCGCCGCGAGCGCCATCGCATACCGCCGGCCGACGGCCGCGTCGCCGTGCTTGAAGCGCGAATAGCCGACGGCGTCGACCAGACCAGTGCTCGGCAGCCCGGCCTCGGACTTGAGCGCGGTCAGCCGGATGCGTCGCGTGCGATGGTCCTGCATGAGAGCCCTCCCTCGTTGGCGGACACTCGCTCGCCCCCGGTGTGCCCGTGGTCCGACGCCGCGTCCAGCGCGGCCGTTCCTCGCGGATATCCGGCCAGGAACTCCGGGCCGGTCGCGTATGCGTAGTCCCGGAACTGCGCAATGAGCTCCGGTGGGCAGTGCGCCAGGAACTGCGCTGCCTGCGGGTCACCGAGCAGCCGCTTCAGGAAGCGGATGGTGACCACGAACTCGCCGCGCTCGATGCTCGGCAGCATGTCGGTGATCGACCGGACACGAGCGTGGTTGAGTGCCGACTCGATGCTCGGATCGGTGGCCAGCGTGACGTCACAGTCGGCGACGTATGCCGCGATCAGCCGCGCCGCCCCGGCTCCCTTGAGGGTGCCGAGGATCACCTCTTCGGCGAGGCCGGTCACCCGGATGTCGTCGACCACGATCGCGATCGCGTCGTCGATGGACTCAGTCAGCCGAAAACCGATGCTCTGCAGATCTTTTCGCCGGTCATCCGCCGACGACGCCGCATAGTCGATGTGGGTGACCGAGTCCTTGTGCACGTGGACGATGCGGGCAGCGGGAAGATCGGGGCGCCGTGCGTCGAGGTGTTCGCCGACGACCGCGGCGAGGTGATAGCAGGCCGGCGGCGCCACGAGATAGGCCACCGGGAGCACGATCGGCCGCGGATCGGTGCGCAACCACGGGCACTGCTCCAGCAGCGTCGCGGCAAGCTCCTCACCGAGCGCCCGGATCGACGGCACATCCCCGTGCTTCATCAGCGAATAGGTTGCGGTGTCGAAGTTTTCGCCGGTGCGCCCGTCGACCGGCCGGTCAGCGGTGCCGGTCAGCGGGTGCGCGACCACCCGGGTCGTCGGCCCGCTCATCGGACCCCTCGCAGCACCTCGAGCGTTGACACGCCATCGGGGCGCACCAACGCCGCCACCATGCCCGCGGCCTGCGCGCCTTGCACGTCCGCCACCGGGTTGTCGCCGACGTGCAGCACCTGCTCCGCGGGGACATCGAGCACGGCGCGCGCCTCAGCAAAGATCTCCGGGCGCGGCTTGGCGACGCCTACCTCGTTGGAGAAGACTCCGGGGAGCCCGCCGAAACCGGCCAGCGCCAACAGTTTTCGCATCAACTCGCCCGGCAGCATGCCGGTGTTGCTGGTGAGCACGACCGGCACCGGCACAGCCGCCACCGCTTCGGGGAGCTCGGCGGCCAGCGGCACCGGCGGGTGCGCGAGTGCGAGCGCCTCCTGACGGGCCATCAGCTCCGGCGCTCGCGTCTCGACCGAGACTTCCGTCATACCCAGTCGGCGCAGGGTGGCCTCGATGCGCCCGGCGAAGCCGACATCGACGCCGTCGACGACCACCTGGTCGTCGACATCGCGGTCGGCCTGCCGCATGGCAGCGTCGAAGGCGTCGGTCGCGACCGTCGGGGCGAGCGCGTCGCGCACCATCTGGTTGCGCGCCGGTTTGAAGGCGGGATCGCTGCCGAGCAGCGTGCCCCAGATGTCGAGGCTGACGCCGGCCGGGCGCAATGGAGTCGTCATCGTGGGGCGACCCGTCGGTCGACGGTCAGACGGCGCTCATCGCGAGCGGCTCGAGGTCACGGGCGGTGCGGCCGTTGCCGGGCGTGCCGATCGCGGTGAACTGCCAACCGGCGCCGGTGCGCGACACCTTGGCCATCACCAACGCGGTGTGCGAGCCCGACCCGGTCAGCTGGAACCGTGCCAGCTCGGTGTCGCCCGCCATCGAGTCGACGACCCGGACGAAGGCGTTGTCGACCTCGGTGAAGTTCTCACCGCTGTAGGAGTTGACCACGAAGACGATGTGCTCGACCGAGCCGTGCACCTGGGGCAGATCGACGACGATCGACTCGTCGTCCCCTTCACCCTCGCCGGTGAGGTTGTCACCGGTGTGCTGGATCGCCCCGTCGCCCGAGCGCAGCTTGCCGAAGTAGACGGTGTCGAGCACCCGGCCGCCGCCGATCACGATCGCCGAGGCGTCGAGGTCGATCGCCCGCTGCACCTGCTTGCTGCCGCCAAACAGGCCCTTCTTGGTGACCACCTTGGTGTCCCAGCCCAGGCCCATCCGGACCCGGCTCAGCGCGCCGCCGTCGTTCTTGGCCAGGTTGACCGACTGACCCTTGGACAGATTAATGCTCATGCTGCCTCCCTCCTTCGTCGTGAGCCAGCATTCGCCGGCCGTGCCTTTGGTCGCTCGCTGCGCTCGCGTGCCTTTGGTCGCTCGCTGCGCTCGCTCATGCTCGAGCTCCTTGATCCTCGTTGATCGTGTCGTCGGCCCCCTCGGCCGCGTCGTCACGCCTGTTGGCTGCGATCGAGCTGAGCCAGGCCGCCAGGATGAAGGCGATGCCGACTCCGCCGATCACGAACTCGCCCAGCTCGTACTTGATGCTGAGGATCAGCATCACGGCGAGAGCGCCGATCGCCCAGTGGGCGCCGTGCTCCAGGAAACGGTATTCGGCGAGCGTGCCCTGACGGACCAGGTAAATCGTCATCGACCGCACGTAGAGCGCACCGACACCGAGGCCCATCATGATGATCAGCGGGTCGGGGGTGATCGCGAAGGCGCCGATCACGCCGTCGAAGGAGAACGTCGCGTCGAGCACCTCGAGGAAGAAGAACATCGACAGTGCGGCCTTGCCGGCCAGCAGCGCGGTGTGGCCGGTCGAGGAGTGCGCGTCGGCGTCCTCGAACTCCCGGTCCATCCGCTCCTCGCGCGCCTCCATCATTGTCGACAGGCCATTGACCGCGAGATAGAGCACGATGCCGAGCAGGCCGGAGAACAGCACGATCGAGCGCATCTGCACCTCGGTGTGCACTGGCGTCGAGTGGACCAGCGTCTCGCTGGCGATCAGCAGGAAGACGCCCGCGATCACGACGGACAGCACGTCGAGCTTGCCCAGCTTCTGCAACGGCTTCTCGATCCAGGACAGCCAGGTGATCTCCCGCTCCGGGTCGAAGATGAAGTCCAGGAAGAGCAGTAGCAGGAACATGCCACCGAAGGCGGCGATCGCCGGGTGCGCCTCGTTGAGGATGTAGCCGTAGGTGCCGGGCACCGCCGGGTCGCCCTTCTCCAAGGCGAGGTCGAGCGCCTTCATCGGGCTGATGCCGCCGGAGATCGTCACGATGGCGAAGGGGAAGATCAGCCGCATGCCGAAGACGGCGATCAGGATGCCGACGGTCAGGAACATCTTCTGCCAGAACTCGTTGAGCCGCACCAGATACTTGGCGTTGACCGCGGCGTTGTCGAAGGAGAAGACGATCTCGACCAGGATCAGGATCGCGCAGAGCGTGACACCGGTCCAACTGTCGTAGAGGAACGCGACGACCAGAACGAGCGCCGTGATGACGAAGTCGATCCGGAAGTGTTTGAGGGCGGTCAAAGTGTGGCTCTTCTCGCGTGACGGCGGGACAAGGGTGCTGCGCCGGACCGGTGCCCGGCGTGTGGTGGGACGTTCGGCGCTGTCGCCGAGTTCCCACAACGGGGCCAACGGAGAGGCCCGGGCCGGGGTTCCCGGCCGAATTCAGCCGCGGGTCGCCGGCCCGTCCGGGACGGCGACGACCACGCGGTTTTGATCGTAGTGCCCGGTCACCGGGTCGAAGGTGCCGGTGCAGGTGATCAGGACCAGCCGGAGCGCTACCGCCTGGTTGAACGGATCGGCCCCCGCGGTCAGCGTCAGTTTGTTGACGTCATCGACCTCGGTGATCCGGAAATCCTGGCGCCCGGCGACGCCGCCCAGCCTCACCCGGTCACCGCGCTGCGCTGTCAGCAGCTGGGCGAAGACGCCGATGCCGCTCGTTGCCGAGTCGACGTGGCCGGCCAGCACCACGCTGCCGTATGCCGCGCCGACCCGCGCACCGCCGGACCACCAGCCGACGACCCGCGAGTCGTCCGGCGGCAGCAGCACCCCGCCCGCCCCGGGCGTGATCGGCTGCACCCGCGCGCTCACCCGCCCTCGGTCCAGCCGGACGGTGGTCGGCACGAAGGTGAACCGCTGCGTCGGTCCGGGCCGGGCGGCCACGGCCGGGGGCGCGGAGGGTGACGGACTCGCCTCGGCGCTCGTCGTGCCAGTCTCCGGCGCCTGCGGCGCGGCAGGGGTCAGTGTGCGGACCGGACCGGTCGCCGCGCTGGCGCCCGGCGCGGACGCAGCCCCCGTCATACGGCTGGAGCCGCAGGCGGTGAGGAGCAGGCCGACGACCAGCGCAGCGACCGCACCCCGCATCAAGATGAGCGGGTATGACGCAGCTTGCGCCGCGACGCGAGCAGCCCGCCGCCGAGCACGCCGACCGCGAGAAGCGTTGCCGCGGCTGAAGATTCGCCGGTGGAGGTCTGCTGTGATTGCCGGATCAGTGCCTGCGCCTGACCACCGGTGCCCGAGTCGACCTTGACCGGCGGTGCGGCGGCTGCGCCGGTCAGCGGCAGCACCTGCACGATCGCGTCCATCGTGCCGTCCGCGACATCGCCGACGGCGAAGACGCGGGTGAGCTTGCCCGCCGCGACCGGCAGGTCGACCGGCCCGAGCACGGTCGGCCCGGTCTTGCCGACCGGGACGATCTGCACCGAGTAGGTGGCTGCGGGAACGCCGAGGGTGAGCTCCTCACCGTTGCCGATGTTGGCGAACAGTGTCTTGCCGTCCACCCGCACGTCCGCCGGTCCGACGACGGCGTCGTGCGCCACGGTGACCCGCCCGGTGCCGGAGGCCACGGGAGCGAGATTGTTGACACTGGTGGTGACGGTCGGCGAACGCTTGGCGTCGTTGCGCCGGTGGACCACGACGTCGAGGCTCCGGCCGCTGGTGACGGTGAACGACGCCTTGGTGTCGTCCGCCGTGCCCGGGGCGTCGACCGCGACCTCGTGCTTGCCGGCAGCCAGTTGCAACGGTCCGATGACGGCCTTGCCGGCGGCCTTCGCCGCGACGGTGCGGCCGTCGACCCGCACCGCGGCGTCGACTCCGGTCAGGCCTTGCAGGACGTAGACGGTGCCGCCCTGGGCAGCGGCGGGCGCCGCGGCAGCCGCGGGGAGGACGAGGCAGCCGGCAACGCTCGTCACGGCGATGGCGGCGGCCGACAGCCGCAGATTCTTGCGCATGTGGGGTTCCTTCGGCAGTGGCTGGACGGATGACCAGTACGATCTCCGCAGAAACTACACCCGCCCGCGTCGCACCGTCGACGGATAGCGAGGCGGGTGCGCAATGTTGGACAGTGCCTCGGGGTGGGGAGGTTGGGCGTGCGACAGCACCTGCGACGTATGTCGGGGCTGCTCCTCGCCGTCGCGTGCGCGGCAGCCGCCGTCGCCGCCGGTCGCACCCCGGAGCCGTCGGCGGCGGCTGCACCGGTGATCGGTGGGTCGTCCGGGCCGGCCGCCGCGCCGTCGAGCTCGCCGTCGGCCTCATCGTCGCCCCGCGCGCCCAGCTCGACCAGTCGGCCGAACGCCGCACCATTCCCGAAAAGCGGCCCGGGGCGGTCGATTCCCGGCAGTTTCGTCGTCGCGTCGCTGGACAACATGGGTGCGGTGCTGGTCTGGCAGCGGGTGCTGCTGCCCGCGCCGAGCACCAGCGTCAAGGTGCAGGTGCCCGATCCGCGCAGCCTGCCCGGACTGCGCGACGTGCAGCCGATGATGCGCGATGTCCAGATCCAGGTGGGCGACCAGCCGGTGGCCCCGTCCGAGCCGCTGCAGATCGGCCGGACCGTGACGGTGACCTTGCCGGAGCCGACGCGGTCGGTCGCGCTCGGCTACCGGCTGACCGGAGTGGCACAGCGCAGTTCGCCGGCGCCGGTGGGCCGCGCACTCATCGCCCTGGCGCCCGCGCAGGTGACCGGATCAGGTGCGTCCGGACCGACGGTCATCGGCATCACCGGCACCGGGGTGCTCGGCGCGCAGTGCCCGCGGCAGGGCGGTCCGGGTCAGTTCTGCGCGGTCGGCACGACCGGGAGCTTCCTCACCCGCCCACTGGCGGCCGCCGATGCCGCGGTCGTCATCCAGGCAACGCTCGCCGCGCCGAACGGCGGCTCCGGGTGATCGCCGGCGCGACCGCAGTGGCCGGTGACGTCACGACATCGGGCTTCGACACCGTGCTACTCGGCGGCGTGCGAGTGCTCGGCTACCTCGGTTTCGTGCTGCTCGTGGGGACGACCTTCTTCCTGACCTGGCTGTGGCCGGAAGGACGGGTGCTGCCGACCTTCCGGAGGCTGATCGCTCTCGGGGCAGCGCTGACGGTGATCGCGACCCTCGCCATACCTCTGATCGGGTCGGGTTTCGCCTGGTCCAGTTATGCCGGACGTGACGGCGTCTGGTCATTCGCCCGAATCAGCCTGGTAGCGCTCGGGATTGCGTTCGCCCCCGACATCAGCGGCACGACGCGACGGCATCGATTGCTGATCACGCTCTGGCAACTGGCAATGATCGAGACCTACGTGCTGAGTTCGGACGCCTGGGGCGGGTCACTCGCGGCGGTCAAGATCGTCGCGACCACCGGTCACCTCGCGGCGACGGCCGCATGGCTCGGCGGTCTGCTCGCGCTCGCGTCGGTGCTCATCCCGAGCGATGGGCTGGACGCGCTGCACGAGGTCTTGCCGCGCTTCTCGATCGTGGCGATCGTCAGCGTGATCACTCTGGTCGTGAGCGGCACGCTGCACGCCCTCGCGGTCGCCGGAGGGGTGCACGCGCTCATCGACTCGCGATTCGGGACGTCGCTCATCGTCAAGATCGTGGTCTTCGGGGCGATGCTGCTGCTCGGCAACGTCGGCCGACAGTATGCCGGCCAGGCCGCCCGCCGGAGCGCGCTCGAGATCGACGAGACGGCCCCACCGCACAGCGTGCAGGCGCTCGGCGTCGCCATCGGGATGGAGTTCAGCCTCGCTGCGGGCGTGCTGGTCGCGACCGCCGTGCTGGTGCAGTTCGCGCCGGGGTAGGCGCGCGCCGGGTCAGCCGACCTGCAGACCGAATTCGGTGATCACGCTGGCCAGACCCCCGGCATACCCCTGGCCGATCGCGCGGAACTTCCACTCCGTGCCGTGGCGGTAGAGCTCGCCGAAGATCAGCGCGGTCTCGGTGGATGCGTCCTCGCCGAGGTCGAACCGCACGCCCTTGTCGGCGTTGTGTGGGTCGTCGGCGTCGTAGATGCGGATGTAGGCGTCGGCGACCTGACCGAAGTTCTGGCTGCGCTGGTCGGCCTGGTCGATCGAGGCCACGACCACGATGCGCGCCACGTCCGGCGACACCTGCGTCAACGACACGTTGATCGACTCGTCGTCGCCCTCTCCCTCACCGGTGCGGTTGTCGCCCTGGTGCTGCACCGATCCGTTGTCGCCGGTGAGATTGTTGTAGAAGACGAAGTCCTGGTCCTGGCGGACCTTGCCGTTCTCGCCGAGCAGCAGCACCGAGGCATCCAGGTCGAACGGTGCGCCATCGGTGGTGCGCGGGTCCCAGCCGAGGCCGATCACCGCGTTGGTCATGCCAGGTGCGGCCTTCTCCAGGGAGATGTTGCCACCCTTGGTCAGACTCACTGCCATGTCGAATTTCCTTTCGTTGGAACGTTTTTCGTCATACAAGAGGGGTGTAGGGGTCGCGCCAGGACAGCTCGCGATAACCGTATGCCGCAGTCACTTGCTGCAACGTGCCGGAGTAGGGGTCGTGTTCCGCACGCAGCACCAGCCGGCCTTCCACGACGTATGCCGTGAGCAGCGCCTGCGCGCCGAGACTAGGCCCGGCGACCAGCGGCAGCTCGAGTCGCGCCCGGCCGTAGGTGGTGACTGCGACGGTGCCGCCCGGCATCTGCTTGGTGGGTCGGGTCGGCACCGCGAAGATCAGGAAGCGGTTGATGCCGCGGATGTGCCGCAGGTTGACCGCGACCCCGCTGGAGGTCGCCCGGAAGATCGGCGAGCGCGGGTCCGGACCCTGCTGGGCGAGCCCGGGCAGCACGAGCGACTCGCGGCCGTCGGCGGTCTCGAAGACCGTGCCGAGCACCACCTCCGACGGGTTGGCGACCGCGACCCTGGCCTCGAGCGCGCCGGCGGCGGACTGCATCCGGGTCAGCTCGACGACCGGCTCGTGCTCGGTCATCAGCCGCCGCTCGTCCGCGTGGATCGTCGGCAGCCCGAGGTCGTGCTTCGCCGGGAGCGTATGACGGGAGCTGCTCGCCGCCGGCGCGACGGCGCCGGACGGGGCGTCGAGACTCAGCGAGGTGCCTCCCGGCGGCGTGACCGGGTCGGACGAGCCGAGGTCGAGCGACGTCCCACTGGTCTCGCTGGTCGAGTAGGCCGGGGCGCCTGCGGAGGCCGTATCGAGACCAGCACCCAAATCCAACGACGTACCGCCTGATCTCGATACGGGCTCGCCCTGGGGGGCTCGCCCTACTCGATCAGCATCCGCAGCCGGCGCGGGTGGACCACCCAGGTCCAAAGACGCACCCTCGGGGGCTCGCCCTACTCGATCAGCATCCGCAGCCGGCGCGGGTGGACCACCCAGGTCCAAAGACGCACCCTCGGGGGCTCGCCCTACTTGATCAGCAGCTGTGGCCGACGCGGGCTGCGTCATACCGCGCAGCGAGCGCCGCCGCAGGAAAGGCAGGTCGGTGCGGGTGCTCACGAGTCGTCGCCGTTCATAGTGGAACGCCGAATTCCTTTGCCACGCCTGCCAATCCGGCGGAGTAGCCGAGCCCGAGCGCGCGGACCTTCCAGTCACCGTTGTGCTTGTAGAGCTCGACCAGCTTCAGCGCGGTCTCGTTGCCGAGGCCGCCTGCGAAGTCGACGGTGGAGATGATCGACGCGCCGCCGTCGAGGTTGAGCAACCGCACCACGAGGCTGCGCAGCTGGCCGAGCGTGCGGCTGCTGCCGCCGCCTTCGGACAGGTAGAGCACGAAGACGATCTTGGCGACCTCGTCGGGCACGCTGTCGAGCTCGACCTCGACCTGTTCGTCGTCGCCGCCGAGCGCCTGCTCCAACTGTGCGGTGGACAGGTCCGCCGAGACCAGTTGGTTGAAGTAGACGAGGTGCTCGGGCGACAGCGCGCGGCCATCGGCTCCAACCAGCACGGTCAGCAACGCCAGGTTGTCGTCGAGCGACCGCTCACCGCCGGTGTTCCAGGACACCCCGACGACGACACCCTTGAGGTCGGGCAACTCCCGGCGCAGCGCGATGTTCGCGCCCTTGGCCATGGGGCTCACGATGTCTTGTCCTCCTTGAGGCTCGTCGGGGCCGTCAGATGTCGAGTTCGGACTGGCCGAACTTGTCCTGCAGGAACCGTCCCTGCACCTGCAGCGCGCTGAGGTCTCGCTGGCGCCCTGCGGCGGCGAGCTCCTCCACGCTGCGGCGGAGCGTGGTCAGCTGCTCGACCAGCGCGTCGGTCGCGGCTGCCTCGCCCTGGGGGCCGGCGGCGCGAACCGCACCGACATACGCCCGGATCGTGCCGGGCAGGTAGTCGGTCAGCGTGCCGTTGATCGCGACCCGCACCCCGATGTCGAGGCGCGAGGCGTCACCACCGGTGAGCACCTCGCGGATCGTGTCGGTGACCGCGCGCGCGAGCACGACGCCGATCGCCGGCAGGTCGGCGGCGCTTGAGTTGATCTCCAGGATCAGCGAGCGCATCTTGCCGAGCAGTGCATCGACCGAGTCGCTGTCGGCGGTGACCTGCTGCTGCACCGACGCGACCGCCTGCGCCGCACGCGACGACCCGTCGGGGTCGAAGAGTCGTGACAGCAATCCCACGTTCGCGACCCTACTCGTGCCTCAGGTATGCCGTGTCGCGCCCCGGACGAGACGCCCCCGTCATACCCAACCCAACTGCCGTCCGTGCCGAAGCCAGGTGCGGCTGAGGTTCACTGCTGGCCGGGACGCAGCTGGTGCTGCTGCCCGTCACCCGCAGGCTGGAAGGACGCGGCGGTGGTCGCGTCGATGCCCTGCTGACGCATCGACCGCTCCAGGTAGGGCTTGGCGCGCTGCACCTGACCCTCCAGGGCGCCGATGGTCTGCGCCATCGACTGCGTTGCCTGCGAACGGAACTGGTCGATCGCGTCCATGGTCTGGAAGACGTTGTCGAAGGCTGCCTGCAGCTTGTCGATCTCGATCGTGCTGCTGGCCGCCTGCTGGTTGATCTCGGCGCCCTGGGTCTTGAGCTGCTGCGAGGTCTGCTCGATCAGGTTGGAGGTGGTGCTGTTGAGCGCGGTGATCTGGTCGAGCACGACCTTCTGCTGGGCGAGCGCCTGGCTGACGATGACCGCAGTGCGCAGTGCCGCGACCGTCGTGGTCTGGGCGCGGTCGACACCGCGGATCAGCTCCTGGTTGTTCTTACGCACCAGGTCCAGTGCCAGGTAGCCCTGCACCGACACGGCCATCTGGGTCATGATGTCCTGCCGCCGCTGCCGCACCGCGAAGAGCACGTCGGACTTCATGATGTTGGCGTCCTCGGTGCGGCCGGCCGCTTCCAGCTCGCCGACCTTGCTCGCGACTGCGGTGTCCAGGGCCGTCGCGAGCTGGTTGTACTCACCGAGCTTCTGCATCGCCTGCCACATGTTGTTTCGCTCGACCTCGATCGAGGCGTTGTCCTTGCGCAACTCGTCCTGGCCGGCGGCGAGCGACCGGATGATCGCGTCGAGGTGACTCTGCGCCGACTGGTACTTCATGAAGTAGTTCTCGATCTTGTTGCCGCCCGGCAACCACTTGAGCACCTTCTTGGCACCCTTGAGGTCGGCCCGGTTGGGGTCGAGGTCGGTGATCGTACGGCGCAGGTCGACCAGCGTGCCGCCGACCTTGCTCTGCGCGGAGTCCTTGCCGGCCTGCGCGGCCGGGCGCTGCAGCATCCGGTTGGACACATCGGACGAGCGCCGGATCTCCGTGTCGCCCATGTTGACGATCGAGTTCACCTTCTCGGTGAACGACGGTGCCTTCATGTCCATCGCGGTCAACTCATTGACGAACGCCTGCGCCTTCTTGTCCAGCTCGGTCTGCGCCTCGGGCGCGACCGGGATCGCCTGCACGGCCTGCTGGTCCTGCACGACGGCAACCGGCTGCGGCGCCTCGAGCACGAGCGAGGTGTCACTCGGTGCGGCGACCGGCGGCAGGTTCGGGGCCGGCGGGGTTGCCGTCTGAGTGGGCGGAGCCGGTTGGGGAGCCTGCTGAGGAGCGGGCGCCTGCTGCGGCTGCGGGGCCGGCGCCTGCTGGCCGGGTTGCGGTTGCTGCGGCTGACCCTGGCCGTTGTTCTGCTGCCACTGGTCGCCGAGCCCGCCACTGAGGTCGAGGTTGGACATGTCTGCAAGCCTCCTATGTGCCTTGCTCGCGAACTCCGCCGAACGCGCTGTTGCCGCGGCCGTTCCGCGGACCCCCGAGTTCGCTCATCACCTTACGTACTTCGGCGGGGTCGGGAACACCCCGTCGTCGTACTGGTAGACCGTGAATGACGCACGGTCGTTCCATCGGGACTCAACGCTCGAGGGGTGCGGGGAGTTCGCGGCCCCCGTCGTACAGCGTCGGTCAGTGGATGAGCTCCTGCCAGTTCGGCGGGACCGCACCCTCGGGGCCGGGCACCGGCTGGTCGATCGGGTGGGAGTGCGGTGCGGCGAGTTCCGGTGCGGCCAGGGCCTGTTCGGTGGCGAAGTTCCAGGCCCACTCCTCGCCGGGCTCGAAGCTGACCATCACCGGGTGGCCGGCTGTGGCGTAGTGCTTGCTGGCGTGCTGCGACGGTGAAGTGTCGCAGCAGCCGATGTGCCCGCAGGCGGCGCAGCGGCGCAGATGCACCCACCAGCCACCGCTCGCCAGGCATTCCACACAGCCCGTGCCGGAGGGCGGCACGCTCGGGTCGATGTCCTGGTCGATGTTTTCAGCCATGCTTCGACCCTCGCACACCGAAGGCGGCTGCGGGCGTGGATTGGTCAGGCCGTTCGCCGGCTGCCGAGAGCCAGCAGCAGCGCGACCACGACGGTGGCGGCGACCGAGATCACCGCGGCCACCAACAGGATCGTGTGAATGCCGTATGCCGTGGCGTCCACCGCCGCCGACGCCGCCCGGGCGCGCAATGACGGCGGCGCGGCGCTGGCCACGAGCTGCCCTGCGCCGGAGGCGACCGCTTCGCGGAGGGACGTCACAGCGTCCGCCGGAAGGTGCGCCGGCGCGACGTTGCTCGCCATACGATCCCCGGAGCGGGCCGAGAAGACCGCACCGAGCGAGGCCACCCCGGCCGCGGTGCCGACCTGGCGGAGCGTGTTGACGACTCCGGTCGCCATGCCGGCGCGATCGGGCTCGACGCTCGCGAGGGCCGCGCTCGACAGCGTCGCGCTCGATGCGCCGAGGCCGACGCCGGCGAGCACGAATCCGGGGGCCAGTGCGGTCCAATCGGACGAGGCATCGACGCGTGATGCCCAGTAGAGCCCGATCGCGACCAGAGCGAGGCTGCCGGTGAGCGAAACGACCGTCGGGATGCGGTGTGCCAGCTGGGCGATGACCGGCGCTGCGACGAACGAGCTGACGGTCAGCGGCAGGAAGCGCACACCGGCTTCGAACGGCGAATAGCCCAGTGTATTCACGAAATACAGCCCGACGTAGTTGGTCGCGGCGACGATCGTGCCGGAGATGATGAGCGCGGTGATGCCGATGCCGACGTAGCCGGGGCGACCGAAGAGCTCCAGGTCGACCATGGGGTCGACCACCTTGCCGGCCCGTATGACGAAGGCCGCGAGCGCCAGGGCCGCGACGACGAACGACGCAACGATGAGTGCGGACCCCCAACCTTCTGATTGGCCGCGGATCAGCCCGAACACCAACGCCGCCAATGAAATCGTCAGCAGCGCCGTGCCCGGCCAGTCGGTGCGACGGGCGGAGACGGCGCGTGACTCGGGCAGACCGACGCGTGCGCCGAGGAAGGCCAGCGCACCGATCGGCACGTTGATCGCAAAGATCCACTGCCAGCCGATGTGGTCGACGATCAGACCGCCGAGCAAAGGGCCGACCGCAGTAGCGCCGGCGAGCGTCGCACCGAACGCCCCGATGGCCTTGGCGCGTGTCTTGGGGTCGGGGTAGGCGTGGCCAAGGATCGGCATCGCCGTGCCGAAGAGCATTGCTGCGCCGATGCCCTGCACTGCGCGCATTCCGTTGAGCATCAACGGGTTCACCGCAAGGGCGGCGCCGAGCGAGGCGAGCGTGAACACCGCCATACCAATGCTGAAGAGGCGGCGGCGCCCAAGGCGGTCTCCGAGCGTCGCAGCGGTGAGGAGCAGGGCCGCGAGCGGCAGGGTGTAGGCATCGACGACCCATTGCAGGTCCCCGAGGTCGGCGTGCAGGTCGTTCTGAATGTCCGGCAGCGCGACCGCAACGATCGTCATGTCCAGCATCAGCATGAACATTGCGATGCAGATCAGCGCGAGCGCGACGCCGGGGCGGCCACGGTCGGCGGTGGGCTCGGGTGGTGTTGCGCGACGACGGGACAGGTCGACGGTCATCGGATGCCTCTTGAGGTTGGGAGGGGCGCGGCCACAGCGCGTGGTGTGATGATCAGTGAACAGCTGTAGCGCTACACTTGTCAACTTACAATTCTGCGAGGATGCTCATATGGCTGCCCGCACCGCACCGTCCGACCAGCGCCCGCGCACCACGCGCACCCGACGCTCAGTCGCCGCCCGAGGGGACGGAGCGCGCCTGCGCGAGGAGATCCTGAACGCCGCGATTGCCCTGGTCGAGGAGCTCGACGACCCTTGGCGACTCTCGCTTCGATCGGTAGCGCGCGAAGTCGGTGTGGCGGCGACTTCGATCTACCTGCACTTCGATTCACTCGAATCCCTTTTGCAGGCAGTCAAATCCGAGCTATGGGGTCGATTCGGCGACGAGATGGTCTCGGCCGCCGACCAGGCCGGGCCCGACCCCTTCGACCGGATCGTCGCCTTCGGCCGGGCCTACGTGCGGTTTGCCGCCGAACAGCCCGGGGCCTTTCGCACGCTGTTCGCGACCACCTGGAACCTCGAGTTGCCCCAAGGCGAGAGCTTCGTCGGCCAATCGCAGTTCGAGCTGATCGTCGACGCCGTGGCCGAGGTCAGCACCGACCGCGAGGACGCCGTCCAGCGCGCCACCCAGCTGTGGTGCGGCCTGCACGGGATGGTCATGCTGCGGTCGCCGCTCAGCAAGTTCCCGTGGCCCGACATCGACGACCAGCTCGTCGGGCTCGCACGTCAGTGGAGCCGGCCGCGGCCGGCTCGCGATTGACACGACGTCGCTCAGCGGTAACCGGCCGCCTGGTCGTTCCCGTCGGACGACTGACCGCGCTGTCGCAGCGCCTCGTGCAGCACGATCGACCCGGCGGTCGCGGCGTTGAGCGAGCTGGCGGTGCCGACCATCGGGATGCTGACAACGCCGTCGACGGCATCGCGCCAGGCCCGGCTTAGGCCGCGGGTCTCGTTGCCGATCACCAGCAGCGTGGGTCCGGTCAGGTCGACCTTGCGCAGGTCACTCTCGCCGCCCTCATCGGTGCCGTAGATCGTGTATGCCGTGCCTGAATCTCGTTGTGCTGCAACCCAGTCGAGCACTTCAGCGGCCGAACTCACCCGCACCGTCGGCACCGCGAAGATCGAACCGGTGCTGGCTCGCACGGTGCGCGGGTCGTAGGGGTCGGCGGCGTGCCCGGACACGACCAGACCCGTGCCGCCGAACGCGTCGATCGACCGCAACAGCGTGCCGAGGTTGCCCGGTTGCGTGGGCCGGTCGAAGACGGTGATCAGCGGATCCGGCACCGCGAGGCGGTCCAGATCGTCGGGCGACATCCGGACGATCGCGACCAGCTCGGGAGGTTCGTCGGAGTCGCGTTCGGCCAGCTCGGCGAGCAAGTCCGGCGCGAGCTCGTAGCGGTCCCCCGGGGCGTCCCGCCATACCTGATCGGCCCAGGCGCTCGGCCGGGCACCGGTCGGGCGCAGCAGGGCCGCGAAGTCCCAACCCTGTTGCAGCGCAATGGAAATCGGCCTCACGCCCTGCACGACGAACTGAGCCGAGCGGTGTCGCTTGGTGCGGTTGTCGAGCAGCGCCTGCCACTGCTGGAAGGTCGCGTTGCGGCTACCGATGCGCTGCACTCGTCCGGTCACCCCGCCATCCTGCTGCATTCGCTGCGGTTGGGTGGGAGGCTGCAGGTATGGCGACCAACCCCGACAACCCGGACCAGGACGAGGCAACCCTGCGGTTGGCTCACGACGCGGTAGCAGCCGGCAACCCGACCGGCTGGTTCGAGCCGTTGTATGACGCGGCCGGTCGCGGCGAGGCGGTCGTGCCATGGGACCGGGGCGGCCCGCACCCGATGCTGCTCGACTGGGCGCAGGAGCAACGCGGTGGCGCACCCGACGGTACCGGCAAGTCCGCGATCGTGCCTGGCGTCGGCCCGGGAGCTGACTCCGAGCTGCTGGCGTCATACGGCTATGCGACAACGGGATTCGACGTTTCGCCGACGGCCGTGCGGACTGTGCGGGCGGCACACCCGCAGAGCCCGGTCGACTACCGGGACGCCGATCTTTTCGAGCTGCCGTCCGAGTGGGTCGGCGCGTTCGACCTGGTCGCCGAGGTGATGACCGTGCAGTCGATGCCGCACGGCGATGTCCGGGCGCGAGCCACTGCCGCGGTGCGGTCGCTGGTCGCGCCCGGGGGGACGCTGCTGGTGATCGGCAGCACCCTCCCGGAAGGCATACCGCTCGAGGAAGGACCTCCGTGGCGGCTCACGCCCGAGGAGATCGCCGCGTTCGCCGCCGATGACGTTGTGCTCCAGCGCGTGGTGCATTCCCAGGACAGCGGCGTGCGCTACCGCGCGGAGTTCGTGCGGGCGCGTTGAGTGCGTGCGGCCAATTGCGGTCGTTTTGCGCTGGTCGAGCAGGGCGGAGGGGCGATGCGGGGGAGCCCGTATCGAGACCACTCCTACTCCACCACGCAACACCATCCCACCCGCCACTGACAACCCCCGCCTGATCCCACGAATCACACTGGAAACACTCACTATTCGGCCTTGTGCACCCTTCCCAACCACATCGAACACGTGTATGATTTGGGTATGTCCCAGCTGCAGCAGGCACTCACCAACCAGGTGATCACCGCTGCCACCACCAGCGAACTACTGCAGGCAGCACAAACCCTGCTCCGCGCCGCGTTCGAGAAGGCCCACGAGCCCGACGGCACGGGTCTCTCGGATGACGACCTGCTCGATCAGGTGCTCGCTACCCAGCAGGTGCAGAACTCCGCGTGGGCGACCCAAACCCTGCGGCTGGACCAGCTCGCGCAGCGCGAATACGACAAACACCCCGAAAGCCCGGACACGTGGACACCGTTGGAAGTCGGTGCCCGGCTGGGGTGGACCGACCGGCAAACCAGTCTGCGACTCAGCCAAGCGGTCGAGAGTGTCCGCTACACACCGCTGCTGCTCCACCAGGCCGGGACCGGCGAGTTGGAGGGACGGAAAGTGATCGCGGTCAGCGACACCCTCGCCGACGCGATCCCGGCAACCGGCACACCCGAAACACCCGAGGCAGCTGATTGTCCGGTCGACCTCGCCGCAACCATCGAAGCCGAGATCCTCGCAAGCGCCCCGAAGACCTCGACATCGACGAAACTGCACCGCCGCACCCGCCGCCTACTAACCCAGCACGCACCCGTCGCAGCCGACCACGCTGCGGCGGCACGACGGCGAGAGTCCACCGACGTGACCGTCGCACCCCACTGGGAGCCAGGCATGTCCACCCTCACCGCCGTCCTGCCCTCCCTGGACGCGGCGAAACTCATCACCGCAATCAACACCCACGCGAGAGTGCTGCGCGGCTCGACCGCCACCGGTAAGAGCCTCGGCGAATGCCGGGTCGACGCCCTTACCGACCTGCTCCTGTCGAACGCGCACGTGACCACCGAACTCGTCCTACACGTCCCCTTCCACCCCGCCACCACCACAACGGCCGCGGCCACAGGGGACGCGACCGGGACTGTTGAGGCGACCGGACCGGCCCGCGAAACATGCACGGGCAAGGTGCGACCGCCCGCGCTGCGGGAGTTCATGCTCCCGATCAACCCGGTCGTCCTCGACCTCGGCCCCTGCCGCCCGACCAGTTGCCACCCGATCAGTGAGGCCGAACGCCAACTCAAAGCGATGGTGCGCGAAGCCGCACCACGGACCGGCACCCGACCACCACCGGCCCCACCACCCGACCCGGCGCCACCGGCTCATCCGATGAGCAGCACTGATCCAACGCGCTCCACTAACCCAGCGCGAACCCGTCGGCGCGAGACTGTGCCCCGCTTCGCTGACAACCCAACACCGATGCGTTACCGGCTCGGCGACATCCACGTCCCCGGTGTCGGGGTCATCCCCGCCGATGCGATCCGCGAACTCACCGACCTGCTCGGCACCAAACTCACCCGCGCCCTGGTCAACGCCGACACCGGCACGGTGGCCGAAACCGCCAACCAGACCTACACCCCCGGTGCGCGGTTGGCGCGGTTCGTCCGCGCCCGTGACCAGCACTGCCGATTCCCCGGCTGCACCCGACCGGCAACACTCACCGACCTCGACCACGTCACCCCATACCCGGACGGTCCGACCGCAGCCCACAACCTGCAATGCCTCTGCCGACACCACCACCGCGCCAAACACGAAGCAGGCTGGACCGTCACCATGACACCCGACGGTGCCTGCACCTGGACCAGCCCCGCCGGGCACACCTACCTCACCCACCCCGCCGACTGAGCACCTCCGCACGACTGAGCACCTGCGGGCGACTGAAACGCGCCTTACCGACTACGCCCCGCCCGGCCGGCGGCCATCCATCCCGAAGAGCACAGCGTGGTCTCCGCTCGCGGCGTGCTCGATCTGGTGACGCATCCGCGGCGAGCTGACGGGCAGGTCCGCCACCGGGAACCAGCCGACATCGGTGGACTCCGCGTCCCCGACCCGCGCCTCACCGCCGGTGGCCCGGCAGCGCACCGTGGTATCGAGGAACTGGCAAACGTCACCGTTCGGGTAGGTGGTCACCGGCAGCGCGAGCACCCACACGACCCGCTCGACCACTGCGGAAAGAGTCGTCTCCTCACGAATCTCACGGACCGCGGCAGCGTCGACGTCCTCACCAGGGTCGACGATGCCGGTGACAGGGGTCCACGCACCGTTGTCGGCCCGGCGCACCAGCAGCACCTCCGGGCCGTCGTCCGCGCTGTCGCGCAATACCACCGCGGTCACTCCGGGCAACCACAACAGGTCCTGTCCGACCCTGTCGCGCAGCCCCTGCAGATATGGATCGAGTGGTGCAGCCATCGGGTCCTCTCGTGATCGGAGCCTCCGCCATACGGCCAGGTGTGAAGCGGGCCGAAACGGGTAGTCAGCGGGCATGTCTGCCAGTTCGTCCATCCTGCCCGCGCTGGGCGATCCCCCGACGGCCGCACCCCCGGCGATCGGCCGCGACGAGATACGAGATGCCGCGCGGACAGCCGCCGACAGCCCCGAGCGGGTGACCACCGCCCTCGCGCTCGCCCAGCGGCTCGGCACACGCCTGCCGGTCCCCGGCGACGGCCGCACCACCGAATTGTGGGCGACGCTCGCCGATCTGGGCGAAATCGACCTGACCGTGGCTCGCGCCGTCGAGCCGCACCTCGACGCCGCCGCGATCCTCGTGCAGGCCCGCCGGGACGGTTACCTGGACGGCGACTTCGAATTTGCCGGCAGTTGGGGCGTTTTCGCGGCCGAGGCGCCGGACGCCCGGCTTCGCGCGTCCCGGTCGGACACCGGCGACGGCTGGGTCCTCGACGGCAACAAGCCGTGGTGCTCACTGGCCGACCGGCTCGACCACGCGCTGGTCACCGCGTGGCTGGACGACGACACCCGTGGACTCTTCGCGATCGACCTGCACGACGAGCGCGTCACGCCGGCCGACGACTCCGGCTGGGTCGCCCACGGACTGCCGGAGGTCACCAGTGTCGCCATCGAGGCACGCGGGCTGCCGGCGCGGCCTATCGGCCCGCCGCACTGGTATCTCGACCGGCCCGGATTCGCCTGGGGAGGCATGGGAGTCGCGGTCATCTGGTTCGGGGCCGCCCGCGCAATCGCCGATCAGGTACGACGACGCCGGCGCGCGCCGGACCAGATCGCGAAACTCCACCTGGGACAACTCGATCTGCTCATCTGGTCGGGCGAGACGGTGCTGCAGTCGGCCGCAACACAGGTCGACGGCAGCATGGACACCACACCGCAGATGCTGGCCCTGCGGGTGCGGGCCCAGTGCGCGCAGATCGCCGAGGAAGTGCTCCGCATCGCCGACCATGCGATGGGTCCTGCCCCGCTGGCGCTCGATCGGCGCTATGCGGAGCGGGTCAGCGACCTGCGTCTCTACGTGCGCCAGCACCACGCCGAGCGCGACCTCGCGGCACTCGGCGAGGCCGTGTATGCCGGTGGGACCGGCCGGCGATGACCGCGACCTTCCGGCACGACGAACCCAGCACTCCGGCAGCCGATTGGGCGGCCGAGCCGGACCTCGCTGTCGGCCTGGACGGGATCGACCGGGTTCTGGTCATTGCCGCACACCCGGACGACGAGAGCCTCGGCGCGGGCGGGTTGATCGCGACCGCCGTGCGGCGCCGACTGCCGGTCGAAGTGGTCATCCTGACCGCCGGCGAAGGCTCCCACCCCGACTCGTCGACTCACAGCCCGTCGATCCTCGCGACGCTGCGCCGCGTCGAGGCCCGTCATGCGGCGTCCGCGCTCGGCCTGCCGTATGGCGCTGTCACCGTCGGCCACATCCCCGACGGCGCCGTGCAGACCGCCACCGACGAGATCGTCGCCGACCTTGTCCGCCGGCTGCACGACCCCCGCCGGACCCTGGTCGTCGCGCCGTACCGTCACGACGGCCATCCCGACCACGAAGCCGCTGGAGCAGCCGCTGCGACGGCCGCGCACCGCACCAACAGCCGGCTGCTGGAGTATCCGATCTGGTTTCGGCACGTCGGTCTGCCAAGCACGCTTCCGGACGGCAAGCTGGTCGGTCTCAAGCTCGAAACCGACGCCCAGACAACCAAATCGGCGGCGATCGCCGCGCATCGCAGCCAATTGCAGCCGCTGTCCGAGGAGCCCGGCGATGAGCCGATCCTGCTGCCGGACTTCCTCGAGCACTTCACCGGTATGACGGAGCTCTTCGTCCGGTCGGACGTCGGAGCCGACGACCGCCTCGAGCGGTTGCATCGCGAAACCGCCGAGCCGTGGGGCGCGGACACCCGTTGGTACGAGGAGCGCAAACGACAGATCCTCCTCGCGATGTTGCCTCGGGCGCGATTTCGTCGGGCGCTCGAAATCGGTTGTTCGACAGGGGTGCTCACCCGGGAGCTCGCCGAGCGCACCGACCGGTTGGAGGCACTCGACAACGCACCGACCGCGATCGCCGCGGCCCGGTCCCGCGTGCCCACTCCCCACGTGCAGATCAGGCACGGGAGCACACCAGCCGACCTGCCGGACGGCGAGCCGTTCGACCTCGTCGTCTGCTCCGAGGTCGGCTACTTCCTCAGCCCCGACGCGCTGACCGGCACGATCCGACGCATCGGCGAACTACTCGCAGACGACGGGGTCGTCGCGCTCGCGCACTGGCGGCACCCGATCGACGGGTGGCCGTTGGATGCCGCAGCCGTGCATGCGGCATTCGCGGCCGCACCGCTGCCGCCGGCGTCGGCGGTCTATCGCGATCGCGACGTGGAGATCGTCCTGCACTGCGCCGCCGAGTGCCTCCCCGACCCGACGGCATGACGATTGCGCAGGCGCTGGTCGTGATCCCGGCGCGGGACGAATCCGCCTTGGTGGCAAGGGCGGTCGCAGCGGCGAACGTCGCCCGCCGCCATGCCGAGCAGCAGCATGGCGTGCGCACCGCGTGCGTCGTCGTCGCCGACGCGTGCACGGACGACACCGCCGAAATCGCCGCATGCGCCGGCGCCCATGTCGTCGAATCCCACTGCGGTTGCGTAGGACTCGCCAGACGCCTCGGGGTGGCACGCGCCCGCGCGACCGCTGCGACCGTTGCGGTCGAACCCTCACGGATCTGGATCGCCTGCACCGACGCCGACAGTGTCGTCCCCCCAGGCTGGCTCACTCGCCAACTCGACCACGCGCACGACGGCACCGACCTGGTGCTCGGCCGGGTCGAGCCGGATGCCGCGGATCTGCCGACGGACGTCCTGCGCGCCTGGCGTGCCCGCCATGACGATCGCGATGGGCACCGGCACGTGCACGGCGCGAATCTGGGTTTCCGCGCGGCGCCCTACGACGCGGTCGGCGGCTTTCCCGCCGTCGCACACGATGAGGACGTGCTCCTGGCCCGCAAGCTGAGTGCCGGTGGTTTCGTCATACATGCCGACGGGGCGGACCCCGTGATCACCTCGGGTCGTCGAATCGGCCGCGCACCAAGCGGATTCGCCGCCTACCTAAACGCCCTCGCTGGTGCGAGCTCGCGTCGGCCTGGCAGTCAAGCTGTCCGGGCGGTAGTCCACCAGACCGGCACATGAGCTATTCATCGGAGGTTGCAGTGCTGTCATCGCCGACGCACGACCTGAGGATCGCCGTCATCGCCCCGAGCCGATTCCCGGTCGCCGAGCCCTTCGCGGGCGGGCAGGAGTCATTCGTCTGGCATCTCTGCGCGACCCTCCGAGCGCGCGGTGCGCAGGTGGTGCTGTATGCCCCGGCCGGCTCCGATCCGAGCATCTGCGATGAGCTGCAGGCGTTTCCGCCCGTTACGTTGAGCGACGCGTCCTGGATGGACACCACGTGCCCACCACCGGAGGAGATCGGGAGTCACCTCGCCTACCTGTGGGCGATGCAGCAGCTGCGCCACCGGGTGGACATCGACGTAGTCCACAACCACAGCCTGCATCACTATCCGGTCGCGCTCGCCGATCTCGTGCCGGCACCCATGCTGACCACCTTGCACACACCACCGTTCGGTTGGCTCGAGGTGTGCGCGCAGCTGGCCGGGGAGCGGCATGTCTTCACCGGCGTGAGCGCCTTCCTTGCTGCGCAGTGGAGCACGCTCTCCGCGCGAATTCGGGTGGTGCACAACGGTGTTGACCCGGCTCGCTTTCCGCCCGGACCGGGCGGGGAGGCGCTCGCGTGGGTTGGTCGAATCACCCCGGAGAAGGCCCCCCACCTCACCATCCGGGCGGCGTTACGAAGTGGTCGGCCGCTGCGGATCGCCGGCCCGGTCAGCGACAAGGAGTATGCCGCCACGCACGTCTTCCCGGCCATCGACGGCGTGCGCGTGCAGTATGCCGGCCACCTGTCCGGGCGGGAGCTGGCAGCGTTCTACGGCAGCAGCGCGGCGACGCTGGTCACTCCGGACTGGCCCGAGCCATTCGGCCTGGTGGCAGCGGAGTCCTTGATGTGCGGCACGCCCGTGGTTGCCCTCGCCCGCGGCGGCTTGACCGAAATCGTGCGGCCGGGCCTCAACGGCGCGCTGGTGGACGACCCCGACGAGCTCGCGGGCGGGGTTGCGATCGTCGACAGCCTGGACCGCGCCCAGATCCGGACTGCCGCTGAGCGCCACCTGTCCGTGGACGTCATGATGGACAGCTACCTGCGGCTGTATCAGGGATTGACGGCCAACCGGAGTCACACCGCCCTGAGTCACCCGGTATGACGCGGGGGGAAGTCGCCTTCTACGTCCACCACCACGGGCGAGGCCATCTTGCCCGTACGACGCTGCTGGGCTGCGAACTCGCCGCGGGCGGTGCAGCCGTGACTCTGCTCGGCGAGTTGCCGCACGCACCGAGCCTGCCGGGGGTGGCCTGCGAACGCATCGGTCCCGATGCCGACGACCCGCCGGCATCGGGGGATCCGAGCGTCCACGGGCTCTTGCACTGGGCGCCGCGCGGCGCTGACGGGCAGTTCGCGGAGCGTATGCGCCGGCTTGCTGCCTGGTTGGTCGCTCACCGGCCGGCGGTCCTGGTCACCGACACCTCGGTGGAGGTCACCCTGCTGGCGCGGCTGCTCGGCATACCGACCGTGGTGGTCACTCAGCCAGGCGAGCGCACCGACGCGGCGCACCGGCTGGGCTTCGCCTGCGCCGACGCGATCATCGCCCCGTGGCCCGAGCGTTTCTACCGCCCCGACTGGCTGGCGGCGGTGCGCGATCGAGTCGTTTTCACCGGAGCACCGACGGGAAACGCGCTGGCGGATGCGACCGCCGCCATACCCGGCACCGTCCTCGAAGTCACCGGAGCCGGCGGTTCGGCCCAGCTCTTCGATCAGGCCGTGGCACCGGACGCCGGATCGGCGGAGCTTGCAGACCCGTGGCGGACCGGGCGCGCGTGCCCGACGACCGTCCCGCCGCGGACAGGGCACCAAGAACGCCCATGGCGCCGGAAGGCAATCGGGCCGGCCGAATGGTGTGACGACGTACCCGCCGCCATCGCCTCCAGTCAGGTCGTGGTCTGCCATGCCGGACAGAACCTCATCGCCGAGGTCGCCGCCGCCGACCGGCCGGCGGTCGTCATCCCGCAACACCGGCCCTTCGGGGAGCAGGCGGCGACCGCCGCTGTGCTGCACCATCACGGTCTGGCCCGCGCACTTTTGCACGAACCGACCGACTGGGAGCCGATCTACGAGCAGGCCATCGCCTGGCCGCGGGACTGGACAGCGTGGGCACCCGCGGACGCCGTGGACCGTGCCCTGGAGGTGATCGGACGGTGGCTGTGAGTGGCATGGCTGTGAGTGCCATGGCTGTGGGTGCCACGACTCCGAGCACGATGGCGGTCGTGACAATCGTCCGGGGGCGGCACCAGCACCTACGACGGCAGGAGGCCGTCCTCGCCCTCCTGCCGTCGATCGGCCCGCGGGTTGTCGTGGCGATGGGCGACCCCAGCGTGCGATCACTCGTCGCGCCCACCTCCACCGTGGTCGACCTCCCGACGTCCGGACCGGAGCTGCCGCTGGCGACCGCCCGCAACGTCGGCGTGGCAACGGCCGCGTCCCTGGGTGCCGACGCGGTGCTGCTCCTCGACGTCGACTGCCTGCCGGCCGCCAGCACACTCCCGCGGTATGCCGCGGCGCTGCAAGCCGATCCGCACACCGTCGCCTGTGGCGCCGTCACCTACCTTCCTCCGCTGGACCTGCCGTTTGCCGGCGCTGCCGTGCTCGACCTCTGCGCACGCCACCGCTCACCTCACCCGGCGCGTCCGGATCCCCGACCCGGCACGACAGCGCGCGTGCCGGGTCTTGGCCGGGCACCCGCTGACGCCGCCGAACTCGGCGACCATGCGCTGCTCTGGTCGCTGTCCATGGCGTGCACCCTCGACACCTGGGCGCGCGTCGGCGGGTTTGACGAAAGTTACGTCGGATATGGCGTCGAGGACACCGACTTCGCCTGCCGGGTGACCGCGTCCGGGGTCGGCCTGGGGTGGGTCGGCGGCGCCGACACTTATCACCAGCATCATCCGACGAGCACGCCACCGACCGAGCACGTGCGCTCGATCGTGCGCAACGGCCAGATCTTCGCCGATCGATGGGGGTGGTGGCCGGCGGAGGGATGGCTGACCGGCTTCGAGCGCCAGGGTCTGGTCTCACGACACGACGCGGGGTGGCAGCTGTGCGCCCGGTGAGAGTCCTCGCGATCCCCGCCGGCCACACCTACGTGCGACATCTGCTCCCGGCGCCGGGCACTGGGCCGGCGCGCGCTCCTGCCGTGGTGCACCTTGCCGACCCGCCGGTGCCGGACGCGCTCAAGCCGCAACCCGGTCAGTGGTGGCCGCACCAGGGGCTGACGGTGTCGTGGCTCCGCGAGCACGCCGACGACTTCGACCTGGTCCATCTGCACTTCGGCTTCGAGCACCTCACCGTCGAGCAGGCCCGTGACTTCGTGGCGGCACTACGAGACCTCGGTAAGCCGTTGGCGATGACCGTCCACGACCTGACAAACCCGCACCTGAGGGACCAAACGTCATACGACCGGTTGCTCGACGTGTTCGTGCCGGCGGCGGACGAACTCTTCACACTCACCCCGACCGCGGCTCGCAGTGTCCGTCAGCGGTGGGACCGCGCCACGACGGTCGTGGCTCATCCGCATGTGCTGCCGTTGGAGCGCATCCGGCAACGGCCTGCCAAGCCACCGGACGGGCCGGTGATCGTGGGAGTGCACCTGGGTGCGGTGCGCGCCGCGACCGCGACGGTCGAGCTGCTCGAGCCACTGCTGCAGGTGGTGCGTCGCCTCTCGACCGAGGGCCGGGCGGTGCGGCTGCGCGTCGACCTGCGGCCGCGGGCTGGGTCGGCCGAACTGGCGGACTGGCTCGCCCGGCGCGGCGATGAAGTCGAGGTGGAACGCCTCGGCTGGCAGGATGATGACGCTCTGGCAGCCGGCTTGGAAAGCCAGGACATCGCGGTCCTGCCCTACCGCTGGGGCACGCACTCCGGGTGGGCCGAGGCATGTCGCGACGCCGGCGTCCACGTCGTGGCCCCCGACCATGGCGCGTATGCCGACCAGCAACCGACCGCGCTCTACCGGCTCGGGGACCGGGCGGCCACCGAGCAGTCGCTGCATGCTGCGCTGTCCGACTGCCTGGCTGCCCCTCCCGTCGACCGGGCGACGCTGGCGACGTCCCGGGCACGCGATCGCGAGCGGACGGCGCACTCGCACGCGCGGCGCTACGCCGCCCTGGTCGAGCCCAGGGTGGACGTCGTCATCCCGTGGTTTCGCGATCAGCGAGCGCTCGACCGGTTGCTCAGCGCGCTGGAGCAACAGACCTTCCCCATGCACCGGATGACCGTGCTGGTCGGCGACGACGGCTCGCCGGCACCACCGGCCATCGGGCAGCGACCCTTCCAGGTTGTGGTGCGGCGTCAGCGACGTGACGGCTTCCGCGCGGGCGCCGCCCGCAACCTGGCTGTGGGCGCGGGCAGCGCACCGGTCCTGCTCTTCCTGGATGCCGATATGGCCCCGACAGCCACCTACGTCCAGCGCATGTATGACGCGGTGCGCGAGACGCGCGGCCTCGTCGTCGGCCGCCGGATGCACGCGCTGCTCGACCCCGAGACACCCTGGTCGAGCCCGGACGGTGACCAGGCGCCGGCCGGCGCCCAGCTGCTCCCACAGCCGGCATGGCTCGACGAGGGATACGCCGCGACCCGCGAGCTGCGCGACGCTGACGAGCGGTCCTACCGCTTCGTCATCAGCGCGGTCGCCGGGATCGACCGCGCCCTGTTCGAGCGGATCGGCGGATTCGAGGAGTCCTTCCGGGCGTACGGCGGTGAGGACTGGGAACTTGCCCATCGAGCCTGGATCGCTGGCGCAGACCTGCGTCATGTGGGTGCCGCGGTGGCCTGGCACGACGGTGAGGAGCAGGGCAGGCGGGGCGCCGCCGCGGACCGGGTGGAGCGCAAGAACAAGGAGCTGCGCGCGCTGGCGCAACTGATACCCGACCCGAGATTGCGGCACGGTTCACTGGCCTGGGAGCACCCGCAGGTCGCGGTGCTGCTGCGCGAGGCGAACAACCAAGCTGCTCTGATCGCTTGCGCCGCAAGCGTATTCGCGTCTGGCGACGTTGCACTCATCATTCCACCGGGCATCACCGCGCCGCCGGAGCTGGCGACCGACCATCGGGTGCGCGCCACCTATCGACGAGGGCGCACGCCGTGGGAGATCCGGTTGTCGACGCCGTGCGTCCTCACTGAGACCGTTCAAGCGATCGTCAGCGCCGGTCCGGTGATCTACCGGCATCCCGACCTCGAGGCGAGCGTGGTCGACGTGCGGGCGGCGCACCGGCATACTCCCTCGCGAGTCGTCCACAGGGTGCCACCCTGGGTCGTTCCCCGGTCGCTCGTCCACCCGGTTGACCTCGAGGCAGAGTGGGGCTGGCGCAGGTGACCGTGCACCTGGTCGTGGGACCGGAGCACCACGGCGTAGTGGCACACGCACAGCTTCTGCTGAGCCAGCCGCCCTTCGCCGGCACGTCCGTGGTCCGCGCGGCCGACGCACAGCAGGCCCGCGCGCGCCTGCGCCCACACCCGGACACGGATGTGCACGTGCACTTCACCGACCAGCTGTTCGGCGGAGTCGGGCGGGCGCGCTCGACGCTGGCCGAATTGACTGCCGGCCGGCGGTATTCGGTCACCCTGCACGATGTGCCCCAACCGTCCGACGGACCGCTTCAGTCGGCGCGCAGCGAGGTCTATCGAAGCGTCGCCCGGGGCAGCAGGCTGGTGGTCGTCAGCAGCCGGCACGAGGCCCGGCTGCTCGCCGACCTCGGGCTGGCGGACGTGCCGGTCGAGGTGGTCGCGCTACCGGTGCTGCCCCGGCAACGGACCGCTCGCCCAGGCGGCTGCGCTGTGGCGATCGCAGGGTTCATTTACCCAGGCAAGGGCCACGAACAGGTCCTCGCGGCAATGGCCGGGCTGCCTCGGGCGGCACGCCTGCTCAACCTCGGCGCCCCCTCGCCCGGGCACGAGACGCTGGTCGACCGGTATGCCGGGAGCGCCGCCGAGCTGGGCCGCACGTTCGCGTGCACCGGCTATCTGCCGGACGCGCAGTTGCTCGACGCCATGGCCACGGTCCGCGTGCCGGTCGCCGCGCCGGCGCACGTCTCCGCGTCCGGGTCGCTCACGCACTGGAACGCCGCCGGGCGCCGGCCGGTCGCGACCAGGAACCCGTTTGCCGAGGAGGTTGCCACGCTCAATCCCGGCGCCATCTGCCTCGTCGACGACCTTGCCGCGGCCCTGCGGCGAGCGTGGGACGACCCCGACTCGACGGTGCTGCCGAGTGCGCTCGCCGTGCAACCCAGCCCGGAGCGGGCCGCCCACCAACTGGCGCGGGTGCTGCAGTCGTGACCGCGCACGAGCGCGGCCGGTTGACATCAGCGTCGGCCGGTGAGCACGGGCGCCGAGTCGGGCTGCGCCCACACGGTCACGCTGTCCGGGCGGAAGTCGACCGAGACCGGCGCACCGGGAGCCAGCCGCGCGGCAGCAGCGTCCGTCGAGCACCGGGCACGCAGGTAGGGTCCGCCGTCGAGCTCCACGTCGACCAGCACCGACGTGCCGACGTCGGCGACGTCAACGACGGTCGCGGGCACACCGGCCGCGCCGACCAGCACGTCCTGGGGTGCCACACACCAGGTCACCGGCGTGCCGGCTGGCAGCCAGGTCCGCACCGGCACCTGCACCGACCCGGCAACGAGTTCGCCACCGTCGGCGACACCTTCGAGCACGTTTTCGATGCCGAGCAGGCGGGCCACCTGCGGCGACGCCGGAGCATCGAAAACCTCACGCACCGAACCCGATTGGACGATGCGGCCGTCGGCAACCACGACCAACTCGTCGGCGAGCATCGCGGCCTCCTGCGGATCGTGCGTGACGACGATGGTCGACAGCGCGTCCCGGCGCTGCAACCGCCGCAACTCGGTGACCAGCTCCTGCCGGACCGGCGCGTCGAGCGCGGTGAACGGCTCGTCGAGCAGCACCAGGCGCGGCGTCTGGCTGAGCGCCGCCGCCAGCCCGACGCGCTGCTGTTGCCCGCCCGAGAGCTGGTCGGGCAGCCGCCCGTGCAGACCCTGCAGCCGAAGCGTCTCAAACCACCAGGCCGCGACACCTGCATCAGCGCGCACCCCGAAAGTCGCCTGTTGCCAGGCAGTTCGGTCCGGCAGCAGCCCGTGCCGTTGTGGCACGTAGCCGAGCCGGCGTCGCTCCACAGGCACGCGGGACAGGTCGTCCGAGCCGCACCGCACGGTGCCGACGTCGGGCCCGAGCAGGCCGGCGAGCGCCCGCAACAACATGGACTTGCCGGCACCCGACGCGCCGAGCACCGCCACGCGGGTGCTGGTCGCCTGATGCGCCATCCGCAGGTGGAAATCACCCACGCGAGTGTCGAGATCGAAACTGACCCGCTCCGGTGAGACTGCCGGCGGGTGAGTCGGCGGCGGCACGGATGCGGCCTTCGTCATACGGCTCCGCCAGCGGCGCGGCAGCCGAAAACCCGCCACCAGCAACACGATTGCCGCAGTCGCCAGCGCGACGGCAGTCGGGGCCTGCGTCGACGGGATGCCGGTCGACTGAAACTGCACGGCGGTGAAGACCGGCAGCGTGTAGGGGTGATAGGCGAGCAGCACCGTCGCGCCGTACTCACCGATGGCGCGCAAGAAGGTCAGCAGCAGTCCCGCTCGTATGGCGGGGGCCGCGATCCGCAGGTCGACCCGGGCAAAACGGGCCAGCGGCCGGTGCCCGAGGGTTGCCGCGATGTCGTCCAGCTCCGGATCGACCGCGGCGAACGCCGACCGTGCCGCGATCACCAGGAACGGCGCGGCCACGAACGTCTGCGCGATGACGACTCCGGCGAGCGACTCGGTGAGCCGGCCGTCGAAGAGTTCACCGAGCCAGGTGTAGGGCCCGACCAGGTAGATGAGCACGATGCCGCTCATCACCGGCGGCAGCGCGAGCGGCAGCTGCACGAGCATCCCGACCACGCGCTGCACCGGCCCGCGCGCGTGCGCGAGCCAGTAACCGAGCGGCACCCCGAGCACGAAGACGACGGCCGCCGAGATGGCCGCCGAGACCGCCGAAGTGCGCGCCGCGTCCCAGAGGCCGGGCTCGCCGAAGCCGCGGCTGTCCTCAGTGGTGACGAAACGCAGCAGGAAGTAGCCGAGCGGGATCGCCAGGTAGAGCGCGAGCAAGGCCCCCAGCCAGCCGAGCGGGCGAGCGCGGTGACCGGGCACGGGGCGCGAGTTGGGCACGGCGCTGCTCAGGAGGTGATGACCTTGCTGATCGCGGCGGGCACGCCGGTGCCGGTCACCTTGGGCGGGGTGGTCAGCTCGAAACCGTCCTGCCGCAACGTCGTGGTGCCCTTCGGTCCGAGCAGGTAGGCGATGAACGACTCGGCGCCGGCGGGGTTGGGGGCGTCCTTCACGATGGTCACCGTGTAGGTCGCCTTCAGCGAAACGCCGGCCAGCTGCACCGTGGGGATGCCGGCGGCCTTGGCCTCGCTGGAGTAGAAGAAGCCGGCATCCAGCTGCCCCGACTGCAGATCGGCCACGAGCGTCTCCTCGGGAAAGATCGTCTTCTCGTCCTTGGCGACCTCGAGCAGCTTCGGGTGCTCCTTGCCGTTGTCGGTCAGCGCCTGGGCGGCGAGCTTGCCCTTCGGGTCGGTCTTGGGGTCGGTGGTCCCGATCCGGATGCCGTCGGCAGTGATCACGTCATACCAAGGTCCGGCCTTGATCTTGTCGGCGAACTTGCTCTTGGGGTTGTAACCGAGCACCAGCGGTGAGGCCGCGTAGGTGATGTACCACTGCACCCAGTTGCCGTTCTGCTCGCCCATGATCGCCTCGTCGGCCTTCGGGCTCGCGCTCACGAAGACGTCCGCCTTGCGGACCTTGCCCTTGATCTGTGCGGCGAGCGCCGTTGAGCCGGCTCCGAATCCGGCGAAGTCGAAGCCGGTCGCCTTGGCGAAAGCCGGGCCGAGTTGCTTCTCCATCAGGGTGACCAGCGACCCCGCATAGAGCACGTTCACCGTGCCGGAGCCGGTCGGACCACCCGACGAACCGGCTGCGGCAGGTGCGGACGGCGACGCCCCCGAGCCGTCGCTGCCCGACGACCCACAGGCCGCCAACGCCGACACGCCACCGGCCAGGGTCAGTCCGAACAGGCCGCGGCGAGTGAGGGCGCTCATGATCGACGAACCTAGCAGGCAACTAGTCACACTGTGACTACTCGCCATCATCCGGTATGGCGCCCGCCGCGACCGCGTTCAGGAAATCCAGCGCCGCCCGCGTCGAGCTCAGGCGCCAGAGCAGCAGCGTGCGCTCGAAGTCATCGACCGACGTGGCCGCCGCCGCGGCGCCCAACTCGCGCGCGCGCATCTCGAAGACGGCGCGCTGCGCGTCGATCAGCGGCCGTGGGTCACCGCCGCGACGATGCAGCAGCGCCAGTTTGAGCAGCAGTGCGTCCCGCACCTCGCGAGCGCGCTGCACCGGTTCGACCAGCCAGCGGTCAAGCACCGCGCGTCCCTCGTCGGTCACCTCGACGACCACCCGGCTCGGGCCGGGCCCGCCGGTCTCGACGCCGACCTCCCGCACCAGACCGGCCTCGCCGAGACGCGCGAGCTCGCGGTAGATGACCGGCCGGGGCAGGCGCCATACCCGCCCCAGGTCACCGTTCGCCGCGAAGAGGCCGGCGACCGCGAAGCCGTGCGTCGGCGACTCCGCGACGACACCGAGCACGGCGAGGGTCGCCGGTCGTAGCTCGTCGTCGTCCGCCACGTCACCGCACCTTAGGCGATGGGGCGTGGCCTAAGGCCCGCCACGAATATGAAAGGTTTTGTGCGCGACTTTGACAGCCGCCCTAACAACACGCGCCACTTTCCTTGCACCGCAGCGACAATCTGCGGACAACTGCGTGCAAAACTATGAAGGTGACCTCGACGAGCGCCTCCATCCCCTTCACCGAATCCGCGCCCTCACCGGCTTCGTCCAACGACAGCGCCACCCACCGCGGACGCCGGCACGACCTTGCGGTCGCCGCGCTCCAGACCTGGAGCGAACACGGCTACTCCCATGTGTCGGTGCGCAACGTCGCGCGACGCACCCGCTTCTCGCACGGGATGGTGCACTACTACTTCAGCAGCAAGGACGCGCTCGTGGCCGAGTGCGTGCGGATGCTGTCCAACAACCACACCTTCGACACCGCCGGCCTCGACGAGGCCGTCGACGTGACCAGCTACTCCGCCGGCCTGGCCGCGGCGATCGCCAGCAGCTTCCGCGAGAACCGACAGATGCACCGCATCCGCTACGACCTGCGCAACCAGAGCCAGTTCGACTCGACACTGCGCACCTATGCCGACGAACTGGAGAAGATCCGCTACGAGCGCAACGACAAGATCGAGCAGCGCTATCGGGAGTTCGGCTGGACGTTCGACCCGCCGTTCGCGCTGCTGGCCGCGCAGGTCGACGCGCTGATCGAGCGTGCGGTGCGCGAGGACAGCTTCGGCGCCCCCGACGCCGCCGATCAGCTCTACCAGGACCTGCTGCAGATCCTGCCCAGGCAGGCCTGACCGCGCGGGTCACGACTCGTAGGGGTAGCCCTTGCCGGTGAACGCGTCGCGCACCTGCGCAGCCTTCGCCTCGACCTCCTGCTCGAAGATGCGGCGTCCGCCCTTGCCGTCGATCACGACCTTCTTGCCCTCCCGGTAGACACCGACGATCTCGTCGCGCGGGACCGTGCGCCGGTCCTCGCCGTGCCGGATGACGAGCCGGTCGTCATACACCTCGAGGTAGTGCGCGGTGGCCGCGATGACGACCGCGCCAATGACTCCGACCACCAGCCCGGCCGCCGCCAGCACTACGTGCGCCCACCAGTCGTCGAATCGGCTGATCGCGTCGATCGCGTCTTGATAGGGCACGCCCGGCACGTCCTGCAGCCATCGGGCGATCCAGGGCGCGGCGCCCAACAGGATCGCGGCTCCTGCGCCGAACAGCCCCATCATCCAGCGGCGGTCCTCGCGGGTATATCCGAGGCTGGCCGGCTTCTCGTCGGGTCCGTCCGGCTTGCCCAGATGTATGGCGTCGTCACTCACGGTCGCCGACACTATGCGTGATCCGGGCCTGCGCACATCGTGCCGAGGTCCATGGCCGATCCGACGAAAGTTCAGGCGCGAGACAGCACTTCGTCGTACGTCGTGGTCCGCTCGCGGGCCGGACGGCCGATGTCCCCGGCAATCTGCCGCAGCTGCTGCACGGTGAGCTCGGATCCGTGTTGTGAGCCGGCCATCCGGGAGATCGTCTCCTCCATCAGCGTGCCGCCGAGGTCGTTGGCGCCGCCGCGCAGCATCATCTGAGTCCCGGCGACGCCGAGCTTGACCCAGCTGGTCTGAATGTTGGCGATCCGACCGTGCAGCATCACCCTGGCCAACGCGTGCACCGCCCGGTTGTCGCGCTTAGTCGGTCCCGGCCGAGCGGCGCCGGCCAGGTAGATCGGGGAGCTCTGGTGCACGAAGGGCAGCGGTACAAACTCGGTGAATCCGCCTGTGCGGTCTTGAATTTCGGCGATCAGCCGCAGATGCCCGACCCAGTGTCGCGGCTGGTCGACGTGGCCATACATCATCGTCGAGCTGGATCGGATGCCCACCTCGTGCGCGGTGGTGATCACCTCGACCCAGGTCTTGGTCGGCAGCTTGCCCTTGGTGAGGATCCAGCGCACCTCGTCGTCGAGGATCTCGGCCGCGGTGCCGGGGATGGTGTCGAGGCCGGCTTCCTTCAGCTCGATCAGCCAGTCCCGCACGGGTATGCCGCGGCGCGACGCGCCGTTGACGATCTCCATCGGGCTGAATGCGTGCACGTGCAGCTGCGGCACGCGCGCCTTCACCGCGCGCACCAGGTCGGCATACCCGGTCGCCGGCAGCTCCGGGTCGATGCCGCCCTGCATGCACACCTCGGTGGCGCCCGCGGCGACGGCTTCCGCGGCGCGGTCGGCCACCTCGGTCATCGACAGGGTGAACGCGTCGGCGTCGCCCTTGCGTTGCGCGAACGCGCAGAAGCGGCAGCCGGTGTAGCAGATGTTGGTGAAGTTGATGTTGCGGTTGACGACATAGGTCACGTCGTCGCCGACGGCCTCCTTGCGCAGCGAATCCGCAAGCGAGACAAGGGCTTCCAGACCATCGCCGTTCGCATGGGCGAGCGCCAGATAGTCGGCCTCCGACGCGCCGCCGGGGTCCTTCTCGACGGCCGCGAGCGCAGACTTCACGTCCGACTCGAGTCTGGCCGGTCCGGCCACGGCAAGCACCTGCTCGCGCACGGTCTCCCAGTCGCCGAACGCGCTGCCGAGGTCGCTGCGAGCCTGCGTGTTACGGCCTTCGGTGTCGATCGAGGTCGCCAGGTCGGTGCGGCCGCTGGACTCCCACTCCGGGTCCGGCTCCTGCCACGGCAGCCCGGCCGGTATGGCGCCGGCCCGCGCCAGACCGGTCTCCTCGTCGGTGAGAGCCGCCACGTGCGGGCGCACCCGCGGGTCGATCCAGGGCGCGCCGGCGAGGACATACTCGGGCTGCGCCGCGGACCGCTCGGTGAGCGTGAAACCGGCAGCGGCCGAGATCTCGGCGAGCGCGTCGAGGTTGGGCCACGGCCGCTCAGGGTTGACGTGGTCGGGGGTCAGCGGGGACACGCCGCCCCAGTCGTCCACGCCCGCCGCGAGCAGCGCGGCGCATTCGCCTGCGTCGACCAGGTTGGGCGGCGCCTGCACGCGCATGGCGGGGCCGAGCACGAGCCGGGTGACCGCGATCGCGGCGCGGTATTCGTCAAGATCGGCGTCGGGCGTGTGCCGCATGGCAGTGTCGGGCTTGGCGCGGAAGTTTTGCACGATGACTTCCTGCACGTGCCCGAAAGCCTTGTGTGCCTTGCGGATCGCGAGGATCGAGTCGGCCCGCTCGGCGCGGGTCTCGCCGATGCCGACCAGGATGCCGGTCGTGAACGGCACCGTCAGCCGGCCCGCGTCGGTGATGACCCGCAGCCGCACCTCGGGGTCCTTGTCGGGGCTGCCGTAGTGGGCCTCGCCCTTCTCGGTGAACAGGCGCGTCGAGGTCGTCTCGAGCATCATCCCCATCGACGCGGACACCGGCTTGAGGCGGCCGATCTCTTCCCAGCTGAGCACGCCCGGGTTGAGGTGCGGGAGCAGGCCGGTCTCCTCGAGCACGCGGATCGCCATTGCTCGCACGTAGTCGAGCGTCGAGTCGTAGCCGCGCTCGTCCAGCCACTGCGCGGCTTCCGGCCAGCGGTCCTCCGGTCGGTCGCCAAGGGTGAAAAGTGCTTCCTTGCAACCGAGTTCGGCGCCGCGCCGGGCGATTTCCAGCACCTCGTCGGGTTCGAGGTAGGCGCCGTGACCGGCGGCGGCGAGCTTGCCGGGGACGGTGACGAACGTGCAGTAGTGGCAGCGGTCGCGACACAGCCGGGTCAGCGGGATGAAGACCTTCTTGGAGTAGGTCACCACCCCTGCCCGGCCCGCTGCCTCGAGGCCGGCATCGCGCACCCGGGCCGCGCTTGCGCACAGATCGTCGAGGTCGCCACCGCGGGCCGCGAGCAGTGTCGCGGACTCGTCGGCGTTGAGGGTCGCTCCGTCACGAGCTCGCCGCAGAGCGCGGCGCATGGCGGACTCGGTGGGCAGCACGTCGAGTGGTCGCACCGTTCAACCCTAATCAGCTAAAGACGCACGGCAGCGGTCGAGGTTGCTGCGACTTGGGCTGAGATTGGCTGCGACCGATTTCGGCCTCGGTCCCATAGCGACCCCGACGCGTCGCTCCTAATGTTGCTGGTGTCGGACAAACCGGTCGGGGCCGGTGAAGACCGGCAGGCGCTCGAGGTGGCCGCTGGGGGGTGGGCCACGCGGGATGCGGCGGACTCGGGGGTTCGCACTGCACCCGTCGCGAGCGTCGGAGGGGGATCGCTGGTGCGGTGTCCGTGGTACTTGGGGAGGTGCTTCGGGCACCGCATCGGTACGTCCGGGGGTCAGTGGGTCCCCGTGATGCCACCGTCCACGGGCAGGTCGACACCGTTGATGTATGACGCCTCGCTCCCGCACAAGAAGCTCACGGCGGCGGCAATGTCCTCCGGCCGGCCGAGTCGGCCCATCGGGTTGGGCGCGTAGTCACGGGTCACCTCCGGCTCGATGTCCTCCCAGGTCCGCCCGGCGCTCTCCGGACGGTCGGCGAACATCGCCCGCAGGCTCGGCGTCAGGATCACGCCAGGGCTGACCATGTTGACGGTGACACCGGGTGCGGTCGCCGACCGGGCCAGGCTGATCGTCGCGTTCGCGAGCGCGGCCTTGGCCGCGGAGTATTCGATCATCGTCGGGATCGGCGTGCGGGTGGCCCGCGTGCCGAGGAAAATCACCCGCCCGAACCCCTCGGATCGCATGTGCGGCAACGCGATTCGCGCCAACTCGACGGCACCGACCACGTTGCCGCGGTAGGCATCCAGCCAATCCTCCGGTCGCGCCGACTCGACGTCGTGCTCGGCGAACGGCCCGAGCGCATTGACCAGGATGTCGACCGGGTGCGCCCGCAGCCAGTCACCCAGGACGTCGAGCCCCGCGCTGGTGGTCGCGTCGGCGGCGACGGCACCTGCCGCGCCCAGCTCGCCGGCGGTGGCCGCGGCGCGTGCGGAATCACGTCCGTGGACGGTCACCGACACGCCATCGGTGATGAGGCGCTGTGCGATCGCGCGCCCGATGCCGACCGTGCTCGCAGTGACCAGTGCGGTGCGCGGGAGTGCCGTCATACCCGCCGCACTAACCGGGCGGGATCAGACCGCTCAGCTGGTCCTTGCCGAGCTCGCCCTTGCCGGACTTCTCGATCACCTCGCGCGCCTTCTCGACGCTGTCCCAGGTGTTCCAGAGCAGTACGCCGCGGACCGTGCCGTCGGCGAGGTAGTAGACGACCGCAGCGGTGTGCTCGCCGTTCCAGTCCTCGACGGTGTCCATCGCGGACGACAGCTCGCCGATCGCCTCGTAGCCGTTGGCGAACAGGTCCGACCAGAAGAACGGCGTGTGGTCGTAGGGCTGGTCGGCGCCGGCCATGTTCTCGCCGGCGACCTTGCCCATCGTCTCGGCGTTGTCGACGTGCTCGACCCGGCGCCGCCCGAGCAGTGGGTCGGGGAAGCTGGTGTCGTCGCCTGCGGCATACACGTCCGTGGCGCTGGTGCGCAGCCGGTCGTCGACCACGATGCCACCCTCGACGGTGAGCCCGGAGTCCTGCGCGAGCTTGGTGCGCGGTTCGACGCCGATGCCGACGACCGCGGCGACACCCTCGACCAGCTTGCCGTCCTGCGTGCGCACCGCGACGGTGTCGCCGGTGACCTCACCGGACACGACCCTGGTGCCGGTCAGCAGCTCGACGCCGTGACCGCGGAAGTCCTTGGTCACCAACTCGGCGATCGACGCGGGGAACATGTGCTCCTGCACCAGCTCGCCCTCGAGGATCATCGTGACCTTGACGTCGTTCTGGGCCAGGGCGGAGGTGAGTTCGGCGCCGATGTAGCCACCGCCGACCACGGTGACCGCCGACCCGGCTGCCGCCAACTCCCGCAGCCGGCGGTAGTCGGCGACCGTGCGGTAGTAGACGATCCGGTCCGACTCCGGCAGGTCGAGGTGTCGCGGCTGCGCACCGGTCGCGATCAGCAGCGAGCCGTAGCCGACCTTCGCACCGCCGTCGATCTCCACCTCGTGCGCCTCGGTGTCGATCGAGGTGACCGGGAGGCTGGTGTGCAGCTCGGCGCCCTTGCCGTCCATCAGCCAGATGTCGTCGAGCTTGGTCTCCTCGCTCAGCCACAGCCCCTTCGACAGGTCCGGGCGGTAGACCGGCGGGTCGGGTTCGAGCCCGAGCACCAGCACCGAACCCTCGGCGTCCCGCTCGCGAATCGCCTTCGCGGCCGCCGCGCCGGCGACCCCACCGCCGACGATCACGTAGTCGTACTTGGTTCCGTCCAGACTCGCCATCACTTCTCCTGCGGTTCCGTGGGTGCTCTCGGCTCGATCGTATGACGGGAGTCCCGCGCGCGACTCGTCCACGTTCGGTCGACTTGTCACGTGTTAGAGCACGTGACAAGTCCCACTGTGACGGGACAAGTGCCCCCGGCCTGGACAAGTCCCACTGTGACGGGACAAGTGCCCCCGGCGCGGACGAGTCACGCCGGCCGCAACGTGGGCACCGTCATACAAAAGGGTGAAAGCGGTTGGATATCAACGGGATCGACGATTTCACGGACACCGTCTCCGGAGGTATTGTTTTTGGTTATGCCAACAACAACACCCGCATTGTCCGTGCCAGCCGCTGGGCAGCCGTTCGGTGCAATCGAGCTGGAGCGCCGCGATCTGCGCGACGACGACGTGCGCATCGACATCAAGTGGGCAGGCATCTGCCACTCCGACATCCACACCATCCGCGAGGAGTGGGGCCAGACCCCGTTCCCGCTCACGCCCGGCCACGAGATCGCCGGCATCGTCACCGAGGTCGGCTCGGCCGTCACCCGCCACAAGGTCGGCGACCGCGTCGGCATCGGCTGCATGGTCGACTCCTGCGGCGAGTGCGAGCAGTGCAAGAACGGCAACGAGCAATACTGCGAGAAGGGCGCCGTCTTCACCTACGCCAGTGAGGGGTATGACGGGGAGCTCACCCAGGGCGGCTACGCCCAGGCGATCGTCGCCTCCGAACGGTTCGTGCTGTCGATCCCGGAGGGCATCGAGCTCGACGAGGCGGCGCCGCTGCTCTGCGCCGGCATCACCACCTACGCCCCGCTGAAGCGCTGGGGCGCCGACAAGGGTGCGAAGGTCGCGGTCGTCGGCATGGGTGGCCTCGGCCACCTGGGCGTCAAGATCGCCGCGGCGATGGGCGCCGAGGTCACCGTGCTCTCCCGCAGCACCGACAAGTCCGCCGACGCCAAGTCCTACGGCGCCGCCGACCACCTGTCGACCAAGGACGCGAAGACCTTCGACAAGCTCGCCGGCACCTTCGACCTGATCCTCAACACGGTGAGCGCCGACCTGCCGATGGAGGACTACCTGCGGCTGCTCAAGCCGTTCGGTGCGATGGTCAACGTCGGGCTGCCGAGCAAGCCCTACTCGATCGCGCCCGGGTCGCTCGTGCACGGCGACAAGGCGGTCGCCGGTTCGCTGATCGGTGGCATCCCGGCGACTCAGGAGATGCTCAACTTCTGCGCGGAGCACGGCATCGGCGCGACCATCGAGCGGATCGACGCCGGACAGGTCGACGACGCCTACGACAAGGTCGTGGCCGGGGACGTGCGCTACCGCTACGTCATCGACACCGCGACGATCGGCAAGTAGCCCCGGCATACGCCGATCTCGTCCGCACAAAGGGGACTTGTCACGTGCTAGAGCACGTGACAAGTCCCCTTTTCGTGGCACCAGTCCGCCGGACACCGCCGGTCAGGCGAACCGGATGATGCTCGCGATCCCCGCGATGAGGCAGTAGACGACGAACGGCCACAGCGTGTGCGTGCGCACGAAGCGGGTCAGCACCTTGGTCGCGAAGAGCGCCGCGACGAACGCCACGAGCATGCCGACGATCACCTGGCCGTGTATGCCGGACGCCTCCGGCCCGGCGAGCTCCGGCATCTTCAGCACGCCCGCCGCGAGGATCACCGGGGTGGCGAGCATCAGCGCAAATTTCGTCGCCTTCTCGTGACTGAAGCCGCGCAGCAGCCCGGCGGAGATGGTCACACCGGACCGCGAGATGCCGGGCATCAGCGCCAGGATCTGCGAGCTGCCGATGATCAGCGCGTCGCTCCACGGCATCGTCGACAGGCTGCGCTCACTCGTCGCGTGCCGTCGGTATGACGCCTCGCTCGCCCGGGTCAGCAGCTCTGCGACGGCGAGCACGCCGCCGTTGACGGTCAGGAAGATCGCGGCGACCAACGGCGTCGAAAACGCTGTGCGCAAAGGCTTTTCGAAGAGCAGGCCGACGATGCCGACCGGGATGGTCGCGACGATCAGCAGCAGCGCATAGCGCGACCGGGCGGTGTGCAGGTCGCGGCGTCGCACGATGTCGATCAGCCCCTGGACGACCCGCAGCCAGTCCCGCCAGAAGCAGACGATGAGCGCGAGCGCGGTTGCCACGTGCAGCGCGACGATGAACGCCAGGAACGGCGTGTGCCCGGACTGCTGTTGCTGGGTGACCAGGTCCTTCCACGAGCCGCCGATCCAGGCCGGCACGAGGATCGAGTGGCCGAGGCTGGAGACCGGGAAGAGTTCGGTGACGCCCTGCAGGGCGCCGATAGTGACCGACTGGAAGTAGGACAGATCGCTCATCGGGGCCCCCGCAAAGTACCGGAGCGACGAAGGAGCGGAGGACTTTGTGGGGCGATCATCGGGCACCCCGCAAAGTGGCCAGCTCCAGCGGCTGCGGCTGACGACGAGTCTGGGCGGCATACACCCGTTGCGCGACCACGATCAGCACGACCAGCACGATTCCGAGCACGAGCGCGACCGGGAAGTCACCGAGGTCGAGCCCGTGCGCGGGGCTCTTGGGCTTGGCGAAACCGTCCGCGATCGACGCGCCGAGCGGCCGGGTCAGCACGTAGGCGAACCAGAACCAGAACACCTCGTGGCGCCCGGTGACCCGCCAGCCGATCGCGGGCACGGCGATGGCGACCGCGAAGAGCACCACCGACGGCCAGTAGCCGAGCTTCAGGGTGGCGGCGGTGAGGTCACCGACCGCGGTGCCGAGCGCGAAGGTGCACATGACCGCGGCCCAGTAGAAGAGCTCGCGGCGGGTGGTGTTGATGTCGTGCATCGACAGGGTGCCCTCGGTGCGGTGCCAGAGCCAGAAGACGAAGGCGGTGGCCGCGGCATACAGGACGCTGGTGAGGGGGTAGCTGAAGCCGAGCACGACGTGCACTCCGTCGGCCAGCACGGTCCCGAAGACCGCGACCGCCGCCACGGCCGTCCAGTAGCGCACCGGCACGAAGCCGCGGGTGCGCAGCTGCCACAGCAACGCCGCGACGAGCAGCAGGCCGCCGACGGCGACCGCGAGCGCGGGGCTCTGCTTGGCCAGCCCGTCGGAGGCGGCCTCGCCGAACGCGGTCGAGACGAGTTTGATGATCCAGAAGAGGGCGCCAACCGGAGCCACCCAGGAGGCGGCTGTCGCGAAGTCGGCGCGGGCAGGGTGATGTGACACAACCGGCATGCTGCCCGCAGGTCGCTGAGCGGATGCTGAGACGCGGATCCGCCGCAGGAGCAGGCAGTATGGCGGGGTGCTTGCCTCCCTCGTGCGTCTCGCCCGCAGTCTGCGGGTGCGCATCGCCCTGGTCACCGCGCTCGCCGTGGTGGTGCCGCTCGTCATCGGGGTGTTCGTGCTCGCGACGCTGCTGCAGCATTCGTTGACCGGTTCGCTGGTCGGGCGGGTCAGCGACCAGGCTGCGGGGGTGGCCAATGCGGTGCAGCGGCAGGGGCCGACGGAGGCTGCGGTGAGCAACGTCGACCCGTCGCTGCGGGCGGTGGTGCTCGACCGGACCGGCGCGGTGGTGGCGTCCTCGGCACCTGGCGACCAGGCACCGTTGTCCGCCGATCGTCCGCGGCCGAACACCAGTTCCGTTCGGGGAGAACGCCGTTGGTATCGGCCCGGTGACGTCGAGACACCACTGATCGTCTCGCAGGGGGTGCGCTCGGGAGGGCGCGACTTCGTCATACAGGTGTCGTCGTCGCAGCAGGCGCAGCACGAGGCGATCAGCACCGACGTCAAGATCCTGCTGCTCGGCACCCCGGTGCTGACTGTGCTGGCCGCGTTGCTCGCCTGGTGGGTGTCCGGACTGGCACTCGCGCCGGTGCAGCGCATGCGACGGGAGGTCGACGAGATCGAGGCTCGCAGCCTCGACACTCGGGTCGAGGTGCCGCGACAGCAGGACGAAATCGCTGCTCTCGCAACGACTTTGAACCGCATGCTTGACCGGCTCGAGCATGCGCAGGGGGAGCAGCGGCGCTTCGTCGCGGACGCGAGTCACGAGCTGCGGTCACCACTGGCCACCTTGCAGGCGGCGGTCGAGCTCGCGACCGACGACGACGAGTGGCGGCAGGTGGCGCCGACCGTGCGCGACGAGATCGGCCGCATGACGGGCTTGGTCAATGACCTGCTGCTGCTGGCCCAGCTCGACGAGCGGCCGGCGACCGGCACCGAGGAAGTCGACCTCGACGACATCGCCCAGGCGGAAGTGCAACGGTGGCGCGGTGATTCGACCATCCAGGTGCGGTATGTCGGGAGCCCCGCCCGAGGCCGGGGGCGCCAGCGCGCGGTCGAGCGCATTGCCCGCAACCTGGTCGACAACGCGGTCCGGCACGCCCGGTCGGAGGTGGTCGTGTCGACCACGACCGGCCGGGACGGGGCCGCGGTGCTCACGGTCGACGACGACGGCCCGGGCATCCCGGCGGCGGATCGCGGGCGAGTCTTCGACCGCTTCGTGCGGCTGGACTCTTCGCGCAGCCGCGGTCAGGGCGGTTTCGGGCTTGGGCTGGCGATCGTGCGCGATCTGGCGCGCAGCTCGGGTGGTGACGTCGTCGTTGCCGAATCTCCTTCGGGCGGAGCGAGATTCGTGGTGACGCTGCCCGGGCAGGTCGGCGACGATGCGGCGGTCGAGGGTCAGGCCGGCAGGGGTCAGGCCGGCGCGTCGTCGAGCCGGTAGCCGATGCCGCGCACGGTGCTGATCGTGTCGGTGCCGAAGGGCTTGTCGATCTTGCGCCGCAGGTAGCCGACGTAGACCTCGACGACGTTGTCGTCGCCGGTGAACGCAGGATCCCAGACGGCCTGCAGGATCTCGCCCTTGCTGACCGTGCTGCCGGCATGTTGCATGAGGAAGAGCAGGAGGCTGAATTCCCTTGGTGTCAGGTCGATCTCGGTCTCGCCGCGAAACACCTGGGTGGCAGCCGGGTCGAGCCGCAGGTCGCCGACGGTCAGCACCGCCGGCCGTGCGACGGGGGTGCGGCGCGTCACCGCGCGCAGCCGGGCGACCAGCACCGGGAAGCTGAACGGTTTGGTGAGGTAGTCGTCGGCGCCGAGGTCGAGCGCGTCCACCTGGTCATACTCGCCGTCCTTGGCAGTCAGCATGACCACCGGCGTCCACACCTCACGCTCCCGCAGGCGTCGCACCACGTCATACCCGTGCATGCCGGGGAGCATGATGTCGAGCACGATCGCGTCGAACTGCTCCTCGGTCGCCTGCCACAGCCCGTCGACGCCGTTGTGCGCGACCTCGACCACGAAGCCTGCCTTGGCCAGGCCGCGCCGGATCAGCTCAGCGAGTGGGACCTCGTCCTCCACCACCAGTACGCGCACGGGACAGGCTTATCACTCTCCGTCCGCCCACCGTGACTCGATCGCAGCTCGTAGGTACTGGCCAGTGATCGAGCCCGGTGCACGCGTCAAGCCGTCTGGTGAGCCCTCATAGACAACGGCGCCCCCGTCGTGGCCAGCTCCCGGCCCAACGTCAATCACGTGGTCGGCCGCCGCGACAACGTGCAGCTTGTGCTCGATCGCGACGACGGTTGCCCCATCCTCGACCAGCTCGTTGAGCAGCCGGACCAGCCGGCCAACATCAGCGCCGTGCAACCCCGCGGATGGTTCGTCGAGCACGATGCGGAGGTCTGCGTCGGCGCGGACCGTTGCGAGGTGCCGCGCGAGACGCAGGCGTTGTCGTTCACCACCCGAGAACGTGTCAAGTCCCTGCCCGATGGCCAGATAGTCGAGGCCGACCCTGCGGACCCAGTCCAGCGGCTGCACAATCGCGGCTTCGGAGGAGAACAGGTCGGCAGCATCGCCGGCCGTCATCGCGAGGACGTCGCTGATGCGGTGGCCGCGGACGGCGACACCGAGAGCACGCGGGTTGAAGCGCGACCCACCACACGCGTCGCATGCCGTGCGAACGTCGTCGAGGAAGGCGAGGTCGGTGACCACGACTCCCTTTCCCTTGCACACCGGACAGGCTCCCCGGCCGTTTGCGCTGAACCACGACACCCCCAATCCGCTTGCCTGTGCGAACACCGCACGGATCGGCTCGGCGACCCCGAGCACCGTCGCGGCGGTCGAACGCGTTCCGCCGTGCAGTGGTGACTGGTCGACGACCGCAAAGTCCACGTGTTGTCGGGGCAGTTCGTCGGCGAAGAGGGTGCTCTTTCCGGATCCGGCGACACCAGTGACCGCAGTGAGCACCCCGAGCGGGACGTTCACGCTGACGTCCTTGAGGTTGTGCCGACGCGCGTGCGCGATCTTCACCACGCCGTCGCCAAGTCGTGTCGCCGGTTTCAGTCGGATCGGCTCCCGCAGGACACGACCAGTGAGCGTATTGCTGCGTGCCACCGTCGTCGGAGACCCCTCGATGACGAGTTCACCGCCCTCCGTGCCGCCCCCGGGACCGAGGTCGATCACGTGGTCTGCAGCCGCGATGAAGGCCGATTGGTGTTCCACGACCAGGATGGTGTTGTGCGCGTCGCGCAATCGCAGTAGAAGGTCGAGCAGCCGCTGCACGTCGTGCGGATGCAGACCAGCGCTGGGTTCGTCGAATGCGTAGGTGACCTCACTGAGCGGGCTACCGAGATGGCGCACGATCTTGACGCGTTGCGCTTCCCCGCCTGACAGGGTGGCCGACTCGCGCTCCAGCGAGAGATAGCCGAGACCAACGGCGGCAAGTGCATCGAGACGCTCAGTAACCGCCGCGACCACTGGCGCTACTCCGGGCTCGGCGACGGCCCGGACGAGAGCCGGCAATTTGTCGATCGGAAGGCGCGACCAATCGGCGATCGACCTGCCGTGGATGAGGCTGCCACGGGCAGCGGCATTGAGGCGGCTTCCGCCGCAGTCTGCGCACCGTTGCCGCGAGACCACGCGGTCCAGACCGGACTTCTCCTCGGTGGTGAGGCGGGAAGGGGACGTGCGCAGGTAGGAGTCCCGGATTCGGGGAACGACTCCATCGAAGATCCCGTGTTTTGGGTATGCCGCCGCTGGGCTCGACAGAGTGAGGCCCTCGGCGTACAGCAGGGTGTGCAACGTAGTGTCCGGCAGGTCACCGAGCGGGGTGTCGACGTCCGCAAGTCCCGAGTCCATCAGACGTTTCCAGCGATATGTGCCCGGCGCAAAGGTGGGGAAGCGAATCGCCCCCTGCCGCAGCGTCATTGATCGATCGACCAACTCGTCCAGGAGGACGTCGTCGATCACCCCGAGCCCTTCGCACCGTGGGCACATTCCGCTCGGGTCGTTGAAGGAGTAAGCCGGACTGAAGCCCGCCGACGGCCGGCCGGCACGAGAGAAGAGCACTCGAAGGAGCGGAGCCAGGTCGCTGGCGGTACCGACCGTCGACCGTGCATTGCCGCTGAACGGGCGCTGATCAACCAGCGTGGTGAACGTCAGTCCGTCGATCCGATCCACATCGGCAAGAGGATGCTGAGCGAGCCGGTTCCGGACGAATGCGGGATATGACGCCATCACCGTGCGTTCGGCCTCCGCCGCAATCGTGTCGAACGCCAGCGACGACTTTCCTGAGCCGGACACACCTGTGAATACGGTCAGTCGGTGCTTCGGCACCCGGACGGAAACGTCACGAAGGTTGTGCGTGCGGGCCCCCTCGACGTTGATCCACCGTCCGCGGTCGGCCTCGGCATGCCTCATGCCGTCGACCGTACGCATAGTTCTGGTCGTATTCTGGCCACAATTGCGTCCAGCGAAGGACTCGTATGACGACACCCGGCGAGCGCATGCTCCGGCTGCTTTCTCTGTTGCAATCCGGACGACACTGGTCCGCGGCGGACCTTGCGCGAGCAATGGACGTCCCGACCCGAACACTGCGCCGGGACATTGGTCAGTTGCGTGCCATGGGCTACCCGGTCGAGAGCACCCGCGGACCAGGCGGTCATTACCGCCTGATTGCCGGCGCCTCACTTCCACCGTTGATGCTGGATGATGATGAGGCGGTCGCCGCGGTTCTGGGTTTGCAGCTCGCAGCGGCAGGAGCCACCGGGATCGAGTCCGCCGCAGACGCCGCCGACCGCGCCGGAGAGAAGCTGCGGCGGGTGCTGCCTGCGTCACTGCGGCGACGGACGGATGACGTCTTCACAGCTGTCGAGTTCGCCCCGGCTGGTCAACCCCAAACGCACACCGCCGTACTCAACACGTTGGCGCACGCGATCTCGGTGAACCGCACAACTCGGTTCGCCTATCGCGCAGCGTCCGGGGTGATCACACAGCGCGAAGTCGAACCGATCCGACTAGTGCAACTGCGCGGCCGGTGGTATCTGTTCGCGTGGGATCGGGATCGTGGCGATTGGCGCAACTTCCGACTCGACCGTGTCGCCGAAGCACGCACCCTGGCCGAGACATTCACCCCGCGTTCCCTGCCATCGGAAGACCTACCCGCATATCTTCGCGGCCGCTTCTTCGGACCGAGCAACGTGCGGGTGGTGCTCGTTCTCGGCACCGACGTCCGAGATGCCGTGAGCAGGTTGCACCGCGTCGACGGCACTCTGGAAGCGATCGACGATCAATGCTGTCGCTACACGGCACTCGTCGACTCGTTCGAGTGGCTCGTCACGGTGCTGATCATGACCGACCTCGACTTCACCGTCCTGGAGCCCGATGAGTTTCGAGAGTTCCTGCGCCGCACCGCGCACCGTCTAGAGGCCGCCACCAGTCCACCGGCCGCGTCTCGTTGACGGTGCAAGCTGGCTGGCCCGGTCGCCCCGCTGAACACATCGTGCGTTATCCCGCACGATCCGCATGGCGCCCGGAACGCGTCAGCCCGAACTGTGGCGCCAGGGTCGTCCAACCGGTCGCGGCGTAGAGCGCCCGTCCGTCCTGCGACGCGTCGAGCACTGCGTGACGGACACCGCAGTCGTACGCCGCGGTCAGCAGAGCGTCCATGATCGCGCGGCCGAACCCGCGACGGCGATGGGCCTCGACGGTCCGAATGCGATCCGGCACGCACCAGTCGCCGACCAAACCCGTTCTGCCCGTTGCAATCACATCGTCGTCGCCCCGGATCTCGGCCGTGATGAGCGCGCCCGTGCGCCGGACAAGCACCTTGTCGGTCACGTCGACTCGCGACGCGTCGCCAAGCTCGCATGTCATGAACCAGCCGATCGGGTTGTCCTCCCACTCGGTGCCGAAATGCGGCCGCCAGTCGTCATACCGCCCGGCGAATTTGAGGCAGGCGAGCGGTGTCCGGAGCCCGTCTGCGATGCCGCGGACGTCATCGACGCTCCCGCGCACCGGCACATATCGCTCGGACTCGTGCGCCTGCCCGGTCGCCACATGCCAGCCGAGCGCGACCGGGGTCGGCCTCGGCGCCCCCCGGGAGACCGCCCATCCGGCAACGTATGCCGACACCGCCTCGCTGGTGCGCGGGTCAATTGTCAGCATCCGGCCACCGTAGGACCCACGGCGGGCCGACAGCCGAATCCGGCTCCGCGCGGTCCAGATCGCGGGCTATCCGGCGCGATGTGAACCGCGCGGGCGATCACCTGCCGAGATACGACGAACTCCCCGGCCCACAATTGGGATCCGGGGAGTTCGGGCATCGCGTGCGCGAGGGGGGATTTGAACCCCCACGCCCTTTCGGACACTGGCACCTGAAGCCAGCGCGTCTGCCGTTCCGCCACTCGCGCGAGTGCCGGACCAGTGTGCCTTGTCTGGCCGCCAAACGCCAATCGGGCGACGGCGGGCACGATGAGCCGACGACGCGCAACTCATTGCACGGAGCCGGGCGCGTATGCCGGGACGTCACACACGGCGCAGTTACGATGACCGGGCGGTGGACTGCCCCTCGGCAGACACCCGGCCACCGACGACATTTCGAGCACACCGCAGGGAGGCGACACGTGGGCATCTTCGACAAGCTGGAGCGACGGCTCGAGCGCGGTGTCAACGGCGCCTTCGCGCGCGCGTTCCGCTCGGAGGTACAGCCGGTGGAGATCGCGAGCGCGATGCGCCGCGCGATGGACGACCGGGCGGCGAGCGCGGGCAAGGGCAAGCGGCTGATCGTGCCCAACCTGTTCACCATTGAGCTGTCCACCACCGACTTCGAGGCGCTCGTCGGCACACACGAGGCCGAGCTGGCCGATGACCTGATCGCGACGGCCGCCGAGCACGCCGAGAGCCAGCGCTACCAGCCGGGCGGGCCGGTGAGCGTGCAGTTCAGCGAGGACGACTCGCTGGAGACCGGCGTCTTCCGGCTGCGCCCCTCAACGGCCCGCCAGGTGAAGTCGGGCGCCGTTCCGCGCCGTATGCCGCCCGCCCGCGACTACGACGACCCACGCGTGCCCTCCGGTCGCGAGCCGGGTGGACGACCGTTCCCCCAGCAGCCACCCAGCCCTGTCTCCGACCGCGCCGAGACCGGCGACGCCAGCCGCCACTACGTCGAGACTTCGGACACCGGCCCGGCATACAACGCAGTAAAGCCGGAGCGCGAGGACTACCGCCCGTCGCCCGCCGCGCCGCGCAGGCTGAAGCAGCGGCCGTGGCTGGAGATCGACGGCGACCGTTACCCGCTGATCGGTGCCATCACGGTGATCGGGCGCGACGACGACGTGGACATCGTGCTCGACGACCCGGGCATCTCCAGGCGGCACAGCGAGATTCGGCTGACCTACGACGGCCCGCACCAGATCCTCAGCATCCGCGACCTCGGCTCGACCAACGGCACCTACGTCAACGGCGACCCGGTCGGAAGCACCCACCTGCACGAGGGCGACCGGTTGACGGTCGGCCGGACGAAGATGATCGTCCACGAAGGCGGCAGCCGGTGAGCGAACTGACCATGACGGCGATCCGACTCGGATTGCTGGCGCTGCTCTGGGCGTTCATCTTCAGCATCGTGGGCGTGCTGCGCGGCGACATCTACGGCACCCGGGTCGTCACCCGCGCGGCCGACCGCCGCGGCAACACCCCGACACCACCGCCCGTGCGTCAGCCGCGCGCGATCCGGCGCGGCCCGACTCATCTGGCGATCACCGAGGGCTCGATGCGCGGCAGCAGTGTCCCGCTCACCGACGGCGGCGTGCTGATCGGCCGCAACCCCGAGTGCACGCTGGTGCTGTCCGACGACTTCGCCAGCGGCCGCCACGCCCGCATCTACCGCGACGGCGACCAGTGGCTGGTCGACGACCTCGGCTCCACCAACGGCACGTATGTCGGGGGCGAGCGCATCGGCGAGCGCGTCCCGATCGGCGAAGGCAGCCGCATCCGCATCGGGCAGACCGTGCTCGAGGTCAGGAAGTGACACCCCGATGACGATCTCGCTGCGCTACGCGGCACGCTCGGACCTCGGGCTCGGCAGCAAGAGCCGCAACGAGGACTCCGGCTACGCAGGCCCCGACCTGCTCGTGCTCGCCGACGGCATGGGCGGCCACGCCGCCGGCGACATGGCCAGCTCCACCGTCGTCGCCGAACTCGTCGGGCTGGACGGCGAGTCCTACGGATCCGACGAGGCCTTGCGGCGGCTCAGCTCCGCCGTCGACCACGCCAACGCCCGGTTGCGCGAGGAGATGGACCACGAGCCCGACCTGGAGGGCATGGGCACCACGCTGATCGCCTTCCTACGCAGCGGCAGCATGCTGGCGATGGCCAACATCGGCGACTCGCGCGCCTACCTGGTGCGCGACGGCGTCTTCACCCAGATCACCAAGGACCACAGCTTCGTCCAGGCTTTGCTCGACGACGGCCGGATCACCCCCGAAGAGGCCGAGCACCACCCGCAGCGGTCACTGGTCACCCGCGTGCTCACCGGCCGCGAGGAGGACGAGCCCGACCTGTCGCTGCGCGAGGCGAAGGTCGGCGACCGCTACCTCCTCTGCTCCGACGGCCTGCCCGACTACGTCGCGGCCGGCACCATCGAGGACATCCTCACCGGCGACGGCACCCCCGGTGAGATCGCCGACCGGCTGATCGCGATCGCGCTCAAGGCGGCCACCCGCGACAACGTCACGGTGATCGTCGCCGAGGTGGTCGACGAAAAGTCCCCGGCGTCGACCTCACCGCAGGTGGTCGGCGCGGCGGCGGCGCATCACGTCGTGCCCGACGCCGAGGAGTCGCAGCCGCGCACCCCCGCCGAGAAGGCGGCCGCGTTGCGCCGGGAGGCCAACGCACCCGCAGGCACCGCAGCGGACGACGGCGACGACGGCCCTGCAGCGCCGGTGCTCGCCGAGGAAGGCGGTCGCGGTCGCTTCAAGTGGCTGCGCCGGGGCCTGCTCGCACTCCTGATCGTGGCGGTGCTCGCCGTCGCCGGCGTGCTCGGGTATGGCGCAACGCAGCGGCAGTACTACATCGCCCAGCACAACGGCAAAGTCACGATCTACCAAGGCATTTCGCAGAACCTCGGCCCGATCAGACTGCACTCGGCCGACACCGAGACCGACATCTGGGTCGCCGACCTGCCCAGCTACGACCGCAGCAAGGTCGCCTCCAAGACCATGACCGCCGGCAGCCGCGAGGCCGCGATCGGCATCGTGGAGAACCTCCGCTCCGACATGGTCGCCTGCCAGCTGCAACTCGACGGGAGCAGTTGCTGAGTGAGCACCGTCGACGAGGCCCCACCCAAGACACGACGCAACACCGAGCTGGTCCTGCTCATCGTTGCCGTCGCGATCGTGCTGATCGCCTACGCCAACGTCGGTCTGGCGATTGATGATTCGCTGCCGGTCGACCTGGTGACCCTCGGTGGCGGCTTCGCGATCGTGGCCTTTGCCTTCCACCTGGTGTTGCGGTGGAAGGCGCCATACGCCGACCCGGTGTTGCTGCCGATCGTGACGCTGCTCAACGGTCTCGGCCTGGTGATGATCCACCGCATCGACCTGACGCCCGGCGGTCCCAACGCCGCGCCGAAGCAATTGATGTGGACCGCCGTCGGGGTGATCGCGGCGGTGGCACTGCTCTTCGTAGTGCCGGACCATCGACGGCTGCGGCGCTACACCTTCATCTTCGGCCTGGCCGGTTTCGTGCTGCTGCTGACACCACTGCTGCCGCTGATCGGTAAGAACATCAACGGTTCTCGCGTGTGGATCGGCCTCGGCGGGTTCTCGTTTCAGCCCAGCGAGATCGCCAAGATCCTGATCACGATCTTCTTCGCCAGCTACCTGGTGCAGACCCGCGACGCGCTCTCGCTGGTCGGCCGGCGAGTGCTCGGCCTGCCGCTGCCGCGCGCTCGCGACATGGGTCCGATCATGATCGCCTGGCTCGCCTCGCTCGGTGTGCTGGTCTTCGAGTCCGACCTCGGGACGTCGCTGCTGTTCTTCGGCCTCTTCGTCGGCATGCTCTACGTCGCCACCGAGCGCCGCTCGTGGATCATCATCGGCATCGGCCTGTTCCTCGCCGGGTCCTACCTGGCCTACCTGCTCTTCGCGCACTTCCAGGAGCGGGTCTCGCTCTGGTTCGACCCGTTCCAGCCGGGCAAGTCCGACCAAATCGCCAAGGGCCTGATGGGTATGGCGGCAGGCGGCATGTTCGGCACCGGCCTCGGCCAGGGCCACCCCGAGCTGACCTACTTCGCCAACTCCGACTTCATCATCCCGTCCTTCGGCGAGGAGCTCGGGCTGGTCGGACTGTTCGCGATCCTCGTGCTCTACGGGCTGATCGTCGAGCGCGGACTGCGCGCCGGCATCGCCTGCCGCGACGGGTTCGGCAAGCTGCTCGCGACCGGCCTGGCCTTCTCGATCGCACTGCAGGTCTTCGTGGTCGTCGGCGGTGTGACCCGGGTGATCCCGCTCACCGGCCTGACCACGCCCTTCCTGTCCGCGGGCGGTTCGTCACTGCTGGCCAACTGGGTGATCGTCGCCCTGCTCTTACGCATCAGCAACCAGGCCCGCCAGCCCAGTGACCCCGAACGCCCGGAGCGGCTGTCCACCGACGACACCCAAGTGGTGAAGATCAGATGAATCACCGCACGAAGGTTCTCCCCCGATGAACGCACCCATCCGCCGACTCGGCCTCGTCGTGGCCGCGATGTTCTGCTCGCTGCTGGTCGCGGCGACGATCATCCAGTTCGCCCAGGCGCGTTCGCTCGACAACAAACCCGGCAACCGGCGCACGCTGCTCGCGTCATACAGCAAGGAGCGCGGGTCGATCCTGGTCGGCGGCAACGCCGTCGCCTACTCGTCCCCGACCGACGACCAGCTCAAGTGGCTGCGCAAGTACCCGCAGGGCCCGATGTATGCCGCGGCGACCGGCTACTACTCCTTCACCTACGGCAGCAGTGCGGTCGAACGCGAATACAACGACTTCCTGTCCGGCAGCTCGGACAAGCTCTTCTACCGGCGCCTCGTCGACATCGTCACCGGCAAATCGGCGCAAGGCGCCAGCGTGCAGCTCACCCTCAACGCCAAGGCGCAGCAGGCGGCGACCAACGCCCTGAAGGGCCAGCGTGGCGCGATCGTCGCACTCGACCCGAAGACCGGCGCGATCCTGGCGATGGCGACCAGCCCGACCTACGACCCGAACCTGCTGGCCAGCCATGACCTCAACGAGGTGCAGTCGGCCTTCACCCGACTGTCGAAGGACCCGGCGCAGCCGCTGCTCAACCGAGCCATCAACGGCAACCTGTACCCGCCGGGTTCGACGTTCAAGATCATCGACACCGCCGCCGCGCTCGAGTCGGGCAAGTACACGCCCGACTCGACGCTGCCCGGCCCGGCCTCGCTGCGGCTGCCCGGCACCAACAGCTACCTGCCCAACGACTTCCCGGGCAACTGCGGCCCCGGCGACAAGGTCAGCCTGTCCCGCGCCCTCACGATCAGCTGCAACACCGCCTACGCCCAACTCGGCATGGACCTCGGCCAGGACGCCGTGCGCAGTATGGCGACCAAGTTCGGCTTCGGTAGGTCGCTGGACATCCCGATGACCGTGACCCCGAGCGTCTTCCCGAAGGACCTCGGCAAGGCGCAACTGGCGCAGTCCGCCATCGGCCAGTTCGACGTGCGCGCCACCCCGATGCAGATCGCGATGGTCAGCGCGGCGGTCGCCAACGGCGGCAAGGAGATGTCGCCATACCTCGTGCAATCGGTGCGGGACAAGAACCTCGACGTCATCCAGACCACCGACCCCAAGACGTTCTCCACGCCGATCTCGAGCGACACCGCGAGCCAGCTGAACACGATGATGCAGTCGGTGGTTTCGGACGGCACGGGAACCGGCGCGGCGATCCCGGGCATCAAGGTGGCGGGTAAGACAGGCACGGCCGAACACGGATCGGGCACCAACGCCGACGTGTGGTTCACCGGTTTCGCACCGGCGGACAACCCGAAGGTCGCGGTCGCGGTGCTGGTCGAGAACGGCGGAACGGTCGGGCAGGAAGCAACCGGCGGTCTGGTGGCAGCACCGATCGCCAAGCAGGTGATGGAAGCGGTGATCGGGAAATGAGCTCTGCCGGTGATCTGATGGGGGGCCGCTACCGGCTGACCGACCGCATCGCGGCCGGCGGCATGGGTGAGGTCTGGCAGGCGCGGGACGAGATCCTCGGCCGCACGGTCGCGATCAAACTGCTCAAGGAGGGGCTGACCGACGAGGAGGGCTTCACCGAGCGGTTCCGCAACGAGGCGCGGCTGTCCGCGGCTCTCGCGCACGGCAACATCGCCCAGGTCTACGACTACGGCGAGGACGGCAACCTGGCGTTCCTCGTCATGGAGTACGTCCCGGGCAAGCCGCTGTCGAAGATCCTCGCCGAACGCGGCCCGATCTCCGCCGCCGACACCGTCGGGCTCATCGGCCAGGCCGCGGCCGCGCTGCACGCCGCGCACCGCGCCGGGCTCATCCACCGCGACGTGAAGCCGGCCAACATGCTCGTCACGCCCGACGGCGTGGTGAAGCTGACCGACTTCGGCATCGCCCGCGCGGTCGGCTCGGCCGCGATGACCAAGACCGGTGAGGTCATGGGCACCGCGCAGTACCTCGCGCCGGAAGCCGCGATGGGCAAGGACACCACCGCGCTCACCGACGTCTACTCACTCGCCGTCGTCACCTACGAAATGCTCGGCGGTAGAAGGCCGTTCAACGCCGACAGCGCGGTCGCGCTCGCGCTGCAGCACGTCAACGACACACCCCCGCCGCTGCCGTCCGAGATCCCGCCCCCGGTGCGCGCGGTCGTGCACGTGGGGCTCGAGAAGGACCCGGCGCTGCGCCCCGACTCCGCCCAGGAGTACGGCCGGGCACTGCGCCAGGCGGTCTCGGACAGCCAGCAACTCGGCTACAACCCGTATGCCGCACCGCCGCGACCCACGCCCGCGAGCGCGCCCGGTGGCCCGTCCGGCCCGCAGTCGGGGCCCCCGTCCGGCCCCCAGACCGGACACCCCTCCGGACCGCAGTCGACCGGCCAGTCGGGTCCGCAGTCCGGCCCGCAGCCAAGCGGCGCGTCATCCGGCGGCCACCGGCTGCCGGGTGCGTCCGGTCCGCACCAGACCACCGGGTCCACGGGCAAGGCGGCGGCCGGCGAAAAGTCCACCGGCTCGCGTCGGTTGTCGCCGCTCGCGATCGGCCTCGGCATACTCGCCCTTGTGGTCGTGATCGGCATCATCATCGGCGTGATGATCGCCACCTCCGGCGGCGGCAGCAAGGTGCCGAGCCCGCCCAACACCGGCCCGTTCAACTCACCCCTGGTGACCTACACCCCGCAGGCATCCTCGTGACCCAGACCGATTCCCCCCGCATCCTCGGTGGCCGCTACGAAGTCGGTGAACTCATCGGCCGCGGCGGTATGGCGGAGGTCCATCTCGGGCACGACACCCGGCTCGGCCGCACGGTCGCGATCAAGATGCTGCGGGTCGACCTCGCACGGGACTCCTCGTTCCTGACCCGCTTCCGCCGCGAGGCGCAGTCGGCCGCCGGCCTGTCACACCACTCGATCGTCGCGGTCTACGACTCCGGCGAGGAGACCTTCACCGAGACCGGCGGCGCGACCGTCGACGTGCCCTACATCGTGATGGAGTACGTCGACGGGCAGACACTGCGCGAGATCCTCAACGAGGAGGGCAAGCTCTCCCCGGACGAGGCGGCACGCGTCACGATGGGCATCTTGTCCGCGCTGGAGTATTCGCACGACAAGGGCATCGTGCACCGCGACATCAAACCGGCCAACGTGATGCTGACCAAGGGCGGCAGCGTCAAGGTGATGGACTTCGGCATCGCTCGCGCGCTCGCCGACACCGGCGCCACGATGACCTCCGCGCAGGCGGTGGTCGGCACCGCCCGTTACCTGTCGCCGGAGCAGGCGCAGGGCGAGACCGTCGATGCCCGTTCCGACCTCTACTCCGCCGGCTGCGTCTTCTTCGAATTGCTCACCGGCCGCACGCCGTTCGTCGGCGAGCCGGTGTCGCTGGTCTACCAGCACATCACCGACCCGCCGAAGCCGCCGTCGTTCTACGAGCCGTCGGTGCCGGGGTCGATGGACGCGGTCGCGCTGCGCTCGCTGGAGAAGAAGCGCGACGACCGCTACCAGAGCGCCGCCGACTTCCGCTCCGACCTGCAGGCCGCCCGCACCGGCGCTCCGCTCAGCGCACCGACTCAGGCGTTGCTCGTCGGCGCCGGAGCCGGCACCGGGGCAACCTCGATGATGCGGCGCACCCCGCCCGCGGCCGAAGCGCCGCCACCGCGCCGACGCGACTACACCCGCGAGATCGACGACCACGACCGGCCAACGCGGCGTCATACTGGCCTGTGGATCGTGGCCGCAGCCGTCGCACTGCTCGCCATCCTCGGCATCGGCTACCTGGTGATGAACGGCAGCGGCAACGACACCAAGACGATCCGGGTGCCGAGCGTGGTGCAGCAGCCGCAGGCATCGGCCGAACGCACGCTCAACCAGGCCGGATTCAGCAACGTGAAGGTCAACCTGGTCAAGAGCAGCGACGTGACCAAGGGGTATGTCGCAAGCACCGACCCGTCCGGCGGCACCGAGACCGAAGCGAGCACCCAGATCGTGCTCAACGTCAGCGACGGTCCCGGGCTCGTCGCGGTGCCGAACGTGGCCGGCAAGACCGAGCAGGAGGCACGTGACGCGCTCAAACAGGCCGGCTTCCTGAACGTCAGCGTCGGCAACTCCGCGGTCGCCGACACCCAGTACGAGAAGGGCCAGGTCACCTCGACCAACCCGAGCACCGGCACCCAGACCGATCCGAGCCAGACCGTCTCGCTCAACCTCAGCAGCGGGAAGGTGCACGTGCCCGACGGAATCGTCGGCATGACCGCCGGCGACGCGCAGAGCGCGCTGTCCGACGCACACCTGCGCTACCGCACCCAGAGCGTGCCGGTCAGCGATCAAAGCCAGGTGGGCAAGGTGCTCAGCGCGTCACCGAACGCCGGCTCGGAGGTCGACCTCAACTCCACCGTCGACTTGCGCATCGGTGCGTATGCCGCGCCGACCGTCACCGCGACGGTCACCCAGACGCCGACCACCGAACCGACGACGCCGACGCAGCCGAACTCTCCCTCGCCGACGAAGTCGACGCCGAGCAGCAAGCCGAGCCCCACGTCGTCGTCGAAGCCGTCCTCGCCATCGCCGTCGCCGTCGGCCAGCGGGAGCGGCGACGGCAACGCGCAGTGAGCGCACGGCTGCCGGCGCCCGCGCCTCAGGGAGCAGCGAGCAGGTAGCCGCTGGCCAACTGCTCGGCGACTGCGACCGAGCCGACCAGTGGGTGCTGTGCGAGTGCGGCAGCGAGCTCGTGCGCGTCGCCGGCCGCGACCGCGGCAATGACCTGCTGCTCGACGCCCTTGAGCTGGGTCATCAGACCCAGCGCGGCGGTCGGCGGCGGGGCCGTCGCGAACGGCCGCACGCCGCCCCCGTCGACCAGGGCCGGCACCTCGATCACCGCATCGGGCGGCAGCTGGGGCAGCGTGGATCCGTTGCGAACGTTGAGGATCATGGTGCGAGCGCGGCCGGTGGCGAGGCAACGCATCACCTCCAGCGCGACCCCTTCGTATCCTCCGCCGGCGGTGTCCGGTCGCTCCTTGTCGGCCTCGCGAGCCTCACTCATGTAGGTCGTCTCGCGGTCGGCCCGCGCCCGGCGCCAGAGGGCGAGAGCCGCCGCCGGGTCGGCTCCCGCAGCCGCGCGGTAGAAGTCGGTCTGCTGCTGCAACAGGTATTCGCCGCGGGTTTGCGCCGCACTCTCCAGGGCGGCGACTGCCTCGCGGTTTCGGTAGTAGTAGTAAAGGTATTCGTTCGGCAGCATTCCGAGCCCACGAAGGAAGTCGGCGCCGAAAAGCTGTCCCTCCTCCAGCTGCAACAGCCGACCCTCGTCCCGCAACACCTCGGCGACCAGATCGCGGCCACCGGTCCAGGCATGCCGCAGCCAGCCGAGGTGATTGAGCCCGACATAGTCCAGACGCACCTCGCCGGGGCTCACGTCATACAGGGTGGCGAGACGGGTGCCGAGGCCGCTCGGGGTGTCACAGATGCCGACGACCCGGTCGCCGAGGATCTGCTGCATTCCCTCGGTGATGATGCCGGCCGGGTTGGTGAAGTTGATGACGTATGCCGAAGGCGCCACGGCCGCAACGGTGTTGGCGATATGCCACGCGACCGGGAGGGTCCGCACGGCGTAGCCGATCCCGCCCGGACCGGTGGTTTCCTGTCCGAGGACGCCAAGGTCGAGTGCTGATCGTTCGTCGGCGACTCGACCCTGCAGGCCACCGACGCGAATCGCGGAGAAGACGAAATCGGTTGCCTGCAGCGCGGTTTCGAGATCGTCGGTGGCTCTCACGCGCACCGCCGCACCGGGAGCAGACGCCGCCTCTCCGGCGAGGACCTGCTCGATCACGTCGAGGCGTCCTTGGTCGTTGTCGTGCAGCACGATTTCGTCGATGAGGTGCTCGGGGTCGTCGAGCAGCGCCCGATAGACCTGCGGCACGCGGAAACCCCCGCCGCCGAGGACGGTCAGCTTCATACCGTGATCACCTCTCCGCCGGCATCCCGGCACCGGTCGAGGGTTGCCGGGTCCGATGCGGCAGTGGTGATGACCGTGTCGACCTCGGTCAGGTCGGTGACCTTGAAGGTGCCGATCCCGGGAAACTTCGCATCGGTCGCGAGCAGGACTAGCGCCTGGGCGAATTCGGCGGCGCCGCGTTTGATCGCCGCCTCGGCCGAGATGTCGTCGAGCACCGCACCGTCGGGCCGCACACCGGTGCAGGACAGGAAGGTCACGTCCGGGCGCACCGCGCGCAGGGCGTCCGTGGTCAACGGTCCGACGAACGACTCGAAGTTGCGCCGCAGGCTGCCGCCGAGCAGCAGCACCTCCGCGCTCCCGGTCCGTAGCTGGTCGAGCACGGCGAGGCTGCTGGTGACGACCAGCACGTCGCGCTCGCGCAGCCGGCGCGCGACGCGCATGGTCGTGGTGCCGATGTCCAAGTAGACGACATCGCCGTCGTGCACGAGCTCGACGGCTGCGGTGGCGACCGCCTCCTTGTCGTCGGCCCGATCCAGCGCGACGTCGGCGAAGGCCCGCTCACCGTCCGGGGTGTCGACCGACTGCACGTAGGCGCCGCCGTGCACCCGGTGCAGCCGGCCCTCGTCGGCCAGCCGTCCCAGGTCGCGGCGGATCGTGGAGGGGCTGACGTGCAGCATGCCGGCGAGTTGCTGTGCCGAGACGCTGCCGTCGCTGCGCAACACCGCCAAGATCCGGTCGTCCCGCTGGCGGGCGATCATCCGGGTAGAGGGTGTGGTGTGGGTCTCCGGCTCATCCACAGACCGGACCATATGCGCAAAACCGCGCATGGTCCACCCGCCGACGGTGGCGATATCGGCCCGGTCAACGATCACGTGGCGGCGACGTGAACACGTTTCGACCAACTTCGCGCAACCGTTGCCAACTTCGCTCACCCGTGCCACGGTTACCAATCGTGAGCAGCGTGCCCGCAGCACCCGCGATCGACCCCGCCGATCGGATCGACGTGCTGCTCGTCGGCACCGTCTTCCTCGACGTGATCTTCTCCGGGATATCGGGCGCGCCCGCACCGGGGACCGAGACCTGGGCCGATCGTTCGGTGCTGTCCGTCGGGGGCATCGCCAACAACGCGGTCGCAGCCGCACGCCTCGGTGCCCGCACCTGCCTGATCGCGCCCGTCGGTGACGACCCCGCCGGCGAATTCGTGCTGCGCACGCTGCGCGACCAGGAACGACTCGACGTCCGGGTGCCGGCGCTGCCCACCGTGACCACGCCGGTGACCGCGGCCTTCGGCGACGGCGCCGACCGCGCGATGGTCAGCCACGGACAGCTCGACCCGGTGCCGGTGGGCGACTTGGTCGACCGGCTGCCACAGGCGAGCGCCTGTTTCGTCAGCCTGCAGCCCGGTGGTGGCGACTGGTTCCTGGCGCAACGCGCTGCCGGTGCGCGCGTCTACGCCGGGGTCGGGTATGACGAGCGGCACGACTGGTCGGGTCAGGTGCTGCACCGGCTGGCAGACGTCGACGTGTTGGTGCTCAACGAGATTGAGGCGCTCGCCTACTCCGGATGTGAGGACGTGCCGACTGCGGCGATGACGCTGACCGAGCATGTCGAGCGGGTCGTGGTGACCTGCGGGAGAGGCGGCGTGCACTCCGCGTCCGCCGCCGGCGACCCGCCCCTGACGCTGCCCGGCGAGTCCGTCCCGGCAGTGGATGCGACCGGTGCCGGTGACGTCTTCACCAGTGGCCTGATGTATGCCGAACTCCTCGGTCTACCAGTCGAATCCGCGCTGCGCTTCGCCCAGGTGTGTGCGGCGCTGTCGGTGCGCGGACTTGGCGGGGCAGCGAGCGCGCCCACGTTGGCGGATGTCCGCACCTGGTGCCGGCGATCCGGCTCGACCGCGCTGCACCGACTCGACGCCGCACTCGACCAGCGACCCCCGTCATACGGCTGAGAAACCGAAACCTTCACGACCGCAAAGGAATCGACCATGAAGACGACCCGACTCGCGGTGTGCGCCGTGCTTTGCGTGGCTGTGCTCCCGCTCGCTGCATGCGGCTCGTCCGGCTCCAAGGCGGAGTCGGCCGACGCGAAACAGACGTTGACTGTTTTCACCGACAGCGACGTCAATGTGCAGAAGCTCTGGACCGGGACCCTCATCCCGGCCTACCAGAAGGCACACCCCAACATCACGCTGAAATTCAGCAGTGCCGACGCTTCGGCCGACACCACCCAACTGGCGAAGCTGTCTGCCGCGGTGAAGGCGGGACGCACCCCGCCGATGGACGTCATCGTCGACGCCGGTTTCCTGCCCGATGCCGACTCGGCCGGGCTGCTGACGCCGGTGAATACGGGCAACATCCCCAACCTCGGCGCGGTCGACAAGGCGTCGATCCAGGGCAAGGGTCAGATGCCCTATCGCGGGTCGTCGGTAGTGATCGCCTACGACAGCAAGAAGGTCAGGCCGGCGCCGAAGACGCTCGCCGACGTCATTGCATGGAGCAAGGCGCACAAGGGCGGTTTCACCTACAACAGCCCGAGCAGCGGCGGCGCCGGACAAGGCTTCGTGCAGGCGGTGCTCGACTCCAAACTCGACCAGGCCGACACCGTCGCACTCACCAAGGCAGCCGACCCGGCGGTGGAGAAGAAGTGGGCGCCCGGGTTTGCCGAGCTGAAGTCGTTGACCCCGTCGATCTATCAGAAGACCTATCCGAACAGCAATCAGGCAGCGCTCAACCTGCTGGCCAACGGGACCATTGCGATGACTCCGACCTGGTCGGACATGTTCCTGTCCAACAGTGCAAACGGCACGCTGGGTAAGAACATCAAGGCGGTCTCGGTGAGCAATCCCGAACTGCCAGGCGGCAATTCGAGCCTTGCGGTGGTGAAGAACTCCAGCCACCAGAAGGCTGCCCTGCAGCTGCTCAACTGGATCCTGGAGCCGGCACAGCAGTCAACGATCGCGACGACGTTGTCGGGCTACCCCGCCATACCCCTGTCGAAGCTGCCGGAGTCCGACCAGAGCAAGTTCAACGGCCTCAACACCAGCAAGCTGCGGTTGTTCTACACCGCAGCCGCCGTCACCGATATGACTGCCGAATGGCAAAAGCAGGTCCCGTGACCGGACGCCGACGACTGAGCGAGCGAACCCGCGGATTCCTTTTGGTCTCACCGCCATTGGCGGTCATCGCGGTCTTCATCGGGCTGCCGATCGCCTTCGGGGTGCTCTACACGCTCGGCTACACCGGCGGCTTCAACGACACAATCTCGCTGATCGCCCAGCATCAGAGCACCGGGTGGGGGATCGGTGCCTACCGTGACGTCTTCGGTGACTCGCTCTTCTGGCGCAGCGTCCGGGCGACCGTGCTGGTGACGGTCGTGTCAACCGTGCTGGTGGTCGGTCTCGCGTGGCTGATCGCCCTGCAGTTGCGCTTCCGTGCCGGCCGGTGGGCCAGGCTGGTTGCCGGTGTGTCGGTGCTGCCGATGTTCATCCCGGTCGTGATCGGCGCCAACGCGATCCTGTCCTGTTACGGCTCCGCCGGGCTGTTCCGCACCGTGCTGCACGCGCTCGGCTGGTCCGAGCCGCCGGTGTTCGCCTACACGGTGACCGGCATCATCATCGGCCAGCTGTGGACGAACCTGCCCTTCGCGGTGCTGATGATCACCTCCGGGGTGCAGGGCGTGCCGCAGAACCTGCTCGACGCCGCTCGCGATGTCGGTGCGAGCCGGTGGCAGCGCTTCTGGTCGGTCCTGTTGCCGCTCAACACGATTCCCACGATCATCGCGATGACCTTCACCGTCATCTCGGTTCTCGGCAGCTTCACGCTGCCTTTCATCGTCGGCCCGACAGCGCCCAACCTGCTCGGCCCGCTGATGGAAGGCACCTACAGTGCGCTCAACCGGCCGCAACAGGCGGAGGTCATGTCGGTGTTCGTCTTCGTGCTCGCCGCGTTCGCGTCGGTGCCGTACGTCTGGGCCAACCGACGCGCCGCGCGGGGTGTGGCGTGACCGCCGGCGCCGGCGGTCGGCCGGGCGCGGCCGGACGATTCGCCTCCGCGGTCTTCGGCATCGCCGTCCTGGTCTTCGTGCTGGCACCGCTGCTCTGGCTGGCGCTGCGCGCATTCGCCGGGTCGTGGACCTACCCCCACCTGCTGCCGTCGCAGTGGTCGCTGCGCTGGTGGTCGCAGGTGTGGGACACCCCCGGCTTGACCTCGTCGATCCGGCTGAGCCTGATCATCACCCCGATCGTCACCGTCCTCGCGATGATCGTCTGTCTCCCGGCGGCGTATGCCATTGCGCGCTATCGGTTTCCGGGCCGTCAACTGGTCCTGATGACGATCTTCGCGACCAACGCCTTCCCACGCTTCGGGCTCTTCATCACGATGGCGAGTCTGTTCTATTCGCTCAACCTGATGGACCGTATGGCGGGCGTCGTGATCGTCCAGCTGATCGGCACCATCGTCTTCATGACCTGGATCCCGGCTGCCGCGTTCGCCGCCATACCACCGAGCCTGGAGGAGGCCGCCAGGGACGCGGGCGCCGGGGCACTCCGGACGTTCTTCACCGTGACGCTGCCGCTCGCGGCGCCGTCGATCCTGGTCGCGGTGATCCTGTCCTTCCTCGCCGCGTTCGACGAGGCGCAAGGCACCTTCCTCGTCGGATCACCGGACATCGTCACGATGCCGGTCCAGATGTACTCGCTCATCGGCAACTATCCCGATCAGGTGGCCGCCGTCTTCTCCATCATGTTGTCGATCCCGTCGGTGCTCCTGCTGTCCCTCGTGCGGCGCCGCGTGCTCGGCGGCACCATTGCGCAAGGATTCACGATCCGATGACCACCACCCTCCAGCTGCACAACATCACCAAAGAACTCGGCGGCAACCGGGTCGTCTCCGACCTGTCGCTGGACGTCGCGGCCGGTGAACTCGTCTGTCTGCTGGGCGCGTCGGGCTGCGGCAAGACCACGACGTTGCGGATGATCGGCGGCTTCCTGACCCCGGATTCGGGCCGCATCGTGATCGACGACGAGGATCACACCGCGACCCCGCCGGAGCATCGACCGACCGCAATGGTCTTCCAGAACTACGCGCTCTGGCCCCACATGACGGTCGCGCAGAACGTCGGCTACGGACTGCGCCTGCGCGGTATGACCAAGCGTGAGGTGGCCACCCGGGTCGCGCACCTGCTGGAGACCGTGGGCCTTTCGCACCGGGCCGACAGCAAGCCGGTCGCGATCTCGGGCGGCGAGCAACAACGCACCGCCCTGGCTCGGGCGCTCGTGCTCGAGCCGAGCGTGCTCCTGCTCGACGAACCACTGTCCAACCTGGACGCGAAACTTCGGGTGCGCGTGCGCGAGCAGATCCGCGCGCTCCAGCAGCGCACCGGCACCACGATGGTCTTCGTCACGCACGACCAGGAGGAGGCTTTGGCTCTGGCTGATCGCATCGCAGTGATGAATGCCGGCCGCATCGAGCAGTTCGACACCGCGGACGCCGTATACCGCCACCCGGCAACCGAATTCGTCGCGAGGTTTGTCGGCACGATGAACCTGCTCGACTGCACGCTGACTCCGGGGAGCGCGAAACTGGACGATGGCACGCTGCTGCCGGTCACCGGACCTGTGGAGCCGATGTCCAGCTCGGGGGCGACCGGTCGCGTGCGTCTCGCCATACGCCCGGAAGACGTGCGGCTCGACGATCCGGACGGCACACCCGCGACCGTGATCCGCCAGGTCCCGCTCGGGCATTACCGCGAGGTCGTGCTCGGTGTCGGGGGCGTCGAGTTGCGGGCATTCACGGGCGCGGCCACCGCGACCCCGCCCACGGTCATGGTTTCGGCAAGCCGCGCGGTCGGCTATCCGCTCGCTCCCGCATGAGCATCATCACCGTCGCCCACCGCGGCGCGCCAACCGTGGCACGAGAGAACACCCTCCGGTCGATCCGCGCCGCGATCGACCGCGGCGCGGACTGGGTCGAGATCGACACCCACGTGACGGCGGACGGCCGGCTCGTCGTGGTGCACGACCCGACGTTCGAGCGGCTCTGGGGTGTGAAACTAGCCGTCGCAGAAGGAAATTGGCCGCAGCTCGAGAAGGCACTGGACGGCGGCACCGACGACGGAGTGCCGCTGCTGGGTGAGGTGCTCGAGGTCGTGCGCGACGCCGGCCGCACCCTGATGATCGACCTGCCGGACAGCCGCATCGCACGGGTGTGCTGCGACTTCCTGCAGCAGGACCAGTCCGCAGTCGTGCTCACCGGCGATCCCGACGGCCTCACGCTCGCTCGTGACCGGTTGCCGCGGATCCCGATCGCGCTGAGCTGGGAGTCGCCCGACCTTCCGGGTGCTGACCTGCTCGCCGCCTGCCGGCCGCAATGGGTCAATCAGCAGCACGACCTGCTGGACGACGCCGCGGTGGATCAGTTGCACAGTGGCGGTCACGGGGTGTGCTGCTACACCGTCGACGATCCCGACGACATGCACCGCCTTGCGAGCCTAGGAGTCGACGCGATCATCAGCAACGACATCTCCCTGCTCCGAAAGACGTTGGTGCCCTGATGGATTCGGCCCAATTACCGCAGCGCCTGAAGGCCGCGCGCGCGATCGCACGCGACGCAGCCGACCTGGTCCGCCGGTCGCCACCGGGACTTGTGGACGAGAAGCACGACGCGGCCGATCTGGTGACCGAGGTGGATCGCGCGGCCGAGTTGCAGATCAGACTCGCGCTCGGCGAGCAATTCCCCGAGGATGCCGTTGCCGGCGAGGAGTTGCAGGACACTTCGGGCAGCAGCGGGTTTACCTGGCTGATCGACCCGATCGACGGCACCACCAACTTCGCGTCCGGGGTGCCATGGTGCTCGGTGAGTGTCGGCTGCCAGGACCTGTCCGGACCGCTGCTCGGCGTCATTGCCGACCCGTGGCGCCGCGAAGTCTTCAGTGCCGCACGGGGATCGGGATCATGGATCGACGAGCGGCCGGTGACCGAGCCGGCCCACGTGCAGCTCGCCGGTGGCGTGGTCTTCACCGAGTGGCTGAACCACGTGCCGTGGCCGGGCATGGTCGAGACGCTCGCCGCACTGTCCGACGACTTCGCGACCGTGCGCATCATGGGCTCCTCGGCGCTGTCGCTCGCCGCGACGGCGGCCGGTCGCGGCTGCGCCTTCCTCAACGGCAGTTACTCACCGGTGGACACGCTGGGAGCCACCGTCATCGCGCGCGAATCCGGGCTGGTGGTGCGTGATTTCGCCGGCGGTGAGCCGCAGGTCGGACGGCCGTTCTACGCGGCGTGGCCGGCGGTCGCCCCACGCATCGCCGCACTCGCCGCAGCGGCGGCGGCGAAGCGCGGCTGAGCCGGTCAGGCCGTGTGCACCAAGGGCGCCAGACCGACCGACTTGTCGACGGCGTCCGGCATGCCGCACATCGCAAGCCAGTTGGCGAGCATCCGGTGGCCGCCTTCGGTGAGCACCGACTCGGGGTGGAACTGCACTCCGTGCAGCGGCAACTCACGATGCCGCACCGCCATGATGACGTCGCTGTCGGTGCGCGCGGTGACCTCCAATTCGCCCGGCACAGTGCCGTTTTCGATCGCGAGCGAGTGATAGCGAGTCGCGGTGAACGGACTCGGCAGTCCCTCCAGCACGCCGGCGTCGTCGTGCACGATCTGTGAGGTCTTGCCGTGCAACAACTCCGGGGCGCGATCGACGGTGGCGCCGAAGACGACACCGAGGGCCTGGTGACCGAGACACACCCCGAACATCGGCTGCGCGCGGTCGGCGCACGCTCGGATCATCGCGGTCGAGACGCCTGCCTCCTCAGGCGTGCCCGGGCCCGGGGAGATCAGCACACCGTCATACTCCGCGCCATCGGCGGGCGTGATGGCGTCGTTGCGCACGACAGTGGTCTCAGCGCCGAGCTGCTGCAGGTATCCGACGATCGTGAAGACGAAACTGTCGTAGTTGTCGACGACCAGAATTCTTGTCATTGCTTAACTTTCGCGTACTTGAGATCGGTGCCGCCGACGTATGCCGGGAAGGTCGCCTTGCTCTCGGTCTTGACGTCATACCCCAACCCGACCGCGTCGACGTAGTCGCGGTAATTGGCCACGGCGGGGTCGTCGGTGAGCGCCTTGCGGAGTTTGGCCGGGTCTCCCATGGCTCGGATTACGAACGGCGGCGAGTAGACCCGTCCCTGCAACAGCAGGGTGTTGCCGACGCAGCGGACCGCCGAGGTGCTGATCACCCGCTGGTCCATCAGCATCATCGCCGTGGCGCCGCCCGCCCAAAGCGCATTGACGACCGCTTGCACGTCCTGCTGGTGCACCACGAGCCAGTCGAGGTTGGCGCCGTCGGGCAGGGTCGACGGGTCGCGCTTGGAGTCGTTGAGCGCCACGCTCACCACCCGGCCGGTGACACTGGTCAGCCCGGCAGCCGTGGCATACCGGTCAGCCCTTTGCTGGGTGGTGGCGAGCTTGCTCGACCCGGGAGCGTCCTTCTTGGACAGCGAGTCGACCTCGCCCTGCAGGCTTTTCACACCGGCCGCCTGGTCGGCAACGCGACGGTTGCCCGCCTGGACGACCTGCACCAGGTCGCGGGTGCCAGGTCGCAGGTCGGAGCCCTGGGACGTGCTGGCGCTGATGCCGAACATGCCACCGGCAGCGATCGCGACGACCGGCACGGCATAGGCCCACCGGCTGCGTGGTCTGCGCACCTGCCCGCACCTTCCCTGAATTACGCTGTACCGCAATTCTGTCATCCAGACCGATCGCAGGGAGCAGCGCCGTGAGTGAGTCCGACAAGCCGTCGACCGACGACCAGGACGGCGCCGCGACCGAGCGCGAACTCGTCGAGGCCGAAGCCGCGGACGACGCCCCGGCCAAGGCGGCGGCCAACAAGGCGGGCGCAGCGCAGGAGGAGGCGGACGCCAAGCAGGCCAAGGTCAAGAAGGCAGCAACCGAGAAGGCCGATGCGCAGGACGCCGAAGCGGCCCGCGACAACCAGGACGCCAAGGACCTCGCCGCGCAGGCCAAGCAGAAGAAGGCCGAGGCCAAGGCGGAGGCCAAGCAGGCCCGCGCCGACCGTCGAGCGGCAGGCATCGCCGACGGCCCGAACCCCAGCTGGTGGGTGCCAACCATGTGCGGCCTGATGATCGTCGGCCTCTTCTGGCTGGTGACCTACTACCTGTCGTCCGAGAAGTACCCGATCCCCGGGATCGGCCTGGGCAACATGGCGATCGGCTTCGGTCTCATCCTGGTCGGCTTCGCGATGACCACCCGCTGGCGGTAGCCCGCAAACCGCCTGCGGACGCTCAGGCGCACACGACTCCGACTCCGAACACGACCGGCCGCACGCCGGCGGTGGCGGAGTCGTTGGTGGTGACGGTGTTGGTGTTGCCGACGCTGGACCCGAGGCCGAGGGTGAAGGTGGTCGTGCTGTTGAAGATCGACACACCGTTGAAGCTCAGACTGAGCGACCAGCAGGAACCGGCGCCCAGATCTCTCGTTGTGGTGTAGCTGATCTGCCTCCCGGAGCTGACCGTGGCAGAGCTGTTGGCAGCGAATGTGCCGGAGATCGCCGGTCCTGCGGTGTCGAAGGCGTTCCGGGTAGCTGTCAGAGTGAAGGTCGAACCGGCCAGCATCGCGGCGTTCACCGCGCACACCCGGAACGTGATCGTGGGGCCGAGCACACCGTCACGGCATGCCCCGCTGACCGACACGTCCTGCGCGGATGCCGTAGCCGCGAGCGCCGGCACCCCGATCACCATCACCGGCACGGACCACGCGGCGCCACGCGCGAGTGTCCGGCGAGACAGCGCGCCGTCCGGCGGGCCGGGCTCCCTGCCTGACAGCTGACTCATGCGGCAATCTTCCGCCCGTCAAGCAGCGCTGTCCACAGGGTTATCCACAATGGTGGATAACTACATCCGTGTGACTTCGCATCTTCGTTCGTATGACGGGAGCCGCGCGAACGTCACTGTCCACAGGGTTATCCACAAGAGGTGGATAACCACATCGATGTAACTTCGATCAGTTGTGCCCGGCTGTGCGGCGGGAACGGCAGGCTCAGCCGGTCGGCAGGTGCACCGACTCGAACCGGACTGCGGCCAGCACGGCGAGCAGCACCACGATCGCGGCGAGCGCGGCCCACTGCCACTGCCGGCGCTCCCGGCCGAGCAGAGCGATCGCGCCGGCGCAGACGGCACCGGTGATCGCGCCACCGAGGTGCGCCTGCCAGGCGACATTGGGCACCACGAAGCCGATGACGGCATTGATCACGATCAGCGTGACCATCGGGCCGATCTCCCGGCCCATCCGCCGGTTGAGCACGACCACGGCGAGGAACAGTCCGAAGACCGCACCGGAGGCGCCGACGGTCGGGGTGTTCCAGCCGGTCACCTGATCCGACACCGAGCTCGGTGTTGAGGCGAGCAGTTCGTAGCCGACCGAGCCACCGATCGCCGAGATCAGGTAGATCGCGAGGAACCGGGCGCGACCGAGCAGCGGCTCGAGGTACTGCCCGCAGATCCAGAGCGCATACATGTTGAACAGCAGGTGGAACGGCGAGTAGGGCGAGTGCACGAACGCCGCCGTCAGGAAGCGCCAGGGGTCTTCCTCCGAGAGGATCGGCGCATAGAGCAGGTTGTCGGTCACCGTCGGGTCGAGCCGCTGCGCAACCCAGACGACCGCACAGATCGCGATCAGAGCGATCGTGACGACCGGCCGCCCCTGCGCCAGGCCTCCGCCGAAAACGGAGACCTGGCGCGGGGTTTCGCGCCTGGCTTGATTGACGCAGTCGACGCACTGGATGCCGACGGCGGCGGGCCGCTGGCACTCGGCGCAGGCCGGCCGGCCGCACCGTTGGCACGACACCATCGCCACCCGGTCCGGGTGACGTGGGCAGGTCGGCGCCTGGGTCGCCGGGTCGTTCACGTCGGGTTCCTGCGTCATACCGAGGTCGATCCGATCACTTCTCGACGGTGACCTTCTCGATCACGACGGGCTCGACCGGCTTGTCCTGCGCACCGGTCTGGACCGCCGCGATCTGGTCGACCACGTCACGGCTGGCCTGGTCGGCGACCTCACCGAAGATGGTGTGCTTGCCTTGCAGCCAGGTGGTCGGGCCGACGGTGATGAAGAACTGCGAGCCGTTGGTGCCCTTGCCGCCACGCTTGCCGGCGTTGGCCATCGCGAGCATGTACGGCGCGGAGAAGTTCTTGTCCGGCGAGATCTCGTCGTCGAACTCGTAACCCGGGCCGCCGATGCCGATGCCCTGCGGGCAACCGCCCTGGATCATGAAGCCGGGAATGATGCGGTGGAAGGTCAGGCCGTCGTAGAACGGTGTCGGGCTGGTGCGTCCGGCGTCGTCGCGGTAGTCCTTGGTGCCCTCCGCGAGGCCGACGAAGTTGTCGACGGTCTTCGGCGCCTCGTTGGGGAAGAGGTTCAGCTTGATGTCGCCATGATTGGTCTGCAGCGTTGCGATCATGCGTCAAGTCTCGCATTTCGTATGGCGAGAGCGGCGCGCGAGCCTGGTGCTCGGTTCCAACTTCAAGCGCCCGCCCGGCTGCGGACCGGCGGCCTGGCCTGGCAGGATGAGCCGAAGCGCCATACCAAGGCTTCATTTCCAAGGAGGGCACCAGTGCTTCGCAGGACCTCGCGTTCCGACGCGGTCAAGGACAAGGCTTCCGACCTGCTGTCGGCCGCTTCCGACGCGGTCGAGGACGTCGCCGGCACCGTCAAGGAGAAGGTCGGCCCCGTGGTCGACGACCTCGCCGAAAAGCTCGACGACGCCAAGGGCTCGGCCGCGGACGCGGCAGCTCCGCACACCAAGGACCTCGGCAAGCGGGCCAAGAAGGTCAACAAGCAGGCCAACCGGCAGCTCAAGAAGGCGAACAAGAAGGCCCAGCAGGCGGCTGCCCCGCACCTGGCCCGGGTGCAGGACGCGGGCCTGACCCGCGAGCAGGCGCACAGCCTCTTCTCCGAGGAGTGGATGCCGCGCATCCAGCAGGCGATCCAGTCCGCCTCGGCCACCGGTCAGCAGGCGTATGCCGCATTGCCGGCGCAGGCCCGCGACACCGTCGAGACCGTGGCGCCCGCGGTCAAGAAGAAGAAAAAGAAGAAGGGCGGGCTGCTGATCGCGCTCGGGCTGCTCGCCGGCGCAGGCGCCGTCGCGCTGATCGTGTCGGGCAAGAAGGGCGGCGCCAGCCCGGTCGGACCCGGCGGTGAGGCCGTTCCCGAGCAGTTGGTCGAGGTCGAGCAGGTCGACATCACCAAGGCCACCGACGATTCGTCCGACCTGGTCGGCAAGGTCGAGACCAAGGTCGAGGGGACCATCGCCGGCGGCAGCCGGCCGGCCGGCAAGGACCAGCCCCGCGGGCGGCACGCCGCGCGCGACTGACCGGCGAAACAACGGACCCGACAAGCACGGGCCCGAACAACACACGGAAGGGACGTGCTCACCGGGCACGTCCCTTCGGTGTGTCCGGCAGGAGCGGCGCCTCGAAGCCGGGGTCGCGCCCGACCAGCACCCCGCGGGTGATCGAGGAGCTGCCGAATTTGTCGCGCACCGCGTCCAGGGCGCCGTCCAGCTGGGACGGTTCGCGGGTGTCGAACGGCAGCTCCAGCTGCTCGGTGTCGCTCTCGTCGAGCCCGCTGATGCTGATGCCGAGCAGGGTCAGCCCACGGTCGGCGATCAACGGCCGTGCTTCGGCCAGCAGCTCGCGGCCGGTTGCCAGCCACGCGTCGGTGCCGGCCCCGGAGCGGCGCACGGTGCGCGACCGGGTCGCCCGGGTCATGTCCTCGAAGCGCAGCCGCAGCGTGAAGGTGCGCCCGACCCGCTCACCGGCGCGAAGTCTGCGGGTCACCCGGTCGACCAGGCTGATCAAGGTCGCGTCCAGCTCTTCGGCGGTATGTCGACCGCGGCCGATCGCCCGCTGGGACCCGATGGACCTGCGTCGACGGCCGACCTCGACCCGCCGCGGATCGCGGGCGTTGGACACCTCGTGCAGGTGGCGGCCTCCCGGTCCGACGATCGAGACGAGCGTCTCGCGGTCCAGCCGGGCGAGCTGGCCGACCGTGCCGATGCCCCGCTCGTGCAGCTTGCCCGCGGTGACCTTGCCGACTCCCCAGAGTGCCTCGACCGGCAGCGGGTGCAGGAAGTCGAGCTCGGACCCCACGGGCACACTCAGCAGCCCGTCGGGTTTGCTCGCGGCGCTCGCGATCTTGGCCAGGAACTTGCTGGCCGCGATGCCGACCGAGATCGGCAGCCCCACCTCGACCTTGACCCGGCGTCGCAACTCGGCCCCGATCTGACTCGGGGTGCGACCGGTGCGGCGCAGGCCTCCGACGTCGAGGAACGCCTCGTCGATCGAGATGCCTTCCACCAGCGGGGTGATGTCCCTGAAGACCTCGAACACGGCGTGACTGGCATCGACATACGCGGTGAAGGTGGGCGGGACTTCGATCAGGTCCGGGCACAGCCGACGGGCAACCCGGGTGGAGATGGCGGTGCGCACGCCATGGGCCTTGGCCTCGTAGCTGGCGGCGAGCACGATGCCGCCGCCGACCACGACCGGCTTCCCGCGCAGGCTCGGGTCGTCGCGCTGCGCCACGCTGGCGAAGAACGAGTCGAGATCCGCGTGCAGGAAGCTGCCCTCTGCCACGAACATATGTTCGCATATCCGGCGGGCGAATTCTGCCCGTTCGAGGGGAGTTACCCGGTGGTACGCCGTTAGCCTGGCGACCCATGAACGTCGTCTTCGTCGAGCCCAACTTCCCGCGCAACCAGCGCGAGTTCGTGCGGGCGCTCAGCCAGGTCGGCGCCACGGTCTTCGCCGTCGGGGAGACGCCCTGGGAGTGGCTGGACGAGGAGCTGCAGTCCTGGATCTCGCACTACTACCAGGTCGGTTCGGTGACCGACGTCGACCAGCTGCGCACCGCGGTGCAGCATTTCGCCTCGCTCGCCTGGATCGACGGCATGGAGGCGACGATCGAGTCGCACATGCTGCCCGCGGCGGTGGTCCGGGAAGAGCTCGACATCCCCGGCACCTCGGTGCACACCACGTGGCTGTGCCGGGACAAGCCGGCCATGAAGGATGCGCTGCGCGCGGCCGGGGTGCCGACGGCCGCCTCGGCGGCCGCGCACAACCTGGACGACCTGCGCGACTTCGTCGACGAGCACGGCTACCCGGTGATCCTCAAACCCCGCGACGGCGCCGGGGCGTCCGGCACCGTCCGCGTCGACTCCTACGACCAATTGCGAGCAGCCGCAGAGTCTTTCGGTGGCGTTGACTCGATCGCGATCGAGGAGTTCGTCGAAGGGCACGAGGGCTTCTACGACACGCTCAGCGTCGACGGCCACATCGCCCTCGACTTCGCGTCGCACTACTACCCGGGCGTGCTCGAGGCGATGCGCACCCGCTGGATCAGCCCGCAGTACATCTCGACGAATCGGGTGGACGAGGCACCGTTCTACGCGGAGCTGCGGGAGATGGGCGAGCGGGTCAACGAGGTGCTCGGCATCCACACCTCGGCGACCCACATGGAGTATTTCGTCAGCCCGAAAGGCCTGCGGTTCAGTGAGATTGGGGCCCGGCCGCCCGGTGTCGGCTGCTGGGACCTCTATGCCGCCGGCAACGATCTCGACATCTACCGGGCCTGGGCGGATGCGATCGTGCACCGGCACGTCTGGCACGTGCCCTCCCGGGCGTATGCCGCCGGCATCGTCGCGCTGCGCCCCGACCGCGACGGGCGCATCGTAGCGATCGACGGCATCGACGAGATCCAGCAGCGCTATGGCGAGTGGGTGCTCGACTCCCACCTGCCAGTGGGCGCGGACACCCAGCCGATCGAGGCCGGTTACATGGCAAACGCGTGGATCCGGATGAAGCATCCCGACTACGACGTGCTGCGCGAGATGCTCGATGACGTCGGACGGACGGTCCAGGTGCGCGCCGAGTGAGGATCGCGTGAATCTCACTGTCGATGCTGACAGCCCGTCGATGGTGCTGCTCGGTCCGCAACGTCGTCCAGGGCTCGACAAAGTGGTCGCCACGCTGGGGCTGGACGGCCCCTTCGCGACGATCACGGCGGGCTGGCAGGAGCGCGAGTCCGCCGACGACGAGCTGACCCAGCACCTGGGTGGAGCAGCGGTGAACCTGCGGCTGTGGCAGCGACGCCAGGACGTGCTCGATCGCGATCCGGAGTTCGCCGCGGCCTGGCGCCACCGGCGTGCGGTGATCGACGAGATGCAGGAGCTCTACCTGCTCGGTGTGGGTCACACCGTCGCGGCGCTGGATGACCTACGGGCGCAGGACGAGGCGTCGGATCGGGTGCGGGACTTGGCGATTCGCGATGCGGAGGAGGTGCTGCGGTCGCTGGACCGACGCCACCTGGAGCGGGTGCGCGAGGTGCACGCGGAGTTCTACGCCGCCGTGCGTCCGCACGAGCGCGACCTCATCGCCGGCCATCGGGCGGAGGTGGCCCAGATCCTCGGGCAGGCGCAAGCGGTGGTGATCGCCGGAGGGCACGTCGCGGAGCTGCTCGACTCGCAGCACCTGTTCAACGTGGTGCCCGCCGGGCTGGACCGGCTGCCGATCATCGCCTGGTCGGCCGGCGCGATGGCACTGACCGAACGCGTTGTTCTCTTCAATGACAACGCTTCTCGCGGGCCTCGGTCTCCGGAGATCTACGACGACGGCCTCGGCCTGCTGCGCGAGACGGTGGTCTTCCCGTCCGCTCACCAACGCCTACACATGCACGACCTGCCGCGAATGGCGACGATGACCCGCCGGTTCGCACCGGCATGGTGCGTGCCGCTCGACCCCGGCACCCGAGTCACGGTGGATGCCGGTGGCCGGTTGGAGGCGGGCACGACGGTGATCGGCCCGGCCGGTTCGGCCGCCTCCCTGGGTCATGGAGAGAACCAAGGCGGCATCAATGGCTAGGCAATTGGCCATCCACCGGCTTCGCGCTCGAAAGCCGTTGGACGAGAACGCCATCGACCGTTTCCTGGAGCGGCACGATGTGCCGATCGTCGAGGGTGAGAAGTGCACCTTCCTCTTCCGCGGCGCGGCCGACGAGGTCTGGGTGCGCCACCGCATCGTCGGCCAGCCGCAGCAGGTGCCGATGCGCCGCATGGGCGACACCTCGCTCTGGTACGTCATCCTCGAGCTGCCGGCCGGCTCGCGCGTCGAGTATCAGCTGGAGGTACGCCGGGGCGAGCACTACGAGCAGGGCAACGACCCGCTCAACCCCCGGGTCGCCAATAGCCCGGTGGGTTCCTCGTCGGTGTGCCAGGCAAGCGGCTACGTCGAGCCCGACTGGAGTTTCCCCGACCCGGAGGCGCGGCCGGGTGAGATCATCGACCTGGCCGTGCAGTCACGCGCCCTGCGCCGCGAAAACGTCTGTCGCGTCTACCTTCCCGCGCGGTTCCGCGACACGCACAGCTACCCGTTGCTGATCGTGCACGACGGTGACGACTACCTGGGCTACGCGTCGATGAAGCCGGTGCTGGACAACCTCATCCATCGTCTCGACGTGGCCGAAGCGATCGTGGTCTTCACCAGTCCCGGCGATCGCAACCGCGAGTATGCCAACTCGGCCCAGCACGCCCGGTTCGTCGCCAAGGAGCTGGTCCCGCGCCTGGAGTCCGAATTTCCCCTGCTGTCAAAGCCGTCCGGACGATGTCTGATGGGTGCGTCGTTCGGCGCGGTGGCGAGCCTGACCACGGCATACCGCTATCCGGACGTCTTCGGCTCGCTGCTGCTGCAGTCCGGGTCGTTCGTCTTCACCGACATCGGCAACGAGCACGGCGGGGGTGAGGTCTTCGACCCGGTCGTGCGCTTCATGAACCGTTACCGCGCGGCGCCACGCAAGGTCGCCGACCGGCTGTTCGTGTCGTGCGGCATCTACGAACCGCTGATCGTGCCCAACCGGTCGATGATCCCGGTCTTCGAGGGCGCCGGCATGCAGGTGCGCTATGTCGAGGCCCGCGACGGCCACTCCTGGGAGGACTGGCGCGACCGGCTCCGGGACGGTCTGTCCTGGATCTACCCCGGTCCGCAGAAGTACGTCTACGAATAGGCCAGTTGCGCTCGGCGAGGTCACTCGACGACGGCGGTCCGAGGAGGTCGCAGCCGCATCGCAGCGAGATCGCAGCGGGTGCGGCCAGGGTTTGTGGCGCCCGCGGGAGGAAGCGCGGCCCCCGTCATACAACATCAAGGAGCTGACCGCAGATGGGTACATCGCGACCGACGCTGACCGCCCTGCTCACGGCGCCGCTGCTGGCAGCCGGCATCGGGGCGGTCGCCGTGCCGCAGGCACAGGCGGCGGCACGCGACGGCGGCTGCGACGCCGGGGAGTTCTGCTACTACTACAACTCCGGCCAGGGCGGGTCGATCTCGGACTTCACCACCTCGATCTCCGACTACGGCGCCACCCAGCCGAGCTGCTACGACTTCAAGGGTGCGGGCGCCGGCCAGGGGCTGTGCGTGAAGAACAACGCCGCCTCGGTGTGGAACCGCACCGGCAAGGCGGTCACGGTCTTCTTCAACTCCGGGTATGGCGGAGCATCCCAGACGATCGCGGCCGGCGCGAAGGCCGACCTCAACGCCACCCTCAAGAACCAGAACGCTTCCCACCGGATCGGCGCGGCGACCGGCAGCGTGGCCGGCATCGACGTCAGCCACTACCAGGGCACCGTCGACTGGGGTGCGCAGTACTCCGCGGGCGTGCGCTGGGCCTACGTGAAGGCGACCGAGGGCAGCAGCTACATCGACCCGAAGTTCGCCACCAACTACGCGGGCGCGCGGAACAAGGGGATCATTCGCGGCGCGTACCACTTCGCCAATCCGGGCGGCGCGTCCGGCAAGGCCCAGGCCGACTACTTCATCGCCCATGGCGGCGGCTGGAAGGCCGACGGCTACACGCTGCCCGGGGCGCTCGACCTGGAGGCCGGCTGCTATGGCAAGACCGACGCCGCGATGGTGGCCTGGATCAAGGACTTCGTCGCGCAGTACAAGACCCGCACCGGCCGGGCGCCGGTCATCTACACGACGACCAGCTGGTGGAAGGACTGCACCGGCAACAGCACGGCCTTCGGCGGCACACCACTGTGGATCGCCCGCTACAACGGCGCGACCACGCCAGATGAGCTGCCGGCGTCGTGGAGCCGCTGGACGATGTGGCAGTACACCAGCTCGCCGCTGGACAAGGACAAGTTCAACGGCACGCTCGCCGCGTTGAAGAACTTCGCCAACAACACCTAGGCGAATCTCGAGCCCACCGGGAGGGTCACGGGCTATCCCCCGATCCGGGGCCCTCCTGGTGCACCAGCTCACCGTTCAGCGCGTCACCGTTCAGCGCGTCGGGATCCGCCGGACCTGCCGAGACTCACCGAAGAGGAAAACCCGGCGATACTCACCGAAAAGGTACGTGGCGCGCCGCGATTGGCCGCTATCACGGCGCGTCGTCCGCCTTATCGGTGAGTTTCGCGGGGTGTCGGGAGCGCTCAGCGCTCGAGCGCGGCGTCGAGGGTGATCTCGACCCCGGTCAGCGCCTTGCTGACCGGGCAGCCGGCCTTCGCGTCGGCGGCCGCCTTGGCAAAGCCGTCGGCATCCAGTCCGTCGACCTCCGCGCGCACCTTCAAGGTGATGCCGGTGAGCCGAAAGCCGGCGGCCGGGTCCGGGCCGAGCGAGACGTCGGCCTGCACATCGAGCGCCTGCGGGGTGCCGCCGGCCTCGGCGATCAGCGCCGACAGCTGCATCGCGTAGCAGGCGCTGTGCGCCGCCGCGATCAGCTCCTCGGGGCTGGTCGTGCCACCCGCATCCTCGGCGGCGCGCTTGGGGAAGGACACCTCAAATGTCGCCAGCTTGGAGCTGCTCAGCTCGACCTTGCCTGATCCGTCCTCCAGGCCGCCGGTCCAGTCGGTGCGTGCGGTGCGTGTGGGCATGCGAATCTCCTTGATTTTCAGTGGGTTCAGCGGGTCTTGGCATTTTCGGTCGGTATGGCGGTGCGCACTCGATCGGCGACGTCCTCCACCTGGTCACGCAGTCCGATCAGTTGCGCGCGCTCCAGCCCGATCGCCTCCGTAATGGCGTCGGGCACGGTCACCGCCTCCGCGCGCAGCGCCGTCCCCCGCTCGGTGAGGGCGACAAGCACCACCCGCTCGTCATGGTCGGCGCGGTTGCGACTGAGCAGCCCGAGCAGTTCCAGCCGCTTCAACAGCGGCGACAGCGTGCCGGAATCGAGCTGCAGTTGCGCGCCGAGCTCGCTGACGGTCAGCGGGGACTTCTCCCACAAGGCGAGCAACACAAGGTATTGCGGATAGGTCACGCCAAGCGGTGCCAGCAGCTCGCGATAAAGCCCGGTCAGCGCCCGCGAGGCGCTGTAGAGCGAAAAACAGAGCTGCTGGTTCAGCCGCAGGTTGTCCGGAGTGTCGGTCACGCCATACAACGTATCAGGTTGTGCACGATTGTGTTGTGCTCAACTTAAAAGCGTGTCGTAGCCATGCGTCGCATGGCATCTGGGGGAACGGATCGGGCGGCAGCACTGCGCCGCACCTATCTGAGTCTTGGCCTGGGCGAGTTGTGCGCGACGGCGGTGTTCGTCGGCGTCGCCCTCACCGGGGTGGTCCCGTCAAGCGCCGCGCTCTGGTCCGCGCTCATCCCGTTGGTGCTGGTCCTGCTGCAGGGCGGCGTCTACTGGCTGCTGGCCCGCCGATGGCTGGCGCGGGGTGTGATGCCGCGTGCGGTGGCCGCCGCCTACCGCAGCTTTCGGCTGCTCGACCCGCTGGTCATTGCGGCCGGACTCGTCGGCGTGCTCGTCACCCAGGTCTCAGCGGAGCAGCGTGTGCTGGCGCTGATGGTCTGGTTGCTCGCGGTCGTCGAATACGTCAACTACTTCGTGGTTCGGCTTGCCTATCCGGCCACCAGCTGGCTCAGCAAAGTCGGTGAGCGCCGCATCCCTCGACTGGTGAAGGACATTCAGGCGAGCGGCAGCTGAACCGGCGGCGCGCTGACGCTCCGACGTCACCCGATCGACCACCCACCAGGCAAGAGCCACGATGGCCCACCCGACCACCACATCGATCACCCAGTGGTTCGCGGTGCCGACCACGACGACGGCGGTCATCGCGGCATACCCGACACCGAGTGCGCGCAGCCACCACGAGCTGGTCACCGCGGCAACCGCGAGCGCGACCCACAGCGCCCAACCGGCGTGCATCGACGGGAACGCGGCGAGTTCATTGGTGGTGTTCGCGAAGGCGCGGGGTGCCGAAGCGTCTCCGCCCCACCAACCCGCGTCGGAGTGCAGGCTCAGTACGTCGGTGAGGCCGGCCATCCGCGGCGGAGCGGTCGGCATTGCCAGGTAGAAGCCGAGCGCGATGAAGGTCGCGAGCGCCAGCGCGTTCCGGGCGCGACGGTAGACCTCGCGGTGTCGGGTGAAGAGCCACACCAGCACGCCGAGGGTGACCACGTAGTGGGCGGTCGCATACCAATAGCTGCCGAAGAGCCCGAGCCAGTCGTGCTCGGTGAACAGCCCGTTCAGCGACCGCTCCCAGTCGAGGTCGAGCACCGACTCGAAGCTGAGCAGGTCAGCGGCGCGGCCCGCCGCGGCGTCGAACTTGTCGCTCGCGAGCAGCCGGCTCCCGGTATACGCGACATACAGCGCGGTCACCAGCAGCAATTCCCGTATGACGGGGGCCGCGTGCAGGGCCGCCCGCGACTGCCGGCGGGGCGCGCTGCTAGCGCGGGCACGCAGTCGCGAACCGCAGGGGCTGAGGGTGTGTCCGATGCTCATCGTCTATCGCCAACGTCTTAAATGGAGGTTTTCTTCCAGATACCCCCAGGCTACCGCGTGATCCGGAAGAAACACTCCACTTGTCTCGTTAGACTGTGTGATATGCCGAACACTCGCGATCCCGAGGCCTGCGCGCCGCTACGTGCGGATGCCGCGCGCAACCGCAGCAAGGTGGTCGAGGCCGCGTGCGAGCAGTTCCGACTGGGCGGTCTGGAGATCCCGCTGGAGGACATCGCCAAGGCGGCCGGCGTCGGCATCGCGACGCTCTACCGCCGGTTCCCGACGCGGGAAGACCTCATCGCCGCCGTCTTCGAGGAGATGTTCGCGTCATACCGCCCCGTGCTGGAGGACGCGGTCGGGCAGGACGACCCGTGGACCGGAGTCGTCCGGTTGGTCAACGGCCTCTGCGCGCTGCAGGCCGCCGGCGCCGGGCTCGGCGACCTGGTGGCGCTACGTTTCCCCGACAGTCCCGCGCTGGAGGAGCTGCGGCTGCAGGTCGAGACGCAACTGGACGACTTGCTAGATCGGGCCCGGAAGTCAGGACAGCTGCGGCCGGACGCCGACCCGTCCGACCTGATGTTGATCTTCCTGGGCAACGCCGAGGTGGTGCGTCGTACGGCCGAGCACGCGCCCGACGCGTGGAGGCGCTACGCCGCGCTGCAGCTTGAGTCGCTCCGGGCACGCCCGGACGCCGACAAGCTGCCCACGCCGATGACGCGCGAGCAACGGGTGTCAGTGCTCACGCGCTGACGACAGCGGACCGCGCGAAAAATTCTTTGGCGATCGATGTCGAAGGACGGGCAACTCACTCGACGTGTGGGTGGTAAGCAACCGACAACCAACCAACAGGAGTGATCGAAATGCCACGGTTCATGGGATTCGTGCGGATGGAAGAAGGCATCGGCACCCCGCCCAAGGAGATGTTCGCGGCGATGGACGCCTTCATCGGCGAGCAGGCCGCCAAGGGCGTCTTCGTCGACGGCGGCGGGCTCTACGGCACCGAGGACGCCGTCAATTTCGTCGCCCGCAACGGGCAGGTCAGCCGGGTCGACGGGCCGTACGCCGAGGCAAAGGAGGTCGTCGGAGGCTGGGCGATCCTGCAGTACGACACCGTCGAGGAGGCGATCGCCGGGCAGCAGGCGTTCGCCGAGCTGCACGCCAAGCACTGGCCGGAGGCGACCATCGTGGCAACACTGCGGCAGATCTCCGAGGGTCCGGAGGGCCCTGACACGCCCACCGACTGAGGACGGTGTCACTAGCCTGGCCCCGTGCCGGCACCGACCACTGGGCAGGATCCGAACGGGGCAATCGTCGCCGCGTGGCGGGCCGAATCGGCCCGCCTCGTCGGCGCCCTCACCCGGATGACGCGGGACCTGGCGCTCGCCGAAGACCTCGCGCAGGACGCGCTGGTCGCGGCACTCGAGCAGTGGCCGGCCACCGGCATACCGGACAACCCCAGCGCATGGCTGATGACCACCGCGAAGCGACGTGCCGTCGATCACTTCCGGCGCGCTGCCGTGCTGCGCCGCAAGGTCACCGAGTTGGCGCACGCCGGCCGGGAGAGCGAGACCGAGATGCCCGATCTCGACGCGCAGGTCGACCACATCGAGGACGACGTCCTGCGGCTGATCTTCCTGTCCTGTCACCCGTCGCTCACCCCGGAGTCGCGCGCCGCACTGACCCTGCGGCTGGTCGGCGGGCTCACGACCGCGGAGATCGCGCGCGGCTTCCTGGTGCCGGAATCGACCATGGCACAACGCATTTCGCGCGCGAAGAAGACGCTGGCGTCGCGTCGCGCGGAGTTCGAGCTGCCGACCGGCGCAGCGCGGACCGCACGGCTCGACGACGTAATGGCCGTCGTCTACCTGATCTTCAACGAGGGGTATGCCGCCACCTCCGGCGCCGACTGGATGCGGCCCGACCTCGCGCACGAGGCGATGCGCCTGGCGCGGATGCTTGCCGCGCTCGCACCCGATGACGTCGAGGTGCTCGGGCTGCAGGCGCTGCTGGAGATCCAAGGTTCCCGGATCCCGGCGCGCCTCGACTCCGACGGCACCCCGGTGCTGCTGGAGGCGCAGGACCGGACGCTCTGGGATCAGTTGCTCATCCGGCGCGGCCTCGCGGCGCTGTCCCGGGCCGAGGCCATCGCCGAGCGGGGCGCGCCCGTCGGGCGCTACTTCCTGCAGGCGTCGATCGCCGCGCAGCACGCCCGCGCCGCACGAGCCGAGGACACCAACTGGCGGCGCATCGCGGCGCTGTATGACGTGCTCGCATCCGCCGCGCCGGGGCCCGTCGTCGAGGTCAACCGGGCGGTCGCGCACGGCCGGGCGTTCGGCCCGGACGCGGGTCTCGTCATACTCGACGCGCTGGGGGAGGACGCGCTCGGCGACTCACCGCTGGTGCCGAGCGTCCGCGGCGACCTGCTGGAGCGGGCCGGTCGCCGCGACGAGGCACGGGCGGCGTTCACCGAGGCGGTGGCCCGCACCCGCAACGACGGCGAGCGCGCGATCCTGCGCCGCAGGGCGGGCGCGCTCGGTTAGCTACCCGCCGGCAGCTGCACGATCTGGATCAGGTTGCCGCAGGTGTCGTCGAAGACCGCGGTCGTCACCTCACCCATGTCGGTCGGGGGCTGGGTGAAGCGAACTCCCTTGTCCTGCAAGCGATCGCACTCCGCCCGCACGTCATCGACCGCAAACGACGCCGCCGGTATTCCGTCGGCGACCAGCGCCTTCGTGTAGGGACCGACCGCCGGGTGGCCGTTCGGCTCGAGCAGGAGCTCGGTGCCGTCCGGTGCGTCGGGCGAGACCACGGTCAGCCACCGCGCGTCACCGAGCGGGATGTCGTGCTTGACCCGGAAGCCGAGCACCTCGGTGTAGAACTTCTCGGCCGCGGCCTGGTCCTCGACGAAGACCCGGGTCAGGTAGATCCGCATGCGTTCACCTCGTAGTGGAGTCGGTCGATGTGGTGTGCTCGGTCGATGGCGTGGGCGTGCCGGGAAGACTACGCGGCGTCTTCGCCCAGGCCGACCTGGCCGACACCGAGCACCGACACGTCCTGCTTCAATCGCGCGACCACATCAGCCACTTCATCCTGGATCCTTTCCGTACTATCGTACTGAAAGATTTGAGAGCACCCACCGCTGACGTCGGTGTGCTGTCGGTGTGGTTGTCGTGTTCGGGAGGAACAGTGTCGAAATACCTTGCAAATATTGCCCGTTGGTGTTTCCGCCATCGCAAGACCGTGGTCGCCCTCTGGATCCTGGTTGCTGCTGCAGTGATCGCCACCGCGCAGCTGAGCAACGGCAAGACCAACGACAACTTCACCATCCCGGGCACCGAGTCCCAGCAGATGCAGGACCTGCTGGCCAAGGACCTGCCGGCGGCGGGCGGCGCACAGACCCGGGTGGTGTTCGCCACGCACGGCAGCCAGAAGCTGACGTCCCCGACCAACGTGCAGGCGGTCAAGGAGACGATGGCGCAGCTGGCCAAGATTCCGGGGGTGGTCGCGACCACCGATCCCTACACGACCAAACAGGTCTCCCGGTCCGGGCAGGTCGGGCTCGGCACCATCCAGTACAAGGACGCCGCGCAGGACGTCAGCACCTCGACGCTCGACCGGGTGAACGCCGTCTCCGACACGGCTCGCAACTCGGGGGTCCAGGTCGAGTACGCCGGATCGGTCTACCCAGGCTCGGAATTCACCATCAGTGAAATCCCCGAGATCATCGGCATCGTCGTCGCGTTCATCGTGCTGCTGGTGACCTTCGCGGCATTCGTCGCGGCCGGTCTGCCGATCATCAACGCGATCCTCGGCGTGATCGTGACGGTCATGTCGGTCACCGCGCTGGCCGCAGTCGTCGACATCGCGTCGACGTCGACCACGGTTGCGCTCATGCTCGGCCTGTCCTGCGGCATCGACTACGGGGTCTTCATCCTCGCCAGGCATCGCAACAACCTCATCGCCGGACTCGACGTCGAGGACTCGGTCTACCTCGCCGTCGGGACAGCCGGCAGTTCGGTGGTGTTCGCTGGCCTGACGGTCATCGTCGCGCTCTGCGGTATGGCGGTCGTCGGCATTCCGTTCCTCACGGTGATGGGCCTGGCCGCCGCCGGAGCAGTGTTCATCGCCCTGTTGATCGCGCTCACGTTGCTGCCCGCCTCGTTGGGGTTCGCCGGTCGCAAGGTCATCCGGTTCATTCCGTCGCCCGGCATGCCGGGGCACCACGAGGCGATCGCGCGGCAGGCGGTCGAGGCCCCGGAGAAGAGCGCGGGCGGGGTCTGGGCGCGGTTCGTCGTCCGCTTCCGGGTCCCCGTGCTCATCGTGGGTGTGCTGGGTCTGCTCGTCCTGGCCTCGCCTGCTCTCGATATGCAGCTCGGCCTGCCGAGCGGGGCGTCGCAGTCCAAGGACAACACCGCCCGGAAGGCGTACGACCTGACCACCGAGGGCTTCGGCGTCGGGTTCAACGGGCCGCTGCTGGTCACCGCACAGAACGTCGACAGCCCCGCCGACGTGCAGCAGCTCGTCGGCGCCCTGCAGAAGCAGGACAACGTGGTGACCGCGGCGCCGACGGTGAGCCAGGGCAAGCTCGCGATCATCTCGGTGATCCCCAAGACCGGGCCCAATGACCCCAAGACCGCTGACCTGGTCACCCACCTGCGCGACAACCGCAGCCAGATCGAGGGCACGACGGGCACCAAGATCCAGGTGGGCGGGCAGACCGCCTCCAACATCGACGTCTCGGCCAAACTCACCGATGCGCTGCCGATCTTCCTGGCCGTGGTGGCAGCACTGGCGTTCGTGCTGCTGACGTTCGCGTTCCGGACCATCCTCATCCCGATCAAGTCGATCGTCGGCTTCATGTTGTCGGTCGGCGCGGCGTTCGGCCTCGAGGTCGCGATCTTCCAATGGGGTTGGGGCGCAAGCCTGTTGGGCGTCACCAAGGGTGAGATCATCAGCTTCCTGCCGCTGATCATGCTCGCGATCATCTTCGGCCTCTCCAGCGACTACGAGGTGTTCGTCGTCTCGCGCATCAAGGAGGACTACACCAAGACCGGTGACGGCCGAGGCGCCGTCGAACGCGGGACCACTTCGTCAGCCCGAGTGGTCACCGCGGCGGCGCTCATCATGTTCTCGATCTTCGTCGCGTTCATGGTCACCGACGACCCGACCATCAAGGCGATCGGATTCGGTTTTGCCGCAGGCGTTTTCATCGATGCCTTCGTCGTACGGCTCACGCTGGTGCCGGCGCTGATGGCGATCGTCGGCTCGAAGGTCTGGTATCACCCGCAGTGGTTCGCCCGGCACGTTCCGGACCCGGACATCGAGGGTGAGAAACTCAGCAAGGAGTTCGAGGACCGCCTCCACCCAGCCGAAGCAGAACCACTGACCTAGCAACAAGGACCGACCCCGCATGACCGACGGCCGTCGCGCCCGCAGCGCACGCACCCGGGCCGCGCTCATCGATGCAGCACTGGAGCTCATCGTGCGCGAGGGTGCGGGGTCGGTCACCCAGCGGAAGGTGGCGGCAGCCGCGGGCACCTCACTTGCCTCGACGACCTACCACTTCCGCACCGCCGAGGACCTGGTCGTCGCGGCATTCGAGGAGAGTGTGCGCCGCACCAGCGCGCAACTGCGGGCGATGGCCGATGACGTCCTGTCCGGGAGAAGTGAGCTGATCGATGCCGCTATGGCGTTCGCGGCCAGGGCACCGTATGGCGTCGACTTCCCGTCCGATGCGATCCCGCAGTTGGTCGCCGCCGCGGCCCATAACCCTCGACTTCGCGCGGTCAGCGACACCTACTTCACCGGTATGGCGGAGCTGTTCTCCCCATGGACGACTCCGCCGGACGCCGGCAGCACCGTCGCCCACGCCCTGACCGGCATGCTGCTGCACGAGCTCGAACGCGGCGAGCACCGCCCGACGGCCGCCTTCCGCACGGACGTCACGCGGTTGTTCGACGCGTTCGGGATCACCGAGCGGGTGGCCGACGCCGCCCGTCGGGCGCGCGCCGCAGCCGAGTGACGCCGAGCGCGCCGCGATCCGCGCCCGGTCGCGCGCAAAGTCGACCCTCGGCATACGGACACGCCGACGATCCGCGCCGACGCGGCGTGTTGCTCTGCCGAGGGTCGACTTTTGCCGGCTCAGCGCAGCGCGCCACCACGACGAAGGCCGCCTCACCACGACGAAGGCCGCCTCCCACGCACGGGAAGCGGCCTTCGATCAAACACCAGTGGAGCCAAGGGGACTCGAACCCCTAACCCCCTGCTTGCAAAGCAGGTGCGCTACCAATTGCGCCATGGCCCCGTACTCGCCGCGCGAGAGGCGGCGGTGGGTCAGCCTTGCTTCGGCTGGTCGGCGGCCTGCGCCCACAGGTCCTTGGTGGACTTCTGCTGCTGCATCTTCTGCTTGACGGCGACCGCACCCGCGGCGACTCCGACGACCAGCAAGAGCTTCTTCAACATGTGGGGCTCCGATCCGACGAGGACGGTGCGGTGGTGGGCCTAACTGGACTTGAACCAGTGACCTCTTCCTTATCAGGGAAGCGCTCTAACCGACTGAGCTATAGGCCCGTGCACCGTTCGAACGCCCCGGCAGGGATCCGCCGTGGGCGCCGAACGAGGCTACCTCACCGGGGCGCGCCACACCAAAACGAGCCGGTATGACGGGGGCCCCGATCAGCGGCGACGACTACTCGTCCGACAGGGTCATCTGCACGCCGCCGACCAGCGAGGCGCAGATGTTGTAGAGGAACGCGACCAGCGTCGCGAGCGCGGTCATCAGCACCACGTCGATCACCGCGAAGACGACCGACAACGACACCACCCGGCCGAAGCCGATGTAATCCATGATGTCGAAGGTCGAACCGTTCTTGTCGAGCGTGCGCAGCACGTCGTTGAGGTTGCCCCACACGCCCATGCCCTGCAGCACGGTCCACAGCACGGCGACCATCACGACCATCGCAATGCCGAGCGCCACCGACAGCAGGAAGGCGATCTTCATCACCGACCACGGGTCGACCCGGGAGAGGGTCAACCGAACCCGGCGCGGGGTGGAACGGGCGGGGCGCCTGCCCTGCGGGCCACCCGGTCGCGGCGCCGGGCGCCGGGGCTGACCGGGCCGTCCCGGCGTACGCACCGGAGCCTGCTTGCCGCCGGGTCGGGGAGCGGTGCGCGCCGACGACCCCTTGCCGTCGCCCGACCCGCTGGAACCCGCTGCACCCGGCAGCTTGGCGGCGGGCACTTCCGCGGTGCGGGCGGATCCGCCGCCCTCACCGCGGCCGTCGGATGCGTCGCTGCTCACTCGTCGTCTCCCGGCTCGTCGGTCTCGTCAGTAGTGGGCGCGTCGCGGTCCTCGATCACGCCCTCGGCGTCGGAAGTGTCCGACTCGCCCGACGGTACGCCATCAACCTCGGCATCCTCGACTTCCCGCTCGGCGTTCCGCGCAACTGCCACGATCGCGTCGCCCTTACCGGGCACGGCGAACCGCACGCCCTGCGTCGAGCGACCGGTGCGGCGTACCTCATCGACCCGGGAGCGGACGATCTTGCCCTTCTCCATCACCACGAGCACCTCGTCGGTCTCGTCGACGGTCAGCGCGCCGACCAGGTCGCCACCGCGCTCGGAGATCGCAGCCACCTTCACGCCCAGCGTCGCGCGACCCTTGACCGGGTAGTCGGACGCCGCGGTGCGCTTGGCCAGTCCGTTCTCGAATACAACGAACACATCGGGGTCGGTGCCATCGCGCACGATGTTGAGCGACAGCAGGTCGTCGCCGTCGCGGAACTTCATGCCGGTCACGCCCGAGGTCGAGCGACCCATCGGTCGCAGCGTCGCGTCGGAGGCGGTGAAGCGCACCGCCTGCCCCTTGTGCGACACCAGCAGCACGTCGTCCTCGCCGCTCGCGAGCTGGGCGCCGACGAGCTCGTCGCCGTCGCGCAGATTGACCGCGATCAGGCCGCCGGTGCGTGGCGAGTCGTACTCGGACAGGCGCGTCTTCTTCACCAGGCCGCGCTTGGTGGCGAGCAGCAGGTATGGCGACTGCTCGTAGTCGCGCAGCGCCATCACCTGGGCGATCTCCTCGCCCGGCTGGAAGGCCATCAGGTTGGCCACGTGCTGACCCTTGGCGTCGCGACTGCCCTCGGGCAGCTCGTAGGCCTTCGCCCGGTAGACCCGGCCGGCGTTGGTGAAGAACAGCAGCCAGTGGTGGGTGGAGGTGGTGAAGAAGTGCGACACCACGTCGTCGCCGCGCAGGTTGGCCCCGCGCACGCCCTTGCCGCCGCGCCGCTGCGCGCGGTATTCGCCGAGCTTGGTGCGCTTGGCGTAACCGCCCCGGGTGATCGTGACGACCACGTCCTCCTCGGGGATCAGGTCCTCCATCGACATGTCACCGTCGAAGGGCACGATCTGGGTGCGGCGGTCATCGCCATACTGCGCGACGATCTCGGCCAGCTCGTCGCTAACGATCTGCCGCTGCCGCTCGGGCTTGGCGAGGATGTCCTGGTAGTCCTCGATCGCCCGCTGCAACTCGTCGTGCTGGTCGATGATCTTCTGCCGCTCGAGGGCCGCGAGGCGACGCAACTGCATGTTGAGGATCGCCGTCGCCTGGATCTCGTCGACGTCGAGCAGCTCCATCAGGCCGGTGCGCGCCTCGTCGACCGACGGGCTGCGGCGGATCAGGGCGATGACCTCATCCAGCGCATCGAGCGCCTTGAGCAGGCCGCGCAGGATGTGGATCTCTTCCTCGGCCTTGCGCAGCAGGTATGCCGTGCGTCGCTGAATGACGTCGATCTGGTGCTCGACCCAGTGCCGCACGAAGGCGGAGATCGGCAGCGTGCGCGGCACGCCCTCGACGAGGGCCAGCATGTTGGCGCCGAAGTTCTGCTGCAGCTGGGTGTGCTTGTAGAGGTTGTTCAGCACCACCTTGGCCACGGCATCGCGCTTGAGCACGATGACGAGGCGCTGACCGGTGCGGCCCGAGGTCTCGTCGCGCAGGTCGGCGATGCCGGCGATCCGGCCGTCCCGGACCAGGCTCGCGATCTTCTCGGCGAGCGCGTCCGGGTTGACCTGGTAGGGCAGCTCGGTGACGACCAGGCACTGCCGGCCCTGGATCTCCTCGACGTTGACCACCGCACGCATCACGATCGAGCCGCGGCCGGTGCGGTAGGCGTCCTCGATGCCCTTGCGCCCCATGATCAGCGCACCGGACGGGAAGTCCGGGCCAGGGATCAGCTCGATCAGCTTCTCCAGCAGCTCCTCACGCGACGCCTCCGGGTGATCCAGCAGCCACTGGGCGCCGGTCGCTACCTCGCGCAGGTTGTGCGGGGGGATCTGGGTCGCCATACCCACGGCGATGCCGCCGGAGCCGTTGACCAGCAGGTTGGGGAAACGCGACGGCAGCACGGTCGGCTGCATCGTCTTGCCGTCGTAGTTGGGCTCGAAGTCGACGGTTTCCTTGTCGATGTCACGCACCAGCTCCATCGCCAGCGGCGCCATCCGGCACTCGGTGTATCGGGGTGCGGCCGCACCGTCGTTGCCCGGGGAGCCGAAGTTGCCCTGGCCGTCGATCAGCGGGTAACGCAGCGCCCACGGCTGGGCGAGCCGCACCAACGCGTCGTAGATCGCGCTGTCGCCGTGCGGGTGGTACTGACCCATCACGTCACCGACGACGCGGCTGCACTTGTTGTAGCCGCGGTCGGGCCGGTAGCCGCCGTCGAACATGGCGTAGACGATGCGGCGGTGCACCGGCTTCAACCCGTCGCGCACGTCGGGCAGCGCGCGGCTGACGATCACGGCCATCGCGTAATCGATGTAGCTGCGCTGCATCTCGGTGTTGAGGTCGACCGGGTCGATGTTCGTCCCGGTGCCGGTGCTGGTGATCGCCGTGTCGCCGACCTGGTCCGAGGTGCCGAGGATCTCGTCCGGGGTGTCGCCGGGAGGAGTCTGGCCGTCGTCGTCAGTCATCAATGTCCTTGCTAGTCAGCATGTTTCACGTGAATCGCTTGGCTGGTCGAGTAGCGGAGTCGCCTCGCTGGTTGAGTAGCCGGAGGAGCGCAGCGGGGGAGGCGTATCGAAACCAGCCCCAACCTCCGCTGCGCGCTCCTTCAGATGTCAAGGAAGCGCACGTCCTTGGCGTTGCGCTGGATGAACCCGCGCCGGCTCTCGACGTCCTCGCCCATGAGTACGGCGAAAATCTCGTCCGCGGCGGCCGCGTCGTCGAGGGTCACCTGCAGCAGGGTGCGGTGGTCGGGATCCATGGTGGTCTCCCACAGCTCCTGGTAGTTCATCTCACCAAGACCCTTGTAGCGCTGCACCGAGTTGTCCTTCGGCAGCCGCCAGCCGTTCGCCTGGCCGACCTTGATCAGCCCGTCGCGCTCCTTGTCGGAGAAGGCGAACTCGTGCTCGTGGTTGCTCCACTTGATCCGGTAGAGCGGCGGCTGCGCCAGGTAGACGTAGCCGGCCTCGATCAGCGGCCGCATGAAGCGGAAGAGCAGCGTCAGCAGCAGGGTGCGGATGTGCATGCCGTCCACGTCGGCATCGGCCATCAGCACGATCTTGTGATAGCGCGCCTTGCTGATGTCGAAGTCCTCGCCAATGCCGGTGCCGAAGCCGGAGATCAGCGCCTGCACCTCGTTGTTGGCCAGCACCTTGTCGATGCGGGCCTTTTCGACGTTGAGGATCTTGCCGCGGATCGGCAGGATCGCCTGGTTGAAGGGGTTGCGGCCCTGCACCGCCGACCCGCCGGCCGAGTCGCCCTCGACGATGAAGATCTCCGAGACCGTCGGGTCGTTGCTCTGGCAGTCCTTGAGCTTGCCGGGCAGGCCGCCGGACTCCAGCAGGCCCTTGCGGCGGGTCGCCTCGCGCGCCTTGCGGGCGGCGAGGCGCGCGGCCGCGGCCTGGATCGCCTTGCGGACGATGCCCTGACCCTCCTTCGGGTGCTGCTGGAGCCAGTGGTCGAACTCGTCGCGCACCGCGCCCTGGACGAAGCCCTTGACCTCGGAGTTGCCGAGCTTGGTCTTGGTCTGGCCCTCGAACTGCGGCTCGCCGAGCTTGACCGAGATGACCGCGGTGAGGCCCTCTCGGATGTCGTCACCGGTGAGGTTGTCGTCCTTCTCCTTAAGCAGCTTCTGCGCCCGGGCGAAAGTGTTGATCAGCGAGGTCATCGCGGCCCGGAAGCCTTCCTCGTGGGTGCCGCCCTCGTGAGTGTTGATCGCGTTGGCGTAGGTGTGCACCGACTCACTGAATGCCGTGGTCCACTGCATCGCGACCTCGACCGACAGCAGCCGGTCGGTGTCCTCGTGCTCGAAGGCGATGATGTCCTCGTTGACCGGCTCGTTGCGCTTGGAGGAGTTGAGGTGCTTGACGTAGTCGATCAGCCCGTCGTCGTAGCGGTAGGTGATCGTGCGCGCCTCACCGCTCGCCACCGACTCCTCGCCCTCGGCGGTGGCGCCGGCCATCGCCTCTTCCTCCGCGCCCTCGTCGACCTGCTGGGGCCGCTCGTCGGTCAGCGTGATCGCCAGGCCCTTGTTGAGGAAGGCGTACTGCTGGAAGCGGGCGCGGATCGTCTCGAAGTCGTAGTCGGTGGTGTCGAAGATCGCCGCATCGGCCCAGAAGGTGATCGTGGTGCCGGAGTCCTCGGGGTCGGCCGAGCCGACCTCCTTCAGCGGCTCGACGCGAGTGCCGTGGTCGAACTCCATGTAGTAGACGATGCCGTCGCGTCGTACCTCGACGGTCAGCTTGGTCGACAGTGCGTTGACCACCGACGAACCGACGCCGTGCAGGCCGCCGGACACCTTGTAACCGCCACCACCGAACTTGCCGCCGGCGTGCAGCTGGGTGAGCACCAGCTCGACCGTGGACACGCCATACGCCTTGTTGATGTCGGTCGGGATGCCGCGCGCGTGGTCGCGCACCCGCACGCCGCCGTCGGCGAGCAGGGTGACCTCGATGCTGTCGCCGTAGCCGGCCATCGCCTCGTCGACCGCGTTGTCCACGATCTCCCAGATCAGGTGGTGCAGGCCGCGGGCGCCGGTCGAGCCGATATACATGCCGGGTCGTTTGCGGACCGCCTCGAGGCCTTCCAGCACCTGGATGTCGTCGGCGCCGTAGGACGCGCTGCCCTTGGCCGCAGTCTTGGCCGCCGGCTTCTTCTGCGGCTGCTCGTCGTCGGGCGAACCCTGGGGCGCAGGTGTCTCGGGCACAGTGCTCCTTCACGCAGCATGGTGGTCGCATCCGGGCACACAGGCGGCCCGCCGACGTCGCGGCGAGCCGTCATTCGATCCTGTATGCCGAATCAGACTTCCATGATACCTGCTGGTAGCCCGTAAGTGGCGCGTGGCACGCCCTGAACGCCGATGTGAGCCGCGAACCCACCCTCCGCCGACTCCCCACACCTGACCCCGGCCGGAAATCGACTCACGCAACGCTCAGCGCACTTGTCCGGTGCCGGTCCACTTGTCCACTGTGTGCGGACTTGTCCGCGGTTGGTGGACTTGTCCACGTTCGGTCGTCTTGTCACGTGCTACTGCACGTGACAAGACCACCCACGACGTGACAAGTCGACGTCGACGTGACAAGTGCGGCCCGACGTGACAAGTCCACCAAAGGCGTGACGAGTCCGCGCCGGTATGGCGGCTACTTGCGCAACATGTAGACGGTGGCGTTGGTGGTGGTGACACAGGTGACGACGTCGCCCGCGGTGCACGTCACGTCATACGACTTGCGCGTCTCCGGCGAGGTCGCCGAGAAGGAGGCGTTGCCGTCGCTGTCCTTGGCGGAGTTGTACTTGGTGGCCACCACCGCGGCGAACGCACAGGTCGTGCGCGGACCGACGCCGTAGTCGGCGCTGCCCGGGCACGGGCTCGCCGAGCCGGGCAGGGCGGTGGCGTAACTGGCCGACGACTGCGAACTGCTCGGGCTGGAGCTGCTGGACTCCGAGGACGACGAGCTGTCGGTCGAACTCGGCGATTGCTCGCTCGGCGATTGCGTCTGGGTCTTGGTGACCGTCTGGGTGGGCAGCGGCGAATTGGCCTGCTGCCCGCTGTCACCCGACCGGTTCAGCGCGATCGCGGCGATCACGCCGACCACGAGCAGCGAGGCGACGATGACCGCCACCGGCGCCCAGATGTTGCCGCGGCGGCGCGGCGGCTGCTGCCCGTAGTAGGGGCCGCCCTGCTGCTCATAGCCGTAGTAGTCCTCGTCCGGACGCGGCGGCTGCACGTAGCTGTGCTGGTCGTCATACCCCTGCCCGTTGTCGTATGACGGGGGCAGCGCGGTCTGGGTCCGGTCGTCATAGGGATCGCCGGAGGCCGGTTGGTCGTAGCCACCCTCGGCCCAGGCGGTTGCGTCCGGGTCGCGTTGCTGCGCGCGACGCGCGTCACGGTCGGTGAAGAAATGGTCGAACTCGTCCCGGCCCCCGCGCGGGTCTTTTCCGTCCTGACCGTTCTGGTCATGACTCACGTGTCTACTGCTTCCTGCCGGTGCCGGTGTGCAAAACGAGTTCACTGTAAGCGGTGGCAGGGGTGACCGGGCAACTGTCGGCGACGGTCCTCAGCAACTACTTATCCGTAGGTGTCACGGGGTCCGCGACCGCCGTGTGCCTTGCGTGGTCCCTTGGACCAGCTCGGTGCGTTGGGTCCCACGACCCGCAGTTCCTGCACCACGTCGGGCCCGACAGCCTGCTCCATCTTGCCCAGCAACGTCGAGCTGAGCAGCCGCAGCTGGGTGGCCCACGCGGTGGATTCGGCGCGCACGGTGAGCACCCCGTCGGTGAAGGTGACCGGTCGGGCGTGGGCGGCCACGTCGGCGCCGACGATCTCGGCCCACCGGCCCATCACCGAACCCGCCGCGACGTCGACCTGCCAGCCGCGGTCGACCAACAACCGGTCCAGCTGGTCCCCGAGCACCCCGGGGTCCCGCCCATCGTCCCGGGCCCGTCCGGTGCCGAGGTCGGCCGCCTTGCGAGCGCGGCGACGCACCGGACCGCCGGGGCGAAAACCCTTGTCCCGTGCGGTCAGTCGGGCGCGACGCAGTGCATCCCGTGCTGCATCGAGCGCGTCTTCGGGTTCGGTGTCCGTGGGCTCCGGCTCGTCACTGGTCATCGGGTGTCACCTTCCCGAGGGTGACGGTGAAGGTGGCGCCGGTCAACGAGTCGGGCACGTCGTCGCCGACGGCCGCGGTGATCAGCACCTGCTCGCAGTCGGCCACCATCAGCGCAAGGCGACGTCGCCGACCGGCGTCGAGCTCGGCGAACACGTCATCGAGCACCAGCACCGGGTCGGTGCCGAGGTCGTGCCGCAGGAGTTGGAAGGCCGCGATCCGCAGTCCGAGCGCGAACGACCACGACTCGCCGTGACTGGCATAGCCCTTCGCCGGCAACGCCCCGAGTTGCAGCACGACGTCGTCCCGGTGCGGGCCGACCAGGGTTTGACCGCGCTCGACCTCGGCCCGGTGCTGCTGCTCGAACGTCTTGGCGAACCCGGCTTCGAGCTCACCCACCTCCGGCACCTCCCCGGCGGCCAGTTGCTCGGCGAGCTCGTCATACATCGAGCTCTTGTATGACGTCCGCGCGTCCGACTGGCCCGCGCTCACCTCGTCATACGCCAGCTGCAGGTAGGGCTGCAGGTCCCGCAGGAGGCGCAATCTGGCGTAGACGAGGTTGGCGCCGACTTTGGCCAGGTGGCTGTCCCACACCGGCAACGTCGAGAGCGCTGACTGCCGATCCGTAGCGGTACGAGCGGTTTTCAGCAGCGCATTGCGTTGCTTGAGAATTTTGTCGTAGTCGGCGCGCGCCCCCGCCCAGCGCGGTTGCCGGGCAACGAGCAGGCCATCGAGAAAGCGCCGCCGCTCGCTCGGGTCGCCCTTGACCAGCGCGAGATCCTCGGGTGCGAACAGCACCGTGCGCAGATTGCCGAGCAGGTCGCGGGGCCTGGTCAGCGGTGACCGGCCGAGTCGGGCCCGGTTGGCGCGGCCCGGGTTGATCTCGAGTTCGAGTTGCTGCTCCCGGTCGTCACGCACGACCGCGGCCCGCACGATCGCCTGCCCGGCCCCGGCGCGCACCAGCGGCGCGTCCTGGGCGACCCGGTGTGAGGAGAGACTCGCCAGATAGCCGAGTGCCTCGACGATGTTGGTCTTGCCCTGCCCGTTCAGACCGACGAATGTCGTGACCCCACTGGCGAATTCGAGGTCGGCCGACTCGTAGGACCGGAAGTCCTGCAGGGTCAGGTGACGGACGAACACACCGCCAAGTCTAGGAGCCGTCCAGCCCGCGATCGGCCCCAGCGACATCCAGCCGATACCCAGTCAACGCTCGGGGACGCTGCTTAGCGTGCGGCAGGTGAGCCTGACGGGGGATGCGTTCTACTACGCGCTGATCGCGGGCACGGTGCTGATGGCCGTGCTGACCTTGCTGCTGTGGAGTCGGGTGCCCGGACCGGGCCTCCTCCGCGTCGGGCAGCGATTGGTGTTGCTGATGCTGTGTCAGGCGTGCGCGATCGCGGTGGCCGGCACCTGGGTCAACAACCACTACGGGCTCTACGCCTCATGGTCGGATCTGCTCGGCACCGACACCTCATCGCACCTGGTGATGTCCGGGCCGCCGCCGCAGACCGCCGACTTCACCCGCTTCGAGGGCGGCACGGTCAGCACCTTCTTCCGCGGACCGCACTCGCGGCTGGCCGGGCAGGTGATCGTCTGGACCCCGCCGCAGTATGACGAAAAGGCTTATCGGAAAAGGAATTTCCCGGTGATCGAGCTGCTGCACGGTGATCCCGGAGAGCCGGTCGACTGGATCCACCGCAGCGGTATGCCGGGGCGGCTCGCCAAGCTGATGGCCGACGGCCGGATGAAGCCGGCATTGGTGGTGATGCCGCAGATCATGCCGGGCGGGGTGGACACCGACTGCTCGGACACCCCGCAGTCGAAGGTCGCGACCTGGCTCGCGCAAGACGTGCCCGGGGTGTTGCACCGGCATTTCCGGGTGCAGCGGGCCCCGCGTGCCTGGGCGTTGGTGGGTCTGTCGACCGGAGGTCTGTGCGCGATCAAGCTGCCGATGCAATATCCGAAGGTGTTCGGGATCGGTGCCGCCATGAACGCCGACCCTTTCGCCGGTGACCCGTCGATCCTCCCCGACTCCGCGACCCGCGAGGCGAATGCGCCGCTAGTGCTGGCGAGGAAGCGCCCGCCGGTGCAACTCTTCGCGGCCACCAGTGCCCAGGACGTGTCGAGCCCGCCGGCCAACATCGCCGCGCTCGCCGCCGCGGTGCGGCCGCCGACGACGCTGGCACCGCCATACGTGCTGTCCGACGGGGGTCACAACTGGCAGACCTGGAACCGTCTGGAACCGGCGCTGTTCAGTTGGCTGAACGGAGTGCTCGCCTCGCCAGGTGGATGATCAGGTCCGCTCGGAGGGCGACCTGCTCCGGCAGGACGGCGCCAATCTGCGCGAAGACCGCGGCACGGTCGTCGTCGGTCAGTTGCAGGTATGCCGAGATCGTCCCGAGATGACCGATGAAGTCCTCGCGGCTCATCGGGATCTCCCGCGCTATCGTCTCCTGCCGTATGTCGATGAACCCGCTCACCGTCAGCAGCTCGCTACCGGGCCACTGCATCGCACTGTCGGCCGCGGTGCCGTCCGGTGCGGGAATGTGGTGGTCGCCCCCGAGATAGGGCCGGGTGATCTGCGCAACCGCGTCGTCGAGATCAGGGTCGGCGAGATCCATCGGGCCACCGAAGGACGCGAAAACGCCTGTGTCGCTGAGCAATCGAGCGATGCGGCTCCATCGGGTCGCCTGATCCGTCCAATGCAATGCCGCGGCGGCGAAGATCAGGTCGAAGCCGCGGGCTTGGTTCGGGTCGTCGAGTTGTTCCAGTTGTTCGAGAGTGGCCTGCCTGACGGTGACGGTCTCCGGGACGTGCCGACGCAGCTCGGCAAGCATGGCGGCGTCGGGATCCGTTGCAGTGACGGCGATGCCGTGGCCGGCGAAGGCCCGGGTGGCTTTGCCGGTGCCGGCACCGATCTCCAGCGCGGTGCGCACCGGCCGCCCGGTGTAGTCGAGCACCAGGTCGACCAGCTGGTCCGGGTAGCCCGGCCGGAAGCGTTCGTATGCCGCAGCGACCGCCCCGAAGCTGGTCGCTCGATTCGTCATACCCGAAAGCTCCCCATGTCAATGGTCGTGTGGTGGGTGTGACATGCGGCGGTGAATGCGCGACCGGACGGCCCGCATGCCGAGCCAGGTGAGGGCCACGACGACAGGGACGCAGCAGGCCAGCACCCATGCCTTGTTGAACCCGTAGTCCTCGGCGAACGGCGCCAGCAGGTAGGACAGGAGTGCGATCGCGTAGTAGCTGATCGCGATGACCGACAGGCCCTCGACGGTCGTTTGCAACTGGAGCTGCGTTTCACTGCGTTCGTCGAGTGAGCGCAACAGGTTCTGATTCTGCGCGGTCCGGGAGACGTCGACGCGGGTGCGCAGCAGGTCTCCGGCACGACTGGCCCGGCTGAGCATCCGGTCGAGGCGCGCCTCGCCGGCAAAGGCGGTCCGGATCGACGGTTCGTAGCGCCTGGCCAGGAAGTCACGCAGGGTCTGACGGCCACGGAAGCGTTCGTCGCCGAGGGCGTCGAGACGACCCTCGACGATGGCGGCATACGCTCGGGTGGCGCCGAGCCGGAAGTCGTTCTGCATGGCCAGCGCCTCCAATTGCTCAGTGAGAGTGAGCAATTCGTGCAGGACCTCCTCGGTGTTGCGTTCCTCGGAGTCGACGTGGTGGACCAGATCGCGCAGCTTGGGGTTGAGGTGGTTGAGCTTGGTGGTCAGGTCCCGCGAGTCGAGGAAGCCGATCATTGCCAACGCCCGGTAGGTCTCCAGGTCGAGCAACCGCTGGACGGTGTATCCGGTGCGGCCGGGCCCGGTGTCGGGGGAGACGAAGACGACGAACCGGGTATAGCCGTACTCGTCCGGACGGAAGTCGCCGGCGATGACTGCCGTGCCGTCCAGCACTCGCATGATCACGGTGCGTCGCGGGTCGAGCCACTGCTCGACCTGCCTGACCAGCTCGGTGTCGTCGGCGGGCATCGGCAGCACTTCGATGACCACGGCTGCGATGCGTCGCGCGGGGCTCGAGGTCTCCCATTCGGTGGGGAACAGCGCGCTCGGATCGGCCGAAAACGGCGCCGACCGGTTGTTGCGCAGCAGCGCGGTGTAACCGGCGTACTCGGTGTGGTTCTCCCAGTCGACGGTGTAGCCGCGGCGCTCGAACTCGAAGCTGCGCCGGTCCGGCACCGGCTCGCCGGCGAGCTCGGACAGCATCCGCCGGTCCTCGGCGCGATCGCGGGCCGCGGCGTCCCCGGGAGCCTTCAGCGCAAGGTGGACCACTCGCGCCGGCGCGCTGAAACGCGGCGCGGCACGAGCGTGCAGCTCGTCGAGCAGTGGCCGCCGCTGCGGGTGTTCGACCTCAACAGTCACGGCGAAACCCTAGCGACGATCACGTCCTCCGGCGGCCCAAGCGGCCGACCCGATCACCACACATCGAGCGGCCCACAACGGCCTCGAGAGGTCCACGAAACCGGGCCGCTCTCGTGGGCCTCTCGGTGGGGGCGCCGCGGAGCAGAGGTTCCGTTGCGAGGAATGCCACAGAGGACCGCTGCGACGACGACCAGGTCAGGCAGGGACTCGAGCGAACGCAGTGAGCCGAGTTCCTGCCTGACCTGCGAGGAGTCGGAGCAGAAGATTCAGTTCAGTGGTCGGTGACGACGCCCTTTTCGCCCTTCTTGGTGACCGCGTGGCCACCGAACTCGTTGCGCATGGCGGCGACCGCCTTCATCGCGGGGGAGTCGGTGCCCTGGCGGGAGAAGAACCGCTGGTAGAGCGAGCCGGAGATGACCGGCATCGGGACGCCGTACTCGACACCCTCCTGCACCGTCCAGCGGCCCTCGCCGGAGTCGTTGACGAAGCCTTCGATGCCGCTGAGGTTGCCGTCCTTGGCGAGCGCGGCCGCGGTGAGCTCCTGCAGCCAGGACCGCACCACGGTGCCGCGGGTCCAGGCCTTGAACGCGGCGGGGACGTCCTTGACGATCTCCTTGGCCTCGAGCAGCTCGTAGCCCTCGGCATACGCCTGCATCATGCCGTACTCGATGCCGTTGTGGACCATCTTCACGTAGTGGCCGGCGCCGACGTCGCCGGCGTGCACGAAGCTCTCGTCGCGCGGGCCCTCGGGGCGCAGCGCGTCGAAGACCGGCATCAGGCGCTCGATGTTCTCCGGCGAGCCGCCGACCATGAGCGCGTAACCGTTCTCCTTGCCCCAGACCCCTCCGGAGACGCCGCAGTCGACGAAGCCGATGCCCTTCTCGGCGAGCTCCTTCTCGTGCTTGGCGTCGTCGGTGAACTTGCTGTTGCCACCGTCGATCACCAGGTCGCCCTTGTCGAGCAGGGTGCCGAGTTCGTCGATCACCGACTGGGTGACCTTGCCGGCCGGCACCATCACCCACACATTGCGCGGGGCCTCGAGCTTGCCAACGAGTTCCTTCAAGTCCTTGACGTCGGAAATCTCCGGGTTGGTGTCGTAGCCGATCACGTCGATGCCCGCGGCCTTCAGGCGGTCACGCATGTTGCCGCCCATCTTGCCCAGGCCGATCAGTCCGAGTTGCATGTCACGCCCTTCGTTGGAAGCGGGAAGTCATCGCGCCCAAACGCTACTCCCGCGGACCCGGTGCTGAGTTGGTGCCCCGAGACCGACCTGCTGAAGGGCAACAACGCACCACGCGCGGTCCGCTCAGGTCCGGTCCGTGTGCCGGTTGCTGGCGAGGTGCGGATGTATGCCGGGTGTCAGGCCGGCGGTGTCGGCGAGCGTCTGCAATGCCCGCACCAGGGCTGCCTGCTCAGACTTGGTCAGGACGGCGCCGAGTTCGTGGTCCAGGTCCGGCACGATCCGCGCAGCGCGTTCCAGTCGGCGCCGGCCGGTCGCTGTGAGCTGCAGGACAAACGACCGTCGGTCCCGCGGATTGCGTTCTCTGCGCACGAGTTTGGCGGCTTCGAGGGCATCGACGAGGGCGACCACGTTGTTGCGGTGCATGCCGAGCTCGTCCGCGAGCTGCTGCTGATTGCGCGGCCCGAACTCCACCAGATTGCTCAACGCGGCGAACTCACGGGGCGTTAGTCCGGCGCCGACGAGGGCTTCGGCGAAGCGGCGGGCAGAGTGCGCGCCAACCTGCGAGAGCAGGAAGGACAGTGAGTTCGCGTAGGGCACCGTGTCCACCGACGCAACTGTAGCGTCATCAGTGATTGTCACCTAGAGTGACAATCATGGAGATTGCGGTGTGTGGTGCGACGGGGAACACCGGCCGGGCAGTCGTGGCGGAGGCGGTGCGGCGTGGCCTCCTCGTGCGGGCGATCGCGCGGTCGGCGACCGCTCACCCGTGGCCGGCCGGGGTGAGCGCGCAGGCGGTGGACGTGACGGACGCGGCGGCGGTGCGAGCCGCGCTGGACGGCGTGGATGCGGTGGTCTTCGCCGTCGGTCACGGCAGCAGCCGCGAGCGGACCGAGCTGTACTCGCGCGGCATACGCAATGTGCTGGCTGCTCTCGGAGAAGACCGGCCACTGTCGGTGATTTCGGCCGCGCCGGTGGCGCCGCGGGCCAGTTTGCCACTGCCGCAGCGGATCGTGGCCGCGGTGCTGTGGCGCTTCTTCGGCGCGACCTACACGGACATGCGGCGGATGGAGGCGGAGCTTCGGGGCAGCACGGCCGACTGGACCTGTCTGCGTCCGCCGCGGCTGACCGCTGGTCGCGCTCGCGGCGCGTATCAGATCGGCGCTCGGCCCGAAGGTGCCAGCATCACGCACGCCGATCTGGCGGCAGCGCTGCTCGATGCGCTCGACCGGCCCGAGCTGCGACGGCAGCTGCTTTTCGTCGCGAACTGACGGCAGCTCCCCGCCGGATCAGCTGGCGAACCGCACCGGCATCAGCACGTAGCGGTAGGACTCGTCGGCGTCGCCGTCCGCCTCGGCCTGACCGGACAGCACCGCCGGCCGGGACGGCTGGGTGAAGGACATCCGAGCGAATGACGTGCCGATCGCACCGAGACCGTCCAGCAGGAATTGCGGGTTGAACGCGATCTCCAGCTCCGGGCCGGTGAGCGTCGCCTCGACCGCCTCGGACGCTTGCGCGTCGTCGCCCTGACCGGCCTCGATCGCCACCTGTCCCTCGGAGAATCGCAACCGCACGGGCGTGTTGCGCTCGGCGACCAGCGACACACGCTTCACCGCCTCGGTGAGTGCGCTGGTCTCGATCACCGACACGGTGTCGACGCTGGTCGGGAAGATCGAGGTGACCTTCGGGTACTCGCCGTCGAGCAACCGCGTCGTCGTACGACGCTGCCCGGCCTCGAACCCGACCAAGCCCTCGCCGCCGGCCGCGGAGCCGAGTGCGATCTGCACCGAACCCGACGCGCCCAACGCCTTGGCGGTGTCGGACAGCGTGCGAGCCGGGATCAGGGCGACCTGGTCGGCATCGGATTCGGTGGGATTCCAGGTGAGTTCACGCAACGCCAGGCGGTAGCGGTCGGTCGCCAGCAGGCTCAGCTTGTCACCCTCGATCTGCAGCCGGACCCCGGTCAGGATCGGCAGGGTGTCGCTCTTGTCGGCCGCGATCGCGACCTGCGAGACCGCCTGGGTGAAGACATCACCGGCGATCGCACCGGTCGGCTCCGGCGCGGTAGGCAGCGTCGGGTAATCCGCGGTCGGCATCTGCTGCAACGAGAACCGACTCGAACCACAGGTCACCTCGACCTTGTGGCCGTCGGCGTTGATCGTGACCGGCTTGTTCGGCAGCGACCGTGAGATCTCGGCAAGCAGTCGGCCCAGCACCAGCACCTGACCGGGCTCGTCGACCTGGGCGTCAACGGTGACCTTGGCCGACACCTCGTAGTCGAAGGCACTGAGGGTCAGGCCTTCGTCGTTCGCGTCCAGCAGCACGCCGGCCAGCACCGGGACCGGCGGCCGGTTGGACAGGCCGCGCACCGCCCAGGTGACGGCCTCGGCCAGGACATCGCGATCGACGACGAGCTTCACGTGCAAACCATCCTTGTTGCGTGGGGGCCTCGCGGTATGACGGGCCGGCCGTGTGACGCGAGCGATGCGTGCCACGGCAGGTCGACCCTAATGCCCTGGGTCCCGAATAGGCGAGCGGGACGGCAGTGGGCAATGCGTGAAACGCATCGTTTTCTTGGTTGGTAGGAGTAGTAGCACCTGTGGATTCTGTGGATAACTACGTCCTGCGTTGCGGTACTGGGGATAACGGGTGTGGGCAGCGTGTGTGCTGCGTTGTGGATAACTTGCGGGGATTGGGGACGCGATCCGGTCGTCCCCAGGTCGTGCACCGCAGCGAGCCCCGTCATACCGGAGAAATCACAGGTTCCAGGACGCAAACCACAACCAGGATGTGGATGTTGTGCGGGTGTGCGGTGCGCCATCGAACGCACGTTGCACACAGGGTTATCCACAGGCTGGGGACAATCGTTCGCGGCGGGTTCGGTCCACCGACCCGATGAACGCCGGATGAACGGCCCGAATCCGGCGGGCTGACGCGGTAGGGACGGGTGCCGACGGGCACCTGTGGATGACGACATCAGTCACACCGGCCACGTGCGTTGTCCACAGATTTCTGTGGGAGCGGCTGTGGAAAGCCGAAACCCCGCGGGCGACGGGGTCGCTCGCGGGGCCTCGCGGATGGGCACCAACCCGTCAGGTGGTGGCCCGCCGGATCTGGGTGGTCAGCTCGCTGATCTGCTCGTAGAGGTTGGCCCGCTCACCCATCAGCTGCTTGATCTTGCGCTCGGCGTGCATCACGGTCGTGTGGTCGCGGCCGCCGAACTGCTGGCCGATCTTGGGCAGGGACAGGTCGGTGAGTTCCCGACACAGATACATCGCGATCTGCCGCGCGTTGACCAGCGTGCGCGAGCGCGACGACCCGCACAGCTCCTCGACGGACAGGTCGAAGTACTTCGCGGTCTGGCTCATGATCGTCGCCACGGTGATCTGGCCGGCGCTCGCACTCGGCACCAGGTCCTTCAGCACGTGCGCGGCAAGCTCCTCGGTCACCCGCTGATTGGACACCGAGGCGTATGCCGTCACCCGGATCAGCGCCCCCTCGAGCTCGCGGATGTTGCTCGGCACCTTGCTGGCGATCAGGCTGAGCACCTCGTCGGGTGTCTGCATCGAGTCGGCGACCGACTTCTTGCGCAGGATCGCGATGCGGGTCTCCAGGTCCGGCGGCTTCACGTCGGTGGTCAGGCCCCACTCGAATCGCGAGCGCATCCGGTCCTCGAGGCCTGACAGCATCTTCGGCGGCTGGTCGGAGGTCAGCACGATCTGTTTGTCGCTGTTGTGCAGCGCGTTGAAGGTGTGGAAGAACTCCTCTTGCGTGCCGTCCTTGCCTTGCAGGAACTGCACGTCGTCAATGAGCAGCACGTCGACGTTGTCGCGGTAGCGCTTCTGGAAACTGAGCGCATTGTCGTCGCGGATCGAGTTGATGAAGTCGTTGGTGAACTCCTCGGAGTTCACGTAGCGCACCCGCATGTGCGGGTAGTAGTTGCGCACGTAATTGCCGATCGCGTGGAGCAGGTGGGTCTTGCCGAGACCGCTGTCGCCATACACGAAGAGCGGGTTGTAGGAGCGGGCCGGTGTCTCGGCGACGGCCTGGGCGGCGGCGCAGGCGAAGCGGTTGCCGGCGCCGATCACGAAGGTGTCGAAGGTGTACTTCGGATTGAGCCGGGCGTCCTGCAGGTTGACCACGGAGGCGGGAGCGTGTTGCTCGGCTGCCCGGGGCCGGGGTGCGGTCTGCGCGGTGAAGAGGTCCTCGGCCGGTTCGTCGGCCGTCGCTGTCGTCGGCGAAGCGGCGGGCGCCCGAGTCGGCTCGACCACCTCGTCCTCAGGTGGTCGCAGGCTCTCGTCGACTGTGACCGCCAGCCGAACGTCGCGGCCGAGACCGTTACCGAGCGCCCGGCATACCGGCTCGTTCAGGGTGGTCTCCACGAAGACCTTGGTGTGGTCGAAGGGCACCGCCAGCAGCGCGGTATCACCGACGAGGCCGACCAGCCGGGTCAGCCGCAGATAGGCGCGGTCGCGGGCGGGAATGCCGGAATCCTCGATGGCGAGCAACGCTCCGTGCCAGACATGGGCCAGGTCGATCTCGGTGTCGCTCACGGGGCTTGGTCCTCCTGCTGCAGGCGGTGGGTCATGCGGTGGAGGGTCGCTCCGAAGAGACATGCTAAGCCGTTCGTCCACAGAGTTATCCACAGCCTGTGTATAGAGGGAGGCCAACAGATCGCCAGGGCAGCGGCCCGGCGCGGAAGATGCGACGCTAACAACTTCGAGACGCCGACGGCAACCCGCGACCCGACATTTTCGGCGCCCCTCGGCGTGTCGAGTGGCGGCGGTGCCGAATGTGACTCTTGAATCGTCGGTTTGCCCGTGGTTCGTGCCGCCCTCGCTCGGTTTGACCCTGCTACGGCGCCGCCCGTATCGTGGATCGGAACTTCCTTGCTTCCGCCTGCCTTGACGCCGACCAGTCGACTGGTCGACGCGAGTCTTGCGCAGGTGCGGTCATCCAGACCTCGGATGCACGGCGAGGATCCCTGACCCTGCACCACCCGGGCGACCTGCCCGCAGATGTATCCGACGGAGACGACAGTGAGCAAGCGCACCTTCCAGCCGAACACCCGCCGCCGCGCCAAGACGCACGGCTTCCGCCTGCGGATGCGGACCCGCGCGGGCCGCAGCATCCTGTCGGCTCGCCGCGCCAAGGGCCGCGCCAAGCTCTCGGCCTGAGGGCAACCGACCACGCTGCGGCCACGAGCATGCTGCCGGTCGAGCACCGACTGCGCGACAGCGCGGATTTTTCCGCGGTGTTGCGCAGTCGTCGTTCTGGCCGGGCAGCGAGCAAGCTGCTGGTGGTGACGGTCGCCGCAACCGGTTCGGCCTCGCCACGCGTCGGCTTGGTGGTCTCCAAGACGGTGGGTAACGCGGTGGTCCGCAATCGGACCAAGCGGATCCTGCGCCATTTGATGGCGACCCGGTTGGCGATGCTTCCGCCTGGCACCGACGTGGTCGTCCGGGCCAACCCGGCCGCGGCGGGCCACTCGTCCGCAGACCTCGGGACCGAGCTCGATCGTTTGCTGACGCAGGCGACCAAGCGCGGGGGGTGCCGCCGATGAACCTGGGCCGGCTCCTGGCGCTACCGCTCATCTGGTTGGTGCGGGCCTACCAACTGGTGCTCTCCCCACTCCTGCCGCCGACCTGCCGCTTCACGCCGAGCTGCTCGGCATACGCGATCACTGCGCTGACCCGCTTCGGGCCGATCAAGGGCAGTTGGCTGGCCCTGCGTCGCCTCCTTCGGTGCCACCCGTGGAACCCGGGCGGCGTCGACCACGTTCCGCCTAAGGCCAACGCGGGCTCCGCCGGCGCCCACACGCCGGCCCCGCTTAACTGACAAGGACCTCGCCATCTACGACTTCTTCGACACGATCCTCTACCCACTCGAATGGTTCGTCGCATTCGTCATGGTGGGGTTCCACAAGGTCTTCACTGCCATCGGCATGCCGTCCGACGGCGGCTGGACCTGGGCGCTGTCCATCGTCGGGCTGGTGATCGTCCTCCGCATCCTGCTCATCCCGCTCTTCGTCAAGCAGATCAAGTCCTCTCGACGGATGCAGCTCATTCAGCCGGAGATCCAGAAGATCCAGCAGAAGTACAAGGGCAAGAAGGACGCCGAGTCTCGTCAGAAGATGTCTGAGGAGACGATGGAGCTCTACCGGCGTACGGGCACGAACCCGTTCTCGTCGTGTATGCCGATCCTCCTGCAGTCCCCGTTCTTCTTCGCGCTCTTCCGGGTGCTCAACCGGCTCAAGGACATCGGTTCGGGCAAGACCGACCCGATCGGGTGGATGACGCAGGACCTGGCCAGCCAAGCCGAGAAGTCGACGCTCTTCGGCGCGCAGCTGTCGTCGTCCTTCATGCACCCGGGCGACTCGCCAATCAGCGCGGTCCGCGTGCTCACCGTGGTGCTGATCATCATCATGTCGGTCACGGTGTTTACCACTCAGCACCAGCTGATGCGCAAGAACATGCCCGCCTCGGCGCTCGACAACCCGCTGGCGAAGCAGCAGAAGTACATCATGTACATCATGCCGGTCTTCTTCGCGATTTCCGGTGTGAACTTCCCGATCGGTGTGCTGCTCTACTGGGTGACCACCAACCTGTGGACGATGGGCCAGCAGTTCTACACCATCCGTCGGATGCCCGCACCGGGCTCCGCCGCGGAGAAGGCGCTTGAGGCGCGCCGAGCTGCCAAGGGCAAGCCGATCACCAAACTCACCATCCCCGGTCTGCACAAGGACGGGGACGCCGACGACGCGGGCAAGAAGGATGACTCGGTCGATCTCAGCAAGCCGAAGACGCCGGCCGGTTCACCAGGATTGGTGACCGCAGACGGAGGCACCGCTGGGAAGGCCGGCGGCCAACGCGTGCAGCCGAAGCGGAACAACAAGAAGCGCAAACGCTAGCCCGTTCCGCCCGCTTGGCGAACTCGGCGGGGCCGCTGCCCGGCCCCGCCCGAAGACTCTGATTCACCTGATGCAACTGGAGAAGTGAATGACTGACGTGACCACCGAGCCGACCGGCGAGGACACCGCGACCGATGTCACCGAAGCGCCCGCGGTCGACCTGGACCGCGAGGGCGAGATCGCCGCGGACTTTCTGGAGACTCTGCTGGACATCGCCGATCTGGACGGCGACATCGATGTCGACGTCGACGGTGACCGTGCGTCGGTGTCGATCGTCGACTCCGACGAGGGCCGTGTCCCGCGCCGCCTGGTCGGCGCGGACGGCAAGGTGCTGGACGCACTGCAGGAACTGACCCGGCTCGCGGTGCAGGCCGAAACCGGCGTGCGTACCCGACTGATGCTGGACATCGCGGGATTCCGCGCCGATCGTCGCGCCGCCCTGGTGAAGCAGGCCGAGGAGGCCGTCGCCTCGGTGAAGGCATCCGGCGAGCGGGTCGAGCTGGAACCGATGAGCGCCTTTGAGCGCAAGGTCGTGCACGATGCGGTCCTCGCCGGTGGGCTGACCTCGGAGTCCGAGGGTGCGGAGCCGCGTCGGTACGTCGTCGTTCTGCCGGTTGGCTGAGGCGTTCCACGTGAAACCGGAGCCCTCGGCGGCGCCGGCACCTCCTCCGGCACCTTCTGCCGTTGCCGCCACGATCTTCGGGGAGCAGCTGCCGGTCGCCGTCCGGTATGCCGAACTCCTGGCCGACTCCGGGGTGGTGCGTGGCCTGATCGGGCCGCGTGAGACCCCGCGTATCTGGGACCGGCACATCCTCAACTGCGCGGTGCTGACTGAACTTCTCGAGCCCTCCGTCACCGTGACCGATGTCGGTAGCGGAGCCGGTCTACCCGGGCTCGTCATCGCCATACGCCGCCCTGATCTCCAGGTCACCCTGGTCGAACCGCTGCTGCGACGAGTGAGCTGGTTGACCGAGGTGATCGACGAGCTCGAGTTGTCGAACGTGTCGGTCACGCGCGGCCGGGCCGAGGAGTTGTGGGACAAGCTTCCGGCGGCCGATGTCGTCACCTCTCGCGCGGTGTCCGCATTGGAGAACCTCGCCAAGTGGTCGGTCCCGCTGGTGCGACCCGGTGGCCTGTGGTTGCCGATGAAGGGTGCGTCGGTGGGTGCGGAAATCGAGCAGAGTATGACCGTGCTCCGGGCCGTCGGCGTCGACGGCATCGAAGTAGTCGAGTGCGGTGTCGACCTGCTGGACGAACCGACTACCGTGGCCAAGTTGCATGTCGGCAAGCCGCGCCGGGTGCGTGGCCGCAGCGGCGCCAAACCGAAACCGAAGGCGAAACGCACGGGTGGCAACAGCCACCGTTGAGTGTTGCCGAGGTCAGCCCAGACGAAGAGGAAAGACTGCTCGTGACGACCACCTCTCAGCCCACCGGTTGGTTGCCCACCGAACCGCAACCGAGGTCGACACAGCCGGTGGGCTGGCGCAACGCCGCGACACTGCAGCCCGCGGTCACGATCGGACCGCTGGCGCCCGTGCCCGCGGGCACCGGCCAGTCTGACGACGACGTTTCACGGGAAACATCCGTGCCCACCGACCCCGCCGAAGGGCCGGATTCACGTGAAACAACCAACACCGCGCCACTGGCCGACGCGCTGCTGGCCGAGGCAAAGCGTCGCGATCGGGTCCAGCAGACGCAGGTGCGCCCGCCGCATCAGCCGCGGGTGCTGACTGTCGCCAACCAGAAGGGTGGTGTCGGCAAGACGACCACCACGGTGAACGTGGCGGCTGCGCTGGCCCAATCCGGGCTGCGGGTGCTGGTCATCGACATCGACCCTCAGGGAAACGCCAGCACCGCGCTCGGGATCGATCACCACGCCGAGGTGCCGAGCATCTACGACGTGATCGTCGAAGGAGACGAACTGGCTAGTGTGCTCCAGGAGTGCCCGGACGTGCCCGGTCTGTGGTGTGCGCCGGCAACGATCGACCTGGCCGGTGCAGAGATCGAGTTGGTCTCGCTGGTGGCCCGTGAGTCACGCCTGAAGCGGGCGATCGACCACTACCAGCAGACCCCTGGCACCGTCGGGGTGTTCGACTATGTACTCGTTGACTGTCCGCCCAGTCTGGGTCTGCTCACCGTGAACGCGTTCGTGGCGGCGACCGAGGTTTTCATCCCGATCCAGAGCGAGTACTACGCCCTGGAGGGGCTGAGTCAGCTACTCAACAATATTGAGCTGATCAAGGCGCATCTCAATCCGGCGCTGCACGTGTCCACCATCCTGATGACGATGTATGACGCCAGGACGCGCCTGTCAGCACAGGTGGCCGAGGAAGTGCGCACGCACTTTCCCGACCGGGTGCTGAAAACCTCGATCCCGCGATCGGTGCGCATCTCCGAGGCGCCGAGTCACGGTCAGACCGTGCTCACCTACGACCCGTCGTCGAGCGGCGCGCTGTCCTATCTTGAGGCTGCCAAGGAACTTGCGACGCGACTGCCTAAGATCGAGTCGATAGAGTCCGGCAACTGATCCGTCCGGCCCCAGACGAAAGGCATGACCACTGATGAGTGACAAGCGGCGAGGGCTGGGACGCGGTCTGGGCGCCTTGATCCCGACGGCGCCCGCGCAGGGAGCTGCGGGACGACCGTCGGACGTGTTCTTCCCGGACGGCACCCGCAAACCGGAGGCGCCTGAGCCGGTCGAGGCTGCTGGTTTCACGGGAAACACCGCCGCACCGGCCGAGCGAGTGGCTACGGACCTCCCCGCCGATTCCGGGTCGACCGAAGCCAAGTCCGGGGTCGAGGCTGGGCCTGCCGGGTCAACGACGATCGATCCGGGTGCGGTCCCATCGGTGGCGGAGCCGGCCGTGACGGCGGATGAGCCCGAGGAAACGTTGCGGGCAGTGCCCGGTGCCGCCTTCGCCGAGCTTGACGTGACCGACATCCGGCCCAACCCCCGTCAGCCGCGGACGGTCTTCGACGAGGACGACCTGGCCGAGCTGGTGCACAGCATCAGCACCGTCGGGGTGTTGCAGCCGATCGTGGTGCGGCCGCTGGATCCCGCCACGGCGCAGGAAGCCGGCGTCTCGTTCGAACTCATCATGGGCGAACGGCGACTGCGCGCCAGTCGGGAGGCCGGTAACGGCACGATCCCCGCGATCGTGCGTAGCACCAGCGAGGATGACCTGCTGCGGGACGCGCTGCTGGAGAACCTGCATCGAGCACAACTCAACCCGCTCGAGGAAGCAGCGGCATACCAGCAGTTGCTGGACGACTTCTCGTGCACCCACGACGAACTCGCCGGGCGAATCGGGCGGTCCCGTCCGCAGATCACCAACACCATGCGCCTGCTGAAGCTGCCGGCGCTGGTGCAGCGCAGGGTCGCGGCCGGAGTGCTGTCGGCCGGCCACGCGCGGGCGCTGCTCGGCCTGCCCGACGCTGCCGCGATGGAGCGGTTGGCGCAGCGAATCGTCGCCGAGGGTCTGTCGGTGCGCAGCACCGAGGAGATCGTCGCGCTCGGTGGCGACAAGGAGAAGGCAACCCGGCGTGCGACCAACCAGACTGCTCAGCATCCCGAGCTGGATGACCTAGCGGCGTCCCTTGCCGATCGGCTCGACACCCGGGTGAAGATCGCGATGGGCAAGAGCCGTGGCAAGGTGACCGTGGAGTTCGCCGGAGTCGATGACCTGAACCGCATCATGGATCAGCTCGGGGTCGCCCGCGACTGATCGGACAGACGCCACGGCCCCGCTTGTTTCCCGTGAAACAAGCGGGGCCGTCTGCGGAGTGGGGTCGCTTCAGCCGGGGAGGATCAGACCCTTGGTCTGCTGGCGCGCGCGGTCGAACCGGTCCTGCACGTCGGCCCAGTTGGCGATGTTCCACCAGGCCTTGACGAACGACGCCTTGTCGTTCTTGTAGTCCAGGTAGTAGCTGTGCTCCCACATGTCGAGCATGAGGAGCGGGGCAATGCCGGTCGGCAGGTTGCCCTGGTGGTCGTAGAACTGGAAGATGAACGGCCGGGCGGCCAGTGAATCCCAGCCGAGCACCGACCAGCCCGACCCCTGGATGGCCAGTGCGTTGGCCTCGAACTGGGCCCGGAAGGCGTCGAACGAACCGAAGTATTCGTCGATCGCCGCGGCCAGCTCTCCCGTGGGCTTGTCGCCACCGTCCGGTGACATGTTCGGCCAGAAGACACTGTGGTTGACGTGCCCACCGAGGTGGAAGGCAAGATTCTTCTCGAGCGTGCCGATCGCGCCGAACGTGCTCTTGTCGCGGGCATCCGCCAGTTGCTCGATCGCGGTGTTGGCGCCGGTCACGTAGGCCTGGTGATGTTTGTCGTGGTGCAGCTCCATGATGGCGCCGCTGATGTGCGGCTCCAGGGCTGCGTAGTCGTACGGAAGGTCCGGGAGGGTGTAGTCAGCCATACCAGAACTCTATATGCGACTTGTTCGCATGTGAACACCGGACGCCGAAAACCGTTGGCATTACATGAAATAGGCGGCCCGTCATACCAACTTGGTATGCCGGGCCGCCCGATGAAGCGAAAGGGTCAGCCGATGAACGGCTCCAGCTCCTTGACCAGCTTCGGCTTCGGCATGACCCCGACGATGGTCTTGACGACCTCACCGCCGGAGTAGACGTTGAGCGTCGGGATGCCGGTGATGCCGTACTTGGCGGAGGTCTGCGGGTTGTCGTCGGTGTTGAGCTTGACGACCTTGAGCTTGTCGGTGTTGGCGGCCGCGATCTCGTCGATGATCGGCGCGATCGCCTTGCACGGACCGCACCAGGGTGCCCAGAAGTCGACCAGCACCGGCTTGTCGCTCTTGAGCACGTCCGCCTCGAAGGTCGCGTCGGAGGTGTCGGCGGTGTTTGCACTCATGACATGAGTCCTTTCGTCATACTTTGGGCGCTGAATTGCGTTGGTATCTATCAGGATTGACGATCAGGCGTCGACAGTTTGTGCCGCGTCGACGGCGGGTCGGCCGGCAGCTTCCAGGCTGGCCAGGAAGCGCTCGGCATCAAGGGCGGCCGCGCAGCCGGTGCCGGCAGCGGTGATGGCCTGTCGGTAGGTGTGGTCGACGAGATCGCCGCACGCGAAGACGCCCTCGACGTTGGTCGCGGTGGTGCCATCGCCGGTCAGCACGTAGCCCTCGGCGTCAGTCTGCACCTGACCCACGACAAGTTCGCTGCGCGGAATGTGCCCGATCGCCACGAACACTGCCGAGGTGTCCTGCTCCCGGGTGTCGCCGGTGCGGGTGTCGCGCAGGGTTATCGACGACACCTTCGGGTCGCCCTGGATGCCGGCGATCTCGCTGTTCCAGGCGAAGTCGATCTTGTCGTTGGCAAGCGCGCGCTCGGCCATGATCTTGGAGGCGCGCAGCTCGTCGCGGCGGTGCACCAGGGTGACGTTGCGAGCGAAACGGGTGAGGAAGGTCGCCTCCTCGATGGCGGAGTCGCCGCCGCCGACGACGACGATGTCCTGGTCGCGAAAGAACGCGCCGTCGCAGGTCGCGCACCACGAGACACCGTGCCCGGAGAGCCGCTTTTCGTCCTCGAGGCCGAGCTCGCGGTATGCCGACCCCATCGCCAGCACGACCGCACGGGCTTCGTGCACGTTGCCCTCACCGTCGGTGACCTTTTTGATCGGACCGTCCAGCTCGACCGCGGTGACGTCGTCGCGGACCAGGTCGGCACCGAAGCGCTCCGCCTGCTCGCGCATCTGCATCATCAGCTCGGGGCCCATGATGCCGTCGGCGAAGCCGGGGTAGTTCTCCACCTCGGTGGTGTTCATCAGTGCGCCACCTGCGGTCACCGAACCCTCGAACACCAACGGGTGCAGGTTGGCCCGCGCGGCATACACGGCAGCGGTGTAACCGGCCGGGCCGGAGCCGATGATGATCAGATTGCGAGGCTCGCTCACGAAACGTCCTTCGGGGTTGAGGCCATGAGGCCCGCTCACCGGACCTCATGCAGCACAACAGATCGTAGGCGGCGGATGTTCCGCGGGGCGAGGCCCGCCTCCTGCGGGCATGTCCGGGTCAGACCGTGCGCGGCGCTGCGTACGGCGTGGTGCCCTTGCTGCAGGTGGTCGACACCGCGAACGCGGTCTCGGTGGTGCCCTTGCGGACGACCACGACAAGGGCGGGCTTGCCGTCGAAGCGGGCCAGGTCGACCTTGATGTCGTCGGGGTCGTCGAGCAGCGAGCCACCCACCGAACGAGCGCAGGTGGCGATGCCTTCCGGGGTAGCCAGGGACCCCAACTGCGTCACGATCGCCGGGTCAGGGGTGCCGGACGCAGTGTCCCCGGCCATGCTCGCCGCCTGCGCATTGAACGAGGCGCTGGTGTAGTCGGTGCCGGTCGAGGCCACCTTGACCTTCCCTGCCAACTGGGCGTTGCTGAGCGAGGTGGAAGCACCGGCGGACGGGACCGCCGAGGTCGGGGCCTGATCGTTGTTCAGCGAGTTGATGCCGACCACGGCGACGGCCGCGACCGCTGCGGCCGCGACCAGCCCACCGACGAGTTGCATCGGCCGGCGGGAGGCGGATTTGCGCGGGGCCCCCGTCATACCGGAGGACGCGGGGCGAGCAAGTGGCGTCACGTTCGAGTTGTCGTCGCCGGCGCGAGCCTCTTGCTCGCGGGCGAGTGCGGCAGTGATGCGGTCGGCCACGGCAGGGGGCATCGGCCCGGGGTCGGGCAGTGAGCGCAACAGATCGCGCATGCCGGTCGGGTCTTGGTCGAAGTCCTCAGATGGCGGCGTCGTCACGGCATTCCTCCAATCGAGTCAGGAACTGAGACGACAAATGCCAGGCGTGGGTTCCGCCTCGCCAGCCGGCGGGGCGGTGTCAGGGGGTCCAACATCAGTCGCGGGTATGACGACGCGGCGCGCAGCAGGGTTCCACGGGATTGCCTCGACATCCGGTCAGTCCTCGACGGCGGGTGCGTAACCGTCGCCGTGCTTGTCCCGCAGCAACTCGGCGAGCGCGGTGCGGCCTCGGGCGCACCGCGACTTGATGGTGCCCTCGGCGACGCCGAGCACCTGCGCGGCCTCGGCGACCGGCAGGCCCTGCATGTCGACGAGAGTGAGCGCCAGGCGCTGGCCCTCGGGGATTTTGCCGAGCGCCTCCTGCACGTCCAGCCGTACGACGGTGCTGCCGTGCACGTCGTGCCGGTCCGCCAGGTCGTACTCCGGCAGCTCCGAGGTCGGCTTGATCCGGCGCAGTCGGTCCAGGCAGGCGTTGACGATGATGCGGTGCAACCAGGTGGTCACCTGCGCGTCGCCGCGGAACGAGTCCGCGCGCCGGAAGGCTGAGATGAATCCGTCCTGGACCGCGTCGGCGGCGAGCTCGGGGTCGCGCGTGGTGCGCAACGCAACAGCCCACATGCGGTCCTTGTGTCGTCGGAACAGCTCCCCGAAAGCGTCGGGGTCGCCGGCGCAGTGGGCCGCGAGCAGCTCGCGGTCGTTGCGCTCGGCGGGATCAGTCACGACAGCACCTGGATCTCGTTGATTCTTTCTCGGTATTCGCCGGTGTCCTGCTGGCTCAGCTGGGTCACCCACACCGTGAGGTATTTGCCGGTGGCGCCGTTCAGGTTAGCGGTCTGGGTGCCGGAGCCAGTCAGGGTTGCCGCGGGAGTCTTGTCGCTCACGGTGCCGACCGTGTCGGTGAGGTAGAGCTTGATCGTCGACGGACCGCCGGTGGTGGTGATCTTGACCGTGCTGACTTTCTGGCTGCTGCCGAGGTTGAGATAGAGGCCGACGCCGCTCTTGACGCCGCCGAACGCCGCCGAACCGTAGCGGAAACTCTGCCAGTAGGTGGCGGGGTCGCCGTCGATCACGTTGTCCGTCATCTGCGGGTTCTGGGCACCGTCGGTCCCGTAGTAGCCGACGTTGGTGATCTGCACCGGCTTGGCGGACGGTGACGGTTTGCTGCTGGGGCTGGCCGACTTCGAGGCCGACGCAGACCGGGACGTGGCCGGGCTGGCCGCCTTGTTGTCCCCACTGCCACCGCCGATGCCGCGCAGCCCGATGGCTGCGAAGACGATTGCGACTACCACCAGCAGTGCGACGAGCAGGAGCGCGAGCTTGCTGCTGCTGCGGTCCGGCTCGAAGCGCCCGGTCAGACCGGGCACCGGCGGCTCGAGCTCGGTGAACGACGGGTCGTAGTCGTCGTCGTGTGCCGCCGGGGGCGGCGGTGCAGTGCGCTCGCGGGCGGCGTCGAGCACCGAGCGGGAGATCTGCGCGGTCTCGTCGGCGTCGGGCTCCCGTGCGGGCGCCGTCTCCACGGCTGCTGTGCGGTCGGCGGCGTCGTCCGTTGCCGGGGCCTTGGTGAGGGAGGGTTGGCCCGGCATACGGGTTGCTGAGGGGGCGCCGCCGGGCACCGACTGCAGCGGCGCAGCGTGAGCCGCCGAGGCCGGACGGCTCGGGCGTCGGCCGCTGTCGGAGACGCGCTCGGACGACCAGGGAGCCAGTTGCCGGGCGAGTTCGCCGGGGGTGCGGGGGCCCTCGTCGGCGCCCAATGTGGTGCGGCAGAGCGTGTCGAGATCACCGGGTACGCCGGGAGCGAGCTCGCTCGGCGCCGGCAACTCGCCGTCGGCGCGGCGGTCGACATCGAGCAGGCCTGGCACGGATTCGGCACCGGGCCAGCGGGTGGTGAGGCCGGCGTACGCGATCTCGACGAGAGCGACGGTGTCGATGCGGGAGGCCTCGTCAGACGAGACGTCGTCGGTGCCAGCCAGCGCGGCGTCGGTCGGCAGCCCGAGCACTGACACTGCGCCGTCGGGGGAACGGACGATGTCGTGCGGGGTCAGCCGGAGGTGGTGGAGTCCGCGAGCGGCCGCGGCGCCGAGCCCGCTGGCGGCTTCCCCGATCAGGCGGCGGACCTCTTCGGCGGGCAGGCGGTCGAACTGCAGCAGCGACGCCATCGACTCGGCGCCGTGCAGTGCCTCGGTGATGACGTATGCCGTGCCGTCCTGCACGCCGACGTCGAGCACTCGGGGCAGGTGGTGGTCCTCGACCCCTGCGGCTCGTCGGGCGCTGTCCAGTGCCGCGTCGGCGTGGGCCGATGTCGCCCGGAAAAGGGTTGCGGTGACTTCCCGGTCGAGCGTGGAGTCAGCGGCCGTCCACAGCTCTTGGTCGTCGCGTTGCGCGAGCATCCGTGTCAGCGTGTAGCGGTCCGCCAACACGGTGTTTTCGCCGATGCCCTGCACTCGCCAACGCTCCCGTCGGCACCGGTGCGTGGTCCGGTGCGCTCGTTCGTCCGATAAACCGGACCGTCTGGCGGCCCGGCATGTCCCGGGTCATCCTAAGAGGCCAGGTTGCCCAGTGCGGTGACCTGGCGCGGTGTGCCGGGTCACGGGATCGGCGTCAATCTCAGTGGCTGACCTGGGTGCGAACTGCCCTCACGCACAACGTGCCGCACCCGGCGAGCACGATCACCCCGCCGATCACACTGAATGCCAGGTCGATTCCGGTGCCGAAGGCGACCAGCCCGACTGCGAGGTAGCCGAGGGGCTCCAGACCGGTGATGGCGAATGTCAGGATGCCGAGGACCGCGCCCTTGCCGCCCGGAAGACTCATCGACCGGGCGCGGACGAATCCGCTGAGTGCGGGCCCGGTCGGTCCGGAACAGAGCCCGAAGAGTGCCGATAGCACGATGAAAACGGTGAGGTTGTCGGCTGCGCCAAGCGCGATGATGCAAGTCCCGACGGCGACCATCAGCACGACGGCAGCGCGCACCTTGTGGCGAAGTTTGTTGACCGCGCGGATCATCACAAAGGATCCGATTGCCAGCCCCGCTGCCCACACGGCGTACCCGAGGCCGAACTGAGCGGCTGACCAGTGATGTCCCCGCGCTTTGAGGGGGTAGCCGGTGAGGGTCAGACCGGCGGTCAGGGCGTTGTAGACGCCGTGCAGGGGAATCGTGTGCCGCATTACCGGATCCACGGCGACGATCCCCCAGCCGGCACGCGCGGCACGGAACAGATCTGTGTCTGCAGTGGGTGGCGTCAATTGTTGCGTGGTCGTGATCCTGGCGAACAGCCCGAGCGCGACGAAGAAGGCGACGGCACCGGCAATCGACGGACCGGCGAGTCCGACATCGGAGAGCAGCCAGCCTCCGGCGGCTCCGGCGATGACCTGGGCACCGCGCATGATGAGCTTTTCGATGCCGGCGATGGTCGTTTGTCCGTTCTCCGGCACCAGATCGGTGGGGAAGACCTCCATCGCCGGTTGGTGGAGTCCGTCGACCGCACCGATGACGAAGGCAAGGACCGGCAACACCACGAGCGGTGTCGTGTCGACCACCATCGCGACCGTCCACGCCAAGAGGACCGCGAGTCTGACCGACTCGGTCATCAGCACAGCCCGGCCGGAGCCGAGCCGGTCGATCAACGCCCCACCAAGCAGGGTGAAGGCTGCCGCCGGAACGGCGCCGGCGCAGAAGATCAGGCCACTCCACAACGCGGACGGGGCTCGGGCCGCGACCCATCCGAGCGTGACGAACCACAGCGAGTCGCCGATCAGGTCGAGCGCGAGGGCTGCGAGATACGGGCGTACGTGGCGGTGCCGGATGACCTGTCCGGCGGTTAGTGACGCCTGCCCACCTGTTGTTGCGGTCACTTCGTCTCGAGAGCAATCGCGAGTGAGACCGACGGTCGTGGTGAAGATGTGACGAGTTGAGACCCCGGGGCGGATGTTCCCCCATTGACGACAGCCGGTCGAACGTGCCCTCTAGGCAGTTGAACGGGAGTTGCGGACGATAGCCGCGCTCTTTCGGCACCCGATCTTCCTCCAAGGGGTGCAACGGCCATCACAGATTCAGTAGACCAGAGCCGAGGACCGTTGAGGGCTATTCACATCCAGTACTCGCCCTGGAATAGTAAAGACTTGGCAAGACGAGACGTACTACGAGAGATTCGCATCAGTGTGGGCAAAGGCTTCGATTGCAACGCAGAGTGCGCCAGCTTGGCCGATCGTGCGCTGTTCTCGACCCCAACGGGCCCAGGAACCCGGTGGTAGCTGAACGTGGCCGGAAGCTGCAACTCGCGCGGTTGCCGCGATCGCTTCCGCGCGCCGTCGAGAGAGTTGCGTCAGCAGGTGGAGAGCTGCAATCAGTTGGGAGTCCTGCAGCCCCCTGATGTGCAGGTGTCCTTCCAAGATTGAGACTTCGACCGGTTGTGGCGAGAGCATGTCGGCGACAGCACGTCCGAGAACGAGGCACAACTCATGGTCCCAGCGTTCTGCGAGCGGAACGCTGATCGCCCCATCTTGAGGCAGAGAACTTGGTGACGGACTACGCATGGACAGACTCCGACCTCGGTGTGACGTGGTGCCACCTAGCTAGAAGATCCAGCTTCATGAATCTCCTAAAGGTTGAAGGCTAGGTGTGGCATCTCTACGGAACCACGTGTTTGGTCAAGGGAGTTTCCGCGTTTCGTAAAGGTTCGGTATTGCCCCGTTGACGACCATGATCTCCTTTAGGATGTGTAAGCGTGAGGGTGACAGACGAGTGCTGGGGGATGGTCCCGGACTTTTCGGACCGTCTGGCGGCGGCGATGGACTACGCCGGGCTGACGAATCGACAGCTGAGCGAGCGTTTGAACGAACTCGGCCTCGAAGGGATGAACCCCAACCACGTCCATCGGCTCTTGAAGGGCCGGTCAGACCAGCCTGAGTCGCGACATGCCAATCCCACGTTCATCGTTATCGCGGGTATGTCGCGGGCATGTGGCGTACCGGTGCAGTGGTTCTTCAGCATGAGCGACTCATTGATCGATGAACAAGACACACTTATTGAGCGCTATGCCGAGAATCTTCTCGCCGACTGACTCCTCTGCTCGAACGCGAATGCGAAGGAGTGACGACTAGCGATCCCTGACCGGGACCGCATTGGCCGGCACGTACACCAGTACCGTGGTGTCGTCTGCACCCACGCGTTCAACCGTCTTGCTGGCCCACTTCTCAGACTCAAGCACAGCGCGCAATTCGTTCGTGAGCTCCTCCAGTTCCCTCGCATTGAGCCTGAACCAGTAGTCGTGATTCATGCTTGCCTGTGCCCACTCGACCGGCCAGTTGGTCTCGTCGAGGACCCATTCGCGAAGGAACTGGTGTTGGCTGAGAAGGAAGGCCTGCATCCATCGACGCATCGCCAAGGGGTCGACCGCGTCGTTCCCAACGAGTTGCGTCAGTCGGAGTCCCCCCGGAACATGGCTCCACAGACGCTGCCGTTCCGGCTTGCCTTCGTCATCTGGCGCGACGAAGCCGACCTCCTGCATCGCGACGAGGTGGCGCTGCATGCTCGTCTCACCGACCCCCAGGCGCCTGGCGAGCCCAGCGGCCTTCATTGGCCCAAAGTTGCGAAGGTGAATGTACGTCCGCCACCGCACAGGCTCTGACATGGTTTCGAGTACGCCCGCAGTAACGTCTGGTGTCCGAAGATCTCCCACTCGACAGAGTGTATGTGGGCAAGAGTTCGGGTACGCTCATCAAAGGATTTGGTCATCGGGGCGTACGCGTTGGAGGTGCAGGCGTGGTGCTTCTTAGCGGCCGCGGAGGATGAGTCGGGTGGTGCAGCCACCCGAGGTTCTACGAGGATGAGTCGGGTGGTGCAGCCACCCGAGGTTCTACCGACGAAGAGATGTTAGTCAGAAGTCTCCTGCGCGACAGCCTCGCGGGAGTTGCGCCATACGGCGACAAGGCATGCAGCACACGCGGCGGTGGATAGCCCGCCGAGGATCTGCGCTGTCTGATCGATCGTCACGATTGCCGCGACGCCACCGACGATCAGCGCGCCTATCGGTTCGATGCCGCCGGTCACCGCCGAGACGACGGACATGACCCGGCCGATGAGGGTGTCGGGCACTTCCTCACGCGTGAAGCCACCGAGCATTGGCCCGACGGGCCCGATGCTCAGTCCCATGATCAAGGCGCTGATGGAGGTCAGCATCTGCGTGTTCGCGAAGCCGATCGCCACCACCGCGCCGGACGAGATGACAGCTCCGCCCAGGCCGATGAGGAGCCCAGCTCGGGTGGACAGGCGCGTCAGCCGCAAAGTGCCAGCGGTCCCGAGGGTGATGCCAATCCCGTAGGCGCCGAAGGAGCCGCCATACGCGCTGGCGTCCCAACCGGCGTGCCGTGCCTTCAACGGCAGGATTGCCATGATTGCGGCTGCGCTGATCAGGTTGACGATGCCTTGGCTGGTGATGGTCCATCGCAGGATCCGGTGACGCCGCACATAGCCGAGGCCCTGACCGATCGACGAGTCTTCTGCGGCGGTGGCCACCGTCGTCTTGCCCGGCTGCCGGGCCAGTCGGGCAAGGATGACGACAGTGGTGACGAGCAGCCCAGCGCCGACGAGTGACGCCGCCGACACGCCACCGGTGCCCAACAGCCAGCCGCCCGCGAAAGCGCCTGCAGCCTGGGCGAATCGGGTCGACAACCGTTCGACCTTGAGAGCGCTGGCCCGGCCCTCACGAGGCAGGAGCTCAGTCGGGTACTTCAACATCGCCGGATCGTGGTAACCGGCGACCGCGCCAATTGCGAAAGTCACCGCGAGCACGGCGAGCAGGCGCCACGTGCCGACGGTTGAGGTTGCGATTGCGGCCCATAACAACAGCAACGCCAACCGCACCGGCATCGTCCGGCGGAGCAGCGCACCCGAGCCGATCCGATCTGCCCGCAGACCTCCGCGGAAGAGGAAGAACACGTGAGGGATCGACCCGGCAGCCAACACGACACCGGTGTAGATGCTGTTGGGCGCACCGGCCGCGACCCACCCGACCGTGACCAACCACATCGCGTCGGCGGCGACGTCGAGCACATAGACGGTCAGAAATGCCCGGAACCGGCCGACGCCAAGCACCTCGCCGGCAGTCCAGCGTGTCTGCAAGGGGGTGCTCACGGGTTCACGGTAGTGAGCGGCGACCTACCTGCGGGGCTATCCACAAGGGGCGATCAGCGCCACCGACAAACAAATACCTGAAGGCCCCGGGCAACTACGCCCGGGGCCTTCAAGTTCCCCTCCCATTCCCCCACGACTGTCCGCCGTGCAATTCCCCAGGGATCTAGGCGGTCCTGGCCAGTGAGAGGGCTGCACGCAGCGTCGCGATGTGGTCGAGCTTGCGCTGCGCGTCCTCCCAACGGCGCCAGAGGAAGTCCGGCAGCTGCACGTCGCCGTGCTCACTGATGATCGCGGCGTCCTCCACACGGGAAGCCGTCGCGCGTGCCTGGTCGTCCATGACGTCGAGCCCGTGGAGCAGCTCGGGCAGGTCGATGCCGTCGACATCGAGCACCTCGTCGTGCAGCGCGACGTCGACCGCACCGATGTGCTTGGCGGCGTCCGCGGCACTGGTCACCAAATCGGTGCACGCCATCGGATCCCAGTGGCGGTCTGTCGCTGCTTGGATGCTCACTCGCCAATCACCTCGAACCGGATCAAACGTGTGTAACGTAAAAGTGTCAAGAACCTCTACTTCTTAGCGTGCTACGGCGCGTCATCCCAGCACAAGACGCGGATGATTCAAGATTTGGTAAGGAATTGGTAAAGAAGAGTGACACGTATACGTGTCATCGAGGCAATGCGAGGATGGCGCGATGAAGCTCGACGAGAGTGTGTGGTCGCTGATCCCGGACTTCTCCGGCCAACTGAGCGCTGCGATGGATCGTGCCGGCATGTCCGCCCGCGAGGTTGCAGAAGCCCTGCAGCAGCTCGGCTTCGGCACTTCGCGCAACCAGATCAACCGGCTCGTTGCCGGCGAACTCGACCGGACCACAGGGCAACGCCGCCGGTCCAACCCGACCCTGATCCTGCTGGCCGGACTCACCGAGGTGCTCGAGGTGCCGCCTGCCTGGTGGTTCGAGCGGTCACCCGAGGTGCTCGCTGCTCAGATGGAACGGTTCTACTCCGAACGATCCAGGAAGCGCACCAGCTGACCGTCCTCAGCCCGTATGACGAAGCGCGTCAGCTGTCGCGCGGCTTCTTGATCGGGAACACGTTCGTCGTCACCACGATGGCCTCGGCGTCCGGAATGTCCTCTCGGGAGTGCGCCATCGACGCGTACTTCTGGCACACCGTGACCAACTCGTCGGTCAGCGCGGATACCTCGTCGCGGGTCAGCCGCAGCCAGTAGTCGTAATTGAGCACGGCCTCGCGCCACTCGTCTGACCAGCCGTTCTCCTGATCGGCCCACTCGCGCAGCAGAACCATCTGGGTTTCGACATACACCCGCATCCAGCGAGCCATCGTGTCCTGGTCGAAGTCGGTCTCCAAGCCCGTCAGCCGCATGCCGCCTTGTATCGCGCGCCAGGGCCGGAACCGCAGTTGCTTGCCCGATCCGTCGTCGACAGAAGTGATGAAGCCGACCCGGTCCATCTCCTGCAGATTGCGCATCATCGTGGCCTCGGAGGTGCCGACGCTCTGTGCGAGTTGGCGGGCACGTAGTGGACCGTGCACCCGCAGCAACTGATAGGCCCGCCAGCGCACCGGGTCGCACATGACGTCGAAGATCTCAGGCGTCGGGTCCGGCGTCCGCTCTACTGGCACGCGCCGAGCCTAATCGCAGCTAGCTGCCGAGCGCGCGAGCCACTATGCTTCACATGTGTTGCAGCCGTGTGTGCGCACACGGCCTGCTTACCCGGTTGAATCCCCCAGATCGGAGTCCCCTCATGAAGGTTCGCGGCAGCGGCGGCTAACGTCCCCCACCTTAATCACCGAAAGACCCGTGGCAGTTGCCCGGGTCTTTCGTCGTTTGGCCGTATGACGGGGCTCATCGGCCGGCCAGCCGGCGCACACCGCCGAGCTTGTTGCCGACCACCGAGACCAGCTCCTCCACCTCGCGCACATGCAGTCGGCGGGCGATCACGACATACAGGGCCATGAAACTCACGGCGGCACCGAGCAGGATCACCAGGTTGGCCGACCGGGTCTCGTCGCCGAGCGCGAGGGCGAGGGCGAAGCGCACTGCGAACGCGATCACCAGCGCGAGCACACCCGCGACGGCCAGTCGCACCCAGGTCTGCATCACGTCGACGATGTGCAGGCGGGGAAGTCGGCGCTGTCGGAGCCAGCGGAAGCCGACGACCGCTTCGACGACGTAGGCGATCGATCCGGCGATGCCGACGCCGAAACCGATCCAGGGGTCGGGCAGCAACAGCGATGGAAGTGCGACGAGCGCGGTCACCACGGTGCATACCGCCTGCATGACGAACGGGGTGCGCGCGTCCTCGTAGGCGAAGAAGACCCGCTGCACCACGACGATCACGGTGAACGGCACCAGCCCGAGCATCATCGCGATCGTCTGCCGCTCGACCGCGTTGCCCAACTCAGCACCGTAGAAGAAGTGCGCGAGCGGGCCGGCCGCCACGAGTGAGCCGAAAGTGGCCGCGATGGTCGCCACCGACGACAGGCGAAGACTGAGCCGGGCGTCCTCGGTCACCGCCCGCGTCGACCCGGCGTGCGCGGATCGCGACATCCGGGTGAACAGCGCGGTGATCAGGCTGAGCGTGACCAGTGAGTGCGGCAGCATGAAGAACAGGAACGCATAGCTCTGCGCCAGGGTGGCGGACGCGTTCTTGGCCGCGTTGAGCACGTTGGTGTTGATCAGTAGCACGCCGACCTGCTGGACCACGACCGCCGCGAACGCCCAACCGGCGATCTTCGAGGTGCTGCGCAGCCCCACACCGCGGAAGGTGAAGTCCGGGCGCCAGCGGTAGCCCGAACGCCGCAGCGGGATGATCAGCACCAGCGCCTGGGCGACGATGCCGAGTGTCGCGCTGCCGGCCAGCACCACGGTCTGGGTCATCGTCCAGTCACCCGGGTCACTCACCGGTCGCTGATCGGTGGAGAAGAGCAGCCAGACGATGCCGGCGATCGCGAAGAGGTTCGCCAACGCCGGCGCCCACATCAGGGCGCCGAACCGGCTGCGCGCGTTGAGCACCTCGCCGAACAGGGTGTAGAGGCCGTAGAAGAACAGCTGCGGCATACACAACAAGGTGAAGAGCACACCGAGCTTGAATGTCTCGCCCGATGCCGACACGTAGCCGATCTTGAAGACCAGCGGCGACGCAATCGCGAAGACGATGGTGGCGCCCAGCAGGATCGTCATCGCCAGCGTCAGCAGCCGGTCGGTGTAGGCCTGCCCGCCGTCCTTGTGGGTCAGTGCCCGGGTGATCTGCGGCACCAGCACCGCATTGATCACGCCGCCGGCCAGCAGGATGTAGATGGAGTTGGGCAGCTGATTGGCGGTCGCCCAGACGTTGCCGACCGTCTGATAGATCAGCGCGCCGAGCAGGATCGTCCGGACGAAACCGAGTAGCCGGGAGACCATCGTGCCCGCGGCCATGATCGCGCTGGCCCGGCCGATGCCGCCCGCCGCGGACTGCTGCGGTGCGGGTATGGCGCCACCCGCGCCCTCCGGGCTGGTCGCCGAGGCGGCGCTCGCCTCCGCCTCCAACTGCTCGCGCCGGGCGGCGACCACCTCCGGATCGGCGACCGGCAGGTAGCCGGAGTCCTCGCCGATCCACTCCGCATAGAGCGCGCCCAGGCTCGCCTGCGACTCCGGGGCTCGCGACGGGCGTGCGGCGGCCTGCTCGGAATACAGCTGTCCCAGACTCGGGCGGCTGTCCTCAGTCATCGGTGGTGCTTTCGGTCGTTCGGTGCGGGGCGTCGGGCAGTTTGGCCACGCGCTCGCCGGCGTCGACGATCGCGTGGTCCGGTGCCGGGGCGCCCGCAGGAGCCGGTGCCGAAGCGGTGCGAGGACCGCGCCGCAGCGCGCGGCGCAGGCCGAAGATCAGCACGAGCACGGCGAGCGCGCCCAGCACCCACATGATCCACCCGGATGTCGGCCGGACGTTGACCGTCAGCTGCGCGGGCGCGTCGGAGCCCGGCCAGGCGGACCCCTTGGGCGTGCTGAGCAGCACGTCGATCGGCACGTTGCCGCTGCCGACCGCCTTGATGCCGAACTTGGCGGCGCCGCGCGAGTTGGCACGGACCGCAACGGTTTTCGACGGGTCCTCGATCTGGAGCTGGTATTTGCGCGGCTGCAGGGTCAGGGTCACGTCGTGCACGGCCCGGTTGAGGTCGTTGGTGACCGTGACTGTGATGTCACCGGAATTGGCGAAGAAGTTGATCGACGAGTCGCGCACCGAGACCTTGTCCAGCACCGCAACCACCGCGGACGCGTTACGGTCCGCGACCGACGCGGCCGCCGAACCCTGACCTCGCCAGCGCGCGGACCCGATGACGTCGAGTCCGCGACGGCGGTCGTCGACCACGTCGTCGCCGTCGACCAGGATCGACTGCAGTGCCGACAGCCGGCGTCGCGACTCGGGCAACTGCTCCAGCAGGGCTGCCGAGACGGCACTCTTCCCAGGCGTCGGGTATGCCGGGCCGGGCCGCGGAGTGGGCAACAACCTCGTGGTCGGCGCGGCCTGCAGGTCGGCGGCGGTCTCCGTCGCGTCGCGCAGCTGCACCCACGGCGCCGCCTGCATGGCCTTGACCTCGGCGGCGAGCACCGCGGGACTCGCGCCACCGGTGCGCGGGGCCACCAACGCAACCGATCGCTGCGTTCCCGGCGACTGCTGATAGGTCGCCATCAGATGGGCGAGCAGCAGGTTGGCTCGTTGTCCCGCAGAGTCGGCCGCGGTGCCGAACGTCTTGGAGAGGCTCTCGTCATACGCCAGCACGCCGCGGGTGCCGGCGAGTGAGCCGGTCGCCGAGGGCACGTCGCGAGCAGGCAGGGCACGGGAGGGCACCAGCGCGATCGGCTGCGACTTGTCGCCGGCGGACACCGTCTTGGCGGCGTCGGTGACCGCGCCGGCCGGGACGTCGCCGGTGGGTGCGAGCACGCGCTGCGTGCTCACGCTCTTCAGGTCGTCCGGTATGCCGCGGGTCAGGTCCCGGGTGGCGAGTGCCTGCCCGGGCTTGCCCGCGGACCGGAGCGCGCCGAGATCCGGGTCGTCCCACGGCAGCCACCACACCGACTGACCCGAGGTCAGACCGGTCAGCCGTCCTTTCAGACCGGCGACCAGGCTCGCGACGCTGTCGGTCTCTTCGGTGGGTGCCGTGCTCGAGGACGACGAGGAGGAGGACGAGGACGCGTCGCTCGGCGACGAGGACGAGTCGGTCGGGGCGGGCGACTGCGCAGCCGCGGAGCCGTCGCTGCCGGCGGTGGAGGTCGCGGACGGCGACCCGGTCGGCGACCCGCTCGGCGATTCACTTGGCGACGGACTCTCCGCCGACGCGGGCGGGACGTTGTCGTCGGCAGGAGCCGGCGGGTCGACGAGTTCGGGATCGATCGCCCAGATCACCGGCGTGCCGTCGAGCGCGTCCAGGGTGCGCTGGACCTGCGAGTCGGGGCCGATCGCCCGCCGCCAGGCCGCCGTGCGCTCCTCGCCGCTCGGGCCGAACAACGCGGGGTCGGCGGGCAGGGTGAGCGGGACGACGACGCTCACCTGCAACGGGTGGTCAACGCTGCCGGTGCGAAACTCCAGCGTGCTGCGGGTCGTGCCGCGCACCGCGGACCCGGACTGGGCCGCGTCATCGGTGACCGCCACGCTCATCGGCAAGGAGGCGAGCCCGTAGCGGTATTGCAGTTTGTCGGCGGGAATGGTGACGCTGAACGTCCCCGACTTGCCCGGGTCGATCGTCCCCGTTTGCGTGGACGCGACCTCCGTCAGCGGCAGTTGCAGCTTGCCGGCGCTCCACGAGTCGACCTCGGAGTGGGTGTCCAGCAGGCGATCCGACAGCGAGAGCCGCACGACGGGCTGCTCGATCGGCTCCGACCCTGAGTTGGTGATGGTTCCGGACACCCGTACCTGCGCGCCCCGGGTCGCCACCGCCGGGTCGTTCGCGCCGAGCCGGATGTCGGCCGACGAGGCGGAGTCCGTGGCCGCGTGCGCGGCCCCCGTCATACCGAAGGGGAGGAGGACCAGGAGTGCCGCCAGGACGACGGCGAGCAGACGGTTACGCGGTGCCGGCGAGATGTTGCCAAGCGGTCTGGACGATGCGGCGCTCATTGGGGAAGGTCAGCCTGCGCTGCACCCGGTCGAGCCGGAACCAGCGCGCGTCGACGGCCTCGTGATCGGGGTCGCCGTCGATGCTGATCTCGCCACCGAGTGCCTCCAGCATGTAGTGATGCACCCGCTTGTGGATGCGGAATTGCGGGGTGCTGAACCAATAGTCGATCGTGCCGAGCGTCAGCAGGGCACGTCCGATGATGCCTGTTTCTTCTTTGACTTCACGAACCGCCGTCTCGACCAGCGTTTCGCCCGGCTCCACGTGGCCCTTGGGCAGGCACCACTCCAGCCGGCCCGCCCGGTTGTGCCGCGCGATCAGCGCGATCCAGCCGAACCCGCCGGCGACATCGATGATCACCCCGCCCGCGGACGTCTCCTCCACAGCCGGCAGCCGCCGCACCGAGCGGCCGGCGCGCGGAGTGTGGAGGGTCATTCAGACACTGTAAACCGCACTTGCTGTCACACCGTCCGGTTCCGGTGATTCGCTGACCTACCCTTGACTCTCGTGCCGACGTCCGACCCCTCCGACTCGTATGACGCGCTGCGCCGCCGCGCCGTGAGCCACCTCGCGCCCTCGCTGCCGCTGCTGCAGGAACTCGGTGACCTCTTCGCCGCCGCCGGCCACGAGCTCGCGCTCGTCGGCGGACCGGTGCGCGACGCGTTCCTCGGCCGCAGCTCCCACGATCTGGACCTGACCACCTCGGCGACACCCGACCAGACCGAGGCCCTGCTGAAGCCCTGGGCATCGGCAACCTGGGACATCGGCCGCGACTTCGGCACGATCGGGGCACGCAAGGGCGACAGTGTCGTCGAGGTCACCACCTATCGGTCGGACGTCTACGACCGGCAGTCCCGCAAACCGCAAGTCGCGTTCGGCGACTCGCTCGAGGACGACCTGGTGCGGCGCGACTTCACCGTCAACGCGATGGCGCTGCGGCTGCCGTCGCTGGATTTTGTCGACCCGTATGGCGGGATCGCCGCGCTCGCGGCCCGCACCCTCATGACACCGTCCCCGCCGGAGGTGTCGTTCGGCGACGACCCGCTGCGGATGATGCGCGCGGCCCGGTTTGCCGCTCAGCTCGGCTTCGCGGTGGACCCGCGAGTGCGTGCCGCGATGAGCGAGCTCGCCTCGTCGATCGAGATGATCTCGGCCGAACGGGTGCGGGACGAACTCATCAAGCTGCTGCTCTCGCCGGACCCGCGCTCCGGGCTCACTCTCCTGGTCGACACCGGCATCGCCGACTACGTGCTGCCCGAGCTGCCCGCGCTGCGGCTGGAGGTCGACGAGCACCACCGGCACAAGGACGTCTACGAGCACTCGCTGACGGTGCTGGAGCAGGCGATGGCGCTGGAAGGTCCGCGGGTCGTGCCCGGGCTGGACGAGCCGGAACTCGTCGGCGGCCCGGACCTGGTGTTGCGCCTGGCCGCGCTGTTGCACGACGTCGGCAAACCGGCCACCCGGCGCTTCGAGTCCGGCGGCGGCGTCTCCTTCCATCATCACGAGATGGTCGGCGCGAAGCTGGCCCGAAAACGACTGCGGGCGTTGCGTTTCGACAAGGCCACGATCAACGACGTGTCGCGGCTGACCGAGCTGCACCTGCGCTTCCACGGGTATGGCGATGCCCAGTGGACCGACTCGGCGGTGCGCCGCTACATCACCGACGCCGGACCGCTGCTGTCCCGGCTGCACCTGCTCACCCGCAGCGACTGCACAACCCGCAATCGCCGCAAGGCAGCGGCGCTGGCTGCGTCATACGACGGACTGGAGGGGCGCATCGCGGCGCTGCGCGCGCAGGAGGAGCTGGACGCGGTGCGACCGGAACTCGACGGCAACCAGATCGCCGAGGCATTGCAGATCAGGCCGGGCCCGGTGCTCGGGCGCGCGTACAAACACCTGCTCGCCTACCGGCTGGATCATGGCCCGGTCGGCGAGGACGCCGCCCGCGAGGAGCTGTTGCGGTGGTGGGCGGAGCAGCCGGAGTCGAGTGCATCCTGATGCGAGCTACTCCGTCATTACCAAATCTTTGCCTGGGGACGAGCACAGAAGCGTGTCGCGCAATGACATGTTGACGTCATGAGTGTCGACGCCACTTCCCGCTGGACGCCGCGTCAAGTGGTCGGCGTCGGCCCGTTCCGCCTCTTGCTCGGGGTCACGTTCCTCGACGTGACGGCGGATTCCATGTGGTACCTCATGCTCGGCTGGGTCGCCGCGTCGGCATCCAACGGCCTGGTCACCGGCGTGATCCTCGCTGCGGCCGCGATCCCGCAGGTGGCGTTCATCCTGGTCGGCGGTCTACACACCGATAAGTACGGCGCGGGCACCATCGTCCGGCGCACCACGCCGATCCGGTTGGCGCTCTTTCTGCTCTGGTCGGTGATCGCGATCGTCGCGCTCGACGTGACCCGATTTGTCGCGATCATCGCGGTGTCCCTGCTGGTCGGCGCGGTCGCCGGCTTCCACGACTCGGCGATGTCGACCTACCCGACCGAGTATCTGGTGCCCGCCGCGCGTGGCACCGCGGTCTCGGTGGAACGGGTCGCGATGCGTGCGGCCCAGGCGGCGGGCGGCTTCCTCGGCGGTCTGCTGCTGGGCGGCGGCGGAGTCTCCGCTCCGACGGTCGGTGCGGCAGCGTGCCTGCTGATCGTGGCCCTGCTGCTGTCCCGACTGCGGCACCATGCACGGATCCCCGATGCTCCGATGCCCGAGGGCGAGGAGGCACCGGAGCTGACGATCCGCGCCGGGTTCGACTTCGTCCGCCGGCATCCGGTGCTGTCGGCCACGATCCCTGCGCAGGGTGTGGTCAACCTGGTCAACGGTGGCGCGTTGATGGCCTTGCTCCCGATCAAGGCGCACCGGATGGGCTGGGGCGCTGGCGATTACGGTGCCGCGATCGGGTCCGCCGGATTGGGCATCACGCTCGGCACCGTGCTCTCGCTGACACTGACCCGGTTGTCGACGCGAGCTCGCACCCTGCTCGGCATCAGCCTGACCATCATCACCTGCTTGGCCGTCTCGACGATCGGCATTGCCGACTCGCGCGCCGCCGCGGCGACCACGGCCTTCGTGATCGGCCTGGCGGTTGGGCCGGTCGGCCCGCTGCTCACCGGCTACGCGCGGGAGCAGACGCCGGCGGCACTGGTCGGCCGGGTGATGTCCATCCTCGGCCTGGTCACCGTCGGGATCGAGCCACTCGGGTCGTTGCTCACCGGTGGCCTGGTTGCCGCCATCGACGTCGACCCGGCGGCGATGGCGCTCGGTTTGGCCGGTGCGGCAATCTGCGCGATCAGTCTGGTGCGGTTGCTGCCGCGGCGGAAGTTCACCGCGGCCCGCACCCACTGATCAGCTATCCGCGATGAGCGACACAACCACGTGGTCCGTGCGGGACGTCGCGGGGATCGCGCAGTTTCGGTCCTATTGGGTTGCCACCGTTGCTGATTCGGTGGCCGCAGGGTTGTGGTCTGCAACGCTGCTCTGGGTCGGCGCAGGTGCCGCAAACCACATCGCCGGCAGCCTGGTGATCGCGGCGGGCGTTGCTCCTGCCCTGCTGCTCGCGCCCTTTGGTGGCATCGTCGTCGACCGTGTCGGCTCCGGCCGCATTCTGGTGGTGACGACCGCGCTGCGCACCGTCCTGCTGGCGGTGTGGGCCGTTCTTGGGGTTGGGGACGTGGACAATCTCGTCCTGCTCGGCCTGGTGGCGATGGGGTTCGACGGTCTCGCCGGTCTGCACAACCCGGCCATTGGTGCCTACGTCTCGACCTTCCTGCCGCCCGATGCGGCGCCGGCGGCCCGGTCTGCGGAAGCGACCGGGCAGCGAGTCGCGCAGCTGGTCGGGATTGCGCTCGGCGGTAGCCTGCTGGCTGCTTCCCTGGGACGCGCGGTCGTCGGCACCGTGGCCGTCGCGGCCTCCTTGCTCGGTTTCGTCCTCTACGCCCTGATCTACCGGTCGGCCGGCGACCGCACCGGGTCGCAGGCTCGATCCCGTGTGGGTGGCGAGCCGTTCGGGCGACGCGTGCTGCGCGGCCTGCAGATCATCGGACAGCACGTCGTCCTGCGCCGCACCATCACCACTCAGCTGGTCGGCAGCGCGATGGCCGAGGGTGCGGTCATCGTCGGCGTACCGTTCTTGATCCGGGAGCACCAACTGCCCGGGATCGCCTTCCCCCTCGGCGTCACCGCGACCTTCCTGGGCGTCTTCGTCGGCACCCTGGCGACGGCCCTGCGCGTCGAACGGATCGGCCACCTGCCGCGACACGGACTGCTCGCGTTCGGCAGTGCTGCCGTCGCGATTGTCGCCATCGGGCTCATCGGTGGCCGGGCGTGGCCGGTGACCGTGCTGCTGGCCGGAGCCGTCGGCTTCGGCATGGCCAGCGGCGGACCAGCGCTCACGGGGTGGGCCGGCCGTCAGGTCCAAACAATGGCCGAGCGCAATGGTGAGGCCGTGATGGGCCGATTCAGCGCCGTCATCGCAATCGCTATGCAGGCCGACAACGTCGGCGTCATCGCGGTCGGCGTGCTGGCCGCGTGGTGGGGCATCGATGCGGCGATCGTGGCCTTCGGGGTGGTCTTGTTGCTGACCGTCGCGTGGGGCCTGAGCGCACGCGCAGTTCGCGAGGCGTGAGCGCTCAGCGCGGGGTGAGTTCGACGATCGGGATCTTGCGCTCGGTCCGTCGCTGATATGCGGTGTAGCGGTCCGCGTTGACCTTGTTGACGATTTGCCAACGGCGCGCGAAGTCGGGGTCGTCGGGCAGCGTTACACGAGCGTGCACCGGGATGCGGCGACGGCCCACCTGCACCTCGATCGTCGGGTCGGCCTTCACGTTGGCCAGCCAGCCCGGTGGCTTGCGGGCGCCGCCGTTGGAGGCGACCACCAGGTATGCCGCGCCGTCGCGTCCATAGGTGAGCGCATTGGTGCGCGCCTTGCCCGTCTTGCGGCCGGTGGTGCGCAGCAGCAGCGTCGGGTTGCCGAAGAGCAGCTTGTGCCCGAGTGCGCCGCCGGACTTGTCGTAGATCCACTGGTGCGCCTGCAAAACCTTGCGGCCGATCTGTTCCGCTCGCGAAGAAGCCATGGCCGCACGGTAAGCGGGTTCTACGGCTGTAGCAAGGGTGCCCGATCGGACGACCACCGATTTTCCAATTATCTAGTGAGTATGCGATTATCGGGATATGGCCTTTGACCACTACCTGCGACACCCCCGGCCCTTCGACGAACGCCCGGTCTATGACGCACTCGGCGAGTTCGGCAAGGTCTTCGCAAACCCGGTGCGGCTGCGACTGCTTGACGTCATACAACAGGGCGAGTGCACGGTGGAGGATCTGGCCGATCGGTCCGGCATCCCGCTGAAGAACACCTCGGCCCAGCTGCAGCAACTGCGGGCGGCACAGCTGGTCACGGCGCGGCGGGACGGGGTGCGGGTCTACTACTCGATCGCCTCGGCGGCCGTGGAGCAGTTGCTGCGCGCGTTCACCGGGTTCGCCGAGCAGCACGTCGCAAACGTGCGCCGCGCGGTCGATGACTACTTCGCGACTCAACCGCACCTCACCCCGGTCTCGGCCGAGCAACTGGCCGAGCTCGGGGACACTGTCACCCTCGTCGACGTGCGACCCGCCGAGGACTTTGCCCGCGGCCACATTCCGGGTGCGATCAGTGTGCCGCTTCCCGTCCTGGAACGGCGCATCACCGACATACCGGGTCATCGGGATGTGGTCGCCTACTGTGAAGGACCCTACTGTCTGGCCAGCCCGAAGGCCGCGGAAATGCTTGCTGCACAAGGGCATTCGGTGCACACAGTGCTCGGCGGGTTCACCGCCTGGAGTCGCGCCGGACTGGAGGTCGCACGGTGAGCGACCTGGTCATCGACGTGCACGCACACCTTTGGACGCACGCCTACCTCGACTGCCTCACCGCCGCCGGGATCGACTGGACGGACATGTATTACCAGCTCGGCGCGACGGACAGCCAAGCCGATCTGGACGCGCGGTTCGAGCTTATGGATCGTGCCGGGATCGACCGGCAGATCCTGTCCTCGGCGCCGCTCGCGCCGCACCTGCCCGATGAGCCCGCGGCGGTCGCCGCGGCTCGGCAGGTCAACGACGAGTATGCCGAGCTGATCGCGACGCACCCGGACCGGTTTCTCGCGTTCGCCTCCCTGCCGCTGCCGCACATGGACGCGGCGCTGGAGGAACTCGCGCGCGCCCTCGACGACCTGTCCTTCGTCGGGGTTGCGGTGACAACCGACATTCTCGGAAAAACGCTGTCGGACAGCATATTTCAGGACCTGCTCGGAGAACTCGACCGGCGCGGCGGGGTCCTCTACGTGCACCCCGCCGGGCAGGACGCACGCAGCGGGCTGATCACAGGGCGCCCGATGCGCTGGTCGGTCGGCGCGCCGATCGAGGACACGATCGCGTTGGCCGACCTGCTCGTGCAGGGCATCCCGGCCCGATACCCGCGGATGCGGATCGTCGGGTCGCATCTGGGCGGGGCGTTGCCGATGGTGCTACCCCGGATGGATGCGCAACAACCCTGGGAGTCGCCGGACACCCCGGAGTCGCCGAGTCAGGGAGCCCGGCGGATGTGGTTCGACACTGTCGCGCATGACAATAGACCGGCCCTGCGGGCCGCCGCGGACGTGCTCGGTGCAGACCGCCTCGTGCTGGGGACCGATTTCCCCTTTCAGCCGGGAGCGGAGTTCCTGACGGCGACGGCGAATGTCCGCGACGAGCTGTCGGCTTCGCAGGCGGATGACGTGCTGTCGGGCAACGCGACCCGACTCTTCAATAGCCGAATGTCCAACAACTGCAAGAAACAGGAGTAGATCATGCTGCTCGACCACACCATCGTGCCGGCCCGGGACAAGGTCGCCTCGGCGCAGTTCGTCGGCCACGTCCTCGGGCGGACGATGAAGCCCAATCCCGGACACTTCGCCCAGCTGCCGATCAACGAGAGCCTGACACTTGACTTCGCGGATGAGATCGAGGATTGGGGTGGACCGGGTTTCGATCCGATGGTCGGGAAGAGTCATCACTTCGCTTTCGTCGTGACGCCCTGGGAATACGACGACATCCTGGCGCGCATTCGGGCGGACGGAATCCCTTATGGCAGTGGGCCGTTCCGGCACACCGACGGCCGTGAATACACAGCTCGTGGCGGTCGCGGGGTCTACTTCGAAGACCCCGCGGGAAACATCTTCGAGGTGATGACCGTGCCCGAGACCGGCTACCCCGAGGGCTTCACCCAGCAGCCGGTAGAGGCCGAGGCATGACCCGCACCTATCGTGTCGGCTGGGCGACCCGTGGGATCAATGGTGGGTATGCGTGGCTGACCAGGCGCGGCGTCGGCGCGGCATACCGGCACATCCTGACGGTGCGCGGACGACGTTCCGGGCAGCCTCGCTCGACCCCGGTCGACGTGATGGTTCTCGATGGCGAGCGGTACCTCGTTGCGCCATACGGGGTGGTGGCGTGGGTGCACAACCTGCGGGCGTCGGGCGAGCTCGAACTCTCTCGGGGGCGTATCCGGGAGAAGCTGAACGCCGTTGAACTTCAGCCATTTCCGGCAGTGCCGGTGATTCGTCGGTACATCCGCGACGTGCCGGTCACTCGCCCCTACTGGGAGGTCGGGGTGGACGCGAGTGATGCCGAGATCGCGGCTATCGTGCCGAAGCACCCGGTGTTTCAACTCGTGCCGCCAGATCCGGCCGCGTGACTAGCGGCCCGCGTGTCCACACGACAAGTGGCGCGGTCGTTGGGACGGATCTCGGCGCCGTCCATGCTTTTCGGGGCATTCCCTACGCCGCCGACCCGGTGGGTGCGCTGCGCTTCGGCCCACCGCAACCCCACCCGGGCTGGCGCGGCCGACTGACCGCGCAGCGATCCGGACCCGCAGTGCCGCAGAGCGCGTCACGGCTGGAGGCGGTGATGGGATCGCGTGACGGGACACCGATGAGCGAGGCCGGTAGTCTGACGCTCAACGTATGGGCGCCAGCCGCGGCCGTTAGCGACTCCCGCAAACGCCCAATCCTGGTGTGGTTGCACGGCGGCGGCTTCACCAGTGGATCCGCCGGCTGGGACTGGTATGACGGGGCGCGCCTCGCCGAGGCCGGCGACATCGTGGTCGTGACGGCGAACTACCGCCTGCACGCACTGGGGTTCCTCTGGTTTCCCGAGATCGGCGCCGACAACCTCGGGCTGCAGGACCAAGCCGCCGCGCTGCGCTGGGTGCACGGAAACATCGCCGCGTTCGGGGGAGACCGTGAGCGGCTCACCATTGGCGGCCAGTCCGCTGGCGCGTACTCCGCGTTGGCATTGTCCTGCGATCCGGCGACACAGCACCTCGGCCGGCGGATCATGTTGCAGAGCACGCCCTTCGGTATACGGCCGGCGGACCCATCCGTGGCACGCAGGACCACGACGACGTTGCTCAAGCTGCTCGGACTTCCGCCGGACGAGCGGGCCGCGCCGATGTTGCGGTCGGTCCCGGTCGATGAATTGCTCTCTGCTTATGGCGAACTCACTGCGATCGGACCGTCAGGGCAGGTTGCGCCACCGATGTATCCGGTGCGTGACGGAGCGGGGATGCACTTCGCGTGGCACGCCGCCGCGGCCCGCGCCTTGCGAAAGGATGTCCTGGTCGGGCGCACCGCACACGAGTCGACGGCCTTCCTTGCCGGCGGTGGAACTCCGCTGCCGGACGGCGCCCCTGACGGACCGAGATGGCGTGCGGCGACCGCAGCGGTGTTCGGCGACGGACTCGATGCATTCACCGGCGCACTCACCGCCGCGGGAGGCTCGCCACACGAATATTGTTTCGACCGTATCAATCCCGAACGCCCCGACCTCGGCGCGACCCATTGCGCCGACCTGCCGTTCGTCTTCGACAACCTGGACGCGTATGCGGGGGCGCCGATGCTGGGGCGAGTCCGAGGCGCCGACCGGGCACTCGCAGTCAGCTGGAGTACGGCGGTCGGCGACTTCGTCAGGACCGGCCACGTTCAATTTCGTTGAGCTGCACCGCTATTCGGTGTGTTCGACTGACATCCGCCACCGCGGAGGGCGGCGAGGGCGTTGTCGACGGCCCGATCGGCGACTGCATTCGTGATCGGTTCCCCGCTCACGAGCAGGCGGTAGTAGATCGGCGCGACCACCAGGCCGATGAGTTCGCCGGCATCGATGTCGATCGCGATGTCATGCCGTTCGCCCGCGGCTGACACGATGGCTTCGGCTTGGGCATACCTGCCCGCAAAGAAGTCACGCTTGAGCGTCGCAATCTCCGGGAGCGTCGACGCCTCGGAGAAGAAGGCATGCAGCACCCCTCTCACCCGTGGAGACCGACTGTTGAGCAACCGCACCAAGGTGCGCGCGAAGTAGCGGAGGTCGTTCACCAGCGATCCCGAGGCCTGCACCGGGAACTGCTGGCTGACCAGATCCGCGACCGCCGCCGCGACCACGGCATCCTTGCTCTGCCAACGCCGATAGATGGTCGTCTTGTGGACACTCGCCCGTGCGGCGATGCTCTCGATCGTCAGGCCTGCGTAGCCGTCCTCGTGCAGCCCGTGCAACGTCGCGTCGTAGACCGCGACGCGAACTCGCTCCGAACGTCCGCCGGGTCGTCGTTTGGGCTCGGCCACCACCACCCCCTAACGCAACTTGCCGTTGCCATCGACTGGACGTCGGACCAGGGTATCTAACGCAACAAGAAGTTGTATTAGCTACCTGAGGAGCGAGATGAGTTCTGCGACAACGCTGAAGCGGCGCGGACGGCACCTGCCGGTCGGCTACCACTCGCTGCATCCCGACCGCAGCGTCAATTTCCAGCTCAACAGATTCTTCGGTTGGGTCGGGACCCCTGACATGCTGACCGACCTTCGCCGCGCGACCGCGGGGCTGGACGACTATGGCCGGCTCTCCGAGGCGCTTCTCGAACTCGCGGACGCCCGCCCGCTGCACGATGCGCTGGAGCGGGCCGCCTACACCCGGATGGCGGAGTTCTTCATCCCGTCAGGGGACCCACGCAAGAACCCCGCTCGAGAGTCCTTCCTGCGCACTGTGAAGGACTACTACCGGATCGAGGACGGCGAGCAGTTCCGCGTCCCGTACGGCGCGAATCACCTGCCGGCATACCGGTTTACGCCGACCGAGCCGAAGGGCACCATCGTGGTCTTCGGTGGTTTCGACAGTTACATCGAGGAGTGGTTCAGCGCCGCCTTCCAGCTGTATAACGACGGCTACGACACGGCGCTCTTCGAAGGCCCGGGGCAGGGCGCTCCGTTGGAGGACGACGGACTGACCTTCACTGCGGATTGGCAGCGCCCGGTCGAGGCGATCCTGGACTACTTCGAACTCACCGAGGTCACGCTGATGGGCTTCTCGATGGGTGGTGGTCTGGTGCTGCGGGCCGCCGCGGCGGAGAAGCGTGTTACACGAGTGATCAGTTACGGCGTGATGCCCGATCTGTTGGACATCCAGTTGCACGCGGTCCCCGCATCGCGACGGCGGCGACTGCGCGAGCTCATCGCAGCAGGCGATGCCGACGGTGTCGATGCGCTGATGCGCGATACCTCGAGCGGTCATCTGCTCCTCGAGTGGGCGCTGCACCAGGGACGGCACGTGACCGGGAAGAGCACGCCGTTCGAGGTGTTCCAGGCATACACCGAGTACGAAACCGACTCGATCTCGTCGCTGATCGCGCAAGACGTTCTCTTGCTGCACGGCAACCAGGACCACTACGTCCCGAACGATCAGTTGCTCCGCCAAATCGGCACGCTGACCAACCCGCGGTCGGTGACGATTCGCGTCTTTTCCGAGGCCGAACAGGCCCAAAACCATTGCCAGGTCGGCAATTACCCAGCCGCGCTGCGGCAGATCACCGGCTGGCTGGCGGCGGTCGGTCAACCCGAAGGTGGGTTCGCTCGATCAGGTGCTGACCAATCCCTTCAATGATCGGTGGCCGGGGGTCGCGGTTGGCCATCGCGCGCCGGTCACGGCCCGCACCACGCTGTCGGCGTCAAGGCCGTATGCCGTCAGCAGGTCAGCGCGCTCGCCCGCCGGGAGAAAATCCACCGGAAGCCCAAGCGGTATGACGCGAGTCGCGAGCCCGGCACGATGCGCCGCGACCGACAGTGCGGCGCCCAGGCCACCGCCGATTGCGTTGTCCTCCAACGTGATCACGATGTCGTGATCGGACACCATGCTCATCAGCTCCGGCGTGACCGGGTGGATCCAGCGCGGGTCGACCACCGTCGCCGACACCCCCAGCTCGGCCAGCCGCTGGGCCGCGTCCACCGCGACAGCCGCCAGCGGGCCGCTGGAGACGAGCAGTGCCTGCGAGTGCAGTTGCCGCGGAGTCAGCACGTCCAACGAGCCGAAACGACTGTGCAACGGGATTGGTGCCGGCGCGAATCCCTTCGGGTAACGCAGCACCGTCGGCCCCGACTCATGGGCGAGCGCTTCGCGCAGGAGCTCTCGCAGGCGCACTTTGTCGCGCGGGGCGGCGAGCCGCAGGCCAGGCACGCCCCGCAGCAGCGTCACGTCCCACATCCCGTGGTGTGACGGACCGTCGGGGCCGGTGACTCCTGCCCGGTCGAGCACGAAAGTCACTGGGAGCCGGTGCAATGCGACATCCATCAGCACCTGATCGAAGGCGCGACCGAGGAAGGTCGAATAGACCGCGACCACCGGGTGCAGACCGCTGCTGGCCAGGCCCGCGGCGCACGTGACGGCGTGCTGCTCGGCAATTCCGACGTCGACCAGCCGATGCGGGAAGCGTTCGCCGAATGCTCCAAGCCCGGTGGGCAACCGCATCGCCGCTGTCAGCGCGACGACGTCGGAGCGTTCCTCACCGATCGCGACGAGTTCCTCACCGAACACGTCGGTCCAGGCTTGCTTCGCAGTCACCGCCGAATCAGTGCTCACCACAGTGGGTTTCGGCGCCGGGCTGACCGTGTGCATCCGGTCTGCTTCGTCCTCCTCCGCCGGGGCATATCCCATTCCCTTACGGGTGACGACGTGCACCACCACCGGACCGGTCGCATCGCGTGCCTCGGTAAGCGCGACGTCCAGCGCACCCAGGTCATGACCGTCCACCGGACCGAGATAGTCAAACCCGAGGATCCGCAGCAGGTTCGGCGCCGATCCGTCGGTGGACGTCCGCAACGCCGATAGGTGTGCCGGCAACGCGCCGATCGTCTCGTCATACGACCGGCCGTTGTCGTTGAGGATCACGACCACCCGTCGGCGGGACGCGCCGATGTTGTTCAGGGCCTCCCACGCCATGCCGCCGGTGAGTGCTCCGTCGCCGATGACGGCGACCGTGTGCCGTCCCTGCCCGGTGAGTTCGAGTCCCCGGGCCAGGCCGTCGGCATACGACAATGACGTTGAAGCGTGGGAGTTTTCGACCAGATCGTGCTCGCTCTCGGCACGGCATGGGTAGCCGGACAGACCGCCGGCGGTGCGCAGTGTCTCCAGCCGGTCGGCACGGCCGGTGAGCATCTTGTGCACGTAACTTTGGTGACCGGTGTCCCAGACGATGCGGTCGCGAGGCGCATCGAAGACACGGTGCAGCGCGATGGTGAGCTCGACAACCCCGAGATTCGGTCCGAGGTGGCCACCGGTGCGGGACACCACGTCGACCAGGCGTCGGCGGATCTGGGCTGCAAGTTGCGGCAGCGACTGCTGCGGCAACACCTTGACGTCGGCCGGACCCGCGATCCGACCGAGCAGATCCGGCGCGGACATCAGGCCACCGCCGCCCGGATGGTCTGCTTCAGCGAATCCATTGTCGCCAGAACGGCCGTCGGCTCGTAGCCGCAGTGCGCCATACAGTTGGCGCAGCGCTCGTCCTTGCCACGACCGAAGGCCTCCCAGTCGGTGTCTTCGATGAGCTCCTGATAGGTCGACACGTAACCATCGTCGAGCAGGTAGCAGGGCCGCTGCCACCCCTTCAGGCTGTATGACGGGATCGCCCAGGGCGTGCACTCGTAGTCGACCTTGCCCTCGAGGAAGTCGAGGAACAGCGGCGAGTGGTTGAGCCGCCACTTCTTGCGTCGCCCGTCGCCAAACGCCTTGGCGAACAACGACCGGGTCTCTTCGACCCCGAGGAAGCCCTCCTGGTCGGGTGCCTTCCAGTAGGCATATCCCGGAGCGATCTGCATGTTGTCGACCTTGATCTCGTCGTTCAGGTAGTCGAGCACGTCGATCACGTCCTGCGGCGAATCACTGTTGAACACAGTGGTGTTCGTCATCACCCGGAAGCCACGCGACTGCACCAGCTTGATCGCGTCAATGGCGGCTTCGAACCCGCCCTCCTTGCTGACCGACGCGTCGTGCCGCTCCTTCATCCCGTCCACGTGCACCATCCAGGCGAAGTTGCGGTGCGGCGTGAACTTGTCGATGTGGCGAGCCATGAGCAACGCGTTGGTGCAGAGGAACACGATCTTCTTGCGGTCCAGCAGCTCCTGCACGATCTCGTGGATCTGCGGATGCATCAACGGTTCCCCGCCGGCGATCGAGACCATCGGGGCACCACATTCCTCGATAGCCGCGACGGCCTGCTCCACCGGCATCCGCTGCTTGAGCATGGCCGCTGGCTCCTGGATCTTGCCGCAGCCGGTGCACTTGAGATTGCAGGCGAAGAGCGGCTCGAGCTCGACCAGCAGTGGGAACTTGTCGCGTCGGGCGACCTTTTGCTTCATGAGGTACTGGCCGAGACGGATGGACTGGCGAAGTGGCATGTGTGGCATGGGATCTCTACACGACCTCTCGGGGCAGGGTGAATTGAACGGTCTCGGTGACGCTGCCGTGGCGGGTCTGCGTGATCTCGCCGAACGCCGACAGCGCGGTGATGAGTTGGTCGACCAGGGCCGGGGGAGCGGACGCCCCTGCGCTGACGCCGACGCGGCGGACGCCGGTCAGCCACTCCAGACGCAGGTCGCTGGCGTCCTCGATCAGGTGCGCGCGGGTCCCGGCTGCGCGCGCGACTTCGACCAGGCGCATCGAGTTCGACGAGTTGGCCGATCCGAGCACGAGCACCAGGTCGGTATCCACCGCGACCTCTCGTATGGCGTGCTGCCGGTTGCTCGTGGCGTAACAGATGTCGTCACGGCGCGGCGCCTGCAGTGCCGGGAACCGTCCCCGCAGCACAGCTGCGATCTCGTCCGCCTCCTCGACCGAGAGCGTCGTCTGCATGACGTACGAAACATGCTCGGGATCAAGGACTTCCACCGACTCGGCCTCCTCGACGGATCCGATCACCTCGACGCGATCCGGTGCCTCGCCACGGGTTCCGACGACCTCCTCGTGGTCGGCGTGACCGATCAGGAAGACCGTCCGTCCTGCGCCGCTGAATCGCCGTACCTCCTGATGCACCTTGGCGACCAACGGGCAGGTTGCGTCGATGACCTGCAGGTGGCGTTCGCGTGCCTGCATCCGGACTGAGGGCGCGACGCCATGCGCGGCAAGCACAGCGAGTGCGCCCTCCGGGACCTCGTCGAGCTCCTGCACGAAGACAGCGCCTCGTGCCTCCAGGTCGGCGACCACATGCGTGTTGTGCACGATCTGTCGGCGCACGTAGACCGGCGCACCGTGCCGTTGGAGAGCACGTTCGACGATCTCGATCGCCCGCTCGACGCCGGCGCAGAACGACTGCGGCTCCGCGCGTATGACGGTGCGAGGACCGCAGGCATCGAGCCATTGCTGCAGCACAGGTGCCGCGCGGCGCAGTGTGCGGAGAGCGGCCACCCCCCGGCGCAGCGTGCCGGTGTGCAGGAGCGGGTAGTCGGCGGTGTCGACGACGGCACGCACGACGGCGAGCCGTGCGGGGTCCAACTGCCTTGCCAGGTAAGCAGATTCGGTATCGACTGCCAAGCCTCCCTTGCGGGCGAGGGCGCTCCGCTCGCCTCCGGTCACGACGTGATCCGCGCTCTCCAGCGTGCCGACGTGCACCCGCAGGCCGGCCCGTCGCAGGGCGGCGGCCAACGGCTGTGCGGAGTTGAGCAGCACCTCGCCGCCGTCGGCGTGCAGTCGGTCGGCGACCACGACATCGGCTGGCCGGACCGTCGGGTCCAGACCGCCGGCGACCCCGGCGAGGACGGTCGGCACGTCGGTCACCGGGGCGACGCCGTCGGGCCCGCGTCCCGAGACGTGCACCGGGTCGCGCAGGCCACGCTCGACCGCCGCGCGTTCGATGCGCAGTGGCGTCAGCAGCTGGGCCTTCGTCATACCAGCTCCAGAGTGGGCCGGTCGCCCTGCTCGCCGCCGCGTAGCGCGGTCATTGCACGACCCAGCGCCCAGATCGGGAAGATGTGCCGGTAGAGGTGATAGGCGATGTAGAAGTCACGGGGGAAGCCCGTGCCGGTGAACATCGCCTCGTCCCAGCCACCGTCTGCGCGCTGCGTTTTCGTCAGATAGTCGATGCCCCGGGCGAGCGGCTCGCCGAGCTCACCGGCGGCGACCAGAGCCAGCAGCGACCAGGCGGTTTGCGAGGGAGTGGACTCGCCGCGGCCGACCCAGGACGGGTCCTCGTAGGACCGGAGGTCCTCACCCCAGCCGCCATCGTCGTTCTGGTGCGCGACCACCCACCGACGTGCCGCTTGTATGGCGGGGTCGGTTGCCGGCACGCCGGCCGCGACGAGTGCCGGCACGACGGCGCCGGTGCCGTAGAGGTGATTGGCTCCCCACCGCCCGAACCACGATCCGTCGGCCTCCTGGTGATCGAGCAGCCACTGCACGCCTCGCTTGCAGCGGGCTCCGCCCTGTCGACCTACCGCGGCGAGCATCTCGACGACGTGCGCGGTGACGTCGGCAGACGGAGGGTCGGTGACGGCGCCGAAGTCGCAGAATGGAAGTTTCCCAGGCAATTTCGCGGTGCCGTCGGCGTCGAACGCTCCCCAGCCGCCGTCCTTGGACTGCATGCCGGCGGTCCAGGCGATCCCTCGGGAGACGGCCTGATCCACCAGGGGCTGGCGGCGGGAGATGACCCGGTTCAGGGCCATCACGATGACGGCACTGTCGTCGGTGTCGGGGTAGGTGTCGTTGGCGTATTCGAACGCCCAGCCACCGGCGGGCAGCTTCGGACGCTGGACGGTCCAGTCGCCGGAAGCGGTGATCTGTTCGTCGACCAGCCAGTCCGCGGCCTTGCGCACGGCTTCGTCTCGCGGGTCGACGCCCGCCTCGAGGAACGCATTCAGGGTGAGCGCTGTGTCCCAGACCGGCGATTGACATGCCTCGAGCCGCCGGACCGGCCCGTCGGTGGTGTCCTCGGTGATGACGAAGCCCTCCAGCCCGTCAAGCGCGGCCCTGAGCACCGGATGGTTGAGTGGGTAGCCGAGCGAATGAAGCGCGAGAATCGAGTAAACCCAAGGGGGTTGGATGCCACCCCAGCCGCCGTCGGCTTCCTGCCGGGCGAGGATCCACTCCGCTGCCTCGCGGAGCGCATGACGGCGCAGTGGGCCGATCGGGTGCTTGCTGTATGCATGAAGTGCGGTGTCGAGCTTCTGGAATGCTCCGGCGATGCCGCCGGCCGGCACCGCCTCGCCGCGGGTTGTGCCGGTGCGCAGCTCGTCGAGGTCCCACGTCATCCGGCGCCGCGGATGCAACGTGCCGACGACGGTCAGCGGCACGATCGTCTGGCGTGCCCAGCAGCCCCAGTCATAGATGTTCAGCGGGACGTGCTTGCCGAGAAACATCACCTCCGGCGGAAGGTTCGGAAGGTCGCGCCAATCCCACCATCCGAACAGCGCGCACCAGATGCGGGTGAAGACTCTGGTCTGCTCCAATCCCCCTGACTGCACGATGAATTCGCGTGCCGCGACCATGTGGTCCGCGGTCGGCTTGTCTCCCGCCATCCGCAGCGCGATCCAGGCCTCGACCGTGGTCGACAGCTCGCCGGGCCCACCGTGGTAGATGGCCCAGGTGCCGTCCGCCCGCTGCTGGCTGCGAATCCACCGAGCAGTCTGGTCCCGGGTCTGCTCGGTGTCGATGCCGAGGAAGACGCGCAGCATCATGTCTTCGGCGTCCATCGTCACGTTGGTCTCGAGCTCGCCCTTCCACGCCCCAGAGGGCAGCTGTTGCTTGCGCAGATATGCGATTGCCCGGTCGGCGGTCCCGCGTGCTTGCTCGGCGGTGATGGATGCGGACATGCCTGTCCCGGTGAGTGTTTCGGTCATTGGGTCATGCCTCCCGTCCGGCGACGTAGTGCGCCACCTCGGTCAGGCCGGCCACGGCGGCCGGATCGAGTTGTGCTTGGTGGAGTGCTTCGAGCGCCGCCGCAACCTCGGTGTCGGCACTGCTGCGGCACCAATCGCGGGCGCCGATGTCGGCAAGGTGGGCGGCGATGCCGGCGATCGTGTCGTCGTCGGTCGGTCCGTTGACCAGCCAGTCCTGCACGCGACCGGACCCCGGCTGTTCCAACGCCCAACTGATGGGCAATGACCGCTTCTTGGCCCGCAGGTCGGAGTGGTTGGACTTGCCGGTCACCTCGGGGTCTCCCCAGATGCCGAGCAGGTCGTCCACGAGCTGGAAGGCCGCACCCACGTGCCGCCCGTATGACGTGAGCGCCGCTCGCTGCTCGTGGGTCCCACCGGCAAGCACTGCTGGCACGGCTGCGCTGCAGGCGAGGAGCACTCCCGTTTTGGCAGCCGCCATCGCGCGGCAGTCGGCCAGCGAAACCCGCTCGCGTTGCTCGAATTCCATGTCGAGCACCTGGCCGTGGATGAGCTCGCGAGTGGTTGTCGCAAGCAGGTGTGCTGCAGCGGCTGCGTGCGGGCTGGGGTCGCCGAGCAGGGTCTCGAAGGCAAGCGTCTGCATGGCGTCACCGGCGAGGATCGCGGTCGCGTCGTCCCAGACCGCCCACACCGTTGGTCGGTGCCGTCGGGTGCGATCACGGTCCATGATGTCGTCGTGCACGAGTGAGAAGTTGTGCACGAGTTCGACGGCAACCGCGGCGCCGACGACCTGCGCCGGGTCAATCCCGACCGCTTGCCCACCGAGCAGGACCAGCGTCGGACGCAGCCCCTTGCCGCCGTCATGAGTGACAGGATCGCCTGCCGTGTCGACGAAGCCGAGATGGTAGGCCACGACGAGCCGCTCCTGGCCGTCCAAGCTGTCGACCGCTTTGTGCAGCGCCGGTGTGACGAGGGTCCGGGTCTGTTCCAGGACGGTGCGCAGGTCGCTCATGTTTGCCTCCGATCGGGTGGTCTCGATAGGCGCCGCGTTCCGTGCTGCCGTGCGGGCCGAGGTCGCTTCAAGAGGCCCGGCCAGGATCGCCTCAGCAGCCGAATTACCGCTGCGGACAGCGCCTTCCATCGTCGCCGGCCAGCCGGTAGCGGTCCATGCACCGGCGAGGAAGACACCCCTCGCGGCGGTGCGCGCCACGGCTCGCTGGCGACCGCTGCCCGGAGCCTGCCGAAACGTCGCTTCCGGTTCGCGGGTGACGAAGAAGTCGCGCACGTCGGCGTCCGCCAGCCGTGGCAGCAACGCGCACAGATGCGGCATCGCCCAGGCGCGCAACTGCGCATTGGTGTGTCCGATCAGGTCGTCTGCCGCGGACAGCGACACTGCGAGGTATTGGCCCTCGGTGAGTCCGGACTGCTCGGTCCGGTCGAAGACCCACTGCAGCGGACTGTCCACAGCGGCAACGAAATCGGTGTCCATGACCGGTCGGTCGAGCACCAGGTGCAGGTTGACGATGGGCGCGGCACCCAGCCGCTCGGCAACGTCCGCGGGCAGCCCGAGAAGAGTCGGGTCGAGGATTCGCTGCAACGCGGTGGGTGGCACCGCGAGCACGACCTCGTCGAAACTCTCTGGCCCGTCGCCGGTTTCGAGTCCGATGCGATCGTCCGCGACACCTACTGCGGTGACTTTGCTGCGGGTGCGGACGAAGACGCCGGCTGCATCCAGGGCGCGCACCGCCGGGTCACCATGCAAGTGCTGCAGTGGCACGTCGGACCAGCCGAGGTCAGCGGCAGACTTGTCGGCCAGCATGCCGACCTGGAAGACCGTCGCGGCCAGCGCCAGCGAACTGTCATCCGCGCCGGCGTTGAGCGTCGCCTTTCCGATCAGCTCCCACATCACCTCGATCGCACGATCGCTCACCCCGCGCCCGCGGAGCCAGGCGCCGAACGACTGGTCGTCCACCGCGGGGTCGGTGCGATCCAGCCGACCGATGCCGAGCGCGACCGCGCCGACCAGCGCCCGTTGACTCCACGGCATCCACCGGTGTCGCAGGAGAGCACCGGACAGTTGCAGCGGGGCGGGAAAGTTGTTGCGAGACAAGCGAGTTGTCGCAGAGGTCAGCTCGCTGGCGACCGGCACATCGAGACGATCCTGCAGGTGCGTCAGGTGACGCACCCCCAGCCGGTCGAGCAACTGGAGGTAGGCGGTGCAGCAGCGCATGAACACGTGCTGCCCGTTGTCCACCCACAACCCGTCGCGCTGGAAGGAATGCGTCAGGCCACCGAGCCGGGCCCGGCTCTCGAGCAGCGTCACCTCAAGGCCGGCGTCGGCAAGCCGCAGGGCAGCGGTGATGCCGGCGAGTCCACCACCGACGACGCACACCGAGCGAGCGGGCGCCGTCATACCGGCAACACCGCCCTGCCGAGTGCGGACAACGCCACGCGTCCCTTCTCCGTCGCGGGCAGGGAGAGCCGCTGGCCGTAAACCTGGGTCGGGTTGCGCCGGATGCGGATCAGGAGGTGGTGGTAGATGCCGGCCATTGCGGCGCAGCATGCCGAGCTGCGGTGGTCGAGTTCGGGCACCAGCCGCAGCCCGAGTGTGTACCAGTGCTCGGCACGACCGGCCGCGAACTCGATGTATGACGCGAGCCGCGCATCGGGATCGTCGAGCGCCCCCTGGTCGTCGAGCTCGAGACGCACCCCGTGCTCGGCCAGCTCCGCGGTCGGCAGGTAGACGCGTCCGAGCAGGAGGTCCTCGCGGATGTCGCGCAGGATGTTGGTCTGTTGCAACGCAATCCCGAGCTGATCGGCATAGAGCGGCGCACGCGGGTCGGTGCCGGTGCCGAAGATCGACAGACAGAGTCGACCAATGGATCCGGCCACGCAGCGGCAGTAGACCCGCAGGTCGTCGAAGGTGTCGTAGGTCGCCCCGGACAGGTCCATCTCGACGCCGTCGATGAGTTCCTCGAAGGCTTCGAGCGGCACCGGGTAGCGGCGCGCGGTGTCTGCCACGGCGACCATGACCGGGTCAGTGGTCGCGTCGATGTCGGACAGTTGTTTGCGCACATCGGCCAGCGCCGAGGTCTTCTCGGCCAGCGGCGCCTCGTCGTCCCCGATGTCGTCGATGCGGCGTGCCAGGGCGTAGAGCGCGCACAACCCCTTGCGCTTGGCCGGCGGCAACAACCGAATGCCGTAATAGAAGTTGCGCGCCTCGGTGCGGGTGATCGCCTCAGCCTGCGCGTAAGCCTGGTCGATGGTCACCGTCGTCCCCCTGATCGCAGCACCAGTCGAATGCCGTGTCGTAGCTGGTCGATTCGTCGCGGACGCACCGGATCTCCGGTCACGTCCCCGCCGGCGCGCTCCAGCGCGTCGGCGGTGGCCAAACCGCCTGCGACGAACCCGCAGACCGCAATCCGTGCCCAGCCGTGCAGCTCGGCGATCAGCCGCGGACCGTCGTCGAGCAACGTGCGCGACCTGCGAACCTGTTGCAACACCACGGTTTTCAGCGCATCGGCACTGCGGGGCGCCAACGGATCCTCCGGATCGACACCTGCGGCGCGCAGGTCGTCCCGGGGCAGGTAGACCCGGCCGGCGGCGTGATCCTCGACCACGTCCTGGCAGTGCTCCAGCACCTGCAGCGCTGCACATACGTTGTCGGACAAGCGGATTCGCCCAGCTGTCGACTGACCGAAGATCGCGAGCACGAGTCGACCGACCGGGTGCGCCGAGTAGGAGCAGTAGTGCAGGAGAGCGGCGAAGTCGTCATACGTCGACACCCGCTGATCGATCAGGTTGGCCTCGATCAGGTCGTCGAAGGGTTGCACCCCCACTCCATCCCGTATGACGGGAGCCACGCGCCGCAGCACCTCCTCACGAGGGACCGACCCGTCCCGCACCCGGTGCAGGTCCTCCCGGAACGCCACCAGTGCAACGACGCGATCACCCGCGGCGGCGTCCCCGAGCTGGTCGATGTGTCGCGCGACGTCGTAGACGCGCAGCAGTGCTTGCCGATGCCGCGCGGGCAGGATGCGCAGCGCGACCGGAAAGTTCTCGGTCGTGGCGTCCGGAGCGGCGGTGTCGTCGGAGGTGGCGGCAACCGTCGGGGAAGGCGAACCCGACATGAAAACACAGTCTGCTCTTCCGGAGGATTCCTCCGGTAGTCTCGAAGGTGTGAGGTTCGGCCCACAGATTTGTCACAGAGTGATAGACCTGATGGGGAATGACATCGGGGAAGCATGGAGCGTGACTCACGCTATGACAGAACGAGCTCGGCTGAGCGTCGCGCACGCACGAAACGCCCAATCGCAAGCATTGGAGCGGCTACTCACCGAGCAGTTCAACGCGATCATGCTCGATGTATCGGCCGAACTCGACATCGTCTGGCCGGCGTGCCTGGCATTCGCGGACCAGCATGGCACCCAGTTGAGCAATGCCGCGGATCGGGTGATCCCCCGGTTGGTCGGCACGATCGATGATGACGCGCTCGAGCACACGGCGGTGTCGCCGGAGCTCGATCCGCTGCTGGTCGCGATGTTCGAACAGCTCGGACGCACCCAGTTTCAACAGGGTCGCGATCTGAACGGGCTGCTCACGGCATACCAGTCCGGTGCGCAGGTGGCGTGGGAGCACATCTCGCGGGCCGCCATCGAGGCGCAGCTGGACTCCAGGCGGGTGTCGCGGCTGGCGCAGACACTTTTCATGCTGACCCATGACATTTCGGCGCGAACGACCGACGGTTACGTGCGTGAGCAGTCCGAGCGCGGTCTGGTCTCGCACCGGGCCCGTGGAGAACTGTCCGGTCTGTTGATGTCGAGCCTGCCGGATCGCAACGGGGTGCTGCTCGCCGCAGACCGGGCCGGCTGGGCGGTCCCGGACCAGCTCGCCTTCGTTCTGCTGCGGGATGACGGTGAGCCGCCGCTGCGCACCAGTCCTCGTCTCGACCCCGAATGGCTGGTCGTGCACGTCGATGATGTCGTCGGCTGGCTGGTGCCGTGGGTTGCCGGCATACGGTCTCGGCTCGAGCGGGCCGTGGGTGACACGTCTGCCGTGATCGGGCCGCCCGTGCCGATCACCGACGCTCGGCGCAGCATGCGGGTCGCGCGGATCGCGCGCCGGCTCCAGGTCGGCGGCGCGTTGCCCGACCGGCTGGTCTTCGTGCCGGACCACCTCGACACCATGCTGGTGCATCGAAACCCGGATCTGCTTGCGGCACTGCGCGATCGAGTGCTGGCGCCGCTGGACCGGGTGCCGGAGGGCACCCGCGACCGTCTGGTCGAGACGTTGACCTCCTGGTTGCGGCATTTCGGCTCGCGTGCGGCGGTCGCTGCGGAGCTGCACATTCACCCGCAGACGGTGCGCTACCGGATGGATCAGGTGCGTCAGGTCTTCGGGGACGTGCTCGATGATCCGGAGCAGCGCGAGCAGCTCTTCCTTGCGCTCGTGTGGGGCTCGCCGCCGGGGCGTTAACCCGGTCTAGGGGTATGACGGCGCGCACTCGCGGGAGGACAACTCAGCGCAGGTGTCGCAGGTAGCGTTCGGGTGCCTCACAGAATCTGCGGTAGTGCTGGACGACGTCGAGTTGCTCCCACGCTCTCGGATGGAAGCCGTTGTCATCGAGTTCGAGCACCTTCCGTGCATTGTCTCGGCGCGCACGAAGTAACCCCACCGCGACGCGCCGGCTCCGCGCACCAGCCGAAGCCAGTCGTGCAACGGTGACTCGCTGCGCCAGGTGCTGTGCGTGGCGCCGGTCGAGCCGCCCTCACCGTTCATCCCATAGGCCATCGCGATGGCCTCGATCAACGTCGACTTGCCGCTGCCGTTCTCGCCGACGAGCACCGTCGCCTGGCCGAACTCGAGGCCGGCGTCGATCAGCTGCCGCACCGGGGCGAGAGTGAGCAGCCAGTGCCCAGGTATGACGTCGTCGCGTGCCACCCCCACTTCGCGGAGCGGCTGCCCGGTCGCGATCACGCGGCCGCCCGGTTGCGGCCGGGCATGCGCCCGGGGATCAGGTCCCAGGTCACACCGTCGGGGCGCACTTGTGCGGTGAACCCTCGGCGGTGGACTTCCTGGTGATGTCGGCAGCAGAGCATGGCGGAGTTGGTCAGGCTGGTGGTGCCGCCGGCCCACCACGGCGTCACATGATGGACTTCGCAGAAACCCGGCGGCCGATCGCAGCCGGGGAAGGTGCACCCGCCATCACGTATCAGCACGGCCGCGCGTAACCCCTTGGTGACCAGGCGTTCTCGCCTACCCACATCCAACGGCTGACTCGGCCCACCCAACACCGCCGGGATCAGCTCCGCATCACACGCGGCCCGCCGGGCCGCGCCCGCATCGAGCACGTCACCGGCCGGGGTGGTCGCCCCACCGATCCCCTCGGTCAACGCGGCCAGGTTCATCGTCAGCAGGACCGTTGCCGCCGACCCGACCGGCGCCACCTCACCGGCAGCGACTTTCGCACCCGCAGTCACCAACTCGACCAACGCGTCCGCGCGGCGTTTGCCCGGGGTGCGGTCATCCCGCACGGTCGCGCTCGCATCGGCCGTGCCGGACGTGTCGCCCGGTTCGGCGGGAGTGGAGCCGTCGGTCCCGCCCGGACTGGCAGGTCGAGGCGCGGAGCCGGCGGTGATCGCCGCCTTCACCACCGCAGCATTCGCCGGCGCCAACTCCGCCACCAACCGCGTCATCCCGGTCGCGGTCGTACCCCAGGTCAACGTTTCGACCTGCTCGAGTTTCGCGTCCTGCGCCGACAACGCCTCCGATGCGTAGGTCGCCAGGATTTTCCGGGTCAACGCCTGCACACCACGCACACCCAGGGCCGGGTCCAGTTGCAGGAACCACGACAACACCTCACCCCGATCCGCGAACGGCACCACCGGCGCGACCTTGTCCGCGTTGGTCAACGCAGCCCGCGCCGTGCTCACCGTGCAGGTGCCTTGCCGGACTGCTGCCGCGATCACCGCGTTCTTCGGTTCCCGGCACGCCTCCGCAACCACCGCGATCGACTTCGCCTCCACCGGTTCGACCGGCACCCCAGCCGCCGCGGCGTGACGGGCCACCCACTGGGTGGTGTTCGCCGCCGTCGAGCCCGCGACAGTGCCCCGGTCCACCGCATCCGCGGTGACCACCGCAGCAACCTGCGCCGACCGCCCATGCAGGCGCAACAACACTTGCGTCAACGACTCCACCTGCGCGTCGCCGAGCTGATGGACGACGTCCGGCACCTCATCCAGCAACGCCGCAAGCTCCCGCACCCGCTCCAGCACGACCGGTCCACGACCCGGCTCAACCGGCACCCGCGCACCACCCTGCGGCACGTCCGGACGTTCCGGCAGCGGCAGGGCAGAATCGAGAGACATAGGCTCGAATCTCCTTCCGCCGCAGTGGTTTTCGTCGTTGTGATCATCATAACGTCGACCACCGACAACCCACGTCCTCCGTACGAAGTTCTGATCTCCGTGGCGTCGAGCGGTCACGGATGATCGCCCGCGACCCATAGGATCGTGAGAGTGCACACCGATCGCAGTGGCAACCCGCACCGTGTCCTGGCTATGTACGGGAGTTCGTGGCGAGCCTTCGGGATACAGCTGGTGTGGGTGTTCGGAGTAGTTACGCTGCTGAGCAGGTTCTTGTTTCGCGACAGCTGGTCGGCATCACTGACCAGGGGCGCCATCTGGTTCGTGTTGTGGCTCGTGGTGATCGGCGGTCTCAGGCTGTGGGAGTCCCGACGCCGCGAACGTTAGGGGCGGGTGCGCCGTCGCGGCAGACGGATCCCCAATTGACACGGCCGATCCGGCACCCGCAAAGCAGGTCGTTCATGGAACCGGCTTGTCAATGAGCGGTGAGGCCACCGTCGATGACCAGTTCGGCGCCGGTCATGAATGACGACTCGTCGGAGGCGAGATAGACGATGCCGGCGGCGACTTCCTCAGCACTTCCGGCGCGCTTCATCGGGGTGCGTTGGATGTCTGCTTGCTGGTCACCCTCGGCTTGCAGGATCTCGGAAATCATCGGTGTCGAAATCACGCCAGGGTGCACAGAGTTCACCCGGACGCCGCGCTCGGCATACTCCACGGCGGCGGTCTTGCTCAGCAGTCGCACTGCGCCCTTTGTGGCGTGGTACGCGGCGGCACCGCCGCCGCCGATGATGCCCAGGACCGATGAGGTATTGACGATGCTGGCTGTGTCGGACGTCAGGAGTGCGGGCATCGCCGCCTTCATCCCCAGCCAGGTACCGGTCAGATTGACCGCCACTACGCGATCCCAGTCGGTCTGCTCAGTGGTCTCGATGCCTTCCCACGCCACGATCCCGGCGACGTTGATCAGCGTGTCGAGGCCACCGAAGGCGCTTACCGCCTGAGCGACCGCTCTCTCCCATTGCGCGGGATCGGTGACATCAAGGGCCGCCCCGTCGACGTCGAGGCCATCGGCAGCCAGGGTCTCGACGAGTGCATCGACGCGTTCGCGGTCGTGGTCGGTCACCAGCACCGCCGCCCCCTCCATCGCGAACTGGCTCGCCGTGGCGGAGCCGATGCCTCCGGTTGCACCGGTGATGAGTGCCCTCTTGCCGCTGAGGCGGTTCATAGTGTTTTCCTTCGCCACTTGCGAGATTGTCGGATGGTCAGAGTGCGGTGTAGCCGCCGTCGACGGCCAGGAGGGCGCCGGTCACGAAGCTGCTCTCGTCGCCGGCGAGGTAGAGGACGGCGTCGGCGATCTCGGATGGTTGCGCGATCCGGCCCAACGGGTGTGCTGCACCGAACGAACGCAAGTACTCCTGTCCGTCGGGACGGATGTGGTTGAGGAACCCCGTGTCCACTACCCCGGGGGCGATGGCGTTCGCCCGGATCCCGAGGCGTGCCCCTTCGACTGCCGCGACCTTCATGAGTTGGCTGAGCGCCCCCTTGGATGCGGTGTACGCCGACCCTTCGGCCAGGGCGACCGTCGAGGTGAAGCTGCCGACGTAGACGATGTTTCCGCCGCCGTCTTGTTCCATGATCTTGAACGCTTCCCTCGTCAGCAGGAACGCGCTGCGCACGTTGACGCGCATGACGCGGTCCCACTCCTCTGCACTGGTAGCGGTCAGCGGCTTGTTGAGCGTCGTCCCCGCATTCGAGACAAGCACGTCGAGTCGGCCGAATTGGCTGCGTGCCGCAGCGACGGATTTCACCGCCACCGCTTCGTCGGCCGCGTCGCCGACGACGCTTACGACGCGTCCGGGGTGCTCTGCTTCCAGCTCAGTGACGGAGGGAGACAGATCCTGGACGACCGCGCGTGCGCCACGACGGAGCGCACCCTGCACAACCGCCCTACCGATTCCGCCCGCTGCGCCAGTGACAAGGACCACGCGATCGGCGAGGTCTTCGTCCCGACTGATTCTGTTGCGGTCTCGCTCCTGGGTCTGTTTCGACATGTCCCACCTTCCGCCAGTTGTCGCGGCGCAGCCTTCTGCGCGTGACCAGCATCGGATGGTCGGCATCGACGAGGGAGAGCGCGGCGCGGCTGGTTGTCTCACACCCCCCATAGGGTGCTGAGGGAAGGAAATGCTGCCGGCGTACCGTGGCAGGAATGGGGCTGAAGACTTCGGAGCTTGGGCTCTTCCTGCGCGCGAAGCGGGGCGCGGTGTCTCCCGAAGAGCATTCGTTGGTGTCCACCGGTGCACGTCGTGTCCCAGGTCTGCGCCGCGCGGAGGTCGCCGTTGTAGCCGGAGTTTCGGTTGACTACTACACCAAGCTTGAGCAGGGTCGTGAACTCAACCCGTCTCCTCAGGTGTTGCGAGCGCTGGCCGAAACCCTGCGCCTGGACGAGGAGGAGACGGCCCATCTCTTCGTTTTATCGGGTGCATCCGTCAGGCAGTCTCAGGATGTCCGGTCGACGTCGCTGGCGCCCAGCCTGCGCGTCCTGCTCGACGGTTGGTCCGAGCACCCTGCGATGGTCGTAACGCGAGGCCTGGACGTCCTTGCTCGCAACCCGTTGGCCGAAGCGTTGTATAGCGGGTTTGAGATAACGGACAACATCGCCCGAATGACCTTTCTCGATCCCGCAGCTCCCGAGTTCTACGTCGAGTACGACCGGGCGTGCGAGACATCCGTAGCCAATCTGCGCAAGGCGGCCGGTCAACACCCGCATGACAGCCGGGTTCGTGGCGTCATCGATGAACTGATCGATCAGAGCCAGGCCTTTGAGCAACTGTGGTCTCGGCAGTCAGTGCGTGGAAAATCCCAAGACGTCAAGACTCTCCAGCATCCACAGGTCGGTCGTCTCGTGCTGTCGTACGAGACGTTCTCGGTCAACTCCGCTCCGGGCCAGGAGCTTGTGGTCTATAGCGCCGAGAGCAGAAGCTCAAGTGCGACACGACTTGCGCTACTCCGTTCCATCCCCCAAGCGGGACCGGGCAGTCAGTAACGCCCGGCGACCGGAGTCAGACGTCCTGCCGGACCACTCCGGACGGCTCCAGCAACCGCGCCTCCAGCCGCTCCACCACCGCACGCGCATCCAGCACGGACGCATCGGTGACGACCGTGACCCCGAGGCGGCCGTCCCAGCTGAGCGCCCCGATGGTCAGCGGTATGCCGGGGGCCGGCGGCAGGATCGGCAGCACCCGGCTGACCGGGCAACCGACCATTGTGAACGACCGGTCCGGACCCGGCATGTTGGACACGATCGCCTGAAAATACTTGGGGCCGTAGACATTTCGGGCAAATGCCCGACGCCCCGTCCGCGGGACGGCACGCAGCGCACTCGCCATCACCCAGCGAGAAGCCAGCGCCCGGGTCGGGGACCGCAGCGGTGCTGCCTGGCGGCATACCTCATCGCGCAGCTCGTCGACGGACGCGTTGCGGGCGGGGCTGTCCAGCAGCACCGCGGCGGTCAGGTTGCCGTCCTCGTCGCCCGAGCCCGGCGCGCGCAGCATCATCGGCACCGACACCCGCAACTGCCCGCCGCAGCGGGAGGCCAGCCCCGGCTCGACACCGGCCACCGCACTGCCGGTCGCGGCCAGCAGCAGCTCGGTCACCTTCATCCCGCGCGACCGGGCGGCGGCCCGCACCGCGGCGAGCGACACCTCGGTGGTCGCCAAGCCGCGGGTCGCGCCACCCGGCGGGAGCACCGCGGCCGGTTTCCCGTCGGTAGCCAGCTGAGCGAGCCCGGCGACAACACCGGCGCCGCGCTGCAGCGCACCCGGCGCCTTACGGTCGGGCACCGGCAGCTCATAGCGCGGCTCCAGCAGGCAGAGCAGCTTGGCGACCGCACCGACGCCGTCTGCCATGCAGTGGTGCATCACGATGCAGAACGCGGTCTTGTCGCCGACCCCGCGCACCAGCCAGGCGCGCCACAGCGGCCGATCCTGCGGCAGCTCGTCGGTCGTCAGCCGGCCGATGAGCTCGTCCAACGCGGCCAGCTCCGATCCAGCGATGCCCGCCCCGCCCGGCAGGTCCACCTCGGCCAGATGCCACGACCAGTCGATCGGACCGGCCGCCTCCCACCGGGCGGAGCCGCCGCCCGGCGCCAGCCGGTCGGTGAAGTGCGGCAGGTCGGCCAGGTGCTGATCGAGCAGGTCGCGGATCTCGTCATACGTCGGTGCACCGGTGAGCAGCACCAGCCCGCCGACATTCTGCCCGTTGCCGGGCGTTTCGATGTCGAGGAAGAACGCGTCGGCGGTCGGCAGCCTCGAGCCCGACCCGCGCATCAGCCAGGCGGCCGCACCGACCCCGACCCCGACGACCACGACCGCGCCCACCGCGTCGAGCAGGTAGTGGTTGGCGGTGGCGAGCACGACATACAGGGTCAGCAGCACGTGCACCGCGCTCGCCACCTGCAGCCAGCGCCGCTGCGACATACGGGCCAGCATGACGCTCACCCACAAGGCCCACGCCATGTGCAGGGACGGCATCGCGGCGAGCTGGTTGGCCCCGGCCACCACCGGCGAACCCCACGAGCCGACGGTGCCGCCACTCGCCACCGTGTCGACGAATCCGGGCATCATTCGCGGCGGCATCAGCGGGTATGCCGCAAACACCGCGAACGCCAGCAGATTGAGCAGCACGAACGAGTTGCGCGCCTGCCGGTAGACCTGCGGGGCCCACAGGTAGCTGATCACCAGCAGCAGCGCCGCGCTGATCAGGTAGGTCGTCGCGTATTCGTAGTTGGCCGCGGTCATCAGGCCCGGCCGGGCGGACAGCCAGTCGTTCAGCGAGCGCTCGATGTCGAGGTGCAGCCACTGCTCGAGGTCGATCAGGTGGGCGGCGTTGTGCCGCGCGGTCGCGGTGCGCCCCGGGCCGCGCCACGCGTCGACCAGGAGATAGACCGCGAAAAGTGCTGCGCCGATGAGGAATTCGCCCAGCAGCTTCGGCCGCTTCGCAGCGGGTATGGCGGGAAACCGCAGCCGCGGCAGGTGCAGATGCGGGCGGTGCGAGTGGGTGGCGCTCACCGGGCTACCCCCGCCGGCAACCTCAGGCGAAAGCGACCGTGAAGCCGGGCATCCGACGCAGCCTGCTCCAACCCCATGCGGTGCAGATCAGCACCGACAGCACGGTCAGCGACGAGCTGAAGACACCCCGGGACAGCACCGCGCTTTGCGCGCCGAGGTGCAGGAAGCCCAGGCTCATGCCGACGTCGATCAGCCGGGACAGGCCCCACAGCACGCAGACCTGGGTGAACATCCGGTGCGCCCGGCGGTCGTGCATCAGCGTCTGCGGCAGGGCGATGAAGTCGCGGGCCAGGTGTTTGGTGATCGGACGGCCGATGGCGGCGCTGCCGAGGAAGATCAGTGCCATGAAGAGCGATCCGGCGATCGGTTGCAGCAGGTAGACGTAGACGCTGGACAGTGCCAGCGAGATCGTGGTGCGTCCGACCAGCATCAGCACGGCCATCAGCAGCGTGCGCGGCACGCTCTCCCGGCTGCGCCAGCGGATCCCGACGATCAGCGCCGACCAGGCGAGCACGCCGATCAGACCCCAGAACTGCCCGACCGTGGCCATCGCGGCATACAGGATCAGGGCGGGCACCACGACTGCCTCCAGCAACAGCCGTCCCGCCCGTAACGTAGAAGAGCGAAGGAACGCCCGATCGATCAGCAGCTGATGGGCATGCGGCTCGGCCGCAGCGGTCGCGGGCATATTTCACTATGACACCGGCACCTGTGATTCTCAGACGAAATGGGACAGAGGAGCTCCGCCGGCGCGTGGTCACGGTCAGCTCGCTGCCCGTGACTGCGCGCCGGCCGGAGTGACCTGTGCTTTTCGGGGGGTTTCACTCCGAGAGAGCGGGGAGTGGGCGAGCCCACTGATCCCGATGCCGACCAGCACCGCGGTCACGCAGACCGCGGCGAGCGCGCCCGCCGTGTGCGGCGGGGTGACGTGGAAGCCGAAGATCCCGGCCAGGTAGCTGGCGACCGGGTTGGTGATGCTCATCGCCGCGACCGCCCACGGCAACGTGCCGCCCGCGAACGCCGCCTGCTCGATCAGCAGGCCACCCGCGGTCGAGATCGCCAGGCAGTAGCCGGGCCAGTCGAGTGCGGTGTGCAGCACCCCGGGCCCGAAGAGGTCGGCGGTGGTGAGCTTGATGAGTACGGCGCTGGCCGCGAAGCACATGCCGGCGGCGATCGCGAGCAGCAGGCTGGAGGTGCGGCCGGAGCGGGCCCGCGCGACCGCGACAAGGGCGACGACGCAGGCCGCCATCACGATCAGCACCAGGGCCGCCTGGTCACGGTCGGGTGCACCACTCAGTGGGGCGGCCCCGCTCACCGACAGCAGCACGATCAGCCCGGCGCAGATGCACAGCACGTAACCCCAGTCGCGCCGGGTCGGATGCATCCGGCTGCCGACCCCGGTCAGCAGCAGCGCGAACAGCACCTGGCTGACCATCACCGGCTGCACGACGGCGACGCTGCCCAGGTGGAGTGCGGCCGCCTGGATGAGGAAACCGAGGTTGTTGATCAGGAAGCCCGCCACCCAGACGCGGCGGCGCACGAGGGTGCGCAGGAAACCGGAGAAGCCGTGCACCGTGCCGAGCGAATGGTCGTCCTTGATCCGCGCGGCCTCGCGCTGCTGGAGCATCGCGGACAGCGCGAAGGCGAAAGCCGCCGCGCACGCCAGCAGGAGCACCAGCCAGAGCATCTACTCGGGATCTCCTCCTCGTAGTCTCGTCTGATCACCCCAACGCCCCGCCAACCGGTTGTATGCCGCAGGCCACGCCGCACGCAGCACCGGCGCCACGCGCAGGCTGCGGTCGGTGAAGCGCTCCGGCTGGCCGCCCTCGATCAGCGAAACCAGTTGCTGCGCCACCTGGTTCGCCGGACGAGGTCTCGGCGACGACCTGGTGTAGGGCACGCCACGGGTGGCGAAGAAGCCGGTCTCGACGACCGCCGGGACCAGCGTGCTCACCTCGACGCCGGTGCCCGCCGCTTCCAGCCGGAGCGCGTCGGCGAAGGCGTCCAGCCCCGCCTTGGTCGCCGAGTAGACCGCTTCCCCGGCGACCGCGGTCCGGCCGGCGATGCTGCTGACGAAGGCGACGTGCCCGGCGCCGCGCTGCAGCATCCCGGGCAGGACGGCGCGGGTGAGCAGGAGGGGCGCGGTGAGGTTGGTGGCGACCAGGTCGTTGATCGCGGCCTGCGTCATACGGTCGAAGGGGGAGTGGTGGCCGATGCCCGCGTTGTTGATCAGCACGTCGATCCGGCCGTGAAAAGCGTTGGCCTGCTTGCTGATCGACTCCACCGATGAAGCGTCGGTGAGGTCACCGACCACGTGGTCGCAGTGCAGTCGAGCGGCGAGCTGCGCCGTACGTGCGGCATCGCGTCCGTGCACGATCAGGTGGGCGCCCGCCTCGGCCGCCGCAGCAGCGGTCGCGGCACCCAGGCCACCCGTGGCCCCGGTGACGAGTGCGACGCTCCCCGAAAGCTGCATATGAACACGATATTGCCGGCACTCGAAGTGACCTCCCTTCGGGTGAGGCGCGGGTGCCGCTCGCCTTGTTTTGATGAGTGATTGGTGGGTAGTCACCCATTGCGCTAACAACTCGATCCGACTGGAGGCAATCGCATGGCCACGTCCGCACGCCGTTCGACCAAGTCGTCCAAGGCTGCTGCTCCGGAGACGGTGATCGGCAACGCCGGGCAGCTGGAGCAACAGGCGGCGCCCGGCGAGGAGGCGCTGACCACCGCGCAGGGTGTGCCGGTTTCCACCAACCAGGACAGCCTCACCGCCGGTGAGCGCGGCCCGACCCTGCTGTCCGATTTCGTGCTGCGCGACAAGATCTTCCGCTTCGACCACGAGCGCATCCCCGAGCGGGTCGTCCATGCCCGTGGCTACGGGGCGCACGGCACCTTCGAGTCGCTGGCCGACCTCAGCGACACCACTCGCGCCCACCTCTTCGGCAAGAAGGGGCACAAGGTCCCGGCGTTCGTGCGGTTCTCGACCGTCGCGGGCGGCCGTGGATCGTTCGACCTGGCCCGCGACGTGCGCGGGTTCGCGGTCAAGCTCTACACCGAGGAGGGCAACTGGGACATCGTCGGCAACAACATCCCGGTCTTCTTCATCCAGGACGCGATGAAATTCCCCGACCTGGTGCACTCGGTCAAGGAGGAGCCGGACCGCGGCTTCCCGCAGGCGCAGTCCGCGCACGACAACTTCTGGGACTTCGTCGGCCACATGCCCGAGGCCACCCACATGACGCTCTGGCAGATGAGCGACCGGGCCATCCCGCGCTCGTTCCGCTTCATGGACGGCTTCGGCGTGCACACCTACCGCTTCGTCAACGCCGACGGGAAGTCGACGTTCGTGAAGTTCCACTGGAAGCCGGCGCAGGGCGTGCAGTCGGTGATCTGGCCCGAGGCGGTCAAGATCAACGGCGCGGACCCCGACTTCCACCGCCGCGACCTGTGGGATGCGATCAACTCCGGCGACTACCCGCAGTGGGACCTGGCCGTCCAGCTCTTCGACGAGGCGACCGCCGACGCGCTGCCGTTCGACGTGCTCGACCCGACCAAGATCATCCCCGAGGACGACGTGCCGCTGCGGGTCATCGGCCGGCTCACCCTCGACCGGGTGGTCGACAACGAGTTCGCCGAGATCGAGCAGGCCGCGTTCTGCACCCAAAATGTTGTGCCCGGAGTCGATTTCACCGATGACCCGCTGCTGCAGGGCCGCAACTTCTCCTATCTCGACACCCAGCTCAGCAGGCTCGGCAGCCCGAACTTCACCCAGCTGCCGATCAACGCGCCCAAGTGCCCGGTCGCCAACTTCGCCCGCGACGGCCACATGCAGACCGAGGTGCCGAAGGGACCGGTCAACTACGAACCCAACGGTTACCCGGTGGGCGAGCGCGGCCCGCGCCCGGACCAGGAGGCCAGCTTCCACTCGTTCGCCGAGCCGGTCGAGGGCACGACCCGCCGGCTGCGGGCCGAGAGCTTCGGCGACCACTACAGCCAGGCACGGGTCTTCTGGATCAGCCAGACCCCGGTCGAGCAGCAGCACATCGTCGACGGCTACGTCTTCGAGCTGAGCAAGGTGCAAAAGCCCGAGGTGCGCGCCGAGGTGGTGGCCAACCTGCGCAACGTCGACGAGGACTTCGCCCAGCAGATCGCCGACGGGCTCGGCATGCCGCTGCCCAAGGCCAGCAAGCCGTTCATGCCGGTCCGCACCGACCTGCCGGCCAGCCCGCAGCTGTCGATCCTCGGCAACCCGCCCGACACGTTCGCCGGCCGCAAGCTCGGCATCGTGCTGACCGACGGCTCGGACGCCAAGGTGCTCGCCGCGCTGCAGCGCGCGGTGAAGTCGGAGAAAGGCACCGTCGAGCTGATCGCCCCGAAGGTCGGCGGCGTGACCCTGTCCGACGGCACCAAGCAGCCGGCCGACCAGCTGCTCAAGGGCGCCCCCTCAGTGCTGTATGACGCAGTCGCCCTCATCCCGTCCGCCGACGGAGCCGACCAGCTGTCGCGCGACCCGGCGGCGAAGGACTTCGTGAACGACGCGTTCAACATGTACAAGTTCATCGGCGTGGGAGCCGACTCGGCTCCGCTCTTCGAAGCGGTCGGGCTCGAGGATCGGCTGGACGAGGCGTGCCCGACGGTCGGCACGCCCGCGCAGGCCAAGTCCTTCGTGGCGAGCCTGAAGGCGCTCCGCTTCTGGGAGCGGCCGGTCGACGCGTGAGGGCGTCGACCCCGGACCGGGGCGGCGGTCCTAGACCCGCCGCCGCCCCGGCTCCACCCCACGGCGAACCGTCCCGTCCGGAAGGCTGACGATGACTCACTTCGGTTACACCCTGATGACCGAGCAGAGCGGCCCGAAACCGTTGGTGCGCTACGCATCTGGCGCCGAGCGGGCAGGGTTCGACTTCGAGGTGATGAGCGATCACTATTCGCCGTGGCTGGCCAGTCAGGGGCATGCGCCATACGCCTGGAGCGTGCTGGGGGCGATCGCCCAGACCACGGAGCGGGTCGAGCTGATGACCTACGTGACGTGCCCGACCGTGCGCTATCACCCGGCGGTCGTCGCGCAGAAGGCGGCGACCGTGCAGTTGCTCGCCGACGGTCGCTTCACCCTCGGGCTCGGCAGTGGTGAGCGGCTCAACGAGCACGTCGTCGGCGAGGGTTGGCCCGGCGCCGACGTCCGGCAGCAGATGCTGGTCGAGGCGATCGAGATCATTCGCGGCCTGCACGGCGGCGAGGTGGTGGATTTCCACGGTGACTATTTCGAGGTCGATGCGGGCCGCCTCTGGGACCTGCCGGAGCAGCCTGTGGAGCTGGCGGTGGCCGTCGGCGGCGAACACGCCATACGACGGTTTGCCCCGCTGGCCGATCACCTGGTCGCCGTCGAGCCCAATGCCGACTTCATCGCCCAATGGAACGACATCGAGGGTGCGGCGCCGATTCCCAAGTCCGGCAGGGCGATCGGGCAGATTCCGGTGTGCTGGGCGCCGGACGAGCAGACCGCCAGGACGCGGGCGCGTGAGCAGTTCCGCTGGTTCGCCGGCGGCTGGGCGGTCAACGCCGAGCTGCCCACCGCGGGCAGCTTCAAGGCGGCCACCCAGTTCGTGACCGAGGACGACGTCGCGTCGTCCATCCCGTGCGGACCCGACCTGGACGCGATCGCCGAGGTCGTCCGGCCGTATGTCGATGCCGGCTTCACCGACGTCGCCCTCGTGCAGATCGGCGACGACGGCCAGGACGACTTCCTCGCCGAGGCCGCCGAGCCGTTGCTGCGCAAGCTGCGTGCGCTGTGACCGCCGTCGTCCTCCTGGACGTCGACGGCACGCTGATCGACTCGACCTATCTGCACGCGCTCGCGTGGGAGCGGGCCTTTGAGTCCGTGCAGGTCTACCCGCAGTGGTGGCGGGTGCACCACGCGATCGGCATGGGTGGCGACCGGCTCGTAGCGCATGTCGCGGGTGACCAGGTCGAGGCCGCGCACGGCGACCAGTTGCGCAAACTGTGGAGCCGCGAGTACGCAGCCGTCCTGGAGGAGGTGCGGCCGATCGACGGGGCCGGGGACTTCGTGCGCTCCTTGCAGGACGCCGGGTTGCGGGTGGCGCTCGCGTCGTCCGGGGCGCCGGACTTCACCGAGCACGCGATGGAGCTGCTCGGGCTCGGTCACGACGACGTTGCCGCGGTGACGACCTCCGACGACGCCGACTCCTCCAAACCGGCGCCCGACATCCTGCAGGTCGCGCTGGACCGGGCCGGCGGCGGCGAGGCCGTCGTCATCGGCGACAGCGACTGGGACGCACACGCCGCAGGACGTCTTCGGGCACCATGCCTCGGCGTGCGCACCGGCGGCTTCTCCAGCGCCGAGTTGCTCGACGCCGGTTGCGTGGACGTGCGGGATTCGGTGGCCGATCTGACGCCGGACCAGGTCACCCGGTTGCTCTGACGTCGACATGCCGCTCACCTTCCCCACTAGGGTTGCCGCCGACATGACGACGACTCCCGCCGCGCCGCGCTACTCGGTCGCCGATTCCGCATTGCTTCTGGAGTCGTATGACGCCGTGCCCCCGGACCAGCTGCTCAGCCTCGACGAACAGGTGCGCTGGCGACGACTGCGCCGCCCGCAGGACCGGGACGACTTCGTGGCCGCTCGCTTGCTGGTGCGGCTGCTGCTCATCGACGGATCACCGACACCGTCCGCACTGACCAGCATCCGGCTGCGCCAGGTCTGCGCCACGTGCGACGGGCCGCACGGGCGCCCGACGGTGCTCGACGCACCCGAGGTGGCGGTGTCCTGGGCGCACAGCGGAGGCGCGGTCGCGGCCGTCGTCGGTGCCGCCGGTCCGCTCGGCGTCGACGTCGAGCGCGCGGTCACCGCGGCACCGCAGCTGTCCCGTCCGATCACCTGGCACGAGTGGACCCGCGCCGAGGCGCTGGTGAAGGCCGGGATGCTGGATCTTGACGCCGCCGCTGCGCGGGCAGAGCGGCTGCAACCTGCGGAATTTGGTTTGGTCGCAACCGATTTCACCGTCGAAACCCCGACCGGACCGGACGTCTTCGGCACCGTCGTCGCACCGACGACGGCTGCCGCCATACCTGCTGAAACGCTGGTATGACGGCAGCCTGACGGCGACGGACGGGCCTGCCTCAGCCGACCTCGAGGGCGGTCGTCTCGGTGTCGCGCAGTTGCTCGACTGCGCTGTCGGCGTCGCGTTCGGTGGCCGACGCGCCCTTGGACGGGCGGCGCATCACCAGCATGACCAGCACGAACGCGACCAGCAGCAAGCCGCCGGCGACCTGGAACCCACGGTCGGCCCCGGTCACGAAGACGTGGATCGCGTGCGACGAGGCACCGGGCGCAACCGCGGGATCGCTTCCGGCAGTGGCGAATACGGTGACCAGCACGGCGAGACCAAGCGCACCGCCCAGCTGCTGGGTGACGTTCACCAGGCCGGATGCTACCGAGGTGTCCGACGGTTCGACACGGGCCAGCCCGGCAGTGGTGAGCGGCACGAACGCGATGCCGTTGCCCAGGCCGAAGACGAACAGCGCGGGCAGCAGCGTGAGATACGAACTGTGCGCGTTGAGCATGGACATCAGCATCAGGCCGATGCCGGACAGCAGCGTGCCGGTCGCGGCAATTGCCTTGGTGGAGAAGTGATTGACGATCACCCGCGCCACCAGCTGCGACGACGCGAAGATCGTCACCGGGATCGGCAGGAACGCCAGACCCGACTGCCACGGCGTCCAGCCGAGCACGATCTGCATGTACTGACTCATGAAGAAGAACGCGCCGAGCGATCCGGCGACCAGCATCAGCCGGGCGATGTATGCCGTCGCTCGGTCCCGGTCGGCGAAGAGCCGCAGCGGCATGACCGGCTGCGTCGCCCGCAGCTCGACGGCAATGAACACCGCCATGAGCACCAGCCCGGCCCCGAACGCGGCAAGCGTGCCGCCCTCAAGCCAGCCGTCAGAGGCCGCCCGGATGAATCCGTAGACGAGAGAGGTCATTCCGATGGTCACCAAGAGGGCACCGAGCACGTCGACCGAGCCGCGCTGTCGGGCCGCGCGCGGCAGCACTCGCAGCGCGACCGCGAGCACCGCGAGGCCGATCGGCACGTTGACGAAGAAGACCCAGCGCCAGGACGCGACCGAGGTGAGCACGCCGCCGGCGATCAGGCCGATGGCCGCGCCGGACGCGGAAACGACGGTGTACCAGCCGATTGCGCGGGTCTGCTCCTTACCCGGCTTGTAGAGCGACATCAGGATCGCCAGCGCCGACGGCGCGGCAAAGGCAGCACCGGCACCCTGCAGCGCCCGGGAGGCGAGCAGCAAGGTCTGGTCCTGGGCGAGGCCGCCGGCCAGCGAGGCGGCGACGAACACCGTCATACCGGCGAGGAAGGTGACACGGCGGCTGAAGATGTCCCCGGCACGAGCGCCGAGCAGCAGCAGCCCACCGAAGGCCAGGGTGTAGGCGTTGACGATCCAGGACAGCGAAGTGGAGTTCATGTGCAGCTGGCTGCCGATGTCGGGCAGCGCGATGTTCACGATCGCGGCGTCCAGCACCAGCATCAGCTGGGTGACGAGCACGGCGGCCAGGATCAGCCCGGCGAACGGTCGTGGGTTGGCGGACTCGGCGGCATCGGTGGAGCCGGCCGGGCGAGTAGCGCCCGAGGCGCTACGTGACTTGGTAGTAATGGTCACTTGTTATGTCCTTCGCTACTGCGAGGCGTACCATGAATGGAAGTGGAGCTTGACTCCGGTTAGAACTATACGGAGGAATCCTCCGGTTATGCAACCGGGATTCCGTGAGGTGTGACGAAGATGGCCCGAAACAGCTCGGCGACGAAGCCGGCGACCTCGGCGAAGACGGCGACCAAGCCGGCCGCCGATGCTGCGAAATCTGGTGCAATCAGTGCAGATTCAGCGGCGTGTGGGGCAGACTCCGGTGCTCCGGCCAAGCCGCTGCGCGCCGACGCGGCGCGCAACCGGCAGAAGCTGATCGACATCGCCACCGAGGCGTTCACCGACGACGTCGACACCCCGCTCGACGAGATCGCCCGCCGCGCGGGTGTCGGCATCGGCACCCTCTACCGGCACTTCCCGACCCGCTGCGACCTGGTGCTGGCGGTGTACGGCGACCAGGTCGACGCCCTCGAGCAGCGCTCGTTCGACCTGCCGAAGTCACTCGGCCCGGGCGAGGCCCTGCACGAGTGGATGCGCGGCTTCGTCAGCTATTACGCGGTCAAGATGGGCCTGATCAACCTGCTGCGCTCGATGATGCAGGGCAACCCGCAGACCTTCGAGGACGCCCGTCGCCGGATGCGCGAGTCGGCCGCCCGCGTGCTCACCCCCGCGATCGAGGCCGGCGTCGTACGCGCCGACGCCACCCCCGAAGAGCTCACCCGCGCGCTCGGCGGCATCTGCCTGGGCGCCTCGGGCAGCACCGAGGGCCAGGAGACCTCCCTCGCGGTCGTCGACCTGGTGTATGACGGCCTGCGTTTCGGAGCGCCGGGCACGCGCGAGGCGAAGTAGCCCGCCGCCCGCCCACTGACGTCCGTCGCAATGACTGACGTCCGTGCAGCGACGTCACTCGTTGGTGCGGACGTCACTCGGGGTCGCACGCTCACTGGAGGATCCACTGCGAGATGGTGAACGCCCCGACGAGCATCAGCGCCACGACGAGGGTGACGAGCAGCAGGCAGCCCGCTGCGCCCCATCTGTGGCCGCCTTCGGAGAGCACGATGTCCTTGCCCAGCTGCTTCCCCGGGCCGGCATCCTGCCGGGCTGCCGACCGCAGTTGTGCCAGGTGGCGCCGATCGACCGCAGCGCGGACCGGCGGCGGGATGCTGTGCCACTGCGCGTGCGGACCGCCATACCGCTGCCGCCACGCGGCGCCCGCTTCGTGTGCCTCGTCGTCGTCGCGTCCGGTGACGAACCAAAGCGCACCCGCGGCCGGCAGGTCACCCATGCGGTGGTAGACGCTGGCGAGCAGGTCGAGGACTTCGTCGTCCTGGCGTTGGAGCAGCAGGCCGACCAACCTGTCTCGCGCCTTCCAGAGCCGTCGTGCTTCCAGATCGGCTCGGGCACGTTCGATCGCGGACGACATCGCCGAAGCTTCGCAGGTCCCGCCACCCCTTCGCACTCGGACCGTCAGGGTTGGCGCGCGCTATGACGCGGCGGGGAGCGGCTTGCCGTTGAGATGCCAGACGGTGCCAGTCAAGGGGACCAGGCTTCGAATTGCGCACCGATATTTGCTGCCGGATTCCAGCGCAACCGCGTTGAGCGCGTCCGAGTCGAGCGTCTGCCCGGAGTAGGTCCGAGCGCGGTCCTGGCATTGAGCGGTGGCGTCGGACCTGACGGCGCGATCGGCCCACGCGGTGGTGAATTCAATCCGGTGGGGCACCGCACACGCGACGAAACCGCTGCCGTCCGGCTGCGTGGCGCATTGCAGCAGAACTGAAGGAACGCCGGTGGCGCTGAGTCCGGCGATGTCGTTTCCGGTAGCCCCGGCGCTGTAGATGATGCATTCGCGGTTTGCGGTCGTGGCCTTCAGTCTGAACTGAAGTGTCGTGTCCACTCCCCGCGAGTTGAGGAAGTCGCCGGGCGTGCAGGCTGCCGCCGGCGATATCAGGCCGCTGCCGTCAGAGTCGCAGCTCACTTTCTTTCCGTCGCGAGTTGCGCACCCGGTGCCGACCTCGGGAACGCTCGTCTTCTGCTGCGACTCGGTTACCGCCGATGTCCCCGAGCTGCCCGGCTCAACTGCGGCGCCCGAGTTCTTACCGATCGAGTTGACCCAGTTAGCGATCACCGGAGCGGCGAACCAGCCGATGACTGCAATGACGACGGTGATCGCTCCGCCTATGTAGGCGGCCCGAACGCCCGAGTCGGGGCCGCTCAACTGGATACCTTCACGACGACCAGGGCCGCGCTACTGCCGTTGTACGTGCAGGGGTCGGTCGCGTCCGTCACGGCGACCTTCACGACCGTGACGCCGCTGAGGTTTGTCTGCACTGAAGCTTGCTGGTTGAAAGCGAAGTTCTTCGCCGGTTGCGGCTTACCGTCGACGATCAGCCCGACGCTGAGAGTGTCGTCGGAGTTGCTGGCTTGACCGTCCTGAGCAGCTTGCACAGTGAGCGTGCCCGGCGCTCGTGGAAATCGAAACTCGAGCAGATTCGGGGCTGTCGAGCCGCACGAAAGTTCGGTCCTTAGCGCACCGTCCAGTGGGGCGGAGGCCCCTGCCGGAGTGAAGCTACCGGCCGCCCACGCGTCCGTCTGGCCGGAGACGTCGGCAAGCGTCAGAGTGCGTTCGCCACCGGTCACGGTGATGGGTCCCGTCGGGGATTGAGAGTCCGCGGGAGTTTCGGTGCCTTCCGTGGTGCTTTGGGTGGTCGGATCAGCGGCGGATCCGGCTGCGGATGTGGCGGTTGGACTTGCGGTAACGGTGACCGTCGAAGGAGCAGCCTTGCTGAACTCCGACGAGCTACTGGAGACGCTGTTTCCTGAGCACGCGGCCAGGCTCGCAAGTCCGATGACTGCAAGTGACGCCGCGATTCCCCTGCCTATCCCCTGATACATGCCAGAAGGCTAGTTACGGCAGCCGAGAGATAGGCCGCTCCCGAACGGTTGATTTTTCTTGTACGTGGCGCGTACTGGTCGGCCCGAGATGCCGCCCACCCGCGATCCGTCATACCCCGGTCGTGACATTCGGCACGGGTGCGTATGACGGGGCATTCCTACTGTTGAGGTCAACGCGGAGATGCCGCGACCGACGGGGGACGAGGAGCACGTCATGATCCAGCTACTGCGCAGCAACCGGTCCGCACTCTGGATGCTGATCCCGATCGGCTGGGTGCTGGTGGCGATGACCGGCGGGTGGCTCGTCTTCCCGATGGTGCTGCTGACGATCTTCCTCGGCGGCGGCCTCAAGGCCGGCGGCTGCTCGGGGCGTCGGCTGCGGCACCGGGAGCCGGCGCAACTGGACGCCCCGACCTACGACCGGCCGCGCGTCGACCTGGCAAAGCCGGCCGCGCCCGAGACGCTGACCCAGCTGGCCGACGACTCCCGCCTCCCGCGGGACGTGCGCGACCGCGCCCTCCAGCTCGACCGCGACGGCACCGCCGCTCTCACCTACCTGCGCGACCGCGGCGCCGACGCCAAGGAGATCTTCGACGTCGAGCAGTTGGTCACCGACTTCGGCCCGCAGGCGGTGCGTTCCTACCTGGCGCTCGCGCCCGGCGCCGCCGACACCGAGCCGGTGCTGGACGGCAAGACCGGCCACCAGCTCGTGGTCGAGCAGCTCGACCTGCTGATCGGCGAGACCGCAGCCCGCGTGCGGCACGCGGCCCGGCTCGGCAGCGACCAGCTACTGGCCAACCATCGCTTCCTGACCGAGAAGTTCGGCACGAAGAACAAGCAGGGCGAGTTGCAACTCTAAAGGAGCGCTCGCCCCGTCATACAACAGAACACCGGCGCCACTCCTCGGGGGAGCGGCGCCGGTGTTCCTCGGGTATGACGAGGCGTCAGCGAGCTTCCTCGCCGGTGATGAACGCCTCGAGCTTGGCGCGACCGACTTCGTCGCGACGCTGCTCCGGCGGGGACTTCATCAGGTAGGACGACGCCGACAGCAGCGGGCCGCCGATGCCGCGGTCCTTGGCGATCTTCGCCGCGCGCACGGCGTCGATGATGATGCCGGCCGAGTTGGGGGAGTCCCAGACCTCGAGCTTGTACTCCAGGTTCAGCGGCACGTCGCCGAACGCGCGACCCTCGAGTCGCACGTACGCCCACTTGCGGTCGTCCAGCCACGCGACGTAGTCCGACGGGCCGATGTGCACGTTCTTGTCGTCGACCTTGCCGGCGAGCGGACCCTCCAGGTTGGAGGTGACCGCCTGGGTCTTGGAGACCTTCTTGGACTCCAGGCGCTCACGCTCGAGCATGTTCTTGAAGTCCATGTTGCCGCCGACGTTGAGCTGGTAGGTGCGGTCGAGCACGACACCGCGGTCCTCGAACAGCTTGGCCATCACGCGGTGGGTGATGGTGGCGCCGACCTGGCTCTTGATGTCGTCGCCGATGATCGGCACGCCCGCGTCCTCGAACTTCTTGGCCCACTCCGGGTCGGAGGCGATGAAGACCGGCAGCGCGTTGACGAAGGCCACGCCCGCGTCGATCGCGCACTGCGCGTAGAACTTGTCGGCCTCCTCCGAGCCCACCGGCAGGTAGGACACCAGCACGTCGACCTGTGCGTCCTTCAGCACCTGCACGACGTCGACCGGCTCGGCCGCCGACTCCTCGATGGTCAGCCGGTAGTACTTGCCCAGCCCGTCCAGGGTGGTGCCGCGCTGCACCTCGACGCCGGTGGTCGGCACGTCGGTGATCTTGATGGTGTTGTTCTCGCTGGAGTTGATCGCCTCCGCGAGGTCCTTGCCGACCTTCTTGTCGTCGACGTCGAACGCGGCGACGAAGTTGACGTCACCCACGTGGTAGTCGCCGAACTTCACGTGCATCAGGCCCGGCACCGTGGTGTCTGCCGGAGCGTCCTTGTAGTACTCGACGCCCTGCACGAGCGAGCTCGCGCAGTTGCCGACGCCGACGATCGCGACGCGGATCTCTGCCATGTCTTACTCCTTATCGGTGGCCGGCTTTCGGGCGCTGTGCGCCGAGCCGGTTGGTGTGTCGGTGCTGTATGCCGATCGCTCGGTCTCGATCAGCTCGGACAGCCAGCGCACCTCACGCTCGGTCGACTCCAGACCGTGCCGGTGCAACTCGGCGGTGTATTTGTCCGCGCGCTCGCGCCGCTCCCGGGACTGGGCCCGGGCGACGTCGAGCCGCTCCTCCAGCCGGCTGCGGCGGCCCTCCAGGATGCGCAGCCGCACATCCGAGGAGGCCTGACCGAAGAAGGCGAAGTGGACGTCGAAGTTTTCGTCCTCCCACGAGTCGGGGCCGGTCTGGGCCATGAGCGTCTGGAACTGCTCCTTGCCCTCCGCGGTCAGCTCGTAGGTGATCCTGCTGCGCTTGCCCTTGCCGGCCAGCCCTTGCCTGGCCGGGGAGTCGCCCTCGCGCTCGGTGATCCAGCCACGCTCGACCAGGCCGCGCAGGCACGGGTAGAGCGAGCCGAACGACACGACGCGGAAGGCGCCCAGCACGCCGGACAGTTGCTTGCGCAACTCATAACCGTGCAGCGGCTGGTCGTGCAACAGGCCGAGGACGGCGAGCTCGAGGATGGCGCCGCGACGAGACATCGGCATACCTCCCTGTTTGCTCGCTGTTCGACGGGTGTTGTCCGTCACCATACACTCCACGATGTATCGGTTCGATACATCGTGCGGCGTTTCATGGCGGATTCCTAGATTCCCGACCGCGCCATCCCGCGGGTTACGCTGCCATGCGTGACTGATGAGACTCGGGGCTCCCGGATCGGATCCGCGGTGCGCCGCGGCCGTCCGCGCAAGGAGCACGGCCTGGCGTTCAAGGTGTTCTGGCGCACCGTTCTCGGCCTGTTCAGCCTCTTTGTGATCGGCTTCGTGGTGCTGCTGGTCATCTACCTGCGCACCCCGATCCCGCAGCCGCAGGCCAACGCCGGCAAGCAGTTGTCGATCGTCTATTACAACGACGGCAAGACCGAGCTCGGGCGATTCAGCACGGTCAACCGGCAGGACGTGAAGCTCGACCAGGTGCCGAGGACCGTGCGCTATGAGTTCCTGGCCGCTGAGGATCGCAACTTCTACAAGAACTCCGGCGTCTCCTTCAGCGGCACCGTCCGGGCGGCGTGGAAGACGCTGACCGGCGGCGGTGAGCAGGGCGGTTCGACGATCACCCAGCAGTACGTCAAGAACTACTTCCTGACCCAGGACCGGTCGGTCAAGCGCAAGGTCAAGGAGATCATGATCTCCTTGAAGATCGACCAGAAGTATTCCAAGGACCAGATCCTGCAGGACTACCTCAACAACATCTACTTCGGTCGCGGTGCCTACGGCATCCAGGCCGCCTCGCAGGCCTACTTCGGCGTCGACGTCGAGAAGCTCAACCCCAGCCAGGGCGCCTTCCTCGCCTCCGTCATCAACGCGCCCGGCCTCTACGACCCGCAGTACGGCGACGCTGCCGCCGCCCGGGCGAATGCCCGGATGGTCTACGTGCTGGACGGCATGGTCAAGGAAGGCTGGATGACCCAGGCCGAGCGGGAAAAGCAAGAATTCCCGAATTTCGTGCCGTACAAGCCGAATTCGCAGATCACGCCCGGTCCGAACGGCTACATCGTCGCCTCGGTGCGCAGTGAGCTGCAGAACAAGCTGAAGCTCAGCCCGGAGGACATCGACCGTGGCGGTCTGCGGATCACCACCACGATCGAGAAACCGGCCCAGGACGCCGCAGTGGCCGCGGTCAACAAGAGCGTGCCCAGCGAGGTCGCCCGGCTCGATCAGCTGCACACCGGACTGTTCGCCCAGAAGCCCGACGGCGCCGTCGTCGCGATGTATGGCGGCAACGACATCAGCAAGAACGCCGTCAACGCCGCGACCGGCGCCCAGATCCAGGGCGGGTCGAGCTTCAAGGCGTTCGCGCTGGCTGCCGCGCTGCAGGACGGTATGACGATGCAGACCCGTTTCAGCGGCGCGTCGCCGTTGGTGCTCAACGCCGGCGGGGGCAAGCAGACGCGGGTCACCAACGACCACGGGGACCAGTACGGCAGCCTGACGCTGGGCCAGGCCTTCGCGGTCTCCTCCAACACCGCGTTCGTGCGGCTCAACCAGCAGCTGGGCACGGGCAAGACCCTCGCGGCCGCGCAGCAGCTCGGCATACCGGCCAAGGCGCCCGGCATGAACGACCCGTCCGCGGTCGACGTGCTCGGCTACGCGGCCGTGCACGTCAGCGACATGGCCAACGCCTACAACACGATCAGCGCCGAGGGGAAGAAGGCGGCGCCGTACTTCATCACCAAGGTGTCGAGCACGGCCGGCGACTACGACTACTCCGCGCACCCGAACACCACCCAGGCGATCGACAAGGACATCGCAGCCAACCTGGCCAATGGGATGCAGGGGCCGCTGGTCGGTGCGGGCGGCTACCAGGGCACCGCGGAGTCGACGGCCGGCACCCTGAACCGCCCGGCCGGTGGCAAGACCGGTACGACCGGCGCCAACGGCAAGTTCATCGCCGCCTGGTTCACCGGGTTCACCCCGAACCAGCTGACCACCTCCGTCGGCATGTACGCCGGGGACGGCACCAAGGCGCTCAACCAGGCGGGCGAGTCGTTCTACGGGGGCGACATACCTGGCACGATCTGGCGAGACTTCATGAGCGCCGCGCTGAAGGGGCAGCCGGTGGCCAAGATGCCGACGCCCAAGGACGTCAAGCCGTCGGTGACCAACACTCCGCCGCCGGTGACCCAGACCCAGGCGCCGCAGCCGACCACCACGCCGCCGTCGACAACCCGTTCGTCCACCCCGCCGCGACCGACCACCACCAGCGCCCCGCCGACACCGAGCTCGACGCAGCGGCCGACCCCGTCGACCACCCGCTCGACCACGACGCAGCCGACCCCGACCACCGAGCCGACCCGCCCGACGCAACCGACCCAGCCGACGCCCACCGTGACGCGGCCGACCCAGCCGCAGACCCCACCGCCGGCGAGCGGGGTCGCTCCCCGCGCGGGGCAGCAGTCTTCATCGCCCGTCGGGTAGCCGCGACCAGGTTCGCGATCGGGGATCGGCAGGTAGGCTCGCCGGCGTGTCTGCGCCCAACCGATTGACCGCGCCCAGCCGCGGAGAGAACCCGGCGGCGCTCGCGACCGAGGTGATCGGCGGGCCGGTCGGCAGGTTCGCCGCCATCGGTCGTCGCGGCTGGACCTACGTCGCGGCCATGCTCTCGGCGCTGGCCTCGGTCTTCGTGGCCCTCGGCGTACTCCAGAAGAACCACTGTGTGCGCGAGGGCTGGGGATCACCGGGTTCGTTGTGGCGAGAGTGCTATTCGGACCTGCCGGTCGCCGCGACCGGAGCGCACGGTGGCACGCCGTGGGACGGTGCCGGCGGCTCTCAACCGGTGCTGACCGCGATCCTCGGCTGGCTGGTGGGCCAGATCACGCCCGGCGGCAGCGACCTGTCGATGCAGCAGATCTACTTCGCGATCGGCGCGGTCATCATCGTGCTGCTCGTCGCGGCCACCACGCTCGCGACCGCCTCGATCGTGCGCGGCACACCGTGGCTGGCGGCGCATGTGGCGCTGTCGCCGGTGCTGATCACGGCCGCACTCGTGTCCTTCGACATGCTCGGCGTGGCGCTCGCCACTTTCGGCCTGGCTTGCTGGGCACGTCGCCGCCCGGTGGCGGCCGGTGTGCTGTTGGGCGCCGCGGTCATGGCACGCACCTACCCGCTGGTGATCATCGCCGCGATCGCGCTGATTGCGTTGCGGGACAAGCAGACTCGGCCGCTCTGGCGGCTGCTGGCCGGTGCCGCGGCGGCCATCGTGGTCTGCCTCGGGCTGGTGCTGGTGACCGGCGGCAACCCGTTCGACCCCTACCGCACCTGGTGGGAGGCAAAGGCCAGTTACGGCGCGCCGTCATACCTGTTCACCATCACGCACATCTCGGTGCCGGGCGCGACGCTGTCGATCGTGGCGATCTTCGGCTGGGTGATGGCGCTGCTGCTCGGGCTCTACCTGACCGGCCGGGCCAAGGAGCAGACACAGCTGGCGCCGCTGGCGCTGACGATGCTCGTGGTGGTGCTGCTGACCGGCAAGTCGATGTCGGTGCAGGCCTGCCTGTGGGTGCTGCCGCTGCTGGCGATCAGCGCGATGCGGTGGCGGGACCACCTGATCTGGGCCGGGGTCGAGATCGCCTACTTCGTCATGGTGTGGCTCTACATCGCCGGTCCGTCCAACCAGGGCAAGGCGATGCCCGCCGCGGTCTTCAGCTTCTTCCTGATCGTGCGCGCGATCGCCTACGTCGGCATCGCGTGGGCCGCGTGGGAGTCCTCCGAGGACCTGCCGAGCGACCCGCTCGAGCCGTCTGCCGAGCCGTCCCCCTCAGCCGCCGCCGGTCGCCGATTTCCGCATCCCGCTGCCTGACCGATAAACTCGGTCTTTGGTTCGCGAGCTCACGTCTGCGCCGTCATACCCACCGGTTGTCGGTGCCGCGAGGCAGAGTGTCCTCACACCAACGGTGACGACCTCGGGTTTCGCGAGCCAACGCTGCTAGAACCCTCCTGTCACGGAGAGACCGTGACCGTTCAGACCGAAGGAGGTGGGTTACCGCATGCGTCAGTACGAACTGATGATCATCATCGACCCCGAGCTCGACGAGCGCACCGTCCAGCCCACGCTGGACAAGTTCCTCAAGGTGGTCACCAAGGATGGTGGCAAGGTCGACAACCTCGACATCTGGGGCCGTCGCCGTCTTGCATATGACATCAAGAAGAAGTCCGAGGGCATCTACGCCGTGGTGACGCTGACCGCCGAGTCGGCGACCGCCAAGGAGCTCGACCGCCAGCTCACGCTGAACGAGTCGATCATGCGCACCAAGCTGCTGCGCGTGGACGCCTGATTCCTCGGCACGACTAGGAGACTGACATGGCCGCAGGCGACACCGTCATCACCATCATCGGCAACCTGACCCAGGACCCGGAGTTGCGGTTCACCCCCAACGGGGCAGCCGTTGCCAACTTCACCGTTGCGTCCACGCCGCGTTACATGGACCGGCAGACCAACGAGTGGAAGGACGGCGAGACGCTGTTCATGCGTTGCTCGGTGTGGCGCGAGGCGGCGGAGAACGTCGCCGAGTCGCTCACCCGTGGCTCGCGCGTGATCGTCTCCGGCCGGCTGAAGTCGCGCTCCTGGGACGACAAGGAGACCGGCCAGAAACGGTCCGCCATGGAGCTTGAGGTCGACGAGGTCGGCCCCTCGCTGCGCTACGCCACCGCGAAGGTCAACAAGACCCAGCGCGGCGGCGGTCAGGGTGGCGGCTTCGGCGGTCAGCAGGGCGGCGGCAACTTCGGTGGCAACTCTGGCGGCGGCCAGCAGGGCGGCTTCGGCGGCGGACAGCAGTCCGACCCGTGGGCGACCGGCGGACCGCAGCAGGGTGGCGGCCAGGGTCCGCAGTCCGGTGGCCAGGGCGGTCAGGGCGGCTGGAGCACCGGCCCGTCCTACGACGAGCCGCCGTTCTAGTTGTCTCGCTCCAATCCGCGCGTCGGGACTGACCTCGCAAGCTCGGTCTGTCCCGGCTGGATTGGAGCTGGTGCCGGTCTCGCTGCCGGAGTCCGGTGGTCGAGTAGCGGCGAGCCCCCAGGGGCGAGCCGCGTATCGAGACCACCCACGTCATACAAAAAGTAGAAATCCATCCCGAGCGCCGCTCGGGCTCTCCGCAAGAGAAAGAGAGCACCACGATGGCCAAGCCCGCCATTCGTAAGCCCAAGAAGAAGGCCAACCCGCTGAAGGCGGCGAAGGTCGAGACGATCGACTACAAGGACACCGCGCTGCTGCGCAAGTTCATCAGCGACCGCGGCAAGATCCGCGCTCGCCGGGTGACTGGTGTCTCCGTCCAGGAGCAGCGGCTCATCGCCACCGCGGTCAAGAACGCCCGTGAGATGGCGCTGCTGCCCTACTCGAGCTCGGCTCGCTGATCGGAGGACACCTGATGAAGATCATTCTGACCCACGAGGTGCCCAGCCTCGGCGCGCCCGGTGACGTCGTCGACGTCAAGGACGGCTACGCCCGCAACTACCTGCTGCCCCGCAACCTGGCCACCCCGTGGACCAAGGGCGGCCAGAAGCAGGTCGACGCGATCACCAAGGCGCGCGAGACCCGCGCGGTGAAGTCGCTCGAGCAGGCTCAGTCGCTCAAGGGCAATCTGGAGTCGGCGGTCGTGCGGGTGCCCGCGCGCGCCGGCGAGTCCGGCCGGCTCTTCGGTGCCGTGACCACCGCCGAGATCGCCGAGGCGGTCAAGGAGGCCGGTGCTGGTGCGATCGACCGTCGCACGATCCACGTGTCGGCCCCGATCCGCAATGTCGGCTCCCACGAGGTCCAGGTGCGGTTGCACCCGGAGGTCGAGGCCGTCGTCAAGCTGGACGTCGTCGCCGCCAAATGACGCCTGCGGCATACGCCGCGGCAATTCGCAGCTGAGCCGGTCGCCCCACCCGGGGTGGCCGGCTCAGCTGCGTTGGTGTTGGCCTGCCGGGACGTTGCCCGGAGCTGACTCGTCGCGTCCGGCCGGACTTGTCACGTGCAGTGCCCACTTGTCACGTGTAGGGCCGACTTGTCGCGTGCTCTAGCACGTGACAAGTCCACAAAACGTGGACGAGTGGCTGCCAGCCGTGCAGCTGCCGAGCCCGATCTCGTATGACGTCAGGCGCCGGTGACCAGCCAGCGGTCGCTGCGAGCGCGCATCCCGAGTGCGACCAGCCGCAGCGCCATGAAGCCGGTGAACGTCCACCAGAGCAGCACCAGCGCGTGCGTGGCCCCGTCGGCGCGCAGCGCCGCGGCGTTCGCGTGCACCAGCCACAGCAGCGGCAGGTAGGCCACCAGCACCAGCACCTGTAGCAGCGCCAGCGCCCGGCCGTCGCCGGCACCGATCAGCACGCCGTCGAGCACGAAGACCAGCCCGCTGATCGGCTGCCCGATCGCAAGCACCAGCAACGCGGCCGCGAGCGCGTCGCGGACCTGCTGATCGCCGGTGAACAGCACCGGCAGCACCGTGTGCAGCGCGGCGACGCCGACGCCGAGCGCGACACCCATCCACCAGCCCCACCAGAGCATCAGCCTGGTCATCGCACGGGTGCCCTCGATGTCGCGCGCGCCGAGCGCCTTGCCGGTGAGCGCCTGCGCGGCGATCGCCAGCGCGTCCAGCGCGAATGCCAGGAAGCCGAAGATCGTCATCGCCACCTGGTGCGCGGCGAGCGGCACGTCACCGAGTTCAGCGGCGACCCAGGTGCTGGCGAGCACCGCGGCCCGCAGCGCGAGGGTGCGCACCAGCAGAGGTATGCCGAAGAGCGCCGCCGCCAGCACGCGTGCTGGATGTGGCCGGAGCGGCGTGCCGAGCCGGTGGGCGCGGCGCAGCACCACCACGAGCAGCCCGGCGGCCATGCCGGTCTGGGCGAGCACCGTCCCGAGCGCGGATCCGGCGATGCCGAGGCCTGCGCCATACACGAGGAGGAGGTTGAGCAGCAGGTTGCACGTGAAACCCACCGTCGCGGCGACGAGCGGGGTGCGGGTGTCCTGGAAGCCGCGCAGCACGCCGGTCGCGGCCAGCACTGCGAGCATGCCGGGTATGCCGAAGGCGCTGATCCGCAGGTAGACGCTCGCCTCGTCGGCGGCCGCGGCCGACGCGCCGAACAGGTCGCAGATCGGGCCCGCGAAGATCGCGACCACGACTGCGGTGATCGCACCGAGCCCGAGGGACAGCCAGACTCCGTCGATGCCCGCGCCGACGGCCTGGGACTCGTGACCGGCGCCGAGCTGGCGGGCGACCAGCGCGGTCGTGCCGTAGGCCAGGAAGATGTAGACGTTCGCGGCGGTCAGTAGGGCGGCGCTTGCCACGCCGAGGCCGGCGAGTTCGTCGGTGCCCAGGTGGCCGACGATCGCGGAGTCGGCGAGCAGGAAGAGCGGCTCGGCGACCAGCGCCAGGAAGGCCGGGACGGCGAGGCGCAGGATCTGCCGGTGCACCGACGGCTGCTCCGCCGTGGCGGGCGTTTCGTCGACGGGCACCGGGTCAGCCTATGGGGCGGCCGCGGGTGCGGTGTCACCGCTCCCGCGATGCCGGAGGGTTACCGGCAAGTTCGCGAAATCTCACGATATGGACCAAGTGTGTCTCGCCATACAAGCACGTTCGGAACAATTTGACCGGCGGCCAATCGGGTTTACCGCCGCCGCCCCGAACCCCGTAAACTCGCCAAATATCACGGAACGGTCACGGGGTGGCACTGGTCAGCTGTGTGACTGGTGTGACATCTGAGGGCCTTGCTGTGGGGCTGGGATCTGCCGAAAGGCTTTGGTAAGTCGCGCGCGTACGCCATAGTCGATGCCCGTGCGCCGGATCGGGGAGCCGGTAAGCGCAGCAGGCGTCACCGCGGAGCGGTGTGTGGGCAATGCGGCCCAGCCTGATCGTCAGCAGTCACCGAAGCTACGAAGGGTCCCTTAACTCCATGGGTTCTTACTCTCCGCGTCACCTGAAGCAGCAGCCGACCGCCCTTAACAAGATGGGTCGCCGCGGCATCGCGTTCGCCGCGGCCGGAGCCGTCGTCGTTCCTCTCGCCGGGATGGAGACCGCGTCCGCGGCCCCCGGTGGCACGCTCGTGCAGGCTGGCGCCGTCAAGCAGGCCGGCGCGATCAAGGCCACCCCGGCCAAGGCCGGCCCCACCGTCTACTGGGGTTCGCGCGGCACTGCCGTGAAGGTCGTCCAGTCGCGTCTCGGCGGCCTCGCGGTCGACGGCATCTTCGGTCCGCTGACCAACCGCGCCGTCCGTAATTACCAGCGTTCGCACGGGCTGGTCGTCGACGGCATCGTCGGCCCCCGCACCTGGGCGTCCCTCGGCGGGTACGGCGGCGGTGGCGGCACCGCGCCGAAGCCCGCTCCGCGCAGCACGTCCGGGGTGACCGGCATCGCGCTCAGCCTGCAGGGTGTGCCCTACCGCTGGGGCGGCAACACCCCGTCCGGTTTCGACTGCTCGGGCTTCACGTCCTACGTGTTCGCGCGTGCGGGCAAGAGCATCCCGCGCACCGCGTCGCAGCAGGCCTACGCCACCACGCGGGTGTCCAACCCGCAGCCGGGCGACCTGGTCTTCTGGGGCTACCCGGCCTACCACGTCGCGATCTACCTGGGTAACGGCAAGATCATTGCCGCGCGTAAGCCCGGCACGGTCGTGAGCGTGCAGAACCTCTGGGGCAGCTACTACTTCGGTCGCGCCTGATCGGAGCGCTTGCTGCGCCATACACGTTGGGGTCTCGACGGTTTCACCGTCGAGGCCCTTTCGTATGCGGTGAGCGTAAACATCCGATCGTCTCGCAATATGAGACAATCCCGGAAACAATTTTCGTTCGGCGTGTCGTTCGAACGCGATCGATGAGGTCAGTGCTATAACCGCCGCCAGGCGCCGCGACCAGCCCCGGGATTGCAACCAATCCGGGCGGTCCGCCGGCATTGCCCAGCAAATCACATCAGTCACATCAGTCACACAGTGCTCACAGGTCCATTGCTGACCAACTTTCGCGTCTTTCACAGGGCACTCGGCACCCGGCATAGTGCGTGATCGTGCAACCGCCTTCTTCGGGGAAGGAGTGGGCGACTCGGGGGATGCCTGCAGGGTCGGGCGTCCCCTTTGCGCGCGTATCTGACAGGACGAGGACCGAGAGGGTCAGATGACCACGATTACAACTCCGCGCCACCGCAGACCGAGGCCGAGCCTGACGGCCAAGGTCAGCCCAGTGGTGACATCGCGCAAGGGCCTGGTGCTGACCGGGTCCATGCTCAGCATCCCGGCCACCGCGGCGAGCCTCGTGCACGCCGCTCCGGCCCAGGCCGACCCGGGCTCGGGCAGCAACTCCGCCACCTCCGCGAACGCGGGCGGCGGGACGCGTGTCTCGGCGCCCACTCAGGTGGTCTACCTGCGCTCGGGGTCGACCGGCAGCTACGTGCGCATCGTGCAGCAGCGGCTGGGCGGGCTGGCGGTGGACGGCATCTTCGGATGGCGTACCAACGCGAAGGTGAAGTCCTTCCAGTCCAGCAAGGGTTTGGTGCCGGACGGCATCGTCGGACCGTTGACCTGGAACGCCCTCGGTGGCTTCCCAGGCGCGTCGCCGGCGCCGACGCCGACTCCGCAGCCGACCCCGCCGAGCTGCTCGGTCAGCCAGATTCGCTACGGCTCGACCGGTTCGCTGGTCTCGACCGCGCAGCAGCGGCTGGGCGGCCTGGCCGTGGACGGCATCTTCGGGGCCGCGACGCTGGCCAAGGTGAAGTCGTTCCAGGCGAGCAAGGGTCTGGTCGTCGACGGCATCGTTGGCACCGCGACCTGGTCGGCGCTTGGTGGCTACCCCTGCGGCAGCCCGACGCCCACGCCGCCGACGCCGACCCCGAAGCCGCCGTCGACGGATCCGCCGTCGACCGGTTCGGGTCTGGCTGCGGTGATCTCGATCGCCCGCAAGTACCTCGGCACGCCGTATGTCTGGGGCGGAGCCTCCCCGTCGCAGGGCTTCGACTGCTCGGGGCTCACGTCATACGTCTATAAGCAGGCGGGGCTGTACATCCCGCGTACGGCCAGTCAGCAGCAGACGTACATGAAGGCCACCAACAACCCGCAGCCGGGTGACTTGGTGTTCTTCGGCTACCCGGCGTACCACGTGGGTATTTACATCGGCAATAACCAGATGATCGCCTCGCCGAAGCCGGGCGATGTCGTCAAGCAGCAGCAGATCTGGACCACCCCGGCGGGATACGGCACGTTGCGCTGAACGGCTGTTTCGGTCCGCGGCCCCGGTCACCCGTAGTGGGTGGCCGGGGCCGTCGCTGTATGGCGGGGCCTTGTGCCGCCTGTGGATAACTTCTGCGGGGATTGGGTGTTCGTTGGCAGGCTGTGGGGCGGCCCGGGCGTCGATAATCGCGTGCACCCGGTTGTTGGAGGAAGGCATGTCGATGGAGAGTGCACGAGTGACTACCACCCGCGGTGCGGTTGCCGCGCTTGCGGTGGGCGGGATGCTGGCGGTCGCCGGTTGTAGTGGTGGTTCGAGTGGTGGCGGGACGGCGTCGCCGACGAGTTACTCGGTGCCGGCGTCCAGTGAGAGCTCGTCGAGTTCTGGTGGGTCATCGAGTTCGGCGGTGGTGTCTGAGTCGTCGGCTGGACCGTCGTCTGGCACGGCCGCTGGTGCGCCCGGGGTGCCCGAGCCGGCCCGGCAGCACACGGAGGCGGGTGCGCGGGCGTTTGTGGAGTACTACTTCCAGCTGGTCGATGATGCGTATCAGCGACCGACGGTCAAAACGCTTAAGTCTCTAAGTGCCCCAGGGTGCAGTCTGTGCAACTACTACATCAAAGACATTGGATCTATGGCTGAAAGTGCGCGGCACTATACGTCGTCGCAGTTCTCGCTGATTATTCGTCGGACGCTAAAAGTTGACTCGAACGAGATTCACGTCTTTTTGACAATGAACGGTAACAAGGCGGACATGGTGGATGCTTCCGGAAGCATCTTAGAAAGCTCGCCGTCAAAGTCAGTGAAGTTGGTGTCGCGAATTTCGTGGACTCCGTTGGGTTGGACACAAATTGGGGTCGATAATGAATAGAAGGCGGCGCCGGATGGTCACAACGCTTGCGACTATTGCATTCGTCGCCACTCTTGATCTTGCTTTTTCAGATTCCGCGAATGCCGGATGCGCGGTCTGCGGAACAGATCAGAACGGCGCATATTTAGGGCTTTCGAAATCTCAGACAGCGGCCCTTCCTAAGTCTGGTAAAGAGAAGTTCGTGTCTGGCGGTAAGTCTGTTGTGCGGATGGTGCCGTATGAGTATGAGGCGGTGTTGGCGTGCCCGCAGAATGCGGTGCCGGGGCAGGCGGCGTCGTGTCCGCGGGCGGTGACGGTGTGTGTGGATGTGCCGGATGCGGTGGGTCCGTTGGTGCGGTTCTTCTCGCGTCCGGTGTTCCCGGATGGGAAGAAGGGTGGGTGGCGTCCGGGTGGTGAAACGTGTTGGCCCAATTTGATTCCTGGGGGTTCGAGTAGGCCGCAGTTGACGGTGGCGATGATTTTGAAGGCGTTCACGCAGACGCCGTTCGCCAAGCCGCAGGTGTCGGTGCAGCCGGTCGGGAACCGCACCCTGGTCAATTTGCCGACCTATTTCCAGACGGTCTTCCCGGGTGCCGGGTTCGCGCCGGGCGAGGTGCGGACGGTCACGCTGTTGGGTCACCGGGTGCGGATCAAGCCGGTGTTGAAGACCAACACCTACCACTTCGGTGACGGCAGCACCGCCGGCCCCACATCGTCGATGGGTGGGGTGTGGCCAACCGGCGACATCAAGCACACCTACCGCAAGACCGGGACCGTGACGACCCGGATCAGCACCGTGTATGGCGGTCAGTTCTCGGTCGACGGCAGCGACTTCCAGGACCTTCCCGGCACTGCGAGGATCAGCGGACCAACCCAGGCGCTGACCGTCGTGGGCGCCAAGACGCGGCTGGTGCGCTGAGCGGCCGCCGGCGTCATACGGCACGGTTTCCTACGCATTGGTAACAGGGGTCCCGCCCGTCCCGCAAGGGCCGTCCGTCCCGATGCCCCCTGTGGGTAAAGGCCTGGCAAAATCCACCGAGATTATTTCTCGTCCACACCCGGTGGACCGCGTTTGTGCAGGTCAGCAGCCTGCTCGGGGCAGAGGTGTTTCGTCATCCACAGGACTATCCCCAGGGTGTGCACCGTCGTACCGGAGATATCCACACGTTGTTCGCAGGTAGTCCACAGGGGTGATTCGGCGACGTTTGGCGCGTCGCCGAAGCGGGTCGTAGCGTGGCGTCTTCCGTGTCGATCGCGGCCGTCACCACCACTGTCAGTGCCTACTGCTGCAATCGACACATGTTCGAAAACGGGTCCAAGGAGCACGTGCGTGGCAATAGCTGAGTTCCCCGGTGACTACCCCCCGGACTCGGGAGGCACCGGAGGTGGCTTGGTGCCGCCGCAGGACGTGCCGGCCGAGCAGTCGGTGCTCGGCAGCATGCTGCTGTCCAAGGACGCGATCGCCGACGCGGCCGAGGCGGTCGACGGGCGCGACTTCTACCGACCGGCGCACGAGGCGATCTACGAGGCGATCATCGACCTCTACGGTCGCGGCGAGCCGGCCGACGCGATCACTGTCGCCGACGAGCTGACCAAGCGGGGCGAGCTGCAGCGCATCGGCGGTCAGGCCTACCTGCACGAGCTGATCCAGGGCGTGCCGACGGCCGCCAACGCCGGCTTCTACGCCGAGATCGTCGCCGAGCGGGCGGTGCTGCGCCGACTGGTCGACGCCGGCACTCGCATCGTCCAGCTCGGCCACACCGACGGCGGCGGCGACGTCGTCGACATCATCAACGCCGCCCAGGCTGAGGTCTTCGGCGTGACCGCCGGCAAGGAGTCCGAGGACTACGTCCGGCTCGGCGAGGTCATCTCCGAGACGGCCGACGAGATCGATGCCGCCAGCAGTAGCAACGGCGAAATGACCGGTGTGCCAACGGGATTCACCGACCTCGACACGCTGACCAACGGGTTGCACCCCGGGCAGATGATCGTCGTTGCGGCGAGACCAGCTGTCGGCAAGGCGCTCGCGCTGGACACCCCGCTGCCGACTCCCACCGGCTGGACCACGATGGGCGAGGTCCGGGTCGGCGACCAACTGCTCGACGCGGAGGGCCGCCCGACGACCGTTGTCGCGGCGACCGACGTGATGGAGCAGCGCCCCTGCTACGAGGTCGAGTTCACCGACGGCACCGTGATCGTCGCCGACGAGCAGCACCAGTGGCTGACCGACACTCGCGCGAGCCGCCGCTCGGAGCAGGCTGCGCGTGACCACCGCAACCGCATGGTCAACCAGCGCACCCTTCCCGAGGTTCGCACGACGGGAGAGATCGCCGCGACGCTCCGCACCACCACCGCCGACCGGCGCCTCAACCACAGCGTGCGGTTGCCCGAGCCGCTGCAGTTGCCCGACGCGAAGCTGCTCGTCGCGCCATACGTGCTCGGGGCGTGGCTGGGCGACGGCACCACCGACGCCGCGACGATCACGACCGCGGACGACCAGATGGTGATGCTCCTGGAAGGGCAGGGGCTGCGGGTCACGAAAACCTCTGCCACGATGCGCTATTCGCTGCACTTCTACCCCGAGTATGTCGACGAGCGCGCGTGCGTCGTGTGTGGGACACCGTTCCTGCCACGCACGTCGGAGGTGCGCACCTGTGGCCGGAGTTGCGGGGGCAAGGCGAAGGGTGTCGGTGAGCGGATCGCTCCGACGTGCCCCGACTGCGGTCGGCCGTCGTCCGGGATGCATCGTTGCCAGGCGTGCCACAACCGGCACGGCACCGTGCAGGCGCGTCTGCGCACGATCGGGGTGCTCGGCAACAAGCACATCCCGGCGGACTACCTGCGCGCGAGTGAGCGGCAGCGGTGGGCGCTGCTCGCCGGACTGCTCGACACCGACGGCACGGTGACGGCGTCCGGGTGCGTGCAGTTCACGACGACGAGCGTTCGGCTGCGCGACGACTTCGCGGAGCTGCTCGCCTCGCTCGGCTTGCGCTGCGGTCTCGCGCGCAAGCAGGTCCGCGGTCGGTCCGAGGCGACGTCGACGGCATACACCTTCACCTTCTCGACCGACCGCGACGTCTTCCGGCTCGACCGAAAGAACCTGCTTCACAAGGAACTTCGCGCTCGCACCTTTCAGCGGCGCAACTCGCATTTCATCGCTGATGTCCGGCGGGTCCCGTCGGTGCCGGTGCGCTGCGTGGAGGTCGACAACGCGGCCCACCTTTACCTTGCCGGCCGATCGATGATCCCGACGCACAACTCGACGCTCGGTCTGGACATCGCGCGCGCGGCCTCCATCAAGGCCGGTATGGCGAGCGTCGTCTTCTCGCTCGAGATGAGCAAGACCGAGATCTCGATGCGACTGCTGTCCGCCGAGGGCGGCATCCAGTTGCAGCATATGCGCAAGGGCACGATGCGCGACGAGGACTGGACGCGCCTCGCGACGACGATGGGCAAGGTCGCCGACGCCCCGCTTTTCATCGACGACTCGCCCAACATGTCGCTGATGGAGATCCGGTCCAAGTGCCGCCGGCTGCGCGAGCGCAACAACCTCAAGCTGGTCATCATCGACTATCTGCAGCTGATGACCTCCGGCAAGCGCGTCGAATCCCGCCAGCAGGAAGTCTCGGAGTTTTCCCGTGCGCTCAAGCTGCTCGCGAAGGAATTGAACGTCCCGGTCATCGCGATTTCTCAGCTGAACCGTGGACCCGAGCAGCGCACCGACAAGCGTCCGCAAATGTCGGACCTGCGTGAATCCGGATCGATCGAGCAGGACGCCGACATGGTGATCCTGCTGCACCGCGAGGATTCCTACGATAAGGAGTCCGAGCGTGCCGGTGAGGCTGACCTGATTGTTGCCAAGCATCGTAATGGCCCGACCGACACGATTACGGTTGCTTTCCAGGGGCATTACTCGCGGTTCACGAATATGGCGCAGAATTTCTGACGTTGTTGTTGTCGAGATGCAGGCCCGACGTCATGCATCTGATGTCGACGTATTCCCGCAATCCTCATCCTGGAATGGTGTCGAGATGCAGGAAAGATGAGCAAAACGGAGATGTTGTTCATCTTCGGCGGGACTTGGGGGTCTGGACGGGTCGTCGTCGGGTGCCGCCCAGCAGCATTCGTTAATGGGGATGATTCTCACGCGTCGACGTGTGTCCGAGCTTTTCGGATCGCTGCTGGTCAAGGCGTCGTTATTGGGGATCATCCCCAGTTCACAGGTTACTGAGCGGTACAACCTGTGAGCGGAATATAGCGGTTGAATGATCTGTGCGATGCGTCCGACTTGGCGGTCAGTCTAAGGCGTCCCGGCCGTCGCCTCCAATGCCCCGCAGCGGCCGACGCACGCTGGCGCGGCAGTCGAAATTCACGTCACCCGCGGGGGTCGGTAGCAGGGGAACCGGTGTTCATGATTGAGGATCCTGAGGACCCGTACCGCAGACCCCCACGTGCAACGTGACTCCATCGTCCGCGGTCACACTCAGTGATTGCATGGCGCCACATTGGCAGTTTCGACGCTTGCCACTGATGGCCCGCTCGGGAGGACATACCTGCTGACTCCAGATGACCGTCTTGGTCTCGCACGTGCCGGTCGTTGGCGCCCACGCGCCGAAGTCGCGTCGGGGATCTCGTCACGTGAGGGTGACCCTTAAGGGGATAGCCAGGGCGCTGAGCTTCCAGGTCACGCACCGCTACTACCGAAGTCTCTGCTGCTAGCGCGAAGGTCCGGTGTCGTGCGGTCCCATCGGGCAAAGACGCTACGTGGCGTCGTTTGGTCGGCTCCTCGTGGGCTTATTTCAAGCGCCGTACCTGAACGGCCTTGCTCATGCCCTCGACGAGCATTTTGTCCCCAGTCACCTCGGCCTGAGGACGGTAAGCGTAGTGATACTCATAGTGGTACTCCACCTGCTTCCAGATGGAGCCATCCGTCATCTCGATCAGGGTGTCGCCTGCCCATCCTCTCCAGGCCCCGTTCACGGTGTATGTCATGGTTCCAGTATGTGGCGCGACGGCGACAACAACCTTGAAGTCTCGATAGGCGTTCCTCGCGAGAACGCCGCAGGGAAGCCACGTGACGCGTCATGGTGTCTCGATAGACCCGCCCTCTGAGGTGCCCGGTGAGCGGACCCGAGTCGCCACGCCATCGTCTTTGCGTTCGCCGGGCGTCTTGGTGTTGGCGATCTTGACGATGCGCGGGTCTTCGGTCTCGCCGCGCTTGGTCGCGTTGCGAACCAGGGCTCGCGCCAGTCGGATCGCGGATGCGGAGATCTCGGTCGTCTGGCTCATGACTGCTCCTATTGCTCGGCTCCATTGTGACTGGGACTGCTGGGGGCGTCCACTGCGACGTTTGGTCGGGGTGGTAGCGATATCCCGTCTGGCAAGGTCATCCCGTCTGGCAAGGTCTAGGTCGGCGTGGCTGCCCACAGGCAGCAACTTCTTGAGTTGCGTGTCATCTTCCGCGCGGCTCATGAGGTCCACCCTTCACGCGTCATCGAGAGCGGCGGAGATGCGGTGGCGGGGAGGGCCTTGTCGGCGGAGTAGACCCGCATACACGTGACGCGGCACAGCCAAACGACTGAGCGCCTACATGATGTTGCCCTCGACCTCTCAGGCGGTCACAAAGTTGACCGACGCGCACGTGAGTGATCAGCTCGCTCCTCGGATCAGAAATCTGTGAAACTGGCGGGTCATCCGGAATCTCTTGGAACGGGCAACGCGACAGTTCTCGTGTCAATAGTGTGTTTAGTGTGTAATGCATGTAACGCAATTCCCGAACTCGGAATCTTGGGGTAGCCGAAGGGTATGGCCGTGGTTTAAGTTCGCACGAGAGCGCCGCCAATCTGGGCGGTTGCGAGAGTGCAGGACGTGATCACAGCAGAGCGTTAACGGTCGAGGGTATCGCTGGGAGCCCGTTATCCCCCAGACATGCCAAGAGCCGGGCGGGAACCCGGCTCGGCGTGTGACAAGCGCTGCAACGAACAGTGCTTTTGAAAGATCGCATCTGAAGTGAAGGACTTCCGTATGTCATTTTGCAGTATCAAAACGCACCATGTCAACGCTTTCGCCAACGCCACTTCGTCCGTCGCGGAGGCGCTCTCATGGCGTTGAGTGGAGTGTCCTGGGCGTTCCGCGTTGGTGAGGGCGCGAATCTGGTGACGTGGGATTGGTCGACCGGATGGCCGCCGGTGCGGGAGCTTCGCAGCGTTCGCCGACCGGTGTCGCATGCCCGGTCGCGGCATATCCCGGTGCGTGCTGTGAGTGTCCGGACGGGGTCGATGCTGCGGTTGGAGTCCGGGTTGGAGCATTCGTTGTTCCGCGTGCTGGACAGGGATCCGGGAGTGGCGTGGCTGGTGGCACAGCCCGTCCGGTTGTCCCTGTCGCCGGAGGTCGGTCGCTGGCAGCATGTCCCGGACCTGCTGGCCCTGATGACGTCGGGAGAGGTGGTGTTGTGGGATGCCCGGCCGCGTGAACGCGTCGACGAGGCGCTCACGCGAGCCGTCGCGCTGACCGCGGACGCCTGCCGGGAAGTGGAGTGGTCCCACCGGGTATTTCACGGGCAGTCCGCGTCCGAGGGCCTGAACACGTTGTGGTTGCACGGGTTCCGTCACGACAAGCCGTGGCACGAGCAATGGGCCGACCGGCTGGTGGATGTGGTGCAGCACGCCGAGGACCCTGTCACGGTCGCGGATGTCCTCGCCACAGACGACGGTTCGGGTGAGGCCGTGTCCACGTTCTGGCACCTGGTGTGGTCTGGCGAACTCGTCATGGATCTATCGGCACCGATCGGTCCAGACACGACCGTCACCGCACCGACGACGATCGAGGTCGCGCGATGACAGTGACGGGCAGTGCGTCTCGAGGGCGGACGCCGTTGAAGGCCGGCACGACCCGCGTGCTGCGGCACGATGGCGTCTTCCTGGTCGAGGAGATCGCTGCCGCCACGGTCACACTGCGATCTGCCGTCGGTGAACGCGTAACACTGCCGTGGTCTGAACTCGGACCAGTCACCGATGCCACGTCCGGGGCACCTGTGGCGGTTCACGAAGCGCTGCTACCGCGGTGGGAGGCGTTGCCGGAGCCGGCCCGGCAGGTGGTTTTGGACCGGCTCGAAATCGTGCTGGAGGTGCTGACCGGATACAGGTCCGGATTCGCCGATCTGCCGCTGCCGGGGGAGCCGCGGGCGGTGTTCGGGCCGGACCGGTCCATGTCGCAGCGGTGCCAGTCTATGGCCCGTCACTTGACCGCCGAGCGGGAAACTGACCGCAGCCGGCGTCGCCGGGTCGAGGCGGGCCAGCTGGACGAGCGTGACGTCGGTTCCTCCACGATCCGACGCTGGGTGCGCGAATACACGGCCCACGGAGTGTGGGGGTTGGTCGACAAGCGGGCGACCCGCCGCCCAGCAGGTTTCGGCGACCTGGACGCCAGGTTTCGGGAACTGGCCGAAGCCGAGGTCGCAGCCTTCGACGGCGACGTCTCCACGGTGAACGTCCGAGAGGTCCTGCGCCGCATCCACGTCGCGGCGAAAACCCAGGGCGTGCAGATCGACGTGCCTCAGCGCCGCAGCCGCGCGTTCGTCTCGTGGCTGATGCGCGAACGAGGCCGCGGCACCCGCTCGCAACGGACCCGGTCCATGCGTGACACCGCCGGGTACCGGCACTACCCGGCGCTACGCCCTGGCCAGGTGGTCGCGATCGACGCCACCCGCGCCGACGTCCTGGTGTGGGACGACCTACATGAGCGATCGTTCTCGGTCGAAGTCCTCACCGCCTTGGACGTCGCCACCCGGTGTGTCCTGGCGCTGCGGGTCGTGCCGAAATCGGCGACCGCCGTGGACGCCGGCCTGCTGATGTATGACGTGCTGCGCCCGTTCGCGATGCAGGTCGACGGCACCACGGTCACCGACTGGCGGTGGGTAGGGATCCCTGAAGCGATCGACTTCACCTGCGACCACACGCGGGACACGTCCCGCGCTGCCGAAGGCGCCGACCCGAGTGAGGCGAACTCGTCCGGGGCTGTAGCGAGGTCGTGGCCGGGCGGTTCGTTGCGGGGCGAGCACCGGATCCCGGGCCTGGTACCGGACGCGATCCGTTGCGACCACGGCGCGATCTTCATCTCCTCGACGTTCACCCGGCTGCTGACCGACCTCGGCATCGACCTGATGCTGTCGCGGGGGACACGCCCCACCGACAACACAAATATTGAGCGGTTTCACGAGACGTTGCAGCGGGCGGTGCAGCAGATCGCCGGGTACAAGGGGCGCAATCCGTTCGAACGAGGCCGCACCGTCGGCAAGACCAGCACCGACCGCGGGTTGCCGCTGATCACCGCCCGCGAACTGGAACGGCAACTACGACTGTGGGTGGCCTTGGACTACCACCGAGACTGGCACGAAGGCCTTGTCCACCCGTCGGTGCCGATCGCGAAACTGTCTCCGATCGAACTGTTCGACGCCTACCTGCAGATCACCGGCCGCCTCGATGTGCCGCAACATCCACGGCTGATCTACCAGTTCCTGCCCACCCGGTGGGCTACGATCCGCCACGACGGCGTCGAGATCAAGAACCTGACGTATGACGACCCGATCCTGGACGGGTTTCGCACCAGCCCGGTCGGACGGTTCCGCGCCCAGGATGCCGCAGCGCCGTTCTTTTACGACCCGCGCGACGTGTCCCGGGTCTGGTTCCCGCACCCGACCACCGGACAGGTGCATCCGATTAATTGGCGGGGCGCCTGGCGCACCCAGGCACCGATGACCGACAAGGTCCGCGACCTCATCCTCGAGCGGCTGCGTGACCGCGGCGGCAACGCCGCGCTCACCAAGACAAGTGCGACCGAGCAGATCCTGCACGAGCTCACCGACCTGTCCGCGGCGGGTGTGCCGAAAGCCGACCAGGCGTTGTGGTCCGCGGCCGCAGTGCGCGTGGACTCTTCGCGACGCGACCACCTGGAAGCACAGCTGGCGGCATACTCCGCACACCGCCGGCGCACCCACGGCGAAGACGATCGGCGCGAGGACCACGAGGAGATCGCAGCCACTACGGCGGTGGGTGGAGACCACCCGGTCGTGAACGAGGGTGCTCCGGTGGCGGCCCTGTGGGCGCACCTGCGGGACAGCGCAGCCGTGATGCCCGACCCACCGCGCGAACGGCCCGACGCAGCAGATGACGCGGCGATCACGGCGGTCGCACTTGAGACGGGCGCGTCAGCGTCGTGGCGGTGGTGACGGGTGGACACCATCCAGTTTGACCAGCAAGTCGCCGTGTCACCGGGGCAGCCACCACGCCTGACCCGGGAGGAGTTGGCGAACCTGTCCGATGCGGACTTGTTCCGGCACGTTGACGCCGTCACTGCCTGGCTGGCCGGCACCTTCATCGACACCCCGGCGACGGCCGCCGTGCAGGCCTCCATGGACATGACGGTGCGGTACAACAGCGCCACGTTGCCCGGGTCGAAAACGATCCTGGCGGTGACCGGCGCCAACGGTGCAGGCAAATCCACCGCCTGCCACCAGTGGTCGGCCCGCTTCTACCGCGCCCAAACCGCGGACCTGCCGCGGGCGGGGCGACTGCCGCAGTGGAACCCACACGAAGGGGTGCGCGCGGACGTGGCACCGGTGGTGTGGATCAACCTGCAAGCCAACGCCAAGATCGCCGAACTGGACGCACAGATCCTGCAATTCCTGCGCGTCGGAGTCTCCGGCACCATCCGCGACATGACGTTGCGGGCTGTCCGCGCGATGGCACGCCACCGGGTCAAAGCGCTGCTGATCGACGACGTGCACCTGCTGAACACCCGCTACCGCAACGGCTCGGACGTCCTGGACCACCTCAAGCACCTCAACACCGAACTCGGCGAGATCGGCGGCACCCTCATCCTGGTCGGAGCCAACCTCGAGCAGACCGCACTGCCGGGGGACCCGCAGATCGCCACACGCCTTCGGCTGCTGCGGGTCCAGCCCCAACCAGTGGAAACTGCTGCCGACCGGACCGCGTGGGCACAGACGCTCACCGCGGTCGAGCAGGCGATCTTCCCGGTTCTACCCGCTGCTGTCGACGGGGTCCTGGCCGAGCAGCACGCTGGGTTGCTGCATGAGTTGACCGGCGGGTACCTCGGCGAGCTGGTCACACTGGTCAAGCACGCCGCGATCCAGGCCACCGGAACCCGGGTCGGCACCATCACCGAGCAGATCCTGCACGAGTGTCCCCGTAGCGTCCGCGCCGTCAGCAACCTGTTCACCAGGGAGACGCGATGAGGCCGCCGTCCTGGTCGTCGTGGCAGCCGCCCACCGCGCCCGCCGCACCGAGCCGGGTGACATTGGCGCCGGCACGTGTCACCTGGGACCCCGACGGCGGGTTCTACCGGTACGCGCAGTCTTTGGCGGCAGCCAACGACTGCACCGTCGAAGAGTTCATGGGTGCCCGCTTCACGGCGACGCAGTGGCGCACCGGTCGCCCAGACGTCCTGGCACGCCTGACCGCGCGCAGCGGAACACCCGTCGAGCAGTTGTGGGAGCACAGTCCCGCCCGGTACCACCCACTGCTCCGCCGACATTGGCTGATCGGGCACCTCGACCCGGGCGGGCCAGACTCCGTGCTGATCCTGGACCTGCTCCCCGACGACGACCCGCGGACCCCGACCATCCGAGCCGACGTGACCACCGGACAGTGGACGGCACCCGACCTGCGCAGCCTCCTGGATCTGGCCACCCGAGTGATCCCGCACCTCAGCGACACCTGGCCGCTCGGCCACCACGACGGTGACCATCGAGCTGAGGCCGTGCGCGACCCCACACGGACGCTGCCTTGGGCGCAATGGTCAGTCACGGTCCGGACCTACGCCCTGCTCTGGTTGTGGGACGCGGACACCGTCGACTTGCATGCGACCGGCCGCTGGCTCACCGCCGCCAACAGCCTCGACAGCACCACACCCTCGCTCGGGACTGCTTTGCGAACCGCTGCCCTCACCAACACCGAGCCCGCTTTCGCCGCTGGTGTGGTCGCGATCGGGGAGCCGGTCACCGGACCGTTCAGCGTGCCATCCCTCACCCACATGGATGACGACGTGCTGCGGGTCCTGCACGCCGCCGACCTCGCCCTGCACACCAACCGAATCTACGAGTCCGCCCGTGTGCAGGAGTCGGCGATGCTGGCAACCGAGGAGTCACTGCAACCACCAGAAAGAGCAGGTCCGCGCCGCCGGAAGGTCAGCTGGGACGAGCCGCACTGGCCGCGGCACGTCACCGATTCCGCCCGTCTCCTGACAACACCCGCGGGACGGTCGTTCCTGGCCGAAGTGCGCGACCGCATCCACCAGGACCCGGCACCACTGGACCGCGATGTCGCCGCCACATGGTGGTCCGCGCACGCTGCCCGCGCCACCCGGTACCTGGCAACGGCCATGCCGAACAGGCTGAAATACGGGCTGTACGTCGCCGACGCATTCGACCTGATCTGGGTCGACCTCACCGGCCACCTGCCCATCACGCTGCGTGCCCGCATCCAACTGGACCGGCTCGTCGCGGCCAGCCGCCGTCTCGACCCCGAAACCTTGTTGTCCGTGCGCCACCAGATCCTCGAGTGGACCGGGACCACCAGCCTCGACCAGACCGCGCGCCAGCACGAGACCGTGGTGCCGGCAGGAGAGGAGTTGGCATGACCACCGTCCTGCACCTGCCCGTTGAGGTCGACCGTCGCCCGCAGGAGGCCGTCGACAGCTACCTGGAACGCGTCGCCGAGGCCAACGACTGGGACCGCTCGAACGCGCAGGCACCGATTGGCGCGTGGACGCCGACACGATTTCGGCACCGCGCAGCCGGTGATCCCGACCTGCACCCGGCGCATCGCCTGGGCCGTGACGGGTGGGCACCCGGCGCGATCGTCCAAGCCTGCCCCGACTGCCTCGCCGCCGACGGCGCCTGGTCCCGGCACTGGTATGACCCGATGACCACCTGCTGCCTGCGGCACGGCGCCTACCTGATCACCGCCTGCCCGGGCTGTGGGCAACCCCTGCGCAACTCTCAACACCTGACGCTGCGACCCGCAGGCACCGGCACCCGATGCGCGAACCCGCTCGCCGCAGGACGTGCGGCACGATGCGACACCGACCTGGCCGGCACCACCCCACCCCCGGCACCGCCGGCGGTGCTCGACCAGCAGGCACGACAACGGCGCGCCTCACTCTCCGGTGCGTCCGTCCTCGGCCAACCAACTGACGGCGCGGCCTACCGACAGACCCTGAAAAACCTCGCCGTTCTGTTGCTCCACATCGCCGCCCACAGCCCGGCCACGCCCACCACATTCGGCCTCCAACCTGACGAGCTCGCCAGAACCGTGCGCTGGTACCTACGCCCGCCCCGAGCAGTCACCGCCCGCGCGGCCGCACTCACCACCGCCGGCCAGATACTCCGCGCACCAGCGCTGGACGAGGCTGCCGCGACGTTCGGACCATGGTTCGACGCGATCCCGCCCAGCTGGGACGGACGTATGTCCTGGGCCGCTGACCACACCACCGCCGACCCGACCATCACCCGGCTCCTGCTCGCAGCCGCGACACCCCGGCGACGACTCAGCCACCGGCTACCCACCGAAACAGGCCTGCAACTGCCCCTTCACTGGATCCCGCATCACCTGCCCGCCGGCCTCGACGACGTCTTCGCCGAGTGCGGGCTCAGCCGCGCAACGTTCCGAGCGTTCGCGGCCCTCTGCCTCGCGAAAGCACAGAGCCCAGTGGGCAGTTGGGCCGACGCCGCCCGAGCCCTCGCCCTGCCCGACGACCACGGAAACGCCCTGGCCCGCACCGCCAGCACCCACCTGGCGATCACACTTGACGACTGGACCGGCCGGTTGCGGACCGTCGCCCCGCACCTGCGCGCCGCCCGCATCGACTACCGGCAACGCGAACACGATCTCCGCGCCATCGCCGACACCAGCGCGGCACACGGACTCCTGGCCGCCCTTCAAGACGCACGACCCGGAACCCGGGACAGCAGTCTCGACCTGGTGATCCACTGGGCATGGGACCAATGGGCCCGCGCCGACCCCGCACTCTCACCCGTCGCCGTGCACGACAACCGGCGCAGCCGCGCCCGCTACGCCCAGTTCCGTGACTCCCTGCGCGAGCCGCACCGGAGGACGCTCATCGCCGCCATCACATCCTCGAGGAACGTGCCATGAGCCGCACCGAACCCGACCCGCAGACACCTTCCATGCCGTTGCCGGTTTACGGCACCACCACGCACATCTCGAAAACAATGCGCCGCCGCCTCGCAACCGCGTGGCTCGAAGCACTCCACATCCATCCCACCCCGCGGCGAGTACGTTCCCTGGTCGCCCACGTCTACCGGTTCCACCCGCTCAGCCCACTGGGACAAATCGCCAACCGCATCGTCCGCGACGGTGGCATCCCCTCCTCTGAAGCCGTCCACCAACGCGCCGCGATCGAACGCGACCGCGGGCGCATCGCCGCCAGTCGAGAAGCGGTCCAAGCACGGGCGCTCGATCCGCGGCTGCAACACCACGTCCGCCTCTTCATCGCCACCTACCGTCTCCAACACGGGTACGGCCCAAGCTGGCGCGACGTCGGCGACCATCTCGCCCTGCCCGAGCGACAACTCAGCGCACTCCTGATCGCACTGCGACAACACCAAGTCGTCACCTTCAGCACCGATCACCGATCACTCGACATCTGGCGACACCAGCAACTCGAGCGCCACCCAGCCGACAGAACCAACGCCCTTACGGCGGGTCCTCCCGGACGACCCCAGGCAGTGCACCCGCCACCACCAACGAACAACCGCCATGTCCGACGACAGGAGTTCACTGATGACCATGATCCTGAAACCGATCTACCAACTCCCACAACCAGATCCCGACGCGGTTGTGGTCGTCGACATGAGCACTCCCTCGCCGGGAGAAGACTTCGCGTTCACCGTCGCCGGGATAACACCACAGCCGCGGCAGATCGTCGGACATCACACGATCGAACCCGTCATCTTCACCACGGCACTCGCCCGGGTCCTGTCGCAGCGACCGCGTGCCGCGCTTCAACAACTGCAGAATGTCGCCTACGCGGTCATGGCACTCGCCGACGATGCCGCACCCGTCCAACGCGGCGAACGCGCCTGGCGGGAACCCGATGTACTCACGGTGCCGGCCGCAGATGAAAGGCCGAGAATCGTCCTGGACGAGGGACGTGACGCGTGGTCCGTCAGGGCCAACCAGAGCGGTCTGTGGTTTGAACTGCGTGACGACGACTCAGTCGGGTTCTCCTGGCCCACGGACGCCCTCTGGAAACTCCTGTCCGCTCTGACCTGGCGCACCCACTGCGTAGACCATGGTCGGGCCCTCTCCCGAGTGCCAACCGAAATCTACGTCGACACCGTCGCCGCGGTTAGCGCAGACCTCGAGCCGGCCGCCGCGGCTGAGCCGAGATCGCCCGACGAAGCAGCCGAGGAAGCCCGGTATGCAGCCTTGTCGGATTGGTACGCAAACGCCAGCACCCCTGTCGCCGGCACCGGCAAGGTGCTCCGCGATGAAGATGCTGCATCTTACGGCCGAACTCTCATCGCGGGCACTCTTCGACCCAACGACCTGAGGCTCCGATTACTCACCACCTGAGGCGTCGAACCCAAGCCATTCACCACACCGATCTCGTGTTACGGAGTGGAGGAAGGGATGTCAGTGTAAGTTGCCAGAATAGGCACACTGGCAGCTGAGAGGACGGCTCGCCGGATCGCGCGTCTGCGCGGAGCATCCTGGAGGAGTCAGCCAATGGGTTCGACACGCGCACAGCAGGCGAAGCGTTTCAAGTTTGTCGACCTCTTCGCGGGCCTCGGCGGTTTCCACGTCGCACTAGACGATCTCGATGGCGAGGGAGTCTTCGCCGTGGAGTGGGAGCCAACACTTAACGCGCTGTACACCAAGAACTTCAATATGGCTGCATGGTCTGACATCAACGACCTTGCCTCAGACGAGATCATCCGAGCGCAGGTCCCCGACCATCAGGTCCTGACTGCGGGGTTTCCGTGTCAACCGTTCTCCAAGGCCGGCGACCAACTCGGTTTCAAGGACACTGCTCAGGGTCACTTGTTCTACAAGGTTCACGACATCCTCCGAGTCAAGCAGCCTCGAAGGTTCATCCTGGAGAACGTCCCCAACATCCTGGAGCACGACGGCAGGAAGACTGTTGCGGCAATCAAGCGGATGCTAGAGGAGATCGGCTACTCGGTCGACGTTCGGCGCTACTCTCCGCACGAGTTCGGCATCCCGCAGATTCGCGACCGGGCATACTTTGTCGGTTCGCTCGATGGGCTCGACGACTTCAAGTGGCCGAAGAAACACAAGGACCCGACCGACATCACCTCCGTTCTCAGGCAGGACGTGATCGACCCGCGTCCGATCCCGGAGGGCACGCTCCACGCCATCAACATGTGGGGCGATTTCCTGCGCAGGTCGCCAACTGACCTCAAGCTGCCTTCGTTCCCGATCTGGGCCATGGAATTCGGCGCCACCTACCCATACGAGGATGAGACGCCTTCTGGGGTGTGGAAGCGGCGTTCAAGCCGTGGCTTCAGCGGGATGCATGTCCTCGGCAGCTTTGGATTCACGCTCGACGGGATGACGATCCCCGATCAGAAGGATCTGATCCCCAGCCATGCTCGTCGCGAGGACGATTTCGTGTTCCCACGCTGGAAGCGCACCTTCATCCGGCAGAACCGCGATTTCTACCACGACAACGCCGAGTGGATCGATCCCTGGCTCGAACAATGGCAACCGTGGGACCTCAACTCCAGTTTCCAGAAGCTGGAGTGGAACGCCCAGGGTGAGGAGCGCGATATTGACAACTTCGTTCTCCAGGTTCGAGCCTCTGGCATTCGAATCAAGCGGCCCACCACGGCGCCAAGCCTGATCGCGTTCACGCAGACCCAGGTACCCATTCTCGGCGCGAACCTTGCTGGTAGGAGGCGCTACATCACGCCTCGTGAGTGCGCCCAACTCCAAAGCCTCCAGGACCTCGACTTGCCTGAGAATGACCACGACGCCTACAAGGCGCTCGGCAACGCCGTCAACGCCCGAGTGGTCCACGCGATCGCTGAGGAGCTCACCAAGGGGTTGGATGTGTCAATGGGGCGTCGGATCAGGACCGTCAAGACCCGTAACGCTGACAACGACACTTTGGGAGCGATCGCGTGACCGACGACATAGAGGCCAATGACATTCCTGAGCACGAGGAGGAGGGCTCCAAGGCAGCGCTCCACGAGAGCATTGCCGAGGGGCTGGCGTCGCTGTCGGACGCTACTGACGCCCCGACCGGGGTGAAGCTGGCCGCCTACGCGTTCACGGCCGACGATGTGGACTTCAGTACTGGGGCGTGGACGTCACGTCTCTCATCGGTGCAGGGGTGGCTGAGCTTTGAGTCGGACCTTCCCGAAACGAACCACCAAGACTTCCTGCTTGCCCTGCTGAAGGAATTCGCACTGAGCGAGAGCGAGGGTCTGGACTCTAACGCTTCATCCTTGGCGCTGTCCGAAGACGGCCTGAACGCGCTGGCCAATCGAATCGACACGGCTATCAAGCTCCAGCAACGTTTCCTAGACGACCTTGATGCCGACGGCGCGACGAAGACTGCCGCCACTGCTAGTTGGGTGACTGCGTGGGGGGAGTTCGACGACGATGAGCCGATTAGCCCAGAGCCTGTTAGGGCGAAGGCTGAGACGTGGCCGATTTACCAGTTGGTCGACAGCCCCTTGAACCTGACCCCCTCCTACCAGCGCGGAGACGTATGGAGCGCCTCGGACCGCTCCGCCTTGATCGAGTCGATATTGCGCGGCATCCCGCTGCCTTCGATAATCCTCCTGCGGAAGAAGGGCTCCGAACCTCACGAAGTGGTTGACGGCAAGCAGCGCCTGACCACAATTCTGCGCTTCGTCGGCGCTCATCCAATCGCGATGCAGAAGGTCGAAGAGGCGCACTCCCGTCACCCGGACAATGACCTCAAGACGCTGTTTCACGAGGACTACCCGGCTTTCCGCCGAGCATGGAAGTCTCTGGAGGGAGAAACCCTCACAGCCCGTGTTGAGAACGAATACTACTTCCCGTTCCGACTTCGCAAAGGCAAGGAGAGCGCGCTGGCGAACGCTCTGAAGTCACTGCAAGGCAAGTACTATTCCCAGATCAAGACCAACGAGGTAGCCGTCGCTGACCAGGATCTTCAGATCTTCCAGCTCTTCACGAAGCTGGCTGACTACAAGATTCCGGTGATCGAGTACACCAAGGCTGAACCGCGTCAAATCCATGAGGTCTTCAAGCTCTACAACAAGCAGGGGGTCCAACTCAACGCCGAAGAGATACGTAACGCGGTCTATCACGAGATTGCATTAACCCCCGCCATGCTGTTCGCTGCGGGAGACGCGGATCCGAGGATCAGCGCTCCCGATATCGCCCCGTTCCTTGCCGATGTTCCCGATTTAGAAAACCTAGGCACTACCTTGCGCCTGCATGGCTTCGGAGACTCGCGCTACAAGCGCACCAAGGTGCTGTCGTGGATAATCGCGGTGTTACTGCACGACACTTTCGATGCCAAAGAAGGGGAACGCAAACCCCTCACGTCGACGGCGAAGCACATCGACCAACTCCTCGATCAAATCCAGACTGTCTCGAACCATCCGCTGACGCAAGGCTCCACCCTTGCTAGGCTATTCACTTGGATCGCCGAAGCGGTAGAATTACATGCTAGTCACGACGAGCTATGGGCGGATTCTTTTAAGGATGGGGCTGCAGGCAAGAAATGGCAGGAACTTCAATTAGTGGGGTCACTGGTGGGCATCGCTTTGGCGCTGATCGCGGCTCCTAATGACATCGAGGAGCGCCTTGCGGTCAAGGCTGATGCGATCCGCGCAGCCAGCGCTACGCAATGGAAGCGCATCAAGAAGACCCAGACCAAGACGCAGTGGGACTATATCCGCCGTATCGTTATTGGTCTGCTGGAGCTTCTGGATATCGACCCTGCAGACGCGTCTGAGGTTGTGCGCGAAGAGTACGGCTCGTCGGGCCTGGAGTCCCTGCAAATGATGGTCCTGCCACCTGACAACGAATAAGTCAACTCATGACCGAACATCTTAGCACCGAGCGCGTCTATTTCAACCCTCCGTCCGGAGCACAACAGGATGAGTCTTGGTGGGCGCATTACATAGCGGAATTAGCTAATCTCACACCAACAGCGCGCGCAGCCTTAGAAGTGGACAGCCGCTATATCGTCGAGCGCGGTGTGTTCGGCGAAGGTCCGCCTGGCTCGAACAATTGGCCGGCCAGCCGGGCGCGCACCGGTCTTGTCATGGGCTCCGTCCAGTCAGGCAAGACCGCTTCCATGCTGGGAGTGACCGCACTGGCCATCGACCAGAAGGTTGACATCGTCATCCTCCTTGGGGGAACCCGCATTTCGCTGTGGCGACAGACCTATGAACGCTTCGTCCAGCAACTCGACGCTGGCCAGGACTCCGCGCACAAGAGGTCCCGGCGGCTGCTGTGCCCCGCACCGGGGGTCGTGCTGTCTGAGGATCAGTCCAGATTGTCGGACACCTACCGCATGGCGCCGGCTGCTGTTCGGCGCAAGCTCAGGGACACCAACCCCATCATCGTCGTAGCGATGAAGCAGACCGACCACCTGCACGCGCTGGGCCGCGTCCTTCGCCAAGCCATTTATGACGCGGTTGAGGCGCTGGACCGCCCCGTTCACATGCTGATCCTGGACGATGAGGCGGACGATGGATCAATTCTCGACGCAGTCGTGGAGAGCGGCCGCGACCCCGCTTACGGCCATCTCAAGCAAATTCCTCGCGCCATCGCCAATCTCTGGGATCCCGCGAACCCCGCCCCGGGGAACCTGTACACCACTTACATCGGCTACACCGCGACGCCGCAGGCGAATCTCCTGCAAGAGGACCACAACCCCCTCGCCCCGCGGAACTTCCTCATCTCGCTACGGACCCCGCTCGACATCGGTCACATGGTCGATCCCTCGGACCTGACCAACCTCGACGCACCGAGGTCCTCCACCTATCCTGAACCGGCGGGGTCCCATGCCTATTACACCGGTGGAGAGGTCTTCTATCGGCGTGGAGAACGTGCGGGATTGTGTATACCCACGACACCCGCGCCGAACGAAGATCTCGCGGACGCTGTGCGGGCCTTCCTGGTGGCCGGGGCGATCCGCCTCCATCGATCAGGCAAGCTTGGGCCAGCCTCGGCGCTCTTCTCCTGGTTCGACACGCGTCGCGCCGCACAAGATGCCGTCAGTGATTTCCACTCCATGTTGTTTCACCCGTCGTCCAGCATCCAGGAACACTTCGATGCTGCCGAGCAGGTGCTTCTGTGGGCGGGTGTGCGGACCTCTGGCGAGGCTCGGACACTGCTGGAGTCAGGAGAGGCGTTCTTGCCTCCAGCTCTCATTGCGACCTTGGACAGTGACCCTGCCAACTGGAAAATGTGGCTCGACCACTACCGAGCCTCGGCCGCAGCGATCCAGAACGAGTTCAATCTGCTGGCCTCCAGTTCGATGCCCGACTGGGAGGACACGAAGCGGCTGCTAGCCGATGAGTTGATCCCCGGCACGCGAGTGGCCGTGATCAACAGTGATCCGACCGCAGACGACCGCCCTGTCTACCAGCCGGTGCGAGACGAGGGCACTGGGTTGTGGGCACCCGCTCGCGATCTGAGTACCATCTTTGTCTCTGGCAACGTCATGGCCCGTGGGATCACGCTCGAAGGGATGACCACCGCCCTCTTCCGCCGGGCGTCCAACAGCCCGGTGGCCGATACTCAGATGCAGATGCAGCGATGGTTCGGCTACCGCGGTTCGTACATCGAGTTGTGCAGGGTCTTCGTCGATCAGGTCCAACTTGACTTGTTCCGTGCCTACCACGACATCGATGAGGCGATCCGCACCGCGATCACCGAGTCGATGAGGGGCGGAGCGCCTCAGCCGGTCGTTCTACAGGGCCGTGATTTCGCGGCGACGGGAAAGATCGCCAACATCGATCGGGTGCCCATGCTGCAAGGTGCCAAGCCCTTCATCGACACCATCAACCGCGCCGACCAGCCAGACCCGAACGCCGACGTCGTTGCTCAGGCCTTCGGTTCCGGCGACTCCAGCGAATTGGTTGTGGCCGGCACGGTCCGTGGACGGATCATTGACCGGCCGCTGACCCTGGGACAGGCAGCAGACCTCCTCGGGGGCCTCCAGTATGAGTCCTATCGGCCTGGCGACCGGTCCCAGCAGGCGATGCAGTGGGCTCAGATTGAGTCTCGCGTGGCAGCGATGCAGGTCTTGAACCCTCCAGGTCTGTACCGACCGCCGACCAGCGGCCCGGGGGACACTCCCCGGAGTGCCTGCCCCTACGGCATCGCGGCCTACCTGAGGCTTTGGGAGGCCTGCCTGACTCGTCCGGTCAGGGGGCTGTTCGTGACGGGGCAGCCCGGTGCCCTCTGGTCGATGCTGGACCTAAAACAGAAGCAGGCGCAGCAGCCGCGGTTCTGGGTCGGCATCCGCTTTGGCCAGGGTCGCGAGATAAACACCGGTTCGCTTGCGGACCTGCCCTTCAAAATCAAGGCGACTCAGAAGGACAGTGAAGGAGACAGAGTGACGACGACCTGGGGGTCCAACAACCCCAACGCGGGCACGAACCAGTATCGAGGCGACGAGTACTTCGACTACTACTACCGCGGCGAGCCGCTGCCGAGCCTCACCGGTGAAGGAGCGTGGCGTCCCGTTGGCGCCCCCGGCCAGATCCTGTTCTACGTCAACCAGCGCCAGGATCAGTCACACCCGGTCGTGGCGGTAGGCGTGTCAATCCCGGCCGGTGGGCCTGAGCAGTTTGCGGCGACCCGCGCTGCGATCATCTGAGAGGTGTCCACATGACCAGCTACGAAGACATCCTCCAACTCGTTGCGGGTGTACATCGCGCTACGACAGGTGATGTTCGAGACGTCTCCTGGGTGACCAACGGGGAGGTAATCGGCGTCGCGCGCGACCAGGCTGGAAGGCTGGAGCTCTTCCTCGCTGGGGAGGAACTTCGCCCCCACACGTTGACCGTCAGAGGAGTCCTCCAGCACCACGAGTGGCACCGGGCTGCTGGCGCACCTTTGGCCGCAAGTCGGCTGCTCCTGCCCGCTTTCGGACACTTCGACCAAGTCTGCGCCTTCATCGCGACCGAACTGTTACGCAACGGCGCTGACCAGGACCTTGAAGCCGCCTTTGGAGCTACCGAACCTATCGTCGAGTTAGCCATCCAGCGCCTCCAACTCTCAGAGTCGGCGATGCTGGGCCTCGCCGGAGAACTGCTGCTCCTCGTCGCGATGTGCCGCCAGGCGGACGACCAGTTCGTCGGTCAGGTGGTCAACTCTTGGTACGGTTGGCGCCGCTCTGCCCGCGACTTTGTGTGGGATGCGACCGGCGTCGAGGTCAAGACCACGAGCCGGACCAACTCGACGCACGAGATCCAAGGGGTCCACCAGATCGAGCCGGCTGACCCCGACGACGGTGGCGGCGAACAGCGCTTGCTGTTGGTCAGTATCGGCCTGCAGGTCTCCGAACCTTCCAATAGCTCATTCAGCGTGCCGATGCTGGCCCAGCGAGTCGTGGACCGACTGGACGCCACGGGCAATCAGGCGCTGATCGGCCAGTTCCTGTCGAACGTAGCCGCCTATGGATCTGAGTCCGGCATTGGCTACAACCACCCCACCATGAGCAATGACGCGCCCTTCACCACCACCTTCTCGACGGCCTTCGCGCGCGGCTACGATATGGGCGATCCAGACATCGAGGTACTCCGCCGCGAGGACGTCGCCGAGCGTCACCATGTCGAACTGCAGTCAGTGACGTTCCGCATCAATCTGCCGGGTGCAGTTAGCGCACATAACCCCATCCCTGGGGTGAACCCTGTGGCTCGCGCCATCCTTGGCTTGCCGCAATAGCAGCACGTGTTCCTGCAGGACGGCCGCGGAAGAGATGGACCCGAAAAGGGGCTCGACGAGGACAAACCGCAGGTCTTTGCACACGAAATGACTTCACCCACGGGGAGGTAAGGGCCACATCCGGAACCAAAAGACGAACTCGCGGGATACCCAATGGAAGTACTTAATGCATCGCGCCGCGACATCCTAGGCAACCCGGATCATGGGTCGACGCAATATTGAGTGACCTCTACTTTCGGCATGCAAGTCGAATCGCCCACGGGAGCGTCCGTGTTCGAAACATGCCAGGTGTAGATGCTGGATCCGTTTTATGTGACCCAGTTCTGAAGTGTGCGGTACTCCGCGTTGGAGTCAGGGCGGGCCTCGATAACGTCTGCGAGACTGCGCAAATGTTCCACGAGTCGAGTCGAGTAGAGAGCCCAGATTTCGACGCCAATCGGTAAGGTGTGCCATGCGCGCAGGCTGGGGGACGCCGACTGGCCAAGCGGGGCAGCTAGTCGGGCTCGAGCAGACCGCGGAACGGGCATGATGCCACTCTACGAACGAGTCGGTTTCAAGTCATCACCCGCCGTCGATCAGCGAGACATGGTCGCCAAAATGAGCACGGCCCTGCGCAAGCCCGCCGTTGGCGTCTCTCTCGAAGAGTCGCGTCTCGCTGTCACGGAGCGGCGAATGCACTGCGCTGGCGCTGCAAGACTCTAGGTCTCGTCGACTTCGGTCATAGGCGGCTTGAGGGCGCAGTGCAGTATGTTGCAGTCGTGTCGACCCCGCAAGATGGAAGCACCGACGAAACGGCGTTCTCCGAGTTCACCCTGACAGGTGAGCGCTTCCGCGGTGGCCGCCTACCAATCGACGCTCTTGCCGAGTTGGAACGGTATCGATCACTCCTCTTGGAGGCAGCTCAGCACGCTTGGACTCTGGACCATCCGAAACTCCCTGTTCCGGATGGCTTCGCGGAGGAATTCGACCTCGCGATTACTGAGATACGTGACGGAAGTGCGGTCTCAACGTTAGAGCACCGGGCCTCGGCGTACGATAGCTATTTTGACCGCGGACGCGACGAGGTCGATTCGCTATTTCGCGGAATAGTTGAGAATTTGGCCGGCCCGATGTTTGACTTACTGGCACCAGAGGCTCGTGACGATGAGATACTGAGTGGTGAAAACCGTAATCCGGATACCGATCCGGCTAACACCACTCATGCTGGAAGGGTAGAATTGAAAGCAGCGCCCGCATTGTCTCGCGAAGATTACATGCGGTTCGCAATACTCCCGGCCTTTAGAGAATTCGGATCCTCTCTCCATGGTCGAGAAGAAGCAAAATTTGGAGCCCCTGATGCGCCACCAGTGGTCATCTCTCCCGAGGTAAGGACTGAGCGGATAGAGCCTCTCATCAAGCGGATCGACAGCCTTATATCTCCCCCGAAGCCTAAGCGCATACACGATCAAAACAGCGTGGCCGGGCGACTCGTGGCTCTAGATGCGGATCGGCGCAATTACACGCTTCGGACGCTTCTGTTTGGTGACGTTCACGGGCGTTATAAATCTGAGGAGATGACTGAGGATCTTAAGGCAGTGCTCAACTCAAGTGCGCACGCCCCAGTGATCCGTGTAGTCGGTCGGATGGCGTGGGAAGGGGAACGCCTGTCGAGGATTCTTGAAGCTCGGGAAGTTGAGTTGCTCGAGGTGGCAGACGAACAGTGGAGCCGACGGATCGTCGAACTCGCAAGTCTGCCTCGGGGATGGGACGAGGAATCCGGTCTTGGGTACCCCATCGCGTTCGTTGCGATCGAGCTCGCACGAGAGCTACTTCGAGCGATCGCGGATGAGTTCCTGGACGCGCCGCGCGCGGGCCTATTTCCTCTGATCGATGGTGGAGTCCTCGTGGAATGGACGTCATCCGGACAGGTGCTGAGTGCGGAAATATCATCTGCTGGCGACATCTATGTCCATGATTTCGTGCTTGAACCACGTTCGACGAGCGAACTCGAGACGTCTGACCTGGCAGCCGCCACGAGAGCCGTCATCGAGGCGTTGTCGTGAGTAAGCCCGTGCTCCTACCACAAGAAATTGTCGTGCAGCCAAGCGACGAACTTTTGTTCCGACAAGTTACCCGTCACAATTGGGACGAAGTCGCGAAGACACCGGCATCCCATGCCTTCGGGCCGTCGACCGTGGACGCCAGATGCCCATCATTTGCGCGGTCAAGCGCTCCCGGCGTCACGCCACAGAGTTCGCGGGACTGGCATCAAGACCACGCCAAGACGCCGTCGTTAGGAGTCTGGGCGGTGACGACGCAGGAAGCGCATGACGAATCAATCAGGGCGATAGATGATACGGCTGTCAACCCCACTCCTGGAGAATTACGGTCACCCGGTCACACATATCTGGACTATCGTGCACTATCCAAAGGTGAAGAAAGGACGGTGCGTAAAGCGCTCCTGCTCTTTGCACTGCGCCGCGGAGAGTTGCCGACGATCGACAAGCTAGCCAGTTAAGACGCAGGATCAGTCCCCCGTGGGCCACACACAATGTGTGAATGTCAAGGCGACACGCAGACTGGCGCCTAGATGAAGCACCGGCTTTTCCGGAGCCGATTTCGTTCAATCTTCAACGCATGCCTCGTTTCATCTTCGCTGCATCTCGACAAATGGGACGGGACGGTCGCCGTCGAGGTTGACGACCGGGTCCGTCGCCCGGAGGCGCGCAATGCGAAGTACGCGCCACTACCTGAGGTGAAGGCCGCTGCGCTTGGGCTCGGGAGCGACACCGTCCCAGCGCGGCAGCTGGGCGGCCCCGTGGGTGGCACGACCCTGGTTGACGCGTAGGAAATTTCCTACTTATCATCAGGCATGGCTATCAACACTGTGAAGACCGTGACCGTGTTCGTTGGTGACCAGGTCCGTGCCCGCGACTTCTATGTCGACGCGCTCGGGCTCGAGGTGAAGACAGACCAGGCCTTCGGCGAGAACCGCTGGCTTGAGGTCGGTGCACCGAGCGGCACCACCCTCGTCCTACACAAGCCGTTCCCCGGCATGAGCGCCGGCGGTGGACAGGGCACCCTGTTCGAGAGCTCTGACCTCGATGCCGACGTTGCACGCCTGCGGGAGGCCGGTGTGGTCGTCGACGGACCGATCGACATGCCGTGGGGCCGGCAGGCCACCTTCTCGGACCCGGACGGCAACAGCTACGCCCTGCAGGGCTGAGGGCGCCCGGTTTTGCCTCGCCGTCTCAAGAGCGGTCCGCTGGACGAGGTGTTCGGCGCACTCGCCAACCCCACTCGTCGCGACATTCTCGACGCACTCCTCGGCGGTGAGCACACCGCTGGGGACCTCGCGGGGAAATTCGACATGGCCCGCCCCAGCGTCTCCGAGCATCTTCGGGCGTTGCGCGAGTCCGGACTCGTAGAGGAGCGCCAGGAAGGCCGTCACCGCTTCTACCGCGTCACGGGAGAGCCGATGGCAGAGCTGATCGACTGGCTCACTCCATACGAGCGCTTCTGGCGCGACCGGATGACCGCCCTCGGCGGTGTCCTCGACGAGATGGACGATGATGACCACGCATGAAGATCTGACCCGGATCGAGGTCGACCAGTTCTTCCCACACCCGCCGTCGAAGGTCTGGCGTGCCCTGACGACGCCGGAGCTGATGGCGCAGTGGCTGATGCCCAACGACTTTGAACCCATCGTGGGACACCGGTTCGCGTTCTGGGCGCGTCCGGTCGCGCAGACCGGTTTCTCCGGACGGATCGCGTGTCAGGTGCTCGACCTGCGGCCTCGGAAGATGCTCCGGATCAGCTGGGCTGACGCCGAACAGCCCGACGGGATGGCGACCACCGTCACCTGGATGCTGCATCCCGAGGGAAAAGGCACCCGCCTGTTCCTGGAGCACGCGGGCTTCGATCTCGACGACCCCACCCAACAGCTTGCCCGGAAGTTCATGAACGGCGGCTGGCGCAGCCACGTCCTGCGGCGATTGGGCGAATTGCTCCAACACCTGGGGTGACCGCACCGGTATCGACCCGCACCACTACAGACCACGTGCTGACGCATGTCAGCAGATTCCACCGACAAGAAGGGGCCCGAGCAGTGAGCACTGCTCGATCCTCTTCCCGAAGACATCACTGTCGTCGCCGGGATCGACACGGATCACCGCCGACGTGCACGTTGCGCAGGTACTTTAGCGGCGTTAAAGTCAACGGGTAATGACTGCTCCTGGAAGTGGCGTGATGATGCCGGAGGACACCAGCTCGATGCTGGAGCGTGCCGCGAGCGTGCAGGCCAGGATCCGGCAGGGCGGCCGGTGGTATCCGGCGATGATGACCGTGTACGCCGTGGTCACGGTCGCACTGGTGACCTGGCTGCCGCTTGTTCGCAGTAACTGGGCCGGCGTCGCCTTCGCGGTGGTCGCAGTGGCTTGGGCGGTCGTGATCTTCGCGTGGAAACGCGGCAAGGGTGTTCGTCCGGCACGTAGTCGCGACACCCGGCGGTGGCTGATCCCGTGGGTGGTGCTGTATTCGACGGGCGTCTTCTGGTTCGGCCCGACATACCTGGGTCGCGCGGTGGGTTGGTGGGCATTGATGGGTGTCGTAGTCGCCTCGCCCGCATTCGTCGAGGCGACCCGTGCCTGGCTGCGAGTACGCCGATGACCCACCCGCGCCACCGGCTCAACAGCCGTATCCACACCCCCGTGCGGTTCTCGCTCATGGCCGCCCTGGCCGCCACCGGAGAGGCCGAGTTCAAGGTGCTGCGAGACACCCTCGAAGTCAGCGAATCCCTACTGTCCCAACACATTCGAGTGCTCGAGGACGCGGGCTACGTGCACGTCCGCAAGGGGTATGTCGGCAAACGCCCCCGCACCTGGTTGTCGCTGACGCCCGAGGGCAACGCGGCGTTCGGCGAACACTGCGCGGCGTTGCGGGCCATCACCACCACGTCGGTCACGTCGTTCTCCGGTCAGGCCGGCACCGAGATGCCCGCGGCCGCCGACCTGCGACGCGACGGGGCGTAGCGACAAGCCAGATCGATCGAAGCAAGTTCACCGAAGAGGAAGGTTGCGCAATGGGCTGGTTCAAGGACCGGAAGCTGCGGCGACAAGCCCGCGAGGACCGGGCACACCAGAAGGCATACGACAAGGCGATCGCCGAGGGGCAATCGCCCGATCAGGCGACGACGAGCGCCGATCGCGCCGTACGACGGCGGCGTCGGATCCGGCGCGCCGCTGTGATCACCGCAGCCGGCAAGTAGTGGCCGGCCGTGCCGAAGACAACGCACGGCCCATAGCTCGGCGCTCAGCGCTCGCGGCCAGTCTGCCGCTCGGCGCAGTCCTGCTGGCCGGCTGCGCACCGGGCACCTCCCAGCCGCGGCCGTCAGCCTCGGCCGGCGCCGCGTCCACGGCGTTAGCGGCATCGGCGGAGTTGGCGGCTCTGGAGCGCAGGTTCGGCGGGCGGCTCGGACTGTCGGCGTTGGACACCGGCACCGGGCGACGGCTGGCCCACCGCGCCGACGAGCGATTCCTGATGTGCTCGACGCACAAGCTGCTGGTCGTGGGCGCGATCCTGCAGCGCGACCAGCAGCAACCGGGTTTGCTGAGACGCAGGGTCCGTTACGGCCGCGACCAGTTGCTTGAGTACGCACCGGTCACTTCGCGACATGTCGCCGACGGCATGACGGTCTCGCAGCTGTGCGACGCGGCGATCACGCGCAGTGACAACACGGCGGCGAACCTGCTGACGCGACTTGCTGGCGGCCCCGCGGAGGTCACCGAGTTCGTCCGCACCCTGGGGGACTCCGTCACTCGCCTCGATCGCACCGAGCCCGACCTCAACGTCAGCGCGCCCGGCGACGTACGGGACACCACCACCCCGGCTCACATGGCAACCGACCTGCACGCACTGACCCTCGGTGACGGAGCGCTCGCAGCCGCGGGCCGAAACCGGATGGTGGGCTGGTTGAAGGCGAATAAGACCGGGGCGACCTCGATCCGCGCTGGGCTGCCGACCGGTTGGCCGGTCGGCGACAAGACCGGCAGCGGAAGTCGCGGCGAGATCAACGACGTCGCGGTGATCTGGCCACCGGGCCGCGCCCCGTTGATCGTCAGCATCTACACCGCACCCCAGCGACGTGACCCCGCCGCCGGCTACCGCACCGTCGCGGACGCGGCTCGCATCGCCGTCTCGGCGCTGGTCCCCAATCCCGTATGACGAAAAACCAATGACAGACGAAACGTATGACGAAGAGTCGAGAGGACAGACACACCATGGACAAGACGCCGACGGACGGCAGGTTCCGGGGGAAGGTCGTCGTGATCACCGGCGGCGGTGAAGGGATCGGGGCCGCGGCTGCCGACCGGTTCGCCGCCGAGGGAGCGACCGTCGCGATCGTCGGCCGGACGAAGGCCAAGCTCGATCGGGTTGCCGCGCAGCGGCAGGGGTCGACGATCGAGAGCGTGGTCGCCGACGTGAGCGATGAGGAGGAGATCTCCCGCGCCATCGAAGCCGTCGCCATACGGCATGGACGGCTGGACACCCTCGTCAACAATGCCGCGACATACGGCCCCGGCCCGATCGACCAGATCGACTCGGCGACCTGGCGGACCGTGATGGCAACCAATCTCGACGGGGTCTTCTTTGCCTCCCGCGCTGCCTTGCCGCATCTGCGAGCCGTGCGCGGCAGCATCGTCAACGTCGGCTCGGTCGCCGCTCTCGGCGGCGAGTGGGGTATGCCGGCGTACAGCGCCAGCAAGGCCGCGGTCGGCAACCTGACGCGCACCATGGCACTGGACTATGGGAGTGACGGCATCCGAGTCAATGCGGTGCACCCCGGTGTCACGCACACCGAGCAGCAGGCCGCGCTGCTCGACAACGACGTGGTGCGCGACGGCATCCGCAACCGGGTCGCGCTGGGGCGCGCGGGCCAACCGTCCGAGGTCGCGGCGGTGGTCGCCTTCCTGGCCAGTGACGACGCCAGTCTCGTCACCGGCGCGCAGATCCCGGCCGACGGCGGCACCAGCGCCACCAGCGGCAATCCACATCTCGGGTGATCCGGCCAGGGCTGCAGGAACTCCGGATGCCCCGCGCTACTGGGTCAAGACCTCGAGTAGTCCTGGAAAACGCTGATCCAGGTCCTCACGGCGCAGCGCCGTCAACCGTTGGGCGCCCTGCGGCAGTGTCCGGGTGAGACCGGCGTCGCGGAGTAGCCGGAGATGGTAGGAGAGCGTGGAGTTGGGCAGGCCCAACAGGTCGGACAGTTCGCCGCAGGCCCGCGGGCGCTCGTCGGCCAAAGTGCGCACGATCTGTAACCGGATCGGATCGCCGACAGTGCGCATCACGGTCGCCAGCTCGAGCGCTGCAGTGGCGGGGTGTTGAGCCCGCTCGCGCAGGTCGGTCCGTGACATGTCCCCGAGATTATCACCTCTGCCATATTTCCAAATATTTGGAAATATGGCAGAGTCGAGGACTGTGTCTACCGCAATGCCTCCGTCCCTGACCACAGCGCGACACCGGGGTGCGTGGCCGTTCGCCGCCGCGACCTTCGCGCTGGCCGCGCTCCTGATCGGCACCAACCTCCCGACGCCGCTGTACCCGACGTACGAACGGGTCTTCTCGTTCGCGCCGTTGGGCGTGACGCTGATTTTCGCGACGTACGCGATCGTGCTGATCCCCTCTTTGCTCATCTTCGGTCCGCTGTCCGATGTGGTCGGGCGCCGACGGGTGCTGCTTCCCGCGGTCCTGGTCGCGGCCTTGGCCTCAGCGCTGTTCGCGGTTGCGGACGGCGTTGCCTGGCTGTTCGCCGCCCGCGCCGTGCAAGGGATTGCGCTCGGCGCCGTCCAGGGCACGGCCACCGCCGCGCTCGTTGATACCGAACCGGGCGGCCGGCACAAACGTGCCGCACTCGTCGGTTCAATTGCTACCGCAGCGGGTGGCGCCGCTGGGCCGCTGCTGGGTGGCCTGCTCGCCGAATACGCTCCAGCGCCCCGGGTGCTGCCCTACCTGGTCGAGATCGGGCTGCTCCTGGTCGCCTTCGTTGGGTTGGCGCGCTTCCTCCCGCCCACCGCCTCGACCGGCAAGCGTTGGCGACCAGAGCGCCCCTCGGTGCCGGCCGCCATCCGCGGCACGTTCGCCGTCGCCTCGGTGGTGGCCTTCCTGGCTTGGGCAGTCACCGCGTTGTTCATGGCGCTGATGCCGTCCTACCTCGCCCAGCTCACACAGACACAGAACTTGCTGCTGGCCGGCGGCATCGTCGCACTCATGCTCGGTTGCTCCGCGGCGGCCCAAACCGCACTACCCAAACTGGGGTCCACGCGGGCCCAAACCGGCGGGCTGATACTGCTGATCGCCGGCCTCGGCGGCATCATCGCGGCCGCGCAGACCAGCTCCGTCACAGTCGTCTTCGTCGCGACCGTGCTCGCCGGCGTCGGACAAGGTATGGCGTTCGCCGGGTCTCTCGCCGACACCAACGCCGTCGCACCTCATCACCGACGCGCGGACGTCCTCTCCAGCTTCTACGTTGTCATGTATGCCGGTGTTGCGTTACCCGTCATCGGCATCGGCTTCCTTGCCATCCCGCTGGGCCTGATCCACGCGGTCGAGATCTTCTCCATCGGCACCGGCGTCGCCTGTGTGCTCGCCCTCGTCTTGCTCCGCGTCACCCGTCAGCGACGCCATCCACTGGTTGACGGGTAGACGACGAGCTTTGACAGGTCACCGGCGCGACGTTCTCGGCATCGAGTCTCAGCCGAGGCGACGCAGTGTCCGTTCGACGACGGTCTCCACCCGCACCGTCATACCCCGAGAGTCGACCGGACGACGACCGGCGACCTGGCGGCGGATCCATCGCGGCTGGCTGTCGTCGTGGTGCAGCAACGCGAACAGGTCCCACCATGGATCGAGCGCGACTCCGGTGATCGACTCGTAGCGCGCTCGGAGATCTTCGGATGCTTCCGGTGAGTAGAGCGCGGCGAGATAGCGACGGCAGTGCCCGAGGTCGACCGCGCGCGATCCGCGATGGACGCCGTTCCAATCGGTCAGCCCGGTGATGGTCCCGTGCGACCAGAGGAGATTGACCGGCAGGAAGTCGCCGTGCAGGAAGACCGCGCTGTCCTCCGGTGGCGGTGCGGCCATCGCATCGAACGCCGCTCGCCATACGCCCGGCCGCTGTGCGTCCGCAGGCACCCGCAACTCGGCAAGCGGAGCGATCCAGGAATCCGCCCAGGGCCGGAGGGTTGGGGCGGGCAGATCGAGCGAATGCACGAGGGCGGCGAGCTCGGCGATCTTCGTCCGCCAGGAGCCGGGTTCGGTCGGGTTGAGCTCGACCCGCCCCGGAAGCCGGGTCATTAGCAGCGACGGGGAACCATCGGTCGACTCACCGGCAGCATCTGCGGCCAGCACGCGCGGGACCGGCAGGCCGCTCCCCGCGACCAACTCGAGGTTGGCGATCTCGTTCGCGAGCGTCTCATGCAAGCCGAGGCCACCCGGATATTGGCGGAGTATGACGAGAGTCCGCGCACCGCGCACGTCCACGATGACCTCGTGCACCGCAGAGGAGACGCCTCCCGTCAGACGGCGGCAATCGGTGACCTGCGCGCCCGGGCCCATCGACTCCGCGACCCAGGCGAGCGAGCCTGGCGACGGCGCCCGTTGGCGGAAGTCGCCCTCCCGCCAGTCGCCCACACCCGAGGTCATCCTGAGGGCGTGCCCGGCGTGCCCGACACCGCACCCGCTGCGGGCCGCGCACTGGTCAAGAGGCGGGGCGCGAGCGTGGCAATCGCATAGACGGTGTTCGCGGGCGCGTCGCCTGCTGCCTGACCGAGTAACCAGACGCGGTGCGCGATCAGTGGGTCCACCATCACATTGTGGACGGCTGCGTGAGGAGGAGTGCGATTTCGCAGCGGTTTCGCAGTGGCCGTTGCAACGCTCGGTGCCGTGCCTGCCAGGCATGAACGTGACCAGACACGGAGAGCGGGAGAACTCTTATGACAGACCGTCAGGAATCGTCCAACCTGCCCAGTCGACGACTGATCCTCACCGGCGGTGCAGCGGTCGCCGGCCTCACTGTCGCTGGCATCGCCATCGCGCCGGAGGCGCAGGCCGCGTCATACGTGCGGCCGGTGAAGAACCCGACCGCGCACCCGATCACCGCCCAGTGGCGCCAGCCCGGCAACTGGGCGGCCGGCTATCACACCGGTGTCGACATCGGCTGCCCGATCGGCACGCCGGTCTACGCAACCATCGGCGGCGACGTGCGCACCGGCCGGGCCAACTGGGGCTCGGCATACGGCACGATGATCCTGATCAACGACAACGTCGACGGGTCCGACTGGGGCTACTGCCACCTGTCGCGCCGGGTGGTCAGCGACGGGCAGCGGGTCGCCACCAACCAACTGATCGGCTACTCCGGCAACACCGGAAACACCACCGGTCCCCACCTGCACCTCGAGCGGCGTCCCCGCTACGGCGGCTACGGCACCGACAAGAACCCCAACCTGTGGCCCTGACCCACGCCTAACGACCTCCGGGCGGCGCGTATGACGGGAGTCGCGCGCCGCCCGGAGGTCTGTTGATGTAGACCCGACCCGTCTCAGCCGGACTGCTCCGACACCGGGACGACCGACCGCTCCGGCGATCCGTCGCTCGGCTGCTTCGTCAGGTCCGCGCGAGGCGCCGGCGCGGGCGTCACCACTCCCGGACCGCCGAGCGCGGACCGGCGGCCACGGGTGCGGCGCGGCTTGTCCAGCACCAGGCGCGTCTGCAGGCCGGTGCCGGGGAACGCGTCGACTATCTGACCGGCGAGCCGCTCGTAGGACGCCCGCACCGTGTCGCCGGTGGCACGGTCGTCGAGCGGTGCGGTCACCAGCTCCATCCGGCCACGCCGGCTGTTGACGGTCTTGGCGTTGGCGCCGGTCACCGGCCCGTGGTCGATCAGCTCCTGCGCGACCACGGACTCCAGCGGGCCGGCCTCGACGGTGAGCATGCCGGTGCCCTTCCCGTCGCCGGTCGCCGGCACGGTGAAGGAACGCACCCGGGCCCGGCGCAGGTGCGCCAGCAGCCAGTAGAGACCGAGCAGCGCGAGCACGACGCCGGCCGCGGCGGTCGCCCACGGCCACCAGTCGGAGTGCGACCACTCGACCAGCCGGCCGAGCTGCAGCCGGCGCGGGTAGTCGCTGCGCACGATGTGCTGCTTCCAGTCGATCAGCAGCAGGCCGCCGGCGATCAGCACCAGGCCGACGAATCCCGTTGCGAATCGGTCAAATCGGAAGGGTGCCCGGCTCATCGCGTCACCTGCCGGCTGCGCACGGATATCGGCATGTCACTCAGCCCTTCCAGTTGACTCTCGACCTGTCGCTGCACCGCCTGGTCCATGCCGTCCAGCTGCCGGTCGGCGTCCGCCTGCACCGACACCTGGATCCGGCGGCGGGTATGACGCGCGTCGGCGCTCACCACACCGGGCGTCCTGCGCGCGGCGACAGCTGCGATCGTGGCCAGCGCTGCCGGGGAGACCCACGCGTCGTCGGTGCCCGGCACGCGGCGGTGCGTCGCCCGACGGGGCTTCACCGCCGCAAACAGCAACATCAGACCGACGACGACCGCTGCGATGCCGGCGGGCAGCGCCCACGAGGCCGGCGTCGCGTGCTGGGCGTTGTCGATGACGGTGCTCAGCCACGGCTTGCCGCTGACCCAGTCCTGCCGGGTCAGCAACTCCTGCACCCCGACGACACCGAGCCCGATCAGCCCGAGCGCCAGCAGGGCGGCGGTGTATGCCGCGGCCGGTCGCGCCTGGGGAGGTGGCAGCTTGCTCATACGACCCTCCGTTCGTTACCCGGATCGGCGCTCACCAGATGCATCACCACATCCACCTCGGCGACCGTCGTGCCGGACAGCTCGGTCGCCTTCGCCTGCACCCGGTCACGGGTCGTGGTCATGATCTGCTCGACCGCACACGGCCAGACCGCGGCGACGTGCAGGGTCACCCAGCTGGTCGACCCTTTGACGGTGATGTCGGCGTGCGGGTAGCCGCGGCCGCGCAGCCGGTCCAGCCCGGATCGTTGCGTCACCGTGCCGGGGACGGTGGCGGCGGCGTGCTCGACCAGGTGCTGGAGCGCGCCGGTGCGCACCTCCAGCCGGCCGCGGGTGGCCGGGTCGCCCAGTTCGGCGGTGTCTGCGGGTGCGGCGTCCTGCTCAGCCACGGCGGTTCCACAGGGCAGTCAGGTCGAGCTCACCGCCGACATGACCGCCGACCAGGTAGCCGCCACCGCCCAGCACGATCGCCAACAGCAGGCCGACCCAGCCGCCGGCCACGATGGCGATGGTGAGCAGCAGTCCGGCGAACAAGCCGGTTGTAGAGGCAGTCATCTGAAGAAATCTCCTTCGTGCGATACGAACGTCGAGTGGTGCCTGGTCCGAGCGATCCGTCGGAAACGGGCCGTCACAGCTGGCCGTAGCGGCGAGCGCCGGGCCAGCCGCGGGGGATGCGCCGTCGTACGGCGGTGGTCACCGAGCGAGCACGCCCGGCGACCAGCCGCACGGCTCGGGCGCCGGTGGTGGTGTGCGCCACCGTCATACCCGCGGCGCCGTGGTGCAACGCACCCATCGCCGCCGCGCGGCGCTGCTCGAGCGCTTGCATGGCGGCGATGTAGTCGTCCGGGTCGCCGCCCAGGTCCGGATGCAGCCGCCGCGCGACACGGCGCCGCTCGGCAGACCAGACGTCTTCGGTCATGCCGAGTCGGCGTGGTCGGCGATGTCCTCGACCGCCACGTCCACCGGGCCTTCGGCGCCGGCCGTGCGAGCCGCGGCCCGTATGGCGTCAGCGGTCGCAGCGATCGGTGCACCGGCCGCGAGCACCACGTGGATGTCCCAGCCGTTGTCGCCGCGGCGGATGCCGGTGACGCGCCGCCCGGGCAGGTAGGTGCCCACCTGCCCGAACGCGCCACCGTGCAGCCCCTGGACGCCGCGCACGTCCTGGACGCGCGCGGCGATCAGCTCCGAAAGGTCACGCGTGGTGTCCGATGAGGACTCATTCGACACGGGACTGTCCGTTGTCGCTGTCGTCGCCGTCGTCCAGGAAGACGTCGTGCACGGTGATGTTGACCTCGGTCACCTGCAGACCGGTCATGCTCTCCACGGCGTCGATCACGTTGCGGCGCACACCGGCAGCCAGGTCGGCGATGGCGACGCCGTAGTCGGCGACCAGGTCGATGTCGACCGCGGCCTGGCGCTCACCGACCTCGACGCTGACGCCCTGGGAGTGGTTGGTGCGCGAGCCCGGGATGCGCTCGCGGATCGCGCCGACCGCCCGCGCGGCGCCGCCGCCGAGCGAGTGCACACCGGAGACCTCACGGGTGGCGACACCGGCGATCTTGGAGACCACCGTGTCGGCGATCGAGGTGCGTCCCTTGGAGGTGACCAGCGGCCCGTCGGCGCGCTGCTCGACCTGACCGTTGCCCTCCCGCTCGCTGCGCTTGGTGGGCGAGGTGTCCTCGTCCTGGGCGCGGTGGGTGCCGGTCGGGTTCGGGGTCTGAGTCATGGGCAGTCCTTTCATCGGCGCTGAATCGGATACTGGTTGGTCGTTCCGACTGGACGAAACCTCACGGTGATCTACGTCACATTCTGTGATCGGTCAGGATGGCACGGTGCGAAACGACAACTGCGCTCCGGAACGCCCGGACGTCGAGTTGGCCCGCGCCGCCCGGCTCGGCGACGAGGACGCGTTCGAGCAGATCGTCGACCGGCACGGGCCGGCCATGTATCGCTTCGCACGCCGGTTGTTGCTGCACGACGCCAACGCGCAGGACGTGGTGCAGGACGCGTTCGTGTCGGCCTGGAAGGACCTGCCGTCATACGCCGGTCGGTCGAGTCTGCGCACCTGGCTGTTTCGGCTCACTGCCCGCCGGGCCGCGGATCTGCAACGTCGGCGGACGCCGACACCGGTCGACGACGACGTGCTCAGCACCTTGTTGCCCGCTGCCGCGGGCAGCCCGCAGCAGGCTGCGCTGGATCGCGAACTCGTGACGGCGCTCCGGCGGGCGCTGGCTGAACTGCCGTGGCGGCAGCGCGCGATCTGGTTGCTGCGCGAGATCGACGGACTGAGCTACCGGGACATCGCAGAGGCCCTGGCGATCCCCGAGGACAGCGTTCGCGGGCAGCTCTACCGGGGCCGCCGGGCCCTCGCCGAAAGGATGAACTCGTGGCGATGAACCAAGCCGAGGATCCGTTGTCCCGTGCCACCGCGGCGCTGAAGCGGAGCGAGGAGCCGGTCTGGCCCGGAGATCAGCGTGCGCATGTGCTGCGCACGGTCCGCACGGCGATCACACCTGCCGAGTTGGTCACCACCCGCGCCGCCGGTGGGATCGATCAGGACTCCGACGGCTCGACCACGTCCGTCTCGACCCGGGTGCTGCGTCGCGCGCTGCGCGAGGAACTGCCTGCGGACGCCGCGTCGGCGCTGGACAACGTGAGTTTCACCGTCACGGACGGCCGGTTGACCGCTCTCGCGATGCAGCTGGTGGCCGCGTACGGACCCGACCTGCGGCAGGTCGCGCAGCACCGTCGCGACCGCGCGCGGGCGATCCTTGCCGGGCTGCTCGGCTACGACGACTTCCCGATCGACGTGTCGGTCACCGATCTACTCGCGGACGGCTGACCCGTCTGACTCGTCACGGTCGCCGCTGCGGCCGCGGCCCAGCCGGTCGGGTCGTCGCCGGCCGGCACCAGCAGCAGCGAATACCAGAGCACCAGCGGCTCCCACCAGCTCGCCTCGGCCGGCGTGAGCGGGTGCTGCGACTCGTAACCGGCGCGCAGCGTCGCGCGCACGTCCGGCGTCACCGGACCCCAGTTGTGGTAGCGGGTGCCGAGAAGCACTGCGGATCTTGCGAGTTCGCCGATGCAGTGGTCGATGCGGGCCTCCTCGAAATCGAGGACTGTCGTGACGCGGCCTGCGTCATACAGGATGTTGGCGGAGCGATAATCGCCGTGCACGAGCTGCATCGGTGGCAGGTCCGGGTGCGCGGCGGACAGCAGCGCCCGCAGCCGGTCGAGGGCGTCGGCCGGCAGGTGATCGGGCGCTATGGAGAGCCAACCGGTCAGTTGCTCGCGCAGCGTTTGGCGGAAAGGCTCGACCCCCTCCAGCGGCCCGTATGACGAGAGCGCCTCATGCATCCTGGCGAGCGTCGCGCCGGCCGCGCGCACCTGACTCGCATCCTCGACCTCCAGCAGGCCACCGGCGACCGTGCGCTGCAATCCCATTGAGACGCCGGCGATTTCGACCTGTAGCCGGCCGTCCCGCGCCGGGACCTGCATCGAGACGGGCAAGCCACGCGCACCGAGCTCGGCGGTGAGTTCGGCGAGCGCGGTCAGCCGCGGGAAGTAGCCCTCCGCCACCGACCACTTCGCCAGCATCGGGCCCTCTGTGGTTGTGACCCAGGCCAGCGTGTTGTGACTGCTCAGCACGATGCGATCGCAGCGCTCGACCGCGATCTCGTAGGTCTCGGCCAGCGTCGCGGTCACCCAAGCTTCGGCGGCACGCGCGTCGGCGAAGCCGAACTTCGTCACGAGGACCTCGAGCGGGTCCTTGTCCTCCCAGAGCATGTGCACGGCCGGCGCTGTCACGGGTCCAATCAATCATGATTTCAGCCGATTCCGGTGCGTCTCCACGACTGGGGCGGCGCCGCAATCGACATGAGACGGGCGGGCGGGCGTCGCTGGCGCTGGCGTACTCTCGGCGAGCGCCCGCCAGCGTGCGGGCAGTGTCGCACTGACTGACCGGGCGGTCGGTTGGCGACCGAACGGTCGAGGAGAGGTCTGGCGCGGTGACGAACGAAGAGGCCGGCGGTCGGCTGGAGACGACGGTGCAGGGCTCCGTCGCCACGATCACCTTGCACAATCCGGCCAAGCGCAACGCGATGACCACCCGCATGTGGGAGTCCCTGCCGCCACTGCTCGCCGAGCTCGCACAGAACCCATCCGTCCTCGCGGTCGTGCTGACCGGCGCGGGGGAGCACTTCTGCGCCGGCGCTGACATCACGTCGTTGGTCGACACGCTAGGCATCGAATCTCCTTTGCCTCCAGATGAATCCGGGATAGCACTGTCCGCGCCCGAGCGGGCTGAGGAGGCGTTGGCTGCTTTTCCGAAGCCGACCGTGGCCGCGATTCGCGGCTTCTGCGTCGGCGGGGGTGTCGAGTTGGCGCTGGCGTGCGATCTGCGAATCGCGTGCAATACCGCCAGGTTCGGTATCACCCCGGCCAAGATCGGGGTCTACTACCCGCCGCGTACGACGGGTCGTCTCGTGGCGGCGGTCGGCCCGGCGTACGCCAAGCAGTTGCTGTTCACCGGCGAGCTGATCCTGGCCGACGAGGCGTGGCGGATCGGACTGGTCAACCAGATCGCCGAGCCGGACGCGCTCGACAACGTTCTCGCATCACTGCTCGAGACGATGAAATCGCGCTCGCAGCTCAGCATTCGCGCGGGCAAAGCCATCGTCGACGCCGCCGCGACGTATGGCGTCGACGGGCCGCAGGGCGCGGTCGCCACCGCGCGAGAGTGGCAGGGCGTGATGGTGCAGTCCGGCGATCCACAGGAGGGCATCTCCGCCTTCAAGGAGCGGCGGGCGCCGGAGTTCCCCTGGCGCTGATCACACGAACATGACATCATTGATGTCATGAGTGATCGAGGCGAAGCGGTGTACGGCCTGGTGCGATTGGCCAGGCCCATCGTGTTGGACTCGGCGCGCATCGTCGAGCGTGACGTGCGCACCCTGGGGTGGACCGTAGCGACCCGGGCAGTCGTTGAGATCCTGCATGCAGCGGGGCCATCGACGGTGCCGCAGATCGGTCAGGAGCTGTCGCTGGCCCGGCAGAATGTCCAACGCGTCGTTGACACCCTCATCGACGCAGGTGACGCGCAGGCGGTTGCCAACCCGGCGCACCGGCGTTCGATGTTGATCCGGCTCACCCGTCGAGGGACCGCGTCCTACGAGACGTTGCACCGCCGCGAGGTGCAGGCCTTGTCGGCGATGGCGTCCGATTTCACCGATGCCGAAATTGCCTTAGCAGAAAGGGTATTCGCGTCGCTGGCTGCCGACATACACGAGCGATCTCGCCATGGGGAGGCGCAAGCTCATGATCGCGCGTGACATCTATGACCGGACGACCCGCAACCGGTTGGCATTCGCCGATCTGCTGGACTCGCTCACGCCGGAGCAGTGGCGAGCGGCGACGCTGTGTGCCGGTTGGACGGTGCACCACCTGGCCGCCCACCTGCTGCAGCCGATGCTTGTCGGATTCGGCCGCTTCCTTCTCGCCTCGGTCCGTTATCGCGGTGATACGGCCGCAACGGTCGATCACTTCACGAGGCGCCTCGCTGCTCGGTCTCCCGATGAGCTGGTGGCGCTGCTCCGCGAGCATGCGCACGACCGGGTGGACCCTCCGCGCGTGGGGCCGATGGGTCCCTTTGCCGAAACCTGCATCCACCTACGCGATGTCGCCCGGCCACTGGCGCTGCCCAGCACCGTGCCGGCGGAGGACTGGATGACGCTGCTGGACTACTTGACCTCGTCGCGGGTTGCCCCCGGCCTGGTGCAGCGGAAACACCTTGCCGGCGTGCGGCTTCGGGCGACCGATGCCGATTGGGCGGCCGGGAGCGGAGCAGAGGCCGCCGGCCCGCTGGAAGCGTTGGCGATGGCGGTCACCGGCCGGTCGGTCGCGCTGGACGAACTCGGCGGACCCGGTGTGCCCTTGCTGAGAAGATGAGCAGGTGATCCTTCCGAAGGTCCGCGACCCACGCATGATCACCATCCGGCGCGGCGGCACTCTCACCGACGAGCACCACCGGCTGCTCGCGCTGTGGGCAGCCGATTGTGCCGAACACGTGCTGCCGCTCTTCCAATCCGAGCAGCCCGACGACCCGCGACCGCGTGCGGCGATCGAGCACATCCGCGCATGGACCCGGGGTGAGGTCGGGATGATGGCAGCACGGGCCGCCGGCGGACACGCCATGGGAGCAGCCCGCCCGCTGCGGGGCGCACCACGGTTTGCGGCGTATGCCGCAGGTCAAGCCGGGGCCGTCGGGCATGTTGCCGAACACGACCTGGGTGCTGCGGCATACGCGATCAAGGCGGTGCGCGCCACTGCCCTGCAGGGTGAGCAGGAGGCCGCCGGGATCGCCGAATGCCGTTGGCAACGTGCGCAATTGCCCGATGAGGTGCGTGCGCTCGTGCTTGAGGACCAGCGCGTCCGCAACGACCTCTGCTGGTCGGTCTTCGAGTGACCGCCCGCCGCTATCCCGCGGCCGTATGGGTCGATGACACGCTCTCGCTGCGGCTGGCGACTGACGCTGACGCCGCATTGATCAGCGGCTGGACGCAAGCACGCGAGGTGTATGCGTTTTGGGGCGGCGCGCCGCTCACCGTCGCCGAGGTTCTCGACAAATACACCGGTCGCCGAGCTCCGCAGGTTGCGTCATACCTGGTGATCGACGGTGACAACCCGGCCGGTTACCTGCAGGCGTGGCAGGCGGAAAGTTGCTGCGGTCTAGACCTTTTCATCGCCGCGCACGCACAGGGGCGAGGTATCGGACCGCGCGCCGTCCGGTCGCTCGCGCTCGAGCTCGACCGGCTGGGTTGGCGGCCGCTCACCGTCGACCCGGTGGTCGGCAACGACCGTGCAGTGCGGGCCTGGCGGGCAGCCGGGTTCGTCATGACAGACGGGCGGGGCGTTGACCACGGACAGCCGACTCAGGTCATGGTGTTTGCCGGCGAATGAAGCCGTGCCACGTCGGACGCCGCGTCGACGCGGTCATGGAACTCGTGGCCGCTTTCTGCGACGTCGATCACGTGACCCTGTGACCCCTCGTGGTGGGCCGGCGTCGGCAAGGCTCAGAGCGGACCGATCCGGTTGTTCATCCGCTGGTTGTGCGCGGACGCCTGGTTGATCGTGTTGCGGGTGTCGTCATCAAAACGGTCGGCACGCTGCCGCCAGGTGCGCCCGAACACGCCCGCCACGATGGCGAACAGGACAATTGCGACAATCCACCAGAACATTGCATTGTTCCTTCCCCTGAAGCACGAGGGGCAACCGGATGGCGGAGATCCCCGCCGGCCGACGTCGAAGCGGCCCTCGTGAAGTTCATTCGAACCTATCGGACTTCCGGCTCCCCGGGGACCTTTCGCAGATTGCAGTCCGGCAACGACGACCGGCCCACTGTGCGAGGTCACCCCGGTCGAGGCGGCGGTCAGCGCGGGTCAATCACCGAGCAGGTCGTCTTCGACGATGCGGCGTGCTTCGTCCGCAGTCACCTGCCGGTACCACCGATCGCCCGGATGACAGACGATCACCGGAGCACCGTTGCACGGGTACAGGCAACCGGTGAGCGCCACCAGGACGTCGCGATCGACCATCTCGCGTCGAGTGAGCTCATCGGTCAGCGCGGCCGAGGTCTCCTCCGCACCCTTGGCGTTGCAGCGCGGGCCACGGCACACCAGCACGTGATGGCGGTATGGCGGTGCCTCCTCCCAGGCCGGGCTTTCCAGCGGCGCCTCGCCGCCGGTCACCAGACGCGCCGGCGCCGAACACGCAGCCCGCACCTCGATCAGTCCGAAGCCCCGGGCCAGAGCACCCGCCACCTCTACCTGCAGCAAGCCGCGGGTGCGCACCCAGTGCCCGGCGACCCGACCGAGCCAGGAGCGGCCGGTGTGGGAGGTCGTGCGCGCCGCCGCGACCAGCCGCACCGACGTGCCCGCCGCCTCGGCCGCGATCGTGTCCAGCACACCGACGAGACTCGGGCCGCCACCTTGCAGGCAGGCGACGGTCGCCCCGAGATCGTCTGCGGTAGCGAACAATTCAGCCAGGTGATCGTCGTCGAGCCCGGTCAGACTCACCAGCACCAGCCGCTGATCCGTCATCGGCCGGCGCCCTTCCGTGCCCACGAGACCCGCAACCGGTCAGTCCGCCCGACCCTCGCACGCACCCCGAAAACCGCGTCGATCAGGTCGGCCGTCAGCACCGCTTCGGTGTCGCCGGCCGCGGCGACCCGACCCTGCGACATGACGATGATCTGCGGGCAGAAGGCGGCGGCAAGGTCGAGGTCGTGTAGCACCGCGAGTGTCGTAATGCCCTGCCGCGACACGGTTTCCAGCAAGGACAACTGATGATGCAGGTCCAGATGGTTCGTCGGCTCGTCCAGCAAGAGCAGGCGCGGTTGCTGCGCCAGGGCGCGCGCGAGTTGCGTGCGCTGCCGTTCCCCGCCGGACAGCGTCGACCAGGTGCGGTGCGCGAGGTGGGTGACGTCCGTCTCCTGCATGGCGGCGGGCACAAGCTCCTCGTCGGCGTCCCGGGCACCCGGCCATCGGCCGACATGCGGGATGCGTCCAAGGGCGACCACCTCCCGGACGGCCAGCTCGAGCGAAGTGTCCGGCTGCTGCTCCAACAACGCCACACTGCGTGCCCGATCGCGAGATCGGATGTCGGACAGCGGTTTTCCGTCATACCGGATGTCGCCGCGGCTCGGTCGGCGCAGACCGGCGACCAGGTGCAGCAAGGTGGTTTTGCCGGAGCCGTTCGGGCCGACGACTGCGGTGAACGACCCCGGCGTGAGCGTGGCCGTGACGTCGTCGACGATCGCCGAACCGCCTGCGTCCCAACCGATCCGGTCCACCTCGACCTTCATGAGCGCGCGGCCTGACGCCGCAGCAGCACGATGAGCACAGGGGTGCCGACAGCGGCGGTGACGACACCGATCGGGATCTCGCTGCCCCCGCCGGCCGAGCGGGCTGCCGTGTCAGACCAGAGCATCAGCAGCGCTCCACACAGGGCCGCCGCAGGGAGCAGGATGCGATGTCCGGGCCCGGTGACCAATCGCACCAGGTGCGGCACGACAAGGCCGACGAAACCGATCGGTCCGACGATGGCGACGGTTGCCGCCGTCACCAATGCGGTGCCGCCCAACAAGATCCAGCGGATGGTGGTCACGTTGATGCCCAGCGCACGCGCTGAAACCTCACCGAAGGCGAAGGCATCCAGTGTTGGCGCGCACAGCATGAGACCGATCATCGCGGCGACGAGCAGGACGACGATGAAGACTGCGTCACCACCACGGACCCCTGCAAACGAGCCGAGCGTCCAGTCCAGCACTGCCCGTGCCCCATCTCTCGGGCCGAGCACAATGACGATGAAAGACGTTGCGGCACTGCACAATTGACCGACGGCGACGCCGGCCAGGATCGTCCGCCCCGGTGGCAGCTGCCCCGACCTGCCGGTCGCCAGCGCCAACACCAGCACGAGCGCGACGAGCGCCCCGACGAAAGCCGCGCCGGCCACTCCGTATCGCGACGGGACGCCTGGCAGAGTCCAGCCCAGGATCAACGCCGCCACCGCTCCCACTGCGGCGCCGCTCGAGACACCGAAAAGGTAGGGGTCGGCCAGGTCGTTGCGAGTCAGAGACTGCAGCACGCAACCGCACTGCGCCAGCGCTGCACCGACCGCCATTGCCGCGATGATCCGCGGCAGCCGCAACTGCCAGACGATCTCGTCGTCCAACGGCGACACACCGGTGCCGCCGACCAGCTGCATCCGGCGGGCGATCACCTCGATGACCTGGTCGGCCGGCACGTGAACCGGCCCGGTTCCCAACGCAATCACCGCGCTTGCCAGCGCTGCCGCCGCACCGCCGGCAAGGACCAAGAGCCGGAGCGCCGCCGAAGGCGTCCGGTGACCGGGCGAGGTCATTTCGCCGGTAGTGCTGCGAGCTGGTCAGAGACTGTCTTCGCGCCGTCGACAAGTCGGACACCAGGGGTGCTCTCGCTGAAGGGGAGCACGACGAACCGGTTCTGCTTCACCGCCTTCAGATTTCGCAGCACCGGGTCGCCGCGTAGATGCTTCTTCTTCGCGTCCGCAGTGCTCCAGGATGCGTCGGCGAGCACGATCACGTCCGGGTCGGCGGCGACGACCTTCTCCCAGGATCCGTCCGCCCAGCCGCCGGGAAGGGCCGAGAAGACGTTGCTCGCACCCACCGCGTCCATCACCAGTTGCGGCCCGCCCTTGCCGGCGCCGACGAACGGCGTCTTCTCGCCCGAGTCGAACCACAGCATCTGTAACCCTTCGCCGGCTGCGGCCGAGCGGATCTTGCCGAGTTCGGCGCGCTGTCCGTTGACGAGCTCGGTCGCCTTGTTGGGTACGCCGAAAATGCTTCCTACATCGGTGATTTCACGCCACGCACTCTCAAACGTCGGCTCCGCGGCCGGCGTGCCCTTCGGACAACCGAACGGACTCAGGTAACTGCCGATCCGCTTGTCCGCCAACTCCGCGCGGGTGCCGATCGCCTTGGCGTCGAAGGCACTGGCATACGCGGCATACGCGAAATCCGGCCTGGCCGCGACGAATTGCTCCTTCGTCGGATACTCCTCGGACAACACCGGCACCGTCTTGTATGCCGCGGCGTACTTCGGGGAGACCCGGTCGTCCAGATAGGCACTGCCCGCCATTCGGTCCTGCAGGCCGAGCGCGAGCGCGACCTCGGTGGCGCCCTGGTTGAGGGTGACCAGTCGTTGAGGCGGAGCGCTGACCGTCTCCTTGAACCCGCAGTTGTCGAGCTGCACCGGTGTGAACGACGACGCGGTGGAGCTCGCTGCCGGCATACCGCCGGACGGTGCATCGGCGCACGCGCCGAGCAGGAGGGACGTGGCGACCGCAGGGCCGGCCGCAAGGAGGATTCGACGTGGACGCATGGCGCGGTTCACTTTCATCAGGGGCCGAACGCGAGGCCTACCGGTGTGTCCGACACCGGCAGGTCTTCGGGCTCGGGTTCGGCCGACCGTGGCGCCTTCCCGGGCCGGAACCCAGTGGCGTCATGCCACGCTCGTCACCCCTACCGCTGCGCGTCAGCTCCGGATTTGGACCGGATTCCCTTGCATCGGTGATGCGACCAGTGTCGAGTGGGGAGTGCCCCCACGCCGCCGATCCTAACGGCGAGACCTGCCTGCGGATGCGCCCGACTCCCAGTCGGCGTCGATGATGCGGTCGAGCGTCGCCCGCAACCGGCGCACTTCGTCCGCACCGACCTGCTCGTCCAGCCAGTCGTCGAACCGCTGGACGATCGACCGGCCCACTTCCAGCGCACGCCAGCCGGCGTCCGTCAGCTGCACCAGCCGCGCCCGCCCGTCGGTCGGCGACGGTTGCACCGTGAGGTAGCCGTGGTCGGCGAGGTAGCGCACCAACTCGCCGGCGGACTGCTTGGTCAGATGCGCACGCGCGGCCAGTTCGGTCGAGGTCGATCCTTCCGGCGCGATCGCCAGGAAGAGCGGAGCGTGCGCGGCCCGCAAATCGGGGAAGCCCGCCTCGCGTAGTGCCCGGTCGAGGTCGCCACCGAGTCGCCGGCCGGCGAACGAGAGCAGAGTGCCGAGCGGCGTCGGGCGATCCGCGAAGGGATTAGTAAGGCTCTTGACCATCTCGCGTCAGTGCTCCTATCGTCAGTGGTCAGGAACCTGACTATATCGGAGGCGTGGCATGGAGTGGATGGATAGGTATCGCCGCTGGGGAGGATGGATCTGGCTGGGGCTGGGCCTCGTCCTGCTGCCGGTTGCCGGTCTACTCGGATGGCCGATGCCCGGAGTCATCACTTGGGCGCTGACCGCAGTCCTGCTCGCGCTCGCGGTCGTGATCGCCGCCCGGCCGGGTGGGGGCGCGGCCCGGGTCAGCGCGAAACTGACGGCGCTGCTGCTGGCCGTCGACCTTGCCGCGGCAGTGGCCGACCGCTTCGGCATCTTTGGTGGTCCGGGCGAACCCGGTGTGTCCTGGGGCAATTGGACACAGTTCACCGACTACACCGCCGTGCTCCTGCATCACCCGAGTCCGGTGTTGGTGCAGACGGCTGCCGTCGGGGCGACCGCGGCGGAGGTGGTGCTCGCGGTCCTTCTTGCGAGTGGCCGGCGCCGCCGCCTGGTGGGTAAGGCGACCGCGGGGCTGTTCTTCGTCTACACCGCGGCACTGGTGCTCGGCCCCGAGCACGCGACGGTGGTGCGCTATGGCATGCCGTTCCTGATCGGTGCAGCCCTCGTGCTGTCCGCGACCCCGGCGGCCGGATCGGTGCGGCAGACTGAGGGCGGCAACGACAAGACGAGGAGTCGACATGTCCGACACGACGATGGACGCAGCGGCGAAGCAGCGGGTCAAGGACGCGCTCGTGCGACACCTGAAGGGTGAGCTCGATGCCTCGCAAACCGCGGCGTCCACCGAGCAGCGCACTGCTCAGGTCGACCCGGACGACTCGCACTCGGTGGATGACACCGCGCAACTGGACGAGGCGGGCGACAAGAACGCGTTGTTCGAGCAGGTAACCGACACCGAGCGCTCGGACGTCTCGACCGCCGAAGGTCTGGACATGTCGGCGACCGACGTCGTGCGGCCCGGTGCCATCGTCGGTTTCGGCGGCGACCGCTACGTGGTCGGTGTCGTCACCGACTCCTTCGACGCGAACGGCGTGAGCTACGAAGGCATTTCGCAGGACTCGCCGGTGTATGCCGAGATCGACGGCAAGCGGGCCGGCGACACGTTCACCATCAACGACCGGCAAGCACGGATCGACTTCCTGGCCTGACCGCGGCCCGCCCGCGCACCATCGCGATGCTGACCACCAGGGTCCAGAGGCTCCACACCAGGCCCATGGTCGCTGTGGTGCCCCAACCCTGCGCGCTGTAGAAGTTGGCGGCGTCGTCGCCGAAGTAGACCGCCGGCAGGAACGCGAGATTGGCGATGGCAAGGACGACGGCCGACCGTCCGACCCACCGCGGCAGCAGGTCCGACCGCGAGATCACGACCGCGAAGGCCAGCAGGAACGCGGCCATCAGTAGCCGGGACACTCCGCCCTGCAGCAGATATTGGGCCGGCGCATACGGTCCCTCCGTCGTGGTGTCGATATCGCGACTCGTCGTGATGGCCGCGCCGACCTCCATGGACTGCGGCACGAAAACCACCACGGCCCAAGCCAGTCCGGCCAATTGCATGACCCCAGCCGGCCAGTCGAGCGCCGGCTGGTGCTGCACGATCCAGCTGCGCAGGCCGGTGAAGAAGACGATGTAGAACGTGCACCCGACGACGCCGATCAGGCTCCGCGTGAGGATGTTGGCATCGGGCGGGGCGCCGTCATACAGGAAATAGAGGGGGACCTGGAGCACGATCAACGCACTCGCGATCAGGCCGAACATGCCGACATTCCGGTGGGTTGCCATGAGGGTGACTCCGCTCAATCGTGTTGATGTGCAACGTGATTGAGGCTATGAGCCAGCTGTGTCCGGCACAGTGGGCTCAGGTCGTGGCTTCCGGCGGCGTTGAGGTGGAGCTAGCTCCCTTGTGCAGGATCACCAGTCGCGGCGTGGCACGGGTCAGCGCGACATGGCGGTCCACCGCACGCCTCGTGGCGGCACAAAACTCACCGAATAGGTGTGCGACGCGCCGCAGTCGGGCGTGTTCTCGGCGCGTCAGCCACCTTTTCGGTGAGTTGTGCGCCTCGGTGAGTTGCGCGCCTCGGTGAGTTGCGGGCGTGGGCGTCGGACCTGGCCCGGGTCGCGCCGGTCAGCCGAACAGCTCGTCCATCGACGGCACGGTGACCGGGGTGGGGGAGCTGCCGGCGGCACAGTCGATGTCGACCGGCGACGCGGGGCGCGTCACGTCGACCCGGTCGGCGGCCGCCAGCACCTCCGGGGTCAGGAAGCGGCTGGGTCTCGCCAGCACGTGCCGGGCGTGGAAGCTCGTCGGATGGGTGGGCAGCCGGCTCGGCGAGTAGACGCGCAGGTCGTCGCGGGCGCGGGTGACCGCGACGTAGAACAGTCGCTCCTCCTCGGCGAGGCCCGCGTCGGAGGTGAGCGCCATATCCGACGGGATGGCGCCGTCGGACGCCCGGATCAGATGCACCGTCGTCCACTCGAGCCCCTTTGCGGAGTGGATCGTCGACAGGGTCAGGTAGTCCTCGTCGAGGTGTGGCTGCTTCGCCCAGTCGCTTGCGACGTTGGCCGGGTCGATCGTCGCGTCGGCGATGAAGGCGCGCAAATCGCTGCCGCCCGCAGCAGATTCGACCAGTCGCTCGATGTCGGCGGACCGCCGGGACCAGTCGGCGTAGTGCACCCGCAGCAACGGCAGCACCGCTGCGTGACACGCCTCGACCACCGCCGCCGACTCGTCGGCAGACTGCGCGGTCCGCAACTGCTGCAGCGTCTTGGACAACCCCGGGCGGGCCTTGTCGGAGGCGGCGCGCAGCGCTTGGTCATACCTACCCTCATCGGTGCCGGACAGGATGCCCGCCAGGGTGCGTGCGCCGGCCTTGCCGATCGCTCGGTGCCTGGTCAGCAGGCGATACCACGAGACCTCGTCGGCGGGGTTGAGCGCGAGCCGAAAGGCGGCGAGTAGGTCTCGCACGTGGGCGGTTTCGAGATAGCCGATGCCGCCGTACTTGACGAACGGGATCGAGCGGACCTTCAACTCGATCTCCAGTTGGTGGGAGTGGGTGCCGGTGCGCATCAGCACCGCCTGCTCGCGCAGACCCAACCCGTCCTGGTGGGCGGCGAGCACGGCGTCGGCAACCTGGCGTGCTTCGTCGTCGGCGTCCCGGCACCGTATGACGCGAGGCCGCTCACCGATCGCGCCGCGGTCGGCGGTCAGCCGCAGCCGCAACCGGCCCGGCCGGGCGGCATTGGCCAGGTCGAGCACCGGCTGGGTGGAGCGGAAGTTGCGCTCCAGCCGCACCAGCGACGCATCGGGCAGCTCGTCCAGCAGTGCGAGCAGGTGCTCCGGGCTCGCGCCGCGGAAGCCGTAGACGGCCTGCGCGTCATCGCCGACCACGGTCAGTCCGTCACCGTCCGGCCGCAGCCCGCGGACGATGTCCACCTGCACCTGGTTGACGTCCTGGTACTCATCGACCAGCACCCAGTCCCAGCGCGCGCGAAGGCGCGGGCCGACGCGCGAATCGTCAAGCAGCGCACGCCAATAGAGCAGCAGGTCGTCGAAGTCCAGTAGGCCGCGAGCACGCTTGCGGGCGCCGTAGTCGCGCAGCAGGCCGGTGATGGCGTCGGCGTGCGGCAGGCACCACGGGAACTGCTCGGCCATCAGCTGCCGGGCCGGTGTGGCGGTGTTGACCGCCCGCGAATAGATGTCGGCGATCGATTGCGAGGTCGGCAGCCGTTGCCCGGTCCCGGCAAGGCCGTGCTCCTCCCGGATCAGGTCGAGCAGGTCAGTGACGTCGCCCGGGTCGAGCACGGTCACGTCGGCCAGGCCGAGGTGTGGTGCGTGCTCGGCCACCAATCGGTGACCGACGGCGTGAAAGGTGCCGCCCCAGATGCGTCCGGCGGCCTCGGGTCGTACGCACGCGGCGGCCGCCCGTGTCGTCATCGCCGCAGCCGCCCGGCGGGTGAAGGTCAGCAGGAGCACCCGCTCGGGCGGCACGCCCGCGTCCAGCAACCGGGCGACCCGCGCGGTCAGTGTGCGGGTCTTGCCGGTGCCCGCGCCGGCCGCGACGACCAGCGGCGAGCTGTTGTGCTCCACGGCGACCCGTTGCTGCTCGTCGAGGCCGGCGGACCAGTCATTGTCAGACATGCGTTCGAGGGTAGGGAGGCGCACCGACACCAGGTCGAGGATTACTGCTGCGGTGTCGTGCCTCGGCCTCAGGCGTCGCGGACCGCGGCCAGCGCGCGGTCGATCGCCGGGCCGAGCATCGCGGGCTTGGTCTGCAGCGTCTCGTCTCGCGCGGCCTCGACGCACGCGGTGACCGCGCCGACCACCGCGCGCACGACGAGCCAGTCTCCGCCCCGCTCCTTGACGAGCAGGTCGGTCACGATGCCTTCGAAGAGGTCCCGTCGGGCCAGGTAGGAGTGGCGCAGTGCCGGAGTCGCGGCGACGATCGAGTCCACGGCGAGCGACTGTTCACGCCGCTGCGGGTCGGCGTAGTGCTGGATCACCACGTCGTACATCCCCCGGAGTGAGTCCCAGATCGGCTCGTCCTGCGGGCGTTCTTCGAGCGCGGTGATCATGTCGAGCCCGATGAGATCCCACTTGCCGACGATCACGTCGTCCTTGGCGTTGTAGTAGCGAAAGAACGTGCGGCGCGACATGCCCGCGCCTGCGGCGATCTGGTCGACGGTGGTGTTCTCGTAGCCGTCGCGCAGGAAGAGCTCGAGCGCGACCGCGGTCAGGTCGCGTCGGATCGCGATGCGCTTGCGCTCCTTGAGACTCAGATCGGGCACCGCCACATTATGTCGCAGACAGGTGTATGGCATCCAGTGCCACATATGGCATAGAGTGAATTGATCGTCACCAACTGGAGTCTGGAGCTCTCGATGACCGCACGCCGTTACTACCGCGATGAGCGCGCCTGGCGCGACCAGCAGGAGTTCCTCCCCGAACGGCTGCGGCTGACCGACGAAACGGCGCCGGAGGAGGAGCACTGGGACTGGTTCGGGCACCAGGTGCACCTCGACCGATACCGCAACCCGGCCGGGCAGGCGCGCGTCGTGCTGCACCATGGCGTCGGCACCAACGGCCGGCAGATGTCGCTCATCCTCGGCCGGCCGCTCGCTGAGCGTGGGTATGACGTGGTCGCCCCCGACAACCTGGGCTACGGCATGACGACTGTCGCGAAGGGGCGCACCCCGTCATACGACGACTGGGTGCAGCTCATGGTCGATTTCCTGGAGGCGGAGAACTCCCGCGATCCCAAACCGACCGTCTTCTACGGCCTGAGTGCGGGCGGCATGCTCGGCTATCACGTGGCCGCCGCCGCGCCGGCGGATTCGCTGCGCGGTCTGGTCGGGATGACCTTCCTCGACCAGCGCTTCCAGCAGGTGCGCGACGAGACGGCGCACGACATCGTCAGCTCTCGGCTGGGAGTGCCGATGTTGCGTATGTCGGCGCGGACGCCGATGGCCAAGATGAAGTACCCGATGACGCTCGCCTCGAAGATGACCGCACTGGTCAACGACCGCGCCGCGTTGAAAACCTTTCTGCGAGACCGCAGTTCGGCAGGCAACTGGGTCAGCATCAAGTTCCTCGCGAGCTACCTCGACTACCAGCCGGCGGTTGAGCCGGCCGCGTTCGACGCCTGCCCGATCCTGCTGACGCAGCCGCAGAACGACCGCTGGTCGCCGCGCGAGCTGAGCAGGCCGGTGCTCGATCGCATCACCCAGGTCGCGGTCGACGAGGTGACACTGCCCGGAGCCGGGCACTACCCCTTGGAAGACGCCGGTCTGCGCGAGCTCGTCGACTCGGTCGACGACTTCGCCCAGGTTGTGCTCAGTTGAACTGACTCTGCGGTAGGTTCGCCGCCACTCCGAACGAAGGAATCCCCGTGCGTAAGTCCGCTGTTGTGATCGGTTTCGGCGCCTTCTTCCTGACGATGGCGCTGATGCTGAAGTTCTACGCCTACGACAAGCTTGCCGTCATACCCAAGGACATCAACACCAGTCAGTCGTTGACCGACCCGAAGGCGTACTTCTTCGATGCCGACACCCTGAAGTACCGCACCGCGCCGATGACCACCCGGCTCACGGTCGCGGTCGACAAGGAGGAGAGCAAGCGGGTCGGCGGCAACGCCATCGTCCTCGACAAGTGGCAGTATTCCGACAACAACGGCAAGCCGCCGCCTATGGACGCCTCGACGGCCCACTACGCGGTCGACCGGCACACCGGACTGCCGGTGCGCATCCCGGACGAGAACGCCAACGGCAAACCGGTGCAGACACAGGGCTACACGATCAAATTCCCGTTCGATCTGGTGAAGGGCCGCAGCTATCCCTACTGGGACGGCACGCTCGGCAAGGCGATCGGGATGAAGTATGTCGGGACCGAGTCCATCGAGGGGATGCAGACCTACAAGTACGTCGTCGACATCCCGCCGACGGTCTACACCAAGTTCGAGGTGCCAGGTTTCCTCTTCGGCCTCGGCCAGGACAGCCCGGCGCAAAACGCCGACCGCGCCTACGCCAATCAGCGCACCGTGTGGGCCGACCCGCAGACCGGCGTCTTCATGAAGGTCGAGGAGCGGCAGACCCAGACGGTGAGCATCCCCGGTCACGACCCGGTGCCGCTGGTGCGCACCGCGACGATCATGGACGACGCCACGGTGAAGGCGAACGTCGACGAATACAAAACCAAGGCAATGCAATTGAAGGCGCTCAAGATCGCGCCGTGGGTGCTCGGGATTCTCGGCGTACTGCTGCTGATCGGGGGCGCGGCGCTCGCGGTGCTGCTCGGTCGCCGACCGGGATCCGCGTCCGGCACCGGCCGGATGAACGGGCCGGATGACGAGGAGTCGGCCACGCAGCCCGACGACGAGTTCGCCGATCGGACCTGACGCCTCGCGGGCGCAGTGTGATCAGTTGTCAGACCGAGGGGCCGAGTCCACCGCCTCGATGGATTGCGGAAGGCTCAAGTCAATGCGCACGTAGGTCGAGCGAGGCGTCGGCGTTGCCGGACAGCACGACGCTCCCTTGGCTGAGTCGATCTGTCATCGGGACCTCGTCCATTCCGAATCTTCGCCACGGTGATCGTGTCGATGTCATCTCATTGCAAAACGAACCAAGATGTGATTGACGGGTTCTGCGTGTTTGTGAAGCTCACAAACAGGTGAAAACCACCGGGGTGCGAGGTGCCCAGCAACGTAATGCGAGGACCACGAATCCGGATCGGATTCGTGGTCCTCGCGTCGTGATTGCGCGCCGCTCGATCAGGGAGCGGGCGGGGGTGGGGTCTGCCCGGCCGGCGGTTGCTGGCCCACCGGCGGGGTCTGCGGCGGGGTCTGGCCGGTCGGCGCGCCGGGTGCCTGGTCCCCGGTCGGCTGACCGCCAGGTGTCTGCGTGCCTGGTGCCTGGTCGGCGAGCTTGTCGGCGCCCTTGAGCGCGGCGTCCTTGGCCTTGTTGATCTTGTCGGAGTACTTGTGCGACGTCTTGTTGTCGATCGTCGAGGCGAGCTTGCCGAGTGCGCCACGGATCTTGTCGCGGTTGTCGTGGGCGAGTTGCCCGGCCTTCGCCTTGGCCTGCTGGGCGGCGTCTCCGGCCTTCTTGACCTGGTCGTTGTTTGCCACGATCGGGCTCCTTCCCGGGTGTGCTTATAACCACCCAGCGTATGACGAATCGCAATGGTGCCCGTTCTTCGGGCGTGTCGGATCCGCCCCCGAACCATGTCCGACGCAGGCAATAGGGTCGGCCCGTGGCCCTCATCCTGCACCGAGCGGAGCGCACCGGCCCGCTCGCCGACGGGCTCGGGCGGCTGCTGGCGCAACCGCTGCCCGACCCGTTCGAGCAGGAGCTGGTGATCGTCCCGACCCGCGGTGTCGAGCGGTGGCTCACCCAGCGCCTGTCGCATCACCTCGGCACCTCGCAGGGACGAGACGACGGTGTCTGCGCCGGTGTGCGGTTCCTCGCCCCGCACTCGCTGGTCGCCTTGCTCACCGGGCGAGACCGGGACGACCCGTGGCACCCGGACCGACTGGTCTGGCCGCTGCTGGAGGTCATCGACGCGAGTCTCGACGAGCCCTGGTGCGCCACTCTCGCCGCCCACCTCGGACACCACTCCGCCGGACCGGACGCCGAGCACCGGTCCGGGCGGCGCTACGCGGTGGCGCGCCGGATCGCCGGCCTTTTCGCGTCCTACGCGACGCAACGGCCGACGCTGCTGGTCGACTGGCGGGCCGGCCGGATGACCGACGGTTGTGGGGGTGACCTCGACCCGGATCTGAGCTGGCAGGCCCACCTGTGGTGCCGGTTGCTGGACCAGGTCGACCAACCTGCCCCGGACGAGCGGCACTCCGCCGCCTTGGTCACCCTGCGGTCGGGACAGGATCCGACGCCGAGAGGTGAACTCCCTTCCCGCCTCTCGATGTTCGGGCACACCCGGTTGCCCGCAAGCGAGCTGGAGATCTTGGCCGCCCTGGGTGAGCAGCGTGACGTGCACCTGTGGTTGCCGCAGCCGTCCGCGGTGCTTTGGGCTCGTCTGCACGAGGCGGGCGCGCGAGGCGTCATACCGCGGGCCGACGACCGAAGCGCGGCGCTTGCCCGGCACCCTTTGCTGGCGTCGCTCGGGCGCGACGCTCGTGAGTTGCAGCGCACGCTGCCGGACGCCGAGGACGTGACGACGGCGAGTGCGGACCCATCGGCTCCGACGACGGTCCTGCAGCGGCTGCAGACCGACCTGCGGGGCAACCGCGCGCCGGATGCCGCCGAGCGTGCCGCGCGCGCGGTCTCGCCCGACGACCGCTCGGTCCAGGTGCACGCATGCCACGGCCCGGCGCGTCAGGTCGAGGTGCTGCGCGAGGTGCTCACCGGACTGCTGCAGGATGATGCGACGCTCGAACCTCGGGACATCCTCGTCATGTGCCCCGACGTCGAGGCATACACCCCGCTGTTCCAGGCGGCTTTCGGTCTCGCCGCCGCCGGTGACGGTGGGCCGGGCGCGGGGCACCCGGCGCACCAGCTGCGGGTCAAGCTCGCCGACCGGGCCCCGGCCGCAACCAACTCGCTACTCGAAATCGCCACTGCGCTGGTCGATTTCACCTCCGGCCGGGTGACCGCGAGTGAGGTGCGATCGCTGATCGCGGTCGAGCCGGTGCGACGGCGCTTCCGATTCGACGACGACGAGTTGGAGCGCATCGCCACCTGGGTGCAGGAGGCCGAGATCCGCTGGGGCCTGGACGCCGACCACCGATCCCGTTTCGCGTTGCAGCACGTCGCGCAGAACACTTGGCGGTTCGGGCTGGACCGGATGCTGCTCGGTGTGACGACCGACTCCGAGCACGGCACGACACCCGGTGACACGCTGCCTCTTGACGACGTCGCGAGTGGCGACATCGACCTGGTCGGCAGATTCGCCGAGCTCATCGACCGACTCGCTGCGTGCGTCGCTGCCCTCGACGCCGCCAGCACGGTGCGCGAGTGGACCACGGCCCTGGTCGAGGGTGTCACTGCGCTCGCCGAGGTGAGCCGCGAAAATGCCTGGCAACAAGCGCAGTTCGAGGGCGAGCTGGCAACGGTGCAAGAGCTCGCCGCTGCCGACGCGACGCTGCGGCTGAGCGACATCCGGCACCTGCTGCGGACTCAGCTGCGCAGCCGGGCGACCCGGTCCAACTTCCGCACCGGCACCCTCACGGTGTGCACGATGATGCCGATGCGGTCCGTGCCGCACCGGGTGATCGCACTGGTGGGGCTGGACGACGGCGCGTTTCCACGGCTCGGCGCGGTCGACGGCGACGATGTGCTGGCCCGGCGGCCACTGACCGGCGAGCGAGACGTGCGCAGTGAGGACCGGCAGCTGCTGCTCGACGCGGTGCTGGCGGCGCAGGACCACCTCGTGGTCACCTACTCCGGCGCCGGTGAGCACACCGGCGCACCCAAACCGCCTGCGGCGCCACTGGGCGAGCTCATCGACGCGGTGCGCGCGACCGCCACCTTCCCGGCGGACCGCGCAGTGGTGACGCGGCATCCGTTGCAGCCCTTCGATCCCCGCAATCTGACACCCGGTGCCCTCGGATCACCGCACGCGTTCAGTTTCGACCGGCATGCACTCGCGGGTGCCCGCGCCGCACGTGGTGAGCGCACCGAGCGGGGGCCGCTGCTGACCGCGCAGCTGCCGAAGGTGCCCGGTGATCAGCTCGAGCTCGCCGACCTGCTCGGCTTCTTCGCCGACCCAGCACGGCATTTCGTGCGTCGCCGGCTCGATGTCGCGCTGCCGTTCGAGCAGGACGAACCCGGCGACGCAATGCCGATCGAGCTCGACGGACTCGGCAAGTGGCAGATCGGCGATCGTGCCCTGCGCGAGTCGCTGGCCGGTGCCACCCCCGACGCGGTCGCGCGCATGGAGCAACTGCGTGGCGCCATACCTCCTGGAGAGCTGGGCCGCGGCATCGTCTCCGAGGTCATCGACAGTGTGCGGCAGGTGCGGGAGAAGGCCCTGCCGTTGCTGCAGCAGGACGCGACCAGTCTCGACGTCGATTTGCTGCTGCCCGACGGGCGCCGATTGACCGGCACGATCACCGATCTGCACGGCGATCGCGTTGTCGCAGTGACTTATTCAACGCTGCGCGCCAAGCAGCGACTGGCGTCCTGGATCCAGCTCGTGACGCTCGCGGCCGCAGTGCCTGATCGGCCGTGGCAGGCGGCGACCGCAGGTTTCGTCAAGCCCTCCTACCGTCCGAAGGTGCCCGGCGGCTACCTCGCCGGGCCACTCGATCAGCAGGCGGCGATGACGATCCTCATGCAGCTGGTCGACGTTTATGACCGGGGCATGCGCACGCCGATTCCGTTGCCGCTGCGGACCTCCCTCGCCTACGCCGAAAAGCTGCGGCGCTCCCCGGACAAGACCGTCACCGCAGCCAGCGCTGCCCGACGCGACTGGGAATCCTCCGGATTCGGTGACCGGCGCATCGCCGGCGAGCAGGAGGACGAGGCCCAGGTGCTGATCCGGGGCGGGGTGATCGACTTCGCGGCGTTGCAGGCCGAGCGGCCGTTGCCCGAGGAGGCGTGGAACGCCGCGACCAGCCGTCTCGGCCAGTACGCCCTGCGCGTGTGGAGTCCGCCACTGGAGGCCCAGCGGGTGGTGACATGACGAATCACTCGGTGGAGACGGCCTTCGACATCCGCGGACCGCTGCCGACCGGCACCACCGTGCTCGAGGCGAGCGCCGGCACCGGCAAGACGTGGACGATCGCGGCGCTGGTGACCCGGTACGTCGCCGAGGGGGTGCACACCCTCGACGAGCTGCTCGTGGTCACCTTCGGCCGGGCTGCTTCCCAGGAGCTCAGGGAGCGGGTGCGCGAGCAGCTCGTCGCGGCCTGGACCGCGCTCGACGACCCGGCACAGGCCGGCGACGACCCGCTCATCCGCCTGCTGCTCGACACGACGCCGGAGGAGCAGCGTGCTCGCGCCGGGCGACTCCGGCAGGCACTGGCGTCGTTCGACGAAGCGACCATCGCGACGATCCACCAGTTCTGCCAGCGGGTGTTGGACGGCCTCGGCGTGGCCGGTGACACCGACGCCGACGCCCAGTTGGTCGACGACCTGGACGATCTGCTGGTCGAGGTCGTCGACGACCTCTACGTCCGCGGTTTCGCCGGGCAGGCTGGCACGCCCGAATTCAGCTATCGGGAGGCGCTGCACATCGCTCGCACGGTCGTCGGCGACCCGGAGGCCGCGTTACTGCCCACCGACGCCGACCCAGGCACTGTCGCCGCCCGCCGCGTCGGTTTCGCGTCCGCGGTGCGCGCCGAGATGGCGCGTCGTAAGAGGCGACTGGGCCTGCTCAGCTATGACGACCTGTTGACCGGCCTGGCCGGTGCGCTGCGCGCCGAGGACGCGCCGGCGCGCGAGCGGATGCGCCGCCAGTGGAAGGTCGTGCTCATTGACGAGTTCCAGGACACCGACCCGGTCCAGTGGGAGGTCTTCGACCTGGCGTTCAACGGCCACGCCACGATGGTGCTGATCGGCGATCCGAAGCAGGCGATCTACGCCTTCCGTGGCGGCGACGTCGTCACCTACCTCCAGGCGGCAGGCAGCGCCGGGGTTCGCCATACGCTCGCCACCAACTGGCGCTCCGACCGGCCGTTGGTCGAGGCGGTCGGCGTCCTGCTCGGCGGTAGCGCCCTTGGTGACCCGCAGATCCGGGTGCACGACGTGCAGGCCCACCGTGCCGACAGCCGACTGTCCGGCGCGCCGGTCGCGCACCCGATCCGGCTGCGGGTCGTCGACACCGCCCAGGTCGGCACCGGCCTCAGTCGCGACGGTGACACCGTGCTGGTCGATGCGCTGCGGCCGTTCCTGGCGCGCGACGCGGCCCGGGACATCGCCCGGCTGCTGAGTTCTGGTGCCACGTATGACGATGACGCCGGACCGCGCCCGATCCGCCCGAACGACATCGCGGTCCTCGCCGCCACCAACGCGCAGCTGGCGATGGTCCAGGACGAACTCCGGACGGTCGGCATCCCGGCTGTCGTCAGTGGCGCGGGCAGTGTCTTCCACACGCCTGCCGCGCGCGCGTGGCGCACCCTGCTGGAGGCGATGGATCAGCCGCACCGATCCAATCTGGTGCGTGCCGCAGCACTGACGCCGTTCTTCGGGGTTCGGGCGGCCGAGCTCGACGAAGGTGGGGAGCGGTTGACCGACGAAATCGCCGCCACTCTGCGAGTGTGGGCAGCGATCTACGGAAAGCGAGGCATAGCAGCTGTTTTCGAGGCAGCGGGTGCGCGAGGGCTGCCGGCGCGGGTATTGCGCCTCGTCGGCGGGGAGCGCGAACTCACCGACCTGCGACACATCGCCGAGTCACTACACGCCGCTGGGCTGGACGGCGCCCGCGGGCTGCCCGCCCTGATCGGCTGGCTGCACGAACAGTCGCAGCATGACCGGCCGGCCAGCGGAGACGCCCGCGCTCGCCGGCTCGACAGCGACGCGCAGGCGGTGCAGTTGTCCACCATCCACGGCAGCAAGGGCCTGGAGTATCCCGTGGTCTACCTGCCGTTCGCCGGTGACCGCAGCGTGCCGCGCAAGCTGAGCGTCCCGCTGCTGCACCAGACCGGTGAGCCGCCGATCCGGTCGCTGGACGTCGGCGGTGAGGACGGCCGGCTGGAGTCGCTGGCCCGTGCGGAAGACGCCGGGGAGTCATTGCGCTTGTTCTACGTCGCGGTGACCCGCGCCAAGTCACAGGTCGTCGTCTGGTGGCCGCGCGGATCGACGGTCACCGCGTCCGCGCTGCACCGGCTGCTGCTCGATCGCCAACCGGGAGACCAAGATCCGGACGGCCGCATCAACGACGTGGTGGCACTGCCCGACAGCACGCGGATGCGGCAGGTGCTCGACGCCTGGGCGGTCGCCGGCGGCCCGCGGTGGGAGTTGGCGGACGACCTGGTGCAGGAGCGGGTCCGGATGCCCGCCGTCGAGGTCGAACTGGCCGTGCGCGACTTCACCCGCACGATCGACGCCGAATGGCGACGCACGTCATACAGCGCACTGAGCCGGGCGATCGAGGACATCCCGCTGGTCGACGGGGTGAGCAGCGAGCCGGAAGTCCAGGTCAAGGCGGACGAGCCCGAGATCGTCCTGCCGGACCGGATCGACCGGTCCGCCCCGGGCACCCACCTGCCATCCCCGATGGCGGATCTGCCGGTCGGGGCGACGTTCGGGTCGTTGGTGCACGCCGTGCTCGAGCTCGCCGACCCCGAGGCGACCGACCTGCGCGCCGAGGTGGCCGCGCGGGTACGCGAAGAGCTGTTGCGTTGGCCGGTCGACCTCGAGCCGGCCGCGCTGGTAGACGCGATCCTGCCGGTCTACGACACTCCGCTCGGTCCCCTCGCCGCGGGACAAAACCTGCGCATGATCGGCCGAAACCGGTTGGCAGAGTTGGACTTCGAGATCCCACTGGTGGGCGGTGACGACCGGGATCGGGTTGCCGAACGAGTCACTCTCGGCGAGCTGGCAGCCATCCTGCGTCGTCACCTCCCGGCGGGCGACCCGCTGCTGCCCTACGCAGATCTGCTCGACCACGAGGTCGTCGGCGGACAGGTGCTGCGCGGCTATCTGACCGGTTCGATCGACGTCGTGCTGCGGGTGGGCGATCGCTATCTGGTCGCCGACTACAAGACCAACTGGCTGGGCGCGGCCGACCAGCCGTTGCTGCTCGGTGCGTATGGTCCCGACCAGCTGGCCGCCGCGATGGGGCACTCGGACTATCCCCTCCAGGCGCTCTTGTATGCCGTGGTGCTGCACCGCTATCTGCGGTGGCGACTGCCCGACTACGCACCCGGACGCCATCTCGGCGGGGTGCTCTACCTCTACCTGCGCGGTATGGCGGGGGAGGCGACCCCGATGATCGACGGTCAGCCGACCGGTGTCTTCTCCTGGCAGCCGCCGGTTGCTCTCGTGCTCGAGATCTCGGACCTGCTCGACGGCCGGGTCGATGGCCGGAAGGAGCAGGAGCGATGACCGCGCACCCGTCTGCGTATGACGCCAAGGTCGCCCGGCGGGCGGACCCGGCATTCGGTCCGGCGCGCGACGCGGGCGTGCTCGAAGCCGCCGACATTCACGTGGCAACTCGGTTGGGAGTCCTTGCAGGGGAGCAGGATTGGCTTCCCCTGCTGGCGCTGGCGCTCGCCGTGCGCGCCGTGCGCAAGGGCTCCACGTGTCTCGATCTCGGCGAGGCCGTCGGCATACCGGACGAGGTGCGTCGCGCCGGCGAGGAGACCGAACTGCCCGCACCTTCGTTGCCGGAGTGGCCGGCCGATGCCGACGGGTGGCGGGACGCGGTGTCGCGCAGTGCGTTGGCGGCGGCCGGCGTGCTGGTGGTCGAACATGACCTGGTCTATCTCGATCGCTACCGACGGCAGGAGGTGCAGGTCGCTCAGACACTGATCGACCGGTCGCGCGCGACGGCACCGCGGGTGGTCGAGGACGTGCTGGCCGAGGGCCTGCGCAGGCTCTTCCCGGCCGACGGCTGGGCGGAGCAGTCGAGCGCCGCGGGTCGTGCCGTCCGGCAGTGGACCACCGTGCTGACCGGTGGACCGGGCACCGGCAAGACCACGACCGTCGCCGGGCTGCTCGCGTTGCTGGCCGAGCAACACGAGGCCCTCGGTGGGTCCGGACGCCTGCGCGTCGGACTCGCCGCGCCGACCGGCAAGGCGGCAGCCCGCCTGCAGGAGTCCATCGCGAGCGCCTCCACCGTCTTCGGCGCGGCCGACCAGGCCCGGGTCGGCGGTTTGGAAGCGTCGACCCTGCATCGGCTGCTGGGCTGGAATCCGCGACAACGCAACAAGTTTCGGCACGGCGCGGATAACCGTCTGCCGCACGACGTGATCGTGGTGGACGAGACATCCATGGTCGACCTGACGATGATGGCCCGCCTGCTCGACGCGGTCCGCCCGCAGGCGCGGCTGGTGCTGGTGGGAGACCCCGACCAGCTGGCGTCGGTCGACGCCGGGGCAGTGCTCGCCGATCTGGTCGATGGTTACCGGCAGGTCGCGCCGGACACGGTTGCCCGGCTGCTCGTCTCGCGTCGATTTGACGAGGCGATCGGTGCCGTCGCCGCCGCGGTGCGGGACGGTGACGCCGACCGGGTCGTCGAGCTGCTGCGCGATGGCGGCTCATCGGTCGACTGGATAGAGGACGGCGACCCGGCCGAGGTGCTGCGGCCGCGGCTCGTCGAGCGGGCCCTGCGACTGCGCCGGCTGGCGGTCGACGGAGAGGTGACCGCAGGGTTGGCGGCCCTCGCCGAACACCGGCTGCTGTGTGCGCGACGCACCGGACCGCGCGGGGTCGTCGGGTGGAATCGCCTTGTCGATCAATGGCTTTCGGAGGCGATCGGCGACCCGCTCTGGGATCCGATGTATGTCGGTCGCCCGCTCCTGGTCACGCGCAACGATTATGGACTCGGTCTGCTCAACGGCGACAGTGGTCTCGTCGTGGCAGGTGAGAACGGTGTGCCGACCGCGGCGATGGTCACCGCCGCAGGAGTGCTGCAGCTCGGCGCCGGACGGCTCTCCGACGTCGAGACCATGCACGCGATGACCGTCCACAAGAGCCAGGGGAGCGAGGCACCCGAGGTCACGGTCCTGCTGCCCGATGACGAATCACCCATGTTGGTGCGGGAATTGCTCTACACAGCAGTCACCCGTGCCGGTAGTCGGGTCACTGTTGTTGGCAGCGAGCAGGCGATCCGCACCGCGGTCGGCAACCGCATCCGGCGAGCGAGCGGACTGCGGGAGCGATTGCAGGCTCTCTAGCGGCTCACCGCCAGCTCGGCTCGCGGCGCTCGGCATACGCACGGCGGAGTATTTCGGTGAGCCCGTCGATCGGGAGGGCACCGCGGAAGCCGGACGCCACATGGGTGACGGTGGCGACGCCGTCGGCCACTTCGCGTTCCCCGACGACCACCATCACGCTGTCGCGTCGGGCACGGCTGGCCCGGATGCGGGCGGCGAGCGAGCCGGCCGGTTCGAACCGGACACGCAGCCCGGCACCGGTGAGGCCATCCGCGACGTCCCGGGCTGCCGAGTCCTGCGCCTCGCCGACCGGCAGCACGCACACCTGAACCGGCGCCAACCACAACGGAAGTCGGCCGTCATACCGCTCCAACAGTGCGGCGGTGACCCGCTCCATCGAGCCGACGGTGCCTCGGTGGATCATCACCACCCGCTGCCGGGTGTCGTCGGCGGCGTCGTAGGTCAGGTCGAAGCGTTCGGGTTGCACGAAGTCCAGCTGCACGGTCGCGATGGTCTCCTCGTGTCCGTTCGGTCCGGTGACCTGCAGGTCCAGCTTCGGGCCGTAGAACGCGGCCTCGCCGGTGGCCTCGAGGAGTGACAGGCCCCTCGCCGAGAGATCGACCGCGTCGGCCGCGCGACGGAGCGCTTCGGCCGCGTCGGACCACTGCTCCGGCGACCCCAGCGGGCTGCCGTCGTCGGCCGGGAGGGACAGCCGCACGTAATCCACTGGTAGCCCGAGCACGTCCTGGGCGTGCAGCGCCGACCGGAGCGCGTTCTCGGCCTCCCGAGCGACCTGATCGGCTCGGCAAAAGACGTGGGTGTCGTCGAGGTTGATCTGCCGCACCCGCTGGAGGCCGCTGACCACGCCGGACCGCTCCGCGCGGAACATCGACGCCAACTCATTGAGGCGGATCGGCAATTCGCGGTAGGAATGTCGTCGCGCCGCGTAGACCATCGCATGGTGCGGGCAGTTGGCCGGTCGCAGGACCAGCTCGTCACCGGGCAGCTCGTCGCCCAGCCGCATCGGCGGGAACATGTCGTCGGCGAACTTGGCCCAGTGCCCGGATCGCTCGAACAACGCCCGCTTGCCCAGCACCGGGGTGTGCACCGTCATACAGCCGTCCGCGCGGGCGATGTCGGCCGCCAGTCGGGCGAGTTCGCCGTAGATCACCGCCCCGTCCGGCAGCCAGAGCGGCAGACCGGAGCCCACCATCGGGCTGCCGGCGAAGACGCCGAGCTCGCGGCCGATGGCGCGGTGGTCGTGGATCGAATCATCATGCGGGTCAGCGGTTTCCATGGCTCTCCTGGTATCGGCTGGAGCCGCACGGGAGACGAAGAAACCCCGGAGCACGGCTCCGGGGTGACTGGTGCGAATGCAGCAGAACTAGCCGGAGTGGTCCGGCGTCGTCGTCTGTCGCAGCTGCATGTGAGTGACCTTAGCGCGGATCAGTGGCGGTCGACCAGCGCGTATGACGCGGCGGCGCTCACGGCGGTGACGGCCAGCACCGACGGCCAGGCGCCGATCTTCTTGGCCAGCGGGTGGGAGGCACCGAAGCCGCCCACGTAGAGCGCGCCGAGCCCCGCCGCGACCTGCGGGCCGCCCTTGGCCAGCCAGGTGCGTCCGGCGAAGACACCCGCGGCGCCGAGCACCACACCGCCGAGCGGGCGAATCCCGGTCTCGCGCGCGGTGAGGTAGCCGCCGAGCAGACCGAGCGCGGTCAGCGGCGCCGTCTGGACATCGAGTGCGTTGCGAAGGGCCATGGGGAGCATGGTAATTCGCCAGGCTGGAGAAATTCTGCGGACCCTGGCCGGCGACTGGTCAGCCCTCGCTATGGACCGCGAGCGCGTGGTCCCGCAGTGCGATGAGGTCACGGCGCACCGACGAGATCAGCAGACCGGGCCGGCCGAGACGGAGGAGTCGAAGCACCGGCTGCTCAGCGCGCCCGAAGGTCGACCAGGGCGACAGCGGCTCCGGCATACCCAACGGCCGGAGGGCGTCGGCGACACGATGACCTTGCTGGGAGATGTAACCGTCGATGCCGAGCCGGGTGAGCACGTCCCGCTGGGTCGCGGCCCGTCGCGGGCCGAGCAGACCGTTGGCGTGGCCGACCGCCCAACAGATGGAGGCAGCGAGCAGTGCCGGTGAGAAGTCCGTAGCCAGCGCCGGGTCACGACGGTCGGCCAGCGCCAGTGCGGTGCGCAGTGCGATCGACGCCTCCTGCGGGAACCACTGGGCGGCGATGTCGGCCAGCAGCTCGGCTGCGGCGGCACCCCCCGCAGGAACCGGAGGCATGGCGGTCAACGGCCGGTCATGCAGGTTTCGCAACGTGGCGGCGCCGCCCACGGTGTCGGCCAACTGCTGCAGCAGCGTGTCGGACTCGCGGGGTTCGCGCCGCGGGACGAAGGGTTCGGTGCGGCCGATCAGATCTGCGCCGGAGCGCCGGCCCGCGGTGGCCGGCCATTCGAGGACCACCCGTCCACGGTGCACGATCATGCGCCGCATCCGCGGCGGATCGATAAGACTCATACACGCTCCTGGGCTGTCACCGACGAGGTATGCCGGTTCGAGCGACGCTCGCACGTGAACCCGCGCAGCGAAGATTACGGTTTCGTATCGGAGTTGAGGTTTTGGCCCATTAGGAGAGACATTCTGTTCCGCCATGTGAGAGCAGCGTCTGGACCGGGACCAACCGATCCGCAAGGGCCGGGTGGGCGGCGGCCACCTCGGCGAGAAGTTCGGGCAGGAAGACGATCACCTCATCGGCCGCGGCGTCCGGGAGTGCTGCCGGGTCAATGATCGGTATATCAGTGGCGGGCATGCGGTGTCCGTGCTTTGCGGTGCTTGCGTCGGCAACCGAGGCCAGCAGCCTGCTGTCCACCCCGGCCGCCGCCAGCAACGCTACCGCCCGCGATGCCGCGCCGTAACCGTGCACTCTGCGTCCCGCCTCGGCGCGGGCGGTCAGTGCCGCACGCAGCAGCCGCACCTGCCGATCGAAGTCGACCTGCAAGCGACCGACAGTGTCGGCGTTGGTGATGTCGAGGTCGGCTTCCTGTTGCAGCTGCCGGTCGACCGATGGATCGACCGGCCGATCGTCCTCGATGCGGGTCGCGACGACCAGGAGCGTCCCGCCATACAGCGGAAACGGCCAAACCTGGTTGACGCGCAACCCGGCAGCGTGCAACAGGGTCCGCAGCGTCGTCAGGCTGTAATAGCCAAAATGCCCGTGTCGCAACGCATTCCACTGACCATCGCCGACGATCGAGCCAAGCGTCTGGAACTGCAGGATCAGGATCCCTCCGGGTGCGAGCAGTCGGGCGCGCACGGCCAGCGCGGCCGCCTGATCGGCTTCGTGCATCAGCCCGAAGCTGTCGATCAGCACCTCGACCGGGCCGCAGCCGGGCAGTCGCAGGCCGAGCGCCTGGGCGTGCGCGAGCCAGCTGCCGCCGTGCGGTGAGGGAAACTCCAGGGCGCGGGCACCGGGTGTGGTCCAGCCCGCCATCGCGACCGCGGTCATCGCTCTCGCTGCCTGGTCGATGAGTGCTCGCGGCTCCACCCCGCGCGGCTCCTCCACGGGCGGCCCACCGCTCGCGAGTTGCGCCAGACCGCATGGACCGCACAGCCACATCGCCAGGGGGTGACGGGTGTCGGGGCCGGGGTCGTCGAGCGCCGGGAAATCATCGGCCGCCGGCTGCTGGCCGAGATCGAGCACGATCCGTCCAACACCGGAACCGCAGCCACGGCAGTTCATTTCGCCGATCCCACACTGCGACCGGATCGCACTTGGCACGATGGCGGCATGGAGATCGAGGAGCTCACCATCCCCGGGGTGCTGGTCTTTCGGCCGCAGCCCCACCGTGACGAACGCGGCTTCTTCACTCGCACCTTCGACGCCGAGGTCGCGGCACGTCGGGGGTTGGACACGACCCGATTCGTGCAGGATTCGCAGTCGCGTTCGTCATACGGGGTCATCCGTGGGCTGCACGGCCGTCGCGGCGCCGGCGAGTCGAAGCTGGTGCGGTGCGCGCACGGCGCGGTGCTCGACGTCATCGTGGACGTGCGGCCGGACTCCGATGCCTTCGGCACGGTGGTCACCGTGCGCCTCGACGATGTCGACTTCGCGCACGTCTACCTGCCGGCTGGACTGCTGCACGGGTTTCAGGTGCTGACCGAGACCGCCGACGTGTGTTACCGCATCGATCGACCGCACGATCCGTCCGAGGATGTGGCGGTGCGGTATGACGACCCGGAACTCGCCGTGCCCTGGCCGTTGCCGTCACCGGCGTTGAGCGAACGTGACCGCGCCGCAGCGTCATTCGCCGACCTGCGCGCTCAGCTCGGCCGCTGACTGTGGCCGGAAGGTCGGTCCGAGCTCGCCGGTCCGCTGACGCCGGCGCAGCGTGGCGAGCCTGACGAACGTCTCCTCGAAGCCGGCCGTGGTCAGCGGCGCCGAGCGGTAGGCCTCGGCCAGCTCCGCGGCGCCGTCGGCGACACTCCACCGTGCGTCGTAGCCGGGCAGTGCGGAGCGAATCGCGCTGAAGTCCACCCGGTATGACCGCGGGTCGGCACCGGTCTCGCCGGTGATCTCGAGGTCGGAGCCGGGCACCGCCTCGACCACCGCGCCCGCGATCTGCGCAACCGTCAGGTTGTTCGCCTCGGTGCCGACGTTGAACGCCCGCCCGTGCACCGCCTCGCGGGGCGCGGTGAGGCAGCGCAGGAACGCCTCGCCGATGTCCTGGGCGTGCACCAGCGGACGCCACGGGGTGCCGTCGGACAGCACCCGGACCGTGCCGGTCAGCACCGCATGGCCGACGAGGTTGTTGAGCACGATGTCGGCACGCAGCCGCGGTGAGAAGCCGAAAGCCGTTGCGTTCCTTAAGAACACGGGTGTGAATTCGGAGTCGGCGAGGGCGTGCACGTCGTGCTCGACGCGCACCTTCGACTCGGCGTATGGCGTGACGGGTCGCATCGGCGCGTCCTCGGTGACGGCTGCCTCGCCGGCCGCTCCGTAGACCGAGCAGGTCGAGGCGTAGAGGAACCGGCGCACCCCGGCCTCCTTCGCCGCACGGGCCAGGCGCACCGAGGCGTGGTGGTTGATGTCGAAGGTGGTCTGCGGGTCGACCGAGCCGAGCGGGTCGTTGGACAGCGCGGCGAGATGGATCACCGCGTCGAAGCCCTCCAGGTCCGCTGCGGTGACATCACGCAGGTCAATGGCCAGGGTCTGCGAATCGCGCGGTGGTGGGCCCAGCACGCAGTCCCGGAAGAGCCCGGTGTCGAGGCCGACGACCTCATGTCCGGCGTCCTGCAGCATCGGTGACATGACCGACCCGAGGTAGCCCAGGTTGCCGGTCAGCAGTGTTCGCACGGTGATTCCCCTTGTGGTCGAGTCGGGTGGTCGAGTCGTGGCGACGTCAGCGGGTAGCCCCACCGACGTCGAGGTTGAGCTTGTCGGTGACGAACCCCTCGGCATACGGCGCGTGGCACTGCACGCCCCGGATCCGCGCGAGTCCGCGAAATGCCTCGTCGTCGAACCAGTCGTGTGCCGACTGGCTCGGGTAGCAGTCGCGCAGGACCGCCAGCTTGGTCGCGAGGTCGGTGTCGGTGAGCGGCTGATAGGTGGTGACCCGTGGCAGATCGCTCTCCCACTTCAGGACCTCGTAGCCCAGGATCAGGTGGTCGCGGAAGATCGTCGGTGCGATCTCGCCGAGCAGCCGGTGATCCTGGTGCGCGTCCCCCGGTTGCGGCGCGAAGACCAGATCGACGTCGCTCCCGTCCCGGAGGGCGGCGACCGCCGACTTCACCTGGACGAAGTGGTCCGGCAGCAGGCCGTCGGGTAGGTCGAGCACGGTCAGCCGCAGTGTTGCGTTGCCGCACAGCCGGGCAAGGGCCTCGTGTTCCTCCGCCTCGCGCGCGGAACCTCCGCCGGTGCACACCAGCGCATGCACGGTCAGTCCGGGCTGTGCGCGGCACAGCAATTGCAGCGTTGCCCCGCACGCGATGGCGATGTCGTCGCAGTGTGCGCCGAGGAGCGCGATCTCCCACAACGGTCCGGGTCGCAGTGGCGTCATCCGGGCAGCACCTGGGTCGGCTGCTCCCGCCATACCGCCCACGGGGCGTCGCCGCGCTCCCACTCCTCGTCCAGTTGGGCCCGCTCCTTGAAGGTGTCGGCGGGCTTCCAGAAGCCGCTGTAGGGATAGGCCTTCAGCCGGCCCTCGCCGGCGAGTTTGACGCAGACGTCCTCGACCAGGTCGCCGTTCTCCGGCAGGTAGTCGAAGATCTCTGGGCGCAGCACGAAGTAACCGCCGTTTTCCCAGATCGCCATCCGACCCACCTGGTCGACCTCGTTGACCCGGTGGTCGTCGTCGAATTGCACTACGTGGAAAGAGGATTGGGGCGGCACGGCCATCAGCGACGCGGCGCAGCCAGAGTCGGTGAACTCATCGATCATCTGGTCGAGCGGCGCGTCGGTGAGGACGTCGGCGTAGTTGGCGAGGAACATCTCGTCGTCGCCGAGGTGCTCGCGCACCTGGCGCAGCCGCTCACCGATGGGCGAGTGCAACCCGGTGTCCACGAAGGTGATCGTCCAGTCGGCGATGTCGTGGGACAGCAGATCGACCTCGCCACCGCGCAATACGAAGTCGTTGGAAGCGGTTTCGTCATACCGCAGGAAGTGCTCCTTGATCTGGTTCGCGCCGTAACCCAGGCACAGGATGAACTCCTTGTGGCCGTAGTGCGCGTAGTAGCGCATGACGTGCCACATGATCGGGCGCGGGCCGACCAGGTGCATCGGCTTGGTGAGGATGTCATCGGCGCTGCTGCGCATGCGCATGCCGTAACCACCGCAGAACAGAACAACTTTCATGACGGGACTCCCTGGACAACTTCGACTGCCGGATCGACGACGGTGAGGGTGGGGAGGGGAAAGACGAGGCGACCGCCCCAGGCAGCCACATGGCTCAACTGGTCGGTGAGTTCGGTGCGCAGGTTCCACGGCAGGACCAGCACCAGATCCGGGCGGTCCGAGTCGAGGTAGCCGGGCGTCTCGATCGGGATCCGCGTTCCGGGTGTGAATCTGCCCTGTTTGTAAGGGTTTCGGTCGACTGCGTAGGCGACCAGGTCGGTGCGGATGCCGCAGTAGTTGAGCAGCGTGTTGCCCTTGCCCGGCGCGCCGTATGCCGCCACCCGCAGCCCGTCGGCGCGCGCTTGCAGGAGAAATCGCAACAGCTCCTGACGGAGGCGTTCGGTGCGTGGTGCGAGGTCGGCATACCCCTCGGGCGAGTGCAGGCAGGCGTCCCGCTCCACCTGCAGGATCTGCTCGACCGCGGGGGTTGCCTGCGCTGCCGACTCGGTCGGTGCCGCCCAGATGCGCAGTGAGCCACCGTGCGTCGGCACCAGCTCGGCATCGATCACCCGCAGGCCGCCGGAGTCGAGGGCGCGCATTGCCGACAGCAGCGTGTAGTACTGGAAATGCTCGTGATAGATCGTGTCGAACTGCGCGTGACGCACCAGGTTGAGCGCATGGTGCACCTCGATGCACACCTGCCCGTCATCGGCGACGAGTGCACGCAGTGAGCGGGTGAAACCGACCACGTCGGGGATGTGCGCGTAGACGTTGTTGGCCACCACGAAGTGGGCCGGACCGTGCTCGGCACGCACCTGCTCGGCGACCGTCTCGTCGAGGAACGCGGTAAGCGTCGGCACGCCCTTGTCGCGGGCGGCCTCGCCGACGTTGACCGAGGGCTCTATCCCGAGCCGCCGGATGCCGGCCGGCACGTGCTGCAGAAGGTAGCCGTCGTTGGACGCGACCTCGACCACCAGGTCGCCGTCGGTCAGGCCGAGCCGGTCGACCGCGGTGTCCACCAGCCGGCGGGCGTGCTCCACCCACGAGTCCGAGTACGACGAGAAGTAGGCGTAGTCGACGAAGGTGTCCTCCGGGGTGATGAGCGGCGGCAGCTGCAGCAGCAGGCAGTCCTCGCACAGCCGCAGGTGCAGGGGGAAGGTCGGCTCCGGGTCGTCCAGCTGGGCTCGGGTCAGGAACGACTCACACGGCGGGGTGGCGCCCAGGTCCAGCACGCCGTGCAGCGCCGTACTCCCGCACAGTCGGCAGTGGATATAAGGGCTATTCATCGACAATTCAAACTCTCATTTTTCCGGAACGAGTCGTAGGTAAAGACGGCTCGATGGACAACCGTCCATTAAGCGGAAGGTTGCGCAATTTCGCTCAATTGAGCGCTTCTGGCATGACGTCGTCAGGCCGCGCTCGATGCAGCCACGGTTCCCCCTTCGTGCTTCGGACTCCCCCAAGACCGTTGGTATCACAACAAGTTCTACTCTCGCCCTGGCCACTTGTCCACACGGTTTGCCAGAACCACCAGTTTTGGCCAACCGAACTTGACGACTGACAGAACAACGGTATCGTACACACTCGGGCATCGGGGATGGCGCCATACTTTCAGGAGGATCGAGGGCATTTAGACGCCCGTATGATGATGGTTGTTCGAGGATGCCTTCGTGGTAGGAAACGGCGCGTGGGGGCGCCGTCATTGGGGTGGGGGATCGATGTCTGACCAATCAACTGAGTCAACCGAGGCCGTCGGTGATCGCCGGTCTCGGGTCACCGTCGTCATACCGGCGTTGAACGAGGCTGCGAACCTCAAAGCGGTGCTGCCGACGCTGCCGCCGGTGCACGAGGTGATCCTCGTGGACGCCGGCTCGGTCGACGGCACGGTGCAGGCGGCCCTTGAGGTGATGCCGGACATCCGGGTGTTCACCCAGGCGCGGCGTGGCAAGGGCAACGCGCTCGCCTGTGGTTTCGCTGCGGCGACCGGAGACATCATCGTGATGTTCGATGCGGACGGTTCGGCCGATCCTGCCGAGATCCCGCGTTTCGTGCGCGCCTTGCTCGACGGCGCCGACTTCGCCAAGGGCAGTCGCTTCATCGAGGGCGGTGGCAGCGAGGACATCACCAGATTCCGACGCGCCGGCAACGCCGGACTGCACCTGCTGGTGAGTGCAGCTTTCGGCCGGCGTTTCACCGACCTGTGTTACGGCTACAACGCGTTCTGGACCAGCCTGGTCCCGCAGTTGCAGTTGCCCGACCCGCACCTGCCCGCCAAGGGCAGCCCGATGCTGTGGGGCGACGGATTCGAGATCGAGACGTTGATCACCTGCCGCATGTTGCAGGCCGGTGTCCGCATCGCCGAGGTCCCGAGCGTCGAGCGGTTGCGGCTGCACGGCGCGAGCAACCTCAACGCGGTCTCTGACGGCATTCGAGTGCTGCGCACCATCGTCGCCGAGCGGATGAGGCAGCCCGCGGTGGCGGTCGTTCCGACCGACCCGACCCCGATGACCGAGCCGGAGCCGGACCCGGCCCGCAGGGCCGCTCCGGTCACCGTCGACCCCGAGACCGAGCTGAGCGCATGAGCATGACGGACGGCGCCGCGCTCGCACCGTCGGTGTCGGTAGTGATCTGCGCCTACACCGAACATCGTTGGGATGACTTGCGATCCGCCGTCGAGTCCGTGCTCGGCCAGACGCATCACCCACTCGAGCTGATCGTCGTCATCGACCACAACGAGGCGCTGCTGGCCCGCAGCAGTCACGCATTCAGCTCCGTCCCGGAGGGCTACATCCGGGTGCTTGCCAACGAGCGTCGGCGTGGCCTGTCCGGCGCCCGGAATACCGCCATCGCGGCCGCGTCCGGGCAGGTCGTGGCGTTTCTCGACGACGACGCCGTGGCGGCGCCGGACTGGCTCGAGTCGCTGCTGGTGCACTACTCCGATCCGAGCGTCATGGGAGTCGGCGGCGTCGCCCAGCCGCAGTGGCCGGACCGTCATACCCGCCCGGTCACCCTGCCGGCCGCGCCTGGCGCGCTCGGCGAGCTCGATTGGGTCGTGGGTTGTTCCTATGCCGGCCTGCCGACGTCGGTGGCCCCGCTGCGCAACCTGATGGGTTGCAACATGTCGATCCGCGCCGCGGCCTTCGAGACCGTCGGCGGCTTCCGGGAGACCATCGGCCGCATCGGCCGCACCCCGCTCGGCGACGAGGAGACCGAGCTGTGCATCAGGGTCCGCCAGCAGCTGCCGGGCTCGGAGTTCATCCACGAGCCGGCCGCCCGGGTCGTGCACCGGATGACGGCGGACCGGCTGACCTGGCGCTACCTACTGCACCGTGGGTATGCCGAAGGTCTCTCGAAGGCAGCGATTTCCAGCATGGTCGGACCGGACGACGCGCTCGCCAGCGAGCGAACGTATGTCGCGTCGGTGCTGCCTCGCGCCGTGCTGCGCGAGCTGCGGCGCTGCAACCGGGCGGGTGCGCTGGGTGCGGCGGCGGTGCTGGCAGTCGGCGCGGTGACCGCGTTCGGCTACGCCCGCGGGCTCGCGCGGGTCCTGCGGTCCGCGACGACGAGTCGTGAGGTTCAGCCGGCCGCGCCGGTGCCGAGAGCGGACCACGCCGAGGCCCCGGCCGAGTTGGCGAAGATCACCGTGCCGTCGGCGGCCCGATAGACCGGGCGCCATCCCGATCGGGTGAAGTGCCCCTCGATCGAGGCGAAGCTGCCGGGCGTCATCTTCCCGTACTGCAGGGCGTTGATGCGCATCGAGCGGGAGATCACGACGAAGTAGGGGCGGTTACGCGCCTGCTGGCCGACGGCGTAGGTGAGGTCGTCGACGGGCGCCGGGTCGCTGCCGTCGGTGCCGGCATACAGGTTCTCGATGCCCCAGGTCTGATCGACCACGAGCGGGCTCCGATCGCGCGGGACGTAGCGCCACGAGACGTTCGCGGGCATGACTCCCGGGACCAGGTAGGCGATATTGCCCCGGACGCCCGCAGCGCGGTCGAGGCGTTTGGCAAGAGCGACCTCGTCGCCGGTGATGATGCCCTGGTACCAGTTGCCCCAGGTGCCCTGCGCGCCCATGGCGGTGACGACGAGCGCGCCGAGGATCGCGAGGAGTGCCCGGCGGCCGGGAAAGCAGAGCAATTTGGTCAGGTATGGCGCAACCAGCACCGCCATGCTCGGCAGCGAGAAGAGGTAGACGCGGAAGATCGCCTCGCCGCCGTAGTTGGTGGCGAGCAGGGCGAACGGCGAGAAGCCGACGACGGCCAGCCCGAGGGCGTCCTTGCGCCGGGTGGCCGATTGCGCCCGCCATACCTGCAGCAGCGCGGCGCCGAAACCCGCGCCCCAGACGAGGGCGGCCAGCAGGTGCACGGTGTTGCTGGTGAGCTGCTGACCCGGGGAGCCGCTCATCGGCACGTTGCCCGCGGAGTTGGCCACGACGTCGGTCGAGATGCCGGTGGAGTTGCGCACCAGCGAGTCGAGGTTGACGCCCAACATCAGGCCGAACATCCCCAGCACGCCGATTGCCGTCCACAGCGGCCGGAGGAAGCCGACGAGGACGAGCGCGAGGGTCGCGCCGACCAGCCAGGTGGCGGTCAGCTGATGGGACCAGGCGATGCCGGTGTAGATCACCAATGCCGACACGCTGGCGGCCTGGGCGAAGCGGTGGTCCCGTGCCACCTGGAGCAGGGTCACCAGGACGATCGCGAGCAGGAACGCTACTGCCTGCGGCGACAGGTAGTCCTGCCCGACCCAGTTGACCGCCTCGACCAGGAATGCGGCGACTAGTGCCTCGGTCGGGGTGCGGCGGAACGCCCGCGCCATGAGGTAGACCGCGACGATCGTCAGCAGGTGGCATACCAGGATGAACCCGTGGGCCAGCGAGAAGCTCGAGAACGCGGCCGAGTCGCTCAGCCACGCGAAGAACGCCAGCGTGCCCGCCCAGTTGGAGTAGACGTCGACATCCCGGGCGAGAGTGCCGGAGTGGCCGAACCAGTCGATGACCCCGAGGTGGGTGTAGGTCCATGGGTATGGCGCCGCGGAGGTTGCGAACAACGTGCCGCCGCGCAGCACCAGCACCGTTGCCACCAGACCGAACCAACCGGCCGCCAGGTGGCCTGCGCGAACGGCGAGCAGGAGGCCGAGGACGGTCGCGCCCAGTGCCACAGCCATGCTCGGTGTGGACACGATCAGGCCGTATGACGAGTAGCTGCTCCGGTCGAGCGACGGCAGTGAGCCAAGCCAGATCAGCAGTCCGACGATGACGAGGGCGACCGGCAAGCGCGTTGGGGAGGCGCGCAACCACTGAAGGGTCGAGCGCCTGGCGCGGGCGTGGATCTGCCGGATCCGCGCCCGGCCCGGCGGACGAAGGAGCGCTGTGTGGGCATCCCCGCGCAGTCCGCGGAGGAGTATCCCGCCGGCGACGCAGACCGCCGACACGATCAGGGTCGTGACACGCGGCTCGTAGGCACCGATCGCGAGCGTGGCCGTGACCGCGAGAGACAGCGTCGAGACGCCGATCGCCGGTATCGCCGGTGCCACGACGAACCGCGGCAACGGGCCGAGACAAGCCACGATCAGGCCTCCTGGTCCGAGCAGCGCCAGCACCAGCAGCAAAACCAACCGCAGCCATCCCGGCAGGACCGGCAGGAGGCTGCCCATGCCGGCCAGCCCCGCCACCGCCGCTCCCAGCGCGTACGAAGCGGGCCGCCCCGACGTCTGCCAGCGGGTGCGGGACGCCGGGCCGGAGTCGGGCACAACCGGACGCACCCGTGCGCGATGGCGCCCGACCGGACGCGGCTCATAGCCCCAGCGCCGGATGATCGCCGGTGGTGCTAACCGGTTACCCAATGGCCGTCTTCACCCCTCGTGCCGATCCGGACCGCCCTCCTGACAGATGTCCAGCATGCCAGGTCGTGGCGGACCCGACCCGTGCAACGTGGCAACCTCACTCCCGCAGCAGCCACGGCGCGAGGTATGACGCAGGCCCGCCGAGGACCGACCGTCGTTCGAGCCGCAGGAGCCGGTCGGTGCCGGGCAGCGGGTCCAGCTGGTCGGGGCCGTCCGGGCCCTCGCCGGTCGCCGGCGCGCCGCCGCGGCCGCGGCGGCGCCGGTTGCGTCCGATGGCGACCAGGCCGGTCAGCAGGTCGCGCGGTGAAAGCGTCAGCTTGGTCAACCAGGCGGCCAGGCCGCGGCCGTAGCCCACCGACTGGGTCTCCAGCGCGCTCAGCGTGTCGCGATGGCGATGCCAGACGAGGGCCGAGGGCTCATACGCGAGCAGGTGCCCGCGCACCACCACCCTGTAGAAGAAGTCGATGTCTTCGCCGCCTCGAGTCGGAGTGCCCGCCCCGAGCCGGACGTCGAACCCGCCCAACTCCTCGAGCACCCGCCGGCTCGTGGTGAAGTTCGCCCCGGTGCCATAGGCGCCCACCTGGAAGGGAAACAGGGGCAGTTCGGGTGGCGGCCGCCGGATGTCGAAGACACGAGGCAGCAGGAATTTGTTCCAGCTGACTCGTCGGTCGAACCACGCCTGGGCGGCGGTCCGAAGCTCGGCCGTCGCGACCGGGCCGGTCACGACCCCGACCTGGGGACCGCCGGCGCCGATCGCGCGCGCGACACCGCGCAGCCAGCCGGGATCGACCACGACGTCGTCATCGGTGAACGCGATCCAGTCGTGACGTGCGCTCGCCACCCCCGCGTTGCGTGCCCGGGAGAGACCGGGAACCGGCTCCGTAGTGACTCTGATCCGTGGATCAGCAATGTTTGCAACGGTGTCCGTCGTTGCGCTCGTGGTGGGCGCGTTATCCACGACAACGATTTCGAAGTCCGGGTAGTCGAGCCCGATCAGAGAGCGCAGCGCCATCCGGAGGTCGTCCGGGCGATCCCGGGTGCACAGCACGACGCTGATCGGCACGGCTCTCGGTGCGTCGGCCGTGACGTCGGCGGGCGGGAGAGCGGCGACGCCGGCGTGCAGCTCGGCCGGGTCCAGGTGTCCGTCGATGAGGGTGGGGGTGAGGTAGCCGCGGATCCGATCGTGCTCGCGAACGAGCAGCCGGACGTGCCGGTAGTCGCCGACGTCGGGCACCTCGAGGGGCGCCCCGGCTGGGGCGGCGGCGAAGTCCCCGACGAGCAGCTCTCCCACCCAGGACGCACCGGCCCAGTCGGGGGGAGCTGTTGTGGGCAGGACCGGTCCTCGGATCGATAGTTCCGGAAGCACCCGGCGAATCCTAGTATGGACAGGTGTCAAGTGCGGTCGCTGTTGTCTTGGTTGCTTTCGACCGGCCGGATCATCTGCGTCGGCTCATCGCCGCGCTCGATCCGCTGCCGGTCTACCTGCACATCGACGCGGGCACTCCGCGCGCGACTTTCGACCGGATGGTCGCCGACCTACCGTCGCGCGTCCGCCTGTTGCCGCGGCTGCGCTCGCGATGGGGGTCGTTCGAGGTGGTCCGAGCCGAGCTCAGCGGATACCGGGCGGCCGCTGCTGAGGTCGACTTCGAGCACGTCGTGATGCTCAGCGGCGCCGACTACCCGTTGACGACGGCCGATCGGTTGCAGCAGTTCCTCGCCGCGGCCCCGGGCAGGTCCTTCCTGGAGTTGCAGCGTCTGCCGCTTCGCCGGTGGGGGATGTTCGCCGGTTACGACCGGTTCGCGCTGTGGCAACGCGCGGTCGACCGGCGGCGGGTCGCCCTTCCACTGCCCTTGCTGAAACCTCGTGGACTCCGGCTGGCCGGCGGGTCCACCTGGAAGATTCTGTCTCGTCGGCATGCCGACCTCGTGCTCGACGCGTTCGCGACGGATCACCGGTTGGCGCGCTACTTCAGCAGGTGCTGGATCCCGGAGGAGGTCGCCATACCGTCGGTGCTGCTCAGCCCGGCACGGGGCGGGGACGCGGACACCGGTGCGTTCGGGCCCACCCCCTGGGTGGTCAACTGGCGCGCCTCCGCGGGCAGTAGTCCGGCGCCGTTCGCCGACCTCGAGGAGATCCTGCAGGTCGCCGAGTCCTATCCGACTCCCGCGTTGTTCGCTCGCAAGTTCGATGACTCGTCGGGGCCGTTGCTGGACCGGATCGACCAGGAATTGCGCGTTTCATGACGGCGGCCGAAACCGGTGAAGGCACCCAGCCCGCGACAGCGTTCAACGGGTTGTTCGGCCGCGGGCTGCTGTATGTCGTCATCTGGTCGCTGCAACTGCTGGTGGCCACGATCGTCTCCCCGGTGCTCGCGCACACCCTGACCATGAGTCAGTTCGGCGCGCTCGCGGCGGCAATCGCCCTGTACCAACTCGTCATCGTGCTATGCGTGTTCGGCATCGATCAGGCACTCGAAGTGCAACGCGTCGAGGACGGCGTCGACGACCACCGGGCGCGCGGCTTGCTCGCAGTGGGCATGGTGCTCGGCTTCGTAGTCACTGGTGTGCTGCTGCTGACGTTGCGCTGGTGGGCGCCGGTCTTCGGCTTCGACGAGGGCCTGTCGCTGGTGCGCGTGACGCTGCTGTGGACCGCACCAGGGACGGCCGTCCTGCTGGTGCTCTCGCTGTTGCAGGCCGAGGATCGCCTGCGCAAGTTCACGGTGGTCAGCCTGATCTCGACGGTCGGCGCGCAACTGCTCGAGCTCGCGCTGCTCTTCGGCGTACGGCGGGACCCGGTGACCTACGCCTGGGGCGGTGTCATCGGGCAGTCCATCGCGTTCGCGATCGGGGTCTGGTGGGCCCGGCCGCGTTTGGCAGGTCTGCGCGCGCACGACGTGACCGTGCGCGCGCTCCGGCTCGGAGCCCCGTTGGTCGTCGCCGGACTGTCCGAATTCATCCTGGCTGCGGGCGACCGGCTGATCGTGCAACGCTGGCTCGGCGCTGAGGCGGTCGCCAGCTACCAGGTCGCCTTCGTGGTCGGCAACGTGGTGACGCTGCTGCTGTTGTTTACCAATCGCGCCTGGCTGCCGCGGCTGATCGGCATCGGGGACGACGCGCAACGCTGGCGCACCATCGCCAGGGCGCGCGACGGGATCTATTGGCTCGTCGGCTGGTCCCTGATCGGGGTGACGGTTGCCGCTCCCGCGCTGCTGCGCGTTTTCGTCCCGGCGAGCTACGACCGGGTGGACATGACCCGGATCGTTTTCATCGTCGGTTTGTGCGCCCTGCCGGTTGCTGCGATCGGTGCGACCTCGCGGATGCTGATTTCAGTCCGTTGGTCGACTCCGATGGCGTGGTCGTCGGCGGTCGCCGTGCTCGTGAAGGTGGCGATGACGATCGGGCTGCTCAGCGTGTTGGGGCTGTCGGGGGCGGCACTCGGCACCCTCGCGGCGCTCGTAGCTCAGGCGGCCTTCCTGCGGGAGGCAGTCGCCCGTCGGCATCCGGTCATTCGGTCGTCGCGCGGCAGTCTCGGGTTCCTGGCCGCGGCGGTGGCGGTGTCCGGAGTGTCGGTGCTCTTGCCGATGACCCCGGCCTGGGACCTGGGCCGCACCGTCTTCGGCGCGTTGTGTCTCGTGCCGTTCACCGGGTCGATCAGGCTGTTGCAGCGTGGCGAGTTGCCGATCAGGCCGGCCGGACGACATCGAGCCAGCGCGCGCCGGGTGAGGTCGAGCGCTTCCGCAGCGGCCACGCCTCCCAGCTCGCGCGGCGTATGACGGCACCGGCCGCCCGTTCCCGCAACGGCACTTCCCAGCCCGCCGCCACCTGGCGGCTGAAGCTGACGTACTCGGCGTACTGATCCTTGGAATGCGCTGCGGAATGGGCGGATTGGCTGGTGCGGAAGGCGGCGAGTTCCTCGTGTTGCCCGAAGAGGTTGCCGCGGCGCAGCAGGCGGACCCACAGGTCCACGTCCATCGGGTGCACCCGTTCGCCGTCAAAGCCGCCGACCGCGTCGTAGTCGGAACGCCGGAACAGCACTCCGCAGGGTTCACCGATGGGATTGATGCCTCCGCGACGCACAATGGCGCGAGCCACGAGCGAGCCGGTCTGCACTCCGGTAAGACCACGTAAACCCATGTGACGCAACAGGACTCGGCTATCGCTATCGACGAGGGCACGACGCGAGGCGACGATCGCGACGTCGGGATGTGCGTCGAGCAGGTCGGCCTGCTGGTTGAGCGAACCCGGTGCGATCAGGTCGTCCGCGCAGACCAGCTTCACGTAGTCGCCCGTCGTGGCTTCGACGGCCTTGCGCCAGTTGGTCGGCAGGTCGACCGTCTCGGGTGCGGTGATCACCTGAAGTCGCGGGTCGTCATACGTCCGCAGCAACTCCGCGGTCCCGTCGGTGCTGGCGTTGTCCCGCACGACGACTTCGAGATCATCCCGATCCTGGGCGAGCACCGCGTTCAGCGTCTCGCCGAGGAAGCGCGCGCCCTGATAGGTCGGTATGCACACCGACACCCTCGCCCCCATATAACGAGGGTAACCAGTGCGGTCGGCGTCGCGCGATGAGGCGCCGGACTCGTTGCAGGACACTGCCTCCCGAGGACGGGCGGTAACTTGCGCAACCACAGAGCTCGTGAAACGCGCAGTCGGTGCCGGCGCGCAGGTGCGTGTGTGCCTCGTGTGGATGGCCGCAGACACACGGTGCTGGCGGCGGCATCCTGGGGTGGTCTCCTCGTGCGGTGGACGTGCGGTGGTCGGCAGCATCATGGCAGACGTCGAAGCTTGGGCCGCACCGCGCCGCGCTAGTTGGCGAAGGAGATCGTCACCCGCCGGTTCTTGGCTCGGCCGCTCGGATTGTCACTACCGTCGGCCTTGGTGTTGGCGGCCACCGGTTGGGTCTCGCCGTTGCTCGACACCTTCAGTTGGATCCCGGGGAGCTTGCCGCGTAGCTCCGCGGCGACGGCGTCGGCGCGACGTTGCCCGAGCTGTTTGTTGAAGTCGGGCGTGCCGACCGAGTCGGTGTTGCCGACCACCGAGACCGTCTTGCTAGCGACGCGCGACTGGATCGTCGCCGCGGTCTGGTCGACCACTTGCTTTCCGGCGGGCGTCAGCGTGGAGCTGCCGAAGTCGAACAGCACGTCGGCGAACAGGTCGATGGTCGAGGTGTTCCCGACGCTGCAGACCACGAAACGACCGGCCAATTTGCCGCCCTTGGGCGCGGTGCCGACAACGGTCTTCTTGCCGTACTCGTCGAGATAGAACGCGCCGCTCTTGGTGGCGGCGGCCTTGCGGCCGTCGGAGCCGACGAACTGCAGTCCCGCCTTGTTGGCACAGGTCACCGAACCATCCGGGAGGACAGCGATCACGCCACTGCCGTCGGCGACCACCCCGGCACCTCGGACATCGACCGATGACGGCTTGCCGTCGGCGCTCACCCAGGTCGCCCGACTGGCCGACAGGGTGAGCGTGCCCTTGTCGGTGCGCAGCTTGGTGTTGCGAATGTCGCCGATCGTTCCGCCGGCGTCGAAGCTGTAGCGGACGCCGTTGTTGTAGACGAAGGTGACCGTGTTGCCCTCGGCGTACCACCCGCCGGCATCGGTCAGGGCACCGTTCTTCTCCGGGCCAGGTCGAGAGCTCTGAGAGCCCGAACCACTAGCTGACGCAGCCGATTTCGCGGCCGCAGGAGCGCTCGAGCCCGCCGGGCCACCGGTGGTCACCGATGCAGCTTCCTGCTCCTGGTTGCATGCCGTGAGCAGTGTCGCCGCCGCGACGACGGCGATCGCCGCAGATGTCGTCCTGGTCCGCTTCATGGTCCCGGTCCCCTTCCGGCCGAACGTTGCCGGTCAGTATGACGCGCCTGCTCGCGCATCGGCTCCGGTCTAACCTGGCGGACATGCCACGCCGTATCGCGACTGCCGACCGCGTCGATCGCGACGCCCTTCTCGACTTCATCCGCCCACGCCACCGAGCGACGCTGGTGACGCACAAACGGAACGGCTCACCGCAGCTGTCTCTGGTCACCTGCGGCCTCGGGTCGGACGGCCGGGTGCTGATCTCGACCTACCCGCAGCGGGCCAAGGTTGCCAACATCCGGCGCAACGCGAGTGTCTCGCTGCTGATCCAGTCCGACGACTGGGATGACGCCTACGTGCAACTCGATGGCGAGGCGGAGGTCATCGATCTGCCCGAGTCGGTGGAGCCACTCGTCGACTACTTCCGCAACATCTCCGGTGAACACCCCGATTGGGCGGAGTACCGCGAGGCGATGCGCACGCAGGGCAAGTCGGTGATCGCGGTGACGATCACCGACTGGGGGCCGGTCGCGACCGGTGGATTCCCGCCCGAGCACGCCTGATCGCGGGTTACCGGCGGGTTCGCCACATCGCAGGGAATGTGCAGGCCGCGGCCCTACACTTGTTCGTATGCTCCCTTCCGACATGCAGCGGCCAGTGCGCGTCGCCCTACGCAACGATTACGAACTCGTGGTCGTCGGGCTCGCTGAACTCCTGGCGCCGCACGCCGACCGCGTCGAGGTCGTGGAGGCCATGGCCACCGTCGACGGAGATCTGCCCGTCGACGTCACGCTCTACGACACGTTCTCCCAGACCCAGGTGGACGGTAGTGACATCGACGAGCTGCTGTCCGACTCGGCAAGCGGCAAGGTCGTCATCTACACCTGGAACACCGACCCCAGACTGATCGACATCGCGACCCAGAAGGGGGTGCACGGTTACCTGCCGAAGAGTCTCAACGGCAAGCAGCTGGCCGACGCACTGGTCGACGTGATGCGCGGTCAGGTGGTGGTGATGACCAACAATCCCCGCGTGCCGCTCAACGACGAGCAGGACCAGATGGAGCGCCACGGCTCCTGGCCCGGGAAGGTCTACGGCTTGACTGCCCGCGAGGCCGAGGTGATCGCCCTGATCACGCAGGGTCTGCGCAACCAGGAGATCGCCGACCGTGCTGCGATCTCGATCAATTCGGTGAAGACCCACATTCGCGCGGCCTACCGCAAGATGGGCGTCAAGTCGCGCTCGCAGGCAGTGCTGTGGGGCGTGGAGCACGGCATGTTGCCGGACGCGGTGCGGTTGTCGAAGCCGGCGCTGCAAGGGCCCTGAACACCTCCGGTGCGCAACCGACCGCAGCGTCGCCACGGTCCTGCGGTCCTCCCGCGCAAACCGTGAGGTCGGCCGGTCAGGTGTGCGTCCAGCTCCTGACCGATTCACAGATCAATTCGGATGGCCCGGCGGCGGCATTGGTCGTGGAATAGCCGAGCACGATGTAGTGCGCATCGGTTTGCACCTGATCGAGCACCGATCCGGCCAGCCGTCCGTCGTAGTAGAAGTCGATCCGGTCCGGCTCCCAGTGGGCTGCGAAGGTGTGCCAGCCGGTGTAGGTGCCCGGAACGTTGTGTCCCGGGTTGAGAGTGGGTCGACCGGGCTGTGTACCCCAGTGATAGTGCCACGCGGCGTAGCCGCGGAGGCCTTCGACGATGTCGATCTCGCCGAACTGCGGCCAGACCCTGCCCGGGCGGTCATAACCGTTGAGCCAGAAGCCTGGCCAGTCGGTGATCTTCCCGCCGGTGCCGGGCAGGTGCAGCCGCGCCTCGATCCAGGTCCGGGGATGGACGTCGTGACGGTACATGCTGGTGATCACCGCACCGGCGCGCGGATAGTTGGTGCCCGAGCCGTCCAGTCTGAGGACGCGGGTGGGGGTGGCGGTGAGGCGGAAGTGCGCACCGGACTTGTCCAGCACGATGTTGCGCGGATGGTATGCCGCCTGTTCTCCCTGGTTGATCGGCCCCGAGACCGCTCCTGCAGACGCCGGGAACCAGCCCTGTCCCCACAGTTTCGGATCGAGCGCGGACATCGTGGTGAAGGGGCTGTTCAGCGCCGGGCGCCAACCGAATCGTCGGCGCACAGCCGCCGGCATGCTCGATGCAGTGGCCGGTGTCGCCGAGTAGCCCTGCGAGCGCTGATCTGCGAGAAGGAGGGCCGCACCGGTGACGGGGATGCTGGCGAGGACGGCGCGGCGGGAAGGACGGGGGAGGTGGTCGGTAATTCTCATGGTCCGACGCTACGCGCCAACTGGACGACTGTCAGGCTTTAGCACGCATCGAGTGAAGCCCACGCCACGTGATCGGGGCGAGGCTTCGCCCAGCGGCTCAGCCTCGCCCCGATCGTGGTCTGCGTGTGGCGTGCGTCAGTGCATCATCATCGGCGCGGACTCCTCGCCGGCCGGCGACTCCGGCAGCGGCTTACGCGGTAGGAAGAACGCCGGGATGATCGTCAGCAGACAGAGGATCGCCGCCACCCAGAAGGTGGTGCTGAACGCGCCCGCCATGTCGGAGGCGACCTGCGCCATGAACGACTTCTGACCGCCGGCCTGGGCAACGACCTGCATCTGCTCCGCGGTGGGCGGGAGTGGCGGCTTGTGCTGCTGCCGCTCCATGATCGCCTGCCCCGTCTGCACCAGGTCGGACGACTTCAGGCGGTCGGTGAGCACGGTCGACATGATCGCGACGCCGACCGATGAACCGATCTGCTGAATGATGTTGATCAGCGTCGAACCGCGCGCTACCTCGTGATGGGTCAACGTCTTCAGCGCCGACGTCATGATCGGCATCATCGTGCCGCCCATGCCGAGGCCCATGATGAACAGCACCGGGATGATGTAACCCCAGTAGCTGGTGTCCGGGCCGATCTGGGTCAGGCCGAACATGCCGGCGATGATCAGCACCAGCCCGAACGGCACGATGCGACCGACCGGGAACTTGTCGACCAGAGCGCCCGCGATCGGCATGGTCAGCATGGCGCCGATGCCCTGCGGGGCGACCAGCAGGCCCGCGTCGAGCGTCGACTCACCGCGCACCTGCTGGAAGTAAGTCGGCACCAGCAGCAGGCCACCGAAGAACGCGGCGACGAACAGGAACATGGTGATCGTCGAGACCGAGAGCAGCCGGTTCTTGAACAGCCGCAGGTCCAGCAGCGGGTGCTCCGGCCGGAACGCGTGGAAGATGAACGCGACGATCAAGATGATGCCGAGAATCCCGGTGATCAGCACCTTCGCCGAGCCGATGCCGTCGGTCGGGATCGACGAGACTCCGAAGAGGAACAGCGCCAGTCCTGGCGACATCATCGCCATACCGAGGAAGTCGAACGACTCCGACGGCACCGGCTTGTCGTCCTCCAGGGCGAAGTAGGCGTACACCAGCGCGATGAGGCCGATCGGCAGGTTGATCAGGAAGATCCAGTGCCAGCTGGCGTGCTCGATGAGGTAGCCGCCGAGGATCGGGCCGAGGATGGGGCCGAGCAGCATCGGCACGCCGAGGATCGCCATCAGCCGGCCCATCCGCTTCGGGCCGGCTGCGTGGGTGAGGATCGTCATACCGAGCGGCATGAGCATGCCACCGCCGAGGCCCTGCAACACCCGGAAGCCGATCAGCATGTTGATCGAGTTGGCCGCCGCACACAACGCCGAACCGGCGGTGAACAGCAGGATCGCGAGCATGTAGAGGCGCTTCGGGCCGAACCGGTCGGCGGCCCAGCCGGTGAGCGGGATAACGGTCGCCAAGGCGAGGGTGTATGCCGTGACGGTCCAGGCAACGGTCGAGTAGGCGACCGGTGAACCGCCGTCGGAGAAGACATTCTGAAAGGTCGGCAGTGCGACGTTGACGACGGTGATGTCGAGGATCGACATGATCGCCCCGAGCACGACGACGCCGGCGATCTTGAGGACCGCCCCGTCGATCTCCTCGGGGTAAGTGGGTGCGGCCTGAGACACGCGGCCCCTCCTTAAGGGTGAACTTGTGCAGCACCTGAGCGTATCGCCGCGCGCGGACAAGGCTCCACCGCGTTTCCCGGACAGCGGACAGTCCGCGTCCGCAGGTGTTCAGCGCAGCAGGGCGTCGATCCGGTCGACGGTGGTCGCGGTGGCCGCGGCGTTGCCGTCGGGCAGGTCGGTGTCGGTGAACAGGTGCCCCTTGCCCGGGGTGACGAAGTCCTCGAAGCTCGCGCCGGACCCGCGCACCGCCTCGCCGAGCGCGACCAGGTCGGACTCGGTGACGAACGGGTCCTCGGCATAGCGGTGCACCTGCACCGGCTGGCCGGACCACTGGTCGTTGCGGGGTGCGGCGACCGAGTGCATCAGGATCACCGCTCGCGCGTCCGGCCGGTCCGCGGCGAGCCGCTGCGCGAAGGCGGCGCCGAGCGAAAACCCTGCCAGCACAGCGTCGTCCGGTAGCTCGTCGACGACCGGGCGCACTCGCTTGAGCAGCTGCGCCGGGCCGATGTCGTCGCGGTGCGACAGGCCGGCGTTGGTGTCGTCGAAGACGTTGCCGGCGTAGTAGTCGGGGCTGACCACGTCATACCCGCGCTCACGCAGCTGATCGGCGAAACGGGTCACCGCGGGCCGCAGGCCGAGCGCGGAGTGGAGCAACAGGATGGTCGTCATACCTTCACCTCTTGTGCGGCGGTCTCGTCCTTGGCGGGTGGCAGGGTCTTCAGGATGACGGCGAGCACGCCGCCGAGCACCATCGCGATGCCGACTGCCCACAGGCCCGGCTTCTGGGAGCCGGTGCCGTCCTTGAGCCAGCCGGTGATGTATGGCGCGAGGAACCCGGCCGAGTTACCGACCGAGTTGATCAGTGCGATCCCGCTCGCGGCGGCCGCGCCCGAGAGGAAGTTGGTCGGCAGCGCCCAGAAGGTCGGTAGCGCGCTCATGATGCCGATCGCGCACACCGAGACCGCGACCATCGCCGCGAACGGGCTGCCCAGATAGAGCGCGACCGGGATGGCGATGCCGCCGACGATGCTGGGCAGCGCGACGTGCCAGACGCGTTCGCGGGTGCGGTCGCCGTGCAGCGCCCAGGGGATCATCGCGATCGCGCCGATCACGTAGGGGATGGCGTTGATCAGCCCGCGCTGCATGATCGAGTAGTCGGCGCCGTACTGCTGCGCGAACCCGGCGATGATCGTCGGCAGGAAGAACCCGAGCGCATAGAGACCGTAGACGACCCCGAAGTAGACGAATGCCAGCGCCCACACCCGGGGCCGGGTGAGGGACTCCAGGATCGTCACCTTGTATGCCGTCTCGCGCGTGCGCTGCTCGGCGTCGAGCGTGCGCTGCAGCGCGTCCCGCTCGGCGGGGGCCAGCCACCTGGCCGCCTCAGGCCGATCGGTGAGGAAGAACCAGGTGACGACGCCGAGCAGCACCGCCGGCACCCCCTCGGCCAGGAACATCACCCGCCACCCGTCGAGCCCGAACCAGCCGTGGCCGTGCTCGATGAGCAGCGACGACAGCGGTGACCCGATGGCCGTCGACAGCGGTACGGCGACCATGAAAAGCGCTGTCATCCTTGCGCGTTCGCGCTGCGGAAACCAGAACGTCAGATAGAGGATGATGCCTGGGAAGAACCCAGCCTCGGCGACGCCGAGCAGGAAGCGCAGCAGATAGAGCGTGCCGGCGTTGGGCACGAAGGTCACGAGCGAGGCGATGATGCCCCAGGTGACCAGGATGCGGGCGATCCACCGGCGCGCACCGAAGCGGTGCAGCGCCATGTTGCTCGGCACCTCCAGCAGCAGGTAGCCGAGGAAGAAGATGCCGGACGCGAAGCCGAACATCGGGCCGCTCAGCCGGAGCGCGTCGTTCATCCCGCCCGGGCCGGCGAAGGCGATGTTGGTGCGGTCCAGGTAGTTGACGAAGTAGAGCAGCGCCACGAACGGCACGAGCCGGCGCACCGACTTGCGCACCGCGCTGCGCACCAGCGGATCCGTGGCCGCATCCACCTCGACGCCCGGGGTCTTCGACAAGTCCGGCCCGGCGCCGCTGCGTTGCGTCATACGGCCAAGCTAACGGGGATAGGAGTAGAACTGGTGCCGTGATCGAAACAGAGATCTGGCACGTCCGGGACGGTGAGTTGGTCGGCGATCGGCCGGAATCATGGATTTACATTTGGCGGTTGTCGGAGGGCTCCGACCCGAGCGCCGACGTGCTCTTCGTCGGCGTCACGAACACAGCGCCGGCGTTGCGCAGCTGGCTGCAGTTGAACTCCTCCGACAAGGAGCTCGGCCGGGTGGGCAAGCGGTTTGCGCGGATCTCGACCGAGCCGGTCGACATCTACGCCTATCGAGTGCCGCCGGAGCTGGATCGGCCGCACGTGAAACATGCTCTGCTGCATGCGCTTTCGGACGCCGGCCGGATCGCGCCGGAGTATGTCGGCTTCCCGATCGAGGGGGTGCTGCACCCCGACGAGGCCGTCGAGGCCTACGTGGGGGAGGTGATGGGGCAGCTGTATCCCACCGGCTGAGTCTGCCTCAGCCGAAGAGGATCGCGGCCTCGTCCCAGCGTTCGCGCGGCACGGTCTTGAGCACGGTCGTCGCCGAGTGCAGGTCCACCGACTCGATGTCGGTGCCGATCAGCGACACCATCGACCCCCACTGCTTGTCGACGACGGCGTCGACGGCGGCGGTGCCGAAGCGGGTCGCAAGCACCCGGTCGTATGCCGAGGGGACACCCCCGCGCTGCAGGTGACCCAGGGTCGCCGAGCGCGTCTCGATGCCGGTCTTCTCCTCCAGGGCCGGCGCAAGCTGCTCGCCGATGCCACCGAGGCGCGGCCGGCCGAAAGCGTCGAGTCCGCGGGGCGCGTGCACGTGCTCGACCCCTTCGGGCACGAAGCCTTCGGCGACCACGACGACCGGCGCACGACCGCGGTCGCGGGCCATCTCGACCCATTCGCAGATCTGCTCCAGCGACACGTCGACCTCGGGGATCAGGATCGCGTGCGCGCCCGACGCGATGCCCGCGTGCAGCGCGATCCAGCCGACGTGCCGGCCCATGACCTCCACGACCATGCACCGGTGGTGCGACTCCGCCGTGGTGCGCAACCGGTCGATCGACTCGGTGGCGATCGACACCGCGGTGTCGAAGCCGAACGTGTAGTCGGTCGCGGACAGGTCGTTGTCGATCGTCTTCGGCACCCCGACGACCGGGATGCCCTCGTCGGACAGCCGGCGGGCGGCGGTGAGCGTGCCCTCGCCGCCGATCGCGATCAGCCCGGTCATCTCGTGCCCCGCCATCACCTCACGCACGCGGGCCGCGCCACCGTGGTCGAACGGGTTGGTGCGCGACGTGCCGAGGATCGTGCCGCCCAGCCGGGAGAGGCCGCGCACGTCATACCGGGGCAGCGGCTCGATGTCGTCCTCGACGAGGCCACGCCAGCCGTCCTTGATGCCCACGAACGACTCGTGGTGGATGCGGTCGCCCTTGATGACCGCGCCGCGGATCACCGCGTTGAGGCCGGGGCAATCGCCGCCGCTGGTCAGGATTCCGATCGTCACGCGCCCCATCGTTGCGGTTACCGGCCAGTGCCGGAAACCGTCGGGCATGCTGTCTCAGGTGACGAAATCGATGTGCCTGACGTATCTCATCCGCAACGAGGGCACCCCGCAGGCGCAGGTGCTGCTCGGGCACAAGCGGCGCGGCTTCGGCACTGGCAAGGTCGTCGCGCTCGGCGGCCACGTGGAGCCGGGCGAGACGACCCTCGAGGCCGCGGTGCGCGAGACCCATGAGGAGTCCGGATTTGTCGTGCTCCCAGCTGATTTCGCCGCCGCGGGGCAGGTGCGCTTCCGCTGGCCGGACAAGCCGTCGTGGGACATGGACGTGGACCTGTTCCGGGCAACCTGGTGGACGGGCGACCTCGAGGCGTCGGACGAGTTGGAGCCCGAGTGGTTCCCGGTCGACGGTCTGCCGCTGGAAGAGATGTGGGACGACGCGCGCATCTGCGTGCCGTTCGTCCTGCGCGGGGACGCCATCGACGCCGAGATCGCGTATGACGCCGCGAGCGAGCGCGTCGTCGCGGTCGCGTTGCGGGTGCTGGAGAGGTCGCAACCCCTACCCGGCGGCGTTACCGACGGGTAAGGTGAGCTGGCGAACTCGCGGAACGCCCGCTGTCGGACGTGGCACGCCATACATGAAGTGAGGCTCGATGAGCACCATCAGTTATTCGCGCAAGGGCTCGGGTGAGCCGCTGGTCCTGATCCACGGGATCGGCCACCAACGCACCGCGTGGGGTCACACCTTCGACCTGCTCGCCGAGGACTTCGACGTCATCGCGGTCGACCTGCCCGGCTTCGGCAAGTCGCCGAAACCGGCGAAACCGGCGAGTTATCGGATGAGCAGCTACCTCGACCAGTTCGAGGAGTTCTTCGCCGACCTGGGGCTGGGGCGACCGCACGTGGCGGGCAACTCCCTCGGTGGGCTGCTCGCGCTTGGCCTTGCCGCGCGCGGGTCGGTGCGCACCGCGACCGCGCTGTCGCCGGCTGGCTTCTGGGGTCCGGTGGGCCTGGCCAACGCGATCGCGAATCTCGCGGTGCTGAAGGCCTCCACCTATTCGCCCGGCCCGGTGCTGAAGCTCTTCGCCGACAAGACCGCGCTGCGCAAGATCAGCATGGGCTCCCTCTACGCCCACCCCGAGCGGGTCGACCCGAAAATGGCGCTCGACGACACCTACAACCTGCGGCGGTCGCCGGGCTTCTTCCCGGTGGCCTGGCAGGTGTCCCGCGAGCGCTACCGCGACCGGCCGGTTGTGCCGGTGACGATCGCCTGGGGCACCAGGGACCGGTTGCTGCTGCCGTCGCAGGCCGTCACCGCTCGCGAGCAGCTGCCGACTGTCGGACACGTGTCACTGCCCGACTGTGGGCACGTGCCGATGATCGACAATCCCGAGCTCGTCGCCGGCGCGATCGTGCAGACGATCGCCCAGGCCGCCGATCGCGCGGGTGACACGATCGGCCTGCACGCGGCGGGCTGACCGGCCGCGCCCGCGCCGAGTGACGTCGCAACCAACGAGTGACGTCCGTGCAAGGACGTCACTCGTTGCGCCGGACGTCAGTCGGTGTTGACCGACGTCAGCCGAGATGGTCGGTGGCCATCTGCGCCCAGGCGTCGCGCTGCCCGGGTGTGTGCGCGACGTTGAGTTCCACGACCGGCAGCAGGTCGAAGAGCCGCTCGGCCGTCTCGGTCGGATGGCCCGGGTCGTCCGCCCACGCGAGGATCAGCGTCGGCTGCTCGAGCTGCGAAATCGCCTCCGGCGCGGGCAGATCGGAGACCGCGGCTCCCCGGAACGCCGCCGCCAGCAGCTTGTCGGGTATGTCGGGGGCGACTCGCTCGGGCAGGTCCGCCTGAGCGGGCGGCAGCGGCAGCAGCCGTGCGGCGCGGGCCAGCGCGCGGGAGCCCTGTGCCTCCACCAGGTCTGCGCCGTCGCGGTAGACGTCCGCCTGGGCGGCACGGGTCTGCCATGCGGTCGGTGGGATGACCAGCACCAACCGCCGGAAGCGGTCGGGGTGCGTCGTGGCCGCGTGCAGCAGCGTGCCCACGCCCATCGACACCCCGAGCGCGTCGACCGGCTCGTCCGGGTGCAGGTGGTCGATCAGCGCGAGCAGGTCGTCCGCGAGCTGCGGCCAGCGGTAGTCGTCCGGCTCGGTGCGGCCGGTGGACCGGCCGTGACCGCGTGCGTCATACGCCGTGACGGTGTGGGTGTCGCGCAAGCTGCGGAAGTCGAGTCGATTGCGAATCTCGTTCTCGCGACTGGATGTCAGACCGTGCAGCATGACGAGCGGCGGGCCGGACCCGTCCGTTGCGTAGTCAAGCTCGGCCCCGGGGACGGAGAACGTCGGCATCGGGCACCCTTTCGGCAGGGAAATCGGCCGCGGTGAGCATATTGCGTCGCGTTCGGTCGCCCGCCATACCTAAGCTCGTGGGCGTGTTCGTCGACGAAGCCGTGCGGTGCTACCTCGACGGCTGGGTCGGCGGCTGGGCCCGGTCGAAGCAGATCGCCGCGCCGACCCCGACCTCGACCGGGTGGTATCTCGCGACTCGCAACGACCGGGAGTTCGAGCGGTTCGTGCTGACCCGCGGCGACGAGCGGGCGGTGCGCGACGTGCTGGACGCGGTGACCGAGCCGCGGACCGCGGTGAAATTCGTCGGCGATCCGGCGCAGTGGAGGCCGGTCTTCCCGAAGGAGTGGGTCGACGAGGAGCCCGGCTGGTTGATGTTTCGCACGCTTCGTCCTGGTCCGCTGGTGCCGGTGCCTGAGGGCTACGTGTCTTCGACCGACGTCCGGGACGATGTCGTTTATCTCCAAATCCACACCCGCGACGGCGAACTCGCGTCCTGGGGCCAGGCCGGCATCGCAGACGGCTGGGTCGTGCCGGACCGGATCAACACCGCGGCCGAACACCGCCGCCGTGGGCTCGGGCGGGCGTTGATGACCGGTCTCGAGCAGGCGGGTGTGCTGGGCGGGGCGCGCCGTGCGGTGTTGAGCGCGACCGCCGATGGGCGGGAGCTCTACCGGTCGCTCGGCTGGCAGGAGGTCGGCCCGCTCGTCGCGTCGTACTATCAGGGTCATGGCTGAAACCCACTCGTATCCGGTGCGATTGACCTGGTCCGGGTCGACGGGCGTGGGGTATGACGAGTACGGCCGCGCGCACGAGGTCGCGCCGGGCGATCTGCCTGCTCTTCCGATGTCGGCCGACCCGCATTTCCGTGGCGACTCCTCGCTGGTCAACCCGGAGCAGTTGCTGGTGATGTCCGCGAGTAGCTGCCAGCTGCTGTCGTTCCTCGCCGTCGCGTCCCGCTCGCGGCTGGACGTGCTCGACTACGTCGACGATGCCGAAGGGTTGATGCCCGAGTCGTCAGATCCTATGTGGGTCAGCGAGATTCGGCTGCGGCCGACCGTGACCCTGGCGCCCGGCAGTCGGCTGGACCGGCTCGAGCGGCTGGTCACGCTCGCGCACCAGCAGTGCTTCATCGCCAACTCGCTGCGCTCCCGGATCACCGTAGATGCCCGGTTCGTCATCGACGGCGCCGAGGTCGCTCGCGTGCAGTGCGCCGAGTGACGCTGATCGAGTAGCCCGGAGGAGCGAAGCGGGGGAGGGCGTATCGAGATCAGGAGGGCGCATCGCCGGCAACCGGCAGGCCGAACGCGCGCCACGCGGCGAAACCGCCGATGACGTCGGTGGCCCGCCATACGCCGATGCGGGCGAGAGAGTCCGCGGCCAGCGACGAGGTGTAGCCCTCCTGACAGAGCACGATGACGCGCAGGTCGGGGTGGGCGAGCGGCAGTCGCGCCTCGTGGCGAGGGTCGAATCGCCATTCGAGCACGTTGCGTTCGACGACGAGCGGCGCCAGCGACGGGGCGACCTCGCCCTCGGCGGCACGTTGCGCGGCGGGCCGGATGTCCACGAGCACGGCGCGTTGGTGCAGCACCTCCTGGAAGGCAGCCCGCGGACTGATCCGGTGCAGTCGGCTACGGGCGTCGGTGAGCTGGTCGTCGATGCCGTCGTATGTCGGGGCTTTCGACCCTCGTCCGGGCCGCGGGTCGTCGTAAGGCACCGTGGAGGACGCGAAAAGCTCTGACTGCCAGGTGATTTCGTCGGCGAAGGTGCTCACCACGACTCTCCTTCGGTGTCGACGCCGGTGAGCACCAGCTCGCCGCCGACCAGCGCGTAACGGTTCATCTCCTGCAGCACCGGGAAGTAGGCGTGCACGGAGACCGCCCACTCGTCCGACTCGTTGCGGACGTCGTGAATGTGCTTGTCCGTGAAGTGCTTTCCGCGACCGGCATTCAGCTCGCTGATCGTTTCGTAGCCATGCCAGGCGTGTTCGCGCAGTCTCCCGCGCACCGTGACGAAGGCGCCGGATGCGGTGCCGTGATCGTGCCAACCGGTGGAGCTGCCGGGCGGCCAGGCGATCGCCCAGACCTGCACCTGATCGGCGGTGGTGAGTGCGGTCCACTGGCGCTCGGCGGAACTCTCGTCATACGCGAAGTGGAGGGCTTCGTCGGTGAAGAGGTGGGCGACGCTGAGTAGTTGGCGTGGAGTGAGCGCGGTGGAAACAGTGTGCGTGAGGGTGGTCATGGCTGCGAAATCCTTCGGTGCTCGTGAGTGGCTGGTGAATTGCTATCTGGCAGAGGTTGTTTCGGCCCGATCGCTGCCCGATTGGCAGGTCAGGCCGACAGACAGCAATGCCGGGCGGCCGGTCGCGACACCCGCATCAAGTCACGTTGCGTGATGGATTGCATAACGTGAAGTTAGAACAACGGTCGTGATCGGCGCAACTGGCGTGTCCGCGATGTGGGCCGGGCAGGCTCTCGTGCCATGCTCGGCCCCATGGCCGATGACGCTCCTGTGACTTTGTTGATCCTCGGTGCCGGTGGCGACCTCACCCACCGCCTGCTGCTGCCCGGGCTCGGCAGCCTGCTGACCGCCGAGCCGAAGCGGAAGGTGCAGGTCGTCGGCGCCGACCGTGAGTCGATGACCCCGGCACAGTGGAAGAAGCTGATCGAGAAGGCGTTCGCCGACGTGCCGGTGCCGGCGCGGCCGACCCGCTCCGTGGTGTCGAAGGCGCGCTACGAGCAGACCGACCTGCTTGACCCGGAGCAGTTGGGCCGGCTGATCGGCTCGTGCAAGGGGCCGCTCGTCATCTACTTCGCGCTTCCCCCGTCGGTGTCGATGAAGGTGTGCCAGCTGCTGGAGGACATCGAGCTGCCCCAGCCGACCCGGCTGGCGCTGGAGAAGCCGTTCGGGACCGACGAGAAGTCGGCGCGTGACTTCAACGAGCAGTTGCACAAGCTGGTGCCGGAGGAGCAGATCTTCCGGGTCGACCACTTCCTCGGCGTCTCCACCGTGCTCAACCTGATCGGGCTGCGCTTCGCCAACCGCATCCTGCAGCCGATCTGGAACGCCGAGCACATCGAACGGGTCGAGATCCTGTATGACGAGGACCTGGCGCTCGAGGGGCGCGCCGGTTACTACGACGGTGCGGGTGCGCTCAAGGACATGCTGCAGTCGCACCTGCTGCAGGTGCTGGCGATTTTCGCCATGGAGTCCATCGCCGAGCTTTCCGCGCAGGAGCTGCAGGATCAGAAGGCGCAGGTGCTGCGCTCGACCCGCCTATGGGGCAACAGCGCGAAGCGGGCGAGCAAACGGGCGCGCTACACGACCGGGTCGATCGGCCGGCGAAAGGTCCCGTCATACGTGGATGAAGAGGGGGTGGACCCGAAGCGGAACACCGAGACCCTCGCGCAGGTGCAGGTCGAGGTGCGCAACAACCGGTGGGCCGGGGTGCCGTTCACGCTGCGCAGCGGCAAGGCGCTCGGCACGGCGCGAAAGCAGATCGTCTGCTACTTCCGCCCGGTCGGGCACGTGCCGACGGGCTTTGAGAACACCAGCCCGCCGGACAAGCTCATCATCGATCTCAAGCCCGGTGCGGTGTCGTTCGTGCTCACGATGAACGCCGAGGGCAGTCCGCTCGACCTGGAGCAGAAGACCCTGCGCGCCGAGCTCGCCGCCGGCCGGATGCTGCCGTATGGCGAGGTGCTGTCCTACATCCTCGACGGCGATCCGCTGCTCTCGGTGCGCGGTGACTCCGCCGAATCCTGTTGGCACATCGTCGAACCCGTGCTCAAGGCATGGGCGGCCGGCAAGGTGCCGATGGAGGAGTATGCCGCGGGCTCCGAAGGCCCGGAGGGCTGGTTGCCGAAGGACTCGGTCGTCGGCTGAGTCGATCTCGCGCCGAGGTAGCACTCGTTGTCGCTATGAGCCGCCGATAACGGCAGCGACTGCTACCTCGTGGGCGACCGTCGGACCTGCGGATTCGATCGCCGCAAACCGGGTGCGATCGCGCACGTGGCGGCGATCGACAGCACCGCCATAGCCGTCATCCCGTTTGCCGGGCCGATGAGCTGCCCCACGGTGCCGGCGAGCAGTGCGCCGACCGCCTGCCCGACCGCCAGCCCGGCGCCCGCCAGGCCGAAGGTCTGGCCCTTGATGTCCGTGGCCACCCCCTGAATCAGCCGCTCCTGCAACGCGAGCGAGCCGGTGTAGCCGAATGCTGCGACGACGCCGAGTAGTGCCGCGATCGGCACGGGCGGTCGAAACGCCAGTAGGAGGAATGGAGCGGCGAGCAGCAGCCGCAGGTGGACGACCGTGCGTTGCCGGAAGCGTTCGGTGACGAAGCGGCCCATCACGATGTCGCCGGTCAGCATTCCGGCGGCGGTCGCCGCGAAGAGGTAGCCGGCGCGCCCGTGCGCATAGGGGATGTAGAGGGCTTCGCAGCCGACGATCAACCCGTTCGGAATCCAGTTCATCAGGAGCACCGGCCGTATGACGGGGGACCGCAGCAACTGTCGGTTGACCGTCCGGGTCCGCTTTGCGACCGGGCCGCGGGCTCGCGGTGGATGGTCGGCCAGTCCGATGCGGGCGACGACCACCGCGGCGAGCAGCGCGACGGCGGAGATCGCAAAGAGGTGGACTGGTGCGACAACCAACAGGAGCAGCGCGCCGATCCCGTTGCCGATCACCTGGATGCCACCGACCGTGATGTTCATCGTCGCCCGGCCCAGCACGAAGGCTTCGGTCGGCACGATGTCCGAAATCAGCGCAATCGCAGTGCCGCTCGTCGCCGCGCTGACGACATAGACGCAGGCGACCAAGCCGAAACGGGCGGGCCACGGCAAGCCCGGAAGGAGTTGTAGCGCATCGACGATCGCTGCTACCGAGCCGGTGACGACGAGGGCGGTGCGTGGGCGGAGTAGGTCGCTTGCCGCCAGGAGAAAGTTGCTGGTGATCAACTGCACCATGGGACCACCGAACATGGCCAGGGCGGTGAGCACCGGGGAGTCGGTCGCGTCATACATCACGGTGCCGAGGGCGAGGCTTCCGACAACGACGCCGACCATCGAGCAGGCGCGCGCGAGGAAGAGCACTCGGAACTGACCGATGGCGAAGAGGCGGCGGTATGTCGTCACGGTCGGCAACTGTGCGAGGCTCTGCGGCATACCCGCAAACAATTCGTGTGGAGGCGAAACATGGGGCTCTGGGAGATCCCGAGCGACGTGCTCGCTGGTGCACAGTTCGCGGTGTCGCCGATGGCTGAAGTGGTCGGCGCGCTCGGCTACTTGACCGGGGCCCGGAGTCGACCGGACGAAGTCTTCGCAGCTCGGCATCGGGCGGCATTCCACGCCATGCTCGACGAGCATCCGATGCGGGCGGCGGTGCTGGACAACCTGTGGCACCCGTCCTGGATGGCCGACTTCCTCAGCATTCCCCCGCCGACGCTGGCGCCGAGCTTCACCGAGGAGCTCGAACAGGTAATGCGACTGGGGGACAAGGTGATTCGAGCACACCTGCGCGAGTCGACCCCGCACAGGCTGCCGAAATCGCTCGAGCGGCCCGGCCTGACTGAGCACGTCGTCGGACTGCTCGAGTGGACCTGGACGCACACCGTGGCTTCGGACTGGCCGCGTCGTGAAGGTGTCCTGCGCGCCGACATCACGACGCGCACGCATCGATTGGCCGCGCATGGATTTGCGGGTGTGTTGCGAGATCTCGGAAAGCGTCGTGACTGGGAGCGCGGACACCTGCGGATCAACAACTTCGATCTGCCGACCCGCCGACTCTCGCCGCAGGCGCGGCTGCTGCTCGTGCCGGTGCACGCCGGCGGCAGCTGGGTTGGCTGGGACGAGCCGCACCGGTATGCCGTGTACTACCCGGTGGGCGGGGCACTGGCGCAGACCGGCGCCACGACAGCCGACGGTCTGGACCAGCTGCTGGGCCGCAATCGGGCGCGGATTCTGCGTCTTCTGCAATCCCCGCAGACCACAAGTGGATTGGCGGCTCAGACGGGGTTGCCACTGGGCGCGGTCGGCAACCATCTGCGGATCCTGCTGCGGTCAGGGGCGGTGCTGAAGAGGCGTTCCGGACGTGAAGTCATCTACTGGCGTACGGCGCTCGGCGACGACCTGGTGGCGGCGTCGTCGGCATGACGCCAGGACGACAAGACGGCTGAGCCCCGCGCCGAGGTAGCACTCGTTGTCGCTATGAGCCGCCGATAACGGCAGCAACTGCTACCTCGGCGCGAGTGTGGACGCGCTGCGCGGCTCAGTCCGCCGCCAGCTGCGACTGCTTGGGCTGCAGGGCACCGGAGGCATCTGCGGCGACGCGCTCGCGGGGAGTGCCGATCGAGGCGTTGATCATCGCGACCACCAGACCCTCGACCAGTGGTGCGGGCGAGACGATCGTGCGATCGCGCACATCGCCGGGCACCAGGTCAAGAGCGAGCTGGGTCGACAGGATCGCGCTGCCGAGGTCCAGCAGGACCACGACCCCGGCTCCGTCCGAGGCGCCGTCCGCAGCCTGGATCGCGGCCGCGATCTCGGTCGCGTCGGTGCCGAAGGACATGTCCGGAGCACCGGCGGCGACCCGCACGGGCACCGAGCCGGCAGGAACCATCTCGGCGGCGAGCGCCACCGCAGCGTCGGCCAGTGCACGACTGTGCGAGACGACGACGATGCCTACGGTCATTCGGCGCCCCCGCGAAGTATCGAGCGCCAGCGAGAACTTCGTGGGGTGATCATGCGAATACCTTTGCAGCCGTTTCGAAAAGCAGCGTCATCGAGGTCGCACCGGGGTCCTGGTGGCCGACGCTGCGCTCGCCCAGATAGCTGGCCCGCCCCTTCTTGGCCTCCATCGGCGTCGTCCCATCCCGGCCCTGCGCCGCTGCCTGCGCCGCGGCGGTCAACGCCGACACCATCGGACCACCGTCGGCGGCGACCTCGTCATACGCCCGCACGGCAGGCAGCATCGCGTCGACCATCGTCTTGTCACCCGCCTGCGCCTTGCCGCGCTGCACGAGACCGTCGAGTCCGGCCTGCAGGCACTCCCCAAAAAGCTGTATGGCGAGGGTCTCTGCCGTGCCGGCCACGGTGCCCATCCGCAGGAACAACGTCCCGTAGAGCGGACCGCTCGCGCCACCGACATTCGAAACCAGCGACATACCAACGGTTTTGAAGAATGCACCACAGTCTGCGGGCGGCGCGTCCGTGACCGCCGAGACGGCGGCGGCAAGACCGCGTTGCATATTGCTGCCGTGGTCGGCGTCGCCGATCGCCGAGTCGAGCGCGGTCAGCTCCTCACCGGCCTGGTCGACGGCATCGCGGAAGCCGGTCAACCACTGCGTCAGCAGCGGCACGTCCCATGCGTCGGCCATCACTGGCCCCACCGCAGGCCGGGAGTGTTGACCGGCGCGTCCCACCAGCGCAGCAGCTCGTCGTCGGCGGTGAGCAGGGTCAGCGAGCAGCCGGCCATGTCAAGAGAGGTCATGTAGGACCCAACGAGTGTGCGGGCGACGGTGACTCCTTGATCGGTAAGGATTTTCGCGACCTCGCCATACATCAGGTAGAGCTCAATCTCGGGTGTCGCGCCCATGCCGTTGAGGAATGCAATGGTCTCGCCCTGCGTGAAGTCGGCGTCATCGAGGATCGGCTCGACGAGCATCTGCGCGACCTCGTGCGCGGGCGCAAGCGGTTCGCGACGGCGGCCCGGCTCGCCGTGGATGCCGATGCCGACCTCCATCTGGTCCTCGGGCAGATCGAACGTCGGCTGCCCCGCCGCGGGCACCGTGCCGGAGGTGAGCGCGACGCCCATGCTGCGTCCGCCGTCCGAAACCCGTTGTGCCAGAGCGGTTATCGAGGTCAGGTCAGCACCGGACTCGGCTGCCGCGCCGACGATCTTCTCCAGCAGCACGGTGACTCCGACACCTCGCCGGCCGGCGGTGTAAGTGCTGTCCTGCACCGCGACGTCGTCGGCGGTCACCACGGTGGCGACCTCGACGCCGTCGGCCGCGGCGAGCTCGGCGGCCATCTCGAAGTTCATCACGTCGCCGGTGTAGTTCTTCACGATGTGCAGCACACCGGCGCCGTTGTCGACCTCCTTGGTCGCGGCCAGGATCTGGTCGGGCACCGGGGAGGTGAAAACCTCACCGGCGCACGCGGCGTCGAGCATCCCGGCGCCGACGAAGCCGCCGTGCATGGGCTCGTGCCCGCTGCCCCCGCCCGACACCAGAGCCACCTTGCCGGCGCCCTTGGGTCGGGCTCGGTAGACGATGCGCTGCTCGACGTCGACGCGCAGCGAGGGATGAGCTGCCGCCATACCGGTCAGTGCCTCGGTGACGACGGCGGACGGATCGTTGATGAACTTCTTCATCGGGCTCCTCGCGGGGGTCGCCGTCGGCACGTGCCGGCGCTGACGAATGTGACCTACCTGACACTAGTGCGGTGCGGGCAAAGTTACTGGACAGGTCGCTTCGCGCCTGACCAGTAACTTTGCCCGTTCCGCGCGTGTTTATTTCTGACTCAAGGCATTGGTGCGTTCCCTACGATGGTCCCTATGTCTGATCCGTATGGCGAGCGCCCCGACCGCCAGCAGCCCACCGGCCCCAACTACGGCCAGCCGCCGAGCGACCAGCCGGTGCACGAGCAGGAGACCCGCGCACAGCGGATCCCCGAGCAGCCGCAGCAGACCGGCCAGGGCTACGGCCGCGGCTACGGGCAGTACGGTTCCGGCGTCTACGGGCAGAGCAATCAGACCGCCGGCAATCAGACCCCCGGCCCCAATCTGGACAAGCAGCCGAGCACCCCGGTCTACGGGCAGCAGCCGATTCCCTACGGCCAGTACAACAGCGGCCAACAGAGCCAGCCGTACGGCCAGCAGTATCCCCAGCAGCCGGGTTACGGCGCGCCCTACCAGGGCGCCAGCCCCTATGTCGCCTACCAGGAGTCGCCGAGCAACGGCCTGGCGATCGCCTCGCTGATCACCAGCATCTGCGGGCTGTTCCTGTGCTTCATCGGCTCCATCGTCGGCATCGGGCTCGGCATCGCCGCGCTGGGCCAGGCCAAGAAGACCGGCGCGGGCCGCGGCATGGCGATCGCCGGCATCGTGATCGGTGCCGTCGAGATCGTGCTCGGCATCGTCCTGGTGGTCGCGATGATCGCAACCGGCAGCAGCAGTTCGAGCTGAGCGTCACCAGCGGTTCATCGCGGCCAGTCCGACCGCAACCGACCGGTGCCGCACCACCCGCGCGAGGGTCGTCTCGCCGCGGGTGATCCGGGTGAAGACCCGCCACCCGAGAGGGGTGCGCAGCATCGCGTGGAAGCCGCGCGGGTGCCGCTCGAAGGCGCGCAGCGTGTGCTCGCCGGCGGCCATCTCGACGCCGAGTTCGCCCGCGATCCCGCTCTCGTATGACGCGAGCGCCCGCCCGGCGCCGACCCCTCCGGACCCCATGGCCGCGGCCGCCGCACCGGCCAGCGCGCCGGACCGCACGGCGTAGGAGATGCCCTCGCGGGTCCACGGCTCCAGCAACCCGGCCGCGTCACCGGCGACCAGCACCCGGCCGCGGCCGAGCGGCGAGTCCGGCTCGCGGCACCGGGTGAGATGCCCGCTGCTGCGCACCTGCGGCAAGTGCGAAAGCCCTTGCTGCTGAGTGAAATCGACGAGGTACTGCTTTGTCGCAGCGGGTTCGCCCTTGGCCTGGATCACCCCGACCGTGAGCACGTCGCGTTTGGGGAAGACCCAGCCGTAGGAGCCCGGCGTGGGGCCCCAGTCGATGTGGATGCGCCCGGTGAAGGCCCGCGCGGCGCGCTCGTCCGGGGCGAGCTCGACCTCCAGCCCGAGGTCGGTCTGGCGCAGCCGCACCCCGACATACCGCCCGATCCGGCTGGCCGACCCGTCCGCGCCGACGACGGCGCGCGCCAGCAGCTCACCGTCGCCGGTCGAGACCCGCACCAGGTCGTCTGCTTCGGCGATCTCGGTGACGGTCACCGCGGTGCGGACCTCCACGCCCGCCTCGCGCGCGGCATCCAGCAGGGCGGCGTCGAAGTCGGCGCGGTTGACCAGGCTGAGGATTCGCCCGCCCGCGTCCCGCTCGAAGAGCGCATGCCCGCGCAGGCTGAACGACGCACGGTGGATCTCCTGCTGCACCGGCACGTCGACGCCGGCCGGCAGCGAGCGCAGCGTCGGGCCGATGAGGCCGCCGCCGCAGGTCTTGTAGCGCGGGAAGTCGGCCCGGTCGACCAGCAGGGTGTGCGCTCCGGCGGCCGCCGCCGCGCGGGCCGCGCTGCTGCCGGCGGGTCCGGCGCCGACGACCAGCACGTCATACACCTGCGTCTGCGCGTCCACGGTGCTGGATGCTAACGACGCCTCAGAGCTGCTCCACCGTGAGGTCGCCGTCCTGGAACCGCGCCCGCAGCCGCTTCTTGTCGAACTTGCCGACGCTGGTCTTGGGCACCTCGTCGATGTATGCCCAACTGTCCGGCAGTTGCCACTTGGCCAGATGCGGTGCGAGGTAGTCGCGCAACTGCTCGGTGGTCGTGTCCGAGCCGTCCTTGAGCACGACCGTCATCAGCGGCCGCTCCTGCCACTTCTCATCGGGTATGGCGATGGCCGCGGCTTCCACGACATCCGGGTGACCCATCAGAACGTTCTCCAACTCCACCGACGAGATCCACTCGCCGCCGGACTTGATGACGTCCTTGGCGCGGTCGGTCAGGGTGAGAAAACCGTCGGGGGTGATCCGGCCGACGTCGCCGGTGCGCAGCCAGCCGTCGTCGAAATTGGCTTGCAGTGCATCGGATTGGCCGTCGGGTGAGTAGTAGGAGTCGGCGATCCACGGACCGGTGACCTCGAGTTCGCCGACCGCCTCGTCGTCCCACGGCAGCACCGAACCGGCGTCGTCGACGATCCGCGCCTCGACGCTTGCCGGGAACTGTCCCTGACCGGTGCGCAGTGCCCACGCCTCGTCCCCCGTCGCCCAATCGGGCACCCGCGCGACACTGCCGAGCGGCGAGGTCTCGGTCATCCCCCACGCCTGGATGACCGGCACGTCGTACTTCTCCTCGAAGGCGCGCATCAGCGACGGCGGGCACGCCGAACCGCCGACGATCACCTCGCGCAGGTGACTGATGTCCTGCGGGTGCTGCTCCAGCTGGGCGTTCAGGCCCTGCCAGATCGTCGGCACCGCCGCTGCGAAGGTCGGCCGCTCCGCCTGCATGATCGCGGCGAGCGGCTCCGGCTGCAGGTAGCGGTCCGGCATCACCAGCGACGCACCGCTCATCATCGCGGCGTACGGCAGCCCCCACGACATGGCGTGGAACATCGGCACCACCGCCAGCACGTTGTCCCTCGCGGTCAGCGCCATGGTCTGCGCGGCGCACACCTGCATCGAGTGCAGCCAGATCGACCGATGCGAGTAGGCGACGCCCTTCGGGTCGCCGGTGGTGCCGGAGGTGTAGCAGAGCGCCGCGGCGGAGCGTTCGTCGAGCGCCGGCCAATCGGTCTGCGGTTCCTGGGCGTCGAGCAGTTCGTCATACCCGTGCACGGTGATCCCGGCGGGTGCATCGAGTGCGGCCGGGTCGCCGTTCGCGACGATCACGTGCTGGACCGACGTCATGGCCGGCAGCACCGGCGCGAGCGCCGGCAGGACGCTCCCGTCCGCGATGATGACCGAGTCCTGGGCGTGGCCCACCACGTAGGCGAGTTGTTCGGGAGACAGGCGGATGTTGAGCGTGTGCAGCACCGCGCCCATCGCGGGTATGCCGAGGTAGGCCTCCAGGTGTTCGTTGTTGTTCCACATGAAGGTCGCGACTCGCTGGTCGCCGTCGATGCCCAGCGACCGGAGCGCGTTCGCGAGCTTGCCCGCCCGCTCCGCCACCTCGGCATACGTCTCGCTGCGGGTGCCGGTGCCGGTCCAGGTGCGGACCGTGCCGCGGCCCTGGACGCTCCCGCCATACCGCAGGAGCCGGCCGATCGTCAGATCGCCATCCGCCATAGTGCTGTGCACGGGTGATCACTCGCTTTCGTCGCGGGGCTGCGCTTTGAGGATGTGACCATCCAACCCCGAACTGGCCGGGCTGATCCAGGTTCTGTCTGGCAAAGAAGTTAACCGGCGAGTAACTTAGACCCGTTGCCCGCGGTCCGGACCCACCCCGAGGAGAGTCATGCCGCAGCTGAAAGATCACTACGACGTCATCATCGTCGGCGCCGGCCTGTCCGGCATCGACGGCGCCTACCGGCTGCAGACGATGTGCCCCGGCAAGGACTACGCGATCCTCGAAGCCCGCGACTCGCTCGGCGGCACCTGGGACTTGTTCCGCTACCCGGGCATCCGCAGCGACTCCGACATGTTCACCCTGGGCCTGCCGTTCGAGCCCTGGACGGGGGAGAAGTCGATCGCCGACGGTGCCGACATCCTGCAGTACCTCAAGGACACCGCCGCCAAATACGGCATCGACAAGCGGATCGTCTACCGCACCAAGGTGACCGGCGCCGACTGGTCCAGCGCCGATGCGCAGTGGACGCTCCAGCTGGAGACGCCGGACGGCCCGCGCGAGGTGACCGCCGAGAGCGTCTACCTGTGCGCCGGCTACTACAACTACGCGGCCGGTTACCAGCCGGATTTCCCCGGTCGGGAAGACTTCACCGGGCAGTTCATCCACCCGCAGTTCTGGCCGGAGGGGCTCGACGCCGCCGGCAAGAAGGTCGTGGTGATCGGCTCCGGCGCCACCGCGATGACGATCGTGCCCGCGCTTGCCAAGCAGGGCGCCCAGGTCACCATGCTGCAGCGCTCGCCCACCTACGTGCTGTCGTTGCCGGCGCGGGACCCGATCGCCAAGCTGCTGCGCCGGACGCTGCCCGCCCAGCAGGCGTATGACGCCATACGCATGAAGAACGCCGTGACCGCGGTGGGTTTCTACGAGTTCTGCCGCCGCGCCCCGGGCGCGGCCAAGAAGGTCATCCTCGGCGGGGTCGCTCGTCAACTGCGTGGGACCGACGTGGGTATGACGGCGTTCACGCCCCGATACCAGCCGTGGGACGAGCGCCTGTGCATCGTGCCCGACAGCGACTTCTTCAAGGCGATCCGCCGGCACTCGGTGGACGTGGTGACCGACGGCGTCGACTCGGTGCTGCCGCACGGGATTCGCACGGCGTCCGGCAAGGAGATCGACGCCGACATCATCGTCAGCGCGACCGGTCTCAACATGCAGATGGCCGGAGGTGCGACGCTGCGGGTCGACGGCGAGCCGGTCGAGCTCGGCGAGCGCTACATCTACCGCGGGATGATGATCGAGGGCATCCCCAACGCCGCCGTCTGCATCGGCTACACCAACGCCTCCTGGACGTTGCGCGCCGACCTCACCGCGAAGTACTTCTGCACCTTCCTCAACCACCTGGACGCCAAGGGCTACGCCTACGGCTACCCGACGGCCGACGAGGCGATGCCGACCCGGCCGGCGCTGGACCTCGCCTCCGGCTACGTCCAGCGGTCGATCGCGCTGCTGCCCAAGCAGGGCGACCGTAAGCCGTGGTTCCTCAAGCAGAACTACTTCTACGACCGTCGCGACTCCAAGCGGGCCGACGTGACGCAGGACATGACGTTCGTCCGCCCGGGGGAGGTGCGCCTGCCCCAGGGCGACCTGCATGACGCCGGCGCGAAGGCGCAGCCGCGGTCCGAGCCGGTCGAGGTCGCTTGACACGATGAGGGTCGCTCTTGCGTCATACCGCAGCAAGCCGCACTCGGGTGGGCAGGGCATCTACGTCCGCAACCTGTCCCGGGAGCTGGTCGCGCTCGGTCATCAGGTCGAAGTGTTCAGCGGGCAGCCCTACCCGGAGCTGGACCCCGGGGTGCGGCTCACGCCGGTGCCGAGCCTCGACCTCTATCGCGAGGACGACCCGTTCCGACGGCCTGGACTACGTGAATTCCGTTCTGCGGTAGACATTTACGAGTTCGCCGCGATGTGTACGGCGGCGTTCCCCGAGCCGCGCACCTTCGGCATGCGGCTGAGCCGCTTGCTGCGCGACCGACTCGACGACTTCGACGTGCTGCACGACAACCAGACGCTGGCACCGGGCATCCTCGACCTGGAGCGGCGCGGCCTCCCGCTGCTGACCACCATCCACCACCCGATCAGCAGGGACCGCAGACTCGAGATCGAAGCGGCCCGCGGATGGGGTCGCATCACCAAGCGTCGCTGGTATGGCTTTGTGCAGATGCAACGGCGAATCGCCCAGCGCAGCAAGCACATTCTCACCGTGTCCCAGGTGTCCGCGCAGGACATCGCCAGTGACTTCGGGGTGCCGCGAGACCGCATGCGGGTCGTGCCGGTCGGTGTCGACGTCACCCGGTTCCGTCCGCCGCAGACGCCCAGGGTGCCCGGGCGCATCGTGACTATCGCCAGTGCCGACGTGCCGCTCAAGGGTCTGTCGGTGCTGATCGACGCGCTCGCCGGGCTGCCGGCCGGCGCGTGGGGTGAGCTCGTCGTCGTCGGGTCGGCCAGCGAGGCGACCGGCAAGCGGCTCGCGCAGGCCGGGCTGCTCGATCGCGTCACCTTCCGATCCGGTCTCACCGACGAGGAGTTGGCGGCCCTCATCGGCTCGGCGCAGGTGCACGCGATTCCGTCGCTCTACGAAGGGTTTTCGATCCCGGCGATCGAGGCCATGGCGTGCGCGACCCCGGTCGTCGCCTCCGAGGTCGGTGCCCTGCCGGACCTGCTTGCCGGCGACGTGGGCCGGCTCGTGCCGGCAGGTGACGCAACCGCCCTCGGGCGTGCGCTGGCACAGGTGCTGGCCGACCCGCGCGAGGCCGAGCGGATGGGTGCGGCGGGCCGGGAGCGCGCGGCATCGACATACAGTTGGGCGGCGGTGGCGCGCGCAACGGCCGATGTCTACGCCTCCGTGATCGCAGATTCGAAGGAGCAGACTCAATGATCACCATGGATTTCGACTCCGCTTTCCCGGTGGCACCGGGCATGACGGTGCTCGATGTCGGAGCCGGTCAGGGCCGGCACTCCTTCGAGGCGTTGCGACGCGGCGCCGTCGTCACTGCCTTCGACATGAACGAGTCGGACCTGGCGGACGTCAAGACGATGTTCGGCGCAATGGAGGTGGAGGGCGAGGTGCCCGAAGGCGCCTCCGGCACCGTCATGCACGGCGACGCGCGCTCGATGCCCTTCGCGGACAACAGCTTTGACCGCGTCATTGCGTCCGAGATCCTGGAGCACATCCACGAGGATGAAGCCGTGATGGCCGAGATCTTTCGGGTCGCCAAGCCCGGCGGTCTGGTCGCGGTGTCGGTGCCGCGCAACTGGCCGGAGCAGGTCTGCTGGAAGTTCTCCGACGAGTATCACGAGGTCGAGGGCGGCCACATTCGCATCTATCGGGCCAGCGATCTCGTCGCGAAGCTGCAGCGGGCGGGACTTGCGCCATACAAGCAGCACCACGCGCATGCCCTGCACTCGCCCTATTGGTGGCTGAAATGCGCTGTCGGGACTGAGAACAACGACAATCCGGCGGTGAAGGCCTACCACAAGCTCCTCGTCTGGGACATGATGCAGGCACCGTTCGTGACCCGCTTCGCGGAGAACGCGCTGAACCCCGTGGCCGGCAAGAGTTTCGTGGTGTATCTCCGCAAGCCGGAGGTAGCCGCGTAATGGTCACCCGGCTGCAGCTCGACGGGGTGCTGACTGCCGAGCAGGCTTCTGCGTCAGCGGATTTCATCCTTCGCCACCAGCGCACCAACGGCGCAATCCCGTGGTATGACGGCAGCCACTTGGACCCCTGGGACCACGTCGAGTCGGCAATGGGTCTGACTGTTTCGGGTCACTGGTCCGCCGCGTGGCGCGCGCTGGAGTGGTCGGCGCGCAGTCAGCGCAGGGACGGCTCGTGGCCGATGGTGCTGCGCGGCGACGAGGTCGAGGATGCAGCCGCCGACACCAACCAGTGCGCCTATCTGGCCGTCGGGCTGTGGCACTTCTATTTGGTCACCGGACGCACGGATGCGCTTGCCCGCCTGTGGCCGGCTGTGGAGTCGGCGATCAACTTCGTGATCCGGGCGCAGCTGCCGGGCGGCGAGCTCGGCTGGGCGGTCGACCCGGACGGGAACATCGGTGACTTCGCTTTGTTGACAGGCAGTTCCAGTGCGCTGCAGTCGATCGAGTGTGCGTGTTTCATCGCCTCCACCCTCGGCCACGACCGGCCGCGTTGGCGCTGGGCGGGCAATCGGCTGGCCGAGGCGTTGCGCGAACGCCCCGAGTCCTTCGCCGACCGCTCCCGTTTCTCGATGGACTGGTATTACCCAGTGCTCGCCGGTGCGCTGCGCGGTGATGCCGCCACCGAACGGATCGCCGCCGGCTGGGACGACTATGTGCGCGACGGCCACGGAGTGCGCTGCGTGAACGACCAGCCATGGATCACCTCTGCGGAGTCCGCAGAATTCGTCGCCACGCTCGACGCGATGGGCGAAACCGACCGGGCCACACAGGTGCTCGCCGATCTGCAAAGTCTGCGCGACGAAGAGACCGGCGGCTACTGGACCGGTCGCAACCTGCCCGACATGGTGCTCTGGCCGCGGGAACAGACCACCTGGTCGGCCGCGGCCGTGCTGCTCGGAGTTGATGCCGTCACACAGACGACCGGTGGCGCTTCGCTGTGGCGGGACGCCTGCTGGTCGGGCGGCGAGCTGTCCGATGCCTCCGTCGGCGATGGTGCTGCCAGCTGATGTCGATCTCTGCCGAACTCGCCGAAACCGTCGCGGCGACAACGGGTTTCATGCCGGTCGACGAGGGCGAGGCACTGCACGCCGCGGCTCTGTCGGCGGGCGCGGGGACCTGGCTGGAAATTGGCACCTACTGCGGCAAGTCGACCCTGCTCCTGGGCGACGCGGCGCGCTCGGTAGGTGCCTCGCTGGTGACCGTCGACCATCACCACGGCTCGGAGGAGAACCAGCCCGGCTGGGAATGGCACGACACGGCACTGGTCGATCCGCGCAGCGGTCGCCTCGACACCTTGCCGCACTTCCGTCCAGTGCTCGACTCGCTCGCCGACGTCTGCTCCGCAGTCGTCGGCGGCACGGAAGTCGTTGCCAAATGGTGGAGTTCGCCGGTCCAGTTGCTCTTCCTCGACGGCAACCACACCGAGGAGACGGCGCAGCACGACTATCGCGCATTCGCTCGTCACGTCGTACCTGGCGGGTTGCTGCTCGTGCACGACGTCTTCCCGGACCTTGTCGAAGGCGGCCAGGCGCCATGGCACGTGGTGCAGGCGGCGCTTGCCGACGGTTTCGTGCAGCGATCCGTGCACGGCTCGCTGCGCGTGCTCGAGCGCAGCTGACAGCCCATCCCTTGACGACGCGGGATCAGTGCGCTTTGCTGCTAACCGGTCAAAGCGAATTAATGGTTAGTGGAGGGAAGCATGCGACACAGCGTTGTGACCATGGCGGCTGGTGTCCTCTGCGCAGCCGCAAGTCTGACGGTGGCCGGTCCCGCGACGGCACAAGGGAGCCCGTGGACGCCGTACCGCTCCTCGGATGCACTGGTGACGGCGGCCCGGTCGACCTGCGCCTTCGACGTGCAGGAGACGGTGCTCAAGGATCGCGAGGAATACCGCACGACAGCGAGCTACCCGGATGGTTCGCCGAAGGAGCAGGTCTTCCGCGGGGACTTGGTCGTGGAGTTCACCAACACCACGACCGGCAAGAGCGTCGTCCACGACTTGGGCGGCACCGGCGTCTACGCATTTGCCGCCGACGGCACCCCACAGTCACTCACGTCTCAGCATGGCCCGTTCAGCGCGACACTGCCGGCCGGCAGCACGCCGATGACCGGCATCTACGTGGTGTCCGGCAAGGGCACGAGCGTGTCCTTCAACCCTGATGGGTCCAGGACGCTCACCCTCGGCAAGCACGGCACGGCAATCGACGTCTGTGCCGAACTGAGCTGACCGCCCGCGCGCGTCACGTGAGCGATCGTGACGCCGGCGTCACGGTCGCTCACCAGACCGGCTCGGTCCGGGTCAGCGCTTGAGCTTGCGGTCGAAGAGCTCGCGCATCTCAGCGAAAGAACGCTCGGTGGCGGCCTCGTCATACACCGAGCTGTCGGCCATCGTGTAGCCGTGGCTGGCCCCGGCATACACCTCGTTGCTGGCTTGGAGCCCGGCATCGCGCAGCGCAGCGCCGAGTCGCTCGATGGCTGTCGCATCCATCGACCGGTCGCCGTCCGCGTGGCCGAAGACGAAGTCGGCCCTGGCCTCGGAGAGTCGCGCGTGCGGGCTGTCGGGCTCGTCGGTCGCCAGGCCACCACCGTGGAAACCGGCTGCGGCAGCGACCTGTTCGGGCCTCAGATAGCTCGCCCGGATGGCGAGCCGCGCACCCATGCAATAGCCGACGACCCCGACCGGCGCGGTCACCTTCGGCTGCGAGAGCAGCGCGTCGAGGTATTGCGGGATGTCGCGTTCGGCCAGATCAGCGGTCAGGCCGTGCACCCGTTGCATCGCGCCGCCGAAGAACTCCTCGCGCTTGGCGTCGGTGTCTAGCGGGCCGTCGGGAGCGAGGTCGACGGCTTTTCCGTTGCGGTAGAACGCATTTGGTGCCAGGACCGTGTAGCCCCAGGCTGCGATCCGGTCGGCCATCTCCTCGATGCGCGGCCGCAGCCCGATCGCGTCCATGAAGAGCAGCACGCCGGGCTGCGGATGGTCGGCAACGCCGGTGAGATAGGCCTCCGCGGTGCCATCGGTCATTGGGATCTCGATCACAGTCACCTGCAACATATTGGCAGTCGAAGATGTGGCGCTGATCGGCACCCGGTCTGGCAATCTCGCGTCGCATTCGCGCGAAGAGGAGGTGAGGAGACCGACCAACCACAAGATTGTCGGCATCGTCAGTTCATCCGTCACCTTCTGGAGAGTCCGATGCCCACCGACGTTGTCGACGACCTTGTCGTGCGAATCGAGAAGACAGTAGGAACCGAACTCCCACAATGGGGAGGAGGTTGGCCCGATCAAGTGGAGGCCGCACTGCTGGACGCAATCTTCTCCATTCGCGCCAGGTACGGCGGGCCGACGAACGGGGTGCGTGCAGTGGTCAATCGGTGGAGTAGCCACCGAGACGGTGAGATGAACGATTTGGCCGAGCTCGCGCGCGCCAAGCCGGCCGAGGTGGCGGCGGTCGTCGATAACCGGACAAAGGCGAGCGGCCGCCTCAAATCCGAGATCGTGGTCGACGCCGCGAACGCTCTCGTCGCCGTAGGTCCGTGCATGCAGATGATCTAGCTGTTGTTGGTCACCAACCTCCTGACCAAAAACACCTAGCGCAGGCGGACGACGCTCGGCGCCAACGATCGGCCTACCTGTCGGTGCGCGGTTGCGGCGAGGTGACGTGGTCCTACTTCGGCATGCTGCTTGGTCGACCGGACGTGAAGGCCGACACCTGGGTCGTCCGCTACGTGCGACACCAACTTCGCGACGATCGACTCTCGCCGAGCGGTGTCCGGCAGCTGGTGGTCGCCGCCGCAGACAAGATGGGACTCAATCCGACGCATCTCGACCATGCGATCTGGAGCTACGCGCGTTCGCATCCCCGCGACATCTGACACCACCCGCGGCCGCTGTCGCAGGTGGTGTCCTCGTCCGTCATGCGGCGGCGTGTGCATGCCCGGGCATGCGGCCGTCGGTGAGGTCCCAGGTGACGCCGTCGGCGCGGACTTGTGCGGTGTAGCCGTGGCGGTGGACTTCCTGGTGATGTCGGCAGCAGAGCATGGCGGAGTTGGTCAGGCTGGTGGTGCCGCCGGCCCACCAAGGGGTCACGTGGTGGACTTCGCAGAAACCCGGTGGTCGATCGCACCCGGGGAAGGTGCACCCGTTATCGCGTATGACGACAGCCGCGCGTAAACCCTTGGTGACCAGGCGTTCTCGCCGGCCCACATCCAACGGTTGACTCGGCCCGCCGAGCACTGCGGGGATCAGGTCCGTGTCACACGCGGCCCGCCGGGCCGCTCCGGCATCGAGCACGTCCCCGGTCGGGGTGGTCGCCCCACCGATGCCGTCGGTGAGCGACTTGAGGTCCATCGTCAGCAGGACCGTGGCCGCCGACCCCACCGGTACCGCTCCACCATCGGCGACGCGTGCGCCAGCGGTCACCA